>JBPOFD010000013.1:0-46031 GCA_051252055.1 Sulfitobacter sp.
GACACGCCGCGCCGGTCTTCTAACACCGCAACAGGTTGTTGGGATCGGCGCGGCATAATCCGAACATCGGCATTATGGGCCTTATGCCGACGTCGGCATAAGGTCCACTGGACCGGCAGCGAAAAGCGGCTGGAGCGGATCAAAAAGTTTGCGAACCGAGAGGCATACGCTTTCGAAGAACTAGTGGCCGAGATCGGAGCGTGTTTTCTGGGGGTACAGATTGGCGTTGCCCCGGAGTTTGGTCAAAGCGCAGCCTATGTCGAGGGTTGGCTGACGGCGCTCAAAGAAGACAAGCGGGCGATTTTTCGTGCGGCGTCCGACGCGCAGAAAGCTGCCGACTTTGTTTTGAACGCTGCAGATCAAAGCAACGAGGTGGCAGCATGACCCCTGATTATCACAACGATGATTTTGCGACCGCGCGTTTGGGAGACACCGTGAGTCTGCGGAGCGCCGCCCGCGAGGCGCGCGCCACGCTTTATGCGGTGTTGAACCGGTTGGAGCTGAACGATCTGGAAGGCGAGGAACAGCCCTATATCGACGATTGTCTCGGGGCTCTCGCAATCCTTGAGGAGGCGTTGCGATGACTTTGGAAGAGATCAAAACGGCAGTGGACGCGGGCAACCGCGTTCATTCAGCGTTGGCCTGTTCTGTGTTGTTCTTCATTCCATCATCTTGAGAATACAGTGTGACAAAGCTTCGTTGTCGCCATGAAAACTTGCAATCATCGCGTGCATGAATTCGCTCGGGTCGATTTCTGCTTCGTCCATCTCGAAACCGGAAATATTTAGCAGGATGTCGAGCAGGGTTAGCTGGCATCGACCATTTCCTTCGCGGAAGGGGTGAACGGCATTGATCTCGGCAATATAATGCGCAGCGCGGCTTGCAAATCGTGCTGCCTCAGAAAGGTCAGTCAAATGGCTTTCTGAGGCCAGTTGACTGAATATCTTGTTCATTTCCGCGTCAATGTACTCGGGATAGCAGAACCAATTTCCGCCTTTTCCTGTCCGGATTTCGCGGGGCTGACCTGCCCAATCATAGACATCTTGGAAGAAATGATGATGGATACGCTTGTAATGATCATAGTCGAGAAAACCTTCTGGCAGGGGTTCTTGTGACCGCGACAAAAACATCAGTTGTTCAAACTGGTCGAGCTTATTCTGATCCTGTAGCCCTGCCTTGTTTCGGAGAACTTGCGTACCGGTGTAGCAGAGTGGATCCTTGGTCGCGTCGTAGCGGCTCATCAGCCCCGCTTGGTTGCAAACGATTCAGCGATTGCGCTACGCAATGCGTCCCCTTTCAAACCGCGTTGTTCCATACGGGAGATCAAAGTGGCGGACCTCTGGCTCAGAGATATGCCTTCAACCATAGCGAACTTGGTTGCTTTGCCTTTGCCCAAGGCTTTGGACGCGAAACGGCCCGTAGATACACTTCTTTGCATGGTCGCATTTTTGCTCATGCTGTGAGCGTATCATGATTTGATGAACAAAGGCAAAAGGATCTGTTCTCACCTGGTACGATTGGTGGTGATTTTTTTGCAGCCGGAACCATTCTTCTGATCCCAATCAGGATCTCCAAATATCGTCTCTTGCGCATATGGCCGGGCTCTGCCCGGCGGTCGCAGCCTTTGGCTGCTCCAAACGAAATACAGGCAGTTGATACAATATTATAATATTGATTCAATTATGGCGAAATGCCATAACAGGGCTGCCTGTATGATGCTGGCAAGAAATAGGGGTGATTACTTCACATGGTCCGACCGCGCGCACCACGGCACAAACGACTGACGCAAACCCAGCGTTTTGCCATTGTGCGCAAGCGTGCCGAAGGGGTGTCGATCGAGGATCTGGCCCGTGAATTCGGTGTCACCACCCGCAGCATCTTCTACACGTTGAAGGCTGATCAAAGCCGCAAGCTTGATGCGCGCGTGCGTTCTGAACTGGTGAATGTCCGGCTCACGCCTAAGGAGCTTGCGGGCTTCGACGCGGTGTTGGCGCGGCATGATATCTCCAGCCGCGCCGAGGGATTGCGGCGGTTTATCCATGCGTCCAACGATCTCTTCGTTCCAGACGACGAATTGGCCAATCAGATGCAGGGGCTCTCGGCGTCGCTCAATCGCACCGGCAACAACATCAACCAGATTGCACAGCGCCTGAACGAGGCAAAGCGACAGGGCAAGACACCGCCCTATGGTAATTCTGCCCACTCACAAGTTCGTGCCTTGGCCGGTCTGATCTTCAACATCGCTGACCAGGTGCAGGACATGGCGCAGCGCCGCCGCAGCGCGTTGTCCGGTGAGGTTGCCCGCGTTCTGGGAGGCTTTGCCGATGGCCCGCAATAGCGCCGTTTCCGCCGCACAGGACGCCTTCTTCGATAGGGACTGGAGCCGCATTCGGGGCGGCGTCCCGCGCGCACGCGCCAAGCAGATGGCGCGCGCGGCCATGGGGCATTCCCCCGCGATCTTCAAAGCTATTCGTGATGGCGGCACACACAACAAAACGCAGCTGCGCAACCAGCTGGAATACCTGACCACCAAGTCGAGCTTTATCATCGACAGCCGTGGCACTTATGACGGCCAAAGCGTCCTGTCAGCCAAAGAGATTGAACAGGTCACGCGAAGGTTTTCAGCGCAATGGAATGAGGGGTTCCATCCTAAGTTGGGGCACACTTCTCATCTGTTGATGGCTTTTCCGATTGGCACGCGCGGCGAGGATGTCGCCGAGATCACGCGCGAGATTTGCGAGCGTTTCTTTCAGGGCGAGGGCAGCCATTTTGACTACATCGCGGCCGTGCATGAGGACCGGGACCACCCGCACGCCCATATCGTGCTGAACCGGCGCAGCAAAGACGGTGAATTCTTCTTTCTAAAAGAAGGGCACCACTTCAACTACGACAGGTTTCGCGAGGCGATGGTCGAGGTGTCGGACCGCTATGGGTTGCGCCTTGAGGCGACGCGAAAGCTCGAACGTGGCATCACGACGAAGAGGCCAAGCGACGTGGACCAACGTCGTGCAGAAGCTACGGGGCAGAAGCTGGCCGAACGTGACCGCGTGGGGCCGGAGCTTGACCTTGCCTTGGCTGAGGTGGCGCAGAACGCGCGGTTTTATCGCGGCCTGGCCGCCGAAGCCTCGCGCGAGAACCAGCGTGACATTGCAGCTGCCTTGGACAAGGCCGCGACGCTTTTGGCGCAGGGCAAACCGATTGAAGCAGATGGAAAGGTATATGGCATGGCCGAAGAACAGCATTCCTTTGATGAGGTCGTGGATGCCTTTCACGACAAGATCAACCAGGCCGAACGCATTGTCGCAGACGCCCCGGTGGAGCGGCGCGCGGCGCTGGAGCATGAGCTGAACGACATCTATCGCACACTGTCACATCTTAGCCCAATGGGAACGCAGTCCCACACCTTGCTCGAGGACGCGTCCCAAAGTGGGATCTATTCCGCTGCGAATATACGGGCCCAAGCCCAAGGCGCTTTGCAGAATTCAGTGCTCGCCGAACGCCTTCAAGAGGCTTTGAAAGGCACCGGCATTGACCAGCAGGATGTGACGCGTCGCGTCGAAATCGGCGCGGGCAATGCTGCGCTGGAGCGGCAATGGCTTGGACAGGATTTGAAGGCGATTGCCGAGCAGGACGGCTTTGACCTGTCACGCGCCGATGAGCTTGAGAAAGCGATCGACCGCCTGGACCAGGTGCACAGTGATCTGGGCCGGATGTTGGCCGATGCTGAAGTTCTCAAGGACAGTGGAGCGGTGGAGGCCGACCGGGAGGAAGCCATAGTCGACGGGTTGCCGCCGACCACCTCTGACATCCTGAGCCGTTTGAGAGATGATCCGACCGCAGATCCATTCCGAAACGATCTGGAGCGCGAGACTTTGAGGGCCGAACTGGAGGATCTGGCCGGTGAAGAAAATACCCCGGACTTGGCAATTGGTGATGAGACCGCGCTGGAACAACATATCGAAGACCGCCTGGACCGGCTCTATGCGGCCAAGGCCTATCTGCAGAGCGATGCCACTCTGGCGAACAGTGTGGCGATGGAGCACGTCCTCGATGAAATCGCCAATGAAGAAATTGATGTTCAACGCGAGCGGCATGTCGATGCCGACAGCGAAAAGGGCGTGACGCATGGGTAAGACGCGAATCGCACTCGGCGTCATGAGCTTTGCTCTTCTGGGCGCGGTGTTGGGGTATGTTCTGGCGTCCGCCTTTCTGGCATTCCGCTGGTTCGGGGTCGGGGCAGATATCGATTTCTTCATGCTGGCGCGTAGCTATGGGGCTCTTCGAGCGACCAATCCCGGCGATATGCAGATCGTTCACTTGATCGTGGGGATCAGCACGGGTTTCGGTGTTTTGCTTAGTGCCGTCTTGATGAACGACACGCTGACCAAATTCGGTGAAACCCACTGGCAGCAGATGTCCGAGATGAGGAGGAACGGCTTCTTTGGCAAGCCTGGCCAAGGCTTTGTCCTCGGCAAAATGGGTAAGCCCAGGAGCCGTAAACCCTTCGTGATGTCCAAGGTGTTCCCCCATGCCCTGATCGTCGCCCCGACCGGCCGCGGCAAAACGACGGGGTTCGTTATCCCGAACCTGCTTACCTATCAGGGCAGCGCGGTGGTGTTGGACGTGAAGGGGGAAAATTTCGAGGCAACAGTGCGCCATAGGGCAGCGCAGGGCGACAAGGTGTTCCGGTTTGCGCCCACTGATTGGAAGGATGGCCGCTCGCATCGCTACAATCCTTTGTTGCGCATATCGGCGCTGGACAACGTCGACCGCCAGCAGATGGAGCTGCAGCTTCTAGCCTCATTGTTCCTGCAAGTTGATAGCGACCGCGTCCAAGGGCTCCTCGATGGCGGAATCGACCTGTTTGTCGCGGCGGGTCTGTTGGCCTTTGAGCGCAAGCGGCCGACCTTGGGTGAGATTTATCGCATCACGGCCTCTGGCGGTGACAAGCAGAAGGAGTATCGCCGTCGCGCCGATGAAGCGGTCAATCCAGCCGCCAAGCTGATCTTCATGCGCATGGCTTCGACCAACAACGACACGCTGACGTCCTATCTATCGCTTCTGATGACATCTGGCCTGAAACAATGGTCAAGCCCTGCGATCGACCGAGCAACAGCAACGTCTGACTTCGATTTTCGCGACATCCGAAAGACGCCGTTTTCCGTCTATCTGGTGGTTGAACCGCTAATGGTGAAACCCCTCGCACCGTTGATCCGCCTGTTCTTTTCCGATTTATTGGCATCGCTGCAGGACCATGAACCCGGCAAGGACGAACCCTGGCCGGTGATGATCATGCTCGATGAGTTCAACCGTCTGGGCAAAATGCCGATCGTGCTCGACAGCATCGAAACCCTTCGATCCTATCGTGCCAATCTCGCGATTGTCACACAGACCATCCCGGCTTTGGACGAGATCTACGGCGAGAATGCCCGCCGCGCCCTTCAAGGCAACGCGGGTATCAAGCTCTATCTGACCCCTTCAGATGAAAAGACCATCGAAGAGCTGAGCAAAGCCGTTGGCAAAACCACCAAGCGCGTTGTGACCCGCTCACGGTCGGTCGGTCGCAACCCATTCGCGGGGCGTAGTATGTCTGAACGGACCGAAGAGACCGCGTTGCTACCTGAGGATGAGGCACGGCGTATGGATCTTGATGACATCGTTCTCGTGGTGGACGCACAAATGCCCGTGCGGGCCAAGCGGATCAAATACTATGAGGATCGGTTCTTTAAGCAGATCTTCGACAAGCAGGCAGGCGATCTGCCGTATCCCTCAGCAGGTGACCAAATGCGTGGGCTGCAAGGGCAGATCAAGGCGTTGGAGGCTAAGATTTGTGCGTTGGAAGTGCCGAGAGCCGTTTCAGGTGGCCCTGAAGGCGGTGGAGGACGGCGAGAAGAGATCGATGATTTGGCCAGGGAAGAGCGGGGTGAGCCGAACGATGATAATCCTAGTTTGGACGAGTATCGGACAGGTACAGAGAGGGTGGAGAAATTTATGGAGGAGGCGGTTCGAGGGTGAAAGGGAGGTATGCTGTGATCTGTTATGTTTTGACCGAGGTCAGTTTCGGGTAAGCCACTTACTACGATGAAGAACATTTTGCGTCGCAGCGAATATCTCAATGAAAATCCCTGCTCGGAAACAACCGCTTCGCCTGATCTCGAGGATGCATGGCGCGGGGTTGCGGGCGTGAACGCGGGGCGTCGTCGGCTTGGGGTTGAGTGATGCCGATGGCGTTTTCCATCGGATGGCCGAGAGTGCTGAGGCGGTGCGAGACGTCTTCGATGTGCTGCGCAATGAGATGCACCACGATGCCTTCGCGTTGAACCATACCGGTGACGCGCAGCAACCGTCCTCCCATGACGGCACGGCGAAACTGCTTGTAGACCGTTTTCCACACCACCACGTTCGACACACCTGTCTCATCCTCCAGCGTTAAGAACACCACACCTGACGCGGTGCCAGGGCGCTGGCGCGTGATCACCAAGCCGCAGACAGAAATAGACCGCCCCGCAATCGGGCCAAGAGGCACATCGGGGAGCGCCGCGTGGGGTGTCAGGCCGTCCATATCGGGGCGTAGCAACTCCATCGGATGGGCCTTGAGCGACAGGCGCATGGCGACGTAATCCTCGACCACCTCTTCCCCGAGGTGCATCGCGGGCAGAGTTACCGATGGCTCATGTATGCCTTCGCCTTCGATCGGATCGTTGAACAGCGGTAGCGGCTTGGGGCCTGTGATTGCCTTCACCGCCCAGAGCGCATCGCGCCGCCCCATGCCGAGGCCCGCATAGGCATCCGCCTCGGCCAGCCGTTCCAGCACCGCAGGTGAAATGCCTGCGCGCAGCCACAGCGCCTCGGGGTCGGGATAGCCGTTGCCCCGCGCCGCGACGATCCACGCGGCATCTTCCTCGCGAAAGCCTTTGATCTGGCGAAACCCGAGCCTGAGCGCCAGCGATCCATCAGCACGGCGTTCTAATGTGTTGTCCCAATCGCTGTTGTTCACACAGATGGGGCGCACTTCGATCTGATGTTCACGGGCATCTCGCACGATTTGGGCGGGGGCGTAAAATCCCATCGGCTGGGAGTTAAGCAACGCGCAGGCAAAGGCGGCAGGGTGATGGCGTTTGAGCCACGCGGAGACATAGGCGAGCATGGCAAAAGCGGCGGCGTGGCTTTCGGGAAACCCGTATTCGCCAAAGCCCTCGATCTGGGAAAAGCAGCTCTCCGCAAAGGCCTGATCATAACCACGTTCCACCGCGCCGCTGATAAATTGCTCACGCAGCTGGCCGATGGTGCCCATCCGCCGAAACGTCGCCATGGAGCGGCGTAGCTTGTCGGCTTCGGACGGTGAAAACCCTGCCGCGACCACGGCGATTTGCATGGCTTGCTCTTGGAACAGTGGCACGCCGAGGGTTTTGCCGAGTACTTTTTCGAGCGCGTCGGAGGGGAATGTGACAGGCTCTTTGCCTTGGCGGCGATTGATATAGGGATGCACCATGCCGCCTTGGATCGGCCCAGGACGAACGATAGCGACCTCGATCACCAAGTCATAGAATTCGCGCGGCTTCATGCGCGGCAGGAAGTTCATCTGTGCGCGGCTTTCCACCTGAAACACGCCAATGGCATCGGCGACGCAAAGCATGTCAAAGGTCGGCGCATCGGCTTGCGGGATGGTCGCGATGCTATAGTTTGGGCCGCCATGCTGCGTGATCAGATCGAAACTCTTGCGGATGCAGGTGAGCATACCGAGACTGAGAATGTCGACTTTGAGAATGCCGAGCGCGTCGATGTCGTCCTTGTCCCACTCGATGATCGTGCGGTCCTCCATCGTCGCATTTTCAATCGGACAGAGTTCGTCCAAACGCCCCTTGGTGATGATAAACCCGCCGACGTGCTGGCTGAGGTGACGCGGAAATCCGATGATCTCCCCGATGAGCTTGATGGTCAGTGCAAGGCGCGGATCGCTCATATCGAGACCCAATTCCTTGACCCTCTCGGGGTCCGCACCGCCATTGCCCGATCCCCAAATCTGCCCTGACAGGTTGGCGGTGACATCCTTGGAAAGACCCATGACCTTGCCTACCTCCGCAATGGCGGCACGCGAGCGGAAATGGATTACCGTGGCACATAGCCCTGCGCGGTGACGCCCGTATTTGGCATAGATATGCTGGATGACTTCCTCGCGGCGTTCATGCTCGAAATCCACATCAATATCAGGCGGCTCGCCGCGATGCTCTGAGACGAAGCGCTCCACCACCATAGTGATGGTCTCGGGACTGACGTCGGTGATGCCGAGCAGATAACACAGGATCGAATTGGCTGCCGAGCCGCGCCCTTGGCATAAGATGCCTTGGGAGCGGGCGAACTGCACAATGTCATGGACGGTGAGGAAATAGGCGGGGAAGTCGAGCGTTTCGATCAGTGCCAACTCCTTGTTCATCTGCGCGATGGCCGTATCCGGCGCGCCGTTCGGATAGCGGATTTTCAACCCTTCACGCGCCAGCCGCGCCAAACGCTCTTGGGGTGGCTCGTCCCCCGCGATCTCGTCAGGATATTCATAGCTCAACTCGGAAAGGCAGAAACTTGACCGTGCCGCGATCTCCACAGTGCGGCGCAGGGCGGCGGGATGACGCGCAAAGAGCCGCGCCATATCGGCTTCACCTTTGAGACGACGCTCCGCATTGAGAAGTGCGCGGGTGCCGATTTGGTCAATCGTGATGCCCTCTCGGATACAGGTCAGCACATCGGCCAACTGTCGTCGTGATCCGTGGTGCATTAACACATCCCCGACCGCCACCATCGGCGCGGCGGTGCGGTGCGCAAGCCGTGCAACGGCGTCGAAATGCTGCTGATCGCTGCCGTCATAGCGCGGGGCCGCGCCGATAAACACGTCCTTGGGGAAATGCTTTTTGAGTGTGGCGATTTCGGGGGCACTCTCGCGCAAGGTCGATTGCGGCAGGGCAATGAGGCTCATTCCCGCGCCGCCTTGGGCAATGTCGCGCAGGTCGAGGTAGCACGCGCCTTTGGGGGCGCGGCGCTTGCCGAGGGTGAGCAAGCGCGTTAGCCGCGCATAGGCGGCGCGGTCTTGGGGCAGGGCGATCCAATGCGTGTCGCTGTCGCGCAGGACCAGACGCGCCCCGATGATCAGCTTGGGCAGCGGGGCATCGTCGCCAAACTCATGGCGCAATTCCTTGAGCGCGGAGAAGGCCCGCACCACGCCCGCCAGCGAGTTGTGGTCCGTGATCGCGATGGCGGTCAGGCCAAGGCTTGCTGCGCGGGCGATCAACTCCTCTGGATGCGATGCGCCGCGCAGAAACGTGAAATTGGATGTGCAGCACAGTTCCGCGTATCCGGGGTCCAGCGATGGATTGCGAGCGTTCATGCGAACTCCCCATGCACAAACCACGCGGGGTTTTGCGGTGTGTAGAACAGCCACAACCGCCGCCCCTCTCGCGTTTCGACATGCCAGTAGTCACGCACGCCCGACCGCCACGCCTCATCAGGCAGCCACCATTCTGGCGCGATGCGTTCAGGCCCTGTGCTGCGCCCCGTTGTAAGCGCCATGCGCCGCCAGCGGAAACGCGCGGGCGGTCGCGCACCCGTGCCTGCTATCGGTTCGGGCGGGAAGAGTTTCAACGGGCGCGGACGATGACGCGACCATGCGCCCTGCGCTTCGCTATAGGCCGCAGGGGCGATCTGGAAACTCCGCTCGGGGATATGGCTATCGGCGGGCAAAAAACGCTGGATATTCTCCAGCCCGATGCGGTTGCCAAGCCGCGTGATTAGATCATCTAATCCATCGGGACGCGCCGCCGTGGTTGTCGTGATTTGCGCGGGCAAGAGAGGCTCCACCTGCGTGGCCTCAAGGCGCATCTGGTCAATGCCATAGCCTGCATCCACTGCATCAACACCGCGTGCGAACAGCGGCAAAATCCGCGTAGCATCGCGCATGGGGGCGGCAAGACGCAGCTCGACCTGCTGCGCGCCTTGATCAACGCGGCGTAGGGTGAGTTGCAACTGGCGTGCGCCCATGTCCTGCTCTTTGAGCTTTTCGCACAGCCGAGCCAAAAGGCGCTCTGTCCCCATCATCACGTCTGCCGCCAAGCCAATCGGGTCGGGCAATGTCAATCGCACACCATAGTGTGGGACTTCGCCCAAGGGCGCGATGACCTCGTCTTGCGCCCCCATAGCCTGATCCAGACGCAGCACCACATCAGGGCCAAAACGACGCGCGATCGTGGCGCGTGGCAGATCGAGAAGGTCGAAGATTTTGCGCAAACCGAGACGTTGCAACGCAGTGTCAGTTTTGGGATCGAGGCGTAGGGCGGCAACGGGCAGCGTGCGAATGTCGTCTTGGGCGGAGCGCCCGTAGTGGGTCAGCGCCCAAGCCGCGCCGCGCGTGTTGGCTGCCGCGATATGGCCGCTCAGGCCCGCGCGCGCGAGACGGTGACGCATGTCGTCGAGCATCGCCGCCTCGCCACCGAATAGATGCGCTGATCCTGTGATGTTGAGCATCAATCCATCCGAGCCATCAAGGCCCACCCAAGGGCAATACCGCTTACTCCACCGCGCCAGCATTTGCAAAAACCGCGCATCGGCAACCGTGTCGGCGGGTTGGCTTAGCAGGTCGGGACAATAGGCCCGCGCATCCGAGACCCCCATGCCGCGATGCAACCCCTGCGTCTCGGCGGCGCGGTTCAGGCAATAGATACGGTCAGTGTTTTTCTCGTGATGTGTGAGCACAAAGGGGCGGTTGTCGTTGGCCGTGACCTGCGCACGTGCGCGTAGAACCCTATCGCTGGGCAGCCTCGGAAACCACATTGATACGACGCGTTTGCGCATTCCACTTCACATTCCACGCTTTTAATGTTCCTGATTTGTTCCTTATAATTTTCCACCGCTGAAGAGTCGAGTCCTCTGCCGTGTTCGCATCATCAAAGATGGGAGTACAATGCCACCGGGTCTGTGCGGCATTGCTGCCCATCCCCTCGGGCAGAATGCAAAGGCCCATTGTTTTTCCGCTTTGAGCCGCAAGCTGCAAGCGTCGCCCCTCAGTCAGGCCAACGGGCTGGGTCAGCTCCATGACGACCAAGGCGACACTGCCAGAACGCAGAGCTTCTTCGGCGCTGGCAAGCACATCCAAGTGGCTCGGAGCCTGCGCCAAAAGCAGGTATTGCGGATCAAGATAGGGGATCACCCCAGCCGGATTGATTTGATCGCCCCGCCATGCCTCACGGACCCAAAGCACCTTGCCGCCCAACCGAGCACCAAGTGCAACAGCAAACGCCATCGCCGACGGTCCGCAAACCTCATGGGTGCGGGATGCCATTGGGGGAAAGTGGGATTCGAAGGTGGTCATGGGGTGAATATATAGGAACGCGTGATGGAAATGAATGTTGGTTGGAGGTGCGCCAAGAAAAGAGATATTGGGCCGATTTCACTCCAACCGCTTCGCCCGATCCGCAATCTTCTGAACCAGAGAAACTGTAGCACTGCCCGCCTGCCGTATCCCAACCCCCGCAATTTCCGCATTAGACCTACTTCCAAAACGCGTTCTTGCACGAGAGCCCTTTGTGCCGATCAAACCTTTGGCGAAGCCGCTCGGCCCCGTCATGCTCGGCGGTCCGGCCATCATGAAATTGCCTGAGATAGAGCGGACGATCAGCGGGGTGGCGATGATCATGCCGCCTGCGAGGAACATCATCATGAAGAAGGGCACCAGCGCACCGATGTTGCTTGCACCGGAGGGATCTCCGAGTTCGGTCATTAGCGAGCGGGACATGCCTACGACCGTCGAAAATACTCCTGCGATTGCGAGGGGGTAGAGCGCGTAGGATACCGTGCTGGACAGCCAACGGTGGAAATAGTCCTTGCTGACGTCGAACAACGACAGCGCGATCATGATTGGAGCGATGCCGATCATGAAGGCCAGCATGATTTTCGCGAAGATCAGGACAAGGCCGCAAAGCGCCCCGATGACGCCGAGGAGGAAAGCGCCGATCGCGCCGATCAGGGCTCCGGCCATCCAATGCATGTTGTCACCGGCCGCGTTCAGGTAGTCGCCGAACTCTTCGATGAGATCGTCGAAGGCCTCGGCAAAATATCCTGCCCCAGCACCTCCGCCGCCGAGCCCCGCCACCATGCCACCTGCGAGCTGGTCTAGGCCGTCGATGAGGGCGCTGGCCACAGCATTGAATTGGACCCAGTTCATTGCAAACAGCGAGATAAGCATGAGTTTGAGCGCGAACCAGAACGCAGTCCGCCCGTCCATGGACTTGTACTGAAACACCATGTTGAGGAAGACGCCGATCACCGCGAGTGTCGAGGCCACGGCGATGACGCCGCCAAGCTGACCGGCGACGTTGCCAAAGGTGGTTTGAGCCGCATCGTCCAGAAAGTTGTCGGTTGTCTCAACCATCCAGGTGACGACGCCCATCAGTTCCTCCTCGATTTGCTTTTAAGCGCTCGCGCTGGTGCGCCGTTTCAGGAAGGCCGTCAGGATGTGCTCGCCGTCGAAATCCGGCACGACGGAGACCAATTCCCAGCCATCCTGACCAAGGGCGGTCAGCTGCGCTTCGATCTTCGGTGGCTTAGTCCTGGCGGTGTTGATCTTTTCAATCTTGTATTCAAACATGGGCTGTTTCCTTTGAATGAGGCTCAGTTTTTTGGCTTTGGTCAACTGGCAGATAGAATTCAGTGATGCCACGCGCGCCGTCATGACGACCAGCCTGAATGATCACATCAATCGAGCGGGTGATGTAGTCGTTCATGTCCTGATAGGTCATGGGCACATCTGTCTTCAGGGCCGCGATGGCGAGGCGCTGGACCGCAAGTTGTGGCGTTTCAGCGTGCAGTGTGGTGAGAGAGCCACCATGGCCGGTGTTTATGGCCTCAAGGAAGGTCATGGCCTCCTTGCCGCGTACTTCGCCTAAGACAATCCGGTCCGGCCGCATCCGCAGTGTCGAGGTCAGCAGGACATCAGCGCTGCGCGTGGCTTCATCGCGGTCAGACATCAGCGTGACGACATTGGGTTGCGCCGGACGCAGCTCGGCTGCCTCTTCGATGGTGACGATACGCTCGTCGGTTGGCACAAAAGAGAGGATTTTGCGCGCGGTGACGGTCTTGCCCGTCGAGGTGCCGCCGGACACGATCATGTTGAGCTTGTGCGTGACGCAAAACTTGATTGCGGCATCGATGTCACCCGTGGCCACGACATCGCGCAGCTCGGCATTGCGCTTGCGTCTTGCACCCTCATTGCTGCGTTCTTTGCCGAACAGATAGGACAGCTTGATCTGGTCCAATGGCAGGTCGGCGAAGAACCGCAGGGATATCGCATAGCCGCCATCAACGGCCGGAGGCTGGATGACTTGCGCGCGGATCGGGCGGTCACGGTAGGTGATGCTGACCGACACTATGGGCTTGGTCCGGCTGAGCGTGGTGTTCGCGGCGGAGGCAATCTGATTTCCCAGGTCCTTGATCTCATTCGCCGAGAGCTGTCGATTGACGTTCCGCATGAAGTGATCCCCCTGAAACTCGGCCCACAGCGTGCCGTCGGGGTTGATGCAAAGTTCGATCAGCTTGGGGTCACGCGCCTCGGGGATCTTGTCCATCGAGCTTTGAAGATAGCTTGCGGTCATGATCAGAAAATTTCCAGATCGCGGTCGACCATCACGGTGACGCGGGCACCTTGATCGACGTAGATTACGGGAGAGACGGAGAGGTATTCGCCAATCACGCTCTGGGTGCTGTCTTGCAGGTCTTCGCCAATGCCCTCGAGGACATCTGAGGCGATCTCATCTTCGGTGTTCTGGGCTGCCACAGCGGGCAGGGCTCCGATCAGTGATATCAGGGCGGCTGACCCAAACCTCGTGCTGAAGCGGCTGTCGACAAAACCGGCCGTGCCGGACCGCCCCAGCTCATCGCCACCAAAGGCGCTGATTTCGACGGTCTGGTTGCTTGGCAGAATGATCCGATCCCAAGCAATCGTCACGCGTTGCTGCGCAATATCGAGACCAGATTGATACCGTCCGATCAGACGCGCGCCGCGCGGGATCAGGATCCGCGAGCCGTCAAATGCGTGGACATCTTCCGATACCATCGCGCGGACCTGACCGGCGAGCGAGCTGTCGATCGCTGTCTCCAGCACGGCCTGGATCATCGTGCCCTGAACAACCGTGTTTGACGGGTTCACGATCACTTGGGCCTGCGTCACCTCGGCAGGTTCAGCGCCGTTGCGGACAAAGTCTGTGTCGCCATCCAGTCGTCGTTGTTGTGCGGCGGTTTCGTTGTTGCTGCTTCCACTGCCGCCAAAGGCGATGATAGGACTGGCAATACGCGCTTGCAGTTCTTCAAGTTCGGCCTGCCGCCGCCGTTCCAGCTCCTGAAGGCGCAGCTCTTCGGCCGTGGGGACTGTTGGTGCGGGCGTGCGCGGCGTTTCCAGGCGTGCGAGCTCCAGATCATTCTGCAGTCGCTGGATTTGTCGGGCACGTTCTTCCAACTCTTCGCGCAAAGCGGCCTGAGTTGCAGCTGCCTCGCTGCGCAAGTCATCGATCTCCGCGCTCAGGCTGTTGAGCGCTTCTGTGTCGACGGCCGGGGCCTCAGGTGCAGGTGCGTTGCGCAGGGCTTCGAGTTCGGACCGCATGGCGGCCATTTGCGCGCGCAGCTCTTCTGTTTCGCTGTCTGATTCCGGCTCCGGCGGTGGGGACGTGTCGATCGGTGCAGGCGTGGGCTCGAGCGTACCAAAGCCCGGTCCCGCCGTTTGGAACTCATCCGGCGATGCGGTTTCGAGGCTGTCGGGTTCAGAGCTGTCAGAGAACAACAGCAAGAGACCGCCAAGGGCCGCGATTGCCCCGATGCCCACGGCAATAGTGACAACAGACGGCCGTCCCTTTGGATCTAGTGGTTTGCCTTCAAGTGCTTCGAGGCGCTTTTTCAGTTCGGCAGTTTCACTCATTATGATTTGCCTCGCTCATTTCTTGAACGCAGATTTCATCCTCGCCGAGCCTTAGTACCCATCGATCACTGACACCTGACACGCGGATCACGCCATCTGGCCGCGCGAGCGCATTCACGCTCCGCTCATTGCCAGCCGACAAGCGAAAGATCGCGGGCAGCGGTGCGTTCGCGGCAAAGCGGAAATAGGTGAAGGTGCCGTCGTCCCAGATTTCGCGCGGGGTGATCTCGGATTGCGCGCTGACGCCATAGGCGTGGTTGGCTGGCGTGGTTGACGCGGCACGGGATTGCCGTGGTGCCGCCTCGGGATAGGTGAAGCGGATGACATAGAAGGTCGGCGAGCTTGCCTCGGTGACGTTGAAATAATAGCTGCGCCGGTTGGTATAGACGGTGATGTTGGTATGCGCGCCGCGCGTGACGGGCTTGATCGCAAAGGCCTGACCGCCGGGCACGCCGTCCAGAAGGAAGCCTTCTGTGTCGCCTGCAATGATTGAGCGGATGGTCTCGCCTTGGCCAAACTCGATGCTGGTCACATGGGTCAGGCTGGTGCGGATACGGTAGACCTGCCCATCCTGATAGGTGGCGAGCCGAACGCGGGCATCATAGGGGCCTTGGCGTGGCTGGGTCTCTGCATAGGCGGTGCCAGCAAGCGGAAGGAGGAAGGCGAGGATCAGGAACAGGCGGCGCATGGGTTACTCCAGACGATCCGAGCGGATCGCATATTCAGTGACGGTGAAGCCGAAAGGGTTTTGCCAGACATCGTCGATTGACCGGCTATTCTCGGGCCTAAACTCAAACATCAGCGTTGCGGTGAAGAGCCCGTTTTGAGAGCCGCGTGGTGAGTTCAGCCGCTTGCGTAGGCGCACTTGGGCACGGTTGGCGCTGATGTGTGTGATCGACAAAACCTCGACGTCAAGGCGGGCATCTGTGCCATAGCTGTCCGGTGGATAGGCCTCATGGCCACTTGTCCAAAGCGCGCGCAGTCCCGCAGCGGCTGCGCCGTCCGACTGGTCCAGGACCCGCCGCACACGCACATCATTATCGAGCTGATTGTACGTCTCTCGATCTATGACATAGCGGTAGACCTGTGCCTCGATGATCGCGGGGCGTTCCGTGAGTGAGACGGCTTCAACCATGGCATTGGGGAGGGCCATGCCGGTCTCAGAATCAAAAGGCACGATCATGGGCGGCGGGTCCACATCGAACAGGGCAACAAGGGCTGCGGCGAGGCAGCCTGCCATGCCAAACGCCATGCCTGTCAGTCCCAGTTTCTGCCACATGAGCTCGCGTCGTCGTGCGCCGTAGACGAGCTCTTCTTCGATGATTTCTGCCTCGCTGCTCATGGGATCAATCCGCACGCAGGTCTGGCAGGGTGAAGTCCATATAGCGGCGCTCTTCGGCCAGCGTGGCGGCATCCACCACGCCGGATTGGCCCGCGCCGACGGTTTGAATGGCTTCGAGCTCCCACATGCGCGTCATGGCAATGGCCAACTCGGCTGTGACGCGGGTGTTGTGGTCTACTGCTTCCTTGAGCGTTTCCATGTCCGGGATCAGCGAGACCAGCTGTTCAACCCGTTCGAGGGACTGCGCAGCTTCTTCGTAGCTGTTCTCTGCTGCCGCTGACATTACTGCCCCGGTGCCTGCTTGGCTTGCGATGCGCTCGGCCCCTGGATTGCCGCTACTGGCCATGTTGGACAGGCTATCTTGGTCAAAGCCTGCATCCTCCAGCGCTTGCGTCATGCGGCCTTCCATCTCCGGGGCCGCGTTGCCGATGAGGCCGCTGAAATCACCGCTTTGGATTTGCTGAATGGTGCCAAGGAGATCGCCGAATTCCTGATCGAGAAGCCCGTCGAGATCACCACCCATGGCCATTTCAATGATATCCGTCGCGCCGGTCAGGGCGGCGTAGGTCTCATTGAGCGTGTCGAGTTGCTGCTGCACCAAGTCGAGCTGTTCGAGCAGCGTGTCGAGCTGGTCGGTCTGGATCCCGAAATCCTCCAGCATTTGCTGCAGCTGGCGAATTTCCTGCGCGATGTTGCGTGTGTCGACAGTCGGCACGCCTTGGGCAGATACGGGTGAGGCAACCAGCAACGCGCAGGTGGCAACGGTAGAAAGTAAGCGGATCATCGGAGTGCCTCCAGATCGATTTGCATGAAGTCTTGTTCGCGGGCCTGCGCGGCCGCCATGGCCAGCTCGGCCGCGCTAAGCGGGCGGGTATGAGCGGCCTTGAGGCGCGTGCGGATTGCGATCAAGCGAGCGAGTTCAGCGCGCGCGTAAGTGTTGAGCGACATGGCGGAATGAATGTCATCGGTTTCGCCAATGCGGGTGATGATGTCCTGCACCCGAAGTGCTGCCGCGCGCACGGAGACCATGGAATAATCGCCATAGACACCTGCGCCAAAGGAGGTGAGGCTCATGGTGGAGTTGGCGAGCAAGACGGGATCGATAGTGCCGAGCGCGTCAACGCCGCCGACGCGGGCAAGGTAGAGGTTGTAGCGTTCGGGGATGACCTGAACGTAGTGTTGGGTCTCGGCAAACGGCGGCACGCCGCCGTAGCGCTGCACATTGCCTGGACCGGCATTGTAGGCCGCGAGCCCGTGAATGATGTTGCCGTCAAACATGGCCAGCATCTGCGCCAGATAGCGCGCGCCGCCGGTGACCTGGATGTAGGGGTTTTCGTAGTAGGCTGGATAAATCCCGAGGTCCTGCGCCGTGCCGGGCATAATCTGGGTCAGGCCGAATGCGCCAACAGGGGAGCGCGCACCGATGGTGAAGCGGCTTTCTTGCCAGATCAGGGCCTGCAAAAGGCAGCGCCATTGCTTAGGCGACAGACCAGCCGCGCGCACGCCGGACATATTGTGCGTTTGCTGAGCCGCGCGAATGATCAGTTGTTCGATCGAGCCGGAGGCGTCGCCGAACATCTGTGCCGCGCCGGGGTTTGGATCAACTGGACCATAAAGCGTCGCTGCAGCGCTTTCAGGTGATGAGCCTGCTTCCAAACTAGCGACCAGCGCGCCTGAATTTCCGCTGCTAAGGGTTGAGGCATCGAGGATGCTTTCCAGCGCCTGGAGTTGTTCTTGCTCGAGCTCTTCAAGCTCTTCTTCTTTGGTCAGCCGATCCCGCTGCAGCGCCAGATCTTGTTCGCCCTGCTGCAACACGCGCTCGCGCTGCAGGAAAATACCCGAATCAAAGGTCGGCACGCCCTGGGCACAGGCCATTGGCGCTGCGAAACACACCAAGCCCGCAAGGATATTCAGGCGGTGCTTACTCACCGAGACCACCAATCGGCCCGAGTAGCTCGAAATTACAGTTGCTGCGGCTGACCTCGGCAAAGGAGTTGAAGCAGTCAGCTTCCGACGGCCGGTATTCCGCGCAGGCTGTCAGGGTCAAAAGGGTGAGGGTCAGCACGCAAAGTCTACGCATCAAATCTGTCTCCAAAATTGCGGGTTCTGGCGATAATCCGCGCCGACCAGCGCTTCGCCTTTTTCCATGCCGCCGAGGATCGTGAGGTAGGGGCCAAGGGCGCTCAGATCGGCATCGATCACCACCGAGCCTTGATCGTCGCGCACCAGCGCTAGGCGAGAGTTGCTGCCGGTGTCGAGCAGAACGCTGAGTTCCTTTTCGGTAAGACCGAGCATGGTGTAATCGCTGGCTGAAGCGCGGATGTTAGGAAGCAGAAGCTGCGTAGGAACGGCCTCGACAATCGTCTTGCCGGTGCGGGTCTTTTCGAGCTGGCTTGCGTATTGGGTCATCATCACGACGACGGCGTTCTGTTTGCGCGCCGTGACCAGCCAGTTGCTGAGCCGGTCTGCGAAATAGGGGTTATCCAGCGCTTTCCAGGCTTCATCAATGATGATCAGTGTTGGCTTGCGGTCCTCGATCACGCGTTCGACCCGCCGAAACAGGTAGGACAGGACCGCCATGCGTTCCTTTTCGCTTTCGCTGTCGAGAATGCCGGTCAGGTCGAACCCAACGACATCACCATCGAGCGAGAAGGTATCCTCAGAGCTTTGCCCGAAGATCCAGCCATATCGACCATCAGCGGTCCATTCCTGAATCCGTTCGAACAGATCCCCTTCGTCCGCCCCTGCGACGAACAGAGATGTGAGATCCTGCCAGTTGCGCAGGGCTGCATCGTTGGCACCTGCATTTTGGCGAACCACTTCTTGGATGCGGTTGATCTGGATCGGGCTCAAAGGCTTGTCTGTGCGATGTAGGAGCGTGGCGAGCCAATCTGACAACCAGGCCTGCCCGCGCCCGTCGATTTCTGTGCGCAGCGGATTGAGACCGGTTGCTTCGCCTGCCTTGATTGCGCTGTAGCGCCCGCCATTCGCGTTCACGGCCATTTCCATGCCCATGCGATAGTCGAAGACATAGACGCGCGCGTCGCAGCGACGGGCTTGGGTCATGAGGAAGGCCGACAGCACTGACTTGCCTGAGCCAGGGCGGCCGAGGATCAACGTGTGTCCACCGGTCGGCTCTTTGTCCGGCTGACCCATCTCATGGTAGTTGAACAGGAAGCCCGAGCGTTCAGGTGTTGGAAACAGGGTAATCGGCTTTCCCCAAGGCACTCTATCACCCAGCTTGCCCAGTTGACCGCGATGCAGCGCCGCGAGGTCGGCAAAGTTCGTGTTGGTGATGGCGGCCTTGCGACTGCGCATCTGCCCGTTGCCCGGATGCTGCGCAAAATAATGGGTGCGCGCCGCAAAGCCCTCATTCACCAGATTGACGCCTTCACTGGCGGCGATGTTGCGCACTTCGGCCGCGATGGCCTCCAGCTTCTCTTCGGTTTCGGCGAAAACCGTGACCGTCATATGATGATCACCAAAGCTGAGCCGCTTGGATTCCAGATCATCCAGCGCATCGACCAGCTCTTCGGCGAGGGAAATCGCGCCATCATCGCTGGCCTTCATCAGACGCTGTTGCCGCTTTATCCGGCTGGCCATGATGTTGCTGTTGATCGGCGTGAAGGAATGCGTGACCACCATGTCGACGGGCAGGTTCAGCTCATCAAACATGGTACAGTTGGTTTTCGCTGGATATGTCTTGATCGCAAAGCTGGTACCAAATCGCTTGCCCGCCGTCCCATCGTCCAGCGTAAAACCTCGTCCCTGAAACGTGACGCGGGTGTTGGCCACATCCTCAGCAATGATGCCAAAGCGCGATCTTGCGAAGAGCGGTCGTTCCTGGCCAATATTGAGCGCCCCAAGGAACCCGAGTAACTCGCCGCTTTCCGCCCCAAGAAGGCGCGGGTTCATCTCAGAAAAGGACGAGAGCAGAAACCCGACGACCTCTTCGAGCTTACGCAGCTGCTTGGCCGTCTGGTCTTTCAGCTGAGCGATCGAGTCTGAGCGCTTCAGGCGCAGGCGTGCGCCGAGGGGAGGGCGTTTCAGCACGGTGAGTGTGAGCGTCTTGTCCCGCAGACCCGCCCGCGCCATCGCCATTTGCCAGCGGGTGTCGAGCACTTGTGCAAACCCCTCATTGGGCACCGGTGGTAAGGTGGTCTCGATCGCTTTTGAGACCTTGTGAACGTAGAAACTGTACTCTGGCCCTATCTGCGCAATGATCGCCGCGAAGAGCGCGCGGATCTTCTCCAAATGCGCGTCGTCGCAGGTCATGCTGTTGACGCCATCGAGGCGGATGCATTGGAACAGGGCATTGCCGCGCGTGCGGATCGTCACGTCATTCACCAGGCTGACATAAGGCAGCATGCTGGCCATCGGCCGCTCTTTACGCGCCCAGTCCGGCAGCATGGCAAGATCATCTGACCGATCACGGAGCATAGCTGTCCCCCGAATGGATCTTGCGGTTGGGGGTGGGCGGCGTCTCCTGCAGTGCTGTGACCATCACCTCAAGAAAGGCCGGATCCCAGTCAGCGGCTTTCCACAGCGCGGGATAGGCCAGAGCGGCGATGACGATCACCGGCCAGCTCTGCACCCAGAGAAACAGCAACACAAACCCGAAGAGCCAGACCATGGCATACATGATCGGCAAGCCGATGAGCTTTGGTGGCCGGATGAGGCCAAGGAAAAGAGGGGTTTGCGTTGCCATATCGGATTTACGCGCCCCAGATGGCGGTAACGATGGTCGGCGCTGCCGCGATGCCCGCGATTGCGACCAGCACCCAAAGGGCTTGGCGGAAGTCCAAAATCCCGAAGAGCCAGGACAGGAACACACCGATCAAAGCCAAGGTGCCAATCACGATGCCCAGGGGGCCGGTTATCGTGTCGACGATGCCTTGCAAAAGGTTCTGGACCGGCGAGAGGTCGATGCTCTGCGCAAGGGCCGGGTTTGCAATCATCAAGCTGGTCAGCGCCAGCGACAGGATCGTACGGAATTGAATGTGCATCAGGAGGCTCCAGTCAGTCGATCACGCACGGCCATGACGCGGCGCACGTGATTTTGGGTTTCTTGGTAAGGGGGAATGCCGCCATAGCGCGCGACCGCGTCTGGTCCGGCGTTATAGGCAGCGAGTGCGAGTTCGGGCGTGCCGAACTGCGCCAGCATCCTCAAAAGGTAGCGGGCGGAGCCATCGAGGTTCGCACGCCAGTCATGCGGATCTACGCCGAGCTGAGCGGCTGTCGCTGGCATCAACTGTCCGAGGCCAATCGCGCCTGCGGCGCTGCGCGCATTCGGGCGATAGGCGCTTTCAATCTCGATATTGGCTTGGAAAAGGGCCTGCCACTCGGTCACCGAAAGTCCGGCGCGGCGCAGCGCGGGGTGCCCGCTATACCGATGCGCTGTGCTTTCGAGCGCTGCGAGGATTTCGGGGCGGGGAACTGCACGGGTGGGTGCAGGAGGCGGAGCTTCAGTCTGAGGCTGCGAATAAACGATCAGTTTTGGTGGTTTTGTGCCAATCCCGTCGACATAGCTTTGCGCAAAACCTGATTGGGGTGTTTTGGTCTCCAGCTGGCCATCGGCCCGCATGGAAAGCACGAAGCCTTCAGAATAGGCGGGGGCAGCAAGGAATGCTGCGAGGACGGAAAGTGGCTTAGCCCGCGTCGTCCAACTTGTGCGAGGCGGTCTTGCCTTCGAGCATCGGGATGGAGACGATCGAAACGCCAAGGCCAGCAAGGAAACTGGACAAGCCGTTGATTGTCTTGAACTCTCGCGCGGCCATGTTGTTGCGCGCGGTGACGAGCAGGCGACGCGTCTCGCCATCTGGCGAGACGCAATGCACGGTCCAAACTCCGGACCACTGAGCACCTGTACGTCTGGGCGTAACCCGGCACACAACATCCGCCGAATGACCCTCGGCAAGCAGCGTGCGCAGCCCATCTTCACTAACAACATTAGGGGCGTCTTGCATCAAATTCATAGGATCGAGCCTTGCAGAATTGTGCATTGGCCCGGCAGTCCCTCATGGACTACCCAACCGATACAATATTATAATCTTGCAATCAATAGTCGCAATTTGATTTGTTGCGGCATTCATGCATTGAAACGAATTTACTGCAGCGGAGTGGATGAGCCAAGATAATATGGCATTTTTGAAGCAAACATGGGTGGTTTTGGTCGCGCTGAGTTGGGGATCCGTCGCAATCGCAGGCAGCTGCTTGCCGCCTGTGTCGCCATGGTTTCCGGCCAATTCCGATGATGTGCGCGCTTATGCAGATTTGTTGAGGCGTGACGCCGAGTCGTATTTTGCCGATGTCGAGCAGTATTTCCGTTGCTTAGATCAGCAGAGGCGAGAGGTCTTCGAACAAGCGCGCGTGGTCAGTGAAGACTATGTGCGCGTTTTGGAGCTTCGGAGCCGCGCAGCGGAATGATGTTCACACTGACTGCAAAAAAGCTGCCGTTCAAAATGTGGCAATGAAGGTCAGCAGAGCGGACAAAGGGCGAATTCGCTGCGGCTGGGTCAATGTCAGCTTTAGCCAAGTTGCTCCTAAAACGGTCGCTCTTAGTTGGTCTGTACAAACGTATAGAATAGCCATAATCAGCCTTCTTGTTGAAAGCGTTAGATACCTTAAGGCCCAGTGCAGAAAACATACTTTCTGCCGAAAGCCCTCTCACGGCAGACTAATCGTAAGGAAAGCAGCCTATGACTACCTTAACCTTCGGGAAACGACGTGCAGCCGGAATTGTATTAGCTTTGGGGATTGTGATTGGTCTTTTGGGGTTTACGAATAATGGGCCGTTCATCAAAGGTGCAAAGAACTACTCACAAGAGATCGCAAGAAGCTCAGCCAAGGCTTACTTGTCACTTCGGTTAATCAACGCTGCGATTTCATTTGCTGAAGAGGTGGAAGTGGGTGGGTCTGTCATAGCAGTGAGCGGATCAGCACATCCATTTAAAGTACTTGAACCGATTGATGACGCCGTCGAACGTCTGTCCGCCGCAATTTTTCTTGTTGGCGCAGTTTCAGGTGTTTTGGCCGTCGTTTTGCCTTTGTTGGGAGGCGTCGCGCTCGTATTGATCGGAGCTTCTCTGGCAGTTCTGGCAGGTTTGGAGCTAAGCAGTCTAATATTCCCTGGCCAAAATTTCTTGTCGAACCTGTTGCGAGGGACGGCACGATTGGGCGGATTGGGATTTCTGATCGTTATTGCGTTTTCGATAAGTTCCTGGTTCGCAGACGGCGTATCGAACAGAGCATGGGGTGAGTATCAGCGTACTCTCGCAAATATTGCCGAGCAGATGCCCTCGCTGTCACCGGAAGACGTATCGATGCTCGATGCAGAGCAAGAAAATGGACTTGAGGATCATGCTGAGTTGGTCGAGCCTGAAGTAATGGACATCGACGAAGAGGAAACAGGGTTTTTTAGAAAGATCGGAAACGGGTTGAAAGCAACCAGCGAAGGGGCCGCGAATATCGCCATTTCTGCAGCTTCCGGTGTGAGCGATTTGACAACCAGTGCAGTTGATAGCGTAAAGGGAGCGGCATCATCTGCTACCCTGTCTTACAACAAGGCGAAGAATATATTGACGGTTCTTACCGCTCAGTCTGCTGATTTGGTGCTGGCTCTAATGGGAGTATTTGCAGCATTCCTGTTTAAGACTGTTGTGTGCCCCATGCTCATCCTGATTGGTCTTTGGAAATTGGCAGGAAGCTTGAAGTTCATGGGGAGAGATGAACAAACGCCAACGTCTGAAACATCCGCCCACTGAAATCGCAGCGCCCCTTTTTTCGGCACGCCCGCAAAACTTATCGTCTGATGTTGCCACCAATCCCGTTCAAAATCCAAATGGATATTGAGTGTCTTTGTCTCTGTCGTGATAGCGGACATTAGCTGCATTGCAGAAAATCAGTAGAAAGGGCTCATTGCCGCCGTTAGCTACACTTTGCGCCAATATCCGGTTCAACAGCGCTACTTTGTGAGGTTGGCAACTCGTTCGAGCTGTCTTCATCCAATGCAGCCTGCGTCTCACCATTGTTCCACCGATACAGCAGACCGATTTCTGCGCCAGTTTTGATGCATGTAATCCGACCGATTGCTTCGGCTGATTCGCGAACGCTCTCAAATTCGGGCATAACTAGCCCCTCTCGTTAAACAATTCCTTCGGTGCGACCCCGAGGGCAAGAGCTATCTGCTCCAGAATCTCAAGTGATACAGAGACTTTGGCGAGTTCGATCCGGCTAACGTAGCTGCGATCTATATCTGCCGCTAAAGCTAATTGTTCTTGGCTCAACCCTCTGGAATTTCTTAGATTCCGGATATTTAACCCTACTATTTCTTGCAACTTCATGGCCTGTATTCGGCCAGATCGTTGAGGTTTCTCTACGGACTATCGTCCACAAAGCGCACGCGAGCCTCACAAAGAGCATACTCGCATATAGTGTAAAGGTTGAGGTTGGCCGTAAAGTTTCAATAATATCGTTATGTAGACAATAGGATATATTTAAAATGTGGTGCAGGTCGATCAGAGAGTGGATTTTGGGAGCTGTTATGGCTCTTCTTTCCAGTGTAGCTCCACAGGCGGCGAAGGCCTATCAGGTCGATTGCGCCATTCTGCTTTGCCTGGCTGGTGGGTGGCCCGCGTCAGCAGAATGTGCTCATGCCCGTGCCGTGTTCATCCGTCGGATCACGCCCTGGCCGATTGAGCCGCCTTTGCAGATATGGCGGTGCCCTATGAGTGCTTCAGTGAGTGGCCCACTGCAAAGCACGGCCCCAAGAGTCTGGGAAGTTAGCAACCAGTCAAGCCAGACGTTTGGCCAAATTATTCTGGCTCAGGTGGTCGAAGGTGGTGCCGACATCGACATCAGTGGCTTGGAGTTCGATTTTGTTCGCTCGATCCGTGTCTGGGATGTTCGCCATTATAGTCATCGCGAAAGTGGCAGCGATGATGATTGTTCAGAGAACTACAATATGCGGCTCGGGACCTACGGTACGCAGGGCGAATTCGGCTGGCAACGCACGACACCCGCAGCCGCCCCGCAATGGGTGCTGCCGTCACGCCGCTGTTTGCCATCGAGTTGGCGGCGAGGGGTAGGCGTTGAATGGGAAGATCACGAAGGCAACCACGGATATGAGTGGGTGGCTTACTAAACTACGCGGCTTTACTCGCTGAGTTCTTGGGTCACAGATAGGCATTGGTGGAGTTGCCGCCAGTCCTGTGGAAAACTCAACGTAATCGTTTGAATACCGTCTTGAACATGAGCATCAGGTCCATGCAAACATTTCGGTTTTTTTGATAGATAAGATCTAGTCGCGCCTTTCGAGGAACGCAGGCGCGCGAGTAGATTGCGTCGGTTTCTGCAGAGCTTGTGGTACGGGCCAGTAGGTGCTCCTCATGAGCGTGGAAGTAGATTGAGGCTAGGCCCGTTATTCCAGGTCGTGATTTCAACACGTTCGCGTAAAGCTCGGGGAACTGCTCGACGTACTGGCGCAGCGGTGGACGCGGACCGACAAAGCTAATGTCACCTCTAAGCACATTATACAGCTGTGGGACCTCATCGAGGCGGGTGCGCCGTAGGAATGCACCAGTTTTGGTGATGCGGGCAGATTTGTCCCCACCCGATACGCCACTGTCACCTACAACAGGCTTCATTGTACGAAATTTGACAAGATCGAACCCTTGGCTGGTCGTTTTCATCCGCTCGGAAATATAAAAGACTGGTCGGCCATCCAGTACTAAGATCAGGACCATGACAAGCACAATAACTGGTGCCAATAGAATGGTAAGAAAAATAGCGCAGGTGAGGTCGAAAAGGCGTTTTACTGGTGTCATTTGGGGAGTGTGTCTTTCCATTGTGTCACAAGTTCCATGGGCTCGGCGGCGTCGGTACTGAAATCATGCAGTTCGGCAAGGCGACTGCAGTCGAGCGTTATGGTTTGTTGCGCGGTTTGATGTGCATTTTTAAAGTCAAATGGGTGACCCGCTGCCCTTGCAAGTTCCTCCATCGTGACGCTGCCAGGCGCTGCGACATTTAGTATATTGGGAAGAGCGAGAGGTGTTGTTGCTAGGGTTAGCAGTACATCGGAGAGAGTCCGTGGGCCGATGTACGAGCGAACTGGGCCACGGCCATCAGCGAAACGATCAATAACCAATGGCTGATTATGCTCGCTGCGTGCGACATTCAACAATAGCGCATCGGCTCCGGCAACATTGCCGATCCGAAGGCAACATATTTCGATACCTTGATTTCGCCATGTGGCGCAGGCATTCTCCATATCCAACTTGGCTGCACCATAAGAATTGGCGGGAGTGGTGGTTGAGGTCTCACAAAATGGCGTTCCGTCTCCTGATCCATATACTGCTGACGAAGAAGCTATAAGTACGCGCGGGATGTTCGCTAGCTTGGCCGAGCGTAAAGTGGCCTCTGCCAAGGTCGTATTAAGGGCCAAATCGGCCCCCAGTCCTGGCGTTACACCTGCCAAACAGATAATTGCGTCATAGGTGTCTTTGGGCAGTCCTTTAGCATCAGTGCTGAGCAATGGCCAAAATAGGCCCTCGGATCGATCCGAGTTTCGATGTTGCTCTGTGACTTTGGCACCGGAAGGTGGATTCAGTTGCCAACATCGCGTAATCATTCGCCCGACTCGGCCAGTAGAGCCAACGAGGAGTAGGCGACTAGGCTTAGTCACGTGCATAGACATCTTCGTACCTGATGATGTCATCTTCACCTAGATAACTACCAGTTTGCACTTCGATCAGCACCATGGGCAGTTTCCCAGGGTTTTCCATTCGATGAACGGCCCCCAATGGAATGTAGACCGACTGGTTTTCCGTTATGAGTTTTACCACATCGTCAACAGTGACGCGGGCGGTACCTTCGACCACGATCCAGTGCTCGGCGCGATGGTGGTGACTCTGAAGGCTGAGCGCTGCGCCAGGGTTCACAACTATGCGCTTAACCTGAAACCGACCGCCAACAACGAGGCTTTCATACCAGCCCCAAGGCCGATAATCGCGTGGCAAGTTGTCTGCTTGGGCTATCCCCTTGGCTTTAAGAGACGTGACGACGCGTTTGATCTCTTGTGTACGATCCTTGTGGGCCACCAGAACCGCATCGGGCATGGAGACGGCTACGATATCCTCGAGTCCGATGCCAACTAGCTGTTGCCCTTCAGCTTCAGCGTGCAGCAAAACGTTGTGACAATCGATCGCTGTTGTGGGGCCTTTAGTCGCGATGCCCTCCGCGTCAGGTTGGGCCTCGCGCCAGACGGCTTCCCAACTCCCCAGATCAGACCATTCTCCCTCATATGGCATGACGGAGAGGTTATCCGCCTTCTCCATAACAGCATAATCGATCGATAGATCATCAAGATTTGACCATGGTTCCGGTGCCAATCTTGTGAAGCCAAGGTCTTTGCGCCCCTCGGCGACTGCTAGTCGCACATGGTCTAGTAAGTCGGGGGCATAAGCTTCGAATGCAGATAGAATTGTATCAGTTGAAAACAGAAAGATGCCTGCATTCCAAAGATACTTACGGCTTTTAAGCATGTCTAGCGCCGTTTCGGTATCGGGTTTTTCGACGAATGCCTTGAGCGGCTGAAGTCCATCTGGTTCAGCTAATGGCTCGAGCCAACCGTATCCTGTTTCGGCGCGGTTGGGCCGAATGCCGAAGGTGATGATGCGTCCTGAACTCGCGGCAGGTATGGCGGAAATCACTGTCTCGCGAAAAGTCTCGGTATCAGGGATGACGTGATCGGAAGGGGCAACTAGCATCAGTGCACCGGGCTCTGTATCGTGGAGTGCCAGTGCTGCGGCACAGATCGCTGGCGCAGTATTGCGGGGTTCGGGCTCGATCAGAACCGCAGCAGGTGAGATTTCTACATTGGCAAGTTGCTCAGTGACGATGAACCGATAGTCCGAGCCAGTTATGATGGTAGGTGCCGTAAAAATGGACCCAGACAAGCGCAATGCGGAGGCTTGGAATAGGCTGTGGTCTCCAGATAAAAGCGCGAATTGTTTGGGATAGCTCTTGCGGGAGAGCGGCCAAAGCCGCGTCCCCGAACCTCCGCAAAGGAGGAGAGGGTAAATTGGTTTTGTCATGGACAACTCCTTAGCTGCAGACGTGCGAGGCGGCGTTAACCGCGAGCGGTTTCGCGATTTTCTAAGTACCAGCGGTATGAATCCTCAATCCCCTCTCGCAACCCAATGCGGGCTGTCCAACCCATCTTGGCTAGGCGCGACACATCCATCAGCTTACGCATCGTGCCGTCTGGTTTGCTGGTGTCGAGCTCAATATTACCTGTGAAGCCTGTTATATCTGCCACGGTCTGCGCCAATTCGAGGATGGATACATCCGTTCCAGAACCGACGTTAATGTGACTTAGCATCGGTTTGGTGTTGGAGATGTACTCTTCATGCGGGAGGTCGAGCACAAAGAGACTGGCTTCTGCCATGTCATCAACGTGTAGAAATTCTCTTCGAGGGGTGCCGCTACCCCAGATCACGACCTCGTTGCGCCCTTCTTCCACTGCTTCATGAAAACGGCGGATCAAAGCGGGTAGAACGTGGCTGTTCTCTGGATGGAAGTTGTCGCCCGGCCCATAGAGGTTTGTTGGCATGATGCTGCGGAAGTCTGTGCCGTGCTGACGATTGTAACTTTCGCATAGTTTAATACCTGCAATTTTAGCGATGGCATAGGGTTCATTCGTCGGCTCAAGTACGCCAGTGAGCAAGGCATCCTCGCGCATAGGTTGCGGTGCGGAGCGAGGGTAGATACAAGACGATCCCAGCTGTAGCAATCGTGTCACCCCGGCAGAGAAGGCTTGGTGAATCACGTTGCACTCGATCATCATGTTTTCGTAAATGAAGTCAGCTGGATAGGAGTTGTTAGCGACAATCCCTCCGACTTTGGCAGCAGCAAGAATAACGATCTCTGGCGTTTCGGACTGCATAAAGTCTCGGACAGCGGCTTGGTTGGTCAGGTCAAGTTCTGCGTGAGTTCTAGTGATGAGAGTAAGGTCTTCTCCGTCAGACTGCCGCGCTTGCATTCGGCGTAGGATTGCTCCCCCCACCATTCCACGATGTCCAGCAATGTAGATTCTAGTCATACAATTTATCCTTCGAGAGCCACGGGGAGATCATACCCGTGCTTCTTTAGAAGAGCATGACGTCGTGCTATTTTCAGATCATTAGCAACCATTTCTGCACACATTTCTTGTGCCGTGATTTCTGGCACCCAACCCAGTTCTTTTTTCGCTTTGGTGGGGTCACCCAGCAATGTTTCCACTTCCGTCGGGCGGAAATAGCGTGGGTCGATCCGCATGATAACATCGCCGGGTTTAACATTGGGTGCATTTTCACCCGTTACGGAAACAACGGTAGCGATTTCCTCTACGCCCGTTCCCGAAAATTCCAGCTCGATTCCCAGCTCTTTAGCGGACCAAGTGATAAACTCTCGGACCGAATACTGAACGCCAGTGGCAATCACAAAATCTTCGGGCTTGTCTTGTTGGAGCATCATCCATTGCATGCGAACATAGTCTTTTGCATGACCCCAGTCACGTAATGCATCGATGTTGCCCATAAACAAGCAATCTTCGAGACCTTGGGCAATGTTGGCTAAGCCGCGAGTGATTTTTCGGGTTACAAAAGTTTCGCCTCTGCGCGGACTTTCGTGATTGAATAGGATGCCGTTGCAAGCATAAATTCCATAGGCTTCGCGGTAGTTTACACAGATCCAGTAGGCATACAGTTTGGCAACGGCGTAGGGGCTACGCGGGTAGAATGGCGTCGCTTCGGTTTGGGGTACTTCAACGACCTTGCCATAGAGTTCCGAGGTAGAAGCTTGGTAAAAACGAGTCTTTTTTTCGAGCCCAAGAAAGCGGATTGCCTCAAGTAGGCGCATGGTGCCCATAGCGTCGACATCCGCTGTGTATTCAGGCGCTTCGAAACTGACGGCGACATGGCTTTGTGCGCCAAGGTTGTAAACCTCATCAGGCTCTACCTCGGAGAGGATACGGGTAAGGTTCGAGCTGTCAGTCAGGTCACCGTAATGCAGATGAATCTTCGGATTAGGAGTGTGCGGATCCTGATAAATGTGATCGATCCGCTGCGTGTTGAAGGACGAAGCACGGCGCTTTATGCCATGAACCTCATAGCCCTTCTCGAGTAGAAACTCGGCCAAGTACGATCCGTCCTGCCCAGTGATTCCAGTAATAAGTGCTTTTTTCATATTGGCCTCTATGGAAATTAACCGGTTATACCCCGGCACGTTGTCTCAGTTTCTTTATCAGGTTTAAAAAGAGCGCTGCGTCAATTAACCCGCTACCCAACCGATCGCGGCGAATGGACAAAAGCTCTCGCGAGTTTTGCAATATCGCCTTGAGCCCAGCAGTGCTTTCCCCCCCGATTCTCATGTTAACCAGAGCCTCTTCGATCACAGTGTGCGAGAAACCTTCCAGTTCAAGCGCTCGCAACAACCAGTCATAATCGCTGGCACTGCGGTATTCCGTGCTGAAAGTGCCTACACGGTCTAGAACCGCGCTGCGGGCATAGGTGGTGGGATGTGGTAGGCTGAACCCACGAGCATGGGCGCCAGAGTAATGCTTGGTCGGCTGCCAAATGCGAACTGGTGCGCTTCCATCATGTTCGCGTACGAAATGCAACCGACCCGAAACCAAATCTGCGCCCTCAAGCGCTCTTGCGATCAATGAAAGCGCATCGGTCCGCGCATAACAATCATCAGAGTTAAGGCAACCGAACGCGTCACCGCTTACCTGCCGTAACCCTTTGTTCATGGCATCATAAATGCCTTTGTCGAGCTCACTATATAGGCGGATCAGTGGCGACTGAAACTGTTTTACGATTGTAAGCGTATCGTCTTCCGAGGCCCCATCGACGACGATCAGTTCTTTCTTCGGATATTTTTGAGCCAGAAAAGATTCAATTGCCGCGCCTATTGTGTTTTGTGAGTTATAAGTAGCCATTATAACGGAGATCTTCATGTGTGAACTTCATTCTTTTGGATGCGGAGCATTTCAGAGATTGTGGGCAAGATGATGAATAGGGTTATTGGAAGTGCACTTCGTGTGACGAGGGCGAATTCCGTAATGGCGTTCGATGCAATGTAAACTACCAATATAGTTAGAGTAACTCGAGCGCTGTTTGATGGAGTGCCAAGAATTTTTATGATTTTGAATATAAAAAACAAAAGCCCCCCGACTACAAGAAAGGTGCCAATTAATCCCGTATGTACAAGAATTATGCCAAGTCCTGAGTCATACCATGCAAGGCTAGCACCGAATATGCTCGCCCCAAACATTAGCGAAGTTGATTTCCAATCAGAAACAGCAACCCAGAATTTTGCAACTCGACTTAGAGAGCTTGCATCATTGTAGAAATCAAAATTTAGCGCGCGCTCCATTCCGTTTGAAAGAAATTCTAATACTGATGGGGGTAAGCTAAACGCTATCGCTACGAGCAAGAAAGAACCAAGTACTCCTTTTAAAAGGGAGGGAGCTCGTACTTTTGTTTTCGTTGATGCGATGGCCAAAAATACCCATACCAACGTCGCGATGCCTAGCATAATGATACCATTCCTGCTTCCTGTCAAAATCAAGGCGCCGATAGTCGACAAGATGATCACCGTAGAAATGATTGTATGGTGATGAAGGGTTTTCTTTAGGTGGACGATATAGAAAATTAGGCCAAGAGAAAGATAGTTACTATAGAGATGGGCATCTGAAACAAGGAAGTCGCTAGACCCTGGAAAGCTAAGTCTCGCTACGCCCAAAATGGAGCCAGATTCAATCGCAGCCTTATAGTAGTAGGCCCAAGCGAGCAGAATCATAAAACCAAACAGCAGTGCTTTTTCCGTCAACTTTACTCGAACATCCGTTCTTACAGTGGCAATAAATGTGATGGCCGTAATGAGGGGGACGCAGTATTTGTATAAAAAGACGAGCCTTTCGATTTCGAGTGAGCCGAGGGAGGCAATGTTCACCAAAATAGAGGCAGTAATTACCAAAACAATGGCGAGTAGCGTAATAGTCAACGACTTCGAAAGCTTTTGCAGGGCAACGGACGAAAAGAAAGCTGCTAAAAGGAAAATATCGTTTAGGCGAAAAACTGCCAAAATTGGTGTATTCAAAGGCGTTGTCGCGATCGCGCACAATAGTAAGAAAAAAGGAATTGAAGAGACCGAGATTCGTCTTGGTATCATGTTTGCGGAGAGCCCTTTAGCATGTGTCAATATCTGCCTCACGCGAATTCTTTTTCTTAGTATTTAAGGATGATTGGCGATGCTCAGAATCAAGGAAGCGATGGTACAACGCTTTTAGTAGTTCTACTTTGTCTATCCTTGGTCGCGCCGCGCGCCGGATTTCTGCCTTTTCTCGTTGACGGGACTCGGCCGCCTTAGCAAGAATTGTTGTCCAGTCTGCGGGTCCCACTGAATAGCAGTTCGGAAAATTCATTACACCAACGTCAATGTGCCCAGCATATACCGCCACACCAGCGCCTAGGCTTTCGCGAACCTTCAGGGTGCAGGCTGTGCGTAATTTAATTTTGTCCAACGCAAAGGCACCCAAGCTCAAGTCCATAGACGACATTAAATCTGCGATCCTCGTTTCGTCTAGTACACCGTGGACAAAAATTCTATCCGTCAGGCTATGTCTGGATATAATTGAGAGCTGTTGTGGCATCAAGCGGCCGACAAGGTGTAATTCCCACGCTGTGTCCGTAGGGGTGTTGACTATGCTATCCAGAAGAGTCTCTAGCCCATTCCATTCAAAAAAGTGCGAGGCAATGAAAACGACTTTGAGTGCCCCCTCCCGGCGATCTGCGATAGGAGTTTCCCAGTCTGTTAGAAAGATGCCATTTGGATAAACAGAGGATTTTACGGAAGGATCACCAAGGCGGTTTAGTTCGTATTTTACAAGTTCCTCGGTCACTCCGATGATGCCGCGCGAATTTTTGATCATTCGACGTGTGAATAATCTATCTAGCCAGGCGAAAACACTGCCAAAACGTTTACCCCGAGACATTAGATAGTCACCGGTCTTGGTGTGAAACACATACGATGATTTGTGCTGCACCCAATTTGGTAAGAAAATGCTGAACAGATCCAATGGGGCGTGACGGATTATTATCTGATCGTACTCTCTTGCCACAGATCTCAGTCGTAAATGCAAATGTAACCGGCGTCCTATAAATCCGCGCATTGCGCGTGGAACTTGATGTAGGATGGATCCCGCTTGTGGTGCCTCGATTGTCCATAGCTCAACACTCCAAGGCAACCCAGCTTTATGCGCTGCTAGCTGCTCCCATTCCATCTGTTGAACCACACCAGAATTGGAACTGGCTTGCCTTAAGCTGGCAATGTGAAGAACTTTCATTTTAGCCTTTCCTGTATAACTTTGGGATCATTCTTGCTGTTAGTGAAGTCGAGAAAGAACTTTAGAGGTTCGTCCGGGAACTCGGATAGTATAGATGATCAAGGCTGATGCCCCTGCAGATATCGTAACGCTTGCGGTTGCCATGGAGGAGATAAAGGGCATCACGTATGTGGCAAAGCTTAGGATGTCGCAGTATGCTTGACGGCTTAACCTTCCGTAGGTGTATTCATATTGGAGAGTAGCGCGCAACCCGAAGGAAAATGAAGGGGATGTAGCTGGTGTAGAGCAGCAGGGATGTGCCGCCGAAAGCAATTTCGAAAGGGAGCATTCGCCCTCCACCATAAAGGCCGATCGTTAGAACTAGGAGGCGGGCAGAGTCAAACATGAGGAAGGCACGCTCGTCGTGAAGTGGTGTACGTACCTGCGCTACAGAGTTGATTACGCATTGGCCGAGTCCAGCGAGGAATAGGTAGGGGACGATGCCCAGATTGGTAAAGTTTAGCGGCTCGCGGTAAAAATAAAAAACCCCAATGAGTACAGGTGTGATCAGCAGGTAGAGGCCTAGGCTCTGTGCCATGGCTCGCCATACCATCCCCGACAGAGCCGATGAAACTCTTTCCGGCGCAATTGACCAATGCATTGCTGAGGCAAGGAACAGGCGCCCTGTAACTTGGCCGATCAGTGTGATCGGCGCGTTGACTGCGCGCATGATCAGACCGAAGTCGGATATGAAGCTCGCGTTTTGGGTTGCGGCTGCAGCAAGCAGTGGCAGGTTGACGTAAATCGAATTCACACCAGTCGAGAAGGTAAGTGAAATTGAACGTCGGATCATCACCCAATCGGGTATAGTGCACACAGGGAAATCGGAGTTGTTGGTCGGAACTTGTGCGATGAACCGCACAACCAAAACCAAGGAGGGCAACAAATAGCTAAGTCCCATGGCGATCAGTAGCTCGCTTCCAGATGGCGTCCACCAGCGAGTTCCTAAAAAAGCCATCAGGAGAGTTAGCATCGCACATTGGGCGGAGCGCACGGCCACAAGCAGGTTCAGCCTTTGAGCCTGGACTAAGGCGAAGTTCAGCACGGCACTTAGGGCGATCCCGAGCAGAAACGGCACTACTATAGGCGATAGGGGGGGTGACTTGTTCCAAATTAGCGCTGCGAGAAAAAAGCCCGCATAGTTTAGAGCGATGACCACTGCTATTGCTAAAATGGGCGCCAGAATAGAGGATCGTGTCACGCACCCATGAGCCTGATACATAAGCACTTCCAAGCGCAAGCTGGCAATTGCACCGATAATTCCCGCTATGGCAAGCTGGGTCAGAACAATGGCGAAATCTTCATCCGAGATAATTATTCTTGCCAACAATAGGAACAAAAAGTTTGTGACCTGAACAATCGCACTGGCGAATGCAAGCTTGGCACGGTCATCGGCAAGTATCCGCTTCATGTTGTGGGGGTTCCTGTTATGGCCCGATCAGCGCTGAGACTTTTGATTCAATCTGGCTATGAAAGGATCCCGGTACTGAAAATGCAGAAGCGAACCCATCCACTTCGTAGCCCCCATAAATTATTTGGTCGTCAGTTGGAAGGTAGCCAAACACTTGTCCCGCACAGCCAGTGAGAAAAGTCATCGGCTCGTCGCTGTCAGTTCTATGGGTATAGCCTGCAGCAACCTCTGCAGACACCGCCTTGATCCGTAGTGGGCCGATGCGCCAATCATCGCAGGATAAAGAATCCAGTCCTCCAGCGTCAGTTCTGATCTCCTCTAATTCAAGGATGCGGCGCTTGCGTGCCAGGGTCATGTTGGCACTATCAATACGGTTGGATTTACGGGCATCGGACCAGGCCCGATCAAAGGTTGTGGCAAGATTGGCGTGCATGAGTTTAACTTGGTGCGGGCTTCGTTTAGCGAAACGAGGGCAAATTCCAACCCAGCTCCCTGATTTGATGAGCGACAGCCGTCGCGTCAAGGCGGGCCTTATGTCGCCGCTGAATCCTGGAAGAAACAAAACCGGTAGAGATGAATCACCGAGTTGGGTTCTAATATGCTGTCGAAGGGCTCCTGGAAAATCGGCACTAACTGCATTTGGTTCGGGTTCTGAAACAGCGTGGCAGGGCCAGCTCCAGAGTACTGCCTGCGGCTTATCCTCGTAATCCTGTATCACCACCAAATTCAATGTTTGGTCAATGGGGCGAGTTGGATTTGGTGCCATAGCTATACGTTTTGATATCCGTAATCGTGCAAAATCGATACCGTTTAGCCAACGCCGCCGATAAACCGAGAAGCGGCTTTGCGCTGTTCCATGGCGCATTATGGTGCTCGCTCCCTCTGAGCTCTCTTTCATCTTTACGAGAGCGGCGGCGATCCGGTTAGCGACGAATGTCAAATAGTCTGGTACATATTGGCCAAGTTTAGGCTTGCTTTGGTCGAGCGAAGGCGCGTTGTGCGTGTGCGAGGCTACGACAATCAGACTCGCGGGACCGATATTGAGACCAAGTTCGGAAGTTCGTGCAATAATTTTTTCGACGAGCGCTTGGCTGGGATAAAGGCTGTCGATTGTCACTAGGGCTGCGTCACCTGCTGTGCCGTCGGACATTAGCATGAAGTTCGCTTCCAACTGTGAGGCAATGGAGAGGAACGGTTGCGACCGACCTGCGCGACCAAAAAGCGGTAATGGCACTTCTGGTGTGATATCCACGGTGCCCATCCAGAGCCTCATTTCCGGTTGAGAACTCAATGTGAGATATCCAAATTTGTTTCGATATGTGTCAATTAACAAACTCAAGAATTTTTCAATACTGATGCTGCTTTCGAAAGGGTCGGCCGAAGCGAAACACTCAGTTATGAGCGATGGAAAATGCTGTTTGAGGGCGGGAGTTTGATCCTTGCTCCAATCCAGGTTGCAAGTTCCTCGACCAGATCCTTATCGAAGTTTTCATAGTGAACGATCTTGACGTTCTCTGGCCGGAAAAGTCTTATATCTTCGTCTATTACGGAGTTAATCAGGTCAACCTGGCCGCATATCATTTCTAGCTCCGATTGGCCGATAAGGCGTTCATATCCGCGAGGCTTGACGCTCCACCATGTGTCTGTAGGAATGCTTAGTGCTTTTCGAGCCTTTAAGATCGACCGTATTACATCTTCATCGTCCCTTTTGATCACGATTACTTTCGCTTCAGGAAAAACTTTTGCAAGCACGCGCAATCTTTGCCCACATACTAGGTTCTTAACCACAAAGGGTCGACGGAAATAGCGAACGATCTTGCAGGCCTCTGAAGTCAGGCCGGCAATCTGTCGTGGTGTCAGGTAACTAGATTCCACATAATGTGGATCTCGTGGAAACCAGCGATACCAGAACTCACCACATTCCGAAGGGCTATGAAGGCCGTACTTCGAGGTTGCCCCCAACTCTGAATAGAAATTGTCGTGAGATGTCTTTCCGTAACGAAAATGCGACAGCAACATACCGAAAAACAGGGAGTCTCGAAACCAACAAGCTAGGTTGTCGATGTAGGAAACGTCGGCGAAATTTGTTATAGCCTGATATAGAATTGTTGACCCACTTCTCGGCGGCCCCACTAAAAAGACGATCTGATGGTCCATTGGGGGATGGTCACCAAGTCGGAAAACAAAACTACCAATAAAGCGGAACACTGGCGAGACAGTCCGCATGCAGAACTGAATAGCTCTCAGGACATAGCGTCTAATTTTCATTTTGATCCATCTGAATTCTCGTTCTCGATCATTTGCCCATATGGGGGCAAATGTTTGACAATCTTAGCCGGTATGCCTGCAAGCACGATGTTTCCTTGTAAAAACGACTTGGTGACTACTGCTCCAGCGGCAACAATAGTATGCTCTCCCAAGTTGACGTTGGGCAAAATTGTTGCGTTAGCCCCTAGCCAACTATTGTCACCTATCACAATTGGTCCTTCTTGTATGAAATTTTCAAAATCCTGCACGTTGTGGTTCATTGAAATGATTGTGCATTTTGGCCCGATCCAGACATTATTTCCAAAGCGAATGCCGTTTCGCCCATCAATATGGCATCCCATACTCAGGCCGGGGTAACGACTGCCGCGATGTATCTTGTGTGGTGACGTGATTTTGCTGGTCCAATGAACCGGCCACCGTACCTGCCTATTATTCATAAGTATTTTTTGATGGAAGGCGCAGCGAATTAAGAGCGACAAAGGTAGACCTTCACCACTAAACGCTGGGCCAAAAAGGAATCTTAAAATACGACGTATCATTGTTGACTTTGTATTGTTCAGACTAAATTTAACTTCGAATAATTCAGATCATCCTGTTAGCGTCTTGTCTTCTTTGCCGGAGCCAGGCAATTAATGATAGCGTAAGCGGACCGACTCTTGAAATCGCAAAATATGGCACACGCTGCGTCCCAAAACCTCGGAAGTACTTTTCTATTGGTTCAATCATTGATCCCTCGAAATCAAATGAAAGACCGAGTTCAGATGCGAGGCGAATGCCTTCCCAAATACACAATGACCCAGCTTGCGAAGCCCTGTGCATTGGATTGCTACCTCCAATCAAATAGTACATTGTTTCACCATCCCAGACAAAAAATGCGCCAGCATGGGCTTCGCCATTTTTGTCTCTAGCAATCAATATTCGCAATCTGTTACGCTCGGACGCAGCGTTGACAATTCGCCTAACGAAATCGCGACTATACGGCGGCACCATACCCTGCCGTGTGAAAGTGCCCCATGCCAGTTCAAGAAACTCATCTACCTGTGGGTTCACATCAAAAGAGAGTCCAAATTTTTCGGAGCGTGCCTTTTGAATCGCCTTGCGCTTCGATCCCGACATCTGCGACCAGAGTTGTTTAAGATCTGATACGTCATTTATGCGGTGCGTATATCGCGTTGTTTGTCTAAATCCTTCCCAATAAAAGGGAAGCCAGTTTGTTTCCGCCGTAGACCAGTTTTGACTCCACCAGTCTATTGACCTGACCTCCTTAGCAATTGATCTCAAAATATCGTTGCGAAAGCCATCAGGTTCTACTTTTGGAGAAATCCATGGCCCAATGTGCTGAGTTAGACGTGGCATCTGTGAAAGAGTGTAATGGAGTTTAGAATCCCTAAGAAATGCGTTAGCGCCGAGGATCTCGCCAGCATTCTCGACAAAGAGAACATCCCAATTATCTTCTGCAACTGCGTCGAGCCACCACGCCTGCTGGAACAAAGTAAAACCACTTTCTTGATCGCATAGATCTCTATACTTTTTTCGATTTTCGCTCGTCATTTCTCTGATTCTCTAGCGTTTCCAAGCCAGCCTGTGGGTTAAGGAGAGGTGCCTTAAAGCGTATTCGTGGTTTTCCAGAGGCACGCTGAAATTCGGTCGATATCATGAGGGGTGATGTATGGATGCATCGGTAGACTCATCACTTCTTCTGCCGCCCTATCCCCATGAGGCAATTGCACGGTTTCATCGGCTACAGCGGGCTGCCGGTTGAGCGGCAGGGGATAATGAACAGCCGTCGGGATACCTGCGTCTTTGAGAACGGCTTGAACAGCTTCCCGATTTTTCACTCGAATAGTATATTGTGCCCAAGCGCTTTGGCTGTTTTGCGCAACCTTTGGCGTTGAGATGCCTTGGTCGCTCAGTTGGGCTGTGTACACATGGGCAACCTTTTGGCGTGCAGAGATTTCATCATCAAGGATCGCCAACTTGGGCAGCAGGATCGCCGCTTGCAGCGTATCGAGACGCGAGTTCATGCCTACGCGCACGTGGTGATAGCGTCGATTTTGTCCGTGCCGCGCGATTTGGCGGATGATCTTCGCCAACTCTGGATCAGACGTGAAAATCGCGCCGCCGTCGCCGTAACAGCCAAGAGGTTTAGATGGGAAGAAACTGGTACATCCGATGGTGGAAAGGTTGCCCGATTTTCGTCCCTTGTATGCCGCGCCGAAGCTCTGCGCGCCGTCTTCAATTACTGGGATTCCATGACGTTCAGCGATTGCGTTGATTGCGTCGAAATCCGCAGGTTGGCCATAGAGCGATACGGGTATGATGGCTTTGGTCCGTGGCGTAATGGCCGCTTCAATCAACGAAGGATCAATGTTGTAGGTCACCGGATCAATGTCGACATAAACTGGCTTGCCCCCGAGGATCGCCGTCGTTTCTGCGGTGGCGATGTAGGAAAATCCTGGGGTAATCACTTCGTCGCCGGGGCCGACACCAACTGCCATCAATGCAATCTGCAAGGCATCCGTTCCGTTCGCACAGCTGATGCAATACTCGGCACCAGTGTAGTCTGCGAGCCGTTCCTCGAGCTCGTCGACCTCGGGGCCAAGGATGTACTTTCCATGCGCCAGAACGCGCGCGATGCCTGCTTCGATTTCAGTACGCAGACGGTCCTGCTGCGCGGCAAGATCAACAAAGGGGATCATGTATTGGCCTCCGTTCGGCTCAAGGTTCCTTTTCTAAGGGAATACCTGTCGCCTGTATGTGGGCAGGTCGTTTCAGCAGCGCCATCAACGGGCAAGTCCAGTTTCTCGCCATAGGCGCTCATCCAACCAATTTGGCGCGCAGGCACACCAACCATCAAGGCAAAATCAGGCACGTCGCGCTGAACAACTGCACCAGCGCCGACGAAAGCAAAAGCGCCGATCGTCACACCGCATACGATCGTGCAGTTTGCTCCTAATGTTGCGCCGCGTTTGACTAAGGTATCGCGGTATTCATCCTTACGCTCGATAAGAGAACGAGGATTGTAAACATTGGTAAACACCATTGACGGACCGCAGAACACGCCCTCTTCGAGCGTGACATTGTCATAGACTGAGACGTTATTTTGTATTTTGCATCGATCACCAATGACAACTTTGTTGCCGACGAATACGTTTTGGCCGAGGGAAACGCCCTTCCCAATACGTGCGCCGCCGCAGACATGGACGAAGTGCCAGACGCGGCTACCGTCGCCTATCTCAGCGCCGTCATCCACGATGGCGCTCGGGTGGATGGTATTGGTCATCACTTGGCCTTAACGAAAGGGTGGGTCAAGTCACCCGCAGGTGCTATCGGTGCATTCCGGATATTAGCGACCGTTTCAATAGCAACTCTGTTGTCCTCGACGCCGAAGCCGCCACCCGAGAGAATGTCTTCATAGATCTTTGTGTGAAGTTCCGTGAAACCGTCCGAGAACTCGAGGTTTTCGCCATCGGCAATCACAGCGCGGAAGGTGCGCTTCCCCTTGGCTCTTTCTTCAGCAGGAACATCGTTTACATCAAGCGATAGGAACCATCGCACACGTGCACGTTCGTATTCGAGGTAGCCTGCAGCCTTAGTTGGAGTATTCAAGTGAACAACGTTCTCTTGAACCTCGCCATAAACAAAATGTAGCATGTCATAGAAATGCACGCCAATATTAGTGGCAATTCCACCTGACTTCTCGGTGAATCCCTTCCAACTTTTCAAATACCAGTTCCCGCGGGAAGTAATATAGGTCAAATCTACATCTACCTTCTCCCCTTTTGGCATCTTTGCGACACGGTCGCGCAAAGCCAAAATAGCAGGATGTAGGCGTAACTGCAGGATGGTATGGATTTTGTGTCCAGTGTGTTGCTCAATCGCCTTGAGATCGTCAATTTGATCTGGGTGAAGTACCAGCGGCTTTTCACAAATCGCATCTGTTCCAGATCTCAAGGCCCATTGCATGTGAGCAGAGTGCAGGAAGTTTGGTGATGCGATGGACACATAGTCCAGACCGCGACCGGCGCGGCGTTCAGCATTCACATGAGAGTCGAACATTTCGAAATCGGTGAAAAACTGAGCTTCAGGGAAATGGCTATCAATGATCCCGACCGAGTCATTCACATCCATTGCCGCAACTAACTCGTTTCCCGTGTCGCGAATAGCTTTCATATGCCGTGGGGCGATGTAGCCAGCGGCACCAACCAGTGCAAATTTTTTCATCTCTTAAGCCTTTACAACGTTTTCTTCTGGGGCGCGATAGACACCACGGCTATCGATAATGACCTGTGCGTTGTTACGGATCATCTCGTAGTCGAACTTTTCATGGTCGGTGGTGAGTACAATCGCATCATAGCTCGCTAGTATTTCAGGTGTTAGTTCGACCGACGATAGGTCGAATGAGTGCTCTCTCATCTTAGGGAAGTTTGGAACATGTGGGTCAGAATAAGCCACGTTGGCACCAGAATCGCGTAGAAGCTCCATCACCTCTACAGAAGGGCTTTCTCGCATATCGTCGACGTTCTTTTTGTATGCGATGCCCAGCACGAGTACGCGGCTGCCATGAACAGATTTGCGGCGTTCGTTTAGAGCTTTCGTAAGTTTGTTCACGACGTACTCTGGCATGGAGCGGTTAATCTCACCAGACAGCTCGATGAAGCGGGTGTGTAACCCGTACTCGCGAGCTTTCCAAGTTAGGTAAAACGGATCAATCGGAATACAGTGGCCGCCAAGGCCAGGGCCGGGATAATAGGCCGTGAAGCCAAACGGCTTGGTTGCTGCCGCATCGATAACCTCAAAAATGTCTATCCCCATGCGGTCGGCGACAATCTTCATTTCATTGACTAGGCCGATGTTTACTGCTCGGTGGATATTCTCCAGCAGCTTAGTCATTTCGGCTGCTTTGGTTGAAGATACGGGAACGACACGGTCAATTGCTTGTCCGTAGAGTGCTTTGCCGACCTCAAGGCAAGCTGAACTGTGCCCGCCAACAACCTTTGGGATTGTGTTGGTGCTAAAGTTTGCATTTCCCGGATCTTCGCGCTCGGGAGAGTAAACCAGAAAGATTTCTTCGCCAACCTTCAAGCCGCTTGAGTTCACACGAGGTAACAACTCTTCTTCAGTAGTTCCTGGGTACGTCGTGCTTTCGAGCGAGATGACTTGCCCAACACGCAGGTACGGCACGAAAGATTCGGTCGTATCTGTGACGAAGCTTAAGTCTGGTTCTCGATATTTGTTGAGCGGAGTCGGCACGCATAGAATGAGGGCATCAGCTTCAGCTGTTCGACTGAAATCAGAGCTGCATTCAAGGCCTGCGTCATTTGCGGCCAAGATGTCAGCGTCGCTAATGTGCTCAATTTGTGAGTGACCCGCGTTCAGCGAGTCTATCTTCTCTTGGTCAACATCAAATCCTATAACTTTATAACCTAGTTGTGCGTAACGTAGCGCTAGCGGCTGACCAACATACCCCATGCCGAGGATGCCAATCGTGGCGTCTCGACTCTTGAGTTTTTCAATTAGTGCTGTGGAAATTGAATCATTGAGTTCTTTGTTCAATTTTTTTCCTTTCAACCGCTCCAATAGAGCAAGAAATTAAAGCCGTGGCGGGGAGATTTGCTTCTGTCGGCTAGTTTTGAGGCTACATGCGCATTATCGAAGTACAGATCCTTCGACAACTTCCTCCTTTAATGCCTCTATCTCTTCCCTAAGAGCCTCATACTCAGCCACCTTCCGCGTCAAAAATGACTTTGTCAGCGCGGCGCGTTTTGCGATCCCCTACGGTGTCAGCACATAGGCGTATCGCCGTTTGTCCTTCGCCGCCGTGAAATTGCCGAGCTTCACGAGCCCTTTGTCGACGAGCGCGCCCAACACGTAGTTCATTCGACCAACGCTCACGCCCACGGACTTCGCCAAGTCGCGTTGCGACATTTCAGGGTTTTCCTGAAGAAGCCGAAGGATACGAAAATGCATATCTTCTTGGAGTTGGGAGCGTGTCATGTGTTTGTGAGTTCGGCAGGCTACCGCACTAGAGCCGCCTTTGTGGCGCTCCGCTGAGTAAAAAGTGACGTGTTAAACCAGTAGCTCATTGTTCAATTTTGAGCATTAGTGGAGTATGGGGGCATGAGCAACAAGAATAATCGTTTGATTTGTAAGCAGACGATGCTTTAATTGTTCGAAATTGAACGATATATGGCGTCGTGGTTGTTAAGGGGTGTGGAATGACACGGAATGTCGTTGATAAAGAGATGAGTTGGTTCTTGGCACAGTTGAAGCCGAACAGCGCGCAAATTGCAAAACGCAATCTTGAGCGGCAGGAGTTTGAGACGTTTCTCCCTCTCGAAGAGACCACACAGCAGCGGTCTGGCAAGTTTGTGACCGCGCGGCGTCCCCTTTTCCCTGGCTACATCTTTGTCGCGTTCAATGCCGTGCAGGGGTGTTGGCGGGCGATCAATTCAACGCAAGGCATTACACAGTTGGTCAGTTTCGGGCGCGCGCCAGCACCAGTGCCGGGTGGGCTGGTGGATGGACTAAAGGCGCGGTGCGACAGTGTGGGAAAACTGGTCGCGGCGTCCGTTCTCGCGACGGGGGACGCCGTGACGTTTACCAAAGGCCCGTTCTCCGATTTTGTCGGTGAGGTCGAGAAAATCGACGCGGATCGCCGCGTTTGGGTCTTGATGGATCTCATGGGCGGACAGACGCGTGTGAAAGCGGAAGAAGCGCAGTTGCGGGCGGTTTAGTGCGCCGCTTCGTTGCCCTGCGCCACCTTTGCCAACTTAGTCGACATAAAGCCGAGCGTCATCACCGCGCCGGACAGGATGAGGAGCAGGAGGCCTGACACTGCCGTTCCGAGGATCTGGAGCGCGTCGAGCCACGTGTAGTTTTGGCCTGTTTCGGCAAGCATATTGAGGCGCACAAATCCCGCGCTATAGAGCAAGACTGTCGTGACGAAGAGTGTGGTAAGTGGCTGCATAGGGTCGATCACTTGACGGCGCACGCGATCCAGAGTTGCGCGTCTAATCTGCTGCCATTGTTTGCTTGGTTCATTCACACTCTTACTCCCTTACCAATTCAATCCATGTGTGCACGTCGTCGTCAGAGACTTCGCGGCCTTCGACGTGCGACTGATACCAACGGGCGATGATTGCGCCGCGTTTTTCGCTTTTGATTTTTATACCTTCTGATGTGAGGTGCTGATCGAGCTCGGTTTCGATACGCTTAAGGGCGTCGAAGTCATGGCCCGCGCGGATCGCTTTTGTTCCTAAAAGCACCCAAGCGATATCAATTTCAAAGCTGTCCCCAAGTGCAACCAAAGCTTCAACGGGTAGCCCGCGTTGGCCTTTTTCATAGCTATGATAGGCACGATGAGACACACCGATAGCTTCGGCCATCGCCGCTTGTGTTAGGCCTAGTTCGTTTCGAGAAATCGCTAAGCGTGCCCCCATAGCTACGAACACGCTTCTAGAATCTCGTGCCATTCATGTTTCCCATTGACTTGAGCGACACTTTGGTCAAAATTGCACAAAATGACGCACTTTTACATTTCATCTCATCTGATCACGTCAGATGGTGCGGGACAAGCGATTCCATGCGGAACGCGGATCTAGGTTTAACGAGGAAAGGCGGTTCATAATGGCGGAAGTCGAAGCACCAGAAGGCTCCCAAATCCTTGCGTTGGGCAAGACGCCGACACAGTGGGTTGAGGTCATGGCGGGCATGGGCATTGATGTTTCCGAGCGTACATTGCGTGAGCGCGCCAACGCAACGGGGGCCTTTTATCGCCTAGGGCGCACCATGCTCATCACGCCTGCGCAGATCGATACCATTTTTGAGCGAGGTCCGTCATGCCATTCGAAATCTACCAACGTGGGAATTATTTCTGGGCAAAGGGCTGGGTCGAATACAATGGCAGGCCAATTGCCGGTCCATACCGGTGCAGCACTAAGGCATCTACAGAAGCAGGCGCACGGGACTGGATAACGCTCGAGACAGAGCGCCAAATCCGTCGGTATCTCATTGGCGATGAGGTCAATATGACCTTCGCGGACGCGATCATGCTGTACAAGGCATCGCCAGTCGCCGCGAAACAACTGATCCCCATCGTTGAAGAAATTGGGCATCTCTCATTGGGTGCGATCACTGGCGCGCGACTCAAGAGCCTTGGCCCCAAGCTGAAGCCGAAGGTCTGCACAGATACATGGTGGCGCGAAATCGTGACACCTGCACGTGCGGTCATCAATAACGCGCACGAGCTGGAGGGTACGCCGCTCATTCGCGTGAAGGCGTACGACAAGTTTGAACGGATTGCGCAGGACAAGTTTCGAGGCAAGGCAAGCCGTGTCGAACGCATGCCGTCGGACAAAAACTGGGTGGAAGCGTTTTGTGCCGCCGCTGATCCTTACAATGCGGCTTTGTTGCGGTTCATGTTCGAGACCGCCGCCCGTATCGATCAGGCGACGTCGCTTGAGCCCGATGATCTGCGACCCTCCAAAAATCAGGTGCGGCTCAAGGCGCAGAAGGGGCATCCCGATGAGTGGATCACTGTGTCCCCGCAGATGATGCAGGAGATGTGCGCGCTTAGGCCCAAGCGCCCGAAGAACCGCAAGACTGGAAAGTTCATGAAAGCGCGGGTGTTCGGCTA
>JBPOFD010000014.1:0-35451 GCA_051252055.1 Sulfitobacter sp.
TTACACCGCTGAGATGACTGCGTGATCCACGCCTTTCACAGGGAAGCACGATCTGCTGTCGACAACTTGGCAATACCTTAAGTTATGCACGCAAAATGCTTGAAGAATGGCAGGAAGACTACACCTGGCGCAGACCACATTCAGCACTGGGCAACCTGACGCCGATGGAATTTCTTCAGAGAAAGGCGATGGACAAGATGGCGGCCTAACGCCAAAGATTTAACTCCAAGGAGTCCACGCAAAGCTGGAGGAGACTTGGGGCTCAGGTCAGTTCATGTACCACTAAGCTAACTTTGAGAATGAAATGAGAGCGGGTAACGATGGAAAAAACTTTCAGAGGGATTCAATTATGAAAGAATTTTCAGATAAGACCCAGCAACGGTTGAACGCGGGAACGGTCGCGAAAGCGATTGAGATCATACAGGCCGTCACTGCGGGTCCGCACCACTATTCTACGGTAACAGAAATTGCCGAGCGGCTGGCGCTTCCGCGCCCCACGGCGAACCGGTTGATCAGCAATTTGATCAAGTTGGGGGTGTTGAAACGCGACGGCGGCGGCACACGGATCATCGAAGGCGACGCGTTGGTCGAGCTGGCGGGGAACACATTGGCCGGGGCCGCATCACGAGGCCCGCGCCATGAAGTGCTGCGCCAACTGGTCATCGACCTGCGTGAGACAGCGAATGTTGGGGCAATTGCGAACGGGCAGGTCGTATATGTTGATCGCGACGAAGCAGCTTGGCCGCTGATTTTCCGCCTTGATGTGGGGAGCAATGTGCCGATCCATTGCTCGGCAATCGGTAAGCTATTGCTTAGCCGGATGAGCGATTTGCAGCGGCGCAAATACGTCAACACGCTGCCTTTGCCGCGGCGCACGGAGAATACGATCTGCGATCCCGAACTCCTGATTCGCGAGCTTGACCGCATCCGTGCAGTAGGTGTGGCAGTTGATAACGAAGAATGTTTCAGCGGAGTGATCGGGATCGCGGTCGCGATCGGCGAAGAAAAAGCAACACCGCAGATGGCGCTGGCATTGGTCGCACCCAGCGGTCGGCAAAGCGTTGAAGGGATGATGGAATTCGTCCCTGAGATGCGAATTGCGGCTGCCCGTCTCGCCGAATGTTATCACGGCTAACCCCCCCTCTAGATTTTCTTGAAACCTGCATTCCGGGCGCAACCTGCGCCTCTGTTATGCTGAAAGTTTCTTGACAGGTAATCATTTATAGATAGCTTATTACTCACATAGTGATTTGGTGTGGATATCCTTGGAGGAGGCGGCCGCATCTGGGAGGATCGCCAATGCTCATCGTACCGACGTGCGCGCGCCTGTTTTATGGCGCCATTTCCATACAGGTTTTGCGGCCATGACCGCGCTTGGAACCTATTGGCGCAATGCCGAACGCTTTGCCATGCTGTGGCTCTATGCCTTCATCACAACAGTCATCGTGATCGAAGTGATCCGCCGTTTTGTGTTCGACTATTCGTCGATCTGGGGCGAAGAGGCGGCGCGCTTTGCTTTCGTCTATCTGGTTTGGATCGGCGCTGCTGTCGGGGTGCGCAACCGGTCTCACATCGCGTTCAGCATTCTCGCCGATGCGCTGCCACCGCGTGCTGCGGTTCTGCTTTCGATGCTTGGGCACCTCGCTGTAATGGCCTTTGCGGTCTTTGCCTTGTGGTGGTCGATCGAACCTGTGCTGACATCCTTCCGCTATGGTTCGGTTGCTGAGGGGCTGCGGATTTCGCGGGTCTGGTTCCTGATCGCGGTCCCGCTTGGGTTCATATTGGTTTTTGGCCGTGCCGTTGGGGTGATGATCGAGGATCTGCATGCATTTCGTGAAAATCGCCGTCCGCCTTCGGGCGAAAAGTTGTTTGATTAAGGGGCTCGCGCAATGCTGTATCAATCCGCCGAAGCTAGTCTGGACATTGGCTGGGATGTGCTGGGGGCTCTGATCCTTTTGGCGATCCTCTTTCTTCTGGCCGTTCCCATCTGGATCGCCCTAGGGCTAAGCGCCGTTGTCATGCTGTGGCAGACAAATGTGTTGCCCCTGTCCTTGCTGGGGGAAAGCCTGTTCAGCGGCGTGAACCATTACGCCCTAATTGCGATCCCTCTTTACTTGCTTACAGGGGATGCGCTGGTCCGAACCGGGTTGTCGGTGAAACTGCTGAACTTCGCTGAGGCGACGATGGGTTCGCTGCGCTCTGGCATGGGCACGTCGACTGTCCTTGGATGTGGCTTCTTCTCTAGCATTTCAGGGTCGGATGCGGCGGGTTGCGCGGCAGTCGGCCGGATGACCTACGCGCGGCTGGTCGAAAAAGGCTATCCGCCAAGCTATGCTGCGGCGCTGGTGGCGGCCGGGTCCTGTACGGGCATCCTTATCCCGCCCTCCATTGCCTATATCATCATCGGCATGATCCTTGGCATTTCCGCCGCCAGCCTGTTTGTGGCCGCTATTGTGCCGGGTGTCTTGGTGCTCATGTCGATCATGCTGACCAACATCGTGATCAACCGCATTTATGGCTACGAAAACAGCTCGTCGAAATTTTCGTTCTCGGCATGGCTGGCCGCGCTTTGGGATGCGAAATTTGCGCTGTCTATTCCACTGATCATTCTGGGCGGCATCTATTCTGGCATCTTCACCCCAACCGAAGCCGCCGCCATCGCCGTAACTGTCACCCTGATCATCGGCTTCGCAAGCGGTACACTGACGCTGGCGCAGGTCCCCGCGATGCTGTGGAGCTCCGCCAAGGTGAACGGCATCATCGTGCCCATCATTGCTGTCGCCTTGCCCTTGGCACAGGCACTGGCACTGGTCGAAGTGCCGCAACAATTTGCCGCGCTGATCCAGTCGTTCACGGATGATCCGACGTTGACAATCCTGCTGATGCTGGGCGTTTTCATCATCGCCGGCTGCGTGATGGAGGCTACTCCAAACATCGTGATCCTGGCCCCGATTATGTTTCCGCTGGCGCAAGATGTCGGCATGAATGATGTGCAGTTCTGCATCTTCATGATCACCTCGCTGGGCGTAGGGTTTATCACGCCGCCCCTTGGGCTGAACCTGTTCGTGATCTCCTCCGTCACAGGTGGATCGATCCTCTCAATCGCAGCGCGGTCTTTTCCTTACGTTATTTCGATGTTGGCGGTCGTGCTTCTGATCGCCTTCATCCCTGAACTTTCGACATGGTGGATGTAATGAACGATATTTCGAACTCGACAAACCTGACGCCTCTGGCGATTGAGACCCCCTGCTGGAACCTTGAGGTCACTGACGACGACGTCCGCAAGATTTCCAAAGGTGATCATGCGGTGATGCTGGAGCAGCTGTTCACAATCCGGCGGTTCGAGGAACGTCTGCTGGAGCTGAGCCGCGATGGTCTGCTGCACGGTCCGGCCCATGCGAGTATTGGCCAAGAGGGCGCGGCGGTCGGCATTATGGCCGCGCTTGCCTCGCATGATAAGATCAACGGCACCCACCGGATGCACCACCAGTTTTTAGCCAAAACGCTGAACCATGCCACGGTTGAAGGGTACGATCCGCTGACCCAAGAGCCGTCACAGACTTGGCAAGAAGTGCTGTTTCGTACCTATTCCGAGATTCTGGGCCTAAAAACCGGCTATTGCGGTGGGCGCGGCGGCTCAATGCACCTGCGTATGCCCGAGGCAGGGGTTCTGGGATCAAACGCCATTGTCGGCGGCAACATTCCACACGCGGTGGGCTATGCGCTTGCGGACCGGATGCAGGGCATCAATGCCATTTCGCTGGCGTTCTTCGGTGATGGCGCAATGCAGATGGGCACTGCCTATGAGGCGATGAACCTGGCCGCGCTGTATAAACTGCCCACGGTTTTTGTGGTCGAAAACAACCTGTATGCTGTCTCGACCCATGTGTCCGAACAAACCGCCGAAACCCGTTTGGCCGCGCGCGGGCTCGGGTTGGGTGTGCCTTCGATCAGCTTTGATGGGATGGATGTGATTGCCGCCCGCCGCGCCATGGAAATCGCCCGCGATTTGATGGCAAAAAACCCCGGCCCGGTTCTGCTCGAGGCACGCACCTATCGCCACATGCACCAATCCGGCCCCCTGCCCGGCAGTGCCTTTGGCTATCGCGATAAGGACGAGGAACAGGGCTGGATGGACCGTGATCCGGTCCAGTGTTTCCCCAAACAATTAATGCGTCTGGGCATGTTGAGCGCCGACGAGATTGCCCATCTAGAAGAGCGCGCATCAAAGGCGATTGATGGCGTTCTGACCCGGTTGATCGAAGGCGAAGGCGACGAGCGACGACTGATGCCATCGCTGTGGCCCGACCCCGAAACCGTCGAATATGGCATTCGCGGCGATCTGTCGGAATTGGCCAATCTGCGGGTTATGGAAGCCTCCGATTTGACCGAAGGCAACAGCAAACAGGCGAAATTCGCCGATGTCATTTCCCAAGTGATGATGCGCAACATGGAACAGTTCGAGACGCTGTTCATTCTAGGCGAAGACGTTCACCGCCTGCGCGGCGGCACGGCAGGGGCGACAAGGGGCATCGGTGAAAAGTTCCCCGACCGTCTCTTGGGGACACCGATCTGTGAAAACGGCTTTACCGGTTTGGCTTTGGGCGCGGCCTTGAACGGCGCGCGCCCGGTGGTTGAAATCATGTATCCCGATTTCGCCCTTGTCGCTGCAGATCAGCTGTTCAATCAAATCGCCAAGGTGCGCCATATGTTCGGCGGCGATTTTCCCGTGCCAGTGGTGGTGCGCAGCCGCGTCACCCAAGGCACTGGGTATGGCTCGCAACACTCGATGGATGCGGCGGGCTTGTTCACGCTCTATCCGGGCTGGCGGGTCGTCGCCGCCTCGACACCGCATGATTATATCGGCTTGCTGAACGCGGCTGTCGCCTGCGATGATCCGGTGCTAGTGCTGGAATATAACCAGTTGTTCGCGAACAAAGGACCGGTGAGCACCGACGACTGGGATTACATCGTGCCGTTCGGCAAGGCGCGCATTGCGCGACCCGGTGCCAAGGCGACAATCCTGACCTATGGGCCAATGGTCGATGTTTGTTGCGGTGTTGCCGATGAACACGGGCTGGACGCCGAGGTGATCGACCTGCGCACGCTAGACCCGTTGGGGTTGGATTGGGAAAGCATCCGCGTCAGCCTGTCGAAAACCAACGCCTTAATGATGGTCGAACAAACAACGCGCGGCACCTCAATCGGCTCGCGGATCATATCCGACGCCCAGAACCGGCTGTTCGATCTGCTCGATCACGAAATCGTCCACGTCACTGGCACTGAATCCTCGGCTGTTGTTTCCAAAGTGCTGGAAGAAGCCGCCTTTGCGCGCGCCCACCACGTTGAAGCCGCCCTGCGCAAGCTGATCGAAACCCGCAATCTTGACCGCTTGGAGATGTCCAAATGAGCATCGCATCGAACATCAAAAATGTGCATCACACCGCCCTAAGCGTGCGTGATTTTGATGCAACGCGCCGCTTTCTGGTCGATTTTCTCGGGTTTGAGGTCGAAGGCGAATCTGACCGTCGCGATGAGGCGGGTCTGGGTGTGGTCACAGGCCAGCCCGGCATGACGGTCCGGTGGGCCTTGCTCCGCTTGGATACACACCGGATCGAACTGTTCCATTTTCTAGTGCCAGAAGGAAAAAACCAACCGCCTGCACAATGCGACGTGGGCTTCACCCATTTGGCGTTTGAGGTCGATGATGTGATGACCGTCTATGCCCGCGCCATCGACGCCGGGTATGCGCCTGTTTCGCCGCCACAAACCCTGCGCAATGGCGCGGTGACGGTGTTTTATCTGACTGGGCCGGACAATATTGTGACCGAATACATGCAGTTTCCTGGGGTCGTAGGCGCATGACCGATCACGCCCCAATTCCCACCGTAGAAAAACGCATCGTTGCGTTTATCGGCCTTGGCACCATGGGCGGCGGTATGGCTGCGCGGCTGGTTGCCGCTGGCCATGACGTGCGCGGCTATGACGTAGATTCCGCACGGCTGGAAAGCTTTGGCGGCACAAAATGCGCCAGCATCGCCGAAGCCTGCGCCGGCGCGTCGATCATCATGACGATCCTGCCGCGCGATGCCCATGTGATTTCAGTCTGCCTCGATCCCGGCGGCATTGTCGAAAGCGCGGCCCCCGGTTCGCTGATCATTGAAATGAGCACGGTTCTGCCTGCCACCTCGCTGGCGCTGCATGACAAAATCACCGCCGCCGGTTTGCGGATGCTGGACGCCCCCGTTGGCCGCACCCCCGCAGATGCACAGCGCGGCACTTTGTTGGTCATGGCAGGCGGCACAGCCGAAGATTTCGCCGATGCCCTGCCGGTCTTTGCCCCGATTGCCGATAAATCGGTGAATCTGGGCCCAAAAGGCAGCGGCATCCGGATGAAGGTAGCCAATAATTATATGTCGATGGTTTCAATGGTGCTAACGGCCGAAACATTGGCCATGGCGCGCATGGCCGGCATCGACACTGACGCCGCCGTTGAGGTGTTGCAAAACACAACCGCCGGGCGCGGCCAGATCAATGTGAACTTTCCCAACAAGGTGCTGCGCGGCGATGTAACTCCAGATTTTCCGCTGTCGATGGGCGACAAAGACATATCGCTGGGCCTGACCTTGGGCCGCGATCTGGGCGTGCCGTTGTTTCTGGGCGCCCCCGCACGCGAATTGTTCGGTCTGGCCGGGCCAATGGGGATGGCCGATTTGGATTGTACCGCGATGCTATTGCTCATCGAAAAACTGTCGGGGCGGCACGGCGGCCTCCCCCCAGCACCGGAGGTAAATGACAATGAATAACCCCCCACGGTTCTACCGCGTCGCCGGCTGGGCGGCTTTGGCAGCCTTTGTGCTCTTCGCGGGCAACATTGCTTTGGTCAAGATCGGCGGAGCTGTCGGCTTTGTCTCACCGCGCCTGTCTACGGTAGCAGAATTCCTAATACTACTGGCGACCACGTTTCTAGGGGTCGCCTATCTGATTGGAGAAGAACAACAAAAGTCGATAACAGAGGAGGAGAAACTATGACAAACCGTAATAAACTGCCAAGTACACTGGGGTCCGAGGACCGCCGCAACTTCTTAAAGCTGAGCGGCACCGCTGGATTTACCGTGGCTGTGGCCGCAGTGGCTGCTGGCACGCTAGGCGTCCCTGAGGCCGAAGCGCAGACCAATTCCGAAGAACGCGACCGCGAAGCCGCCGCCGCGCATGTCATGACCATTGCAACCGCATATCGCCTTGGCACGACGCGAACCTTTCCTGTGATGCAGCTGCAGCTAAAGGAAAACATCCAGAACGCCACTCGGGGCAAGGTCTATGTGCGGCTGGTGCCGAACGGGTCTCTTGGCTCGGCGGGCGAGCTGGCCGAAAAAGTGCAAAACGGCACAATCCAAGCCGCCCAACACTCAATGGCCAACTTTGCGCCTTTTGTTCCGGCGGTCGACATTATCAACCTGCCGTTCTGGTGCGGTGACAACCAACAATTCGTCAATCTTGTCACTTCGGACATCTGGAAATCCGAAGTGGATTCGCGGATTGTCCAGAGCGGTTACAAGGTGCTGCTCTACCAGCCCGTCGATCCCCGCACGATCAGCTTGCGTCGTGGGTTGCGCGAAGAACCCGTGCGCGTTCCCGAAGACATTCGCGGGCTCAAGTTCCGTGTGCCGGGGTCCAAGATACTTGCCCAGACATACAGCCTGCTCGGGGCAAACCCGACGCCAATCTCGTGGGGCGAAACGCCCTCGGCGCTGCGGCAAGGGGTGGCGGATGCGCTAGACCCGAACACGATGGGTCTGAACCTGTTTGGCTTCAAGGATATCGTTTCCCATGTGACCTTGGCACGCACTGTGCCCGATGGCGGGGTCTATTCGTGCAACGCTGAATGGCTTGACGGGCTTGATAGCGATACCCGCGAAGCAGTGGAATGGGGGGCCCACATCACGTTCTTGCAAAACCTGTCACAGGTTCCGGCCTCGCGCGAATTTGCGATGGACGAAATGTCGGCGGCGGGCGTTCAGTTCTACTCTCCCACCGACGACGAAAAGACCCAGTGGCGCGACGCCGCCGGTGCGCAGCGTCCAGAGTGGGACGAGATGAAAAAAGAATTGGTCGGCTCGCTGGACGTGTTCGAAAAGCTGCGCGAAGCCGCCGATACCAACGGCGGTCTCTACGTCCACGACGCCTAGATCCAAGCACCGCCCCCGGTTTCAATCGGGGGCGGCACCGCAACACGAACTTGCAAGGTTTGCCATGCCGACAAAAGTGATCATGCCCCGACTCGACAAGGATATGGAGGATGGCCGGATTGCCAACTGGCAGGTATCCGAAGGCGACAGCGTCAAAAAAGGCGATGTCCTGTTTGAGATTGAAACCGACAAGGCCGCCGTTGAGGTCGAAGCCGAAATCGCAGGCACATTGCACCATATCGCCGTGCGCGATGGTGAAAGCGCCGATGTGGACGCAACGATCGCTTGGATCTATGTCTCTGATGAAAAAGTTGGCGCGGCTCCAGCCGAAGCGCCGATAGCAAGTGCAGCGCCAGCCCCGGCTGTGGCCCGCCCATCTGCCGCTGCGCCGCCAAAAGCGCCGGCCAAGGCGGCTGCGCCCATTCTGCCCCGCCACGACACGGGGCGCGTTTCCATCACCCCCGCCGCCCGCCAAGCCGCCCATATCAAGGGACTTTCCCTAAACGAAATCCAAGGCTCCGGCCCGGATGGCCGGGTTCAACTCTCTGATGTTCTAAGCGCAGCCGCGCATCCTGCGCCGAGCTCCCCTCCGATTTTGGCGCGGGCCGTGAACGATCCCGGCGCGCTGTCGGTTATCAACTCGGGCCGGGGCGAGCGGTTGCCTATGGTCATGATACACGGCTTCCTGTCCGATGCGTCGTCATGGGAAAAGCTGGCGCAGCCCTTGGGCCGCTCGCGCCCTATCCACCGGATCGAATTGCCCTGCCATGGGCGCTCGCCCAACCGGGTGCCACGCGATTTTTCGGCCCTTGTCACAGAGTTGCGCCACGCGTTCGATGCTCTGGACACCGGGCCTTGCCATTTGGTTGGTCATTCCTTGGGTGGGGCATTGGCACTGGCGCTGGCCGACACGCGTCCGCGAAAAGTTGAAACCCTAACGCTGATTTCCCCGGCTGGGCTTGGTCCCGATATAAACGGCGAGATGCTAAATGGAATGTGCCGTGCCACCCGCGCCGACAGCCTTGGGCCTTGGATGAAGCTGCTGACTTCCGACCCGGACGACATCAGCTGGTCGTTCGTTCAGGCCGCCGCCGCCCTGCGCCGCTCCCCCGATCTGCGCGCCGCCCAGACAGCCATGGCCGATGCCCTGTTCCCCGATGGCGTACAGGGTTTCGATCTGAACGCAGCCTTGCACCGCACGGAAATGCCAACACGCATTATCTGGGGCCGCGACGATCGCGTCATCCCTTGGAAACACGCTCTTGCTGCGCCGGGCCGGGTTTCTCTGAACCTGTTTTCACGTACCGGTCATTTGCCGCAATACGAAGCAGCCGAAGAAATCTTGCCATTTCTTGAGGCGGCCAAATAGCAGTGAATGATGTATTTTTGATCGTGCCGATGACGCGTGCAACAGCCTTGGTCCCAATACTTACAATCCCAGCACTCACAAAATGGTGGATGTCATGAATTATCTAGATGGTCTGTTTTCCCTAAAGGGGCGCCGCGCGCTTGTCACTGGCGGCAGTTCGGGCCTTGGGGCCGAAATGGCATGTGCACTTGCAAATGCCGGGGCCGAAGTCACACTGGTGGCTCGGCGTGCGGAACAGCTAAATGCCATGTGCGACCGCATCGCCCAAAGCGGCGGTGTGGCCCACGCAATCAGCGCCGATATGGCCGCACCAGACGCCATTCCCACGCTCGCGGCGCAGCTCAAGGCGACGGGCAGCGAAATCGACATCGACATCGTGGTAAATGCTGCCGGGATCAATCTGCGCAAACCAGCAGATGAAGTAACCCGTGCCGAGTGGGACGCCTCGATCGCACTCAACCTAACAGTGCCGTTCTTTTTGGCCCAAGCCTTTGCGCCTGATATGGCAACACGGGGCTGGGGGCGGATCATCAACATTGGCTCGCTACAATCAGCGCGGGCCTTTGCCAACAGCGCACCTTACGGTGCCGCCAAAGGGGGCATCGTACAATTAACGCGCGCTATGGCAGAAGCGTGGTCACCCGCAGGCATAACCTGCAACGCAATCGCACCGGGGCTTTTCCCCACAGAACTAACGCAGGCCGTTTTTGCCGATAATAACGCTGAGGCCGCCATGGCGGATCGCACCTGCGTAAAGCGCAACGGACAACTGCCCGACATCCATGGGTTGGCAATCTACCTGACTTCGGATGCATCGGCATTCATGACCGGGCAAACATTATTTCTCGATGGCGGGTTCACGGCCAAATGACCGAAATACGCCTGCGTAGCGTAGTATTAGCGATTTGCCCAGAAGGGCTGGGTTGTGTGAGGCACGGGGCAACACCATGAATGGACCAAGGAACGGCAGCTAGCCAAACGCAGGTTAATGTGACAACACGCCCAGCCCCCGTAAACAAAGACTTCACGGCGCTGGCGAAAGCCCGGAAGGTTGGGCATAGAGGGCGGTATTTTCATGCGTCACCCCTTAGAAAAGCCACAATAACCAAACAACATTGGCAATGCCTCTTATTCTTATAATAAAGATTAGGGCTTTATGCAGGCTACAACAAGTAAACTACTTCGTTGCAACCTGCATTGCATCTAAAATAAATTGCCAAGTAGCGATACTTTTACCAAAGTAATGATAACGAGTCTGCAAAGTTTCGTTACTTATCTGCTAAGTTGTGTTACTCACCTCACCGAACCGCCCATCGCGCCTACGTTTGCAGGTCGGAATAGATTTTCACTTAGTTCATCTACGTGAAAAGTTACATTTTTAACCAATAAATTTGAAATTCCAGCTGTTACACGCCGTGATGTGACTGATCTTACCGTGTAACGTACTTTGCTTACCCAGCGTCGATTTGGAGATTTGAAACGCCTGAAAAGGGCAAGGGTGAGGAGAAGGCCTCACGATTTTTTACCCAAAACCAATTTTCTAAGTTGTGTTACTTTTTAACAATCTTCGTATACTTAATTAGGGAGTAATGGGTAGAGAACACCAAAAATGATTTTGAACCCTCAAAAAGCTCCTGCAGGAATGCATAAACTTTTATGAAGTTTTCAACCCAATTATTGCCGCGCACAATTGCAGTAATCATTTTTTATATATTTTCGATTTCGAGAAAATTTCTCAAAGACAACTGGCAAGTCAAACTCTGACATCTCCCAAACTTCGCCCTCAGACTTCCTTCTCGCATCGCAGAAAACACCTCCGGACTAGAGAGAGTAAGCGGACAACGTCATTAGCGCTCATTCAAGACTGCAGGGGCTAACGGTCAACCAAAGTTGACAATTCACAGGAAACTCCCCTTCGCGCCATATCAAATTTGAGCCCCTCAAAGAGCTTTGCAGCGATTTGGTTTCCCAATGCCAGCCGGGTTATTGAACGCTGCGTTATTCGCAGCGCTCTCAAGCGTAATTTGAGACCGCCATATCTGTACAGCTGATTTCATATTTTTTGCGAAATCATATTTTACTTCATATTTTCTTTCTCTGCGATCCAATCTTTTATCATGCGGCGGATCATTTCTGGCCGGGTTGGAAGATCATCTTCTTCGCGGCGAAATGCATCAATTTTTTCGACGAGATCGTTATGTATCCGAAGCATAATGCCGCTGGAATCGACGGGTGGGCGTCCTTTTTTTACCATTTTTCAATAGCCTTTCTGAGATAAGGGTTGACTTATTGATATAATGATACTACGGTATGGCAAGCAAGACAAGGGCTGCAACCCTCATCCTGCTCTAAACACAACGATCTACAGGAGAGATCATCATGTCTAAGCATTATTTTAACGGCTTGTTTGCGCCAGCAACAGGCGAAACTTCCCCGCAATCACCCGCAGCACTCATGTTCGAGCGCTTGGTCGGCGATATGCAATCAACTCTACAAGAAGAAGTTTGGTTCGATGACAGCGACTGGCCAGGCGGCTTTGATTGGCAGTGCAGTGTCGATGCAGTCTGGGAAGGTCTTGCGGAGGACGCATCTTTGCTTGCGAAGCTCTGTACCCGTAATACTGGCGGGCGGCTGCTATGTCGCGGCGCCGGGTTGATCGCACGCGCTATTCGCGCTGATACGCCCCTAGAACTTGACGCCGTGCTGAGCCGGTTTGCGGTCGTACTGCAGGCCCCTGCGCCGAGTAATGTTCGGTTTATGCTAGAAGAAGCGCAGGTTTGCTTGCAGCAAATGCTCGATTTGGCGCGAGGAAATGACTCCGCTTCCAATTTCGGACTGCCTCCGGCCGCGTAACCGCCATTCTCCCAAAATTTGTCGTTCCTGGCCGGCACCGCAGTACCGGTCAGCCAATTTTTTGCGATCAAGGATCCAATTTTATGACTTACCAACCGCCTTTGGCGGGGATGGAAGACGTGTTTCGTTCCCATTTCCCCACACAATTAACAGAGCTGCTTCAGTTTCCAAATGTTTCGCCCGGTTTACTCAAGCATCATGGGAAAGCCATCGGACGAGCCGGCGAGTTGCTTGTTGAAAGCACCTTTCTGCGCATCGGTTTGCAGAGCGTATCGCTCGCCGAGCACTTACCTTTTGACTGCGTTGTGCTCCACAGCCGCGGACTTATCCGCGTCCAGGTTAAAACTTCGGCGCGGCCGCGAGATGGCAGTTATCACTTTAATGTCTTGCGTGGATACCACCGATCACCGGCGGGTGTTCGCCAATATGCCGAAGGTGATTTCGACCTTTTGGCGCTAGTGGCGCTGTCCGACAATGTCGTGAAATTCTCGGCAGATCGCCAACGTGCGCAGGCCATTGGTTTAGACGAGGTGGACGGCCTACGCCGCCAGCCCGGAGCGAGCTACGAGCAGGCTCTGGAAGATCTCGGCATGGATCAAGCGGGCTCATCTGAGGCGAGCCCGCTGCCGTTTTGCTATTAAGAGTAGGTAAAAATATGAACAGAATGTTAAAAGTCGCACCATTTTTTCCGACAAAATTCGCTGGGGAGCAAGCGCGGAAAGCGGTCACCGCACTTTGTGAAGCTGCGCCCGCTGAATGGCAGTCGAACCTTGAAAAATTTCATGATTTTGATGAACCTGAGACCGATGAATACGGCAATCTTCTGCCGCCTGAGCCGCGTTTTGACAAGGCGTCGCAAGCAGACTGTAAGTCGGGTGGGATCGCTGGTCCCCCCGCGGCAGAAAATATGACGCCAGATGAAATCGCTCAGCTTTATGCTATGGGCGAAGACCCGTGGTCTCGCAGTGATCTGCGGGTTGCACCGTCACCGCATATTAAGCCAAAGCCCACAAATATCTTGGCTGTGCTACTTCTGTGTGCCTCTGTTCGTGATGAGCATATTTTGCAGCAGATGTTCCGACCAGGCGGCATCACGTTCTTGATCTGCCCTTCAGCCAACATGCGGTCAGCTCTAAGCGATACATTTCCAGCCATCGTCGAACATTGGAAAAGAGAGCATAAGCATATCACAGGCGCTCCGATCGCAACATTTTGCCTCGATGCAGCGGGAGGTCAACGGCGTCCGGTCGAGCAATTTAGGCGTTCTATTGATAAACGACTACAGCAGCATGAAGCAATTCTTGCAGTAGGTGCCGCGTGGCATCAATTGTCTGACGAGCAGGCCAGCCTTGTCCGCCAGAGCTTGCGCCTTCCGGATATTTGCGCGGCGGCAATCGTCGAGACGCTGCGATACACGCATAGCAATACGCAGCAAATTGCCGAAGTCGAGATTTTAAGAAGACTACCTGATGCTGACGCGCTGCGTCGTCTCGAACCAATTCAGATCGAAGCGGCATTCGAGGAGCAAACTACATTGCATGTGGCTGACCGCCTTACTGAGATTGCCCACGCCAAAAAACGAACAGGAACCGTCACGCTGGATGACGTCAAAGGACTTGACGCGACTGTAAAAACACTTCGGCGCATGTTGTCCGATTTAGAAGCTTGGCGGGAGGGAAAGGTCGTTTGGTCCGACGTGACCAGAAGTGCGCTTTTCTATGGCCCGCCTGGGACAGGTAAGACGCTACTTGCAGATGCAGTGGCGGGAACGGCCGGGATTCCATTGATCGCGACATCATATTCAGCTTGTCAGAAAGCAGGTCACCAGGGCGACATGCTCAGCGCACTTTCCGCTGCATTTGAACGCGCGGCGCAAGCGGCGCCGGCCGTCCTGTTCATTGATGAGCTCGATAGCTTCTCTAAACGCTCATCGGGAGGGCAAAATGACGTATATCTTCGTGGGGTGGTCAACGGGCTTCTCGAGCAAATCAACGGCGCCAATGAAGTCGAGGGCCTCGTCATCTTAGCTGCAACTAACCATCTGAATGATGTGGATCCAGCTGTTATGCGCAGCGGACGGTTTGATTTGAAGCTCGAAATTCCTAACCCGGATCGGGCCGGGATCGAAGCGATCCTTGGAAGCAAACTTGGCAATCGGATGAAGCCTGATCTGAACTTACGTACAATGTCTGATAGATTGTTGGGCGTGTCGGGCGCTGCAGTAGAAGCGATTGTCCGCGATGCCCTGGGGCACGCACGTGCGGATCGCACGGAACTTAGGCAAGCGCATCTCGAGACCGCCGCTGACGCCGCAGTGCCGTCGATCGATGGGACAGTGTTAGAACGGATCGCCGTCCACGAAGCTGGCCATGTGCTGGCGGCGCTACTGTTACCGCTGCCAACACCCGAGCGGGCTTGGGTGTCCTCCCGAGGTGGGTATGTCCAACCAAGCAATCTACCAATGCTCACACCCGAACTGGCGGAGGCGCAATTGCAAATGCTGCTTGCCGGCCGTGCGGCTGAGGTACTGATGTTGGGACGGCCAAGCAACGGAGCAGGCCTTGGGCCGAATAGCGACCTTGCGCAGGCTATAAAACTCGCTGCCGCAATCGAACTTCAGTGGGGCTTCGGTGAAGCGGGCCTTACCTGGTTTGATGTGGACAGTGCCGATCTGCACACGCTGCCTCCGAGAGTGCAGCAAAGGATCCATGCGCACATCTCAGCGGCAGACAAGGCGGCGCACAAGATGTTGGCCCAAAACCTCTGCCATTTAGAGCAAATTGCCGCCGAACTTCTTCAGAAAAGAGAGCTGAACCGGGTCGATCTCGATCGCATTGCAAAGCGAATTTCGGCGTCCGGAGACGTGTGCGCACCATCATCCAGATAGGGAGATGTAACATTTTTCACATAATATATATTTTTGAAACAAATTTCATGTGCTAGGAACGGCTTTCAAGGCAGTGGGCCTATGGTAACGTTATTCAGACAGGAGAAACGAAAATCAGCACTCAACCGGTAGAAGTTCAATTTTCAGGACCCGTGAACACAATCCACCAAAGGCGGTTGCCAGAGACCTCTGTTCCAGCAGGATATAGTGCGCTAATTGACGCCTATGACCTAGAAGTGCCGGTTCCGCACAAACTTTCTGCGATCGGAAGCCGGCACCGCATCGTGATTACGGATGAATGGCGCATCATGACACCGCGCCATGAGCCTCAGGCTTCACTACGTGGTCATCTGACATTCGCCCTAAAATATGAAGGGCTCGATCTCGCTATTCTCAAACGCTTGTTCGGGGCCGTTGGCGAAGAACCGATTATCGCATGGGTCAGGGATGAACCCAACGGTAGTTATGCGCGCAGAATTTGGTTTCTTTATGAATGGCTCTTCCAAACGCAGATCCGGCTGGAAGACGCAACTGGCGGACGTTACGTCCAAGTGCTGGACGACCGTCTTCAATATGGTTCGAGCGAGTCAAACTCGTCACGGCATCGGATAAAGAACAATTTGCCCGGGACACCTGACTTCTGTCCTCTGGTGTTTCGCACGCCGGAGCTTGAAGCTTTCTGCGCGATGGACCTTGCGCGTAGAGCCCAACAGATCGTTGACGAAGTTCCCGGCGATCTTATGGCGCGTACAGCCGCATTTTTGCTACTGAAAGACTCACGATCCAGTTACGCCATTGAAGGCGAACGCCCCCCCCAAGACCGCATTCAACGTTGGGGCCGCGCCATTGGCGAGGCGGGCCGGCAGGCCCTTGATCAAGACGAACTACTCCGTCTCCAACGGATTATTATTGGAGATGACCGTTTCATAAAATTGGGCTTTCGACAGGAAGGCGGCTTTATTGGATCACATGATCGCGAAAGCCAGATGCCTCTGCCTGATCACATAAGCGCCAGGCATAAAGATTTAGCCAACTTGATTGCCGGCATGGTCGCGTTTGACCGCACGAGTGGACAGACACTCGATCCAGTGATTGCCTCTGCTGTGCTCGCGTTTGGCTTTGTCTACATTCATCCGTTTGAAGACGGGAACGGGCGTCTACACCGATACATCTTCCACCATGTTTTGGCCGAGAGAGGGTTCAATCCGCCAGGTGTCGTATTCCCGATTTCATCAGCGATTCTTGAACGGATAGATGACTATCGTGCTGTTCTAGAGAGTTATTCAGCACGGCTGCTACCATTCATCGAATGGAACCCAACTGAAAAATTCAATGTCGAAGTCACAAATGAGACAGGCGATTTTTACCGCTTCTTTGATGCCACACCACATGCTGCGTTTCTCTACAGCTGCGTCCAAAAAACGATCGAAGTTGACCTCCCCAATGAAGCAGAATTCCTCCGTCGCTATGACCAGTTCCGCGCAGCGATAGACGAAATGTTCGACATGCCCGCGCGCACCGTCGATCTTTTGTTCCGTTTTTTGCAGCAGAATAATGGCCAGCTCTCTGCGAGAGCACGTGGCAAGGAATTTGCAGCCCTTACTGATCAGGAAGTCGAAAGAGTCGAGAACATTTATAACAACTTCGATGCTTCTTGAGGCCACTTATTGTTGTACGCCACTGAGAACTGACCCCGTGTTATTGCCGAGACTTGGCCCGCTCATTCATTATTATTTTCTTGTCACGATGTGGCCAATGGAATGCCCTTCTACCCGATTTTGGACCGCTAGATGTCAGAGTTTTCGACCTATATCGCGGCAGTGCTCAGGCAATGCCGCCGTGATTTTAGATGTCGACCGGGACGTGGCGTCCGATCGCGCTGTGAGGCCGAGCGTCGCTGTCTAATATACCATTGCCCGGCGGCGCTCTTTACGAAGATGCGCTACCAGGACCTAAATGCATACGCCCCTTCGCCATAGGCTTTTATGTCGAAGGGGGGCTGCGCGGCAGCTTTTGGCCGTGCAAGCTTCGCTCTGGTGCTTGCCGCGCGGTCACTGGCCAATGTCGCGATCAGCTTTGCGCTGTCGAACTCCCGGCGTGAGAAGTTTGCGCAGGGCCTCTTCCGGTTGCCCGGCAGTGCATCGTTCAAGCGCCAATGCGATACGCTTCACGTAAGTCGAGGAATCTAGGCCAGCGATTTCCGCGCAATGCGCCGCCGTTCGCGCAGCCAGCATTTCCGAGAACGGGAACCTTCTTGAAGGAGCCCGACAATTCGAGACAATGCTACTGCGCTCTTCGGCAAAAAAGCGGCCTGCCTTGTCCCATTCTCCAGGAGGATGTGAGAGCCGATTTTTGCGGTCATAAAATTCAAATCCAGCGGCGATTTCTTTCTCTGAGTAGAAAAGTTCACCAGCCATTATCGCGACAGTTTCTTTGTATTTATTCATTGCATTAATTCTCCAATATTCAGTTTAATGAATTGACCCAGTTCTTGACCGCTTCGAGTACCTATATAAAAAGAGAAGTTTAAACTGAGTTTAAAGGAATTAGAAAAATGGAATTTGGTAGTAAATTTATCAAAAAAACTGTGAAATCACTAAACATTTGGATCATAAAGGGTTTTCAATTTGACCTTATTGAGGTTGATGGTTCATTGAGTTTTGATTAAGAGGTTTCGTTGCAAAAATTGAAACCAGCTTCATGCGCCAGAGATTTAGGCCTCAGATCATCGCTCGCTTTTCCTTTCTCAATGCCCAGTTCAATTTGAGCCTGCACGAGCTGATGGAGGCTGATGCTAGAGCTTGGCGAGGACGTTTCGCATCAGAGGTCCGACGCTGAACTGACGCTCTGGTCGGCCTCGGCAGTCGCACCCTGGCAATGTCTGGCATCTGGACGAAATTGTTGTGAAAATCGCGGGCAGCTATGCTGGTTCTGGGAGGGGACGCTCAACCCATTGTTATTATATAAAAAATAAAGGCATCAAGTCAGACAAGAGCTCTGCCAGGCGACTTTTGATCAAGCGGATGGAACGTTAGCGCTTCGCGCGCAAACGGATAGTGCAGTCAAACTGCGATCCTACGGCACCTCAAAGAGCGCGCCTGCGCCTAGCCTTGGTCATTGATCAGATAAGGTGATGAAGCACCGTGCAGAAAACAACCATTTGCCTTCCCGGAAACGAGAAAGATAAGGCTTCAAACCATCGGGGAGGCAAAGCTTGGTATTTATGCACGTGGCGGCAACTGTTTCTCTGTCTCTGTCTCTGTCTCTGTCTCTGTCTCAGGCCGAGGTCACTCCACTCTCACCATCCGCAACCATTCCTCTGAAGTATTTGAGGCGCGAAATCTCTGGCAAATGCCGCTTGATCGCCGAAACGCATGCCAGCTTGTAGACTCGGCGAGTTAACGTGACAACATCTCGCGATTTTGTCGAATACTTCCGATCTCGCGTCGTCTCTAGTTTTGATATCCAGTGCGGATGGCAGGCGTCCTATTGTCTCCGGCCAACCGCCAGCCCGCCTCCACTTGGCGGGCCGATAATTCGTGCAACCTCACGGGCTCCTTCTAATTGCGCCGAGTGGGTCGGAGGCGGCGCGAAAAGCAGATTACGTCTGGTTTTGGCCCGACCGTGACAATAGGTAAGTCGATCATAAGACCGGGTCTTCCAGTAGGGTGCCATTCCCGAGCGCTTTCCTAACACAGAACTTCTGTGTCGCGTGGCGGATGATATCCTCATACGCAGCAGTCCGAACAGTGATTTCCCTAAACTCACGCTGGTTTAAATAACAATAATCGCGCTCTGCGTGCACGAGGCGCCAGCCATCCTGAACTCGGCGTATTACAACATAAGTTGTAATGCTTTTACCGAAGTGTGAGCGAGAAACCTTTCCCGCAGGGCGGTAGCTCACCATCGCCCCAGGCCGGTTCTTGACCCTAACGCCTTTGGCATCCATTAGGCCTTCGCATTCTTGAGCAAGGCCGATGAGCCCCTTCGGGCACACCGTACAAGCTCGGGCGTTCCCGTTCACCTGCCTAAGAACCGCCGCTAAATCCGCGTCAAACGACATCTTAATGTGGTATTTTTCCAATTCCTTTTGTTTTAAAGCCTCATCTAAATTAATTATACGGTTCCTCTCACAATCCTCCAATACAAGGCTTGCTTCTCGCACCCGAGTCAATTCGCATCTGAGGCGCTTTATCTCTTCATCTAACACATAAATCGCGTTTTCACATTTGCGGCTCGTAACTTTACCCATGAACATTTATAAACTCCTTTTTAAATTGTTATGTGGAAGAGCGATACTCAAGAGGTTGTCGCTCTTCTCAAAAGACAAGTTACAAAGCAAAATTTAAAACCAGTTTAAAATTTAATTATTTTGAATACGGCGTGGAGATTTTCCAAAAACTTTCTATCACGCCGGATTGCGTGCATTGGTGTTGTCTCATAACGGGGGTGATGTCAGCAAATCGTGTCGGTGCCAGAGCGAGTCACGACAGCAACATCCTGAACGCAGGAAGATAGCCTGCGCGCCGAGCGAAGAACCAGTGAGCATAGGCGTTTAGGTTCTTGCTGGCTGGTCTGCAAAACGACCGCAGGAACGCCTTCCAAGACGAATGGACGTTATTGACCGTGTTCAGGTGATACGAGGCTGGTGTCGTCGGACCACGCTCACCAGAGATGAGTACCTTGTAGCCAAGCTTCCTTGCCCTTGCGATTTTTTCATATTGCGGCGCACCATCGAAGAGCAACATTGCATCGCCGGCCACCAATGGCACCAGAGCGGCGTCGATCGACGGCAGAGTTTTATCCGGCATATGTTCGAGCATAAGGGTCCCAGAGCGATCAGTCGTAGCCAAGACGTGCTGCCGCCAGGCCATCGTGATGGCACCTGGAGGTCCTTTGCGCCCCCAATCTTTACGGCTTCTTCTTGGTGGCGCGGGATGCCGGGCTGGTTCTCGGAAATGGAGGTGTTCCCGATCGTCATAGGTCGCTCCGCCGTGCACCCAGCGGTTTTGCATGCTCCTCAGTTCGTGGCGTCACCTTGACAAACCCGGCAATTCGCGTATATACATTTGTATAATCTTATGAGGCCCGCGATGATCGAAGCAAAAATCCGTAAAGTTGGCAATTCCGCAGTTATGACACTCAGTACTGAAATGCTTGCCCTGCTCGATGTCAAAGAAGGCGATACGCTTTACGCTGTGCGCACCGATGATGGTGGGCTGAAGTTGATGACAGAGAACCCGGATCTGCTGGCGGCGCTCGAAGCGGCCGAGATCGTCATGGATGAGAACCGCGCCTTGCTTCAAGCACTTGCATGAGCACATGGATTTGGGTGCCGTTGGCGGCCTTACACGTCATACATGACCGTCAAATCTCGCGCCACGGCGGTGCGTCCGGAACCCGTGATGCGACTCTTCTGGAGATGGGCTGCACCCGCCCGATGAACCTTGCCGCCTATGGTGATCCGGATGTGTTCGAGATAGCAGCAGCCTACGCTTACGGAATTGCCAAGGCGCATGCCTTTGTCGACGGTAACAAGCGCACGGCTTTTGTGGCAGCGTTCACGTTCTTGCGGCTCAATGCGGTGTTTGTTCGTCCCGATCCTGCGTTCGGTGTCCGAAAGATGGAAGATCTGGCATCAGACCAAGTAAGTGAAGCAGAGTTTGCAGCTTGGTTGCGCGAACTCAGTTCTGGTGATGTTTGACCGGGAAAGCAGTTGACAACGTTCCTTTGAATTTCCCCAATCTGTTCGGCGTTGTCGCAGGGACCCCCGGTCGGTTGATATTGGGTGCGTTCTATTCGTTTCAGGATGCTGTAAATGCCGCACAAATTCACCGCCGAGCGGCGTGACAAAATTCCGAAGCAAAGGCATCGAGTGACAAACTGGGCCGAGTACAATGAAGGGGATCGTCAAGTTGTTGCCCAGCCAGCTGACTGATTGTAGCAAGTGCCGATGATCAGCCAAACCTCCCAACCCCGCTTAAAAGGCTACCTGTAGATTTCCACGCAGAAGTGAGCCGGGTAAGCGGATAATTTCCACTGAGATTTGAGCCATGTGACCTTTCCTCCAGCGCGATGCGCAATGGGGGGCATTGGAGTGATACACATGGGACGGGATTGCCAACTTGTTTGCAGTGCGGCGTTTGGTTAGGCGTTGAGTATGAATATACCACCCTCCATGCCGCGCCTGAAAGGCTACCGTTTTCCCCGTGAAATCGTTGCATATGCCGTCTGGGTCTACCATCGCTTCGCGCTCAGCACGGCGGATGTCGAGGACCTTCTCGCCGATCGAGGTGTGGTGGTCAGCCGGGAAGCAATCCGGAAATGGGTGAACCGTTTTGGCCGCCACTTTGCCGATTGTATCCGGCGCGACAGACCGGCCGCGGTCGACAAATGGCACCTGGATGAGGTCGTCATCCCGATCAACGGCAGAAAATACTGGCTCTGGCGGGCGGTCGACGCGAACGGCGACGTGCTTGATATTCTCGTTCAGCCACAGCGTAACGCCAAGGCTGCAAGACGTTTTCTGGCAAGGCTGATCGACCGGTTCGGTGAACCCCGTGTCGTGATCACGGACAAATTGCGTAGCTATTTCAAGCCGATCCGGGACCTGGCACCGGGCGCGGATCATCGCGCGCACAAGGGCTTGAACAACCGGATCGAAGGATCACACAGGCCAACACGAAAACGCGAGAAGTTGATGGGGCGGTTCAAATCGCCTCAACAGGCACAGAGATTTCTGGCAACACATGATCAGATCAACATCGTTTTTCGCCCACGACGTTATCAACTCTCCGCTATCTCATACCGCCACGCCAGGGCCGATGCTTTCGACCTCTGGAGAGGCTATGCTGCCAAAATGACCGCCTGACAGGCAGAGGTCTCGCTCCTCTCAAATAGGCGAAAACAAGTTGGCAATCCCGATCTTCACCCTTCGGAAATGCTGCACCACGCTTCAAGGGTCGGCTTCGGGAAGCCACAGTCGGCACCGGAGTCAGGCATGTATGTCGGCAAAGGGCCGTTTGCTTAGCAATGGCTGTTCACCATCGGCAATATTTGCGGAAGTTTCTGCGCAAACCGGTTCCCGATCAGGCGGTGGGTTTCAGCATCCGGGTGCAATCGATCCGGTAGCGGCAGGCGGGTATGGTCCAGCGCGCCGTAAAGCTCCAAGCCGTCCAGATAAAAGATGTTGTCGTCCTCTCGCGCCCGTTGCTCGACGATGGCCTTCAGCTGCTCGCGGATGAGGGTCAGAGTGAGCTTGCCTGCGCTTGTTTCCTCGGGTTTGCCGAGCGCTATGAACTTCGTCTCGCCCCTAGTCAAGGCGTCGAGATCGAACATTCCGGGGCCGGGCGTTGTTTCATGGATCGGGCAGAATATGGGAGAGACAACCAGGAGCGGCGCGTCCGGGTGCCCTTCCCTGATAGTATCTAGAAACCCGTGCACTGCCGGGCAGAAGGCACGAAGCCGCATCAGGTCGGCGTTGGCAAGGTTAATGCCGAGCTTGACGCTGATGATGTCGGCCGGCTGGTCCCTGATCGCCCGTGCCGTGAAGGGGTCGAGAAGGGCGCCTCCCCCAAATCCCATGTTCATCAGGTCGAGGTCAGCCATGGCCGCGGCGATTGCCGGCCAGATCCCGGTGGGCGAGGCGGCGTTCGAGCCATGGCTGATCGAGCTGCCGTGGTGAACCCATCTTGGCCTGACCGAACCTGCCCTCGGGATGATAGGCGCATTTGCCCTCAGGGCCCCGAGCTCGGTGATCTCGTTATGCGGCAACCAGAGTTCGACATGTTTGTTCTTGGCCGGCAAATCTTCGAACCGAATGGTCTGGATACCGGCCACGTCGCGCTCCGTGGTTCCGGATGCCATGTCGAGGCGCAAGACGGTGGCTTCCTTGGCGGATTGCTGGCGGCTTAGGCGCCCATCGATACAAAGATCAAAGACACCCGCAGGCCGGGCCGGAACGCCGGCGATTTCTCGTCGGGTGGTCATGACGTCAAGCTCGAGACTGGTCGCTGCGGTCTCGAAGACCAGTCGGACGCCCGACGCTTCTGCTTCAACCGTCGCGAGTTGCGGGTCGGCGCATTGCGCGCGCGCCCTGGCAGGAAGCCTGTGGGGGAGCCACCCGAAATCGGTTTCCTCAAGTTGGGCAAAGCCGCGGAGCAGCGCGGGCTCGACTCGCGACGACTTGGTTGGGTCAAAGGTGGTCATCGTTTTGGTGCTTTCATTTGTTGTCTCGCGGGTTGGCCCAGCTGCGCAAGAGCGCATCGAGGGCCTCGAGATCGCGTTTCCAGGAGAGGTCGGCATCCGGGGCGCTGTGGTCGAAGTTGCCGGCCAGCTCCAGCAGGGAGAACCCCAGGACGAAAGAGCCGATCAGCCGGGTGGCATGCACGCGGTCCTCGTCGTCCAAGGCGTATCCGCGCAGCATCGCGTGATTGACCTTGGCAAGTCGCGCCCCGGCGCTCCGTGCCGCGCTGTCACTGTCCAGCGGATAGCGGGCGGCCTGAAACAGGCCGGGGTGCTGCCGTGCGAATGCGCGATGTGTGTCGGCCAGAGCAATCAAGGCATCCTTGCCCGCTCTGCCAGCGACCGCCTCTTCAGTCTTCTCGGCCAGACGCTGAAGTCCCATAAGCGCGAGGCCCTGCTTGAGCTCGTGCACGCTCGCCACATGGCCATAGAGGCTCGGTAGCCGGACGTCGAATACCCGGGCGACGGCCGCAAGCGTCAGGCTGTCGAAGCCCTCGACATCGGCCAGTTTACCCGCCGCGGCGAGGATCTTTTCTCTGCTCAGGCCTATTCTGGGCACCGTATCATCCCAAGTATTGCTACTAGTATTAGTATTTTTCCTAATATCATAAGTTTTGGCCGTTGCAAACGAGCGAAGCGGGCCGCCGAAGGGGGCTGACGGCACCCCCACCCACCGGCCGCAGACTGAGTCCGTTGCGGGCTGAAACTGACAGGATCATACGCAACAACGCCCCTTCGCTGTGCCATTTTACCAAGCCGCCAGATATGTGATTCAATGCCAGACGCCGTGGATGACTAGGGGAGGTCTTGGCTTCGCATCCTACCGGATGACAAGGGACCGCTTTGGGGCCGTTGCGGCCGGCTGTGATATGAATTTCCTAGGTCCGTTCTGGGTTGGCGGACGGCTGCAACCGCCCGCCAACGACGTTTAGATGTCGATCCATTCAGCTATGCTCAGCGCATCTTCCAACTGAACGCCCAGATAGCGCACCGTGCTATCTACCTTCGTGTGGCCAAGCAAAAGCTGCACAGCGCGAAGGTTGCCCGTTTTGCGGTAAATTTCCGCAGCCTTGGTCCGGCGAAGTGAATGAGTGCCATAGGCGCTCGGCTCCAACCCAATCGATGTTACCCAATCACGCACGAGCCGACCGTATTGCCGCGTTGAGATGTGCGGTCGATCGTGGAAACGGCTTGGGAACATGAACTGGCAAGCAAACATCTCAGGCGAATTAACCCGCAGAAAGACTGAATCGCGCGTTTTTTCAATCAGTTCGAACTGCACTGGCTTTTTGGTTTTGCTCTGGATCACCGAAACCCGTTCGCGAACGCGATCATCTTTCACGAGGTCTGTGATGGTGAGTCTGACCAGATCACAACCGCGTAGTTTGCTATCAATCGCGACGTTGAACAGTGCAAGGTCGCGGGATAACTGGCAAGTTCAAGGCGCGCGCGGATCGCCAAGAGTAATAAATGCTGCGATATGCACCGATGTCCGCTGTTATCAACAACGAGCGTTTGTTGAACGTTTGGCAAAGTGCGGCAAGCGGATAAAGTCGTTGCCGAAAATCATTTCGATCTCAACGTGATTTCCGCAATGGACGCCGCGCTTTCTTTGAGTGCGGACTGGCTTTGTATCCAGGTGGCGGGCTCTATCGCAAGCCTGCTCCTTAACCATGCCAGTGTCAGCCGCCGTGTGGCCTCCAGCGCGTCGGGGTTTTCTGTTTCGGTTTCACGCGCGTCCCACCCCGCGATACCGCCTAGACCGTGTCCAACACCGTTGATCATCAAAAGGGCATCGGCCCCGGGGGCGTCATGGAAGGGGTCGGCGTGCCATTCCGGGCCACGGGGCGTGAAGTGGGGATCGTCGTCGGCACCGCACACCACGAGCGTTGGCGTATTGATGCAGCTGAAGTCCACGTCGAAAAACGGGAAACGTTTAGCGTTATCGGGGGTCAGGTCAGCGCCACCCCGACCGGTCGAGGCGAGTAAAATCCCCACTTTGATGCGCGGGTCGGAAAAATCCTCGTTGTGTAAGCGCGCACCAAGCAGCAGGCTACAGGTGAAGCCGCCGAAGGAATGCCCCGCCACAGCGATCAAGTCGTGGTCGAAACGCCCAGCAACAGCAGGGGACTGCCGCTCAACCTCGGTCAGTTGGTCGAGGATAGCGCGCATTTCCGTCACCCGCTCGCGCCAGAAGAACGGACCCGCAGGCAGATCGGGGTCAAGCCCCGCCACGCGCGAACTGGCATGGGTGGGTTGAATGACGACCATCCCCCGCTCGGCCCAGAACTGCGCAAGCGGGGCATACCCGTCCTTGGAGGGGATGTAATTCGAGGGGCCGAAGCCATGCGATAGAATTACGATGGGTAAATTCTCCCCATCGACCGGCGCCGTTAGGCGCAACTCAAGCGGTTGCCGCCCCTCCATTGGCAGCGTGATCGGTGTATAGGCCACGGTGCGTTGTGGGTCTGGTGTCGGTAGGGCGTTGGACGCATTGATCAATCGGTTCATTAGAGCATTTCCTTATAGCGGGACGAATAGGTGGTTTTCCTGCGATGAGAGGGGCCGCGCGGGGATCATTCCATGGGAATGCCTTCTTCGCGGAACCATGTTTCTGCGTCGGCGCCCGCGGGCAGCATCATCGGCGCGGCTTTGTCTGTGACGGCGCGCCAGACAGCCTGCGCGACATCGCTCACCTCAGTTTTTTCGGTCACGGATTGGAGACTCTGAAAATAAGCTTGAACGAAGGGACCGTAGGCTTCGGGGATATCCATACCCATCCGAGCGACCGCATTTTTCCCAAACGACGTTGCCTTTGCGCTGCCCGCCAAAACCAGCCTGGCACGAACACCGAATTCCTCCGCTTCCAGTGCGAAGCTTTCGGTGAAGGCATTCAGCGCGGCCTTACTGGCGGTGTAGATCGACAAAGCGGGAAGTGGACGCAGGGTGACGCTGGAACTGATATTGACGATGACGCCGGTCCGCCGTTCGCGCATCGCGGGCATCACGGCGCGGGTCATTGCCATAGCGCCTAGCACGTTGATTTCGAACATCTCGCGGGCCTTCGCGATCTCGGCACCTTCTAGCACGTTAAGCATGCCGACACCGGCGTTGTTCACCAGCGCGTCGATCCGACCTGCGCTTGCAATCGCGCTGGAGATGCTTGCGGGATCGGTGACATCTAGGGCAAGCACCTGAAGCTTGTCGGACTTTGGCAGTCTTTCGGCGGAGGGCGTGCGCATCGAGGCGATGACCTCCCAGCCTTGATCGAGGAACTGTGCGGCGATGGCTTGGCCGAAACCAGAGGAACATCCAGTGATGAGAATACGGGGCATGTGACGTTTCCTTGTCTGTGATGAGAAGGAGATAGACGGCAGCCTCCGGTCATTCTATGTTCAGGTGTCTTTAATCATCCATCAAGCGTCCAGATTTATGCTCGACACCCCGTCAGATCCTCTTGCCAGTGTGGTTACCTTGCTCAAGCCTGCGGTCTCCATTTCCAAGATGGTCGAGGCTGGCGGGCAGTGGTTGGTGGAGCGTCATGACATGGCCAGCCCCTTCTATTGCGCGGTGGTTGAAGGGCAGTGCCAGTTGCACGTCACAGGGCGCGATCCAGTCACGTTGCGGGGCGGAGATTTCGTGCTGATCCCGCATATGCAGGGCTTTACCATGTCGAGCGAGGTGCCACCGCCGCCGCATGTGCCACGCCTTCCGTTGGAAACTGGCCCCGGGCGTTTCCGGCTTGGCGTGCCTCACGCCCCAGTCGATGTCCGCGCTCTGGTTGGACATTGCCGTTTTGATACGCCAGCCAGCGACCTGCTCGTGTCCCTGTTGCCCGACATCATCCATGTCTCGGGGCAAAACCGCCTGACGGCGCTGGTGCCGATCATTCACGAGGAAACCCGTGCCGACCGGCCGGGGCGTGCGATGATCCTTGAACGGTTGCTGGAGGTTTTGCTGATTGAGGCCCTGCGCTCGGGTTCAGCGGCAACATTGCCGCCGGGGCTTCTGCGCGGCTTATCAGACCCGCAATTGGCCAGCGCATTGCAACGTATCCACGCCGAGGCGGGCGGCGTTCTGTCCATTTCAGAAATGGCGAAGGAGGCAGGGATGTCGCGATCTGGGTTTTTCGAGAGGTTCCGCAAGCAAATTGGCCGCGCGCCAATGGAATACGCGACCGACTGGCGCATGGCCGTCGCCAAAACCTTGCTGCGGCAAGGCGGTCTAACCATTGCCGAGATTGCCATGAAAGTCGGTTACGGGTCCGCAAGCGCTTTCGGACTGGCTTTTCTCCGGCACGAGGGCCAGTCGCCGGGTGCTTTTGCAAAAAACAATCGAGGCTAAATTGAGGGGGGATTACCCCGTCCAAGGGGCGGCGATGCAGAGCTTCCGGTTGTTATGCTGCAACCAATGCAATCGCAGCATAACGATGAAGACGCTTACAGTCGGCGGAGCTAGGCCATTGTCAGTTCCGGATCACCGACATTACGGCGTTACCTATCTGCTGAAGGGCGGTGTTGCGCGTCTTGAAATCTGCATCTACGTCGGAAATGAAGATGCTGACGACCCATGGAGCGCCGCCTTTGGGAACAACCACCGCGATAATGTTGCGGGTGTGACTGCCGCTGCCCGACTTGTCTAGGATCAGCCAATCTTTCGGCGCGTCGGCGCGCAGCAGGTTGCTTGTGACACCACCGATGCTCATCCATTCCACCAGCTGCTCACGCGAGCTGGGCGAGAGCACATTGCCGAGCAGAAGCCGGCGCAGCATTTTGGTCATGGCAGCCGGGGTTGTTGTGTCCCGCGGATCACCGGGCACGAATTCGTTCAGCTCGGGTTCACGCCGGTCGAGCCGGCTGACTTCGTCGCCCGTCTGCCGGAAAAACTCTGTCACGGCTTGCGGGCCGCCGATGTGATCGAGCAGCATGTTTGCCGCTGTGTTGTCGCTCATGTCTATCGCAGCGAGACAAAGATCCGCGAGGCTCATTGCGGTACCGACCTGTTTCTCGGTGACCGGCGCATAGGACAAAATGTCATCCTTCTGGATGTTAAGGGTGTCGGTTAGCGATAACTCGTCCGCGTCAACACGGGCGAGGACGGCGCCGCAGATTGGGGCTTTGACTGTGCTGTTCATCATGAAGCGCTCGTCTTCGCGGTAGGTCCAGGTTCGCTCCGAGCCGGTTTCAAGAAGAGACACCCCGACGCGGGCACCAAGTCGTTCTTCGATCTGCGCGACAGTATTCGTTAACGTATCAATTGGCGTCTGGGCAGACGCAACAGAGGCTAAGGAAAGGCCAAGAGAGAGCCGCGCCGCTAGGCGTGGCAAGAGGGAAGCGGTGAGCCGCATTATAATATCCTTTTAGTAGATGTGTCCGGGGACGCCATTAGAAGACATCATGTGATGCCGTGGGTCTTGTGTATTTCTTCCTGCACATTTACCTCAAACGACAAATTTTATCCCCTCCCATGAGCTGAGGTAATGCAATGGATCGACCAGACCTTCCGCTTAATGCTCTGCGAGTCTTCGAAGTCGCCATGAGGCAAGGCAGCTTTACCAAGGCCGCGATTGAGCTGCGCGTCACTCAGGCGGCAGTTAGTCATCAGGTTGCACGGCTCGAAGATTTGCTTGGCGCAACTCTTTTCCTGCGTACCTCGCAAGGCCTTGTGCCGACTGACGAGGGGCGGCTTCTTTTTCCGGTGCTTGAGCACGGATTCGATGCGATGGCGCGCGTGTTGGATCGGCTAGGTGGTCGCAGGAACATCGAAGTGCTGAACATCGGCGTGAATACAACCTTTGCGCTTGGCTGGCTGATGCCGCGGATAGAGCATTTCCGGCAAGCGCACCCCGAGATTGACCTGCGTATTTCGACGAATAACAACCGTGTGGAGATACTGCGCGAGGGGCTTGATATGGCGATCCGCTTTGGCACCGGGGGCTGGACGGGGCATGAGGCTATTCCGTTGATCGAGGCCCCGCTGGCTCCGCTCTGCGCCCCTGCGCTGACTTCGCGGTTATTGGTCCCAGCCGATTTGGCGCAGCAGACGTTGCTACGAAGTTATCGCAGCGCAGAGTGGCAGGCGTGGTTCGAGGCGGCGGGCGCTGACTGCCCGCCGTTGACTGGCCCGGTCTTCGACAGTTCAGTGGCGCTTGCCGAACTTGCCGCCTCGGGAGCAGGGGCAGCGCTGTTGCCGGTGGCGATGTTCGAAAGCTGGATTGCACAAGGTCGACTCGCACAGCCCTTTGGGGTCACAGTATCGATGGGGCGATACTACCTTGCTTGGCCCTCGGACCGAAGGGTGAGCCCCGCAATGAGTGTTTTTTCGAGCTGGCTATCAGGGAAGAGCGCGTTTTGAGGTGCCGCCAAGCACCGCCGTCGAGCCTTCCGTCAGCATCTTCACTTCACCGCGCCCCAGATTGATCAGGCTCGACTGTGCAAATCATACCTTCGCGCAGCTCTGCTGAAGTTCAGGATATTGGGAGAGCCGTGAAAAACCTGTCTAATGCCATGACGGAAGGAATTGCAGACCACCGAACAGCGCTCCGACTGCGTAATGGGCTGGGCGGCATGGCCGAAATCACCAAGCCGTGCGCCGGGGCGCAGGGCCTTTTTCGCGCGTTTGAATAGCGACTTTGCCTTTGCTTCATTTGAATTTAAATTGATCAACTCGCTGAGACACGCCGTTGGCCCCTCACAGCGAAAAATCTGCAACCAAAGCGTCTATAAAACGGCGAACGCGCGGTTCGAGAAATTTCTTGTGCGGATAGATGGCAACGATTGGCACGTCACCGCAATCTATGTCCGGCAAGATCTGCACGAGGCGCTCTGCACGCAATTCCTCCTTCACCAAAGTCGCAGGGAGCAAGGCGATACCCATCCCCGTCAGTGCCGCCTCGCGCAGGCCTTCTGCGCTGTCCAAGCGCAAGGAAACACGACCTGACACAGTGTTCAGAAAACTACTGGCATCGTGAAGGGACCAGGTTTGTCGCTTCGCTACACTTGAAAATTGTAAAAGGTCATGGGCGCTTAGCTGGTCGATGTTTTTAGGGACATTGCGGCCCGTCAAATACTCGGGCGAGGCACACAGCAAAGTTTTCTCCATTCTCAAAGTTCGTGAGATCAGTGAGGCATCCGGAGTTGTAACGCCAACGCGGATTGCAAGATCAAAACCGTCTTCGACGATACGACTGATGGTGTCAGAAAAGCTTATTTCAAAGCGTATGTCCGGCCAGGTCGTCTGAAACTTTTTTACGACCGGCATCACCAAGCGCCGTCCAAGCGCATCTGGCGCGGCGATCCTTAATGTACCCTTGGGAATGCCATCGCTGACTTCCATTCGCGCATCGGCTGCGGCAATTGCCACCCGAATGGCTTCGCCCTGAGCATACAGCCTTTGACCCGCCTCGGTCAGACTGACAGCACGGGTCGTGCGGTTAAGAAGACGGACACCATACCTATCTTCAAGCCGTGTCACGGCCTTACCTGCGGTAGATCGTGAAAGACCGAATGCGCGACCAGCAGTCGTGAAATTTCCAGTCTCGGCAACTAACATAAAAAGGAGAATATCGTTTACTTTGGAGTCTGCCATATCTTGCCTATTGCCGAATAGAGTTCGCCTAAGATGCGAACTCCATTCGCCATTGGTTTTGCGTACAATTTGAAACTTCAAATACAAAAAGCGAGAGATAAGATGCAAACCTCACTTCAAAGAATGAACCCGGCGGCACTGCCAAACACGAGTAATCTTGGATATTCTCAGATCAGCATCGTAAATGCTGGCACTTTGGCTTTTGTTTCTGGTCAAGTTGCTCAGGCTGCTGATGGGTCTGGCGCGCCAGAAGGGCTCGAGGCCCAGACAAAGCAAGTGATCGCCAACCTCACCGAAGCATTAAAGGCAATGGAGGCGAGCCCTCCGAACATCGTTCAAATGCGTATTTACGTCATGGATCTCGACGAGGAAGCTATGATCATCTTGATGCCTCCAATCATCGCGTTTCTCAACGGGGCAGAGCCCAGCCTTACTGGAATAGGTGTCGCCGCGCTGGCGGGGCCCGATTTGAAAATTGAGATCGAAATGATCGTCCAGCTTCCAGCCTGACGCTATCACACGGTTGAGGCTAGCAAGCTTTGCGCGCGAGCGGCTGAAGCAATGTTGGAACTGCGATGTAAGTGGACCTTGGGGAAGATACCCCATAGGTCTGCTTTGTCCGCGACTTGATCCTTAAGCGGATCGTTTTGGCTGCGGCAAGCATGGAAGGCCGGTTTTCTTGCTGCACAGCAGCATAAAGCTTTACGCTATTGCAGCAATCCCCGCGCTGTGAGCGCACGCAGCGAAAATTCTGTTGGTCTCCTGTGGGCTCGAAGCCGCCCTTTGCTTTCGCAGAAACACTTGACGGCGAGCCAGCGGCGAAGCCGACATTAGTTTTTAGGTTATAATACGTCGTCAGCGCTGTATTGATGTTTGGGTACCTTTGTCCTGAGCGACCTTAAGCGCGACTGCGCAGGCATCCTCCAAACCCTGGATCACAAAGTTACTTACATTGGGCAACGGCTCACTTGGCGTTTCATCGCTAGGTAAGGAATTACGCAAATGAGCGAGCAGGGGCGCGGGTGCGCTTTCCAACAAATTGTAGCGTTCAAGCACATTCAAGGCGTCTTTGAACGTTGTCGGATCTAATCCGATCTGGGTGCCAGTATATGCGACTGGCCGTTGTGGTGTTCCAACGGCGGCATCGCCAACACGATCCGACAATACCAGATTGATCATCGTCGCCCGGCAGCGACTGCACCAACCTGCAAGGAGACGAACAGCATGAAATACCGTGACCACGACGACCCAAAGATCTTCAAAGAATGCGTTTCGGCCATCACGTTGAAAGGCCGCCCGCAAGGGCTTCTGGAAGAGTGGCTTACAGAAGCGGAAGTCATCGTTAATGTTGCCCTTGGGCCGCGGAAAGGGCCGAAAGAGGCACGGCCATGGCTTGCCGTGGACGAACTCGATGAACTGCTATGGGCGAGTAGAATCCGTGAGGCCGTGATTGAATCCGACCAACTCGAAACATCATCCGGTCTGTTTATGCTGAGTAATGTGGAGCGGATTACCATCTTCGTTCTCGGCGATTCCTTTGCCGATTCTGATCTCGAGACGTTCCAAAACGCCATAGAGAATTTGGAAAAATTAAGCCATCTCAGTATCGTGGTGGCTCCAAGTGCGCTCGCCTATGCAAAGGAGCACTTTGTGTGGAAACGTTCAGGCGTTACCTATGCCATCGCGACGGAATCTCGCCGCCGCAGTTAAAAACCTCGACATCGGCACCTTATCACCTCCGCGCTCTTACGCTTCATCGCCCGCGGGTTTCGCTGAGGACTTCAGTTGGTGGCGCGCCACATCCGATACCGCCCCTGTCCGGTCACCTCGCGGATCAGGCCTCGCGTTTCCATCCAAGCTAGGTTGCGCTGGACGGCGGCGCGGCTGGCACCGGTCAGGGTCTCGGCCATTGGAGCGGAGACGACGGGCCATTCGGTCAGCACCGCGCGCAATGCTGGTGGTGTCTTCCCAGAGAGCGGGGCCATCATGGTTTCCGCCCGCGCTGACCATGTCTGGATATCGTCGAGGTGTCGCATTGCGGTCAGGCATGCTGTTTCCATTCCCTCGAGCCAACGCTCCAAGCGCTCAGCTGGTGGGCCACTGGCGCGCAGCCCCCCTGCCCCGCGTATAGCCAGAGGCGCAAAGATGGCCCCCCCATTCGAATTCGGGCCTTCGCTGGCGGCAATGCGTGCGGCGGTAACCGCCGCTTCCATCCGGTCGCCTTGTTGCCCGAGGCCCGCAAGGTTCCAGAGGTGAAACCCCATGCAGGCGCGTGTGATCGGGTGCAGGTCGGCGGCTTGCGCCATCAGGTCAAGCCAACCGCCCGCGCGATCCGCAAAGGGCTCGGCTTCATCCGCCATGTTTTCAGGGTCACGGCGATCGAGGAAAGCGGACAGGTCCATCTCTGGGCCGGGACCGCCTGTAAGACGCCGCACCGCCCATCCGACACGCGCGAGCGCTGCGGTGTCGTCCTGCACCCCGGACAAGCGCATGGATATCCAAAGCGCCAGCCGATCCGGGCCAATTCGGTCACCCACAAACCAGCTGAGGTCTGCCGCCTCCATCAGCGCGAGCCTGTGCCGCCAGCCCTCCGGGCCACGGTGCAGACGGTCATCCAGCGCGCCAATCCGGCCAGCCACACGGGCGAGATGGGCGGCATTGCCTGCCTCTGCCTTCCGCCAATCGTCGAGGACTGCGGTTTCACGCAGCTCTGCCCTCGGTCCGGGCGGAAGATAATCCGGCTCCACTTCCATCGGACCGGGCAGGAACCACAGGTCGTCCTCAGGCGTCTCTTCAAGACCTTCCGCATCCTCTAGAGGATCATCAAAACTACCATACTGTGTAGATATTTGAGGCTTCATATGTGCAAAATACGGCAGTTTTGCATTTTACCCAAGTGTTTTGTCAGGGTGCGCCTGCACACCTTATATAGCACGCGCGCGCGGTGGTCTGCGAGATATCTCTGATCGCGCTCAGCGTATGAAAACCAAGGGCTTTTTGATGAGCCGCGCCACAGTGAGCGCACTTGCATCTGTTTACAAACGGTCGTTTAGTGGTGGTATATGAAACTGCAAAAGGCCTGTTTTGATGCCATTGATAGGCTACGCGCGCGTTTCAACCGAGGATCAAACCCCCCTGCCCCAGTCGCAGGCCCTGAAATCCGCGGGTTGCGCCGAGATCCATGAAGAACAGGCCTCGGGCGGAAATCGTGCGCGGCCGGTCCTTGCGCGCGTGTTGGAGCGCGTGGCCAAGGGCGACACGCTGGTTGTCGTGCGCATTGATCGTCTGGCGCGATCGCTGTCGCATCTCTTGGAGGTGATCGAGCGGCTTGAGGCGAAGGGCGCGTTCTTTCGGTCCATTCAAGACCCGATCGACACTGCCTCGCCGCAGGGCAAGTTCACGCTGCAGGTTCTGGGGGCCGCGGCCGAGTTTGAACGCGCCCTGATCCGGGAACGCACGAAGGCCGGCTTGGCGAGCGCAAGGACCAAAGGACGCGTGGGCGGCAATCCAGGCCTGCGCGCGGGAGACCCTGGCGCACAGCGCAAGGTGCGGCTGGCGCGGCAGGACGGATATATGGAACGACTAAACGAGACCGCGCAAGACTGGGTACCGCATGTACGCCGGCTGCGCCCTGATATGGCTTGGGAGGATGTGCTGCGCATCATCAACGGCCCCTTGCCCGAGGCGCGGCGCTGGACGCAAAGCCGCCTGTTGCGCGCCGTGAACGCCTATGTCCGCGACGGCTTCTTAGCAAAAACAGTGCTAGGGCGTGCCGGACGCCGCGAAACGGATGATCGCCTGCCCGCCATTGTCGCAGGCATCAAGGGCGCAAATCCCGATATCACGCTTCAGGCTATCTGCGATCGGCTGGAGGCGATGCGCGAACGCACGCCGCGTGGGCGGACAAGCTGGCAGCCGTCGTCTGTGAAGATGCTGCTGGAACGCGCCGGAAGGCTAGGATTGCTATAATCCTAGCACTTAGTAAGCCTTGCTGAACACTTGAATGCGTTCAAATTCACGGAATCACTTATAATCTGGTTATGAAATAGCGAGTTTGCGAGCCATGAGCGGGGGTTAAGTCGACATCTCGCCAAATTTCTAGAGTCACGAGAACCAGTGCAGAAGTAAGATATTACAACACATTATCGATACCTTAGCCGGTATTGCCAAGTTGTTGACAGGGTTTGGTAGAGGTATGTCTGCCTCATGAACATTCCAATCGATTTGGCGCCCCTGAAGGGCTTTCGCTACCCACGTGAAATCATCGCGTTCGCTGTCTGGGCGTATCACCGGTTAACCCTGAGCACGGCTGATGTTGAAGA
>JBPOFD010000015.1:0-35328 GCA_051252055.1 Sulfitobacter sp.
GTAGAGCTGATCGCACCGATCGCCATGGAACAAGGCCTGCGCTTCGCCATCCGCGAAGGCGGCCGGACTGTTGGCGCCGGTGTTGTATCGAAGATTACTGAGTAATCTTCGATCAACACCAGTGCGGCGCCTTGCGGCAGTCGTTGCGCAGCAACGATGAGAGCGAGGCACCGCACCCCGTCACATAACCGGGAACAGGTGTTTCAAATACAAAAGGCCGCAGCCCCCGCTGCGGCCTTTTTCCTTGCCCAAGCCCACTCCCCCCGCCACCATCGCCGCCAAACCGCCCAACCAGAGTTCGCTCATGCCCAGCACACCCTTCGCCAGCCCAGACCAGCGCCACCCCGTGCGCCTCCCCGATGGCAGCGCCCATGCAGGCACTGTGTTCCTTGCCGCAGCCATCGACCATCCGCGCATCACGGTGGGCGCTTACACCTATGCCAGCGCCCACCAGCCTCCCGCCGATTGGGCCGCGCATCTGGCGCCTTACCTGTATGATTTCAGCCCCGAACACCTCTCCATCGGCAAATTCTGCCAGATCGCGGATGGGGTGCAATTCATCACCGCCTCGGCCAATCACCGCTATGACGGGATTTCCAGCTTTCCCTTCGCGATCTTTGGCGGCGGCGCGATGGCGGGGCGCGCCTCCATGCCGGGGCCGGGGCCGGATACGACCATCGGCCATGACGTCTGGATCGGGCAGGGCGCGACAATCCTGCCCGGCGCACAGATCGGCAATGGGGTGATCATCGGCGCAGGCGCGGTGGTTTCGGGCAGCCACCCCAGCTACAGCATCATCGGCGGCAACCCCGCCCGCCTGCTGCGCCGCCGCTTTGATCCCGCCACCGCAGCCCGCATCGAGGCCGCCGCTTGGTGGGACTGGCCGATAGAGCATATCCTCGCCCATGAGGCGCAAATCTGCGGCGGCGATGTGGCTGCGCTGGAACAGGCGGCAGGCAAAATCTGACACCAATCCAGATCGGCCGCTCAAAAAATGCATCCAAGCGCGGATCGGCCCTTGATCCCGCGCCAAATTGCGACTACCCCATGCCTCGGCTTAGGGGTTTAGCTCAGTTGGTAGAGCATCGGTCTCCAAAACCGAGGGTCGTGGGTTCGAGTCCCTCAGCCCCTGCCAGATTTACCAACATTTCCGTTTTTTGCGCCGCCATGCTGCGGCGAGCCGCCTTGCGCGGCCTCGTGCCCTGCGAAGATGAAACCGGCCATTCCCTTCCCTTCCCAACGACACGTGCGATTGATCTAGGTGTCCCGGACGCCCAGCAAATCGCAACGCTGCATTTCCACCCGCTCACCCACCCGCTGCGCGTTGCCGTAGCATCCGGCCTCACCGGATGGACAGATGCTTGGAAAGCAGCAAGCATCGCTGGACCTTCATCATAACCGCGCCCAATCAAAACATGATCAGCTTAAGCCGAACAGCATTTGCCCTCCTTCACGCCCTATTTTCACCCAATCCCCCTTCGCTGTCCCACTAAATCATTCAAAATGATTTAAGGCTTGACCAAACCCCGCCGCGAGCGCTAACAACGCCCAAAGGGGGAAGGCCCATGCACCACGCGCCAGACAGCAATACCGCCATGTTGGGCTACGCCACGCGCGGCTCTAACCACGGCAGAATGCGCGCCTATAACGAGCGCCTCGTGCTAAGCCTGCTGCGCCGTGCCGGACCTTTGCCCAAAGCCGAGATTGCCCGCATCACGGGGCTCTCGCCGCAAACCGTTTCCGTGATCATCACCGCGCTGCAATCCGATTCCCTTGTGGAAAAAGGCCCGCGCCTGCGCGGCAAAATCGGCCAGCCTTCGGTGCCCATTTTGCTGGCGCAGGATGGCGCGTTTTTCTTTGGCCTCAAAATAGGCCGCCGCAGCCTTGATCTGGTGCTCACCGATTTCTTGGGCAACATCCGCGCCCGCGCCCACCGCGCCCATGCCTATCCCGAACCGGGTGCCACCGTGCAATTTGCCGCCAGCGCCATGCAAGATCTGCTGGCCCAGCTGCCGCCCGATCTGCGGGGCAGGGTGGCTGGCATGGGCATCGCCCTGCCGTTCGGGCTCTGGGGCTGGACCGAAACGCTGGGCGTGGACGCGGCACAGATGCAAGGCTGGCGCAGCCGCGACATCCCCGCCGAAATCGCCGCGCTTTGTGATTTTCCGGTCTATTCCAGCAATGACGCCAGCGCCGCCTGCGGTGCAGAGCTGGTCTTTGGCGCCCAAACGCGCCCCCGCAATTTCCTATATTTCTACGTCGGTTACTTCATCGGCGGCGGGCTGGTGCTTGATCATGAACTGGTCACGGGGCCGCATGGCAACGCGGCGGCCTTTGGCTCGCTTCGGGTCTTTGAGCCGGGTAGCCCCCCGGCGCCGCTGGTTGATATCGCCTCGCTTGCCCTGCTGGAAAACGCGCTGGCGGACGCCGGCGCGCCGCCCCTCGACTGGGCCGCGCCCCAGCTTTGGGATCTGCCGCCCGCCATCACAGAGCCGTGGCTGGCCCGCGCCGCCAATGGCATCGCACAGGCCGCCTGCGCCGCGATCCATGTGGTTGATGCAGGCCACGTGCTGATCGACGGCTGGATGCCAGCGCCCCTGCGCGCCGCCCTGACCGCGCAGGTGCAAACCCGCCTGAGCGCGCTTGCAGGCCCCGATGCCCAGCCCGGCATGCCGCCCATCACCGTGCAAACCGGCTCCATCGGCCCCGATGCGCGCACGCTTGGCGCCGCCAGCCTGCCCCTGTCGCGCCGCTTCTTGATCGATAGCGGCCCCATCCCGAAAGGCACCAACCCATGATCTTATGCTGCGGCGAAGCGCTGATAGACATGATCCCCGCCGCCACCTCCGCCGGGCGCGACGGCTTTGTGCCGCACCCCGGCGGCGCGGTGTTCAACACGGCCATCGCGCTGGGGCGGCTTGGCCTGCGCGCGGGCATGTTAACCGGCATTTCCACCGATATTTTTGGCGCGCAACTGCTCGAGGCACTCAGGGCCAGCCATGTGGACACCGCCCATGTGGTCACCTCAAACCGCCCCAGCACCTTGGCCTTTGTGCATCTGCAAGATGGCCACGCGACCTATAATTTCTTTGATGAAAACAGCGCCGGACGCATGCTGGCCCCCGCTGATCTGCCCGATCTCTCCCCCGAGGTCTCGGCGCTGTATTTTGGCGGCATCAGCCTCGCCTGCGATCCCGGTGCGGCCAGCTATGCCGCGCTGCTGGCGCGCCACCACGACACCCGCGCCGTGATGATCGACCCCAACATCAGAGCGCCTTTCATCACCGACATCGCGGCCTATCGCGCGCGGCTAGACCTGATGTTCCGCTGCGCCGATATCGTGAAAGTCTCCGACGAAGACCTCAACTGGCTGGTGCCAGAACCCCTGTCTCTCGAAGACAAGGTCAAGATCGTGCAGGCAAAAGGCCCCAGCGTGGTGATCCTGACCCAAGGCGGGGCAGGGGCCACGGGTTTCCTCGCCAGCGGCGCGCAGGTGCATGTGCCTGCCCAGCGGGTAAAGATCGTCGACACCGTCGGCGCGGGCGATACATTCAACGCAGGTGTGCTGGCCAAATTGGCCGACCTTGGCGCGCTGCAAAAATCCGCGCTGGCCGATCTGGCCCCTGATATCCTGCGCCAAGCCTTGGCCCATGGCGCTGCCGTTGCTGCCGTGACCGTCACCCGCGCCGGGGCCAACCCGCCTTGGGCCGAGGAGGTTTAACCGCCGATGCGCGCCTGCGCCAAGAAAGGTTTTGCCGCCCCGGCTTAGAAATGTTAGCGCTACCACAACTTGAACTACATCCCTGACCTACCAAAACCCGGAGGACACATACCGTGACCATCAAAATCGCAATCAATGGCTTTGGCCGCATCGGGCGCGGCGTGCTGCGCGCCTTGTTGGAACAAAACGCAAGCGACATCGAGGTTGTCGCCATCAATGATCTGGCCCCCGCCGCCACCCTCGCGCATCTGCTGCAATTCGACAGCGTGCATGGCCGCCTTGGCGATGCTGTCTCGGTCGAGGGCGACACGCTGATCATCGGCGCGCGCCGCATCCGGCTCAGCGCACAGCGCAATCCCGAAGACCTGCCTTGGGATGATGTCGACATCGCCTATGAATGTACCGGTTTCTTCACCGCCCGCGCCGATGCGGCGCGGCATCTGGCCAATGGCTCCAAACGGGTGCTGATCTCGGCCCCCGGCAAAGACGCGGATAAAACCGTGGTCTACGGCGTCAATCACAGCGCGCTCACGCCCGAGGACATCGTCATCTCCAACGCCTCGTGCACCACCAATTGTCTGGCCCCTGTGGCCATGGTGCTTGACCGTGAATTTGGCATCAAAACCGGTTATATGACCACAATCCACGCCTATACCGGCGATCAGCCGACCCACGATTCCCCGCATGGCGATCTCTACCGCGCCCGCGCGGCTGCCGTGTCTATGATCCCCACCTCCACCGGGGCGGCGCGGGCAATCTCGCTGGTTTTGCCGCAGCTCGAAGGCCGCCTCGAAGGCTCCGCCGTGCGTGTGCCCACGCCAAATGTGTCGATGATCGATCTGTGTTTCACACCCGAACGCGTGCCAACCGCCGCGCAGGTCAACGCCGCAATGCAAGCCGCCGCACAGGGCGAATTGCGCGGGGTGCTGTCCTATGAAGACGCGCCGCTGGTCTCGGTTGATTTCAACCACGATCCGCATTCATCCTGCTTTGCCCCGGCACAAACCTCCGTGACGGCGGGCGGCATGGTCCGCGTGGTCAGCTGGTATGACAATGAATGGGGTTTCTCGAACCGCATGATCGACACAGGCCGCCAAATCGGCGCGCTGCAAAAAGCAGGATAGACCCATGGTTTCGCGCGTCATTCCCGTCGAGGATTTTGATCTCACCCTGTTTGGTGCCACGGGCGATCTGGCCCGGCGCAAAATCCTGCCGGGGCTGTTTCACCGTTTCTTGGTGGGGCAGATGCCGGAGCAGGCCCGCATCATCGGCGCCGCCCGCAGCGAGATGACCGCGCCCGCCTTTCGCGACATGGTGCGCGCTGGCCTGCTCGAATTCGCCCCCGAAAGCGCGGGCGATCAAGATGCGCTGGCGCGGTTCTTGGCCCAGATCGACTATGTCTGCATCGATGCAGCAGGGGATGCGGGCTGGGCCGCGCTGGCCGCGCTGATGCGCCCCGACACGGTGCGCGCGTTTTACCTGTCTGTCTCGCCCAGCCTGTTTGGTGCCATCGCCGAAAGGCTCAGCGCGTATCACATCGCCACCCCGCAAAGCCGCATCGTGGTGGAAAAACCCTTCGGCCATGATCTGGCCTCCGCCCAAAGCCTCAACGCCGATCTGCGCCGCAGCTTCGACGAAGGGCAAATCTACCGGATCGACCATTACTTGGGCAAAGAGACGGTGCAAAACCTCATGGCGCTGCGCTTTGCCAATGCCCTCTGGGAGCCGCTGTGGAACGCGACCCATATTGACCATGTGCAAATCACCGTGGCCGAAAGCCTCGGGGTGGAGGGGCGCGGCGAATATTACGATCAATCGGGCGCGATGCGCGACATGGTGCAAAACCACCTGATGCAACTGCTTTGCCTCACCGCGATGGAGCCGCCTTCGAAATTCCAATCCGCCTCCGTGCGCGACGAGAAACTCAAGGTGATCGAGGCGCTGGAACCTGTCGCCCCTTCGGACATCGTGCGCGGCCAATACCGGGGCCGCGACGGCGCGCCGGGCTATCTGGAACACGCAGGCAACCCCAAAAGCCAAACCGAAAGCTTCATCGCCCTCAAGGTCCGCATCGGCAATTGGCGCTGGGCAGGCACCCCGTTCTACCTGCGCACGGGCAAGAAACTGCGCGCCCGCACCTCGGAAATCGCCGTTGTGTTCCGCGACCCGCCGCATATGATCTTCCCCGACATGGCCCAGCGGCGCGGCAATGCGATGATCATCCGTCTGCAACCAGACGAAGGCATCACCCTGCGCAACACCATCAAAGAACCCGGCCCCGGCGGTTTCCGTCTGGCCGAGGTCAATCTCGACATGACATTCGCGGATGCGCTCAAAGACCACGACGCCCCGCAAGAAGCCTATGAGCGGCTGATCATGGATGTCATTCGCGGCGATCAGACCTTGTTCATGCGCGGCGATGAGGTCGAGGCCGCATGGGCATGGGCCGACCCGCTGATCTCAGGTTGGCAAGAAAGCGGCGCGGCCCCCGCGCCCTACGATCCGGGCAGCTCAGGCCCCGAAGACGCATTGATGTTGCTGCACCGCGATGGTCGGCGCTGGCGCGAAATAGGATGAAAGGTGTTTTGACATGAAACTGAACCCCACAATTGAACGCGTGACAGACCGCATCATCGCGCGCAGCGCCGCCACCCGGCGCCCCTACCTTGATCGCATGGCCGCCGCCAAATCCAAAGGCCCGGCCCGCGCGCATCTATCATGCAGCGGCCAAGCCCATGCCTATGCCGCCTCGGGCGCGGATAAAGACGCGCTTGCCACCCAAAACGCGGGCAACCTCGGCATTGTCACCACCTACAATGACATGCTCTCGGCGCATCAACCCTTTGAAACCTATCCCGATATCATCCGCAGCGCGGTGCGCGAGATCGGCGGCACCGCGCAGGTCGCAGGCGGCGTGCCCGCCATGTGCGACGGCGTGACCCAAGGCGAAGCAGGCATGGAACTGAGCCTGTTTTCCCGCGATGTCATCGCCATGGCCGCCGCCGTGGCCCTGTCGCATAACACATTCGACGCGGCAGTGTTCTTGGGCGTCTGCGATAAAATCGTGCCGGGTCTGGTGATCGCGGCGCAATCCTTTGGCCATCTTCCGGCGGTCTTCCTGCCCGCAGGCCCGATGCTCAGCGGCCTCGCCAATGATGAAAAAGCCAAGGTGCGCCAGCAATTCGCGGCAGGCGAGGTCGACCGCGCCGCGCTGATGCAGGCCGAAATGGCCGCCTATCACGGGCCGGGCACCTGCACATTCTATGGCACGGCCAACACCAACCAGATGCTGATGGAATTCATGGGCCTGCACCTGCCGGGCGCCAGCTTTGTCTCCCCCGGCACGCCGCTTCGGCACGCCCTCACCGCGACGGGCGCAAAACGCGCCCTCTCGCTGAGCGCGCTGGGCGATGCCTATACCCCGGTTTGCGATATTCTGGATGAAAAAGCCTTTGTGAACGGCATTGTCGGGCTCAACGCCACGGGCGGCTCGACCAATCTGCTGATCCACCTTGTGGCCATGGCCCGCGCAGGCGGAATCATCCTCGACTGGCAAGATTTCTCCGAACTCTCCGATGTGACCCCGCTGATGGCGCGAGTCTATCCAAACGGGCTGGCCGATGTGAACCATTTCCACGCCGCAGGCGGGCTTGGCTATATGATCGGTGATCTGCTGAACGCGGGCATGTTGCACCCCGATACCGCCACCGTGGCCGGGCAGGGGCTTGAACACTACACGTTCGAGCCAAAACTTCAGGGCGAAACCCTCAGTTGGCAACACGGCTCGGGCCAAAGCCTGAACGATAAAATCCTGCGCCCCGCCGCTGATCCGTTCCAAAGCTCCGGCGGGCTTAAACGCCTCACCGGTTCGCTTGGCACAGCGGTGATGAAAGTCTCCGCCGTGGCGCCCGAACATCACGTGATCGAAGCCCCCGCGCGTGTCTTCGCAGACCAAGACGCCGTGAAAACCGCGTTCAAAGCGGGCGAATTCACCTCAGATGTCATCGTCGTGGTGCGGTTTCAGGGGCCAAAGGCCAATGGCATGCCCGAATTGCACAGCCTCACGCCGCTGCTGTCGATCTTGCAAGGGCGCGGCCATAAGGTGGCGCTGGTCACCGATGGGCGCATGTCCGGCGCATCCGGCAAAGTGCCCGCCGCAATCCATGTCTGCCCCGAGGCGCTGGATGGCGGCCCCATCGCGCATCTGCAAGACGGCGATCTGCTGCGGGTCGACGCCGCACAAGGCACGCTCGATATCCTCACCCCCGGTGTGCTTGACCGCCCCGCCGTGACCGCCGATCTCACCGCTTCGCAAGCAGGCACAGGCCGCGAGCTTTTTGCCGCCTTCCGAAGCGCCGTCGGCTCCGCCGATACCGGTGCCAGCGTCTTTAACCTTTTCTAAGCAGGAGCCCGACATGAGCCTTTCCGCCACCGCCGCCAGCCAGCAGACCCGCAAAATCTGCGCGCTGGCCCCCATCGTGCCCGTGCTGGTGATCGACGATGCCGCCACGGCAAAATCACTGGCGCAGGCGCTGGTCGCGGGCGGTTTGCCCGCCTTGGAAGTCACCCTGCGCACCCCCGCCGCCCTCGAGGCGATCCGCCAAATGGCACAGGTTCCGGGCGGGTTTGTCGGGGCAGGCACGCTGATCACCCCCGAAGATGTGCGCGCCGCCAAATCCGCCGGAGCCAGCTTTGGCGTCTCCCCCGGTGCCACCGATGAACTGCTCGCCGCCTGCGAGGCCGAAGACCTGCCGCTGCTGCCCGGCGCTGCCACCGCCTCCGAGGCCATGCGCCTGCTGGCCCGCGGTTATGACATGCTCAAATTCTTCCCCGCCGAAGCCTCCGGCGGCGCGCCCGCGCTCAAAGCCATCGGCGCGCCTCTGCCGCAAATCACCTTCTGCCCCACAGGCGGCATCAGCCCCGGCAATGCCGCCAGCTATCTGGCCTTAAGCAACGTGCTCTGCGCCGGAGGAAGCTGGGTCGCCCCAAAAGACCTGATCGCGCAGGGCCGCTGGGATGAGATCGAAACCCTCGCGCGGCAGGCTTCGCAGCTGGGGGGCTAAACGCCCCCCCCTCACGACACCGCCATTTCCCCCTCGACCCCGGCCCGCTTGACCTCAGCGGGCTTTCGGGCGTAACTTGCGAATACTTAACGCGCGTAGTGTTTTGCGGCTTCGAGGGGAAATATGAGTCACTCTAAAATTCGCAACATGGAAGAATTCGCCGCCGTCAGCGGCATTTCCCGCCCCACAGTCTCGAAATACTTCAACGATCCAGACAGCGTGCGCCGCTCGACCCGCGAAAAGATCGAACAGGCGCTGGCCCGTCACGATTACCAGCCCAATGTCTACGCCATGAACCAAAACCGCCGCACCACCAAAAACATCGGCGTTGTGGTGCCCAATCTGGCCGATCCGTTTTTCTCGGAAATTGGCCGCCGGGTGGAACTGGCCTGTATCGAAGCAGGCTACAGCCCGATTCTCCTGAGCTCTCACGGTAACCCCCAGATGGAGCGCGACAACCTCAATTCCCTGCGCGCCCTCAAACCCGCCGGGGTTCTTTTGGCCCCGTTTGGCCGCATGTCAGACGAGACCGCCGTGCGCGAATTTGACGATGATTTCCCGCTGGTTTTATTCGATGCAAACATCAGCGGCGCAGGTCAGGCATTTGTCGGCACCGACAACTTCCAAAGCGTCGATTTGATGGTGGAATACCTGTGCCGCAGCGGCGAGCCGCCTTGTTTCTTTGAGATGGCCGAACCCACCAACCCCAACGCCAACAAACGCCGCCAAGCCTATCTGGAAAGCATGGCCCGCCACGGCCAGGCCCCGCAAATCCACCGCGCCGCAGGCGCGGGCTGGGATTTCGAAGAGATCGGCAAAAGCGAGGGTGGCAAGCTCTTGGCGCAAAACGCTTTTCAGACCAACACCGTGCTGTGCAGCAACGACCGTCTGGCGATTGGCCTGCTCTCTGCTGCCTATGAAATGGACCTGCGGGTGGGCCATGGGCCGGGTTGCCAGATGCGCATCGCAGGCCATGACGACCACCCGTTTTCGCGCTTTACCTGCCCCTCGCTGACCACCATTGCGCAGGATTACGAAGCCATCGCCGCCCGCGCCGTGGCCACGCTGTTCCGCATGCTCGAAGACCAGAAAAAGCCCGACACCCGCGAAGAGAAACTCTTTGACGGGCGGCTGATCATGCGCCGCTCGGCCTGAGCCGCCAAAGGGCTGATCTGCGCGCCGGGCAGAGGGGTACAAATCTTTACGCGTGTAAAAATATAATTGACTTCGCGTTGTGTGTGCGGCTACTCCTTAGGGCATCATCGGATGAGGAGGACATTCAAGATGTATTTCAAAAGAGCTTTTTACGCAGCCACGGCTGTGTCACTCGCCGCCACCAGCGGCGCCTATGCAGAGACCCTGACAATTGCGACCGTCAACAATGGCGATATGATTCGCATGCAGGGTCTGACCGAAGATTTTACGAGTAAAACCGGCCATGAGGTCGAATGGGTTACCTTGGAAGAAAACGTGCTGCGTCAGCGCGTGACGACTGATATCTCCGCCAAAGGCGGCTCGTTCGATATCATGACGATCGGCATGTACGAAGCGCCGATCTGGGCCGCCAATGAATGGCTGGTCCCGCTTGATGACCTGTCTGCCGAGTATAATGTTGACGATTTGCTACCCGCCATGCGCGGCGGTCTTTCCCATGAAGGCACGCTTTATGCTGCGCCTTTCTATGGCGAAAGCTCGATGATCATGTACCGCACCGACCTGATGGAAAAGGCCGGGCTGGAGATGCCAGAATCCCCCACTTGGGAATTTGTCGCAGATGCAGCGCGCAAGATGACCGACAAAGAAAACGAAATCTATGGCATCTGTCTGCGCGGCAAAGCGGGCTGGGGCGAGAACATGGCTTTCCTGACCGCAACCTCCAATGCTTTTGGGGCGCGCTGGTTTGATGAGAACTGGACACCCCAGTTTGATCAACCCGAATGGAAAGAGACGCTGGAATTCTACGTGAACCTGCTCGGTGACGCAGGCCCTCCCGGCGCATCTGGCAACGGGTTCAACGAAAACCTGTCGCTGTTCCAACAGGGCAAATGCGGCATGTGGATCGACGCCACTGTGGCGGCGTCCTTCGTGACCAACCCGGACGATTCCACCGTTGCCGACAAGGTTGGCTATGCGCTGGCGCCCAACACGGGCCTTGGCAAAAACTCCAACTGGCTCTGGGCGTGGGCCTTGGCCATCCCGGCGGGCACCCAAAAAGAAGCTGCGGCCAAGCAGTTCATCGAATGGGCAACCTCCACCAGCTACATCGAATTGGTGGCTGAAAACGAAGGCTGGGCCAATGTGCCTCCGGGCGCACGCAGCTCGCTCTATGAGAATGACAATTACAAGGACATCCCCTTTGCCAAGATGACCTTGAAAAGCATTCTCTCGGCGGATCCAAACAGCCCGACCGTGAAACCTGTGCCCTATGTCGGTGTGCAATTCGCGGCCATCCCGGAGTTTTCCGGCATCGCCAGCCAAGTGGGCCAGGAATTCTCCGCCGCCCTCGCTGGTCAACAGACGGTCGACGAAGCGCTTGAAAAAGCGCAGGCGCTGACCCTCGACGAGATGGAAGCCGCTGGCTACTGAGCGCTTCTACCTCGCCCACCGGGGGGCGTCCCTGCGCCCCCCGGACCGGCCTAGATTGCCCTAGTCTGGCCAAAACCCCTTCGATTTTGCTGTATATGTACCGATAGCCCGTTTGCTATCACCTCAGGAGGATTGCCCAATGGCTACCAAACATTCGAGATCTGCGGCACGGCTTATGATGGCCCCGGCGGTTGTTTTGCTGCTGGGCTGGATGCTCGTGCCGCTCATCATGACGCTGATGTTTTCATTCAAGAAATACCTGCCCCTGCGCGGCGGTGATCTGGGCTGGACAGGGTTTGACAATTACATCCGCTTTGTCACCTCCAGCGCCTTTTGGCCCTCGGTTATGGCCACGCTGATCATTGTGGGCGGTGTGCTTTTGATAACGGTGGTGTTTGGCGTGTTGCTGGCGATCTTGCTCAATCAACCCATGTGGGGCCAAGGCATGGTGCGCATCTTGGTGATCGCGCCGTTCTTTGTGATGCCCACGGTTTCCGCCCTTGTGTGGAAAAACATGTTCATGGACCCGGTGAACGGGCTGTTCGCGCATCTTTGGAAATTCTTTGGCGCAGCCCCGGTGGAATGGCTCAGCCAAGCCTCGCTGCAATCCATTGTCATGATCGTGTCATGGCAATGGCTGCCCTTCGCCACGTTGATCTTGCTGACCGCGATCCAATCGCTGGACAGCGAACAGCTAGAGGCCGCCGAAATGGACGGCGCGCCGCCGATCAAACGCTTTGCCTTCATCACCTTGCCGCATCTTAGCCGCGCCATCACGGTGGTGGTGCTGATCCAGACGATCTTCTTGCTGGGTGTCTTTGCCGAAATATTCGTGACCACAGGCGGCGCATTCGGCACCCGCACGCTGACCTATCTGATCTACCAGCGCGTGCTCGAAAGCCAGAACGTCGGGCTTGGCTCGGCGGGCGGTGTGTATGCCATCATTCTTGCCAATATCGTCGCCATCTTCTTGATGCGCGCCGTTGGCAAAAACCTAGACGCGTGAGGAGGAAACCATGGCCCGTTCTGTGACCCAAAACCGCAAACTCTTTAATACAGCCCTCGCGTGGGGCATTGGCCTGCTGATCTTCTTTCCGATCTTGTGGACCATCCTGACCAGCTTCAAAACCGAAGCCCAAGCCATCTCTGATCCGCCGGTCTTCATCGGCTTTGATTGGACCTTGGAAAACTACGCCGCCGTGCTCGAGCGGTCCAACTACATGCGTTTCTTGTGGAACTCGGTGATCATTGCGGGCGGCTCGACGCTGCTGGGCATCATCATCGCGGTGCCTGCGGCGTGGTCCATGGCCTTCGTGCCTTCCAAACGCACCAAAGACATCCTGCTTTGGATGCTCTCGACCAAAATGCTGCCCGCCGTGGGGGTGCTCTACCCGATCTATCTGATCTTCATCAAACTGGGGATATTGGACAGCCGCGCAGGCATGATCATCGTGCTGATGCTGATGAACCTGCCGATCATCGTGTGGATGCTCTACACCTATTTCCGCGAAATTCCGGGCGAGATTCTGGAAGCCGCGCGAATGGACGGGGCCTCCCTCAAAGAGGAAATCCTCTATGTGCTTACCCCTATGGCGATCCCCGGCATTGCCTCGACCTTGCTGCTGAACTTCATCCTCGCATGGAACGAGGCTTTCTGGACCCTCAATCTCACCGCCGTAAAAGCCGCTCCGCTGACCGCCTTTATCGCCAGCTATTCAAGCCCCGAAGGCCTGTTCTTCGCCAAGCTGAGCGCGGCCTCCACCATGGCCATCGCGCCAATCTTGATCCTCGGCTGGTTCAGCCAAAAGCAACTTGTCAGTGGCCTGACATTTGGCGCCGTTAAATAGGAAGGTTTTTAACTATGGGACAAATCAAGCTTAACCAAGTGGCCAAAAGCTTCGGCGAAGTCGAAGTCATCCCGCCGCTGGATCTGACCATCGAAGATGGCGAGTTCACCGTGTTTGTCGGCCCCTCGGGCTGCGGTAAATCCACGCTGCTGCGGTTGATCGCGGGGCTAGAGGACATCACCTCGGGCCATATCGAGATCGACGGGGAAGATGCCACCGCCGTGCCCCCCGCCAAACGCGGGCTGGCCATGGTGTTCCAATCCTACGCGCTTTATCCGCATATGTCGGTGCGCAAAAACATCGCCTTCCCGATGAAAATGGCGGGGATCGACGACGCCGAACAAAAACGCCGCATCGACGGCGCGGCAAAGGCGCTCAACCTCACCGACTACCTCGACCGCCGCCCCGGCCAACTCTCGGGCGGCCAGCGCCAGCGCGTCGCCATTGGCCGTGCCATTGTGCGCGAGCCATCGGCGTTTCTCTTCGACGAGCCGCTCTCGAACCTCGATGCCGCCCTGCGTGTCGGCATGCGCCTCGAGATCAGCGAATTGCACAAACGCCTGCAAACCACGATGATCTACGTGACCCACGATCAGGTCGAAGCCATGACAATGGCCGATAAAATCGTCGTGCTGCGCGCCGGCCATATCGAACAGGTCGGCACGCCGCTGGAACTCTATCACACCCCGCGCAATGCCTTTGTGGCAGGTTTCATCGGCTCGCCCAAAATGAACCAGATCCGTGGCCCCGAGGCCGTCAAACATGGTGCCGCCATGATCGGCATCCGCCCCGAACATATCGACGTCAGCATGACATCGGGCCTGTGGAAGGGCCGCGTGGGCGTGGCCGAACATCTGGGCTCTGATACGTTCATCCACGTGCATGACACCGGGCTGGGCGAGATGATCACCCTGCGCATCACCGGCGACATCGCCGTGCGCCATGGCGATACGATCTACCTCAACCCGCAACTGGACAAGCTGCACCGCTTTGACGCCCAAGGCCTGCGCATCGCAGACCCGGCCTGACGCGCCGCGCTTTTCCTAAACACGACCGCAGCGGCGCGGGGCGATACCCCGCCGCTGCCCCTAACACCGATATCTGACACCTACATCTGGAATTCAGGGCAATGGATACTCTCACTCCGCTTTCAAACGCGACACTTTCCAAATTGTCCGTCCCGCACCCGACCTATGACCGCGCGGCGCTGACGCCGGGCATTGTGCATATCGGCGTGGGCAATTTTCACCGCGCCCATCTGGCGTGGTATCTGCACCGTTTGATGCAGCAGGGACAAGCTGGCGACTGGGCGATCATCGGCGCAGGGCTGCGCCCCTATGACGCCGCCATGCGCGACCGGCTCATCGCCCAAGATTGCCTGACCACCTTGATCCAGCTTGACCCCGGCGGCATCTCCGCCGAGGTGACAGGCCCGATGATCGACTATCTGCCCATCGCCCCGGATAACGCGCCCCTGATCGCCGCCATGGCCGATCCCGCCATTCGCATCGTCTCGCTGACCGTGACCGAAAGCGGCTATTACATCGACCCGGTGACCAAACAGTTTGACGCAGCCCACCCTGATCTCAACCATGATGCCGTCTACCCGGACACACCCCGCAGCGGCTTTGGCGCGATCATCGCCGCCCTGAAACTGCGCCGCGACAGCGGGGCAGGGCCGTTTACCTTGCTGAGCTGCGACAACCTGCAAGGCAATGGCCATATCCTGCGCCAAACCACCGTCTCGCTTGCGCGCATGTCCGACCCGGCACTGGCCGATTGGATCGACGCAAACGTCAGCTTCCCTTGCTCCATGGTCGACAGCATCGCCCCCGCTACGGGCCTCAAAGAACGCGCCTTGGCCCATGAATTTGGCATCGACGATCCGGCGGTTGTCACCCATGAGGCCTTCCGCCAATGGGTGATCGAAGACGATTTCTGCGCAGGCCGCCCCGCATGGGAAGATGTCGGCGCCACCTTCAGCGATAACGTCCACGCCTATGAGATGATGAAAATCCGCATTCTCAATGCAGGCCATCAGGTGCTCGCCAATGTGGGCGAGGTGCTGGGGCTGGAAACCATCGCACAAACCATGGCCCACCCCGGCATCCGCGCCTTCTTTGGCGCGGTCCAGCGCCGCGAGATCGCCACCACCGTCGCCCCCGTGCCTGAGATTACCCCCGCCGATTACGTCGCCCTGATCGAGCGCCGCTTTGCCAACCCGCGCATCCACGACACGGTGCGCCGCGTGGCCTTTGACGGCTCTGCCCGCCACCCCGGTTTTGTGCTGCCGATCCTGCGCGATCAACTGGCCACTGGCGGCCCGGTGTCGGGTCTGGCGCTGGTCGAGGCGCTTTGGGCGCGCATGTGCGCAGGCACCCGCGAGGATGGCGCGCTGATCGCCGCCAATGATCCGCTCTGGGCCCAGCTTACCGATGCCGCCCGCGCCGCCCGCCATGATCCCGCGCTCTGGCTGGCCCAGCCGGGCATCTACGGCGACTTGCAACACGCCGCCCCCTTTGCCGCGCGTTTCACCCATTGGTTCAACCTGATCTGGGAAAAAGGCAGCGCCGCCGCCATGGCCGAATATTGCGCGCAGGGCGACTAGCCCGCGCATCATTTCCCCTCAGGCGTTAACGACAGGGTTCAACCCCTCGTTGTTGCTTAACGTGAAACATTGCCGCAAATTCACCTTATTGCGGGCTTTTTGTGGCCCGATTATGGCGCGATTAGGGCAGTGAGAAATACCGTTAATATCTGGGGTGATGACCATGCGGCCTGATCAAGAGAACTTGCAACCCATTGGCGCGGCCAAAGCGCCAAGCGCCAAGCCAAGCATCGACGACGGGCTAGACCCGCAATCGCTTGCCGCGATCCGCAGCCTGCTGGCCGAAGAGGACGCGCCTGCCGCCGCGCCTCACGTCGCCGCCGCTACCCCTGCTGCTGCCACAGCACAACCGCCGCAACAGGCGCCGCAACAGCCGCCCCGCCGTGCCCCGCGCAAAGCCGATCTGCTGCCCGATCTCGAAGAGCCGCCGCGCAATGCGCAACCCGCGCCAGCCGCCGCGCCAAAACCCTCGCTGATGCAGCGCCTGCGCCCCGCTAAACCTGCGCCCCAAGCCGCACCAAAAACCGCCGCCAAACCCTTCCGCATCAAACGTAAATATGTGGCATGGGCCGCCGCCGCGCTCTTTGTGGTCTTGCGCCCCTGGACCGTGGTTCTGGCGTTTTTCTTGCTGCTCTTTGTGGTCATTGGCGCGTTTCTGGCGCTGGGCTACGACGGGTTCTGGCGCCGCGTCATGGCGCTGGGCCATTGGTACGCCCGCCGCCGCCCCGAACGCTCGGCGGAACTGCACCGCAAGCTCGATAATTTCGCGATGAAATGGGACGCCTTCCTTGACCGTTTCCCCGAAGGCACGGTTGATGGGCTCTACATGCCTGATTTTGGCGAATTGGCCGAAGCCGACGCGCGCCACGAAGAAGCGCTCGAGCGCCGCCTGAGCGGTCTGCGCAACAACAGCGCTGGCGCTTAACCGGGCCGGGCAGGGGGCCGCGCGCCCCCGTTTCCCCCAATAAAGCAAGCCGGGCAGGGCTTGCGCGCTTGAATGATCGGCGCGCAGCGGATACATGCCCCTGCAACGCATGCATTCAGGACGTATCTCCATGGCCACCAACCCTTTGCAATTCATCAATCAGGTTCGCGCCGAGGTCGGCAAAGTTGTCTGGCCCACACGCCGCGAAGTGATGCTGACCACGGTGATGGTTTTCATCCTTGCCGCGCTGACCGCCGTGTTTTTTGCGCTGGTGGACATCTTGATCAAGGGCGGCCTGCAATCCGTCCTGAACATGTTTGGCTAAACGCCTGAATGCCAAATCATTCCGGCATCAAACAAAGGGGCGAAAATCGCTTTGCCCCCTTGAAACATTACGCTGCGCGGGCTATTGCGCAACCCTGACCTGACAAAAAGGCGTGCGGCGATTCGTGTTGCGCGCCGATTTTTTGTTCAGATCGGTGGGCCAACTGCCCGTTAATTTTGAATTTTAGCTGCATTCCTTGATCAAGGGGCAGCGCGCAAGAAAGAGGGTCGAAGGACACATGGCGAAAAGGTGGTATTCAGTCAGCGTCCTGTCGAACTTTGAAAAGAAGATCGCAGAGCAGATCCGTACGTCGGTCACCGAGCAAGGCCTCGAAGATCAGATCGACGAGGTTCTGGTGCCTACAGAAGAAGTCATCGAAGTGCGCCGGGGCAAAAAAGTCTCAACCGAGCGTCGCTTCATGCCCGGTTACGTGCTGGTTCACATGGAGATGTCCGATCGCGGCTATCACCTGATCAGCTCGATCAACCGCGTCACAGGTTTCTTGGGCCCGCAAGGCCGCCCGATGCCCATGCGCGACGCCGAAGTTCAGGCGATCCTGGGCCGGGTACAAGAGGGCGAAGACGCACCACGCACCCTGATCCACTTCGAAGTGGGCGAGCGCGTGAAAGTTGCTGACGGTCCGTTCGAAGATTTCGACGGGATGGTCGAAGAAGTCGATGAAGATAACCAAAAGCTGAAAGTGACCGTCTCTATTTTCGGTCGCGAGACGCCAGTGGAATTGGATTTCACGCAGGTCAATAAACAGATCTAGCGTGTTCGTTCGTGGGAGGCACGGTCTGCGCGCAGGCCAAACCGCACCACGCTAATCAGGCCCTTGCGACGCGTTGCAGGGGAAATAGGGCAGGGGAAACCTTGCCGGTGAAATAGGAGTAAGGCCAATGGCCAAGAAACTCGTCGGTACGATGAAGTTGCAAGTTAAAGCGGGTCAAGCAAACCCGTCCCCACCCGTGGGCCCAGCATTGGGTCAGCGCGGCATCAACATCATGGAATTCTGTAAAGCGTTTAACGCAAAAACAGCTGACCTTGAGCCAGGTGCACCTTGCCCAACCGTGATCAGCTACTACCAGGACAAGTCCTTCACCATGGACATCAAGACGCCGCCCGCGTCTTACTTCCTGAAAAAAGCGGCCAAAGTGAACTCCGGTTCCAAAACGCCTTCGCGTGACACCGTGGGTTCCGTGACCACCAAGCAACTGCGCGAAATCGCAGAAGCAAAGATGGCCGATCTGTCCGCAAACGATGTGGAACAGGCGATGAAAATCATTTTGGGCTCCGCAAAGTCCATGGGCATCGAGGTTAAGTAAGATGGCTAAACTTGGTAAACGTACCCGCGCCGCACGCGAAGCTTTCGCTGGCAAAAACGAAATCACCGTCGAAGAAGCCGTGTCCCTGCTGAAAAGCAACACAGGCGTTAAATTCGACGAAACGCTCGAAATCGCCATGAGCCTCGGCATTGACCCGCGCCACGCAGACCAAATGGTTCGCGGCGTTGTGGGCCTGCCAAACGGCACCGGCAAAACCGTGCGCGTTGCAGTATTTGCACGCGGTCCAAAAGCCGAAGAGGCTCAGGCCGCTGGTGCTGACGTTGTTGGCGCAGAAGACCTGATGGAAATCGTGCAAAGCGGCAAGATCGACTTTGATCGCTGCATCGCGACACCTGACATGATGCCAATCGTTGGCCGTTTGGGCAAAGTACTTGGCCCGCGCAACCTGATGCCAAACCCAAAAGTGGGCACGGTAACCATGGATGTGGCCGCAGCTGTTAAAGCTGCTAAAGGCGGCGAAGTTCAGTTCCGTGCTGAAAAAGGCGGTGTTGTACACGCTGGCGTCGGCAAACTGTCCTTTGACGAAGCCAAGCTGGTTGAAAACATCCGTGCCTTCATCGGCGCTGTTGCCAAAGCCCGCCCAGCGGGTGCAAAAGGCACATATATGAAAAAGATCGCCCTGAGCTCGACCATGAGCCCCGGCGTGACAGTTTCCGTGGATAACGCGGTCTCTGAATAAGAATTTGGCGGGGATCTTCCCCGCCAGATACGCCAGTTGGCCAATGTCGGCCTTCTTGCGTCTGTCCGAGACGGAGGGTTTGAGGTTTACCTCGAATAATTCCTTCCTGAGATGGGAAACCGGAATTTACTGCCCTCGGGTGGTTTTGGCCGGGATCCTGACGGACCCGAAATGGGGTGCAGACCATCGCACCTCGGAACTGAGCCGGGGGGTAACCCCCAAATTTGGAGTGAAACTGTGGATAGAGCACAAAAAGAACAGTTGGTCGACGAGCTCGGCCAAATCTTTGAAAGCTCTGGCGTCGTTGTGGTAGCCCACTACGTCGGTTTGACAGTTGCTGAAATGCAGGACCTTCGTGCACGCGCTCGCGCTGCAGGTGGGGCCGTGCGTGTTGCCAAAAACAGGCTCGCCAAGATCGCCCTTGAGGGCAAGCCATGCGAAAGCATCGCTGACCTTCTGACGGGTATGACCGTTCTGACCTATTCTGAGGATCCTGTGGCCGCGGCCAAGGTTGCTCAGGAATTCTCCAAGGAAAACCCAAAGCTGGTGATCCTCGGTGGTTCCATGGGTGAGAACGCGTTGGATGCCGCTGGTGTCGAAGCCGTGTCGAAAATGCCTTCGCGGGAGGAGCTTATCTCCACCATCGCGGGCATGCTCGGCGCACCTGCTTCGAACATCGCCGGGGCCATTGGCGCACCTGCAAGCAACATCGCATCCATCTTGTCCACGATCGAGGACAAGGCGGCTGCGTAAGGCATATCGTCAAGCCGGCGCTCGGGTTGAACACGCGCGTTGGAACACACATATCGTAACGGAAAGAGCTAAACATGGCTGATCTGAAAAAACTGGCAGAAGACATCGTTGGTCTGACTCTGCTTGAAGCACAAGAACTGAAAACCATCCTTAAAGACGAGTACGGCATCGAGCCCGCCGCTGGCGGCGCAGTGATGATGGCTGGTCCTGCTGATGGCGGCGCTGCCGAAGAAGAAAAGACCGAATTCGACGTCGTTCTGAAGAACGCCGGCGCATCCAAGATCAACGTGATCAAGGAAGTCCGCGGCATCACAGGTCTCGGCCTGAAAGAAGCCAAAGACCTGGTCGAAGCCGGTGGCAAAATCAAAGAAGGCGTCGACAAAGCCGAAGCCGAAGAAGTCAAAGCCAAGCTGGAAGCAGCTGGCGCCGAAGTCGAGCTGGCCTAAGCCAGAGGTGCGCGGCAACGTGCACCACGCATGAACAAGGGCTGGACGGGAGATTTCCTGTCCAGCCTGACCTGTTTTGACGAATGTTCCGCCCGGCGGAGTATTTCTCTGGAGAGGTCCATGGTCGGAAGGGATGCGGTGGGACGCATTCCAAGAATTGACCCGGATTTTCCGCTCTTATGGGCGCGCACCACGGCCCCGGTGGTTGATGCGCTCGGCAAGAGACACGAAAGGTGACACGACACATGGCACAATCCTTCCTTGGCCAGAAACGTCTGCGTAAATATTACGGCAAAATCCGCGAAGTGCTGGAAATGCCGAACCTCATTGAGGTTCAAAAATCCTCATATGACCTGTTCTTGAACTCCGGTGATGCGGAAACCCCCACGGATGGCGATGGCATCCAAGGCGTTTTCCAGTCGGTTTTCCCGATCAAGGATTTCAACGAAACTTCCATTCTGGAATACGTCAAATACGAGCTGGAAAAGCCGAAATATGACGTCGAGGAATGCCAGCAACGTGACATGACCTACAGCGCGCCGCTTAAAGTGACGCTGCGCTTGATCGTGTTCGATGTGGACGAAGACACCGGGGCCAAATCGGTCAAGGACATCAAAGAACAAGACGTATTCATGGGCGATATGCCTTTGATGACACCAAACGGCACGTTCATTGTGAACGGCACCGAGCGCGTGATCGTTTCCCAGATGCACCGCTCGCCCGGCGTGTTCTTTGACCATGACAAAGGCAAAACCCACTCTTCGGGTAAATTGCTGTTTGCTTGCCGCATCATCCCCTATCGCGGCTCCTGGCTCGACTTTGAATTCGACGCAAAAGACATCGTCTTTGCTCGGATTGACCGTCGCCGCAAACTGCCTGTGACCACCTTGCTTTATGCGCTGGGTCTGGATCAGGAATCGATCATGGACGCCTATTACAAAACGGTGACCTACAAGCTGCAAAAGAACAAAGGCTGGGTGGCTCCGTTCTACCCTGACCGTATTCGCGGCACCCGTCCGACCTATGATCTGGTCGATGCCGGGACCGGCGAAGTGCTGTTTGAAACAGGCAAAAAAGTCACGCCCCGCGCGGTCAAACAGTTGATCGACGAAGGCAAAGTGACCGAATTGCTGCTGCCCTTCAGCCACATCGACGGCAAATTTGTCGCCAAGGACATCATCAACGAAGAAAACGGCGCGATCTATGTCGAAGCCGGTGATGAGTTGACGCTTGAGTATGACAAAGACGGCGATCTGATCGGCGGCACAGCCAAAGAACTCGTGGATGCTGGCATCACCGAGATCCCGCTGCTGGACATCGATAACGTCAATGTCGGCCCCTACATGCGTAACACCATGGCGAATGATAAAAACATGAACCGCGACACCGCGCTCATGGATATCTACCGCGTGATGCGCCCCGGCGAGCCGCCCACCGTCGAAGCCGCGTCTTCGCTGTTCGACACGCTGTTCTTCGACAGCGAGCGTTACGACCTCTCCGCTGTTGGCCGTGTGAAAATGAACATGCGTCTGGCCCTTGAGAAGCCCGACACCCAGCGTACGCTGGACCGCGATGACATCGTGGCTTGTATCAAAGCACTGGTTGATCTGCGCGATGGCCGCGGCGACATCGACGACATTGACCACCTCGGCAACCGCCGTGTGCGCTCTGTTGGCGAGCTGATGGAAAACCAGTATCGCGTTGGTTTGCTGCGCATGGAACGTGCGATCAAAGAGCGCATGTCCAGCGTCGAAATCGACACTGTGATGCCCCAAGACCTGATCAACGCCAAACCGGCTGCGGCTGCGGTACGCGAATTCTTCGGCTCCTCGCAGCTGTCGCAATTCATGGACCAAACCAACCCGCTGTCCGAAGTGACCCACAAACGCCGTCTCTCGGCGCTTGGGCCCGGCGGTTTGACCCGTGAACGTGCTGGCTTTGAGGTGCGCGACGTGCACCCAACCCACTATGGCCGCATGTGCCCGATTGAAACGCCCGAAGGTCCAAACATTGGTCTGATCAACTCGCTGGCAACCTTTGCCCGCGTGAACAAATATGGCTTTATCGAAACACCTTACCGCGTCGTCAAAGACAGCCAGGTGACAGATGAAGTGCACTATATGTCCGCCACCGAAGAAATGCGGCATACCGTGGCTCAGGCCAACGCTTCCTTGGATGAAAACGGCCGCTTTACCAATGAAATGGTGAACACACGCCGCTCCGGTGACTATACGCTGGCACCCACCGAAAGCGTTGATTTGATCGACGTTAGCCCAAAACAGTTGGTCTCGGTTGCGGCCTCGCTGATCCCCTTCTTGGAAAATGACGATGCGAACCGGGCCTTGATGGGTTCGAACATGCAACGTCAGGCGGTTCCACTTCTGCAAGCCGAGGCGCCGCTGGTCGGCACCGGCATCGAAGAAGTTGTGGCACGCGATTCCGGGGCGGCCTATATGGCCAAACGGGCAGGGATCATCGACCAAGTTGATGCGTCTCGTATCGTGATCCGGGCCACCGAAGATCTGGAACTGGGCGACGCGGGTGTGGACATCTACCGCATGCGTAAATTCCAGCGTTCCAACCAAAACACCTGCATCAACCAGCGTCCGCTGGTGAAAGTAGGCGAGACCGTGACCAAAGGTCAGGTGATCGCGGATGGTCCGTCCACCGATATGGGCGAACTGGCCTTGGGTAAAAACGTGATCGTCGCGTTTATGCCTTGGAACGGCTACAACTACGAAGACTCTATCCTGATCTCCGAGCGTATCTCGCGCGATGACGTGTTCACCTCGATCCACATCGAGGAATTCGAAGTCGCCGCACGTGACACGAAACTGGGCCCAGAGGAAATCACCCGCGACATTCCAAACGTCGGTGAAGAAGCGCTGCGCAACCTCGACGAGGCTGGCATCGTCTACATCGGCGCGGACGTAGAACCGGGCGACATTCTGGTCGGTAAAATCACCCCAAAAGGCGAAAGCCCGATGACGCCAGAAGAAAAACTTCTGCGTGCCATCTTTGGTGAAAAAGCCTCCGATGTGCGTGACACTTCCTTGCGGGTGAAACCGGGCGATTTCGGCACAGTTGTCGAAGTGCGCGTGTTCAACCGTCACGGCGTTGAAAAAGACGAACGTGCGCTGCAGATCGAGCGTGAAGAAGTCGAACGTCTGGCCCGTGACCGGGACGACGAAATGGCCATTCTGGACCGCAACATCTATGCGCGTCTGAAATCCATGATCTTGGGCAAAGTGGCTGTCAAAGGCCCCAAAGGCGTCAAGCCGAACGCTCAGATCACCGAAGAGTTGCTGACCGAACAGCTGACACGCGGTCAGTGGTGGCAGCTTGCCCTTGAGGATGAGGCTGACGCTCAGATCGTAGAAGCTCTGAACGAACAGTATGAAATCCAAAAGCGCGCTCTGGATGCCCGTTTCGAAGACAAAGTCGAGAAAGTGCGCCGCGGCGACGATCTGCCTCCGGGTGTGATGAAGATGGTCAAAGTCTTTGTCGCAGTGAAGCGCAAGCTTCAGCCAGGCGACAAAATGGCGGGTCGCCACGGGAACAAAGGTGTTATTTCCAAGGTCGTACCTATGGAAGACATGCCGTTCCTTGCCGATGGCACGCCGGTTGACTTCTGTCTGAACCCGCTGGGCGTTCCGTCGCGGATGAACGTCGGCCAGATCCTCGAAACCCACATGGGTTGGGCCGCACGCGGTCTGGGTCTGAACATTGACGAAGCCATTCAGGATTATAAACGCTCCGGCGATTTGACCCCTGTGCGCGACGCAATGAGCCACGCCTACGGCGATGACGTCTTTGCCGAAGGCATCAAAGACATGGATGACGAAACCCTGCTGGAAACAGCCGGTAACGTGACCCGCGGTGTGCCAATTGCCACACCTGTTTTTGATGGCGCAAAAGAAGCTGATGTGAACGATGCGCTGACCCGCGCGGGATTTGATACATCGGGCCAATCGGTTCTGTTTGATGGTCGCACCGGCGAGCAATTCGCCCGCCCCGTGACCGTTGGTGTGAAATACCTGCTCAAACTGCACCACCTTGTGGACGATAAAATCCACGCGCGCTCCACAGGTCCATACTCGCTGGTCACCCAGCAGCCTCTGGGCGGTAAAGCGCAATTTGGTGGTCAGCGTTTCGGGGAAATGGAAGTCTGGGCTCTCGAAGCTTACGGCGCCGCCTATACCCTGCAGGAAATGCTCACTGTCAAATCCGATGACGTTGCTGGCCGGACGAAAGTCTATGAAAGCATCGTCAAAGGCGAGGACAACTTCGAAGCCGGTATCCCGGAATCGTTCAACGTTCTTGTGAAAGAAGTGCGCGGCCTTGGCCTGAACATGGAACTCCTGGATGCGGAGGAAGACGAGTAAGGCAGGTCTGCCAAAGACCCCAAAGGATCAGGCTTTGCTGCAAGGCCTGATCCCCGCCAAACTTCTTCCCCCGCACCCTCCTATTGATGAGGAAATCAAATGAACCAGGAACTGACAAACAATCCGTTCAACCCGCTTGCACCCCAAAAGGTGTTCGACGAAATCAAGGTCTCGCTGGCATCGCCAGAGCGTATCCTGTCTTGGTCCTTCGGTGAGATCAAGAAACCCGAAACCATCAACTACCGTACGTTCAAACCCGAGCGTGACGGCCTGTTCTGCGCGCGTATTTTTGGCCCGATCAAAGATTACGAATGTCTGTGCGGCAAATATAAGCGGATGAAATATCGCGGCGTTGTCTGCGAAAAATGCGGCGTAGAAGTCACGCTGCAAAAAGTCCGCCGCGAGCGTATGGGCCACATCGAACTGGCCTCTCCTGTTGCGCATATCTGGTTCCTCAAATCGCTGCCGTCGCGCATCGGTCTGATGCTGGACATGACCCTGCGCGATCTGGAACGCGTGCTCTACTTTGAAAACTACGTTGTCATCGAGCCCGGTCTGACCGACCTGCAATACGGCCAGATGATGACCGAAGAAGAGTATATGGACGCCCAAGACGCCTTTGGCATGGACGCTTTCACCGCCAATATCGGCGCCGAAGCGATCCGCGAAATGCTGGCCCAAATCGATCTGGAGCAAGAAGCAGACACGCTGCGCGCCGATCTGAAAGAAGCCACAGGCGAGCTGAAGCCCAAAAAGATCATCAAACGTCTCAAAGTGGTCGAAAGCTTCCTTGAGTCCGGCAACCGCCCCGAGTGGATGGTTCTGACCGTGATCCCCGTGATCCCGCCAGAGCTGCGCCCGCTGGTGCCACTGGATGGGGGCCGTTTCGCGACCTCCGATCTGAACGATCTGTACCGCCGCGTGATCAACCGGAACAACCGCCTGAAACGCCTGATCGAACTGCGCGCGCCCGATATCATCGTGCGTAACGAAAAGCGTATGTTGCAAGAATCCGTGGATGCGCTGTTTGACAATGGCCGCCGTGGCCGCGTGATCACGGGTGCCAACAAGCGTCCGCTGAAATCGCTGTCCGACATGCTCAAAGGCAAGCAAGGCCGCTTCCGTCAAAACCTTTTGGGCAAACGCGTCGACTTCTCTGGCCGTTCGGTCATTGTGACGGGCCCGGAACTGAAACTGCATCAATGCGGCTTGCCCAAGAAGATGGCGCTCGAGCTGTTCAAACCGTTCATCTACTCGCGGCTTGAAGCAAAAGGTCTGTCTTCCACTGTGAAGCAAGCCAAAAAGCTGGTCGAAAAAGAGCGTCCCGAAGTCTGGGATATCCTCGACGAGGTGATCCGCGAACACCCTGTTATGTTGAACCGTGCGCCTACATTGCACCGTTTGGGCATTCAGGCGTTTGAACCTGTGCTGATCGAAGGTAAAGCTATCCAGCTGCACCCGCTGGTCTGCTCGGCCTTTAACGCTGACTTTGACGGCGACCAAATGGCCGTTCACGTGCCGCTCTCGCTCGAAGCCCAGCTTGAAGCGCGCGTCTTGATGATGTCCACCAACAACGTTCTGTCCCCCGCAAACGGCGCACCTATCATCGTGCCTTCGCAGGATATGATCTTGGGCCTTTACTACACCACTCTGGCCCGTGATGGCCTGAAGGGTGAAGGCAAGGTCTTTGGCACCGTGGACGAAGTTCAGCACGCGCTGGATGCTGGCGAAGTGCACCTGCACACCAACATCAAAGCACGGATCAAACAGATCGACGCCGAAGGCAACGAAGTGATGATGCGCTTCGACACCACGCCGGGCCGTGTCCGTCTGGGCGCCTTGCTGCCGCTGAACAACAAAGCACCGTTTGAACTGGTCAACCGTCTGCTGCGTAAGAAAGAAGTGCAGCAGGTCATCGATACTGTTTACCGGTATTGCGGCCAGAAAGAATCCGTCATCTTCTGTGACCAGATCATGACAATGGGTTTCCGCGAAGCTTTCAAAGCGGGCATTTCCTTCGGCAAAGACGACATGCTGATCCCCGAAACCAAATGGCCACTGGTTGATGAAACCCGTGAGCAGGTGAAGGATTTCGAACAGCAATATATGGACGGTCTGATCACTCAGGGCGAGAAATATAACAAAGTTGTCGATGCTTGGTCCAAATGTAACGACAAAGTCACCGAAGCGATGATGGGCTCCATCTCCGCTGTGCAAATGGATGCCGACGGCTCTGAGCGTGAACCAAACTCGGTTTACATGATGGCCCACTCCGGTGCCCGTGGCTCGGTTACACAGATGAAACAGCTGGGCGGTATGCGCGGCCTGATGGCCAAGCCAAACGGCGACATCATCGAAACGCCGATCATCTCGAACTTTAAAGAAGGCCTGACCGTTCTCGAGTACTTCAACTCGACACACGGTGCACGTAAAGGTCTGTCCGATACGGCTCTGAAAACAGCGAACTCCGGTTACCTGACACGCCGTCTGGTGGACGTGGCGCAGGACTGCATCGTGCGCCAGCATGATTGTGGCACTGAAACCGCGATCACCGCGTCTGCGGCTGTTAACGATGGTGAAGTCGTCTCCTCTCTGGCCGAGCGTCTGCTGGGCCGTGTGAGCGCCGATGACATCCTCGTGCCCGGCACCGACGACGTGCTGGTGCCCGCGGGTTCCCTGATCGACGAACGTATGGCCGACATGATCGACGAAGCGGCTGTGCAATCTGCACGCATCCGCTCGCCGCTCACCTGCGAAGCCGAAGAAGGCGTTTGCGCCATGTGCTATGGCCGTGACCTTGCACGCGGTACATTGGTCAACCAAGGCGAAGCGGTGGGTATCATCGCGGCGCAGTCGATTGGTGAGCCGGGCACACAGCTGACGATGCGGACATTCCACATCGGCGGCGTTGCCCAAGGTGGCCAACAGTCGTTCTTGGAAGCCTCCCAAGAAGGCAAGATCGTGTTCGAAGGTGCCTCCACTCTTGAAAACGCCGCAGGCGAGATCATGGTGATGGGCCGGAACATGAAACTTTCCATCGTGGGCGCCGATGGCGACGAGCGGGCCAGCCACAAAGTCGGCTACGGTACCAAACTCTTCGTCAAAGAAGGCCAAAACATCGTGCGCGGCGATAAACTGTTCGAATGGGATCCCTACACCCTGCCGATCATCGCTGAAAAAGCCGGTACCGCAAAATACGTTGACCTCGTGAACGGCCTCGCCGTGAAAGAAGAGACGGATGATGCAACCGGCATGACCCAGAAGATCGTGGTCGATTGGCGCGCAGCACCCAAAGGCAATGAGCTGAAACCAGAAATCATTCTGCTTGACGCAAATGGCGAAGCGGTCCGCAACGATGCGGGTAACCCGGTGACCTATCCAATGTCTGTGGATGCGGTTCTGTCCATCGAAGACGCCTCCGAAGTTCAGGCTGGCGACGTCATCGCGCGTATCCCGCGTGAAGGCGCCAAAACCAAGGACATCACCGGTGGTCTGCCACGTGTGGCCGAACTCTTCGAAGCCCGCCGTCCAAAAGATCACGCAATCATCGCGGAAATCGATGGCTACGTGCGCTTTGGCAAGGACTACAAGAACAAGCGCCGCATCGCGATCGAGAGCGCGGATGACAGCGACGTCAAGGTTGAATACATGGTGCCAAAGGGGAAACACATCCCCGTTGCCGAAGGCGACTTCGTGCAAAAAGGCGACTACATCATGGATGGCAACCCTGCGCCGCACGACATCCTCGCGATCATGGGTGTAGAGGCTCTGGCCGACTACATGATCGACGAAGTGCAGGATGTTTACCGTCTGCAAGGTGTTCGGATTAACGATAAACACATCGAAGTTATCGTGCGTCAGATGCTGCAAAAATGGGAAATCCAGGAAAGCGGCGACACAACCTTGCTCAAGGGCGAACATGTGGACAAGCAAGAATTCGATCAGGCCAACGAAAAGGCCCTGTCGAAAGGTGGCCGTCCTGCCAAGGGCGAACCTATCTTGCTCGGCATCACCAAAGCGTCGCTGCAAACCCGCAGCTTCATCTCTGCCGCGTCCTTCCAGGAAACCACCCGTGTTCTCACCGAGGCATCTGTCCAAGGTAAGCGCGACAAACTGGTTGGCCTGAAAGAAAACGTCATCGTAGGCCGCCTGATCCCAGCCGGCACCGGCGGCGCGACACAGCAGATGCGCAAAATCGCTCTCGACCGCGACACTGTCGTGATCGAAGCGCGCCGCGAAGAAGCTGAGGCCGCAGCCCGTCTGGCCGCGCCAGAACCTGCGCCAAAAGACGATGTTGTGGGCGGCGATGTGTTCAACACAATGCCCCCCATGGACGAAGACAGCCGCGACTAAATCGGCGCGTCCGGGGCGTTGCTCCTAAATCTTTAAATGCCCCCGCATGTTTCAAATGCGGGGGCATTTTTTTTGCGCAGCCGCCCGAAAATGTTTGTTTCTTTACCAGTTCAGAGTATCCAATCCTCCATGTCAGATACCCCCATTCTCCAGATCAAAGGGCTGATCCGCTTTTCCTACCTCTCTCACAACGGGTTCAAAAAATCCGACCAAGGGATGCAGGCCATGCAGGATATGCTCTATGCCCCCGACCGCCTCAGCCGCCGCTTTGAGCTGTTTGAAAAACTCTGCCTGCACTCGCTGTTCTTGCAAGAGGACACAGGCCATCAAACCGCCGTCCTGATCGGTGACAGCTTCCCGCCGCAGGCCCGCGCCCGGCTCGAATCGCTGACCCGCGATCTGCCGCAACTGTGCATCGTGGCCCTGCCGCCCATGTCGCATATCCGCGCCGTGAACGCCGCTTATGCCGCGCTGCCCGATCTGCCGGGGGCGACCCATACCGCGACCTTCCGCCTTGACGATGATGATGCCATGCACCGCGCCACCACCGCGCGGCTGCGCAAAATCGCCATGGGGCTGCTGGCTTTCCGCCCCGCCGCGCGCCCCTTTGGCATCGCGTTCAACCGTGGCTTCTACCTTGACCCCAGCAACCACGATGAGCCGCTCATCGAACGGTTCGAAAAAACTCCGCTTGGCGTGGGCATGGCGGTCGTGACCCCAAAAGGCATGCGCGGCAACGCGTTTCGCCGCAACCACCGCAATCTGCCACAGTTTTACGACTGCTTCACCGATATAGACTTGCCAATGTTCATCCGCTCCGTGCATCAAGATAATGATTCCGGGGCCAAGCCTTCTGGGCGCAAAGGCACACTTGGCCCCGCGCAGATAAGGGCGGTTCTTCGGGATGGTTTTGACCTCACTTTCGAAGAATTGCGGAATATATAATGTCTCCCAATGTGACCGGTGCATTCCTGATGGGCGCGTCTATGGTGGCTTTCACCATCAACGACACGTTTGTGAAACTCACCGGCGGCACGGTGCCCTTGTTCCAGCTGATCTTCCTGCGCGGCGTGCTGGTGGTCACCTTGATTGCCCTGCTGGCGCATCACTTTGGCGCGCTCAAAACCCGCGTTGCCCCGGCGGATCTGAAACTCATCACCCTGCGCAGCGCGGCTGAGGTTTCCAGCACCTATTTCTTCCTTTCGGCCCTGTTTAACATGCCCATCGGCAACCTGACGGCGGTGCTGCAAGTGCTGCCGCTCACCGTCACGCTTGGCTCGGCGCTGATCTTCCGCGAAGCCGTGGGCTGGCGGCGTTTGCTGGCCATTTTGATCGGCTTTGGCGGGGTGCTTCTCATCATCCGCCCCGGCCCCGATGGGTTCAACATCTGGTCAATCTACGCGCTGCTCGCGGTTCTCAGCGTCACGCTGCGCGATCTGACCACCCGCCGCCTGTCGGGCGATGTGCCGGGCATCACCGTGTCACTGGCCACCGCCATCGTGGTCACGCTCTTTGCCGGGCTTGCCTCGACAACCGAAAGCTGGGTGGCAATCAGCCCCGCCAATGGCGCAAAACTGGTGGGGGCGGCGCTCTTCATCATGGGCGGCTATTATTATTCCGTGCAGGCCATGCGCGTGGGCGATGTGTCTTTTGTCGCGCCCTTCCGTTATGCGGGGCTGCTGGCGGGCATGCTTGCCGGGCTTTTGGTCTTTGGCGAATCCTATGATGCGCTGACCTTGCTGGGGGCTGCGATCATCGCCGCCACCGGGCTGTTCACGCTTTACCGCGAACGCGCCACGCGGCGCGGCCCCAGCGCCCGCACCAGATTGGTAAACTCGCGCCGCACCTGATCGGCGTCGATGTTGAAACAGGTTTTGAAATGCTGCTCCTGCGCTTTCGAGAGCGGCTCCAGCGCAAATTTACGCACCTTCGGCCCCTGACGGCTGTCGTTAAATTCATTATGCCCGCGCACCAGCATATCCTCCCCGGTCAGCGTCACCGTGGCCATCTTCAGCGGCATTTTCACATGGCTGAAATTCATCACGGTTAACTGCGCCTTGGGCGCAACCATCAAGGCAAGCCCCGCCGTTTGATAAGGTGCCTGTGTGGGGCAGGCGGCAATGCCCTCGGGGCCGGGGCGGGCAATGAAACCTTGGTTGAAATCAATCGCCAGCACTTTGCGCCCCTGCGCAAAACTGCGCAGCGCCTCTGCTGTCTCGCGCAGACGCGCCACAAAATTAACCCCCACCGCGTCATCATCATCCATGCGGAACTGCAAACAAGGCTCGGCGTCAAAGCGGCGCTGCGAATTAATCGCCTCTTTCATCACCGCCCGGTGCGGCTTTGGCGGATGCGCCTGAACCACCGCTTGCGTCATATCGGCCAGCAACGCCTCAAGCCGCTGCCGATAGACCTGTGGCATCTGATCCCCGATCACCACCAAAAACGTGAAATCAGGATCGCTTTGCGCGCGCAGGCTGGGCAGGGTAAATGTCTCAAAGGTCGCAAACCGCTCGGCCATGCGCGCTGGCGCATAAAGATAGGCGATGCGCTCCTCCAGCGTGTCAAACTCGACCTGAAACCCGCCAATCGCCGGATAGGAAAAACGGCAAAGCCCGATAACCTGCATGAGCGCCTCTCAATTTGCGGTTGCAGCCCGACTATGCGCGCCGCCGCAAACCCCCGCAAGCCGGATTTCCCGCGCCCTCAAAGCTGCCCCAAAGCGCCCCCAAAGCCGCTCGGGGCAGGGCGGGGCGGTTGACACCTCCCGCCACAGGGCATATACGCGCGCTATCTCGTCGATAAGGCAGCCCTTATGCGACGAATCCATAACTTAAGTGGTCACGATCCGGTCTACTACTGACCCGGTCCTCTGTAATCACACCGCAGCCTTTACCTCGGTACGGAAAGGTCGCGGTCTTTTTGCTTTGCGATTGTGCGAAGTGGCCAGACTGAAACCGCGTGGAGCTTACTTCACGCATGATGAAGAGCGATACGGGGATAATACCGGAATGCCTACAATCCAACAGCTGATCCGCAAACCGCGGCAGCCAAAAATCAAACGGTCCAAGTCTCAGCACCTGGAGCAATGCCCACAAAAACGCGGCGTTTGCACACGTGTTTATACAACGACACCAAAGAAACCGAACTCCGCGATGCGTAAGGTTGCCAAAGTGCGCCTGACCAACGGTTTCGAAGTCATCAGCTACATCCCAGGTGAGAGCCACAACCTGCAAGAACACTCTGTTGTTCTGATCCGCGGCGGCCGTGTGAAAGACCTTCCGGGTGTCCGTTACCACATCCTGCGCGGTGTGTTGGATACCCAAGGCGTCAAGGACCGTAAACAGCGCCGTTCCAAATATGGTGCCAAGCGTCCTAAGTAATTCACGCGGGCGGGTTTCCCCGCCCCATTCACCCGTTCGAATGGTGGGCCGCTGGCCCGCCCCCGCCAAGAGGAAGACACACATATGTCACGCCGTCACGCCGCCGAAAAACGCGAAGTGCTGCCAGACGCCAAATATGGCGATCTGGTGCTGACCAAATTCATGAACAACCTGATGATCGACGGCAAGAAATCCGTCGCAGAGCGGATCGTTTACTCCGCCCTGAACCGGGTTGAAGACAAGATCAAGCGCGCACCCATCGAGGTGTTCCACGAAGCGCTCGACAACATCCAGCCATCGGTCGAAGTTCGTTCGCGCCGCGTTGGTGGTGCAACCTACCAGGTTCCCGTCGAAGTGCGCCCCGAGCGCCGTCAGGCCCTGGCCATCCGCTGGTTGATCAAAGCCGCCCGTTCGCGCAACGAAAACACCATGGAAGAGCGCCTCGCAGGCGAGCTGATGGACGCTGTGCAATCGCGCGGTACTGCCGTCAAAAAGCGTGAAGATACGCATAAAATGGCCGACGCCAACAAAGCGTTCAGCCACTACCGCTGGTAAATATTGCAGGGCTGCGGCGACGCGGCCCTCCATTCATTTTGATTTTGAGGACCCGTCCCCATGGCACGCGACTATCCGCTCCAACGCTATCGTAACTTTGGCATCATGGCTCACATCGATGCCGGCAAAACCACGTGTTCCGAACGTATCTTGTTCTACACCGGCAAATCCCACAACATCGGTGAGGTGCATGATGGCGCCGCAACGATGGACTGGATGGAGCAGGAACAAGAGCGCGGCATCACCATTACTTCCGCGGCAACCACAACTTTCTGGCAGCGCCAGGAAGAGCCAACAGCCGATGCGACCTCCGACACCAAATACCGGATGAACATCATCGACACCCCCGGCCACGTTGACTTCACCATCGAAGTTGAGCGTTCGCTGGCCGTTCTTGACGGCGCGGTTGCCGTTCTTGACGCCAACGCCGGTGTTGAGCCCCAAACCGAAACCGTGTGGCGTCAAGCTGACCGCTACAAGGTGCCGCGCATCGTGTTCGTTAACAAAATGGACAAAATCGGTGCCGACTTCTTCAACTGCGTGCACATGATCAAAGACCGCACAGGGGCCACCCCTGCGCCGATCCAGATCCCAATTGGCGCCGAAACCGAGCTTGAAGGCATGGTTGACCTCGTCACCATGAAAGAATGGGTTTGGGCTGGTGAAGATCTGGGTGCTTCGTGGGAACAACGCGAAATCCGTGACAGCCTGAAAGATCTCGCCGACGAATGGCGCGCCAAGCTGATCGAAGTTGCCGTCGAAATGGACGATGACGCGATGGAAAACTACCTGATGGACGGCAAAGAGCCCGACGTAGACACGTTGCGTTCGCTGATCCGTAAGGGCACGCTGGCCATCAAATTCATCCCCGTTCTGTGTGGCTCCGCGTTCAAAAACAAAGGCGTACAGCCTCTGTTGAACGCTGTTGTCGACTATCTTCCCAGCCCGCTGGACGTTGTTGACTACATGGGCTTCAAACCCGGCGACGAAACAGAAACCCGTAGCATCCCGCGCCGTGCGGATGATGACATGGCCTTCTCTGGTCTGGCGTTCAAAATCATGAACGACCCTTTCGTTGGCTCCTTGACCTTCACCCGCGTCTATTCCGGTGTGCTGAACAAGGGCGACACGCTGCTCAACTCTACCAAGGGTAAAAAAGAGCGTGTGGGCCGTATGATGATGATGCACTCGATCAACCGCGAAGAAATCACCGAAGCATTTGCGGGTGACATCATCGCGCTGGCAGGTTTGAAAGACACCACAACCGGGGACACGCTCTGCGCCGTCAACGATCCTGTGGTTCTGGAAACAATGACCTTCCCCGATCCGGTTATCGAAATCGCGGTAGAGCCTAAAACCAAGGCCGACCAAGAGAAAATGTCCACGGGTCTGGCCCGTTTGGCCGCAGAAGACCCCTCCTTCCGTGTGGAAACTGACATCGAATCCGGTCAGACCATCATGAAAGGCATGGGCGAACTGCACCTCGACATCCTCGTCGACCGTCTGAAGCGTGAATTCAAAGTGGAAGCCAACATCGGTGCGCCTCAAGTGGCCTACCGTGAAACGATTTCCCGTGAAGCTGAAATCACCTACACCCATAAGAAACAGTCCGGCGGTTCCGGTCAGTTCGCTGAGGTGAAGATGATCTTGATGCCAACCGAGCCGGGCGAAGGTTACTCCTTCGAATCGCGCATCGTTGGTGGTTCGGTGCCCAAGGAATACATCCCGGGCGTTGAAAAAGGCATCAAATCGGTTATGGACAGCGGCCCTCTGGCTGGCTTCCCCGTGATCGACTTCAAAGTTGCGCTGATCGACGGTAAATTCCACGACGTTGACTCCTCGGTTCTGGCGTTTGAAATCGCCGCCCGTATGGGTATGCGCGAAGGCATGAAAAAAGCTGGGGCGAAACTGCTCGAGCCGATCATGAAAGTCGAAGTGGTGACACCGGAAGAATATACCGGCGGCATCATCGGCGATCTGACATCGCGTCGCGGTCAGGTTCAGGGTCAAGACACCCGTGGCAACGCAATTGCGATCGACGCATTTGTGCCGCTGGCCAACATGTTCGGCTACATCAACAACTTGCGGTCCATGTCTTCGGGCCGTGCGAACTTCTCCATGCAGTTCGACCATTACGAGCCTGTGCCACAGAACATCTCCGACGAGATTCAGGCCAAGTTCGCCTAAAAAATGCGGTGCGTGGGCAACCACGCACCACAGCTCATTTTGAATTATATGTGCCCGCACATATCAGTTAAGACAAAGGAGCCATCATCATGGCAAAGGCAAAGTTTGAACGTAACAAACCACACGTCAACATCGGCACGATTGGCCACGTTGACCACGGTAAAAC
>JBPOFD010000016.1:0-35232 GCA_051252055.1 Sulfitobacter sp.
CGCGGCTATGAGCAGCTCAGAGCCGCATTTGAGCGGCTTTCCGGGACTCGTATTGCCACAAACATCACAACGGCAGACACGGAAGTGCTAGATGGCTTCGGCCTGATTGACCGCTACCGTATCGTTCGGGAAACCCGCGATGGCCGGATGCAGGAGATCGAAGTCAAGCTGTCAGACTGGGTGTTCAATGCTATCAACGCTCGTGAAGTTCTCACGCTCAGCCGGAACTATTTCCGGCTTCGAAAGCCGTTGGAACGCCGTCTTTATGAGATAGCGCGTAAGCATTGTGGATATAAGCAGCGTTGGGCAATCGGCTTGACTAAGCTCAAGGAAAAGTGCGGCTCCTATTCAACTGACAAAGAGTTTAAACGCCTTATTTCTAAGATCGTTGCGGAGGATATCGCTCACGACCACATCCCAGACTACAGCCTTCGTCTTGAGGGTTCTCAGGCTGTATTTTATTCTCGTGGCTCGGTCCCTACCCCACAAGAGGACGTTTTCGAGGGGCGACTTGAACCTGATGCGTATGATGCTGCGCGTGAAGCTGCTCCTGGCTGGGATACCCGGCATCTGGAGCATGAGTGGCGTCGTTGGTGCGGCAAAGAAGAGATCGAGCCGAAACATCCAACTAAGCACTACATCAAGTTTTGTGAGAGTTGGTTTGAGAAAAGGGGTCGCCCATGACAGGATTTAATACCGGTTATGGAAATAAAACCGGTATAAGGTGTAAATCCGGTAATATAAATAATACCGGTATGAGAAATAAAACAGGTATTGAATTTAAATCTGGTTATAGATACGTTTCCGGTGTGAGAAATAAAACAGGTTAGTTAAATGCCAGTCATTGTAATGGCGAGTCCCAAGGGTGGAGTTGGAAAGTCTACTTGTGCAGTTCTGCTGGCATCAGAGTTCGCTCGGATGGGCGCTGATGTGACTGCCTTGGATTGTGACCCGAACAAATCTCTTACACGTTGGGCATCACACGGACTGCCTAAAGGCGTCACGCTTCACAGCGATATTGGGCGTTCAGAGATTGTGGCCACAATCAAAAATGCGGACGGGGACGGTAAGATCGTGATCGTAGATCTTGAAGGCGTAGCTTCACAATTGGTGAGCCGTGCCATTTCGCAAGCTGATCTAGTCATCGTGCCGATGCAGCCTACCGCATTAGATGCCGAGATTGGATCGGAGGCACTAGCGCTTGTCAAAGAAGAGGAAGAAGCTCTTAGCCGAACGATCAAACACGCGGTCGTTCTGACAAAGACAAGCGCTGCGGTGAAAAGCCGGGTACAGAAAGAACTCGAAAACCAATTGCGCGGGGCAGGGATCGACATGATCGAACCGTCCCTCGTAGCCCGCGCGGCGTTCTCGGAACTCTTTGCCTATGGCGGTGACCTTACATCGATGTTGAACAACCCTGAGATTGTGACGGGCGGCAAGGTGGACAAGGCCTTGTTGAACGCCACGGCATTTACGGAGGCAGTGTATGAGCGGCTCAAATAGACTAGCAGGCCTCACTGCGCGGCCTAAAGATACTGGCGCGGCGGAAGTGCGTAAGGTTGATGAAGTTGGTGAAGCTCGCGGTTTTGTTGATCGTACGCCTCGTAAGAAACCTGGACGTAAGCCTAGCCCGAGAACGCACCAACTGCATCCTAAAGTTTTCCCAAAGGTAGGGGAGGCGATAGCAAGCGAGGCTGAACGTCTTGGAATCACCCAAGGACAGCTTATTGAGCAGATGTGGGAGTTTTACGAAAAATCTGAAACGGACTAATAATATTGTTTCTGATCAGTGCATTAGCCTCAAAAGTATGCATCGCGTTGCTCAGTAATGAAACCGTAGTTGTGCTATCTCCAAGCTTTGATTCTCACCTGCACCGCTTACGCGGTAGACCATGCGATCTTCCTGAGAAATCCGCCGTGACCACCATCCTGTTAGGTCTCCCTTCAGAGGTTCCGGCTTTCCAGTTCCCTTAAAGGGAGTCCGCTTGCATTGCTTAATCAGCTCATTGACGCGATCGCGTATCTTTTCATTGGTTTTGACCCAATGCTGGTAGTCTTCCCAAGCTTGGTCAGAAAAGACCAGTTTCACTCAGTCAACTCACGCTCTTCGCCAGTTCCGGCATCGAGTTGCGCGATCGAGGCGCGCAAACGGGATGCGTTTTTCGGGGTGGATAGGAGGTGCAACGTTTCGTTGACGGCGTTCCAAGTATCCAAAGATACGACGACGACAGACTCGCCCTTCTTGCGGGTCACGACAACTTCCTGCTGATCATGGATAGCACGGTCCATGACGCCTTTAAGCTGGGCGCGTGCATCTGAGTAGGTCATAATATCCATCGCGACTCTCCTTGTTGTCGTAACCTTATATGTACAACATTAAGTACAAGTAAAGGGCAGAGACTCATATTGGTGCTTTTTGCTTAGTCTTGATCGAACTTAGTTTTGTAGATTTTATCAGGTGCGATCCACCCTTCTAGGTACTCTAAAGGGTCCAATGTTCCCAACATTGACCGTGCTAACCTAAGACGCTCTAAAAGCTTGTCTTTTCGCTCGCCATCCAAACCCTCAACCCGCGTTTCTGCTTCTAGAAAGAATGGACCTGTCGCGGTTTGATGCCGCTCCTTTGATAGCATTTACTGCACCAAAGGAGACTTATTATGGGACTGAAACGGACAGACGAATTCCGCCAGGATGCGGTGCGTATCGCGCTGACCAGCGGGCTTACACGCAAACAGGTGGCTGATGATCTTGGCGTTGGCATGTCGACGCTGAACAAATGGATCACAACGCATCGAGACACCGATGTGGTGTCAAAAGAGGATATGAGCCTCGCTCAAGAGAATGACCGGCTTCGACGTGAGAACCGTATTCTGAAGGAGGAAAGGGAAATCTTAAAAAAGGCCACGGTGTTCTTTGCGAGCCAAAAGCCGTGAGGTTTAAGTTCATTGAAGAACATCGAAATCAATTTCCAACAGAACGCCTGTGTAAGGTTATGGACGGGAGTGCGCGTGGTTTACGTGCATTCCGCAGCCGCCCTGCCAGTCGCAGACAGCGATCTGATCTGGTGACATTGGCCCACATCAAGGAACAGTCGCGTCTCAGTTTGGGGAGCTATGGCAGACCAAGAATGACCGAAGAGTTGAAGGAGATTGGTCTAAATGTCGGGCACCGGCGTGTGGGAAGATTGATGCGGCAGAACGGTATATCCGTTGTCAGGACCCGCAAACACAAGGCCACGACGGACAGTAATCACAAATTCAACATCTCCCCGAACCTGCTGGATCGTAACTTCTCAGCAGATCAGCCAAACCAGAAATGGGCTGGTGATATCACGTATATCTGGACGCGTGAGGGTTGGCTTTATCTGGCTGTGATCTTGGATTTACATTCTCGGCGAGTGATCGGCTGGGCAGTCAGTAATCGGATGAAGCGTGATCTTGCGATCCGGGCGCTAACGATGGCTATAGCCTTCAGGACACCACCCAAGGGCTGCATCCATCATACTGATCGTGGCAGCCAGTATTGTTCACACGATTATCAGAAGATCCTGCGCCAGCATGGGTTCAGGACATCAATGAGTGGCAAGGGAAATTGCTATGACAACGCCGCCGTTGAAACGTTCTTCAAAACCATCAAGGCAGAGCTGATCTGGCGAGACAGCTGGAACACCCGCAGACAGGCTGAGATGGCGGTCTTTGAATACATCAACGGGTTCTATAATCCACGACGACGCCACTCAGCATTGGGCTGGAAAAGCCCTGTCGCCTTCGAACGCAAGGTGGCCTAAACGAGCACTTGGGGCGGCACTAAAACGCGACAGGTCCAAATTGAATTCACCTTCAAGGTGAACCCATTGATCTATATTTGGAGTGATTATGCCTAATTTTTATGTGAACAAAAATAAGCAAGCTAATGGCGATAACGAGGTGCACCGAAGCGATGAAGTCGGATGTCAAAACCCGGCATCTTCCGCTAATCGTGTCGATCTTGGATCACATTCTGACTGCCACGGAGCTGTCCAAAACGCGAAGTCTTCTGGCTACAACGCAAATGGCTGTTACTACTGCTGCAACGCCTGTCACACAACCTGAGCACTCAATCATGCGAGCTTTTGGTCAAAAGCTCGCATGAGAGTCAAATAGGCAAATTTTACTAGGGACTGTTGACGTTCGGGATTCCCAAATCACCTGATTTCTGATTCAAGTTGGTAAACAGAGGAGAGCAACCTTGACCCGAAGAGTCCTAAACTCATGTTGTGGATCTTTCAGGAAAGATGTTTGCTGCATGCCTTAATATAAGGGGCACCTCAGACAGCTACACACAGCGGAGGAAGACCTCAATTATCAGTACTGAGAGAAGGGGCTTTATTGGTTGCTCCAAATTGTACTGGGTGCTGTTTTCAGACGGCTGCGGCCAAGTGAGTGGCGCTGATTATTGAGTGAGGAAGGCTCCGCCCCTCGCACGCATGGAAAGGCGGATGCCGTTTTTTCAGCGTTGTACTACATTAACTTTGATATTGTTTCCGCGGAGTCTGACGTCAGCAGTGCTGCGGCCATGCTGTTCGATGTATGTACGGTTATGGTCACCGATAACATCAGTATAAGCTGTGTTTCGTCCACCATACTGTTCAACAACATCGCTTCCACCATTTCCGGTGCGTCGTTGATTGGCGTAGTTACCAACACCTTTCTGGACTAGAACGCGTTGCAGATAGTTCCCGTCAAAGTCACTCACAGAGCGGTTATCAAGACCTTCGATGTGAATAATCTCATCACCATAATAACCAGAATGGTCGGTTTTAACGACTAGGAAATTACCCAGAGCGACAACGCTCTTGTAAATAAAACCGCCAAGAGATGTCGTATCTACGACAGTGCCATGACCATAGCCTTCAACATAGGTCTGATGTCCGCCGCCGGCCTGTGCCGAGCTTACAGCGGCAACGGTAAGAGTGAGGGCAATTGCGGTTGCTTGGATGATTGTTTTCATGGTTCTTATCCTCTAATCTTGGTTAAATAATTGCTAAGGGCTTATCCCTCATGCCTAACCTCAACAGAGGGAGGTCAGAGTTTTTTTGAAGAATAAAAAAATTAGGGTCAAAAAACACAGATGAGGTTAGATCTGGGGTTTCTTTCAATAGTATTTTCTATGAAGAAACTTCGCCTCATCCGTGGGTACTGGAGTAGCTAATGGACCGCAGTGAAGAGATTGCTCTTGCGTTGGGCCTGACACTTGAACGTGAAACCGCAAATGGTAAGCCTTGGTGCCCTCCTAAAACCGCTCAAAAACTTAAGCGCTATTTGACAGGCTATGCCAAAGAACTCGACGGACTTTCTCAGCAGGCGGCGCGACTTTATTATGCAATGGAAGTTGCACATCCACATGGTGCGCTTGGGTTTTTATACGGCAAAATTTATCAATTGACCGCTGATGCCTTCAAGCACGCCTTTGACAGTGTTGACCTGAGCGCAGTTGGTACGTTTGACGGAAACGTGCTGACGTTAACAGAGCCTCACATGAGGGCATCTATCACGCGTCCATTTGAGCTTACAGTTATGCAGATGCCGCTGATTGGTGCATACATCGATGCAACACATAACATGCTGGGATTTGATGCTGTTCAGACCATTTTTAATCCCCTTCGCACATTTGAGCCTGATGGAGCCAAACAGGCAGCCAACCAGTTGCGGGGAGAGCTTGATCGTTGGTTGAGACCCGGGCTCCAAAAGGAACATTACCTGAAACAGGCGCGAATTATTGGCACGTTCCTTCAAGCAAAGGATATCACACGACCTGACGGCATCGATGATGAAGCCATCATTTCCCTATGGGAAAATGAAGCAGAGCGCGGGCATTCAACTAATGGGACTAAAGAAGGTATCGTAGACGGGTTTAAAACCTATGAGAACACGGCACGGCTGACACTGTTCTACAGGCAGGCACTGCAAACGGCATGGAATGAACATAACGCGCGCACAAATGCCATTTCATTAAGCGGAGCCGATCGCGAAGATACCAACGTTGTCGAAATAGGTGTGCGAGATCGACAACTGGACCTAGCTTCTGGTGCAGATGGTGACCGGCTTAGTTTTTTAGAGGCCGCCGACAGTGAATATGAGTGGATGTCACCTCTGATCACCCTGATGCAAGAACCAGGCTGTCAGATTAAATGGACAAAAACGAAAAAAGAGCTTGGGCTACTTGCTCAACTTCTCGAAAGTCATTCACAAAGCCGCGAAGATTTTGCTGGATCAAAGGCGTTGTTCCGAGGCCCTCCATTACCTTCATTCATACGAACAATAGCGCGCTATGCTGTTTTTGGCCCCTTTCAGAATCGTTGGAGCGACGGATTTAGGAACTTCGCGGCACCTGAAGCGCCGAGTGATGGCTATAGTGCCTTTGAGGTTCAGCTAAACGAGCTAACCGATAAGCTTAGAGAGACACGTCTTGCAACAGCTTATGTCCTGTCATGCTGCCAGCGTACACAAGGCGCGGCTATGTTATCAGAAATAGATGCGGGCGAGACCAGATCGTTACTTCAAGAGATGGGGCTTCGGCCAGGTGATGCGAGCGGGGTGTTTGAGAAATTTGCAAGTCATATTGAGGCATCTGAAAACGCTTTGGCCGTCCAAGCTCGTAAGGCTTACGGTGCTGTCAACCGTGAGGGGTTTCGAAAACAAGATCTCCAAAACCAGTATATATTGGAGGCGCTGGAAGCGGGCGCACCTCACCTCACGCCCTTGATAGACATATTAGAAACCCTAGTCAGCAACATGCAGAGCGTAAAAGTTAAGAACGATTACCAAAATGACTGCATTCGCTTCATCACGAATTTTCAAAAACTGTATGACAAGAACGAAACGACACCATCCATACTTGAGAGGTAGTGCAGAGGTGCCCAAATAAATAATAGGGCCAGGACATTCCTGTCCTGACCTTATAAATTGAAAATCAGCATATCTTACTGGATCATGCAGGGAAATGTATCCTCCCCTAATTCCACAGCCGCCGTCATATCCACCTTACCGGGCATTGTAATAATATAATTAGCAAGTGCAGCGGTTTCGCCCGCGTTGATATCAACCGTCTTACTCCGGCGCATCGTTTGTTCATTCGCGCCCTGTAAGTTGATCTTGAAGAACAGCTTGTCGTTAATGGGGCTCTCCCCTGCTGTTGCAAGAACTGTAATATCTCGACGCGTCTCTTTTTCGTCTACGAATACGTTGCACGTGAGCAGTGCAACAGCCATTTGTCCGGCCCCTGTGTCCTGAGCTTCTTCAGCCGCTGCAATAGGGGGATCAATTTCAACAGAGTTAACCTCTGCACCTTCGACATTTGCTTGGACTAGCTGAAAGATGGCAAGAAATGCGGTTGTAATTGCTACGTTCATAATTTTTCTCCTTTTCTCAGGTTTGGATTTTTGGCTATTGCCAGACTTTACTCGCAACGCAGGATGTGAGTGCCGCCACTACGAGTGATGTCGAGGGGGCGTGTTTTTCCACCCGGCGGGCAGATACCAGTGTAGATCTTACTCACTCCTCTCCGGCTGCTATCCGTGAGATTAAGGTTTGATCGTGTGCCACTCATGAAAATATCCAACGTTCCATTCCCATACTGCACGATATCTGCATCTTGATAATCGCCAGTCCCATCAAGGATAACCGCGCCGTTCCCATAGGTATGAGCGTTGTATTCACCGCCATACCCACGGATATCAACTACGATATCGGACCCCGCCAAAGCGGCTTGACCGGAAGTGGTTGCCGCCATTACGGCGATCAGCATAATTTTATGTAAAGTGTTCATGGTATTTCTCCTATTTTACCAAGATTGGATTTCTGGTGCGTTTACGCATTCGATCACAATTTCCGGATAGGCGTGCGCCAGATCAAAAAAACCAGCGATCCCTCCATCTTGAAACGATGCTTTGACGCGTTCACATTCTGGAATAACCCGGAATTTCGCAGGAACTGATTTAACAGAAAGCAAAGCTTCAAGCGCGCGTCGGGTTGTATACAAATCGCGTTCAGCTTTTTCCTGGCCAATGTTTTGCACACATTTTACCCAGTTATTTGACGGAAAAATCCCTCCAGGGCCGCACTTAGCCTCTGTCTCACTCGGCTGTTGGCTTGCATTGGCCAAAGTAGCCGATGTGACTATTGCTAGAATGGAAGAAATTGTGCGCTTCATCTTAAGTTCCTCTGTTAACTTTGTGCTTCTGCACATACTCAACAGAGGGGCAGGACGTTTTTTGAGGCGCCCTCGAAAAAATGGAAATTATTCCAAAGATCTCTGCGGGCTGTTGTGAATTTTCTGCTGTTACTTGCCGATGTAAACCGCTGAAAAAATGACAAAAGGACTACAATTGGCACTGACCATTCGACATTAGAAAACCTGATGTCGACAAGGTTGCTGCAGAGAGACGCGAAGGACAAAACGGTTGCCTGAGGTCACAGATTTATCCCCAAGGATTCCGCGCAAAGCTGGAAGGTACTTGGGGCGCAGGTCACAGGCAGTACGTACAAAATTACCTTCCCCTATCTCACCAACCATAAGTCCCATTAAGGGGATGGTGAATGAGAACTGCCGCCTGAGCACTTTAATGATCAAAGTAGGCTGCAGATCAGTAATTTCCCGTTAAGCCATGACTTGGACTGAAAGCCTTTGGCTTGTCCGTATCTAACACGAGATACAATGTGCGAGCTGTTGGGGGCCATCGATACCAATGTAGCTTTAGGTTGGTCAGACCGTATCCGCACACCATTTAGCATCCAATTCACTCTCATGGAAAACTCGAAATCACCACCCCTGTCGGAAGTTATAAGTCGGTGAACCAACCACCACTCTCCACTCACCTTTTGACTATCAATCACACAAGCCGCCTCGGGTGTAGTGGGTCCGATTACGGACACATTCACTTCCACATTTCCGTCCCCGAAGTTTGTAACATCTACATCAACATTGCTGGCAAAACTCGGTGTAGCAGCAGCAGCCAAGCTAAGTGGCATCGCCAAGACTAGGGCCATCAGATGAGTTTTAAATGGTGCCATTATTTCGCTTCCCTTTGTTGTTGGACCTAATCCGAAAACTCTTGGGTAGATCCGGTGCTATATTTCAACAGAGGGACAGCATCTTTTTTTGTTCACCACTTAGAACCAAGTTTCTGAAGTGGTCCGGCAAATTTGGACGGCGTGTTAAGATGATGGATTGGATGCCACTCCTGTTGGCATCGTGACGTGCCACAGTAATTTTGTTGAAAGCAACCAAAAGGAGAAGCATCTATGTCCGAAGTTAGCATTATAGGGGTAGTGTAGTCCCCCCAAATTAAGGGGGGACTACCATATGTCTTGCTTCCTTGAACGGTTCTCGACCGGGACATCCTATCGCAGCGGTGGAGCAGTGCCGAAAAATTCCTGCGCGCAGGGTGACGCATCAAAATTTTTACCCTCGAATTGGCAGTGGTCGCTCAGCGCAGACCGTGCCAAATCTTGAGATTCTGTAAGATTTGGCAATGAGTGCAGATAGTTGCCGGTTCTGTTCCGGTAAAAAACGGTGTTATCATCAAGAAAATAAGCCTCCGTGTATTTGTAGGATCGGCCAAGCGTGCGCCAGACGCCGCGGGCGGTAAATGCATAGATCCGGGTTTGGATCGTCATTTCACCGATGTCGGCCTCATAGATCATCCGTTTGCCGGACGGAGACATCACTAGTTTTGTTACCGGGTCGGCAGAGCGGAACAAGATGCCCGCAGTCCAGTCGGTGTCGTCCTCGTCGTCGGACGGGCCCCAGATTATGACAGCGCTGCCTTCGCTTATCATCAGGTCCGGCCCATGGGGGCCGGCGAAGGTGAAATCTCGCGGCTGGCGTCCCATCTCGCGCCGTGCGATTTCCGTACCGTCTACTGCGCTGTAAACCCGCAGCGCTCTGTCTTTCCAAAGCGCATAGACGTCACCGGAGGGGGCCAGACGCATCCAGATATCGCTTTGAGTCAACGCCGCGGGAATCGTGATCGGTTTCATCAAATCTTCGAAAGTCACCTCGATCATTCCCTCGATCGACGATGGCGCTACACGTGGAAACTCCTTGGTTGAGTTTTCACTCTCAACGGCATCGGCACGCATAACCCATGCCTTGGCCGCAGTTTCAGCGGCAGCAATGCCTGCCGCATGGGTTTGGGTGAAGGTTCGGTAAATCTGCTCGCCATCATGCCCCAGATCACGTTGACCGTAGGTCGCCCTGGCCTTCATATCTACCACGACAAGCGCCTTGGTGGATGCTTCTGCCTGTTCGGGCGCGACGATCAGGGCCGCGCGCCCGTTTCCCAGCGCGACAGCCGTCTCGACCGGAGCGGCCATACTCAGTGTTTCAGTCCCGGCGACGGTCGATTGCATCGTCACCTCTTGGAAGGAGTGATAGACAAAATCGAGAACGTCATTCCCGTTCTGCATATCCTCCACCAGTGCCATGCTGATCCCCTCAACGTTTGGTCGTCGGGTCTGGATCACCGTTTCACCCAGGCCTTCTTCGTCCAGATTTCGGATATCGGCAAGGTGCAGGGTATCCCAGAACCCCGCCGATCCCGACTGCGTCGCGAGCATCGCGATGTGGGGGCCCGCAATGGTGCAATCTACATTGAATGCATCTGCATTCTGCAGGATTTCGCGCATTACACGACCGTATTTCGATGCGTCCAAAGATGCGGCTTCTGCCCCGAAGCATGCTGCATGATCCGAAAACCGCACCGCTGGGTCGGACACCACCGAAATATTTAAACGTTCAGCGGCTTCGATGTCACCGACAACGCCTGACGACAGGTTGACAGATGATGTCCCGTCGTTCATCACGTTCAGCCGCGTGAACACGGGCTCTTCCAGGCGCAGCCGCACACCGGTGTCGAGGTGCCCCAGATAGACGGATGCAAAAGGGTTGGGACGGGTCACCGTCATTTCGGGAGGCAATATCTCCCGGGCAATCACGGTGCCGTCCGGGCCGACATCGGGATCCCAGCCGATCACCTCGGGTGACGTCCGGGGAAAATCTATCAGAAGCGCGCCAATACCATTTTTCGGATCGAAACGGTGAAACCTCAGATGTGTGGCATCTTCCACAGCGAGCACAGGGCCAATTTCCGGCAACAAATCGAACATCTCTACTACGTTGCCCTGTAGTTTCCCAATTTGTTCGGGTGGCCCATAGCCATCAAAACGCCAGAGAGTGTTTTCCGACGAGACACCGTAATAAAGGACGTTGCGATATTCGAACCCCATGGCATCTGCGGGTATCGGATAGGTGGTCTGAAGGGCGGCGCGTTCCAAGACCCGTTCGAAAGCGATAGGTATACTATCGGGCACGAACCCGGCAGGGAAACCACCGCCGGAGCTCAGTTCCACGAAGCTGTCGGATGAACGCAGCAAGTTCAGCAGGGCGAAATCCACCTTACCCTGATCGACCAATTTCTCGGCTCCGAGAAGGCCCTCATAATCGAGACGACGACGAAGGCCCTTATTGGCTTCTTCTGCATCCACCCTTGCAGAGAGTGCCCTGGCTTCGTTGTCGATGGCCAAGGCAGCTTGCTCACGCGCCATACCACGCTGTTCCAGTGCCCAGAGCGCAAGACCTCCAATCACCAACATCGCACCGATTGCGGCGAGTGCTGTCATACGGGCGCGGCGCAGACGCTTTGCGTTAGCGGATTGTGCTGCGGCAGCGTTTTGGTCCCGTGCCTTGAGCGAAGCCTGGATGAACGTGCTTGCAATAGCTGAAAGCGGCACTAGCGCGTTTTCCTCTAAGGCATGGGCGGCGTCAAGTCGGCTTGGAGTGCGTAGGAGTTCGGTTTCGGGCCGATACTCCATATCCCAAAGACTGGCGGATTTCTCGACGCGATCACGCAACGCAAGTTCACCACGTAAGTCGTTAACAAGGCGCGTAAGCCGCGGCCAGTTTTCGATGAGTGTTTCGTGGGCGAGCCGCGCGTATCGTGTGTCATTGAAGGTTTCAGTGACAGCAAGTCGTGCCGCGACCAGACCGCTAAATATTTCGGCAGTTGCCTCGTTGCTTTCTTCGTAGGGGGCTGCCCGTGATAGTGCCTGTCCAGTATCGGGGTCAATACGGATAAGCTCACTAAGCGCACGTGAAAGCTCATCATCGGTAACGCCCCTATCCAGAAGCTCTGCGGCTGACTTTTCTGCCCATCGCGCGGCAGTTTGCGCAAAGCCGCCAAGGAATTCATAGGTATCGACCGGAATGATACCGTCCTTGCCAGCCATCTCGGCCATGCGTGTGAGGACGACCTGCAGCAGCGGCAGACTGTCCGGAGACTTTAGAGCGATTTCGGCCAACTCGCTGACCAGCCCCTGGCCTTTTTGATCATCGTCGAAACGCAATCCCGCTGCAGCCAGTGGCTGGACGATTATTTCTGTGGTTTCTGATAGGCTGGGCCGGTCCAAAACATAGCTACGCTCAGATTTTGCAAGACGCCTTAATGTAGGCGTCTCCGAAAGCAGCTCCATCTGATCGGTGCGCATCGTTGCCACAATCCAGACGTTACCAGTGCCCAAAAGCGCAGAGAGCACTTCGTCAAATCGCGCCAAGGAGGCTACACTATTAGCTGCATATATCTGTTCAAGCTGATCGAGCGTCAGAAGATGCGATCTACGCCCCCCAGCACTGAGCTCTTGGTCAACAAAGGCTACGGGTTCTTCCAATAATGCTCGCACAAGGTCATCATCTGAAAGCGCTTGCTGAACCTCATTAGCCAGGGATCGGGCAACCATAATGGCTGGTTCGCCTTGATCACTAAGCCGGATGTCATGATGAGTCCACGTTCCGCCTTCGGACGCAAAACGTTGAATATCACCGGTAAGGCCCGCACGCATCAGCGACGATTTTCCAACACCGGACCGACCATGAATAAGCTGGAATGGGATATCTTGAGCTGCGGCCTTACGTATCAGCGACAGGCATTCTTCCCTCGCCCTTGCACGTCCAAAAAATACAGGGCGCTGTTGTGGTCCGTAGCTGCTTAAGCCCTGGAATGGATTGCCATGCCAGACAGCCTTATCGGGCTTGTCAGCCGCTTCTGCTCTGGCCTTGGCAGGCGGAGCAATCTTCAGAAGGCTGTAGATCTGCTCGAAGGTGCTTACAAAATGAAACGCGACACCGAGCTGCTCAATCTGTGTAACAAGCGCAGTAGGAAGATCGGCCCGATTGCCCTCGGGGATGAGAACGTGACACACCAGACCGTCATGTTTTGCTTGGGTAAATAGATCAATGGACTGACGCAGCTTCTCTGGCACATGACCGACCTCGCCAATAGCTAAGCCGACGCTGCGGACCGTTCCTGTCGCCCAGACCAGAATCCCGGCTGCAGCACCCTCTTTCTCCAAAGCCTGTTCCAGCCAATTTTCATGCTCGACGATGTGGGCTGTTAGAACCGCCAGCTGCCAGCTTGAACCGGCGTCGATAGCCGTCGAAACATCCATTCGAAAAAAGGCGTGGCCGGTCATCCGTTCCACAACACCACTCGATTGCCGGACAAAGGCGTTGTACTCACGATCAATCCCGGCCTGTTGCGATGTGCCTTTTAGACAGATGGTTGACCGGCCCATGGCCGCTTCTTCCCGCACCAAATAAAGAATCTGGCTGGGTCCAAGCGTGGTCGGAACGATCAAGCGGATAGCGGTGGACATCATATTACGTGCTCTGAGGGGTTGATTTTACGAATGTTCCTACAAATCTAGGATCTTCAAGCGCCGCGATAAAGGCTGCGTCAACGGTGTCTGCCCTATCCAGAACAACAAGAAGCTCTCCAGTTTCGTCCGGGGCGGGCAGAAGACGTTTAACGATTGTTTCATCTACTTCGCTGACCATGATCAAAACAAGCGGGACCGCCGGAAGATCGGAGCCCATCTGGAGCGTCAGGTACATCTGATCGCCACGTTTAGAAGGTGTCAATCGTGCCGATCCGCCATCGATCTGGCGTTCCACCAGTTTCCTGTCAGATGCAGCAGCCATGGCAGGCATAGTCGCGACCGCAAACCGGCCTTGGACTGTTTGAAAAACAGACCGCAATGCAGGTGACGCAAACAACGCCCGTGACAGCTCATTTGTTATCGCTTGATCTGGGTTTGTCAGACCACGATAAATCTCGGCAATGCCAACACTGTCTGCTGGAGCATGTGCGTCATCAATCACTCGCGTGGCGGCGTAGATCTCATTTGCCCGCTCAAAAATGTCGTGGATGTCTGTCATTGTAAAATGTTAGCCTTCTTCTGGAGTTTTGGCATGCGCCTGTTAGAAAGAGTACCCCGCCAAAAACAACATCTTAAATCGCTGTGATGCTTTGGGTAGGGCTGACTTTTCTAAACTTCGCTTCGATTTAATACACAGTTTGACATATCTTCTTTCGATTAAAAATAACGTGAAGCCCGGATTCGACCACCGCGACACTATTCTTAAAATCCAGAAATTGTGACAATATCGGTGTTCATACCCAACCAAATATCTTGCATGCCAGACAGCCAAGCATGTGTGTTTCGACCGAACCCCAATTGAGATTCTGTTAGAACAAGTCTTCCGTTGCTGATTTCTTGATCAAGCAACGCGAGTATGCCACCTGCTTGCCCAAGGGATTTAGCCATGGAATAAGATGTAGCAGAATATTGGCGTAAAGCTTTTTGATCAAACTCACCATAAGCCTGCATGCTGGCCCGTATGTGAGATACAAGGGGGGCAAGCTGACCCATGTAAATGGAAACGGCGCTGTTAAGGCGATCAAGCTCGGAAATTGCGTGCTCAACACTTTGATAATTCATAGCTCCTGCGGCATAAAATGCCCGTTCGGATATCTCAGATATCTTGTTTGGCTGCAGAGCTGTGTAAAGGGTACTGTTGCGTGGGATATTTTGAAATTGGTCTTTGATTACGCTCACATTCACTTCGATCCTGCCGTCCCCGAAGTTTGTAACATCCACATCAACATTGCTGGCAAAACTTGGTGTAGCAGCCGCCACCAAGCTAAGTGGCATCACCAAGACCAGGGCCATCAGGTGAGTTTTAAAAGATGTCATTGTTCCGCTTCCTTTTGTTGTTGGACCTAATTCAAAACGTTCTCGGTAAATCCGATGCTCTATTTTAACAGAGGGACAGCACCGTTTTTTAACGGCTCGCCAAAGCTGACCTTGGCGCATATCTAACCAAGGTCCGAAAAGCGCTGCATAGCCGACATTGGCCTGCGCTGGCTGGGGCGTCAGCTTTGAACGCTATGCGAGCTTTATTCTAAGAGCTTGCGTGAATCTCAAAATAGCACCCCGTGATTGTCTTTGACCGACTTCAATAGCTTCGGTCGTGTTGCCCTTGTTGGCCGATCTATCTAGCGTAGCTTGGCGCTGCTTTTTCTATGAAAGATTGGACCTTCACTAATGCTGTTCAACAAGACGACCAAGGATGGAGTGAGAAAATGGCGGTGGCAGTCCGCCATTCGCCAGCTCCGCGCAGCCTACGACGCAGCCCGATCTTCCATTGATACTGAGCTTCATCGTATCGAGACGGGGTTTGAAGAGTTCCGCGACACGGCCAAGCCAGATCCTGAGAACTATGATGACGTGGCTTCCCACGGAGCGTGGGAAGATCATCTAATTGATCGTTGGGCTGACGCAAACGAAGCGCTCGCAGCAATCAAGCAGGGTTTTGTCTTGATCCTCTATCATTCTTGGGAACGCCATTCAGCCGAGTGGGCCGAATGGACAGGCAACTATCGTCATCATCTTGTTTCGCCCCGCCTGGTCAATGCGGGCTATATCGTGACAAAGGGAGTTCATAAGCTCAACAAGGTAGCCAACTGCATCAAACATGACAGCGACGAGCTCTGGAAGCAAAAAGATGGCCAAGCAATGTTCGAGCCAATCGTCGCACAGATTGTGGCCGAAGGTATTAAGCCAGACTATGCGCGCCATCTTATTATCACCGATACCGATATGGACGGATTTTTCGACGCGTTGAGTGAGAGCGGGCCTCCTGGAAAAGCCACAGCTGGTTTCTAGTATAGAATGCTGTCCTGGAGTGCTGAGGTAGCCCTTAGGAATTAAGTGGTTGGGTAGCTCACTCCCTCACAGATTGATGCGAGCTTTTTGATAAAAGCTTGCATCAACTCGCAGGCCAAAATCCAAAAAAACTTGAGTAAAATGCCACATCGCACAACATGCGACTTTCATCATGCACGGTTTATGGGTATATTTATACAATAAGCTTGCAAGGATTTGGTGATGCCGACCGCACCTGAGACCACCTGGAACAAAGGCCGTGTCGTGGGCAAAAAGCCACCGCTGACGCCTGACCAAGTTGCGCTGATCCGGATGATCCTAGGCCAGGATCGCGCGCTGCGGGATCTGGCGCTGTTCAACATTGCACTTGATACGAGCTTTAGAGGCTCGGACCTCGTGCGGCTGCGGGTCTCGGACGTGGCAACCCCGGCAGGGGTCCGCGAGATCGTCGAGATCCGCCAGAAGAAAACGGAAAGCCGCAATGCGCGCCCGGTCCAAGCGCGGCTGTCATCAGGGACGCGCGACAGCCTGCGTAGCTATCTCGCCGCCTCTGAAAAGCAGATGCATGCATGGTTGTTCACGGGGCAGGGGGCAAGGTGGTCTCACACCCATCTCAGCGAAAGCCAGCTCTGGCGGTTGTTCAAATCCTGGCTGGAAAAGGCCCGCCTCGATCCCAGTCTCTACGGGCTGCATTCGCTGCGCCGGACCTTCCCAACTCACATCTATCAGCAGACCGGCAACCTTCGTGCGGCTCAGCTCTTGCTTGGCCATGCCAGCATTGAAAGCACCAAAGAATACATTGGCACCGAACAGGCCGAAGCCCTCGAAATCGCGCGCAAGTACCACCTCTGAGCCATGCAGACCTATCTTGAAAAGCGCCAGCCCACGAACAATGTCGCCCGGTTTTACCAGATGTCCGTCATGCCAAACCTGCTTGGTGAATGGACGCTCTACCGGGAATGGGGTCGCATAGGGCAGGGCGGGCAGGTCAGGATGGATTGGTTTGATAGCGAAAATCAGGCGATCGCTGCACTGGTCACGCTGGAAGCGGCCAAGCGCCATCGCGGCTATTGGGTGGAGCCTCAGCAGCTGACGATGTTTGGGTAATGGCTTAATGGGCTGGACGGAGTTCTTGACAGCCCAGTAACGCCGCCTGCATGTCCTAAGGACATGCAGGCGGCGTTACTGCTTGCTGGAAGAAAGGTATAGTAACTATACCATTTTCACCTTAGTTTACTTTTCATGAAGTTCGAGTATGACACCGACAAGAGCGCCGCGAACCGTGAAAAACACGGGATCGACTTTGATGAGGCTCAGGCTCTCTGGGATGATCCTTATCTGATCGAGGCCCCCGCCAACGTCACGGATGAACCACGCTTTCTGGCGGTTGGCATGATCGGGGCCAGACACTGGACGGCTGTCTACACATACCGGAGCGACCGGGTGCGGATCATCTCCGTGCGCCGCGCTCGCAACCAGGAGATTGACCACTATGAAAGCGACTGAATTCGACGAACGCTTCGACGCGGGCGAAGACATGTCCGCCCATGTCGATTGGACAAAGGCGCGCCGCCTCAATGTCGAGGCCAAGCGGGTGAACGTGGATTTCCCGACCTGGGTCGTCGCAGGCCTGGACCGGCAGGCCCAGAAGCTCGGCATCACCCGTCAGGCGCTGATCAAGATGTGGATCGCGGAGCGGCTAGAGTAAACTGATCGAGTTTAGCTGGTCCTGGACCAGCTACGCGAGTTGTCGTTCGAGCTTGAGTTTCCGAGCCTCCCAATCCGGCATGACGCGCCTCAAGAGGTCAAAGAAGGCGGGCCCATGATGGGGGTGCTCGATATGGCACAACTCATGCGTGATCACATAGTCTATGGCCTCCGTCGAGGCCCTGATCAGAGCACGGTTGAGGACTAGATTCTTCCGGCCTGTCATCGAGCCCCAGCGATAGCTCAGCTCGCGAATGATGAGGCCGTTTGGGACGACCTTCTCAGGGTCGGAAAAGCGTCCTCGACAGACATCCAGACGTTCGGCAAATTTGATCTGGGCCCGCTGCAACATCCAGTCTCGAACAAGCTCACGGGTGTGGGCGGCTCGACCTGGCTTTGTGCTCCAAACCATCAGCTGACCGCGCTGCATCTTGACGGAGCTTTGTATGCCGGGGATCACCTTGAGTTTATACTGCCGCCCTAAGTACAGGTGGGTCTCGCCGCCGATATACCGGCGTTCTGGCGTTTTGGGCTGGAACTGAGCATAGTAGCGCAGCTGCTTGCATATCCACGGCGCGCGTTTGCGCACCTTCTCGATGATACGTTCAGAGCTCGCGTCCTCGGGCGCGACAACTTCGACCTGCTGGTCGGGCAAGACGCTTATGGACAGGGTCTTGCGAACCCGCCTCACGACAGAAAAACGGATCGTCTCGCTGCCGAAGCTAGCCTCAAGAACCTCGGCACTCATCCGGGGAACCTAGCTCGCGCGATATCCATGATCCGCAGCTCGATGTCGTCGAGAAGGTCGAGGGGAATGTCGATGCCCTTCTCGTCGCGCACGACATCGAAGAAATAGTCGTCGATAGCGTTGCGCATGTTGTTCTGCGCCATCTCGTTCGACCAGACATCGACAATGTGGTGATCCTTGACGATCCCGATGATCGACTGCGCGACATCGGCTGTCACAGTATCCTCAACACCGCCGTTGATCTCCTTCAGGATCGGTTCAAGGACGCCAAAGACAGCCTGAGCGTCCGTGTCTCCCTTGATGCTTTCGGGCATGTCACGGCCATGATCGCGACGCGCAACGCGAGCTGCCAAGTCCACGACTGTCTTGAGGTAATCCTTCTCCGAAATCCGTTTCTCGCGATAGTCGCGGATCGTCTCAGCGAGCATCTCGGAGAACTGCCTGTAGAAGGAGGGGTCTTGCTCCATCTTTTCCGTGATCGTGCGCTTGGTGGCGCTTGCAATGCGATCCGCCTTGGAGGCGGCAGTTTTGCCCTCTTCTTCGATCACAGCATTCAACGCATCAGGATCGTTGATATTCACTAAGTCAATGATCACCTCTGCAGGCTTCGCCGTGACATGATCGTCGAGCAGTTTCTGAATCTTGGGCTCGAACTCTTTCACATCGACGGTTTCCTGATAGCGCAGCTGGACTGAGCGCTTCAGCTCGGAGAAGGCTTTCCAATCCTTCGTAAAGGTGGAAACCGCCGCCTCGTCAAATACGTCATAAAGCTTCTCTGAGGAAAGTGAGATGTGCAGGCAGCGGCCATAGTCCTTCAGCCGAGAATAGAAGTCTGCTCGCTTAGCGTCGTCAGCCAAGAGCTGCTCGAACTGTTCCATGTCCTTCTTGTTGCGAACCTCCTTGAAGACATCCCACAGCTGGTCATGCAGCTGCGGCAGCCTGCGAATTTCCTCCCGAATGTCATGCAATGATCCTGCGACATCATCACCGTCGAAACCTTCGAAAGCGCTGTAGGTCGTAAGTGCTGCGTCGAGCTCTCCAAGAAGCCCCTCATAATCGACAATGAAGCCGAACTGCTTTTCCTTGTCGTCGTCCTCATAGAGGCGATTCACGCGGGCAATGGCTTGAAGAAGATTGTGCTCGCGCAACGGTTTGCAAACGTAGAGCACGGTGTTTCGTGGGGCGTCAAAGCCGGTCAGAAGCTTAGAAACGACAATTAGGATTTCGGGATCGCCTGAGCCCTTGAAGGCGTCGATGACCTGCCGGTTATACTCGTCCTCGGTTTTGTGCTTGGCCATCATCTTGTCCCAGAACTTGCGTACCAAGTCCTTGGATTCCTGATCGACTTCCTCGTTCCCTTCCTTGTCATCAGGGGCGGAGATGATGATCTCGCTCGTCACATGGCCTATCTCATCGAGAACCTCCTTGAAGCGCACGGCAGCGGCCTTTGAGGGTGCCACCAGTTGCGCCTTGAAACCCGTGCCCTGCCAATACTGGCGGTAGTGCTCTGAGATATCGAACGCCTTGGCGCGGATGGCTTGGCTCGTCTTTGACAAGGCATCCATTCGCGAGAATTTCCGTTTTAGATCGGCTTTCTGCTTCTCCGTCAGCCCCTCACTGATCTTGTCGAACCAGGTATCGACGACATCGCCACTCACCTGTTGCGCGACCAAGCGCCCTTCATAGAGCAAAGGGACGACCGCTTCGTCCTTCACCGCCTGATCAATCGTATATTTGTGGATCAACCCCCCGAACGTATCGAGGGTGTTCTTGTCCTTCTTCAGAAGCGGCGTGCCGGTGAAGCCGAGATAGCAGGCGTTCGGCAAGATACGCCGCATCTTCAAGGCGAACTTGCCGTGACCGCCATAGCGGCCTGTCTGACTCCGATGGCTTTCATCGACGAGAACGAAGATGTCGGCGCTATCATCCTTGAAGTCATCCGCCTTGATGGCGGTATCAAATTTGTTGATGATTGTCGTAACCAATGGTGCGCGGTTCCTGATCAGCTCGACCAGGTTTGCCCCCGTGGCTGCGCGCACGGGTTCAAGGTCGCAGGACTTGAACGTGCCCTTGATCTGCTTGTCCAGGTCATCGCGATCCGTGACGATCAGGATACGGGGGTTCTTCACGTCCTTGTCGAGGGCAAGAGCGCGCCCAAGCATCACCATTGTCAGGCTCTTCCCTGAGCCTTGCGTATGCCAGATCACGCCGCCTTTGCGACGACCTTCCAGATCGAAGCCTTTCAGGCGAGCAAGAGCTATTCTGATGCTGAAGAATTGCTGATGGCGAGCGATCTTGCGCACCCCTCCATCGAAGACCGTGAAACGGCGCACAAGGTCGAGAAGGCGCGCCGGTCGGCACATCGCATAGATGGCGCGATCCTGTTCACTGATCGACCTTTCCCCTCCCGCTGCCAGCTCCTCGAAAAAGACGCGCGCGTCGGCAAGGTCGCCGGAGAAAACAGCGCTCTTTTCCTCTGCCGTCAAAGGTCGATTGATCGCAGTGAAGATGTCCGCGTCCTGATCCTCTTCATCGCGCCAGGTTTGCCAGAACTTGCGCGGCGTGCCCACGGTGGCATAACGGGCTTCCTGCCGCTTCATGCTCATCAAGAGCTGCGCATAGTGGAAAAGCTGCGGGATGTTGTCCTCGTTCTGATACCCGATCAGCTGGCTATCGGCTTTCTTGAGCGACTCTGTCGGGCGCTTGTTCTCGATCACAATGAACGGGATACCATTCACGAAACAGACGATATCGCAGCGCCGTGTCGCGGTGCTGGCTGTTCGCTCGACACTCATCTCCGCCGTCACATGGAAGACGTTGTTCTCGGGCGTCTCCCAGTCGATGTACTTGAAGGAATAGCTCTTGCTGTCGCCTTCAATCGCCTTGGAAATCGTCGTGCCCAGAACCAAGAGATCATAGATATCCTGGTTCGTGCCTTTCAGCCCCTTGAGTTTGTCAGGGGTCGGCTTGAGGCGGCGCAGCGCCTCATGCGCGTCTTCCAGATCGAACGCATAGCTCTTGCCGCGATAGCTGTAGCTGTTGAGCTTCAGCATCTGCTCCACAACGATGTCGTCGAGGATCACGCTGCGGGTTTTACCCCGCAGCTGATCGACCTGTCCCTGTGAAAGGGGCTGGAAACCAAGCGCCACCAGCGTCTGGACCGCCGGTATCTGGGATTGATATTTTTCTGCGGGATCGAAGGTCATGCCTTGGGCCTGTATCCATGTTGCCGTGCAATCCGACCGATAATCCCCTTAACGATGATGTCGATTTGGCCGTTCTCACTATAATCAGCAGGAGCAACGAAATCGACGCGACCATCCGAAATTAGCTTGTGAACCTTATCAATATCCCGCTTCGTTTTGGTCGGGTCATAAACTGCAACCGAGTGCCCGCCCTTGTAAGTCAGCATTTTCATGGTTGGAATGTCTGTATCGCCATCTCCAAGAAAGATCATCCGATCAAATGGTATTGGGCGTTCCAGTTCTGGGACATAACTATTGATAGATTCATTGTCCCAATGATTATCGACTCCCTTGTTGATCCTGAACAAGTACTGGGTCTTGGTCGTATAATTGATGCCGACCCCTGGCCAAGCCGCTACGCCCTTGGAATAGATGAATTTCGATGCGAAGACCTGGTGGAAAGCATCGCGGATTGCGCAGCCTTCTATCATCTCATGGATGCCAGAAGAGACGATATAATGCTCAAGGGCGAGCCCACGCTCAGCAGCATGCGCATTGATCCGCTCAAACCATGATTTATCCGCGAGCCCGAAGAATAGCGGGGCCTCTTTACCATGGCTCTGCAGGTCTTCAACCGTAACCTGAACGCCTTTTTCGCGGGCCTTTTCAAGCATCAGATGCATATACACGAGGATTTCGTCAGCGTCATGCTCCCGTGTGCGCTGCTTTACTTCGCCCCAAAATTCTTCCTTCGTCATTCCAATTTTAGGAATGAAGCTTGTCTCCTGAAGATTTCCGCGAGCCAGCGTCCCGTCAAAATCGTAAATTAATGCTGTACGTTTGTTTGCATCCATTAATGGTCACCTCTTAGATATCTTGATGTTGCAAAGTAATTTGCAAAGTTCCGTCAGCCCTTCGGAGGAAACGGATCTTTGCCATATGTATTTCGGTCTCTAATCTTGCCGTCACGGCCTTTCAGAAAGGCTTCGCCTTGGGCTTCTGTGGCCTTCTGTCGCGAATGCGTCCAGGCATCGGCTTGGGTATTCGTGACCTTGCTCGCGCGTGAAGCACCTTCACGCTTGGACTCCCATTTCCCGTCGGGGCGCTGCTGGGTCCAGTAATTCTTATTGTCCGGCATGTTCGGCCTCCTTGGTGTTTGTGGGAATTTCAACGGTATCAACCTCGACACGCCATTCGCCCGTCAAGAGCTTCTGCATTAGGCCGCGCTTTTGCCGGGTCACAGCCTTGATCTCATCATCGAGGAGGCTGATCTCGGCCTGCGCGGCGTTGAGTCCTTTCGCGATGGCTTGCTGCCGTTCGATTGTTGGGACCGGCACCAAGATCGAGCCAAGATCGCCGAAGCTGACTGTCTCCCGAACGCTGCCTTGCGCTGCCAGAGCGATCCTTTGACGGGCCTCAGCAGAACGAAGCCAGTGCCCGAAGAAATCCGCGTCCAGTCCGCCTTGTACTTGGAACACGACATACATCGGGCTGAGCGCACCTTCGTCCCAGGCATCGAGACGCGCGATGGAGCCGACATTGATGCGCGATGGGTTGTAGGCATACTGACCCCGGCGGACGATCTTGTAATTCGACAGGCTGGCAGAAGCGACACGGTGCGCAAATTGTTCCTCGGCGAGCACGAAGCCTGCCGAGTTGGTCACACTGAGCACACGCTGTACTTGCTCGTCTCGGTTGCGCGTGGATTTCTCCTTCAGAAATCCGCGCAAGTGCAAGCGCTCAACTTGGTCGTCGTGGATGAGTTTTGCAGCGAGCCCATCCAGCTGCCGCGCCTTCGCAGCCCGCAGAGCGTTAAGCTTTTCGAGCGCCTCTTCCCAAGTCCGCAGGATCACAGCGATCTTTCGCTGTTCTTTAATCGGCGGAATCTTGAGTGAGACCCTAGCTAAGTCTTGTTGCCCGATGTTGGCACGGACAGCTCCCTGGCACCGACGCACAGTCTCTCGACGTACTTCATATGTCTGAAAGACATATCTGCAAAACTCAGCATCAAGGATTTTCTTGGTCTGCCTGCCTCTAATGACAAATCCACCGAAGGTAATTGGCTCATCATCCAGATAAACTGACGCGCACGCAATATCTTCAGCGGTTTCGGAAGTTCTGTTAAACAGGATATCCCCATGCACCACGCTATATTCTGAGGCAGCTTTAGACGATGTCTGAACAGAACCAATGATCTCATCAGCACGCAGCTCAGAGCTTCTAAAAACGTCCATCACGTTCACAAACTTGATGCCGCTCCCATAGGCGTCCTTTTCTGCATTCAATCCATTCTTGAATTCCATGAAGGAACCAAGCTCAACGCTTTTCCATCCTTCACGCATCAATCCCAAGCTCCTTCAGATAGCCCGACATCTTCGTGCGTACGTCTGCCAGCTCGCCCTCGATCCGCGCGATGTCCGCCTGCACTGCGGCGACGTCGATCTCTTCCTCGGGCTCGAAGGTGTCCACATAGCGCGGGATATTGAGGTTATAGCCGTTCTCGGCGATCTCCTCGGTGCTGGCGAGGTGGGAATACTTCTCGACCTCGGCGCGGGCGCTGTAGGTGTCGAGCACCCGCTTGATGTGGGTGTCTTCGTCCATCACGTTCTGGGCTTTGCCAGGCGTGAACTCCTTGCTTGCGTCGATGAAGAGCACGTCCTTGCGATCCGCGTTCGCGCCGCCTTCCTCGCGGGAACGGTCGAACACAAGAATGGCGACGGGGATGCCCGTGGTGGTGAAGAGGTTGGCAGGCAGCCCGACAACGGCGTCGAGGAGGTTTTCCTCGATTAGCTGCTGACGGATTTTGCCCTCTGCCCCGCCCCGGAACAGAACACCATGCGGGACGATCACCGCCACGCGGCCTGACTGGCGCTTGGCGATCTCGATCATGTGCGTGATGAAGGCATAATCACCCTTGGACTTGGGCGGAATGCCCCGCCAGTAGCGGTTGTACTGGTCTGTGTCCGCATCTTCTGCCCCCCACTTGTCGAGGGAGAATGGCGGATTGGCGAGGACGACATCGAACTTCTGAAGGTGATCGCCCTCGATCAGCGCGGGACTGTTCAGGGTGTCACACCATTCGATGCGAGCGGCGTCTTTGGCGTGCAGGAACATGTTCATCCGCGCCAGTGCCCATGTCGCGCCATTCACCTCCTGCCCGTAGAGGGCGAAGTTGTTCGAGCCGACCATTTCAGACGCCTTGATCAGCAGCGAGCCCGAGCCACAGGCGGGGTCACAGATCGTGTCGCCTTCCTTTGGCGCGGCGAGTTTCGCCAGCAAGCCGGAGACGGGGGCTGGGGTAAAAAACTCGCCTGCCTTCTTGCCCGCGTCCGAGGCAAAGCGAGAAATCAGGTAGATGTAGGTTTCCCCGATGATGTCTTCCTTCACCCGCGACGGGCGCAGGTCGAGAGCAGGCTTGTTGAAGTCTTCGAGGAGGTTCTTCAGGCGGCGGTTGCGATCCTTGGTGCGGCCAAGGTTCGACTCCGAATTGAAGTCAATGTTGCGAAACACGCCTTCGAGCTTGGAGCGGTTCTTGTCCTCGATGTCTTCGAGGGCGATGTTGATCAGCTCGCCAATATTCGGCTCGTTGCGCTGCTCGTAGAGGTCATAGAAACTCGCGCCTTCTGGAAGATAGAAGCGCTCACGCTCCATGCGACGACGGATGCGGACATCATCGTCACCATACTGCTTGCGGTAGGTCTCGAAGTGGTCGTTCCAGTTGTCCGTGATATACTTCAAGAACAACATCACCAAGATGTAGTCCTTGTATTGCGCGGGATCGACCGCACCCCGGAAGGTGTCACAGGCAGCCCATGCTGCGTTGTTCACTTCCGCCTGTGTGATTTTATCGTTCATTTTCAAATCCTTTTGCGTCTCATTGAGGGGCGGGACATGTGCCCGCCCCAAGTTTTTTCTTAAATCAATCCACAGGGCGGGTTGAACTGCACGCGCAGCTGGCGCTCGATCAGCATCCTGTTGTGTGCGTCGGCATAGATCGCGGCGACAGACAGCTGCGCGTGCCCCTGTCCGCGCCAGCACGGCGCGCGGTTATGGTTCGACACCCGTTCCCGAATGTTCTGCGACTCTCCGACATCGATCACGTTCCAGGTGGACGCCGTACTGTGCCGTCCAAGGATCACGTAAACGCCTGAGCGTGCCTGCAAGTTGTTTTCATTGCCGAAAGGGCCTTCGGCGTGGTAGCTTCCAATGTAGATGGACATGTTCACCTCATGAGTTTGTCCGTTGCGATTTGCCCGAGCTTTTCGAGGAGCGGTGGGCACCGTTATGCTCAGCTTCATTGCCGTGAAGCTGAGCGTTTCGCACCTGTTGAAGCAGGGCGAATCTCGTGAATTTTCTTTTCGTATCAGCCAGTTCGTGCAGAAGGCGCGTTTCTGTCGCGGACAGGGCATCGAGCTCTGTGATCATCCGCTGCACGGCCAGACTCGGTATGTGCAGCGGTAGCGTTTCAAGGCACTCCTTCGGGATCATCCGAAGCTTCGTCCCGCGCGCACCCAAGTCTAAGTGCCGTTGCGCTTCATGCTGATTGATCGACCACGCGACGTATTCTGGGAGGAGATCGTCTCCGCTCGGGCGGATCACCATCACTGGCAGCAACGCGACCGCTGCTTCACCTGCACCTCCTATGGCAATGCTGGCTGTGTTGTTGTCTCCGCGAGAGCGGAACAGGACATCGCCATGCTCAACCAGGTAACGGTCGAGCTTGCCATCCAAGGCATATTTTCCTGCCACGCTTAGACTGACCCGCTCACCTTGAAGGTCACGCAGTTGGATAGCAGGGACACCCTTCTCGGCGTCCTCTGTGAGGGCGGTTCTGGCAGCATAGCCCGCTCGAATTTCGCACGCTTCGCCCAAGGTGATATTTTTTATGCTGTAGCTCATGCTCATACAAATAGGACATCAAGGCGCTGATGTCAAGAAATTTGTGCGTAGGTGTGTCTACTGCAATTTTTGATGTTATAGGCCGCACTGAAACTGCTTAGCTCATCACCCTACATCCCCAAACGGCCCTCCGGGCATTTCATGCCCGTCCGCGCGAAGCGCCGGGCCTGTCGGCGGGTGACCTTCAGGTTGCTCGCCGACAGGTCACCCTGAAACCGCCCCGCCCAGGATCACACCACAACGAAAAAAGGCCCCCGCCTGCTGACGGGGGCCTCGATCACTTCGGCGGTACAGGCTGTTACTCGGCGGCCACCTGGTCGGGCTGCGCGGCGCGGGCCAAGATGTAATCTACGGCCTTCTGCGCCTCGGACGCGGCGCGGAAAATCGCGCGGCTGTCTTCCTTCATCGCCTCCAGCCATCCTTCGACATAGGCCGCGCTCTGATCGAATTCAGGCTCCACCCCGATCTGGGCACAAAGCATGCAGTTTCCGATCTCCGCCACCAACTCCTCGAACGCGTAGGCCTTGCGATCATTGAACCGGCCCAAACGGTCAAGCCGCTTTGTCGCCCCTGTCCAGTGGGTCAGCTCATGCGCCAAGGTGCCGTAATATCCTGCGGCCTTGTGAAACGTCGCAATCGGCGGCATGTGGATGCGGTCCGTCTTGATGTTGTAATAGGCACGCGGCTCCTCGGTGCTGTCGATCTGCGCGCCACTCGCGGCAAAGAACGCCTCCAGCTCGGGGTCGGCCTCGGTGCCAAGATCACGGGGCGGATCGGGCAGGATGTAGAATTCAGCGGGCAAGCCCTCGACCTGGTCGGCATTGAACACGCGGTAGGCCTTGGCATAGAGGATCTGGCGTTCCTCGCCGTTCTCATCCTCGCGCTCGACGGTGCCGTATTTCACCACGGTTGCGGATTTCTCGCCCTTGCGGACATGGCCCCCAAGCTGCTTGGCCTGATTGAACGTCATCCAGCGGGCTGAGTTGTAGTCCCTGGACATCGCCGTCGCCCAAAGCATCAGGATATTGATGCCCCGATAAGCTTCACCGTTGAACCGTTCTGGCAAGCTGGCCGATGCCCCGCCGCCGGTCCAAGGCTTGCGCCAGGGCGGCGTTCCCGCCTTAATCTGCGTGATGATCTGGCTGGTGACATGGGAATAAGCGTCAAACTTCTCTGCGGTCATTTGTGACCCTCCTTTGAGTGACGCGGTCCGGGTCTCTTCCCCTTTCCGCCAATGGGCGGGCCTTCTTGTTCTGATCTTTGGAATGCCCATGCATTCCGAAGGGCAGAGCAGGTAAGGGCAAAGCCCGTCCTGCGGTCTGGCGGGGCCGTGACAACCGGGTGGAGGGTGTGAATTTGGGAGGGAACCGCGCGCCTGCGCGTGGGAGGAACCGGAATTCTCGACCGGAACCGACGCCGCAGACGGCGCTTGCCGGTTTTCTCGGCCCTGCCAGGATGGCAGGCGGATCAACAGGGATTTGGAAACTGTCAGGGCTGGGGTGAACGGGCGTCAGCCCGTCGATCCCCTGCCCTGTCTATCGTTCAAAGCGAGACCGGCGCACCGCCGGGGTCACGTCATTTATATAGCTTCTTTGTTACCAAAGTGGCTTAAGCCAAACCTTTGCGTCACACATCTACTACCTCTAGACTCGGCCAAATTTTAATTGCCAGCATCGCAAGCGCAACGCCTCGCTCTTCAATCTCTGCTTCTGTCCATTGGTCGTGTTTCTCAAACCATTTGTTCAGAAATAGTCCAGTATGTTCTTTGAATTTCGCCTTCTTCTTTTTGAAGCTCTTGTTCCCTGACGAAATGTTCAGTCCTCCTGAAAGGAGGGTCAGGTTGCCCAAGGTGTGAAGCTTAGCGTTTCGCACAATTGTCTCCTGCTCCAAAGAGGCAGGATCGACCGTCACGCCGTCAGCTAAAGGCCAATCCTTGCCCCAAGACTGCGGAAGAACGTGTTCGACCCAGAGCCCTTCTGGCCGTTCACCGTGCTCAGCCAGCTTCGTTCGGCTTGCAACTTCAAGCTCCCAGAGAATGTCCACCAGTCTGGGTCTTGGTGAGATTGCGTAAGCATTGCTGCTGAGAACCCCCCGACGAAACTCGGTATCGTCCGGGAAGCGACTGCTATCGCCCTTTCGATCAGAAAAGAATCTTCTGAACACATCCACGGATGGCCCGTCGGATTTGAACTCTGCGCTAAGTGACTGAAACAGCTTGTTTAGGTTCTTCGTTGTAAGACCACAGATTGCACGACGGACGAGGTAAGAATAGATCAGCTCCGACAATTCACGGCGCTCGTCGTGGTCGAGGTCAGAGCGTCCGATTTGCATAGCGATCGGGTAAGCCGTCGTAACCTGCCATGCTGCGAGCTTACGCCCGAGCCAATGCAAGGTTTGATCTTCGTTTTTGCGTCCTTCTAGGGTCTCGTAGAGCGGCGCGTAGGCCTCGATCAGGCGCAACTCGTTCTCGACGTCCTCAAAGCGCGGCTTGTTCTTCGGGACAGCGAACGCGCGATACTCAGCGTAAAGTTCCCGCATAGAAATCTTCTCGCCAGTTTCTGCGGCAAGAGTATGCGCGAGAAAATGATCAATACGTGGACGGGTTGGACGCGCATTCGGCGCAGCCTCTTTCCACCAACCCATGTCGAACGGTGTCCAAAGTTTTGTGTAAAGTTGCTCCACCGATGCGCTTTGCTTTTCGGCCCGGTGGAAGATGTTATTTCTTACAAGGTCCATCGCCAAAAGCGGTTCACCCTGTGAGTTCAACGTCTCAAAAATAACCTGAGCGTCATCATTCTCACCGAGGGTAATTACGACCAGCTTCAGGCGATCCAGCATGGCCGTCAATATAGCCTCAAGTCGTTCAGCCACGAGATCAAGTTCAACGCCTGCATCTTCGACCGTCTCTGGTGCATTTGCGTCGAGGTCGATCTCGCTTTCTTCGTCCGGTCCGTAAAACGAAAAATCGTCAATCCAGCTGTAGAACAAGTGATACGCCCTGAAAGCCGGAAATGGCGTATTCTTTGGCACTCCTCGTCCCCAATAGAGATGGCGGTACTTTTTTGAGACCTCAGGATAAGTCATCTCGATTAGGTCGTGAAACAGCTCGCGATCTGACGGCGTAGGGTTCAGCTTGAACTTCGTCAGCGGGTCGCTGTCTTTGCTCTTCGGAACGTTTAAAAGATAGCCGTCAATGTGTTCGATCAAGTCAGCCAACTCATGGTGCCGGGCGACTTCGCGCAACGCCGCTAGCATGATCTGAAAAGTTGTAAGGCGCTGTTGGCCATCCACGACCTGAACGACAGGCGTGATGCCGATCTGCGACCCCTGATCGACCGGAGACAGGATCAGCGCACCCATATAATGTTCGAACTTTGCGTCCCCTTCCAAAACCTCAATGGCCTTAGCTGTGACATCTTCCCAAAAAGGCTCTAAACGCTTATCACCCCATTGATATTTGCGTTGATACAGCGGCACCATGAAGCGACGGGCCTCTTTGAGTACAACTTCCACGGGGTGATCGTCAGCATCCATAATATTGCCTTTCTTAAAGAGCTTTGCTCAAAATAAACCGATAAACTTGTTTTGTTCAAAATAGTACCGGTCACGTGCGGGCTTGATCGATAACGCGGTATCGAACGGATGCGCCTGAAGGGCCAAAGGTGGCCAACCTTCGTTCTCGCGCACAGGGAAATACGCCACGACGAACTCATCATCAGCGGTCAATAGACTTCATCGGAGAAGCGGTGCGTCCGTGATATGCCCATCGTCATTTAGGCTGACAGGCGCGTTCAGAATTTGTTGCCATGCTTGGATCTCGTCCTCCACTTCAAGCAGTGCGAAAGATGGCGTTGGGTCGAGTGACCGCGATGCGTCTTTCACCCGAAATGCATAGATCGTCGGCAACGCCCCTTTCGGGGTCCCATAACGCCCCTTTCGGGGTCCCATCCGGCGCTTGATACAGCATGGTGTCGTAAACGTCCGTGTACGTGGGAAGCGGCTGCGTTTGCTTCTCTTGCTTTTTGCAAGAGAAGCAAACATTAGGAAGCCGTATCAACCGGGCTAGTCTTCAAGCCCTTTGGCTGGTCGCGCCCTTCCCCTTCGTACGATGCGGGAACAGCATCAATCCCGATATCCCAAAGGGCCGCAAGCAGCCCCCCCTTGGCAACCATGTCGGCTGCCTCTTGGCCGTAGGCAGCGACGAAATCATCATTGGTCGCGAACACTTGTGGGCTATTGTCCGCAATGCGCTGCGCCATTGATTTCACAGCGGGCTGGTCCTTGTGGTAGTGATCTTCAAACACCGTGTGGTTCCTTTCAGTTTTTAACGTTCTCTGTCGCGATCGCGGCCCTGCCCGCGCTCGGACGCAGTATCACGTCCCCGCCCGAGAATGTCATCCCGCCGCCTTTGGTCACGGCCCTCGCCGTCGCGGGCGGCAATGTCCCGTTCTACCGCCGCTGCATCCCGCTCCTGTCCGATATCGCGCCCACGCCCAAGGATGGCGTGCCGACGATCTCGGTCTGGATCGTCAGGCGCAACCCTCTCCCGCCCGACATCCGGTGCTTGAACCTCGGGTCGATCAACATCGCGCCCCAATACCGCCGCCCGACGCGCATCCATGTCGCCCCGATCGGCACCAGCCTGCGGCCTCTCAACCTCGCCCATAAACCTCTCCCTGATTCGTGACATCGCCGCCTCGGCGCGGCCCCAAAGCTGATCCAGCCGCTCGCGCGCGGTGGTAATGAAGGCGCGCCCCCGCTCCATCAGCTCAAGCCGCAATTCCAACTGCCGCCAACCTAGCTCTTGCCGCTGTGCATTGCGCGCCTGCGCCGCACGGAAAGCCTCGCCGCGCTCCGTGACGATCCCACGCTTTTCCTGAGCATTGGCCGATGGTCCGATTTTCGGCTCGGGCTCGCGGCTGAGCTCGACCACCTTCTTCTCGTGCTCAAGCGCAATCTCTTCCTGCCCGCCCCCGCGCGCCCGCTCGACCTGTTGCTCGGCTTCGGCGCGCTGAACATCGAGCGACCGATGGTCGATCCGCTCCGACCGCCCTGCCCGCTCAAGGGCTGTGTTCGCATCCCGCGCCCAGGCTTCGCGCCAGCCCATCAACAGGTCCGGTGCATTCCAGCTGCGATCCTTCTTTCCGAACCCCTCGCCGGTCAGCTCACGCATGGTCAGCATGACATGTGCATGGGGCTGACCGTGGCCATCACGGGCCTTGCCCTCGTGAACGGCCACGTCCGCGATCATGCCGCGATCGACAAATTCGCGCTGAACAAAACCACGCAAGAGATCCAGGCGCTCCCCGCGATCGAACTCGCGGGGAAGGGCCACTTCGATTTCGCGGGCAAGCTGCGCATCACGACGCTTCTCGACGGCTTCGACCGCATTCCAGAGCTGGTCGCGATCGCGCATCCAGTCGGGCGCATTCTCTGGGGCTATGATCTCGGAATGAACGACACCGCCTTTGCGGGAATAGTCGTGCTCCAACCCCTGCCGGTCATCCCGCAGCCGCTCAGCCGCCCGGTAGGCGGCGGCTGCGACCGATGACCGACCCCCTGCCCGGCTGATCACTTTCACACTGAGATGATAAATAGCCACGGATCGAGCGCCTCTCTTTAAAACAGGGTCCAGCGCCTGGTTGCGCTGGTCGGGAGCGCGAGGGTGAAACCCTCGTTTAGGCGGCATCGCCGCCTTGGGGGGAAGCCGTCCGGCGCGGGGGTTTACCCCCATGAGGACGCGCACATTGTCGAAGGCAATGTATAAGCGCGCATTTAAAAACTTTTTAATCTCCGGTCCCCATCTGAATTTCATTAACAACGAAGGAAATTCAGATGGGTAAACAACAAAACATAGAGCAAAAAATCGATGATCTATATCGAAAGAAGGCGCAGCTAGATGCTCAGATAGGAGCGTTATTGGCACGCAAGCATCTTCAGAGAAAAAAAGATATGGACCGTCTGATTTGGCTAATCGGCACTTTAGTTTGTGATCAGCTTTATAAAGAACCAAAGCTTGAGGAGTGGGTGTTTCGAGAACTTCCAAAACGTTTCTCTAAACAAGATGAAGAACGGGGACAGGAACTGATGGAGAATCTATCTTTTCAGATAAGACAGGACGAACTACCGTGAATTTTGTTCTCGAAGCCCGACACGGTGCGATTATTGCGGGGACAATTTTACTGGCCGCTGGCACGATGATCTCCGCCCCGCGACTGGTAGCGATTTTTCCAACGACCATCTATGCTTTCCCGCTCATAGCTGTGGCGGTCATCATTGAGACACTTAGCGCAACCGCAGAGCGTCACAGAACGGCCCTGAAGATCCTAGCATGGGGCTGCCTATGCGCTGCTACCCTGGTAGCGCTAGTGCCCCTCAGGGAGGCGTTTAATGGCATACAAGAAACAATCCAAGCATGGACGGATGCAGGCTGGCCCCTCCCGCGCGCCATTTTAGAAGGTTTCAAAGGATTAGGGCGTTACTCTGAACCCCAAAAACAAGCTATGTCGATCTCCTTTGTCCTCGGGCTCTTTGGTGCGATCGTCGTTGTCAGCACCCCGCTAGTGACAATCTTCAACCCACGCATTGGTATCAATCGCAAATCCCGAACTGGCCCCTGGCGCGCGGGGTGGATGAACCCCCGCGACATCGCTCACATGGCACGCAACAAGACCGGCCTGCCCCTTGCCCTGCACAAGGGTACGCTGCTGCGCTACGTCAAGAACGATGCCAAGGGATGGCGGGGTGGTCATCACCTCGTCGTCTCTGGAACACGGGGCGGCAAAGGCGTCAGCGCCGTCATTCCGGCGATCCTCGATCACCAAGGACCAGTTGTCTGCCTCGACATCAAGGGCGAGAATTTCGCCGTAACGCGCCGCCACCGGGAAGCGCTCGGACGCAAGGTGGCCGTCCTCAATCCCTTCGGCCTCGTCGAGAATGGAAGGGATCAGTTCAATCCGCTCGACTACATCAGGCCCAACGAGCTGGCGCGGGACGTGGCTCTGGTCGCGGATGGCCTGGTTAAACCCGAACAGGGGGATGGGGCGCACTTCTCAGAGATGGCCCGTCAGCTGGTCGCAGTGGCAATCGAAGTGATCGTGACCCAAGAGGAACCAAAGCGTCGCAACCTGATTGCCGTCGCCGATCTGCTGTTGTCAGCAAATCTTGACAGCACGCTGGAGGCCTGGGCTGAAAACGGGGATCTTGTCGGCCACCGCCCTGCCCAGACCGCCGCGACTATTCTGCGTGCGGGCGATCGCGAACGCGGGTCGATCCAGACGGCTGTCTCGAAAGCGTTCGATTGGATGCAGTCGGACAACATGCGGCATTTCCTGTCGGGGTCCAGCTTCAGCATGGACGATCTTCTCGATGATCAGGTCGACCTCTTCATCGCGGTCCCTCTTGATCAAGTGGACAAGCAAGCGATCTTCATGCGCCTGTTCATCAACATCGTTCTGGGCACGGTCGTGCGCCAAGACGGGCGGCGCAAGGTTAAGGCCCCGATCCTGCTCGTGCTCGATGAATTCGTGCGGATGGGGCGCATGGAACAGATTATGAATATTGCTAACGTCGCCGCAGGGGCTGGTGTCGAGGCTTTGTTCGTCACTCAAGACACGGGCCAGGTTGAAAAGGCTTATGGGCCAAACGATGCCCGTTCTATTTTTGGTTCCTGTATCACCAAGCGGGTCTTCAACCTCAACGACATCGAAACCGCTGAATGGGCCGCACGTCATCTCGGGGAAAGCACTGTCTATTCTCAGCAAATTAGTGAAGGTAAGTCAGCGAACGAGGGCCGAGATTTTTCTTACTCTGAGCAGAGTCAGAAGCTCATGACTGCGGAGCAGATCATGGGCATGAAAGCCGATGATCTCTTGCTGTTGGTAGGAAACCGGAGCCCGCTCAAGGCGAAGCAGAACCTGTATTTTAAGAATAAAGACTATCGTGGGCTGTATGACGATAACCCGCTCAACTGAAATATGATTAGATGTCCTGTCAGCTTCTTGTGTTAAATATGTGTTAATATATGTGTTACGCTAATTTTTGATGCGTTTTTGCATTTTATAAACAACGCCTTAGGCAATTGCTTGGTGTGTGATAACACGTTTGAAGGTGTGTGATAACACGAATATTGGTGTGTGATAACACGTTTTGGCCTGCTGGTGTGTGGTAGCACGAAAGAACTTGACTCGGTGTGCAATAACACGAATTTAAGGTGTATGGTGGGTAATAACACGAAAGCACGGTCCCCTCTTCTGCCGGACCGGATGCAGCAAGGCGATTTTTTCGTCTGCGATATCTTTGATGCTGCGCCCAAGGGCGATATGGCTTCAATGGAGCATCCTGTATTCTCGATCTCGACAAAGCCGGACAAGAATATCCGTAGATATGAGAATGGTGACGTTTTTGTTGAAGTTGTTCCCTCAGTCAAAGGACTGGCAACGGTCTACGACCGTGACATCCTGATCTTCTGTATTTCTCAAGTCATTGCCGCTTTGAACGATGGTCGAGAGGTCAATCAAACGATACGTTTCAAGGCGTTTGACCTACTTACGTCAACGAACAGAGGCACTGATGGTCGCGGCTATGAGCAGCTCAGAGCCGCATTTGAGCGGCTTTCCGGGACTCGTATTGCCACAAACATCACAACGGCAGA
>JBPOFD010000017.1:0-34135 GCA_051252055.1 Sulfitobacter sp.
GTGGTCGAAGGCGCACGCCTGGAAAGTGTGTAGGCGGGAGACCGTCTCCAGGGTTCGAATCCCTGTCTGTCCGCCACAAATCCTTCTGAGAATTGGATAATATTCCAATAAAACAAGGGATAAAGGCGAAAGTACCAAAATTGGATCGCCCACCTTGCTCCACTTTTTGCTCCACAATTGCAAGGCGTTCGACTGAATCGCAAGATGTTTGAGCGGGTCGTACATTTGATTTGATCGTTTCGGTTCTGAGCTGCCCTTCGTGCAAACAGCAGCTCAGCCCAGTTCGGAACAGAGCCTGCTTTGCCACGTTTCTGTTCTTTAACTAAAGTCAGCTCTTGGAGCCAAAAAATTTCCCCCGGATATCACGGCCTTTTGCTCCCGCCTTTTCCGCTAGTAAGACATCGTGATAAGGGATGGATACCTAGCTATCATGGAAGATCTTAATAGTGAAAAAATTGCAGGTATCTCAAATGGAGTTTCAGGCATTGCAATGCTATTTGTGCCAGAATGCCTTATATAACCGATAGGAGTGAGTGAATGACGATTCACAAGATGGCCAAAACAATTGCGCAAATTTCCTCTACATCGGGGGACGTTGAGGAAATCATAATTTCAATTTCCGGCAGAGAAATTTTTTTTTAGAACAGAAAAATTTGTTAATCCAAGCTGTGATTTTGCAATTTGGGCGACACTGCCGATTGCAATGCGAAAGGGTGGCATACTTCAAATCGAAGGTTCAACGTCAAAAGCGGCACGAGAGCATGCAGAAAAAATTTCAATTGTTTGGTCCACTTGGCTGCCAAAGAAATTTAAACCGATACGTGTTACTTCAAACGGCTTTCCCGAGGCGGAGACTTCGAATGGGACAAAATCACTGATGCTTTATTCGGGAGGTGTTGATTCTACATTTGCGCTCAAGCGGTTGGTTGAGAGCGGACACCAGAAACCCGACGTTTTGACTATTCATGGCATGGATTATCAACAATCGGACAAAGCGAAGTTCGAAAAGCTCAAAAATAGAACCTCCGATTTTAGATCAAAATACTCAAACGAAAGCATCGAGGTTGTGTCCAACGCAGCATCAATAATGCGGCGGTTTGGGGTAGCCTCCGATATTGGCCATGGCTTTCAGTTGTTTTCGACATTGTTTCTCTTTGACGCAACGCATGACACTGGGCTGATCGCGGCAGATTATACCGTTTCCCAAGATTACTTAACGATACCTTGGGGAACCAACTCGCTGACCAATGAGCTATTCATTGGCGGGCGGATGCATATTGAAACCTTGTCCAATGACGTGACGCGCGGCGAAAAATTACGACAGCTTCAATCTGATGATCTTGCGCTCAAGACCCTTTCGTTTTGCAAAAATTATTCAGTGAGACCCGATAATTGTGGAACTTGCACCAAATGCGTTCGAACGAAAGCAATGTTCCACGCAGCAGGCCTGGAGGTTCCGGACATCTTTCGGATCAAGGGTTATCATGCGGAAGATTTGAAATTTATCGATCTTTCTAAGCCGTCAGAAATTGCGTTTTGCCTCGACATACTTGCAATCGCGCGCGAGGCAGGAACCTCGCAAGACTTTCAAATGATTTCGGATAGCATCTTTGAAAACAACCGACCAACTAAATTTCAACGGCTTATGAAAAAAGGGGAAGCTTACTTCCGAGGAGTAAAGACGAATGGATGAGAAATGAATCCGTGGTCGATAGTCGCGTTCCGTGTTCGCAAGACGCTTTTCGGTGACACGTTTTTGCGCAAATTATCTCTTGATAAATCTGGGCTGCTTGAAGTTGCCGAAGGCAAGTCTTGTGCCATCGTTGGTAACGCTCGAAGTTTAAGCGGGACGTCATTTGGGGCGGAGATAGATACCAACGATATCGTCATTAGACTCAATGACGCCCCACTTCCGTCATCTGGGTCTCATGGCGAGAAAACTGATTGGATTGCCGTGGCAAAACGCGTTTCAATGCGCAACCTAACCTCTCGCGAGCCCACTCTTTTACTTTGGATGCCTACTAAGCGAAAACGGCTTACGTGGACGATGGTAAGCTTTGCAAAATTTTACCTGAATGAGACAAGTCGCAACAAATTCCTTGCCGAAAAACTCGGAGCGCCACCAACCGTCGGTTTTATGGTTATTGATCTATTAAAGGGAACAAAGGCAAAAAGCATCAGATTATACGGATTTGATTTTTTCGCTTCGCAGTCTTTGTCGGGCAACCGAACTGCGGAACAAGTTTCGCATGACTTTAGCGCGGAACGTGAGGAAATTATGGAAGTAATTGCTTGTGATCCTCGCTTCGTTTTGGTGTCATCTGAAGTGCAACCTGCTTGTTAAATCAGGTCCAATCATCAGTACGGTTGATCGCAACATGTCCGCCCTCCCCACTAATTCGGACGCGCCGACCTCTGTAGCAGCAGAAGTGTCGTCGGCGCGTCCTGCCTTGGCCTGATCCGGGCTTTGGCGGGGCCGGTTTCCCGACCTCAAGGACCGGCGCGCGGTGTACGCGCCGCTCAGATTTAGGGCCGCAGTGTGCGGAATGACAGCACGTTTGTGATGCTCTCTTGGTCGAGAGCCGCGTCGATGACCTCGCACAGCGCCGTGAGTTCGATGCGAACAGCTGCGAGGGTAATCCCCCCTAAAATTAGTGGTGATGGATTCAGCCGGTCACTGCAACACAGTATGGAATTCTTGAATTTGAAGGACTGTGTCGATGACCAAGCCGCACCCGATGGACGAGGAAAAGAAATCAGTGATTTGGAGAGAGTGGGAACGTGGGACGCCAATGGCAAATATTGCACGCGTTATCGACAAGCCCCCTGCCACTGTCTTTTCATATCTGCAATATCATGGCGGCATCCGACCGCGTCATAGGGTCCGGCGCGCGCAAGCATTGAGCTTAGAAGAACGTGAAGAGATTTCGCGAGGCTTATCACAAGGGCGTGGTTTTGGATTTTAGCAGGCCCGGAAAACCGACCGACATCGCCTTCATCGAAGCCTTCAACGGCAAGTTCAGGCAGGAGTGTTTGAACGCTCATTGGTTCTTGAGCCTTGCAGATGCCACAGAAAAGTTGAACACTTGGCCCCTCTCGGGACATTGCGGAGCAATGCCCTGCCGGGCAGTAGTAGAGACTACAACCAGGAACTGCGCCACAGCGCGATCGGAAACAAGTCACCGATCATGCTCATAAAATCAGAAGGTGAAACCAGCCCACCGACCTGATGAAAGCCGGAAATCTCTAGACCCAGCTGGTCCAAGGTTGGGGGCAAGTGCACCGCCCTAGAAGACTCTGCGGAATTTTGTGGCCGTTGTTGGCGACAGACCAAGACCTAAAGCAACAATCGGCGCTTCTGAGTTCGATCTCTGGATCGGGGCCTTTTTTGCTCTGTGATTGACAGCTCATTTGTCGACATAGCTGTCAGGCGGTGCGATAGATAGGGTTTGGAAACACCCGCCCTCCAGGAACATGCCATGCGTTTTTTGATCCGAGCTAATCTAAGATACGCGGCATCTCAGCCCTGTGACCTTTTGCTGCAAATCGAGGCACTGTCCGACGGCGCTCAGCGCGTCCATACAGCTCAGATGACGCTTGATCGCCAATCCGTCCCGCACAGTCTTGTGGGCGAAGAAGGGTTGGGCACCCGCCAATGGATAGAGGCCGGTTCTAATTTTGAATGTCGCTACGAGGCGCAGGTTGATGTGACCCGCACAGCAGCACTTCTGGATACACTGGCTCAAACACCGCGTGTGGAAATACCCGCAGACGTGGTGAAATACTTAATGCCCTCTCGCTATTGCCACCCGGAATTATTTCTCGACTTTGTTTCGGCTCAATTCGGGGACCTTTGCGGCGGTGCGATGATCCGTGCGATGCGCGACTGGATTGCGTGCAATTTCACCTACGATAGTGACGCCAGTCCGATGGGTGCAACGGCGACCGACAGCTTTAAGGTGCTGTCAGGGGTTTGTCGGGACTACACCCATGTCCTTATCACTTTCGCGCGCGCCGCAGGCATACCGGCGCGGTTTGTCAGCGTCTATGCGCCTGATGTAAAGCCACAGGATTTTCACGCGGTTGCCGAGGTTTACCTCGGCGGATCATGGCACCTTGTCGATGCGACCGGTATGGCCAGGCCCGAAGATATCATACGTATCTGTGTCGGGCGCGATGCCACAGACGCTTCGTTCGTGACGTCTTATGGTTGGCTTGAGTTGGTCGAGCAATCCGTACAAGTGACCCGTATCACCCTATAACACGCGTTGCGCCGCACACATGCAGGCGCTCACACCTTAATGATATATTGAACAGGGCCGGTTATGGCCTTAGACACCACAATCAAGAAATACTTCTTTTTGCTATTCTGGATACTGAAAAATGACCTATTGCGTTGGCCTCCGCCTAAATCGTGGCCTAGTTTTCATGTCCGACACAAGGACCAACGCCGGTGTCGATAACTTTTCGACCACCAAAAAGATGTTCACATGGAACGTCGAGGGTGAGCGAACGATCACCATTATGACCGCAGGTAATCTGGCAACGACCCAAGCGTTGATCAGTGTGCTCGAAGAGCGCTCCAAAACCGTGTCCGAGCGTAACCCGACTATTCTGGAGCAGCCGACTATGTTTCAGGTCGCACGACTTGTCGGCGCCACCTTGCAAGAGGTGATCCGCGACAGTGCTATGGGTGGGCAAACAGGCACGTCCCGTTTTACCGCGTCACTCATTGTCGGAGGCCAGATAAAAGGTGGGGCGCCCACACTCTTCTTAATCTATCCAGAAGGTAACTTTATCGAAGTCACCGAAGACGCGCCTTTTTTCCAAATTGGCGAGGCGAAATACGGCAAGCCGATCCTTGTGCGCGCCTATCAGCCCGACATGAGTTTTGAGGATGCAATAAAGCTAATGCTGGTCTCTTTTGATTCAACAATCAAAGCGAACCTGTCGGTGGGCCTGCCTCTCGATTTGCAAGTCTATGCGCAAGATAGTTTTTCTATCGAAGAACAAACCCGCATTGAGGCGGACAATCCCTATTATCAGACGATCTCGGATGATTGGGGCGATGCGTTGCGCACCGCCCTACAGCGGTTGCCAAGCTACCGCAAAAAAGAGACCAAAGCAGACTAGTCACGTGAGAAAGTGAACGCACATGCCGCGGGCTACAGTCCTGGTCTGCGCCTCAAGTCTAGGGTCATTGGAAACTCCGGATGGGGTCGCTCGGGGACAGGGGTGAATTCTCCGGGGGTTTGCCCAATATGTTCAAACCTGCTTAGCCTGCGTGCCTCTGCCTCATTGCCGTTCACGGGGAACGTATCAAAACTACGCCCGCCGGGATGAGCAACGTGATAGCGGCATCCACCCAACGACCTGCCGGTCCATGTATCAAATATGTCAAAGGTCAGCGGCGCGTCTATGTCGAGTACAGGATGCAACGAGAGCGAAGGTTTCCACGCCTTGTAGCGCACGCCCCCAACGCGACACCCATTGACTGCGGTGGGGCTCATCGGCACCACCCGTGTATTGGCCGTCACGATATAGCGGTCGGGGTTTGCGCCCTTGAGCGTGACCTGCAAGCGCTCTGTCGAGCTGTCGGCGTAGCGCACGGTTCCTCCGATAGCCCCCGTTTCACCCATGACGTGCCACGGCTCAAGCGCTTGTCGAAGCTCAAGCGTGATGCCCTCGTAGGTGACCTCCCCGCAGAAGGGAAAGCGGAACTCGGCCTGTGCCTCAAACCACGCGGGGTCGAGGACTAGATCATGGGTTTCCAAATCGGCTAACACATTGCCGAAGTCTTCCCAGATAAAAGCGGGCAGCATAAAACGATCATGCAGCGTGGTGCCCCAACGCGTCAGAGTTCCACTTATTGGCGCCTCCCAACAACGCAGGATAATCGCCCGTAGCAACACTTGCTGTGCAAGGCTCATGCGGGGGTCTGGTGGCATCTCAAAGCCACGAAATTCCACTAAACCCAACCGGCCTGTCGGTCCATCGGGTGAGTAAAGCTTATCGATACAAATTTCGGTCCGGTGGGTATTGCCGGTCACATCAATGAGCGCGTTGCGCAAAAGCCTGTCAGTCAGCCATGGCGGTGGGGGCGTCCCATCGGCGGGGGGCCAAATCTGATCGAGCGCGATCTCCAACTCATACAGAACGTCATGGCGCGCCTCGTCGATGCGCGGCGCTTGAGATGTGGGGCCAACGAAAGTGCCCGCAAACAGATAGGACAGACTGGGGTGACGTTGCCAAAACAGGATTAAGCTTTTGAGCAGATCGGGCCGGCGCAGGAACGGGCTATCGGCGGGGGTCGCCCCGCCGACAACGACATGATTGCCGCCGCCTGTGCCAGTGTGCCGACCGTCCGTCATAAATTTATCTGCACCAAGGCGGCATTGCCGCGCCTCTTCGTAAACCACCTCGGTGGTGTGGACGCAGGCATCCCAACTCGAGGCGGGATGGATGTTGACTTCGATCACACCAGGGTCGGGTGCAATGCGCATCACCTCGATACGTGGATCGGATGGGGGCGCGTAGCCTTCGATCAGAACCTTGCGGCCAACCGCTTGGGCGGCAAATTCAACAGCTGCGATCAGTTCCAGATAATCCTCCAGTTTCTCTACCGGCGGCAAGAATACACACAAGCGCCCATCGCGCGGCTCTACCGAAATGGCGGTGCGCACGCAGCCATCAAGATCACTCAGGGTCTGTTCGACCTGTTCCTGACCTGATGTTGCATCGGTGCGGTGGGCGACTTTGGGTTCCGGGGCTTTCGGCGCAAGCGCGTCTAGCAAGGGGCTGCGCGGTTCGCTTGGGTCTTGGGGGATGATAAAGGGGTAGTCGCTTTCGGGCACGTGGGGCAGCGTGCCGAGTGGCAAGCGGTAGCCAACGGGGCTGTCTCCCGACACCAGAAAAACCTTGCCGCGCCGCAGGTTCCAGACTTCTGACATCCAGCGGCTCGACGCGCGTGCCTGCCAGCGTTGCACCGGCAGCACATAGCCCGCAGGGGTGCCGAGGCCACGTTCGAACACTTTGGCAATGCGCGCGCGTTCTTCGGGATCTGCGAGTTTGGAGTTTTCGGGTGTGACGTTCGCGGGCAGATTGCCTTCTTTGATGATCCACTCGGCGGGGTCTTCAAAGGCGGGAAGCACGTTTACTTGTGGGACTGACAACGACGAGGCAATATGCGTCAGTAGGTTTTGGGCATCATCTGCTCCTACGTCTTCGTTTGTGTCCTCACGCGCAAGGAGATCGGGATTGTGCCAGATCGGCTGCCCGTCTTTGCGCCAATAAAGTGAGAAGGTCCAACGCGGTAGTGTTTCGCCCGGATACCACTTGCCCTGGCCATAATGGAGTAATCCACCTTTGGAGAATTTGTCTTGCAAGCGGCGCATCAACTGATCTGCCAGTCCGCGCTTGGTGGGGCCAACGGCGTCTGAATTCCACTCGTCACTTTCGAAATCGTCAATGCTCACGAAGGTTGGCTCACCCCCCATGGTGAGGCGCACATCACCTGCGTCAAGACGTTTGTCGACCTCGCGACCAAGGGAATTGAGCGCTTCCCAAGCCGTTTGCGAGAAGGGTTTGGTGATCCGCGGATGCTCGGCGGTGCGGGTCACTTGCATGTCGACCGAGAATTCCACATCCGCCGCACTGGCCACACCACAGATGGGCGCGGCATGGCGGTAATGGGGGGTAGCCGCGAGCGGGATATGGCTTTCGCCCGCAAGTAGGCCTGACGTGGGATCAAGTCCGACCCAACCTGCGCCCGGCAAATAGACTTCGCCCCATGCGTGAAGGTCCGTAAAGTCCTTGTCCGTGCCCGCAGGTCCGTCGATGGCAATCAGGTCAGGTTTAAGTTGGATCAGATATCCCGACACGAACCGTGCCGCGAGGCCGAGGTTGCGCAGGGTTTGAACCAATAGCCAACTCGTGTCGCGGCACGAGCCTGCGGCACGGCCAAGGGTTTGCTCAGGCGTTTGGACGCCTGCCTCCATGCGGATTTCATAATTGATTTCACTGGCCAAGCGGCTGTTGAGCAGGACCAAAAAGTCGATTGTAACCATCGGCTCACGCGGCACACTGGCCAAAAAAGCCTTAAAAAGCGGACCGACTGGTTCGGTCCGTAAATAAATGCTCAGATCGGGCGCTATGTCGTCATCATAGGCCAGTGGAAAGTCTTTGGCGCTATCCTCGACGAAGAAATCAAACGGATTATAGACCGACATATCGGCCAGTAGATCGACTTCGATCTTGAACTCTCTTACAGGTTCAGGAAACACCAGTCGGGCCAGCCAATTGCCATAAGGGTCCTGTTGGTGGTTCAAAAAATGCCCGCCCGGCGAGACATTTAGACTATGCGAAATCACCCGAGTGCGCGAATGCGGGGCAGGGCGCAGACGAATAGTTTGAGGCCCGAGCGTGACGGGGCGGTCATACTTGTAATGCGTTAAGTGATAGATGCTTGCAGTGATTGGCATATGTGCGGACTCCTTGCCTCCATCACGGGGCATTGCATCCCTATGAGTGGCACTTCAGGCTGACCAGTTGCAACAGGTAGCGTTCCCAAAGGCGCGTCATTCTCTGCACTGCCTAAAAAGTAATCACTTTGTCATGCGGACAAAGGTTAACATGGGCAAAGAGTGTTTGTGCCGTTGTCAACGCACGGAATTGGGATACGGTTTTCCCATGGAGCACAACTTAAACCATTTTGATGAAATGCTATCAGCGCCTGACGGCGTTCGCGATCCTTATCGCGCCTACAAGGACTGGTTTTCAAAACAGAATCCCGTCCGCCTCAAATCCAAATCCAAAGAGGCAGAGGCGTTTTTCAGGCGCACAGGCATCACGTTCAACGTCTATGGGCAAGAGGCAGCACAAGAGCGGCTGATCCCCTTTGATCTTATTCCCCGCATCATTGCGAACCGCGAATGGGCGAAACTGTCTAGAGGGATTGAGCAACGCGTCCGCGCGATCAACATGTTCCTCCACGATATCTATCACCGGCAGGAAATCTTGCGAGCAGGCATAATTCCCGTCGAGTTGATCGCAAAGAATGGAGCGTTTTTGCCCCAGATGATGGGCCTGTCCCCTCCGGGCAATGTTTATACCCATATTGTCGGTACCGACATCGTGCGCACCAGCGAGGATGAGTTTTACGTGCTTGAGGATAATGCGCGTACGCCATCCGGTGTCTCGTACATGCTGGAAAACCGCGAGACGATGCTACAGATGTTCCCCGAGCTGTTCAGCCAGAACCGCGTGAAGCCTGTTAGTGATTACCCCAAAAGCCTGCGCCGCTCGCTTGCGGCCTGTGCCCCTCCCAATTGCGAAGGCACCCCGAGGGTCGCAATCTTGACGCCAGGCATCCACAACTCCGCTTATTTCGAGCATTCGTTTCTTGCCGATCAAATGGGTGTCGAACTTGTGGAAGGACACGACTTGCGTATTGTGGACGGGCGTATTGCAATGCGCACGACCCAAGGATACCGCAGTATTGACGTTCTCTACCGTCGTGTGGACGATGAGTATCTTGACCCGCTGAACTTCAATCCGGAATCGATGTTGGGCGTGCCCGGCATTATGGATGTGTACCGCGCAGGCAATGTCACAATAGCCAATGCACCAGGCACGGGCATCGCGGATGACAAGGCGATTTATTCCTATATTCCAGACATCATCGAATTCTACACCGGTGAAAAAGCGATCCTTAAAAATGTGGAAACGTTTCGGTGCGCTGAGCCTGAGGCGCTCAAATATGTGCTCGATAATTTGGCCGATCTTGTCGTAAAAGAGGTCCACGGCTCTGGTGGATACGGGATGCTCGTTGGGCCTGCCGCAAGTAAAAAAGAGTTGGCGGACTTTGCAGACAAACTGAAAGCAAACGCTTCCAACTATATCGCCCAGCCGACATTGTCGCTTTCTACCGTTCCGATATTCACCAAGAAAGGGCTAGCGCCGCGCCATGTGGATTTACGCCCCTTTGCGTTGGTCTCTCCCGTTGGGGTTGATATCACACCCGGCGGCCTGACCCGCGTTGCCCTACAAGAAGGATCGCTTGTGGTGAACTCGAGCCAAGGCGGCGGTACAAAAGACACTTGGGTTTTGGAGGACTAGCGCGATGTTGGGCAAAACCGCAGGCGGATTGTATTGGATGTTCCGCTTTTTGGAGCGCAGTGAAAATACCGCGCGCCTGATCGAGGCGGGGTTTCGCATTGCTCTTACACGGTCGAACGATACGACATCGGACTGGAAATCCGTCGTTACCACGGCGGGCGTACGCCAAGGCTATGACGCTAAACACGGTACTTATAATGCCGAGAACGTTGTAGATTATCTGCTGCGCGACACCACTAACCCATCGAGCGTCATCTCATCGCTTCACAGCGCTCGTACCAATGCTCGTATGGTGCGAACGGCGTTAACCACTGAAGTCTGGGAAGCCGTGAATGAGAGTTGGATGGCGATGAAGGACGGGTTAAAAGCGCCAATCCATGATCCGGAGCTGCCCGCGCTACTGGGTGAAATCCGCCGCCACTCTGCGTTAGTGCGCGGTGCCTTGTACGGCACCATGTTGCGCAATGACATTTATGATTTTGCGCGTCTGGGGACAGCATTGGAGCGCGCGGACAATACCGCGCGCATTATCGATGTGAAATATTACACCCTGCTCCCCTCCGCTAGTTTTGTGGGTTCGCCGTTGGATAACGTGCAGTGGGAGACGGTCTTGCGCTCTGTGTCGGCACACCGCTCTTTTCGTTGGTTGGCCGAAGGGGAAATGACATCGTCTGGCATTGCGGAATTTTTGATCTTCGATAGCCGCTTCCCGCGTTCGCTCCATTTCTCGAGTGGTATGATCGAGGAAAACTTGTCGTATCTGGCAAAAGAATATGGTGTGCGGATGGCTTGTCATGATCTGATTGATGATCATCTTGCCACGTTACGCAGCCACACAATCGGTTCAATTTTTGACTCAGGATTGCACGAATTTATTGGCGCATTTATCCGCAGTAACAACGCCATTGGCACACAGATCGAACAGGATTACCGGTTCAATGGATAACCCGCACAAATGAAGCTCCGGATCAGTCACAAGACAACGTATTCCTATGATGCCCCCGTCGTGTACGGCTTGCAGAAGGTCCGTTTGACCCCAGTCAGCGACCATCAACAGACTGTGCTGGACTGGCACATCGCGATCGAGGGCGGCACACAAGAGTTTGAGTTCGAGGATCAATACGGTAACCGCTGTGTGCTGGTACAAGCACATGATGGTGCGTCCGAAATATCACTGACCGTATCGGGCAACGTCCAGACCCATAAGACAGACGGCGTTTACGGCAAAATATATGGTGTGATCCCCCTTTGGCATTTTCGCCAAGACACGACGCGCACAAACGCCGGTCCCCGCGTGACACGCCTATCAAAGAGGATCACCAACCCTGCGGGTGATCTGGCCGAACTCCACGCTCTGTGCGCGGACATACGTAACGAGGTGCCATATACGCAGGCCGTCACAGATGTGACCACCACAGCAGAAGAGGCGCTAACGCGCGGTGGTGGTGTCTGTCAGGATCATGCGCAGATATTTATCGCCGCCCTGCGCCACGCAGGTATGGCGTCCCGCTACGTCAGTGGCTACCTGATGATGGACGATAGAGTAGATCAAGATGCCACTCATGCATGGGCCGAGGCGCATATCGAGGGGTTTGGTTGGGTCGGTTTTGACGTCTCCAACGGGATCTCTCCTGATGAGCGCTACGTCAAACTGGCTGTGGGGCGAGACTCGATAGATGCGGCTCCCGTCTCCGGCATAAGGATGGGAAACGCACAAGAATCTATGAGCGTGACGCTTCAGGTTCAGCAGTAATTTTGTCTGGCAATGGCGCGTCGTTGTGCTTTTGAGTGGACTGACAGATTGCTTTTACACCGCCTGATCTTATGCCGCTTGTCGGCTATAGCACACAGAAAGCATCGGACGATTGCAGGTCAACCGCGCCAGTCGAAATCTCCGTCTCTTCGCTTTGCCAACGATCTCGTTAAACAGGCCGTGGCAAACAATATTGCCGTTCTGATCAAATCGTTCTGGTCGTCTTGATCCCGCCTTTGGCACGCGAATTTTTCGATCGTATCCTGTTGGCGCACGGGCCTCGCGTCTTTTCAAGTCGGCAACTTTTTCAACCACAGCTCGCCGAAATGCCCATTTGTTAAGCGGATTGAGTTTGGGTGCAAGATTTTCAGGCGCATGTCTGGGAACTCACCTGTTCGGTTGTCTTAGTGAGCGGGAGAGAATCTTAATCCAGATGCTGACCCAAGGAGAAAACATGTCTTTTTATAAAGCGCTGCTCACTGCTGCAGTTACTGCAATTTCGGCGCCCGTTTTTGCGCAAACGGAGATGCCATTCGCGTTGGATTGGAAATTTGAAGGGCCGTCCGCTCCGTATTTCCATGCTTTGGACGCGGGGTACTTCGCGGATGCGGGTATGAATGTGACAATCAGCGAAGGGGCGGGGTCGTTGGACGCAATTCCAAAAGTCGCAACGGGCGCCTTTCCAATTGGATTTGCTGATATCAACTCTTTGATGCGCTTCCTTGATCAAAACCCCGGCGCACCCGTGACCGCGGTGATGATGATTTATGACAAGCCACCTTTTGCAATCGTTGGGCGTCCGTCCTTGGGTGTTACCACGCCCGCTGATCTGGAAGGCAAAATCCTAGGTGCGCCGCCGCCTGATGGGGCATGGGCGCAGTTCCCGATCTTTGCGGCCGAAACGGGAATTGATACTCAGGCAATTACTGTAGAACCGGTAGGCTTTCCAACTCGAGAGCCGATGCTCGCAGACGGCAATGTCGCAGCAATCACCGGCTTTTCGTTTTCATCAACGCTCAACCTCAAACGCCTCGGCGTGCCAGCTGATGACATCTCGGTGCTTTTGATGGCGGATTATGGCGTGGATCTTTACGGAAACGCGATCATTGTGAACACGGATTTTGCCGCAGCCAATCCTGAGTTGGTGACGGGGTTCCTCAGCGCTGTTGCGATGGGGTGGAAAGATGCGATTGCTACACCTGATGCCGCAATCACGGCTTTGATGGAGCGCAATCCCGCCGCTGATGCCGCGTTGGAAACGGAACGGTTGCAAATGGCGATTGATGCCAATGTGCTAACAGATTTCGTGATTGCAAACGGTATCGGATCCATTGACGCAGATCGTATGGCGAACGCAATTGAGCAGACAAAATCGGTATACGAATTCCAGAACGAGCCCAATGCCGCGCTGTATTTCGACCCTAGTTATCTGCCAACTGACGGTAGTTTGAAACTGCAATAATGCGAATTTATAGGCCGCCACCGCCATCGGGGCGGCCTGTATATTGAGGATGAGATCATCAAAAACCTTATTGAAATAAAAGACGTAAGCCATACTTACCAAACCGCCAGTGGCCCATTGCCGGTGCTGAATGGATTGGATGTCAGTGTGCCTGAGGGCACATTTGCTGCGGTCGTCGGGCCTTCGGGGTGCGGAAAATCTACGCTGACCAAACTGGTTGCCGGGTTGATGAAACCCGACGCCGGCGAAGTTTGGCTTCACGGTGAACAGGTCAGAGGGCCACGCAAAACGGTTGGCATGGCTTTTCAAAATCCTGTTTTGCTAGAATGGCGCACCATTTTGGACAACGTGATCTTGCCACTCGAAATTGTCGCGCCCTCTATGCCCAAAGCGGATTGTGTGGCGCGCGCGATGGAATTGCTCGAAATGGTCGGTCTTGTCGGGTTCGAAAACAAGCGCCCATCTGAGTTGTCAGGCGGCATGCGCCAACGCGCGTCTTTGTGTCGATCCTTGGTGCATAAACCAGATGTCCTGATCTTGGACGAACCATTTGGCGCACTGGATGCGTTCACCCGCGAGGATCTGTGGCAAACCATGCGTGACTTGCGCCGCGCCGAACCCTTCACCGCAGTTCTCATAACTCATGATTTGCGTGAAAGTGTCTTTCTTGGTGATCAGGTTATTGTGCTGTCTGGCCGTCCGGCGCGCACGCAGTACGTCATGGACGTCGACCTTCCTGAAGATCGGACGTTGGACGTCCTGTTTACGCCAAAGGCCTCCGACATGCTGCATATTCTACGTGATCAGATCAAAATCGCCCAAGGCCGCGATGTGGAGGCACACTGATGTTCGGAAAAATCGCGACGCCAATCCTTGCCGTGCTCATCTTTTTGGGTCTTTGGGAGTTACTCGTCTGGGCGAACGGTTGGCCGAATTATAAGATGGCATCGCCATCTGACCTGCCGCCTGCCTTTTGGAAATACAAAGAGCTGTTTTTCACGATGGGATGGCAAACCCTTTGGCGGACAGTTGTGGGGCTTATGCTCGCCGTTGTATTTGGGACTTTGATTGGCATGGTCATCGGGTTTTCCCGTGTCGCTCGTGATGCGCTTTATCCCCTATTGATTGGGTTCAACGCGATCCCCAAGGCCACTTTGGTCCCCGTGATTTCGCTGATCTTCATCGGGCAGCACGATTTCAATACCGTTCTCATGGCGTTTATGATCTCGTTTTTCCCGATCGCCGTTTCCGTGGGCATTGGCCTGTCGACTTTAGAGCCTGAATACCGCGATATTCTGCGTGCTCTGGGCGCCTCGCGCTTCACGATCTTTCGAAAAATCGCTTTGCCGAAAACATTACCTGAATTTTTTGGGGCATTGAAGGTGTCAGCGACTTTGGCATTCATCGGTACGAACCTTGTTGAAATTGTCAGCCCACACGGGCGCGGCCTTGGCGCGCTGTTCAAGTCTGGCGAAACCAACGGGGATTACCCGCTGATGTTTGCGGTTCTGATCGCACTCGCCTTTTTGGGGATCGTTTTGTATTACGCCGTGATTTTTCTAGAACGCGTTTTCGCAGGCTGGGCGGACCGCGAAGGCGGTTAATGTTTTGCGCATCGGTACCATTTCAACTGAGATACCCCCCGAAAATTGGACACTGACATCACGGTCCCCGTGCGTCCAAAATGACCAAGCAAGGCGTCTACAAATCTAGCAACTGTATTTAATCGGGCTGCCAAACCTGCTGTTTGGCGATGGGGCCAGCGTCTGATTGAATGTGCATATCGATGTCTTTGTTCAACATCTTGATTTGGTTTGACAGAAGCGAGATTAGATCGCGATCCATTTGCGCTAAAGCGTCATATTGTTGATGCTGTATTTGACATTTTACGCGCTTGCGAAGGTCGACAAGTGGACGCGCGGCCTGCCTTCGCGCGAAAGGCTATGAACTCACAGATCAAGCGGGCGTTAATCGGATCTGTTTTTGCCAGAGTATCCTTTGCAGGCGCGCAATGGCAACTCAAGTATCGGTCCAAGGGCCGCTCAAAATTTCTACTTTCTGAAGATAAATGCTTCATATTTTAGCAAAGGCCTCACAAAAATTGCGGAATTGCGTAAATACTTGCGTCACTTGCTAACGCAGCAATTAAGTGTGGCGCGTGTCAAAGAGCCTCAACATATTGGTCGTCGAACCGGATGCGTCTAAGGCGCAAGAGATCACCGACGCGCTACAGGCGCACGGCTGGTCCAACGTCACCGTCATCGCAGCCAACGCGCAGCTCGCCCCGATCCTGACGCAGCTTGACCCCGATCTGATCCTGATCGATCTGGCCAACCCAGACCGCGACACACTTGAGCATTTAAGCCTGACATCCCAAGCCAAAACTCGCCCTGTTGCCATGTTTGTGGATCACACCGATCAAGCCATGACCAGAGCCGCGATTGATGCGGGCGTCAGCGCTTATGTTGTCGGCGGCCTGCACAGGGACCGCGTCAAACCGGTTTTGGAAACCGCCATCGCCCGCTTTCAACTTATCCAGAAAATGCAAACCGAATTGACCGCCGCCAAACGCGCCCTGACAGAACGTAAAACCATTGAGCGGGCTAAAGGATTACTCATGCGTGCGCGCGCCATTTCTGAGGATGAGGCCTATAATCTGCTGCGCAAAACCGCGATGGGGCAGGGGCGCAAGGTCGCCGATGTCGCCGAGGCATTGGTCACAGCCGCGGACCTGCTCAAATGAAAGCGGTCCCAGTAACATGTGGCTATCTCCCCCTCGTCGATAGTGCCCCCCTGATCATCGCCAAGGAACTGCGGTTCGCCGCAGAGGTCGGTCTTGACCTCACCCTCGCGCAGCAACCATCGTGGTCTGCCTTGCGCGACAGGCTCGCTTTTGGTGCGCTAGATTTTGCTCATATGCTCTCGCCGATGCCCATTGCCATGTCACTTGGCCTTGGAGCCGCACCCTCAAAAATTGACGCACTGATGGTGCTTGCCGTAAACGGCACCGTCATCGGCATTTCTGACGCTTTGGCGCAGGCCATGCAGGCGGGGGGGTGGCGCAATACCTTTGATGCGCCCAAATCAACAGCCGATGCCGTCCTTAATATCGCGGACAAACCCCTACGGATCGGGGTGCCGTTTCCGTTTTCGATGCACAAACTGCTGGTGGAATACTGGCTATCCAAAGACCCCGCTTTCGCGGCTGGCAATGTCGAAATCATCACCATCCCACCGCCGCAAATGGCAGGGGCGGTCGCTGATAATCGTATTGATATGTTCTGTGTAGGCGAGCCGTGGGGCTCTGTCGCGGTGCAAAAAAGTGGGGCGCATCTGATCTTGCCCAGCTCCGCAATCTGGCAATCCGCGCCTGAAAAGGTTCTCGGCGCACGCCACGACTGGATCATCCAAAACCGCGAAACGACCGACCGCATGATCCGCGCCACATATTTGGCAGCGCAATGGCTGGAACAGCCGCAAAACATCCCACTCGCGATTGAGATCCTCGCAAGTAGCGACCACCTCGACCTCCCCGACCATGCGATTGAACCGGCTCTGACGGGATACATTGCCGCAAACGCAGATTGCGACCCGATCCACGTACCCAATTTTATTACTTTCCACAAAAATGCCGCCAACTTCCCATGGGAAAGCCAAGCGCAATGGATCGCGGCACGGCTCAATATGCCCAATAATCAACGCATCTTTCGCAGTGATATCTTTCGCGACGCAATCACACCTTTGGGTGCCAACATCGCCAAAGCGTCACAAAAGCCCGAAGGCGCTATGACCCGCCCCACAACGATCGCGGGCACCAAGGGGCCCCTGATTCTCGGCCCCGACACTTTCTTTGATGGTGCCATCTTCGACTTTGGTGCGGGAAAAATGCTCAAATCTTAGGCATAGCTGCAATGCAGCGTTAAATCGTGCAACTGAAGCATTTCACCATTTGCACCCTGCGGCAGCAAAGGCAAAACTGATCTTAGGGCAACGAAGCCCGACACGGCCAGCAAGGATGCTGGCTAAAAAATTCAGAGCAAAGCCGCTCGATTGTGCATGCCTCCTTCTCCTCCCGCATGCGTCAATCGTGCGGTTTTTTTGTGTTAAGACAGGGAAAAATGATGAACACTTTCAAATGGTTGCTCGCGTCTACTGCACTTTGTGCGACACCCGCCATGGCCGAAATGCTGGACCTCGAAAAAGACGAGCTTAAGTTCGGCTTTATTAAATTGACCGACATGGCACCACTGGCTGTCGCTTATGAGCAGGGCTATTTCGAGGAAGAGGGCCTGTTCGTCACGCTAGAAGCCCAAGCCAACTGGAAGGTGCTGCTTGACGGCGTGATCGACGGCCAGCTTGACGGCGCGCATATGCTCGCAGGTCAACCCATCGCCGCGACAATCGGCTACGGTACGCAAGCGCACATCATCACACCGTTCTCCATGGACCTGAACGGCAACGCGATCACGGTCTCTAATGACATCTGGGCCCAAATGAAGCCGAATGTGCCGTTGATGGACGACGGCCGCCCGCAGCACCCGATTAGCGCCGCGGCCTTGGCCCCCGTGATTGAGAGCTACCGTGACCGCGGCGAGCCATTCAACATGGGCATGGTGTTCCCTGTCTCCACGCACAATTACGAAATTCGCTATTGGCTCGCGGCTGGCGGCTTAGAGCCGGGCTACTACTCCCCCGATGACGTCAGCGGCCAGATCGGCGCAGAGGTTTACCTCTCCGTAACACCGCCGCCGCAAATGCCATCCACGATGGAAGCGGGCACAATATTTGGCTATTCTGTGGGCGAGCCGTGGAACCAACAAGCCGTGTTCAAAGGTATTGGTGTGCCTGTTATCACAGACTACGATATGTGGAAGAACAACCCTGAAAAGGTGTTCGGTATCACCGCTGAATTCGCCGAGGAAAACCCAAACACAACAATCGCGTTGACCAAGGCACTGATCCGCGCCGCGATCTGGCTAGATGAAAACGACAACGCTAACCGTGAAGAGGCGGTCGAAATCCTGTCGCGTTCCGAATACGTTGGTGCAGACGCCGAAGTGATCGCGAACTCCATGACAGGCTCTTTCGAGTTCGAAAAAGGCGATGTGCGCCCTGCGCCAGACTTCAACACCTTTTTCCGTCACAATGCGACATACCCGTTCTACTCGGACGCGATCTGGTATCTGACGCAAATGCGCCGCTGGGGCCAAATCGCGGAGCCGCAAACCGACGAGTGGTTCGTTGAGACAGCCAAGGACGTTTACCGTCCTGACATTTACCTAGAGGCTGCCCGTCTGTTGGTTGACGAGGGCATGGCAGACGAGGCCGACTTTCCTTGGGACAGCGATGGCTTTAAGGCGCCAACGCCTGCTGAGGATATCATCGACGGCATCGCCTATGATGGACGCGCGCCAAACGCCTACCTAGAGAGCCTGCCAATCGGCCTCAAAGGCACCCAAACCATTGTCGGAAATCAGATCCAAGACTGACCTGAACAAAGTGCGCCGCGCAGCAGCGCGGTGCATGCTTAGTGACACAGCAAATTAGGCCCATATCATGACCGCAATTGACCCCGATACACTGTCCGCAGACGCGCGCCGCGCCCGCCTATTCACACGGATCAACAAGGCCGACGCATGGTTCAAAGTCTTTGGTCTCGCGTGGATGACCCCAATCCTCAAGGCCGCGTCTGGCGATAACCCAAAGGCGCAAGCCTCAGAAATCTGGCGACTTTTGGGCGTTCCGCTCCTCGCAATTCTCCTATTCCTAGGTGCATGGTCAGCCCTCGCGCCCACCGTGCAAACCTCTCTTGGCGCCATCCCCGGTCCCTCACAAGTCTGGGAGCAAGCGGTAGGCCTACATGAAGACGCTGTGCGCGAACGGGCCAAGGAAGATGCCTTCTACGACCGTCAAGACAAACGCAACGCCGACCTCATCGCCGAGGGCCGCATGGACGATGTCAAAGAGCGGGTCTATACAGGAAAGCCGACTTACTACGCGCAAATCTGGACGTCGATTAAGACGGTGTTTTTCGGCTTTCTGATCGCCTCTTTCATCGCTATTCCACTGGGTATTATGGCCGGCCTATCGCCCACGGCAAACGCTGCGATCAACCCGTTGATACAGATATTCAAACCCGTCAGTCCGCTCGCTTGGCTCCCGATCGTAACCATGATCGTCTCGGCAGTTTACGCGACGAACGACGGCATGTTTTCCAAGTCTTTTCTTGTCTCCGCGATCACAGTGACGCTTTGCTCGCTTTGGCCTACCTTGATCAACACTGCTCTTGGCGTGTCGTCCATAGATAAGGACCTCGTCAGCGTCTCCAAGGTTCTGAAAATGTCAACCTATGCGAAGATCACCAAACTGGTGCTACCTTCCGCTTTACCGTTGATTTTCACTGGGTTACGCCTGTCTCTTGGTGTGGGTTGGATGGTTTTGATCGCCGCGGAAATGCTCGCGCAGAACCCCGGATTGGGAAAATTTGTCTGGGATGAATTCCAGAACGGATCGTCGCAATCGCTCGCCAAAATCATGGTTGCGGTCTTCACCATTGGTATCATCGGATTCCTGTTGGACCGCGTGATGTATGCCCTGCAATCCATGTTCACCTTCTCAGAGAACCGGTAATCATCATGAGCATCCTCAGTTTTCAAAACGTCTCCAAAGGCTTCGGCACTGGTATCCACCGCAACGAGGTTTTGCAAAATATTAGCCTTGATGTGGCAGAAGGAGAGTTCATCGCGATCCTTGGCTTTTCTGGCACAGGTAAATCAACGCTGATGAACCTGATTGCGGGCTTAGACGTGCCAGATAGCGGCACAGTTTCTTTCAAAGGCGCGCCGATTAAGGGGCCGGGGCCCGAGCGCGGCTTGGTTTTTCAAAGCTATTCGCTGATGCCGTGGCTCACTGTTGGCGGCAATGTTGGTCTTGCGGTTGATGCGGTTTTCCCAAAGTTGGACAAGGCCGAACGCAACGCCAAAATCGACCACTACGTTGGTATGGTCGGCCTAAGTCACGCCAAATCGCGCCGTCCGTCAGAGCTATCTGGCGGCATGCGTCAGCGTGTTTCTGTTGCCCGTGCGTTGGCGATGAACCCAGAAATGCTGCTTTTGGATGAACCTCTTAGCGCCCTTGACGCCCTCACTCGCGCCAATCTTGCCGATGAGATTTTGGACATCTGGGAAAAGGACAAAAAGACTTGCATCTTGATCACGAATGATGTGGACGAGGCAGTTTTGCTTGCGGACCGTATCATCCCGCTGAACCCCGATGGCACCCTAGGCGCCCCTGTCACCGTCAACATCCCACGACCCCGCGACCGCAGTGCGATGAACGATGATGCTCAGTTTAAGGCGTTGCGGGTCAAGGTCACCAACTACCTGATGGACGTGGGCATCGCGGCTAAGGTCGAAGACACATGCGCCTTGCCAAAGGTCACTCCAATTCATTCACTGCCTGCCGTTGTCGACGAGGCACAAGAGGGCGGAATCGAACAAAGATACCTTAACTTTTCGCAGCTCCATAAAATTTACCCCACACCAAAGGGACCGCTTACAGTCGTTGAAGACTTTGACCTGAAGGTGAACAAGGGCGAATTTATCAGCCTCATTGGCCACTCTGGTTGCGGCAAATCCACGGTTCTTACGATGGCCGCTGGCCTGAACCCGATCTCTAAGGGGGCGATCCGTCTTGACGGTTGGAACGTGGAAGGCGCCGATCCAGAACGCGCCGTTGTATTCCAATCCCCGAACTTGTTTCCGTGGCTGACGGCCAAGGAAAACGTGGCGATTGGCGTGGACAAGGTTTACCCACGCGCCTCACAAGCCGAGCGACAGGATGTGATCGAATATTATCTCGAACGGGTTGGATTGGCTGATAGCATGGACAAGCTAGCGGGCTCTATGTCGAACGGCATGAAGCAGCGTATTGGCATCGCCCGTGCCTTTGCTCTATCTCCGAAATTGCTTCTTCTTGATGAGCCTTTCGGCATGCTCGACAGCCTGACCCGTTGGGAGCTGCAAGAGGTATTGATGGAGGTGTGGTCGCGCACCAAAGTCACCGCGATTTGCGTCACACATGACGTTGACGAGGCGATTTTGCTCGCCGACCGTGTCGTGATGATGACCAACGGACCGCAAGCGACAATCGGTAAAATTATCGATGTAAAACTACCCCGTCCACGCACCCGCAAGGCATTGTTAGAGCATCCCGATTACTACAAATACCGTGCCGAAGTTCTCGATTTCCTTGAGGAATACGAGCATGGCGCAAAGCCGAAATCGAAACCCACCACAATTGCAGCGGAGTAATATGATGACCCAGAAACTGATTGTTATCGGGGCGGGCATGGCCTCTGGTCGGGTGTTGGAGCACCTTTTGGAAGCGAAGGCGGATTACGACATCACGCTGTATAACGCTGAGGCGCGGGGCAACTATAATCGTATCATGTTGTCGCCGGTTTTGTCGGGTGAAAAGACCTATGAAGACATCGTCACCCATGATGCCGACTGGTATGAAACCAACGGTGTGACCTGTCATTTTGGTACACATATTACCGAGATTGATAAAGTCGCCAAGACGGTGACGAGCAAGAATGGCACCGAGCATTACGACAAACTGCTTATCGCAACAGGGTCTGCCCCATTCATCATTCCGGTGCAGGGCAAGGATCTTTCGGGCGTTATCACCTACCGCGATCTTGACGATACGAATGCGATGATTGCGGCCTCTGAGAAGGGCGGCAAGGCGGTTGTAATTGGTGGCGGCTTACTGGGACTTGAGGCTGCAGCAGGGCTGGCTGAGCGTGGGATGGACGTCACTGTGTTGCACCTGATGGGTCACCTGATGGAGCGTCAACTGGATGAGGCGGCGGGTTACCTACTGCGCCGCGATCTTGAAAAACGCGGAATTACTGTGAAGTGTCACGCCTCGACCAAGGCCATTCTTGGTGAGGATAAGGTCGAAGGTGTGCTTTTGGAAGGTGACGAGGTTCTGGAGGCTGATATTGTTGTCATGGCCGTTGGCATTCGCCCGGAGACGCGCCTCGCAACGGGTGCGCATTTGACCGTGGCGCGTGGCGTCGAGGTCAACGCACAGATGGAAACATCCGACCCCGACATTCTGGCCGTTGGCGAATGTGTGGAGTTGAATGGACAGTTGTTCGGGTTGGTGGCGCCGCTTTATGACCAAGCAAAGGTTGTCGCAAAGACGCTAATGGGCGAACCTGACGTGTTCACGCCAAAGGAGTTGTCGACGAAGTTAAAGGTCACGGGTTGTGATCTGTTTAGCGCTGGTGATTTTGCCGAGGGCGAGGGCCGCGAGGATATCGTTTTCCGCGACCCTGCGCGTGGCGTTTACCGCCGTTTGGTGCTTGAGGATGGCTGCATCATCGGTGCCGTGATGTATGGCGATACGGCTGATAGCGATTGGTTCTTTGGCCTGATCCGCGACAAGACCGATGTTTCCGAAATGCGCGAGACCCTCATTTTCGGCCCTGCGTATCAGGGGGGCGGTGCGTCGGACCCGCTCTTAGCCGTTGCAGCCTTGCCGCGTGATGCGGAGATTTGTGGGTGTAACGGCATTTGCAAAGGACAGATTGAAGATGCGATTGCAGTGGGGGCGACGGACCTCGGCGCGATCAAGGCAATGACCAAGGCATCGGCGTCATGCGGGACCTGCACAGGCTTGGTTGAACAGGTTTTAGCGGTCACTCTTGGCGATGCATTTGTCATGCCTGCGGCCGCAAGCATTTGTGCCTGCACCGACATGACGCACGAGGACGTGCGCCGCATGATCAAGTCACAAGAGTTGAAATCTATGCCCGCCGTGTGGCAGGCCTGCGGATGGAAAACATCGTGTGGGTGCCATGTGTGCCGCCCGGCATTGAACTTCTACCTACTGGCAGACTGGCCGCTTGACTACACCGACGATCCGCAGTCGCGTTTCATCAACGAGCGCAAGCATGCCAACATCCAGAAGGATGGCACATTCTCTGTCGTGCCGCGCATGTGGGGCGGCATTACCACACCTGACGAATTGCGTGCGATTGCTGATGCCGCCGATAAATACATGGTCCCCACGGTCAAGGTCACGGGCGGTCAGCGGATCGATTTGCTAGGTGTGAAGGGCGAGGATTTGCCCGCCATTTGGAAAGACCTGAACGATGCAGGCATGGTGTCTGGCCATGCGTATTCCAAGGGTCTACGCACGGTAAAAACTTGCGTTGGGACCGATCATTGCCGCTTTGGAACACAAGATTCCACGGGTCTGGGGATCAAGCTGGAAAAGACACTTTGGGGCTCTTGGACGCCACATAAGCTGAAGCTGGGTGTCTCTGGTTGTCCGCGCAATTGTGCCGAGGCAACGTGCAAAGATATTGGAATTATTTGCGTCGATAGTGGCTATCAAATTAGCATAGGCGGTGCCGCGGGTATGGACGTGAAAGAAACCGAGTTGTTGATCCAAGTCGCCACGGAAGATGAGGCGATGGAGGTGATCAAGGCCGTCACGCAAAGCTACCGCGAGAACGCGAAATACCTCGATCGCATCTATAAATGGATGAACAAGGTGGGCCTCGACTGGATCAAGGATCAGATCGCAGACCTCGAAAACCGCGCCGCGTTGGCTGCCCGTTTTGAGGTGTCTCAATCGGTTTTCCGCAACGATCCTTGGGCCGAGCATGTGACCAAAGCAGAGACGTACCAACCAATTGCCAACCTGACTTTGGAGGCCGCAGAATGACCAACTGGATCGACATTTCACCCCTCGACGCCGTTCCGCAACGGGGCGCGCGACTGGTCAAAACGGCTCACGGCTGCGTCGCGATTTTCCGCACGGGCGCTGACGAGGTTTTTGCGCTGGACAACGCTTGCCCGCATAAAAATGGACCACTCGCCGAGGGGATCGTGCACGGAAATTCCGTCACTTGTCCGCTGCACAACTGGGTCATCTCACTGGAAACAGGACTGGTGCAAGGTCCAGACGAAGGCAAGGTCGCGACCTATCCTGCGCGGGTAGAGGCGGGGCGAATTTTGCTTGATGCGGAGTTCCTAAGCCAGAGGGCAGTTGCATGACGCTGACCAAAACAGTTTGCCCTTATTGCGGGGTTGGTTGTGGTGTTTTGGCGGGCGCAGACGGCACGATCAAGGGCGACCCGGACCACCCCGCGAACTTCGGCAGGCTTTGTTCTAAAGGGACCGCACTGAGCGAAACGATCGATCTGGAGGGGCGTCTTTTGGCCCCCAAAGTCCACGGTGTAGACACTGATTGGGATACCGCACTTGACCTGGTGGCCTCCAAGTTCAGCGAAGCAATTCGCGATCACGGCCCCGACAGCGTTGCGTTTTATGTGTCTGGGCAGTTGCTCACTGAGGACTACTACGTCGCCAACAAGTTGATGAAGGGCTTTATCGGGTCAGCAAATATAGACACCAATTCAAGACTTTGCATGGCGTCATCGGTCGCAGGTCATAAGCGTGCATTTGGATCTGATACCGTTCCCGGCATTTACGAAGACTTGGAAGACGCCGATTTAATTGTCTTGGTCGGATCAAATCTCGCGTGGTGCCATCCCGTTCTGCACCAACGCATTGCGGCGGCAAAGACGGCGCGGCCCGACATGAAAGTGGTCAATATCGACCCGCGCAGAACCGCGACGACCGACTTGGCCGATGTCCATTTGCGGGTTGCCCCCGATGGGGATGTGGCGTTGTTCAACGGGCTCCTGACTTATCTTGCCGAAACCAAAAATCTGGACCATGCCTATCTTGACGCGCATGTTGCGGGCGCGCGGGAAGCAATTGAGTTGGCGGCTCAGACCGATCCTTCGCAATCAGGACTTTCGCCAGAGGACCTCGCGCAATTTTACGCGCTTTGGGCAGGCACTCCGAAGGTCGTGACCGTCTATTCGCAAGGCGTAAACCAATCGACAAGCGGAACTGATAAGGTCAACGCGATCATCAATTGCCATCTCGCAACGGGGCGAATTGGCAAGGCTGGCTGCGGGCCGTTCTCGGTCACGGGCCAGCCCAACGCAATGGGGGGGCGAGAGGTCGGTGGGATGGCCAATATGCTGGCAAATCACCTCGATATCGAGAATGCAGGTCACCGTGATGCCGTTCAAGGTTTCTGGGCAAGCCCAACGATTTGCACGTCCGCGGGACTTAAGGCCATTGACCTTTTTCAAGCCTGTGCCGCAGGTAAAATCAAAGCGCTCTGGATCATATCCACGAACCCCGCCGTCAGCATGCCTGACGCAAAAGCCGTCGCCGCAGCAATCGCCAAAGTGCCGTTTGTTGCGGTCTCTGACATCATGGCGCGGACGGACACTGGAGACCTTTCTGACGTGCTTTTGCCTGCGACAGGCTGGGGCGAAAAGGACGGCACCGTGACCAATTCAGAACGGCGCATTTCGCGGCAGCGGGCCTTTTTACCTCGCCCCGAACTGGCCCGTCCAGACTGGAAGATCATCTGTGATGTGGCCCAAAAGATGGGTTGGGGGGATGCGTTTTCCTATCGGTCTGCTGCCGAAGTATTCGCGGAGTATGTGGCGCTTTCTGCCGCAACACGTGACTTCGGTAGGGACCTTGATCTGAGCATTTTTGCCGACGCGGATTACGCCGATTTGATCCCGACACAATGGCCCAACAACAACAAACGCTTCTTTGCGAATGGCGGGTTTTTTCATCCGGATGGCAAGGCGCGAATGATTGCTGTGACGCCGCCCGTTGCGGTGCCTTCTGAGGGGTTGACGCTGAATACGGGGCGGAATCGCGACCAATGGCACACGATGACGCGCACGGGAAAGGCACCCCGTTTGGGGGCCCATTTGGCGGAACCCTACGCTGAAATGCACCCTGATGATGCGACCGCGATGGGCGTTGGCTACGGCGATCTTGTTGCAGTTAAAAGCCTTCATGGTGATGTGATATTACGAGCCTTGATCACTGATCGCGCGACCAAGGGACAAGTGTTTGCGCCGATGCATTGGACCGGGCAGCAGGCCGCCTCTGGCAAGATCAACCAGCTCATTACATCTAATGTGGACCCTATATCGGGACAACCTGCTCTGAAGACGGGCAGTATCGTGGCGCGAAGGTTCGAGGCCGCTTGGTTCGGGTTCGGGGCGAGTGTGTCGCCACTTGCACCGACTGGTCGCTACGCCGCGATCAGTCGAACGGCGACGGGGTGGCAAGGCGAGTTTGCGGATACCAAAGCGCCTGACGATTGGGACCCTTTTGTGCGCGATATCTTAGCGGCACCCAGTGGCGAGATTTCCGTTTTGGAGGACTTAAAAAGCGGTCTTGTCCGAATTGCGTTTCACGAGGGTAAACGATTGACTGCCCTCTTTTTCGCGAGCCCAACGCCCGTGCGTTTGGCGCGATCCTATGTTGTTTCGTTGATCGGGACAGAAACAAGCGCCTTGTCGTCACTGGCAGGGCGCGGGGCGGCGGATCATGTGGATGCGGGAGCGATCATCTGCGCGTGCATGAATGTCGGGGTCAACACTGTGCGCAGCGCAATTGCAGACGGCGCGAGGACGGTTGATGCCATCGGCGAAGTAACTTGTGCAGGCACAAATTGTGGCTCATGCAAGCCTGAACTCTCCGCTATTTTGGCAGCATTGCAATTACCGATGGCTGCTGAATGACGCGTACTCCGTTTGTCGGTATCGTGGCCCAAGGTAAAGGTCGCCCGCGTAGCTTGACCCAAGATGAAGTACACAACGCGATGGCATTGATGTTGTCGGGCGATGCCGCCATCCAGTCGTGCGCCGCCGGTCCCTCACATTTGGGACAGTGTCGATTCTTGCACGAGTTATAAGCGATGACGTGGTCTGGCAAATTCGGACAGCGTGCTAAGGTGTATCCAACACTGATGAATGGATACGAGAATGACGAAGCGACGAAACGTTTCAGACAGGTTTAAGGCTGTTGTGGCGCTTGAGGCGCTGCGTGGCGACAAGACAGTTCAGGAGATTGCAGCTTACCTTCCTCAATCCGGCTTCTCGGCTGGGCGACATCGTGTGCGCCGACATCACATAAAGACCTCCACGTTGCTGCCGTTGTCGATGACAATGATCAAGTGCTGGGAACACAGAGCTTTGCCACAACACGGCGGGGTTACAAGCAAATGCTGACATGGATGCGCTCATTCGGTGACTTGCAACGGATTGGCGTTGAATGCACCGGCAGCTATTGCGCGGGGCTTTTGCGATATATGCAGATCGCTCGTGTAGACATCCTGGAGGTGACTGCACCGGATAAGCTTTATCGCAAACGGCGGTCCAAGCGCGCCGCATAGCCCTTGATAAGCGCACTCCGGACATCGCATACTTTGGCTACGCAGAGATACGAAAAGCGGCATGAACACACACCAGATGCATTTTAGCCAAGCCGCAAACCTGTCCTGAAAAGCAGGACCACTTCAGTATTGCCTCGAGGATATGATCGTCATTTTGGCAAAGGTCATTTCAAATTCTCTAAGCCTTATGGCGCAGTGCATCCGTCAAGATTTTGAACACGGGCATATTCTGACGTCGGCTCGGGTAATAGAGGTAATAACCCTCGAAGAACGGCGACCAATCGTCCAGTACTTGGACGAGAGTTCCCGCCTCCAACGCTGCTGCCACGATATTCTCGGGCATGTAAGCAATCCCTAGGCCTGAAACGGCCGCGTCGATCATCGCGTAGGCGTTGTTAAAGACCAGCTGGCCATCGACGCGAACGCGCAGTGGCTGCTCGTCTTTCTCGAATTCCCAAGAATAGAGGCCGCCAGACGTGATATGGCGCATGCCAATGCAGTTGTGATGGATGAGATCCTGCGGATGTTCTGGTACGCCTCGGCGAGCGACGTAGCTGGGCGACGCCACGGCCACCAGCCGCCAATCCGGACCTATCCGCACTGCGATCATGTCCTTCTCGATGCTCTCGCCCAGCCGGACACCGGCATCAAACCCGTCCTCGACGATATTGCGAAAGCCGCCGTCAATGCTGAATTCGATGGCGATGTCGGGATTTGAGGCAAGGACTGGTTTCAGCTTTGGCCAGACAACGCTTTCGAAGGCGTGGTCGGAAAGCGTCAGGCGGATCGACCCTGACGGCATATCGCGCAGGGCCATCAGATCGGCGATGTCATCCTCGATAGCGGCAAAGCGCGGGGAAATAGTCTCAAGCAGCCGCTCGCCTGCTGCAGTCAGGGCCACGTTGCGCGTGGTCCGCGTCAGAATAGAGACGCCCATCCGCGCCTCGAGGTCTTTGATCCGCTGGCTGAGTGTCGATTGTGCCACGCCAATTTTGGCTGCTGCCTTGGTGAAGCTGCGCAGTTCGGCCACGGCCTGAAACCAGACAAGATCGTTAAAATCGGGCTTGCGCATCGAATACTCCCACTTGCCTCTGGATGATTGATCGAGGCAGGCGATAAGTCCATGCGGAATTACTGTACTAATTGCGAAGGCCGATTTGGCTTAAGTATCTAAAAATCGAAACGCAGACCAGTGCGATGCTGCACTTTTGCCCATCGAAAGGAGGGAAAATGCTACGCACCGTCTTACTGTTACTAACCCTCGTAGGAGCGAGTTTTCCCGCCATGGCCCAGGACCGCATTCGTATCACCAGCGGGAATAACTCTGTTGTCGCGACGCTGAATGACAATCCTGCTGCACTGGCTCTTCGGGTCATGTTGCCGTTGGAGCTGCCGATGCGCGACCACTTACGGCAGGAAAAGACGGGCAAGCTGCCACGGGGCCTGCCGTCCGACGTCCGCCAGCGTGATTTCGCGACCGGCACGCTCGGGCTTTGGGGTACGGGCGATTTCGTCATTTACTACCGGACGGGGCGCGTACCCTTGCCGGGGATCGTGATCCTTGGCGAGGTCCTAGACTACGTGTCGATTTTCGACCACGCCGACCCAGTTACGGTCACGATTGAAGCTGTGGACTGACCGTCCATAGCTCACATCTGTGGGGTTCGCTCCGTTTTTCACAAGACAACCGGAGAGCTATAATGAGCAACAATATTTCAGGCAAAGTCGTCGTCATCACTGGTGCGTCAAGTGGGATGGGCGCAGCCGCGGCACTTCACTTGGCAGAACAGGGCGCAAAAGTCGTCCTAGCTGCTCGACGCACTGACCGATTGGACCAACTGGTGTCGCAGATCGCTGACAAGGGCGGCGAAGCCCTTGGCGTGGTCACAGACGTCACCAATCTGCTCGACGTTCAGGCCCTCGTCAACGCCGCCGTCGACACGTTCGGTCGCATCGACGTTCTCATTAACAACGCAGGCATCATGCCGCTATCGCCGATTGAAAGTCTTAAGGTCGACGAGTGGAACAAGATGATTGATGTGAACATTCGGGGCGTCCTACACGGCATCGCTGCGGCACTGCCCCACATGAAAGAGCAGAAATCTGGACAAATCATTACGACGTCCTCGGTTGCTGGCCACGTGATCTTTCCGGCCTCTGCGGTATATTCCGGCACCAAGTTCGCGGTGCGCGCGATCAGTGAGGGGCTGCGTCAGGAAACGAAACCCTACAATATACGCACAACGATCCTTAGCCCCGGCGCGGTAAAGACCGAACTTCTGGACCACATATCGGACGCGGAGGTGACAGCCGCCAACAAAGACTACGTCGGCAAAGTCGGTATTCCCGCAGACAGCTTTGCGCGAATGGCGGCATTTGCGATCAGCCAACCCGAGGATGTGGATGTAAGCGAAATCATCTTCCGCCCAACAGTTCAACAGCTTTGATCGTTACCCCGTGGTGATCTTCGTCGCTGCGGCAAATCGCGATCTTACGATGGCGCGAGATATTGCGAAGTGAATTGCCCTTTACGGGCAAACCTAGGAAAGGTCATGTCAATGAAGATCATGCGCGCAGGATCACAACCGTCGGTCTGCGGCCCGACAGATTATTTCACCGGCCAAGTTCGGATCGACCCACTCTTCACGTTTGAGGCCCCGGGCCGCACTGGGAGTGCTTTAGTGACGTTCGAACCCGGCGCCCGAACGGCGTGGCACACTCACCCCGCCGGACAGGCATTGATCGTCACGGCCGGCATGGGGCGCGTGCAGCGAGAAGGCGGTCCCATCGAAGTGATCCGCCCCGGCGACGTCATTTGTTTTGCGGCAGGCGAAAAACACTGGCACGGTGCGTCACCCGACACAGCCATGTCGCACATCGCGGTCCATGAGAGCCTGGACGGAAGCCCAGTCACGTGGTTGGAGCAGGTCATCGACGACGACTACCACGGCTGACCGTCAGTGGTAGAGTTGGCCCGACCCACGGCTCTTGCGCCGAGCCACCTCGTCATGTAACGCCTTTTTCCGTTTTTGTTGCTTTGGGATTTGCGAATGAACACCACCGGCTCTCACCCATCATCCGTCGCAAACCCTGCCACCGGAGCCGTCCTTTCGATGACGCTCTGCGTCGCGGCTTTGATCGCGTCTGAGTTCATGCCGGTCAGCCTTTTGACCCCGATCGCAACCGACCTAGGCGTGTCGGAAGGGCAGGTGGGACAGGCAATTTCGATCTCCGGTATCTTCGCAGTACTCACGAGCCTGAGCGCCGCAAGCGTGACCCGCAATATCGATCGTAGGACGGTGTTGTTGGCCTTTTCGGTCAAATTGATCGCATCGGGATTGATCGTCACGTTTGCGCCAAATTACATCACACTCATGGCTGGCCGGTTGTTGTTGGGGATCGCCATCGGCGGCTTCTGGGGTATGTCCACTGCCATCATCATGCGCCTCTTGCCCGAAGGAGATGTGCCTTGGGGGCTCGCCATGCTGAACGCGGGCGTCGCGATTGCGGCAACCGTCTCTGCACCGCTCGGGGCCTTTTTGGGAGATCTGATTGGTTGGCGGGGTGCGTTCTTTCTGGTCGTGCCCCTTGGGCTGGTTGCGCTGATCTGGCAGTGGGTCAGCATGCCGCCCCTGCCTCCGCGCGGACGTGCCACACGGGGGAATGTCTTTGGCCTGCTGCGGCGTCTGCAAATCGCTTTCGGCATGGCGGCGATCTTGTTCTTGTTCATGGGCCAATTTGCACTCTTCACCTACCTGCGCCCCTACCTCGAAAGCGTAGCGGGTTATTCGGTCAACGCACTGTCTGTGGTGTTTCTCGGGCTCGGTCTCGCAGGTGTCGCTGGGTCGTGAATGGTCAGCAAGCGACTGGCGCGCTACCTTTATGCCATCAATATTGCCATTCCACTACTGATGGCGGTGATTGCTGTGCTGCTGATCTCGGTCACGCCACGGCAAATCCCGATTGCTGTTCTGCTCGTTGCCTGGGGCTTCGTCGCGACCGCGGCGCCGGTGGGCTGGGGCACGTGGCTCAGTCGCGTTCTGCGTGACGAGGCCGAGGAAGGCGGCGGTTTGCAGGTGGCAGTCATCCAGTTCGCCATCGCCTTGGGCGCATCGGGTGGCGGGTTGATGTTTGATCGCACCGGATGGTGGGGAACTTTCGGCCTTGCCGCAATTCTGCTTGTCGGGTCTGCAATTTCCGCCTTCGCGGCCAAGATACATTGGGAGAAAACCCTTGATGTGTGCAAGTGACTTCAATCGCTTCTGAATGTTGCAAGGTGAGGTGCCCCCAGTTCCCTAGACGCTTTGCTTGGTAATTTTGTAAGCAAGGAGAGACAGATGTGAACAAGGGAATACGGTTTACAGACGAGTTCAAACAGGCCGCTGTGGGCGTTCAGGCCATCGAGCATCACCACCAACTTGAGCTTTAGGGAATGGGCCACGGTTTTCGGTGACGCTAATATGACCACCGCGACCCTCGACCCGATCACCCACCGCTTTAACAAACGTATGGTGACTGCCTTTGTTTGTTGTAACAGAGTTCGCCTTCGGGGAAGGGGCATGGGTGTTTTCGACTTTACCCAAGAAGCGGTCGTCAATGATGAAAAGCGCGCGGACTTGAGGCTTCATCCGAAATAAACGCAGGGCTAGGTGGCACTGAGCGCAGCCAAGAGGTTGGTCAGCGCAGTCGCGCTAGCGTGTCATACTCACCGAAAAGCCAATATAGCGTTCGCTTCTGTTGGACATCGTTAGGGAGATAGATGCATTGCCATATGGCATCATAGTTGCTATATGATGCCAAAAAGAGAGTCTAATGGCACTTCAACCCGTCACAACCTGCGCACCTGATTTTGTACCTGCCAAAATTACTGATGAGGAAGGCGGGGCAATGCTGCGTGCCGTATTAAACCTGTTCGGAAAATGGGACATCACGGATGAAGAGGCCGCTGTCCTGCTTGACCTTCCGGTGCGAACTTATCGTCGCTGGAAAGCTGGTCAGCCTGGGCGCATTAACCGAGACATGAAAGCAAGGCTATCCAATCTTTTGGGTGTCCATAAAGCGCTTCGCATCATCTTTTCGGAACCGGATCGAACCTACGGCTGGATCAAAGCGCGAAACACAGCATTTGGCGACCGATCAGCTCTTGATATCATGCTCGGCGGTGATCTCACGGACCTCATGCGCGTTCGCCGGTATGTCGATGCGGAGCGTGGCGCTTGGTAATCAATACCGCCGATATTCCAGTCAATCATGTCGTGTGGGATCGCGCTGTTCGGATCATTCGAAGCGTGTTCCCGCCAATCGATCTGTTCGAGGACATTGCTGAGCCAGAAGACTGGCCTTTGCTCATCTCGGCTGAGCAGAAAACAAATCCAAGGCTGATGGAGACCATTGGCAACATTGACCTGATTCCGGCTGAGCGACGGGTTGGAGGGCTGGGGGCCAGTTATCTGATGGCACCGTTCACACATACCAGTGTGGATCGGCCTAGCCGATTTTCAGATGGCCGTTTGAGTGTCCTCTATATCGCAAGTGACTTTGAAACTGCCGTCCATGAGACTGCGCATCACTATGCAGGTTTTATGTCAGCTACGAATGAGGCGCCAGGCTGGGTTTCGCAGTTTCGCGAACTCTTGATGGGTGTGGATGCGCGGTTGCATGACATCAGGGGCGACATCAGCGATTTCGATGCGGCACTCGATCCTAACGATTATACGAACTCCCAGAATCTCGCCGCGGCACTTAGAGCGGGTGACTCTGAAGGGATCACATATCCCAGTGTGCGTGGGGCAGGAGATTGTGTCGGACTCTTCTACCCAGATCTCGCCCATCACCCCGTACAAGGGCGGCACCTTGCTTATCACTGGGATGGGACACGGGTCGATCTCATCCGAGAGTCAGCGACGGGCAGTGTATTTCGGGTCGTGGACTAAAGAAAGCGGCAGATCTACATCCGCCTAAACAGCGCACCTCAGAATCGGTAGCTCAGGCGGTTGTGCCCTCCCGCAACCAACTGTTCGCCAGAATGCTGTGCTACACATTTTGCTACACTTTTATATCTGGGATTTTCTATTAATATATTGTTATTAAACGATTATAAGTAATATATAATAATGCTGTGGCTGACTATCTGTCCGCCACTTACCCCCCCCTTGAGTTATTGTTTTTCCGTCCGCCTCACGCCGATTCCTTCTGACAATGCCATGGCAATTGTTGTGTCTTTCCCGATTGCGAACTTAACGAATGGGATTACAGGGTCGGCGTTCCATCGTCCTTACATCGAGAAAAGCCCCGAAGCATCGCAGCAACGGGGACGGGGAGGCTCCAAATTGGCCCTTCGGATGATCGTTAGAAACAGCACTTGGGGAATGCGCATAATCAATCTGTCGACGTTGGTGGTGTGTAGGCATCGACCGCCATTGCGGAGTTATTGGACGTGGTCGGGACGTCGATTTCGTGGCGCGCGCGTCGATCAGGTGGGACGGTGATCGTCCCGATGT
>JBPOFD010000018.1:0-31640 GCA_051252055.1 Sulfitobacter sp.
ATGCCGCACGGCGTGTTGAACGTCCGGTTTGGTGGAATTGCACTGCGGCATTCTCTGGTTCTATTAAGGTCGGCTTTGGGCCGTTCCTACTGGCCCAGCTTGTGCCGCACCTGCGATAAAGTCCGCCTTTCACGCGGTCAGTTTGGGCTCAATGCAGACCTCTGCGCGACACCAGGTTTACGATGGGAGGACAATCTCCGTCAGATGCATGCCCGCCAGTCGCACCCCAATCAGAATATGTAGCCGCCGAGGTTCTTCGTAGCCGGTCCGCAGAAGGTTGGAGAACCATTGAAGCGAGCGTGAAATGAGTTCTCGCTCTGGATGTAATAATGAGCGAGCCCGTAGATCTCTCCTAAGCGGCAAACTGTAGCTATAAAGTCGAAGCCACCCCAATTGGCTTTTGTTGTCCAAGGATTGAAAGAATTAGCCGTAAGATGATTGGGATGTAACTATCTCTCCTCGCATGATCCTATCAATTGTTTCGGCGAGTGTCTCCACGGCGTCTCGGAGAGGGTTTGGCAAGCCTTTCATCTCTTTAGCGAGGCTTACATAGCTCTGAAGTGCAGGGCTGATCGTTTCCCTTGACATGGGATTTTTATGTGACAACAGGGTATCAACGACTTCTGCCGGTACGCCCATCAGTACCAGGATGGTCGCTCCAGTGCGCCGCAGATCGTGTCGATGCCAATTTTCGACACTCGACAGGTCCTGCAACATGTTCTTTGACCGGTTCCAGTTGCCAAGCGGACCAAGATCTTGGTTCGGAAAGATAAGTTGACCGCTTTCGTGATTAGGGAACCCGGGGAGAGACTTTAGAAGATCTATAGCAGCCTTTGACAAAGGGTGCGTAACTTCGCGTCCGCCTTTGACGCGTCTTGTCCAGAGGCATTCGTCGAAGCAAACGTCCGCCCACCGCGCAGCCTGTACCTCTTCAATTCGTGCGAGTGTTAAGAGTATGAATTTTTGAGCAATCGGGCGTAGATCTACCTTCCACCAATCTGTCGAACTTGTTTCCGGCACGGTCAGGTGTTGTAGCACGCAGCGAAGCTCTGCCACAGATAATACCCGATCGCGTCCGCCTGTAATCATTGGGTCGTCGATTGCCGGGTCTTGGATCGTAGAAAGGTCTGCAAGGAGTAGCTGGGGAATCCGCCCGGCTCCAACTTTTACAAACCGCGGTGTCCTATGAGATGCCCAGTTAAAGACAGTTCTCAGATAGGCCAGCGCCTTGGAAGCTTGGCCGTTTGCTGATGTCTTTCCTGTGCGATCCTTACTTTTTGGAGTGTAAGTGTGGACAAGCTCAGATGCCTTCTCAATGGTCAACTCCCTCGCAGGTCGCTGCAGCATCTTGCAAAATACTGTAGAAATGACCTGACGAGCAGTGGAAGCATCACTTTCCTTTCCGCGCTGCTTCCAAATCTTTCTCGTAGCGCGGAACCTGCTTTCAGCTTCTAACAAAAGTTGGAAAAGCGTCACATCATCTATGATAGCCGTAGGTTCGAGGTATTCAGTCAGCCGCGCCGGGACAACGAAGATACCGCGAAGTTGGTCGGCCTGCTGGCGTGCAGCTTTTAGCGGCACCTCTGGATACCGGCCTATAGTTACCGTGCGGCTCTTGCCGTGGCAGTCGCGGCCCATATAGGCCCATGTCTTCGTTCCTTTAGCACCTACCCGCAGAGACAGTCCTTGGCAGACCTCATCTGCAATTGTCTGCCGCTTTCCAGTCGGCTTGAGGCCGCGGAGAAAAACATCGGTAAGTTTCACCTTTCGGCTCGTGCGTTCGGTGGGATGGTTCTGTGTGGTGGTCTTGCTGGTGGACACTTTGGGCTCCTGATCTGATGTTCAGGAAGGAAGTCGTTTCGTTTCCGTGCGTCCGGAAATGTCGTAGACGGCAAAAGCGCATTAAAGCGCTCGGGACGACGCCGGGACGACAAATTTGCGGCGCTGTTTTGATCCCTCGTGAGACGTGAAGAGATTTTTGAGACGGACTATTGAGCCAGAAAATCTGAACCTATATGATTTATATCAATAGGTTATTTAGGTTTTGTGTCTCAAAGTGTCTCACCCTGTCTCAGAACGTAGCCAACCCAATAGTTGTGATAAGCGGATTGAAAATCCTCGTGTCGGTGGTTCGATTCCGCCCCCGGGCACCATTTTAAGCTAAGACTTTGATTTTTCTCGTAGTCCCTTTTCTAGATGATTTGGGAGAGCCTGAAACATGTTGTCATTCAATTGCGCGGTCGGGGCGGGTGAGTGCTGGGGGCAGGCCGAGGCATTGCTGCCTTTGGAGCAATCAGAGTGCGCGCGGGCTGTGGTCCTTTGATGGAGCAATTGACTTGCCAAAATTCAGTGCCTACGGTCGGGGTTATGTTGGAATATGTTAATCATTTCCGTTTCCTATTGCTGAACCGCCCCTTTCCTCGGGCGGTTTGAGCGCGGTCGCGCTTGGCGTACTCCCCGGGGCCTCTTCACAGATTTTTGCCACGCGTGTGACGATCCGTCGTCCGAGGGGATATTATGTTGCTCATCCATCAAATCCGCCCATCTAATCCGTTCCAAGAGCAGGGCTTTTGCCGCGTTGCGCAGAAGCCATTTGGCGGGGGCGGGCGGTGATGGGGGCTGCTGGGGCGAAGGTGCCAAGTTCTCGGGTTGATAAGCTTTTGTCTTCAATGGGCTATGGCTCGCGCACGGAGATCAAGCGCATGGCGCAGGCCGGGGCGATTATGTTGGACGGCGCTGCCATTCGGGACCCGGCCAGCCGCATTCCTGTCGCGGCAGATTTGCCGGACCGGTTGATGATCAATCGCGAGGCGATCGATCCTGTCGCGGGCATGGTTGTTTTGTTGAACAAGCCGGTGGGGGTGACCTGTTCACACAAGGAGGCGGGCGCGCTGGTTTATGACATTTTGCCCGAGCGGTGGCGGCGCCGCACGCCCGCGCTCTCGACCATTGGCCGCCTGGATAAACAGACATCGGGTCTGTTGTTGGTGACGGATGATGGCGCGCTTTTGCACCGGGTCACCAGCCCTAAAAGCAGCATCAAAAAGACCTATCGTGTCAAGTTGGCCCGCCCGCTTGACGGAACGGAAGGCGATGCGTTTGCCTCGGGAAATTTTATGCTGGCGCGCGAGGAAAAGCCGTTGGCGCCGGCGAAGCTGGTGGTTGTCTCGGACACCGAGGCGTTGCTGGAGATAACCGAAGGTCGATACCATCAGGTGCGCCGCATGTTTGCCGCAACCGGTAACCATGTTGTGGAATTGCACCGTGAGCGGCTGGGGGATCTTTTGCTGCCGGATGATTTGGCGTTTGGTCAATGGATGTTGCTGGGGTGCGATGAGATCGCGTTGATTTTTCAGCGAGGTGCAGACGGCACGCGTTGAGGGGGGGGGCGGCGGCGTCCCGGTCGATATTCGTAAATTTGGCGGCGGGGCTGGCGCGCGGCCATAGCCAAGGGGCGAAACCTTTGGCTATGGCGGTTTTAAGGGGTGCGGCGCCGCAGGAAATCAGAGCGCTTCTGTATCGGTCCAAATCTGTTACTGGGAGCGCAATCGCTCATAGATATTTGGTCGGGATGGCCGTTGTGAATTTCAGCTCTTCCATTGAAATCATGGAGTTAATTTGGCTGAATTCCAGTTTCTCGATCATGGTTTTGTAAACGAGATCATAGGCTGCCATGTCGGACACCACGACTTTCAGAATATAGTCGACAGGACCGGTCAGGCGATAGGCTTCCACGACCTCGGGGACCTCATCGATGAGGGCGCAGAAACGGTCAAGCCAGCTCATCTCGTGGCGGGGGGCGGTCACGCCCATGAACACGGTCATTGGCACATTGGCGCGGGCGTGATCCACAAGGGCGACACGTTTCTTGATCAATCCAGCCTCTTCCATCCGCTTGATGCGGCGCCAGCAAGGCGTCACGGACAGACCAACCGTTTCAGAAATGACGTGCACGGTTGTGTCTGAATCGTGTTGCAGGATGTTGAGTATCTTTTGGTCGATCTCGTCGAAGGTTAACGTATCAACGGATTTGCTGCCTGTTTTTCTGGCTTTGGTGTTCATAGGGGCACGAACTCCAAAATCACTCCAGAGGTATCGACAGGCGCAACGGCCACGCCCGATTGGGTTTTAAACGCAGTAATCCCCGCAGTTTCGAGGCATTTTTCGGCGGCTTTCAAATCGGATACTGTGATTTGCATGCCGGAAAATACGCCGTTTGGTGCCTGCGATAGGTCCATTTCGGGATAGTGCGCGGCCAGTGTTTGAGCTGTCATGAGTTTGAGGGGGGCGGAGTTTGCACCCGTCTCAACGGTATAGCCATAGGGCGCGGCAACCGCTTGGCCATCTGCCCAGAGGCGGGCATATCCCTTTGCGTCCTCTTGCGGTGTTTCGGATGCAATCAGGATGGAGGCCAAGCCGCATGCGGTATTGGCATGGGTCAGCAGTTCCGGCAGCCAAACGGTTTCGCGCGTCTTGTGCTGGCACATAAAAACCGACCCTTTGGGCACCTCGGCAGTGTCAAAAACCAGCGTCGAAAATGCCGCCACGCCCGTGCCGCCATTTGGCAGGTCGACGGGGCGTTCAAAGCTGCCCAGACCGTTGGTGCCGATGCCCAGTTCAGTAAGCTGGGTTGCGGCGTTTTCGGCATTGTCGATGCGGCAAGCCACGGCGTGCAGGCCCTGACCATGATCTTTGAGCGCCTTGCCGCGCGCTGCATTCAGCGGGGTCGCCCGCAACAGGCCAAGCAGTTCGAAATAGTCATCGGGGAACATAATGGTATAGTTGGCAGAGCCCTTCGCTTCGGAATGCACGCCGCGCGGCGAAAGAGTAAAGCCAAGCGATTGATATTGCGCGGCGGATGTATCCAGATCTTCGACCAGAACAAAACAGTGATCGATGCCTTTGACGGGATGGGACATTTGATAAATTCTTTCAGTTGAAATTTCATTTGGACGTGCGGCGGTGTTAGCGGCGCACTGGCGCCAGCAGGATCTCATGTACTGCAACGCTGGGGTTCATTTTGGCCACGTAAAGCGCGGTCTTGGCCATGTCTTCTGGTTGGATCATATGCGCCATTGTGGAGGCGTCAAATCCGGGCCTTTTGGTGAGCAAAGGGGTGGCAACCTCGGCGGGGCACAGCGCGGTGGAGCGGATGCCATTCACGCCTTCTTGGGTGTTTAGGCTGGCTGAGATGTCCGAGAGCGCATGTTTTGACGCCCCGTAGGCAACGCCGCCCGCAGGGGCGTGGAACCGGCCTGCCCAACTGGAGGTGTGGATCATAATGCCGTCTTGCTGGGCGCGCATAATCGGCAGGCAGGCGGCGATGACATTAAGCGCGCCCGTGATGTTGACGCGCAGCAGGTGGTCCCAGCTTTCCCAGTCCAGATCTGCCCAGTTGCGGCGCGGGATATTGAGACCCGCATTGTTGCACAAGACGTGAATGCCGCCGCTCCATTCCTGAATTTCGGCGGCTGCTGCGGCCATGCCGTCACGGTCTGTGACATCGCCGGGAACGATCAACGCCTCTGCGGTGTCTGGGAAATCGGCGATCACGTCTTCGAGGGCTGCGCGCCCGCGCGCGGTGAGGGCGACGCGGTATCCTGCCTGTGCAAAAGCATGCGCCACAGCCGCGCCAATTCCGGAGCTTGCGCCAGTGATCCAAACAGTTGGGGTCATTATAAAAATCCAATTATTGCCTCATTGGTGAAATTTTAGACCACAGACTGCGGATAAGATAGTATTTTTTACTTACTCTTGATTTTTTATTAGAAACTGTTGACGGGTTAAGAATTCCTGTGCAGGCTTGAAGGACAAAATGGAACGTCTGTTCCTAGAAAAAATTCAAGAAACGGGGACGTAAAACATGAAACAAAAGTTAATCGGAGCAGGCTTTGCCTGCCTGGCCGCCACAACCGCACTTGTACCAGTGACGGTTTCTGCACAAGAAGTGAAGAAGGGCGGCACTGCGATTGTCCATATGATTTCCGAGCAGCGCACATTGAACCCTGCGCTGCGGGCATCCACGGGCGTCTATAACATCAGCGGTAAAATCGTAGAGCCGCTCATCGACAAGAGTTACGATGGGTATGTGCCTGTTTTGGCCACCGAATGGTCGGGGTCTGATGACGGTCTGTCAATCACGGTCAAGCTGCGGGAAAACGTGCGCTGGCATGATGGTGAAGCGTTTGAATGTGATGATGTTGCATTCACCGCCATTGAGATGTGGAAGAAGTTGCTGAACTATTCCTCGGCTTTGCAGGCCAATCTGGAAAGCGTAGATTGCTCTGATCCGTATACGGCTGTTTTCAACTACTCCAAGCCGATGCCGCTGGATTTGTTTGTCGCGGCAATGCCTGATTTGGGGCATCCGATGCCAAAGCACCTGTATGAAGGCACGGATATTCTAAGCAACGAATATAACACAGCGCCAGTGGGGACGGGCCCGTTCAAGTTTGTTGAATATGAGCGCGGCCAATATGTGATGGCAGAGAAGAACGAGGATTACTGGCGCGAAGGTTTCCCGCATCTTGATCGCATCGTCTGGCGCTTCATCAAGGATAAATCTGCTGCCGCTGCGGCGCTAGAGGCCGGGGAAGTACACGAATCCGGGTTTAACGGCGTGTCGATGGCCGATGTCGTGCGCCTGTCCGAGGATGACCGCTTTGATGTTGGCACCGAGGGGTATGAAAACAACGTTGCCCACTCCACTGTCGAGTTTAACCACCGCAACCCGATCCTTGCGGATCTGAAAGTGCGCCAAGCGATGTACCACGGGTTGGACATTGATTACGGCATTGATACCGTCATGCGCGGCTTTGCTGAGCCGGGCCGGGGCCCGGTTCCCAAAGCGGGGGCGGCAAATTACACCGATGATGTGACGACCTATGCCTATGACGTTGATCTGGCGAATAAGATGCTTGATGAGGCTGGCTATCCTGTCAAAGAGGACGGCTTTCGGTTCAAGCTGCGCCATCGTCCTGCGCCATGGGGTGAATACACCCAGCTTTGGGGCGAGTATTTCGCGCAGGCCATGCGTGAGATCGGCATCGACGTGGAGATTTTGGCCAATGATGCGCCCGGTTTCCTGAACGGCGTTTACCGCGATCATGATTTTGATACGGCAAATGGCTGGCACCAGTTCCGCTCGGATCCTGCGGTTTCGACAACGGTTTGGCTGCGGTCGGGGCAGGCAGCTGGCACGCCTTGGACCAACCAGTTCGGTTGGGAAAACAGCGAGATGGACATGACCATCGATGCGGCTGCTTCCGAGTTGGACCCTGCGAAACGTGCGGAAATGTATCACAAGATCCAGCGTGACGCGATGGATGAGCTGCCTGTTATCTTTGCGATCGAGCATCCCTTCATCTCGGTTACGTCCAAGAAGCTGATGAACCACCACAACACACCGCGCTGGAACTCCTCCAGCTGGTATGACCTTTGGCTCGCTGATTGATCTGAAAATAGGCAGGCCCTTATGCGGCCTGCCTATCATTTCCACCCGATCTACCCCTGCGAAAGTTATTCTGAATGAAACTGAACATCCCACCGATGTTGGTCTATGCACTGAGGCGTCTGGTGCAAGCGGTGCCCGTCATCGTGCTGATCATGATTGGCACCTTCTTATTGCTGAAATTAGCCCCCGGAGACACTGTTGATGCTTTGGTTGGTGACATGGGGGGCGCGGACGCGGCCTTTATTGCGCGGCTGCGCGCAGAATACGGGCTGGATCAGCCGATTTGGGTACAGCTTTGGCGGTATATGACCAAATTGGCGACTTTCGATCTGGGTCAGTCGTTTGTCTATGAGCAGCCGGTGACCACAGTATTGCTGGACCGTTTGGGCACGACTTTGTTGTTGATGGCGACCTCGCTCAGCATTGCGTTTTCCATCGGGATCACGCTGGGCGCTTTTGCCGCGCGGCGGGCATATTCGCTGGCCGATAACCTTATCTCAACGCTTGGCCTGATTTTTTATGCGACGCCGAGCTTCTTTTTGTCCTTGATGATGATGCTACTGTTCTCTGTCAAACTTGGCTGGTTGCCGGTTGGCGGGATCAAGACCATCGCGGGTTTCTACACGGGGTGGGATCATGTGATTGATGTGGCGCTGCATTTGGTGATGCCGACGGCTGCGTTGTCGCTGATTTACCTATCGTTCTATCTGCGCCTCATGCGGTCCTCTGTTATCCAAGTTGCGGATCAAGATTTTGTGCGCACCGCGCGTGCAAAAGGCGCGGGCGAAACGCGGCTGATGGTGCACCACATTATGCGCAATGCTTTGCTGCCTGCGGTGACCTTGTTTGGGTTGCAGTTCTCAACGCTGCTTGGTGGCTCGGTGGTGGTAGAGACGATCTTTACGCTCCCCGGTTTGGGGCAGCTTGCTTACCAATCCGTCATTCAACGCGATATGAACACGCTTATGGGCATTATCTTCCTTTGCTCCATCATCGTGATCCTCGTTAATTTTCTCACAGACCTGCTTTATGCACGTCTCGACAGCCGGATCGAACTCACATGACCGTTCTTGATACCGACCTGCGTCCGGCTGAACCGCCGCGCTATGTAGTGTTCTGGCGCCGCTATCGCCGCAACCGTGCGGCTTTGCTTGGCCTCGTGCTTTTTGCGCTGGTTATTTTTATGGCTGCGACCGCCGGGATAGTTGATCCGGGTGATCCGCTGCGCCGTGCAGGGGTTCCGTTGACTGCGCCTTTTGTGGATGCGTCTATCCCGCTTGGGACGGATCAGTTGGGCCGCAATATTTTGTCACAGCTGTTCTATGGCGCGCGGATTTCCTTGTTGGTCGGTGTTGCGGCCACGACAATTTCAATTGTGATCGGCATCGTGATTGGCGCGCTTGCTGGATATTTCGGCGGTTGGGTGGATGACTTGCTGATGCGCATCACCGAAGCCTTTCAGACGATCCCCAACTTTGTGCTGCTGCTGACCTTGGTGGCGATCTTGGGGTCAAAGATCGAATGGATCACGCTTGCAATTGGGGTGGTCAGTTGGACCGCGCCTGCCCGAATGGTGCGCGCAGAGTTCATGTCGCTGCGAAACCGCGAATTTGTTGATGCGGCGCGCAATCTGGGGGTGTCCAACACCGCTTTGATTTTTAAGGAAATCCTTCCGAACGCGCTGCCGCCGATCATTGTCTACGCCTCTGTTATCATGGCGCTGGCAATTTTGCTTGAGAGCGCGCTGGCGTTTCTTGGTTTGGGCGATCCCAACTATGCAAGCTGGGGCAATATGATCGGCCAAGGCCGCGCCGTGCTGCGCACAGCTTGGTACTGTTCGGCCATACCGGGTGTCGCGATTATCCTGACTGTGCTGTCCTTTTCGCTTTTGGGTGAAGGCTTGAATGACGCAATGAACCCGAGGCAGAAGCAATGAACACTCAAGCAGCCCCCATTCTAGAGATCAAAGATCTGAAAATATCTCTGCCCAAAGGGGCAGATAGGCCGCTGGCGCTGGATGGTCTGAACCTGACCGTCCGTTCTGGTGAAATTGTGTGCATGGTTGGCGAATCCGGGTCCGGTAAATCCCTATCGGCAGGGGCCATCATGAGGTTGCTGCCCGAGCCGCACGTGAGTGTGGCGGGGGGGACGATCACCTTTGAGGGCGAGGACATCTTGTCGAAGTCGGAAAGCGAGATGCGCAAGCTGCGCGGAAACCGCATTTCGATGATCTTCCAAGAGCCGATGACTGCGCTTAACCCTCAAAAGACAGTGGGTTGGCAATTGGACGAAGTGCTGCGCCTGCATCTTAGCGCCTCGCGCAAAGAGCGGTATGCGCTGGCGGTGAAGATGCTGGAGCAGGTCCATATTCCTGATCCGGAATCCGCCTATAACGCCTATCCGCACCAGATTTCGGGCGGCCAACGCCAGCGTGTGATGATCGCGATGGCCTTGTCGCTCTCGCCCAAATTGGTCATCGCGGATGAGCCGACAACCGCGCTTGATGTGACGACGCAGTTGCAGATTTTGAAGCTGATCCGGGAGTTACAGCAAAAAGACGGCGCGGGTATTTTGTTCATCACCCATGATTTTGGTGTCGTTGCCGAAATAGCGGATCACGTGATTGTTTTGCGCAAAGGCGAAGTGGTGGAACAAGGCGCTGCGGATCAGGTGCTCAACCACCCGCAGCACCCCTATACCCAAGCCTTGATTGCATCGGTTCCTGATTTGCAGCCGCCGGTGCCCAAGCCCGTCACTTCCTTGCCTCTTGTTCTGAAAGGGCAGGGGCTGCGCAAAACCTTCACCGCACGCGGCGGGTTGATCAGCGGGAAGCGCAAGGCGGTAGTCGCGGTCAAAGATCTGAGTTTTGAGCTGCGCCAAGGGGAAACCTTGGGTGTGGTTGGTGAATCGGGCTCTGGGAAAACCACCGTGTCGCGGTTGGTGACGCGCCTTTTGGAGGCGGATGCGGGCGCTGTTGAGGTGGATGGCACGGATCTGCTGGCCTGTTCGCCGCCGCAATTGCGCGCCATGCGCAAACATATCCAGATGGTGTTTCAAGACCCTATGGCCTCGCTCAACCCGCGCAAACGGGTGATCGACATCATCGCCCAAGGGCCGATCGTGCACGGGGAAGATCCCGAAAAGGCCCGTGCCCGCGCCCGTGATCTGCTTGAGATGGTTGAGCTATCGCCTGCGGCGGCGAACCGGTTTCCGCATGAATTTTCGGGCGGTCAGCGCCAGCGCATCGGCATCGCCCGCGCCTTGGCGATGGAGCCCAAAGTGATCGTGGCCGATGAGCCGGTTTCGGCGTTGGATGTGAGTGTGCAGGCGCAAGTGCTCAAATTGCTGGCCGATCTGCGAGACCGGATGAATCTGTCCTTGCTGTTTGTCACCCATGATCTGCGTGTCGCGGCGCAATTATGTGACCGGATCATTGTTATGCAAAAAGGCGAGATTGTTGAGAGCGGGTACACCGCCGAAGTGTTTGCCAAACCGCAACATCCCTACACACAAAACTTGTTGTCTTCGATTCCGGGACGGTCATGGACCCCGCCTGTTCGAAAAACCGACGCTGCTTAAGGAAAATAAATGTCTCTCTCATTCGCCGCCATCCGCAGTGCCATCATCGGTGAAGGCACAACGATACCCGGCCCCTTTGGCCCGAGGGCGCTGCTCTATGCGGATTACGTGGCCTCTGGCAGATCGCTTGGTTTTATCGAAGACGCGATCCGCACCCATGTGCTGCCGTATTATGGCAATACCCATACCGAGACGTCATTCACGGGTCGCCGGTCGACACAATTGCGCGAATTGGCGCGCGAAACGGTGCGCAAAGCGCTCGATGCTGATGAAAACCATGCGGTGATTTTTGCGGGTTCTGGCGCGACAGGGGCGGCGGATAAACTTGTGCGGGCTTTGTCTTTTCAGACATTGAACAGTGATGCCGTTGTTTTTGTTGGTCCTTATGAGCATCACTCAAACGATCTGATCTGGCGCGAAAGTGCGGCGCAGGTTGTGCGTATTCCTTTGGCGGCGAACGGTCATATTTGCTTGGACACGCTTGAAGCAGAGCTTGCAAAACATGCCAATGCGCCTTTGAAAATCGGGGCGTTTTCTGCGGCCTCCAATGTGACGGGTGTGCGCACCGATTTGCGGGCGATAGCGAAGCTGATGCATGCCGAAGGCGGCTGGCTTGTTGCCGATTTTGCTGCCGCTGCGCCTTATGTTCCTGTCCGGTTGGCGGCCACATCAGCCACGGCGGATGACCGGATTGATGCTGCGTTTTTATCCCCTCATAAATACGCAGGGGGGCCCGGTGCATCGGGTGTGTTGGTGGCGGATAAATGGATGCTGGACACGCTGCGGCCTACAATCACGGGCGGCGGCACCGTGTCTTATGTCACCGCGAGCGGCCATAAATACGTCACCAACCCGGAGCGGCGCGAAGAGGCGGGCACGCCGTCTATTGTCGAAAATATCAGAGCAGGCATGGTTTTGCAGCTCAAGGCCGATATGGATGAAATGCAGGTCGAGCAGCGCGAACATGCCATGACCAAAAGGCTGGATGCGGCCTTGGGCGCGTGTCCGGGCATCGAATTATTGGCACCCGATATGAAGGACCGTATCGGCGTGTTTTCCTTCAACATCCGCATCGAAGGAAAATTGCTGCATCACAATTTTGTCGTGGCGTTGCTGAATGATCTATTTGGTATTCAGGCGCGGGGCGGGTGTTCTTGTGCAGGGCCTTATGGGCACGCATTGCTTGAGATCGATGATGCCACAACGCTGCGCCATGAACGGGCTGTAAGTTTGGGCCACTCGACCTTCCGGCCGGGTTGGGCGCGGCTGGGGGTGAATTGGTTCTTTAGCGAAGGGGATGTGGATAACATCGCCGCTGCATTGCGTTTCATTGCGCAGCATGGCCTTAGTTTGCTGGCGTATTATCGCCTTGATCTGGAGAGCGGCGTTTGGCGGGCGGATCGGTTTATTGACGATGGTGGCCCAAAGACGCTGACCGAACTTTGGGCGGCGAGCCACAGCGAGATGGGGCCAGCGGCCAGTTTTGAGGAGTGCCTAACCGAGGCCCATGCCTTGGCAATGGCGGCAGGCAGTCAGCCGTGCCAAGATCAAGCGCCGCTGCACCCGGAAGAGGAAGCATTGCGGTGGTTTTGGATGCCGCATGAGGTGGCAACAAGCCCTCAACCTAAAATCGAGAGGTCGGCATGAGCGCAGTCACTTTCCCGCCGTCCCTTTGGGCGGGCACCGCCCCTCCGCGGGATTTAGCGCCCAGCTTGCAGGGCATTGTTGAAACCGATGTTGCTGTGATTGGCGCGGGGTTTACGGGGCTGTCTGCGGCCATTGAAGTGGCGCGAGGCGGCGGCGATGTCACTGTTCTGGAGGGCAAGGCTGTTGGGTGGGGCGCTTCGGGGCGCAACAATGGTCAGGTAATCCCCATCCTGACCTCCGCCGAACCTGATGCATGGGTCAAACGCTATGGCCCGGCGGGCGAGCGTATGGTGCAGTTGATTGGCAACTCGGCGAATATCCTGTTTGATCTGGTACGCGCGTTCGACATGGAGGCCGAAGCCGAGCAATCGGGGTGGTTTCAACCTGCGCATAGCCCTGGCCGTGTGGCGCTTTCGCGCAAACGGGTTGAGACATGGCAAAGATATGGTTTCCCAGCCGAGCTAAAAACCGCAGATGAATGCAGCGCGATGTTGGGGACGGATTTTTGGCATGGCGGGATGTATAATGCGACCGGCGGGCATGTTAATCCGCTGGCCCTTGCGCGGGCGATGGCAAAAGCCGCCGAAGGTTTGGGAGCCAAGGTTTATGAAAATTCCCCCGTCGTCAGCTATCGCCGCGAAGGCGCGCAATGGGTGATCAAGACCGCGTCTGGCACGGTGAAAGCGCGCGCGGTTATCCTTGCCACCAACGCCTACACCGGAGAATTGACGCCGTCGCTTGCGCCAAAGCTGGCGAAATCCATCGTGCCTGTGCTGAGCTGGCAAATGGCGACCAAGCCTTTGGGAGACAATCTGCGCCGCAAGATTTTGCCGGGCAGGCAGGCCGTTTCCGACACGCGCGGCGATCTGCGGTTCTTCCGGTATGACGCCCGAAACCGGTTGATTACCGGCGGGGCCGTGATGGGCAGCTACAAGGTTGCCGAACGTGTGCGCGCCAAGGCCGCGCGCAATCTGGGCGAAGCTTTCCCCGATCTTGGCGTTCCCGAGATGACGCATGTTTGGTCGGGTTATATCGGCATGAATTGGGACCGTTTCCCCCGCGTGCACAGCCTTGGGCAAGACGGCTGGGCGTGGATCGGGTGTAACGGCCGCGGTGTGGCGCTGGGCACTGCGCTTGGCCGCGAGTTGGCCCGCGCCGCCACTGGCATCAGCGAAAGTGAACTGGCGTTGCCGATCAGCGAGCCGAAGCCATTCCCGCTGCACAACATCGTGCGGCGCGTCGCCCCGACATATCTGGCATGGCTTAAACGCCAAGACATGAGTGAACCAAAAACATGAGGATGAGACCCAATGAGCAATGATAACGCCGCCGCCGAAGGCATGGAAATCAACGATGTGCCAATTCTGATCCGCCGCAAGATCGAAGCCATGATCCTGAAACACGTGTTGGAGGTGATCACAGACCGGCATGACCGCAGCGAGGCCGAGGCTGTGATTGGCGAGACTTGCTCGCGCTCTGCGATTGAGCAAGGGCAGCAACTGGCTGCTGCATTGGGGCGCACGCCGGATTTGACCGATTTCGCCGCGATCCAGCCCAACTGGACCCGTGAAGATGCGCTGGAAATTGAAACGCTGGAAGCGTCGGAAGAGAAGCTGGATTTCAACGTCACGCGCTGCCGCTATTCGGAGGCCTATAAGGAAATGGGATTGGGGGACATCGGGCATCTTTTGTCCTGTAACCGCGATGGTGATTTTTGCATCGGATATAACCCCGATATGGAATTGACCCGCACCCAAACCCTCATGAAAGGCGCGACACATTGCGACTTTCGCTATCGCATGAAAAGCAAGGAAGTCTGAGCCATGGCTGTTGAAAACTGGGTTGCCAAACACGTTGAATCCCTGACCGCCTTTCGGCGGGATCTGCATCAAAATCCTGAGCTGCTGTATGATCTGCCGCGCACCGCTGCGACGGTTGCAGATGCGTTGCGTGCGGCAGGGGTGGACGAAGTGGTGGAGGGCATTGGCCGCACGGGTGTTGTTGGCGTGATCAACGGCCAAACAAACACCTCGGGCCGGATGATCGGTTTGCGCTCTGACATGGATGCGCTGCCGATTGTTGAGGCGACAGGCAAGCCTTGGGCCTCCAAAGCGGAGGGGAAAATGCATGCCTGCGGGCATGATGGCCATACGGCAATGCTGTTGGGTGCCGCGCGGCATCTGGCCGAAAGCCGGGCATTTGACGGGACTGTTATTGTGATTTTCCAGCCCGCAGAAGAGGGCGGGGCAGGTGCCAAGGCAATGATTGACGATGGGCTGTTTACGCGGTGGCCTTGCCACGAAGTTTACGGCATGCACAACCGCCCAAACCTGCCCGTTGGTGAATTCACTATCGCGCCCGGCCCGATCATGGGGTCTGTGGATGAGGTGCGGATCACCATCGAAGGGCGCGGCGGACATGCGGCCCGCCCAGATGAGACCATTGATACATTCCCCATTGCGGCCACGCTGATCCAAGCGATCCAGACCATTACATCGCGCACAGTTGATCCTATGGACAATGCGGTTGTGTCCCTATGCACGATGCACGCTGGCAATGCATTCAATGTGATCCCGCAATCCATTGAGATCACGGGCACTGTTCGAACTCTGCGTGAAGAAGTCCGCTCGCATATTGAGGCGCAACTCACCGCGTTGATACCAAACATCGCAGCGGGTTTCGGTGCGACAGGCACGTTGGAATATATTCGCATGTATCCAGTGACTGTGAACCATGAGCGTGAAACAAATCTGGCTGCCGAGGCCGCAATTGAAGTCGCAGGCGAGGCGAATGTCTCGCTCGATATGGCGCCTGTTCTGGGGGGCGAGGATTTCTCGTTCATGCTCAACGAGGTGCCCGGCGCGATGATAAACATCGGCAATGGCCCTTCCGCAGGGCTGCACCATCCCAAATATGATTTTAACGACGATGTCATTGCATGGGGCTGTTCTTATTGGACGACGCTGGTTCGTCAGCGCTTGCCGGTCACCTAAACGCGACCTTTCCCGGGATGTCTCGGGAAAGGGTACACATTTTAATTTGGTAAAACCTGGCGATTTCCTGCGCCTGAGCTGTGCCCCAAGTCTGCGTTAGATTTGAGCGGAGGTCTTGGGGGCGGGCGATCGGCAGGTTTTGTGCAATTGATGCCGGTTTCCAGATGAATGGCTTGCTTGGCCGGGTGCAAACATCGGGCGCGCCGATCATCGCATTATCGAAAGCGCGCGCCTTTTGGGGGGCAGGCGGGGAAACGCGCGGTGGATTGTAACTTGACCCGGCCAGAGGGGCGCGATCTCAATGGTGCGGCGTTCACTTGGATCAATTGAACCGCATTTTGAAAAAGAAGGTGATTTGTTATGAAGGTCGTTATCATGGGCGCGGGTGTTATCGGCGTAACCACCGCATATTATCTGGCCAAACAAGGCGCCGAGGTTGTGGTGATTGACCGCCAGACGGGGCCGGGGCTTGAGACGAGCTATGCCAACGCAGGCCAGTTGAGTTACGGCATGAGCTCGCCTTGGGCGGCGCCGGGCATCCCCCTTAAGGCGGTCAAATGGATGTTCATGAAACGCCGCCCGCTTTTCATCATGCCGTTGATCAGCCCGACCATGTGGAAATGGTGCGTGCAGATGGTGCGGAACTGTAATCAGGAGAGCTATGCCATCAACAAGGGCCGTATGGTGCGTGTGTCCAGCTATTCGCGCGATGTCATGCCCGAGCTGATTGCGGATACGGGCATTGAATATGATGGTCGCCAGCAAGGCACGCTGCAACTTTTTCGCACGGCCAAGCAGATGAAAGGCTCCAAGGCGGATCAAGAGATTTTGGCGGAATATGGCTCGCCTTATGAGGTTCTTGGGCGTGACGCCTGTATCGATGTGGAACCTGCATTGGCCGAAGTGCGCAACAAGTTTGTTGGTGGCCTTAGGTTGACGGCGGACAGGACGGGGGATTGCCGCATGTTCACGATTGCGCTGACCGAAAAGTGCATCGAGATGGGGGTCGAGTTCCAATATGGGCAGGCGATCAAATCTATCGCCACCGCGAATGGCAAGGTTGCGGGGGTGGATACCGAAATAGCCGGACGGATCACCGGTGACGCCTATGTTTGTGCGATGGGCAGTTATGCGGTGAATGTGCTGAACCCTATCGGGATCAAGCTGCCGGTTTATCCTGTCAAAGGGTATTCCGTCACCTTGCCCGTCACGGATGATGCCTATGCGCCGCAATCCACGATCATGGACGAGACCCATAAGGTTGCCATCACCCGTTTGGGCGACCGTATTCGCGTGGCAGGGCAGGCGGAGATTGTTGGCTATTCAAACCGGCTGGGGCCACATGCGACGGACACGGTGAAACATGTGATCGGCGATCTGTTTCCCAAAGGCGGCGATATTTCCAAGGCGGAAGGCTGGACGGGTTTGCGCCCGATGACACCCGATGGCACGCCGGTTCTTGGCGCAACAGCATATGACAACCTGTTCTTGAACACGGGCCATGGGACGCTGGGCTGGACCATGGCTTGCGGATCGGGGCGCGCGGTTGCAGATGTCGTGATGGGGAAGACGCCGGAAATCTCGATGGATGGTCTGACTGCGGCGCGCTATGCGCGGTGAGGTCTGACTGGATCGATGATCCGAGGTTGAAGCAGAGGCACTGGCGCGCCGCGTGCCGCGCCAGACAAAGACATTAGTCTTGTGAAATCTCTGTGAACAATCAATGTTGCGCCGGACGCGGATGCACAAAACAGGACAGCCCCTATGTTGCGAAAAATATCGTTCACTCTCATCGGGGGGCTTGTCGTGGCGTGCTTTGCGGTTCCCTATCTTTTGCTGCAATCGGTGGAGACATGGCGCGGCAGCTTTTTGTTCTGGATCCTTGCCGGTGTGCTGGTCATTGTGTTGAACCTGTTGGCGACAACCAAGTTTAAGGATGACGGGGAATGACGCTGCCTTTGGTGATCTGGGGCGTGGTGATCTATGTCGCGCTGTCCATTTTCGTCGCCATTCTGTCGCGTGTAGGATCGCCCGCATCGATGACAGACTATTTTCTGGGCGGGCGCAGGATGGGCGGCATTGTGTCCGCTTTGTCCTATTCTGCCACGACCTATTCGGCATTTATGATGGTCGGGCTGGCGGGGCTCACCTATCGGGGCGGCGTTGGCGCGCTGGGGTTCGAGATTATCTATTTCGCGGGTGTGTCGCTGGTGGCGATCTTTGGGCCGCGTTTTTGGTCGGTGGGGCGCAAATACGGGCTCGTTTCCCCCTATGAGATGTTGGGCATCCGCTATGATAGCCGCTGGGTTGCGGTGGCTGCGGGGCTTGTGAGTTTGGTTTTTCTGATCCCCTATTCGGCAGTTCAGCTTGCAGGGGTTGGGTATCTGCTCTCGGGGATGACGGGCGGGGAAATTCCGTTCGGGATCGGTATCTTGGTGGCAACCGCGCTTGCGATTGTCTTTACCTATATTGCGGGCATCCGGTCGGTTATGTGGACCGACAGCCTTCAGGCCGTGGTGATGATTGTCGCCGCCGTGTTGGTGACGGTGTTGGTGGTCTCCAAACTGGGCGGGTTCAGCGGCATGTTTGCCAGTTTGGCGCAAACCAGACCCGAGATGCTGAGCGTGCCCGGACCGGGGTTCTTTAGCTTCACCACCTTTCTTGGGCTGTCGCTGCCTTGGGTCTTTTTCTCCATTTCAAATCCGCAGGTAAGCCAGCGGTTGTTCATGCCCTCCTCCTTGGGGGCGATGCGGCGGATGCTGATAATATTCTTGTGCTTTGGCCTGATTTACACGGTGGTTTCAGTGCTTTGGGGGTTTGCCGCGGTGGTGGCTTTCCCTGATCTTGAACGGCCTGATCTGGCCACATCTGCGCTTTTGTCATCGAATATGGTGCCGCCTGTGTTGGGGGTGATCGTGATGATCGGCATCCTTGCCGCGGCAGTTTCGACCATCGATTCAATCTTGCTGACGCTGTCATCGATTTTTGCCCGTGACGTTTATGGCAATCTGGGCGGGGACAAAAACGATCTGCGGCAGCTTGGCATTAGCAAACTGGTTATTCCGGTGATCTCGCTGTTGGCGCTGGCATTTGCGTGGATGGAATTCAGCATGATTGCGATCCTTGCGGTTGGGGCGTCGGTTGGACTTGTGTTGACGGTTCCGGCAACGGTTGGCGCGTTCTTTTGGCGGCGCGGCACGGGCGCAGGTGCGCTTGCGTCGATCATTGGCGGCGTCATTGTCGTGGGCGGCATGTACCTGACGGGCAATTCGCTGTTTGGCCTGAGCGCGGGGATCATCGGGCTTCCTGTGGCGACGGTTTTGTTCATCGGAGTGAGCCTGGCGACCAAAGCGAACACGGCGCGCGCCGATGAGTTCATGCAAGTTGCCTCGCAGGCGCTTAAGGCGCGGCGAGGTAACTGATGCGCCTTCGGTAGCCAAAGCGATCTGCGCGCGCAAGGCAGAGCCGCGCCATGGGCGTTATTGTGGTCTTGCGATCGCGCGTATATTGCTTGGTGCCAAGGGGATAGCGCCCCATGAAACCGGCCATTGCCGTATTCGCCCGCCGGTAGCCCCCGTTATCTTGGGGGGGGACTCACCGGGCGGCGAAGCCTGAAACACATAAGGAAACAAGATGATTGAACGTATTGAAACCGGCCCGCGCATGAGCAAGATCGTGAAGCATAATGGGACCGTATACCTCTGCGGGCAGGTTGGTGAGGGTGCGAGTGTCGCGGAGCAAACCAAAGATTGCCTGTCGCGCGTCGAGGCTTTGTTGGCCAAGGCCGGATCATCCCCTGACCGGATTTTGCAGGCGATTATTTGGCTGGCTGACATGGCTGACTTTGACGAAATGAACGCTGTGTGGGACGCTTGGGTGCCAGCAGGGGAAGCGCCAGCGCGTGCTTGCGGTGAGGCCCGGCTTGCGCGTGATACGCTGAAGGTCGAGATCATCATTACTGCTGCGTACAACGATTAATCCGGGCACCGGGTTTTAAAACGCGGTGCAGGTCTGATTTCCAACTGCGTTGAGGCGGGGCGAGAGTGTCGTTCCGCCTCAACACTATTGGGAAGAGGGCGTGCACTGTTGCTGCCGCTAAGGGCAACAAAGGGGCGCGGGTCAAGATCAGCCTGCAAAGCGGCAAACGAGGGGTCGAATTGCCACGCGCCTTGGGGGCCGCAAGTCGGCTTGCGCGCTGCCGGAGATGTCAGGCATCAACGGCGCGTTGGCGAAATCGGCCTTCCCGGTGTCAGCCCCTGCACCTTTTCTACGATAGAGCGCGCGTCGATACCGAAGTGGTCGTAAAGATCCGCGATGGTGCCTGTTTGGCCAAAATGTTCGACCCCCAGCGGCACGGTTTGATGCCCTATCACGGAGCCGAGCCACGACAGGGTTGCGGGGTGGCCATCGATCACGGTGACCAGTCGGCAGTCGCGCGGCAGGGTGCCCAGCAATGTTTCGATATGGCTTTGCGCGCTTGCATTGCCACGGGCGCGGGCGCGCTGTGCGGCGGTCCAGCCTGCGTTCAACCGGTCGGCGGATGTCACGGCGAGCACGCCCACATCGCGCCGCCCTTCGGCGATGCTGCCTGCTGCCTTGATCGCTTCGGGGGCAACAGCGCCTTGATAGGCAATCACCACGTCGCAATTTGGCCCCGGTTTGCGCAGCCAATAGGCCCCGTCAATTGCGCCTTGGCGGAAGTCTTCGTCGACGCGTTTGCCGGGCTGTTCAATCGGGTTGGTTGTCAGGCGCAGATAGACCGAGCCGCCGGTTTCATCGCGCAGCCATGTGCGCTCGTCCGGGTCGCCTTCGCCATCTTTTTGCAGGTACTCGAAGGCCCATTGCATGATCACGGCCAATTCATCGGCGAAGGCGGGCTCAAAGCTGGCCAGCCCGTCCTGACTCATCCCGATCAGGGGCGAGCCGATGGATTGATGCGCGCCGCCTTCGGGGGCCAGTGTCACACCCGAGGGCGTGCCGACGATCATAAACCGCGCGTCCTGATAGCAGGCGTAATTGAGGGCATCGAGGCCGCGCGCCACAAAGGGATCGTAAACCGTGCCGATGGGGATCACCCGCTTGCCAAACAGCGAATGCGACAGGCCAGCAGCCCCCAGCAGCAAAAACAGGTTCATCTCGGCGATGCCCAGTTCGATATGCTGGCCCTCGGGGGTGAATTCCCATTTCGCGGTGGAGGGGATTTTTTCGTTGATGAATGTGTCGGCCTGCTCGGTGCGGGCGAAGAGTTTCCGCCGGTTCACCCAAGGGCCAAGGTTGGTGGTGCCGGTCACATCGGGCGACATGGTGACGATCCGGGCCGCCAGATCACTGTCGCCTTTTGACAGATCATCGAGCACCTTGCCAAAGGCCATTTGCGTTGAAATCTCGCGGTCCGTTGCCAGTTCGATCGCAGGCACAGCCAGCACATTGTCGGAGTACCGGCGTCGCCCCTTGGCGAAAAAGGGCGTTTCGTCGAGGGTGGTTTGCAGGGCGGCGGGGTCTGACACGGTGGCGAATTTTTCCCATTCCGCGCCTTCGGCCACGCCCATGTGGCGCTGCCACGCGGCCATCTGGGTTTTGTTCATCAGCCCGCCGTGGTTGTCTTTGTGCCCCGCAATCGGGGTGCCCCAACCCTTGATCGTATAGGCGAGGAAACACACGGGGCGGTCGTGGTCGATTGCGTCAAAGGTTTCGGCCATGGTCTGCACGCAGTTGCCGCCAAGGTTCTCCATCAACTCGGCCAATGCATCGTCGCTGCGCGCCTCGATCAGCGCGGTCACATCGCCTTGATCCCCAAGCGCGTCCATCAGGCGTTTGCGCCAGACCGCACCGCCCATAAAGGTCAGCGCCGAGTAAAGCTGGTTGGGGCAGGTGTCGATCCAATCGCGCAGCTTGTCCCCGCCCGGCTCTTGGAAGGCCGCGCGTTGCAGCGCGCCATATTTTACCTTCACCACATCCCAGCCAAAGGCGTCAAAAATCTGTTCGATCCGTTTGAACAGCCCTTCGCGCACCACGCCGTCCAGCGACTGGCGGTTATAGTCGATGATCCACCACGTGTTGCGCAGGTCGTTTTTCCAGCCCTCTTGCAAGGCTTCGTAGATGTTGCCTTCGTCCAGTTCAGCGTCGCCCACCAGCGCGACCATGCGGCCCAAGGGCAGATCATGGCCCCAGCTTTTCGCCGCGATGTAATCCTGCACGATTGAGGCAAAAGACGTGATCGCCACCCCAAGCCCCACCGACCCGGTGGAGAAATCCACATCGTCGATGTCCTTGGTGCGGCTCGGATAGCTTTGCACCCCGTGAAAGCCGCGAAACGCTTCCATTTTTTCGCGTGTCTGGTTGCCCATCAGATATTGGATCGCGTGAAAGATCGGCGAGGCATGGGGTTTCACCGCCACCCGGTCCTCGGGCCGCAGCGCGCTGAAATAGAGCGCTGTCATGATCGACACCATCGAGGCCGAAGAGGCCTGATGCCCGCCCACCTTGATGCCGTCCGCTTTGGGGCGGATGTGGTTGGCATTGTGGATCATCCAATGCGACAGCCACAACAGCCGCTGATCGATGGTCTTGAGGTGGCTTTGATCAATCTGGGGCATTGGGGCGGCTTTCTAGGTGCGAGGGCAAGGCGTGACAGGGCGCGGCGGGGGCTAGGCTTGACTTTGAGTGCTGAAAATCTCGCCTGTCAAACCCACAGGGTTCACGATGGTTTGCGCATTGGGGCTGTGCGACACGGATTTGCGGTGCAGCTCGGCAAATTGCTCGGGCGTGGCGTCGCCCGTGACGTGGATTTTGTAACGGATCTCGGGAAAGCCGACCGTTGAATTGGTGCCCAGACCCATGAACCCGCGCAGGTCCAGCGCCGCGTCGAAATCGATTTTCACGGATTCAAGTTGGATGCCTTGGGCGGTGGCCCCGGCGATGAAGCTGACCATCATGCATGATCCCAGCCCCGACAGCAGCAATTCTTGGGGGTTGGGGCCGTGGTTGTTGCCCATCAACTGGCGCGGCTCGTCCGCTTTCCAAGTGAATGAGCGGCTGACCTGATGCGGCCCGATTTTCATGGGTTTTGTATCGGTGCGCGACCGCGTGCCGCTTTCCCAATTTATCTCGATGCCATAGTCCATCAGCGCCTCTTCGGGGGCGTTCGCGACCTCGTTCACGAATTCGCTCAGGGCGGCGGTGGGGATGCTGTTACGCATGTGCGTTTTCCTTTTCTGCGTAGATGGCGCTCAGGGCTTGGTCAAAATCTGCGATCAGGTCGGCGGCGTCTTCGATGCCGACAGACAGGCGTACACAGCCCGGATCGATGCCCACATCTGCCCGCTGGCGGGTGGTGAAGGTTGCCTGAGAGGTGTTGAAAGGCAAGCTGATCAAGCTTTCGACCCCGCCAAGGCTGGTTGCTTGTTTTGGGATCCGAAGGGCGTTCACCAGACGCAGTGCTGCGCCGTCACCCCCTTCAATCACAAAGGTGATATTGCCGGTCCCGTTTTTCAGCAGACGTTTGGCGGTGGCATAATCGGGGTGGCTTGGCAGGAAGGGGTAGAAGACCTTTTTCACCTTCGGGTGGCCTTCCAGATATTGTGCCAGAGCCATGGCGCTTTCTTCATGGGCGCGCATCCGCACGGCAAGCGTTTTCAACCCGCGTTCGAGCAGAAAACAGGCGTGCGGATCCAGCGAGCCGCCATAGTTCAACAGGCGCGGCCAGATCATATCGATCAATTTGCGCGGGCCCGCCGCAACGCCTGCGATCAGATCGCTGTGCCCGTTGAGGTATTTCGAGGCGGAATGCACCACCACATCGACCCCGTGTTCAAGGGTGCGCATGGCGATGGGCGGGGCGAAGGTGGCATCGACCACCAGCCGCAGATTGCGCCGTTTGGCAATTTCGGCCAGCCGGGGGATGTCGATGATCTTGAGCAGCGGATTGGTGATCGCTTCGAAATACATCATTTGCGTGTTGGGTTGGATCGCGGCCTCGATGGCATCGAAATCATAGCTGTTGACCATGGTGCAGGACATGCCCAATGTCGGAAATTCCTGATTGAACAGATTGAAAGTGCCACCGTAAAGATCGCTTGAAGCGACCACATGGGCGCCTTTGTCCATCAGCGCCAGAACCGTGCTGGTAATCGCGGCCATGCCAGAGCTGAAGACGATGGCAGATTGCGCGCCCTCAAGCGCGGCGAGTTTTTCCTGAACGGCCCATTGCGACGGGTTGCCGTAGCGCGAATAGATGAAGCGATCCCGGGCAAAGCCTTCCTCGACGGAGGCATATTGGTGGTCATTCAATACAAAAGTTGAGGCCTGATAAATCGGCGTGCCGACAGCGCCTGTGCGCGGGTCGTCATGCGTGCCGGCATGAACCGCTGTTGTCGAGAAACCCGTGCCGGGGGCAGGGTGGTCGGCCAGAAACGGTCCGGCGCGGCGCGCGCGGTTCAGATCATTTAGCCAACCTGCGGCGGTGCGGTTGGGGGTCTTGCTGGCGGTGTCGCCTAAGATCTTATGCTCGGCCATGCGGTGCTCCGGCTTGGGGTGGGGGGTAAGAGGCGCAGGTTGGTGACAGTCTGCGCCCCGCTGTCTGGTTTGGAGGAAACAGGTCAGGCAGCTTGCATGTTATGCGCGCCAAGCGCGCGGGTCAGATCGTCTAAGATGTCCCCGGCGCCTTCGAGGCCGACGGACAGGCGCACCAGCCCTTCGGCGATGCCGTGTTCGGCGCGCTCGGCGGGGGTGTAGGTGGAGTGGGTCATGCTGGCGGGATGCTGGATCAGGCTTTCTGCATCGCCCAAGCTGACCGCGCGCTGAATGAGGTTGAGCCGGTTCATCATCGCGATGCCGCCTGCCTTGCCGCCCTTTACCTCGAACGGTATCATTCCGCCGAAATCTGACATCTGACGGCGTGCCAAGTCTGCTTGGGGGAAGCTCTCAAGGCCGGGATAGGAGACCGATAACACAGCCGGATGCGCCTCGAGCGCTTGGGCAACTTTCATCGCCGTCTCGCAGTGCCGCGCCATGCGCAGTTCCAGCGTCTTGATGCCGCGCAGCAGCATCATCGCTGTCAGGGGCGACATCACGGCGCCGGTCATGTCTTTTAGGCCGACCAGCCGCACCTGTGTCATGTCCTCTTGGCTGCCCACGATCAGCCCCGCCACAACATCGCCATGGCCGCTCAGGAATTTGGTGGCCGAATGCACAACGATATCCGCGCCATGTTCAATGGGCCGCGTCAGCACGGGGGTGGCATAGGTATTGTCCACCACCACCTTGGCCCCTGAACGGTGAGCGATCTGGGAAATCGCGGCGATATCCACCAGACGGTTGTTGGGGTTCGCCGGGGTTTCGAAATAGACGATTTTGGTTTTGGCGCTGATGGTTTGGCGCAGGTTTTCGGGGTTGGTCATATCGACCAGCGTCACCTTGACGCCAAAACGAGGCAGTCCGTGGGTCATGAAGGCAAAGGTGCAGCCATAAAGCGTTTTGTCGATGATCACCTCATCGCCCGCTGCCAAAAATGTCCACAAGGTTGAGGTGATCGCCCCCATGCCTGAGGCCGTGCAAAGCCCTGCCTGCGCCCCTTCAAGGTTCGCAATCCGTTGCTCCAGATGGGCGAGCGTGGGGTTAGAGATGCGCGAGTAGAAATGCCCTTGGGTTTCGCCTGCGAACATCTCGCCGCCGGCCTCGGCGGTCTCGAAGGTGAAGGTCGAACTCATATAGATCGGCGGGTTCAACGCGCCTTGCTGCGATTGCGCGTCATACCCGTGATGAATGGCGCGGGTGGAAAATTCTGGCTGATTTTTGTTCATGTTGACCCCTCAAACTCTCGAAGCATCATCGGGCGTTTCGAGGGGCATTTAGTTGCGATGTTGCGCGAGATTGGCATCAGGATTGGCATATTCTGCTCAAGAAGGTCAGTTTTTAAGCGGAAGGTCGCGGGGGTGCGGGGAGGTGGTTGGTTTTTTGATCTTCGCCAAAACGATCTGACCTGCAACGCGGGCAGTCCGAAATCTGGACCGTGCTTGGGGTGTCTCAATCTAGTTTTAATGCACCAGTTTTTGTTGCGCGCTGAAGGGGCTGAGGCCGAGCCATGTCTGCATTGTGCGTGCAATCGCGGCGTTGCCGTCGAATTGGATCGCATCGCGGGCGTCGGAGACGCGCATCAGCCCCATCCAGATGGCGGTCATTGTGCGCAGGTCCGTGGTGACCCAAAGATCGACATCATAGCCGGGGTCAGAGGAGCAAAGGTCGACCGCTGCATCGGGGTCCACGACCAGCCACCAGTTTTGCCGGGCGGGCGCAAGTTCTGGATATCTGACATGGACGACGACGCGGCGCACAGGGAGGGGGGATGGGTCGAGATTGCGGCGCATGTCCCACATGAGCAAGGAGGGGTCGAGGTTCTTGAGAGTTGCTTGGGTTTCGATCCATTTTTGTCCCCACAGGCCAAAGGCTTCGACGACCGACTGCAGGTCTCGGCCTGCTTCGGTCAGGCGATATTCATGCAGGTTTGGCTCGTCAGGAATAAGGGTGCGGGTGACGATACCTGCGACTTCAAGCTCGTTCAGCCGTTGCGACAAAAGACTTGCCGACATCCGCGGCACGCCGCGCCGCAGGTCATTGAAACGTGTTGAGCCTGCCACCATTTCGCGCACCAAAACCATGGTCCAGCGCGTGCAGAGGGTCTCTGCGGCCATCGCAACGGGGCAAAACTGTCCGTAACTTCCGAGCGTCATAGCGATACTCCTGTGCGTCCGATCCTTTTACCAAGGGCTCAGCCTAGCACATTTTGTGCCAAACCGGCTCTGAAAATGATGGTCCAGTTTCAGGACTGGCGAGGCTTTGGGCATTGGCGCAGCCTGTTGGGACATTCATTTTAAAACGGAGTAAGTGTTATGACCCTAGCTCTAAAAGCATTAAACGGCGGGACGGTTGACGTCGCGCAGGAGAAACTGGCGGCGCTTGGCGCAGCGCTGAGTGGTGAGCTCATTGGCGAGGCCGATCGCGATTATGACGCGGCGCGCAGTTTGTGGAACGGTATGATTGATCGGCATCCCGGCCAAATTATTCGGGCGCTGAATACCAATGATATTCGGCTGACCGTGAATTTTGCGCGGGAGAATGATCTGCTCTTGGCGGTTAAAAGCGGCGGTCATCAGATTGCAGGTCATGCGGTTGCCGATGCGGCGCTTTTGCTCGACCTGTCGCAGATGCGCGACGTGGACGTGGACGCCGAAAAAGCGACCGCGACGGTTCAGCCCGGGGCGCTGCTTGGCGACGTTGATAAGGCGACCCAGCTTCATGGTTTGGCCGTGCCGCTGGGGATCAATTCGACCACGGGCATTGCCGGGCTGACGCTTGGCGGCGGCTTTGGCTGGATCACTGGCAAACACGGTTTGACGATCGACAATTTGCTGTCTGCCGAGGTGGTTTGCGCGGATGGCGAGCTGCGTGTGGCGACGGCCAACCAGCACCCCGATCTGTTCTGGGCGATCCGTGGTGGCGGGGGTAATTTTGGCGTGGTTTCGGCGTTCGAATTTGCGCTTCACCCGATTGGGCCAGAGGTTTTATCCGGTCTGATTGTGCATCCTTTGGCGGAGGCACGCGGTTTGTTGCAAAGCTATCGGGAGATCTGTGCCCGCGCGCCTGATGAGCTGACCATCTGGGTCGTGATGCGGCAGGCGCCGCCATTGCCTTTCATTCCAGAAGAGTGGCACGGCAAAGAGGTGCTGATTTTTGCCGCCTGTTATGCGGGTGATATGAAAGACGGGGAGAAGGCGTTGAAACAGCTGCGCGGCCTTGGCAAGCCGATTGCCGACGTAATCGGGCCGCACCCTTATGCGGATTGGCAGCAGGCGTTTGATCCGCTTTTGACGCCCGGCGCGCGGAATTACTGGAAAAGTAACGACTTTCTGGAGCTGTCCGACGAGGTGATTGATATCTCGCTTGCCGCGATTGAGAGATTGCCTGATCCGCAGTCGGAGGTTTTTATCGCGCATCTTGGCGGTGCGATGACACGTGTCGATCTGGCCGCAACGCCCTTTCCCCAGCGCAAACGGCATTTTGTGATGAATGTTCACACGCGCTGGGCTGAGCCCTCGGATGACAAGAAATGTACCGCGTGGGCGAGGGAACTGTTTGATCAGACAGTGAGATACGCGGCTGGCAGCGTTTATGTCAATTTCTTGCCCTCGGACGACGGGAGCCGCATCGACGAAGCCTATGGTCCGAATATGGAAAAACTTCGGCAGTGTAAGGCGAAATACGACCCCAAGAACCAATTCCGGCTTAACCATAATATTTGAGTATTGGGGGATGCGCCGGGCTGAGATCTCGTGTGTGTATGGCACGCGCCGCCGCTAGTTTGGGTGGCGCGCGCTGTCAGGTTTCGGTTCAGCAGGTTTGGTGGGGGGCACCGCCGCGCAGGTCTGCCTGCTATTCGCTTCACGCTCGCGCGCTGCGGTGCAGTTTGAGAAGACCAAACTTTCGCTACCGCTGCACATTGCCCGATCAGATGATTTCACACAAGTGAGGACGACGTAGGCATTGGCAGAGAACTACGAGCGCGAGCGCCAAAGCCTCTTTTGAGCGCGGTAAGGAGCCTTAGATCAGCATTTAAGACGCCTGCGAACTTTCGAGCATCACGGCTTGGATTGCAGCCAGCAGAACGCTGTCTCCGAAAGGTTTGCTCAACACTTTGCTGTTTCCCAGCGTGGCAGCGAGGGGGACATCGACGCCGCCGGTCGCGAAGATCACTGGCAGGTCTTTATTCAGACCTCTGGCGTCCTGGGCAAGTTCTTCACCCGACCGATCGGGCAATCCGACATCGCTGATCAACAAGTCTACAGTTTCTGTCTTCAAAAGGTCGAGAGCACTGGCCGCGCTTGCCGCCTCAAAAACGCTATGCCCTGCATCACGCAGAACTTCTGAGATATCCAGCCGGATCAAAGCATCATCTTCACAGAGCAGAATGTTTAAACCGTCGCGCTTGGTCATGGTTTCCGGTTTAGATTGATCGGGCACCGCCGCCGTTTCGCAGGAAAGCTTGGTGAGCGTGGTTCCTTCGCATCCAAGAACCTCCCGCACTTTTAGGGCCAATTCAACCTGCGTGTAGGGCTTGCCGATCAATTGAACCCCTTCGACCAGACGGCCACCATGCACGACCGCATCCTGTACAAATCCAGAGGTGAACAGCACCGGTATATCAGGGCGCAAACTTTGCACCTGTTGCGCCAGTTCGTGCCCATTCATCTTGCCCGGCATTACAACATCGGTGAACAAAAGATCGATGTCATCGCCATCGTCCAGCATCTTCAACGCCAGTTCCGCGTCTGATGCCTGAAGGACCGTGTAGCCAAGGTCTGTCAGCAAGTGAAAGGCGGTGTCGCGTACTTCATCGTCATCTTCGACCAGCAGGATCGTTTCGGTTCCACCTGACAGCCCATGATCTGCTGCGGGCTGTATGGCCTGCTCAGCTTCAAGCGAGCGGGGCAGGTAAATGAACATTGTGGTGCCTTGGCCGATTTTGCTGTCGAGTGCCATGTGACCGCCCGATTGCTTTGCAAAGCCATAAACCATCGACAGACCAAGCCCGGTCCCGTGGCCATTCGCCTTGGTGGTGAAAAAAGGCTCGAATATCCGATCAGCGGTTTCTTTTGACATGCCGCATCCTGTGTCGGTTACGGCCAGCCTGATGTATTGGCCGACTTTGACGTCTGGATGGGCCTGCGCAAAGGCTTCGTCCAGCGAGACATTGGACGCATGTATCGTCAGCTTGCCTTTCCCCTCCATTGCGTCGCGCGCGTTTATCGCAAGGTTGAGCAGCGCATTTTCCATGCTGTTGGGATCAATGCTGGTATTCCACAGATCGTCTTCATATCGGGTCTCAAGCTCGACCCCCTCGCCGACAGCGCTGTGCAATATTTCAGAAGTTTCTTCGATCAGCCGGTTCAGCTTGATGACGACAGGGGCAAGGGGCTGTTTGCGCGCGAAGGACAAAAGCTGAGAGGCCAGTGTCGCCCCTCGTTTCACGCTTGTGACAGCCTGATCCAGCCGTTTCTGAACATTTGAATCCTCTGGCATGCTGCGCATCGCGATCTGCAAATTGCTCATCACCACCTGAAGAAGATTGTTGAAATCATGTGCGATCCCGCCCGCCAAGCTGCCAATAGCTTCGAGCTTTTGGCTTTGACGCAGCTCTGCGTTCAACTCTTCCAGTTCACGGTTCCGCTTTGCCACACGTTCTTCAAGCGTCGCATTGAGATCTGCGATCTCAGCTTCGGTGTTCTTTCGCTCTTCAATATCCGTGTTTGTGCCAACCCAACCTGTCAGCTTCCCATCGTGGGCGCGCAAAGGGGTCGCTCGCACGAGGTGCCAACAAAAACTGCCATCGGCTTTGCGAATGCGAAATTCGGTTTCATAACTTTCGCCTTTCTGAATTGCGCGGGTCCAATCTTCAACCGCCGTTCCCAGATCATCAGGATGGAGGACACGCACCCAATCCGCTCCGTAAAGCTCGCCCTCGGAGTAGCCAGTGAATTCATAGATCCGGTCGTTCAGCCAGTTCAGGCCACCATCCCTGTCAGCCGTCCAAACATGAACTGGCATCGTCTGTGCCATCGTCCGGAATTTCTCTCGTGTTGCGGTAAGCGCGGCTTCGGCGTTTTTCTGGTCGGTAATATCGTGCCCCTGGACAAAGATGCCCATCGGCGCGCCGGTTTCATCCTTCAGCGGGTAAAATATGAAATCAACAAAATGCTGCTCAAGCGGCGCGTCGGGCGAGGCTCGAAGTTTAGCCGACATCGACTTGACTGAGATTGGCTCACCCGACTGAAACACCTGGTCGAGCATTTCATAAAAACCTTGCCCCTCGATGTCTGGCAATGCCTTGCGCACTGACATCCCAACAACATCCCGGGCACCGATCAGGTCGGTATAGGCCTGGTTCACAAACCGAAAGACATGGTGTGGCCCGTCTAAGACTGCCATAAAACCAGGCGCTTGGTCGAAGGCGGATTGGAAAAACTCTGTGGCCTTGCCAAGCGCAAGGTTCTCGGAGGCAACGGCTTCCGCGCGTCGCAAAAGCCCGGCGTTGCGTGAGATTTCTCCGGTGCCTGCGACCTGTGCGTTTCGATAAAGATCAGTCACATCGACAGTATTTTGCAGAATGAATTTGACGCGCCCTTCGTCATCCAGAATGGGTGTATGCGTCGCGCTCCAGAACCGCTCACTAAAATTACCGTCCGCGGCTTCGATCGGGTAGGGAATGAGGGGAAGATGATCGGCTCTTCTGTTGGCTAACACACGCCGGAAAGACCCCCGCAGCATTTCGTCAGAGACGGAGTCGGGCTGGGCCGGGAATTCTTCGGTCAGGAGACGGCCAATGATGGACTCGCGGCTTCTGCCTGTTACGTCAAGGTACGCGTTATTGGCCCATACCATCCTAAGATCAGGATCGAGCAAAATATAGGGTGAAGGTGCATTCGCAAAGATTGCGTCCAGATCAATAGTCATCGCGTATATCTACACAGCTTGTTCACTTGGGGGTTCTTACACCAGATAGGATACAATCTAGTCAGCTTAAAGTTGATAAATAGCACATAAGAAAGATCAAGCAGCAATTTGTGCCTGAATGGCCGCTTCCGCGTTTCTGTGGCGTCAACCGAGCGGTTGCAGCGAACGACTGCTTTCAGACCTTGGTGCCGCACATCTCACTGCGCGAGAAAGCAGTTTGCGCTGGAATTTCAGCGCTGACCGCTTTCTGTTCGCGGCGAGATACAAGGCGGCGAGGGCGCTTACATCTATTTCCGGTTGGGAGTGGAAAATATATTCTATCCAAGATAGCGCCACCAAAATCGCCACCAAATCAAGTAGGCAAACAAAGGTATTTTGATTAGGTGCTTGAAATTAAATGGAGGCGAGTAGGAGAATCGAACTCCTGTACACGGATTTGCAATCCGCTGCGTAACCACTCCGCC
>JBPOFD010000019.1:0-31141 GCA_051252055.1 Sulfitobacter sp.
TTGTGCGGCATCTACAACATCCTGAAGGGTACTGACCGCATCGATATCAGCGGTGGGGCGATCCCTGCAACAAGGCCACCGCAAGACAGGCAACCTTCGCGCTGTCCAATTGTTACTTGGCCATACAAAGGTTGACAGCACGGTGCGCTATCTCGGCGTTGAGCTGGAAGATGCGCTGAGCATAGCAGAACGGATCGACATCTGAACGTCGTTGGCGGGCGGTTGTTGTCGTTCGCCAATCCAGAACGGACCTAGGAATATCATGCCACGGTTGACGGTAGCGAGCCCATTGCAGAAGTATCAAAAATTTGCTGCGAGCGCACGCAGTTTGAAAATCGTTGCAGACGCATTGGTTGGACTTCTGCTGTGCGACTAGAAAAGCCGCCATTCGTGCTCATCGCAGCGACGATGACGACTCAAGTTCACAGGTCGCGGACAACAAGTCATCCAAATGTGTTAGCTACCAAAGCGTTGTTTGAAGACTTCTTCGGTCGCAGCGTGTCAATTTTTGGTCTCTGATGTCTGACGTCAGCGCTTATGGGTCCAAATTGGGTCATTCGGGATGATTGCTGAGAACTTTATCCCGCAACTTCGCAAGACACTGGCATTAATTGAGAGCGTTGTTCAGGGCGCACCGCCATTTGGTACTCGAACCTGCTCGAGACAACAGCCTTTCCATCATGTTGGCTGAACCTCATGCGCAGCCATCTCACTACGGTGACGGTCTTTCCCAAATAAATTCCGCTAGGTCACTGTCATAGTTCGGGAACAATCGGGCCGCTTTGTGGCCAGCATAGATCGCTGCCGCGACTGTGCTGGGCGCGTAAGCATCACCGATGCAGGCGAGTGATTTGATCCCCGCCGCCGCGTGATCGTTCTTGAGCGCAAGATAGAGTGCATCATTGGGCTGACGTTCTGTTACCAGAACCAGCGTGTCGGCTTCAATGTCTTCTTCACGGCCGGAATAGGGGCAGCGTGTCAGAACAACATTTGCACCAGCCCCTACTATTTCGCGGTTCAGATGAACGTCTATGCCGTTCGAATAGAGACTGGTTTGCACGCGCGATTGTTCCAGCGTCATAGCGGTAAAGGGTGCGACGATGGCGGCATCGCAAACATAGGCCACGTCATGGCCCTCGGCGCGGAGCTTTTCGGCGATTGTAGTTGCGTGATAGTAGTGATCCAAATCGTAGACCACGACCCTGCCTTGGGCTGGAACGCCGTCCATGATGTCATCAGGTGTCATGACGTGCTGCGTATCGAGCCCGGGAACCGCTTTGCGATGGGCGCGCCCAATGCCGTCGCGCCGCCAATGGGATCCGGTCGCAAGGATGACGTTTTCAAACCCGAAATCGCGTATGTCGTCCGCCGTGAGTTTGCTGTCGCGGTAAATCTCAACCTCTGGACGTTGCTGCAGATAATGCAAACGATAGTCTGCCACTCGCATGTATGATGCCAGCCCCGGCAGGCGGCTTTCGCGCAATACGCGCCCGCCAAGGTCTTTTGTCGCTTCGGCGATGGTGACGGGATGGCCACGGTTGGACAGTTGCAACGCGGCCTCAAGCCCGGCGGGGCCTGCGCCAACGATCAGCACCGGTTCTGGTTCGTTGCTTTTCTCAATACGTTCGGGATGCCAGCCGCGCCGCCATTCTTCGCCCATCGTCGGGTTTTGGGTGCAGCGGATTGGGGCCGACAGCATATCACCGGACACGCAAATGTTGCAGCCGATACATTCACGAATTTCGTTGATGCGGTTGTCTCGAATTTTGTTGGGCAAGAACGGGTCCGCAATGGACGGTCGCGCCGCCCCGATCATATCCAGAAGACCGCCACGAATTTTGCCAACCATGCCGTCAGGGGAAGTGAACCGCCCAACACCGACTACTGGTTTGGTGGTCAGCGATTTCACCTCCTTCGTATAATCCGTTTGGTATCCTTCATTGGGGGCGAAGCGTGCTGTTTGGCTGTCGTTTGCCCAGCTGGCGATGTTCACATCCCACAGATCGGGTAGCTCGGCATACATCTCGACAACGGCGCGGCCTTCCTGATCCCAAGTGATGCCCTCGCTGCCCTTTAGTTCATCCACGCCAAAACGAAACGCCACACCGCAGGTCTGGCCAACCTCTTCTTTGATCTCTTCAATCAACTCACCAATCAGGCGCGCACGGTTTTCCACGCTGCCTCCATATTCATCAGAGCGAGTGTTCAGGGTCGGCGACAGGAAGTGCATTGGCGTGGTTAGCCCGTGACCGGAATACATATAGACGATATCGTATCCGGCGATCTGGGCACGTCGCGCCGCATCGCGGTACCAACGGCGCAAGGCGCGTATGTCGTCCTTGTCCATCGCGCGGGCCTGCACGGGTTCGGATGCACCTGACAACACCGCCTGATGGGACGGCCCCATTGGAGCAAGGCGGCTGTAAAAATTGGCGGCATAGATGCCGTTATGGGCTAGCTGGATTGCAGCCAGCGAGCCATGGGTATGGATCGCCTCGACTGTTTTGGCGTGATAGGGGATGTCATCATCGCTCCATAACCGCCCTTCGATCGAGGGTCCAATGTCGGTGCTGGGATGAATCTCCACCTCTTCAGTCGACACAACGCCCCACCCGCCTTCGGCTTTGACGCCGCGCATCGCCGCCAGCGCTTTGGGACGCGCATGCGCCATCCCGTTGCAATGAGGTACCTGATAAAACCTGTTGGGGGCGGTCACGGGGCCGATTTTGACGGGTTCGAACAGAACGGCATATTTGGGATCGGTCGTCATACGCGGCCTCGGTAGGTCTGGATTTCAAGGGGTGTGATCTGGTCTTCGAACTCTGCCAATTCCTGTGCTTTGCAATTGATGTAAGCCTCAAGGAACAGCGGCGGCAGGATGGTTTTGATCCATGCGCTTTCGCTGAAATGCCGCAAGGCATCGCGCATATTTGCGACCACATTGGGGTGACCTTGATCGTAGCATGCACCGATGACGGGTTCGGGTGGCGTCATTTTTTGTTCGATGCCGTCAAGTGCGCAGGCAAGTATGGCCAACGCCACAAGGTAGGGGTTGGCATCCGCAGACGCGAGGCGGTGTTCAATCCGGCGCGCGCGCATATCGCCACCGGGGATGCGGACGGGGACAGAGCGGTTGTCGTAACCCCAGCAGATGTTTGTAGGGGCATAGGCATTGGGTTGAACGCGCCTGAACGAGCTGTAATGCGGGGCCATGATCATCTGCACGTCGTGCATGTGGTGCAAGAGGCCTGCGGCAGCATGGCCGAGCAACGGGGTGCCTTTTGGACCGACGTCATCAAAAACATTGCGGCCGTCACCGTCCAAAAGACTGAAATGCATATGCAGGCCGGACCCATCTAAGTCAGGGAATGGTTTGGCCATAAACGTGGCACCAAGCCCGTGCGAAACGGCGGTGTCGCGGATGATGCGGCGCAGGAAAATGCCGTCATCTACTGCGCGCAAGACATCGTCCGTATGATCAAGGTTTACCTCGAACATTGCTGTCGAATTTTCCGAATTCAGTCCGGTAATGTTAATGTCTGCTGCAGCGCAATTGCGCTTGATGTCTGCAAGGATGGCGGCGAAATGTTCGAGATCGTCAATCTGCCCCGCCTCGCGCCCGATCAAGGGGCGTCCAGTTACTGGGGAACGGGGATGCGCCAAGCCTTCTGCCTTTGCATCAAGCAGGTAGAATTCGAATTCCAGCGCAACAACAGGGCGCAAACCTTTTTCCGCGAACCGTTCTAGAAACGCGATCAGCGCGTGGCGACAGCTGGTTTGCATCGGCGTGCCATCATCCATCCAGTAATCAACGGGTAGCAACGCGTGCGAGGGGTTCAGAACCGACGGGATCGGCGCGCGGCCTGTCGGGCGCATTACAACATCACAATCGCCCGTTTCAGCGACCTGACGGCACCCCATGATTTCGTTTCCCCACACATCCACCGTGGCGGATGACAAAGCCATGCGCACACCGCCTGCTTCAATTTTCTTGACGTCGCTGGCCGGGAGTGCCTTGCCACGCATGATGCCGTTCACATCCGGTGCACAGAGCAAGAAGGTATCGATTTCGGGATGATCGGAGAGCCAATTGTCAAGCGTCACGGTGTGATCCTTCTTTCCGCAAGAGATAGGTGTCTGAGTGGGTGAGCCACGTCATCGCGACGCCCGATATGATGATAATCGCCACACCAACCCATGATACCGGGCCCAGGATTGTGCTGTGCAACATCCATCCCCATAAGCCTGCGAAGATCAGAAACGAATATTCAAATATCGCGACAAATTCAGGTGTCCCGGTGCGGTAGGCCTCTGCGATCAGCGACACTGCAAACAATGCGCCTACTGCCTGGAACAAGGTGAGCCAAAGGAATGCTGTGGCCGGGAAAGTGGCGGGGCGCAATAGAAAGGCGACCTCTGAAGGGTCGGAAAGGGCCGTCATCGCCACCAGCATAGGGACGCTCATCAATCCGAGCGCGGCAAAGACGCCGATGGCAAGCGACGCGGGGTTTTCGTCGGCGCACCAATAGCGCGTCAGCATCATGCCCAGCCCGTAAAAGAAACCCGCAACGATCGGGAATAGCGACCAGAATGTCAGGTCGGCCCAATCAGGCTGGAGGATGAGCAAAGCCCCCCCAAACCCAACCACAACACAGCTCAACTGCCAGAAATTCAAGCGTTGACCAAACAGGAAATTCCCCAGCAATGCGACCCATATTGGCGCACTGAACAATCCGGCACCTGCTTGTGCGACGCTTAAGGTTCCCAATGCCGCGAAATAGATCATCAAGCCAATCGCGACGACAAAGCTGCGCACCGCAAGCTTGATCGGGTGCTTGGACCGCAGTTGCAAACCGATCAGTTTCGCCCCGATGATCAACAACGGAATGGCCATGATCGCGCGGGCAATTTGGAATTGCCAGAGGCCTGCGTGGTCCGCGACAACGATCACAAAGTTGTCGATGAGACTGAGGATCGCAGTCGACAAAAGCGCGAGATACGCAGCCATATAATTTTTGGGTGCGGTCATGGAGTTTTGACTGCATCCATCGCGGCCAAAACGTCTGCAAGGCTGCGCACGCCGCCATGTTGCAGGTACTCCATCGACGTAAGCGCGGCCTGATGCGCGGCTTGGCCTGACCCTGCAACGCAGTCTTCGATGGTACGGCAGAAATAATCACCCTGATGCCCGTCAACAAAGGTGAAATGCACACAAACATCCGTAAGCCCGCCCGTCAGCAGCAAGGTATTCACCTTCAACCCCTTCAGCAGGATTTCCAGATCGGTGCCATAAAACGCGGAGTAGCGGCGTTTGGGCACGACGTAATCAACACCGGGGCGGTAGCCCAACACGACTTCGTCCACGTCGGTGCCTTCGTCACTGTCGAGCAGATGGATGTCTTCATCGCCGTCCAACTCGCGACCGAAATCCACGAGATTGGCGCGGTGAATTTCCTGAATGAAGATTACGGGAATGCCCACATCGCGAGCCTTGTCGATTGCGATGCGCGTTTTTGCCATGCGCTCGGAGTAATCCGGCATAGACGCGATTGATCCGTCGTCTTCTTCGTAGAAGCTGGATTTCTGGATATCGATAACGATCAGCGCGGCGTTTCCCTCAATCAGGGCGCGGCGGTTTTCCTGTCCGTTGATCATTATTTACGTCCTTTTCTAAGTCCAAGCATCACCAAGGTCAGTGCTATACCAACGGTCAATATGATCAGAGTGGCCAGTGCGTTGACGTCGGGCGATACGGCGATTTTGATTTTTGAGAAGATCAGCATCGGCAGTGTTGTCGCACCCGGCCCTGACGTGAACGACGCGATAACCAGATCATCAAAAGAAAGGATGAACGCCAGCAACCACGCAGACATCAAGGCGGGTGCAATGATGGGCAATGTCACAAGACAGAACGTGGTCGCGGGCCCAGCCCCTAGATCGCGGGAGGCTTCTTCGAGTGAGCTATCCATATCCGCAAGGCGGGGCTGCACCACGACAATCACAAAGGCGGTGCAAAAGGTGATATGTGCAATAGTGATCGTCAGTATGCCGCGTTGGGCGGGCCAGCCCAGGAACTGTTCAGCTGAGATGAATAACAGCAGCAGCGAGATGCCTGTGATGACTTCAGGCATGACCAACGGAGCCGAGACAAGGCCAGAGAACAATCTGCGGCCTTTGAATGCGCCAAACCGCACCAAAGCGACAGAGGCCAAAACGCCCAGCACAGTGGCACCCGTGGCGCTGTAGATTCCGATTTTCAAACTGATCCATGCCGCCTGCAGGATTTTGTCATCGCGAAACAGCTCACCGTACCAATGGGTTGAAAACCCGCCCCAAACAGACCCGCGACGTGAAGAGTTAAAGCTGTAGATGATCAGAACGAAGATCGGCACATAGAGGAAGGCCATGCCAATCCAGAGCGATATTTTGAGAAATCTGGGCATGGCTCAATTCCTCTCTTTTGATTGCTGGTTCTGGAAAATCATAATCGGGATCAACAGCACCATCAGCATGACGATGGCAACGGCGCTGGCGACGGGCCAATCACGATTCGAGAAGAATTCAGTCCACAGCACTTTGCCAATCATCAAAGTACTATTTCCCGACAAAAGCGCAGGGATCACAAATTCACCCACAACCGGAATGAACACCAGCATAGACCCGGCGATAATGCCCGTGGTCGATAACGGCAGCGTCACGGTTATGAATGTCACGATGGGTTTCGCACCAAGGTCGCGCGCGGCTTCAAGCAGTGATGTGTCCTGCTTTTCCAGCACGGCATAAAGCGGCAGAATCATGAACGGCAGATAGGCGTAAACGATGCCGACATATGTGGCGAACACGGTCTGGAGCAAAACCAACGGTTCATCGATCACGCCCAGCCCCAACAGGATATTATTCACCACACCGTCTTGGCGCAAAATGCCGATCCATGCGTAAACACGGATCAACAGGCTGGTCCAGAACGGCAGCATGATGAGGACCAACAGCAGCGGTTGGCTCGCCTTGGGCGAACGCGCGATGGCCAAGGCCATCGGGTAGCCGATCAGCAAGCAGATCACTGTGGATACCGCCGCCACCTTGAGAGAATTGAGATAGGCCCGCAAGTACAGATCGTCGTCAAGCAGATAGCCGTAGTTGAAGAACCGGAACACCGCACGCACGACGCCCTCGTCGGGGTCGTATTCAAACAGCGGGGAGAACGGCGGGCTGGCAATAACCGCTTCGGAAAAGCTGATTTTAAGGACAAAGAGGAAAGGCACCAGAAAGAACAGAAACATCCAAAGGTACGGTGGCATCAGGACGAACAAGCGCCCGAACCGGTCCCGTGATTTGCGTAAAAGGGCGGTCATGCCGAATACAACGCGGTGTTGCGTGCGGGCCAATCCACACGCACGGTATCGCCCGTTCGGATTGCGATCTTGGTCGACATGTGGTGGTTTTGTTCAGTGATTTTCACCTCGACGCCGCCATCCAACATGACGCGATAATTGGTCTGATCGCCCATATAGCCTACGAACGTCACCTGACCTTGCAGGGCGTTGCGCGCGGTCGGGGCTTCGTTGGAATCCGCAGGAAATATCGATAGCTTTTCAGGGCGCGCTGTTACTTTGACGCGCTCGCCTTCGTTGAATTCGTAGGGCGACAATATCTTGAGCGTCATGCCATTTTGCACGCGCACCTCGGCGTTTTCGCCAACCTGCGACGTGACGACTCCGTCAAACCGATTTAGCGCGCCGACGAAATCAGCAATAAACAGACTGTTTGGTTGTTCATAGAGTTCGCGGGGTGGGCCGACCTGCACAATCTGGCCAAGGTTCATCACTCCGATCCGGTCCGCCATGGTCATGGCTTCTTCCTGATCGTGGGTGACGATAATGAAAGTTAAGCCCAAGGTGCGCTGGATGTTCAGCAGTTCCTGCTGGGTCTCCTCGCGCAGCTTTTTGTCCAATGCGCCAAGCGGTTCGTCCAGCAACAGCACCTTGGGCCGTTTGACGATACACCGCGCAAGGGCCACGCGCTGGCGTTGACCACCTGACAATTGGCTGGGCTTGCGTTTGGCGAAATCCGTCAGTTTTACAAGCTCAAGGATTTCAGCGACGCGCTTTGCAATCTCGGCCTTCGCAATACCTTCGCGCCGCAGGCCATAGCCGACATTTCGTTCAACACTCATATGCGGGAACAGTGCGTAGGATTGAAACATCATATTGATTGGCAAACGTTCCGGTGCGACACCAGCGACGTCTTCACCGTCCAGAACAATACGCCCGTCGGTAATAGTTTCAAACCCGGCAAGCATCCGCAATAATGTTGACTTCCCGCTGCCAGACCCACCCAGCAAGCAAAAAATTTCGCCCTCGCGAATGTCCAACGAAACATTTTGAACCGCAGTGATTTCGCCAAATTTCTTTGTAACGTCTTTAAACTGGATAAAGTCAGGTTTGCCTAACTTGGTATCGGCCTGTTGCGTTGCATCTTTCATGCTGTTCCCCAAACAAGAAATTCCGGCCCGAGGGCCGAAATTTTGTCTTTTCAGTTTCCGGTGACGATCTTGGTCCATGCCCGCGTGCGCATACGTTGCGCGCGGTTGGGCAGGGTGACATCAGGGAACAACCCCTCGATCACTTGGGTCGAAGGATAGATGTTCGGATCACCTGTGATTTCGGGATCAACCAGATCGAATGCGGCCGTATTGGCGTTGGCGTAGAACACATAATTGGTTGCATCCGCGATCACTTGGGGCCGCATGATGTAGTCCAGAAACTTGTTTGCGGCATCTGGGTTTGGAGCATCCGCCAAAATCGTGATCGCATCGATCCAGATCAGCGTTTTTTGCTGTGGAATACTGTAAAGGACATCGTTTCCATTGTCCGCTTCGGATGCGGCATAGGCTGCAATAGAAGCATCACCACTATAGGCGAGCGACGCACAAATCTCGCCAGTGGCAAGGTCATCTATGTGTTTTACGCTGTTAAAGTACCGGATGTGCGGGCGTACACCCAACAACAAATCTGTGGCCGCATCAATTTCTTCCTGGCTTGCTGTGTCGGGTTCATAACCTAGGTACGTCAGCGCAAGTCCGAAAACTTCGTTTGGTGAATCAATCACCGAAAGGCCACACTCCCCCAGTTTGGCGGCCTTTTCAGGATCAAAAAATGTCGCGAGGTCGGACATGTCCGCGCCTGGCAATACAGCGTCAACCAATGCCGGATTATAGCCCAGCCCAATCGTGCCCCACATGTACGGAACGCCATACGCATTACCTTCGTCATAGGCCGCAAGACGTTCGTTGATCGCGGGATCAATGTTGCCAATATTGGCAAGCGCGTCTTTGTCGAGTGGCTTCAGCAGGTCGGACTGCTTAAAGCGCTGCAAAGACGGCGCGCTGGAAAACACCACATCATATCCCGAACCACCGGCCAGAATACGGGTCTCTAGCGTCTCGATGGAATCGTACAAATCATAGATCACGTCGATGCCTGTTTCGGCTTCAAAGTTCGCAATCGTGGTTTCACCGATATAATCGGACCAGTTGAAAATGCGCAGTTCTTCTGCCGTGGCGGGCAGTGCAAATGCCGTTGCCAAAAGCGTGGCGTAAGTAAGTGTCTTCATTTTTTCTTCCCTTGTGTTGGCCAATGAAAAATCAGTATTCTTGGTATTGGGGTGGCTGTTTTCGCTTCTTCCCCGTGTATTTGACTACATCAGGCCGTCGGCCTTTAGATCTTGCGTAGCAAGGCGTACGCCTTGTTCCAGCAGATCAAACATTTTGTTGATTTCGTCTTCCGTCGAGATGAGAGGCGGAGAGAACACACACATGTTGATAATCGGGCGGACCAAAAGGCCAAGCTCCTGACAGCGCGCATCAATACGTCCGCCCACAACATAGTCGCGTTCCAGTTTGTCCGCGCCGGTCCCACCCAGACTACACTCAATCGCGCCCACCAGCCCGACGCCCCGCGCATCCACAACAAGTGGAAAATCCATCAGGCTTCGCAGGCGGCTCTGGAACAGGGGGGCAATCGATCGGACGTGTTCCAGAAGGTTGTCACGCTCAAAAATCTCTATGGTCTTGAGCGCGGCTGCAGCACTCACTGGATGGCCCGAGAACGTGTAGCCGTTTGAAAACGTCGCTCCTTGGGATGTGTCGCCCGACATGCTGTCAATCAGGGCATCCGAAATGATGCACGCGCCCATCGGGGCATAGCCCGCTGTCATCCCCTTGGCGCAGGTAATGATGTCGGGAACGATCCCGAATTCCCCTTCGGATGCGAACCAGTGGCCCAGACGACCAAAGCCCGTGACGACCTCGTCCGAAATATACAGAACATCGTATTTGCGGCAGATTTCCAGACACCGCTTGTGATAGCCTTTGGGCGGGACGATCACCCCACCTGAAGCTAGAACTGGTTCCGCGATGAAGGCCGCGACTGTGTCAGCCCCCAACTTCAGTATGGCATTCTCAAGATCAGCGATTTTTTCATCCAAGAAAGCATCTACGCTCATCCCATCTGGGCGCACAAACGGATTCACATTGGGCAGAAAATGAGCGATGTCCATCTGGTCAAGCCAGCCTTTGTCACGTTCTTTGCCACTGACAGAAGCCGCAAGATGGGTGCTCCCGTGGTAGGCTTTCTGCCGTGAAATAATGCGCTTCTTCACTGGCCGACCCAGCACATTGTTACGAAACCAAATGAACCGAAGGGCTGTATCAACTGCCGTTGATCCACCGGTCGTGAAAAAGACGCGGTTCAGGTCGCCAGGCGTCCGTTGCGCAATCTCATGCGCGAGCCGCGCGCTCGCCGAATTCGAATTGTTGAAAGGGGAGAAATACGCAAGGCTGCGCGCTTGTTCTGCCATAGCATCGGCAATTTCGCCGTTTCCGTAGCCCAACTGCATGCACCACATGCCCGCCGGACCGTCCAGCAATTTGGCACCGGTTTCCGTGGTGATGTAGATGCCATCGGCACTTTCCGCGAAGGTGCGCTCATTATGTCCGATATCCCCCATACCTTCCCATGGGTGGACAAAGTTTGCGTTGTCCCAGTCTTTCGCATCGGTGAAGTCGTTTATCAGATGTGCCATCATCTCACCTCATGTAACAATAATCACATATTGTATGTCCGTTCATTCAAAGTCAACGATTGAATTGAACAGCTACACTGTGGCAGATAGGGTGAATTGAACGGGGCAGAGCAACGGAAATGGCGGGGAACTACACAGATGTCATTGACTGCAAGGGATATTTCCAAAGAACGTCATACCAAGCAACTGATCGCAGCTGCAAAGCAAGCGATCCATATATACGGTGTCCGCGGTGCAACGATTGGCCGGATTCAGGAATTATCCGGCCTATCACGCGGTATGATCAACACCAGATTCGACTCAAAGGAAAACTTGCTTGAGCAGGCAGTAAAGGAGCTTTCTGCCGAATACACGGTTCTGTGGCAGCGCGCATTGGAGCAAGCTGCTCCTGACCCGATTTCGCAACTCAGGGCTTTGGTTTTATCGGACTTCAGCGTTGAGGTTCTGAACGAACCCAACATCACACTTTGGTTTGCGTTCAGGTCCGAGGCAAAGTCCCGAGCGGCCTATCTGCCCTACATCAGCACCCGTGAAGAGCCGCTGACAGGCATGATCAATCGGATTTGTGCCGATCTCGCAAAGCAAGAGGGGGTGTCGGAAAAAGACGGAACAATGGCGGCTGCATTGTTAATGGCAACTCTTGAGGGTCTTTGGGCCGACTATCATTTGCATCCAGATGAATTTGATCGTCAGGAGGCAATCGCGTTGGTTTGGCATTTGGTCAGGCGTTTGTTCCCTAAAACTGTTGCTGGAGCGGAATAAACGGGCAACATCCGTGTAGGACAAGACAGGGCGATCGAAACGCCGTCAAACCTCATAGAGCCATGGCGGGTGGCAGCAAGAAACACCTGGTGAATGGAGCGACCTTCGGAGAAAGAGCGAATACCATATTTCGAATGCAAGGGCCGCAAGGCCCGAGTAATGATTGTTGGAAAGACCGCCGAGAGAAGTCATTTTGAGTCATGTTCGGACAAGTGCGTTTGAACGACTGGTTCGGTGAAAATGTGCGGCACCTCCGATTCAGCAACGCTGCGAATGCAAGGCAATGCTATGACAGCAAACATAAAGAATCCAAAGTCGGGAAAGTCCGCATTGCAGACATCGTATGACCGGCCTTGGAATGGCCGCTTCCAGATTATATTTAACATAAGATTGACTCTGGGCGGTCAGTAATTGACCTGCTCGGACCCATAAGAACCGCCATAGTCGCGCCATTCTACAAAAACAGATCGATGATAAATATTGGGGCAATTTGATCCCCAACCTTCCAGTCCAACGTGCGCCGAGGGGAGCGCTGAAGGAGAAGCTCTTGCCCAGGCAAAATCACCCTGAGTGCCATAGGTTCCAATGAAAATGTTTGCTGAACGTTCACAGTCGCCCTCACTACCAGCTTCGACTTGGCGCGCATAACGCACATCAAATACGCGGATGGACCGGACAAAATTGAACTCTGGACCACTAATGTCGATGTCTGCTCGATCTTGAATCAGTTCAAACGCAAAACCGTGTCGGGATACTGCACCAGAAGGTCTGATTCTTCGCAGTATAGCGTTCCCTAGCACTGGTGCGATGCTTCCATTCATCCTTGGCAATGACTGAAGAGGAAGGTCGTTCATTTCATCCGATAGAATATCGTAGATCCGCCCAAAACCGCCTCCCGTTGGTTCAGCTTGGAATGATGCCCCCATGGGACAACGCCAAATCTGCAGAGGAGGCTCAATGGGCCAAGGTGTGATGCGCCGGATGAATTCCGCACGCGCCCGTGCGCACGGAACCGATGCGGGCCAGCCACCAGACAGACACAAGAGGATTGCACAATCGATCTGGTAGGTTTGTGCATGGGACCGCGTTGCAAACACGACATTGGTAAGAGACAGTGCCAATACAGCAGAAAGTGAGTACATTCTGAGCGACCGCAACATGAACATCATCCTTATCGGTAGGGATGTCCCAGCATGTCAATAATAATAATATACGAACGCAACCTGTAATATATTATTGTAATTCCTCGCATAAGGTTTATTATGTAAAATATGTATTGGTAATCAATTTCTTAACTTTGCTCACCGATGCATGTTTTGCAGTTGGCGCGATGGCTTTCACGTCGTGAATGTGGATTATCTCATTTTTCAGGCGTGAACGGTTCGTGCTCGGGCGTTACTGCTTTGTGACCTGTTGAATTTGCTATGCCTTCTCAACTTGGCGCGCAACAGCCAAGGGTGAAGGCCCACATCTTTCTCGGTTCTAGAATCGTACCAACGCAACGAGCGGGCAAATCCGATCAAACTAGCGGCAGGAAGCGGAGTCATGCCTGTCGCAGCGTTGCAAACTACTTATCAAACAGAACCGGTGTTTCACGCCGGTAAATCCCACTTTGCGGGACATCACCGATCAGACGCCGCGCTTCGGCATGGCCAGAGAACACGGCGGCTTGAATAATTCCGGGCGCAAGGCAATCCCCAATGCCAGACACCTTCCCCGCAAGGGCGCTGTCTTCGCGCAGCGTGCTTAGCAACGCATCATTGGGGCTGCGCGAGGAGACGTCGATCAGCGTGGCCCCTGCGATGTCCGGCAACCCCGCACCACTGTCCGCGCGTTCGATCTGCAACGCCGATCCAGTCCAACCGAGGGCCGTGGTATTCGGGTACATATGCACGCCGAGTTCGACCATCAGGTCCAACACGCGGGGGGATTCCAGCGTGTAGCCCATCCATTCCGCGATAGACGGCAGCGGACAAACCAGATGCACCTCGATGCCCTTGGCGGCCAGATGTGCGGCCAGAACGTTGCCCATATAGTAGTGATCGTCGTCATAGATCACCACGGGGCCTGCGATGTCATGCCCCACCATCACATGATCGGGTGTGATCGCATGATCGGCAAAACCGGGGATCGCTTTGTAATTCGTCGCCCCCACACCGTCATTGCGCCATGTGGACCCAGTGGCAACGATGATGTTGTCGGCTTCAAAATCGGCCACATCGCCCGCGCCAATTTCGCTTTCGGCATAGAGCGATACATTGCCCATCTGCTGAAGCTGGTAAATACGGTAATCGCGCACGCGACCCCATGCGGCCAGCCCGCGCAATCCGCTTTCCAACCGCACACGGCCGCCAAATTCGGCGTGCTTTTCGGCAACTGTGACCTCGTGGCCGGCCTTGGCCAGTGTCAACGCGCTCTCCAATCCGGCGGGGCCGGACCCGATGATCAGCGTCTTTTCGGCACGTAGCGCTTGTGGGATCTTCTCGGGGTGCCAACCGCGGCGCCATTCCTGTGAAATGGTCGGGTTTTGCGTGCACATCAGCGGCACCGAATAGGCGTCCGAGGACACGCAGACATTGCAGCCGATACATTCGCGGATATCGTCGATGCGGCCTTCTTTGATCTTGTTGGGCAGGAACGGATCGGCAATTGACGGGCGCGAGGCCCCGATCAGATCATAGACACCGCGATTGATCAGACCCACCATCGCATCCGCTGATGTGTAGCGGCCCACGCCCACAACGGGCTTACTAGTCAGCGCCTTGACGTAGCCTGTGTATTTCTCTTGGCTGCCTTCATCGTCGAACCGCGATGTGCCACTGTCGCGCGGCCAGCCTGCGACGTTCACATCCCACAGGTCCGGCACTTCGGCTAAGGCCTCAATCACGTCGCGCGCCTCATTGTCATAGGTCAGCGGGCTGTCTTTTTTGAAGTCATGCGCTGGCATACGGATGGCAACGGCGATTTCGCCTGCGGCTTCTTCCATCGTGTCTTCCAACACTTCGCGCAGCAGGCGCATCCGGTTTTCAAAGCTGCCGCCGTATTCGTCCGTGCGGTGGTTGTACATCGGGTTGAGGAAATGCCAGACAAGTGCTGCATCATGTGCAGCATAGACATAGACCATGTCATACCCCGCTTGTTTTGATCGTTTGACCGCCGCGCGGTGGCTTTTGCGGAATGCGGCGATGTCGGATTTGTCCATCGCCTTGGACTGGATCGGGTTTTGCGGCTTTAAGATACGCAAAGATGACGGTGCCAACACGGGCGTGCCCGTGTCCATATTGCGCGCGCGCAGGCCCGTATGTGCCAGTTCAATCGCCGTCAACGCGCCGTGCTTTTTGACACGCTCCACCAACAGCGCGTGGGATTTCACATCCGTATCGTCCCAGAACTTTTCAATCGGCAGGTTCGAGATGTCAGAGGTCGGATCGATTTCGGCCAGTTGCATACAGACCATGCCCCAGCCGCCTTCGGCCTTCATTTCGCGCATCCCGATGGATCCGTTTGGCATCAATGGGTTGTGCCCCGTTGCGTGCGGTACGGAAAAGAAACGGTTGGGCACGGTGATCGGGCCGATTTTAACAGGCTCAAACAGGACATCATAACGGGGATCGCGCATATCAGGCTCCTGTGGTTTTGATTGTTCCATCCGCGACCCAGGCGTCAAAGATCGCCAAAGCGGCATCAACAAAGGGCTGATCGTTGATGTGGCAGTCAAGCTCGGTAAACGCGATTGGATCGGTCATCACCGTGCGCATTTCATCGCAGAATTCGGCGAAGGCGTCTGGGTCATGGGCCTCTTGCCCCTCGCGGTCCCATTCCTCAATCCCGCCATTGGTCAGGATGACATGGGCCGGCGTATCTGATGCCTTTAACCGCTTGGCCACTTCGCGCGCGGTTTCGCGGCGTTCTTCTGCATTCAGGCCGGATGATTTGATCAAGCGGTTGTGCGCATGAAACGGGCGGTCCTGATATTGCGCCGGAATGTCTTGCCAGCCTGCGAAATCGATCAGGTCCAGACAGCCCGGTGCGATGATCTGTGGAATGCCAGCGGCACCCGCATTCAGCATCCGGTCTTCGCCACCGTTGATGACGGAACCGGCCAGGAGGTTACCCAGTTCAGGCAGCGCAAAGTCCATCACACAGGCAAATCCTCCGTCGCGCGCGATGCTCTCGAAGGCCATGCCGCCCATCCCCGTGGCGTGAAAAATCGCCACCTCAAAGCCGCGCTTTTGCAGCTCTGGCTTGAGCTTTTTCATGTATTTGAGACACGATGACCCCAGCGACGTCATCCCCACCATCGGCTTGTCCCCTGTCGGGGGTTCAACCGCGCGCGCTGCGCCGAGAACGGCCCCCGCCGCTTGGGACAGTGAACTTTTGCAAACCGAGTTCAGGCCATAAAGCCCCCCCGCCCAAAGGATCATCTGAATATCCGCCGACAAACGCTGTGGCGGGATCAATGGTGAAAACGACACTGTGGACACAACATATTTAGGCACGCCAAGGGGCAGCGCCTGACAGATATCAAGGGCGGCATCGGTCCCCATGGTCCCGCCAAGGATCACGACGCCGTCAAACTTGCCTGCATCATAAAGCTGGCGCGCCAGCGTGCTCGCCCCCTGCGCCATGATCTGCATCGCGGTGTTTTCGTCGCCACTGTCGATCGCCGCCTTGATCGAACTGCCGCCCGCCTCTGCGACATCATGTTTGGAAAAATCCGTGGGCTTTTCGGGGTCACCCAGCACGGAGATATCCATGCTTAGCGCAGCCCCACCCATCGTGGTTACCCGTTCCACCATGTATTCAAGTTCGTCGTTTTTGGTGTCGTATGTCCCTACGATCAGGATTGTTTTATCGGTCATAGCATCCTCCCAGATGTCGTGATTTAGCTGCGCATGATGTCGCCCTTGGGGTCATAAAACGGCCCCAACTGCACATCTGCGCTGTACATTTTCCCTGCGATTTGCACGTCGAAACCGCCCTCATCAATCCATGCCTTTGGCGCACCCCCTGCCTGTTCGATGGTGGCCAGACCGACCATCGCCTCAAGCCGGAAGCCCCAATCGCCAGAGGTCACGTGGCCCACAATTTCGCCGCCCTTCCAGACAGGTTCGTTGTGGATAAGATATGGCCCTACTGCCGTCAGGTCCGGTATGCGGATCGACACCATACGGTGTTTATAGGCTGGGCCTTCATCGGACTTTTGTTGGGCCAAACGATCCTTGCCCAAAAAGTCATCCGGCTTGTCCAGTTTGACCGCAAAACCAAGGCCCGTTTCATAGGGTGTGTCATCCTCGGCGATGTCATGGCCAAAGTGGCGAAAGCCCTTTTCGATCCGGCAGGCGTTCATCGCGAACATGCCCATGTGGCGCAACCCGTGCGGCGTGCCTGCCTCAATCAGCGCGTCATAGACATGGGCGGAGAATTCGGTCGGGAACATCATTTCATAGCCCAGCTCCCCGAGGAACGAGCGGCGGATCACCCAGCCACGGGCATGGGCCACGTCGATTTCACGCGCAGCACCAAAGGGGAACGCATCATTGGACAGATCATCGCTGCTAAGCGCCTGAAGAATGTCGCGCGATTTGGGGCCGTGCAGCGTCAGCAGGCAATAACCCGACGTCGCATCGAAGACTTCGAAATTCCATGACGGGTCCGCGTTGGTTTTGATCCAATGCTGATCGCGCATCTGGCTGGGGTGGCCCGTGACCACCATGAAACTTTGCGGTGCGATGCGGGTCACGGTGACATCCGCCTCGATCCCGCCATTGGTGTTCAGGAATTGGGTATAAACAGACGTGCCAACATCCACATCCATTTGCGCACCGCTCACGTGGTTTAGCGCGCGCGCCGCATCGGGGCCTTGCACCAGAATTTTGGCATACATCGATTGATCCAACAGCACGGCATTGTCGCGCGCGGCGAGGCATTCTTCTTTGATTTGCGCCGACCACGGTTTTTGGCGCAAGGACGGGGTGTCGTCCCACACAGGGTTGGCCGGATCAAAGTACATCGGCACTTCCCACCCGATGCGTTCGGCCATCACAGCGCCTGCTGCCTTAAACTGTGCATGAAGCGGAACACGCCGCACATTGCGCGCAGATTGCACCTGCCGACCCGCCCACGCGATGCCATAATGAAAGCCCACGCTTTCGGCGGCGCGATCCTGGTTGTAGCGCGTGTTGGCCTGAAACGGATGGGCGCGCACGGCAAGCAGCGGCGCCATCGACCGCGACGGCGCACCATCAATCAACCATTCCGCCATCGTCAGCCCGACACCGCCGGAATTGAGGATACCGTTAGAGTTCATCCCAGTAGCCAGAAACACGCCTTCTACCTCGGGCGCGGGGCCAAGATAGGGCCGCCCGTCGGGAGTGAAACTTTCAGGACCATTAAAGAACGTCTGTATGCCCATGTCCTCAAGCGATGGCATCCGCGCGAACATGCGCATCAAGTCGTCTTCAACGTGGTCCATATCAAAGGGCAGTTCATCAAATTCGAAATCCGCTGGGATGCCGTCTTGCGCCCATGCTTTGCCATAGGCCTCAAACCCGCCGATCAGGATTTTACCCGCGTCTTCTTTCCAGTAATTGCGTTCTTCTGTGATGTTCAGAATGGGCTGGTCCGAGGGCAGGTCTTTGACAGGTTCGGTGACGATGTAGAAATGTTCCGCCGCATGCAGCGGAACCGTGATCCCGTGGGATTTGGCGAACAGATGCGACCACATCCCGCCTGCCAACAAAACCTTGTCGGTGGCGATGGTGCCATTGTCGGTCACAACGCCCACGACCTTACCATCGCGAATTTCGAGCCGTTCAACAGTCGTTTCTTCAAACACTTGGCCGCCTTTGGCGCGAGCCCCCTTGGACAGGGCCACCGTCACATCCAGCGGGTTCACCTGACCGTTTGAGGGCACAAAGAACCCCGATTTCACATCGTCGATGACCAGCGCAGGCCAGTAGTCCTTAACCTCTTGCGCGGTGAGCATCTGGCTGGGGATACCCATACGCGCCGCGTGGTCATGGCTACGCAACAATTGTTCATGGCGCACGTCGCCAAGGGCGATATTGATGGTGCCGTTTTGCTTGTAGCCCGTGCCCTGCCCTGTCTCGATCTCAAGATCGTCAAACAATTTGGCGGTGTATTTGCCCAGTTCGGTCTGGGACGTGCTGTCGCGCAATTGCCCCACGATCCCCGCCGCATGCCACGTGGTGCCACTGGCAATTTTACGACGTTCAATCAGCACCGCAGGCACACCGCGGTGCGCCAGATGATACAGGGTCGACACACCAATGATGCCACCACCAAGGATAACAACAGGGGCTTGGTCCGGGAGGGTTTTACGCATCACATATTCCTCAGGCCGCACTCAGACCGGTGTCGAGCGCTGCAATAATGTCCGTGACGTCCTGCGCCGTCACAATAAGAGGCGGGGACAGGATCAGATTGGGGCCAGACACGCGCACCATCACGCCAGCGGCGTGGGCCGCATCGAAAATCCGCTTGATGCTGTCGGCCCCCAAGGGGGTTTTGTTGGCGCGGTCCGACACAAGTTCAAGCGCGTTCATCAGGCCTTCGCCGCCCCGCACATCACCGATGACATCGTGCTTTTCGGCCAGACCCAAAAGGCCTGCCATCAATTCAGTACCGCGCGTGGCGGCGTTTTCATTGACCTTCAGGCGTTGTGTTTCTTTCAGGCAGGCAATCGCAGCCGCCGCCCCCACCGGATGACCGGAATAGGTGTAGCCGCTGGCGACATTTGCCTTGCCAGTTTTGTCATTCTCAAACGTGTCGGCCAGATGATCTGCGATCATCACAGCGCCAAAGGGGAAATAACCGTTGGTGATCGCCTTGGCCGTGACCGCGAAATCAGGCTTCACGCCCCAGTGGCGCGACCCCGACCACGACCCTGTACGCCCATAGGCTGTGATGACCTCATCCGCGATCAACAAAATGCCGTTGCGGTCGCAAATTTCGCGCACGCCGGGCATAAAGCTGGCGTGTGGCGGAATAACCCCGCCCGCGCCAAGAACCGGTTCCATAATGAACGCAGCAATTGTGCTGGCGCCTTGAAACGCGATCTCGTCCTCGAGTGCGGCCAGACACATCTGCGCCAGCTTTTCAGGGTCGGTTTCGTTAAACGGGTTGCGATAGCCATAAGGCGCGGGGATATGAAAACAGCCGGGCAAAAGCGGTTCGTACTGCGTGCGAAAATTTGAATTCCCGTTGACCGATGCACCACCCGTGTGCGTGCCGTGATAGCCCTTTTTGATGCTTAGATATTTGACGCGCCCAGCCTCACCACGGATCTTGTGGTACTGGCGCGCCAGACGCAGCGCGATTTCGATGCCGTCAGACCCACCCGACGTAAAGAACGCACGGCTTAACCCGTCGAGTTCAAAAAATTCACGCAGCATGTAACTCAGCTCGATCACCGCATCGTTGGATGTGCCGCGAAAGGTGGAATAATAGGGCAGCACGTCAAGCTGTGCTGCAATCGCCTCTTTCACGGGATCACATGAATAGCCCAGGTTTACATTCCAAAGGCCGCCGACTGCATCGATGGTCTCGGCGCCGTCCACATCAACAATGCGCACTCCCTTGCCGCCCGTGATGATTTTGGGCGGATTGGCAATGCTGTCAGCGGGATGCGCCATGGGGTGCCACATATGACGGGCGTTATTTTCCTTTAGAAAATTACTGTCTTTCATGTCTGTTCTTCCTTTTCCAAGCCAAGAAGGCGCGCCGCGTCGTCGTAGCTTTTGCGCGGGTCTTGGACGTCAAAATGAATGGTTTTCATGCCGGCCTGCTGGGCGCCGACCACATTGCGCATCTGATCGTCAACGAACACGCAGTCACTGGCTTGAACGCCCAACTCGCCGATCAGCGCGTCATAGGCCGCGCGCGCGGGTTTCAGGGTTTTGGTATAGGTCGCATCGTGCACCACATCGATCTGGTCGATGAACGACAGCTTGCCGCGAAACGCAGGCCCATAAAATAAATCAAGCTCATTAGACAGGATCGCAACCGTGCGACCAGCAGCCTTGGTGCGCGCAAGCAAGTCAAGAAATTCAGGCCGGATAATATCGTCAGGATTATCACCGCGCGAGGCAATCAAAAGGTCCGACATCTTGTCCCACGACTTGCCAATCAACGCACCGGTTTCACGCGAACGTGTCAGCCAATAGTCGCGTTTGGAAATCTCGTCTGCCTGCATGGATAGCCACAACGCATCGGTCTGGGGCGCAAAGGGGCCGCGCCACGTCAGCGTGCCGGGAGCAAGGCCGAGTTGGTGTTCTGTGGACGCATGGGTTTCAAACAGGGTCTTCGAAATGACGCCGCCAAAATCCAGCACCAGAACAGCGTTGGTGTTTACGCTCATCCGGACAAACCCCCGCGACGATTCGAATAGGGCGTCGCCTTCGCCTGTGAACACAGCAAAGATGTGTGATGTGCGCGACCAAAACGGTGATCGCGTACAAACCTTAGGCTGCACGCGAAAATATGTCCGTTAACAAATGCTTGCATATCGGCTCCCTCCCGCGACCAAAGTGCAGGGCCGTTGAATGCCAACATTCAGCGGTACTGCATTCCAATATTGTTGACAGGAATTCCAAACTGCGTCAATGTCATTAACACCAACGGTGCAAATAACGCACCGTTACGTACCAGGGAGAGGAATATGAAAAAGACGCTTATCGCAGGTGTTGCCGCACTTGGCGCAATTCTGCCCGGCCTTGCTGTCGCAGAATACCCAGAACGCCCAGTTGAATTTGTTGTTCCGTGGCCTCCGGGTGACGCAGAAGACGTGCTGACCCGTATGATCGCCGATGATTTTCAGGCGAAGTATGGCGTACCAGCGGCTGTTGTGAACAAGCCAGGCGGCGGTGGCGGCCCCTTCCCCGGTGCTGTCGAAGTCGCAAATGCGCCTGCTGACGGGTACACAATCGGGTCGTTCATTCTGGCCGTGCCAATCATTGGCCCGAATATCGGCATTCCTGAACTGAACCCGAACCCGTTTGAACCGCTTGGCGCGTTTATGACATACCCGTTCGTGATCGTGTCCAGCAAAGACGCACCCTATGCATCCATTGATGAACTGGCCGCCCATGCACAAGACAACGACGTTGTGCTGGGTCACTTTGGCGCGCCTCTGATCCCAACCAAGGTGACGTTCGCCTTGGCACAGGAAAAAGGTTTTTCATTCGCGGCAGACGCGGCGTTTGACATGCTGGACTGTAACTCACTGGCATCCGGTGACGTCGATGTGATGAACACAACATTGCAGCTTGTTCTGCCTTGTCTGGATGACATCAACGTTCTTGCCTCCGTCGGCGGAGAGCGCATCAGCCTCACACCAGACACACCAACTGTTAGTGAACTGGCCCCTGATCTGTCACTGGCGCTTTGGAACGGTTTGTTCGTTCACAAGGACACACCACAAGAGGTCCGTGACCGCATCACCGAAGTCGCACAAGAAACAATCGCATCCGATCGCGCACAAGAGTTCATGGCGAACACGGGTACGCTGGTTTATTGGCAGAACGCCGAAGAAACCACAGCCCAGATTGAGGCAGATGCAGCCGTACTGGCACGCATCAACGCAATGCTTGAGTGATCGCATAGATCCATAAAAAGGGTATGAGCCGGGGGCATGCGTCCCGGCTCTGCCACATCTACGTCAGCGTTTTGGGAGCAACCGATGATTAAGGCACGGACACTGCAAGATTTGTTCAAAAGGTATCGCCGTCCGGGCGATCTGGTGTTCAGTATCGTCTTCTTGATCTTCAGTTTGCTGCTGGCCCTCAGCCTCGGCAGTCAAAACGTCTGGACCAGCAACGACAGGCTGTTTTCGCAGCCTGCATTCTGGTCCTACCTGTCCGTTTACACTATGCTCGGCTTTTCCATCCTGCACCTGATTTCAGGCCTGCTGTCCCCTGCCCTTGACGGACGATGGAGCGAAGTCGGCTTTTGGCTGCGGTCGGGCGAATTCGCGATTTGGTTCATGGTCTATGTCGTGGTCGTGCCCATGCTTGGTTATTTGCCGGCGACGCTGTTGTTTTCCGTCGTTTTGGTGTTTCGCCTTGGCTACCGCAGCAAAGCGGCCCTGTGGTCTGCTGCCGGATTCAGTGTTGTCGTCGTCGTGTTGTTCAAGACTTTTCTACAAGTGAAAGTGCCCGGTGGCGCGATCTATGATTATCTGCCCACCGCTGCGCGCTCTTTCATGCTGACATATTTCTAGGGGACCGATTATGGATGTCTTTCTATCTGGAATAGAACTGTTGATGCGATGGGACGTGATGATCGCACTGCTTGTGGGATCCATCGGCGGTGTGATCATCGGCGCGATCCCCGGTGTGGGTGCCGCCGTGGCAATCGCGATTTTGCTGCCTGCGACCTTCTCGATGGACCCGATTGTGGGTCTGACGATGCTGTTGGGGATTTATGGATCATCGATGTATGGCGGGGCTTTGCCTGCAATCCTGATCAACACCCCCGGTACGGCGGTCAATGCCCTCACCACCTATGACGGCTACCCGATGACCCAACGCGGCCAAGCCGTGCGCGCGCTCGGTCTGGCCTATGGCGCGTCGTTTTGGGGCGGGATGTTCGGCATTTTGTGCCTGATCCTGCTGTCGCCGGTATTGGCCATTGTGGCGCCGATGTTTGGCAGCCGCGAAATCTTTCTTGCGGCGCTTCTTGGAATCGTGCTGGTCGTACTTGCGCACCGTGGTCAGGTGTTTGCGGCAGGGATGCTCGCCGGATTTGGCATCTTGCTGAACACTGTCGGGCTGGACGTGAAATACAACCAACGCATGACGTTTGAGCAAACATGGCTGACAGGCGGTTTTGATTTGATCGTGGTTGTGCTTGGCCTGTTTGCGCTTAGCCAGGCCTTCTTATTGATGACCGAAAGGGACAGCAGGCCAGAACCACAGCCCGTGCAAGGGTCGATGTTTAAAGCCATGGTTGAGGTGTTCAAACACAAACGGGTCGCCACCGCCGGGTCGGGATTTGGTGTCTTTATGGGCATCATTCCGGGCGTGGGCGAATTTACATCGCAATTCCTGTCCTACACCTATGCGCGCAAAACATCAAAAACGCCTGAGCAGTTTGGCGATGGGTCCCCCGAAGGATTGATCGCATCAGAATCGGCCAACAATGCTGTTCCGCCTGCCGCCATGATCCCTTTATTGGCGCTTGGCGTTCCGGGCGAAGCGCTCACGGCGATGATGTTGTCGGTGTTTTACGTGCACAACGTCATCCCCGGCCCTGCGTTGTTCCAGAACAACATGGATTTCATCTACGCGCTTTATGTCGCGTTGCTCTTGTTGAATCTGATCGTGGTCGTGTTCTTGCTGTTTTCAACCAACCTGTTGACCAAGATCATTCAGGTGCCGACCCGCTTTCTTGGGATGGTCATTCTCGTGCTTAGTTTTGTGGGGGTTTATTCCCTACGCAACTCTGTCACGGATTGCGCCGTCGCGGCGGGGTTTGGTGTGCTGGGGCTGATCCTCAAGCGGTTGAACCTGCCCGTGGTGCCGATTGTGCTGGGCATGGTTCTGGGCAACATCATGGAAGTGAAACTGCGTTCCGCGATGATCCGCGTCAAAGAACCCCTTGATTTCGTGGACCGTCCCATCGCGGCCATTCTGGCGGTGCTGATCATTTTGGTGATCGCGCTGCACTTTCGCACGCTGCGCAAAGAACATCTGGCGCGTCTGGATGAGGCCGACATCGACCACGATCTGCATGACACACAACAAAGGTAGACCCCAGTGACAGACCAATCCAAAATCGACGCCCTGCGCGGAAAGCTGATCACGCCGCGCGGACTGCTCATCGACGGTAAAACCGGGCCTTCCGCGTCAGGTGCGGCGATGGATGTCATATCGCCTTTGGATGGGACTGTCCTGACCACCACTGCCGCCGGTACACATGAGGACGCGCAGCGCGCCATTCAATCGGCCCGCACCGCGTTTGAAGACAAGCGCTGGCGCGGAATGCCGCTCGCAGCGCGCAAAAAGTTCATGCTCAAATGGGCTGATCTGATGGAAGCGGAAATGCTGGAACTGGCCGTGTTGGGCGTGCGTGACAACGGCACCGAAATCAGCATGGCGCTGCGGGCGGAACCCGGATCAGCCATCGCCACGATCCGCTATTACGCCGAAGCCATCGACAAGATTTACGGCGAAATCGCCCCTACCGCAGACGATGTAATAGGCCTGATCCACCGCGAACCGATTGGCGTGGTGGCCGCGATCATTCCGTGGAATTTCCCGATGATGATCGCCGCGTGGAAACTGGGGCCTGCTCTGGCCGCTGGCAATTCCGTCGTGTTGAAACCGTCTGAAACCGCGTCCCTGTCGCTGATCCGCATGGCGGAGCTGGCACTAGAGGCAGGTCTGCCTGCGGGCGTGCTGAACGTGGTCACAGGCGAAGGCAAAATCGTGGGCGAGGCATTGTCCAATTCTATGGATGTCGATGTTATCACCTTCACCGGATCGGGCGGCACTGGCCGCCGTTTGATGCAGGCGTCTGCTGCATCCAACATGAAACGCTGCTATCTGGAACTGGGCGGCAAATCCGCCAACGTGGTCTTTGCCGATGCGAAAAATCTGGCAGAGGCCGCAGCCGTCAGCGCCGCTGGCATTTTCCGAAATTCAGGGCAAGTCTGCGTCGCAGGATCGCGCCTGCTTGTTGAGGCGTCTATCCACGATGAGTTTGTCGCCGAACTCGCCAAAGCGGCCGCCGCGATGAAGGTCGGTGATCCGCTGGATATGACCACACAGTCAGGGGCCGTGAACAACGCCACGCAGCTGGATCAAAACCTCGAATTTGTGACCACGGCGCAGGCCGAGGGCGGGACGCTCTATCAAGGTGGCAAACGCATTTTGCAAGACACCGGCGGTTATTACATGGAACCCACGATCATCACCGATGTCGCACAAGATCACGCCGTCGCCCAAAAAGAGGTGTTTGGCCCGGTTCTTGCCGTCACTGCGTTCAACGACGAAGACGACGCAATCCGTCTGGCCAACAGCACCGATTTCGGCCTTGCGGGTGGAGTGTGGACAGCAGACCTTAGCCGCGCACACCGCATGGTCCGTGAAATGCGCACAGGTGTCGTGCATGTGAACACCTATGGCGGGCCGGACGTCACGGTGCCGATGGGCGGGATGAAACAATCAGGCAATGGCCACGACAAATCCCTGCACGCGTTTGACAAGTTTCTTGACCTCAAAACGGCGTGGATCAAACTTTAGAACCCACCTAGCTTTAAGGGCGCGCGCGCAAAGATGCGGCGCGCGCCACGCCTACCCGATGGGGGATTCAAGCCGGAACACGGCGGCGTCCCCTTCCAGCAGTTCCTTTGCAATCCGGTGCCCTGAAAACACTGCAAGCTGCATCAAACCCGGCGTCACACAATCCCCCGCCGCAAGAATGCGTGTATCCGGCATAAGCTCTTTTGCCTGTTCAAACAGCGCGTTTTTAGGGTCACGCGCGCCCACAAACACAAGCGTTTTGCACGGGATCGATTTTTGCGGATCGGCGGCGTAATCCACGATAACATCCGCCGTTTTCCCGTCAAACGCCGTCAGGCCCGCGTTGACATACATCTGCACGCCCAAGGACCGCAGGCGATCAACGATGGACCTTTGTTCCAGCGTATAGGCCGTCCATTGCGCCACTGCCTCGAGCTTGGTGACATAGGTCACATCAAGCCCCTGCCCCGCGAGGGTTTCTGCTATCACACTGGCCATGTAGTTGTGATCATCGTCATAAACGACAATCGGGCCTTCGGGCTTTGCGCCATTCATAATGTCATCGGGCGACAGCACCACGGCACCATCGGCCCAATCAATCGGATCAAAATTCGTGCGCCCCACACCGTCATTGCGCCACGTCGCACCTGTCGCGATGATAATATTGTCGGCCCCGAATTCAGTCAGGTCCGCCGCCTCAAGCGGGCTTTCGGTGTAGATATCGACGTTGCCCAACTGTTGCAGTTGATACAGGCGATAATCAATGATGCGGCGATAGGCATGAAGCCCCGGCAATCCGCCCTCACGCAGGGCACGGCCTCCGACCTCAGCCTCAGCATCGGCAAGCGTCACCTGATGCCCCGCCTTGGCCAGCGTCAACGCACTTTCAAGCCCAGCCGGACCAGCGCCGACAATCAATGAATTTTCAACCTTTTTCGCCTTGGTCACATATTCAGGATGCCAACCGCGCCGCCATTCTTCGCCAATCGTCGGGTTTTGCGTACAGCGCAGCGGCACACCGTAAGCGTCCATGCTGACACAGACATTACAGCCCACACATTCGCGGATGTCTTCCACCCGACCCTCGCGGATTTTGTTGGGCAGGAACGGATCCGCAATTGAAGGCCGCGCGCCGCCGATCAGATCGAGTTTGCCGGATTTAATCACCGACGCCATCGTATCAGGCGACGTGAACCGCCCGACCCCGACGACAGGCTTGCTCGTCAGGGTTTTCACAAACGACGTGAATTCCAACTGATACCCCTGTTCCGTGAACCGCGATGTCGCAGAATCTGCGGACCAACCAGAGATATTGACGTCCCACAGGTCAGGCAACTCTGCCAGCATTTCGATGACTTCACGGCCTTCACCATCAAAGGTCATCGCCTTTTTTGCCCCGACCTCGTGCACCGCAAACCGCAATGCGACGGCCTGTTCACCCGCCGCAACTTCAAGCGTGTCTTCAAGAACCTCGCGCAGTAAACGCACCCGGTTGACCAGCGATCCGCCGTATTCGTCCGAGCGCTGATTGGTGCGCCGCGACAGAAAATGCGACAGCAGCGAAATGTCATGCGCGGCATAAACGTAGATAATATCATAGCCACAGGCCTTGGCATTCTGCGCCGCCTTACGGTGCTTGGCGCGAAATTCGCGGATATCGCTTTTGTCCATCGCTTTGGCCTGCACTGGCAGTTCGGCCTTGAGGATCGGCAGCGCTGACGGCCCGATCACGGGCACACCCGTCGCAAAGTTACGCGCGCGCATGCCGCCGTGGGCCAGCTCAATCGCCGTCAGCGCCCCGTGCTTTTTGATCGCTTCAACCTGTCTGGCGTGTTGGCCCAGATATACATCGTCCCAGATACGTTCAATCGGGTGGTTGGCCATATCGGAATCATTGCTGACTTCGGTGATTTGAACCGTGACCGTGCCCCAACCCCCTTCGGCTTTGGTGGCGCGCAGTGCGGTCGATCCTTCCGGCAGGGAAAACCCGTGGCCTGTGGCATGGGGCGACGCGAAGAAGCGGTTTGGCGCAGTGACAGGGCCAATTTTGACGGGCTCAAACAATATATCGTAGCTCATGGAGCCTCCTTCACAACTTCTGGCAAGTATTTGGGTATTGGTTCATTATTATCACCAATGGAAACTATATTGACCTTCTCAATACCCCATGTCAAGCATCGCCAGCGGAACACCGCGCTTTCATGCTGCCCTGTGGGAGGGACTATCTATGAACATCCTTTACATCATGTTTGACCAGCTACGGTTCGACTACCTAAGCTGCGCGGGCCACCCCACGCTCAAGACACCCAATATCGACAAGTTAGCGGCGAAAGGCGTTCGATTTAGTAATGCCTACACCCAATCCCCTGTCTGCGGTTCCGCAAGAATGAGCGCCTACACGGGTCGCTATCCCAGCAGCCACGGCGCACAGTGGAACGGCTATCCCCTGCGCGTGGGCGAAATTACCCTGGGCGATCATCTGCGCAAAGGTGACGTCGGCTGCTGGCTGGTGGGCAAGACCCACATGAAGGCAGACGCAGACGGCATGGCACGGCTTGGTCTGGCGTCCGACAGCGTGATCGGCGCGCGGCAGGCCGAATGCGGATTTGATGTCTGGTGCCGTGATGACGGGCTATGGGCCGAAGGCCCCGACGGATTTTATGACACCAAACGCAGCCCCTACAATGAATACCTGAAATCCAAAGGCTACGCCGGCAACAACCCTTGGGCCGACTTTGCCAATGCCGGTCAGGACGGCGAAGACATTGCCAGTGGCTGGTTTATGAAAAACGCAGACCAGCCCGCCAACATCGCCGAACACGACAGCGAAACCCCCTGGCTCACGAGCGAGGCCATCGCTTTTATGGAACAGGCCAAAGGCCCGTGGTGCGCCCATATCAGCTATATCAAACCGCACTGGCCCTACATCGTCCCCGCGCCCTATCACGATATGTATGGCGTGGATGACATTATCCCCGTCAACCGCGACGCCACCGAACTGGACGATCCGCATCCGGTGTATTCCGCCTTTACCAAGGGTCGCGTCGGCAAAAGTTTTGCCAAAGACACGGTGCGCGACAAGGTCATTCCCGCCTACATGGGCCTGATCAAACAATGCGACGACCAGATGGGCCGCCTGTTCCAATACCTTGATGACAGTGGCCGCGCCGATGACACGATGATCATTATCACATCCGATCATGGCGATTATCTGGGCGATCATTGGATGGGCGAAAAGGACCTGTTCCACGATCCATCCGTCAAAGTCCCGCTGATCATTTACGACCCCCGCGCCTCGGCGGATGCAACGCGCGGCGCCACCAACGACGCGCTGGTCGAGGCGATCGACGTCACCGCCACCATCATCGACGCATCGGGAATTGAGGTGCCATCCCACATCGTCGAAGGCCGCAGCCTCATGGCCTATGTGAACGGTACCACGCCAGACAACCCGCGCGACTACGTTATCAGTGAATACGATTTTTCCACCCATCCCGCCTGCAAAGACATCGACGTCGCGCCAAAGGATGCGCGCATGTTTATGGTGGCCAATGCGGACTGGAAACTGGTCCATTGCGAAGGCGGCTTGCCCCCCATGTTGTTTGATCTGCAAAACGATCCAAACGAGCTTGCCGATCTTGGCCGCGATCCCGCCTATGGTGACGCCCGCGCCGCGATGTATGCCCAGCTGCACGACTGGTCGTTGCGGATGTCACAGCGCGTCACGATCTCGGATGCGCAGATCGCGCGAAAACGCAGCGAAGGCGGCCAGACCGGCGTCATTCTCGGCATATATGACAGCAATGACGCCGCCCCGGAACTCACGGAAAAATATCGCGGTAAAACACCGACCTAGGCGCACGATTAATCAAAGACCGTTCAGCGCGACCTCGATGCGTGCGACGGCTTCTTTCAACAACGGCAACAGCTCATTGCTGCGCGCGTCGGTCAGCTCACCCTTTGGCACGGCCAAAGATATGGACCCCGTCGGATCACCGCCATCCTGAAAGAACGGCATGGCCATGCTGGCGACATCTGATTCAAACGTATTGCGCGTCAGGGAATAGCCCTGCGCCTGAAACTGCTTCATCACCTTTTGCAGTTCGGCTTTGCCCGTCATCGTGTCTTGGGTCATCTTGATGCGTTTGAGGCCCAAAATCTGGTTGGCCGTGTCTTGGGTTGCAAACGACAAATACGCAAGACCCGACGCCGTGGCGTGATAATACAAAACTTGTGCAGGTATAATATTGATCACATGCCCGCGATCCGGAAGTTTATGCGCAACGGTCGTCATCCCGCTTTTGCCAGGCACGCTGACATGGACGGTTTCGTTCGTCTGCGAGACAAGCCAATTTGCCACTTCTTGCGCCGCCTGACTGACGGGCACCGTGGCCTCCCTGATCCGCGCTAGGCGCAAAAACCCGTGGCCCAGCCGGTATTTTCGGGTTTCCTCCGATTGCTCGATGAACCCGTGTTTTGTCATAGCGACCAGCAAACGCCGCGTCGCGGCTTTGTCCAACCCCGCCATGCGGGACAGCTCACTCAGACCAAGTTCGGTTTTCTCCATAGAAAACTGGTCTAGAACTGAAAGCGCTTTGTCGACGGTCTTCACGGCACTTGCCCCCCTGCTAAATCACTCCATCCAAGTTGCATTTGCGCCCTATCGTTGTCAATAGTGAACCGATCCAGTGAGTAACCGCTGTTATCCTGTCAAAAACAGCATTCAAGCAATACTGATGCTTTCCAGTTGTTTGCTGCACGGCCGCTGCAAGAAAACTAGGAACTATTTTTTACTCGGTAGCTGTGGTGTTGGAGACAATTAGAATGTCTTCATCACGTAAGGCAGAGCCATTCCTGTATGTAACGAAATCATGGCTGCGCCGTGCCGATATCATTCAATGCAACCGGCATCAGCCAAGCGGGGCTATTCATCACCATCAAACCCATTGGGTCGGCCTTGTTGCAGGGATCGCCCCACCGCTGATATCGATGCGGTCAGTACCCTTCAGGATGTTGTAGATGCCGCACAA
>JBPOFD010000002.1:0-387005 GCA_051252055.1 Sulfitobacter sp.
CCGTGCATCACTGCGCGTCCGGTAAAGGGGGTTCTAAGGTTAGTACCCCAAACCCGCAAGCGCTTTTTCAAAGAAATATGCATCTTTTGTGGCGAAGGCAGAAAAGCACATAAAAACAATGCCTTATAATGGCAGAAAATCGCAAAGGCCGACGCTAACATGGCGCTCATTTCCGCCGTTTTCCGGGCCTGTGGACAAAACAGGTACTTATCCACAGGGAAAACCCCCGATTCACCGCTAAGTCAGCCGATTCAATTGGGGAATCTCCGACTCGCGCCAAGGAATCGCCCTCCCTGCGGTTTGATTCCCTTCTTGCCCGGGCGCGCGTCTCCTCGCAGGGTAGATTTGGGCGGGACACCCCCCGCCTCCCCGCAAAGGTTGCCAGATGTTCCGAACGCTCGCCCGCCTCACACTCTACCTACTTGTCGCCCTCTTGGCCGCGCTACTGATCCTGCGCGCCGCCGCCCATCTACGTGAAAACCAAACCGCCGAGGCCCTCGCCCCAGCGCAAGGCCAGTTCATCACCCTGCCCGGCACCCGGTTTTATACAATCGCCGCAGGCTCCCCCACAGCGCAGCCCGTGCTCTTTGCCCATGGCACCGCCGCTTGGTCGGGCTTTTGGGAAAAACAGGTCAAAGATGTCGCCAATGCCGGTCCCTATTATACTGTCGCTTTTGACATGCCGCCCTTTGGCTTTTCCCAGCGTCCCGAAAACCGCGATTACAGCCGCCCCGCCCAGGCCGCGCGCATTCTCGAACTGGCCCAAAGCTTTGACGCCCCGCCCATCATGGTCGCCCATTCCTTTGGCGCCGCCGCCGCAACCGAAGCGGTGTTGATGCAGCCCCGCGCCTTTGCGGGGTTGATCATCGTCGATGGCGCGCTTGGCTTGGATCCCTCCCCGGCCCCCGCCGCCCTGCCCTTGCCGCTGCGCCCCGCCGCCCTGCGGCAACTCGCGCTTGCGGCCAGCGCAACCAACCCTTTGGCCACGCGTGCCCTATTGGCGCAGATGCTCTATCAAAAAAACGCGGCAACGCCCGAACTGGCCGCGCAGCTTAAACGCCCCATGCACCGCCAAGGCAGCACCGCCGCCTATGGCGATTGGCTGCCCGCGCTTTTGGCGCCAAACGCCGATGCGCTGAGCCGCAATCCTGCGCGCTATGCCAATCTGCCCCTACCGGTGCGGCTCATCTGGGGGGACCGCGATCACATCACGCCGCCCGCGCAGGCCGAAGCCCTCGCCGCCGCAATCGGTCAATCGCCGGTACACTATATACAACAGGTCGGGCATATCCCGCATATCGAAGCGCCAGAGGCGTTTCACGCCCTGCTGATACAGCTTCTGGCCGAGATCACCGCGCCCTAACGGCTTTGCGTTTGGGCAGACGCAGCGCCAGCAGCGCCAGAATAACCGCCATATAAACCAGCGGCTCCAACTGGAATCCTTTGGCCACCCAGATGAAATGCACGCCGCCCAAGATCACCGCGCCATAGGTCAGCTTATGCAGCTTGCGCCAGCGCGCCCCGCCCAATTTGCGCAGGGAATAATTATTCGAGGTCGCAACAAGCGGGATCAAAAGCGCAAACCCCGCCATGCCCACCGTAATATAGGGCCGTTTGATCACATCGGCCCACATCTGCGCCCAAAGCAGGCTCATATCGAGCAAAACCCACACCGCCAGATGCAGCGCCACATAGCAAAACGCTAAAATCCCGATCGCCCGGCGAAACTTGAGCAGGTTCACCCCCAGATGCCGCCGCAGCGGGGTAATCGCGAGCCCCGCAATCAACAGCTTGAGCGCCAGCGCGCCCAGCTCATGCTCGAGCGCTTTCACAGGCTCGCGCCCCAGCCCGCCGGTCTGCGCCAAATACAACAACCAAACCGGCCCCAGCGCACCGAGTATATAGAGCGGCCAAACCGGCACACGCCGCGCGCCTTGATTGATCAGATCAATCAACCGCGCAGCGTTCGGGCGGCGAGAGGAGGCATCTTGCACAGGCATGCTTCAGAAATTCTTGGCCAGATCCATGCCCGCATAAAGCCCCGCCACCTCTTGCTCATAGCCATTGAACATCAAGGTCGGCTTGCGCCCGGCAAACAGGCCCCCGCCCACAGGGCGCTCGGATGCCTGCGACCACCGCGGGTGATCCACCTGCGGGTTCACATTGCTATAGAACCCGTATTCGCGCGCATTGGCCTTGTTCCAACTGGTGGCAGGCTCGGCATCGGTCAGGGTGATCTTCACCACGGATTTGATCGATTTATACCCGTATTTCCACGGCACAACCAACCGAAGCGGCGCGCCGTTCTGATTGGGAATGTCTTTGCCGTAAATCCCCGTGGCCATGATCGTCAGCGGATGCATCGCCTCATCAAGCCGCAGCCCCTCAACATAGGGCCATTCGAGCACCGGGAACCGCACGCCGGGCATCTCGTCTGGGCGCAGCGCGGTTTCAAACGCCACATATTTCGCCCCCGATTGCACCCCGGCCATGTTGAGCAGATCAGCGAGCTCAAACCCGTTCCACGGGATCACCATCGACCACGCTTCAACACAGCGGAAACGGTAAATCCGCTCCTCTATGGTCATCGCCTTGAGGATATCCTCAAACCCATAGGCACCGGGCTTATCCACCATGCCGCCAATTTCCACCGACCAATTGGCCGTGGTCAATTGATGCGCATTGGCCGCCGGGTCGGTCTTGCCCGTGCCAAACTCATAGTAGTTATTATACTCGGTGATATCTTCCCACGGGTTCGGCTCCAGCGTCTGCGCCCGCACGCGCCCCGCGCCAATCGCGGCCAGCCCAAGCCCCGCCGCACCCCCGGCCATCAATTGCCGCCGGTTCAAAAAATCGGCCTCGGCGGTCACGTCCCGCGCCGTCAGGGTGTTTTTCCAGCGAAATGCCATTGCGCATGCTCCTGTTGCTTACCCATCAGATAGCGCGCCTTACCCCCTGCACCAAATAAAACGCCAAAGATTTCAAGATTCACACCAGAATGTCAGTAGGATGTCAGCGCGCCGTGCGCCGGGCGGGCAAGGTAATCACCAACAATCCCGCCACCACCACTGCCGCGCCGCCCCATCCCGCCGGGCCAAGCCGCTCGCCCACCACCAGCGCGGCCAATCCCGCCGCCACCACTGGCTCGATCAACGTCAGCGTGGTGGCCATGCTGGCATTGATCCGCGCCAAACCATAGCCAAACGCCAAATAGCCAAGGAACATCGGCACCGCCGCCATATAAATCCCCACCACCGCGTTCTGCCAGCTTTCTAAAAACGGCGCGCCCGTGGCCACAAGCACTGGCAATAAAACCACCCCGCCAAGCCCGAATGTCGCGCCCATCGCCACCCGCGATGCCATCCCGCCCAACATCATGCGCCGCGCGCTCCATGAATAAAGCGCATAGCTCAGCGCCCCAAGCAGCCCCAGCGCCGCACCCAGCGCCACAGAGTGCCCCGCCAACTCCGCATTGCCATCGCCGCCGCCATGCCCGCCCGTCCCGGCCAGACACATCACCCCCATGCCAAACACCCCAATCGCCGCACCAAAGGCCCAGCGCCTGCTGGCCCGCGTGCCATCCACCGCATATTCAATCAGCGCCGAAAACAGCGGCGCCGCGCCAATGGTAATCACCGTGCCCAGCGTCACCCCCGCCAGCCGCATCGCCCCATAAAACGCCAACGGATAGACCGCCACGCTCAGCGCCCCCAGCGCCAGCATCCCGCGCCCCTGCCAAAGCGCGCCGCGCGCCCGCACAATGCCCCGCCCCGCCCAAAGCGCCTGCGCAATCCCGCCCAGCCCCATGGCCGCCGCGCCAATCGCCGCTGCGCTGACACCGGGCGCAAATGTCGCCGCTGTGCCCGTGGTGCCCCAAACAACGGCGGCAAACAGCACCGCGCAAACCCCGGCAACCTGCCCCTGCCCCATGACTACAGCGCCGCCAAAATTTGCTGCACCATGGCGCGGGCCTGCAAAATCCGCGCCGCATCCCCGGCCAATCCGGCGCGCATCATCGCCCCCTCAAGGATAAATGCGATCTGCGCCGCCAACATCGCGGCCCGCGCCGGATCATCGGGCAAAATCTGCCCTAGATGACCCGCCAGAATATCCTCGACCTGCTGCTTGTGCCGCGCCACCGCCGCGCGCCCTGGATGCCCCGCCTCCAGTTCTCCCGCCGCATTGAGCAAGCCACAGCCGCGAAACCCGCGCTCATAGGCAAATTGCGCATGATCGTGATAGGCGTCAAACACCGCCAACACCCCGGCTTGCGGGCCCTGCGCCCCCTGTGCCGCGTCTCGCCGCGCCGCATAAAGCGCCAGCCATTCCTCATGGCGCGCCTGCACATATTGCGCCACCAGATCGGCCTTGCTGCTGAAATTATTGTAAAGGCTTTTCTTGGCCACGCCCGCCCGCTCGACAATCGCGTCAATCCCGGTGCCCGCAATGCCGCGCGCGTAAAACAATGCCATCGCCGCCTGCATCAACCGCTCCCGCGCCGGGACCTGCGGTTTGCTCTGTGTCTCGCCCATCAAACCCGCTCCTCTATTTTGCGCAGTAGTTAGATCGGTATACCTATCGCCGCGCCATAGCAAGCCCCGCCGCGTGCACCCCCCCTAAAGCCCCAGCAGCCCCGGCAGCTCTTTCATCTCGTAAAACACCTGATCGGCATGGGGCGCCAGCTTCTGCGCAGGGGTGTCTGCGGCAAAACCAAACACCCGCATCCCCGCCGCCTGCCCGGCCCGCGCGCCCGATGCGCTGTCTTCGATCACCGCGCAGCGCGCCGGATCAATCCCCGCGCGGCTGGCCGCTTTCAAATACACATCCGGCGCGGGCTTGGGCGCGGCGCAGTCATGCGCACTATATACATGGCCCCCCAAACGCTGCCGCAGCCCGGTCCGGCCCAGCGTCACCTCCATCTTGGCCATCGGCCCGTTCGAGGCCACAGCCACAGGTATCCCCGCCGCCGCCAGCGCATCCAGCACCGCCTCAATCCCCGGCACAGGCAGGCATTCTGCCTCTAGCACCGCAAAAATCTTGGCATCCACCAGATCGATCCAGTCGTGCGGTAAATCCGCCCCCCTATCGCGGGCAATCTGCATCACCCCTTGCATGGTGCCGCCCACAAACAGCGCGGCTGCCTCCGCCGCGCCCAAGGCAAGGCCGCGCCCCGCCAAATCATCACACAGCGCCCGAAGCGTCAGCGGCTCACTGTCCACCAACACACCATCACAATCGAATATCACTAAATCAGGGGTCCACATCCCGCCCCCATACGCAACAAAAAGGCCGAGGCAAAGCCCCGGCCTTCTCACGTATTATCACCGGCTGTAACGCGGGCTTAATGCACCGTGGCATCATCGGGTTTGGGGCGGTTGCTGCCCGCCACCCGGTCCCCGATGATCAACCCTTCGGCCCCGGCGCTCACCGTGATGGCACTGCCATCCTTGATGTCCCCGGCCAGCAGCATCTCGGCCAGCGGATCTTGCAACGCCCGCTGGATCACCCGCTTCAACGGGCGCGCCCCGAACACCGGATCATAGCCCTCATCCGCCAGCCATTTGAGCGCGCCATCATCCAGATCAAGCGTGATCTTGCGCCCCGCCAGCCGCTTGTGCAGCCGCGCCATCTGAATGGTGACGATCCCGGCCATGTCTTCGCGGGCCAGACGGTCAAAGATGATCGTCTCGTCCAAACGGTTGAGGAACTCGGGCCGGAAATGCGCCCGCACCGCGTCCATCACATCGCGCTTGGCATCGCTGGCATCCGCCCCATCGGGCAACAGGCTCAGCGCCTGCGCCCCAAGGTTGCTGGTCAGGATAATCAGCGTTTGCTTGAAATCCACCGTGCGGCCCTGCCCATCGGTCAGCACCCCATCATCGAGCACCTGCAACAGCACGTTGAACACATCCGGATGCGCCTTTTCGACCTCGTCAAACAGCACCACCTGATAGGGGCGGCGCCGCACCGCTTCGGTCAACACACCGCCCTCGTCATACCCGACATAGCCGGGAGGCGCGCCAATCAACCGGGCCACCGCGTGTTTCTCCATGAATTCCGACATATCGATGCGCACCATCGCATTGTCATCATCAAACAAAAACTCCGCAACCGCCTTGGTCAGCTCGGTTTTACCCACGCCGGTTGGCCCCAAAAACAGGAACGAGCCAAGCGGACGGTTCTCGTCATTCAGCCCCGCCCGCGCCCGGCGCACCGCATTGGACAGCGCCCGAACAGCCGCGTTCTGGCCAATCACCCGGCCATGCAGCTGATCTTCCATGCGCAGCAGCTTGTCGCGCTCGCCTTCCAGCATCCGGCCCGCCGGTATCCCGGTCCAACGCTCCACCACCGAGGCAATCTGATCTGGGCGCACAGCCTCTTCAACCAGCATATCATCCTCGCGGCTCTCTGCGGCCTCCAGCTCTTTTTCAAGCTGCGGGATCACCCCATAAGACAGTTCGCCCGCCCGCGCCAAATTGCCCTCGCGCTTGGCAATGTCCAAATCGGCACGCGCCCGCTCAAGCCGCTCTTTGATGTCGCGCGCCCCGGCCAGCTTGTCACGCTCGGCCTGCCACGCAGCGGTCATCTCGGACGAGCGTTCTTGCAACTCGGCCAGATCCTTTTGCAAAACCTCCAAACGGTCCTTCGAGGCCGCATCATCCTCGACCTTAAGCGCCTGCTCCTCGATCTGAAGCTGCAAGATCGACCGATCCAGCGCATCAAGCTCCTCTGGCTTGCTGTCCACCTGCATGCGCAACCGGCTTGCGGCCTCATCCATCAGGTCAATCGCCTTATCGGGCAGGAACCGGTCGGTGATATACCGATGGCTCAGCGTCGCCGCCGCCACCAAGGCGCTGTCGGAAATCCGCACCCCGTGGTGCAGCTCGTATTTCTCCTTGATGCCCCGCAGGATCGACACGGTGTCCTCCACCGTCGGCTCCAAAACCATCACAGGCTGGAACCGCCGCGCAAGCGCCGCGTCTTTCTCCACATATTTGCGATATTCATCCAAGGTCGTCGCACCAACACAGTGCAATTCCCCCCGCGCAAGCGCCGGCTTGATCAGGTTCGCCGCATCCATCGCACCTTCGGATTTGCCCGCGCCAACCAGCGTGTGCATCTCGTCGATGAACAAAATCACCTCGCCCGCAGCTTCGGTCACTTCCGTCAGCACGGCCTTCAGACGCTCTTCAAACTCGCCGCGGTATTTCGCGCCCGCAATCAGCGCGCCCATATCCAAGGCCAAAAGCCGCTTGTTGCGCAGGCTTTCCGGCACATCGCGGTTCACAATCCGCAACGCCAACCCTTCGGCAATCGCGGTTTTACCCACGCCCGGCTCCCCGATCAAAACCGGGTTGTTCTTGGTGCGACGGCTTAGCACCTGCATGGTGCGGCGGATTTCCTCGTCGCGGCCAATGATCGGATCGATCTTGCCCGCCTCGGCGCGCTCGGTCAGGTCTGTCGCGTATTTCTTGAGCGCGTCATAGCCATCTTCGGCGGTGGCGCTATCGGCTGTGCGCCCCTTGCGCACATCATTGATCGCACCGTTCAAGCCTTGCGCGGTCACATGCCCCGCATCAAGCGCGGCTTTGGCCCCGGATTTCACCATGCACAGCGCCATCAACAGGCGCTCAACGGGCACAAAACTATCGCCCGCCTTTTTGGCCAGCGCCTCGGCTTCCGCCAGCACTTTGCCCGTGGTCCCATCCAGATAAACCTGCGCGGCCTCGCCGGTGACTTTGGGCATCTTGCCCAGCGCCAATTCCAACGCCTCGACAACCCGCACGGGTTGCCCGCCCGACGCCGTGATCAGATTGCTCGCCAGCCCCTGATCATCATCCATCAATGCTTTGAGTATATGTTCCGGGGCCAAGCGCTGGTGGCTTTCCCGAATGGCAATAGTCTGCGCCGCCTGTACAAAACCGCGCGCGCGCTCCGTGAACCTGTTCAGATCCATGGTCATCTCCTTCTCTAAAGCGCCCGTTTCACTGCACCCGGCAAGCGGCATGTCAGCATCTGGGCCTCGCCTTCAATTTGGGCCCAAGCGCCCCCCGCTTCAAGAGCGCAGCACAGGATTTTGCCGCGTCTTGCATAGAAGTCACCCTGACCGGCACCCAAGGCGGCCCGCCCGTCTTTCGCGGCCAAGCAGGCGCAGGCACGCTGGTCACCTACGGCACCGAGCAAAACAACTGCCGCGATGTGCTGATGCAATTCGACACCGGGCGCGGCACCACCCAACAGCTGTCGAAAATCGGCGTGAACCCCGCCCAGCTCAATGCGGTGTTTTTCACCCATATCCACTCGGACCATGCCGAAGGTCTGCTCGACATGATGCAACTGCGCTGGCACTTCAACTCCGGCGGGCCAAAGGCCGATCTGCTGTGCCACGAAGACGCCACCGCCGATGAGGGCCACACCATGAGCTGCGCAAAATTCGCGGCCCATCTGGGCGACACGCTCATCGCCTCCGGCGAAATGGCCCAGCGCCTTTCCGAAAACCCCAAACGCCTGCCCGGCGGCCCCACTGACCTGCTCAATGTGGTGACGTTCGGCCCCTCCGACACGCCGCAAACCGTCTGGACCAACGGCGATGTCACCGTCTCGGCAATCTCAAGCACCCATGTGGCCGGCCATGCCTCGTTCCGCGTCGACAGCCCCGCAGGCAGCGTGGTGATCGGCGGCGACGCAGGCAATGACACACTCGCCCCGCCGCGCGCCTCCTCCACCTCGGCGCAGGTCGAATTGCTGGCAAAAGACGCCGACATCTTGGTGCATTCCGTGATCCACCCCATCATGGGCCCAGACGGCAGCACAGGCTTCCCGCCTCCAGTCTATTACCGCCAATCCACGGCCAGCGATCTGGGCGCGATGGCCACACGGGCGGGGGTTGAGAACCTGATGTACACCCACCTGATCCCGCCGCTTGGCGCGCCCCGCCAAGGCCCCTATCCGCTGCCCGCCCCGCTGACCGAAGCCGATTACACCCAATCGGCCCGCGATGGTGGCTTTGAAGGCACTGTGATCGTGGGCACCGATCTGGCCAAACTGCGCCTCACCGCCGATTAACCGTTTGGGGGGCCGTTTCACACCGGCCCCCCTCACACACAATATATACCCGGCCAAAATCCGCGCATTCCCCCGCCCCCGCGGCCAAAGTGGAACTTTCACCTCTCTGTCACGTTTGTTTTTTAGAAAAAGCGCATAGCTATGCGTCTCTAACGTTGAATAAAACAGTATGAGGTTACCCGATGCAGAGAGTTTCCACCCAGTTGGATGAGGTTTTCTACAACGCATCTACCCAATGTTTCGAAGCGCTTGTGACCGTGCATGCCGCCACCGGACCCGCGCGCTACGCCTGCGCCATCGACGCGCCCATCACCATGCCGTTCGAGGCCGCCGCCTCCGGTCTGGCGACACAGGCGCTGCGCCGCCACGCGGGCGGCAGGGGCCTGCACTCGCAATTCAACCCCGCCCCGCCCGCAGCCCCCCGCACCCGCAGTGGCCGCGCGCCGTTTGATCTGCGCGGCTGGCTCGAACAACTGGTCTCGCGCCCCGGCACCTCGGATCAATCCGGCCAACGCGCCGCGTAACCCCGATCTTTCGGCGCGCATCCCGCGCCGCGATATTTGTGGGCACCTAAGGGCCGCCGCGCATCATGTCCCAGCGCCGCCGCCCGCCCGCAATCCCAGAGACGCTGCCTGCCTGTGCAGTCTCTGAAGACTGGCCCGGATAGGATCCCCTCCTATTCGGGCCCTTTTTTTACGCCCCCGCCCTTTTTACCCCCGCCTTCTTTACGCCCTCGCCCGCCCCAAAACGGGGAACCACACCGTAACTTTCCCCATCTTTGCCACTGGAAACCGCCCCCGCGCCTTCCCATTTCTTATCTCAGCCGCAGGGAAAATGCGGATTTAGTGTGAGGCAAAACCATGAATACCCTCAATACGATTACCCCCCGTTACAATCCGGCCAATGGCTGTTTCGAAGCATTGGTGCAACTTGACGACGCCGTCAGCTATGCCTGCGCCATCCGCGCGCCGCTCTCGATGTCCGAAGAAAAAGCCGCCCGCGCGCTCTATCAAAAGGCGCGGCGCATGCATGGCAACCCCGCCAGCCTGCGCGCCACCCGCCACGACCTGCCCCAGCTTTGCGCCGCCCCGCGCCCCGCAACCTGGCGCAACTGGCTCGGCGCGCCCTAAACGCCCCGGCGGGCTTTCGACCCTAGACTTGGCCAGCGCCCTTGCGTAAAGCAAAACCGTTTGCCCAGTCCCCCCAAAAGGAAGCCCGCCATGACCGCCACAGCCCAAAAACCCGACGACCGCCTGATTGTCGCCCTTGATGTGCCCAACGCCCATGTGGGGCTGGAGCTTGCCAACACGCTTGGCGATGCGGTCAATTTTTATAAAATCGGCCTCGGCATGCTGACCGGCGGCGGGCTGGCGCTGGCCAATGAGCTAAAGCAAGAACATGGCAAACGCATCTTCCTCGACATGAAACTCTTTGACATCGGTGCCACCGTCGAAGCCGCCGTGCGCGGGCTGGCCCAGTTTGATCTCGACTTCCTCACCGTGCACGGCGATCCGCATGTGGTGCGGGCCGCCAAAGAAGGTGCCTCCGGCAGCGCCATGAAAATCCTCGGCGTGACCATCCTCACCTCGCTGGATCGCGCCGACCTTGATGCCGCCCTCATCGCCCCCGGCGAAATCCCCGATCTGGTCTGCACCCGTGCCGCCCGCGCCTTTGAAGCCGGGGCCGATGGCGTCATCGCCTCCCCGCAAGAAGCCGCGCTGATCCGTGCCCTGCCCGAAGCCAAAGGCCGCCTGATCGTGACCCCCGGCGTGCGCCCCGCAGGCGCCGCTTTGGGCGATCAAAAACGCGTCGCCACCCCTGCCGCTGCCTTTGCAAATGGCGTCGATCACATCGTGGTGGGCCGCCCGATCTGGCAGGCCGAAGACCCCGCAAAAGCCGCCCGCGACGTGCTGGCCGAGCTTCCAGAGCGCGCCAATTAAGGCAAAATTCAACCTGTGACTGTGGCCTTGGCACCACAAAAACCGGATTTGCCCAAGTTTTCACCAAACGCATCTATGTCATATGACATATCTATGTTAACCATTAAGGCAGGTGATACTCCCCGACGAACTCGTTCTTCCTGATGTTCGTCACCTCCCCCCGGCTCAAGCAGGCGGGGGGCCTTTCTTTGTCTAACCCCCAGTTTTCACAAAGATTTCACGCCCGAGCATGATCCCTCAGCGCAATCCACCGCCCAAGCCGATCTTGCAAGAAATCCACCGCCTTTTCCTGCGCTAAAAACTCCTGTTCCGGCATCAACCGCCAGCATTGCCCCTCATCGCCAAACACCACATCCGCCGCCGCGGCCTGCGGCAACTCGGCCACAAAAAACCACCGGTCCCGCCCGCCTTGGTAAAATCCGTAACGCCACACAATGGCGCTTGGCGGCACGGCAATCCCCAACTCCTCGGCACATTCACGCAGCGCACAGGCCAGCGGCGTCTCATCGCCCTCGCGCCCGCCGCCCGGAAAATCCCAACACCCCGCATAGGGCAGACCGGCAAAATCATCGCGCAAAATCACCGCCAGCTTGCCGCCAATATAAAGCGCCAGCTTTGCGCCCAAATAACTCTCGCTTTGAAATTCTATGTTCTTCATCTGCTCTTCGGGTTAGACTGGGGGCGATCTTCCAACAGCGCCCCAAATCTTATGCCCGCCCTTTGCCGCGATTGCCTCAGCGATTTTAACGCCGCCCCGCGCTGCCCCTCCTGCGGCAGCCCGCGCGTGCTGTCACACCCTGAACTCTTTGACCTAAGCATTGCCCATATGGATTGCGATGCTTTCTACGCCTCGGTGGAAAAACGCGACAACCCCGAATTGGCGGGCAAACCGGTGATCATCGGCGGCGGGCGGCGCGGCGTGGTCTCCACCGCCTGCTATGTGGCGCGCATCCGCGGCGTGCGCTCGGCCATGCCGATGTTCCAGGCGCTCAAACTCTGCCCCGAAGCGGTGATCATCGCGCCCCGCATGGAAGCCTATACCGAAGCCTCCCGCGCCATCCGCGCCCTGATGGAGGAACTCACCCCCGCAATTGAACCGCTCTCGCTGGACGAAGCATTCCTCGACATGACAGGCACCACCCGCCTGCATGGCCGCCCCCCCGCCGTGATGCTGGCGCGGCTGATCAAACGCATGAAAACCGAATTGGGCCTGTCGGGCTCCATCGGGCTGTCGCATAATAAATTCCTCGCCAAACTGGCCTCTGATCTGGACAAACCCCAAGGGTTCTCGGTGATCGGCGCGGCCGAAACCCAAGATTTCCTGCGCGACAAACCCGTGGGCCTGATCTGGGGCGTGGGCGCGGTCACCCAAAGCGCGCTGGAAAAAGCCGGCATCCGCAGCTTTGCCGACCTGCTGCGCTGGGATCAATCCGATCTGGTGGCGCGGTTTGGCGGCACGGGCGAGCGGCTCTGGCATCTGGCGCGCGGCATGGACAAACGCCGCGTCTCGGCCCATGCCCCGGTGAAATCCATCTCCAAAGAAACCACATTCAACCAAGACACAGGCGACCGCGACATTCTTGATGGGCACCTGTGGCGGCTCTCCGAACAGGTCTCCGACCGCGCCAAAGCCAAATCTCTGGCCGGGCGCGTGGTCACGCTCAAACTCAAACGCGCCGACTTCAAAACCCTCACGCGCCGCGTCTCGCTGCACGACCCCACCCAATTGGCAGACCGCATCTACCGCAACGCGCGCAGCCTCTTTGACCAATTGAACGACACAGGCCCCTTCCGCCTGATCGGCTGCGGCATCTCCGATCTCAGCCCCGCCGCTGGCGCAGACACAGGCGGCGATCTGCTCGACCCTGACGCCGAAAAACGCGGCCGCGCCGAAAAAGCCACCGATGCCATCCGCACCCGCTTTGGCAAAGCCGCCATCGTCAAAGGCCGCGCCCTGCGCTGATGCGGCGGCTACTCCGCCGCCAAGGGCATGCGCCCCTCGCCAATCTGCGCCACCTGCGCCACCACCCGGCGCAGCGCGGCCTGCACAGCCTCAAAATCGCCATTGGGCCGCACCAGCGCCTCGTTCATATAAAGCGAGCGGTCAATCTCCACCTGCACCGCATGCTGCTGCTGCGCGGGCTTGCCATAGGCTTCGGTGATATAGGCCCCCGAAAACGGCGTGTTGCGCACCACGGTGAACCCTTCGGCGCGAAACGCAGCCTGCACAAATGCCGTGACCTCGCCACTGGCCGCCGCGCCAAACCGATCCCCCAACACCACATCCGGGCGCGGCGCACCGCCCCACACAACCCCGTCCATCGCCTCATGCGGCATGGAATGGCAATCTATCAACACCGCCTGCCCGTGACGGGCGCGGCAGGCCGCCAACATCGCCCCCAGCTTCGCATGATAGGGCCGCCACACTTTCTCAAGCCGCGCTTCGGCCTCCTGCGGCGTTATCTTGCCCCGGTAAATCGCGCGCCCATTGGCCACCACACGGGGAATCACCCCCAGCCCCGAAGCAATGCGCGGATTGCGCCGCTGCCCCCGCGCGCCTTCAATCAACGCCGGATCAAGCTCGTCTTGCGCCCGGTTCAAATCCACATAAGCCCTTGGCGCCCCCGCCGCGATAAAACTCGCGCCATATTGCGGCGCGCAGTTAAACAGCAGATCCACAAACGCATCTTCCGACGACCGGATCGTGTGCTCATCAAGCAATGTGCGGCGCAAAAAAGACCACGGATAATCGCGCCCCGAATGCGGCGAGGCAAACACCACACAGCTTAATTTATTATCTGGATGCACTACATCATAGGCCAATGGCGACATGTCGGGGTTCTCCTGCCGGCAACATACCCCCATAAGTGGCGCTGTCAAAACACCCGTCAAGCGCTGACGCCGCTTCCCCGTCCCCGCGCCCCCGCTTCACCCTTCCAAAAATACTCAAATCCCTGCGCGCAGAGCCCGCGCTGCGCCCTTTGAAAATCGCATCCCGCCCCCCATCTGAAAAACCCTGCTCAAAAGCTCTTGATCCCAGCCCACCAACCTTTTATAGCAGCCAAACCGGCGCGAGATTTTCGCGCCCCAATTTTGTTTGGGGCAAAGGAATACGGGTCGGTAAGATGGGTGATTAGCTCAGCGGTAGAGCACTTCGTTGACATCGAAGGGGTCACTGGTTCGATCCCAGTATCGCCCACCATCGTTTCACTGGCCCTGTTTTGCAGGGTCACCCGCAACCGGCGCTGGCCCGCGCCATGACAAGGAAAGGATAGGACTTATGAAAGTTCGCAATTCGCTCCGCTCGCTCAAGAATCGGCACCGTGACTGCCGTGTTGTGCGTCGCAAAGGCCGCGTTTACGTGATCAACAAAACGCAGCGCCGGTTCAAAGCCCGTCAGGGCTGAAGCCAGCACAAATTCTCTATCAAAAGCCGCGCCTTCGGGGGCGGCTTTTTCTTTTGGCCCTACCCTTTGCCCCGCCCTTTACCCGCCGCTTTACCCGCCGCTTTGCCCCGCTCTCTCCCCGCGCGCTCCCGGTAACTTGACCGCATGGCCCTTGCTCTGCCCCGATCAGCCTTTATGTCTTGGATCAAACGCATCTTTGTTTGAAAGGCATCACATGAGCGATCACTCCGACTACACCCCGCCGAAAATCTGGAAATGGGAAGCAGAATCAGGCGGGCGCTTCGCCTCCATCAACCGGCCCATCGCCGGGGCCACCCATGACAAAGACCTGCCCGTGGGCAAACACCCGCTCCAGCTTTACTCCCTCGCCACCCCCAATGGCGTCAAAGCCACGGTGATGCTCGAAGAACTGCTGGCCGCTGGGCACTCCGGCGCGGAATATGACGCGTGGATCATCGACATCTCCGAGGGCGATCAATTCGGCTCGGGCTTTGTTGGCGTGAACCCCAACTCCAAAATCCCCGCCCTGATGGATCACGCCGCCGCAGGCGCAGCCACCCCCCAACGGGTTTTCGAATCGGGCTCGATCCTGCTCTATCTGGCAGAGAAATTTGACGCCTTCCTGCCCAAAGACCCGGCCCAGCGCACCGAAGCCCTCAGCTGGCTGTTCTGGCAAATGGGCTCCGCGCCCTATCTTGGCGGCGGTTTTGGACATTTCTACGCCTATGCCCCCGAGAAATTCGAATACCCCATCAACCGCTTCACCATGGAAACCAAACGCCAACTTGATGTGCTCGACCGCCATCTGGTGGATAAGGAATATTTCGCAGGCGACTATTCCATCGCAGATATCGCAATCTGGTCTTGGTACGGGCAATTGGTGCTGGGCCGTCTGTATGACGCGGCTGAATTCCTTGATGTAAAAAGCTATCTCAACGTGATGCGCTGGGCCAAAGCGGTGGATGCACGCCCCGCTGTGCAACGTGGCCGCATGGTCAACCGCGCCTTTGGCGATGATCTCTCGCTGCAACTGCACGAACGCCATGACGCCTCCGATTTCGACACACAAACCCAAGATAAACTTCAGGCCAAATAGGCCGTTTTGCGCTGGCCGCTCCGGTGGCCAGCGCCTTTCCGACCAAATCACTCAGGAATTTACTTGCGCGCCGCTGGCTGATCTGGTTCAACCCTCCCCAATGCGTTTTAACCCTCTGGGAGGTCTTCCATGAAACATACCGTATCCGCCTTGGCCCTCATCGCCATCGCCGCCCCCGCCTTCGCTGAAGGCGAGCTGAACCTCTATTCCTCGCGCCACTATGACACAGACGAGCGCCTCTATTCCGACTTCACCGAAAGCACCGGAATCACCATCAACCGCATCGAAGGCAATGCCGACGAGCTGCTGACCCGCATGCAGGCCGAAGGCGCGAACTCCCCCGCCGATGTGCTGCTGACCGTGGACACAAGCCGCCTCGCCCGCGCCAAAGAACTTGGCGTGCTGCAATCCATCGACAGCGCCCTGCTGGAAGAAAAAGTCCCCTCCAACCTGCAAGATGATGACAACCAATGGTTCGGTTTCTCCCAGCGCAGCCGGATCATCTTCTACGCCAAAGACAGCGTCGACACCCCGCCGCAAACCTATGCCGCGCTGGCCGATCCTGCCTATAAAGGCCAGATCTGCATCCGCTCCTCCACCAACACCTATAACCAGACCCTGCTGGCCGCGATTGTCACCCATGAGGGCGAAGAAGCCGCCACCACATGGGCCCAAGGCGTGGTCGACAACATGGCCCGCGCCCCCCAAGGCGGCGACACAGACCAGCTGCGCGGCGTGGTCTCGGGCGAATGCGGCATCGCCGTATCGAACTCTTATTACTTCGCCCGCGCCATCCGCACCGATGTGGACGGGGTCAGCGCCGAGATCGACAAAATCGGCTGGATCTTCCCCGACCAAGAGGGCAACGGCGCGCATATGAACCTCTCGGGCGGCGGGGTCGCAGCCCACGCACCCAACAAAGACAACGCGGTGAAATTCCTCGAATATCTCGCCTCTGATCAAGCCCAGCAGTATTTCTCCGCAGGCAATGATGAATTCCCAACCGTGGCCGGCGTCGAACTGGCCGACTCGGTTAAAAAACTGGGCGAATTCAAAGCCGATGAGATCAACCTGACCGACGTGGCGGCAAACATCCCCACCGCTCAGAAAATCTTCAATCAGGTGGGCTGGGAATAACTTCCCTCCCCCCCTGCAAGCGCCACATCAGGCAGGCCTCCGGGCCTGCCTTTTTTATGCCCGCGCGCGCCTCAGTGGTGGCGCCGCACCTGACGGCAAATGATGATCACGGGCAACAGCCCCATGGCGACAATCACCAAAGACGGCACCGCCGCCCCCTCCAGCCGCTCGTCATTGGCCAGCCGGTAGGCCTGCACCGCCAAAGTGTCATAATTAAAGGGCCGCATGATCAACGTCGCAGGCAGCTCTTTCATCACATCCACAAACACAATCAACAGCGCCGTCAGCAAGCTCGGCGTCAGGATCGGCAAATGCACCCGGCGCAATGTGCCCAAAGGCGTCTGCCCAAGCGAGCGCGCAGCAGCGTCCATATTGGCATGCACCATCGCCTGCCCGCCCTCATACGCCCCCAGCGCCGCCGCCAAGAACCGCACCATATAGGCCGCCACCAACAGCCAGATCGACCCGGTCACCAACAGCCCCGTGGAAATCCCGAACTGCCCGCGCATCACCGCATCCAGCCAATTGTCAAACCCCGCAAACGGCACCAGCAGCCCCACAGCAATCACGCCGCCCGGCACCGCATAACCCAGCCGCGCCACATAGCCCGCCCCCCGCGAAAGCCGCCCCGGCCGCGCGCGCATGAAAAACCCCACGGCAATCGCCGCGCTCACCGTCACCACCGCCGCCACCCCGGCCAGCGTCAGCGAATTGCGGATAAACCCCAGATAGCGCGGGCTCAGCAGGCTCTGCTCCGACCCCATCCCCATCCACACCAGCACAATCACCGGCAACACCGCCCCAAACAGAACCGGCACACCGCACAGCATCGCCGCCGCCCCCGCCTGCCAGCCGCGCAATTGCATCGGCTCCATGCCTTGGCCCTGCCGCGCCGGATCATGGTATTTCGCCCGCCCCCGCTGCATCCGCTCCAACATCGCCAAAAGCAGCGCAAAGCTCAGCAAACACAGCGCCAATTGCGCCGCCCCCGTGCGGTCAAACAGCGAAAACCAACTGGTATAAATCCCCGTGGCAAAGGTCTGCACCCCGAAATAGGCCACCGTGCCAAAATCCGCGATGGTCTCCATCACAGCCAGCAAAACACCCCCCGCAATCGCAGGCCGCGCCAGCGGCAGGCTCACCTTGAAAAACGCCGCCCACGCACTGGCCCCCAGCGCCCGCGCCGCCAAAAATGTCGTGGCCGATTGCTGCATGAACGCGGCCCGCGCCAGCAAGTAAACATAGGGATAAAGCACCAGCACCAACATCGCCGCCGCCCCGCCCAAAGACCGGATCTCGGGGAACCAATAGTCGCGGGGCCCCCATCCCGTCACCTGCCGAAGCGTGCTTTGCACCAGCCCCGGATGGTCCAGAATATGGGTATAGGCATAGGCCAGCACATAGGCCGGAAACGCCAGCGGCAGCACCAGCGCGATCTCCAAAAACCGCACACCGGGAAAGCGCGTCATGGTCACAAGCCACGCCGCCCCCACGCCAATGGCAAATGTCCCCGCCGACACCAGCGCCACCAAACCAACCGTGGTCACCGTATAGCGCCCCAAAACCGTCTGCGCCAAATGGCTGATGGTTTCGGTGCCCCCACTCAGCGCCGCCAGCAGCACCGCCAACATGGGCAGAGCGCAAATCACGGCAACAGCCACGGCCACCACGGCAAAGCCGCGCAGCCCATCACGGGATTTCTTGCGAGTCGTCAAAGCGGTGTCATTCATCATCCGCCTTTATTCGATCATTATAGTCGGAAATGCCAGAGCCCGCGACAAAAGGCGGCGCGGGCTCTTGATGCTTTCAAACGGATCTCGGCACAGCTCACTCGTAGCTGCGCTGATCCTCAATCACCAACCCGTCCCGCGGCAGGCTGCCGGGGGCGACCACCTCAACCTTGCCCTTAAGCTTGAGCAATTGCGCCACCGTGGCCGCATAGGCGTCCGCATCCCCGCCCGCGCTTTCAATCTGCACGGTCATCTCGTCGCGCTCGCCTACGCGGCTGGCCACAACCCGCGCCTTGGTGATCTCCGCATGGGCGGCCACCAATTGCGCCACCTGCTCGGGGCGCACAAACATGCCCTTGATCTTGGTGGTCTGATCGGCCCGGCCCATCCAACCCTTGATGCGCATGTTGCTGCGCCCGCACGGCGATTGCCCCGCCATCACCGCGCTCAAATCACCCGTCGCAAAACGGATCAGCGGATAATCAGGGTTCAGCGATGTCACCACAACCTCGCCCACCTCGCCGGGGGCCACGGGAATGCCTGTGCCGGGGGTCACGATCTCTACAATTACCCCCTCATCGACAATCATCCCCTCCATCGCGGCGCTCTCATAGGCGATATTGCCCAGATCCGCCGTCGCATAACATTGCAAACAGGCAATGCCGCGCTCCGCATATTCCTGCCGCAAACTGGGGAACAGCGCGCCGCCCCCCACCGCCGCCTTGGTGATGCGCAGCGCGGTGCCCATCTCGTCGGCCTTGTCCAAAATCACCTTCAGATAATCTGGCGTGCCCGCATAGGCCGTGGTGCCCAGATCGCGCGCCGCTTGCACCTGCAACTCGGTCTGCCCGGTGCCTGCGGGCAAAACCCGCGCGCCCACTGCCGCCGCGCCGCTCTCAAACATGTGGCCCGCCGGGGTCAGATGATAGCCAAAACAGTTCTGCACCAAATCCGCTTTGCCAATCCCTGCCGCATGCAGAAAACGCCCCAACCGGAACCAATCGCCGGTGATCTTGCCGGGCTCGTAAATCGGGCCGGGGGATTGAAACACATGGGTCACCGCCCCCACCGCAATGCCGCCAAAGGGCGGCTGCGCCTTCTGCCAACCGCTCAAATCAGATTTGCGCAGCACCGGCATCTTGACCAGATCGTCTGGCCCCGACACTTCCGCCGCTGCCGCGCGCCACTCCACGGGCGCATTCTCGATCCCCGCCAACCGCGCCCGCAGCAACTCTGCCTGCTCGGCAAAGCGCTGATCGGCGCTGCGGGTCTCAAGCCCATCAAAATACGAGGCGTCTTGCATATTATCTCTCACTCATTTCTTCACGCTTCGGTCCAGCCGCCAGCCCGCCGCACCATCGCCGCAGGCCGCCCCTCACAGATCAGCTGAGCCAGCGCTTGCGCCGCCGATAGCTGCGCACATCGCGAAAGCTCTTACGCCCCTCATCGGACATGCCCAGATAAAATTCCTTCACATCCTGATTTTCCCGCAGATCAGCCGCAGGCCCATCCATCACCACCCGGCCCGATTCCAAGATATAGCCGTAATGCGCATAGCGCAGCGCCACATTGGTGTTCTGCTCGGCCAGCAAAAAGGTCACCCCCTCCTGCTCATTGACCGATTTCACAATCTCGAAAATCTGCTCGACCAATTGCGGCGCCAGCCCCATCGAAGGCTCATCAAGCAAAATCGTCTCGGGCCGCGACATCAGCGCGCGGCCAATGGCACACATCTGCTGCTCCCCGCCCGAGGTATACCCCGCCTGCGAGCCGCGCCGCTCCTTGAGCCGGGGGAAATACTCGTAAACCATCTCCAAATCCCGCGCGATCGCGGCCTTGCCATCGCCGCGCGTATAGGCGCCGGTCATCAGGTTTTCCTCAATGGTCAGGTGCTCGAAACAATGGCGCCCCTCCATCACCTGAACCACACCGCGCTTCACGGTTTCGGCAGGGTCCGCATGGGCGATATCGGTGCCGCGATAATGGATCGTGCCCTTGGTCACCTCGCCGCGCTCCGACGCCAGCAACCCCGAGATCGCCTTGAGCGTGGTGGTCTTGCCCGCCCCATTGCCCCCCAAAAGCGCAGTAATCCCGCCCTTGGGCACATTCATGCTGACGCCCTTCAACACAAGGATCACATGATTATAGATCACTTCAATGTTGTTAACTTCCAGCACGTTATCCACGGCCACATCCAGTTTGGCATCATCCAGCATCGGCCTTCACCCTTCTCATAAATACTCAAAGCCCCCCGGCCACAGCCTTGCGCCATGGCCGGAGGATCGCTCGCTTAGCCGCAGCTTGGCTCGATCTTGTTTTCCGCCGCATAGGCTTTGGAATCCTCGTCGATCAGCGGCTGGATCACGTCTTGATCGGATTGCACAAAATCCGAGATCAAGTTCCACTCTTTCGCATTGGCATCCCACTGCGTCACGGCCACCAGACCGCTGCCGCCATGGTTCTCGCAAGAGACGTTAAACTCCGGACCAAAATTCGGCAGCCCCAAGGCTTCCATCTTTGCTTCCGTGATGCTCAACGCTTCCATACCATCGCGCATTTGGCCCGGCGTGATCTGGGCTGTGCCGTGGATTTCCTGCGCGGTCTTGGCAGCTTCCGCCGCCAACATCGCGGCATAAAGCCCGCGGTTATACAGAACCGACCCCGTCTGATCGCCAGAACCCGCCGCTTTGCCTGCGTCATAAACATGGGTCTTCAGATCGTCATAAAGCGGATAATCGCTGCCCACATTGTGGAAGGTCAGCGCCTTATACCCGTCTGCGCCCGCACCTGCTGGCAACACATCGTTTTCCGAACCCGACCACCAGATGCCGATGAATTTATCCATCGGATAACGGATGTTGATCGCCTCTTGGATCGCAACCTGGTTCATCACGCCCCAGCCATACATGATCACATAATCAGGCTTATCGCGGCGAATTTGCAGCCATTGCGATTTTTGCTCTTGGCCCGGATGATCCACCGGCACTTCCACCAGATCATACCCATGCTTTTTCGACAGCTCGGTCAGGGTGCGGATCGGCTCCTTGCCATAGGCCGAGTTGTGATAGACCAGCGCGATCTTCTTACCGCTCAGATCGCCACCCTCTTCATCAAGGATGTGCTTGATCGCAACCGATGCCCCGTCCCAATAATTGGCCGGGAAGTTGAACACATGGCTAAAGGAATTGCCGTCCTTGGCCGAGGTCCGCCCCAAACCGGAGGTCAGCATCGGAATGTCATCCGCCGTCACTTTGGGGATCAACTGATAGGTAATCCCGGTGGACAGAGGCTGATACACCAAGCCGCCGCTGCTCTTGAGCGATTCATAACATTCCACACCTTTTTCGGTGTTATAGGCCGTCTCGCATTCAGGCACCTGCAGCATCTCGCCGCCAATCCCGCCATCGCGCTCGTTCAGCAGCGTGAAATAATCTGCATAGCCATCGGCAAAAGGAATGCCCCCCGCAGCATATGGCCCCGTCCGATAGCTCAGGCTTGGGAACACAAGATCCGCCATCGCCGGTGCAGCAACCATCACCCCGGCCACGGCCCCAACGGCCAGTCTCTTTGCAAGTTTCAGTTTCATCGGTGTTTCCTCCCTTGGATTTATTCCGATTCTCTCCTCCCGCGATGCAGCCCCGCCGCACCGCAGACCATGCCCTAATGCGGGAATGGCCATAGTCTCAGCTTCTCCTTGGCCACGCGCCACAGCTGGGCAATCCCATGCGGCTCCGCGATCAGGAAAATCACAATCAGCGCGCCCACAATCATCAACTGCAAATGCGCCACAATATCCGTGGGCCAGCCCAGCCAGTTCACACCCACAACCTTGAGCGCGACGGGCAACAGCACCAAAAACGCCGCCCCCGCAAAGCTGCCAAAGATGCTGCCCAAACCGCCGATGATGATCATGAACAAAACGGTGAATGACTTTTGAATGCCAAAGGCCTCACCCACTTCCACCGCCCCCAGATAGACCGAGAAAAACAGCGCGCCCGACACCCCGATAAAGAACGAGGACACCGCAAATGCCGTCAGTTTCGCGCGCAGCGGGTTCACCCCGATGATCTCGGCGGCAATATCCATGTCGCGAATGGCCATCCACTTGCGGCCAACCGACCCCCGCGTCAGGTTCCGCGCCACCACGGCACTGGCAATGGTGAAGATCAAACAAAACAGATAGGTCGCCCAGGCTTCGGTATTCGGCCCGGTGATCAAAATCCCGAATGTGTCGCGCTCCGGCGCACTGATCTGCCCCGAGGCAGAGTAGTTGTAAAACCACGGCACCCGGTTGAACAGCCACACAAGGAAAAACTGCGCCGCCAATGTGGCCACCGCCAGATAAAACCCCTTGATCCGCAGACTTGGCAACCCGAACAACACGCCAACGGCCGCCGTCACCACCCCGGCAAGGATCACATGAATGAACATGCTCACATCGGGCATCGCGGTCATGAATTTATAACAGGCATAGGCCCCAACAGCCATGAACCCCCCGGTGCCAAGGCTCACCTGCCCGCAATAGCCCACCAGAATATTCAACCCGATCGCCGCAATCGCATAGATCAAAAACGGCACCATGAGCGAGTTGGCCCAATAATCATTGATGATAAACGGGATCACAAAAATCGCGATGAACAACACGGCATAATACCGATAGCGATCAAACCGGATCGGAAAGGTCTGGTTGTCCTGCCCGTAGGTCGTCTTGAAATCACCTGCTTCACGATAGAACATCAGCGCGCCCCTCTTTCTTCCAATTGGTCATAAATCCCGGGGTGCGGGGCTGGCCCCGCTCCGCCGCTGCGGCTGGCTTAAACCCGTTCAATGATCTTCTCCCCAAACAGGCCCTGCGGACGGAAAACCAAGAAAACCAGCGCCAACATATAGGCAAACCAAATCTCCGTGGCCCCGCCAAGGAAAGGCGCACCAATCAGGAATTCGAACAATTTCTCGCCCACCCCGATGATCAACCCGCCAACAATCGCGCCGGGAATAGAGGTAAACCCGCCCAGCATCAGCACCGGCAACGCTTTAAGCGCAATCAACGAGAGCGAGAACTGAACCCCTGATTTCGCGCCCCACATGATGCCCGCCACCAAGGCGACAAACCCCGCCAGCGACCACACCAAAACCCAGATGAAATTGAGCGACACCCCAACCGACAGCGCGGCTTGGTGGTCATCGGCCACGGCCCGCATGGCGCGGCCCTGCTTGGTATATTGCGCAAAAGCCACCAAACCGATCACCAAGATCGCAGCCACAATCGACGCAACAATATCCAGATTATCAATGAAGAACCCATAGCCCAGCGTCTCGAACGTCGTCTCTTCAAGCCACACATTGAGACCCTGCGGCAAACACACCGTCTCCGTGGCACAGACATTGAGCGTCTTGAGCTCAGAGCCCCACATCAAATCCGCCGCCCCTTCAAGGAAATACGCCAGCCCGATGGTCGCCATGAACAAGATGATCGGCGCTTGGCCCACCAGATGTTTGAACACGAATTTCTGCACCATCCACGCCAGCGCAATCATCACCACCACCGTCAGGGCAATCGCGAGGAAAGAATGCACATGCCAGCCGAATTTATGCACATCCGTGCCAAAAATCGCGTTGATCAAATGCGAAAACGGCACCTGTCCGTTTTGTATCCCCACCAAGGTCATCGCGGCAAAAAGCGCCATAACCCCTTGGGCGTAATTGAAAATCCCCGATGCTTTGTAAATCAGAACAAAGCCCAGCGCGACCAGCGCATAAAGCACCCCGGCCATCAAACCGTTCAGAAAGACCTCAATGGTAAAAGCCAGTTGTTCAGGCATGTCGGCCTCCTGCGTTTCGCTTATGATCCATGTTTATTCTCTGCCGCGCGCAGCAAAACCGCCGCGCCGTCCAGCTGCAATTCCAGCAGCGCCCGCTCCGAACGCAGCACCACATCGCCCTGCGCATCGCCGCTTGGCTCTTGCTCAAAGCCGCTGCCTGCGCGCCACGCCTGCACCGCAGCCGCCAGCCCCGCATCGCTTGGCCCGCTCACCCGGCACCACTGGGTGTAACTGCCCCCGCCTTCCGAGACCGCCAAAACCACGTCGCCGCCCGCCACTTCATATTCCGAATAGAAGTCGCCATCGTTTTTGAAATTGCGCGCCGGGGTCAAATCTTCGGGCAGGGCCAATTGCCCCTGCTCCAGCGGCGCCACGCAGCGCTGCACAAACACATCCCATGCGGTTTGCTCGGCTGCTGCCGCCGCGCCGCCGCCCAGCATGAGCCCCGCCGCAACCGCTGCGAATATCCGCGCCCTATTCATGGGCCACCCCCAAATAGGCGTCGATAACCTCTTGGTTGCTGCGCACTTCTTCGGGCGTGCCATCGCCAATCTTCTTGCCGTAATCCATCACAACCACGCGGTCGGAAAGGTCCATCACCACCCCCATGTCATGCTCGATCAGCGCGATGGTGGTGCCAAACTCGTCATTCACATCCAGAATAAAGCGGCTCATGTCCTCTTTTTCCTCAACATTCATGCCCGCCATCGGCTCATCCAGCAGCAAGATCGTCGGCTCCGCCGCCAAGGCCCGCGCCAATTCCACCCGCTTTTTCAACCCATAAGGCAGCCGCGACACTGGCGTCTTGCGAATGGCCTGAATCTCCAGAAAATCAATGATCTTCTCGGCCACTTCGCGGTTGGCAATCTCTTCGCGCTCGGCGCGGCCCTTCCACAAAGACTGCGAAAACATCCCCGTCTTCATATGGGTCAGCCGCCCGGTCATGACGTTGTCCAAAACGCTCATGCCTTCAAACAGCGCGATGTTCTGGAACGTGCGCGCAATACCCTGCTGCGCCACCTGAAACGGCTTCATCGGCGGGCGGCGCGCGCCCTTATACCAAACTTCGCCATCCTGCGGCACATAGAACCCCGAAATGACGTTCAACATGGATGATTTCCCGGCCCCGTTGGGACCAATAATCGCGCGGATCTCGCCTTCGCGAATATCAAAGGAAATATCCTTGATCGCCTCCACGCCGCCAAATCGCAGCGTGATGTTCTTCATTTCCATCACCACCGGGCCAATGGTCCGGCCATCCTTCGTGACATAGCTGTCCACTTGATCTTTCACGTGTCCCTGCCCTTCACCCTTCTGGAAATACTCAAATCCGCCGCCGCTGCGCGCGGACCATTGCAGCCCCTCATGCGGCCACCTTCTTGCGGTTATCCGCAAAAACCTTCACATCGCGCACTTCAAGCGTGGCCTTGATGCTGCCCTTGCGGCCATCCTCATAGGTCACCTCGGTTTCCGTGCTGACAGATTTCGACCCGTCATAAAGCGCCGTGATGATGTCGGCGAATTTCTGTTCAATGATGTTGCGCCGCACTTTGCGGGTGCGCGTCAACTCACCGTCATCGGCATCCAGCTCTTTATGCAGCACCACAAACCGGTGCACCTGACAGCCCGACAACATCTCGTCTTCCGCAATCGAGGCATTCACCTCCTCCACATGCGACTGGATCGTGTCCATCACCTGCGGATGCCGCGCCAGCTCTTGGTAAGACGCATAGCCAATGTTGTTGCGCTCGGCCCAGTTGCCCACCGCCGTGAGATCAATGTTGATAAACGCGGTGCAGGCTTCGCGCCCGTTGCCAAAAACCACGGCCTCCAAAATATTGGGGAAAAACTTCAACTTGTTTTCCACATATTTTGGCGCAAACAGCGATCCATCCGCCATTTTGCCCACATCCTTGGCGCGGTCGATGATCCGCAAATGGCCCGAACCCTCTTCGATGAACCCCGCATCACCCGTGGCAACCCAGCCCTCGGCGTCTTTGGTGCTCGCGGTGCTTTCGGGGTTTTTGTAATATTCCACAAACACACCGGGCGAGCGGTAAAACACCTCGCCATTCTCCGCGATCTTCAGCTCCACACCGGGGCAGGTCACCCCAACCGTGTCGCTGCGCACCTCGCCATCGGGCTGCGCGGTGATGAACACTGTCGCCTCCGTCTGCCCGTAAAGCTGCTTGAGATTGATCCCCAGCGAGCGGTAAAAATCGAAAATCTCCGGCCCGATCGCCTCGCCAGCGGTGTATCCCACCCGCACCCGGCTAAAGCCCAGCGTGTTTTTCAGCGGGCCAAAAATCATCACCTCGCCCATGCGGTATTTGATCCGGTCCCACAGACCCACCGGCTTGCCATCCAGCAAATCCGGCCCCACCTGCCGCGCATGCGCCATACAGCGGTCAAACAGACGTTTCTTGAACTTGCCCGCATCTTCCATGCGGATCATCACATTGGTCAGCTGGGTTTCAAACACCCGCGGCGGCGCGAAATAATAGGTCGGCCCGATCTCGCGCAGATCCACCTGCATCGTGTCCGCGCTTTCGGGACAATTGGTGCAAAACCCGGTCCAAAGCGCTTGGCCCACCGAGAAAATGAAATCCCCGACCCATGCCATCGGCAGATAGGCCAGAATATCATCGCTCTGACGCAGCTTATCGAATTGCGACGATGATTTTGCCGTCTCGATGATGTTGCGGTTGCTCAGAACCACGCCCTTGGGCTTGCCCGTGGTGCCAGAAGTATAAAGCATCACCCCGGTGCTGTCGTAATCCAGCTTGGCCTCGCGCGCGCTGAGCTCAGCCTTGAGCGCAGCCGTCGCCGCGCGGCCCTTGCCCTGCACATCGCGGTACCCCGTCAACGCCGCATGGTCGTATTTGCGCAGGCCTCGCGGGTCGAGGTAAATCATCTGCTCGAACTGCGGCAACTGGTCTTGGACCTCGGCCACTTTATCGACCTGCTCTTGATCGCCGCCGATCACAAACCGCGCCCCGCAATGGCCCAAAACATAGGCCATCTCTTCGGCATTGGCGTCCTGATACAGCGGCACAGGCACCGCGCCCACCATCTCGGCGGCCATCATCGCCCAATATAAATAGGGACGGTTGCGCCCGATGATGGCAATGAAATCGCCCTCATCCACGCCCATCTCCAGCAGGCCAAGCGCCAGCGCCTCAACCTCCTCCAAGGTCTGCGCCCAGGACCAGCTTTGCCAAATCCCGTATTCTTTTTCCCGGTAAGCAGGCGCTTTGCCAAACTCGGCCGCATTGCGGCGCAGCAGCGCCGGCACGGAAACCAACCCCTTGGGGCTTGCGTGTGTCTCAGTCAAATTTCCCTCCCATGTCCCGCCGCTGGGGCAGAACTGACCGCTTGTGCGATTCTCCTCATGCACAAGGATCTTAACCTGAGCGTGCAGGTCAAGTTTTACCGGAAGTTTTCCCAATCCTTACGAATTGTTACAAAGGCCAAAGCCTGTGTTGCTGAAATCTACAGCGCCCGCAGCAACAGCCCGCCCGCCGCCAACATCACCGCCGCCCCGCCCAGCACCTCGATCATCGGCACCACACGTGTGGCAAAGCCCGACTGCGCCACCCCCGAGAGCAATCCCCCGCGCAGCCCCGCCGCGCCCAGACCCACCCCGATGGTGATCACCGCCGTGCCCAGCGCCATGGCAAAGGCCCCGGCAATCCCCGCCCCCGGAATGCCCATCTGCCATGTGATCACCAACACAAACAGCGCCCCGGTGCAGGGCCGAATGGCGATGCCTGCAATCACCATCAACGCCTCGCGCGGCGATTTCGCCGCCTCCAGATCCGCCGCGCTTGGCCCGTGCTTATGCCCGCAGCTCGCGCAATGTCCCTGCGCGCCATGATCGTGATCATGGTCATGGTCATGTCCGTGAGCGTGAGCGTGATCATGGCCCTGCCCACTTTCCCGCGCACTGCGCCAAAACTTGCGCAGCCCCCGCAGCACCAGCCAAAGCCCGATCAACACAATCGCGCCATAGCTTACCGGCGCCATCACATCCTCTGCCGCCCCGGCCATCTGCTCGCGCGTCAGACCAAAAATCCACAAACCCCCATACACCAGCGCCACCGCCGTCACCGCTTGGCCCAAACTGGCCAGCAATGAAATCACGCTCAGCCGCACCATCGCCACCCGCCGCGCCAAACCATAGCCGCCAATCAGCACCTTGCCATGGCCCGGCCCCGCCGCATGGAAAAACCCATAGGCAAAACACACGGCCAGCAATCCCCAAAACGCCCCCGCTTGGCCCGCACGCACCCCGCGCAGCCCCAGCGCAATATCGTTCTGGAACCCGCGCTGATACCCGGCGGCCCAAGCGGCAAATTGGTCAAACCCGCCGCTCCACCACGCCGCAAAAACCGCCACAAGCACAGCGGCGCAAACCGCTGCAATCACGGCGCGCATGTAAATTGCACCTTCGTGGCAAAAAGCGCGCCCACATTGCTGCCGCCCATGGCTTCCGCGTCGCCCATCTCGTCGATCTCCGACAGATCGTTCTTGAGCGCCAGCAGATCATCCGTCACCTCCGGCACATTGAGCGCCGCCGCGCAGCCGCCGCGCCCGGTCACCTTGCTGCCCATGGTCACATCATATGCGGTGTAAAATGTCGGATCATAAGGCGCGAATTCCAATGCGCCTTTCGCCATATCCGGCGGGGTCTCGATCTGCCGCAAATGCGTGGTCACAATCCGCCCCTCGCGCATTTTTGCCGTGGGCTCCTGCGGCCCCGACAGAGCCAGCTTGGCCCCGGCAAACCGCGCCTCCAAATCGCCCTCGAACCCGTCAATCCAATTGGCATCAAACCCGCGCAACTGCGCCTCTTCGGCAGGGCTCAGCACCGCATCCCCATCCGCATCCAGCCCCATGTCTTCGGTCACCAGCAACGAATAAAGCGCATCATAGGCCCATGTGACCCGCACATGGGTCGCGCGCCCCTGCCCGTCCACAATCAGCTCCAGCCCGGTATCGACAAAAATATGCGGATGCGCGCCCAGCGGCGCAGCAACCAGCGCGGCCCCCATGGTCAATGCGGTAAAAAATTCTCTCATGGCGCAGCTTTACCCGACCTGACCCGCCCCGCGCAATTGCCATGCTTGGCCCGCTCGCAACATTCCGCCGCAATTGTGCCGCCCCGCCCCCGGTGCTAGCCTTCGCCCCAAGAGGAACCCCATGCAATCACCCCCCGACCACACAAAAGCGCTCACCGCCGCCGGGCTGAACCTGATCGCTCAGGCGCTCACCATCTATGATGACGACCTGCGGCTGGCTGTCTGCAACGCGCCGTTTCAGAAAATGTTCGACCTGCCCGATTGGCTGGTCACCCCCGGCGCGCATTTCGAAGACACCATCCGCCATCTGGCCCAGCGCGGCGAATATGGCCCGGTGGATGATCTCGAAAGCTTCGTGCGCGAAAGGGTCGAACAGGCCCGCGCCTTTGAGCCGCATTACATGGAACGCCCCCGCGCCGATGGGCGGTTTATCTCCGTCGAAGGCTCGCCCCTGCCCCAAGGCGGCTGGGTCACTGTCTATACCGACATCACCGCTGCCAAAGCCCAAGAGGCGCTGCTGCGCGAACGGGCGGGCGCGCTCTCGGATCAGGTGCTTGCCCATTCCGAACGCCTTGCCGCCACCAACCGCGAGCTTGGCGCGATGAACGCCATGCTAGAGGAAACCAAACGCCAGCTTACCGAATCCGAGGCCCGCACCCGGCTGACCACGGAAATGATGCCCGCCCATATCGCCCATGTGAACGCCCAAGGCCGCTATATCTATTCCAACCGCCGCCTCAGCGCGGTGATGCCGGGCCGCCCCAGCAATATCATCGGCCAACATGTGCGCGACGCGCTGGGCGCGCCCGCCTTTGCCCGGGTGGAAAACGCCCTGCACAGCGCGCTGCACGGCACCCCCGCCGTGGTGGAATTCACCTACGAAGCCAGCGCCCGCCGCATTCGCGGTGCCTTCACCCCCGATGGGCGCGGCGGTGTCTATATCCTGTCGATGGATGTGACCGAAGAAACCCAAGCCCGCGTCGCCCTGCAACAATCAAGCAAACGCGAACTTGCCGCCCAGATGATCTCGGGCCTCGCACATGATTTCTCCAACCTGCTGACCATCATCCTTGGCCTGCAATCGCGGCTTGCGCGGTTTGAAGGGCTGCCCGCCGCCGCCGCCCCGCTTGTCGAAGGCACCAGCGCAGCGGCCCGGCGCGGCGGCGCGCTGCTCACTTCCATCGCCGATATGACAGGCCCGCGCATCATGCGCCCCGTCGCCACCCAAGTCAGCACAGTGCTGGATGATCTGGCGCTGCTCGCGCAGCCCACCTTGCCCGATGGCATCGCCCTCACCGTTGATGACCAATGCGGCAAGGCCGCGCTGCTGCTCGACAAAGGGCTGGTCCAAGACAGCCTGCTGAACCTGATCCTCAACGCCCGCGACGCCTGCGGCACCTCGGGCACCATCACCCTACGCGCCCGGCTGATTGATGAAACTTGGGTCGAATTTCGCATGCGCGACAGCGGGCCGGGGTTTTCCAAACTTGCCCTCACCCGCGGGCTCGACCCGTTCTTTACCACCAAAGGCAGCGAAGGCTCCGGCCTTGGCCTGCCCATGGTCTATGACATGACCAAACTCGCCGGGGGCGATCTGCGGCTGGGCAATTACCCCGGCGGCGCCGAGGTTACCCTGCGCCTGCCCTTCCGCGCCGCCATGCCCGCCACCACCGGGCTGGTGCTGCTGGTCGAAGACGAAGACGCCCTGCGCACCATGCTGCGCGACATGCTCATGTCCATGGGCCATTCCGTGATCGAAGCCGCCAGCGTCGACGAGGCCATCGCCCTCACCGCCGACCTGCCCGACATCACGCTGGTGCTCTCCGACATCCAACTGGCAGGCAGCGCCACAGGTGTCGACCTTGCCCGCCGCCTCAACGCCAGCAAGCCCTTGATCTTGATGACTTCCCTGCCCGCCTCAGACCCGCATTTCCTCGAGGCGCAAAAACACGCCCCCGTGCTGCACAAACCTTTTGCCGCATCTGACTTGCAAGCGCTGATTTCTCCGGCCACGGTGGCGGCGCAATGAAAAAACCACTTGTCACCATCCTCGACGATGAACCCGAAATCCGCCGCATGCTCTCCGATGTGCTCGAAGACGCAGGCTTTGACACGCTCAGCTTTGGCCGCGCGCGCGAATTCGAAGCGGCCCTGAAACGCAATCAACCCGATGTCTGCCTTGTGGATCTTGGCCTGCCCGACAGCGACGGGCTGGCGCTGGTGCACCGCCTCGCGCTGGAACAAGGCGCGATTGTCATCATCATCTCGGGCCGCGCCCAAGTGCATGACCGCGTCACCGGGCTGGAACTGGGAGCCGATGACTATATCATCAAACCTTTCGATCCCGCCGAAGTGGTCGCCCGCATCCGTGCCCGCCTGCGCAGCAGCGCGCCCAAACCGCAATCGGGCAATCTGGCGCGGTTCAACGGCTGGACCGCACATTTCGAGCGCTACATTCTCGAAGACGCCAGCGGCGCAGAAACCCCGTTTTCCCATGCCGAAGGCGAGGTGCTGCGCATGTTCCTCGACGCGCCCCGCCGCCTGATCAGCCGCGCCCAAATGCAAGAAACCCTCGGCGGCGCGGCCTCCGAAAGCTTCGACCGCGCGATGGATGTGCGCATCTCGCGCCTGCGCACCAAACTGCGCGAAGATCCGAAAAATCCGCAGCTGATCAAAACCATCTACGGCGCAGGCTACATCTTTCTGGGCGATGTGGTCTGGAGCTGATCCGTTACCGGCGCGCCCGCCCGCTTAACCACATCTCGCGCCAACCCGCCGTGCATTTTGGCGGTGCACGCAACGTGCACGCGCTGTGCACGCGGCGTGACTTGAGGTTTTTGTTTAAATTGAACGCGTTAACCTAGGTTTCCCACAGCCTGCGCCAAAACCTTAACGCCCGCCACCAAATCGGCCTCATCCGTGTCCTCTTCAAACGCATGGCTGATCCCGTCAATCGACGGCACAAACAACATCGCCACAGGCATCAGTTTCGACACATTTGTCGCGTCATGCAGCGCGCCCGACGGCATGTTCCGCCACTTGCCCGGCGCCACCGCCTCCGCGCCAATTTCCAACGCGCCGCACAGCTTTGCGTCCATTTTCACAGGCTCCAGCCCCAGCATCGGCCCAAAGCTCAACGCCATGCCCCGTGCCTGCGCCACCTCCTGCGCCACATCGCGAATGACGCTCTCCATCCGCCCCAAACGCGCGGCATCACCATCACGCCACTGCATGGAAAACCGCACCTTACCCGGCACAATAGACGAGGCATTGGGATGCAGGCTCACATGCCCAATCGTCCAAACCGTCTGCGGCGTCACCACATTTTGCAGCCGGTCATTCAGCGCCTCGTTAAACGCCGCCAGCGCCTGAAACGCATCGCGCCGCAAATGCATCGGCGTGGTGCCCGCATGGTTCTGCTGGCCCTCCATGGTGATCTTCATATCGCGAATGCCCACAATATCCGTCACCACGCCAATCTGGTCGCCGCCGCTTTCCAAATAGGGCCCCTGCTCAATATGCAGTTCGACAAAGCCTTGAAATTGCTCAGGATCCACAGGCCCCGTGACCAGATCGCCCAAGGCTTCGCGCGCCTGCGCCAACGTGACATCGCCATGGTCGCGCATCTCATCCGCTTGGGCCTGCGGCAAATGCCCCGACCAAACCGCGCTGCCCGTGGTCACGCCAAAACGCCCTTCCTCATCTTGAAAAGACACCACTGAAATTGCCGGGCCGCCCGCCTCTTTGGCCGCCCGCGCCACTTCCAGCGCGGCAATCACGCCCAGCGCCCCATCCAGCCATCCCCCCTCGGGTTGGCTGTCACTATGCGACCCCATCAACAATGATCGCCCCTCGGCAATGCCGAACAAATTGCCCATCGCATCCATCTCGGCCCGCAAGCCGGCTTGGCTAAATTTCTCGGCCAACCAACGCCGCGCCGCCACGTCGTCCGCGCTATAGGCCGGACGCACCACGCCCTTGCCCACACCCGATGCGCCAAACCCGCGCAGCGCGTGAAGATCGGATAAAAAGCGGTCGGAATTGATTTGCATGGGGGCACCTCTTGGCAATGTTGGGATGGGCGGGCTTTGATCCGCCCTTTCCCCCTCATACGCCGCCGCGGGCCGGGGGTAAATCACCCCGCCCCGCGCGTTAATCTTACTTGCGGTTTTGCCCGCTATACTGCCTGTACCAGCGGCAAAATTAACCTACTGGGCCGCCACAAGCCCCGCCGCCTCGACCTTCACAGCCGAGAATTTGAACTCCGGGATCTTGCCAAACGGATCAACCGCCGGGTTGGTCAAAATATTCGCCGCCGCCTCCACATAGGCAAAGGGCAAAAACACCATATCAGGCGCGACCGCACGGTCAGACCGCGCCATAATCTCGATCGAGCCGCGTTTGGTCGTCAGGCGCACATGCTCTCCCGGCTCCACCCCCAATTTACGCAGCGTGCTTGGATGCAGCGAACAATTCGCCTCCGGCTCCATCGCATCAAGCACCGACGCCCGCCGCGTCATCGACCCGGTGTGCCAATGCTCAAGCTGCCGCCCCGTGGTCAAGATCATCGGATATTGCGCATCAGGCGTGTCATCGGGCGCAATAATGCTCGCGGGCGTGAACCGCGCCCGCCCTTCCGCGCGCGGGAAACCTTCCGCAAAAACAATGGATTGACCGGGGTCTTCGGGCGAAAGCGACGGGTATGTCACCGCGTTTTGCACCTCCAGACGGTCCCAGGTGATGTTGTCCAGCGACTTCATATTCAGCTTCATTTCGCCAAAGATTTCCGACGGGTGCCCATAGGTCCAATCCAGCCCCAACCGCTTGGCCAGCTCCACCTCGATCCACCAATCCGCCTTGGCCTCGCCCGGTGGCGGCACCGCTGGGCGGCCCATCTGCACCTGACGGTTGGTGTTGGTCACCGTGCCCGCTTTTTCCGCAAAGGCGCTGGCAGGCAGGATCACATCGGCATAATTTGCAGTCTCGGTGATGAAAATATCCTGCACCACCAGATGCTCCAGCTTTGCCAGCGCCGCCCGCGCATGCTCCACATCCGGGTCCGACATGGCCGGGTTCTCACCCAAGATATACATGCCGCGAATATCGCCCCCATGCACCGCGTCCAAAATCTCGGTCACGGTCAGGCCCTTTTCATTGCTGAAATCACCGGACTTCCAAACATCGGTAAAGGCCGAGCGCACACCATCATCGGTAACCGTCTGATAATCTGGCAAAAACATCGGGATCAGCCCGGCATCCGAGGCGCCCTGCACATTGTTCTGCCCACGCAGCGGATGCAGCCCCGCGCCGGGGCGGCCCACCTGCCCGGTCATAAGCGCCAGCGAGATCAAACAGCGCGCATTATCCGTGCCATGAATGTGCTGGCTCACCCCCATCCCCCAGAAAATCATGCCCTCTTTGGCCCCGGCAAACACCCGCGCCACATCGCGCAGCACCTCCGCGTCGATGCCGCAAATCCCGGCCATCTTCTCGGGGCTGAAATCTTTCAGATGTTCTTTCTCGGCCTCCCAATTTTCGGTGTAGGCCGCGATATATTGCGCATCGTAAAGCTTTTCTTCAACAATTACGTGCATGATCGCGTTGAGCATCGACACATCGGTGCCCGGTCGGAACTGCAACATGTGGCTGGCATATCGCTTCAACCCCACGCCGCGCGGGTCCATGACAATCAATTTTCCGCCGCGTTTGGTGAATTGTTTGAAATATGTCGCGGCAACCGGGTGGTTTTCTACCGGGTTACACCCAATCGCAATCGCCACATCGGCGTTTTCGATCTCGTTAAACGTGGCCGTCACCGCGCCCGATCCCACATTCTCAAGCAGCGCCGAAACCGACGAGGCATGACAAAGCCGCGTGCAGTGATCGACGTTGTTATGGCCAAAGCCCTGCCGGATGATCTTCTGAAACAGATAGGCTTCCTCATTGGTGCATTTGGCGCTGCCAAACCCCGCAACTCCTTTGCCATCAATGTCTCGAAGCCCCTTGGCCGCAAAATCCAGCGCCTCATCCCACGTGGCCTCGCGGAACACTTCACCCCAATTTCCGGGGTCCACATTCATCCCCTTCGGCGGCGCATCTTCCCGCCGGATCAACGGCTTGGTCAACCGGTGCTCATGGTGGATATAGTCGAAACCAAACCGCCCCTTCACACAAAGCCGCCCCTCATTGGCAGGCCCGTTGATCCCCTCGACATATTTGATCTTATCGTCTTTCACCTTCAGCGAAATCTGGCAGCCCACCCCGCAGAACGGACAGATGCTCTCCACCTCCCGGTCAAAATCCGCGCTGTCGCCCTGCTGCGTCACCGGGTCCACCACCGACGCAGGCATCAACGCCCCTGTCGGGCAGGCCTGCACACATTCGCCGCAGGCCACACAGCTTGACGCGCCCATCGGGTCGGCCATGTCAAAACTGGGATAGCTTTGCTGCCCGCGCCCGGCCATGCCGATCACATCATTCACCTGAACCTCGCGGCAGGCGCGCACACATAAACCGCATTGAATACAAGCGTCTAGGTTCACACTCATCGCCACATGGCTGTCATCGAGCAGCGGTATCCGCCCGGCTTCCAACTTGGGAAAACGGCTGCCCTCCACCCCGTTCAGCGCCGCCATATCCCACAAATGGCTCGACTGATCATGGCTCACCTCGCGCTCAGGCTGGTCAGCCATCAACAGCTCAACCACCATCTTGCGCGCCCCCTGCGCGCGCGCATTATTGGTCACCACCACCATGCCCTCGGCAGGCTCGCGAATACAGGAGGCCGCCAAAGTGCGCTCGCCCTCAATCTCCACCATACAGGCGCGGCAATTGCCATCAGGCCGATACCCCGGCGCAGGTTTATGGCACAGATGCGGGATCTTGAGCCCCCGCCCATTGGCGACTTCCCAAATGGTCATCCCCGCTTCAGCCTGCACGGTTTCCCCGTCCAGCGTGAATGTCACCGTCTGCACCATGATACCCTCCTCGTGGCTCCCCTCCCTAACCCTATACCGATTTGCCCCCCATAAAAGGGGGCCTGTTTCCGACATGGCGGCTCGTTTCTGCGCCACCGCCTGCTTCACCCTTCCAAAAATACTCAATTCCAGCCTTTCAGCCGCGCCCCCCCTCGCCTATCAAGTTCCTGCGCAGCAGCAGGAAACACCCATGTCCACAATCACCCTCATCCGCCACGGCCAAGCCAATTCAACCGCCACAGACGAAGCCAATTACGACCGTCTCAGCCCGCTGGGCCACGAGCAGGCGCAATGGCTCGGCCAGCATCTGCGCGACACCCAGCAGCATTACACACGGCTCTACACAGGCACATTGCGCCGCCATATCGAAACCGCCGATGGCATGGCCATGGGCCTCGATCCGATCCGCGATCCGCGCCTGAACGAGCTGGAATATTTCACCATGGCCAAGGCGCTCGAGGATGAACATGGCATCGCCATGCCCGGCGATCAGGGCGGGTTTGTCACCCACCTGCCAAAGGTTTTCAAAGCTTGGCAGGACAATGAACTCAAAGGCGCGCCCGAAACTTTCGCCAGCTTCGAGACCCGCATCAAACACGCCCTCGAAGACATCGCCAAAGAAGAAGGCCCCGCCCTTGTGGTCACCTCAGGCGGGCTGATCGCCCATGTCATGCGGCAATTGCTCGATCTCGATATCGCCGCCACCGCCCATACGGCGCTGGCCATTATGAACAGCTCCATCCACCGCTTTCACCCAATTGGCGACCGCTGGTGCCCGGTGATGTTCAACGCCGTGCCGCATCTGGAACACCCAGACCGCCACCATGCGCAAACCCACGTTTGATCAAGGAAATACCATGCAGCTTCATTACACCCCCGGCACCATCGCCATCGCCGCCGCAATCGCCCTCGAAGAGGCAAACCTGCCCTATGAGCCGATCCGCGTTGATTTCAAAACCGCCGAGCAGACCAAGCCCGCCTATCACGCGATCAACCCCAAAGGCCGCGTGCCCGCGCTGGTCCTCGAAACCGGCGATATCCTCACCGAAACCGGCGCGATCCTTGATTTCATCGCCGCCTCCGCGCCGCAGGCAGGCCTTGTGCCAACAGACCTCATCGCCGCCGGTAAAATGCGCAGCGCCATGTATTATTTCGCCTCCACCATGCATGTGAACCACGCCCATAAAATGCGCGGCAGCCGCTGGGCAACCGCGCAATCGAGCTTTGACGACATGGCCGCAATGGTCCCGCAAACCATGACGCAGGGCGCGGCATTTGTGCAAGAAAACATGGCTCTGTCGCCGTTTGTGCTGGGCGTGGAATTCAGCCTCGCCGATCCCTATCTCTTTGTGATCTGCACATGGCTGGCAGGCGACGGCGTCGATCTGGCCGCCTTCCCGAAAATCACCGCCTTCATGGCCCAGATGGAGAGCCGCCCCAGCGTGAAAACCATCCGCGAAAAGGGCATGTTGTGAGTGCGCCGCATCTGTGGCTGCGCGCCGAACAACGCGCCAATGAAACCCGCGTGGGGCTCACCCCCGACGGCGTGACAGCCCTGCTTGCCGCAGGCTTCACCGTCACCGTGGAACACAGCGCCAGCCGCGTCATCCCAGACGCCGCCTACGGCGCAACAGGCGCGCATATGGCCCCCGAGGGCAGTTGGCCGGATGCCCCCGGCGATGCGATCATCTTTGGCCTCAAAGAACTGCCCGACGATGGCACCCCCCTGCCCCATCGCCACATCATGTTCGGCCATGCGTTCAAAGGGCAATTGTCGGGCAAGGCGCTGCTCAACCGCTTTACATCCGGCGGCGGCACCCTGCTTGATCTGGAATATCTGACCAATGACACGGGCCGCCGTGTCGCCGCCTTTGGCTATTGGGCGGGCTATGCCGGGGCCGCTGTGGCCGTGCTGGCATGGGCGGCGCAGCAATCAGACCAGATCTCAGGCCCCATCACCCCCTACCGCAACGCACAGGCCCTGACAGACGCGCTGAGCGCCCTGCTCGCCCCCCATGACCGCAGCGCCCTGAGCGCGCTTGTCATCGGCGCGCTAGGCCGGGTGGGCACAGGCGCAAGCGATCTGTGCAAAGCGCTCGATATCCCCGTCACCCCTTGGGACATGGCCGAAACCGCCCATGGCGGGCCTTTCCCGCAAATCCTAGATCACACGCTGTTTTTCAACTGCATCCTCGCCGGGCCGCATACCCCTGTGTTTGTGCCAAAATCGGCCACCACCGCGCCGCGCGCGCTGCGGGTGATTGGCGACATCGCCTGCGATCCGGACAGTGATTACAACCCCGTGCCGCTCTATGACCGTGCCACCACATGGGAGGCCCCGGCCCTGCGCGTGCATGACGCGCCGCCGCTGGACGTCACGGCGATTGATAACCTGCCCTCAATGCTGCCTCTGGAAAGCTCGGAGGATTTTGCCGCGCAATTGCTGCCGACCCTGCGCGATCTGGGCACAGACAGCCCGGTCTGGAAACGCGCCGAGGCGCTGTTCCACACCCATTCGTCCCAGCTTTAACGCCGGGCAAGCGCTCAAACAGGCGGCTTCGTCAGTGGCACCACCACTGGCGCGGCCGCATCTTCCTGCGCCAATTCCTCAAAGTCGAAATTATGCAGCCGCCCGGCCCGCTTGGCGGCTTTCTCGGATGAGATCTTGATCTCGTCCACATCCTTGCGCGCCTGCGAAAAATGCCGGTCCAGATTACCCACGCGGCTTACCAGACGTTCCACATCCTTGTGCAGATCGCCCAATTCCTTGCGGATCGCCCCGGCCTGCTCGCGCATCCTCGCGTCTTTCAAAATCGCCCGCATCGTGTTCAGCGTGGCCATGCAGGTGGTGGGCGAGACAATCCAAACCCGCGCCTCGAACCCTTCGCGCACCAGCTCTGGAAAATTGGCATGCAGCTCGGCGTAAACCGCCTCCGAGGGCAGGAACATCAGCGCCCCATCAGCGGTTTCGCCTTCCAGAATATACTTCTCGGAAATGTCCCGAATATGCCTGCGCACCGCGATTCTCATCGAAGACGCGGCGTTCTTTAAATCCCAATCACTCTTGGCATTGCGCAGCGCCTCATAGGCCTCCAGCGGGAATTTACTATCAATCACAATCGGCCCCGGCGGGTTGGGCAAATGGATCAGACAATCGGCGCGTTTGCCGTTGGGCAGCGTGTGCTGCAACGTATAGCTATCCTTGGGCAGCGCCTTGGACACAATATCGCGAAGCTGAATTTCACCAAAGGCACCGCGGGTCTGTTTGTTGCTCAGAATATCCTGCAAAGACAGCACATCACCCGATAATTTGGTGATGTTATCCTGCGCCTTATCAATGGCAGCCAAGCGTTCTTGCAACTGCGTCAGGCTGGTGGTGGTCTGCTTGGACGAGCCATGCAAACTCTCGCTCATCCGCTCTTGCATCTCGGCCATGGCCCGCGCCGAACGCACAGCATTCTCCGCCAGCCGTTCCTGCATCTGCAACTGCACCGTATTAAGGCGATGCTCCATGGTCTGGATCATCTGCGCCTGCGCATTGGCCTGCGTATCGGACACGGTTTGCAACCCGCCTTGCAGCTGTTGTTGCCCCGCGCCAAGCTGCTGCACATGGCCGCCCAAAATCTGCATCTGCTGCGCCAACGGCGCGGTCATCCGCGCCGAGCGGCCCGCCGCACGCACCGCCATAATCAACAGGACCAGCACCAAAAGCACCAGCGCCGCCGCCCCCAGCCCCGCAATCACCAACGGATCACCATAGGCATAGTTTTGTCCTGCAATTTCGATCATGTGCGTCCGAATAACCGTTCAATATCAGCCAGTTTCAGTTCCACATAGGTGGGGCGGCCATGGTTGCACTGCCCCGAATGCGGCGTCGCTTCCATTTCGCGCAGCAAGGCGTTCATTTCTTCGCCCCGCATCCAGCGCCCCGACCGGATCGAGCCGTGACACGCAACCCGGCTCAGGATCGCTTCGATCCGCGCCTGCACGGTCATGCTCTCGCCCTGATCGGTCAACTCATCCAGAATATCCAGCACCATGTCGCGGGCATTGACCTCGCCCAGAATGGCCGGGGTTTCGCGCACTGCAATCGCGCCATTGCCGAACGGCTCCAGCGTCAGACCCAGCCGCGATAGATCTTCTGCTATCTCCATCAGCCGATCGCAATCGCCTTGGGAAATCTCGACAATCTCGGGGATCAAAAGCGCCTGCGCAGCCACGCCATTTTCGGCCATCTGACGCTTGAGCTTTTCATACACCAGCCGCTCATGCGCCGCGTGCTGGTCGACAATAACCATGCCTGTCGCGGTCTGCGCGATGATATAATTCTCATGCACTTGGCCCCGTGCGGTGCCCAGCGGATAGTCAGGCGGCGGCGCGCTGTCTTCTTCGATCACCGGCTCGGGCGGCGCCTCCACCCGGCCCCACATGCCTTGGGTCTCTGCAAAACCGGGGTATGTCGCCTCGCGGCGCGGCGGCATTGATGCGCCGGGCCCAAGGCTGGGCCGGTCCATCTGATAGACCCGCGCGCCCACCTGCTCTGGCCGCAGCGCGCCGAGCGTCGCATCCGCCACGGTGGTCGAGGCCCGGTGCCCCGCATTGGCCAGCGCATGGCGCAGCGCAGATACAATCAACCCGCGCACCACGCCGGGGTCGCGAAACCGCACCTCGGATTTGGCCGGGTGCACGTTCACATCCACCAGTGTTGGATCGCAATCAATGAACAATGCCGCCGCCGGGTGGCGGTCCCGCGACAGGAAATCAAAATACGCTCCGCGCAGCGCGCCCAGCAGCAGCTTGTCCCGCACCGGGCGGCCATTCACGAATAAAAACTGCGTCACCGCCGATCCGCGCGAATAGGTCGGCAACGCGGCATATCCCGTCAGGTGAAACCCCTCGCGCTCGGCATCAATGGCAAGCGCATTGGCGGCAAATTCAGCGCCCAGCACCCGCGCCAAACGCCCATGCAGCGCATCAAATAAATCGCCCTGCTCGGCCTCGGCGCGAAACACTTCGCGCCCTGCCCCGCCGCCCGACACATCGCGCAGCACAAAGCGGGTGAAAGGTTCGGCCATGGCCAGCCGCTTGATCACATCGGCAATCGCCTGCGCCTCGGCCCGGTCGGTGCGCATAAATTTCAGCCGCGCAGGCGTGGCGTAGAAAAGATCGCGCAGCGCCACCACCGTGCCCCCGTTCAGCGCCGCCGGGCGCACCGCGCTCATGGTGCCGCCCGAGACGGAAATCTCGGCCCCATCGCCCGCGGCCACGCGGCTGGTGATGGTCAAACGCCCCACCGCCCCCAGCGACGGCAATGCCTCGCCGCGAAAGCCAAATGAATGAATGTTGAGCAGGTCCGAGCCGTCGATTTTCGACGTGGCATGGCGCGACAGGGCCAAGGGCAAATCATCCCCCGCAATGCCGCAACCATCATCGGTCACCCGGATCAGGGTTTTGCCCCCATCGGCGTAATCCACTTCGATCCGCCGCGCCCCTGCGTCAATGGCGTTTTCCACCAATTCCTTGACGGCAGAGGCCGGGCGTTCAACCACCTCGCCTGCGGCGATGCGGTTGATTGCGGCCTCGTCCAGCTGCCGGATCACCGGTGCGGGTTTGCTTATCTTGGGGTCTGTAAATGCCATGCCGCAATACCTAGCATGGGCCTGCGCGATTCTGAAACCGAATTAGCCGCGTTGCGCGGTCACGATCCGCCGGTTTGCGCCGCTTGATACCAGGCAATAATCTTGGCGCGCTCTGCCGGTTGCATATGGCTCAAATTGGCGGGCGGCATGGCATCGGTCAGCCCCGCCTGAAGGTAGATTTGCCGCGCCGCTCCCGCGATCTGCGCCTGGGTTTCCAGCCGCACGCCTTTGGGCGGCCAATGCAGCCCCTCCCATGCAGGCTCCGCCGCGTGGCACATGGAGCAGCGCCCAAGCACGATGTCATGCACTTGGTCATACCCCTCGGCCTGCACAAACCGCAGCGCCGCGCCGCTGGCCTCTTGCGGCTGCTCGGCGCGGAACATCGGCGCAGTGGACAGCCACATGATCGCGACGAACAACAGCGCGGTTACCAGCCACGTCCAGATCGGATTGCCCTTCCGCATATGCAGCGTGTTGAAATAATGTCGGATCGTAACGCCCATCAAAAACACCAGCGCCGCAATCAGCCAATTCATCTCCGAGGCAAAGGCCAGCGGGTAATGATTGCTCAGCATCAAGAAGATCACAGGCAAGGTCAGATAGTTGTTATGCGTGCTGCGCTGCTTGGCGATTTTGCCGTATTTTGCATCGGGCACCCGGCCTGCTTGCAAATCGGCCACCACGATCCGCTGGTTCGGCATGATGGTGAAAAACACATTCGCGCTCATGATCGTGGCGGTGAACGCCCCCAGATGCAACAGCGCCGCCCGGCCAGAAAACACCGAAGTATAGAAATAGGCCATGCCCACAAGGATCACATAAAGCAGCACCATCAGCCGCGTGTTATCCTCGCCAAAACGGCTTTTACAAATCTGATCATAGGCCAGCCAGCCAAAGCCCAGCGACGCCAGCGAAATCATCACCGCCCAGCCCGTGGCTAGATCAGCAACCGATGGATCAACAAGATAAAATTCAGCGCCCAGATAATAGACCAAAATCAACAGAGCAAAGCCCGAAAGCCATGTGGAATAGGCCTCCCATTTGAACCAGATCAAATCGCCGGGCATCTGATCGGGGGCAATCAGGTATTTCTGAATGTGGTAAAAACCGCCCCCATGAACCTGCCATTCCTCGCCATCCGCGCCCGAGGCAAGGTTGCGGTCACGGTGCAGCCCCAGATCCAGCGCAATGAAATAGAAAGACGAGCCGATCCACGCAATGCCGGTAATCACATGCACCCAGCGCACGGCAAATTCGATCCAAGTGGCAATGGCGGTCATGTCATACATGTCAGGCTCCTTTTGGTGGCGCAGTCCAATGCGGTCTGCGCCGCTTTTTATTGCAGATCAATCCAGATCTTCGGGCAATGCAAGATTGAGAACAATCGCAATCACCGCCGAAGGCAACAAGCCAGAGGTCAACAGCACCTGCGCGGTCTGCCCCAAATGCTGCAGCGCCTCAGGCACCAGTTGCAGCCCGAGCCCAACCGAGAGGGCCGTGGCAAAGATCACCATGTTGCGGCGGTTCCAATTCACATCCGACAACATGTTCACGCCCGATGCCGCAACCATGCCAAACATCACAATCACGCCCCCACCCAGAACATGTTCGGGCATGGTGCGGATCACCGCGCCAATGATCGGCATACAGCCGCAAAGGATCAAAAACAGCCCGCCAATGGTCACCACATGGCGGCTCATCACGCCTGTCATAGCGATCAGCCCCACGTTCTGGCTAAACGATGTGTTGGGCAAACTGCCAAAAACACCTGCAATCGATGTGCCCAGCCCATCGGCAAAAGTCGCGCCGGAAATCTCGGCATCAGTGGCTTCGCGCCCCGCGCCCGCCTTGGTGATCCCGTTGGTGTCGCCCACGGTTTCAATCAGCGACAACACCGCCATGAAACACATGCCAATCACGATAGCCCAGTTGATCTCCCAGCCATATTTGAACGGCACAGGCAGCTGGAACAGCGGCGCATTGCCGATATTGGCAAAGCTCACCTGCCCCATCAGCATCGCCACCAGATACCCCGCAGTGATGCCGATAAACACGGCGGCAATCGACAGGAAACCGCGGGTGAAGAACTTGACCATCAAGGTCACGCCCACAACCACCAGCGCTGGCAGCCAATATTGCAGCGTGCCAAACGCCTCGGCGCTGCCGCGCCCTGCTTCGGGCATGCCGCTGAATACAAAGGCATTGCGCGCCGCCGCTTGCAGATGCACCGCGTTATAATTCAGCACACCCCCGGCGGAATATTGAATGCCAACCTTCACCAGCGCCAAACCGATCATCAGCACGATCAACCCGGTGATCAGCGGCGGCAAAGCAAAGCGGAACCGCCCGACAAAAAATCCCAAGAAGAAATGGAACAGACCGCCCAGCACGACGCCTGTCATCAATCCGGCCAGCCCCGCCGTGCCCGCCCCCAGCACCGCCGGAATCATGATCGGCACAAAGGCAAAGCTGGTGCCCTGCACAATCGGCAATCGCGCGCCCACCGGGCCAAAACCGATTGTCTGGATCAGCGTCGCCACCCCGGCAAACAGCATGGCCATCTGGATCATATAGCTCATATCCGGATAGCCCAGTGCCGCCTGATCCGAGCCAAAGCCAATGCCCGCCGCGCCCGCCACGATAATCGCAGGCGTCACGTTGGACACAAACATCGCCAGAACATGCTGGATCCCCAAGGGGATCGCCCGGTTCATTGGCGGGGTATAATCGGGGTCACGCAGTTGTTCTGGCGTGCCAAAGCTGTGGCTGGTCATATGTCATTGTCCCTTGTTGGTGTGGCCGCCGCCCTGTTGACCGGGCGGTCGGCGTTGCGCATTTATCGCCTTACGATTGTATAAGGCGCGGCCAGAGAGCATTCGTCAAGATTATCGCCCGGCCCGATCCGGTCCACCACGGCAAAAAGCCCCGGCCCTGCCAGCGGGGTCAGCACCCCATGCCACGTGCCTGCATGGAAGTTGATGCCCTGATGCGGCGCGGTCTCAAATGCCAGCGGCACGCCGGGGCGCCCGCCCTCATCAGGGGCGACAATCACCAAAAACGGCTGCCCTGTCAGGGGCAAAAACGCCTGCGATCCAAGGGGATGACGCTCCAGCAGGTCAAGCTGATAGGGCAAATCGCGCGGTTCGGCGTTAAACACGCTGATCCCGGCGCGGCCATCGCTGGCAAACTGCAACTGCGCCAAATCATGGTGCCGCCCGCACATCCCGGCATTGATCATTTTGTCCGGCGCGCCGGACGCATCAAGCACATCGCCAAAGGGTGCAAATGCTTCTGCAGTCAGCGGCGCGATGAAAATTTCCGCACTCATCCGCGCCTCACAGGGTCAGGGCCACATGGCGGTTCACATCTTTGTACAAAAGATAGCGAAACGGCGTGTCTCCGGTGGCGATACAGGCCTGCGGACAAAAGGCGCGCAGCCACATAAAATCCGACGGGCCAACGCTGACCCAATCTTTATTCAGCAGGTATTCCGCCGTCCCGTCGAGCACATAAAGCCCATGTTCCATCACATGCGTCTCTGCAAAAGGGATCCGCCCGCCGGGCTGAAACGTGACGATGTTCACATGCATGTCATGGCGCAGATCGGTCGGCTCGACAAAACGCGTGGTGGCCCAAACCCCATCACAATCGGGCATCACGATGGGATCAACATCTTTGTCCGATGTCACAAAGGCTTTGGGCAGCGGTACGCCCTCTGCCGGAACATAGCGTTTGCGAATCCAATGGAACTGGCACAGCGCGTCCCTGCGGTTCCACAGCTGCCACGCGGCTCCGGGCGGAATATAGGCATAGCCGCCCGCCTGCATTTCATGCTCGGCCCCATCGATGGTCAGGTGCAGCGTGCCAGTGGCTACAAAAACCACCGCCTGCGCGCCTGCGTCTGTCTCCGGCGTGGCTGATCCCCCTTCGGGCAACAGCTCGACGGCATATTGGGCAAAGCTCTCGGCAAAACCGCTGAGCGGGCGGGCCAATATCCACATGCGCATGCCCTGCCAGCCGGGCAGATAGCTGGTTACAATGTCGCGCTGCGTCACCGCTGGGATCACCGCATAGGCATCGGTAAAAACCGCTGTGCCTTCGGGGCTGACCGATTGATCCGGCAAGCCGCCGGGAGGGAACGCATAGCTCATAGTAGATCCTCCAACCGACGTTCTGCGATGCGCTCCACCTGTCGGCAGGCCTCGTCGAATTCGGTTTCTGTGTCATTGGCAATGCGCCGTTCAAACGCGCGCAAAATGCCGGGTTTATCGTGATCTTTCACCGCGATGATAAAGGGAAAGCCGTGTTTGCCCACATATTCGGCATTCATCGCCTCAAAAGACGCCCGCTCCGCATCGGTCAGCGCGTCCAACCCTGCGCTGGCCTGCTCGGCGGTGCTTTCTGCGGTCAGACGTTTTGCCGCTGCCAATTTACCCGCCAAATCCGGGTGGGCGCGCAGCACTCCAAGGCGTTCCTCTGCGCTGGCCGAACGGAACATCCGCGCCAAGACGGAATGCACCCCAATGGCGCAATCATGTGCCCGGCCCAGCTCCAATTCAAACGCCCGCTCGGCGATCCACGGCGAATGTTCAAACACCCCGCCAAAGGCCGCGACAAAATCCTCACGGCTCATTTCACTGGGGCGCGGGCTGCGCGGCGCAGGCGGGTGCGCGGCCTTCCAATGCTCCGCGATCTCAATGCGGCGCGGGGTCCAGACATCGGCAAACCCTTGGATATATTCAATGAACCGCTTAAGCGCCTGCACCCGGCCGGGGCGCCCGATCAAACGGCAATGCAGCCCGATGTTCATCATCTTGGCCGCGCCTGCTTCGCCTTCGGCATAAAGACAATCAAACGTGTCTTTCAGATAGGCAAAAAACTGATCGCCCGAATTAAACCCCTGCGGTGTGGCAAACCGCATGTCGTTGCAATCAAGCGTGTAGGGAATGATCAACTGCTCGGTGCCCGCCACATCAGTCCAATAGGGCAAATCATCGTCATACGTATCAGAGATATAATCAAACTGCCCAAGCTCGGCGGCCAGTTTCACCGTATTCACGCTGCACCGCCCCGTGTACCAACCGCGCGGCGCCGTGCCGACAACCTCGGTATGCAGGCGGATCGCCTCTTCGATGTCGGCGCGCTCGTCTGCCTCGCTGTGGTCTTTGTAATCGATCCATTTCAACCCGTGGCTGGCAATCTCCCAGCCCGCCGCTTTCATCGCCGCCACTTGGCGCGGGGCGCGGGCAAGCGCGCTGGCCACGCCGTAGACCGTGACCGGAACATCTTTGCCCGTAAACAACTCATGCAGCCGCCAGAACCCGGCGCGCGCGCCGTAATCATAGATGGATTCCATGTTCCAATGGCGCTGGCCGACCCAAGGGGCGGCCCCCACGATCTCTGACAGGAATGCCTCAGAGGCCGCATCGCCATGCAACAGGCAATTCTCGCCGCCCTCTTCGTAATTGAGCACAAATTGCACGGCGATCCGTGCGCCGCCGGGCCAAGCCGCATCGGGCGGCGTGCCGCCATAGCCTTCAAAATCTCTGGGGTATCGCATGTTTAGGTTGCCTTCTTGCTTCGCGCCACACTGCACAAAACAGATGGCCAAAGGCAAGAGCAGGACGCGGCGGTTCTACCCGTCCTGAGCAGAGGCGGGGATGGTCAGGCGCATGCCGATCTCAAGATTGCTGGGCGCGTGCAAACGATCCCGGTTCGCCTCAAAAATCCGGGTGAACCCTGCGGCATCGCCGTAAAACGCCAATGCGATGCTGGCCAAACTATCGCCGCGCTGCACTTCGTATTCCTGTGTCTCGCCAAGCGGAATGGGCGCTACAGCATCATTTTGCACTGGCGCGCTGGCCAATCGCTGCGCGGTTTCGCCAAACTGGGGCAACACGTCCATCTGCGGCTGTGCGGGCCGGGTGGGCACAGCGCGCAGCAGCACTTGCTGCAACGGCGCGTTTGTATCAGCCGCGCTGGCCACCTGCGCCAACCCCTCGGGGCGCGCCTGTGGCCGGCGGGCCACGCTGAGCAAATCTGCTTGCGCCGCACGCGTCACGCTTGCCTGCTCCGCGCCATCGCCGCTGCTTAAAAACACCGCGCCGCCGATCATCGCCGCCACGCCCAAGCCAAGCGCCAACACACGGGGCTGCATCACAATTGATGGGCCTTCGTGCCAGATCACATAGCAAACCTCTGCCAGATTTTCGAAAAACACCCGCAAGCTGCTGGGCGCTGCCGCCTGCTGCACTGCATGCTCAGGCGGGGCACTGACAAAATGCAACGCCTCCGGCACATAGCGCAACACATCTCGCTGATCGCGCGGATCAAACCCGCCGGGCCATTCAATTGCTGTCAAAATATCTGCTTTCAAACTGTCAGTGCCGCATTCAACGGAATGCACATGTTCATCCACGGCCCTTTTGGCCTGCGGTTATCCGCGCCGGTGGCAACAAGAGCAGCGCGGCGAATTGTCTTTCGCTCTTGCTTGTCATGCATCGCTGCTGTTGCTGCCACCGTTTGGTCTTGCGCACAGGCCCGAGCAATTTTATCTGCTCGGGCGGCTGCAAGACCTGCAATCGCAAAACTCATCTTTATCCCCTAGCACATCAGACGCCATATCTTGTGGCCGGCAGAGCCGATATTCGCATCTTTCGTGTGTTTCTCCAGATATAGTCGGAAGATGATTCGCAGGTCAAAGCAAAAACGAATCGCTTGCCGCTTTTTTTCGCATTTCCGCCGATGACCTGCCGCACGCGCCAATTGCATGCCCGCCTCTGCCCGCTATGCTGGCGCAAACCCAAATCAAGGAAAGAGGCATTATGGCCGATGGATATCTAACGACCCATGTGCTGGACACAGCACGCGGCTGCCCGGCGGGCGGGCTGAACATCACGCTTTACCGCATTGAGGGCGAGGCCCGCACCGAACTGGCGCGCATGACCACCAATGAAGATGGCCGCACCGACAGCCCGATCCTGCCCAAAGGGCAATTCACCACTGGCACCTATGAGCTGCTGTTCGAGGCGGGTGCCTATCTGGAAACCTCTGGCGCCGCGCCTGAAAATCCGCGCTTTCTGGATCTGATCCCGATCCGTTTTGGCATTTCCGATGCGCAGGCCCACTACCATGTGCCCTTGCTGCTCTCGCCTTTCGGGTTCTCAACCTACCGGGGCAGCTGAGGCACGCTGGCGGTGCGGCCCAAACAAGGCCGCGCCCCAAAGCATCACGCCCGATACAGCCGCGATCATCCCCGCCGCCGACACCGAATCCGCCATGCCCAGCCAGAGCGGGCCATACCCCGCCAACACATAGCCAAGCACCGCCGCAATCGCCGCAAACAGCGAAGAAAGCCAAAGCTGATGGCTCAGCCGATTGGTCATCAACCGCGCCGTAGCGGGCGGGCAAATGAACATGGCAATCACGATGATACTGCCCACCGCGTCAAAGGCCGCAACAGCGGCAATCGCTGCCACCAGCACCAAGCCCAGCCCCAGCGGCCCGGTGGCCATGCCAAGGGTGCGGGCAAAACCTTCGTCAAAGGTGGAGATCGCCAAAGGCCGCCAGAACAGAACGATAAAAGCGATCACAAAAACCAGCGTCGCCGCCATGCGCGGCAGTTCCACGGGCAACCCGGCCAGCGCAGAAACATCCAGCAGCGATTGCCAACCCAGCGCATCGAGCCAGATCAGGCTTTCCAAATTGCCATAAAGCGCATGCTCCACATCCAAATGCACCGATGACGTGTCTGATTGTTCAAGCAGCAGAACACCGCCCGCGAACATCGAGGTAAAGATCACCCCCATCGCTGCGCCAGATTCGATCCGGCCCATGCGGCGCACGGCCTCAATGGCGACAACCGCGATGATCGCCGCCACCGCCGCGCCCAGCATCATCGGCCATGTGCTGACCCGACCGGTCAGGATAAAGGCCACCACGATCCCCGGCAGCACCACATGGCTGATCGCATCGCCAATCAGCGCCTGCCGCCGCAGCAACAGGAAATTCCCCGGCAAGGCACAGGCCACAGCCACACAAATCCCGATCAGCATCGGCACCAAGGACAGGGGCACAAATTCTTCGCCGTTCATGTCTGGGCCTCCTGCAATGCGGTCAGGCGCGCATCAATCTCGCGCAGCTGGTCTGGGGTCAAAAGCTCGGTGATCTCGGTCATGCCATCATCCTGCGCGGTGATTGCCTCAAACGCCGGATCGCGGTGCAGCACCTGCCAGCGCGACACATCATGCAGAACCCCGCGGGCACGTTCTTGGCCCGCTTGGGTGGCAACCCCATCCGGCAGAGCCCAGCCCTTGGCCCGCAAGAGCCGAAGCGTCAACTGCTCGTAAATCGGCTGCCCCTGCCCCAACGCCAGCAACCCCTGCCGCAGATGCACCCGCCGCTGATAGGCGCGGTGGCGCAGAAATGCCGAGAGCACGCCGCGCCGGGGGGCCAACAGCAAGGACAGCGCAAAAAGCGCAAAGGACACCAGCACGATGATCGGCCCGGTGGGCAACCCCGCCAGCGCCGCCGAGAGCGCCGCGCCAACATAGGCCGAGACCCCGCCCAGCGCCCCGGCAATCAACACCACATGATCCGTGCGATCCGACCAGAACCGCGCCGTCACTGGCGGAATGATCAGCAGCGCCACGATCAAGATCAGCCCCACAATTTTCAATCCCACCACAGTGATCGCCAGCACCAGCCCCATCATCATCAGATCGGTGCGCGGCACATTTTGCCCAGTGGTGGCGGCAAAATCAGGGTCAAATGCGGCCAGCGTCAAAGGCCGGCGCAATACCAGAACCAACACCGTGGTCAGCAGCGCCGCCCCGGCAATGATCAACGCATCAGATTGCAACATCCCCGCAGTCGAACCCAGCAAGAAACTCTCCAGCCCCGCCTGCCGCCCCGCGCTCATGGTTTGGATCACCGTGAGCAGCACCACACCCAGCCCAAAGAACACCGACAGCACCGCGCCAATCGCCGCGTCTTCGGCCAAACGTGTGCGCGTGGCCAGCCAATTCACCCCCAGCAAACCAATCGCCGCCGAGATCGCCGCCCCGCCCAGCAGACCAATCAAGTTGCGCCCATCACCGCCCAAACTGACCATGATGATAAAGGCAAGCGCCACCCCCGGCAGGGTCGCATGGGAAATCGCGTCGCTGACCAAGGCACGCTTGCGCAAAAACAAAAACGATCCCCCCAGCCCCGCCGCCGCCCCAAGCAGCGCCGCGCCCAAAGTGACCAACGTGGCGTTATACCCCAGCCCCAGCAAAAGCGCATCGCGGATCATGATCCGGCCAATGCCTCCATTTGCACCGCCCCCAAACGCCCGCCATAGGCATTTTGCAGGTTTTCGGGGGTAAAGGCCTGCGCCACGCTGCCCTCAGCAATGCGGCGGGTATTGATCAGATAAACATGGTCAAAATAATCGGTCACGGTGGACAGATCGTGATGCACCGCCACCACGGTCTTGCCCGCGTCCCGCAGCGATTTAAGCACCGCAATGATCGCCTTTTCGGTTGCCGCATCGACCCCCGCAAAAGGCTCGTCCAGCAGATAAAGCTCGGCATCCTGCACAAGGGCGCGGGCCAAAAACACCCGCTGTTGTTGCCCGCCCGAAAGCTGGCCAATCTGCCGGGTGGCAAAATCGCTCATGCCGACCCTTTCAAGCGCATCTTCGGCCTTGGCACGGTGAGTGCGGCGCACAGCGCCCAGCAGCCCCAATTGCGGATAAAGCCCCATCATCACCACATCGATCACGCGGGTGGGGAAATCCCAATCTACGCTGGCGCGCTGGGGAACATAGGCAATCCGGTGGCGCTGTTTTGAGACGGGCTGACCAAAAACGCTGACCTTGCCGGCCAGCGGCTTCAAAATACCCAATGCGGCCTTAAGCAGGGTCGATTTCCCCGCGCCATTTGGCCCGATGATCGCGGTCATCGACCCGCGCAGCACGGTCATATCTGCCGAAAACACCGCCGGTTTCTGACCATAAGAAACCGTAAGCCCCCGGATCGCGAGCGGGCTGTCTGCTGGGGCTTTGGCCCCTCTGTCATGCGCCAAATGTATATTTGGTGTCGGGGCCATAATTTATCCTTCCGCCGTCAGACGGCCTTGCATCCCGCCGCCGGGCACATCTGCCCCCAAGGCGCGGGCGATGGTGGTCACGTTATGATCGATCATGCCGATGTAAGTGCCCTGATAACTGCCCGGCGCGCCCATCGCGTCACTAAAAAGCGCGCCGCCGATTTGCACCTGATGCCCGCGCGCCGCCGCGCCTTCGATCAGGGCGCGGATGTTGCGATCTGAAACAGAGGTTTCTACAAATGCCGCCGATATCTTGCGGCTGACGAGCGTGTCGACCAAGCCGCTTATCCGGTGCAACCCGGCCTCGCTGTCAGTAGATATCCCTTGGATGCCGATCACCTCAAACCCGTAGGCCCGGCCAAAATAGCCAAAGGCATCATGCGCCGTCAGCAGCACGCGCTGCGGCGCGGGCACTTTGCTCAGCACCTCTGCTGCATAGGCGCCAAGCGCCTCCAACTCGGCGTTATACGCATCGGCATTGGCGGCAAAACTGCCCGCCATATCGGGGCGCACAGCGCCAAGAGCGGCGGCAACCTCATTGACCACACCGCGCCACAGCAGCGGGTCCATCCACACATGCGGATCAAACCGCCCGTCGTAATCTTCATGGCTCAGCAGTTCCGCGTGCGGCAAAGCGTCGGCCACAGGAACCACTGCGCGTTTACGCCCCAGATCCTCAAAAAACCGCTCCATCTGCGCCTCAAGATACAGCCCGTGCCAAAGCACCAGATCGGCGCGGGTCATGGCGACGATATCGCTGCGGGTCTGGCGATAGCCATGCGGATCAACCCCCGCGCCCATCAATGCCTGTACCTGCACCAAATCACCGCCCACCCGGCGCACCGCATCCGCGATCATCCCGGTGGTGGCCACAACCGACAGGCGGTCCTCGGCGGCAAAACCGGCACGCGGCGCGGCGGTAAATCCAAGGGCAGTTGCGGATAATCCACCCAACAGGGCGGCGCGGCGGTTCATGCAAAAGGCTGATTCTATGTGTTTCATGAAAATGAATATGAGAATGATTCGCAACTAAGTCAAGCTACTTGCGAATGGCTCGCAAAAGCATTCTCAAAACCGGATTTCAAACCGCGTGCCTTTGTCGCTGGGCAGCAGAATAATCTGCCCGCCCCGCGCCTCAAGCAGGCTGCGCACGATGCTGAGCCCCATGCCCGTGCCGCCCGCCTCGCGTCTTGTGGTGAAAAACGGATCGAACACCCGCGCCCGGTTGCCCGCAGGAATACCTGCGCCATCATCGCTGGCGATCAGCGCCGCCCCGTCCCAATTCAGCGCCATCTCCCCTGCCCCATGCGCCAACGCGTTTTGCGCCAGCTGCGTCAGGATCGCGCAGAGGTCTTCAAGCGGCAGCGGCAACACACCGCCTCCCTGCTGCACAATTTCCAGCCCTGCCAAATCGATCGCCGCGCAGGCATCGGTCAATTCGCATTGCCCCGCCTGCCCGGCAGAGCTGGCCCGCGCATGGCGGCGCAAATCATCAAGTAAATGCTGCATGCGCAGGGCGCTTTCGCGGATCGTCGCCTCCAGCGCGGCGCGGTCACTGGCGGGCATTTCCCCATCCAGCAGCTCTGCCGCGCCCGTAATCGCCGTCAGCGGGGATTTTAACTCATGGGTAACATGATCGGCATAGGCCCGCAGCGAGGCGGCACGGCTCGATAGGCTGTTGCCCATCTCAATCACGCTTTGTCCCAGTTCGGAAAATTCCGGCGTGCCGAATTGGCGCGGCGCGGCGGCGCTCCGCTGCCCTGCTTTCATCGCCCGCGCATAGGCCGTCAGCGCATAAACAGGCCGCAGCACCAGCCGCCACAAAAGCCATCCTAAAAATACCGTGGAAAAAACCGCCATCCAGCCAATCAGCCATGCGGTCTCGGCCCAGCCAAGAATACCCCCCGCCAGCCGAAAATAGCCAACCCCCAGCAAAGGCAAACACAGCACAGCGGCCAATGTGCCGCCAATCACCAGCGCCAAAGGCGGGCGCCATTTGCCCCCTACACGCCGCGGCATGGGCCCATCCGCACACCAACGCCATGCACCGTTTCAATCGCATCGGCACAGCCTGCCTCGGCCAATTTGCTGCGCAGATTGCGTAGATGGCTGTCCAGCGTGCGATCAGAGACATGAATATGCGCGCCATAGACCGCATCGGTCAGGCTGGGGCGCGGCATCACTTGTTCGGGGCGCTGCATCAAATGCGCAAGGATCGCCATTTCCCGCGCGGTCAGCGTCACGGGCGCGCCCGCAATATCGCAAGCATGGCGCTCCGGGTCTAAACGCAACACGCCCCGGCTTTGCGCAGGCGCAGCCGCATCGGGCAGAGCTGCATTGCTGCCCCCCGGCGCGCTGCGGCGCAAAATAGCGCGGATACGCGCCACCAGCTCGCGCGGCGAGAAAGGCTTTGTGACGTAATCATCCCCGCCCAACTCAAAACCCAAAACCCGGTCAATTTCATCCTGCCGCGCGGTCAGGAACAACACAGGCGTCTGGTCGGTCTCGCGCAGCGCCCGGCACAGGCTCAGCCCATCCATCTGCGGCATGCCAATATCCAGCACAATCAGATCGAACCGCCCGCTGCGCGCCTTGATCAGCCCTTCGGCCCCGTCACCTGCCTCTGTCACCTCCATCGCTTCGCGTTTGAGCGCAATGCGCAGCACGCTGCGAATTTGCGGGTCATCGTCGATGATCAATACATGGGGCATGGCGGCGCGGGCCTCGGGGTTGTTGGTGTTCACGGGCGAGCCGTCATTGCGCTCAGGCTATTGCGGGTGCGCGCATTGCGAAACCCCCATTCGCGCCAGTCCTGCGGCGGTGATACGGCGGTCTGTCCGCTTGGGCACAGGCGCGCGCCTTGCTGCTGTTCATAGGCGCGGATCACAGGCGCGGCTGCTTCGCCAAGGCTGCACAGATACCACGCATCATGGGGCACCTGCGCATTCAGATTATACCGCGCAATCGCCGCATCAAAGCTGACCAAGGAGCACAGATACAGCACGCAAGCCCCCAGCGCCCCGCCGCGCCGCATCAACCACGCATTGTCGCGCCGCGCCCAAACTTGCCACAGGATCAGCGCCAGCCCCGCCGCCACCAACCCCATCCAAATCGCGGCAGACAGCCGCAAACGGGTCAGCCCGTAAACCCCGACATAAAGGTCCAGCCGCACCAGCGACGACAACACCAGCGCCACATTCTGCGCTACCCACAGCAGCAACAAACCCCGCAACAGCGGCGCGCCTTGGGTCCAGCGCCGCGTCAACAGGGCAAATCCCCCCGCAAGCACCGCTGTCAGCAATAGCGGATAGGCCCCCCGGTGGGCATATTGCGCATAGCTCATCCCCTCGGGCAAAGCCGCGCCGCCATAAAGATAAGTCACATCCATCGCGGTTTGCAGCGCAAAAAGCGCGTTAAACCCAATCAGCGCACGGGTGACCGAAGCGGGGTTGATCACCCCGCGCCGCGCCGGTCCCATCGGCATAGAACGCGCGATTTTGGGCGCGCGCAGCCGCTCGCGCATCCACGGCAGGCTGAGCGCGGGCCAGATGATCACCGCAAAGAACAGCCACAAAACCACCCGGTCCAGATCAGCGATGTCGATCTGCACCTGTGCCAGCCATCCCTGCGCAACCGGATTGGCCAAAAGCAGCAGCGCTGCGAACACCGCGCCCAGCCCCAAAGGCAAAGCCCAGCCAAGCAGCGCAGAAGTGAGCGGCGCGGATTTTGCCTCACCCGCGGCGGCGCGGCCAATTGCGGCCTCGATATCTTCGACAAGCCGCACCAATCCAACGGGCCAAATCCGGGCTGCCCCGCGCAACATCTCATGCGCGGGCAGCCCAGCGATAAAAACCAACAAAAGCGACACCCCCGCTACGGCGATCACCACAGAGAGCGGCTGAACCAATTCCACAAGCGGCAACAACGCCAGCAACGTGCCGCCCGTCACCAACGCATAATGCCGCCCGCTCAACCGCCGATCCGTGACCCAAAGCGCCGCCGCTATCAGCAGCGCGCCAAACAGCGCCAGCGACAGGCCCGGCACAACCTGCCACACCAACACATCCCCCAGCGCAATCAGCGCCGCCAGCGCCAACAGCCGCGCACCATCTGCGCGGTGTTTATGTGCCGTGGGCGGCGGAGATCTGCGCGGCGGCGGCGGTGCGCTCAGCCACCAACCGTCGCGCTGCAATGCCATGGGAACGCCGTGTAAGGTAAAGCTCTTCATTCTTTATGCCTCTTTGCCTGATGTGTTTTTGTTTTGCTAAGCCACAGTTGCCAAAACAGTTGCGCAAAGCCTGCGGCGGATTTGTGCAGGTTTTGCGCAGTTTCCAGCCGCTGACCTTGCGCCCCGCGGCTTGCTTCGGCGGCGGGGCCATGCCAATTTGCGGCTCTGATTGCTGCCAAAGGGAATGCCCATGTCCACGCTACCCACCGACGCCGCCCAAACCGCCGCAACCTACAGCGGGGGCGCGCATCTGCCGCAAGTGACCGAACCGCGCAATCCCGGCATGGAGCTGGATCTGGAATGGGTGCTGGGCCAGCGGGCCAATACCTCGGCCATTGAACGCCGCGCGGGCAATATCGGTGCACGCCGGTCTGTGAAAAAAGCGCATCAAGCCGCATGGCTGCTGCGCGCCGTGACCTGCATCGATCTGACAACCCTTTCGGGGGATGACACAGAACGCCGGGTTGAACGGCTGTGCGCCAAGGCCCGCCAACCCGTGGCCGCATCCATGCTCCGCGCCTTGGACATGGGGCCAATCACCACAGGGGCGGTTTGCGTCTATCACGAAATGATCCCCGCCGCCGTGCAGGCGCTGCGCGGCACCAATATCCCCGTGGCGGCCGTGTCCACCGGATTTCCCGCAGGCCTGTCGCCGCTGGATCTGCGCATCGCAGAGATTGAACGCAGCGTGGCCGCCGGGGCCGCTGAGATCGACATCGTGATTTCGCGGCGCCATGTGCTGACCGGAAATTGGCAGGCGCTTTATGACGAAATGCGCGCTTTTCGGGCGGCCTGCGGCGATGCCCATGTGAAGGCGATCCTTGCCACGGGCGAGCTGGGGACACTGCGCAATGTGGCGCGGGCGTCGATGGTGTGCATGATGGCGGGCGCTGATTTCATCAAAACCTCAACGGGCAAGGAATCGATGAATGCCACCTTGCCCGTCAGCCTTGTGATGATCCGCGCCATTCGGGATTATTATGAACGCACGGGTTTTCGCGTCGGCTATAAACCCGCCGGGGGCATCTCCAAGGCGAAGGATGCGATCACCTATCTGGCCTTGATGAAAGAGGAACTGGGCGACCGCTGGCTGCGCCCTGATCTGTTCCGCTTTGGCGCGTCTTCACTGCTCAATGACATTGAGCGGCAGCTCGAACATCATGTCACGGGCAACTATTCGGCGTCCTATCGCCACCCCGCTGGGTAAACCGCGCGCAGCGCAATTGAGTATTTTTGGAAGGGTGAAGCAATGAACGTCCCCGAGGTTTTTGAGAGCATGGAATATGGCGCGGCCCCTGAATCGGCAGCAGAAGCGCTGGCTTGGATCGTAGATCAAGGCGGGCGGTTCGGCCATTTCATCGATGGTGATTTCACCGCGCCCGCCGCCGGGTTCGAGACCTGCAACCCCGCCACGGGCGAGGTTCTGGCGCAGGTCGCGCAGGGCACACAGGCCGATGTGGATGCTGCCGTGAAAGCCGCGCGGCGCGCCCAGCCCAAATGGGAAGCAGCAGGCGGCGCGGCGCGGGCACGGATGCTTTATGCGCTTGCGCGGCTTTTGCAAAAACACGCGCGGCTCTTTGCGGTGCTCGAAAGCATGGATAATGGCAAGCCGATCCGCGAAGCGCGCGACATTGATGTGCCCTTGGCCCAGCGGCATTTTTATTACCACGCTGGCATGGCACAGTTGATGCAGGCGGAATTGCCTGATGCGCAGGCATTGGGCGTTTGTGGCCAGATCATTCCGTGGAATTTCCCGCTGTTGATGCTGGCGTGGAAGATCGCGCCTGCGCTGGCGATGGGCAATACGGTTGTGTTGAAACCCGCGGAATACACGCCGCTGACGGCGCTGCTTTTTGCGGATATTTGCCGTCAGGCCGGGGTGCCAAAAGGCGTGGTGAATATTGTCACCGGCGACGGCACCGTAGGCGAGATGATCGTGGCCGCAGATGTGGATAAGATCGCGTTCACTGGCTCCACCGCCGTGGGGCGGCGCATTCGCGAGGCCACAGCGGGCAGCGGCAAAGCGCTGAGTTTGGAGCTTGGGGGCAAGTCGCCCTATATCGTGTTTGACGATGCCGATCTGGACAGCGCCGTCGAGGGTTTGGTTGACGCGATTTGGTTCAATCAAGGGCAGGTCTGCTGTGCAGGATCGCGGCTTTTGGTGCAGGAACCTGTGGCGGATATCTTCCATGCCAAGCTGCGCGCGCGGATGGACAAGCTGCGCCTTGGCAATCCGCTGGATAAATCCATTGATGTAGGCGCGATTGTCGACCCTGCGCAGCTTAAAACCATTCGAGAGTTGGTGGCACAGAACACAGCCGGGCAGACCTATGTGGCCGATACCCCGCTGCCAAGTGAGGGTTGTTTTTACCCCCCGACCTTGATCACCGGGCTGCACCCTGCAGATAGCTTGATGCAGGAAGAGATTTTTGGCCCTGTGCTGGTTTCCACCACATTCCGCACCCCCGCCGAAGCGGTGCAGATTGCCAATAACACGCGGTATGGGCTGGCGGCGACGCTGTGGTCTGAGAATATCAATCTGGCGCTGGATATTGCGCCGCAACTGGCCGCTGGGATTGTCTGGGTCAATGGCACCAATATGATGGATGCCGCCGCCGGGTTTGGCGGGCTGCGCGAAAGCGGGTTTGGCCGCGAGGGAGGCTGGGAAGGGCTGGCCGGGTACACCAAGCCCAAAGGCACCGCAAAACCGCTCAAACCGATCGAAGCCTATATTGGTGAAGGCGCGCCAGAGGGCGGCATAGACCGCACGGCAAAGCTCTATATCGGCGGCAAACAGGCGCGGCCTGATGGGGGCTATTCCGGCCCTATTTGGGGCAAGTCTGGCAAATTGCTCGGCCATGTGTCTTTGGCCAACCGCAAAGATCTGCGCAATGCGGTTGAGGCGGCGCAGGCGGCGAAAGCTTGGTCAAAAACCACCGGGCATCTGCGGGCGCAAATCCTGTATTATCTGGGCGAGAACCTAAGCGCGCGGGCGGATGAATTTGCCGCCCGTCTGGATGCGATGCAGGGCGGGAAATCAGGCGCGAAAGAGGTGGAAGCCGCGATTGACCGTCTGTTCACCTACGCCGCTTGGGCGGATAAATACGATGGGCAAATCCACAATGTGCCGATCCGCGGTGTTGCCTTGGCGATGAAAGAACCTCTGGGCGTGATTGGCGCGCTCTGCCCCGATGAAGCGCCATTGCTGGGGCTGATCTCGGTCATGGGCCCCGCTTTGGCCATGGGCAACCGTGTGATCCTTGCCGCCTCAGAGGTGTTCCCGCTGGCGGCGACAGATTTCATTCAGGTGCTGGAAACTTCCGATGTGCCCGCCGGGGTGGTGAATATTCTGACCGGGGCGCAGGGCGATCTGGCCGAGCCAATGGCGCGGCATATGGATGTGGATGCGGTCTGGAGCTTTGGCGCTGCGGTGCATAGCGCAGCGGTAGAGCGCGGCGCAGCAAGCAATCTAAAACGCACGTGGGTCAATCACGGGATGGCGCGCGACTGGATGGGGCCGGAAGGTGCGGGGCACGCGTTTTTGCAGGCCGCAACCGAGGTCAAAAACATCTGGGTGCCCTATGGCGCGTAACCGCAGGCGCGGCATTTTTGCGCCGGCCTGCGGGTTTTGAGTATTTGAAGAAGGGTGAAGCGGCGGGATTATTCCGCCGCTTTGTCGCCCAGCCCCTCGGGTTGGCCCACCACCACAAAATGCAGCGCCTCCGGGTCTAGCAACTCTGCGGCGACACGGTTCACATCTTCGAGTGTAACGGCGTTCACCTTGTCGTTGCGCCCGACGATATACTCCGGCGTCAGCCCGATGGATTGCATGCCCACAAGGATGCTTGCGATGCGGCTGTTGCCATCAAACCGCAGCGGATAGGCACCGGTCAGGTAGGTTTTGGCCGCCTCGAGTTCTGCCGCTGTCACGCCTGTTGCGGCGGCTTTGGCCCATTCCTCGCGGATCACGCTGATTGCCTCGGCGATCCGGTCATTGGCCGAACTGACGCTGCCCATGTACATATTGGCCAGCGGGCGCGGCGCGAGGTAGGAGCTGACCCCATAGGTCAGCCCGCGTTTCTCGCGCACTTCGGTCATCAGGCGGCTTTCGAACGATCCACCGCCCAGCACTTGGTTCAGCAAGATTGCCGCAAAATAATCGGGGTCATCCACCCCGAGGCCCTTTTGGCCAAAAATAGCAACCGATTGCGGCGTGGCAAAATCAATCACAGTCTCGCCGCCTTGGGGCAGGTCCAGCGTGGTTTTGGGCGGCAAAGGCAGGCTCGATTCCGGCAGATCGCCCAGCAAATCATCCAGCATCACGCCAAGCTCTTCGGGGGTGATATCGCCCACAACGCCCACATAAACCCGGTCGCGCACCAGCAGATTGCCATGCGCCGCCACCAGATCATCACGGGTCAGCTCCGCCACGCCTTCCAAGCTCCCGCTCAGCGAGGTGCCGTAAGGGTGATCGCCGTAAGCGGCCCCGTCAAAGGCAAGGCCGGCAATGCTGTTTGGGTCTTTCAGGTTCGAGGCGATGTTGCTGAGCACCGCGGCGCGGATACGCTCGATCGCTTCCTCATCGAAACGCGGCTGTTGCAGGGCGCTGCGCAGCAATGCCTGCGCCTCATCGCGGGTTTCGGTCAGGAACCGGGTTTGCACGCTGAGGAAATCATCATCAATGTCAAAACCTAGCGACATCGCCAGCGCCTCTTTTTGGCGCAGGAAACTGCGGGCATCCAGATCGCCCGCGCCTTCATCCAGCAGCGCGGTCATCAAGTTCGACGCGCCGCGTTTGCCGGGCAGATCCATCGACGCGCCGCCTTGGAAATTCAGCTCAAGCGCCACGAAGGGCAAGGAATGTTCCTCGACCAGCCATGCGGTGATGCCGCCGGGCGAGGTGACCTCTTGGATGTTCACATCGGCGCGCGCAGGCAGAGCCAAGGTCAGGGCCAAGGTCAGGGCAAGCCCTACAAAGCCTATGAAACGCATCATCATTCTGTCACCTCTTCGTCGTCGCGCATGAGCCAGCCGGTTACGGATTTATCACGGTCAAACACCATGCGGGCGGCATTCATAATGTCTTCTTCGGTCACAGCCTCAAGCACCTGCGGCCACGCTTGCACGTCTTCCACCGTCAAACCCGAGGTCAGCGCGCGGCCATAACGATCACCGATGCTGTCCACATTATCGCGGCTGTAGATTTGATCGGCGCGCAGCTGGGCTTTGATCCGGACCAGATGCTCGGCATCGACACCGGTTTCCAAGAAGCTGGCAAGGGTCGCGTCCAGCGCCTCTTCGGCCTCTTGCAACGAAACACCGTCCGATGGGACAACAAACAGATCAAAGGTCGTGTCATCCAGTGAAACGCCGCCATAGTAGGACCCTGAATAGGTCGCGACGCGGCTGTCAAATTGCAGCTTTTCGGCCATATAGGCCGTAGTGCCGCCACCCAGCACTTCTGCCAGCATGGTCAGCGCCGCTGCGTCCTCTTGCGCGCCGGCATCACGCTCGGGCGCAAGATAGGAGCGGTGCACATAGGGCTGGGCCACACGTGCATCGCGGAAAATCACCCGGCGCTCGGCATTTTGCGCGGGCTCTTCGGTGCGCAGACGCTCTGGCAATTCAGGGTTCGCGGGGATCTTGCCGTAATGTTTACGCGCCAGTGTGCGCACCTCATCGGGGGTCACATCCCCCGACACAACAAGGATCGCATTGTTTGGCGAGTAGTAGATTTCGTAGAAATTCAGCGCATCATCCAGATCAAGGCTCTGCATTTCATGCATCCAGCCAATCACCGGCGTCCCATAGCGGTGGTTGAGATATTGCGCGGCAGACATCTGTTCGCGAAACAGCGCCTGCGGGCTGTTTTCCGTGCGCTGGTTGCGCTCTTCGATGATCACGTCCCGCTCGGTGCGGATGTCTTCGACCGTCAGGCGGATGTTGCGCATCCGGTCGGCCTCCATGGTCATCATCAAATCCAACCGGTCCGCCGCGACCCGCTGGAAATAGGCGGTGTAATCATAGCTGGTAAACGCGTTGTCGCGCCCCCCATTGGCCGCAACCACGGCGGAAAACTCGCCGCTTTCCAGCGTTTCCGTGGCCTTGAACAACAGATGTTCCAGAAAATGCGCCACCCCAGAGGAGCCCTTGGGCTCATCCGCCGATCCGGCACGATACCACAGCATGTGCTGCACCACAGGGGCGCGGTGATCTTCGACCACAACAACCTGCATGCCGTTTTGAAGCGTGAACGTGGTGACCGGGTCTTTTAAGGCTTCTGCGCTGGCCGGGGCGCAAAACAACGCCGCAGCAGCGGCAATCAAGGGCAAACGGAACATATAAACTCCTCTTTGCGCTGATAGGTACGCGCTTGTCGCCGGGCTTCAACCCAGTCTGACAGAAATGTAATCAAAATCCGAAAGAGAAATTGCCGCAGGGGTGCTGCGGCAATTTGGAAAGCTATAAAATGATCGGGCGTCGCAGGGTTTATTGCGGCGGCGCAGAGGGCGTGCGTGCCCCGGCGCGGCGCCAGCGGTCTTGCTCGGCAAAGGCATCCAGCGCCTGATTTTGATAGGCTTGGTTATAGCGGTCCACAGGCACGATGCGGAACTGGGTAAACCGCGCTTTGCGCTTGCGGAAATCCGCATCAGTTTGCGCAAGGGTCTCGCGGATATCGCTGGTTACGCCCAGACGGCTGGCATGGGTCACCAGCGCGCCATCCCCTGCGGGCACAGGGTCATTGGGATCGGCCAAACGCCCACCAAAGGCTATTGCGCCCTCTTGCAGCGGATAGCGGTCTGTCAAATTGGCCTGCCCCGGCGTGGGCGCAGGCAGCGCGCTATAGCTGGGCGGCGCTTCGAGCGGCTTGGCAGGTTGAATGCCAAATTCATCGGGCCCTTCGGAATTGGAACGCAAATCCCGCAGCCCGGTATTGGCGCAAGCCCCCAGCAGCAGCGGAAGCAGGATCGTAAGATGGATCAGGCGCATTGCGTCACTCCGGTTGCGCCGCGCAAAATACGGCGGTCCAAGGATCAATATCGCAGGCAGACAGGGATTGTCACCCGGCTTTTTTACCCGCCGCGCGGCGTTTCTTGCGCGGCTTGGCATCGCCCGCCAAGAAAATCAGCCCAAAGGCCCCGGCAAAGATAAAGATATCCGCGATATTATAGACAAAGGGGTTGGTCCAGCCACAGCAAGAGTTGTTTAAGAAATCAAGTACATAGCCATAGATTACCCGATCAATCACATTGGCCAGCGCGCCGCCCACCAACAGGCCCGCGCTGATCTGCCCTGCCCGCGTGATCCGGTGGCGGGCCACCCAAATCACCACGGCGGCGCAGATCACCAAAGCCAGCGCAATCAGCGCCCATTGGCTGACCCCATTGCCCAAACCAAAGTTGATGCCCCGGTTTTCGCCATAGCGGAAATTCAGCACCGGCGGCAGCACGTCGATCGAGCGGACCCGCGACAGTTCCATGATGTGGATGACCACGTATTTGCTGATCTGATCGATCAGAAACGCGGCCATCCCTGCCCAGAAAACAACCCGCATATCAGTGCCGGAAGTGGCGCATGCCGGTGAACACCATGGCAAGCCCCGCCTCATCCGCTGCGGCGATCACTTCATCATCGCGCATGGAACCGCCCGGCTGGATCAGCGCGGTGGCCCCGGCCTGCGCGGCGGTGATCAGCCCATCCGCAAAGGGGAAAAACGCATCAGAAGCCACAACCGACCCTTTGGTCAGCGGCGCAGGCAGGCCCATGGCTTCGGCCATGTCTTGCGCTTTGCGCGCCGCAATGCGCGTGCTGTCAACGCGGCTCATCTGACCTGCGCCCACGCCTACGGTGGCCCCGTCCTTGACGTAGATAATCGCGTTCGATTTCACATGTTTCGCAACGGTCCAGGCAAACAGCATGTCGGAAAGCTCTTGCTCGGAGGGCGCGCGTTTGGTCACAACCTTCAGATCCCCTTGGGTGATCCGCCCCACATCGCGGTCTTGCACCAACCAGCCGCCCGCCACTTGGCGCACAGCCAGTGCCGCCGCAGCAGGATCAGCCAGCCCGCCAGTGGTCAGCAAACGCAGGTTCTTTTTCTTGGCAAATACTTCCATCGCATCCGCGTCTGCGCCCGGCGCAATCACCACTTCGGTGAAAATGCCCGCAATCGCTTCGGCTGTGGCCCCGTCAAGCACTTGGTTCAGCGCGATGATCCCGCCAAATGCCGAGGTCCGGTCACAATCAAAGGCGCGGGTATAGGCCTCCAGCATGGTGCCGCCCGTGGCCACACCGCAAGGGTTGGCATGTTTGATGATCGCGCAGGCCGGGCCGTTTTCAGGCACAAATTCACTAACCAGCGCAAAGGCCGCGTCAGTGTCATTGATGTTATTATAAGAAAGCTCTTTGCCCTGATGCTGCGTGGCGGTTGCCAGCGACGGGGTGTTCGACCCATCGGTATAAAACGCCGCGTTCTGATGGGGGTTTTCGCCGTAACGCAGGGTTTGGGTCAATGTGCCGCCAAAGGTGCGGCGGCGCGGCGTGCCGGGAACTTCGCCCGCCATCCATGTGCTGACCGCCATGTCATAGGCGCTGGTGCGCGCATAGGCGGTCTGTGCCAAACGTTGGCGCAGCGCATAGGTGGTCTGGCCCGCATTGGCCTCCATCTCTTGGGTCACAGCCGCGTAATCTTGGGTGTCGACCACAACATTCACAAAACCGTGGTTCTTCGCCGCAGAGCGGATCATCGCAGGCCCGCCAATGTCGATATTCTCGATCACTTCGGCATATTCCGCGCCTTTGGCGACGGTTTCCTCAAACGGATAGAGGTTCACCACAACAAGATCGATCTCGCCAATGCCATGGGTGTCCATCGCCGCGCGGTGGTCGTCATTGTCACGCAGCGCCAGCAAACCGCCATGCACCACTGGATGCAGGGTTTTTACCCGGCCATCCATCATCTCGGGAAAGCCTGTCACCTCGGACACATCGCGCACCTCAAGCCCCGCATCGCGCAGCGCCTTGGCGGTGCCGCCGGTCGACAACAGCTCAACCCCATGTTTCGCGAGCGATTGCCCGAATTCGACCAGCCCGGTTTTATCCGATACGGACAGAAGGGCGCGTTTGATTGGGTGCAGATCGGGCATGGCAGGGTCCTTAAACTCTTAGTCTTCTTGCAAGTAGGGATCGTCGGGTGACAAATCTCGCACGCCAATCGCAGTTTCCTGCGCTTTGGACAAGGACCACCTGATGCGCGTGGCATAGCTCATGGCCCGGCCCGTCAGCACAATCTGCTGCGCAGCGCGCGGTTTAAGCCGGGTAGTTTCCAGATAAACCCCCGGTTCCAAAGATAAATCATGGCGGCCATCATGGCGGAACACCCAAACCTCGCCGCTTTTGAGCGCGATAGAAACCGCCGCGCCGCCCAGATCAACCGTGGCGTCGACCTCCGGATGCAGATGGAATCGGATGTCATAGCGAATGCCGCCCAGCTTGGTCGCGTCCAGCGCCCGGTCAAAGCGGCGCTTATCGGCATCCTCCAGCGCCAGCAGCATTTCCTCGCCCGCCACCGCGCGCCCATCAAAAGTAAGCTCCAGCGTGCGCGCATGGGTTAGGCCGTGCGTCAGGACATAGCCGTCATGCCCGCCCTGAAACCGCAGCCCATCCGGCGCGGGGCTGATCTCAACCGGCACATGCTGCGGCGCATCAATCAGCGCCTCTGCGCCGCTAAAACTGTCCGGCTCTGACAGGCGCGCACTGGAATAACCGCCAAGGCACAGGGTCGAATGTGACGGCGTCGCGCGCCCTGCCCGGCGCCATTCCAACCCAAACGATTTGCCCGAGCCGCAATTCACAATCAACGGACGCCGCCCACTGGTCAGCTCAAAGGCAAGCGTAGACGCATGCGCATCCACCGAGGCCGCGCCGCTGGGCGGCGGGCTGGCGTCAACAATCACGCTGGTGCGCCCCGCCGACAGGCGCGCATAGCCCATGGACAGCCCCCCCGGCTGGCGCGAGCGCACCTTGGCCGAAGACAGCGCATGATCAAGCCAGCCTTCCGCCCCGCGCCCGCCCCCGTGAAACCGCGCCAAACCGCCATCGGCATGGCGCAAGGTGCGCAGCGCCGGCGCGATACGCTCAATCGCCGCCAAATGTGCAGGCGGCGTGGTACGCCCCGCATCAGACAGCGCCGCCGCAGCCCAAGTCAGCAACATGAAAACGGCCAAAAGATCTTCGGGATTGCGCGTGGGCAATCCGCCCTGCTCGTCAATCTGCGCAGTGCATTCACGGGCCAGCGCCTTGATCGCCGGATCGGCCAGCGCCTCTTGCCCCTCCAGCGCGAGCCCGGCATAGATCAGCCCGGTCAGCGCCTCAAAACGCGGTGTGCCCGGCGCGGCCGCATGCCAACGGCGCGACAGAAATTGGGTCTGTTGGGTCAGCGACCGGAAAAAGGCACGGCCATCTTCCGAATCCGTGCTGCGCAACAAAAACAGCGCATGGTTGATCCAGCGAATCAACCGCCGCCCCGTTAAATCAGGGCTCCACCCCGGCCCGCGCCCGCCGCCATAAGTGGCGATCCATTCCTTCAGCCAAGCCTGCGCCCGCTCGCGCGCAGGCAAATCGCCCACTGCCGCCAAATCATCCAGCCATGCAAACCCGTGCAGCGCATCCACAAACCCTGCATCCGGCGCGGCAAGCCGCCACAGGCTGCTGCCGGGTTTTTCGATCAATGTGCCTGCAAACAGATAGTTGCCCGCAATCAACTGCCGCCCCCGGGCAAAAGACCCGATGGTGCGCGGTTCGGGCTGCGAGACAAAACCGCTTGCATGCGCACGGGTGCGGACGGCCAGCCGGGCATGCCACTGGTTCAAGATCCGCGCCTTATGCGCGCCAATTGCGTTTATATTGAACATTGCTCTGCCTAATGACGCTCTGCGGCGTTTCCCGGATGATAGCCGCCCCCGACCTCAGAGTCACCGTTTTTGTCAGGCTGCCTCCGTATTGCGCGGATCGCCCCCATTGTCGGCGCACCGCAGTGGGCCTAGGCTTGCCTCTGCAAGCCAACGTGTAAGGCCAAGGATTATGCAATGACCGCCAGCTTGATGATGTATGCCCACCCCGCGCTTGCCGGGCCAAACGCGCGCTATTGGGCCGGCATCCGCGCCGCTTTGGCGCAGCGCGGCATCGACAGCCCAGAGCGCCTCGCCAATGACGCGCCGGAGTTTGCCGTCTGGCAAGACCCTGATCTGGTGCTCAGCCAGACCTGCGGCATGCCCTATCGCCTGTGGCTGCACAGCAAGGTGCAATTGGTCGGCACGCCCGATTTTGGCATCAAAGGCCTGCCGCCGGGATTTTACGCCAGCCCCATCGTCGTGCGCGCCGACGATCCGCGCACAGTGCTGGAGGATTTCCGAGACGGATGTTTCACGTTTAACCAAACCTATTCCCAGTCCGGCTGGGCCGCGATCCATACCCATCTGGCCCCGCACGGCTGGTGGTTCGAGAATCGCAGCCAAAGCCACGGGCATTTCCACTCCGCCCGCGCCGTCGCCGAAGGCCGCGCCGACATCGCAGCGCTCGACGCCGTGTCATGGCGGATCATGCGTGAACACGAGAGCTTTTCGGGCAAATTGCGGGTGCTGGAATGGACATCCCCCACCCCCGGCCTGCCCTATATCACCGGCCCCTCGCAGGATGTAACCTTGATCCGCGCAGCAGTGTCTGAGGCCATTGATGGACTGCTGCCCCCCGATAAAACGGCGCTGAGGATCAAGGGATTGGTGCAGATACCCAAGCAAGACTATCTCGCTATCCCCAACCCGCCACGGTCGGCAGGTTGGGTTGATCCCGACTAACGCCGCCGGGCCGCGCGCTGGGACCGCAGAGTTTGAGTATTTAGAGAAGGGTGAAGCAGAGGCTGCGACACCAATTTTATCAGATTAGTCTTTGCGCAGGCAAGCGATATAGAACCCGTCCATGCCGCCAAGCTCTGGCCAGTAATCAGGACGCAGCCGCAAGCCGCCTTCGGCGGTAATCCAAGCCGGATCGATTCCCGGCAGGTCAAGGGCGGCGCGGTCTACTTTCATATCGCCGTGACGCTCCAACGCTTCGTCAATCTGCACTTCGCCCTCATCCGGCAGCAGGCTACAGGTGCAAAACACCAACCGCCCGCCTGGTGATAGCAAAGACCACGCATGGTCGATCAACTCCGCTTGCAACTCGATCAATTCGCCAAATTCCGATCCATCTTTGGCAAAGGGCAAATCGGGGTGGCGGCGAATCGTACCCGTGGCTGAACAGGGCGCATCCAGCAAGATCGCCCCCCAAGTGCCCACCACTTTGCGCGCATCGCTTACATGTGGCTTGGCGCTCAATCCGGTGCGGGCGAGGTTTTCTTTCACCCGTTCCATGCGGCCATGCGAGCTGTCCACGGCAGTGACCACAGCGCCCGCCGCAGCAAGTTGCATGGTTTTACCGCCCGGCGCGGCGCAAAGGTCGAGCACTTTTTCGTCGGCCTGCGGGCGCAACACCTGAACCGGAATGGCGGCGGCGGCATCTTGCACCCACCAGTCGCCCGTTTCAAAACCCGGCATGGCTGACACCTGCCCAGCATCCGCCACGCGCACCGATCCCGTGGGCAACACCTGGCCGCCCACCATCTGTGCCAAGGCGCTCGCGTCACCCTTTGCGCTCAAATCCAGCGGCGCTCCGGCAAAATGCGCAATCTCCATCGCGGCAATTTCATCGGTGCCCCACGCCTCGGCCAAAGGCCCGCGCAGCCATTTGGGCAGGCGCGGTGGCCGCAAAGCGGCCCATGCTTCCGGCCCTTCGCTGGCCATCTTGCGCAGCACCGCATTGACCAGACCTTTGAGGTGCGCATAGCGGTTATGCCCGCCAATCAGCGACACCATCGCATTCACCACCCCATGCGCCGCGCCGCCTTGGCACAGCTCAATCGTGCCCACGCGCAACGCATTCTGCACCGTCAGCGGCGGATTGGCGCGCAGATGTTTTTGCAGCAACCGATCCGCACGTTCCAAACCGCGCAGCGTGTCAGTGGCCAATCGCTGGGCACGAGCGCGGTCATCTGGGGGCAAACGGTCAAGCACCCCGCCACCGATCAGCTCAGACAAAAGCCGCCCTTCGCCCAAAATCTCATCAAGCAGGTAAACCGCACTGCGGCGGGCGGGAACGCCTGTGTCTGTCATCTGCAGAATCCTTCCGGGTTGTCGTTGTGGTTTTGTGCCGTATATCAACAGGGCAAGCGCAGCAAGGAGAGCGCCATGACTGAAAACACCAAAAACACCCTCCCCCCAGCCGCCCAGCGCGCGCTGGCCGAGGCCGAAGCCCGCCGTAAATCCGCAGATGCCGCCGCATTACCCAAGGAAATCGGTGGCCGCGACGGCCCTGAACCCGTGCGCTATGGCGACTGGGAGAAAAAAGGCATCGCTGTCGATTTTTAACCGGGCGCGCCCTTCACCCTTCTAAAAATACTCAATTAGCCCGGCCAGAAGGCGCGGCTGCTACCCTTCGGCCAGCCCCAACACGTCCAGCATATCGTAATGCCCCGGGCTGCGGCCCTGCCCCCACAAAGCGGCTTTCAACGCACCGCGGGCAAAAATCGCCCGGTCGGTCGCCAGATGGCGCAGCACGATCCGCTCGCCAGCGGCGGCAAAGATCACGTCATGCTCGCCCACCACATCGCCTCCGCGAATGGCGGTAAACCCGATGTCGCCGCGCTTGCGTGCCCCGGTCATGCCGTCGCGCCCCCGGTCCGACACCTGAGCCAGCGACACACCGCGCCCGTCAGCCGCCGCTTCGCCCAGCATCAAGGCCGTACCTGATGGCGCATCGACTTTTTGATTGTGATGCGCTTCGACAATCTCAATATCAAAATCCGCGTCCAAGGCAGCCGCGACCTTTTTGGTCAGCTGCGTCAAAAGATTCACCCCAAGGCTCATGTTGCCCGCGCGCACAATCGCCGTGCGCTGCGCCGCTGGTGACAGCTCGGCAATCTCGGCATCCGTCATGCCCGTGGTGCCAATGACATGCACCGCGCCTGCGCGGGCCGCCAGTTCAGCAAAGGCAATCGTGGCAGCGGGCGCTGTAAAATCAATCACCGCCTGCGCGCCGGAAATGGCCGCGCCTGCGTCATCCGTGACCAAAACGCCCATGTTCGCCCCGCCCATGGCCTGGCCCACATCGCGACCCACCCAGTCATGGCCGCTCCGCTCAATCGCGCCCACCAGCCGCATATCTTGGCGCGCTGCGATCTCACGGATCAACATCTGCCCCATGCGCCCTGACGCGCCAGTGACTACAATACCGGGAAGTTCTGTCATGGGGCTGGTCCTTTACGCTGGTTACTGCCGATGTAGCGCAACCAACCCGGCTTGGCAAAGCCCCGACAAAGCCTTAGATGAGCATTTATGGCAAAGAACAAATCTCAAGATGGTGCCGGCCCATCGCAACGTCAGTTGCGCGTCGGTGAACTGATCCGCCGCTCGCTTAGCGAGACGTTGGCGCGTGGCGATGTGCATGACCAAGAGCTCAACGCGATGTCGATCACCGTGGGCGAGGTCCGCACCTCCCGCGATCTTAAAATCGCGACCGCCTATGTGCTGCCCTTGGGCGGCAAGGGCAAGGAGGAGCTGATTCCCCTGCTGGCGCGCAACAAACACGAACTGCGCCGCATCATCTCCAAAAAACTCGCGCTGAAACATTCGCCCGATCTGCGCTTTCAACTGGATCACACCTTTGACCAGATGGATGAAACCCGCCGGATGCTTTCGCAAGAGGTGGTGCGCCGCGACGCCGAAGCCCCAGAGGATCTGCCCGATGACAGCGCCGAGGGCGACGAGGAGCAAACCCGCTGATGACCCGGCTGATCGCCCTGCTCTGCGCGGTGATCTGGGGGCAAAGCGCCTTGGCTGCTTCGTGCGAAGATGTGTCCTATCGCGGCGCCAGCTATACGGTCTGCACTGTTGATCTGACCCGCGACTCCCTGCGGCTGTTTCTCTATGATGATGAAGGCACGCCCTATGGCGGCTTTGGCGCAGTGGACAAGGCACTTGGCGCGCAAGGCGCGCGCCTCGGCTTTGCCATGAACGCAGGCATGTATCACGAAAACCGCGCGCCTGTGGGGCTTTATACCGAAGCGGGCAAAACCGCGCAAAGCGTGATCACCTCTGCCGGGCCGGGCAATTTCGGCCTGCTGCCCAATGGGGTGCTCTGCCTGCGTCCGGGGCGGGCCGATGTGTTTGAAACCTTGCGTTTCACCAAGGCCGCGCCCGATTGCCGCGATGCCACCCAATCGGGGCCGATGCTGGTGATCGACGGCGCGCTACACCCGCGTTTCCTCAAGGACGGCAGCTCGAAATACATCCGCAACGGGGTGGGCACCTCGGCGGATGGCAAAACCGCCAGCTTCGCAATCTCGAACCAAGCGGTGAATTTCTACGAATTCGGCCTGCTCTTTCGCGATCATATCGGCGTGCCCAATGCGCTTTATTTCGATGGCAACATCTCGCGACTGCGTGCGCCGGATCTGAACCGCCAAGATCTGGGCTTTACCCTGCTTGGCCCCATCATTGGCGTGGTCACCCCCGCGCCCTGACAATGCCTGCACGCCCCCGCCTTGCCGGGCAGGCCCGAGCAGGATAGAGACGCGGCATTTCAACGGAGAGTGACGGTATGGGGCGCAAGCGCAAAGGGCGGAATATTTCAGGATGGCTGGTGGTGGATAAACCCGCTGGCATCACCTCGACCGCCGTGGTGAACAAAGTGCGCTGGGCGTTTGACGCGGCCAAAGCGGGCCACGCAGGCACGCTCGATCCCGACGCAACAGGCGTGCTCGCCGTGGCGCTGGGCGAGGCCACCAAAACCGTGCCCTACATCACAGATGCGCTCAAAGCCTATGTCTTCACCGTGCGGCTTGGCCAATCCACCAACACCGACGATGCCGAAGGCGAAGTGCTCAACAGCTCTGATTTGCGCCCCGATGACGCCGCCATCAAAGAGGCGCTGGCCGGGTTCATCGGCGACATCCAGCAAGTGCCGCCGCAATTCTCCGCCGTCAAAATCGACGGCGAGCGCGCCTATAAACGCGCCCGCGATGGCGAAGAAATGGACATTGCCGCCCGCGCGCTTTTTGTCGAATCCCTGCTCTTGGTCGACCGCCCCGATGCCGATCATGTCACGCTGGAAATGACCTGCGGCAAAGGCGGTTACGTGCGCTCCATCGCCCGCGATCTGGGCGCAAAACTCGGCTGCTATGGCCATGTGCGCGAATTGCGCCGCATCTGGTCCGGCCCGTTTGACGCCGCTGACGGCTTGACCCTCGAACAGGTCGATGCGCTGGCTCGTACCCCCGAACTCGACACACATCTGCAGCCACTAGAAGTCGGCCTGACCGACCTGCCCAAAGTCACCGCCACTGCCGAAGGCGCTACCCGCCTGCGCAACGGCAACCCCGGCATGGTCTTTGGCGATGTGGAATATGGCGATGAAGCATGGGCCATCCATGAAGGCCATGCCGTGGCCGTGGGCCGCTTCCGCTCGGGCGAATTGCACCCCTCGCGGGTGTTCAACAGCGCCGATTGAGTGGCGGTGATCACCCGCCAACATACCAAAGGCGATGCCGCCTCCGAGGCGGTCTATTCGCCCTGCGAAGCCTACCGCTACAGCCTCACGCGGGTCTGGGAAACCGCCCTGCCCCGCGTGATGTTTGTCATGCTGAACCCCTCCAAAGCCACCGAACAGGCGAACGACCCCACGGTCGAGCGCTGCGAAAGGCGCGCGCGCCAATTGGGCTTTGGCGGGTTCCGCGTGACCAATATTTTCGCCTATCGCGCCACTGATCCGCGCGACATGCGCGCGCAGGCTGACCCCATCGGCCCCGGCAATGAAACAGCGGTGCTGCAAGGCGCGCAATGGGCCGATCACATCATCGCCGCTTGGGGCACGCACGGCGCGCATCTGTCGCAAGGCGCTGCAATGGCAACCTTGCTGCGCCAGACACAAACGCCCCTGTTCCATTTGGGCCTGAGCAAAGCGGGCCACCCCAAACACCCGCTATACCTGCCCTATACCCAAGAACCGCAGGCTTGGAATTAGGCGCGATTCTTTTCTCGCGGCGCTTGGGGCTTTATTAACCATTCACCCCTATTTCTTTTGACCAAGAGAGATGAATATGGCTCACTCCAACCGGGGTGATCTGCGTTTTGCATTGGTTTACATAGGCGTTTGGCATGTTGTGGTTGGCAGGATTGATGGGTCTGATGGCGGTGGGTTCGATCGCCTATGTTGATGCCTCCCCAGAGGCGGATGAAGTCACGTTGCCCGAGGAAGATAGCCTCCAAGACACGAGCTCCGATCCCTCACCAAACGATCTTGCCCCGCTGACCAGCCCCGACGGTGACAGCGGCGGTGATGACCCGGACGCTCAAACCCCCGAAAACGTTCAAGCAATCTACGGCACAGATGGCGCAGATCAACTGCTGGGCAGCGACGATCCCGATCACCTGCGCGGGCTTGATGGCGATGACACAATCTATGCCGAAGGCGGCGACGACGAGGCCCATGGCGACGCGGGCAATGATCTGGTGCTTGGCGGCGGCGGCGCAGACAGCCTGCATGGCGAAGATGGCGATGACAGCATCATCGGCGACGAAGGCAATGACGACACATTTGGCCATAACAACAGCGACACAATCCACGGCGGCGCAGGCAATGACAGCCTGAATGGCTCTGCCGGGGATGATCTGCTCTTTGGCGATGAGGGCGACGATGCCCTGCATGGCGGGCTCGACAATGATTCGCTGATTGGCGGCGCGGGCCAAGACACGCTGTTTGGTGGCTGGGGCAATGACCACCTCTCCGGCCGTGGCGATGGCACAACCGATTACCTAAATGGCGGCCAAGGCGATGACCGGATCGAAGGCGGCACTGGTGACATCCTCTCCGGCGGCAGCGGCGCCGATCAATTGGTGCTGGGCGATTGGATCGCATCTGGCGGCGCGGCTCAAGTGATGGATTTCACCTCGGGCGAGGACGACCTGCTGCTAATCTGGGATGACAGCCAAGACGACAGCGATCTGCCCGACGTGGCCCTGAACATTGATCCAAACGCCCCCGACGTGACCCAGGTTATCCTTGGTGATACGGTCGTGGCCCAGATCAATGGCGGCAGGCTGATCACCATGGCGGATATTTCCTTGATGCCGCAAAGCACCGCCCTCGCCGCTGGCCTCTCTGGCTTTGGTCTCTCCGCCTGACACTTGCGGCACTTCACCACACACCTTCCCGAATAAACCTTTGCCTTTCGCGGCGATCCTTCCTATACGCGCCCATTGCTTGGCGACTCGTTGCCTTGCGATACTCCATGGGCCTGCGCTGGACGACATCCCGGGCAGAGCCATCACATTAACCTTTTAAAAGGAGACCCCGATGTCGATTACGCTCGAAGAAAAAGCAAAAGTCATGAAGGAATACGGCACCAAAGAGGGCGACACTGGTTCCCCCGAGGTGCAAGTTGCAATCCTCAGCTCGCGCATCGCGACACTGACAGAGCACTTCAAGACCCACAAAAAAGACAACCACGGCCGCCGTGGTCTGTTGAAAATGGTCGCAACACGCCGCAAGCTGCTTGACTACGTCAAGGCCAAGGACGAAGCGCGCTACCAAGACCTGATCAAACGTCTGGGCCTGCGCCGCTAAGCGCAGCCAGATCTCTGGTTTACAAAGCCGCGTCCCTTTCCAAAGGGGCGCGGCTTTTTCTTTGCCTAGACCGCGCCGCGTTCCTGCATGAAATCACGGATCAGCGAAAAATACCCCGGCAGTTGCGCAATCAACAGCGCCTTGCCCGCCGCACTCAGCGACAGGCGTTTGGCCCGCCGATCCTGCGCATCCTGCGCAGCCAGCAAAAACCCCGCCTGCACCAAAGTCTGCACCGCACGGGTCAACACCGGCTTGGACACATCCAGCCTCTGCACCACCTCGGTCTGATAAAGCCAACGCCGCTCCGGCTCGCGGTCGATCACCATCAGCACCAGAAATTGCAGCTGCGACAGGCGCGCCTTGGCCAGATGTCGCTCGATCATCCGCACCAACAGGCTCGCATCGCGCATCATCACCAGCGCCCGCTGCATATCTTCCTGCCCATCCTCGGGGATCTCTTGCGCATAGCCCGCGATCATCTCGCGGCTGGGCAACTCCTTGAGGAAAAACACCTTAGGCCCCCAATCTATGCATTTTCTTGATCATCGGCGGCTTGGCCAACCACTCCTGATAGGATGCAAAAACCGCCGCCGTATAGGGCTGGGCGTAATGCGCATCCAGCGCCGCCTGATCCTCCCATTCCTCGAACAAACAAATCGAACCCGCCTCCTGCGGCGCAAGCACGTCAAAAGACCGGCACCCCCGCTCCGCCCGCGTTTGGTCCAATATCCCCAAAATAGCCGCACGGGCCTGCGCCAAATGCTCGGGTTTTGGGGTGATTTCAGCAAATACAAACAATCCGTCAGACATAGCAGGCTCCATTAGGTACCATGATAACTAAATAAGCCAACCAGCCTGGTCAGGTCAAGCGCCCGTCCCAAGCCAGCTCGGTTTAGATCGGCATATTGTCGAACATATCCATATCTTCCGCCTCCAGCGCCGCCTCAATCCTGCGCAAAGGGCGCGGGATCGGTTGGTTCTGGGTCTTCAATTCGCGGATGATCCGGGCAACTTCAGGCCGCATTTCTTGTCTGCGGTGATGTGACGCCAGACCAAAGCGGTTTTCCAAGATCTGCGCGTGGCGTTCAATTTCAATTCTTGTCATCGACGGCTCCCCCCTGTCGAAAGTGGCAACTCGTGCCCCTACCCTAGCACAAGCCATAGCGCCAAAGGGTATCTGTTTTATGACAGAGCCCACCCCGGCGGATCGCCGCTCTTTCAATTGAGCCAAAAACCTAGTATGCGCGCACAATCTGAGAGTGGGCGCCCGGACCGCAGCGCCGTGCAAATAGAAGATACAGCGGTCAGGGGCAATTCGGCCCCTATGCAATGGCCCGATGGGCCAACAAGGAAACGTAGATGTTTAACGTAACGAAAAAATCCATCGAGTGGGGCGAAGAAACGCTGACGCTCGAAACCGGAAAAGTGGCCCGTCAGGCCGACGGCTCCGTGATTGCAACGCTGGGCGAAACCAGCGTTATGGCCAACGTCACATACGCGCGCCAGCAAAAGCCTGGTCAGGATTTCTTCCCCCTGACAGTGCACTACCAAGAGAAATATTACGCCGCCGGTAAAGTACCAGGCGGTTTTTTCAAACGTGAGGCCCGCCCCACCGAGAAAGAAACCCTGACAGCCCGCCTGATCGACCGTCCGATCCGCCCGCTGTTTGTCCCCGGCTTCAAAAACGAAGTTCTGGTGATGTGTACCGTCCTGTCGCACGATCTGGTGAACGATCCCGACATGGTCGCAATGATCGCCGCCTCCGCCGCGCTGACCATTTCCGGCGCGCCGTTCCGTGGCCCAATCGCTGGTTGCCGCGTTGGTTTTGAGGATGGCGAATACATCCTGAACCCCACCGTTGACGACATGCAAGACCTGCGCCTGAACCCAGAGCAGCGCCTTGATCTGGTTGTGGCCGGCACCAAAGACGCCGTGATGATGGTTGAATCCGAAGCTTATGAGCTGACCGAAGCAGAAATGCTCGGCGCGGTGAAATTCGCTCACGACGCCATCCAGCCTGTCATCGACCTGATCATTGATCTGGCCGAAGATGCCGCCAAAGAGCCTTTCGACTTCCAGCCTGTAGATTACAGCGCCCTGTTCGATGCGGTCAAAGCGGCTGGCGAAACCGAAATGCGCAAAGCATTCGCAATCGCAGACAAGCAAGAGCGCACCGCCGCTGTTTCCGCAGCCCGCGACACCATCAAAGCCGCTCTGACCGAAGAGCAGCGTGAAGATGGCAATCTTGGCTCCGCCCTGAAGAAACTCGAAGCCAGCATCCTGCGCGGCGACGTTGTGAAAACCGGCAAGCGGATCGATGGTCGTAAGACCGATGAAATCCGTGACATCGTGTCCGAAACCGGCATTCTGCCCCGGACCCACGGTTCTGCCCTGTTCACACGCGGCGAGACCCAAGGTCTGGTTGTGACCACACTGGGCACCGGCGATGATGAGCAATTCATCGACGCCCTGCATGGCAACTTCAAATCCAACTTCCTGCTGCACTATAACTTCCCGCCCTATTCGGTCGGTGAAGTGGGCCGCGTTGGTTCCCCCGGTCGCCGTGAAATCGGCCACGGCAAGCTGGCTTGGCGTGCGCTTCAGGCGGTTCTGCCTGCGGCAACCGATTTCCCCTACACCATTCGTGTGGTGTCCGAGATCACGGAATCCAACGGCTCCTCTTCCATGGCATCCGTTTGCGGTGGCTCCTTGTCCATGATGGACGCAGGTGTGCCGCTGAAATCCGCTGTGGCCGGTGTGGCGATGGGTCTGATCCTCGAAGAAGACGGCTCCTACGCGATCCTGTCCGACATCTTGGGCGACGAAGATCACCTTGGCGACATGGACTTCAAAGTGGCTGGTACCGAAAACGGCATCACCTCTTTGCAGATGGACATCAAGGTTGCGGGCATCACGCCCGAGATCATGGAAAAAGCTCTGGCACAGGCCAAAGATGGCCGGTTGCACATCCTGGGCGAGATGAACAAAGCGCTGTCCGGCGTTTCTGACTTCTCTGTTCACGCACCGCGCATCGAAACCATGCAAGTGCCAACGGATAAAATCCGCGAAGTCATCGGCTCCGGCGGCAAGGTCATCCGCGAAATCGTGGAAGTGTCCGGCGCCAAAGTCGACATCAACGACGAAGGCATCATCAAGATCGCGTCCGCAAATGCGGATAGCATCAAGAAAGCCTATGACATGATCTATTCGATCGTGGCCGAGCCAGAAGAAGGTGCCGTTTACACCGGGACCGTTGTGAAAATCGTCGATTTCGGCGCTTTTGTGAACTTCTTCGGCAAGCGCGACGGTCTGGTGCACGTGTCTCAGATCGAAAACCGCCGCCTGAACCATCCTTCCGATGTGTTGAAAGAAGGCCAAGAAGTGAAAGTAAAACTTCTGGGCTTTGACGACCGCGGCAAGGTGCGCCTGTCGATGAAAGTTGTCGATCAGGAAACTGGCGAAGAAGTGGCAAAAGAAGAAGCCGCAGAGGAATAAACCCTCCGCTCTTTTGATGATCTTAAGGCCCCCGCTGGATTGCGGGGGCCTTTTTTGTTAAACTATCTTAACGCAGCGCCACGGTAGAATGTCCGGCGAAACGATCTGCGGCCGGGCATCAGCCATTTTGGCTGCAACCATTTGGGCGGGATATGCGTTAATTACTCAACAAGGATTATTGAAGAAAGGCACTGCCATGCCATCTGTCTCCAGACGATTATTCCTCACCAGCGGCGCCGCCAGCGTGGCCGCCGCTCCGGCTTTTTCCGCCACGCAACCCTATCAAATTCCAAAAGATCACCATGCCAAAGTGGTGAAAACCAAACCCGGCATCGCGCCCTATGAAATCCATCTAGATCCGGGTAATTTCATGCTCTACTGGACCCTGCCCAATCAACAGGCGATCCGCTATGTTGTCGGCATCGGCCAAGAGGGGCGTTATATCCCCGGCACATTCCGCATCGGGCGCAAACGCGAATGGCCCAGCTGGACCCCCACCAAAGCGATGATTCGCCGCGAGCCGCATCTGTACAAGAAATTTGCCGCTGGCATGCCCGGCGGGCCGGAAAACCCCCTCGGGGCGCGGGCGCTTTATCTTTACTCGGGCAACCGCGATTCCTTGCTGCGCATCCATGGCACGCCCTCGCCGTGGAACGTGGGCCGCGCGGTTTCAAACGGCTGTGTTCGGATGATCAATTCTCACGCAATTGACCTTTATAACCGCGCACCAACGGGCACCCGTGTGGTGCTGCATTAACCTCATTGATGCGCCGCAAGGGTTTTTCCCCATGACCGGCGCATCATTAAATTTCTAATGTAGGATGTGAGCGCGATCCGAATACAAGGGTAGGTCGCACCACCGCAGCGCAACCGGCGGCACTAAAAAAGGGCTCACCCCCAATAAAAAAAAGCGCGGCTTTTCCAAAGATGGCGGCTCACACTCGTACCTCGGCGGCCCTGTTGGCAACAACAGGGCCGCTTCGCGTTTCAAATAGCGATGCCTCGCTTATTTCGGCGCTTTTGTGGTGCGCAGATAGGGCAGAACCGTGGTGAATTCACCAAATTTCGCCTTGGCATCCGCATCAGAAACGGTGGCAGGGATGATCACATCATCGCCCACATTCCAGTTTGCCGGGGTCGCCACGCCTTTACCCGTGGTTGTCTGTAACCCGTCAAGCGCGCGCAGAACCTCGGCAAAGTTCCGGCCCACAGTCATCGGATAGGTCATCGACAGTTTCAGCTGTTTGTCGGGGCCAATGATGAACACAGACCGCACGGTGGCGCTGTCTACCGGGGTACGCCCATCGGGCAAATAGGCCTCGGCAGGCAACATATCAAAGGCTTTGGACACTTCGAGCCCGGTATCCGCAATGATCGGGAACCCCGCCTTTGCGCCGCCAACTTTCTCGATGTCAGCTTTCCATTTCTTATGGTCCTCGACCCCGTCAACCGAGACGCCAATCACCTTGGTGCCGCGTTTATCCCATTCATCCGCCAGTTGCGCGACCGCGCCAAACTCGGTGGTGCAAACCGGGGTGAAATCCTTGGGGTGCGAAAACAAAATCGCCCAGCTGTCACCAACCCAGTCATGCAGGCTAAAGCTGCCCTGATCGGTTTCAACTGTTAGGTTCGGGATCGTGTCATTGATACGCAAAGCCATGGAGGGCTCCTTTTCATGTTGTGGTTAATTCCAAGGTAATGCTTCTGCCGGCCGGTTGCATCCCCCCACTTGCGGTCACATATGCAGCAGTGACATGGTGGCACAAACCTGCCGGGCGCAGGGCCATCGAATCAAAAACCGAAGGGAATTACGATGCTTGAGAAGCGAGATTTTTACATCAACGGTGCGTGGGTCGCCCCTGCCAAAGCCAATGATTGCGCGGTCATCGACCCCTCCACCGAAGAACAATGCGCCGTGATTTCTCTGGGCAGCGAAGCAGACACCAACGCCGCCGTCGCCGCCGCGCGCGCCGCGTTCGAAGGCTGGTCGCAAACCTCCAAAGAAGAACGCACCGCATTGATCCGCAAATTGGCCGAAGTCTATGACCGCCGCCAAGAAGAAATGGCCCAAGCCATGTCGATCGAAATGGGCGCCCCGATTGAGCTGAGCCGCAACCAACAAGTGGGCGCAGGCAGCTGGCACATCGACGGTTTCCTCAAAGCTTTCGAGAATTTCGAATTTGAGCGCGATTTCACCGCCACCGAAAAAACCCTGCTGGAGCCCATCGGCGTCTGCGCCCTGATCACCCCATGGAACTGGCCGATGAACCAGATCATCCTCAAGGCGATCCCGGCCATGGCCACAGGCTGCACCATGGTGCTGAAACCTTCCGAAATTGCGCCGCTTTCGGCCCATCTCTTTGCCGAATTTGTGCATGAAGCTGGCTTCCCCGCAGGCGTCTTCAACTTGGTGAACGGCGACGGCCCCGGCGTCGGCAGCCAGCTTTCCGCCCACCCAGAAGTGGATATGGTCAGCTTCACCGGCTCCACCCGCGCAGGCATCGCCATCTCCAAAGCCGCCGCCGACACGCTCAAACGCGTCTCGCTGGAACTGGGCGGCAAAGGTGCGAACATCATCTTCGAAGACGCGCACCCAAAGGCCGCCAAATCCGGCGCCATCCGCTGCTTCCGCAACTCGGGCCAATCATGCAACGCACCTACCCGCATGCTGGTGCATAAATCGCGCTATGACGAAGCGGTTGAAATGGCAGCAGAAGTGGCCAAAACCACCCATGTTGGCCCCGCATCTGACGAAGGCAAACATATCGGGCCAGTTGTCTCCGAAGCGCAGTTCAACAAAATCCAGGGCCTGATCGAAACTGGCATGTCCGAAGCCCGGCTTGTCGCTGGCGGTCTGGGCCGCCCCGATGGGCTGAACCGCGGCTATTTCGTGAAACCCACGGTATTTGCCGATGTGAACAACGACATGACCATCGCCCGCGAAGAAGTGTTCGGCCCTGTCCTGTCGATCATCCCCTTTGAGAGCGAAGAAGAAGCCATCGCGATTGCCAATGACACGCCCTACGGCCTGACCAACTACGTTCAGACCGATGACACAGAAAAGCGCCGCCGCGTGGCGCGCCGCCTGCGCTCGGGCATGGTGGAAACCAACAGCCAAGGCTTCGCTCAAGGCTCGCCTTTTGGCGGTTACAAACAATCAGGCAATGGCCGCGAAGGCGGCATCTACGGGCTTGAGGAATTCCTCGAAGTCAAAGCCGTCTCCGGCTGGGCCGCAGAATAACCAACACTCAAAAGGGCCGCCCCACAGCGGCCCTTTTTCTACCTATCCCCTGTAAGATATGAGTATTTGAAGAAGGGTGAAACCACGCGCCGCGCCCTGCTTCACCCTTCTTTAAATACTCATGACCTTGCTTCAGAACGGCGCTTTGGCCCGAATTTTCACGGATTTGCCGCCATCAGGATGATTGAACCGCAATTCTTCCGAATGCAGCATCAGTCGGGGAAATTCCCGCGCCGGGCCGCTGGCATAAAACGGATCGCCCAAAATCGGATGGCCAAGGGCCAGCATATGCACCCGCAACTGGTGGCTGCGCCCGGTATGCGGGCTCAGCCGCATGCGCGCCGTGTCACCCTCGTTTTTGAGCAGGCGCCAATCGGTTTGCGCTGATTTCCCTGTTTCATGGCACACCATCTGCCGGGGGCGGTTGGGCCAATCCACGATCAGCGGAAGATCCACCGTGCCGGTCTTTTCACCAGGCACGCCCCAGACCCGCGCCAAATAGGTTTTCTTTGTCATGCGCTTTTCAAATTGCAGCCCAAGATGGCGCTGCGCATGGGGCGTTAAGGCGAAAATCATCACCCCCGACGTGTCCCGGTCCAAGCGGTGCACCAGCAGCGCATCAGGAAAGGCGTCTTGCACCCGCGCCAGCAGGCAATCGGCCAATTCAGGCCCTTTACCGGGCACTGAAAGCAGCCCGGCGGGTTTATCAACCAGCAGCACCTGCGCATCTTCGTGCAAAACCGCAAGCGGGGTTTGAGGGGGGCAATATTCTGTATCCATCCTGCCCCATCCCAGATGTAGGCCGAATTTTCAAGACGCCGGCAGTGAGAGTTTATCCCGCCGCCCAAAGCGAAATGCACGAAACACGCAGGCCCGTGGCGGCAGCGTTGGGGCATATAGCGCAGCTGATGGGCGACCCGGCGTTTCCAGCCTTCAAAGACGCCTTGAAATAAAGGCCTGCGCGCCTTGCAAAGCCCCGCATGCGGGCTTAGGTTCTGGCCAAATTCGCGCATGGGCCCATTGCCCGCGCCCCAGCCGATAAGGACATATTTTCCATGGAACAACTGATGCTTCCGATCTTGTTGATCGGGATTTTCTATTTCTTTTTGATCCGCCCTCAGCAGAAAAAGCTGAAAGAGCACCAAGCCATGGTAGCCGGGCTGCGCCGCGGTGATCAGGTCGTGACCCAAGGCGGGATCATCGGCAAAGTGGTCAAAGTCAAAGAAGACGGCGAGATCGAAGTCGAAGTGGCCGACGGCGTAAAAGTGCGCGTTGTGCAATCGACCATTGCCACGGTTGTTTCCAAGACCGAACCGGCTAAGTAACTCTCAAAATACTAAGAAGGCGCCGCCATGCTTCAGATTGATCTGTGGAAACGGGTTTTGATCATCTTAACCTGTGTCGTTGGCCTATGGCTGGCGGCGCCGAACCTGTTTTACGCCCCGGTTGAGCAGCATAATGATGCTGTGAAAGCCATTGAACAAAACGGCAGCACCGCCGAGCTTGAAGCGCAAAAGGCGCTTTGGCCTGAATGGATGCCCTCCGGTCTGGTCAATCTGGGTCTCGATCTGCGCGGCGGCGCCCATTTGCTTGCCGAAGTCCGGACCTCAGAGGTTTATGCCAACCGCATGGAGGCCACTTGGCCCGAAGTGCGCGATGCCCTGCGCAGCCTGACCCCCGTGCGCCGCCAGCAATCCGCCCCGGATGAATTGCGCGTGCGCCTAAACGACGCCAGCAAAATGCCCCAAGCGCTCGAAATCGTGCGCGGCCTTGCCCGCCCCGTCACCTCCCTGACCGGCGCTGGCGCCAATGACATCGACGTGCGCGGCGCGGATGGCGTGATCATCGTGACCCTCTCCGACGCAGAACGCCTCTCCACGGATGAGCGCACGATGCAGCAATCGCTGGAAATCATCCGCCGCCGGATCGATGAGGTCGGCACCCGCGAGCCCACAATTCAGCGCCAAGGCTCTGACCGGATCTTGATCCAAGTCCCCGGTGTTGGCTCCGCCGCTGAACTCAAAGAAATCATCGGCACCACCGCCCAGCTGACTTTCAACCCCGTGGTCAACCGCAGCAGCGATGAAAACGCCCGCCCCGGCATTGGCAATAAATTGGTGCCCTCGCTGGACGAGCCGGGCACATTCTATGTGATCGAAACGGCCCCTGTGGTCACCGGCGAAGAGCTGGTCGATGCACAGCCTGCCTTTGATCAAAATGGCCGCCCTGCCGTGAACTTCCGGTTCAACACATCGGGCGCGCGCAAATTTGGCAATTACACCGCCGAGAATATCGGCTCGCTCTTTGCCATTGTCTTGGACGACGAAGTTGTCAGCGCCCCGGTGATCCAAAGCCATATTCCCGGCGGCTCTGGCATCATCACCGGCAATTTTTCGGTTGAGGAATCCACCAACCTGTCGATCTTGCTGCGCGCAGGCGCCCTGCCTGCCGGTCTCGATTTCCTCGAAGAACGCACCATCGGCCCCGAGCTTGGCCAAGACAGCATCGATGCGGGCAAAGTTGCCACCATCGTCGCTTTTGTGGCCGTGCTGTTCTTCATGTTCGCCAGCTACGGGCTGTTCGGGATTTTTGCCAATATCGCGCTGATCATCAACGTGGGGCTGATCTTTGGCCTGCTCAGCATGATCGGCGCCACCCTGACCTTGCCCGGCATCGCCGGGATCGTGCTGACCGTCGGCATGGCGGTGGACGCCAACGTGCTGATCTTCGAGCGGATTCGCGAAGAACTTAAAACCGCCAAAGGCCCGGCCCGCGCCATTGCGCTTGGCTATGAAAAGGCGCTCTCGGCCATTTTGGATGCCAACGTGACCACGCTGATCACTGCTGTCATCTTGTTCGCCATCGGCTCTGGCCCGGTGCGCGGCTTTGCCATCACCTTGGGTCTTGGCATTATCACTTCTGTGTTCACGGCTATATACGTGACCCGCTTGCTCGTGGTGTTCTGGTTTGAACGTCGCCGGCCCAAGACAATCGAGGTTTGAAGAAATGCGCCTGAGACTGGTCAAAGATCACACCAATTTCGACTTCTTCAAACGTTGGAGAACATGGCTTGGCATCTCCGCTGTAATGGTGGTGATCAGCTTTGCCTCTTTCGTGATGCAGGGCCTGAACTACGGCATCGACTTCCGCGGCGGCACCACCATCCGCACGGAAAGCCCCCTGCCCGTCGACATCGCGGAATATCGCGGTGCGGTGGAGAATCTGGGGCTGGGCGATATCACCATCACCGAAGTGTTCGACCCCTCGTTCCGCGACGATCAAAACGTCGCCATGATCCGCATCCAAGCGCAGGATGAACAAGAGGCCGTCACGCCCGAAACCATCCAGGCCGTCGAAGACGCGCTCTCCGTGGTGCGCCCTGACATCAAATTCACCTCCGTCGAATCCGTTGGCCCCAAAGTCTCGGGCGAACTGATCCAGACCGCCGCGCTGGCGGTGATCTTGGCGATTGGCGCCGTGCTGATCTACATCTGGCTGCGGTTCGAATGGCAATTCGCCATGGGCGCCGTACTGGCGCTGGTGCATGACGTGATCTTGACGATCGGCGTGTTCTCGGAGCTTCAGATTAAATTCGATCTGGCGATCATCGCCGCGCTGCTGACCATCGTGGGCTATTCGCTCAACGATACGGTGGTGGTGTTCGACCGCGTGCGCGAGAACCTGCGCAAATATAAAAAGCGCCCCCTGAAAGAAGTGCTAAACGTCAGCATCAACGAAACCCTCAGCCGGACCTTCATGACCTCGATCACCACGCTTCTGGCGCTGATCGCCCTGTTTGTGCTGGGCGGCGATGTGATCCGTGGCTTCGTGTTTGCGATGATCTGGGGCGTTATTGTTGGCACCTATAGCTCCATCTTTGTGGCTTCGGCGGCGCTGCTCTATTTCGGCGTGAAACGCGACTGGTCCAAACCGGACCTGAACGCAGGCAATCAATACGCGAATATCGATGCCTGACCTGCTCACCAGCCTCTGGCAGCTCGACGGGCTGCTGTGGCTGGTGCTTGCTGTTATCATTGCCGGATTGGTGCGCGGTTTTGCAGGCTTCGGCTCTGCCATGATCATCATGCCTGTGGCCTCCTCCGTGCTTGCCCCGGTTGAGGCGGTGATTTTCCTGATCTGCGCCGAATTGCTCGGCCCGCTGCCCAACCTGCCCGCCGCTTGGCGCGAAGGCGCGCCGCGCGATGTGGGCCTGTTGATGATCGGCGCGGTGATCGGGTTGCCCTTTGGCCTTTGGGGCCTGAGCGCAATGGACCCCGCGCCCTTTGGCTGGCTGGTGTCGGGCGCGGTGATCACGCTGCTGCTGCTCACCGCCTCGGGCTGGCGCTTCAAAGGCGATCTGACCCGCCCCCTGACCATCGTGACCGGCTCGCTTGGCGGTTTTATGACCGGGTTCATGGGCATCCCCGGCCCGCCGGTGATCATGCTCTATATGGCCAGCCGCCTGCCCATTGCAGTGATCCGCGCCAATTTCCTGCTCTATCTGCTGGCGCTTGACGTTTTGCTGGTGCCGCTGCTGATGGCGGCGGGTATGATGGTGTGGAAAGCCGCGCTGCTTGGGCTGCTGATCGGTGTGCCCAATCTGATCGCCAATGCCATCGGCGCGAAACTGTTCAACCCACAGGCCGAAGGCACATTCCGCACCGTGGCCTATCTGGTCATCGCCGCCTCTGCGGTGATTGGCCTGCCCCTCTGGAAAGGCTAACCCATGCGCTTGAACGAGATTGAATATACCGATGCCAAACCCGTCGATGGCTATGGGCCGGGGTTCTTTCGCATTGGCGGCGAAGTGATCCAAGGCGGCGCGATTGCCGCCCCCAGCGGCACCGCGCCATGGGCGGGCTATGGCGATACTGCACCGCTGCTGGCGCTGGCGGGCAAGGTCGATGTGATCTTCATCGGCACCGGGGCCGATGTGGCCCATATTCCCCCCGCGCTGCGCGATGCGCTCGAGGCCACGGGGCTGGGCGTCGAAGCCACCGCCTCTCCCGCCGCCTGCCGCACCTATAATGTGCTGCTCAGCGAAGGCCGCCGCGTGGCGCTGGCCGTGCTGCCGGTTTGAAGCTTTTGCCATGGCGCACAATCGGGTAACCCTTGGGGCGATGGAATTGCGCGTGGATAACCTCACTGTGGGCCGGGGCACTGTGCCGGTGCTGGCTGGCATCAGCTTTGCCTTGGCGGCTGGGCAGGCGCTGCTGCTGCGCGGCCCCAATGGCATTGGCAAAACCACCCTGCTGCGCTGCCTTGCCGGGCTGCAACCGCCCCTGCGCGGCACGATCATTGGCGCGCAAGATCACATCGCCTATGCGGGCCATGCCGATGGGCTCAAATCCATGCTCAGCGTGGCCGAGAACCTCATGTTCTGGGCACAGGTCTTTGGCCAGCGCGACATCACCCCCGCGCTTGACGCCTACGGGCTTACCCCCCTCGCACAGCGCCCCGTCGGCACGCTCTCAGCCGGGCAAAAGCGCCGCACCGGACTTGCCCGCCTGTTGGTCACAGGCCGCGCCTTTTGGGTGATGGATGAACCCACGGTCTCGCTTGATGTGCAGGCCGCAGACCAGTTTCGCGCGGCCCTATCGCGGCATCTTTCAACCGGCGGCGGCGCCATCCTGACCAGCCATATTGATCTGGGCATCACCGCCCAGCAGCTTGACCTCACCCCGCACCGCGCCGCCCCAAGCCAGCGCCACGGCAGCAGCGACGAGGCGTTCATATGATCGCCCTGCTGCTGCGCGATCTGAAACTGGCCCTGCGCGCCGGGGGCGGCTTTGGGCTGGGGCTGGCGTTTTTCCTCATTGTCACCGTGCTTGTCCCCTTCAGCGTTGGCCCCGATGCCGCGCTGCTGCGGCTGATTGCCCCCGGCGTGCTCTGGCTTGGCGCGCTGCTGGCCAGCCTGCTGTCGCTCGACCGCCTTCTGGCGCTGGATTTCGAAGACGGCAGCCTTGATCTGCTGGCCACCGCCCCGATGCCCCTCGAAGGCGCGCTGGCGGTCAAAGCTGCGGCCCATTGGCTGCACAGCGGGCTGCCGCTGGTGCTGGCCGCGCCATTTTTGGGTGTGTTGATGAACCTGCCGCCCCAAGGCTACGGCGTGCTGGTCGCCTCGCTGCTGCTGGGCTCGCCCGCCTTGTCGTTCATCGGCATCTTTGGCGCGGCGCTCACTGTGGGGCTGAAACGCGGCGGGCTGCTGCTGTCGCTGCTGGTGCTGCCGCTCTATGTGCCCAGCCTGATCTTTGGCGCCGAAGCCGCCCGGCGCGCCGCCGAAGGTCTGCCCGCCACCACACCGCTGCTGATGGGCGCAGGCATCACCCTTGGCAGCCTCGCCCTGCTGCCATTCGCCGCGGCTGCGGCGCTTCGGATGACCCTGCGATGAGCTTTTACACATTGAGCCGCCCCGCCACGAGGATTAGATAAACCGCATGTCGATCTGGGAATATGCCAATCCGGTCAAGTTTTTGACCCTCAGTACCAAAGTGCTGCCCGCCCTTTGGACGCTGGCGGCGCTGTGCGTTTGCGGCGGACTGCTCTGGGGGTTCTTTGCCACGCCCGATGATGCGCGGCAGGGCTCCACGGTGAAAATCATCTACCTGCATGTGCCCGCCGCCCTGATGGCGATCAACGCATGGTTCATGATGCTGATCGCCTCGCTGATCTGGCTGGTGCGCCGCCACCACGTCAGCGCGCTGGCCGCCAAAGCCGCCGCCCCGGTGGGGATTGTGATGACCCTGATCGCCCTGCTGACCGGGGCGATCTGGGGCCAACCCATGTGGGGCACATGGTGGGCATGGGATCCGCGCCTGACCTCGTTTTTGATCCTGTTCCTGTTCTACCTTGGCTACATCGCCCTCTGGGAAGCCATCGAAGACCCGGACACTGCCGCCGATCTGACCTCAATTCTGTGTCTGGTTGGCTCGGTCTTTGCCGTGCTCTCGCGCTATGCGGTGCAGTTCTGGAACCAAGGTCTGCACCAAGGCACCTCCGTGCCCGTCGCCACAGGCGGGCGCAGCGTGGCCGATGTGTTTTTCTTCCCGCTGGTGGTCTGCATGGTGGGGTTTGGCCTGCTCTTTGCGGCGCTGGTGCTCTACCGCACAGGCACGCAAATCCGTCTGCGCCGGGCACGGGCAATCCTTGCACGAATGGACCGCGAAACATGATGCCCGATCTTGGGAAATACGCCGCCGAAGTGCTTGCCGCTTATGGCGTTTCACTGGCGCTGCTTGCGGCGCTTGTTGGGCTGACCCTGCGCTCTGGCCGCCGCGCCAAAGCCGCGCTTAAATCAATCGAAGAGGCCCGCAATGGCAAAACGTAACCCCCTGATGCTCCTGCCCGCCGTGATCTTCGGCGCGCTGGTGCTGCTGTTTTTGGTCTCCATGTTCACCAAAGGCCCGGACGAGCAGATCTCCAAACAGATCGGCAAAGCCTCACTGCCCACCGAAACCCTGCCCGGTCACAGCCCGATCACGGCTGAACTTCTGGCCTCGGGAGAGGTCACTTTGGTGAACTTCTGGGCCAGCTGGTGCCCGCCCTGCCGCGCCGAACATCCTCGGCTGATGCAACTGGCCGAAGACGGGCTGCCGATCATCGGCCTGAACTTCAACGACACAAAAGAAAACGCGCTGAAATTCCTCGAAGACGGCGGCAGCCCCTATATCGCCATCGGCTTTGACCCAAAAGGCCGCTTTGCCATTGACTGGGGCGTCACCGGGCCGCCCGAAACCTTCATCATCGGCAAGGATGGCAAGGTCCGCTTCCGCTTTGTCGGCCCGCTGGTGGGCAGCGACTATGAACAGCGCTTCATGCCCGAACTGGAAAAGGCGCTGGCCGAATAATCAGCGCCGCATCTGCCGCAGCATCGATGTGGTGTAGATCACCAAGGCCAGCCAGATCAGTGGAAAGGCAACCGCGCGGGCGCGGCCAAAGGGTTCATCAAACACAAACACCGCGATCAGCATGATCATCGTCGGCGCGATATATTGCAAAATGCTGATCGTCGACAGGCGCAGCATCTTTGCGCCATTGGCATAAAACAACAGCGGAACAGCCGTCACCACACCGCAGCCCAGCAACAGCCAAGTATCCCGCGTCAGCGCGAAACTGAAATGCGCCGCCCCCGTGCCACCCAGCCACAGCAGATACACCGCCGCAGGCACCAACAAAATCAGCACCTCCAACAAGAACCCCTGATTTGGCCCAATCGGCAGGCTCTTTTTGGCCAGCGCATAAAGCCCCCAACTGGTCATCAACCCAAAGGCCGCCCACGGCATCCGCCCCGCATCAAAAACCAGCACACACACCGCCACAGCCGCCAGCGCAATCGCCACCCACTGCGCCCGGCTCAGCTTTTCGCGCAGCACCACAGAGGCCAGAAAAATGCTGAACAGCGGGTTCATGTAATATCCCAGCGCCGCATCCAGCGCATGGCCCCGGTTGATCGACCAGATGTAAATCCCCCAGTTGATCGAGATCAGCGTCGCCGTCACTGCCCCCATGGCCAGCGTGCGCGGCGAGTTGAGCGCGGCGCGCAGCGCATCGGTACGCCGCATGATGATCAAAACCGTCGCCGCAATCGGCAGCGACCAAATCACACGGTGCGCCACGATTTCTGCCGCAGGCATATGCGACACCAGTTTCATATAAAGCGGCAAGAACCCCCAAAACCCATAGGCCGCCAAGGCAAAAGCCAGCCCCTGCGGCGTATCGCCATCGGATTTCTTGATGTTCAGACTGTCTGGATTGCGCATGTGGGGTCTCCTTGGCCTACCCCTACCCCGCCCTTGCGCCATCTACCAGAGCCGCCAACACCCGCCGCGGCTCTGGTCTAAAACGCCGCGCGGCCTCAGGCTTTGACCCGCTCGGATTTAGGGTCATACATCGGCTTGAGCGAGGCTTCGGCGCGCACCCGCGTGCCTGCCACATCGATCTCATAGCTTGATGCCAAAACCTGCGCCGCGCTCTCGCCTTTGCACGGCACATAGCCAAGGCCCATGGCCCCGCCCAAGTGATGCCCATAGGCCCCCGAGGACAGATAACCCACGATTTCCCCATCCCGCACCACAGGCTCGTTGTGATACAGCAGCGGCTCCGGATCGGTCAGCCGGAATTGCACCAGCCGGGCATTTAACCCCTCGTCTTTCTTGCGCAGCACCGCATCGCGGCCAATGAAATCGGGCTTGTCGGTCTTCACCGCAAACCCCAAGCCCGCCTCCAGCACATGATCCTCCGACGTGATATCATGGCCAAAATGCCGGAAACCTTTTTCGATCCGCGCGCAATCCATCATATGCATCCCGCACAGCTTCATGCCCAAATCATGCCCCACCGCATGCAAGGTCTCAAACGCATGGCCCGCCATATCCGCCGAGACGTAAATCTCCCAACCAAGCTCGCCCACATAGGTCACCCGGTGCACCCGCGCCTGCCCCATGCCCAACTCAATCTGCTGCGCTGTGCCAAACGGGTTCACCTCATTCGAGAAATCATTGGACGAGACCGCTTGAAGCAATTTGCGCGCATTTGGCCCCATCACGGCCAACACCCCTTCGCCCGCTGTCACATCGGTGATCACCACGTTGAAATCACCCTGATGGCGGCGCATCCATGTCTCATCAGCCAGCCGCGTCGCCGCTGGTGTCACCACCAAATAGGCCGTCTCAGACAGGCGTGTCACCGTCACATCCGCTTCAATCCCGGCGCGGGAATTGAGAAATTGCGTATAGACAATCTTGCCCACAGCCACGTCATATTGCCCGCCGCCAATATGGTTCATAAACGCCGTGGCATCGCGGCCCTCGACGCGGATTTTGCCAAAAGACGACATGTCATACATGCCCAGATTGCTGCGAATGGCCGCATGTTCCCGCGCCACATTGTCAAAGAAATTCTGGCGCTTCCAGCTATAGGCATATTCCGGTTTCTGCCCTGCATCCGCGAACCAATTGGCCCGCTCCCAGCCTGCCAATTCGCCCATCACCGCGCCTTGATCTAGCAGATGCTGATGAAACGGCGTGCGCCGCACCCCGCGCGCGCTGCGCTTTTGCAGATAGGGGAAATGGTCGGCATACAGCAGCCCCAGCGTCTCTTTCGAGCGTTCAAACAGATAGGTTTTATTGCCCTGAAACGGCTGCATCCGCGCAATATCCACATCGCCCAGATCAAATGGTTTCTGACCGTCCTCCATCCACTGCGCCAGCGCCATGCCCGCGCCGCCCGCCGATTGAATGCCAATCGAATTGAACCCGGCGGCCACCCAAACATTGTCCATCTCCGGCGCCAACCCAAGATGATAGGCATCATCGGGGGTAAAGCTCTCCGGTCCGTTGAAAAACGTATGTATCCCCGCCTCGGCCAGCATCGGCATGCGGTTCACCGCCGCCTCTAGGATCGGCTCGAAATGGTCAAAATCCTCGGGCAATTGGTCAAATTCAAACTCTGCCGGAATGTCGAGCCGCCACGGCTTGGCATTGGGCTCAAACGCGCCCAGCAACATCTTGCCCGCGTCTTCCTTGTAATAGGCACATTCATCCGGCACCCGCAGCACCGGCAATTGCGTCAAACCGGGGATCGCTTCGGTCACGATATAAAAATGCTCGCAGGCATGCAGCGGTACATTCGTGCCCAGCATCGCGCCCAGTTGATGCCCCCACATGCCGCCGCAATTCACCACCATGTCGCAAGCGATATGGCCGGTTTCTGCGCCCTGCTGCCAATCCACACCAGTGATCTGGCGCCCCGCGCGCGCCACACCTGTCACACAGGTCCGCTCGATCACCCGCGCGCCACGCTGCCGTGCGCCCTTGGCCAGCGCCAGTGCGATATTGGCCGGGTCGCCCTGCCCGTCCTTGGGCAAATAGACCGCCCCCGTGACGCCCTCGATGTTCAGATGCTCATACCGCGCCTTCACCTCTTGGGGGCTGATTTCCTCCACATCCACCCCAAAGGCGCGGGCCATGGCGGCTTGGCGGTAAATCTCCTCGCGGCGCTCTTGGGTCAAGGCGGCGGTGATCGAGCCCACACGTTTAAAGCCCGTGGCAACCCCGGTTTCTTCCTCCAGATTGCCATAAAGCTCCTGCGAATATTTCGCCAATTTGGTCATATTCGCCGTGGCCCGCAGCTGCGCAATCAACCCCGCCGCATGCCAAGTGGTCCCCGAAGTGAGCTGTTTGCGTTCCAGCAGCACCACATCCTGCCAGCCAAGTTTTGTCAGGTGATAGGCCACCGAACAGCCAATAACGCCGCCACCAATGATCACAACACGGGCGCGGGAAGGAACGTCAGCCATAAAAAGCCCTTTCAGACGATGCTATGACCCGCAGCGCGCAGGCGGCGGGCAATTTCGGCAATATGTGCCGGTGAAACTTCACAACAGCCGCCCACAATCGTGGCGCCTGCCGCAACCCAATCCATCACATGATCGGCATAAAGCGCAGGCGTCAGATCGCGGCGCATCTGCAAGGCATCCACCGTGGGCTTGTCTTGCAAGAACCCCTCGGTGATCTTTTCAAACCCGTTGGCATAGGCCCCAAAGGGCAGCCCCGATCTGGCCAAAACCTCAAGCGCTGCGGGAATCGCTTCGGGGGTCGAGCAATTCACCAAAACCGCCGCCGCCCCGCCCGCTTTGGCCAAGGGCAACACATCACCCAGCGCCTCGCCCGAGCGCAGCAGCGTGCCGTCACTGTCATTCACCGTCAGGGCCAACCACACAGGTTTGCCGCCCGCCACCGCGCCGCGCAAAATGCTCTCGGCATGGGCACAGGACGCCACAGTCTCGCAAATGAGCAGATCACACTGCGGCCCAAGCAACTGCGCAATCTCCGCGTAAATCGGCGCGCCCTCATCGGCGCTGGGGTGCAGATCAGGGCGGTAGGATGCCTTGATCGGCCCAATCGCCCCCGCAATCCGCGCCGCGCCGCTGGATTTCGCCTCTGCCAAGGCCATCGCGTGCAAGTCTTCGAACCGCGCCTCCAGCCCCGTGCCTGCCAACCGATCGCGGAAAATCGCATAGCTGTTGGTGGTGGCAATCGTCGCCCCCGCCTGCGTGAAATCGCGGTGCACCTGCGCCACCAAACCGGGGTGATCGATCATCACCTGCGTCGACCACAGCGGCGTCGGACGGTCCCCCGCCCGGTGCACCAATTCCTGCCCCATGCCGCCATCCAAAAGCGTTATTTCACTCATCACATCACCCTATTTTGCCGCCGGGGTTCAACCATGCCCCCAGCCCGTTTCATCTCAGCCACGCAGCCGTTCGTTCTGCGGATCAAACAGCGGCGCATCGGGCTGCACCGTCGCCCGGCAGCTTTTGCCAAAAATGTCGATCTCAACTTGCGTGCCCGGCACCGCCAGATCGGCACGGATCATGCCCAGCGCAATGGATTGCCCGGTCCGATACCCCCAATCACCGCTGGTGGTCTCGCCCACCACCGTGCCGCCATGCCAAACCGTGGACATATAGGGCGCGTCCTGCTCGCCCGCCTCCACCGTCATCAGCACAAACCGCTTGCTCACGCCTTGCTGCATCTCATTTTGCAGCGCCGCCTTGCCGGGGAAATCTTGTGGCTTATCCAGCTTCACAAACCGCTCAAGTCCGCCTTGCAACAGCGTGTAATCGGTGGACAGATCGCCCTTCCACGCGCGGTAGCCTTTTTCGATCCGCATAGAATTAAGCGCAAACATCCCAAAAGGTGTCGCCCCGGCCCCGGTCACCGCCTCATAAAGCGCGCCAATATGTTCATTCGCCGCATGGATTTCCCAGCCAAGCTCGCCCGCAAAGCTCACCCGCGCCAGCGCGCAGGGCTTGCCCGCCACCGTGGCCGCCTGATGGGTCAGCCAGCCCAGCGACAGATCGGCATCGGTGCCCAGCGCCTCGAACAAGGCGCGTGATTTGGGCCCTGTCACAATCAACGTGCCAAATTCTGCACTGTGATCGCTCAGCTCAAGCCCCGCCTCCCGCGCCGGGCGCAGCACATCAAAATCATGCCATTGCGCCGTGGCCGCCGTGATCAGCGTGAACTGATCCTCGCCATGCCGCAGGATCGACATTTCCGTCAAAATCCGGCCCCGTTCATCGGCAAAATAGGCAAGGTTCATCCGCCCCGCTTTGGGCAAACCGCCAGTGATGCGCCCGCGCAACCACTCCGCCGCGCCCTCCCCCGACAGGTTGAACCGCGAGAATCCCGGCAGGTCGAGCACACCAACACCGTTTGTAACCGCCTCGACCTCTTCGCGCACCCGCGGCGCCCATGGGCCATTGCGGTCCCATGTCTGGGTGCTCTCCTCCGAGGTATCATCACCGGGTTTGGCAAACCAATTGGCCCGCTCCCAGCCGTTGAACACGCCAAACTGCGCCCCCCGCGCCGCGACCTGCTCATGCGCAGGCGAGAGCTTCTTGCCGCGCCCGGCAGGCCATGCGTGATGCGGGAAATGCATCGCATATTCATGGCCATAGGTCTCCATGGCCTTCTGGTTGGTGTAATCTTGATCGGCATAATCGGTATAGCGGCGCGGATCGACCGCCCACATGTCCCATTCGGTCTGCCCTTCGGTGATCCACTCCGCCAAGACCTTGCCCGCGCCGCCACCTTGGGTGATGCCAAAGGTGAACACACAGGCCTCAAACGCATTTGGCACGCCCGGCATCGGCCCAATCAACGGAAGCCCATCCGGCGCATAGGGGATCGGCCCGTTGATCACACGCCCCACCCCTGCCGTGCCAAGGATCGGCACCCGCGCCATGGCATCCTCGATATACCACTCAAGCCGCTCCAGATCGTCAGGATAAAGCTGGAAACTGAAATCTTCCGGCATCGGATCTTCTGGGGTGATCCAATGCGCTTTGCAATTGCGCTCATACGGGCCAAGGTTCAGCCCGTTTTTATCTTGGCGCAGATAATAAGACGTATCCACATCCCGCAGCAGCGGCACTTTGCGCCCATTCTCGCGGGTCCATTCGGCCAGTTCCGGGATTTCTTCGGTCAGGAAATACTGATGGCTCATCACGGTCATCGGCAAGGTGCGCCCGCCATAAGGCTTGAACCACTCGGCCACGCGCTGCGCGTAATACCCCGCCGCATTCACCACATATTCACAGCGGATATCACCCTTATCGGTGTGCACGATCCATTCCGCCCCGTCTCGCGTCACGCCTGTGGCGGGACAGAACCGCTGGATATTCGCGCCCATCTCCCGCGCGCCTTTGGCAAGCGCTTGGGTCAACTGCGCCGGGTCAATATCGCCATCATCAGGGTCCCACATCCCCCCGGCCAGATCATGGGTCTCCATAAAGGGATAGCGGTCTTTCATATCCGACACGGCCATCATCTCAAGGTTCAACCCTTGGTAATTTCCCATGGAACGCGCCCGCTCAAATTCCTGCATCCGCTCTTTGCTATGGGCCAAACGCACCGATCCGGTCACATGGTAATTCATCGGATAATCCACCGAATCCGACAGGCCCGCATAAAGCCCCAGCGAATAGCGCTGCATGTTCATAATCGCCCATGACGTGCTGAAAGAGGGGCAATTGCCCGCCGCATGCCATGTCGACCCCGCCGTCAGCTCGTTTTTCTCCAGCAGCACACAATCGGTCCAGCCCGCCTTGGCCAAATGATACAGCGAGGACACGCCAACAACGCCGCCCCCAATGATGACAACGCGGGCAGTGGTGGGAAAATTGCTCATGGCTTTGGCTCCTGACTGCGGGCAAGGCCCGGGTAAATTTCATAAATCTCATCTTTGCCGCACAGCGCGGCACTCAAATTATTCGGCAGAACTTGGCACATGCCTCAGCCCCGCCCCGGCGTTTGCGCCGCCCCAAGCAGCAGCCCATAGATGATGAAACACACCGCCAAAAGCCGCCGCACCCACACATTGAACACCGCCGCCAGCGCCGACCGCCCCAGCACCGCGCCCAAAAAGGTAAACCCGGTATAGCTCAGCCCCGTAAGGGTCAGCGCCGTGGGCATGATCACCTGCATCTGCTCCCAGATCGGCACACCCGGCTGCACAAATTGCGAAAACGCCGCCAGATACCCCGCCACGCTTTTGGGATTGATCGTCGCAATGGCCAGCGCATTAAGATAGACCTTGGACGCAGGCCGCTCGTCCATCTTCACCGGGGTTTTGGCGCGCATCAAACCGCGCACCCCCAGATAGATCAAAAACCCCGCCCCGATGAATTTCGCCGCCGTAAACGCCGCAGGCGAGGCCGCAATAAGCGCGGTCACCCCCAACGCCGACAGCAGCAAAAACAGCGTCGATTGCGTCAAGATCGCCAGCACCCCGATCATGGCGCGCCGAAACGGCAGATGCATCCCGTTGGAAATACAATTCACCGCATTCGGCCCCGGCGTTGTCACAAAGACAATCCAAAACAGGGCGAAGATGATCCATGCGTCAAAGCTCATTATTCAATATACCGGTGGGGCGATGACCCAGATCACTTCGCAAGGTTCATCGGTTGGGTTGGCCCAGCGAAACGCCTCGCCGCGAATGCGGAAACTGTCGCCGGGGTTTAGGGTGTGCAGCTGGCCGACAATCTCGATCTGAAGCCTGCCTTTGATGATATAGCCCACTTCCTGCGTGGGGCGGCTAACGGGTTTCTTCACCCGGCTGTGCGGCTGGAACGTGGAATGCACCATCTCGAAATCATCGGTCAGATCAGGCGAGAGCAGCTCTTCCACCAACCCCTCAATCGACGCGCCAATGGTCCGGCGCGCGCCGCGGCGCACCACATACCCCGCCTCATGGGCCGGGGCCGCGCTGTGCCGGAACAGCATCGAAACCGAGACATCCAGATAGGCCGCAATTTCCCGCAGATCAGTGATCGAAGGCTCCGACAGGTCGCGCTCCACTTGGCTCAGCCACCCAACAGAGCGCCCAAGCGCCGCCGCCATATCCGCCAGTGTCACGGCCCGCGCCTTGCGCAGGGCACGCAAATCAGCGCCAAGCGTATGGGGCGTATCGGGCAGGCTGTGGCGCATCTCGGCTCCGTGAAAATTCATGTCAGAATTTCACGTTGCAACAGGTCTGTGAAAAAATCTAGTGAAATTTCACGCCGCAGCGCAGCGCTTTTCCCCGCGCCGCGCCGCCCCGTGTTTTTTGCCTCATTTTACAGCAGCAAATGCCGCCGCAAGAATATCGCTCAAGGCATCCGCATCCGCTTGGGTAAAGGCCGCAGGCAAATCACTGTCGATGTCAAACACCCCCAGCAAATCACCTCTTCCGTCCCAAACCGGCAAAACCAGCTCTGATTTGGTGCTGCTGGCACAGGCGATATGGCCCTCGAACGCCTCGACATCCTCGACCAATTGCACCTGCCCGCTGCGCGCTGCTGCGCCGCAAACACCGCGCGCAAAGGGAATCACAAGGCACCCATGACCGCCCTGATACGGCCCGATCTTGAGCAATTCCGGCTCGGTCACCCGGTAAAACCCGGTCCAGTTGAACCGATCATCGCTGTGATGCACCTCGCAGGCCACCGTGGCCATCAACGCCACCGCATCGCTCTCGCCTTCCGTCAGCGCAGCAATGCTCTGCGACAGCGCCTTGTAATCCACCTTCATTGCATATCCTTAGCTCTGGTGTGTTTGGGGCCTCAGACCCGTTCAATCGCAATGGCTGTGCCTTCGCCGCCGCCGATACAAATCGCCGCAACCCCGCGCTTCAGCCCGCGTTTCTCCAGCGCATTAAGCAAGGTCACCATGATCCGCACCCCCGATGCGCCAATCGGATGGCCCAGCGCGCAGGCCCCGCCATTCACGTTCAACTTGGCATGATCCACGCCCATTTCGCGCATAAAGGCCATGGGCACCACGGCAAAGGCTTCATTCACCTCCCACAGGTCCACATCCTCAACCGACCAGCCAATCGCCTTGAGCAGCTTTTGCGCCGCGGGCACCGGGGCCGTGGTGAACAGACCCGGCGCTTGGGCATGGCTGGCATGGCCCAAAATCCGCGCGCGAATATTTAGCCCCTGCGCCTGCGCCGCCTCCGCCGAGGCCAGCACCAGCGCCGCCGCCCCATCGGAAATCGACGACGCATTGGCCGCTGTTACCGTGCCATCCTTGCGAAAGGCGGGCTTGAGCTGCGGGATCTTGTCGGGGCGCGCATTGCCGGGCTGCTCATCCGCGCCAACACTTATGCTGCCCTTGCGGCCCGCCACTTCAACCGATGTAATCTCGCGCTCAAATGCACCGCTTTGCTGCGCCTCCAGCGCGCGCGACAAAGACGCCAGCGCAAATTCATCCTGCGCCTCGCGGGTGAATTGATAGGTCTCGGCGCAATCTTCGGCAAATGTGCCCATCAAACGCCCCTTGTCATAGGCATCCTCTAGCCCATCAAGGAACATGTGATCCACCACCTGCCCATGCCCCAACCGCGCACCGCCGCGCATTTTCGGCAACATATAAGGCGCGCCGCTCATGCTCTCCATGCCGCCCGCAATCATCGTCTCCGCATGGCCCAGCGCGATTTGGTCAAACCCCATCATCGCCGCTTTCATGCCCGATCCGCACATTTTATTGAGCGTGGTGGCAGGCACTTCCTCGCCCAAACCGCCCGCAAACCCGGCCTGACGCGCTGGCGCTTGGCCTTGGCCCGCAGGCAAGACACAGCCCATCAAGACCTCATCCACAGTGGCCAGCCGCGCATCGGCCAGCGCCGCCCGAATGGCCGCCCCGCCCAATTGCACCGCAGGCACCTCGGCAAAACTGCCCTGAAACCCGCCCATGGCCGTCCGCGACGCCCCTGCAATCACTACCTCACGCATTTTAGTCTCTCCTCCCCTAAAATTCCCGGCGGTCAATGCTGATGACATCTTGGTAACTTTTAGCCGCTAGTTTCATGGCCAAGCCCGCCCGCAGAAGGAGTTACCATGGAACTGACCAGCACAAAAGAAGATCAGCTTCAAATTGTAACGGTCCAAAGCCCGCGCATTGATGCCACCGTGGCCCTGCAATTCAAGGACGGGGTCCGCGATGCCAGCGACGGCGGCCACGACACCGTGCTGCTGGATCTGCAACAAGTGAATTTCATTGATTCCAGCGGCCTTGGCGCCATTGTCGCCGCCATGAAATCCCTCGCCCCTGCGCGCAAATTGGTGCTGGCAGGGCTGACCCCGACGGTGGAAAAAGTCTTCCGCCTCACCCGCATGGACAGCGTGTTTTCGCTCTATCCGCAACTCGACGACGCGCTGGCGGCGCTGCGCAAATGAACGCCGCGCCCGCTTCGGCCCCTGCCCTGCGCTTCACCGTACAAAGCCCGCAATTGGTCGTGCGCCAGGCTCTGGCCGAACTGCTGGGCGAATTGGCCCCGCTCCAGCTCGAAAGCGAAGAAGCAGGCACCGTGGAACTGGTCATGGCCGAGGCGCTCAATAACATTATCGAACATGCCTATGCCGCCACAAAAGGCAGCGGCCCCATCGCCATTCATTGCGCCCACCACCCCAATGGGCTGCATCTGCTGATCGAAGATCAAGGCGCGCCCATGCCCGGCGACGCCACCCCGCTCGGGCTGGCCCAACCTTTGGGCACTGACATCCAAGACCTCCCCGAAGGCGGCTTTGGCTGGTTCTTGATCCACCAGCTCGCCAAAGATGTGCATTACACCCGCGCCCCCGGCGGCAATCAACTGCGCCTGCGCTTGGCAATTTCCATTGGGCCGCACAGTTAAAAGCACGGCGCTTTATTCAATTTTTTCATATCAATGACAGAGCTACCCGGCGCATTTCGCGGTTATTTCGCGCCCGCCCTCACACCTTTGACCCCACACCTTTGAATCGCCACGCCGCGATCACAATTTGGCCAAGGTTGGCGCAGATATATCACCTTGTAGCTGCATATGGCTTCCCTCGGCGTCACGTTTTATTGCCCCCACCCAGTGCGTGGCGCCGAGGATCTTCCCCCCTCCCCCTCAAAATCATCCGGCCATATTGGCAGTCGCGCAAACCCCGTCTAGGCTGCGCTCATTCCCAATGATCGGAGACCACCTCATGCGCGATTTTCAACTGCCCGGCCGCTCTGCTGTGCTGGCCACCAATGGCATGTGCGCCACCTCCCACCCGCTCGCGGCCAAAACCGCAATCGACATGCTGCAACGCGGTGGCAACGCTATGGACGCAGCCATCGCCGGGGCCGTGCTGCTTGGCATCTGCGAGCCGCAAATGACCGGGATCGGCGGCGATTGCTTCGTGCTCTACAGCCTGCCCGGCTCGGATGAGGTCAAGGCGCTCAACGGCTCTGGCCGCGCGCCAAAAGGGCTCGATGCGCAAATGCTGCGCGACAAAGGCGAAACCACCGTCCCGGTCAGCAGCGCCCATGCCGTCACCGTGCCCTGCGCCATTGACGCATTTTGCAAACTCTCCGCCGAACATGGCAAACTGGGGCTCGACACCCTGCTTGCCCCCGCGATCCACTACGCCGAAACCGGCGTCCCCGTGGCCGCCCGCGTGGCCTTCGACTGGGCCAAAGACGCCGGCGTGCTGCATGGCGCAGCCCGCCAACATTACCTGCATGACGGCGCAGCCCCCGAACTGGGCAGCCTGTTCCGCGCCCCCGGCCAAGCCGAAGTGCTGCGCCGCGTCGCAGCCCAAGGCCGCGCAGGCTTCTATGAGGGCGAGGTCGCAGACGACATGATCGCCTCCCTGCGCGCCCTTGGCGGCACCCACACCGCCGAAGATTTCGCCGCCGCCTGCGCCGATGACACAACGCCAATTTCCAGCAGCTACAAAGACATCGAAGTGGTCGAGCATCCGCCAAACGGCCAAGGCGCCACCGCGTTGCTTTTGCTGAACATTCTGGCCGAATTTGATCTGGCCGCGATGGATCCGATGGGCGCGCAGCGCGTGCATATCGAGGCCGAAGCCACCAAATTGGCCTATGACGCCCGCAACCGTTTCCTTGCCGATCCCGATCACACCGCGCGGCTGGACCATATGCTAGACCGCGACGTGGCGCGTAAATTGGCCGGCTTGATCGACCCCGCCCGCGCCATGGGCGGCCCCGCCGCCCTGAGCGAAGCGGTGCATAAAGACACGATCTACATCACCGTGGTTGATGGCGATGGCATGGCCGTATCGCTGATCTATTCCATCTTCCACGGCTTCGGCTCCGGCATCGCCTCGGATAAATTCGGCATCTTGCTGCAAAACCGCGGCGCTGGTTTCACCCTCGACGAAGGCCACGCCAACGAGCTCAAGGGCGGCAAACGTCCGATGCACACCATCATCCCCGGCATGATCCGGCAAAATGGCCGGGTGGTCATGCCCTTTGGCGTTATGGGCGGAGCCTACCAGCCCTGCGGCCACGCGCGATTCGCCAGCAACATCACCGATTTTGGCATGGACCCACAGGCAGCCATCGACGCCCCCCGCGCCTTTTCCGAAAATGGGGTGCTCAAAGTCGAACGCGGCTTCTCGCATCAGACCCGCCAAACACTGGCCGATCTGGGGCATAAAGTCGAAATCCCCGAGGTCGCCATCGGCGGCGCGCAGGCGATCCGCATCCACGAAAGCGGTGTGCTCGAAGGGGCCAGCGACGCGCGCAAAGACGGCTGCGCCTTGGGCTACTAAACAGGCGGCTTGGGGCGGCGCATTGCCGCCCTTGGCGCTCAATTCATGTGAAAATGCAGCGGATAGGTGCCGTTTTCGAACGGCCCGAACAAATCGGCAATATCGGGGTGATCCACCGGCTCGCCTGAATAATCCGCCACCAAATTCTGCTCCGACACATAAGCCACGTAATAGCTTTGGTCGTTTTCCGCCAAAAGATGGTAAAACGGCTGATCCTTTACGGGCCGGTTCTCTTCGGGAATCGACTCGTACCATTCCTCGGTATTGGCAAATTCCGGATCGACATCAAAAATCACCCCGCGAAACGGGTGCTTCTTGTGCCGGACAATCTGCCCGAGATGATATTTTGCGCGTGTTCGTAACATAGCACACAGCCCCTAACGTCCAAATTTACCTGAAACAAGGGTGATTTGTCTAACTTTAGTGAATTGCGGCACAGAAACAGTGTGTTGCTTGCAGCAGCTTCCCGCCTGCTAAGGGTTTTGGCAGATTTGTGATGTTACGATCACCTAAAATAGGTTATATTGGGTGAAAATAAGAAACGACAAAAGCGAGAGGCAGATGAGCAAAACCCTTCGCGCAATGATAATCGTGCTGTTGGTGGCATCATGTGGCGGAGGGCAAAAATCCTCGCCGCGGCAACTTGATGACGCTTGCACGCTTCTCAAAGAGCGCCCCGAATACCACCGTGCTTTCCGCGCCACTGAAAAAAAGTGGGGCGTGCCGATTCACGTCCAGATGGCAACGATCCATCAGGAAAGCAAATTTGTGTCCGATGCCCGGACGCCGTTCAACTATGTGCTTGGGGTGATTCCCATGGGCCGCCAATCCTCGGCCTTTGGCTATTCTCAGGCGCTCGACGGCACATGGGATGAATACCGCAAAGCCCAGAACCGCCGCGCCGCAAAACGCGATAAAATCCGCGACGCGACCGATTTCATGGGCTGGTATATGAACCAAACCCGCGACCGCAACGGCATCGCCCTGCATGACGCGCGCAACCAATATCTGGCCTACCACGAAGGCCATTCCGGCTACGCGCGCGGCAGCTACAACAGCAAAGCATGGCTGGTGGCGGTCTCTCAAAAAGTGGCCAACCGCTCTGAGATGTATCAATCCCAGATCGCCGCCTGCCGCCTACGGCGCTAAGCCGCCTTACCGAAAAACCAAAAGGGGCGCCGCCATCTGGCCGCGCCCCTTTTTATGTGCTGATCATTTCCCGCGCTTAGCGGTCGCGGCTCTCGCGCACTTCGCCCACATCAAATTTGCTGTTGGCGATATTGCCCCCCGTGCGCAGATCCCCCAGCACCACCGTGGTTTGCGAGCCATTTGAATCGTTGATGATCCATTGCCGCAACTCCACCGGGCTGCCGGTAAATTTCATTTGAATATTGCCATATTCAGGATGCGCCGGATCTTGCGCCGTGACCGTGGTCGCGGTGCCGTCATAATTATGGCCCACCACCATTTTGGCTTGGCCAAGGTTCACATCCTGCGCCAGAATAATCGACAAAGGCGTGCGGCTCAGCGGATAGGTCTCCGCAGGCTCGTTGGATTTCTTGTCATAGATCACCACCGTGTTGCTGCCCGCAATCACCAGACCGGAATCAGGCGCATTATACTCAAACCGCACCCGGCCGGGACGTTTGATGTAAATTGTGCCGGTGCTGATCGACCCATCGCTGTTGATCTGGGTAAACTCGCCCTGCGCCGTTTTCATCGCGTTCAGATATTGCGAAAGCGCCCCCAGCGAGAGCTTCTCTGCCGCAGCGGGCATCGCCGCCAACAGGCCCATCCCCAGGGCCAGGGTCGTGGATTTCAAAAAACGCATCATATCTTCCAGACTTTTCGTTTCCTTGGCATTCTACATAGGGCGCGGTGCAATGATATACGATATCAACGCGGCTTTTTCTGCCCACGCAGGCACGCATCCGCCTTCACATCACCACCCGCACCAGCATCACCAGCGCCGCAACAGCCAGCGCAATGCCAATACCCATCAACACCCCATCGCGCAGCGTCAGTGCCAGCCCCAGCACCGCAATCCCGCCCATCGGCAACAGCGCGGCAAAGGGAATCACCTCCGATGGCGGCACCAGCAGGCACAGCACCGCAATCAACGCCGCCGCAATGCTGGGCATCGGCGGCTCGACCAAACGCGGCACACGCCCGCCAAAATGCTTGTCGATCCATCCCGCCGCCCCGCGCAGTTTGTCCACCGCACCGCTTAGCTTATCGCCCTTCACGCCCCGTTCCCGCAGAATTTTGGGCAGCCAAAGATGCTGGCGCTGCGCCACCATCTGCACCGCAATCAACCCGATTAACACCGCCATCGCTGTGGGAAACCCCGGCACCCCGCCCAAAGGCGAAATCACCAAAAGCGCCGCAACCACCAACAGCGGGCCAAAGCCGCGCCCGCCCAATGCCTGCACCACATCCCCCACGGTGACCGTGCCGTGGCTTTTGGCCTGATCCTCCAGCGCGTCGAGCACGCCGTTCAAACTGCTTGTATCTTGGGTCATGCCCCTGCCTTTACCGCCGCTTCAAAGGCCAACGGTAAAGGCGGGGAATATGTTCCGGTCAGCCTTGCTCAGGCACCAGAATTTCACGTTTGCCCACATGGTTCGCAGGCGACACCAGCCCCTGCTCTTCCATCTGCTCAACCAAACGCGCGGCTTTGTTATAGCCAATCGCCAATTTGCGCTGGATATACGAGGTCGAACATTTGCGGTCATTAAGCACAACCTGCACCGCACTGTCATAGAGCGCATCTTCGCCATCGGTATTGCCGCCAATGCCCAGCACCGCATCAATGCTGGTTTCCGCATCCTCCGAGGGGCCCTCGATCACACCGGACACATAATCCGGCTCGCCGAAACCCTTCAGGTGGTTGACGATTTCTTCGACCTCTTCATCGCTCACAAACGGGCCGTGGCACCGGGTAATCTTGGCACCGCCCGCCATATAAAGCATGTCACCCATGCCCAAAAGCTGCTCGGCGCCCATCTCACCCAAAATGGTGCGGCTGTCGATTTTCGAGGTCACCTGAAACGAGATCCGCGTGGGGAAGTTCGCCTTGATCGTGCCGGTGATCACGTCAACCGAAGGCCGCTGTGTGGCCATGATCAGGTGGATACCCGAAGCCCGTGCCATCTGCGCCAAACGCTGGATACAGGCTTCGATTTCCTTGCCCGCCACCATCATCAGGTCGGCCATCTCGTCCACGATCACCACGATGTAAGGCAGCGCGACAGGTGTGTTTTCCTCTGTCTCGAACACGGGCTCGCCAGTGTCCTCGTCAAATCCGGTCTGAACGGTGCGGGTGAACATCTCGCCTTTGCTCAGCGCATCGCGCACGCGGGCGTTATAACCTTCGATGTTCCGCACGCCCATTTTGGACATTTTGCGATAGCGATCTTCCATCTCGCCGACAGTCCATTTCAGCGCCACCAGCGCCTTTTTCGGGTCCGTCACAACCGGCGACAACAGATGCGGAATGCCGTCATAAACGCTCAATTCCAACATCTTCGGGTCGATCATGATCATCCGGCATTCTTCCGGCGTCAGCTTATAGAGCAGCGACAAGATCATCGTGTTGATCGCCACAGATTTACCCGACCCCGTGGTCCCCGCAATCAGCAGGTGAGGCATCTTGGCAAGGTTCGCCACCATCGGCTCGCCGCCAATATCTTTGCCCAGCGCCAGTGGCAGGCGCATGTTGCTATCGCCAAAATCACGCGCCGAAAGGATCTCGCGCAGCACAACTTTCTCGCGGTTCTCATTGGGCAGCTCAATCCCGATCACGCTGCGTCCGGGCACTGTGGAAACACGCGCCGACAGGGCCGCCATGGAACGCGCAATGTCATCGGCAAGGCCAATCACCCGCGAGGCTTTCAAACCCGGCGCAGGCTCTAGCTCATACATGGTCACAACCGGGCCGGGGCGCACGGCGACAATCTCGCCCTTCACGCCGTAATCATCCAGAACCGTTTCCAGCATCCGCGCATTCTCAGACAGCGCCTCGTCGCTCAAATGCAACCGCGCTACAGAATCCGCACTCTCCAGCAAGCTCAGCGGCGGCAGCTCAAAACCGGGGCGTTTATCGTCAAACCCCAAGGTGGGCTGCGCTTCGGCTTTGGCTTGTCTGCTGGGCTGCACGGGCTTGCGCACAGGCTGCTGCACAATGGCTTTTGGCGCGGCCACCGGGATCGACGGCGCGGGTTGTGCCTCGGCACGGTGCACTGGCATGGGCATCGGCTCAGCGGGCGCATCATCGTAATAATCATCCACCATATCATGCGCTGTGTCGTCATATGCCTCAAACGGAGCCTCAAATGCCTCCTCGGCCGAGGCCTCCATCGGCGCGTCGTCATAAGTCGCAGCGGGCGCTTGCGGCGCAGGCACCTTCGGCACAGCCGCAGCCGCACTACGGCCAAGCGCGGCCATCGACGCCGCAGCAACCGCAGCGGTCAGCGGCGGCTCTGGCGGCAAAGTGGCGGTGCTTGGCGCAGACATACGCGGCTCTGTGCGCTTGGCGCTGGTGTCCAGAATAAGCGCGCTTGGCCCGCGTCCGCGCCCTTTGGTCAACGGCGAGGTGGTGGGCGTGTGCACCGCCGTGGCGCTGCGCACCCGGCTTTTGATCACATCGGCAATCTTGGCTTTGATCCGGTCATCACCCGCGCCGGGGGCCTCGTTGATCACCACATCGGAATATTCTTCGATCAACTCGGGCTCGGGCATCTGCTCGGGCCGTTTGATCAGCGCAGGCATCCGCGACAAAAGCCCCGGCTTGCTCACCTCTGGCGTGGGCGCATCCGCATAAATCGGCGCGGCATTTGCCGGGGCTGCCGGGGTTTGCGCAGCGGCCCATGCGGCATCGTCTTGCGCTTCGGCGCGGCTGCGCGCACGGCGCTCTGCGCCGCGTTCCTGCATCACCTTGGCTGTCTGGAGCGCGCCCGTTGCGCCTTTACCCAGCAGGTTCATCAAATTGGCGTAGGTCATGATCACACCAATGATCAAGAACCGCGCAATGCGCTGCAACTCAGGCTTGGTAAAGCCCAGCACAAACGCCCCCAGCGCAAGGATCGCCGCCCCCATAAGAAGCGACATCAGCTTGACGGAAAACACCGCCGCCGCCGGGAAAACCGTCAGGATCTGCCCCAAAACCGTATCACCAAACATGCCGCCCAACTGGAAGGAATGCACCGCCAGCCACTCCGGCCCCGGCGCAAGCGTGGCGGCATAAACCGACCCGGCTGCAATCGCGATGGGCGCAAAAATCAAACGCCCCATGGCGCGCTCTTCGCCCAGATGAAAGGTAAACCGCACGCCCCACGTCAACAGCACAGCCGCCAAACCCCAAACGCCCCAGCCGACAATCATGATCAGCGGCGCAACCAACGACGCGCCCATCCGGCCCATCATGTTCTGCACCGGCGCTTCTGTGGACACCATCCAGTTTGGATCATCGGGCGCATAGCTCGCGATCATCATCGCCGCCATCACCCCCAGCACCAGCAGGGCAATCCCCAGCAATTCCTTGCCGCGTTTCTCAATCGCTTCAGCCATGTTGCTGTCCAGCAATGGATCGCGTTGACGGGTCTGAAAAGCCATTGTTCTACCTCACCTTAAACCGGATAGAGACAGTCGCGAATGGCCTGAAGCCCCCGCACCGTCTCTTCTAATGGGGCCACAAGAGCGACCCGAATATATGTCTTGCCCGGATTCTCACCGTTTACGTTTTGGCACAGGTAACCGCCGGGCAGCACCTTAACACCAGTCTCTTGCCACAGCTTCAACGTTGCCGCCTCGTCATCCTCAACGGGCAACCACAGGAAAAATCCGGCTTTGGGGCTGCTATAGCCCGGCACATTGCCAAAAATTCGGTCCGCTGCGTCGAATTTCGCCGCATAAAGCGCGCGGTTCTCTACCACATGCGCCTCGTCGCGCCACACCGCCGCCGATGCGGCCTGAAGCGGCAGCGGCAATGGCGCGCCCGCATAGGCCCGCAATTGTTTGATCTCGCGCATCGCCTCCGCCCCGCTCACCACAAAACCAGAGCGCAGCCCCGGCAGGTTTGACCGTTTTGACAGCGAATGAAACACCACCACGCGGTTGCGATCCGCGCCCATGCTCTGCGCCACTTCCAGCGCGCCGGGGGGCGGCACATCGCGGTAAATCTCGGAATAACACTCATCCGCAAAGATGCGAAAATCATAGCGTTCCGCCAAGGCGATCAGCCGCTCCAGATAGTCCCGATCCGCCACCGCGCCCTGCGGGTTCGCAGGCGAGCAAATATAGGCCGCCACCGTGCGCGACAAAACCGCCTCGGGCAGGCTGTGATAATCGGGCAAATGCCCCGTCTCGGCTGTGGCAGGCACCATGACCGGCTCTGCCTCGCCCGACAACGCGCCAATCATATAGACCTGATAAAACGGGTTCGGCATCAAAATCGCCGCTTTTTCCCCGTTTTTCTGTGCCGGGCACAGCGCCATCACGGCGTTATACAGCCCCTCGCGGGTGCCATTGAGCGCCATCACTTCGCTGTCGGCATCCACCGTGACGCCATAGCGCCGCTCAACCCACTCGGCAATCGCGCGCCGCAAATCGGGCGATCCGTCATTCGCCGGATAGCTGTTAAACCCGGCAGCATTTTGCGCAATCACATCAGTGACCCAAGCCGGAAACGCATGTTTCGGCTCGCCAATGGTCATTTGAATCAAAGGACCACCGCCTTCATGCACGTCCAAAAGAGCGCGCAGGCGCGGCCACGCATGGGCCGGTAGGTTCGAAAACCGCTCGGGGTACAACATCTATAACTGCCTCGGATCGGGATCATTCACGCCCCGTTTGGGATCAAATTACCCAAGCAAGCAGGCGGCGTCCACAAAAACCCGAAGCAAGGCAACAGTTTGTGGCTTTTTGGTCAGGCTCAGTCCAGCGCCTCCTGCGCCGCGCTCGCCAGCCGAAGCAACGCTTCCTCGCCCCCCGGCGCTGCCATCATCATGATCCCGCAACTGGGCAACCCCGTGGGCAGGCTCACCGAACACAGCCCCATCAGATTGCCAATCCGCGTGTTGCGCAGCGCCAGCAGGTTCTCCTTGATGTAATATTCGTGATCTTCATTGAGCCGCGTCAGGTTCGGCGGCAAGATCGGCGCCGTCGGCAAGAGCAGCGCATCATAGGGCGCAGCCGCCGCATCATAGGCCGCCCGCGCCGCCTCCAGCTTGGCCCAAGCGGCCACATAATCCGGGCCAGAATAGGTTTTACCAATCTCGAAACGCTCCAGAATTTCATGGAACATCGCGCCGGGGTTCGCCTCGATCACCTCGCGCCACAGCCCATAGGCCTCCGCAGTATAAAGACACGAGGACAGGGCCATCGCATCCTCAATCTCGGGGATTTCGATCCGCGTCACATGCGCGCCCGCATTTTGCAGCCGCTCCACCGCGCTTTGAAACCCAGCGGCGGGCTGGTCGCGCAGATCGTGCATCGCCACAGTTTTGAGCACCGCAAACCGCCGCCCCTCAAGGCTGCTGCCCGCCAAATCCGCTGGCTGCGTGCCCTCCATCGCGGCCAGCAACAGCGCGCAATCCTCCGCAGTGCGCGCCAGCGGCCCCACCGTGTCAAACCGCATGGCCAGCGGCACAACCCCCTCAAGGCTCAGCCGCCCATGGGTGGTTTTCAACCCCACCAGATCATTCCACGCCGCCGGAATCCGCACCGATCCGCCCGTATCAGAGCCGATTGCTGCCGCCGCCAGCCCAAACGCGACCGAGGCCGCCGCCCCCGAGGATGACCCCCCCGGCACAGCATCCGCATCGTTCACACAATGCGGCGTGCCCGTCGACGGGTTATAGCCCAGCCCCGAAAACGCCAGCTCGCTCATATGGGTCTTGCCCAGACACACCAGCCCCATCGCCGTGGCATTGACCAGCACCTCCGCATCGCGCTCCGGCACCCGGCCCTCCAGCAGTTTCGATCCTGCCTCCGTGGCGGTCCCGGCGCTGTCAAACAGGTCTTTCCAACTGATCGGCACCCCGTCCAGCGGCGACAGGCGCGCGCCCGCCTTGGCGCGGGCCGCCGCCGCGTGGGCCTCGGCGCGGGCCCGGTCTGCGGTGACGCGGGCATAAATCCGGTCCTTGAGCGGATGCGCCTCAATCGCCGCTAAAAACACATCACACAGCGCCACCGGGTCAATCTGCCCCGCCGCAATGCCCCGGCCCAAATCCGCCGCACTTGTCTTCAGCCACTCTTGCATAATCAACGCCCTGTTCTTTTCCAAACCCGACGGTAGCGGCGCTTGGACACATGGACAATCCCCGGCGACAGGCCATATTAATCCCCATGGATTTACACGGCGACACAGATACCAATTTTTCCTGCGACATTGCCATTGTGGGCGGTGGGCTGAACGGGCCTGTCATGGCGCTGGCCCTCGCCCAGCTTGGCCAAACCGTGCGCATCATCGACGCCCTGCCCGCGCAAACCCGCGCCGCGCAGGATTTCGACGGGCGCTCCTACGCCCTCGCGCTCACCTCCCAGCGCTTGCTCGGCGCGTTGGGGCTTTGGGACGAACTGGCCCCCCACGCCCAGCCGATGAACCAGATCAAAGTCACCGACGGGCGCGCAGGCGAAGGCCCCTCTCCGTTCTTTATGCATTTTGACCATGCCGAAATCGAAGAAGGCCCGATGGGCTACATGGTCGAAGACCGCCACCTGCGCGCCGCCCTCGCCGGGGCCGTTGCCGCCGCGCCGCAAATCACGCAAATGGACGCCGCCACCGTCACAGGCCAGCACAGCGACCTGAACGGGGCCACTTTGACGCTTGGCACGGGCGAGACGCTGCGCTGCCGCCTTGTGATTGGCGCCGATGGCCGCAGCTCCGGCACCGCCGCCCGCGCTGGCATAAAACGTGTGGGCTGGGGCTACGGGCAAACCTCGCTGGTCTGCGCCGTGAACCACGAACGCCCCCATGACGGCATCGCGCATCAGTTCTTCATGCCCTCCGGCCCGCTGGCGATCTTGCCGCTCACGGGCAACCGCTCTTCCATTGTCTGGACCGAAAGCACCGCCGCCGCCGCGCAGATCAACGCGCTGAGCACGGCAGATTACCTTGATGTGCTGCGCCCGCGCTTTGGTGATTTTCTGGGCGAGATTTCCCTGACAGGCCAGCGCTACACCTACCCGCTCAGCCTCTCGCTCGCCCATGAAATGATCGCCCAGCGGGTGGCGCTGATTGGCGATGCCGCCCACGGCGTGCACCCGATCGCAGGCCAAGGGCTCAACGCCGGGCTGCGCGACATTGCCGCGCTGGCCGAGGTCATCGCAGACGCCATCCGCCGCGGCGAAGATTTCGGCGCCGCCACCAATCTGGCGCAATACCAACAATGGCGGCGGTTCGATAATGCCGCGCTGGCACTGGCCACCGACACATTCAACCGCCTGTTTTCGAACGATAATGCGCTGCTGCGCATGGCGCGCGATCTGGGCATGGCCGCGATCAGCGCCCTGCCGGGGCTGCGGCGCGGTTTCATCCGCGAAGCCGCCGGGCTCACGGGCGAATTGCCCCGCCTGATGGCAGGCCGCCCGCTTTAACCGCCCAGTCTAAAACATGACTAGCCTAAAACCCGGCTAGTCTAAAATCCGGGCCTCATCGACCAACATCACCGGAATCCCGTTGCGGATCGGATAGGCCAGCCCTGCCCGCTCCGACACCAACTCCTGCGCCTCAGCGTCATACCGCAGCGTGGTCTGCGTGCGCGGACAAATCAGCGCCTCAAGCATCCGGCGGTCAAAAATCGGCTGGTTCTCACTCATTGCATGATATCCTTGTCATCCCCGCCGCGCAGGGCAAATTCCATCAAGGTCACAAGGGTTTCACGCCTCGTGCCAAGGCTCGGCGCTTCCAGCAGCGCCTGTTTATCTTCGGGCTCGAAATCCAGCATCATCGACAGGGAGTTGATCAAAAGCTCCCCCTCTGCCTCTTTCAACGTCTCCCAATCCGCCGACAAATCCCGCGCCTCTAAATAGCGCGACAACAGGTCCAGAAACGGCGCACGCCCCACCAGACCCGCATCCGTCTCTTCCTTGCCCCGGTCCCGCTCGAACCCGTCCCACGACACATCACAGCGCCGGTAGGGGGCAAATCCGTCAACCTCCGAGACAACCCGAAACCGCGACACACCGCCCAGCGTGATCAAATACCGCCCGTCTTCCGTCTCGGAAAACTGCGTCAACCGCCCGGCACAGCCAATGGCCTGCAACGCATCTTCGCTGCGCCCCGGCGCCACATTGGGCTGGATCATCCCAATCAGCCGATCCGGCGTTTTCATCGCATCTTCGATCATCTGCAAATAGCGCGGCTCGAAAATATGCAGCGGCAAACGCGCGCGGGGCAGCAGCAATGCGCCGCCCAGCGGAAAGATCGGGATGGTGGTCGGCAAGGCCGCATGCATGTTCATGCACTCAGACCTAGCACTACAAACCCGTCAGGCAAATATCATCGAGCTCAATTTGCGGCGACCATTCAAAACCACCGGATCATTGGCCTTCAGCGCGTCAAAAATCGTGAACAACTGCACCTTGGCCGCGCCGTCATTCCACTCGCGATCGCGGCGGAACAGCTCCAGCAAATGCGCCACGGCATTCTCCGCATCGCCATTGGCATAAAGCGCCTGCGCCAGATCAAACCGCGCCTGATGGTCGGTCTCATCGGCCTCCACAGCGGCGGTCAATTCGGCCACAGGCCCCGCATCTGCGGCCTGCCGCGCCAGTTCCAACTGCGCATGGGCGGCTTCCAGCTCAGGTGCTTTGGAAATCTGCACTGGCGCACCATTAAGCACCGCCTCCGCCTGATCCAAATCCCCCAGCGCGATATGCGCCCGCACCAGCCCGCCATAAGCGCCCGCATGGTTCGGGTCTTCTTCCAAAATCGCAGCAAAGGTCTGGGCCGCGTCATCAATCGCGCCCTCGGCCATCATCTCATCTGCGGCCTCAACCGCATCATTAAGCGTGTCGGACGGCGCTTCTCCGCCCCCCGCCTTGATCACCCGCTCCACAAAGGCGGTGATCTCCGATTGCGGCTGCGCGCCTTGAAACCCGTCCACGGGCTGGCCTTTGAAAAACGCGTAAACCGTCGGGATGGATTGAATTTGCAACTGGCCCGCAATGGCTTGGGCCTCGTCCACATTCACCTTCACCATCTTCACCGCGCCTTTGGCCGCGCGCACCGCGTCCTCCAGCATCGGCCCCAGCGTTTTGCACGGGCCGCACCACGGCGCCCAGAAATCCACAATCACTGGCACGGTTTGCGACGCCTCGACCACATCGGCCATAAATGTCGCTTCGGTGCTGTCCTTGATCAGGTCAGCATCTGGCGCAGCATTGGCTGCACCGATCAGGTTCAGATCCGTCATCTCATATTCCTCGCATTCATGCGTTTGGCTTTTATATGATCATCGCTTTTGCGAAATCAAAGGTCAAAACTGGCAAAAACCGGCGCGTGGTCGCTGGGTTTTTCCCAGCCGCGCACATGGCGCAGGATTTTGCTGTTATGCCCAGAGGCCGCAATATCCTTGGTCGCCCACACGTGATCCAGCCTGCGCCCCTTATCGGCAGCATCCCAGTCGCGCGCGCGGTAGCTCCACCAGCTATACAAATTGCCTTCGGGAATGTCCTGCCGGGTGATATCCACCCAATCGCCCGCCTCTTGGGTCTCCGAAAGTTTCTCAACTTCCAGCGGCGTGTGGCTCACCACTTTAAGCAGTTGCTTATGCCCCCAAACATCATCCTCACGCGGGGCAATGTTCAAATCGCCCACCAGAATGGATTTTTTGGGCGCTTCATTGCGGAACCAGTCGCGCATCCCCGCGAGATAATCGAGCTTTTGCCCGAATTTCTCATTCACCTCGCGGTCCGCCACATCGCCGCCCGCTGGCACATAGAAATTCTGGATCGTCACGCCGTTTTCCAAAGTGGCCGACACGTGGCGCGCATGGCCCATCTGGGCAAAATCATGATCGCCCGCATCCACAATCGGCAGCTTCGACAGGATCGCAACCCCGTTATAGCCCTTCTGCCCGCGTGCCACCATGTACTGGTAACCCGCCGCCTGAAACGCCTCCACAGGGATCTTATCCACCGGGCTTTTGCACTCTTGAAGACACAGCACATCAGGCCCGTTTTCAGCCATCAGCTGCAACACAATCGGCTCGCGCAGCCGCACAGAGTTGATGTTCCAAGTGGCAAGGGTAAAGGACATAGGGGCGTGCTCCGGATGATTTGCGCCACCCTACCCCAGCGCCGCGCCGGGTTACACCCCGTTTGCCGCCTGCGCGCCGCCCTGCCCTACCAAAAAAACGGCCAAAAAAAACGGCCGGGCACAAAGGCCCGGCCAGTCCAACAGGGAGGTGAATGTCAAAGCCCGGACATTCTCTTCGGGATCTCGTATCCTTCAAAAACCCAACCACACAGCGCGCGCCTCGGTTCCCGCAGGTTCACGCCATGAGCCGGTACCCGCCGCTTTCGGTCACAAGCAGCCGCGCATTGGAGGGATCAGGTTCGATTTTCTGCCGCAACCGGTAAATATGCGTCTCCAGCGTGTGGGTCGTGACCCCGGCATTATAGCCCCAAACCTCATGCAGCAGCACATCGCGTGCCACCACCCCGTCATTGGAACGGTAGAGGTATTTGAGGATATTGGTCTCTTTCTCCGTCAGGCGAATCTTGCGCTCATCTTCGGTCACCAACAGCTTCATCGACGGGCGGAACGAATAGGGCCCCAGTTGAAACACCGCATCCTCGGATTGCTCATGCTGGCGCAGCTGCGCCCGCACCCGCGCCAACAGCACAGGGAACTTGAACGGCTTGGTCACATAATCATTCGCGCCCGCATCGAGGCCCAAAATGGTATCCGCGTCACTGTCATGCCCGGTCAGCATCACAATCGGGCTTTTCACCCCTTGCTTGCGCATCAACCGGCACAGCTCGCGCCCATCGGTATCGGGCAACCCCACGTCCAAGATCACCAGATCGTAAATCGCTTCCTTGGCCCGCGACATGGCTTCCGCACCATCGCCCGCCTCGAAGACGTCGAACTCTTCGGTCAGGATCAATTGCTCGCTCAACGCCTCGCGCAGATCTTCGTCATCATCCACCAAAAGGATCTTCTTCAGCTGCGCCATGCGGTTATCTCCTTGTTTGTCATCCTAGAGATGTGGCTTTGCGCCGCAATGGGCAAGGTTTCACCTCTTTCTTTCACAGCCTCGTGTGCAAGCCGCACAACTACGCGGGCAAATGTTTCAATTTCCTCCGCCATAGCCTAGATATCTTTCAAATAACTTGCGGACCTGTAACATCCCCATGGCCTTCACACTCGATATCACCGAAAAACTGGCCCGCGCCCGCGCCGATCTGCGCATGGGCGTGCCCGTGGCGCTGACCGGAAAATCCGGCGCGGCGCTGATCATCGCGGCTGAAACCCTCACGGCGGCGCGGCTTGCCGATGTGCTGGCCTTGGGCGGCACCCCGGTGCTGGCCCTGACCGATTGGCGCGCCCGCACCCTCAAAGCCCAAGTCTATGACGGCGATCTGGCCCGCGTGATCTTGCCGCCCGATGCCTCGCTTGGCTGGCTGCGCGGGCTGTCCGACCCCGCCGATGATCTGCGCGTGCCGATGAAAGGCCCGCTGCAAACCGCCCGCGGCGGCGAGGTGGCGGCGCATCGCATCGCGCTGGCCCTGTGTAAATCCGCAAACCTGTTGCCCGCCGCGCTGGTGCTGCCGCTGCCCGATGCCGCAGGCTTTGCCGCGCAGCATGGGTTGACCGCGATTGACCTGCCCCAAGCGCAAACCGTGCTGGGCGAGCGCAGCCCGCTGCACCCGCTGGTACAGGCCCGCCTGCCCGTTGATGTCTCCCAAGCAGGCCGCCTGCATATCTTCCGCCCCGATGATGGCGGCGAAGAACATTACGCCATGGAAATCGGCAAACCGGACCGCAGCCAACCTGTGCTCTGCCGGTTGCACTCCGCCTGTTTTACCGGCGATGTGCTCGGCAGCCTCAAATGCGACTGCGGCCCGCAACTGCGCGCCGCTTTGGCACAGATGGGCGCGGCAGGCCACGGCGTGCTGCTCTACCTCAACCAAGAGGGGCGCGGCATCGGCCTTGCCAATAAAATGCGCGCCTATTCCCTCCAGGACCAAGGCTTCGATACCGTCGAGGCCAACCACCGCCTTGGCTTCGAGGATGACGAACGCGACTTCCGCATCGGCACAGACATCCTCAAATCCATGGGTTTCTCCGCCGTGAACCTGCTCACCAACAACCCGCGCAAAGTGGACATGATGCAGGCCAATGGCATCAAAGTCGCAAGCCGCGTGCCGCTGCGCGTGGGCGAAAACCCCCTCAACGCAGGGTATCTGGCGACAAAATCGCAAAAATCAGGCCACCTGCTGTGACACCCGCCGATCTGGTGCTCACGCCGCGCGGCCTGCGGTTCATGGGACGGGTCTTCCCCTGCTCCATCGGCAAAGGCGGCATCCGCACCGATAAATGCGAAGGCGATGGCGCCACGCCCCGCGCCGTGATGCATCTGGCTGAAATCTTCTACCGCCCTGACCGAATCGCGCCGCCCACCCCTTGGGCCCGGCCCATCGGCCCGCGCGATCTGTGGTCCGACGCCCCGCAAGACAGCGCCTATAATACCCATGTGCGCGCGCCCTACGCGCATAGCCACGAAACCCTGCGCCGCGCCGATCCGCTCTATGATCTGATCATCACCACCGATTGGAACTGGCCCCGCGCCGCGCCGGGCAAAGGCTCCGCAATCTTTATCCACCAATGGCGCCGCCCGGGCTACCCCACCGAAGGCTGCATCGCCCTTAGCCGCGCTCATCTGCACGCCATCGCGCGCCAGATCATCCCCGGCACGCGGCTGATCGTGCCTGCGCTTCCAATTGGTTCAAAATCCTCTCCGAAGGATTAAAATCCGGCTGCCCTGCGCTTACCCCGGCACGCGCTCGCCAAATATCGCAGAACCGACCCGCACATGGGTGGCCCCCAGCGCAATCGCCCGTTCGAAATCGCCGCTCATCCCCATGGATAACCCGGTTAAACCGTTGCGCGCCGCGATCTTCGCCAGCAGCGCAAAATGCAGCGCAGGCTCCTGATCCGCAGGCGGAATACACATCAGCCCCGCCACAGGCAGGTCCATCGCGCGGCATTCCTTCACGAATCCATCCGCCTGCGCCGGGGTCACCCCCGCCTTTTGCGCCTCTTCGCCGGTGTTCACTTGGATAAACATCTGCGGACAGCGCCCCTCTTCCTGCGCAAGCCGCGCAAGGGTGCTGGCAAGCTTGGGGCGGTCCAGCGCATGAAACGCATCACAAAGCGTGATCGCTTGGCGCGCTTTGTTGCTCTGCAACGGCCCGATAAGATGCAAATCAACGCCGGGAAATTCTTCGCGAAAACCGGGCCATTTGCCCGCCGCTTCCTGCACGCGATTCTCGCCAAAACAGCGGTGACCCTGCTCCAGCACTGCGCGCACCCGCGCATCGGGCTGCACTTTGCTGACCGCAATAAGCGTCACACTGCCCGGCGCGCGCCCTGCATCTGCTTCAGCCTTGGCAATTCTGTCGGAAATATCGCGCAATGTCATGTTTTATGCCCTTCATCAGTCGGGCGCAGAAAACATCAGCAGCGCGGAAAAGGGAAGGCTGCAAAAGAAAAGGGGCAGTGCAAAAGCACCGCCCCAAATCTGTCAGATGACGTTCAACTTAGAAGTTGAAGCGCACACCCAGATCGGCTTGTGTGTTGCCGCCGAAGCGCTCAACAACACCGCCACGCAGGGAGACGCCGCCGCCCAGGTCGTGGTTGAAGTCGATACCGTAGGAGTCGTCCAGGAACTCATCGTCAGCGTAGTACACTTCGATGTCTGTTGCTGCGCCAACGTCGAAACGACCGGCCAGAACGATACGGTCGCCGTCGGAACCGTTGTCAGCATACGCCAGGGTTACGTCGGCAACGCCGAAGGAACCGCCAACAGAAACTGCCAGCTCGGTGTCAGCTGCTGCGTCGGAGTCTTGGCCGCCCAGAGCGAATGTCCAGCCGTTCCATGTGTAAGCAACATATGCTGCAACGCGGTCGTTTACGTCGGAAGCCGAAACGTGAACTGCCAGGTCGCCAGCGGAGTACATTACTTCAACACCGTTGGAGCCGCTTGTGCCTGTGCCGCCGGAAGAATAGGCGTCAAAGCTGGAAGCTGCGGTGTAATCGTAGCCCAGACCGGTCAGACCCAGGTCGATTGGGTACATGCCAGGCATGTATTCGATCGCGCCGAAGATGTTACCAACACCAACTTCAAAGCCGCCGGAGCGTGCGAAGAAGCGAGCGCCGTTAACGCCTTTATCGCCGTCACCTTCAGCTGTCTGGATACGAACGCGCGCACCAAAAGTCACACCAGCATCGGACTCAGCTGTTGCGTCGATTTGCAGACGGAAACGGCTTGTGATGTCTGTTGAGTCTGCGGCTTCGTCGTACATAACGCCAAAACGGCCATAGCCGCCAAAGGTTACATCTGCAGCTGCAACGCCGGCGGTCGCGACCAGGGCTGTTGTAGCGAAGAGAACTTTTTTCATGAGTTTTCCCTCGGTTTTTCAATTTCACGCCCAAACCGGGGAATCCGGTGAGGGTATGGATGGTGTTTTCCTCGCTTCCCCGTCGTTTAGCAAGACCAGCCCCCTGCCCTGACCCATTGTCAGAAAGATTGGTGCAGCTTTGTCACAGTTTTTCCCCCTAAATGTCTCCGTTAACGCCTCGGAGACACCATATATGCCCTGTTTGCGGCGAATCGGCCTTGGGACATAAGGCTTGCTCCGCTCTTGTGCCTTGGGTAGACCGGGTTTCGAACAGGCAAAGGACCGCAGCAATGACAACTGTTACCGTCTTCAAAACCATTACCGCCGCAATGGTCGCGGGCTCCTTGGCCGCGTGCGGAGGCCTAGGCCGCCCCGCAACGGAACGCCCTACACAATATACCGACCCAAATGTTCCGGGTAATATCGAAACAAGCCCCAACAACACGATCTGGTCGATCTTCCAGAAAAACAACACTGAAACCAATGTTTTGGTGAACAAGTATCTCTGGGCGGCCTCGCTCGAAGTGCTGAACTTCCTGCCCATCCAATCGGTTGACCCGTTCACCGGCGTCATCGTGACCGGCTATGGCACACCGCCCGGCGGCGGGCGCGCCTACCGCGCCACGGTGCTGATCGACGATCCGGCGCTCGATGCGCGCTCGCTGAATGTGGCGCTGCAATCTCGCGGCGGCGCCGTGAGCAAAGCCACTTCCCGCGCCGTCGAAGACGCGATCTTGTCGCGCGCCCGCCAATTGCGCATCGCCGACAATAAACTGTAACCCGCCCCCTGCGATCTCATTCACGCGCCGGGCCTTTGTGTAAAAAGCCCGGCGTTTTGCCGTTCAGACGAAAGACGAAACCATGCAGCGTTATACCCCTTCCGAAATCGAAACCCGTTGGCAGGCTGCCTGGGAAAAGGACGACATCTTCAAAGCCGTCCGCGATACCTCCAAGCCAAAATATTACGTGCTGGAGATGTTCCCCTACCCGTCCGGGCGGATTCACATGGGCCATGTGCGCAACTACACAATGGGCGATGTGATCGCGCGCTATAAACGCGCACAAGGGCATAACGTGCTGCACCCGATGGGCTGGGATGCCTTTGGGATGCCTGCGGAAAATGCCGCCATGGCAATCGGCGGCCACCCCAAAGAATGGACCTACGCCAATATCGCAGACATGCGCGCCCAGATGAAACCACTGGGCCTGTCCATCGACTGGTCCCGCGAATTTGCCACTTGCGACCCTGAATATTACGGCCAGCAACAGGCCATGTTTATCGACATGATCGATGCCGGGCTGATCTACCGCAAAAACGCGGTGGTGAACTGGGATCCGGTCGATATGACCGTGCTGGCCAATGAACAGGTCGAACAAGGGCGCGGCTGGCGCTCTGGCGCGCTGGTGGAACGGCGCGAGCTGACACAGTGGTTCTTCAAGATCAGCGATTTCTCCGATGAATTGCTCGCCGGGCTGGACGGGCTGGAAAACTGGCCCGCCAAAGTGCGGCTGATGCAGGAAAACTGGATCGGCAAATCCCGTGGGCTGCAATTTGCTTTCTCCACCGTGGATGCGCCCGAAGGCCATGACCGGATCGAAGTCTACACAACCCGCCCCGACACCTTGCTTGGCGCGTCATTTGTGGGCATCTCCCCCGATCACCCGCTGGCCCGCACGCTGGAACGTGACAACCCCGAAATCGCCGCCTTCAACACCGAATGCCGCAAGGGCGGCACCACGGAAGAAGCGATTGAGACCGCCGAGAAGCTGGGCTTTGACACGGGCATCCGCGTGCGCCACCCGTTCGATACGGCGCATGAACTGCCCGTCTATATCGCCAATTTCATCTTGATGGATTACGGCACAGGCGCGGTCTTTGGCTGCCCCGGCCATGACGAGCGCGACTTTGAATTTGCCACCAAATACGGGCTGCCGATCATCTCGACCTTCCTGCCCGATGATCAAAGCGACGCAGAACTCACCGCGCCTTTCGTGCCCGCCAAAACCGAAAAAGTCTTCTACAACCGAGGCTTCGCGGGCGAGCAATGGCAAACCGGCCTCGACGCCATCGACGCCGCCATCGGCTTTTGCGAATCCCAAGGGGTGGGCCAAGGCGTCACCAAATACCGCCTGCGCGATTGGGGCCTTTCGCGCCAACGCTACTGGGGCTGCCCCATTCCCGTGGTGCATTGCGACACCTGCGGCGTGGTGCCCGAGAAAAAAGCAAACCTGCCGGTCGAGCTGCCCGATGATGTGACATTCGACATCCCCGGCAACCCGCTGGACCGCCACCCGACATGGCGCGATGTGTCCTGCCCCAAATGCGGCGCAGCGGCCAAACGCGAAACCGACACAATGGACACATTTGTCGATTCTTCGTGGTATTACGCCCGCTTTACCGCGCCGCGTGCAGACACGCCCACCGTGCTCGAAGATGCTGACTATTGGATGAACGTCGATCAATATATCGGCGGCATTGAACACGCGATCTTGCACCTGCTCTATGCCCGCTTCTTCGCCCGCGCGATGCAGATCACCGGGCATTTGCCGCAATCAGCAACCGAACCGTTTGATGCGCTCTTCACCCAAGGCATGGTGACGCATGAAATCTACCAGACCCGCGACGCCAATGATCGCCCGGTCTATCACCTGCCCGAAGATGTGACCGACGGGAAATTGGCCGATGGCACGGCGGTGGAAATCATTCCCTCCGCCAAAATGTCGAAATCCAAGAAAAACGTGGTCGATCCGCTGGGCATCATTGCCGATTACGGCGCAGACACCGCGCGTTGGTTCGTGCTCTCCGATTCGCCCCCCGAGCGGGATGTGGAATGGACAGCCTCTGGCGCCGAAGCCTCCTATAAACACCTCAGCCGCGTGTGGAACATCTGCAACCGTATCGGCCAGATGGATCCATCCGCCCCCGGCACAGGCGATGACGATCTGCGCCGCGCGCTGCACAAAGCGATCCATGACGTGACCATGGGCATCGACTCCTTCGGCTTCAACGCCGCCATCGCCAAACTCTATGCCTTCACCGCCAAGTTGCAAAAATCCAGCGCCTCTCATGCGGTGCAGCGCGAAGCCATCATGACCTTGGCCCAGCTGATGTCCCCCATGACCCCGCATCTGGCCGAAGACATCTGGCACCACCAAGGCGGCGAAGGCTTGGTCACCGCCGCGCCTTGGCCCGTGGCCGACGAGGCCCTGCTGGTCGATGATACCGTCACCTTGCCCATCCAAATCAACGGCAAACGCCGGGCGGAAATCACCCTGCCTGCCGATATGGACAAGGCAGAGGTTGAAAAAGCCGCGCTGGCACACGAAGCTGTGGTGCGAATCCTCGAAGGGGCCAGCCCCAAAAAGGTCATTGTCGTTCCCGGGCGGATTGTGAATGTCGTGGTTTAAAACCTCTTTGCTGTGTGTGTCGCTGGCGCTTGGCGCCTGCGGCTTCCAACCTGTCTATGGTCCGGGCGGCACCGCCACCCGGCTCCAAGACCGCATCGACGTACAAGAACCCTCCAGCCGCGATGGCTATTTGCTGACGCGGCAACTCGAAACCCGTCTGGGCCGGGGCAGCGACTATTCCCTGAGCATCGACGTCACCAGCGAAGCCGAAGGCCTTGCCATCAACACCGCCGGGGATATCACGCGCTATAACCTCATCGGCTCTGCCGATTACGCGCTGACGGACCGGGCCACCGGGCAAATCGTCACCTCTGGCTTTGTGCAAAACTTCACCGGATATTCCGCCACAGGCAGCACCGTTGCCACATTATCCGCCGAACGCGACGCGCAAAAACGCCTGATGACCATTCTGGCCGATCAAATCGTGACCCGCCTCTTCGCCGTTCAACTGCCGCAATGAAACTCAACACCCGCGATCTGAACGGTTTTGTCGCCAAGCCGAAACCCGGCACCATGGGCCTGCTGCTCTATGGGCGCGATCCGATGCGCATCGCGCTCAAACGCCAAGAATACCTGAAAAACCTGCTCGGCCCCAATGCGGACGAGGAAATGCGCCTTACCCGCATCTCTGCGGCAGAACTGCGCCGCGAACCTGCCCTGCTGATGGATGCGCTCAAAGCCATCGGGTTTTTTCCCGGCACCCGCGCCGCGCTGGTCGAAGACGCCAATGAAACCGTGGCCCCGATCATTCTAGAGGCCATGAAAGCATGGGCCCCCGGCGACGCGCAAATCGCCGTCACGGCGGGCGATCTCAAGAAAACCTCGAAATTGCTCAAAGCGTTTGAGGTCGACCTGAACGCTTTTGCCGCCCCGATCTATGACAACCCGCCCGACCGCGCCGAGATCGAACGCCTCTTGTCGCAGGCCGGGCTGAACCCCGATGGCGATGCCATGGGCGCGCTGATGGAATTGGCGCAAACACTCGATCCGGGTGATTTTCGCCAGACGCTGGAAAAGATCACCCTGTATAAAATCGGCGACAGCGCCCCGCTGAGCAGCCAAGACGTGATGAACTGCGCCCCCGCCTCCACCGAGGCGGCGATTGACGATCTGCTCAATGTGGTGGCCGAAGCCCGCGCAGGCGACATAGGCCCGGTCATGGCAAAACTGCAATCCCAAGGCGTCACGCCCGTGTCCTTGTGCATCGGCGCGCTGCGCCATTTTCGCACATTGCACCGCGCCGCCTGCTCGCCCGGCGCGCCGATCTATGGCCCCAACCGCGAACGGCTGCAAAAACAGGCCCGCGATTGGCATGTGGAAAAGCTTGAAACCGCGCTGGCCGTGCTCACCGACACTGATTTACACCTGCGCTCGGCGGGGCAAACCGCCCCTGCCATGGCCATGGTCGAACGCGCCTTTATCCGCCTCGCCATGACCCGCGGTGCGCGCAATTAATTAACATTCCGGAGGGAAACCAAATGTATAAAATCGTCGGCAAAGTCGCCTCACGCGGGTTCCGCATCATGTGGCTGCTCGAAGAAATCGGCCAGGATTACGAAATCATCCTCGCCGAGGCCCGCTCCGAGGAAGCCCGCAAATATAACCCGCTGGGCAAAATCCCCGCCTTTGTGGACGGCGATGATGTGCTCACCGATTCTGTGGCGGTCATGACCTATCTGGCCGATAAACACAGCGCACTCACCGCCCCCGCTGGCACCGTGGCCCGCGCCCAACAAGACGCGATGACCCTCTGGCTCATTGATGAATTTGACGCCGTGCTCTGGGCCGCCGCAAAACACAGCTTTGTCTTCCCCGAAGACGCCCGCGTGCCCGCCATCAAAGACAGCCTGAAAGCCGAGTTCACCCGCAACGCCGACATTCTGGCAGACCGCCTCGAAGGGCCGTTCTTGATGGGCGATCAAATGACCGTGCCGGATATTCTGGCCGTGCATTGCATCAATTGGTCAATCAGCGCGAAATTCCCCCGCGTGAACGACACGCTGGGCGAATGGGCCGCTCAAATGCGCGAACGCCCCGCGTTCAAAGCGGTTCTGGCCCGCGCATAATCCGCCGCCGCCTGCCCGGCCCAGCGCCCCGTCGCAAGACAGGCGTTGATCAGATAGCCGCCCGTGGGCGCTTCCCAATCCAGCATTTCCCCGGCAACAAACGTGCCGGGGCGTGCCCGCAACATCAACTGCGCATCGACGGCCTGCGCTTTGACACCGCCCGCCGTTGAAATCGCCTCATCCAAGGGCCGCAAAGCCGCGCCATGAATGGGCAGGTCCTTGATCCTGCGCGCCAGCTCTTCTGGCGCTTGCGGCAATGGCCGCAGCATCTCGTTCATCAGCCCCAGCTTGACCGGGTCCAGCCCCGCCGCTTTGCGCAGGAAATTGCTCTGGCTCGCCTTGCCGCGCGGCTTGGACAGCTTGGCGGCCAACGCCTCAAGCGCCAGATCAGGCCGCAAATCCACCCGCAATTCATGCCCCTCGCGCAGGCCCCGCGACACGGAATAAATCCCGCCGCCCTCAAGCCCCCGCGCGCTCAGCACCGCCTCGCCGCGTGACACATATGGCCCGGCCCGCCAAGCTGCGGCCTTAAGCGGCGCGCCAAAATGCCCCTGCATATGCGCCGACCATGGCACAGCCACCGCCGCATTGGCCGGCGCAAAATCCGCCAGCTTCACGCCCAAATCGCCCAGCACCCCGGCCCAGGCGCCATCCGCGCCCAGCCGTTTCCAACTGGCCCCGCCCAGCGCCAAAACCGTCACATCCGCCGCAAGGCTCTGCGGCCCCTCCGGCGTGTCAAACAGCGCCGCCGCCCCGTCAAACCCGGTCCAGCGCCAGCGCGTATTGAGCCGCACGCCCGCACCCTCAAGCCGCCTCAGCCACGCCCGCAGCAGCGGCGATGCTTTCATCGCTGCGGGAAACACCCGCCCGGTTGATCCTTGAAACACCGGCTGGCCAAGCCCCTCGGCCCAAGCCGCCACCGCATGGCTGTCAAATGCCGCCACCATGGGCCGCAGCCCGCCCGCAGCCTGTGCAAAGGCGGGCATCATCTGGTCCAGATCTTCGGCTTTGGTCAGGTTCAGCCCCGATTTGCCCGCCATCAGAAACTTGCGCCCCATGGTTGGCATCGCCTCGCAAAGCGTCACGGCCAATCCCGCCGCCGCCATCGCCTCGGCGGCCATCAACCCCGCAGGCCCGCCGCCAATCACCAAACCCTGTTTCATGGCTTGTCCACCGGCGCAAACCCCGCAGGCACCGCGCCTTTAAACTCCACCACCCGGTGCGGATAGGGAATTTCAATGCCGTTATCCTTCAGCGCATTCCAGATCAGAAACAGCACATCCGAGGTGTATTTATTCGGCCCGTCATCCAAACCGTTCACCCAGAATTCCACCGCAAAATCCACCCCACTGTCGCCAAACCCGCGCAGCTCGCAATCGGGCGGCTCGGGCAGGTTCAACACATCAGGATGAGTCGCCACCGCCGCTTCGACAATCGCAGGCACGCGGTTGATATCCGTGTCATAGCTCACCGAAAACGGCGCTTCATAACGGTTGGCAGAGCCGCTGTCGGAATAGTTAATCACCCGCGTGATGATGAAATCTTCGTTCGGCACCACGATCCATTTGCCGTCAAATGTCTCCATGATCACGGCGCGGGCCAGCATCTTCACGATCTTGCCCTGTTCGCCGCCATCCAGCTCCACGTAATCGCCCACCGTGGCCTGACCCTCGATCAGCAAAATCACCCCGGAGATAAAGTTCGACGCGATCTTTTGCAGACCAAACCCAAGGCCCACACCAATCGCCCCGCCAAAAATCGCCAAAGCCCCAAGGTTGATCCCCATGATATTGAGCAGCAGCAAAAACGCCGCGCCAAAAATCGTGAATTCCACCACTTTGACCAGCAATTGCCGCAACGACGGGCGCAGCTCTTCTTGCTTTTCAATCAATTGCGCGGTCTGCCGGTTCGACCAACCGCCCAGCCAGAACAAAAACGCCCCCGCCACCATGCCGCGCACCATCGCCATGGCCGAGAATGAGATATTCCCAACCGTGACCGTCGCCGCATTAAGCGCATTGCCCAGCGGCCCAAGCAGCCCCAGCGCATAAATCGCCGCCACGGGCACCAGCACAAATTTACCCAGCAGGCGCAGAATCGGATCTTTCAAAATGTCCCGCGCAAAAATCTTCGCCGCGATAAAGATGAAAACCCGTTTGCCAAAAGCAATCACCGCGCCGCTGTCAAACAGCGACCGCACCACAGATTCGCCAATCGCCGTGAACAGATAGGCAAGGATCGGCAACAACAGCGGCAACAGTTGCAAAACCAAAAGCCGCGCCTCGGCAATGATCCCCTCTGACCCGGCTTCGGGCGTCAAACGCCGCTGCAACAGCGGGCGCAGCCGCCGCGCCACAAAAACCGCCATCAAAAACGAAACAACCAACAGGGCAAATTGCGACCACGCCGCCGGGCTCAGCAGCCACCCCAGCGCCAGTTCCTTGCCCTGAAGCGCATAGCCATAGGCTTGCTGAACGATTTCCGGTTGCGATGACAGATCAATTTCCATGGCGCAGCAGCCCTATTTATAACGGAAGCCCACACTCTTTGCCCATGCGCGGCCAAATGCACAAGCGGTTTTGCCCCCGCCCGCCAAGCGGCCCCCCGCTGAGCGCCCCGCTGCCCGCTTGACCGGGGCGCGGCAATCTGGAACCTGCGCGCAGAAACAACAACAAGAGCAGTTCCCATGCGCCTTATGATCCTTCTTGCCGCCGCCCTGACCCTCGCCGCTTGCGATGTGCCCTTTGTGCCGCTGATCTAACCGGCTTTTGCCCCGCAGATTTCCTTGATCTGCCGCGCCAATTCCGGCTCTGCGGCAACGCAATCAGCGCTCAGCGCGGCTGCGGCATCCAGCAATTCATCCCCCGGCACAATCCGGTCAATCAACCCGAAATTCAGCGCCTCTTCGGCGCTGATTTTCTGCCCGCCCATCAAGATCAGCTTGGTGCGCGCCGGACCAATCAGCGCCGCCATACGCGCCGGATCGCTTGGTTGCGGCAAAAACCCCAGCTTCATCACCGGATAGAAAAACTTCGCCCCCGGCACGGCAATCCGCATGTCACAGGCCAGCGCCATGCCCGTGGCCCCGCCCGCCAATGTGCCATTAAGCGCAGCAATGCTCAGCCCCGGCAGCGCGGCAATCGCCCCCGACAACCGCTCCCAAAGCGCCGATGTGGCAAGCCCCGCCCGCGCCGCTTCCAGATCGGCCCCGGCGCTGAACACTTTGCCCGCCCCGGTCAAGATCACAGCCCGCGCATCGCCCGCGCTTTCCATGATCTCGCACAAGCGGCGCAGCATCGGCTCGGTCAGCGCATTGGCCTTGTCGGGACGGCACAGCGTGACGGTCCAAACCCCGCCCTGCTGCGCCAGCTCAACGCCGTTCTGCGCGCTCATATCAGACCAACCGCGCGGCGGATCTCCTCATCACGCAGCGAGATTTCCTCGCCCAGATATTTATCCGCCTGCGCGCCGCACATCCACAGCAGCGTCTTAGCGGGCCAATCGGCTGGAATGTGATCTTCCCACGCCAATTGGCTCACGGGGTTGATGCCCGATGTCTTGATCTCGCGCTGCATCTGCGTGGCCACTGTGCCCGGCGACAAACCGATGGCGCGGATGCCATGCATCGCTTCCTCCAGATGCAAACAGCGCCCCAGCATGTTCACCGCGGCCTTGGAGGCGCAGTAATGGCTCCATGCCTCCACCGCGTTATGCGCCGCCCCCGAACTGATGGTCAGAACCGAGCCGCCACCGTTTTCCTTCATCACCGGCACCGCCGCGCGCATGCCGTTAAAGACGCCGTTCAAATTGATGTCGATCACCTGCGCCCAATCGGCAGGGTCCGCTTCGGACAAATGAGAGATCGGCTCAATCACGCCTGCGTTGTTGATCAACACATCAACGCCGCCAAATGTTTTGCGTGTGATTTCAACCGCTGCGGCCATTTCGTCAAACCGCGCCACGTTGCAAGGAATCGCAATCGCCGCGCTGCCGATCTCGCCCGCCAAATCCGCAATCGCGCTTTGCGAGCGCGCCAACAGCGCCACATTCGCCCCGGCAGCGGCGAAAATCCGCGCAGCCTCTGCGCCAATTCCGCGGCTTGCACCCGTAATCATCACGCTTTTGCCCGTCATATCTATCGGCTGTGTCATTGTGCTTCCTCTTTTGCGCATTGGGTTGAGAACCCGTTCCCTTCTTTGCTAATATGCTCGGCAACAAGGGTCCAGCCTCGCCCTGATTTCCGGCGGGGTCAGACAATTATTTTACACGCGCTTCCATTAAAGGATCCTCCTCATGAGCCGCATTACCTCACTTGCACTGACCAGTGCTGTTTCTTGGGCAATCCTCGCCCCCGCCGCTTTCGCTGACCTCACCGCAGCGCAGGTCTGGAGCGATTGGCGCAGCTACATGGAAAGCTTCGGCTATGGCGTGAGCGCCACGGAAAACGCCTCCGGCGCGCAACTGGCCGTCAGCGACATCCGCATCACGTTCGACCTGCCCGAAGACAACGGCAGCGTGAACATGAGCGTCGGCAACCTGACCTTCGTCGAAGCAGGCGACGGCACGGTTGACGTGGTGATCCCCGACAGCCTGCCCATCGCCATCGAGACCAAACTGGCCGAGATCGACGATCTGCAATCCATCAAGATGAGCTACACCCATTCGGGCCAAACCCTGAAGGTCAGCGGCGATCCGGCCAACATGACCTACGCCTATCAGGCCGACAGCATGGGCATGGCGCTGGACGAGTTGACCGCCGATGGCGAAACCCTCACCTCCGATCAAATGCGGGTCAATATCTCGGCCAATAACGTCACCAGCAACACCGTGGTGACCGTCGCAGACACCCGCAACTACGTGCAGGATTTCAACGCCGAAGGCCTGCAATACGACGTTTACGTGAACGAGCTTGAAGAAGGCGAGATGGTCGAATTCCAAGGCCAACTCAACCGCCTGAGCTTCACCGGCAACAGCACACTCCCCGGCCAAGGCATCGCCGATTTTGCCGATATCGGCGCCATGCTGGCGGCGGGCTTTGCCTTTGACGGTGCCTTCACCTCCGGCGCAGGCTCGTACAAAGCCAAGGTCGAAGGCCCCGATGGCCCCTTCGATCTGAACAGCTCCTCTGACGGCGGCAACCTGTCGGTGAAAATGGGCGAGGCCGGCCTCTCCTATCGCGGTGAACAGAGCAATGTGAAAATGAACGCGCAATCGGCGGAACTGCCATTTGCAATGGAACTGGCCATGGCGCAAATGGGCTTCCACCTTGCCGCTCCGGTGCAAAAAACCGACACGGCACAGGATTTCGCCTTTGGCGTCAACCTGACCGATTTCACCATGTCGGACGATCTGTGGTCGCTGTTTGACCCCACCGCACAACTGCCCCGCGATCCGGCGACCTTCTTGCTGGATATCGACGGCAAGGGCAAAATGCTGGTCGATTTCTTTGACCCGGAAGCCCTCGCCGACATGGAAGCCGCCGCCCGCCCCATGGAAGTCGAAGCGCTCAATCTCAACGCGCTGAAACTGGCCGTTGCCGGGGCCGAGCTGACAGGCTCGGGCGCTGTGACCCTCGACAACAGCACCGACATCCCCGTGCCCGCAGGCTCGGTTGATCTGGCCCTGAGCGGCGCAAACGCGCTGATCGACAAACTCATCGCCATGGGTTTCCTGCCCGAAGAACAGGCCATGGGCGCGCGGATGATGATGGGCATGTTCACCGTACCGGGCACCGAACCCGACACGCTGTCCTCCAAAATCGAAATGACCGAGGATGGCCAAATCCTCGCCAACGGCCAGCGCATCAAATAACGCGCGACCCATATTGCGGGGCTGAAACAGCCCCAAATCCCAAAAGGGGCGGCATTGCTGCCCCTTTTCTTTTGCCCCCATCCATGGCCCGGCCCTTGCAGCGGGCGGGGCGGGCCGTTACCTCTGCCTCACCCTAAATCGGAGACGCCCCCATGGCCCAAACCCTTGACGCGCTTACTCAGGCCCTGCTGCAAGCCGCCCGCAAGGCCGGGGCAGATGCCGCTGATGCCATGGCCGCACGCGGCACCGCCTCTTCCGTCGATGTGCGCGGCGGCACCTTGGAAGAGGCCCAGCGCTCCGAAGAACTCGAAATTGGCCTGCGGGTGTTCCGGGGCCGCAAAAGCGCCATCGTCTCGGGCTCTGACATCTCCGAAGGCACAATCCAAACCATGGCCGAACGCGCCGTGGCCATGGCCGATCTGGCCCCCGAAAATCCCTTCTCCGGCCTCGCAGACCCCGATCAGCTTGCGCGCAACTGGGATGTGGCGGCGCTTGATCTTTACGATCCCGCGCCCGAACCCGCCCCCGCCGATCTGCAAGAAGACGCCGCCCGCGCCGAAGCCGCCGCATTGGCCGTGGCGGGCGTGACCCAAGTGCAAGGCGCCAGCGCAGGCTACAGCGCGCATGAGGTCTCCCTCGCCGCCAGCAACGGTTTTGCCGGCGGCTACCAACGCAGCGGGCGCGGCCTGTCCTGCGTGGCCATCGCAGGCAGCGGCGCTGGGATGGAGCGCGATTATGACGGCGACAGCCGCACCTACCAATCACAGCTGCGCGACGCCCAAGACATCGGCGCCCGCGCAGGCACCCGCGCCGTGGAACGGCTGGGGGCGCGCAAACCGCCCACCGGCAGCTACCCGGTGCTTTATGACGAACGGATTTCTTCCAGCCTGATCGGCCATCTTCTGGGCGCGATCAGCGGCGGCGCAATTGCACGCGGCGCGTCATGGCTGCGCGATGCGATGGACCAAGAGGTGCTGCCAAAAGGCCTGTCGCTCATCGAAGACCCGCACCGCCCGCGCATCTCAGGAAGCCGCCCCTTCGACGCCGAAGGCCTGCCCACCGCGCGCCGCGTCATCGTCGATCAAGGCGTGCTCAAAAGCTGGACCCTCGATCTCGCCTCCGCCCGGCAATTGGGCCTCGCGCCCACCGGCAATGCCGCGCGCGGCGTGGGCTCTGGCCCCGTGCCCAGCATCTGGAACGTGGCCCTGACCCAAGGCGATCAAACCCGCGACGCGCTGCTGCGCGACATGGGCACCGGGCTGCTGGTGACCTCGCTGATCGGCAGCACGATCAACCCCAACACCGGCGATTATTCGCGCGGCGCGTCGGGCTTCTGGGTCGAAAACGGCGAAATCACCCATGCGGTGAATGAATGTACCATCGCGGGCAATCTGCGCGACATGCTGGGCTATCTGATCCCCGCCAATGACGCCCGCACCCACCTTAGCCGCGTTGTGCCCTCGCTGCTGGTGCCGGGAATGACCCTTGCCGGAAACTGATCTTGCCCTGCTGATCGCCGCCGCCCAAAGCGCTGGCGACATCGCCCGCGCCTATGTGCCGGGCACAGCCAAAACATGGGATAAACCCGGCGGCGCTGGCCCCGTCACCGAGGCCGATCTGGCAGTCAACGACCACCTGCATGACGTGCTGCGGGCCGCGCGGCCCGGCTATGGCTGGCTCTCCGAGGAAACCGAGGATGACCCGGCGCGGCTTGGCTGTGATTGCACCTTTATCATCGATCCCATCGACGGCACCCGCAGCTTTGTCGAAGGCTCGAATACATGGGCCCATTCGCTGGCTGTGGCGCGCGGCGGGCAAATCACCGCAGGCGTGGTCTATCTGCCCCTGCGCGAAAAACTCTATGCCGCGTCGCTCGGCGGCGGTGCCACTCTCAACGGCGACCCCATCACCGTCTCCCGCGCAGATGATCTAAACCGCGCCACCGTGATGGCCGCCCGCCCCCTGATGGAGCCGCAGCATTGGTCCGGCCCCGTGCCCGGCTTCAAACGCGCCTTCCGCCCCTCGCTGGCCTACCGCCTCGGGCTGGTCGGCCAAGGGCGGTTTGACGCAATGCTGACCCTGCGCAAAAGCTGGGAATGGGACATCGCCGCTGGCGCGCTGATCGTGAGCGAAGCAGGCGGGCGCATCACAGATCGCAGCGGCGCACCGCTGCTGTTCAACAATGGCGATCCCCGGCTGAACGGCGTGGTGGGCGCTGGCCCCGCGCTGCACACGGCCCTGATCGGCGCGCTCAGCGCGGCTTGACCGCCGCAGCCCTCCGCTTGACGCTGCAGGGCAGATACGCAATGAAAAACCAGACCAGCAAAGGATGTGACCCATGACCCAACGCCTGCACCTTGTCTTTGGCGGGGAATTGACCAACCCCAGCGAAAATGTCTTTAAAAATGTCGATGACATCCACGTGGTTGGCCTCTTCCCCGATTACCAAAGCGCCTATGACGCGTGGAAATCCAATGCCCACCGCACCGTGGACAACGCCCATATGCGCTATTTCATCGCCCATCTGCACCGGCTGCGCGACGAAGCCGCGCCCGCCTCCTCCACCGAAGAACTGGGCTAAGCCCCGCCTTGTCCCGCCCCCTTGGCCTTGCGGCATATCGCGCGCTGACCCGGCGCGGCGATGCCAGCCCCGCAATCCCCTCGGCCCCGCGCCCGCGGGGCGAGCTGGTGTGGTTCCACGGGGCGGAGCCGGGCAATCTGATGCCCCTGCTCGATTTGGCGGCGCGGCTGTGCACCCTGCGCGATGGCACACAGGCGCTGGTCACCGCCCCCAGCTCGGCGCGCCGCGCCGCTGCGGGGCAAAGCTCTGGCAACCTGATCGGCGATGTCATCCCCGATGAACACCCCGCCGCCGTGGCCGCGTTTTTGGACCATTGGAAACCCGATTGCCTTGTCTGGACATGGGGCAGCCTGCACCCAAACCTGATCTTCGATACCGCCGATGCCAACGTGCCCATGCTGCTGGCCGATGTGGACGCCGACGGCTTTGATGGCCGCCGCGACCGCTGGGTGCCCGATGTCAGCCGCTCTGTGCTGTCGCGTTTCACCCATGTGATGGCCCGCAGCGCCGCTGGCAAAAAACGCCTGATCAACCTCGGGCTTCCGGACGGAAAAATCGAACTGGCCGATCCGCTGACCGCAGGCGGCCAAGCTCTGCCCTGCGATGAACAGGATCTGGCCGATATGTCCGCCGCGCTGGTGGGGCGCTCGGTCTGGTTCGCCGCCTCCGTCGAGGCCTCCGAGCTTAAAACCGTGCTCTCCGCCCACCGCCATGCGCTGCGCCTGTCGCACCGTTTGCTGCTGGTGCTGCTGCCCGCCGACACCAGCGATCCCGCCGCGCTGCAACAGATCATCCGCGACGAAGGCCTGCGCCTGTCGTGCTGGCCAGACGAGGGCGAACCGGATGAAAGCACCCAAGTTGTGCTCTCCTGCGATCCCGCTGATCGCGGGCTGTTCTTCCGGCTGGCGCCTGTGTCTTTCCTTGGCTCCTCGCTTACCAATACCGGCGATGCCTGCGATCCGCTGGATGCCGCGGCGCTTGGCTCGGCTATTCTGTATGGCCCCAAAGTGGGCCGCCACCTGCCCACCTATTCCCGGCTCGCCTCCGCTGGAGCTGCGCGCATCGTCAATGACGCCGCCGCGCTTGGCACGGCAGTGGGACGGCTGGTGATGCCCGATCAGGCCGCCAGCATGGCCCATGCGGGCTGGGAAGTGACCACCAATGGCGCGGCCACCACCGATAGGATGATCGATTTGATCCAAGACATGCTCGACACGTCGCCGGGGGCTGGGCGATGATGCGCGCCCCCGCTTTCTGGCACCGCCCCAAACCGGGACTGCGGGCGCGTCTGCTGCAACCGCTTGGCGCGCTTTATGCGGCGGGCACGGCGCGGCGGCTGAACACGGGTGATCCGCAATCCATCGGCATCCCGGTGATTTGCGTGGGCAATATCAACGCGGGCGGCACGGGCAAAACCCCCACCGTCATGGCGGTGCTCGAACGGCTGCGCGATCTGTATCACACGCCCCATGTGGTCAGCCGCGGCTTTGGCGGCACGCTCAGCGGCCCGGTGCGCGTCGACCCCGCCCGCCACAGCGCGGCGCAAGTGGGCGACGAGCCGCTGCTGCTGGCCGCCTTTGCCGATGTCTGGGTGGCCCGCGACCGCGCCGCCGGTGCCCGCGCCGCCCGCGATGCAGGGGCCAGCGTGATTGTGCTCGACGATGGCTTCCAAAACCCCGGCCTGCACCATGATCTGAACCTCGTGGTGGTCGATGCGCAAAAGGGCTTTGGCAACGGGCTGTGCCTGCCCGCCGGGCCGCTGCGCGAACCTGCCAGCGTGGGTCTGGCCCGCGCCCATATGCTGCTCTCCATCGGAGATGACGCGGCCCAAGCGGGCTTTGCCGCCCCGCAAACCCTGCCCGCCGATCTGCCCCATATCCGCGCCGCGCTGGCGCCGCTGCAAACCGGAATGGATTGGAAAGACACCCGCGTGCTGGCCTTCGCAGGCATCGGCCACCCGGAGAAATTCTTTGCCACCCTGCGCAGCCTCGGCGCGGACTTGATCCACACAGAGGCGCTCGATGATCACCAACCGCTCACCAAAACCCTGATGACCCGGCTGGAGGCCGACGCCCGCAGCCACCGCGCCCAATTGGTCACCACAGAAAAAGACGCCGTGCGCCTGCCTGCGGCTTTCCGCAGCAAGGTGATCACCTTGCCCGTGCGCCTGAAACTGCCCGATGAAAACCCGCTTTGGGACGCGCTAAAGGCGCTCCCTGTTCCCAAGTAGCGCCTCTAACTTTATTGCCTGAATGCGCGGGATTAGACCCTAATCATCCTCGCCCAGCTTGGGCCTTAATCATCCTCGCCCAGTTTGGGCGAAGGCCGATGCAGCGCCAGCTCGGCATCCGAGAATTTGAACGGCGAGCGCAGCCCCGGCACGCCGTCCAGCTCAATCTGCATGCCGCGTGCAACCACCTGCGGATCGGCCATCACATCGGCCATGTCGTTGATCGGCCCGGCTGGCACGCCCTGCGCCTCGCAAGCGGCCAGCAGATCATCCCGGCTGCGCAGACGTGTCGCCCCGCTCAGCCGCGCAATCATCGCCGGACGGTTCGCCACCCGGTCTGCATTGCTGGCGAAATCCGGCGCATGCGCCATGTCCTCCAGACCCAGCAGATTGCACAGGCGCTGATATTGCCCGTCATTGCCCGTCGCGATGATCAAATGCCCGTCGGAACATTCAAACACCTCATACGGCGTCAGGTTCGGATGGGCATTGCCCATGCGCGTGGGCGCTTTGCCCGTGGTCAGGTAGTTCATCCCCTGATTGCCGGTGATCGCCACGGCACAATCGAGCAGCGCCATATCGATATGCTGGCCCTTGCCCGTTGCGTGGCGCTGATGCACCGCCGCCAAAATCGCTGTGGTGGCATAGACCCCGGTAAAGATATCCGTGATCGCCATGCCCGATTTTTGCGGCAACCCATCCGGCTCGCCGGTGATCGACATCAACCCCGACATGCCTTGAATGATGAAATCATAACCCGCCCGGTGCGCATAAGGCCCGGTATGGCCGAACCCGGTGATCGAGCAATAGATCAGCTTGGGGAATTTCTCCGACAGGCTGGCATAATCCAGCCCGTATTTCGCCAAGCCCCCGGTTTTGTAATTCTCGATCAGAATATCGGCATCGGCCAGCAGATCAAACAGCTTGGCCTTGCCTTCCTCCGTGCGAAAATCAACCGTCACCGAGGCTTTGCCCCGGTTGGTGGAATGGAAATAAGAGGCAGATTTATCCGCCCCCCGCTCCACAAAGGGCGGGCCCCATTGGCGCGTATCATCGCCTTTGGGGCTCTCGACCTTGATCACCTCACAGCCCAGATCAGACAGGGTCTGCCCGGCCCAAGGGCCAGCCAGCACCCGGGCCATCTCGACAACTTTTAATCCAGCAAGCGGCGCGCTCATTGTGCGGCGATCTCTTTTTCGATCAACGCTTTCATCTCGTCATAGGCCATGTTGCTATAGGTCTCGCCATTGATGACAAAGCTGGGCGTGCTGTTGATGTCATGCTCTTCAGCGTTGCCCTGATACCATGCCACAAGGGTCTTGGCCGTGTCTTCATCCTGCAAACAAGCCTCCAGCGCGTCATTCTCATACCCCGCCAGCAAACCAATTTTGCGCAGCTCGGCAACGATTGCCGCAGGCTCGCCCGCACGGCTCCACTGCGACTGACCTTTATAGATCAGATCCGCCATGCCAAAGAATTTCTCTTCCCCGCCGCAGCGCGCAATCATCGACGCCCACAGACCGATCCGGTCAAAATAAACCTCGCGGTACACAAAGCGGATCTTGCCGGTGTCAATGAAATCAGACTTCAACTGCTTGAACGCACCCTCGTGAAAATTGGCGCAATGCGGACAAGTGAAGGACGCGTATTCAATCACCTCAACGGGCGCGTCTGCATTGCCCGTCACCATTTCCACAACGGCAGAGGTATCAACCGCCTCGGCTGTGGCTTCAGCGCCGGCATCTGCGGTCTCGCTGATTTGCGTGCTGCCCTGCGGCTCGGCGGCGGTGGCAACCTCGGATTTGCTGCCCCACATCATCCACCCACCAATGGCAAGCGCGGCAATAATAGCCAAAATAGCAATCAAACGTTTCATCTTTTTGTCCTTCTTGGATAGGTATCAGCCCTTGGGCTTGTTCAATATGTTCTCGCCCAGACGTGCAAGGGCTGCGCGCAGCCCCTCATCGGCAACCGGGCTGGCTGTCTCTAGGGCGCGGGCGCGCAATTCAGGGTCCACCGGCTTGGTCTCGCGCCGCTTTGGCGCATGATCAAACGACACTTTGCCATCGGCAAACCCTGTGGCGGCGGTCTGGGTGATGCGCAACCGCGCAATGGCATTATAGCCGTAAACCGCATTCACCTTGTCGCGCAGCTTGTCTTTCTGCATCTCCAAAATCGGCGCATTAGGCCCGGTGGTCAGCAAGGTCAGCGTCGCCCCCATGCCGCCCCGGCCATAGCTGATCTCAACCGGGCGCGACATCGCCGCCATATCCTCGCCCGCGATCTCGGCCCAATGGGTCAACAACCGCGATTGCGAAAACCCCCGGCTCTCCGACGCCTGTCTGATCCGCGCCGACAGCAAACTGTCCGTGCGGGCAAAGCCTTTGGTAGAGGCGCGGCGTTTCGGGGGCTTGGACATGAGGCTCTTTCACATGCGCGGTGGGTGTTATACCCAACATACCCTAAGGGCCAGCGCCCGCCAGCCCATGTGACAAAGGGATGCATAAAGAATGCGTGAGACGGCGCAAAATATCGGCCCCATCGGCAAAGAGGCGCGCATTTTGCTGGAATGGTACGACATTCACGCCCGCCAGATGCCATGGCGCGTGCCGCCTTCGGCACGAAAGGCGGGCGCGCGCCCCGATCCCTATCACATCTGGCTCTCCGAAGTGATGCTGCAACAAACTACCGTGGCCACGGTGCGCGCGTATTTCACCCGTTTTACCGCCCGCTGGCCACAGCTGCGCGATCTGGCCGAAGCGGCCGATGCGGATGTGATGGGCGAATGGGCCGGGCTTGGCTATTACGCCCGCGCCCGCAACCTGCTCAAATGCGCGCGCGCTGTGGTGCAAGATCACGGCGGCGCGTTTCCCCCCGACCACGCCGCGCTGCTGGCCCTGCCCGGCATCGGCCCCTATACGGCGGCGGCCATTGCCTCCATCGCTTTTGATCTGCCTCATGCGGTGCTTGACGGGAATGTCGAGCGGGTGATGGCGCGGCTGCACGATCTGCACACGCCCCTGCCCAGCGCCAAACCTGCGCTTATGGCACTGGCCCAGCGCCACACCCCCGCCCAGCGCCCCGGCGATTATGCCCAAGCGGTGATGGATCTGGGCGCAACCATCTGCACGCCCAAATCCCCCGCCTGCGGCATCTGCCCATGGCGCGATCCCTGCCTTGCCCGCCAACGCGGCACCGCCGAAACCCTGCCACGCAAAGCACCCAAAAAACCCAAACCCACCCGCCACGGCACCGCCTATATCGCGCGCCGCGCGGATGGGGCGCTGCTGCTGGAAACCCGGCCCGACAAAGGGCTGCTGGGCGGTATGCTCGGCTGGCCCGGCTCTGACTGGCTCGATATCTGCGCGCCCCGGCCCGGCGGCACACCGCCCCTGCGCGCCAATTGGCACCAATTGCCCGGCGAGGTGCGCCACACATTCACGCATTTCCACCTGCTGCTGGATGTGATGATCGCCGACGTCCCCGCAGGCGCAAACCCCGAAGTGGGCCAATGGCTCACCCCCCAAGAATTCCGCCCCTCCGACCTGCCCACCGTGATGCGCAAAGCCTTTGACCTCATGACACCATAGCGCCGCCGCCATTCTTGTGGCAGTTTCGCGCCAAACATGCGCTGACAGGTGACCCCATGACCGCTAAACCGTTTTCCGCAAACGACATTGCCAAATTCAGCCGCGCTTTGCCGTTCTGGCTCTCGCTGCTGCTGATCCCGCTGGCATGGTTTTGCGCCTATCACGGCGGCTGGGTGATTGCCCTGATGCCGCTGGTCACTTGGACCCTGTTTTCCCTGCTTGATGCGGCGCTTGGCCTCAATCTCGACAATGCCGACCCGGACACCGACGAAGGCGATCTCTACTGGTATCGCCTCGTCACGCTGATCTGGGTGCCCGCGCAAATCATCACCCTCTTTGGCCTGATCTATTACGTCACCCGCGCCGGGCATTTGGATGGCTGGGAACGGTTCTGGATGTTCTTTGGCGTCGGCGTGATCACCGGCACCGTGGGCATCAATTATTCCCACGAACTGATGCACCAACGCAACCGGATGGAGCGCTGGCTGGCCGATATCCTGCTCGCCATGGTGCTCTATTCGCATTTCCGCTCGGAACATCTGCTGGTGCATCACCGCTATGTGGGCACGCCCCGCGATGCGGTCACGGCGCGCTATAACGAAGGGTTTCACCGCTATTACCCCCGCGTGCTGCGCCAAGGGCTGGCCTCGGCCTTCCGCGCTGAAAAACGCATGCTGGCGCGGCGCGATCTGCCTTGGCACAGCGCCGCCAACCCGTTCTGGCGCTACGCAGGCCTGCAACTGACCTTTGCGGCGCTGGCCTTGATCCTTGGCGGTCTACCGGGGTTGGGCCTGTTTGCGGTGCAGGCCGGCGTCGCGATCTGGCAATTGGAACTGGTCAATTACATCGAACATTACGGGCTGACGCGCAAACATCTGGGCAATGGCAAATACGAACATGTCCAGCCGCGCCATTCATGGAACGCCGCACACCGCGCCTCGAACTGGCTGCTGATCAACCTGCAACGCCACTCCGACCACCACTATAAACCCGACCGCCGCTTTCCGGTGCTGCAAAACTACGGCCCGGACCAAGCGCCGCAACTGCCCTATGGCTATCCGGTGATGACCTTTGCCGCCATGATCCCGCCCCTGTGGCGGCGCATCATGAACCCGCGCGTGCGCAAATGGCGCGCCATGTATTACCCCGAAATCACCGATTGGAAGCCCTATAACAAACACCAAACCCCAATGCCGCGCTAAGGCTTTACCCAAAAAAACCCCGCCCGAAGGCGAGGTCAAGGTAGATGCCCCTATGGGCGTGCCTTCATGTGGAAGGCCGCAGGGCACCGGCGGTGTTCGATTAACTTTTATCTGGTGGAAAGCGCTGGCTTAATTCGCCATTTCCGCGCGGATCTGTTGACGCAGCAGATCGATAGGCACTTTTTTGCCCTCTTTCTTATAGCACCAATAGGTCCACCCGTTGCAGCTTGGCGCTTTTTCATACGCGGCCCCAACCTGATGGATTGACCCTTTGACGTCCGACCCAATCAACGTGCCATCGGCGCGCACTTTGGCTTTGTAACGCCCGTTCAGGGAATACAGCTCTTCGCCCGGACGCAGCATGCCACGCTCGACCAATTGGCCAAACGGCACACGCGGCTCGGCGCGTTTCGATGTGGTGGTCTGCAAGGCTTCGCGGTCAAAACGGCGCACATTGGCAATGCGTTTCGCCGCCACTTCGCGGTAGGCCGCCTCGCGCTCGATCCCGATGAATTCGCGGCCCAGCATCTTGGCCACAGCGCCCGTGGTGCCTGTGCCGAAAAACGGGTCCAGCACAACATCGCCGGGGTTGGTGGAGCCCACCAAAATCCGGTGCAACAGGCTCTCTGGCTTTTGCGTCGGATGCGCTTTGTCGCCATTGTCGTCCTTCAGACGCTCATGGCCCGTGCAAATCGGCAGCACCCAATCGCTGCGCATCTGCACGCCTTCATTCAGCGCCTTGAGCGCCTCATAGTTGAACGTGTATTTGCTGCGCTCGTCCTTGCCCGCCCAGATCATCGTCTCATGGGCATTGGTCAGACGTTTGCCACGGAAATTCGGCATCGGGTTGGATTTGCGCCACACCACGTCATTAAGAATCCAGAAACCCTGATCCTGCAAAGCCGCGCCAACGCGGAAAATATTGTGATAGCTGCCAATCACCCAGATCGCGCCATTGGGCTTCAAAATCCGCCGCGCCGCTTTCAGCCAGGCTTTGGTGAAATCATCATAGGCTTTAAAGCTGGAAAACTGGTCCCACGCGTCATCAACAGCGTCAACGCGCGAGTTGTCAGGCCGATGCAGATCGCCCCGCAGTTGTAGGTTATACGGCGGATCCGCAAAAATCAGGTCCACGCTCGCCTCAGGAAGCGCGTTCATGACATCAATACAGTCACCCGCAATTATTTCGTTCAAGGGAAGCGCCATGGCGCCCTTTGTCATCGTCTTCATTTGCTCTGCCTTCTGCCCCGGCACATTTATTGTGCTCATTTGGTTGCCCTAAAGATGAGTCAGAAGTGATTCGCGGTCAATTTCTTTTTTGAATCAATCTCTTACGTTTTTATCTTGATACAAGATATTGTGTATGGGCTTGAAGCTTCGTCTATGGTGAGGGGTCACACCAAGGTCGAGCAGCGCGGACATGTGGTTTTTCGATCCATATCCGGCGTTGGTTTCCCAGCCATAGCCGGGGTGCTGTTGCGCTAGGGACAACATGACACAATCTCGACAGATTTTCGCCACAATTGACGCCGCCGAGATCGAGACAGAGCGGCTGTCGCCTTTCACAATCGCCTCCGAGGACACAACCAATCCTTGTGGGATCATATTTCCATCAATCAACACATGATCGGGCGGTATCGCCAAACCCTCGATGGCACGGCGCATCGCCAAATGGCTGGCGCGCAGAATGTTTATGTCATCAATCTCTTCAACACTGGCATGAGCGATGCTCACTTCCGCTGTTTCCAGAATAATCAGGTTCAGCCGCTCGCGCGCGCGTTTGGTCAGTTTCTTCGAATCGCGCAGCCCCTCAGGGATGGCATCAGGGTTCAGCACCACAGCCGCCGCAGTCACCGGCCCGGCCAAAGGCCCGCGCCCCACTTCATCCACCCCGGCAATGCGCGAAAATCCCCGCGCCATGGCGGCGCTCTCGAATGTAAAATCAGGTTCCATCAGGGCTGTTGAGCATCTCGCCCCGCGCAAGACAAGTGCGGAGCCCCTCAAACAGGCGAAAGAGGGAGGATACCCGAATATCCTCCCCCTTTCTGGCCCAAGCGGCAGGGACGTGCCGCTCGGACATGGCACACAGCCTTAGCTGCGGGCCAATGCGTATCCGCGATCGCGCAAACAACGCGCATCATATCCCGCAACGCGGCGCCCGCCGCTGCGGATGGTCACGGCGCAGGCATTGGGCAGGCTGCGCGCATGGCGGAAATTATTGTTCAAACAGGTACTGCCAAACATATGCGTGTTGCCGCCCCGCGTGGGAAAGGAGCGAAAGCAACTTTGTGGCAAGAGCTTGGCATTCCCTTGGCGGATGCGCGGTGGCAACGGCTTTGGCTCAAGCGCCTGCACCCGGGGGCGGTGGCGCGGCTTTGGCTGCTGATACACATGCGGCTTGTGGCGCGGCTGCTGCGCCCGCCGGTTATGGCGCGGCTGATAGACAGGCGGCTGATACGCGCGGGGCCGCGGCGCATGGGGGCGATACTCCGGCGCGCTGCGGCGCTGGCTCACCACCCGCTCGTCATCCTTGCGGTTGTTGGATATAATCTTGCCAACAATCACCACCCCCAGCAAAGCCGCAGCAATCCGGGCGGCATCTCGGTCATCGGCGCGCGCAGGCGCAGCAGCAGCAGAGACGGCAGTGATCGCCACCGCCGCCGCCACAATGAACTTGGTAAAACGGGTCAACATGGGGCATTCCTTTCAAATCCTAATGAACAGGCTGCACCCCGCCTTCAGGGGCACACAGCATGAGGACCGTCAAAGAGCGAACCTCGTGCCATTGATGTGGGGCATCCCCCGCCCGACAGGCAATAACGCCGCCCTGTTATCCAATATCAACGCGCCCCGCGCCCCATGGTTATTGAATATCCGCCGCGACATGCGCACAAAGGTGTCATGAAACAGATCGCTTTAAATATGGCGCTTGCCAGCCTGCTTTTTGCCGCTAGCCCCGCCTTTGCCGCTGACTGCTACGCCGATTACAAGGCCAAGCAGGATAACCCCCTGCGCTTGCATTATGGGGTGGCCGAAATCACCGGTGCCTGTAAAAAGGGCGCAGCCAAACGCGAGCTTTCCCAAAGACTGGCGCGCGATGGCTGGACATTGCTCAACATATTGTCCGTTTTTGGTCCCGAGGGTTTAAGCGAGAGGAAAGACAGTGCCGGATCGAATTTCCTCCGCTTCTGACATGCGCCGCACCGGGGGGCGTTTTGTCGGCTATGGAATCGCGGCCATGGTTGCTGTGCTGCTGATCGGGGCGGCGGTGCTGCTTTGGGCGCTGCCCGACGCCAATGCCTTCAACGCACAGGTCGAACGGATTTTTATTGAAAATGATGATCTAACCGCGCAGGCCGAGATTAAACTGCTCGAAATCCTCGCCCAATCGGGCACTGCCTTTTCCGAAACCCTCACCAGCTACCGGTTGGTGATCTTTGTGCTGCTGCTCTTCGCCAGCGCCATGCTCATCGCCGCGCTGGTGTTTCTGGTGATGCTGATCAGCTTCAACCGCCGCATGGCCCAGATCGAGCGGGTGGGCATCCAAGTCTCCTCCCTGCTGATCAGCCGCGAGGAAAATACCGTTTATCTCAATAACCTTGGCTTCAAACTGACCGAAGCGGCAATGGAAACCATCTCCGTTCTGGCCGAGGCGCGCATGGATGACGACGTGCTTTCCGGCTCGCAAATCGAGGGCGTGATCTCTGGCCGCAACGCCGCCGATTGCGACGAAGCAGCGGGCGCAACCCGGATCAAACGCCTGCGCGACACGCTGGGCAACCAGATCGTCAGCGAGCTTTTGGTCAAGAACATTGCCCGGCGCGGCTATATGCTGGCCATCGACAAGGACGTAATCAAGGTGATCTGAGCGGCGCATCGCCGGAAAACAAGGGCGAATCCGCTTGACCTTTGCCCCCGTCCTCTGTTGAACCCTCCCCTGAATGAAAGCATATCGGGTGGCGGTTCTGACATGGATGAACAGAATAAAAATCTTCTGCTGGCAACGGGTCTGAGCCTTGTTGTCATCGTGGTGTGGATGACGTTTTTCCCGCCGCCAGAGGCCGAGGTTCCCGCCGAGGGCGACGTGGCCATTGCCACCGATGGCACCGCCACCGCCCCCACAGCCGAGGCCGCACCGGCCGGGGCTGTGACCTCCCCCGCCGCCACAACCGAGGCCAGCGCAATCGAGGCCGCCCCGCGCGTGCCCGTCGATACCGCGCGCCTCACCGGCACAATTTCCCTGCTGGGCGGGCGGATCGACGATCTGTCGCTCAAAGATTATCAGGTGAACCTCGAAGACAGCGCCGACATCGTGCGCCTGTTGACCCCGGTTGGCCAAGACAACGCCTTCTACGGGCTGCATGGCTGGGCCCCCGGCGCGGGTGTTGATCCCGGCGCTGTGCCCGGTCCCAACACCCAGTGGACCATCGCCGAAGGCGAAACCCTGACCGAATCCACCCCCATTACCCTTGAATGGGACAATGGCGCAGGTCTGGTCTTTCAAAAACAAATCGCGGTCGATGCTGAATATATGTTCACCATCACCCAAAGCGTCTCCAACAATGGCGATGCACCTGCCACCTTGGCCCCCTACGGCGTGCTTGCCCGCCACGGCGAGCCGCAGAACCTGAAGAATTTCTTCATTCTGCACGAAGGCGTGGTTGCCATGACCGATGGCGAATATTCCGAAACCGATTGGGACAAGATGCCCGATTTCGAAGTGGACGCAAAAGAACGCGCCCGCGCCGATGTGAAACAAATCACCGAAAACGGCTGGATCGGCTTCACCGACCACTATTGGATGAGCGTTCTGGTCCCCACCCAAGGGGCGCCGTTCAAATCCGTGGCCAAATATGACGAAAGCCGCGACATCTATCAGACAGAAACCGTGATGCCGACCCAAACGGTCGCCGCAGGTTCCAGCCTGACCGTCGAAAGCCAAATGTTCGCCGGTGCCAAAGAATGGGAAGTGCTGCGCGCCTATGAGGCCGACGGCGTTTATAACTTCATCGACGCGATCGACTGGGGCTGGTTCTCCTTCCTGACCAAACCGATCTTCTGGCTGCTGCACAATCTCAACCAGTTGATTGGCAACATGGGCATCGCGATCATCGGCCTGACCTTCATCATCAAGGCGCTGCTCTTCCCCTTGGCCTATAAATCCTACGTCTCCATGGCCAAGATGAAAGAACTCCAGCCCCAGATGGAGAAGCTGAAAAAAGACGCAGGCGACGACCGCCAGAAAATGCAGCAAGGCATGATGGAGCTCTACAAGAAGGAAAAGGTAAACCCCGCCGCGGGCTGTTTGCCGATCCTGTTGCAGATCCCGATCTTCTTCTCGCTGTACAAGGTGATCTTTGTCACCATCGAGCTGCGCCACGCGCCGTTCTTTGGCCCGTTCCAGGATCTCTCCGCGCCCGATCCAACCACCATCATGAACCTGTGGGGCCTGTTGCCCATCGCAGCCCCCGAGGCGGGCTCGATCATGGCACTGGTGTTCATCGGCATCCTGCCGCTGCTGCTGGGTATCTCCATGTGGCTGCAACAGAAACTGAACCCGGCACCCACCGATCCGACACAGCAAATGATCTTTGCGTGGATGCCTTGGGTCTTCATGTTCATGCTGGGCAGCTTTGCCTCGGGTCTGGTGGTCTACTGGATCGCGAACAACACGATCACCTTCATCCAGCAATACACCATCATGCGCAGCCACGGCGCGCGGCCTGACCTGTTTGGCAACATCAAAGGCAGCTTCAAGCGCAAGCCAAAGACTGGTTCTGAAAAATGATGCAGGTGGCGAAACTCTATCGCCACCCGATCAAAAGTCATGGGCGCGAAGCGGTTGAAAAAGTGACCCTCACAGCAGGGCAAACCATGCCTTGGGATCGCACTTGGGCGGTCACCCATGACACGAGCAAATTCGACAGCGCCGCCCCCGCTTGGGCGCGCTGTCGGAACTTCATGATTGGCACCTTGACCCCGGCGCTGGCCGGGATCTGGGCCACGCTCGACGAAGACAGCCGCAGCCTCACCCTAACCCACCGCGATCTGGAACCCCTGCGCTTTTGCCCCGATGACCCGGCAGACCAACTGCGGTTCTTGGCATGGGCCGCGCCGCTGTGCCCCGCAGACCGCCCCCAGCCGACGGGCATCGCCTCCGTGCCGGGCCGCGGCATGACCGATAGCGCCTTTCCCTCGATCTCCATCATGAACCTCGCCAGCCACGCCGATGTGGCCGCAGGCATGGCCACAGACACCGCCCAGCCGCTTGAACTTGAACGCTGGCGCGGTAACATCTGGCTTGATGGCGCGCCCGCTTGGGCCGAACATGACTGGCTTGGCGGCTCCTTGCGCATTGGCGGCGCTGTGCTGGCCATCCGCGAACGTATCCGGCGCTGTATGCACACCGCCGCAAATCCCCATAGCGGCACCCGCGATGCCGACACATTGGGCAGGCTCACATCGGGCTTTGGACATCAGGATTTCGGCATCTACGCCGAAGTTATCGAAACCGGCGACGTGGCGCTGGGTGACCGTGCAGAGGTACTCTAATGCAACTTCCCTTCCCCGTCGTCGAAGAACCCGACACATTCACCTTGGAAAAAGGCCGCATGATGTTTGCGGGCGATACCGAATTTGTCAAAGGCGTGGTGGCCATGGACGGCCTGCCCGATCCTGACCGGCTCGAAGTCTGCTTTGCGGGCCGCTCCAACGTGGGCAAATCCACGCTGATCAACGCGCTCACCGGCATGAAAGCACTGGCGCGTGCCTCCAACACGCCGGGCCGCACCCAAGAGATCAACTACTTCACGGCAGGCGAGATGTTCCTCGTCGATCTTCCGGGCTATGGCTATGCCAATGCGCCCCTGCCCGTGGTCGAAAAATGGCAACGCCTGCTGAAACAATATCTCCAAGGCCGCCAAACCCTGCGCCGTGCCTTTGTGCTGGTCGATGCGCGCCACGGCGTCAAAGCAGTCGATAGCGAGATCATGTCCCTGCTCGACAGCGCCGCCGTCACCTTCCAAGTGGTGCTAACCAAAGCCGATAAAGTCAAAGAAGCCGAGCGCGAAAAGATCCTCGACCAAGTGCGCGGCGCCTTGGCCAAACACCCCGCCGCCTACCCCGAGCTGATCGTGACCTCCTCGGAAAAAGGCTGGGGCATCCCCACGCTGCGGGCGACAATTGCCACCCTCGAATAACCCCTTATGATCTTCTTCACAGAAGCTGGATAGATGAGAAAACAAGACATGAACCGCGATTGGGCCACCACCGCCGCCACGCTCTCCCAAGCCCTGCCCTATATGCAGCGCTACAATGACGCCACCGTGGTGATCAAACTGGGCGGCCACGCCATGGGCAGCGACGAAGCCATGGCGGTTTTCGCCCGCGACGTGACCTTGATGCGGCAGGTGGGCGTTAACCCGGTGATCGTGCATGGCGGCGGCCCGATGATCAACGACATGCTAGGGCGGCTGAACATCAAATCGGAATTTCTCAACGGCAAACGCATCACCGATGGCCCCACCATGGAAGTGGTGGAAATGGTGCTCGCGGGCATCGTGAACTCGCGCATCGTCCAAGCCATCACCGAACAAGGGGGCCGCGCCGTGGGCCTGTCCGGCAAAGATAGCGGGCTGATCTATTGCGACATCGAAGACCCCGCGCTGGGTCTGGTGGGCCGCCCCTCCAAGGTGAACCCACAGGTGCTGCGCGATCTGGCCGAAAAAGAAATCATCCCCGTCATCGCCCCGCTTGGCATGGGCGCCAATGGCGAAACCTTCAACATCAACGGCGACACGGCGGCTGGCGCCATCGCAGGCGCGCTTCAGGCTGACCGCCTGCTGCTGCTCACTGATGTCTCGGGCGTGAAAAATGCCGAAGGCGATGTGCTGACCCAGCTCACCTCAAGCCAGATCCGCGAAATGATCGCCAGCGGCGTGATCGCAGGCGGCATGATCCCCAAAACCGAAACCGCCCTGCAAGCGCTGGAACAAGGCGTGCGCGCCTGCACCATCATCGACGGGCGCGCGCCCAATGCCTGCCTGCTCGAACTTTTCACCGAACATGGCGCAGGCAGCATGATCCGCACGGGCTAAAACACCGCGATCAAAATCCCGGAGACCTGAAAACCGGCGCACCAAAAGATAATGTGAACAGGCAATCGCATTTGCCTGTTTGCCGCCGCCCCACGCGGCGCTACCCTGCCCCCATGGAAAACGAAGCCCTCATCCGCCTTGCCGTGTTCCTCGGCCTGTTTGCGCTGTTTGCGCTGCTGGAAACCTGCGCGCCGCGCCGCGCCCGCCGCCATACGCGCCGCCGCCGCTGGGCGACCAATTGGGCCATCACCCTCGCCAATACCGCAATGCTGCGCGCCTTGGCGCTTGGCATGCCGCTGCTGGCGGTGGGGGCTGCAATCGATGCCGGGCACAGCGGCTGGGGCCTGCTGAACGCGCTTAATTGGCCCGCATGGATCGAGATTACCCTCGCCCTGCTGGCGCTTGATCTGGCGATCTGGGCCCAACATCTGGTGACCCATAAAATCCCCCTGCTGTGGCGGCTGCACCGCGTCCACCACGCCGACCTTGACCTTGATGTCACCACCGCAATCCGCTTTCACCCGGTTGAAATCGCCCTCTCCATGCTGCTGAAAATCGCGCTGATCTACCTGCTTGGCCCCTCCGCCTTGGCGGTGATCTTGTTTGAAATCCTGCTCAACGGCACCGCGATGTTCAACCACGCCAACATCCACCTGCCCCTGCCGCTCGACCGCGCCCTGCGCCTCGTGCTTGTCACCCCCGACATGCACCGCGTGCACCACTCGGTCCAGCGCGCCGAACACGACAGCAACTACGGCTTTTCCCTCTCCCTCTGGGACCGCCTGTTTGGCACCTATATCGCCCAGCCAAAACAGGGCCACGACGCCATGCAAATCGGCCTGCAATGGCAAGACGATGGGCCCACGCGGCTGGGCTGGTCGCTGCTGCTGCCCTTCCGCCGCAAATGACCCCGGATCGCCTCGCCCCACATGGGCTGATGCTGATGGGCGCGCTGCATTGGCAAGGCGACACATTGCACCTGATCGGCGCAGATCATGGCTTCTGGCCGATCTTCACCCGCGCCCCCGAAAACGCCGACGGGCTGCCCGATCCCATCGACCGCTGGTCAAAACGCGTGCTCGGCGCCTTGGCAGCCCAAACGAGCGCCACACCCCATTTCCCCTCCGATGGCCCGCCCTACGCGCCCTTCATCGCTTGGGCCTTGGCCAGCGGGCGCTTCTGGTCCAGCCCCACAGGCATGATGGTGCATGACCGCGCCGGGCTGATGATCTCCCTGCGCGGCGCGCTGCAAACCAAAGGCACCCTGCCCCTGCCGCCCGTTTCCACCCAAAACCCCTGCACCCGCTGTGCGGCCAAACCCTGCACCGCCGCCTGCCCGGTGGGGGCGCTTGGCGCACACACCGCCTATGATGTGCCGCGCTGCAAAGAATACCTGTCCCGCCCCGCCGGACAATCTTGTATGCAGTCAGGATGCGCTGCCCGCCGCGCCTGCCCGGTCAGCCAGAATTTCAACCGCGACCCCGCGCAATCGGCTTTCCACATGCGCGCCTTTACAGGACAATCGATTTGAAAAAACTCATCATCATGCGCCACTGCAAATCCGACTGGACCGCAGGCAGCAGCTCCGATCACGACCGCCCGCTCAACGCCCGCGGCATGGCCGATGCCCCCAAACTCGGCGCATGGCTGCGGCAAATGGATCACCTGCCCGATACGCTGCTTTGCTCCAGCGCGGCACGCTGCGTGCAAACCGCCCAAGGGCTGGACCTGCCCCAAGCCACCCAAACCAACACCACCCGAAGCCTCTACCTCGCCGCCCCCGAAGACATGGCCGCCCTGCTGCACAAGGCCCTGGGCGACACGGTGCTGATGCTGGGCCACAACCCCGGCAGCGCAGCCTTCGCCACGGATCTCACCGCCGACTGGCCCGCCCACCCCGATTTCCCCCGCTTCCCCACCGGCGCAGCCCTCGTGCTGCATTTCGACATCACCAACTGGTCCGCAGCTACCCCCGGCACAGGCCACATCGCCGCCTTCACCACCCCCCGCGATCTGGCGTAACCGCGCCCCCGGCTTCACCCTTCCAAAAATACTCATTCCCGCCAAACGCAAAACGCCCCGGCGCAAACCGGGGCGTTCTACAATCATTAATCGCGCTGCCTTAGTGGCCGAGGATCTGGCTCAGGAACAGCTGCGTGCGCGGGGATTGCGGGTTGTTAAAGAACTCTTCGGGCTCGTTCTGCTCCACAATCTGACCCTCATCCATAAAGATCACCCGGTTCGCCACCTGCCGCGCAAACCCCATCTCATGGGTCACACACAGCATGGTCATGCCTTCTTCGGCCAGCTCGATCATCGTATCGAGCACTTCCTTGATCATCTCGGGGTCAAGCGCCGATGTCGGCTCATCAAACAACATGATCCGTGGACGCATGCACAAAGACCGCGCAATCGCCACACGCTGCTGCTGCCCGCCCGACAATTGACCGGGGTATTTATGCGCCTGATCGGGGATTTTCACCTTCTCAAGATAATGCATCGCCACTTCTTCGGCTTCTTTCTTGGGCGTTTTACGCACCCAGATCGGCGCCAGCGTCAGGTTCTCCAAAATGCTCAGATGCGGGAACAGGTTGAAATGCTGGAAACACATCCCCACCTCGCGGCGGATTTTGTCGATGTTCTTGAGGTCCGAAGACAGCAAGGTGCCGTCCACTTCAATCGACCCTTTTTGATGCTCCTCCAGCGCGTTGATACAGCGGATCAGCGTCGATTTACCCGAGCCGGAAGGCCCGCAAATCACGATCCGCTCGCCGCGATGCACCGTCAGGTCAATGTCCCGCAGCACATGGAACGCGCCGTACCACTTGTTCATCTTATTGATCGAAATGGCAATTTCGTCGGAAACTTGCATTTGTTTTGCTTCAGCCATGGTTCAGGCTCCTTAACGATGATCTGTCGCGAGACGGCGTTCCAGCCACTGCGAATATTGTGAAATGCCGTAACACACGACAAAGAACAGCAGCGCGGCAAAGCCGAACAACTCCCAATACACCCCGGCCCAATCGGTCGAAGCTAGGATTGGCCCGCGGATCATGCCGATCAGATCGAACATGGAAATCACGGAAACCAAGGTGGTGTCTTTGAACAGACCCACCGCAATGTTCACGATGCCGGGGATCGAAATCTTCAGCGCCTGCGGCAAAATAATCAGCCGCATCGCCTGCGGGTAATCAAGCCCCAGACTGTCCGCAGCCTCATATTGCCCCTTGGGCAAAGCCGCGAGCCCGCCCCGGATCACTTCCGCAATATAGGCCGCCGAGAACATGGTGATCATGATCACCACGCGCAAGAACAGATCCACACCAGAGCCGGGCGGGAAGAAATACGCCAACATCACATTCGCCACAAACAGCAGCGTGATCAGCGGCACACCGCGAATGAACTCGATGAACACCACCGAAATCCACTTGATCAGCGGCATGCTCGATTGCCGCCCCAGCGCCAGCGCCACACCAATCGGCAGCGACAATGACACACAGGTAACCCCCAGCATCATGTTGAGCATAAAGCCCCCCATGTCCCGCGAAGGCACCGCCTCCAGCGCCAGCCCCGGCGTCGCCATGGCCAGCTCAGGCGTGATATAGCCCAGCAAAACCCACGCAACCACCGCCGCTGCAATGCCGCCAAAGAACCCGCCAGCAAAGCTCTGCACAACCAATCTGGCGTAAACCAGATAGCCCGCAATCACCCCGGCCAGCGCCGCAACAGGCACCCAGATAGAGCCGCCCCAAAGCAGCCAATACCCAAGAAACGGAAACAGCGCCGTGACGATCAACAGCTTGCGCGGCAGATCAAAGAACAGCACCGGCGCAAAGGCGACAATCATCACCAAAAACGCCAGCAAAGGCCGCCAATATTGGTCCGGGGGGTATTTGAACCCGAACAGCAACTGGTTCCAGCGCTCGGACAGAACCGAGAAACACGCCCCCGTGGCCCCGTCCAAAATCTCGCGGCATTCGCGCAGCGAGCCTGTGTCCCAAATCCCGTTGAGCAGCCATGGCAGGGTCGCCATCACCACCAGATAGATCACGTAGAAACTGACCAGCGTCAGCACCGCATTGGCCGGGGTCGCAAAAAGATTCTCGCGCCCCCATCTGATCACCCCGCTTTGGGCCGCCGGAGGGTCCAGCGGCGGCAGGGCTGTATCGCGCACAAAGGCGACGGATTCTGAATGTGTGTCTGACATCTCAGCGCTCCTTCAGCTTCATGGCGTTGTTGTAGATGTTCATGAAAAATGAGATCAGCAAAGAGATCACCAAATAGAACAGCATCAGCAGCAAGACGCATTCAATCGCCCGCCCAGTCTGGTTCAGGGTGATCCCGCCCAGCGTCGCGGTGATATCCGCATAGCCCACCAAAATCGCGAGGGACGAGTTTTTGGTGATGTTTAGATATTGCGAGATCAGCGGCGGGATAATCACCCGCTGCGCCTGCGGCAACACCACAAGGCTCATGATCCGCCCCGAGCGCAGCCCAAGCGCGGCCGCCGCCTCGGTTTGCCCCGTGCTGATCGCCTGAATCCCGGCCCGCACATTTTCCGCAATGAACGCCCCGGTATAAACCGACAGCGCCAGCCAAAGCGCAATCAACGGCGCGCCAATCTGTACCCCGCCCTGAAAGTTGAAGCCCTTGAGCGCAGGCACTTCCATGGAAACCGGGCTGCCCATCACAAAATAGGCAAGCACCGTTGGCACAAAGAAGATCGCCACAACCGGCCAGACCCGTGGCAACATCCGCCCATGGTCAAACAACTGCTGTGTGGCATAACGCCGATAGGCAAAAATCCCGATGATCGACGCGATGAACACCGCCGCCACCACAAGCGATCCGGGGCCCCACACCGGCGCAGGGATGTAAATCCCCCGGTTGGTAAAGGCGATCAGATCCAGAAACATCGTCGAACTTGGCGTCTCGCCGCGATACGCACTGGGCGCGGGCAATGCCACGGTCACGATGGTGTAGATGATCAAAATCCAGACCAGCACCGGAATGTTGCGGAAAATCTCGACGTAAAACGCCATCAATTTGCGCACCAACCAGTTCTTCGACAGGCGCAAAACCCCCGCCATAACCCCCAGCACCGTGGCCGTTAAACAGGCCAGAAACGCCACCAGCAACGTGTTCAATATGCCCACAACCGCAGCACTTAGGTTCGATGATCGGCTGGTATACTCGATCAGCGTCTGGTTGATGTCATATCCCGCTGGCGCGCTGAGGAAGTTGAACGAGATGTTAAGCCCGGCGGCTTGCAGGTTCAGCATCAGATTGCGGATCACATAGCCAATCGCCAAAGCCAGCACGATGGCCGCAATTGCCTGCAATGTCCGCGATCGATACCGGGTGTCGTTCAACAGCATAGATAGCCGGAACGCCCCCTGCGGTGGGTCGGTGAATGTTGTCATTGATTATATCCCTGTGTTCCGGAGCATTTTTTAAGGTGCAACTTACTGTTGCGGATCTGCCGGATCATTTTGGTCACTTTGGACGGGGGGTGTGGCCCCCTTAGGGCGCAAAGGGCGCGGAGAATATCCGCGCCCTTTGGCATGTATCGCTTAACGGAAAGGAGGCGTGTAAAGCAGGCCGCCATCTGTCCACTGGGCGTTCAGACCCCGTGCCAGACCGATGGGTGTTTCTTCGCCGATGTTCTTGGCAAAGATCTCACCATAGTTGCCTTCGGCCATGATGGCGCGCTTGGCCCACTCGGCGTCCAGACCGATCATCGCACCCAGATCGCCTTCGGCGCCCAAGATACGGGCCACTTCAGGGTTGGTGCTGCTGCCGGCAACTTCTTCGATGTTGGCCGATGTGATGCCCAGCTCTTCAGCCGCGATCAGCGCGTTCAACACCCAGCGTGTCACGTCACCCCATTCGTTGTCGCCATGACGCACCAGCGGGCCAAGTGGCTCTTTGGAGATGATCTCAGGCAGCAAGATATGCTCGCCCGGCGCTTCGAATGTGGCCCGTGTCGACGCCAGACCGGACGCATCCGTGGTATAGGCATCGCAGGCACCGGCCAGATATTGCTGCTGGCCTTCGGCGTTGGTTTCGATTGGCACGGGCTCATAGCTGATGTTGTTGGAACGGAAGAAATCCGCAAGGTTCAGCTCGGTTGTGGTGCCGGTTTGAACGCAAACTGTCGCGCCGTCCAAATCTTTGGCCGAAGAAACACCCAGCGCTTTGGGCACCAAGAAACCTTGACCGTCATAATAGTTCACGCCGATGAAATCGAATTTCAGGTCGGTGTCACGGCTAAAGGTCCATGTGGTGTTGCGCGCAAGGAAATCGATCTCGCCCGATGCCAACGCGGTGAACCGTGTTTTGCCGGTTGTTGGCACAAATTCGACGGCGTTCTTGTCGCTCAGAACGGCCGCTGCAACCGCGCGGCATACCGCCACGTCGAAACCTTCCCACTCGCCCGTGGCGTTGGGCGCTGCAAAACCGGCAAGACCCGTGGTCACGCCGCAGTTCAGCTTGCCGCGCGCTTTAACATCGTCCAGCGTGCCGGCTGCTGCTGCGCCGGCGGCAAGGCCGGCTACGGTCAGCGCGCCAAAGAATACTGATTTTTTCATTTTTACCTCTTCCTGATTTTCCGCCACATTTCGGACGGTTCAACCGGCACTTACCGCACCGGAGGTGATACATGGCAGGGCAAGCCCCGCTCAATAAAGGCGAGTGTGAGCGGAAACACCGCTCTAGGTCAAGGGTAGGTTACGCAAATTTGACCGATCTCACAGCGCCTGCCCCTAGGGCACGCGTCCGAATCGGTCCTATTTTACAATTGCCAGATCAAACATGCGCTTAGCATGTACAAAGGCGGCCTTTTTTACCTCGGCCATGGCGCTGGCTTCGTCGTCCGCGCCCCATTGCTCGATCTGCCAGTTTTCATCCAGCCGCGAGATATCCCAAAGCGCCTCAATATCGCGCGCACCCTGCGCTGCCGCGAAGCCAATCACCAGCGATCCGCTCAGCGACACAAGATCGTGAAACGCCGCCAATTGGAACTTGTCATAGCCATGCACCAACCGGCTCATCGCGGCCAAAGCTTCCGGCTCTTGCGGCACATGCACCACGCCCACCCGCGGCAAAAGCTGCACATTAAGCGCCTCTTGCGCCCAGCTAAGCCACGGATCCCACTGCGCGCTTTGCCGCTCTACCAACTCTTCTGGATGATCGGCGCGGTAACACAGCAGGTCACTATCGCCATATGCCGCCAGCATATCGGCCACTTCCGCATGCTGCACCGCAACCTTATCAATCGCTGCATTCGCGGTGCGGGTACAGGGCATGGAGCCGGGATCAATGATCCCCTCTTGCGCATCCCACTCGCCCGCCACGGCCTCGGCCATGGCCCGCGTGGGCATCACAAGCGGCGCTTTGGCAGGCGTCTTGATAGGCCGCCCATCCAGCGCGACAGTAAAACCGCCCGGTGCCTCGATCACCTCCGAAGCTTTCCAAAACCGCTTTGCTTTCCAATCGCTCATTTATTCAGCCCTCTTCGCCCAGCAGCGGCGCAATCTCGGCAAACCCGTCAACGATTCGCCACGCAGCCCCCAAATCGCGGCGCGGATGATAGCCCCAAGCCACCCCGATTCCCCGCACCCCGGCGCTGGCCGCCATCTCCATGTCAAAACTCGTATCGCCAATCATCACCGTGTCGCGCGCCGCCACGCCGGTCTCGGACATGGCCGCAAGGATCATCGAAGGATGCGGCTTGGAGGGATGGAAATCCGCCACCTGCTGGGTCACAAAAAACCCCTCCAGCCCATGCGCCTCAATCAGCTTATCGAGCCCGCGTTTGGATTTGCCCGTGGCCACGCCCAGCAAAATATCATCCACCTGCCGCAACGCATCCAACGTCTCGCGCGCGCCGGGATAGAGCGGCGATGATTGCGCCGCCCCCGCCTGCGCGCGCAGATCCATATAGGCGTCTTTATAGGCCTGCACCATCGCGCCCTGCACCGCTGCGCTCTGCGCCGGGGCAAGCCGCGCCATCGCCACATCCAGCGATAGCCCGACAATGCTCAAAATCTCCGCCCGGCTGGGCGCGTCTACCCCGGCCTGCGCAAAGGCGGCACGCATGGCGGCAACAATATCGCCTTGGCTGTCGACCAACGTGCCATCGACATCAAAAATCACCAGCCGCAAAGCTGCGCTCATTGCAATTCCTCAAACGGATCTTCCGCCGCCAGATCCTCGGTCCAACCGAATGTATCCCATGTATGGGCCATATGCTCGGGCAGCGGCGCAATGATGGTGATCTGCTTGCGGGTCTGCGGATGCTCGAACCGGATCATCCGCGCGTGCAAATGCAGCTTCTTGGAAATCATCCCGCCGATCTGCGCGCCCCAACCATCGCCCATATTCTCTTGGCCCGACCCGCCGTATTTGCCGTCCCCGGCAATCGGATGGCCAATCTCGGCCATATGCGCGCGCAACTGGTGGGTGCGCCCGGTGATCGGCTCCATCGCCACCCAAGAGGCGCGCGATGCCACCCGGAACAAGGTCGCATAAAGCGTATGCGCACGCTTGGCCCCCGGCGTGTTATCCAGATCACGCGGATGCACGGCGATCATCTTCTCGCCCTCGCCGCTGCGCCCATGGCCGCCCGCCTTGACCAACCCGTATTTGATCTCGCCCAAATAGGGCGTCGGCACCCCGGCCACGATGGCCCAATAAATCTTGCGCGTCTCGCGGTGGCGCATGGCAGCGGTCAATGCCTTCGCCGCCTCGCGCGTGCGCGCCAATAGCAAAACACCCGATGTGTCCTTGTCCAACCGGTGCACAAGACGCGGCTTTTCCTCAAGATCGAACTTCAACGCCTCCGAAAGCGCATCCACATGGCGATCCGCCTGCCCCGATCCGCCCTGCACGGCCAAGCCCGCGGGCTTATTGAGCGCGATCACCTGATCATCGCGGTAAATCACACAGTTGCGGATCATCTTGGCATCCGCATCACTGATCCGCGTGCGCGGCGGCGGCGGCGGTGCCTGCTCGTCCGGCAAAGGCGGCACGCGCACCTGCTGACCCACTTCCACACGGCTCGAGGCCTTCACCCGGCCCCCATCCACACGCACCTCGCCCTTGCGGCACAGCTTCTCAAGCCGCCCCTGCGAAATCTGCGGAAACCGCCGCTTGAACCAACGGTCCAGACGCTGATCGCCCTCACCCTCTTCAACGGCTACAATCTGAACGCGGCTCATAAAACAATCTCCCGTGCGGCCCATAGGCCCAGCATCAACGCGGCAATCGACATCCCCACAGACAGCGCCACATAAAGCGCGGCATGCCCGATCTGCCCCCGCTCCATCAACGTGACCGTCTCCAGCGAAAACGCCGAAAACGTGGTAAACCCGCCCAGCAGACCGGTCATCACAAACGGGCTCAAATGGGTCAAACCGCGCTGCGCCGCGACCACCACAAAAATCCCCATCAAAAACGAACCCGCCACATTCACAAGCAGCACAGCCAGCGGAAACTCCGCAGGCCCGGTCAGACGCAACATCGCGGTCCCCGCCAAAAAGCGAAGCCCCGCGCCAATCGCGCCGCCCAATGCCACAAGTGAAAGCGTAGATATCATGCGCGGTCTGTCACGCGTTGCGCCGCGCTTGTCAAGTTTTGCAGGGCCAAACCACCGTTTCACCCTTCCGCAAATACTCAAATCGCGCCCCGCGCCTACTCCCGCTCGGCCCGTTTGGCCCGCAGCCCGGCAAAATAATCGGCCCGCTTCTTCAAATCGCGCTCAAAACCGCGCTCCACCGGCGCATAAAGCACCGGGCGCGCCATGGTTTCGGGGAAATAATTCTGCCCCGAAAACCCGTCCTCTGCGTCATGATCATAGGCATAGCCCGCGCCGTAACCCTGCTCTTTCATCATCTTGGTGGGCGCGTTCAGAATATGTTTGGGCGGCGGCTCCGATCCGGTCTCCTTGGCCGCCCGCCGCGCCGCCTTATAGGCCACATAGCCCGCGTTGGATTTCGGCGCGAGCGCCAGATAGGTCACCGCCTGCGCCAGCGCCAGCTCCCCCTCGGGGCTGCCAAGCCGCTCATAGGTCTCCCAGCTTTGCAAACAAATCGCCTGCGCCTGCGGATCGGCCAAACCAATGTCTTCCACCGCCATACGCGTCAGCCGCCGCGCCAGATAGCGCGGGTCTTCCCCGCCCTCCAACATCCGCGCATACCAATAAAGCGCGGCATCCGGGTCACTGCCCCGCACCGATTTATGCAGCGCGGAAATCAGATTGTAATGCGCGTCCCCGCCCTTGTCATATTGCGCCGCGCGCTTCATCAACCGCGTGGCCAGCGCGGCCCGCCCCAGCGGCGCATCGCTCTTCCACGCCATGACCTGCTCAATCAGGTTGAGCAGCGCGCGCCCATCGCCATCCGCCATATCCAGCAGCGCCGCCCGCGCCTCCGCCTCCAGCGGCATCTCGCGCCCCAGCTCCTGCTCGGCCCGCTGCGCCAACAGCTCCAACTCGCCCAGCGTCAGCCGCTCCAGCACCAGAACCTGCGCCCGCGACATCACAGCGGCATTAAGCTCGAACGACGGATTCTCCGTGGTCGCCCCCACCAGCAAAATGGTGCCATCCTCCATATGCGGCAAAAACCCGTCCTGCTGGGCTTTGTTGAACCGGTGAATCTCATCGACAAAAAGCAAGGTGCCCTGCCCGTTCTGCCGCCTGATCTTCGCCGCCTCGAAAACTTTGCGCAGATCCGGCACCCCGGTGAAAATTGCCGAAATCTGCACAAAATGCAGATCGGTCTCATCCGCCAAGAGCCGCGCAATGGTGGTCTTGCCCACCCCCGGCGGCCCCCAAAAGATCAACGAAGACAGCGCCCCCGCCTCCAGCATCACCGTCAGCGGCGCTTCCGGCCCCAGAACCTTCTGCTGGCCAATTACCTCGCCAAGGCTCTTTGGCCGCAGCCGGTCTGCCAATGGCCGCCGGCCCGGTGCCTCGGCTGGGGCATCGCCCCCTGATCCAAATAAATCCGCCATCAGCGCCGGAACCGCAGCACCCGGCGCTCCGCGCCGCGCTGCACCACCATCTCGAACCGCCGAAGCTGCCCGCTCATCACCTCCAATACGCCGCGCGGCTCGGCCACCTGCGCCCCATTGAGCGCCAAGATCACATCGCCGGCCCGCAGCCCCACACGCGGGCCAATCGGGCCGGGGTCCATCACCACAACCCCCTCGCTTTCCAAAGGCAGGTTCAGCTCGGAAATCACCGCCGGATTGATCCGCGCAAGCTGCACCCCGGGCAGGGCTGTGCCCTGCGGCATCACAATCGCCATGCGCGGCGGCAGGTCCGGCGCGACCATCAACGGCACCTCGATCTCGCGGGTCTGCCCGCCGCGCACCCGGCTCACTGGCACCGCCTGCCCGGTGCCCGCCACAGCCATGCGGTAAATCATCTCGGCAGGGGTGTTCACTGGCCCGCCATCCACGCCGGTAATCACATCGCCCACAGCAAACCCCGCCTGCTGAAACGGGCTGGCCTCATGCAGCCCCGAAATGATCACGCCGCCCGCCCGGTCCAGCCCCAAAGGCGCGGCCATATCCGCATCCACCGGCTGGCCGCTGATCCCGGCCCATGGCCGCTGAAAACTCTCGCGCCCTTCGCGGGCCTGCGCCATGAAACTCGCGACCAAATCCGCAGGGATCGCAAACCCAAGGCCGTTGGACCCGCCGGAACGCGTCAGGATCGAGGTATTCACCCCCATCAAACGCCCGCCCATATCCACCAAAGCACCGCCCGAATTGCCCGGATTGATCGGCGCATCGGTCTGGATGAAATAGCCAAAACCACTGCCCCCCGTGGCCCCCGACCGCGCGAGCCCGGACACAATGCCGCTGCTCACGGTCTGGCCCACCCCAAACGGGTTGCCAATCGCCAGCGCCAATTCGCCCACCTCGACCCCGTCACTGTCGCGCAGCGCCAAATAGGGCAGCGGCTCCTCCGCCTCGATCTTCAAAATCGCCAGATCAAGCTCCGCATCGCCCATCAACACCCGCGCCGAAAACTCGCGCCGGTCATTGAGCACCACGCGAATATCCGTCGCCATGCCCACCACATGATAATTCGACACCACAATCCCGTCCTCCGACAAGATCACCCCCGACCCAAGCGAGTTCTGCACCCGTGGCTTCTCGGCAAAAGGATCGCGAAAGAACCGCTCGAAAAACGGATCAAGCTGCAACGGCGTGCGCCGCGGCTGGGTCATGATCTTGGCATAGATATTCACCACCGCCGGGGTCACTTCTTTGACGACGGGCACAAAACTAAGGCTCATCTGCGCGGCAGATTGCGGCACTTGCTGCGCGCTGGCCGGGTGGGCCAGACACAGCATCAGGGTCAGGATCAAAAACACATGTCTCATCCCCCAGATATGCGCAGCCTGCGCCCCCGGCGCAACTCCCCTATGGCTTTCCAATTGGTCCAAAATCCCCGCCGGAGGCCTAAATACGAAAAAACCCCGCCAAAGGCGGGGCTTTAAATCATTTTGTCAGATCAGCAGCAGCGCCGCTTTATTCTGCAACAGCATCCTCGGATGCAACGCGGGCTTTGTCGCCTGCGCCTTTGGCGTCGCGGTCACGGTCAACAAATTCGATGATCGCCATGGGCGCCATGTCACCGTAACGGAAACCGGCTTTCAGCACGCGCACATAACCACCTTGGCGGTCTTTGTACCGGGGGCCGAGAATTTCAAAAAGTTTCGCAACATACTGGTCTTGCTTCAGCTGTGCGCGGGCTTGGCGGCGGGCGTGCAGATCGCCACGTTTCGCCAGCGTGATCAGTTTTTCAATGATCGGGCGCAGTTCTTTTGCTTTTGGCAAAGTAGTTTTGATTTGCTCATGTTCGATGAGCGAGCCTGCCATGTTGGCCCAGAGCGCCTTGCGGTGCTCATGTGTACGGTTCAGGCGGCGGTATCCACGTGCGTGACGCATGTCTTAATCTCCAAATATATGCCCTCTACGGGCGGTTTTGCTTTGTCTGGCCCGCGATGCGTGTCTTGGGCTCTCCTTGGGGTCTCTTGACCCGGTCGTCAGGTGCGCCTTTCGGGCGCACCTGTATGGCTTAAAAGGCGTCTTCGAATTTCTTCGCCAGATCTTCGATGTTGTCCGGTGGCCAATCTTCAACGTCCATGCCCAAGTGCAGACCCATCCCAGACAGCACTTCCTTGATTTCGTTCAAGGATTTGCGGCCAAAGTTCGGCGTGCGGAGCATTTCGGCTTCGGTTTTCTGGATCAAATCGCCGATGTAAACGATGTTGTCGTTCTTGAGGCAGTTTGCCGAACGCACGGAAAGCTCCAGCTCGTCTACTTTCTTCAGCAGCAGCGGGTTGAATTCCAGACCATCATCATCGTCCTGACGGGACGCGGATTCTGGCTCATCAAAGTTCACGAAGATCGACAGCTGGTCCTGCAAGATGCGCGCAGCAAATGCCACGGCGTCATCTGGCGTGATGGACCCGTCTGTTTCCACTTTCATGGTCAGCTTATCATAATCCAGCACTTGGCCCTCACGGGTCGGCTGCACGTCATAGCTGACTTTTTTCACGGGCGAATAGATCGCGTCGATTGGAATAAGACCAATTGGCGCATCTTCGGGTTTGTTCTTATCTGCGGATACATAGCCCTTGCCGGTGTTAACCGTCAGTTCCATGTAAACATCCGCGCCATCGTCAAGGTGACAGATGACGTGATCGCGGTTCAAAACCTCGATCCCTGCGGATTCGCTGATGTCGCCAGCAGTCACAACGCCCGGACCCTTAGCGGAAATCGACAGGCGCTTTGGCCCTTCAACTTCCATGCGGATGGAAACACCCTTCAGGTTCAGGATGATGTCGGTGACATCTTCACGCACACCGGCAACAGAGGAAAACTCATGCAGCACGTTGTCGATTTGCACAGAGGTGATGGCCGCACCTTGCAGCGAGCTCATCAGCACGCGGCGCAGGGCGTTGCCCATGGTCAGGCCAAAGCCACGCTCAAGCGGTTCCGCCACAACGGTTGCCTGACGCGCAGGATCGTTGCCCGGTTTTACATCAAGCTGTTGTGGCTTGATCAATTCAGCCCAGTTCTTGTGGATCATGCGTCCCTCCATTCTCGTTTTGCGCCCCATGTCCAGACGGCACAAACGCTCGAGGTTTCAAAAAAGCGGCGGGGGCCAGCGAGAATACGCCAGCCCCAACTGTCGTGATATCGCTTAAACGCGGCGGCGCTTCGGCGGGCGGCAACCGTTATGCGCCATTGGTGTCACATCACGGATCGACGTGATGTTGAAACCAGCAGCAGCCAGTGCGCGCAATGCGGATTCGCGGCCGGAACCGGGGCCTTGCACTTCGACTTCCAGCGTTTTCACGCCGTGTTCTTGTGCTTTGCGGCCGGCGTCTTCTGCGGCCATCTGGGCGGCATAAGGTGTCGATTTACGCGACCCTTTGAAACCCATGGTGCCTGCCGAAGACCAGCTGATTGCGTTGCCTTGAACATCCGAGATCAGGATCTTGGTGTTGTTGAAGGACGAGTTCACATGCGCCACACCAGCGGCGATGTTCTTGGAGACCTTTTTCTTGGTCTTGCGTGTATCGCGTGCCATCTAATCAGCCTCCCTTATTTCTTCTTACCAGCAATGGCCTTTGCGGGGCCTTTGCGAGTACGTGCGTTGGTGTGAGTCCGCTGACCGCGAACCGGCAGGTTGCGACGGTGACGCAGACCGCGGTAGCAGCCCAGATCCATCAGACGCTTAACGTTCATCTGCGTCTCACGGCGCAGATCGCCTTCAACGGTGAAGTTTGCGTCGATATGTTCGCGAACGGCCAAGATTTCAGCGTCGGACAATTCGTTAACGCGGCGCGTTTTGTCGATGCCAACGGCCTCGCAAATTGCTTCCGCAGATGAATTACCGATACCGGTGATATAGGTGAGGGCGATTGGAACCCGCTTTGCAGTCGGGATATTTACGCCGGCAATACGTGCCACGTGGGTCATTCCTTTTCGTTGCGGGTCCGTCGTTCCAGACCCTTTTTTCACAACACGAAACCCGGAAGCAATTTCAGGCTCCGGGTAACAGCTGATCAGGTGGTCTTGCAAAAGCGTTAGCTACACACTTTCACAAATTGATTCTCGTGAGAGATAGGGCTGGTTATGGCTATTTTGCAATCCCGTCAACCCATACCCCAACGCCGCAAGGCATATTCCGCAGTGCCCAGCAAAAAGCGCCCCCCGCTTTGGCGGCCCCCTCCCCCGGCGCCCGGGGCAAAGGCGCGGCCAAAGCAGGCAGGCGCTTTAAAACTTAACAGGCGCTTCAGGCGTCCAGAATATCCGCGATGGAGCCTTGAACCTTGGCAATATCCGCCAAACCATCAACCTGCTTGAGCAGATCAAACGCGTAATAATAGCCAATCAGCGGCGATGTCTGTTTGTAATAGGCCATCAGACGGGTGCGCAGCGCATCGGCATTGTCATCCGCACGGCGCTTGAACTCGGTCGCGCCGCAGTTGGAACATTTGCCATCCGCAGGCTGCGGCTTGGTCTCGTCGTGATAAACCTCGCCGCAATGACCACAAGTCGAGCGGCCAGAAACCCGCGCCACCAGCGCCTCGTCCTTGACGCGCAGCTCGATCACCGAATGCAGGCTCTCGCCCATGGCTTTGAGCAGATCACCCAGCGCGGTTGCCTGCGCCAAAGTGCGCGGGAAACCATCAAAGATATATCCGCCATTGGCGCCGCCAGTTTCCAGCTTTTCACGGATCAGACCGATGACGATCTCATCTGTCACCAGATCGCCACGTTCCATCACATCGGCAACGACCTTGCCCATCTCTGTGCCGGAGTCTTTGGCTTCGCGCAGCATGTCCCCTGTGGACAGCTGCACCATGTTACGGGTTTCGACGAGGTGGCGGGCTTGTGTGCCTTTGCCAGCGCCGGGTGGGCCAAGCAGAATAATATTCATCGACGTACGGGACTCCGTTTCTTGCGGGGTTTTCCTTTGCCTGCCCCTTTGCCGCGCAGTTGCGACTTTTCAAGCAGACCCTCGTATTGATGGGCCAGCAAATGGCTTTGAACTTGCTGGATAGTATCCATCGTGACGGAAACCACAATCAATACGGATGTGCCGCCAAAGTAAAAGGGGATCGCCAATTGCCCGCGCAGGATTTCCGGCAGCAAACACACAGCCGCCAGATAGGCCGCGCCCAGCACCAGAATGCGGTTCACCACATATTCCAGATATTCGGCGGTCTTCTTGCCGGGGCGAATGCCCGGAATGAACCCGTTTTGGTTCTTCAGGTTATCGGCCACTTCATCAGGCTTAAAGCTGACGTTGAAGGTGTAGAAATAGGCAAAGAACACAATCATCGCCACAAAGAACAGCAGATACAGCGGCTGACCGGGGCCAAAGTTGGCAAGCAGCCATGACATCACCGGGCTGGTGGAATCGCCGCTAAAGGTGCTGATCGTGACAGGCAACAGCAACAAGGACGAGGCAAAGATCGCCGGAATCACACCCGCCGGGTTTACCTTGACCGGCAGGTGGCTGGACCCGCCGTCATAGACTTTCATGCCCACTTGGCGGCGCGGATATTGAATGTGGATCTTGCGAAGCGCGCGCTCCATGAAGACCACAAACATGATGGTGGCAATCACCATCACCAAAACGCCGATGATCACAGCGGGGCTCATGGTGCCGGAACGGCCCTGCGCAAAGAACTGGGCAATCGCCGCAGGCACTTCGGCAATGATGCCCACAAAGATGATCAAGGAAATACCGTTGCCGATGCCGCGTGCGGTGATCTGCTCACCCAGCCACATCAAGAACATGGTGCCACCCACCAGCGTGATCATACAAGCCATGCGGAAATACAGGCCCGGATCGGCGGCAATATCACCCGCCTCAAGCGACACAGCCAAACCATAAGCCTGCACCGTGGCAAGGGCCACCGTACCGAACCGCGTGTATTGGTTGATTTTCTTGCGGCCCTGCTCGCCTTCTTTCTTGAGCTGCTCCAGCGCGGGCACCATCGAGGTCAGAAGCTGCACAATGATCGAGGCCGAGATATAGGGCATGATGCCCAGCGCAAAAATCCCCATGCGGCCCAATGCGCCACCGGTGAACATGGAAACCATGCCGCCAATGCCTTGGCCCGCACTTTCCATAAAGTCCCGCAACGCCCCGCCATCGATTCCCGGCACAGGAATAAATGTGCCCAGCCGATATACAATCAGCAGGCCCAGCGTGAATAGAATGCGGTTGCGCAAGTCGGTGGCCTTACCCAGCGCTGCCCAGCTGGTGTTGGCGGCCATATTCTCGACGGCAGATACCATGTGTGGTTCTTCCTCATAATGTCAAAACGCCGCCCTAACCGTTTTCCGGCGGGCGGCGTATTTGGAAAACTCAAAACTATGTAAGCGGGACAGCGCCCGCTCACAAGCCTCTAAGCTGCGTTACTCGGACGCTTCTGCCGCCACGGCTGCTGTCACGGTCAGCTTGCCGCCCGCTTTTTCAACAGCTTCAACAGCGGATTTCGACGCGCCAGTCACCTGAAGATCCAGCTTGGACGTGATATCGCCCTTCGCCAGAACGCGGATACCGTCGCGCTTGCGGCGGATCAGACCCGAAGCAACCAACACATCTTCGTTGATCGCGTTTTTCGCGTCGATTTTGCCTGCGTCCACAAATTTCTGAATCAGGCCCAGGTTCACAACAGCGAATTCTTTGCGGTTCGGCTTGTTAAAGCCACGCTTTGGAAGACGTTGGTACAAAGGCATCTGACCGCCTTCATAACCGTTGATGGAAACACCTGAACGGGATTTTTGACCCTTGATACCACGGCCACCCATTTTACCCTTGCCGGAGCCGGGGCCACGCGCGACGCGCATGCGTTTTTTGGTTGCGCCTGGATTGTCTGAAAGTTCGTGAAGTTTCATGTCGCTTCTCCTTTTGCCGGAATTGGCCCCCAGCGACGGGAGTGGCCAAACGCGGCGTTACGATTCCATGCACCCGCAATGGTGCACCGGGGGCGTATAAGGGACGCAGCCCCGCCCGGTCAAGGCCCCGCACAAACAAACCCCGCCCCCGGCCCTTGGCGTTCGGCTCTCGGTTGCATAGGTCAAAGCCGAAACGGAGACCCCACATGCAAAATTTCTCGCTGCTCGATCTTTCCCCCGTGCCCGAAGGCAAAACCGCCGCCGATGCACTGGCCAATACCGCCGCGCTGGCCCAAGCCGCCGAAAAAGCGGGCTATCACCGCTATTGGCTGGCCGAACATCACAACATGCCCGGCATCGCCAGCGCCGCCACCGCGCTGGTGATCGGCCATGTGGCCGCCGCGACCTCGACCATGCGGGTGGGCGCAGGGGGCATCATGCTGCCCAATCACGCGCCGCTGGTGGTGGCGGAACAATTTGGCACACTCGCCACGCTTTACCCGGGCCGGATCGATCTGGGGCTGGGCCGCGCCCCCGGCACCGATATGGCCACAGCCCGCGCCCTGCGCCGCCACATGGCCCCCGAAGACAGCTTCCCCCAAGATGTGCAGGAACTGATCGGCTATTTTGGCGATATGCCCGACAATGCCCCGGTGCGCGCCATCCCCGGCACAGGCACCCATGTGCCGGTCTGGATCTTGGGCTCCAGCACCTATGGCGCGCAACTGGCGGCCTATCTGGGCCTGCCCTATGCGTTTGCCTCGCATTTCGCCCCCGCCATGCTGGACGAAGCACTGGCCACTTACCGCGCCACCTTCCGCCCCTCGGCGCATCTGGACAAACCGCATGTGATGGTCGCCGCCGGGGTCTGCGCTGCGGATAGCGACGCCGAAGCTGCCTTCCTGCGCAGTTCCCAGCAATTGGCCTTTGCGCGGCTGCGCACCGGGCAACCGGGCAAATTGCCCCTGCCCGTCGAAGACATCAGCGCACATGTCCCCGCCCCGGTGCTGGCACAGGTCAATCAGGCGCTTTCCTGCTCGGCCAGCGGCAGCAAAGACACCGTGCACCAGCAGCTCAAATCGATCATCGACACCTACCAGCCGGACGAGCTGATGATCACCGGCATGATCCACGACCCTGCCGCGCGCATCCACTCGTTCGAAATCGCAGCGCAGGTGCTGCGCGATCTGACCGCCTGATCACAGCGGATAAAACGGCGCTTTGGGCGCATGCGGCGCCCAGTCGATCCAATCCACATGAAACCCGGCGCGGGCCAGATGCATCTGCTCTGGCCCGCCGCCGCGCCACAAGGTCGCGCTCAGCGCGGCCCCCGGCGCCTTCCCATCCGCCTCCAGTGACAAATGCAAAACCGGAGCCTGCGCCGTGGCCGCCGCGCCCGCTTGGCACAGGCTGCGCGCAATGGCGCGGCTGGTGCTGGTCGGGAAATATTGCGCGGCAATGGTGCTGTAAATCACATGCAACGCACCGGGAAATTCCTGTTCCAGCCGCTGCGCCAGCCACGGCGCGGCATCGCCCGCCTCGGGGCGCATATCCGCCGCGGCTATGGCCGCGCGGGTGCGGGCCAAACGCTCGGGCTGGTCGGGCCATAGATACGCCAGCAGCCGCAGCGCATCACCCGCATCGCTTGGGTCCAGCGGCGCAAGATCAACGCCGCCGCGCTGCACCACATCAAAGGGCTGCGGCGCAGGGCGCAAATCGCCGCGCCACTGCGGCGACAGGGTAATCACAGGCTCTGCCGCGCCAAATGCCTGCCCGTCCAGTTCTACGGCAAACCGATCCAGCGCAAGGTTCAACCCCGCACTGGCCCCCAGTTCCGACAACACCACAGGCCGCGCCCCAGCCACGCCCAGCGCCCACCAGATCCCCGCCGCCACCGCCGCCGCCCGGCGCAATTCATTGGTCTGCGGTGCCCGCGTCAGCCAGTCTAGAATCCGCGCCTCATGGGCCTGCAACGCGGCCTCGATCGCCGCCCAAAGCGCATCGCCCGGCACGTCTCGCGGCGGATAAACCGCCGCCAATTCCGGCGCGGCACCCTCCAGCACCAGCCCATGCAGCGCCCCCGCCAGCCGCAGCGGCACCGATTGCCCCGATGGCCCCACATCGCCCTGCCAATCGAGCACATGCCGCCCCACAGCCGTGCGGCGGTCCAGCCGCGCGCCAATCAACGGCATCAGCCCCGCCATAAACGGCGATCCCAGCGCCGTGCAGGCCTGCCCCTGCGCCGTAAATGCATCGCGAATGTCTTCTTGGCCCATGCCGCGCCCTTCCTCAGATCAGATCACGCCGCAAAGACTGCGCGGCCCGCGCCGCATTGGCAAGCCTGCCGCCCGCAGCACCCGGGGAATTTGAGTATTTTTAGAAGGGTGAAGGGGCGCGCGCGCCTATCGCCGCCAATGGGTCGGCACGATGATCAGCGCGCCAATGGAGGAGACAATGGCGTTCACGCCGGGGCTGGAAAAGCCAAAGCCAAACATCAGCCGGATGAAATAGAGCAAGAACGCCCCGCCCACGCAGATGATGATCGAGGGCAGGATGCCGTTATGGGTAAAGTTTGACCGCTCGGCCAGATAGCCCACGATCCCCGCAATCACGACAGTGCCAATCAAGGTTGGGAACATGGTCAGTCGCCTTTCAACACAGTGCCAGCCACCAGCGCCGCACCCCGTTGAAAGCTTTGCGCATCCTGCGCCGATTTGCCAGCCCGTTGCAGCCGCGTCAGCTCAACCGCGCCGGGGTTGCAGGCAATGACCACCCGAAGCGCATCGCCGCTGCCCAGCACTTCGCCCGGCGCGCCTGTGCCGTTGGCCAGCGCGGAGCCAAGCGCCTTGATGCGCTGACCGTCTTGTTCGAACCATGCGCCCGGAAAAGGCGAGAGGCCTCGGATCAGGCGATCAACCTCGACCGCGGGGCGCTGCCAGTCGATGCGCGCCTCGGCTTTGTCGATCTTGCTGGCATATGTGGTGCCGGCCTCGGGTTGCACCTCGGGGGTAAGCTGGGGCAATTGCGCCAGCGCCTGTGTGATCAGGTCCGCCCCCAGATCGCGCAGCCGGTCATGCAGCTCGGCGGTGGTTTCCTGCGCGCCAATGGCCAAAGCCCCGCGCAGCAGCACCGGCCCCGTGTCCAGCCCCGCCTCCATCTGCATGATGCACACGCCTGTCTCGGCGTCGCCTGCCATGATCGCCCGGTGGATCGGCGCCGCGCCGCGCCAGCGTGGCAACAGGCTGGCGTGAATGTTCAAACAGCCATGGTCCGGCGCATCCAGCACCGCCTGCGGCAAGATCAGCCCATAGGCCACCACCACCGCAACCTCCGCGCCCCATGCGGCAAACTCCGCCTGCGCCTCGGGGGTTTTGAGCGAGACCGGGTGGCGCACAGGCAGGCCCAGCGCCTCGGCTTTTGCCTGCACCGGGCTGGGCCGCAATTGCTTGCCGCGCCCCGCAGGCCGGGGCGGCTGGGAATAAACACAAAGGATCTCGTGCCCGGCCCCGTGCAGCGCCTCAAGCGCCCCCACGGAAAACTCCGGCGTGCCCATGAAAATGATCCGCATAGCCTAGCCTTTCAGCTTGCGCGCCCGGCGCAGCAACATGTCGCGCTTTACCTTGCCCAGACGGTCAAAATACATCTTGCCGTTCAAATGATCGATCTGATGCTGCACCGATGTGGCCTCAAGCGCCACAAAATCGCGCTGCACCGAGGCCCCGGTTTCATCCAGATATTGCACCGTCACCGCACGCGGGCGGCTCACCTGCGCCGACACACCGGGCAAACAGGGGCTGGCTTCCTCATAAAGGTTCGGCTTTTCCGAGGCCGCGATCACCTTGGGGTTGGCCAGCCGAATGCGCCGGTTGCGCCCCTCGGAGGCATCCACCACGGCCAGTTGCAGCATCACGCCAATCTGCGGCGCGCCCAAACCCACACCGGGCATGGCGTCCATGATCTCGATCATCTCGTCCCAAATGGCACGGTGCGCATCGGTGATCTCTGTGACCTCGGCGGCGGGGCTGCGCAAACGGCGATCGGGCCATTGCAAAATCGGGCGGGGGCTCATGTGGCGGCTCCGAGATAGGCGGCTTCCAAACTGGCACGCGCCTCGGCGCTCAGGTGATCAAAGGTCACCACACCGTCCAGATGATCCAGCTCATGCTGGGCACACACGGCACCAAACCCTTCAAAGCTCTGCACAAAGCGCCCGCCATTGAGACCCGTCCAAACCATCTGAACCTGCGAAGGGCGGCTGATCCGCGCGCTCACGCCGGGGATCGAAAGACAGCCCTCATCGCCCTCGGCGCGCTCTTCGCCGATCTCTTGGAACATCGGGTTGATACAGACCAGCGGATCGGGCTTGCCCTCTTTCCAGCCGATATCCATCACAAACATCCGCTTGAGCACCCCCACCTGCGGCGCAGCCAAACCCCGACCCGGCGCGTCATACATCGTATCAAGCATGTCGCGGGCGAGGGTCTCAATCTCGGGGGTGATCTCTTCAATCGCGGCGCAAATCTGCTGCAACCGCGGATCGGGCCATTTCACGATCTCCAGCACACTCATGCGCGGGCCAATTCGCGTTTCAGCTTCACCATCTTGCGGGTGATCATCTGGCGCTTGAGCGGCTTGAGGTAATCAATGAAGAGCTTGCCCTCCAAATGGTCGATCTCATGCTGCACGCAGGTGGCCCAAAGCCCATCCATCGTCTCGCGCTGCGCATTGCCGTCCATGTCCATCCACTGCACGGTCACCTCGGCAGGGCGGGTCACATCGGCAAATTGATCCGGGATCGACAAACAGCCCTCTTCATAGACATTGAGCACATCCGACGCCTCGATCACCTCGGGATTAAACATCACCAAAGGGCGCGGCGTGTCATTCTCGCCTTTGACACAATCGAGCACAATCACGCGCTGCAAAATCCCCACCTGCGGCGCAGCAAGGCCAATGCCGGGGGCGTCATACATCGTGGCCAACATGTCATCCGCCAAGTGCCGCAGATCATCACTCAGATCATCAACGGGGGCGCATGGCTTTTTCAGCCGTGGGTCGGGGTGCAAAAGAATAGGGCGTTTCATGGCCCCGATTTAGGCCATGGCCCCGCCCGCTGCAATGGGCCTTGCGATACGCCGCCATCTGAGTAGGTTCAGCGGCAATGATTATAAGGGACCGATCCATGAGCTTTGACGACATCATCGACCGACGCGGCAGCCACTGCGTGAAATGGGACGCAATGGAAGAGATCTACGGCGTGCCCGCCGATACCGGCATCGCCATGTGGGTGGCCGATATGGATTTCGCCGCGCCCAAAGCAGTGCAGGACGCCCTGCGCGCCCAAGCCGATCACGGGGTCTTTGGCTATTTCGGTGATGACAGCAAATACCGCGCCGCCATCGGCTGGTGGATGGAAAACCGCCACGGCTGGAAAATCCAGCCCGAATGGATCTTTACCACCCACGGGCTGGTGAACGGCACGGCGCTCTGCGTCGATGCCTTTACCGCACCCGGCGACGGGGTGGTGCTGATGACCCCGGTCTATCACGCCTTCGCCCGCGTCATCGCGGCGGCAGGGCGCAAAGTGGTGGAATGCGAATTGCCCCTGATCGAGGGCCGCTACGCGCTCGACATCGAAACATGGGACGCGCAAATGACCGGCGCCGAGAAAATGCTGATCCTATGCTCGCCGCATAACCCCGGTGGCCGCGTCTGGAACCGCAGCGAATTGCAAGCCATCGCAGATTTCGCAAAACGCCACGATCTGGTGCTGGTCTCGGATGAAATCCACCATGATCTGGTGATGCCGGGATATAAACACATCCCCATGTCGCATATCGAAGGGACGCAGGAGCGTCTGGTGATGATGACCGCCACCACCAAAACCTTCAACATCGCAGGCTCTCACTCGGGCAATGTGATCATCGAAAACCCTGAACTGCGCGCGCGGTTTGCCGCCCGCATGGCGGCGCTGGGGATCTCGCCAAACTCGTTCGGGCTGTTCATGGCCACCGCCGCCTACAGCCCCGAAGGCGCGGCTTGGGTGGATGAACTTTGCGCCTATCTCGATGGCAACCGCAAACTCTTCGACGCAGCGGTCAACGCCATCCCCGGCCTCACCTCTATGCCGCTGGAAGCCACCTATCTTGCGTGGGTCGATTTCTCCGGCACGGGGATGAGCCGCGAAGAATTCACCAAGCGCGTGCAAGACGATGCGCAAATCGCTCCAAACCACGGGCCAACCTTCGGCACAGGCGGCGAAAGCTTCCTGCGGTTCAACATCGCCACCCCCCGCGCCCGCATCGAAGAAGCCTGCGCGCGCCTGACCAAAGCCTTCAGCGATCTGCAATAAGATCTGCAATAAACCAAGGCCAAATAAAAAAAACGCCGGGCCACACTGCCCGGCGTTTTACGTATCACACCACAAATACCTGCGCCGCCCGGTATTGCAGCGGGATGTGAGTATTTGCCGAAGGGTGAAGCCAAAGCGCCGCGCGCCTCTTCACCCTTCCTTAAATACTCCTGCACGCCGGTTTACCCGATCAGATCGCCCTCATTGGCAATCAAAGCCACAGGCGCGTTTTGATCTTTCTCGAAATCCAGCGGGGCGGTCTCTGACACCGGGGTGGCGCGTTTGAACTCGAACAGCATCTCGCCATTCTCTTCTTCGGCGGCAATGATCAGGCATTGAAACAAATGTTTCGCCCCATCGTAAATATCCACCAAACCGCGCAGATGCGGCGCGGTTTCGGCCTCCATGGCAAAGCCGGTTTTCCACAGGCGCAGCACCCGGTGCAATGTGCCACCATGATCAATTCGCAGGCGGCTTGATTTCTTCATGGCGTCCATCCGGGCTTGGTCCAGCCCTGATTGCACTTCTTTTGACAACATGAATTCCATGACAGCACCTCTCCCCAGTTGCTCAACTCCAAGCTGACGCATCACCCGTCAATTTCAAGTTAAATTCTGACGATTATTTTGCATCCTGGCGCCGCCTGTGCATTTGCGCACCACCCCTGCGCAGCTGCGCCCATGGTCTGCACGCCGCCATGGGCTACATCTGGCAGCAGCAAAAGGAGACAGACATGGGGCTTTTGGTCGAGGGCGTGTGGCAGGATCAATGGTATGACACCAAATCCAGCGGCGGCAAATTTGAACGCGACGCGGCCAAGTTCCGCAATTGGATCACCGCAGATGGCAGCGCAGGCCCCTCCGGCACCGGCGGTTTTGCAGCGCAATCGGGGCGTTACCACCTCTATGTCAGCTATGCCTGCCCATGGGCGCACCGGGCGCTGATCTTTCGCCAAATCAAAGGGCTCGCCCCGCATATCGGCCTATCGGTGGTGCATCCCGACATGCTGGGCGAGGGCTGGAGCTTTGACCGCGATTTTGACGGTGCCACAGGCGATACGCTGTTCGATACCCGCTTCGCCCGCGATATATACACCCGCGCCGATCCCCGCTTTACTGGCCGCGTCACCGTGCCGATCTTGTGGGACAAAGAACGCGCCACCATCGTGTCGAACGAATCATCCGAGATCATCCGCATGTTCGACAGCGCCTTTGACCAGATCACCGGCAACGCCGATCAATACTGGCCGCATGCCCTGCGCCCCCAGATCGAAGCGATCAACGCCCGCGTCTATGACACGATCAACAACGGCGTCTACAAAGCCGGGTTCGCCACCACACAAAGCGCCTATGACGCCGCCGTCTATCCGCTGTTCGACAGTCTCGATTGGGCCGAAGACCTGCTCTCGCGCAACCGCTACCTCACAGGCGCGCAGATCACCGAGGCAGATTGGCGTCTCTTCACCACCCTGATCCGCTTTGATCTGGTCTATCACCAGCATTTCAAATGCAACCGCAAGCGGATCACCGACTACCCCAACCTCTGGGGTCACACGCGCGAACTTTATCAATGGCCCGGCGTGGCGCAGACGGTGCATTTCGACCATATCGTGCGGCATTACCACTATAGCCATGCCACGATTAACCCAAACCGGATCCTGCCCATCAACCCGCAGCCCGATTTCACCGCCCCGCATGGCCGGGGCGATTAATGCGCCACAGCGCCGTAATGGGCCACCATGGCCACCAAATCCTCTGGCGGCGTCGCGCTTTGAACAAAGGCGCGCGCGTTGCTACAGTGGTTGAAAATAGACCCATCTGAGAAAAACGTGGTGTTGGTGACAAAAATCACCTGCGCCTTGGGGCGGCGGAAATTGGCGTAATCAGACACCGCCAGCGCCGCACCCTCTTCCAGCACCAAATCCATGATGATGACATCGACCTCGCGGCTGGCCAGATGGGTGATCGCCCGCGCCTGCCCCGGCGCATGAAACACGCTCATCCCCTGACGCTCCAAATGGCGCTGCCAGACACCTGCCAGTTCCGCATTGTCATGAACAATCAGAACGTGTGGCTCGGTTTTACTTACTGTCGATTCATTTTGTTTAATTTCCATATCGCACCATTGCGTCCACCTCAGTTAACAAAAGGTTAACCGCGCGATGAATTTGCCGCCAGAAAAAGGTTTTTCACCGCCTCAGCCGCTTTCCGCTTTAGCCCTGCGCGGTTTTGGGCAATTTTCAGCCCGAATTGAAACCAATCACCCCGGAGTCCCTCGCCCCGTGACCACCCCCCAAACCACACGCGATCACGGCGGCGGGCTCGATGCAGCAGCGGCGCAATTTGGCGGCACGCGCGCCGATTGGATTGACCTCTCCACCGGCATTAACCCCGTGCCCTACCCGCTGCCAGATTTCAGCCCCGATGCGTGGACCGCCCTGCCCGACCAAGCCGCACTTGATGCGCTGCTCACCGCCGCCCGCGCGTTTTGGAACGTGCCGCAGGGCGCCCAGATCATCGCCGCCCATGGGGCCTCGGCGCTGATTGCGCGCATGCCGCATATCGCGCCGCCCGGCGGCTATCACATCCCCGCGCCCACCTATAATGAACATGCCGCCGCTTTTGCGGCCACAGGGCTGCACCGCCCCGCGCCTGCAACGGATGCGGCGGCCTCGCATGTGTTTGTGCATCCCAACAACCCCGATGGGCGGCTCTGGCCCGCCCACCAGATGCAAGGCCACGCGCTCACCGTCATCGACGAAAGCTTTTGCGACGTGGCCCCCGGTCACTCCCATGTGGCGCTGGCCGCCAGTCCCGGCACGGTGGTGCTCAAAAGCTTTGGCAAATTCTGGGGGCTGGCCGGGCTGCGGCTCGGCTTTGCCATTGGCACCCCCGAAACGCTGGCCCCGTTGCAGGCGATGCTGGGGCCGTGGTCGGTCTCGGGGCCCGCGCTGGAAACCGGGCGCGCCGCGCTGCGCGATCTGGCTTGGGCCGACGCCGCCCGCACCCGCCTTACCCGCGATGCCGCGCGGCTTGATGCGCTGATCTTGGCACGCGGCGCGCAGCTTGTGGGCGGCACCTCGCTGTTTCGCCTCTATGATGTGGCCGATGCCGCCACATGGCAGCGCGATCTGGCCGCCCATCACATCTGGAGCCGCATTTTCCCCTATAACCCCCGCTGGCTGCGCCTTGGCCTGCCCCGCCCCGATCAATTTGCACAGCTCGAAAGCGCCCTGTCATGAACACCGCCGCGCTCTTGGTCGTCGCCCTGCTGCTTGACGCCGCCTTGGGCGAGCCGCGCTGGCTCTGGTCGCGCGCGCCGCACCCCGCCGTGCTGATGGGCCGCGCCGTGAGCTGGTGCGAGACGCGCCTCAACCACGGCAAACTGCGCCTGCTCAAAGGCGCGCTGGCCATGGGCGTGCTCGCCTTTTGCGCCTATGTGCTGGGCGAGCTGCTGTCCTTACTCGGCCCACTGGCAGAGATACTCATCGCCGCCATGCTGCTGGCCCAACGCTCGCTGGTGCAACATGTGGGGGCCGTGGCCGATGGGCTGCGCCAATCCCTGCCGCAAGGGCGGCGCGCCGTGTCGATGATCGTCAGCCGCGATACCTCCGCGATGGATGCCCCCGCCGCCGCCCGCTCGGCAATCGAGAGCGCAGCCGAGAATTTCAGCGATGGCGTCATCGCCCCGGCCTTTTGGTTCCTGCTCGGCGGGCTGCCCCTGCTGCTGGTCTATAAAATCACCAACACCGCCGACAGCATGATCGGCTATCGCACGCCGCGCTATGAACTCTTTGGCAAAGCTGCCGCGCGGCTTGATGATCTGCTTAACTGGATTCCCGCCCGCCTTTCTGCCGCGCTGATCGCCCTGCCCGGCGGCGTGGCGGGGCAATGGCGCGCCATTGCAAGCGATGCCAAACTCCACCGCTCGCCCAACGCAGGCTGGCCCGAATCCGCCATGGCCCGCGCGCTGCATGTGGCGCTGGCCGGACCGCGCAGCTATGATGGGCAACAGCAGCATTTCCCATGGGTCCATGGCGCGGGGGCGCGCACCATTGGCCCGGTCCAAATCGACGCTGCAATCAACCGTCTTTGGCGGGCTTGGGCGGCGGCGCTGTGCTGCGCGCTGCTCTTGGCCCTGCTGTAAAACCCATAGGATAAACATGCGCCCCATATTGCTTGCCGCCAGCCTCTGCCTCGCCCCGCTCGCCAGCTTTGCCCAAACGCCCTGCGGCGGCGATTTCGCCAGCTTCCTTGATGAACTGAAGACCGAAACCATCGCCAGCGGCGTCGATGCCGCACAGGCCGAGCGCTTCTTCGCAGACCTGCGCCAAGACCCCGCCGTGCTGCAAGCCGACCGCAAACAAGGCGTGTTCCAACGGCCTTTTATTGATTTCTCCCGGCGGCTGATCTCTGATGACCGCATCGCACGGGGCCGCGCCAATGCCGCCAAATACGCAGCAATCTTTGACAGGATCGAGGCAGATTACGGCGTCGACCGCGCCGTGCTGCTGGCTTTCTGGGCGTTTGAAACCGATTACGGCAGCTATCAAGGCGATTTCAACACCGCCAACGCGCTGGTGACGCTGGCCCATGATTGCCGCCGCCCCGCGCTTTTCCGCCCCCAAGTCATCGCCGCCGCCCAGCTTTTTGCCAAAGGCGCGTTTGACCCCGCCACCACCACAGGCGCTTGGGCAGGCGAGATCGGCATGGTGCAAATGCTGCCCCGCGACATTTTGGAAAACGGCATGGATGGCGATGGCGACGGGCGTGTCTCGCTCAAAACCTCCGCCGCTGATGCGCTGCTCTCTGGGGGTAAAATGCTCTCCCATCTGGGCTGGCGCGCAGGCGAGCCTTGGATTGCCGAAGTGCAGGTGCCCGGCGATTTTGATTGGTCCCTCTCGGGCCTCGAGGTGCAGAAAACCGGGGCCGAGTGGCGCGCCCTTGGCCTCGCCCCCCGCCACGGCGATCTGGCAACTGCCCTGCCCGCCTCGCTGCTGGCCCCGCAAGGGCGCGGCGGGCCGACCTTCCTCGCCTACCCCAATTTCCGGGTCTATTTCGAATGGAACCAAAGCTTCACCTATGTGATGACCGCCGCCTATTTCGCCACCCGCCTGAACGGCGCGCCCGTCTATGACGCAGGCTCCCCCGCGCCGGGGCTCGACAGCAGCCAGATGAAAACCCTGCAAGGAAAACTACAGGCGCAGGGCTATGATGTGGGCGAAATAGACGGCATCTTGGGCGCAGGCACCCGCAACGCGGTGCGCGCCGAACAAATGCGCCTTGGCCTGCCCGCCGATGGCTGGCCAAGCCCCGATCTGTTGTCACGTCTTTGAAAGGACATCCCATGGCTTTGAAAACCTCCGCCGCCCAAATGGTCGCAGACGCCCGCGCCCGGATCGAAGAAATCGACAGCGGCGATGCGATTGCCCTGCTGGGCGATCCAACCGTGCAATTTGTCGACCTGCGCGACCCGCGCGAACGCGAGCGCAGCGGCTTCATCCCCGGCGCCTTCCACTGCCCGCGCGGCATGCTGGAATTCTGGGTGGACCCGGACAGCCCCTATTTCAAAGAGGTCTTTGCGCAGGATAAAAAATTCGTCTTCCACTGCGCTTCCGGCTGGCGCTCGGCCATCTCCGTGGCCACGCTGCAAGACATGGGCTTCGACGCCGCCCACATCACCGACGGTTTCGGCGGCTGGGAAAAATCCGGCGGCCCGGTCGAGAAAAAGTCGGACGGCTGAGCTTTGCGGCAGCGGCGCGGGGGCACACCCCGCGCCCCCTCAGGCGACCATCTTCTCGGCTTTTTTCAGATCAACCGACACCAATTGGCTCACGCCCTGCTCGGCCATGGTCACCCCGAACAACCGGTCCATCCGCGCCATGGTCACCGCATGGTGCGTGATGATCAAAAACCGCGTGTCGGTCTGGCGGCACATCTCATCCAGCAGATCGCAGAACCGCGTCACATTGGCGTCATCCAGCGGCGCGTCGACCTCATCAAGCACACAGATCGGCGCCGGATTGGCCAAGAACACCGCAAAGATCAACGCCATCGCCGTCAGCGTCTGCTCCCCGCCCGACAACAGGCTCAGCGTGCTGAGCTTCTTGCCCGGCGGCTGACACATGATCTCGAGCCCCGCCTCCAGCGGGTCATCGGATTCCACCATCACCAGATTGGCCTCGCCGCCGCCAAACAGATGTTTGAACAACAGCGAGAAATTGGCATTCACCTGCTCGAACGCCGTCAGCAACCGCTCGCGGCCTTCGCGGTTCAAACTGGCAATGCCTGACCGCAAAGTACGAATCGCTTCCTCCAGATCGGATTTCTCGCCCACCAATGTGTCATGCTCTTCTTGCACATCCTTGGCGTCTTCCTCGGCCCGCAGGTTCACCGCCCCCAGCGCATCTCGCTGGCGCTTCAACCGGTTCACATCCGCCTCCAGCGCATCGGCTGACGGCATCTGATCGGGGTTGGTCTCAAGCGCGCTGAGCAACTGGTTCGGCGTCATCTGGCGGTCTTCGGCAATCCGCTCGGCGGTGCCCGCTACGGTCTCGCGCGCGGCCTCGGCCCGCGCATCCGAACGCGCCCGCGCCTCGCGTGCCTCAGAGGCCCTGCGCTCGGTCTCGCGCTCGCCTTGCGTGGCAGTGCGCAATGCTTCTTCCGCCGCGCTCAGCGCCTCTGCCGCGCCATCCTTGCGGCCCTGCGCCTTGCCAATATCACCGCCCAAGGCTGCGCGCTGCTGGGCCAAGGCCGCCGGCACTGCCGCCGCTTCTGCGAGCTCCGCCTCAGACGCGCCCTTGCGCTCAAACAGCTCTGCACTGCGCTTCTCGGCGGTCTCGAGCCGGTGGCGCCAGCCGCTCAATTCCTTGGTCACTTCTTGGCTGCGGCGGGTGCGCGCTTCGCCCTCACGGCGCAGCTCGTCATGCCCCGAGCGCCGCGACATCATCGTGATCCGCGCCGCCTCGACCGTCATGCGCAGATCTTCGACACCCGCCCGCGCATCAGACACATCCCCAAGCTCGGCCAAGGCGCGCTCGGCCTCAAGCACCCGCGCCCGCGCCGCCATGGCCTCTTCCTCATGGCGCGTCACCGCCAGCCCCAGCGATTCAAGCCGCCCTTCGGCAAGGTTGCGATCCGCCTCGGCGCGGCTCAAGGCGCGGTGCGCATTGGCCATGGCCGCATCGGCCTCGCGGCGGGCATTGCGCGCCTGCTTATCGGCCTCGGCCTGCTGGGCCAATTGCCGCTGCAACGTCGCGTGCGCCGCCTCTGCCGCCTCCGCCCGCTGGGTTGCCTGCTCCAGCGCCTGTTTCAAAACCTCAAGCCGGTTGAGCTGCTGAAGCCGCAGCGCCGCCGCCGAAGGCGCATCCTCGGCCCATGCCCGCAGCCCATCCCAGCGCCACAAATCCCCCTCGGGCGACACCAAACGCTGGCCGGGCTTGAGCAAATGCTGCAACCGCGCCCCATCGTCAGGATCAACCAAGCCAATCTGCGACATCCGCCGCTCCAGAACCTCTGGCACCGACACATGCTGGGTCAGCGGCGTGACCCCTTCGGGCAAGGGCTGCGCGCTGTCATACCGCGGCAACAGCGACCAACCCGATGGCCCATCCGCCTCTACCTCAGGGGCGCGCAAATCATCCGCGAGCGCCGCCCCCAGCGCTTTTTCGAACCCGTGCTCCACCTGCAAACGGTCCAGAATCTGGCCGCCCTCGGATGTTTCACGTTCCACAAGCTTGGCCAGCGCCCCGGCCTCGGCGCGCAGCGCATTCATCTCGCCCGAGGCTTCCGAACGCTCGGCCCGTGCATCGGCCTCTAGGGTCTGGGTCGCGGCGCGGGCCTCCTCGGCCTGCACCAATGCCGCATCGGCAGCGGTGGCGGCGCGGGTGGCTGCGGCTTCGGCCTCTGCCGCCGCGCCCAAATCTGCATTGGCCTTGGCGAGGGCCGCGCTACTTGCGGCCACGGCTTCGCGGGCGCGGGCGGCATCGCCCTCGGCTTTGCCTTGCGTCTTGCGGCTGTCTTGCAACAACCGCTCCGCCGAGCCATGGCGCGCCACAAGCCGCGCCACATCTTCTGTTTTCTGCGCCAAATCCGCCTCGCGCGCGCTCAGCACAGAGGCCGCCTCGCGCGCCTGCTCTGCTGCGGCCTCAAGCGCCGCCTCATGGCCGTTGCCCGCTTTGCCCAGCTCGGTGGCTTCCCACTCCAGCCGCGCAATCGTGTCAATCGCATCGCGGTTCAACCCGCCTTCGCGCTCGATATCCCGCGCCAATTGCGCCACCCGGCGCTCCAGCGTTTCAATCGCCTCTTGGGCGCGGGCCTCTTGATCGGCCAATGTATCGCGCTGCACCAACAGGCGCTGCAACACGGCGGCGGCAATCGCATCCTCCTCGCGCAGCGGTGGCAACGCGGCCTCCGCCGCAGCGCGCAGCTTGATCGCCTCAGCGGCCTGCGCCTCGGCCTGCGCGGCAGCCGCGGTGCGGCTGCGCAATTCCTCATCGGCACGGGCGCGGGCATCATCGGCCTCGCGCCACCGGCGATAGAGCAACATGCCCTCGGCCCGGCGCAACTGCGCGCCAATGTCACGATACCGCGCCGCCTGCCGTGCTTGCCGCGCCAATTGCCCCAATTGCCCGGCAAGCTGCTCGACAACATCATCCACCCGCGACAGGTTGGTCTCGGCACTGTTCAGCTTGAGCTCCGCCTCATGACGGCGCGCATAGAGCCCCGAAATCCCGGCGGCTTCTTCCAAGATACGGCGGCGATTCTTGGGCTTGGCGTTGATCAGTTCCGAGATCTGCCCCTGCCGCACCAACGCGGGCGAATGCGCCCCGGTCGAGGCATCGGCAAACAGCATCTGCACATCACGCGCCCGCACATCCTTGCCCGCCGCCTTATAGGCGCTGCCCACATCGCGGGTGATCCGCCGCACGATCTCTAGATTATCCCCCTCGTTGAACCCCGCCGGGGCCAGCCGCTCTGAATTGTCGATATGCAGCGACACTTCGGCAAAGTTGCGCGCAGGCCGCGTGGCGGCTCCGGCAAAGATCACATCTTCCATGCCGCCGCCGCGCATCGCCGTGGGGCGGTTCTCGCCCATCACCCAGCGCAGCGCTTCTAGCAGGTTGGATTTGCCACAGCCGTTTGGCCCCACAACGCCGGTCAAACCATCTGCGATGATCAAATCCGTGGGGTCTACGAAGCTTTTGAAGCCGGTCAGCCTGAGTTTGGAAAATCGCACTGCTCTGCGTTGTCCTTGATTCTATGGTTCGGAGCAAACTGACGATCTTGCGCGCTCCGGTCAACGAAAACACACCACAGGCAGGGTGTAACCGCTGGGTTATCCACAAGATATTGGCGAAAACCGGCTTAGCCACAGTCCAATATCCCCAAGGCTTGCGCCTGATCGCCCCGCACCTCTTTGACGGTGCAGCCCGTCACCATCGCCATGGCCGTGGCGGCGCGTTCCCGGATCGGGCCAAAGCGCGGCGCATATTCGCGGTTGGTGCGGATCGCCTCCGCCAATTCGCCGCGTTGCCGCACATCAAAAACCGATCCCTCCACCGTCACCGTGGTGGCAGGCAGATCGCGAAAATGCGGCCCGGCGGTGTTACACCCCGCCAGCGCCGCATAGATCAGGAAAAGGACAAGACATCGCATAGGCTCACCCTAGCGCACGCATGGTTAACAAATCGTAAGCGTGGCAATAGCCATTGATGCCCCGCCAGCGCGGTCATATTATTTGACCAATCGCTCCCGTCACCAGTTCACCGAGGTTCCTCATGCCGTTTCGCCCTGTGCATCCCGAAAAGCTCTCCGCCGCCGTGGTGCGCCAGATCGAAGAGCTGATCCTGCGCGGCGTGCTGCGCCCCGGTGCGCGCCTGCCCGCCGAACGCGAGCTGGCCGAGCGGTTGAACGTCTCGCGCCCCTCGCTGCGCGAAGCCATCGCCGCGCTGCAAGAGGCGGGCCTGCTCAGCGCGCGCCCCGGCGCCGGGGTGTTTGTGGCCGATGTGCTTGGCTCGGCCTTCTCGCCCGCGCTGGTCTCGCTGTTCTCGCGCCATGACGAGGCGCTGTTTGACGCGCTATCCTTCCGGCGCGACATGGAAGGCCTCGCGGCAGAGCGCGCCGCACGGCTGGGCAGCGACGCCGACATCGCGGTGATCGCAGGCATCTTTGCCCGGATGGAAACCGCCCATGACAAACGCAGCGGCGCCGAAGAAGCCGCGCTTGATGCGGAATTCCACCTCGCCATCATCGAGGCCAGCCATAATGTGGTGATGCTGCACATGATGCGCTCGATGTATGACCTGCTGCGCGGCGGCGTGTTCTATAACCGCCAAGTGATGTTCAAACAGCGCACCACACGGCAGGCGCTGCTGGATCAACACCGCGCCATCCTGACCGGGCTACAGGCCCGCGACCCAAACGCCGCCCGCGCCGCCGTGCTGGCGCATCTGGATTTTGTGGAAACCGCCCTGCGCGATCACGGGCGCGCACAGCGCAATGAAGCGATTGCGCGCCAACGGCTGGACGGGCAACCGCCCGCCTGAAAACCCCCTGCCAAAACGCAAAACCCCGGCCACAAAGGGCCGGGGTCTTTAAAACAATCACCGATGTTTGCGCTTAGTGAAGCTTGGCTTCGACCTGTGCAATGGCATCATCAATCAGCGTGTTGCCTTCCGCCGCTGTCATCTGCTTGGCGATCACATCACGCGCAGCAGCAACAGCCACCGTTGCGGCATGGTCACGCACCTGCTTGATGGCTTTGGCTTCCGCCGAGGCAATCTGATCTTGCGCAGCTACCATGCGGCGCTCCAGCGAGATCGCCAGATCGGCACGGGCCTGAACCGCAGCGGCTTCTGCTTCTTGCTTGGCAGAGGCCACAATCCGGTCTGCTTGCTCCTGCACTTCTTTCTGCTTGCGCTCATAGGAGGCCAACAGGGTCTGTGCTTCTTCACGCAGGGCACGGGCTTCTTCAAGCTCGGTTTTGATCCCGGCAGAGCGGCTGTCCAACATGCCAGCGATTTTGCCGGGCACTTTGTAATAAACCAAAATGCCAACAAAAACGAGGAAGCCGAGCAGCACGATGAAATCGGTGTTCTTCAGCGAGAAGAACGGACCCGATGCCGCCAGCGCAGGGCTGGCCAGCAGGGCTGCGGTCAATGTGGTGAGGGTCAAACGCATGGGGTTTATCCTTTCATCCGAGCATTAACAGCGGCCGTAACAGTGCGTGCATCTGCTTTGCCACCCAAGGCTGCGACAATCTCGCGGGCCGTGTCTTTGGCAACTTCTTTCACGCTTTCGAGTGCACCTTCGCGGATTTCAGCGATGGCTTTTTCGGATTCCGCTGATTTGGCGGCGATCTCTGCATCAGCTTTGGCAATGGCAACATCCAGATCTTTTTGGATGTCGGCACGGGCCTCGGCGACGATACGCTGCGCATCTGCGCGGGCATCGACAAGCGCTTGGTCGTAAGCAGCTTCTGCGGCTTCGGCCTTGGCTTTCAAGTCCTCTGCGGCAGCAATATCATTGGTAATCGTGCCCTGCCGTTCGGCCAGCACGGAGGAAATACGCGGCAAAGCCACGCGCGACAGGATGAAGTAGATCGCAAGCAGAGCGATCAACAGCCAGAAGATCTGGTTTCCCCAATGGGAGAAATCCAGCTGTGGCATACCCGGCGCGCTGCCGGCCGAATGTTCAGCGACACCGGTCGCATCGGCAAAGCCGCTTGCGTGGGTTTCAGTTGCCATGTTGGCCTCCTGTCAAATCGGTAATTCCTAGGGGCGGCATGCACGCACACCGCCCCAAGCGCAAGGAAAGACGTCTTTGACTTAGACGGCGAACATCAGCAGCAGAGCGACGAGGAACGAGAAGATCCCCAGAGCTTCTGCAAAGGCGATGCCGATGAAGAGTGTCGCAGTTTGACCGGCGGCTGCCGATGGGTTGCGCAATGCGCCTGCGAGGAAGTTGCTGGCCACGTTGCCAACACCGACGGCTGCGATGCCGGAACCGATTGCTGCCAAGCCTGCGCCGATATGTGCGAGTTCGCCTTCCATGATAATTCTCCTATGCGTTGGAAGTTGAGTATAAGGACGGGGTTAAAGTCGCCCGAATTAGTGTGACGGGTGCAATGCATCTTTCAGATACACGCAAGTAAGGATGGTAAAGACGTAGGCCTGGATGAAGGACACGAGGATTTCGAGACCATACATCGCGGTGATCGCCAGAACCGAAACGGGGCTGATCAGGGTCACAGCGGCAAAGCCTGCAAAAACCTTGATCACGGTGTGACCGGCCATCACGTTGCCCGCCAAACGAATGGAGTGGCTGACCGGACGTACAAAATACGAGATCAACTCAATGACCGCCAAGATCGGGCGCAGCGCCAGCGGCGCAGAAGACACCCAGAACAGACCCAGAAACGCTGTGCCGTTTTTGACAAAACCCAAGACCGTGACGCCAACAAAAACCAGCAAAGCCAGAACAATGGTCACCGCGAAATGCGCCGTGGGCGTAAAGGCGGTGGGCAACAGGCCCAAGAAGTTGGCGCTCAGGATGAACATGAACAAGGTCATGATGTAAGGGAAGTATTTCAACCCTTCCTTACCGCAGATGTCCTCGACCATCTTGTGAATGTAGCCATAGGTCATCTCGGCCACGGATTGCATCCGGCCCGGCACGGTTGCGCGCTTGGAAGACCCCAGCACGAGCAGGCTGAATGTCGCCAGAACCGCCAGCGCCAGCCAGGCTGTCGAATTGGTGATCGTGTACCAATTCACCGCGCCCTCGCCAAACAGCGGCGTGACCATGAACTGATCCATCGGGTGGAAAACCAGACCACCTGTTTCCGCTGCTTCTGCGCCTTGTGTCTCTGTCGCCATTTCAGGCCCCTCTACCGCTGCGCCGTGTCTGATGCCTTTGCATCATCATCGGCATGTAATACCCGTTGTGCCTCTTGTGCGGAGCGAAGCATCGTCTTCACCCCCGCCGCAAAGCCCAAGCCAATGAAAATCACCATGAATATGGGCAGGGTGCCAAACAGCCAATCCAACCCGTATCCGATGGCAAAACCGATCAACAAACCGGCCACCAGCTCGATCACCATCCGCCATGCAAGCTGCGCGCCGGAGTAGTGTTCATCCATGCGGGGCTTGGGGGCCTGCGCCTTTTTGGCAGCGTCAATCCGAGCAGACAGATCGTTCAATTTGTCCGGATCAGCCACAGCAAACTCCGAGTGGATGTGTTGGGGATGGAGTAGTGCGCCCCCCGCTCGGAGTCAACAACGACGTTGCGCGGGTTAATGCGTTGATTTTATGAGTATTTTTAGAAGGGTGAAGGGGCAGTCGCGCGCAAACAGGCGCGCTGGGCGCTGGTTTTTGCCGCAAAAGCTTATTCAACCAGCCGGTTGATTAACGCCTGCGGGGCGCGGTATCACAGCGCCATGAGCCAGACACTTGATACCACATTCGCGGCCCTCGCCGACCCCACACGCCGCGCCATTCTGGCGATGCTGCTGGAGGATGATATGGCCGTGACCGATGTGGCCGAGCCGTTTGACATGTCGCTGGCCGCGATTTCCAAACATCTGGCCGTGTTGGGGGCCGCCGGGCTGATCTCGCAGGAAAAACGGGGCCGGGTGAAATGGTGCAAGCTGGAACCGGACGCCATGCGCGCCGCATCTGTCTGGATGCAGGGCTTTGGCCAGTTCGAGCCGGTCAATCTGGATGATTTCGAACGGTTCTTGTTGGGTGAGGATCTGGTCAGCGAGGTCTAGGCACAAAAAAGGGGGCCGCAGCCCCCTCTTTCGATTGTGGTCAAATGGCGCTATTACAGCACGAATTGCACAATGGCCAAAACGATCACAACAAGGCCAACAAGATAAATAATCCCGCGCATAAGATATTCCTTTCAGATGGGTATTGAGAGCAGGCGCTGCGCTGCGTCAAACGACGCCCAGAAGGCGCAGGATGATGATCACAACAACGACCAGTCCAACCAGATAAATGATATTGCGCATGGCATGCCCTTTCAGTTTGATACTGTGGAAGAACGCGCATGACCGCGATTTGGTTCCATCACAGTTGCGCGGTTTCGTCCCGCAGCAACAGCGACAGCGCCAAAATGGTCAGCGCCACCCCGCCCAGCACCAGCCCCGGCGGAGGCGCGTTGCCCAGCGCAAGCTCCCATAAGATCACCCATGAGGGCACCAGATAGGTATAGGCCATCACCTTGGCCGAGGGCAGGCGCAGCGCTGCAAATTGCAACAGCACAATGGTCAGCGCCGTGGCAACCGCCGCCACATAGCCCAGCGTGATCCACACCAGCCCCGGCAGATGCAGCCAATCGGTCGCCAAAATCGCAGGCCAGCCATAAAGCGTCACCGCCGCCCCCGCCCCGATCAGCGTAAACAGCGTGAAGATCAGCGGCGATTCCCCCCGGTTCAGCCGCCGCACCATCGGCGTGTAAACCGCATGGCTGATACAGCCGAGGAAATAGATGCCCTCGCCCCGGCCAATCTCGAACCCCAGCAGCGCCGCCGGATCACCGCGAAAAATCACCCAAAGCGCGCCGCCGCCGCCAATCGCCAGCGCCAGCGCCATGCGCCGGGTGGTGAGCTGCGCCAGCAGAAAATACGCAATCACCGCCGACATCATCGGCACCAGCGTAAACACCGCCGCCGCGCTGACCGGGGCGGCGGTCTTGAGCCCTTCGAACATCAGCACAAAATAGACACTAAACAGCCCGCCAAGCACCGCATACCGCCACGGCGCAGCCAGCGCGCTGCGCGGAATGCCCTTGCCCGCCAGCGCCACCGCGCCAACAATCACAATCGCGATCAAAAACCGCATCGCGTTAAACGCCGTGGGCGCGATGTCATTGGCAATCAGCGCCCCGAGCGAGAAAGACCCCGCCACCCCGGCTGAAAACACCAACATCGCCAGATGCCCCAGCAATTGCCCCCGTGCCTGCGCCGACACCTCTAGTCGCTTTTCACATGGGTCTTGAGGAAGGCCAGCAAGGTCTGAACCTTATTGGTGCGGTGCAGATCCACATGGGTCACCAGCCACAAAGGCGCAGACCACACCGCCATTGGCGGATGGATCTCGATCAACTCAGGATCATTTATCGCCTCTGCCTGCGGCAAAAACCCGATGCCCGCCCCGGCTTTCACCGCCGCCTCCAAGGCGCAATTGTCATCGCTGCGGAAACGGATGCGGCTCTCGCTGACATTCTGGCGCAGCCATTGGTAAAACGGCGCGCGGTTGTCACATTCATCATGGGCAATGAAACAATGGTTCTCGAATTCCGCGATATTCGCAGGCTGACCGAACCGCGCCACGTAATCGCGGCTGGCATAGGCCCCCACATCCAGCTCCATCAGCTTTTGCACCACATTATCGGGCTGATCGGGGGCCACGCCCGCCCGGATCGCCACATGCGCCTCGCCATATTCAAGCCGGAACAACCGATCCCCGGTCAGATAGCGGATCACCACACCGGGATGCTCCACCTGAAACGCGGACAACAGCGGCGCAATGCTGGGCGCAAGCGAGCGCAGCGATGTCACCACCAACTCGCCCGACACTTCCGTGCCTTGGCCTTTGATCCGGCCCACCAACTGGTTCAACTGATCATCGGTCGCCGCCGCCACCCGCAGCAAATCCTCGCCCGCCTCGGTGGGGGTGTATCCCCGCGCATGGCGCTGGAACAATTTCACCCCAAGCCGCGCCTCAAGCGCGTCAATATGCCGGATCACCGTGGCATGATGCACACCCAAAACATCTGCGGCCCCGCTCACGGTGCCCAGTCGGGCCACATGATAGGCCGTGCGAAATTCATCCCAATTATCCATGCCGCGCAACATGACTAAACCTCTCATCGGGGCAAGCGGAAAAGCACCGGAAACACCCCGCGCCGCGCCGTTTCAACTACCGCGATAATTGCAAACACATTTAAATCACACTCCAGCACGCAGATGCTGGATCACCGCAACTATACCGCATATTTCCCAAACCGATAGCCACCCCCGCCACACAGCCACCGCAAAACCCTGCTCCGCTTGACTCAGCACCGCGATAGGCATAAACGCAGCCCAAGTTTCCGGAAGCAAAAGCCTTCCGGTCCCGGCCCAAGCTGGGATCGCCCTCCGTCAGCGCGTTGCGCCCACGGGGGCAAAACCGTTTGGTTTTTGCCCTGCATGGCACGTTGCAGGGGGGCATTTTCATCCCGCGCAGATACGGCGCGGCTATTATTTGCGCGGCGGCGTCTTAAGTAAGACCCATCGCAACCGCAAGAAAGGGGCATTTGCCCATGTTTGAAAGCCTATCAGACCGCCTATCAGGCGTCTTCGATCGCCTGACCAAACAGGGCGCATTGTCCGAAGAAGACGTCAAAACCGCCCTGCGCGAAGTGCGCGTGGCCCTGCTGGAGGCCGATGTCTCCCTGCCCGTGGCCCGCGACTTTGTAAAAGCGGTCCAAGACAAAGCCACAGGCCAAGCGGTCACCAAATCCATCACCCCCGGCCAGCAGGTCGTGAAAATCGTCCATGATGCGCTGATTGATGTGCTCAAAGGCGAGGGCGAACCGGGCGCGCTGAAAGTCGACAACCCTCCTGCCCCGATCTTGATGGTCGGCCTTCAAGGTGGCGGTAAAACCACCACCACCGCGAAACTGGCCAAACGCCTCAAAGAGCGTGACGGCAAACGCGTGCTGATGGCCTCGCTTGACGTGAACCGCCCCGCCGCGATGGAACAGCTGGCCATTCTGGGCCGCCAGATTGGCGTCGACACCCTGCCCATCGTCAAAGGCGAAGACCCCGTCTCCATCGCCAAACGTGCCAAAACCCAAGCCGGGCTTGGCGGCTATGACGTCTATATGCTCGACACCGCCGGGCGGCTCTCCATCGACGAAGAGCTGATGGCGCAGGTCAAAGCTGTGCGCGATGTGGCCAACCCCCGCGAAACCTTGCTGGTGGTTGACGGCCTCACGGGCCAAGACGCCGTGCACACCGCCGAAAACTTCGACGAACGCATCGGCATCACGGGCGTTGTCCTCACCCGGATGGACGGCGACGGGCGCGGCGGCGCGGCGCTCTCGATGCGCGCAGTCACTGGCAAACCGATCAAATTTGTCGGGCTTGGCGAAAAACTCGACGCGCTCGAAACCTTCGAGCCAGAGCGCGTGGCGGGCCGTATCCTTGGCATGGGCGACATCGTCGCGCTGGTGGAAAAAGCCCAAGAAACCATCGAGGCCGAACAAGCCGAACGCATGATGCGCCGCATGGCCAAAGGTCAGTTCAACATGAACGACCTGAAAATGCAGCTCGAACAGATGATCAAAATGGGCGGCATGCAGGGCATGATGGGCATGATGCCCGGCATGGGCAAAATGGCCAAACAGGTCGAAGACGCGGGCCTTGATGACAAAATCCTGAAGCAACAGATCGCCCTGATCCAATCCATGACCAAACGCGAACGCGCCAACCCGCAGCTTTTGCAGGCCAGCCGCAAAAAGCGCATCGCAAAAGGCGCGGGCATGGAAGTGTCCGACCTGAACAAGCTGATGAAAATGCACCGCCAGATGGCGGACATGATGAAGAAAATGGGCAAGATGGGCAAAGGCGGCATGCTCAAACAAGCCATGAAGGGCATGATGGGCAAAGGCGGGATGCCTGCCGATATGGACCCTGCCGCGCTCGAAGCTGCCGCCAAACAAATGGGCAGCAAACTGCCCGGCGGCATGGGCGGTATGCCCGGCATGGGCGGCGGCATGGGCCTGCCCGGCGGCCTCTCGGGGTTCGGCAAGAAAAAATGAACGCAATGGCCGATCATATCCCGGTGATTGACACCCCGCGTCTGCGGCTGCGTGCGCCCAAAACGGCGGATTTGCCCGCCGTGACCGCTTTCTTTGCCTCCGCGCAAAGCCATAGCGTCGGCGGCCCGCGCGATGATCTGGGCAGCGCCATGTCGCTCAATGCGATCTTTGGCCAATGGGCTTTGCAAGGCTTCGGCTCGTGGGTCATCGCAGACCGCGACAGCGACGCCTATCTGGGGCGCACCGGGTTTATCTTGGCCCCCGGCTGGGAAGAACCCGAACTGGGCTGGGCGCTCACCGCGCAGGCCCAAGGCCAAGGCATCGCCGCCGAGGCCACCCGCGCCGCCCGCAGCTTTGGCGCGGCGCATCTGGGGCTGGATGCCCCGATCAGCTACATCCGCCCGGACAATCTGCGCTCTGCCGCTTTGGCCGAACGTCTTGGCGCGCGCATCGAAAAGCGCCTTCCCGATTTTCGAGGCAAACCCGCCGATGTCTGGCGCCACCCTTCCGAAGGGCTGGCCGCATGAAGATGTCTGCGCCCCCCTTGGTTTTGCTGCAACGCGGCGGTGTACAGGTTGTGCACGCGCTGTGCACGGCGATCACCCCGCATCTGCACGGCAAATGGAGCCTTTCATGAGCAATCCCGTCACCACCGCCGCGCAGGTTCTCAAAGACCACCGCGCCTCGATCGACCGGCTTGATGCCATCTTGGTTTTCACGCTGGGCGAGCGGTTCAAACACACGCAGGCTGTGGGGAAACTCAAAGCCGAGCACGACCTTCCCCCGTCCGATCCAAACCGCGAAGCGGACCAGATCGCACGGCTCGAAGATTTGGCGAAAGAGGCTGACCTCGATCCCGAATTCGCCAAGAAGTTTCTGAACTTCATCATCGCTGAAGTCATTCAGCACCACAAACAACACCAATCTGACTCTTAAGGATAAAATACCATGGCTATGAAAATTCGTCTCGCCCGTGGCGGCTCCAAAAAGCGCCCTCACTATTCCATCGTTGCTGCCGACAGCCGCATGCCACGCGATGGCCGTTTCATCGAGAAACTGGGCACCTACAACCCGCTGCTCGCCAAAGACAACGAAGAGCGCGTGAAAATGGATCTGGAGCGCGTGAAGCATTGGATGGACCAAGGCGCTCAGCCAACAGACCGTGTTGCCCGTATGCTCGAAGCCGCTGGTGTTATTGACAAAAAAGACCGCAGCAACCCGAAAAAAGGCACGCCAGGCAAAAAAGCCCAAGACCGCGCCCAAGAGAAAGCCGACAAGGCAGCCGCCGCCGCAGAAGCTGCTGCCGCGCCAGCCGAAGAAGCTCCTGCAGAAGAAGCAGCCGCAGAATAATTGCGGGGCCGCCCGGCATGGAAACCTTTTCGCAAGACTTTCGTGCCGGGCTGCACGACCTCATGCGATGGCGGCGCGATGTGCGCCGCTTTCGCACCGATCCGGTAGACCCGGATCTGCTGGCAGATTGCCTTGCCAGCTTCCATCTGGCCCCCTCGGTTGGCCTGTCTGAACCATGGCGCATTATCCGCCTCACCTCGGACGCCGCCCGCGCCGCCGCTTTGCAAAATTTCGAAACCGCCAACCGCGCCGCATTGGCCGGATATGATGGCGATCAAGCCCAGAAATACGCCGGGCTGAAACTCTCTGGCATGCGCGACGCGCCTGAACAAATGGCCGTGTTTTGCGACGAAGAGACCACCAAAGGCCACGGGCTAGGCGCGGGCACCATGCCCGAAATGCGCCGCTATTCCGTGGTCAGCGCGATCACCTTGATGTGGCTGCGCGCCCGCGCGCTGGGGCTGGGCATGGGCTGGGTTTCGATCCTCGATCCCGCCGCGCTCAAACGCGATTTATCCGTGCCTGAAAACTGGCATCTGGTCGCTTATCTTTGCCTTGGCACCCCCGCCGAGGTATCCCTCACCCCAGAGCTTGAAACCAAGGGCTGGGAGTCCCGCCAACCGGGCCTGCCCATCGAGGAGCGTTGATGTTTCGCATGATTAGATTCATGATTCCTTTTGGGCTGGGCATTGTTATGGGCTGGAAATTCCATGATAAATCTGGCCAAGCCAGATGTGCCGCCATGGGCGGAGAATGGGCAGAAAACATCTGCCTCAAATCGGAGTGATCTCAATGAGCGATGAACGCATTTGTGTAGGGGCGATTGCCGGGGCTTATGGCGTGCGCGGCGAGCTGCGGATCAAGAGCTATTGCGCCCAGCCTGCGGATATCGAAACCTATTCGCCCCTCTGGGACGAGGCAGGCAAACGCCAATTCACCCTCGCGCTGATTGGTCCGATCAAAAACGGCTTCAGCGCCCGGATGACCGAAGTCACCACCAAAGAACAGGCCGACGCCCTGCGCGGCGTCCAGCTCTATGCCAGCCGCGATCAACTGCCCTCGCTGCCCGACGATGAATTCTACCACACAGACCTGATCGGGCTTGAGGTCTACGACACAGGCGGCGTGCTGCTGGGCCGTGTGAAAACCGTGCAAAACCACGGCGCGGATGACCTGCTCGAAGTGCAGCTGCATGGCGGGCCAAACACCGCTTTTATCCCCTTCACCAAAGCCGCCGTGCCCACGGTTGATCTGGCCAGCGGACGGCTGATTGCCGACCCGCCAAACGGGGCGCTGCCAGAATCCAGCGCGGAATAGAGATGCGGCTTTTCCTCCACGCCGGGTTTCACAAAACAGGCAGCACCAGCCTGCAAGAAACCCTGCGTGCCAACCGCCACGCCTTGGCCCCAGACATCCGCCTGATTCTGCGCCCGCGAATCAAGGCGCTCTGCGAAGCCGCCCGGGGCTGGTCCGCCAGCGCCAGCGAGCTTGACTTGGGGCTGGTCGCCTATGAGGCCGCCCTGCTGGGCGAGAGCCTCGCCTCCGAGACCGCCGAGCAAGTGGTGATCTCCGCCGAAGACCTCTGCGGCCATATGCCGGGCCGGCGCGGCGTGAAATCCTACAGCGCCGCCCCCCGTCTGATGCGCACCATGGCCGACGCCATCAAAGCCGCGCTGCCCGAGGTGGAACTGGCGTTTCTGTTTACCACCCGTGATGCGCAATCATGGCTCACCAGCAGCTATGCCCAGCACCTGCGCGCCAGCCGCATGCGCCTGTCGTTCCGCGATTATCACCGCATGTTCAGCCCCGCCGCTGATCTTGATAGCGTGGTCGCGAACATCGCCGCCGCCCTGCCGGGTTGCGCCGTGCACAGCGCCCCGCTTGCGGCCTGCGCCCCCCGCCCGCTTGGCCCCGCCGAGGCGCTGCTTGATCTGCTGGACTTGGCCGCGCCGCGCCGCGCCGCGCTGGTGCCCCACGCCATCGCTAATGCCGCCCCCGGCCTTGATCTGAACGCCGCCCTGCTGGAACTGAACCAATCGGACCTGCCCGATCTGGCCCTGCGCGCGGCCAAACGCACCTTGCTGCAAGGGCACCAGTGATGCCGCGCCAGATCATCTTTCACGCCGGGTTCCACAAAACCGGCACCTCCACCACCCAAGCGATTTTGCGCGCCAACCGCGCCGCCCTGATGCCGCATCTGGCAATCCGCCTCAAAGGCCAGATGCCAGAGCTGATCCGCGCCGCCCGTGGCTATTCCACCCTGCGCGACACCGACAGCCTGAACAAAGTCACCGCCCGCTTCAAAGGCCTGCTCAAAACCCTTCCCGGCATGCCGCGCCGCCGCCTGATCCTGAGCGCCGAGGAACTCTGCGGCCACATGCCCGGACGCGGCACGCTGGCCGATTATTCCGCCGCGCCGATCTTGCTCTATGCTTTGTGGGACATCGCACACGAGGCCTTCCCCAAAGCCGAAAAACACATTTTTCTGACCACCCGCGCACCTGATGCGTGGCTGCGCTCGGCTTGGGCGGAACATGTGAAATCCTCGGCCATGCGGCTCGATTTTGACGCCTACCGCGCGCGCTACGAAGGCTCCGCCGATCTGCGCGGCGTGGTGGGCGATATCGCCGCCCGCGTGCCCTGCGCCGTGCACAGCGCCGCGCTCGAAGACTGCGCCGCCCTGCCGCTTGGCCCCGCAGACCCGCTGCTCGAGCTATGCGCCCTGCCCGATGATCTGCGCGCCGGGTTGCAATCCGTGCCCCCGGCCAATACCCGGCTGAGCGACACGCTGCTGGCCGCCATGCTAGAGGCCAACCGCCAGCACGACACCGCAGATGCCCGCAACGCCGCCAAAGCCGCGCTATTGGAAGCCAAATCATGAGCAAGATCACCCGCCCCATGCCCAACAAATCCCATGGCCGCCAATCCATCCGCGCCTCGCTTGCGCCGCGTGAATTGATGCAGGCCAAACCCGTGTTCAACGATGTCTGGCAGGCGCATATCGTCACCCTCTTCCCCGAGCTTTTCCCCGGCGTGCTGGGGGCCAGCCTGACTGGCAAGGCGCTCAACGAAGGGCTGTGGCAATTGCAATGCCACGACCTGCGCGAATTTGGCCTCGGCAAACACCGCAATGTCGATGACACCCCCGCCGGGGGCGGCGCGGGCATGGTGCTGCGCGCCGATGTGGTTGGCCCCGCCCTAGAGGCCGCCACCGCCGCCGCCCATGGCCGCTGGCCGATCCTCTACATGAGCCCGCGCGGGCGGCGCTTTGATCAGGCCATGGCCCGCGATCTGGCCAGCTGCCAAGGCGTCACAATGCTGTGTGGTCGCTTTGAAGGGGTGGATGAACGGGTCATCGAACATTACGGCATCACCGAAGTCAGCTTGGGAGATTTTGTGATGACAGGCGGAGAATTGGCCGCGCAGGCGATGCTCGATGCCACCGTGCGCCTGATGCCCGGCGTGCTGGGCAATGCCGAGAGCGCCACGGAAGAAAGCCATTCCGACGGGCTGCTGGAACACCCGCAATACACCCGCCCCGCCACATGGAAAGGCCGCGACATCCCGCCTGTGCTGATGTCCGGCAACCACGGCGAAATCGCCAAATGGCGCCGCGCCCAATCGGAAAACCTGACGCAAACCCGCCGCCCTGACCTGTGGCAGCGCCGCGAAAGCGAAGGCACGTGAATGGCCCTTTGGGATCCGCTTGACCGCGAACTCGACCTGTGGCGCGCCGCCGGACGGCGCGCGCGGTTCTGGTGGCGCGATGATGACGCGCAGGCCCCCACCAACGATCTGGATCAATTGCTGCGCATCTCTGCGCGCCGCCGCATCCCGGTGCATCTGGGGGTGATCCCCTCGGGCCTCTCGCCCGATCTGGCGGCGCGTCTGGCCCGCGAAGACACCGCTTGGGTGCTGCAACATGGCTTTGCCCATAAAAACCACGAACCGCGCGGCACCCCGGCCTCAGAGGTCGGCATCAGCCGCGACATGGCCTTGCAACAGCGCGATCTGGCGCAAGGCTGGGAGATTTTGACAAACGCCCAAATGCCCCGCCTGCTGCCCGGCTTGATCCCGCCATGGAACCGCATCAGCGAAGCCACCCTGCGCCGCCTGCCCGAATTTGGCTACAGCCTTGTGTCGGTGTTTGACGGGCGCAGCTCGGGCGATCCGGTGCCGGGGCTGGTGCAAATCGATTGCCACATTGACCCGATCCGCTGGAAATATGGCCGCCAGTTTCGCGGTGCCGCCAAGATGGTGGAACATTGCGTGACCCAACTGTCGCAGCGCCGCCAAAGCGGCAGCGACGCCCCCATCGGCTATGTCACCCACCATTTGCAAACCGAAAACGCGATCTGGGAGTTCACCGATGCGTGGATGGAACATCTGACCGCCAGCGGCGTTTGCGACTGGCACCGCCTCGACAGCTTTCTTCCCAACAGGAGCGCCCCATGATCACCATTGATTTCGCCAAACCCGAGGAGCGCGAAGAGATCGCGCATTTCATGAACACCTCCTTCAAAAAGGCGAAATGGGGTCTGGAAAGCTGGCAACGCCTGCTGGATGGCCGCTGGGCCGGGCCGCAGGGGCGCTATGCCATGTCCGCCCGCGATGATGGCGCATTGGTCGGCGTGCTGGGGCTGGTCCATGCCACACGGCTGACCGATGATGGCCCGCGCCGCTCTGCGGATATGAGCTCGTGGTATGTGGCCAAAACCCACCGCGGTACGGGGCTGGGCGGGCAGATGCTCGATTTTCTGACCTCTGACCCGGGGCTGACCATCACCAACCTCACCAGCGCGCGCGCCGCCTCGTCGGTGATCCGCCGCGCCGGGTTTCAGGTGCTCGATTCCGAGCGGCTGATCTGGTGGGCACGCCCCAATCCCCAGCCCCTGCCGCTGATCTCCGATCCGCTGGCCTATCCCGGCCTAGCGCCCCGCGACCGCCAAGTCATCGCAGATCACCAAGGGCTCGATCTGCAAATGGTGGTGGTTGAAACCCCCGATGGCCCCTGCGCGCTGGTGCTGGCGATCAAACGCAAAAGCGATGACCGCATGACCCATGAGGTGCTCTATTGCGGCCAACCTGCGCTTTTTGCCAAACACGCCCGCGCCATTGCCGATACGCTGCTGCCGCAAAGCGCGGCGATCCTCTCGATTGATCCGCGCCTGACCACCGCAACCGCCGCCCCCGAAGACCGCGAAACCTTTGTGATGCCGCGCTATTATATCCCGGGCGAGATGCAGCCCCGCGACGTGAACCATCTCTACACCGAATTGGTGCTGCTCGGCATCAAACTCTTCTAATCCAAGAACCGGCCCCGCCCCGCCCTACGCCCGCAAACCCCTTGATCCCAAGGCCGATCCCGCCTATACGGCGCGGGTCTGGAATCGTTTTTACGTCTGCGGACATGTTTCCTGTGGCCACAGGCCTTTGGCGACACCCAAAACAAAGCAATGATGATGCTACCTTCGGCGGGCGACTGCGGTACGTTCCGATAAATCCCGAAGCTCTTGGATCGCAAACAACTTCGTGGAAATACCACGAGCATCAAAGGAGTGTATCAGATGAATCTGATCGCAGAACTAGAGGCGGAACAAGTCTCCGAACTGGCCAAGGAAATCCCCGATTTCCGCGCCGGCGACACCCTCCGCGTAGGTTTTAAAGTAACCGAAGGCACGCGTACCCGTGTGCAGAACTACGAAGGCGTGTGCATCTCGCGCAAGCATGGCCATGGCATTGCCGGCTCCTTCACTGTTCGCAAAATTTCCTTCGGTGAAGGTGTGGAGCGTGTATTCCCGCTGCATTCCACCAACATCGACAGCATCACAGTTGTGCGCCGTGGCCGTGTGCGCCGCGCCAAACTGTATTATCTGCGTGCACGCCGTGGTAAATCCGCGCGTATCGTCGAGAACAGCAACTACAAGCCCAAAAAAGTGGAAGGTTAAGCGCGATGAAAGCCGATACACATCCCGAATACCACACAATCAACGTCAAAATGACCGACGGTACGATTTTGGAAATGAAATCCACTTGGGGCAAAGAAGGCGATCAACTGTCGCTTGACATCGATCCCTCTGTGCACCCAGCATGGACCGGCGGCACAAGCCGCTTGTTGGACACTGGTGGCCGCGTATCCAAGTTCAAAAACAAATACGCCGGTCTCGGCTTCTAAGCATACCGCAATGCGGTTTCTTTCGGAACGCGGTCTCCCCTCCTTGGGGTGGCCGCGTTTTCCGTTTGGGGGTTCAGTAAATCGTAACGCTCCCTGCGCGATAAGGAAGGAGAGTGCCACGAAGGAAACCCGATGAACGCGCCCACCAAACCCGTCCGGCAACTGCTGGCCGAAGCAGACCGTCTGGCCCGCGCTGGCCAATTGCCCGCCGCCCAGCAACAATATCACGCCGTTCTGGCCCGGTTTCCGGGCAATAAACGCGCCCGCGCCGGGCTCGCCGCCCTTGCGCGCCCCGATCCCAAATCGCGCCACATCCGCCCCGAAGACCTGCGCAATGTGCAGGCCCTGTTGGCCAAGGGCCAACCCGAGGGCGCGTTGAAACTGGCGCTGGCGCTTTTGGTACTAGAGCCTGCGCATCTATCCTTGCTCGAACTTATCGGCCTGTGCCACCGCCGCCTCGGCCAGCCGGAAAAATCCCTGCCCTATTATGAACGCGCCTTGCAACAATCAGACAGCGCCGCCCTCTGGGCCAGCAAAGGCAGCGCCCTGATGGAAACCGGGCATTTCATGCAGGCCGCCCCTGCGCTGGAACGCGCCGCCGCCCTCGCCCCCAGCAACGCCCGCGTCTGGATCGCCCTCTCCCGCTGCCGGGTGGAAATGGGCCAACCCGGCCGCGCCGACATCGCCGCCGATGCCGCCCTCACCGCCGCACCGGACACCGCCAAACCATTGGCGCAAAAAGGCCATGTGCAACTGCTGCTTGGCCACCCGGATCAAGCCCGCGCCTATCTGGAAAAATCCCTCGCGTTAGAGCCGCAAAACACCGCCGCCCTGTGCCATCTGGCCGGGCTGGAACGCGGCCTTGGCCGCCGCGATCTGGCGCAACAACATTACGCAAACGCCGCCGCCCGCAGCCCCCGCGCCCCCGCGCTGCACCGCAACCTTTCTATGGTCAAAGACTACGCCCCCGGCGATCCGCATATCGGCCAGATGCAACATCTGCTTGCGCAGGTGCAGGGCGACGACGGGCGCAGCCAGTTGCATTTCGCCCTGTTCAACGCCTTTGACCAACTGGATCAGCGTGATCTGGCTTTCGAACATCTCACCAGCGGCAACCGCCTGCGCCGCCGCTTTCTCGCCTATAACCCCGGTCACGACGCCGCCCTGCTGCCATGGCTGCGCAGCCTTGCCCTGCCGCCTGCCGCGCCCCCGCCGCCCGGTGCCTGCCTGCCGATCTTCATCACCGGGTTGCCGCGCTCTGGCACCACGCTCACCGAAATGCTGCTCGCCCGGCGCAGCGGCGCCACCCCCGCCGGAGAGCTGCCTGTGGTCAGCAACGCGCTGGCGCCATTCCTGCGCCAATTGCGCAAATCCAACCGCGTTTCCGTCCAAGACAGCGAGGCCCAAGACCTCACCGCCACCCTGCGCCGGGATCTGCTGGACAATGCCCGCGGCGCGCCCGCGCTGATCGATAAAATGCCGCTGAACTTCCGCTATCTGCCACAAATCGCCGCCCTCTTGCCCGAGGCGCGTTTCATCCATCTCACCCGCGATGCCATGGCCAATGGCTGGTCGCTGTTTCGGCAATGTTTCGGCACCAATGGCAACGGGTTTTGCTATGGCATCGACGACATCGCCCGCTTCACCGCACTGGAACGCACCCATATCGCCCAGATCGCCCCGTTACTCGGGCCGCGCCTGCTGCAAATGCGCTACGAGACGATCATCAAAGACCCCGATGCCGCCACCGATGCCATGGCTGCCCATTGCGGGCTGGCCGATACGCCCGCCCCTGCCGATCCACGCGCCCATCTGGTGCTCACCGCCAGCGCCGATCAGGTGCGCGGCCCGCTTGACCTGCGCAGCAACCAAAGCTGGCAGCGCTACGCCGCCCCCCTCGCCCCGCTGCGCACAGCCCTGACCCGGCATCTGGCGGTCCAAGATGTCGCAGATTAACCGCCCCAGCACGGAGAGCCCTTTCAAAAGGCATCGCCGCCACATATAGTCGCCCTCAACAATTCCTGCACCAAAGCAGGTGGCAAAGGGACATAAGAATGGCGCATATCATCGTCGTGGGGAACGAAAAGGGCGGTGCGGGGAAATCCACGGTTTCCATGCATCTGGCAACGGCTCTGGCCCGCATGGGCCACAAGGTCAGCGCCCTTGATCTTGACCTGCGCCAGCGCACTTTTGGCCGCTATGTGGACAACCGCGAAGATTTCATCGCGGAAACCGGGATCGACCTGCCCAGCCCCAAGGCCCACGCCCTCCCCGAGATCGACGCCAGCGTGCTCAAACCGGGCGAGAACATCTACGATCACCGGCTCTCCGCCGCCGTGGCCGAGCTTGAGCCGAACAATGATTTCATCTTGATCGACTGCCCCGGCTCGCACACCCGCCTGAGCCAAGTCGCCCATTCGCTGGCCGACACGCTGGTCACCCCGCTGAACGACAGTTTTGTTGATTTTGACCTGCTGGCCCACACCGACCCCACGGGCGAAGAAATCACCGGCCCTTCGGTCTATTCCGAAATGGTCTGGAACGCGCGGCAATTGCGCGCCCAAGCCGGGCTGCCCGCGATTGACTGGGTCGTGGTGCGCAACCGCATGGGCGCCCAGCGCATGGTCAACAAAGAGAAAATGGAACGCGTGATCCATAAGCTCGCCAAACGCGTCGGCTTCCGCATCGCGCCGGGCTTTAACGAACGGGTGATTTTCCGCGAACTCTTCCCCCGTGGTTTGACCCTGCTGGACCTCAAAGACATTGGCGTCAAACAGCTCAACATCTCCAATGTCGCCGCCCGGCAAGAATTGCGTGACCTGATCAAGGCGCTCAAACTGCCCGGCGTCAACGCTGACTTCTAACCATGACGCGGCAGGCCTGATGCTGCGCGATCTGACCGGCTCTGCGCTTTATATGGGCGTTCTGGCGGCGTTCACCGGCTATTCCGCCTCTTTTGCCATTGTGCTGGCGGGCCTCACCGCCATGGGGGCCACCCCCGAACAGGCCGCCACAGGGCTGTTCTTTTCCGCCTTTGGCATGGGGCTTTGCAGCATCTGGCTGCCCGCTCTGTCCCGCATTCCCGCCGCTGTGGCATGGTCCACGCCGGGTGCCGCGTTTCTGGCCTCCTCTGCGGCCCTGCCCGGCGGTTTTGCCGAGGCCGTGGGCGCTATGATCCTGTGCGGCGCGCTGATTTTGCTGACGGGCATCCTGCCCGCGCTTGGCCGCATCGTCGCCGCCATCCCCAAACAAATCGCCAATGCGCTGCTGGCCGGGGTGCTGTTGAAACTCTGCCTTGCGCCCGCACTGGGGCTGGGGGCCGTGCCCGCGCTGGTCGCTCCGGTGTTGTTGGCTTGGCTGATCGGGCTGCGACTGAACCGCTTGGCCGCCATGCCGCTGGCCGTGCTGGGCTTTGCCGCCGTGCTGATCTTCACCGTTGATTTGCCCGCCGACGGGCTTGGCGGCGGCGGCGCGCTGCTGCCGGAATTTGCACTGGTGATGCCGATTTTCACACTGTCTTCCGCGATCTCCATCGCGCTGCCGCTCTATCTGGTCACCATGGCCGGGCAGAACATCCCCGGCTTTGCCGTGCTCGAACTCAATGGCTACCGCGTCGACCGCCAACCCATGCTGCGCAAAACCGGCCTCGCCAGCCTGCTGATCGCCCCCTTTGGCGCGGTCCCGGTGAACATGTCCGCGATCACCGCCGCGATGATGGCTGGCGAAGACGCAGGCCGCGACCCCGCCCAGCGTTATTGGGCCGCAATCACCTCGGGGGTCGCGCTCATCTGTCTGGCCTTCGCGGCGGGCGCGGTCACCGTGCTTGCAGGGCTGGCCCCGGCCGAGTTGATCACCGCTGTGGCCGGGCTGGCGCTGATCCCGGCGCTGGTCGGCGCGCTCTCTGGTGCCTTCAGCGATCCCAAACAGCTCGAAGCCCCCGCGCTCACCTTCCTGCTCGCCGCCAGCGGCATGACAGTTTTTGGCATCAGCGGCGCATTCTGGGGCGTGGTCATCGGCGTGCTGATCCGCATGGTAAAGAAATCCCCCGCCGCCTGATCCGCCCCTAAAACCTGCCCCTAAAACTTGTTCAGCGGGATCTTGAGATACCGCGCCTCATCCGCCTCAGGCCCCGGCAATTGCCCCGCCCGCAGGTTCATCTGCAACACATGCAACATCCGGTCAGGCAGCGGCAGCCCCGCGTCGCGCTCCTCGCGCAGCTTGATAAATTGCGCCCGCCCGGTGCCGCCGCCAATGTGTTTATTCTCGGCGCGCTGCTCGGCAACGGTGGCCTCCCACGCAGGTTCCTCGCGCGTATCCGTGCCATAATCATGGCCCACAAACAGCCGGGTTTTATCAGGCAGGCTCAGGATTTTTTGCAAGCTGTCAAACAACACCCCGGCATCGCCCCCCGGAAAATCCGCACGCGAACTGCCCACATCGGGCTGCATAAAACTGTCATTCACAAACGCCGCATCATCGCCCACCACATAGGTCACCGACCCCAGCGTATGCCCCGGCGTCAGCATCACTTTCACAGGCAGATTGCCGATCTTGATCTCATCGCCATCGCCCAGCAGACGGTCAAAGCAATCCGCCACATCAAAACTGCCCGGCAGGTTGTAAATATCCTCCCAGATCGCGCCAATATCGCAGGTCTTCTCGCCAATCGCATTTGGCGCAGAGAGCTTATCGCTCAGGTATTTGGACGCCATCAGGTGATCCGCATGGGGGTGGGTGTCCAGCACCCAAACCACCTCCAGCCCTTCGGCGCGGGTGAAATCCGCAATGTCATCCGCGCCGCGCAGATCGCGCCGGGCGCTTTTGGGATCAAACCCCGCCACCACGTCAATCAGCGCGGCTTTGCCCGTCTCTGGGTCGGCCACAACATATTGCACGCTGCCCGTGTCTTTATCGTAGAACCCCGTGACCTGCGGCGAATTTTGCCCCGCCGCCGGGCTTGTTTTGCGCAAAACCATCTTTGTCTCCCTCTGTTTGGCTCAGGGGGCCAACACGTCGATCGGGTGCAAAGTTCCCCCCTCAGGCCAGCCGCCGCCCGCGCCGCCGCAGCACAATCAGATTAGACACCAGCAGCGCCCCAAGCACCACCGCGCCGCCCATCACGGCCCAGCCTCCGGGATCTTCCCCCAAAACATACCACACCAGCAGCGGCGCCAGCACGCTCTCCACCAGCACCAGCAACGACACTTCCGCGCTGGTGATATAGCGCGGCCCCAGCGCCAGAAAAATCGAGGCCAGCGTGATAAACGCCGCATGCCCCGCCAACAGCGGCCACAGCTGCGGCGCAACCGCCAGCGCGCCTGCAAAAGGCGCAATCGCCGCCGCACAGAGCAAATAGGCAATCGGCAACGCTGCCACCATCGACACATGTTTCACCCGCCGCGCCGCCGTCAGCCCCATGGCAAACAACGCCGATACCCCCAGCGCCAACACATCGCCGCGCCAAGACGCCCCATGGGTTTCGCCCGAACCATAGGCAATGATCCCCAATCCCGCCGCCACCGCGCAAATCGTGCCCAGCATCCGCGCCGTGATCGGCTCGCCCAGCGCAATGCGGCTGAAAATCATCGCAAAGACGGGCATCGAGGCAATGATAAACACCACATTGGCCACCGATGTCAGGCTCACCGCCAGCACAAACAACAGCCCGCTGGCCCCCGTCGCCACGCCGTAAATCACCCCGCTCCACCCCGTTGTCATCAAGGCGCGAAACGGCGCGGTCCCCTGCCAAAGCAAGATCGCCGCCCCCAGTAGCAGCCCGATATTAAGCTGCCGCCAGAACGCAATGGTCAGCGGATCCACCGCAATCAGCCGCACAAACAGGCTGTCGGGCACCACAAACAGCACCCCCAAAATGGTGATCAAAAGCCCCTTAGCGTGATCTTGCATGCGCCGCCGCCTCCGCCCGCGATCCTATCTGTGCGGAGTGTTGTTGCCCTCGGCCAGTTTTACAAGCGCGCCGTGCAGCACCTCGATCTCTTTTGTACTCAGCCCCTTGGTCAGCGCCGCATCATACCGCTGCGCCACATCCGCCAAATCGCGGTAGGCCCGCTGGCCTGCGGTCGTTAGCGTCAGATGCTCCAACCGCCGATCATCCTCATCGCGCCTGCGGGTCACGAATCGCTGCGCCTCCAAGCGCTGCACCGCGCGGCTGATCTTGGTTTTGTGCATTTTCGCTCGCTCGCCAATCTCGCGCGCGGTCAATTCGCCATAAAGCCCCAAATGAAACAGCACCCGCCATTCCGTGCGCAGCATGCCATAGCGGTCTTTGTATTGCCTCTGAAATTCCAAACTCGACGCCTCAGCGGCTTGATTGAGCAAATAGGGCAGGAACCGGGACAAATCGAAATTTTCGGCGGTCATGGGGGACTCCGCTTGTTAGTTACAAAAACAACTATTACAAACCCAACAGATTTTGCAAGCGCCCCCGCAGGGGGGAGGCCTCCCGCAAGCCCTTCATTCACGCCCGTCCATTTCTGGAACCGTTTCAGGAGCGACCACCATGAACAAACCCGCCGCCCCCCACCAAATGACCAGCGCCGCCACCCCCATGGGCACCCACGCCGGTTACATGCCCGGCTTTGGCAATGATTTCGAAACCGAAGCCCTGCCCGGCGCGCTGCCCCAAGGCATGAACAGCCCGCAAAAATGCAACTACGGGCTTTACGGCGAACAGCTCTCGGGCACCGCCTTCACCGCGCCCAGCCACCAGAACGAGCGCACATGGTGCTACCGCATCCGCCCGTCGGTGAAACATTCGCACCGCTACGAGAAAATCGATCTGCCCTATTGGAAATCCGCGCCGCATATCCCGCAGGATGTGACCTCGCTGGGCCAATACCGCTGGGATCCCGTGCCCCATAGCACCGAAAAACTCACATGGCTGACAGGCATGCGCACCATGACCTCGGCGGGCGATGTGAACACCCAAGTTGGCATGGCCTCGCATATCTATCTGGTCACCGAAAGCATGGTCGACAGCTATTTCTACTCCGCCGACAGCGAAATGCTCATCGTGCCCCAAGAAGGCCGCCTGCGCTTTGCCACCGAGTTGGGGGTGATTGATCTCGAACCCCAAGAGATCGCGATCATCCCGCGCGGTTTGGTCTACAGGGTTGAACTGCTGGACGGGCCCGCGCGCGGCTTTGTCTGCGAAAACTACGGCCAGAAATTCGAACTGCCGGGCCGCGGCCCCATCGGCGCCAATTGCATGGCCAACCGCCGCGATTTCAAAACCCCTGTGGCGGCGTTCGAGGACCGCGATGCGCCCTCCACCGTCACCATCAAATGGTGCGGCCAGTTCCACGAAACCAAAATCGGCCATTCGCCGCTGGATGTGGTGGCATGGCACGGCAATTACGCGCCGGTGAAATACGATCTGAAAACCTATTGCCCGGTCGGGTCGATCCTGTTCGATCACCCCGATCCCTCGATCTTCACCGTGCTCACCGCCCCCAGCGGCGTCGAAGGCACCGCCAACATCGATTTTGTGCTATTCCGCGAACGCTGGATGGTGGCCGAAAACACTTTCCGCCCCCCATGGTACCACAAGAATGTGATGTCCGAATTGATGGGCAATATCTACGGCCAATATGATGCCAAACCCAAAGGCTTCATTCCCGGCGGCATGTCGCTGCACAATATGATGCTGCCGCACGGCCCCGATAAAAACGCCTTTGAAGGCGCGTCAAATGCCGATCTCAAAGCCGAGAAGCTGGACAATACCATGTCCTTCATGTTCGAAACCCGGTTCCCGCAACACCTCACGGCCTTCGCCGCAAAAGAGGCCCCGTTGCAGGATGACTACATCGATTGCTGGACCGATATCGAAAAGAAATTCGACGGCACCCCGGGCAAGAAATAACCGTCCCGGCCAGACAGAAAACCGGCCAGATAAAACAGGATAGCAATATGACCTTGATGACCTCTTGGGTAGAAAGCGCCAATAACGCCGATACCGATTTCCCGCTGAACAACTTGCCCTACGGCGTGTTCTCCACCAACGCGCTCGAGCCGCGCTGCGGCGTCGCCATTGGCGATATGGTGCTCGACATGGCCGCCCTCGAAGAGGCCGGGTTGATCGAACTCTCCGATGAACCCGTCTTCGATGTGCCCTATTGGAACGACGTGATGGAACTTGGCCCCGACGCATGGGAAGCCCTGCGCGCGCGGCTTGTGCAACTGCTCAGCTCGGGCAGCGGCGAACAGGCCGCCGTGGCCCCGCATCTGGTTCCGCTGAGCGAGACCGAGGCGCATATGCCCATGGTCGTCTCCGAATACACCGATTTCTACGCAGGCAAACACCACGCCACCAATGTGGGCACGATGTTCCGCGGCGCGGAAAACGCGCTGCCGCCAAACTGGCTGCACATCCCCATCGGCTATAATGGCCGCGCCTCCACCGTTGTGGTCTCCGGCACGGACATCCACCGCCCCAATGGCCAGCTCAAAGCGCCAGACGCGCAAATGCCAAGCTTCGGCCCCTGCAAACGGCTTGATATCGAACTGGAAATGGGCGCCATCGTCGGCACCACCACCGATATGGGCCAACCGATCAGCACCGGCGAAGCCGATGAAATGATCTTTGGCTATGTGCTGCTCAATGATTGGTCCGCCCGCGATATCCAAGCATGGGAATACCAACCGCTTGGCCCGTTTCAGGCCAAAGCATTCGCCACATCCATCAGCCCATGGATCGTGACCCGCGCCGCATTGGAGCCGTTCCGCACGTCTACGCCTGCGCGTGAAAAAGAACTGCTGCCCTACCTGCAAGAAGACAAACCCGGCCTCTATGACATCGACCTGTCGGTGATCATCGAACCCGGCGGCGGCGCACCCGAAACCATCGCCCGCACCAATTACAAAGAAATGTACTACTCCGCCGCACAGCAACTGACCCACCACGCCTCCTCCGGCTGCGCCATGAACGCAGGCGATTTGCTCGGCTCCGGCACCATCTCCGGCCCCGAAAAATCCCAGCGCGGCAGCATGCTGGAACTGAGTTGGGGCGGCAAAGAACCCATCACCTTGCAAGATGGCAGCACCCGCAGCTTCATCGAAGACGGCGATAACATGATCCTCACAGGCCATGCGCAAGGCGACGGCTACCGCGTCGGCTTCGGCTCCGTCTCCGGGCGCATCCTGCCCGCAAAAAGTTTCGGCTGAGCTTCACCCTTCTTCAAATACTCATCGCGCGGGGCCCCCGCCCCGCGCCACCGCTGACAAGGAAACACCATGGCCAAGGCATTCGCATCCCAAGGGGATATGACCGAAAAGAAAATCACCTTCGATGAAATCGGTGAAGGGCTCTATGCTTTCACCGCCGAGGGCGACCCGAACTCAGGCGTGATCATCGGCGATGACAGCGTGATGATCATCGAGGCACAGGCCACCCCGCGCCTCGCCAATAAAGTCATCGAAAAAGTCCGCGAAGTCACCGATAAGCCCATCACCCATGTGGCCCTCACCCATTACCACGCCGTGCGCGTGCTGGGTGCCTCGGCCTTTGGCGCGCCCACCGTGATCATGTCCGACATGGCGCGCGGCATGGTTGCCGAACGCGGCCAAGAAGACTGGGACAGCGAGTTTCAACGCTTCCCGCGCCTCTTTGAAGGCCACGAAAGCATCCCCGGCCTCACATGGCCCACCACCACATTCAACGACCGCATGACCGTGTTCCTCGGCAACCGCCGGGTCGATCTGATGCATCTGGGCCGTGCCCATACCGCAGGCGACATCGTGATCCACGTGCCCGATGAAAACGTGATGTTCACCGGCGATATCGTCGAATACCACTCCGCTTGCTATTGCGGCGACGGGCATTTCTCCGACTGGGGCACCACACTCGACGCGATCAAAGCCTATGATGTGGCCGCCATCGCACCGGGGCGCGGCGACGCGCTTGTGGGCCGCGAAATGGTCAATAAAGCCATCGAAAACACCCGCGATTTTGTCGAAAGCACCTACCGCCCCGCCGCCCGAGTGGCGGCCCGCAACGGCACTTTGAAAGAAGCATGGGACGCCGTGCGCGCAGAATGTGACCCTAAATTCGCCGATTACGCGATTTACGAACATTGCCTGCCCTTCAACGTGGCCCGCGCCTATGACGAAGCCCGCGGCATCGTGCATCCCCGCATCTGGACCGACAAGCGCGACATCGAAATGTGGGAAGCGCTGCAAGACTAAGCGCGCCCCCCTTTCAGGGCGCAGCCACCGCGCCGCGCCCTGAAATCGCCCAAGCCCCCATCCCGGAGCCCCGCCATGGCCTATGATTACGCCCCCTTCCCCTATATCGCCCCCCCCGGCCTGAGCGCGCCCGAGGCCCGCTGGCCCGTGGCCATCATCGGCGCTGGTCCCATCGGGCTGGCCATGGCCGTGGATCTGGCGCTTCAGGGCATCAAATCCGTGGTGCTGGACGATAATAACGTGGTCTCCATCGGCTCGCGGGCAATCTGCTGGGCCAAACGCACGCTGGAAATCTTTGACCGTCTGGGCGTGGGCGAGCGGATGCTGGAAAAAGGCGTCACATGGAAAGTGGGCCGCCAATTTCACGGGGCAAACGAGGTCTATAATTTCGACCTGCTGCCAGAGCCGGGCCATAAATTCCCCGCCTTTATCAATCTGCAACAATATTACGTCGAACAATATCTGGTGGAACGCGCCCAAGATTTCCCCGATCTGATCGACCTGCGTTTCATGAACAAAGTCATCGGCCACCATGATCACGGCGACCATGTGCGCCTCGAGATCGAAACCCCCGATGGCATCTATGCCCTCGAGGCCGAATACTACCTCGCCTGCGAGGGTGCAGGATCGGCCACGCGCAAACGCATGAACCTGCCCTTCGAGGGGCAAACCTTCGAGGAACATTTCCTGATCGTCGATGTGGAAATGGACCAATCCCCCTTTGGCGATCACGACACCCCCGAGCGGTGGTTCTGGTTCGCCCCGCCCTTCCACAACGGCCAATCGGCCCTGCTGCACAAACAGCCCGACAACATCTACCGGATCGATCTGCAACTTGGCCCCGATACCGATCCCAAAACCGAAGCGACCGAGGAAAAAGTCGTGCCGCGCCTCAAGGCGATGCTGGGCGATCTGCCCTTCCGCCTTGATTGGATGAGCGTGTATAAATTCCGCTGCGCCAAGCTGGATCAATTTGTGCATGGCCGGGTGATCTTTGTCGGTGACAGCGCTCATGTGGTCAGCCCCTTTGGCGCGCGCGGCGGCAATGGCGGCATCCAGGACGTGGATAATCTGGGCTGGAAACTGGCCCTCACCCTCAAGGGCGAGGCCGGGCCGGAACTGGTGCAAACCTATCACGGCGAGCGCAGTCACGGCTCGTCAGAAAACATCATGAACTCGTCGCGCGCCACCAATTTCATGACCCCCAAATCCCCCATCGAGGCCCTGTTCCGCGATGAGGTTCTCAACCTCGCAGGCAGCCACCCTTTCGCCCGCAAACTGATCAACTCGGGGCGGCTCTCCATGCCCTGCTCGCTGGCGGCGATGCCGCTGCAAACCCCCGGCGACGCGCCCGTGGCCCCCGGCAGCGCGGCGCTTGATGCCCCCCTGCGCGGCCCGGATGGCGCCACATGGCTGGTGTCTTTGCTGCAAGGGCAATTCACCTTGCTGACCTGCGGGCGCATGGAACTGCCTGTCATTGCGGGCGTGAAAAACCTGACCATCGGCACGGATTTCACCGATACCGAAGGCCATGCCGCCCGCCGCTATGGCACCGATCACGCCTATCTGCTGCGCCCCGATGGCCATATCTGCGCCGCCTTCACCGCCCCCACGGCGGAAAATATCAGCGCCGCCTTGGCCCGCGCAAAAGGAGCCTCCCTATGATCCTCGATGACAAACTCGGCGCGCAGGGCGACGCTTTTTACAACGCATTGATGGGCGCACATGAAGGGCTGAGCGAGACCCAAAGCCACGCGCTCAACGCCCGGCTGATCCTTGTTCTGGCCAATGAAATTGGCGATCTGGCCAAGCTTACCGCCCTGATTGACGCCGCCAAAGCGGTCAAACCGCAGGGCTGACCGCCACAGCTGCAATTTTTTTGCGCGCCCGCCCGGGCGTGCAAACCTGCGCCAAACCTGCCGCAAACCGCCCTGCTCGCCGCACGCGGCCCCCACCAATCCGCGCCAATCCGCCTCAATCCACCGGAGCAAAGCGCCCAACCCGCTAGCCTCTGCGCGACATTCTCCCGCAGCAACCTGTCGCTTGTAGCGCAACTGCAACAGCGCTCTGCGCAACTTGGGCGAATGAAACCCGCATTAATAATCGGCCTATGATTGCGAAACGCACCCACCAATCCACCCCGCCCGCGCAGGCAAGATCTGCGCCGCCCCAGCCCCGCATCGCCGCCGCTTGGCGGACGCGAGGGTTGACGCGGCGCGCCCATCTGTTTGACACTCTTGGCGTCCCCCTCCCGAAAAGGGCGACCCATAAGCAGTCAGACTGCGCAACTGAACGCCGGAGCCCGCTGAGGGAACAGCATGGCAACCGGGGGAGTTTTGTGTCCGGGCCTCACCGCCACGGCTCACTACAACAGAGAGGAAGACCATGACATTCACCACACGCACAGGCAAAGCCTTGCCGCAATCCGTGCTCAACAGCGCCGAAGCTGCCAAAAAAGACCCCGTCAACCGACGCGAATTTCTCGCCCTCGCCAGCGCCTTTGGCGCAACCACGGCAACCGCCTATGCGATGCTGGGCATGTCCGCCCCCGCCGCCCACGCCGCCGCGCATAAACAAGGCGGCACCGTGCGCATGCAAATGGAGGTCCGCGCCCTCAAAGACCCGCGCACCTATGATTGGTCGCAAATCGCGAATTTCTCGCGCGGCTGGCTGGAATATCTGGCGATCTGGGAAAATGACGGCACATTCACCCCCGCCCTGCTGGAAAGCTGGGAGCTCAATGATGATGCCACCGAATACACGCTGCATGTGCGCAAAGGCGTGACATGGAACAATGGCGACGCCTTCACCGCCGCTGATGTGGCACGCAACATCACGGGCTGGTGCGATAAATCCCTTGAAGGCAACTCCATGGCCGGGCGTTTCGCCACCCTGATCGACGAAGAAAGCGGCCAAGCCCTCGAAGGCGCAATCGAAGTGGTCGATGACCACACCGTCAAACTGCACCTGCCACGCCCCGACATCACGCTGATCCCCGGCATGGCCGATTACCCCGCCGCCATCGTGCATGAAAGCTTCAGCGTCGACACCATGACCGACAATCCCATCGGCACCGGTGCCTACCTGCCCGAATCGCTCGAAGTGGGCGTCAAAGGCGTGCTGGTGAAGAACGAAGACCACACATGGTGGGGCACGGAAATCTTTGGCGGGCCGTATATCGACCGTCTGGAATATATCGACTATGGCACCGATCCCTCCGCTTGGGTCGCCGGCGCCGAGGCCGAAGAGATTGACGCGCTCTATTCCGTTGAGGGCGATTACATCGACATCATCAGCGGCTTTGACGGCTGGGTCGAAAACTCCATCGCCACAGCGGCCACCATCGTGATCCGCCCCAACCAACTGGCCGAAGTCGACGGCATGAAACCCTACGCAGACAAGCGCGTGCGCCAAGCCATCGCCATGGCCGTGGATAACGAAGTGCTGCTGGAACTGGGCTATGTCGGGCGCGGCCTTGTGGCCGACAACCACCATGTGGGGCCAATGCACCCTGAATTTGCGGAAATTCCACCCCGCAAAATCGACCCCGCCGCCGCCAAAGCCCTGATGGACGAAGCAGGCATGAGTGATTTCGAACATGAATTGTTCTCGATCGACGATGCATGGCGCAAAGACACCACCGATGCCGTCGCCGCCCAGTTGCGCGACGCAGGCATCAAGGTGAAACGCACCATCCTGCCCGGCTCGACTTTCTGGAACGACTGGACAAAATACCCGTTCAGCTCGACCAACTGGAACGCGCGCCCGCTGGGTGTGCAAATCTGGGCGCTGGCCTATCGCTCGGGCGAGGCATGGAATGAATTTGGCTGGTCCAACCCCGAATTCGACGCCCTGCTGGAAAAAGCCCTCGCCACCGCCGATCTGGAAAAACGCCGTGCGCTGATGGCCGAAGGGCAAAAGATGATCCAAGACGAAGGCGTCACGATCCAGCCCTATTGGCGCTCGCTCTACAACCACACCCGCGAAGGTCTCACCGGCGCGGGCCACCACATCGGGTTTGAATACCACCCGGCCCGCATGGCCTGGACCGAATAGCCCCCGATCTGTGAACCTAAAAAAGGGCCGCGCTACTGCGTGGCCCTTTTGCTTTGGCTACCTTGTTTGCTCAAATCGGCTGATGCCACGCCAGAGGGCCGCAAATCCGGCCCCAGCGCCGCCCCAACCTAGCCGGGCAGCAAGAAAAGCGTGATCGCCGGAAACATCACCAAAATAATCACCCGCACCAGATCCGATCCGACAAACCACATGACGGCTTTATAGGTCTCGGTCATGGGGGTTTCGCGGTCCATGGAATTGATGATGAACAGGTTCATCCCCACCGGCGGCGTGATCAATCCAACCTCGACAACGATCAACACCAAAATCCCGAACCAGATCGCCACATGCTCGGGCGACATGCCAAAATCCATCGCGGAAATCACCGGAAAGAAAATCGGCACGGTCAACAGGATCATCGACAGGCTGTCCATCAAACAGCCAAACAGCAGATAGAACACCAAGATCACCGAGAGCACAAACCACGGGCTCCAGCCTTGGGACACCACCCAATCGGCCATGAATTGCGGCACCCCGGACAGCGCCAGAAACCCGTTATAAAACCCGGCCCCCAGCACGATAAAGAAAATCATCCCCGTGGTGCGCGCCGTGCCCATCAAACTGCTGCGCAATACGCCCCAGTTGAGCGAGCCAGACAGCAGCGCCACCAGCCCCGTACCCGCCGCGCCAATCGCCGCGCCTTCGGTCGGGGTGAACCAACCGCGGTAAATCCCGCCCACCACAATCAGGAAAATCGCCAGCACGGGCCAGGTGTCCGCCAAGGCGCGAAACCGCTCCGCCATAGGCACCGCTTCCCGCGTGCCCGCCGCATCCGGATAGCGCCGCACATAGATCGAAATCGTGATGATATACCCCAGCGCCGCCAGCAATCCGGGCACAAAAGCCGCCAAAAACAGCTTGGCAATATTCTGCTCTGTGATGATCGCATAGATCACCAAAATCACCGACGGCGGAATGAGAATCCCAAGCGTGCCCCCGGCTGCCAGCGTCGCAGTGGAAAACCCGCCCGAATAGCCATAGCGCCGCAAATCCGGCAGCGCGACTTTCGACATGGTTGCCGCCGTGGCCAAGGATGATCCGCAAATCGCGCCAAACCCGGCGCAGGCCCCCACCGCCGCCATGGCAACCCCGCCCCGGCGGTGCCCCAGAAAACTCTCGGCAGCTTTAAACAGCGCGCTCGACATGCCCGACAGGGTGGCAAACTGCCCCATCAGCAAGAACATCGGAATGATCGACAGCGAATAGCTCGAAAACGTGGTGTAGGTCTCCGATTTCATCTTCGCAAGCAGCGGCGCAGGGTTGCCCCCCATGGCAAAAAACCACCCGCCAAAACCACAAAGCAACATCGCCAGCCCAATTGGCGCGCGCAGGAAAATCATGATCAGCAACACGGGAAAGGACCAAAAGCCCAGCTCAAGATTGGTCATATCAATGCTCCGCCTGCTCGCTAGGAAGGATCGCACGGCCCAGCGCCGCCTCGCCAATCCGCATCACCGCGCAATATACCGCAACCACACAGGCCACCAGCCCGGCAATCACACTGGCGCCATAAGCCCACCACACCGGAAATTGCAGGAAAATCGTCGTCTCGCCATTGCCGTAATACCGCTCAAATCCCCCATAAAGCCGCCAAACGATCAGCAAGATCACAAGGCTCAGGATCACTTCCCAAAACGCCGCAATCCAGCGGTTGATCCCGCGCGGCAAAAACCCGGTGAACACATCCACCGTCGCATGGGCGCCATACAGCTGGCACAGAGGCAGAAACGCAAAAATCGCAAAGGCCACCCCGGCTTCCAACACCTCATAGCCTCCGGTGATCTCGCCCACTCCCACTTCTCGGCCCAACACCGAAACCGTGGTCATCAACACCAAAAACAGCAGCACAAGCCCCCCTACCAAGGCGGTCAGCCGGGCCAGGGAATGGATCATCAGTTGCATCGTCAGACAGTCTCTCACTCAAAAAAGAAACCTGCGGCAGCCGCGCCGCCGCAGGTATGGTTTTTCATATGAAGGGCGTTTAGCCCTTATAGGCGTCCATCAAGGCGCGGGCCTCATCAATCAACGCTTGGCCGTCAATACCCTTGGTTTCCATATCTGCAATCCAGGCGTCATAGATCGGCTGCGCCGCCTCTTCCCAAACCTGCAAATCCGCGCCGCTCACGGTCACAATCTCGTTGCCCGCATCTACGGCAACCTGCCGCGCTGGCGCATCTTGGTCCTGCATCACACCGCCGGCAAAGACCGAAAACTCCAAACCGGAATTATCGTCGATCACCTTTTTCAGATCATCCGGCAGGCTCTCATAGCGGTCCTTGTTCATCGCCATCACAAAGGTCAGCGTATAAAGCGCTTTGCCCTCAAATTCCGTGTGATGCCCGACCAGCTCTGGCACTTTGAGCGATCCCGTCACTTCCCACGGGATCGTGGTGCCATCAATCACCCCTTTGGACAGGGCCTCAGGGATCGCAGGCACAGGCATCCCCACAGGCGAGCTGCCCAGCTGCGCCAGCAAATCAGACGCCAACCGCGAGCCGCCGCGCACCTTGAGCCCGGCCATATCCGCCGGCAAACGCACTTCCTTGTTCATGTGGATCAACCCGGGGCCATGCACCCATGTTGCCAGAATATGCACATTCTTGAACTCTTCGTCCTTCATGTGCTTTTCAAACATCTGCCAATAGGCCGAAGACATGGCCCGCGCATCCGTCATCATGAACGGCAGCTCAAAAACTTCGGTCTTGGGATAGCGGCCGGGGGTATAGCCCACCACGGTCCACACAATATCGGCCACCCCGTCAATCGCCTGATCCAGCAGCTCTGGCGGCTTGCCGCCCAATTGCATCGAAGGGTAGTGATCCACTTTGATCCGCCCATCGCTGGCCTCGGCCACCTTCTCGGCCCAAACATCCAAAACCAGTTTTGGCACATTGGCCTGCGCTGGCAAAAACTGATGCATCCGCAAAGTGACTTCCTGCGCGCTTGCCGCGCCTGCTCCCAGCCCAAGCGCCGCTGCCATCAGCCCGCCCAAAATGCTTCTTCTCGTGGTCATAAAATCTCTCCCTATGTGCGGCCAATTCACCGCGCCGCCCCCCGCGGCCCGCTTTGGCGTCGCGCAGACGCTGGCCCTATTGTTTGCAACCGTCAACAGGTTAACGTCCAAAGCGCCGCCGCTCAAAGCAAGAATTTCCGCGCCGCCAACCCCTGATTGAAATTCGCCGCGCCCCGCTTCACCCTTCCGCAAATACTCATCTGCGGCCTCCCCTAAAAAACCAAACGGTTTTGCCTCGGCGCCGCGCGGCAAATGCAGAGTATTTCAGATGGGGGTGATGGTGGCGTTACCTGGATTTGAACCAGGGACCTAACGATTATGAGTCGTTCGCTCTAACCAACTGAGCTATAACGCCATCGGCGCGCTGATTAGGACAGGCCCCGCCCCCCGTCAAGAGACAATCGCCCAGCAATATTCGCGCAGCTTCCCCAATCCGCTCCGCTTTGCCAAAAAAACGCGCCCCTTTGCGCGCCCGCTCGCATCACCTCGGCACAAAATACCATTTTAAAACTAAGCAATAACAAAGCATTAAAAGTTTTCTCCCAAAAAATGCAATCCCCGCGAAACTTCCCCCAGCCCTGCCGCGTGATTGCTGCATCGAAACAAAAACAACTCGGAGAAAATCATGACCTTCCTCAAAACCCTCGCCGCCTCCGCCCTCGCCCTTAGCGCAACAACCGCATTTGCAGGCAGCCCGATCGTCGGAGGCGCCGCCATGTACGAGAGCAAGAACATCGTCGAGAACGCGGTGAACTCCAAAGACCACACCACCTTGGTCGCCGCCGTAAAAGCTGCCGGCCTCGTCGACACATTGGCCAGCGAAGGCCCCTTCACCGTCTTCGCCCCCACCAATGCCGCCTTCGATAAACTGCCCGATGGCACTGTCGAAACGCTGGTGAAACCCGAAAACAAAGAGACGCTGACCAAAATCCTCACCTGCCACGTTGTTGGCAAAACCGTGCTGGCAGATGCCCTCAAAGGCATGATCGCGGATGATGGCGGCACCCACCCTGTGCCCACGCTGGGCGGCTGCACGCTGCAAGCCACCTATGCGGACGGCAAAATGGTGCTGACCGATGAAAACGGCACCAAAGCCAACGTGACAATCGCCGATGTGAAACAATCCAACGGTGTGATCCACGTGATCGACGCGGTCCTGCTGCCCAAGCAATAAGCCCGCCTCAACCACCTGCCGCCGCCCCCATAGCGGTCTCTCCAACTCCCCGGGGTGCACTCCCCTGTGCGATGCGGGGCGGCGGCACACAGACTAAAGAAAAAGCCCCCCCGATCCACGCGGATCAGGGGGCTTTTGCCGTTCATCTACTTTTGCGCCAATTGCGGCCCAATCACTCCCACTGCGCCATGGGCGGCAGGCTCATCAACACCGCATTGGCATCATGCCCCGTGGCCAAACCAAATTTGGTGCCCCGGTCATACACCAGATTATACTCCGCATAGAGGCCCCGGTGGATCAATTGCGTGCGCTTGTCACCTTCCGACCACTCCTGCCCTCTGCGCGACTCCACCAGCGGCTGATAGGCAGGCAGAAACGCGCGGCCAATGTCTTGGGTCAGGGCAAAATCCGCCGCCCAATCGCCGCTGTTGCGGTCATCCATAAAAATGCCGCCAACCCCGCGCGCCCGGTTGCGGTGCGGGATGTAAAAATACCGATCCGCCCATTCTTTCAACTCGGGGTAAATCTCGGTGCCATGCGGGTCCAGATGCGCCTTTTGCACCGCGTGAAAATGCGCCGTATCCGCGTCATACTCGATGCAGGGGTTCAGATCCGATCCGCCGCCAAACCACCATGCGCCGGGGGTCCAGAACATGCGCGTGTTCATATGTACCGCTGGCACATGCGGGTTTTGCATATGCGCCACCAGCGATATCCCCGAAGCCCAGAACCGCGCATCCTCTGCCATGCCCGGCACGCCGCGCGCCGCCATGGATTGCTGCGCCGCAGGGCTCAGACTGCCGTAAACTTCCGAGACATTCACGCCGACCTTTTCAAAAACCCGCCCGCCGCGCATCACGCTCATCAACCCGCCGCCCGCATCGCTGCCATCACTGCTGGCGCGGCGGGTTTCGCTGATCTCAAACCGCCCCGGTGCCTGATCGCTGAGCGGCCCTTGGCTGTGGCTGTCCTCCAGCGCCTCAAAAGCGCCGACAATCTGGTCGCGCAGGCTTCGGAACCACGCCGCCGCCTGTTGCTTCTCGCTTTCAAAAACTTCCGTCATCGCGGCCTCCTGCCATGGTTAATGCGCAGGGGCTGATACCCCATCAAGCAGCGAACGGCCACCGTCCACAACCATCACTTCGCCGGTCATGAACCCGGACCCATCCGCCGCCAAAAACTGCACCGCATCGGCCAGCTCCGACGGGGCCGCAATCCGCCCCAAAGGCGTGTGCCCGCGAATGTCATCGCGCAGCGCCTTATCCTCGGCGACCGACGCCTTGAGCGAGGCGCTCATCACCGATCCAAACGCCACCGCATTGACCCGAATGCTATGCGGCGCCAAGGTCAGCGCCATAGACCGTGTCATCTGCTCCAACGCCGCCGCCGCGATGGAATAGCCCATCAAATCGGGGTGGGTCTGGCGCGCGGTGATCGAGCTTAGATTGATGATCGACCCCGCCTGCCCCTCATTGCCCGGCCCATGCTGCTTAATCATCCGCTTGGCCACTTGCTGCGACAGGCGCATCGCGGTCAACAGGTTCTGATCCAGCAATGTCTCCACCGATGTGTCATCCACATCCAACGCATCCGTGGTCAGCACCTGCCGCGAGGCATTGACCAAAATATCCACCTGATCAAAGGCATCTATCGTGGCGGAAATCAAATTCGCAATCGTCAGGCGCTGGCGCAAATCCCCTGCAAAATAACGCATATTGCCGTCATCCGTGGGCTTGCCCCACTCCTCCAGCAACTTCTTTTCATCCATATCGGCGCACATCACATTGGCACCTTTATCGACAAATTGCCGCGCAATCGCGAGGCCAATACCATTGGCCGCACCGGTGATGATCGCGGTCTTCCCATTGATGGAAAAGGACATCAGATCTTTCCTTTACTCAGGACTGAACGTTGACGAAACGGGCGCCGACACGCGGCACCAGATTATCTGCGGCGGCTCTTGCCGGGGCGTGTGGGCCGCGCGGCATGGAACAGTTTGAACCGCGCATCGCCGCCAATCTCTTCGACCTCGGCAAAACATTTGCGCAGCTCGGTCTCATAGGGCAAATGCCGGTTTGCCACCATCCAAAGCTGACCATGGGTGGTCAGCACCCGCGCGGCAGCCTCGACAAAGGCTTGGCCAAGCTTGGGGTCGGCGGCGCGGGTCACATGAAACGGCGGGTTCATCACCACCGTGTCCACCCGGTGCGGCAAATCCCACACCGTGGCATCGGCCCAATGGAACTGCGCGCGCGGGTCCGTGACATTACGCCGCGCACATTCCACGGCCATGTGATTGGCCTCAACCACATGCACCTGTTTGACGCCCGGATGGGTTAACACATGCGCGGAAAGGAACCCCCAGCCCGCGCCCAGATCAGCCACCTCGCCGCCCAATTTCTCGGGCAACGCATCCACCAAAAGCGCCGAGGCCAAATCAACGCCGCCCGCTGAAAACACCCCCGGCGCGGTCCAAAAACCGCCCTCGGTCAGCGACGGTCCCTCTTGCCAATCGGTGAAAAACTCTGCCGCGGGCGCATCAATCCAGAACAATTTGCCATGCGCCTTGGAGACCGGCCCCTGCACGGTCACCCGGCCCCGCACTTCGCGCAGGATACTGTCGATCCCGTCGCTTTTCATGCCGTCGATCAGCACCATGCCATCGCTGCTGGCACAGGCCTGCGCGATCAAGCTCCGCGCCTCGTTCTTGGCACGCGGAATGCAAATGATCACCGCCGCGAATGTCTCGGACGTGCTTTGCACCACGTCATAGCCGCGCGCCTCCCACGCATCATAATCGGGTTTGAACCCTTGAATGATCTGCACCCGCTCCTTGGGAAGCTCGGGCAGATCTGTTTCACGTGGGGGGTTAAAAATGGCAATCTTGCCATCTTGGGGCAGCTCAAGGCCGCCGCTGTTCAATGCCATCGACAGGCGCGCATCCAGCACGAATATTACTCTTCTTTTTCCATGGTGCATTGCAACGGATGCTGATGCCGCCGGGCAAAATCCATGACCTGCGCCACTTTGGTTTCGGCGATCTCGTGGCTGAACACGCCAACAACGGCCAGCCCCTTTTTATGCACCGTTAGCATGATCTCGACCGATTGCGCGTGATTCAGACCAAAGAACCGCTCCAACACGATAACGACAAATTCCATCGGCGTGAAATCATCGTTAAGCAACAACACCTTATACATGGGTGGCCGCTTGGTTTTGGGTTTGACCTTGGTCAGGATCTCGCTATCGCCATCCTGATCCCGGTCTGCCATCATATGTGGTGTAACGCGCATTGCTGCTCCGATAGATGTGGTGTTTAGTCCTGAGTCGCGCCAAGGCTTATATAGAGTGTTACAGCATTTAGGAAAGGGGGCCTTAATTTGGCAGCTGATAAACTGACAACCATTGCCTTCGATGCCGACGATACCCTGTGGCATAATGAGAAATATTTCACCCTGACCCAAGAGCGCTTTGCCGAACTGCTGAGCGATTACACAGACCGCGACACCTTGATGGACCGGCTGCTCGACGCCGAATACCGCAACCTGCCGCATTACGGCTTTGGGGTAAAAGGCTTCATCCTCTCCATGATCGAAACTGCGCTGGAAGTCACCGAATGCCGGGTCCCCGGCGAGGTCATCGCGCAATTGCTCGAAAGCGGGCAAGAAATGCTCGCCTCCCCGATTGAGCTGCTGCCCTATGCCGCCGAGGCCGTCTCAAGCATTTCCGAACAGTTCAAAGTCATCTTGATCACCAAGGGCGATCTGCTCGACCAAGAGCGTAAACTGGCCCAATCAGGCCTTGGCGATGCGTTTGACGCGGTGGAAATCGTCTCTGACAAAACCCCCGAGGTCTTCACCCGCCTGTTCCGCAAACATGCCCAAGGCCCGGCCTGCGGGCTGATGGTGGGCAACTCCATCCGCTCAGATGTGATTCCCATGCTCGATGCGGGCGGCTGGGGCGTGCATGTGCCCCACGGGCTCGAATGGGGCCTAGAGAGCGCCGAAGCCCCCGAAGATCACCCCAGATTTGAAGCCATCGAAGACCTGAGCGAGCTTCCCGCGCTGGTCGAAGATCTGGCCGAGTGAATCGCGGCAAACCCGCCGCATTCCCGCCACATTCCAGACACAATCGCCAGTCTAGTGGCCGCGATTTTTGCACCCCCTACATGTGGAAGTCACACCGGGCAAAAATCCGCTAAGATCCCTTATATACAGGGTTTCTAGCTTCCCTCTGTTATGCTAGCGTCAGAGCAATCAAAAAAATGGCCAGCCGAAAAATCGGCGGTCCGAGGCAGAAAAAAAGGCAGTTTTATCATGAAGGCGCGGCGCGTTCAGCCAGCCCGTTATGGGCTCTATCTCTTTGCGGCTTTTTGGCTCTTGGTGGTGGTCCCACTGAGCGCAATCGCCGCACCATATGCCGCCTTTGTCATGGATGCCCGCACCGGCGAGGTGCTGCACACAAGCAACGCCGACACCCGGCTGCACCCGGCCTCGCTCACCAAAATGATGACCCTCTACATCGCCTTCCAAGCGATCGAACAGGGCGAGATTTCCCTCGATTCGCTGGTCACCGTCTCCGCCAAAGCCGCCGCAGAAGAGCCCAGCAAACTGGGCCTGCGCCCCGGCCAGAAAATCGCCCTGCGCTACCTCATTCGCGGCGCGGCGGTGAAATCGGCCAATGACGCGGCCACCGCCATCGGCGAGGCCATCGGCGGCTCCGAGGCGCAATTCGCCCGCCGCATGAACCGCACCGCCAAACAGCTCGGCATGACCCGCACCACTTTCAAAAACATGCACGGGCTGACCGAAGCGGGCCACATGTCCACCGCGCGCGACATGTCCCTGCTGGGGCGGCACCTGATCTATGACTACCCGCAATATTACAACCTCTTCTCGCGCATCACTGCCGATGCCGGGGTGCGCAAAGTCTCCCACACAAACCGCCGGTTTCTGGGCTCCTACAAAGGTGCAGACGGCATCAAAACTGGCTACACCCGCGCCGCAGGCTTCAACCTGACCGCCTCCGCCGAGCGCGGCAATGAACGTGTGATCGTGACCGTCTTTGGCGGCACCAGCACCGCTGCGCGCAACGCCAAAGTGGCCGAGCTGATGGATCTGGGCTTCCGCCGCGCCCCCTCCCGCGCGCCGCTGCGCAAACCCACGCCCCCTGTCTATAAAGACGTCGAAGACAACGCCCCCGCGCTGGTCGCGGATAATGGCCAAGCCTCTGGCGGCAAAGGCAAAACCATCCGCCTCGTGGGCGCTGTGAAAGATTCCAAACGCCCGCAAATGCGCCCTGCCGCGCCGCAACTTCTGGTCGCCGAAGCCGAGGCCCCGCCCCCCACCAGCGTGGTCTCCCAAGACGATATCACCGCGGCTCTGATGGCCGCGCAGGCCGATATCGCGCCCGCCGCGCCCACACCGCCGCCAACGCCGCCCACCCAATTGGCCTCCGCCGAAACGGTGATCGATCAGGTCGTCGCGGCAAGCGTCACAGACCAAGTGCTGCTGGCCGCCGTTTCGGCCCGCCCGGCCCAGCGGCCCAAAACCCTCTCGGCCCCCGCCCCCGCCAAACGCGCCGCCCCCGAACAAGAGGTCGTGACCCGCGTCTCCACCTCTGGGGGCCGCCAATGGGGCGTGAACGTGGGCCGCTATCCCAGCCGCTACAAAGCCGAGCGCGTCTTGCTGACCACCGCACTGGCGGAAATGTCCACGCTGGACGGCTCCCTGCGCAAAGTGGTGAAACGCCCCCAAGGCTATGAGGCGAATTTCCTCGGCATGACCCGCGAAACCGCCGATCTGGCCTGCCGCCGCCTCGCCGCGCGCAACATCACCTGTTTGATGGTCGGGCCGGGCTGAGCTACCGCTCGGCGCGGCTTTCGCGCTTGATCCACGCCACAAACGCCTTGAGCGCAGGCCGATGCACCCCGGCCCGCGTCACCACGTAATACCCGGCGTCCTGCTTCATCTCTTCCCACACCACGGTCAACCGCCCCGCCGCGATGTCGCGCTCGACAAAGGCGCGCACGGTCACCGCCGCGCCCTGCCCGTCCCGCGCCCCATCCAGCAATAGGTTCCCCGGCACGTTCATCCGCGCCCCCGTGCGGTGCACAATCCCTTGCTGCGCGAGCCAACGGCTGCTCTCTGTGGTGCCAAATTCCTCAAGCCATGTCAGCCGCGCCAAAAGCCCCGCATCCTGCGGCGAGCAATCGCCAATCAACGAAGGCGCAGCCACCACCACCATAGGCGAGCGGATCAAGATCGACGCCTCCAGCCCCGGCCAATGCCCATCACCATACCGTATCGCCACCTCCGCCCCATCGGGCGTCAGGGCGATCACCTTGGGCGTGGGATCAATCGTCAGATCAATATCCCCCGCCTGCGCCCGAAACGCAGGCAGACGCGGCATCAACCATGCCGAGGCAAAGGTCGGCGTTGTGGTGATATGCAGCGCCCGGTCCGCGCCCGCCCCGGTGATGTCGCGAATGGTCTGGGCGATCTCGCCAAACCCCGCCTCTGCCCCCGCCGCCAAGGCCCGCCCCGCAGGCGTCAGCCGCAAAGCCCGCCCCGTGCGGTCCACAAGGCTCACATCCAGATGCGCCTCAAGCTGCCGTAATTGCTGGCTGATCGCCGCATGGCTGACCCCAAGCGCCGCTCCCGCCGCCACCACAGAGCCGCTCTGCGCAAAGGCACAAAACGCGCGCAGCGCCGTCAAAGGGGGCATGCCGTGCCAATCCATATGAAATCTAACCTTACATAACCGCAAAATAACTGAGTCGCATTATACCCCCGAATGGCCAAATAAGAAGCACACAAACCCATTCAGACGGAGAGACGCAATGTTCAACATCTACGCACAGACTTTCATGAACGCCGCGCGGTGGTCCAGCGCGGCATCCACCCACCGCCAGCCCTCTGCCCCCAAGGCACGCCCGCGCCGCTGGCTCCCTTGGCCGCTGCGCCGCCAAAACTAAACCCTGCCCAAACCTAAACCCCACCCTGAGGACCCCCGCCATGACCCAAGCCCCCGACATGCCGCTGCTCTGCCCCGCCCCCGCGCCGCGGGGCAGGCTCGATTGGACCTCCGTGATCAAATGGGCGGCCTCGATCGCGCAAATCGGCGGCTACACGGCCACCGCCTTTGGCTGGACGCCGTGGAACATCTACCTGTTCCTCGTGGGGCTTGTGGGCTGGTTCACCGTGGGGGTGCTCTGGCGCGACAAAGCGATCATGCTGATTCATGTCATCGCCCTTGGCGCGATGCTGGCAGGCATGGCAAGCAGCTAGGTCGCGGCCTGTAGCAAACTGCGGGTATAGTCGCTCTGCGGACGGTCATACAGATCATCCGCCGCGCCTTGCTCCACCACATCGCCGCGCTTCATCACCATCACCTGATGCGACATGGCACGCACCACCTTGAGGTCATGGCTGATGAACAAATAGGCCAGCCCGTATTTCGCCTGCAAATTCCGCAGCAGCTCGACAATTTGCACCTGAACCGTCATATCCAGCGCGCTTGTCGGCTCATCCAGAACCAACAAACGGGGCCGCAGCACCATGGCGCGGGCAATCGCAATCCGCTGCCGCTGACCGCCGGAAAACTCATGCGGATACCGGTCCATCGTGGCAGGGTCCAAGCCGACCTCTTCCATCACCTCTTGCACCAATTCACGCTGGTTGCGCTCCGGGTCCACCTTGTGAACAGTCAGCCCCTCGGCGATGATCTGGAAACAGGTCATGCGCGGCGACAGGCTGCCAAACGGGTCTTGGAACACGATCTGCATGTCTTTGCGCAGCCGCCGCAGCTCGCGGGTTTTCCATTGGCGCACGTCTTGCCCCATGAACACAATGCGCCCCTCCGAGGCGATCAACCGCATCACCGCCAGCGCCAGCGTGGTCTTACCCGACCCGCTTTCGCCCACCACGCCCAAGGTCTCGCCCGCGCGCACGCTCAGGCTGGCGTCATTCACCGCTTTCACATGGCCCACCGTCCGGCGCAGCAATCCGCGCTGGATCGGGAACCACACTTTGAGGTTCTTGGTCTGCGCAATCACCTCGGCATCCGCAGGCACGGGCGCAGGCTTGCCCGATGGCTCCGCCGACAACAGCTTGATCGTATAGGGATGCTGCGGGTTCTCGAAAATCTGCGCCGTCGGGCCTTGCTCGACAATCTCGCCTTTTTGCATCACGCAAACCCGGTCCGCGATGCGCCGCACAATGCCCAAATCATGGGTGATGAACAAAAGCCCCATGCCTTCGCTGTCTTTCAGCCCCTTCAAAAGATCGAGTATCTGCGCCTGAATCGTCACATCCAGCGCCGTTGTCGGCTCATCCGCGATCAACACATCGGGCTTATTGGCCAGCGCCATGGCGATCATGATCCGCTGCCGCTGCCCGCCCGACAATTGATGCGGATAGGCCCCCAAACGACTCTGCGCATCATTGATGCCGACCTTCTCCATCAACTCCAATATCCGCGCCCGCGCCGCCGTGCCCACAACACCTTGATGCAACGCAAGGCTCTCGCCCAATTGCTTTTCAATCGTGTGCAGCGGGTTGAGCGAGGTCATCGGCTCTTGGAAAATGAAACTGATGTCATTGCCCCGCACCTGCCGCAGCAACCGCTCCGGCGCGCCGATCATCTGCTGCCCGTCATAGGTGACAGAGCCGCTGACCTTGGCGCTATCGCCCAGCAGCGAAACCGTCGACAGGGCCGAAACAGATTTACCCGAACCGCTCTCGCCCACCAACGCCACGGTCTCGCCGCGCTCCACATGAAACGACACACCTTTGACCGCTTCGGTCAGCTTGCCATCCTGCTGGAAACTCACCCGCAGGTCTTTGACATCGAGCAACGGGCTCATTGGAAGGTCTTTCTGGGGTCAAACGCATCGCGCACCCCTTCAAAGATGAACACCAACAGCGACAGCATAATCGCAAAGGTGAAAAACGCGGTAAAGGCCAGCCAAGGCGCTTGTAAGTTCTGCTTGGCCTGCAAGGTCAGCTCCCCCAGCGACGGCGCCGAAGAGGGCAAACCAAAGCCCAGAAAATCAAGCACGGCCAGCGATGAAATTGTGCCCGTAATGATGAACGGCATCATGGTCAGCGTTGCCACCATGGCGTTGGGCAACATGTGCCGGAACATGATGGTCATATTCCCCACCCCCAGCGCCCGCGCCGCACGCACATATTCAAGGTTGCGCGCCCGCAGAAACTCGGCCCGCACCACACCCACAAGCGCGGTCCATGAAAACAGCACCAGCAATCCCGCCAGCAGCCAAAAACTGCGCCCCAGAATCGCAAACATGATGATGATCACATAAAGCGACGGGGTCGCGGTCCAGATCTCGATGATGCGCTGGAAAATCAGATCAACCCAGCCGCCAAAGAACCCCTGAAGCGCCCCCGCAATCACCCCGATCACCGCCGAAGCCCCGGTGACCAGCAGCGTAAACAGGATCGACAGGCGGAACCCGTGGATCACCCGCGCCAACACATCGCGCTTGGTGCCATCCGTGCCCAACAGGTTCTGCCCATTGGGCGGCAAAGGCGCAGCGCCCGGACGGTCCACTGCCGTATCAAACGAATAAGGGATCGGCGGCCAGATCGCCCAGCCCTTCTCAATCGCTTCGCCCTCAATCTCGCCGTCAGCAGCATCCAGAATATAACCATCGGGATCATCAAAACACAGATCGACCCCGCCCGTCGCAATCAGGCATTTCACCTCCGGATCGCGGTACACTGCCTCGGTCAGGAAATCGCCGCCAAACTCGGTCTCGGGGTAAAACTTGAATATCGGCATGTAATAGCCGCCGCGATATTGCACCAAGATCGGTTTGTCATTTGCCAGAAACTCGGCAAACAGCGACAGCCCAAACAGCACGGCAAAAATCCACAACGACCAATAGGCGCGCCGATTGCGGGTGAAATTGCGCCAGCGGCGCTGGTTCAACGGGGACAGCGCCATAGGTTACCCTTCCCGCTTTTCAAAATCGATGCGCGGATCAACCAGCACATACATCAGATCAGAAATGATCCCCACAACCAGCCCCATCAACCCAAAGATAAACAGCGTGCCAAACACAATCTGATAGTCACGCGCCACCGTGGCCTCAAACGCCAAACGGCCCAGCCCATCAAGGCTGAAAATCGTCTCGATGATCAGCGACCCGGTGAAAAACACGCCGATAAACACCGCCGGGAACCCCGCGATCACAATCAACATCGCATTGCGAAACACATGCCCGTAAAGCACCCGCCGCTCGCTCAATCCCTTGGCCCGCGCGGTCATCACATAGTGTTTCTTGATCTCGTCAAGGAAACTGTTCTTGGTCAGCAAGGTCAGCGTGGCAAAGGCCGAAATCGTCGAGGCCAGCACCGGCAGCGCAATGTGCCAGAAATAATCGCCGATTTTGCCCAAAAGGCTCAGCTGCTCCCAATTGTCACTGGTCAGCCCGCGCAGCGGGAAAATCTGCCAATATGACCCGCCCGCAAACAGCACCAACAGCAAAATCGCGAACAAAAACCCCGGTATCGCATAGGCCGCAATAATCGCGCCGGAGGTCCATGTATCAAACCGCGACCCGTCCCGCACCGCTTTGCTAATGCCCAGCGGAATAGACACTAAATAGGCAATCAACGTCGACCAAAGCCCCAGCGATATGGACACAGGCAGCTTTTCCTTGATCAGCTCGATCACCGAAATCGAACGAAAATAACTGTCGCCAAAATCAAAGCGCATGTAATTCCACATCATGGTGAAAAACCGCTCGACGGGCGGCTTGTCAAAGCCGAACTCCGCCTCAAGCTCCTTGATCAACTCGGGCGGCAAACCGCGCGAGCCCACATAGTTCTCGCTGCCCGTCAGGTCTTGCGCGCCCACGTCATTGCCCGACCCGGCAAAGCCGCCAAACACATCGCCGCCGCCTTGGATGCGGGCAATCGCCTGCTCCACCGGACCGCCCGGCACAAATTGCGCCAGCATGAAATTAACCAACATGATCCCGATCAACGTCGGAATGATCAGCAAAAGCCGTCTGAGGATATATGCGCCCATGGGGTGTGTTTACCGCACTGCGCCGGCGGCTTGCAATTTCGCTGCCTTTTCCGCGTCAAACCACCAAAAATCCATATACCCAAGGCCATAGGCCGGGATGGTTTCGGGGTGGTCATATTGATCGTAATAGGCAACCCAATGGGCATCCTTATACCACACCGGAATCATGATGAACTCATGGCGCAGCGCCCGGTCCAGCGCGGTCATCGTGACCTGCTCGTCTTCGCGGGTCTGCGCCCGCAGCGAATCCTCAATGATCCGGTCCACCAACGGGCTGGCCAACCCGGCAGGGTTAAACAGCGAATAGGCCGCGTCTTCCGAGCCAAAGCGCTGCGACAACCCGGTGCCTGTCCCAAGGAAAGACGGATAGTCCTTGAACACCAAATCATAATCGCGGTCCCGCTCGCGCGAGGTATATTGCGAGGCATCCACCTTTTCCAAAACCGCTGTCACACCCATGGCCTTGAGGTTTTTCACAAAATTCTCCGACACCGCCGCCAATGTGGCCGAGCTTGAAGAGTTGAACAGGAAATCCAGCCGCAGCTCTTGGCCCGCCGCATTGCGCCGCAACCCATCATCGCCCACAGCCCAGCCCGCCTCATCCAGCAGCTTTGACGCTTGGCGCAGGTTGCGCCGGTCGAGAAGCCGCTCAGCGCCCGAGCGATGCGGCACAACCGCCTCCGTGCTCATCATCTCTTGCGGCACCAAATCACCCAAGCTTTCCAGATAGGCCAATTCAGCGCCCTCCGGCAGGCCCGTCGCCATCAACGGCGTGTCTTGGCTAAAGGATGCACGTTGCTTGAACAGCCCGTTTTGCAGCGATTCATTGGTCCATTCGAAATTATAACCCAGCGCCACCGCTTGGCGCACCCGCTTGTCCTTCAACACTTCACGGCCAAGGTTAAAGATGATTCCCGACGCATCAGGGGGCGAGCCATCGGGCAATTCCTCTTTCACCACAAAGCCATCCGCGACTTTGGGGAAATCATAAAAGGAGGCCCATTTTTTGGAATCGCCCTCGGCGCGGAACGTGTATTCCCCGGCTTTGAAGGCTTCAAATGCCGCCGTATCATCCCCGAAATACTCAACCCTGATCTGGTCGAAATTGTTGCGCCCTTTGTTGAACGGCAAATCCTCGCCCCAATATTCAGGGTTCCGCTTGTAAATAATCCGGCGATTCACATCGACCGTATCCACCATATAAGGCCCCGACCCCGGCGAAGTCTCAAGCCGCGCTTCATCCAGCTTGGCCCCGGTGTCTTCATACCATTGCTTCGACCACACAGGCACGCCGCCCACCTGTTCAATCAGGGTGCGCCGCGACACGCCGGGGGTGAAATAGAATTTCACCGTATAATCGTCGATCACCTCAACCTTGGGAATCAGTTTGCGCACCGCATCCGCATAGGATTTGAGCCCCTCATCCAGCAGCAGATTATGCGAAAACGCCACATCATGCGCGGTCACCGGATCGCCCGTGGAAAACGTAGCATCCTTGCGCATGTTGAACACCACCCAATCTTTCGTCTCAGGGTATTCAAGGCTCTCGCACAGCAGACAGTAATATTCGCCATAGACATCCGCAGGCGCGCTCACATTCACACCCTCGCCCAGCAGGCTTTCATACATCACCGTGGACAAGGCCCCGCCGCGCCCTTTGCGGCTATAGGGGTTCATGGAATCAAACGTGCCTTGGGTGCCAAGCGAGATTTCACCGCCCTTGGGCGCTTGCGGGTTCACATAGTCAAAATGCGGGTAATCTGCGGGGTATTTCAAATCGCCGTAAAAACTATAGCCGTGGCTTTTGACAATCAGTCCCTCTGCCGGTCCCTCTGCGCCCGCCGCTTCTTGGCCAAAGGCTGCGCTGGCCATCATCGCCCCAAGGCACAGGGCAAATGTGCCCATCTGCGCCGCAAATCGGCTGCGGCTGCTCCATGTAAGGGCGCGGGTCTGGGATTGTGTCATCAACCTCTCCTAAAATTCGCAAGCGGTATCAGTGCTCTGGCACGGCGCGGCGTCCACCCTACGGGCGACATGTTTATATTCCATCTAGGCTAACGGTGCATCCCGCCAAGACACAAGTTGCGAATATGTTATCTGCGCAAATCCCAGCGAAACACTGCCCATCATCACTGCAATAAAAAAGCCGCCCCATCTCGCAGGGCGGCCTTTTTTAACGCGTCATGATCTAAAAGATCAATTGTCCAGGCTGTCCAGATAGGCGATCAGATCGGCCCGCTCTTCGACTTTGCGCAGCCCGGCAAAGCTCATTGTGGTGCCCGATGCATAGGCGCTTGGCTTGGTCAGGAAAGCATTGAGCTCTTCTGGCGTCCATGCCCCCTCAAGCGCGGTCAAAGCGCCCGAATAAGCAAAGCCCGAAACACCGGCGATGTCCCGGCCAACCACACCATAAAGGAAGGGGCCTGTGGCATTCGCGCCGTCTTCTGCTTTGTGGCAGGAGGTACATTTCTTAAAGACTTTTGCGCCTTTTTCCACGTCCGCTGCGGCCATGATCTCTGCGAACGGCACTTCTTCGCCGCCCTCATCCGCGCCTGCATCGGCAACTTCGATCACATAGGACTGCTCCCCATGCGCATCAGCGTGGTACATCTCTTCGCCGGCCCATTTGCCAAGCAATAGGATCAGCCAAGCGGCGAAAAGACCGGCTGCGGCTTTGGTAACTGTCATCGTATCGAACATCAGATAGGGTCCATTGTTTAGTCTTGGGCTCTAGCTTCGGCTATCTATTGCTTTCCCTAGGCGCAAGCAAGGTGTAGTTAGCGCGACGAATTGCCTCTTGCCACTTCTGTTATCACCAAGGACGCGCGTTATGAATGCCAAATCCGCCCCACGTATCGCATTTCAGGGCGCATTGGGCGCTTATGGCCACGAAGCGTGCCTTCAAGCGAACCCAGATATGCAGCCCGTGCCCTGCACCACCTTCGAAGGCGTGATCCGCGCCGTGCGCGAAGGGCGCGCTGATTTGGCCATGCTGCCGGTGGAAAATACCACCTATGGCCGCGTCGCTGACATCCACCGTTTGCTGCCCGAAAGCGGGCTGCGCATCGTCGATGAAGCTTTCGTGCGCGTGCGCATCGCCCTTATGGCAAGGCCCGGCGTGACATTGGAACAGGTCAAACATGTGCGCGCCCATCTGGTGCTGCTGCCCCAAGCGCGCAGCTTTCTGGACGCCCATCACATCACCTCCGAAGCCGCCGCCGACAGCGCCGGCGCGGCCTCCGAGCTCACCGAAATGCCCGGCAGCCTCGACGGTGTGCTGGCCAGCGAAGTCGCCGCTGATATCTACGGGCTTGATGTACTGGCCCGCGATATTGAGGACATGGATCACAACACCACCCGCTTCTTGCTGATGGCCCCCGAAATCGACCTTGATCGCCGCGCAGAAAAAATGCTGACAACTTTCGTCTTCGAGGTCCGCAACATCCCTGCCGCGCTCTACAAAGCGATGGGCGGCTTTGCCACCAATGGCGTGAACATGACCAAATTGGAAAGCTACATGGTGGGCGGCTCTTTCACCGCCACGCAGTTTTACGCCGATATCGAAGGCCACCCCGAAGACCCCGCCGTGGCCCGCGCTCTCGAAGAATTGGGCTATTTCACCAATATGCTCAACGTCTTAGGCGTCTACCCGGCCCACCCAGACCGCAAACCCCGCGCCTAAGCCGCGCAGATAATTCGCCCCGGCACGCATTGACAGCGCGCCGCCCTGCCGTCAGATATTCCCGCAATGGTTCCCAGAGCGCGCAAGCAATCAGGGATTAAAAGGGAACATGGTGCGCAAACCGCAAGGACTGCAAATCCGTGACTGCCCCCGCAACTGTGAGCGGCGAGCACTCCGTCAACACCACTGGCCCCCGTTTGGGCCGGGAAGGGACGGCACGCTTTGACCCGCAAGTCAGGAGACCTGCCATTGAGCGATACTTAACCACGGGCGGGGCGCCCGGAGGGCATTTGTTTCAAGGCCGCCGCGCGGACCTCACACAAACATGTCCCCCTCCATGCCCCGCGATCTGCGGAGGGCGGAATGACCGGACCAACCAAACGCACCCCTAAGGTGCCATCATGAGCGCGGCCGACCTGCGCGTCGAAGGCGCCAGCTTTTCCAAGGGCAAAAACCGCCCGCCGCTGCTGCACCCGACCAGCTTCCACCTGCCCGCCGGGCGGGTCATGGGCATTGTCGGGGCAAATGGCGCTGGCAAAACCACGCTTTTGCGCATGATCTACCGCTATGCCAAACCCACCACTGGGCGCGTCACCTTGGGCGGCGATGACATCTGGGCGCTGCAACCGCGCGCTGCGGCGCGCAAAGTCGCCGCCGTGCTCCAAGAACAACCCACCGATTTTGCCCTCACGGTGCAAGAAGTCGTGATGCTGGGCCGCCTGCCGCACCGCGCCAGCATGGCAGCGCCCGGCGCCGCCTGCGCTGCCGCCGTGGCCGGAGCGATTGAACGGCTGGAACTTGGCGGCTTTGCCCGGCGCAGTTTCGGCAGCCTCTCGGGCGGCGAAAGACAGCGCGTCATGGTCGCCCGCGCCTTGGCCCAAGCGCCCGAACTTTTGGTGATGGATGAACCCACCAACCATCTGGACATCCGCCACCAACTCGAAGTGCTGCGCCTGATCCGCGATCTGGACATGACCATCGTCACCACGCTGCATGATCTGAACATGGCCGCGCAAATCTGCGATGACATCTTGCTGCTGCAAAGCGGCAGACCGCTGGGGTTTGGCCCGCCCGCACAGGTTCTCAACCCCGCGCATGTCTCTGCCGCCTTTGGCATCGAAGCGCGGCAAGACCTGCTGCAACACAGCGCCCGCACCCACCTGACATTCCACCTCAATTCCGGCCCCAAGGACATCTTGTAATGAAACTGCTGATTTCTGCCCTCACTCTGGCCGCCACCTGCGCCGCACCGGTTTTTGCTGGCACCACCGTGCAAAGCTGCAACCGCTCCGTCACTTTCGACACCCCGCCAAAAGCCGCCGTCGCCAATGATGTGAACCTCACCGAAATGATGCTGGTGCTGGGCCTTGCCGACCGCATGGTCGGCTACACAGGCATCTCCGGCTGGAAAACCCTCGATCCCGAAATGCGCGAAGGCGTGGCGCAACTGCCCGAACTTTCCGCCAAATACCCCAGCAAAGAAGTCCTGCTTGGCGCCGAGGCAGACTTCCTCTTTGCCGGATGGAACTACGGCATGAAAGTCGGCGGCGAAGTCACGCCCGACACGCTCGCCCCTTTCGACATCAAAGTCTACGAGCTGACCGAAAGCTGCATCCACATTGGCGAAAAACCCAAAGTCTCGATGGATGACATGTACACCGACATCCGCAATCTGGGCCGCATCTTCGATGTGGAAACCCGCGCCAATGAGCTGATCAACGGCTATATCGAAAAAATCGACGCCCTCACCGCAAATCTGCCCAAAGACCGCGAACCGCCCCGCGTTTTTGTCTATGACAGCGGCGAAGAAAGCCCCTTCACCGCCGGGCGCTACGCCATGCCCACCGCCCTGATCGAAACCGCAGGCGGGCGCAACATCATGGATGATTTCGACAAAAGCTGGGCCACCGTCACATGGGAAGAAGTCGTCTCGCGCAATCCCGAAATCATCGTGATTGTGAATTACGGCACTGTCACAGCCGAAGAAAAACGCGCCTTCATGATGTCCAACCCCGCTTTTGCCGCCATGGATGCGGTCAAAAATGACCGTTTTGTCACGCTGGAATATGTCGAAGCCACCCCCGGTCCGCGCAACATCAAAGCCATCGAAAAACTCGTCGCTGGCTTTGCGGATCACTAGGCAGCAGCGCGGCAAAAAGGGCACCCGCTTATGATGAAATACATCTCTCCCCGCTGGGCATGGCCGCTGTTTGCCGGGCTTTGCGCCGCCGCTCTGCTGGCCTCGTTCAGCATCGCGGTCTCGGTGGGCGCGGTGCCTGTGCCCACGGGCACGGTCTGGGGCGTGCTGAGCCATAAAATCGCCCCCGGTCTGGTCACGCCGGACTGGTCCGCAGGCCGCGCTGCCATTGTCTGGGACATCCGCTTTCCCCGCGCGCTGCTTGCCGCCATGGTGGGCGCGGGGCTGGCGCTGGTGGGCGCGGCGCTTCAGGCCGTCACCCGCAACCCGCTGGCCGATCCGCATCTGCTGGGCATCTCCTCGGGCGCGGCTTTTGGCGCGATCCTTGCGCTGCTGCACACGGGGCTGTTTCTGGGCCTGCTGACTTTGCCGCTCATGGCCTTCGCCGGAGCACTTGTCAGCGCGGGCATCGTGCTGGCGCTGGCCCGTTTCACCACCTCGGCCAGCGCCGACAGGCTGGTGCTGGTGGGGGTGGCCGTGTCCTTCATCGTGATGGCGGCGGCCAATGTGCTGATCTTTCTGGGCGATCCGCGCGCTACCCACACGGTGGTGTTCTGGATGCTTGGCGGGCTGGGTTTGGCGCAATGGTCGCATCTGATGTACCCGGCGCTGATCTTGCTGCCCTGCGCCTTATGGATCTGGCGCCGCAGCAGCGATCTGAACGCCATGACCATTGGCGATGAAACCGCCACAACGCTGGGCATCCCGGTGGCGCGCTTCCGGCTGCAAGTCTTTGTGCTGGGCGCGTTTATCACGGGCGTTATGGTGGCGTTTTCGGGGCTGATCGGCTTTGTCGGCCTGATGGTCCCGCATATCGTGCGCCTGTTTGTCGGCGGTGATTACCGCCGCGTGCTGCCCGCCTCCGCCATTGTCGGCGCGCTGTTCCTGATCTGGGCAGACATCGCCGCACGCACCGTCATGGCCCCCGAAGACATGCCCATCGGCATTGTCACCGGGCTGGTCGGCGGCGTGTTCTTTATCTGGATGCTGGGGCGGCGCACGCAAATCTAACCTGCGCCGCGCGGCCCGCCTCAGGCCGTGCGGTTATAGCGTTCTTCCATGGTCTTGGCATATTCCGCCACCCGCAGCTTGTACTTCTTGGTGAGCGAGGATTTCGCCAGTTTCAGCGATTGCACCAACAGCCGCGCCGACAGGTTCTGCGGTTTCAAATCCAGCACCGTCAACACCCGCGTGCGGCTGCGCGACAGGGCGACCAACTCAAAACTCATATGCGAAATGATCCCGGTGGAAACCGCTTCCAGCTCCATCTCGTTGGGCGCGTCAAACGTGACCATCTCAAGCCGCATCTCGCGCCGTTTGCCGCGCATGTCAAACGCCACATCCCAGGCCATCCCGACCCCCGGCGCAGTCATCGCATCGGCGCGCTGCACCTCCGCCCCCCGGCGCATGGCAGAGCGTTCAAAACTCTCGAAATCACACAGCATATCAAAAACCGAATCTATCGGCGCTTCGACATCCTCTTTGGTTGAAAATTTCATGCTCTACCCCGTTTCTTATCTGTTTGGCCTATTAGATATCACGACAACCTATCCGCAAGCCAGTTTTCAATTAAAAACTGCGCAATCGCCCCTTTGCGCGGCGGCAACATCGCCGGATCTTCCCCGGCAAAAACCACCGCCATTTCCTCGCGGCTCACCCATTTGGCATCGGCAATCTCCACCGGATCAATCGTGATCTCCTCGCTCAATGCCTCGCCCCAGCAACCAAACATCAACGACGCAGGAAACGGCCAAGGCTGGCTCGCTAAATAGCCCACACGCCCCACAGGCACCCCCGCTTCCTCAAACACCTCGCGCCGCACCGCCGCCTCCAACGTCTCGCCTGGCTCGACAAACCCGGCCAGCAGCGAATACATCCCCTCAGGCCACCCCGGCGAACGGCCCATCAACACATTATTGCCCGAAGTGATTAACATAATCACCACCGGATCGGTGCGCGGAAAATGCGGCGCGGCGCAATCGGGACACACCCGCTGCCATCCCGCCTGCCCCATCACCGATTTACTGCCGCAGCGCGCGCAAAACTGATGGCTCCGGTGCCATTCCAGCATCGCCTTGCCCGTCGCCGCCAACTCCGCATCTCGCGGGCTGAGCCATGTCATCACCCGGCGCAGCTCGGCAAAACCCAGATCCTGCGCCAGCAGCGGATGGCGCTGCTCGGACAGATCTAAAAACGCACCGATCTGCGAAATATCTTGGCCGTCCGGCTCCCATTCGGAAATGTCATAGGCAAACACCCCCGCACCCGCTTCGCGCCCCAATAAAATCGGCGGGTTCGCACAGCCTGCGACCACCGGATGATCCAGCGCCAGCCGCGCCAATCCCGCCGGGCGCGCGGCACAAATCAACGGCTTACCGCGCCAGAACAACACCGCCCGCGCCCCGGGCGCTGCGGCCAATGCCGCCACCGCCGCCGCATCGGCGCGAATCTCTCCCGCCCGGTCCAAACCAGACCCGCCAAAGGTCACTTCTTCTGCGCGTTCCATAATTTTGGCCCCAAGCTTGCTTAAATTTCTCAAAGCCTCCCTGCCACAGCCCCGCCCGCGCCGACAAGTGAAACCATGCCCGCTTGCCAAACCGCCGCGCCGCCCCTATATGACCTCTCGAGAGGTTGGTGCGGGCAGGCGCCTCGCCAACCCGGTCAGATCCGGAAGGAAGCAGCCGTAACGAGCCCCGCTTGGGTCGTTATCAGCCTCTCACCTTCCCCCTTCAGGGGGTGCAGGTCCGCCTCTTCACCCTTCTTTAAATACTCAATCCGCACAGACCCTCACAGGCTGCGCGCGGCAAATGTATCGCATTGCCCCACCTGCCCGCTGTCCCAGCCCCGCGCAAACCACCGGGCGCGCTGCTCTGATGTGCCATGGGTGAACGTATGCGGTTGCGGCACCCGGCCTGCTTGACGCTGCAAATGGTCATCCCCGATCATCCGCGCAGCATTGAGCGCCTCTTCCAGATCACCGCGCTCCATCAACCCTTCCACATTGGCCGCCCAAATCCCCGAGAGGCAATCCGCCATCAACTCCAACCGCACGGTGAGCGCATTGGCCTCCGCCTCGCTGGCGCGCTGGCGCGCCGCATTCACCTTGGGCAAAATCCCCAATTGGTTTTGCACATGATGCGCCACCTCATGGGCAATCACATAAGCGGCGGCAAAATCGCCCTTCGCGCCCAGCTGTTGCTCCAAAGTGGCGAAAAACTGCGTGTCCAAATAGGCTTTGCTGTCCGCCGGGCAATAAAACGGCCCCGTCGCGCCCGATGCCCCGCCACATGGGCTTTGCGTGACATTGCTGAACACCACCAAAGTGGGCGCGATGTATTCGCGGCCCAATTGCTCGGGGAAAATCTTGCCCCACACATCTTCCGTGGTGGCCAAAACCTGCGCACTGAACTGCGTGGCGGCGTCATCTTGCCCGCCGCCTTGGCTCTGCTGCGTCTGCGGCGCACCGCCGCTTTGCAACAAGGACGACACATCGATCCCGGTGAAATAACCGATGGCCAACACCACCAGCACCCCCATGATGCCCATCCCGCCCGCGCGCCCCGCGCCCCGGCCACCGCTGCCGCGATTTTCAACATTCCGGCTCCGACGTATCCCGCGCAAACGCATAATAATTCCCCAAACTAATTTTACAGATTATTGTCAGCCCAACCCGCATATCGCAAGAATGGTTCAATGACCGATACAAATGAACTCGCAAAAGACCGCACCAACTGGGCCGAAGACCGCACCATCTTGGCCAATGAACGCACATTCGCAGGCTGGATGCGCACGGGCATGGCCTCGCTGGCGGTCGCCGTGGGGCTCAAAGCGGTGTTTGGCGATTTTGACCCCACTTGGGCGGCCAAATCCGTGGCCTCCGTCTTTGTCGCCGCCGCTATCTATATCTTCTGGGCCGCCCATGACACGGCCACCAAAACCCTCAAACGCCTCGAAGACCACCACGCCAACGCCCAGCCCAACAAACGCATGAAGACCCTCGCCCTGATCTTCAGCTTCGCCTCGCTCTGTGTCGGCGCCATCCTCTGGGCACTCTAAGGCGCGCTCGGCCCTTCGGCCCCGCCCCCTCACTCCCGCCCCGAAGCGTGGTTTACGCCGCGCCCCCAAGCGCCTAGTTTAAAACACTGATCCGAATCCGCCCGAGGCATCATGACAGACCAATCTGCATACCGCGTGCTTGCACGCAAATACCGGCCCGAAACCTTCACCGATCTGGTGGGGCAGGATGCAATGGTGCGCACGCTCAAAAACGCTTTCGCCGCAGACCGGATCGCACAGGCCTTCATCATGACAGGCATCCGCGGCACGGGTAAAACCACCACGGCCCGGATCATCGCCAAAGGGATGAACTGCATCGGCGTGGATGGCAACGGCGGGCCAACCACCGAACCTTGCGGGCAATGCGAACATTGCACAGCCATCATGGAAGGCCGCCATGTGGATGTCATGGAAATGGACGCCGCCAGCCGCACAGGCATCAACGACATCCGCGAAATCATCGACAGCGTCGCCTACCGCGCGGCCTCTGCGCGCTACAAAGTCTACATCATCGATGAGGTGCACATGCTCTCGACCCAGGCTTTCAACGGCCTGCTCAAGACGCTCGAAGAACCCCCTGAACATGTAAAATTCATCTTTGCGACCACCGAAATCCGCAAAGTTCCGGTGACGGTGCTGTCGCGCTGCCAACGCTTTGACCTGCGCCGCATCGAACCCGAAGTGATGATCGCCCTGCTGCGCAAAATCGCTGGGGCGGAAAATGCGCAAATCGCCGATGACGCGCTGGCCCTGATCACCCGCGCCGCCGAAGGCTCGGCCCGCGATGCCACCTCGCTGCTCGACCAAGCCATCAGCCACGGCGCAGGCGAAACCACCGCCCAGCAGGTCCGCGCCATGCTGGGTCTGGCCGATCGGGGCCGGGTGCTTGATCTGTTCGACATGGTGCTGCGCGGCGACGCGGCGGCGGCCCTCACGGAAATCTCCGGCCAATATGCCGATGGCGCAGATCCGATTGCGGTGCTGCGCGATCTGGCCGAAATCTGCCATTGGGTCTCCGTGGTGAAAATCACCCCCGAAGCCGCCGAAGACCCCACCGTCTCCCCCGACGAGCGGACCCGCGGCCAAGCCATGGCCGATGCCATCCCCATGCGGGTGCTCTCGCGCATGTGGCAAATGTTGCTCAAGGCGCTGGACGAAGTCGCAGGCGCGCCCAACGCGATGATGGCCGCCGAAATGGCGATCATCCGCCTCACCCATGTGGCCGACCTGCCCAGCCCCGAAGAATTGCTGCGCAAGATCGGCAACACCCCCAAACCCGCCGCGCCGCCCCCTGCCACGGGCATGTCTGGCGGCGGCAATGGCGCCTCTGGCATGGGCTCTGGCGGGCAGACGGGTGGTGCACAGGCGGTGCACATGAATAATACCGGTCAAAACGCGGGTCCAACCATGGCCCAAAGCACTGGCGGCGGCGGTCCCGCCACCGCCCTCGCCCATGATCTCGACAGCGCTCTGGCCCGCTTCCCAAGCTTCGAACATGTGGTCGAACTGATCCGCGCGCACCGCGATGTGAAACTGCTGGTCGAGGTCGAAACCACCTTGCGCCTCGCCGCCTATCAACCCGGCCGCATCGAATTTGTCCCAACAGACGACGCCCCCCGCGACCTCGCCCAACGCCTCGGCGCACGCCTGCAAGGCTGGACAGGCAACCGCTGGGCCGTCAGCATCGTCAACGAAGGCGGGCGCGAAACCATCGCCCAAGTTCGCGACGCCAAAGAAAACGCGCTCAAGGAACAGGCGCAAAACCACCCGCTGATGCAGGCCGTCCTGCAAAGCTTCCCCAAAGCGCGCATCGTGAAAATCCGCAGCATCGAAGAACTCGCCGCCGCCGCCACCCAAGACTCGCTGGCCGAGGTCGAAGACGAATGGGATCCTTTCGACGACGACTGACCTTGCCGGATGCCCTGCCGCACCGCATATAAGCACAAACCCCCTCAAAGGAGCATGACATGTTAAAAGGATTAGGCGCTCTTGGCGATATGGCCGGGATGATGAAAAAAGCCCAAGAAATGCAGGGCAAAATGGCCCAAGTCCAAGAAAACATGGACGCAATTTTGGTCACCGGCGAATCCGGCGCCGGGCTGGTCAAAGCCACCGCCACCGCCAAAGGCGAGCTCAAAGCGCTGGACATCGATCCCTCGATTTTCAACGGCGATGACAAAGAAGTTGTCGAAGATCTGATCCTCGCCGCGATAAAAGACGCCCAAGCAAAAGCCTCCGAGCGCGCCCAAGAAGAAATGGCAAAAGTCACCGAAGGCCTCGGCCTGCCCGCTGGCATGAAACTGCCCTTTTGATCTTCCAATTGGTCTAAAATCCCCGCCGGAGGCCTGAAGTCTCCGGCGCAACACCCCCACAAGGCACCCCGATTGAGCAGCACAGATGACATCGACACATTGATCGAAATGATGGCCAAGCTGCCGGGGCTGGGGCCCCGTTCCGCGCGCCGCGCTGTGCTGCATCTGATCCGCAAACGCGCCTTGCTGCTGACCCCGCTGGCCGACGCCATGCAAGTGGTTGCCGCCACTGCCCGCGAGTGCCTGAACTGCGGCAATGTGGGCACGGCTGATGTTTGCGATATCTGCACCAGCAACAAACGCGCCACGGGGGAAATCTGCGTGGTGCAAGACGTGGCAGACCTTTGGGCAATGGAGCGCGCAGGCGTGTTCAAAGGCCGCTATCACGTGCTCGGCGGCACCCTCTCGGCCCTTGATGCCGTCGGCCCCCAAGAGCTGCGCATCCCCCGCCTGCTCGACCGTGTGGTGAGCGAAGAAATCACCGAAGTGATCCTCGCCCTCAACGCCACAATCGACGGCCAAACCACCGCGCATTACATCGCGGATCAACTCGACGGCCAAGTGCGCCTGACCTCATTGGCCCAAGGCGTGCCCATCGGCGGCGAGCTCGATTACCTCGACGATGGCACCATCACCGCCGCGATGCTGGCCCGCAAAACCCTCTAGGCTGAACCGCCTAAACCCCTATCAATACTTCATAAAAACGGAACCGCCTGCCCCTCCCAAGGCAGGCGGCCCTTTCCGGCGATGCGGCGCGTCAGACGACAATCACATCCAGCGGCGGAAACCCATTAAACCCAACCGAGCTATAAGCCGATGTATAGGCCCCGCAGTTGCGGATCATCACCTTATCCCCGTCCCGCAGCGCCAGCGGCAGCGGAATAGGGCGCTTCTCATACAAGATATCGGCACTGTCACAGCTGGGGCCCGCCAACACGCAGGGGCCTTCCTCTGTGCCATCATGCGGCGTGACAATCTGATAGCGGATCGCCTCGCCTTCGGTTTCCGCAAGGCCGGAAAAACGGCCAATATCCAGATAGACCCAGCGGTGCAGATCATCGGCGGATTTGCGGCTGACCAGCATCACCTCTGCCGCGATATGACCCGCCTCAGCCACCATGCCGCGGCCCGGCTCTGCCATCACTTCTGCGACGGAGCCAAAGCGCTCTGCCACGGCCTCCATCACGGCGGCGGCGTAATCACCTGCGGCCTGCACTTCCTCGCCGTAAAACGCCGGAAAACCGCCACCAAGGTTCAGCAATTGCAGATCATGCCCGGCCTCCTGCGCAGCCTTCCACAGCGGCGCAACCTGATCCAGCACCGGATACCAATACTCGGCCCGGCGGGTCTGCGAGCCCACATGGAAAGACAGCCCATGCGGCACAAGGCCCAGCGCCGCTGCATATTCCAGCAACCCCGGCAGGGTCGATGCTGCACAGCCAAATTTGCGCGACAGCGGCCAATCCGCCATGGAGTTTTCAACGATCAGCCGGATATAGACCCGCGCGCCCGGCGCATGGGCGGCGATCTTATCAAGCTCGGCTTCGCTATCGGCGGCAAACAATGTCACCCCCACCGCATGCGCAAAAGCGATGTCAGAGGCACGTTTGATCGTGTTGCCAAAGGAAATATGCGCAGGCGCCGCGCCTTGGCTCAGGCAAAGCTCAATCTCGCCGCGCGATGCCGCGTCAAACCCAGAACCTTTTTCCACCAGCAAACGGATGATCTCAGGGGTCGGGTTCGCCTTCACCGCATAGTGAATCCGCGCATGCCCCAGCCCCGCATTCAGCGCGTCATATTGCGCCGCAACACGGGCGCGGCTGACCACCAAAGTGGGGCGGTCAAAATCATGCGCAGCAATATAAGCCGCCGCAGGATCAGCATGCACGAGAGGATTGACGCCAAAGGCGCCAGCAGTTGTAGCTATCATGGTCATCTCCAAAGAGCAGGTGGGGTGGGAGCCCCAGAAGTCGTTTCAAGAGACGTTACCGTCGCTACATAAACGCGGGTCAGTCAGAAGTACTGACCGGCCAGAGGCGCGTGCGTTGGCGTCTGTTAATCGCCATTTACGCCGATTTGGGATTCTTGCAAGTGGGAAAATGCAGCGCCTCTCATTTATATTTCAAGCTGCGTTTGCGCCGCCCTATTCCTTGGGGCGGTCTGGCTCGTCCTCCCAGTCGCTGCCAATGGCTTCGCGCGGGCGGGCGCGTTCCTGCGCGATCATCTCCTGCACCTCGCGCCGCTCCTCTGGCTCGATCTCGCCCACATCACCGGGCCGCGCCCGCGCAGTCAGCGCCAGCTTGAACAGCATCGGGAAATGGTCCGACCCGATATGCGGCATCCGCGCCATCCCGATCAGGCGAAACCGCTGGTCGTGGAACAAATGGTCAAGCGGCCAGCGCATGAAAATCGTGAAAGCACTGAATGTATTATAAAATCCGCGCCCCACACGTGGGTCTGCCAATCCCGAAAGGCGCTGAAACCGCCGGGTGGTGGTGGACCACGCCACATCATTCAGATCGCCTGTGACAATCGCTGGCAGGGCGTCCTTGGCCGCTTGCATCCCAATCAAGGCAATCTCGCTGTCGCGGCCAATCGTGTCGTGATTGACCACGGGCGGCTCTGGATGCACCACATAAAGCCGCAGCTTCTGCCCATCGCGCAGGGTAACAGCCGTGCGGATCGAGGGCACCCCTTCGGTGACCAATTCCTCGGTATGGCTGTCCGTCAGCGCCAGCCGTGACATCACGCAAAGCCCGTAGCCATTCTCCATCGGCACGTTAATCCAATGGGGAAACTGCGCCCCAAGCCCGGCCTCAAGCGCCGTGATCCACTCGTCATCGACTTCAATCGCCATGACGACATCTGGCGATTTGTCGCGCACCAGTATGATCAAACGATCATAATCGCGGTTGGATTTCTTCACATTGGCGGTCAGCAGGCTGATATGGCTATCCTCCCGCGTCAAGATATCGCCCTGCGCCGCGCCCGATTGGCAATCCCACAGCGGCGTGAATTTCATGATATAAACCAGCTGGATCAGCGCCACTATGGTCAGCACCGCCAGCGCCGCAATCAGCCCGCTGCCATTGAGCACAAACGGTGCCAGCACCGCTAAAACCGCCGCCATGCAAAAGAACTGCTCGCGCGGGAAAGCCAGCCCCCGGATCGCGCCATGGGGCAGTTTGCTCAGCGGCAGCAGGCTCGCCACCAACAGCAGCCCAGCAAACCCATAGATCACAAAACTCAAAATCTCAGTCAGCAAAACTGGCCCCCTTTTGCGCCCGCCGCCAGCGTCATTGCTGCACGGTAAAACAAAAAAGGCGCAGCGCAACGCGCTACGCCCTTGGAGCATCAACCGTTCAGTCCCTCATAAGGTTCCGCACAGTTCAGAACAAAACAGCCCGCAACAGCGGCTTATTTGCTCTCGTCATCCTCATCATCATCGCTGCCTTCTGGCAGGTTAAAGAAGCTTTCCGCATCCGCAAAATCGCTGTCAGATTTACGGACTTCTTCGCCGTCATCATCACCGCCAAGAGTGAAAGTCTCCAGACCCTCAATCGCCGTTGGGATTTTGGGCTCGGTGTCCATCCCGAGGCTTTGCTCGGTGCTCACCAATTTGCGGCGCTCGTCATCGGTCATCACCGCGCCTTCGGCGGCTTTCTTGGCTGCCGCTTTTTGCACAGCCCCGTCCAGCTCGGATTGCTTACACAGGCCAAGCGCAACCGGATCAATCGGCTGAATATGCGCGATATTCCAGTGTGTCCGCTCGCGGATCGCTTGGATGGTCGGCTTGGTGGTGCCGATCAATTTGCTGATTTGGCCATCGCTCAGCTCGGGGTGGAATTTCACCAACCACAAGATCGAAGCAGGACGGTCCTGACGTTTCGACAGCGGCGTATAGCGCGGGCCACGGCGTTTCTCTTCGCCTTGCGCCGCCGCGTTGAACTTGAGCTTCAGCTTATGCATGATGTCGGCTTGGGCGTCGTCGATCTCTTCTTGGGTCAACTGGTTGTTGGCAACCGGATCAAACCCTTTTACGCCCTGCGCCACATCGCCATCCGCGATGCCCTGCACTTCCAATTCGTGCATGCCAACAAAATCCGCAATCTGCTTAAAACTGATTGTCGTATTATCTACCAACCAAACAGCGGTCGCCTTGGCCATAATCGGTTTTGCCATGAAGTCTCTCCTAAAACGCACCTTCCCCGTCGCCTGAAAAGGCTGTCTCGGTTTTCCGAAACGGTTTCCATTGTGGGGGAACTTCACGCCTATATAGTAAAGACAAGGACCAAAGGGAAGACCCATATGCGTTTGCTCATGATCTGGCTGCTCAGCGCCCTGCCCGCCTATGCCGAGGGCGAGCGTGCAGGCGTGTTTGATTACTATGTGCTTGCGCTCAGTTGGTCGCCCAATTGGTGCGTGCTTGAGGGCGATGCAAAGGGCTCGCCGCAATGCGATGAAGGCAAGGGGCATGGCTGGATCATGCATGGGCTGTGGCCGCAATTCCATCGCGGTTACCCCTCCTATTGCCAGACCGCGCAGCGTGCGCCATCGCGCAACATGACCGCGCTGATGGCCGATATCATGGGCACGCAAGGTCTGGCTTGGCATCAATGGAAAAAGCACGGGTCGTGCACCGATTTGGCCGCGCAGGATTACTACGATCTGTCGCGCCAAGCCTATTCCACGGTCAACCGCCCCGCCGTTTTCCGCAAATTGGAACGAGACGTGAAACTGCCCGCCAGCGTGGTCGAGGCTGCGTTTTTAAAGGACAATCCCGATATGGAGGCCGATGGCGTGACCGTCACCTGCCGTTCCGGCCACATTCAAGAAGTGCGAATCTGCCTGTCCAGATCCCTCACCCCCGTGCCCTGCGGCGCAGATGTGGTGCGCGATTGCAAATTAGACGATGCCCTGTTCACACCTCTGCGGTAAAAATAGCAACAATTTTCGCTTTCCGGTCAACCTACTAGGGCGCTCGGGGAAATTGGATCGCTTCGAGTAAGCAAATCGAAAGGTTTGTTTAACCTTTAGCTGTTCCCTTGGCCCAGCGGCATGGGTGGCGGAGCCGATGACCGTAACAGCAACAGGTCTTGCCCTGTTCTGATTAGGGGGAAGGTGATCCTTCCCCCTTTTTGCTTGGGTTGCCCTTAGGCCTCAAGCGCCAACGCGCAGCACGATTTTGCCGATGTGGCCGCTGGTTTCCAGCCGCGCATGGGCTTTGGACGCGTCTTCCAGCGGGTATTCACTGTCCATCACGGGTGCGATTCGACCGCTATCCAGCAACGGCCAAACACTTTCGCGCAACTCCTGCGCAATGCGTGCCTTGGCAAGATCGCTTTGCGGACGCAGGGTCGATCCGGTGATGGTCAAGCGGCGCACCATCAAAGGCGCAAAGTTCACCTCGACCTTCGGCCCTTGCAGAAACGCGATCTGCACCAAGCGGCCATCCATCGCCAAAGCCTTGAGGTTGCGCGGCAAATATTCGCCGCCAACCATATCAAGGATCAAATCCGCCCCGCCTTCAGCCTGTAGAACATCTACAAAATCGGTGTCGCGGTAATTGATCGCCGCCTCGGCGCCCAATCCCAGACAGGCCTGACATTTATCATCCGTGCCCGCCGTTGCAAAAACCCGCGCCCCAAACACATGCGCCAGTTGAATGGCGGTCGTGCCAATGCCCGACGACCCGCCATGTACCAAGAACCGCTCGCCCGCGCTCAAACCGCCGCGCATGAACACATTGGACCAAACAGTGAAATAGGTTTCGGGCAGACAGGCCGCCTCTTTCATCCCCATGCCTTGCGGAACGGGCAGACAATGGGCCGCCGGAGTGGCAACATATTCCGCATAACCGCCACCGGGCAAAAGCGCACAAACAGCGTCACCAATGGCAATCCCGCTGACGCCTTCACCCAAGGCCACCACTTCGCCCGAAGCCTCCAACCCCGGCAGATCGCTGGCCGTGGGGGGCGGCGCATAAGAGCCCGTCCGTTGCAGCGCATCAGGGCGGTTCACCCCCGCATAGGCCACTTTGATCACCACCTGGCCATGTTTGGGTTCGGGGATCGGGCGCTCTGCCAATTGCAGCACCTCCGGTCCGCCGGGGGTGGTGATTTCTATCGCGCGCATCATCTGTGCCATGATCTTATGCTCCCTTTCCTCAGATCTCGGCCTGACCCTATGCCGCCGCGCGCCAAGGGGCGAGAGCAAATCGCCTCAGACGGGCGCAGCGGCGATAGTCATGGGCACGCAGGTTTGTTAGGCCAGCGCAGGGCAACAAACCGGAGCGCTCAGGTGGAGAGTAAATTTAAATGGCACCCAAGGGCACGGCTGCTCAGCGGCGATCAAGTGATCTGCGCGCAGGACGCCCTGCCAGAAAACCTTCCCGCTGGTCTGCGCGCCGTGCTGGATGCCCTGCGCAAAGGCAGGGCAATCGGCGGCGCAGGCGGCGACACATCGCCCATGCTGCACACCCATAGCGGGGGCAGCCGGGGCGCGCCCAAGATCATCACCCGTACCCAGGCCAGTTGGATCGCCAGCTTTCACGTCAATGCGGGGCTGTTCGATTTGGCTCCCGGCGTCTCGGCCGCGGTGATTGGCGATCTGAGCCATTCGCTGACGCTTTATGCCCTGCTTGAAGGGGTGCATCTGGGGCTCGATATCGCGCTGCTGACCGGGCTGCGGCCAGATCGGCAATGGGCCCAATTGTTGGCGCGGCAGACCCAAGTATTCTACGCCACGCCAAGCCAATTGCGCGCCATGCTCGCCCATAATCCCGCGCCCCTGCCCGCGCTGCGCCATGTGATCTGCGGCGGCGGCTTTCTGAACCCGGCTCTGCGCGCGTTATTAGCGAAACAATGCCCAAACGCCCAAATCCGCGCCTTTTATGGCGCAGCCGAAACCAGCTTTATCGCGCTGCAAACTGAAGGCTGCCCGCCGGGTTCCGTGGGCAAACCCTATCCCGGCGTGCAGATCGACATTCGCGGCACGGCGGGCGAGATTTGGGTGCAAAGCCCCTATCTGGCCGATCAAACAAACGGGGCTTCCATCCCTCGGCAAGCAGGCTTTGTGACCGCAGGCGAGTTGGGGCAGCTTGGCACCGAGGGCGCGCTGTTTCTGTCTGGCCGCAAGGACCGCGCCGTGAATGTGGCCGATCAGATTGTGCAGCCAGAACAGACCGAAGCGCTCATCGCCGAATTTGCCGAAGCCGCCGTGTTGCCGCGCCCCGATGCCTTGCGCGGGCAGGTGTTGGTGGCCGTCGTTGCAGGGCGGCCAGATCCTGAACTGGCGGCGCGAATTACAGCGGCCTGCGCGCGCGCTCTGCCCGCTGCCGCCTGTCCGCGAGCGGTTCTGTTTCATCCAGATTTCCCCCGGCTTTCCTCGGGCAAACCCGATCTGCTAGGCTTGGAAAAATGGCTGATGGAAACCTGATGAATTGCGTGATCCTCTCTGCGTGCCGCAGCGCTGTTGCGCCGCGTGACGGGGCTTTTGCCGCGCTGGAGCTACATGAAATCACCGCCCCGGTGATCCGGCAGGCCCTGAGCCACGCCGAGATCGACCCCAGCCGCGTAGATGAGCTGATCCTCAGCAATGCCATGGGCGGCGGCGGCAATCCGGCGCGGGTGGCGGCGCTGGCGGCGGGATTGCCGGAACATGTGGCCGGGCTCAGCATCGATAGGCAATGCGCTGGCGGGCTGGACGCGCTGTTGCTGGGGTATCAGATGATCACCTCCGGCGCGGCAGATGTGGTGGTGGCAGGCGGCGCAGAGAGCTATTCGCGCAGGCCAGAGCGGCGCAAAACCTTTGCCGATGGCCGCCCGAGCGAAGCCTATGACAGCCCGCCTTTCACCCCTTGGCCCCACCGCGACCCACAGATGCCGCAGGCCGCGCAGGCTTTGGCCCAAATGCTGGGGATCAGCCGTGCACAACAAGATCAATGGGCCATGCAAAGCCATGCCAAAGCCCTTGCCGCGCCCAGCAGAGCAGGGGAAATTGTGCCCCTAGCGCAATTGGAGCGCGACCCCTTTGCCCGGCGACTTTCGCCAAAACTTTGCGCCCGCGCGCCGGTGCTTTGCGAGGATATCACAGCCGCCAATACTGCGGTTGCGGCGGATGCGGCGGCGTTTTGCGTGCTGGTTTCCAGCCGCGTACGGGGCGGCATACGCCTGCGCGGTGGGCGCACAATGGGCGGCGCGCCGGAATTGCCCGGATTGGCTCCGGTTGCAGCGATTGAGGCTGCGCTGAAACATCAAGGAATGCGCCCGCAAGATTTGAGCATTTCAGAGGTGATGGAGGCCTATGCGGTGCAGGCGCTGGCCTGTATCGAAGGCGCGGGACTGGACCCAGACACCGCCAATATCGGCGGCGGCGCATTGGCGCGGGGCCATCCGATTGGCGCCTCTGGGGCGATCAATGCGGTGCGGCTTTTTCATGAATTGCAGGCGATGGGCGGCGGCAATGGCATTGCTGCGATTGCCGCCGCGGGCGGTGTGGGCACCGCCCTTGTGATGTCAGCGGATTAACCGCGTGTCAGAACGCTGGCCGGGCGCGCCTTGGCCAAGGTCGCGGTGATCACGCCTGCCAAAACCGCCTTGGCCGCATCACCGGGAATGAAGGCGATGAACAGGGTCAGGGTTTCAGACAAGGTTTTGCCAGTCACGGCCATAAAGCCAATCACACCGCACAGATACAGCGCCAGCACCCCGCCGATGATCCCGCCAACGCCAGCGGCCACGCCGATGGGCAAACGGCGCAGTGATTGCGTCGCCAAACCCACAACAAAAGCCGCGATCGGAAAGCCTAGCGCAAAGCCCGCCGTTGGCGAGGCAAACACGCCAATCCCGCCGCGCCCGCCAGCCAAGAGCGGCAACCCCAGCGCCACAAGCGCAATAAACAGCAATGCGGCCAACCCGCCGCGTTTCGCGCCCAGCACAGTGCCAGCCAGCATGACGCCAAGGCTTTGCATGGTGATCGGCACGCCAAACCCCAGTTGCAACTGGGGCAACAGGCCCAGCGCCGCGATCAAGGCCGCAAACAGCGCAACCAGTGTAATGTCTTTTTCCATGGGTCTTCTTCCCTTTAAACTCCGCCCCGCGCCCGCAGCGCCAGGGCCACATGATCGGCCTCATCCAGCGCCGCAACCGCCATGGGCACCACAAGGTGCCAGCCCGCGCGACGCGGCGAACGGGCCCGCCACGCTTGGCGCAGCTGATCTCCGTGACCGATCAAAACAGGTGTAAACCGTATCGCGAGAGCCATGGCAAGTTCGATCAACCGGGGGCGCAGCCCCAGCCGCGCCAATGGGGCCAGCAGCCACCCGATAAGGGCCATCATCTCGGTCAGGCTGGTGGTCATGGTCACCAGATTGGCCAGCCCCACAGCCGTCAACATGCGCAGCACGATCAATATGCCCTCGGCGATCTCGCCTTGCCACAAGGACCAGATGAGCAGCAGCGCCACAAACGGCCAAAGCCGCCATAACATTCGCAGGCCGCTGCGCAGGAATTGCCTTCCGGGCAGAGCATAGAGCACCAGCATCAGCGTAAAGCCAGCCAGCTGCGCGCGCAGATCAGGCCAAGCAAACAGCACAACTGTCGCGCTGCAAAGCGCGCCCAATTTTGCCCCGGCACGCCAACCATGGGCGCGGGTTTTAACTGGCGATGTCAGAGAGATCATAGCGCGCGCCAAGCTCCTGCATATATTGGCTGTATTGCGCCAAAATCGGCGTCGCTGGACCTTGGGCGCGGATCTGGCCCTGATCGACCCAGATCACTTGATCATAGCCCGCAACCGAAGCCGGATCATGGGTGATATGCCACAGATCAGCCTCTACCCCGTCCAAAATCCGCGCCAAATGCGCGGCGGTGGGAATGTCGAGGCCGGAGAACGGCTCATCCAGAATAATCAGCTTGGGCTGCATCACCAAGATCGCCATCAAGCACACCAATTGGCGCTGGCCCTGCGAAAGCTGGTGAATATGCGCGTCAAACCAATGCGATTTGTCGAACTTGGAAAGGATCCGTGACACTTTGCGGGCTGCGCCGGATTTGTCATGGCCCATCTGCGTCAGACCAAAGCTCAGCTCTTCGCCAACGGTCGGGAATATGATCTGGTGATCCGGGTTTTGGAACAAAATCCCCACCAGCCCCAGCGCTACGCGGCGGTCTTTGGCCACATCCACCCCATCAATGCGCAGGCTGCCCGCGCTAGGGGGGATCAAACCGCTGACCAGACGCGCAAGGCTGGTTTTGCCCGATCCGTTTTGCCCCACAATGCCCACGCGGCGCGCCGAGAGGTGCAGATCAATCCCCGCAAGCAGGGTTTTACCGTCCACCGTCAGGCTGGCACCCGAGATGTCGATCAAAGCAGAGGAAGTCGTGTCAGGCATGGTCACCGGGTCATCGCAAATCTGCCGCCCCATAACAGGCTGCAGCAGCAGGCGCTAGCGCGGCGGCAATGTCCAGCGCCCCGGCAGATCGCGCGGCGCAGAGGCTGAGGGCGCTTTGACATGGCTCAGTAGCCAATTGGGCCCTGCCATCAGGCGGCTAAGAACCGGGCTTTCGCGCACCTGTGCTTTGGCTTTTTCGATCTGCATCACATTGTCGATGCGCCGGTCGAGAAACGCCCAAGTTTCGCTGTTATCCTCGCTGGTGTCGCCCAGCCAATATAGCACAGTGGCAGAATAAACCGCGCTAAGCGTGGCGCGTTTTGTGTACCAATTCACATCTTCGGAACTGTCGCCCAGCGCATTCCAAATGGCATCCGCCGTGCCCCAAATTGCCTTGGCCCCATCGCCCGCGTGATGCGGCAGCGCAAAAAGCGCAGAACCCCGGCGCACCAATTCTTTGTCGCGCGAAGCCTCCAGACGGGCGCGCACCATAGCGGCGATCTTGTCGCGAAAGCGCAGTGTGCCCATATCCATCGCCTCGGCGGCGGCCAACATCTGCGCGTCGCCGCGCGCGTGATAGGCCAGCGCAAGCCCAACTGCGCCGCGTGGACAGATCGCTCGGGCGGCGGGCAGTTCCATCCCAGCATCCTGCGCTGCGGCGGCAAAAGTCGTGTCAGACCAGCCATCAAAAGCCACATGCGGCAGGGCAGCATCCAGCAGGCGGTCTATCGGATCAACATGGGGCATGGTGCGTTCCTTCCGGGGTCAGCAGATACTAGACAATATAGCGCTTCCTTGCTATATCGCCAGTTCCTGCAAATCCTTGCAACTCAAACTAGAAAGGTGGTGAAAACCACATGCAGGTTAGTGTTCGCGACAACAATGTCGATCAGGCGCTTCGTGCCCTGAAGAAAAAGCTACAGCGTGAAGGTGTGTTCCGTGAAATGAAGCTCAAGCAGCATTTCGAGAAACCCTCCGAGAAAAAAGCGCGCGAGAAAGCTGAAGCGATCCGCCGTGCCCGTAAATTGGCACGCAAAAAAGCACAGCGCGAAGGTATGATGTAAATCTACCCCAAGCCTAGGCTTAAGAATCAAAAAACCCCCGTGGCTCCGGCTGCGGGGGTTTTTAATTTTGAGGCTATGACGTTGGAGTTTCTAAGTTTTTTGGCCTCGTGCTTAGACAGGCAACGCCGTGGTTTTAAACACAGTGCGCAGCGCAAAGCTTGATTGCATCCCCTGCACACCGGGCAGGCGCGCGAGATATTGGCGGTGGATGCGGGCGAAATCTTCGGTGTTTTCGGCCACCACTTTGAGCAGGTAATCCGCCGTGCCCGCCATCAAATGACACTCCAGCACATCGGGGATGCGGCGCACTGCTTTTTCAAAAGCATCGAGCACTTCATCGGCTTGGCCGCTAAGGGTGATCTCGACAAAAACTGTGGTGGGCACCCCGAGTTTACGGCGATCCAGCAGGGCCACATAGTCGCGAATCACGCCCGAGGCCTCAAGGCGCTGTACCCGGCGGTGACAGGCAGAGGGGGATAGGTTCACCCGTTCTGACAGTTCCGCATTCGAGAGCCGCCCTTGGCGTTGCAAGGCGTCCAAGATACGCCGATCTGTTGCGTCCAGCTCCATTTGCGCAAGTTTCTCCCGACTTAGCGTTAATATACCGTAGATTATTCGAAAGCACCGGGTTCTGGCGAGAGCAATTCGTCGCCTATTGCAAGAAAACGCGCGTATCTGTGTTGGATAGGATGCAAGGAGGACCCATTCCATGAAACTCGGCTGCCCAAAAGAAATCAAACCACAGGAATTTCGCGTCGGCATGACACCCAACGCGGCGCAGGAGGCGGTGGCGCATGGCCATGACGTTGTGATTGAAACCGGTGCCGGGCTTGGCGCCGGGTTTGAGGATGCCGATTACGTTGCGGCGGGGGCGAAAATTCTTGCCACTGCGGCAGAGATTTTTGAGCAAGCCGATATGATCGTGAAGGTCAAAGAGCCGCAAGCGGGTGAGCGTAAAATGCTGCGCAAAGGCCAATTGCTGTTCACCTACCTGCACCTTGCACCCGACCCTGACCAGACCCACGATCTGATCGCCTCTGGTGCGACCTGCATCGCCTATGAGACCGTGACGGACCGCAATGGCGGCTTGCCGCTTCTGGCGCCGATGTCTGAGGTGGCAGGCCGCTTGGCGCCGCAGGTGGGCGCGTGGACGTTGCAGAAAGCCAATGGCGGGCGCGGTGTGTTGATGGGCGGCGTGCCCGGTGTGGGCCCTGCGCGGGTTGTGGTGATTGGCGGCGGTGTGGTGGGTACCCATGCGGCGCGGATCGCGGCGGGGATGGGCGCGGATGTGACCGTGCTGGACCGGTCGCTCCCACGTATGCGTTATTTGGACGATATTTATGGCGGGGTTTTCAAGACCAGCTATGCCAGCGCGGGCAATACGATCGAATTGGCCCGCGAGGCGGATATGATCATTGGTGCGGTTCTGATTCCCGGTGCCGCAGCGCCCAAGCTGATCAGCCGCGCGCAGTTGAGTGAACTCAAACCCGGCGCGGTTTTGGTGGATGTGGCGATTGACCAAGGGGGCTGTTTCGAGACCTCAAAGGCGACCACCCACCAAGACCCGATCTATGAGGTAGACGGCATCATCCATTACTGCGTGGCCAACATGCCGGGCGCAGTGGCGCGGACCTCGACCATCGCGCTTGGCAATGCCACCATGCCGTTCATGTTGGCGCTGGCCAATAAGGGTTGGAAGAAAGCATGCAGCGATGATCCGCATCTGAAAGCCGGGTTGAACGTGCATGCGGGCAAGCTGACTTATGCGGCGGTGGGCGAAGCGCTGGGGCTGGATTACATCAGCGCAGATGACGCCATCGCGAGCTAAATAGAACTAAGTATCAATCAATTAGCCCCCGGTTTGCGCCGGGGGCTTTTTCGTATCTGCCTTAGCTGCCCGGACGTTCCATCGACAGGTAAGGGTTATAAACCCAGCCGCGCGTGCCTTTGTCGTCTTTGACCTTTGTCCAATTGCCATCGACAGTCAGAACCGTGACCGTGCCCGCGTGGAGCAGCTGTTTTTTCACGCCGAAATTCTGCCCCGGTCCGCGCCGCATGTTGAGATATCCATCAGCCGGCGAGTTCACAAATTGCAGCATGCCGCGCACGGGCTGGACCTTTTTGAGGTAGTCGCCATGTGCCCAGCCAGTGGTGCCCGTTTCGTGGCGCAGGCGCAGCCAGTCGCCCTCTTGGCCCGTGACCTCGGCGCTGGTTCCGTTGATCATTCTGCCCAGCAGGCGAAACTCGACGCCCGGGCCTGAACGCAGGTTCAAATAGCCGTCGGCGGGGGAATTGATGATGCGTGTGTCTGCCAAAACGCCAGAAGCGGTGCCGATCCCGGCCAACAGACAAAGCAGCAATGCCAGCATGCGCATGGGGATTCTCCTCGTAATTATTATTATATTGCTCGGGGGTGATTACACCATTATCGGCGCGTTCGGGCAACCACGGGCAGCGCGGCGCGGCACAAAAAAGGCCCGCTGTGACAGCGGGCCTTTGGGGTCGAATTTACGGGCTGGTTCGGGCCGGAATTTGCGCCGGAATTTGCGCCGGATTACTTGGCTTTTGCCAAGCTGTCGCGGATTTCCAGCAGCACGTCCAGCTCGCTCGGGCCGGTGACAACTTCGGGTGCAACATCATCAGGCTTTTCGGCCAAGGATTTGATTTTGTTGACGTAACGCACCAGCATGAACACCACGAATGCAACGATCAGGAAATTGATAACCGCCATGATGAAGTTGCCATAGGTGAAGGTGGCTTCGCCCACGCTGACCGACAGGCCAGAGAAGTCTACGCCGCCGACAAACATGCCGATGATGGGGTTGATTAGGTCGTCAACCAAGCTGGTGACGATGGCGGTGAATGCCGCGCCGATGATGATACCTACAGCCATGTCCATGACATTGCCCTTGGCGATGAAATCCTTAAATTCGTTTAGCATTGATGTGTCCCTCGATTTATGAATGCGGCGGGAATCTTTGCGATTTTACCCGTGCACAATGTGTATGATATCCATGCACAAACTGTGCACTGTTTTTAAGGGGGAAACTTCTTATCTATGGGTCAGCAATTGTAAGGAGCTTTTGATGACCGATCTTTCCGCCTTTCCCATCACCCGCAAATGGCCGCCGCAAAACAGCGATGTGATCCAGCTTTATTCCTTTCCGACACCCAACGGGGTGAAGATCTCCATCGCGCTGGAGGAGATGGGTCTGGACTATGAGGCGCACCGGGTGACGCTGTCGGATGCGGATGTGCGCAGCCCGGAATTTTTGTCGCTCAACCCCAACAACAAGATCCCGGCGATCATTGATCCCAATGGCCCGGATGGCGCGCCCGTGGGGATTTTCGAGAGCGGTGCGATCTTGCTTTATCTGGCGGAGAAGTCGGGCAAGCTGATGGGCGAGACCGGGGCCGAGCGCGCCCATGTGATCCAATGGGTGATGTTCCAGATGGGCGGCCTTGGGCCGATGCTGGGGCAATTGGGGTTCTTTACCAAATTCGCCGGGTCGGAATGGGAAGATAAACGCCCGCAGGAACGCTATGCCGCCGAGGCGAAGCGGTTGCTCAATGTGCTGAACCTTGAATTGGCGGGCAAAGAGTGGATTGCGGGCAGCCATTATTCGGTGGCCGATATTGCCATCGCGCCGTGGCTGCGGGCGCTGGAGTATTACGGCACGCGTGAATTGGTCGGCTGGGACGGGTATGCCAATCTGGTGGATTACCTCAAACGCTTTGAGGCGCGCCCTGCGGTGCAGCGCGGGCTTAACATTCCGCCGCGCGATTGAGCTAGGTTAACGCCCCGCCCCTTGCGATAGGGGGCGGCGGCGGTCTTGCGCAGGGTTACGGCAGGGTGCCGCCCAGCACATAGGCAAGGATTTGCACCACTTGCGCGGGTTCTTGGGCCACGGCCAGCGCGGCGGCGTCGACTTCTTTGAGCGCGTGGGCGTGGTCTGGCCCGTGCAGGATAATCAATGATTTGCCCAGCGCGGCGGCATAGCCCGCGTCAAATGCCGCGTTCCATTGTTTATATTGATCGCCAAAGCGCACCACGACCACATCTGCGTCGCTGATGGCTTTGCGGGTGCGGATGGCGTTGACCTGTGCGCCTTTGCGGTCGTGCCAGAATTTATCCGGTTCGGCCCCAAGGATCGCCACGCCGCAATCATCGCTGGCGGCGTGGTCGGTGACGGGGCTGGAGAATGTGGCCTCCAGCCCGCTTGCCCCTTGGATGATCTGGTCGCGCCAATCGGTATGGATTTCACCGGAGAGATAGACTTTCAACATGGGGTTTCCTTTTCTTTGGGGTCGTGTACGGATTAGCCGCGCAGCACGCCGCCTGTGGCTTTGGTGACTTTTTCCACGACTTTAGCGCTGAGCGCTTCGATGTCGGCGTCTTTGAGCGTGGAATCCACAGGTTGCAGGCGCACGGTGATGGCGAGGGATTTTTTACCTTCGCCAAGGCTGCCGCCGATGAATTCGTCAAAGACGCGCACATCGGTGATCAGCGATTTATCCGCGCCCATAGCGGCGTTGACCAGCGTCAGCGCGTCAACTTCTGTGTCGACGACAAAGGCGAAATCACGTTCGACCGCTTGCAGATCGCTGATTTTCAGCGCCGGGCGGGTGGCACCGGATTTGCGCGGCAGCGGGATTTGGTCAGGCCAGATGGTGAAGCCCATGGCCGGGCCTTTCACATCCATTGCCGCCAGCACACGCGGGTGAATTTCGCCAAAGACGCCAAGCACTTTTTTCGGGCCAAGGCAGATCATGCCGTGGCGGCCCGGATGCCACCACTCGGGCGCGCCGCGCAGGATTTGCACCTTGGCCGGTGCGCCCATGGCGGCCAGCACGGCCTCGGCATCGGCTTTCACGTCATAGATATCCACCGGGCGCGAGGTGCCATGCACATCTTTGGGGCCTGTGCGGCCCACCAGCAGACCGGCGACAACCGGGTGTTGCTGGCCGGGCTCGCCGCCTTGGAAGGCGGGGCCAACCTCAAAGAGCGCCATATCGGCAAAGCCGCGCGCCTGATTGCGGGCAGCGGCGGCCAGCAGGCCGGGCAGCAGCGAGGGGCGCATGTGGCTCATTTCGGCGGAGATCGGGTTTTCGAGACGGGTCTCATCGGTGCCACCGCCAAAGAGCGCGGCGGAGGCTTGGTCGATGAAGCTGTAGGTCACGCATTCATGATAGCCCAGCGCAGCAGAGGCGCGGCGCGCGGCTACTTCGCGGCGCTGCGCGGGAGAGAGCACGGGGCGCGGCACGCCGGGGGTCAGGCGCGGCAGGGGGCGCGGCTCTAGTTTGGTGAGGGAGGCGATGCGGGCCACTTCCTCAACCAGATCGGCCTCGCCTTGCACATCGGGGCGCCAGCTTGGCACCTGCGCCATGTTGCCTTCGAGTTTGAAGCCCAGCGCGGTGAGGGTTTGGCGTTGATCGGATTCCGCGATCTCCATGCCCACAAGCGAGCGCACGCGGGCGGCGTCGAGTTTATAGGCGCGGGCCGTGTCGGGGGCGGCGCCTGCTTGCACGCGGTTGGAGACCTCGCCGCCGACCTGATCAAGGATCATGTGGGCTGCGGCGTCGAGACCGTCCATGGTGAAGGCCGGGTCAATGCCGCGTTCAAAGCGGTAGCGCGCATCGGAGTTGATTTTCAGCGCGCGACCCGCATAGGCGATTTGAACCGGATCCCAATAGGCGCTTTCGACAAAGACATTCACGGTGTCTGCGGTCACGCCTGTGGCGGCGCCGCCCATGATGCCTGCGATGCTTTGCACGCCATTGTCGTCGGAGATGGCGATCTGGCCGGGCTGGAGCACATAGGTTTTATCGTCGAGCGCGAGGATTTCTTCGCCGCCTTTGGCGCGGTGCACCCGCAGGTTGCCCGAGAGTTTATCGGCGTCGAACACATGCAGCGGGCGGTTTTGGTCGAAGGTGAAGAAGTTGGTCACATCCACCAGAAAGCTGATCGGGCGCAGGCCGATGGCGCGCAGCCGGTCTTGCAGCCACGCGGGGCTGGCACCGTTGGTGACGCCGCGGATCAGGCGGCCACAGAAGATCGGGCAGCCGTCGAGCGTGTCTTCGTCGATGGATACGCTGATCGGGGCGGCATAGGCCCCTTCCACATCGCCGGGCGACCAAGGTTTCAGCGTGCCAAGGCCGCGTGCCGCCAGATCGCGGGCAATGCCGCGCACGCCCAACGCATCGGGGCGGTTGGGGGTGATGGCGATCTCGATCACCGGGTCGACCTTGGCGGGGTCGTTTTGCGCCAGCCAATCAACAAAGCTGTCGCCGACATTGCCGGAAGCCAGTTCGATGATGCCGTCATGTTCTTCGGAGAGTTCCATCTCGCGCTCGGAGGCCATCATGCCGAAACTTTCGATGCCGCGGATTTTGCCCACGCCGATGGTGGTGTCGATGCCGGGCACATAGACGCCGGGTTTGGCCACCACCACGGTGATGCCCGCCCGCGCATTGGGCGCGCCGCAGATGATCTGCAACGTGCCTTCGTCGGTTTCCACTTGGCACACGTTCAGGCGGTCTGCGTCGGGGTGCTTTTCGGCGGATTTGACATAGCCGATGGTGAAATCGGCCAGTTTCGCGGCGGGGTTTTCCACGCCTTCGACCTCAAGCCCGAGGTCGGTCAGGGCATAGGTGATTTCATCCACCGACGCGGCGGTATCGAGGTGATCTTTGAGCCAAGAGAGAGTGAATTTCATCGGAGCATCGCTATCTTTTAAGGTGTGACTGCCCCATGCACAGATGGCGGGGCGGGAAAAGGAGGCGGCGGGGCCGCGTTAATCGGCGGTCAGGCTGTCGAATTCACCCATGCGGTAGAGTTTGACTTCGCGCATCAGTTTGATCGTGGGTTTGAGGGCAAACAGAACCGAGCCCAGCAGAAACAGCCAAGTGCCAAAGGTCAGCCATGTCTCGGAAAAGAACATGACCGACCCGATGATAAAGCAAAATGCCGCGCCAAAATCGGCAATGGTGCGGGCCAGTTCAAAGCGCGCATAGACGCGCTGGGTTTCTGGCGTGGCCTGTCTGGCCTCATGTCTGAACAGTTTCATCGCTGGCACCCCGTTACTTGTGAAAACCCGTTACCGTGACAACCCGCCATGCAGGTTCGGCTGGTCCAAGCTGGCGAAGCCGTAGTGGCGCAGCCAGCGTAGGTCGCTGTCGAAGAAGGCGCGCAGGTCGGGGATGCCGTATTTCAGCATCGCGATCCGGTCGATGCCCATGCCGAAGGCAAAGCCTTGCCACTCATTGGGGTCGATCCCGCCCGCTTGCAGCACTTTGGGGTGCACCATGCCAGAGCCGAGCACTTCGAGCCAGCCGTCGCCTTCGCCGATGCGCAATTGCCCATCGACCCAAGAGCATTGGATGTCCACTTCGGCCGAAGGTTCGGTGAAGGGGAAATGCGAGGCGCGGAAGCGGGTTTTGATCCCGTCCACTTCGAAATAGGCGGCGAAAAACTCCTCGAGCACCCATTTCAGGTTGGCCATGGAGATGTCTTTGTCGATGGCCAGACCTTCGACTTGGTGGAACATCGGCGTGTGGGTCTGGTCGTAATCGGCGCGGTAAACACCGCCGGGGCAGATGATGCGCAAAGGCGCGCCTTCGGCCTCCATGGTGCGAATTTGCACCGGGCTGGTGTGGGTGCGCAGCACATGGGGCGGACGGTCGTCGCCCTCGGCGCGGGCCATATAGAACGTGTCCATTTCCGCGCGCGCCGGGTGGTGGCCGGGAATGTTGAGCGCGTCGAAATTATACCAATCGGTATCAATGCGCGGGCCTTCGGCCACGGAGAACCCCATTTCGGCAAAGATCGCCGTGAGTTCTTCAGTGGCTTGGCTGACCGGGTGGATCGTGCCTTGCCGCCCCGGACGGGTGGGCAATGTCACGTCGAGCCATTCGGCGCGCAGGCGTTCATCCAGCGCGGCATCGGTGAGCGCGGCCTTTTTGGCGGCAAGCGCGCTGTTGATTTCGTCTTTCAGCGCATTGAGGGCCGGGCCTGCGGTTTGGCGCTCCTCTGGGGTCATCTTGCCCAGCTCGCGCATTTTCAGAGCGACCTCGCCTTTTTTGCCCACGGCGGAGACACGGATGGTCTCCAGCGCGTTTTCATCGCCTGCATCCGCAATCTGCGAAAGGTATTTTTGCTTCAGATCATCCATCTGCACGCCTCTTTTCTGTCGCGCTTGTGCTATCAGAACCCCGCCCGATTACAAGCATGCATCCCCCCGCAGGGGCGCGTTTTCAACTGTGGCGGGCTTGTTTTGTGGCGGGTGGGGCTTACATGCCTCTTCCGCCCGGCACCCCTCCCCTGCTTGGAGCCCGCGCCTTGTGGGAACCGCGCTGGCCGGGCGGCGTTAACCTTTACACCCCAAAGCCGCAGCGCGCGGCGGCGGGGCAGTGCAATGATTTACAGGATACCCCCTCCCCCATGAATATCTTGATGGTGCTTACCTCTCACGACGAACTTGGCGATACGGGCAAAAAGACCGGGTTTTGGCTCGAAGAATTTGCCGCGCCCTATTACGTTTTCAAAGACGCAGGCGCGCAGGTCACGCTGGCCTCGCCCAAGGGCGGGCAGCCGCCACTGGACCCCAGCAGCGACAGCCCAGACGCCCAGACCGATGCGACCAAGCGGTTCAAGGAAGATGCGGAAACCCAGAACGTATTGGCCAGCACGCAAAAGCTCTCCGAGATCAAAACCGACGGGTTTGATGCGATTTTCTATCCCGGCGGGCATGGCCCCTTGTGGGATTTGGCCAATGACGCGGACAGCAAGCGTCTGATCGAGGGTTTTGCCGCAGCCGATCGCCCCGTGGGCGCCGTATGCCACGCGCCGGGCGTGTTCAAATCCGTCAATGGCGCGGATGGCAAGCCGCTGGTTTCCGGCAAGCGGGTGACCGGGTTCACCAACACCGAAGAGGATGCCGTGGGCCTGACGGATGTGGTGCCTTTCTTGGTGGAAGACATGCTTAAGGAAAACGGCGGCAGCTATGAGAAAGGCGATGATTGGGCGTCTTTTGTGCTGACCGATGGCAAGCTGGTGACGGGGCAGAACCCCGCATCATCCGAGGCCGCGGCAGAGGCGTTGCTGGCGCTGTTGAAGTAAGCGGTTTGCAGAGTTGTCTAGGAGGGCCGCCCGAGAGATTGGGCGGTCTTTTTTGTTTTTGGGGCGACAACGAAAAAAGCCGCCCCCCGGAGGGTGCGGCTTTAAACTGTGGCGATCGCCGGGTGGAGGCCTTAGGCCGCCAGCGCGCTTTGCGCTTGTTTGACGATGGCACCAAACGCTTCGGGCTCGTGTACGGCCAGATCGGCCAGAACTTTACGGTCAACTTCGATACCGGCCAAGTTCAGGCCATTGATGAAGCGGCTGTATGTCAGGGCTTCGTCATGGCTGCGCACGGCGGCGTTGATCCGCTGGATCCACAGAGCGCGGAAGTTCCGCTTGCGGTTCTTACGGTCGCGTGTGGCGTATTGGTTGGCCTTGTCGACCGCCTGTGTGGCGACCTTGAAGACGTTTTTACGACGACCATAATAGCCTTTTGCGGCTTTGATGATCTTCTTGTGACGGGCGTGGGTTACTGTACCACCTTTAACTCGGGACATCTGAGCTCTCCTTAATCAGCGGGCGTAGGGCATAAAGCCCTTAATGATCTTTGCATCTGGCTCGGACAAAGCTGTCGTGCCGCGTGCGTTACGGATGAATTTATTGCTCCGCTTGATCATGCCGTGCTGTTTGCCAGCCTGGCTGCCGATGACCTTGCCGGTCGCCGAGATCTTGAAGCGCTTTTTGGCGCTTGATTTGGTCTTCATCTTGGGCATTTCCGTCTCCATCTTTCGAGTTCGGTTAAGGCGCGACTCGGCATGCCACTTTGGCCGGACGCACAACTAGACGGGCCGTATAGGTCGGACTGGGGAGATTGACAAGAGGAGAGTTGAGCGCGCGGGGCGTTCAGGGGTTTCCTCAGGGTTTGTAACGCGCCACCACGTTGAGCAGCACGTCAGGGATTTCGGCCATGGTATAGCCGCCCGGGCGCGTGAGGATCGCAAAGAAGATCAGCCCGCCCGCGATGAGAATCGTCAGCATCGAGGCGCGGGGGGCGCGCCTGTCGGACAGGGCCGACAGGATGGAGGGCACGGACAGGACCGCCAGCACCAAGCCGATTACCAAAGCCAGATCAGGGTCCATCAGCACCGCTCCTTTGTATGCGATGCGCTTACGCTACTCTGGATCGGAGGCGAAAATCAAACGTTCATCGCAGGGGGCGACGCGCAGGATGTTGGTGCTGCCCGGTACGTTGAAGGGCACGCCAGCGGTGACCACGATGTAATCGGCCTCGGTGGCGAAGCCGCCAGAGCGGGCGGCGGCGGCGGCGCTGACCACCGCATGTTTAAAGCGGTCCACCTCGCCGGTGATGACGCAGTTGCAGCCCCAGCTGAGCGCGAGGCGGCGGGCGGTGCCCACCAGCGGTGTCAGGGCGATGATGGGCACGCGGGGCCGTTCGCGCGCGGTGAGCAGCGCGGTGGTGCCGCTTTGGGTAAAGCAGCAGATCGCCTTGATGTCGGTGGTTTCGGCAATCTCGCGGGCGGCGGCGACAATGCCATCGGCCACGGTCATGCGGTCGGCCTTGCGGCTGGCTTCGATGATTTCGGTATAGGTGGGGTCTTGTTCCACCTCGGCGGCGACGCGGTCCATGGTGGTGACGGCCTCGATCGGGTAGTCGCCTGCGGCGGATTCCGCCGAGAGCATCACCGCATCGGCGCCTTCATAGATGGCGGTGGCCACGTCGGAGACCTCGGCGCGGGTGGGCATCGGGCTTTCGATCATGGATTCGAGCATCTGGGTGGCGACGATCACGGGTTTGGCGGCGGCGCGGCATTTGCGCACCAGACGTTTCTGGATCGGCGGCACGTTCTGGACGGGCAGTTCCACCCCCAGATCGCCGCGCGCCACCATGATGCCGTCGGACACGGCGAGAATGTCGTCGAACCGTTCCACCGCAGAGGGTTTTTCGATTTTCGACAGCAGCGCGGCGCGGCCTTTGGCCAAGGCGCGGGCTTCGGCCACGTCTTCGGGGCGCTGTACAAAGGAAAGGGCCAGCCAATCGACGCCAAGCTCGCAGACGAATTCCAGATCGGCGCGGTCTTTTTCCGAGAGCGCCGCGAGGGGCAGCACCACGTCAGGCACGTTCACGCCTTTGCGGTTGGAGATGATGCCGCCAATGACCACGGTGCAATTGGCAAAATCCGCGCCGCAGTCTTCGACTTTGAGGCGGATTTTACCGTCATTGACCAGCAGGCTTGCGCCGGGTTTCAGGGCTTCGAAAATCTCGGGATGCGGCAGGCAGACGCGGGCGGAATTGCCCTCGGCCGGGTCCAGATCAAGGCGGAAGGATGCGCCGGGATCAAGCTGTTCGCTGTCGCCGGCAAAGACGCCAACGCGCAGTTTTGGCCCCTGAAGGTCGGCAAGGATACAGATGGCAGAGCCGGTGTCGGCCTCGACCTTGCGGATGATCTCGTGTTTGGCGCGGATTTCGTCGTGGCTGCCGTGGCTCATGTTCAGGCGGAACACATCGGCTCCGGCCAGATGCAACGCATGGATGGTTTCATAATCATCCGAGGCGGGCCCCAGTGTTGCAACAATTTTCACATTCCGAAGCCGTCTCATACCATATCCATCCCGTCTGCGGCGCACGCGTTAGCGCTATCGCCCAATTTCGTTTCACGCATAGCCACCCCAAGCATCCCTGTCAAAGGTTACACGGCAATGACAGCCCGCCTATTCACACAGAACCGCTTGAATCTGCGGGGCGCAGGGCCGATCTTAACCAAAGGAAAAGGGGATCACCAATGCCAAGTCAGACAGAGATCGAATTGCAGGCCGCCGCGTTTCGCCGGTTGCAGAAACACCTGATGGAAGACCGCACGGATGTGCAGAACATCGACATGATGAATTTGGCCGGATTTTGCCGCAACTGCCTGTCGCGTTGGTATCAAGAAGCCGCCGCAGAGCGCGGCATCGAGATGGGCAAAGAAGAAGCGCGCGAATTGTTTTACGGCATGAGCATGGAAACGTGGAAAGCCGAGTATCAGACCGATGCAAAGCCCGCCCAGCAAGAGGCGTTCAAGACCGCCTTTGAGGAAAACGTCGGCAAGAAGGGCTGAGGGTTCAGGGCGTTTTAAACGTGTAGAGCACCAGCCATTGCGCGCTGAGGGCGGGGCGGGCTTCGCCCTCAATCTCGACGGTCACGTCCAGATGGGCCATCAGGGCGCTGCGGGCGCGGGGTTTGGCATCCGAGAGGGTGAAGCGCCCGCGCAGCCGCGCCCCGGCGCGCACCGGCGCAGGAAAGCGCACGCGTTCCAGACCGTAGTTGATGGAAGTGTCTTGGCCCTCAAGCTGGGGCAGCACGTCATCGGCCATGGCCGAAATCATCGACAAGGTCAGCATGCCATGGGCCACGGTGCCGCCGAACGGCGTTTGCGCGGCGCGGGCCGGGTCCACATGGATAAACTGGTGGTCTTGGGTCACATCGGCAAATCGGTCGATCAGCGGCTGGTCGATGGTGAACCACCGCGACAGGCCAAGCTCTTGGCCAATCGCGGCAATCATTGCGTCGCGGGTGATGCGCCCCGCCATGGCGGTTACACCGCCGCTTTGCGCATTTCGTCGAGATAGATTTCGCGCAGGCGCGGGGCGATTTTGCCCGGTGTACCAGAGCCGATTTTTGCCCCGTCGATTTCCACAACCGGCATCACAAAGGCGCTGGCGGAGGTGGTGAAAGCCTCGTCGGCTTGCTGTGCTTCGTCGATGGTGAAGTTGCGCTCTTCGACTTCCATCTGCGCCTCGCGGGCAAAGCGCAGCACGGCAGCGCGGGTGATGCCGTGCAAGATGTCATTGGACAGGGCGCGGGTGATGATTTTATTGCCTTTGACGATATAGGCATTGTTGGAGGTGCCTTCGGTCACAAAGCCGTCTTCGACCATCCACGCATCATCGCAGCCCGCTTTTTTCGCCATCATCTTGCCCATGGACGGGTAGAGAAGTTGCACGGTTTTGATGTCGCGGCGGCCCCAGCGGATGTCTTCGATGGAGATGATTTTTGCGCCTTTGAGGGCGGCGGGATTGTCGGCCAGACCGGGTTTATTCTGGGTAAACAGCACGATGGTTGGCGGTGTATCATCGGCGGGGAAGGCAAAATCGCGGTCGCCATCAGAGCCACGGGTGACTTGCAGATAGATCAGCCCTTCGGTGATGTCATTGACGCGCACCAGCTCGCGGTGGACCTCAAGCAGATCGGCCTTGGAGATCGGGTTTTGCATGTCGAGTTCATTGAGCGAACGGCTCAGGCGGCGGGCGTGGCCGTCAAAATCGATCAGCTTGCCATCCAGCACCGAGGTCACCTCATAGACGCCATCGGCCATCAGGAAGCCCCGGTCAAAGATCGAAACCTTGGCTTCGTTTTCCGGCAGGTATTCCCCGTTTACATAGACAGTCCGCATGTGTTTATCCCCAAAGCTGCGCCGCAGGTGGGTGCACCCCGGCGGTATCGAATGTCAAAGCGTGTTCGCGGTCTTCGGCCAGAAGCAGCGGCCCGTCAAGATCTACTACTTTGGCGCCTTGCGCCACAAGCGTGGCCGGCGCCATGGCCAGCGAGGAGCCGACCATGCAGCCGACCATCACATCATAGCCATCCGCCAGCGCGGCTTTGCGCAGGGCCAGCGCCTCGGTCAGGCCGCCGGTTTTATCCAGTTTGATGTTCACCACGTCATATTTGCCTTTGAGCCCCGGCAGGCTGCTGCGGTCGTGGCAGGATTCGTCGGCGCAGACAGGGACCGGGCGGGTCATGCCAAGCAGCGCGTCATCCTCGCCCGCAGGCAGGGGTTGCTCGACCAGAGCCACGCCAAGGCGCAGCAGATGCGGGGCCAGATCGGCGTAGACATCGGCGCTCCAGCCTTCGTTGGCATCCACGATGATGGTGGATTTTGGCGCGCCTGCGCGCACGGCCTCAAGGCGGGGCATGTCGTCGGGTGTGCCGAGTTTAATTTTCAGCAAAGGGCGGTGGGCGTGTTTGGCGGCCTGTGCCTGCATCTGTGCGGGCTCTGCCAGGGACAGCGTATAGGCGGTGATCTGCGGTTTTGGCGCGGGCAGGCCCGCCAGTTGCCATGCGCGAACGCCTGCTTTTTTGGCTTCAAGATCCCAAAGGGCGCAATCGACCGCGTTGCGCGCGGCCCCGGCGGGCAGCAGATCATAGAGCGCTTCGCGGGTCAGCGTGCCGGAAAGGCCCGCGATTTCATCCGTGACGCTTTGCAAGGTTTCGCCGTAGCGCGCATAGGGCACACATTCGCCCCAGCCCGCGACGCCGTCTTGGGTGATGCGCACGGTGAGCACGTTTGCTTCGGTGCGCGAGCCGCGAGAGATGGTGAAGACCTCGGCCAGTTTGAACACATCGCGCGTGACTTCTATTTGCATGGCTGCCTCGGATTATTTTCGGATTATTTTCGGATCAGGTATCGGGTTGGCAGGCAGGGCGGCGCGGGGCCGTCCCTGCCATGACCATAGGGTTAAAGCGCGGCCAGCGCTTCGGCAAGGCGGGCGCCGCCTTGGCGGAACGGATCCACGGTGGGCAGGCCAAGGCGGGCTTCGACCTCGGCCATATAGGCCAGCGCGTCTGCTTCGCTCAGGTGCTGGGTGTTGACGGAAACGCCCACCACTTTGCACGCGGGGTTCGCCACTTGGGCAAGCGTCAGCGCCATGTCGCGCACCGCTTCGATGCTGGGCGGGGTGTAGCCCGGCAGCCCGCGCATGTGGGTGCGGGTGGGTTCGTGGCACAAGATCAGCGCGTCGGGTTGGCCGCCATGGATCAGCGCCATGGTCACGCCCGAATAGCTGACGTGGAACAAGCTGCCCTGCCCTTCGATGATGTCCCAATGGTCATCGTCATTGTCGGGGGTCAGATATTCCACCGCGCCTGCCATGAAATCGGCAATCACTGCGTCGAGCGGCACGCCCGAGCCGGTGATCAAGATGCCGGTCTGGCCTGTGGCGCGGAAGGTGCTGTTCATGCCGCGATCGCGCATCGCATCATCCAGCGCGAGGGCGGTGTACATTTTGCCAACCGAGCAATCGGTGCCCACAGCCAGCACGCGTTTGCCGCTGCGTTTCACGCCATTGGCGATGGGGTATTCGACATTTGGCACGCGCACATCATGCAAGGTGCGGCCATTGACCTGAGAGGCGGCAACCAGATCGCCCTCATTGGCCAGCAGATTGTGCAGGCCGGAGGCCAGATCGAACCCCATGGAGAGCGCTTCGATCAGCACATTTTTCCACGCCTGAGAGATCACGCCGCCCCGGTTGGCCACGCCGATCACAAGGGTTTTAGCGCCTGCATCCTTGGCTTCTTGCAAGGTCATATCGGCCAGGCCCACATCGGCTTTGCAGCCCTCCATGCGGAATTGGCCAACGGCGTTTTCGGGGCGCCAGTCTTTGATGCCTTGGGCCACTTTGGCAGCCAATTGGTCGGGCGCATCGCCCAAGAACAGCAGATATGGAGTTTCAATCATAACGGCGCCTTTCCCTTTAAACGCGGATTCGCTGCACCTTGGCCGAATGTTTGTGCATCTGCATCCAGATTCGTCACACCGCGACAATCTGGTCTGAAATCATGATTTCATCTGGCGCTAATATCTGCCTAATTTTTAAGCGATCTGCGCGGTTATGCTGCGGGTGCAAAATGTTCTTGCGAGGGTCCGCGCAATTTAATACCCATCAACCCAAGTTTTTACGCAATAAAGTTACCCCGAGGAGTCTCCGATGAGCTTTCGCATTCAGCCTGCCGCCCCTGCCCGCCCGAACCGTTGCCAATTGTTTGGCCCCGGCTCGCGGCCTGCGATTTTTGAAAAGATGGCGGCTTCGGCGGCGGATGTGATCAATCTGGACCTCGAAGACAGCGTGGCCCCTTCGGACAAAGACAGCGCCCGCGCCAATGTTATCAAGGCGATTTCGGATGTGGATTGGGGCAGCAAAACCCTGTCGGTGCGGATCAACGGGTTGGACACGCCCTATTGGTATCGCGATGTGGTGGACCTGTTGGAACAAGCGGGCGAGCGGCTTGATCAGATCATGATCCCCAAAGTCGGCTGCGCGGCGGATGTCTACGCGGTGGATGCGTTGGTGAGTGCGATCGAGAGCGCCAAAGGCCGCAGCAAACGCATCAGCTTTGAGGTGATCATCGAGAGCGCGGCGGGCATTGCCCATGTGGAGGAGATCGCAGCATCCAGCCCGCGTTTGCAGGCGATGAGCCTTGGGGCGGCGGATTTTGCGGCCTCGATGGGAATGCAAACCACCGGGATCGGCGGCACGCAGGAAAACTATTACATGCAGCGCGGCGAAGACCGGCATTGGTCTGATCCGTGGCATTGGGCGCAGGCCGCGATTGTGGCCGCCTGCCGGACCCATGGGGTGTTGCCCGTGGATGGGCCGTTTGGGGATTTCTCGGATGATGAGGGTTTCAAAGCGCAGGCGCGCCGTTCGGCCACGCTGGGGATGGTGGGCAAATGGGCGATCCATCCCAAGCAGATCGCGCTGAGCAATGAGGTGTTCACCCCATCAGAGGAAGCCGTGGCCGAAGCGCGCGAGATTTTGGCCGCGATGGATGAGGCCAAGGCCAAAGGCGAAGGCGCCACAGTGTACAAAGGCCGATTGGTGGATATTGCCAGCATCAAACAGGCCGAAGTGATTGTGCGCCAATCGGAAATGATCGCGGCAGGGTAGCGCGCCTTTGCACTACTCAATCTAAGGCTGTAATGGCCTGTGAAATTATAGCCAATGCTGCGCGCTGCGTGACATTGGCTATTCTCATTTGGCCCCATTGGCGGGTAGCGTGTTTGCAAACCTGAGGGGATATCCATGACCGATTTTCTGATGCTTGCCTTTATCTTTTTGATTGCCGGGGTGGTGGCTGTGCCCATTGCGACGCGGCTGGGGCTGGGATCGGTGCTGGGCTATTTGATTGCGGGGATTGTGATCAGCCCCGCGCTGGCGCTGCTCAATGTGGATGTGATTTCGATCCAGCATTTTGCCGAGTTTGGCGTGGTGATGATGCTGTTCCTTGTCGGGCTTGAGCTTGAGCCGAAGCTGCTTTGGAGCATGCGGATGCGCCTTTTGGGGCTGGGCGGCGGGCAGGTTGGCCTGACCACTTTGGCGGTGATGGGGGTGGCCATGGCGCTGGGGCAGCCGTGGACCATTGCGCTGGCGATTGGGTTGGTGCTGGCGCTTTCATCCACTGCGATTGTGCTGCAAACCCTCAATGAAAAGGGGTTGATGAAATCCGATGGTGGGCAGTCGTCATTTTCGGTGTTGTTGACGCAAGATATTGCCGTGATCCCGATGCTGGCGTTGATCCCGCTGCTGGCGATGCCGGAGCTGATGGATGGCGCGGCGGCGATCACCGGGCATGATGACGGGGCCGCAGAGCATGGCGCGAGCCTGAGCCTTGTGGCGGGGCTGAGCGGGTGGCAAACCGCGCTGGTTACGCTGGGGGCAGTTGGGTTTGTGGTGCTGGGCGGCAGCGTGCTGACCGGGCCAGTGTTTCGGTTCATTGCCAGCGCCAATCTGCGCGAGATGTTCACCGCGGGCGCGCTGCTCATGGTGATTGGCATTGCCCTGTTGATGAGCCTTGTGGGGCTGTCGCCGGCGCTTGGCACGTTTTTGGCGGGGGTTGTGCTGGCGAATTCGGCGTATCGTCACGAATTGGAGAGCGATATTGATCCGTTCAAGGGTCTGCTGCTGGGGCTGTTTTTCATGACCGTTGGGGCGGGGATCAATTTTGGTCTGCTGTTCGACAATCTGGCGATGATCATTGGGCTAACCTTGGGGTTGATGCTGCTCAAGATGGCGGTTCTTGGGGTTTTGGCGCGGATTTTCAACATCAAGGGCGCGGATAAATGGCTGTTCACGCTGGGGCTGGCGCAGGCGGGGGAGTTTGGTTTTGTGCTGCTGTCCTTTACCGTGGCCAATCAGGTGATCCCGGCCTCTGTGTCGGATATTTTGCTGTTGGTGGTGGCGCTGTCGATGCTGCTGACGCCGGGGCTTTTCATCATTTACGACAAGGTGATTGCGCCGCGGTATGTGCAGGCCGAGGGGCGCGAGGCGGATGAGATGCCGGGCGGTGCCAAGATCATCATCGCAGGTGCCGGGCGCGTTGGCGGTTTGGTGGACCGGATTTTGCGGGCGGCGGGGTATGAGATCACGGTGATTGATTACAGCTCGCGGCAGTTGCAGATTTTGGAACGCTTTGGGATGCGGCATTATTTTGGCGATGCGACGCGGCCTGATCTGCTGCATGCGGCGGGGATTGCCGAGGCCAAGATGTTGGTGGTGGCGATTGACGGGCGCGAGCAGATCTCGGAGTTGGTGAAATATGTCAGCCAGACCTATCCGCAGGTGCATATTCTGGCCCGCGCCACGGACCGGGACCATGTGTATGAGCTTTGGGCGCATGGGGCGCGGGACATCATCCGCGAGACCTACGATTCGAGCCTGCGCATGGGGCGGTCAGCCTTTGAGGCCATGGGCGTGCCGCATGAGCGCGCGCAGGCCATGGTGGATGCGTTCAACGAATTTGACCAAGAGGCCATGTTGGAGGTTGCGCAGACCCATATCATTGGCGTCAGCCCGCATGAAAACGAAGCCTATGTGGCCAAGGTTCAGGAAATGATCACCAACCGTTTGCCGGGGCTGAACCAGCGGATGGAAGATATCCGCGTGAAGGGCGAGAGCGAGGCCTAACCGGCCTTGCTGAGCTGCACCGTGAGCGCGCCGATGTCGCGGCCATTGCTATCAAGCAAGGAGCCGATTTCGGCGCGTTCGGTCAGCAGCAGGTTCACGCCTTCGATGAACATGTTGAAGAACTGGCCCTTGCCGGATTTATCCGAAACCAGAAAGATCACTTCGATCGGGGCTTCGCCGCGCAGGTGGGCGATGGTGCGCACTTCGTAGCCCGCTTTGATTTTGCGCGTGCCTTTGATTTCGATGCGCCCGCCGATGAAGCTGCGGAACCGTTTGCCGTATTTGCGCGAGATATAGCCTGCGAAGGCTTTGGCGAATTTGGATTTCTCGGACGCGGAGGCGGCGCGCCCATCGGCGCCAAGCGCATATTGCGCCATGATATTCACATCCGCATAGCGCAGGAACAGCCCTTCAAAGGCGCGGATCATTTGCGTTTCGGATTTGCCAGAGGCGATCACCGCGTCAATGTCGGCCACCAGCCGGGTGATGAAGCCTGTCGCCTCGTCCGAGGTCAGCGCGAAGGCCGACACCGAGGAGAGCGCCCAGAGCCCGCCGCCCAGCACGAAGCTGCGCCGCGCCAATGTGCTGGCGGGGTTACTGTGCATAGGGGTCATCATAATCCAATACCTCGGAATCCTTGCCGCTGAGTTCATAGCGGCGTTTTTGCAGATAGATCAGCCGCGCCTGTGCATAGCTGTCGGCGCTGTCGTTCAGCACTTGGTCGATTGTATCGCTGCGGCGGCTGTTCTTGGCCAGTTTTGCGCCAAGGTGCAGGGTGGCTTTTTGATAGGCTTCACGCTCGCTCAGCACCGAGGAGAGCGGATCGGTGAAAAGATCAGCCACGCGCCCTGCCGTGTCGCGGATGGTGGAGGGGCCAAGGCCGGGCAGTTCCACATAAGGGCCCTCGCCAAAGCCCCAGACATGCAGGGTTTCGCCAAAATCAGTGTCGTGTTCTTCCATGCCAAATTCGCCCGCGACATCGGCGATGCCTGCGATGCCGAAGGTGGCATTTACCAAGAATCGCGTCGTGGCGATGCCGGTGCCGTGCAGATCGCCTTGCAGCAGGCTGTTGGCTGCGACTTTGGGCATGGAGAGCGTGTTGCTGATGTTTTGCACTGTGTCTTGGATTTCAGGGGGCACGGTGCGGGCAATGCCGCCGCCTGAGCCGCCAGCGCCTGCGAGTTTTTTGTTGAAAGCGTGAACCTTGCGGTTTTGCGCCTCATAGGGGTCATGCAGCGCGTCTGGCCCGGGTGCGGTTTGCGCGCAAGCGACAAGGCTCAGGGCAGCGGCCCCCGATAGAAGCGTGCGGAACACAATGTTTTTTGTTCTGAACGGCAGCAATAGAAATCTCGTCTTAATCCAATTATGGCTTCATAACGGCTATTGACGAGTATCGTAGTGGGCGCAATGGACGAATTGGCGAGTTGTGGCGTAACGGTGACAGATCGCCGCGCGGTTGCACCCTCATGGCAGAAAGGCGCCTATGCAGAACGAGGCATTTAAACGCGGGCAAGATGAGTTGCGTGATGTGCGCAAACGCAGCCGTTCGCTCTATTGGGCGGTGGGGCTGTTTAGCCTTTTTGCCAATCTGCTGATGCTGACCGGGCCGATGTATATGCTTCAGGTCTATGACCGGGTGCTTGGCTCTGGCTCGCAGGAAACATTGATCGCGCTGTCGATCCTTGTGGCGTTTTTATACGGGATCATGGGCTTGCTCGATTACACGCGCGGGCGGGTGATGGCGCGGGTTGGCGCACGGTTTCAAGATGATCTGGACCGCCGGGTGTTTGACGCAATGCTGCGCAAATCTGCCGTGGCGCCGGATGTGAAAACCGCAGGCGGTTTGGCCGATCTGGAGGCGATCCAGCGGCTGATCACCTCGCCTGTGTTGATGGCGGGGTTTGATATTCCGTGGTCGCCGATCTTTTTCTTCGGGATTTTTATGTTCCACCCGGTGCTGGGGTATCTGGCGCTGGGGGGGGCGGCGGTGCTGATTGCGATTACTTTTGCCAATCAGATGATGTCGCGCCATGCGCAGACCCGCGCCATGGCGAGCGGTCAGGCGGCGACCGCCATGTCCGATCAGCTGCGCACCGAGGCCGAGATGGTGCAGGCGATGGGCATGCGCGACGCGGCCTTTGCGCGCTGGCAAACCGCGCGCAGCACCTCGCTTGAGAGCCAGATCCGCGCCACGGATGTGGGCGGCACATTCAGCGCCATGACCAAATCGCTGCGGCTGTTTTTGCAATCTGCGATGCTGGGGCTGGGCGCGTGGCTGGTGCTGAAAAACGAGATGACGGCGGGGGCGATGATTGCCGGGTCGATCTTGCTGGGGCGGGCGCTGGCGCCGATTGAAATGACGCTCAACCAATGGCCTTTGGTGCAGCGCGGCATGAGCGCATGGGGCAACCTGTCGGAACTGCTGGGCACGGTTTCGCCCGAGCAGCCGCGCACCGCCCTGCCCCGGCCCAAGGCGTGGCTGGTGGCCAAGAACCTGACGGTGGTGGCCCCGGGCGAGCGGCAGGCCGCGTTAAAATCGCTCAATTTTGAAGTGAAACCGGGGCAAGCGCTTGGGGTGATCGGGCCATCGGGCGCGGGCAAATCCACCCTTGCGCGGGTGCTGACCGGGCTGTGGCGCCCGGCGGGCGGCACGGTGCGTCTGGATGCGGCGGCGCTCGATCAATATGACCCCGCGGCGCTGGGGCAACATGTGGGCTATCTGCCGCAGCGGGTGCAGCTTTTTGACGGCACAATTGCGGAAAACATCGCCCGTCTGGCCCGCGTGCCCGATGATGCGCAGGTCGTGGCCGCCGCCAAAAAAGCCGCCGCGCATGAGATGATTTTGGAACTGCCTGATGGCTATGACACTCAAGTTTCCGCAGGCCAATTGCGCCTGTCGGGCGGGCAGATGCAGCGCATCGGGCTGGCGCGTGCGCTTTATGGTGATCCGGTGCTGGTGGTGCTGGATGAGCCGAACTCGAACCTCGATAACACGGGCAGTCAGGCGTTGAACCGGGCCATTCGCGAGCTGAAGGCGCGCGGCGGCGCGGTGTTGATCATGGCGCATCGCCCGGCGGCCATTCAGGAATGTGAATTGCTGCTGATGCTGGATAATGGCGCGCGCATGGCCTTTGGCCCCAAGGATGAGGTGCTGGCAAGCATGGTTAAGAACCACAAACAAATCACCACCGCCCCCGCCGATACAGGCGGTGTCACATGAGCGCGCAGCCGCAGCAATGGTCGGCCAGACGGCATTTGCTGCTGGGATTTTTTGCGCTGTTTTTGCTGGTGGCCGGGTTTGGCGGCTGGGCCGTGATGGCGCAGATTGACGGGGCGATCATCGCCTCGGGCCGCATCGAAGTGGAGCGCAACCGGCAGGTGGTGCAGCATGACACGGGCGGCATCGTGGCGCAGATCAATGTGGATGACGGTGATGTGGTGGCAGCGGGCGATGTACTGATCCGGCTGGATGGGCAGCGGCTTTTGTCGCAGATGTCGATCATCGAAGGGCAGCTTTATGAGCTGGTGGCGCGGCGGGGCCGTTTGGAGGCCGAGCGCGACGGGCGGGCGCAGATCAGTTTCGAGCAAGAGCTGCTTGATGTGATGGCGGAAAATGCCGATCTGCAAGAGCTGGTTGGCGGGCAGCGTAACCTGTTCGAGGCGCGGCATATTTCGGTGGAGCAATCGATTGAGCAACTGGGCAAACAGCGCAGCCAGATTGCCAATCAGATCGACGGGATCGACAGTCAAAACAGCGCCTTGGCCACGCAATTGGAGCTGATCGAGCAAGAGCTGGTGTCCAAGCGCGATCTGCTGGCCAAGGGGCTTGGGCAATTGGGGCCGGTGCTGGCGCTGGACCGGGAAAAGGCGCGGCTGAGCGGGCAAATTGGCGAGCTGACGGCGTCAAAGGCGCAGGCGCAGGGGCGCATGACGGAGATCGATCTGGAGGTGTTGAACCTGCGCACGCGGTTCCGCGAAGAGGCGATTACCCAGCTGCGCGATCTGCGGTCTCAAGAGCTGGAGCTGCGCGAGCAGCGCCGCGCGGCGCAGGCGCAGATTGACCGGCTGGAGATTCGCGCGCCTGTGTCGGGCATTGTCTATGCGCTGGAGGTTCAGACCCCCCGATCCGTGGTGCGCGCGGCAGAGCCGCTGATGTATTTGGTGCCGCAGGACCGCCCGCTGGTGATTGCGGCGCGGGTCGAGACGATACATATTGACCAGATTGATCTGGGCCAGCAGGTGAACCTGCGGTTCTCGGCGCTGGATCAGCGCAGCACGCCGGAATTGCTGGGGCAAGTGGTGTTGATTTCCGCCGATACGCTGGAGGATGCGGCCACGGGGCTAAGCTATTACCGGGCGGAAATTACGCTGAACCCCGGCGAGTTTGAAAAACTGCCCGAGGGCAGCGTTTTGGTGCCCGGCATGCCGGTGGAGGCGTTTATTCGCACGGGCGAGCGCTCGCCTCTCGCCTATCTGATCAAGCCGATGGCGGATTACTTTGCGCGGGCCTTCCGGGAAAGCTGAATGGGTCTTTTGCTGGGCGGAAAACCCCGATAGCCTCTGGGCGAATGTAACCTTTCGATAGGACACCAGACCATGAGCTTTTCCGCCCGCCTGACCGAACTTGGCGTTAATCTGCCCGACGCCCCTGCCCCTGCGGCCAATTACGTGCCCTTCGTGCAGGTGGGTAATCTGATCCATGTGTCTGGCCAGATTTCCAACGGGCCGGATGGTCTGGTGACCGGGAAACTGGGTGCGGATATGGATGTGGCAGCGGGCGCAGCGGCGGCCAAGCTTTGTGCGATCAGCCTGCTGGCACAGGTCAAAGCGGCCTGCGGCGGCGACATCGACAAGCTCAAGCGCGTGATCAAGCTGACGGCTTTTGTGAACTCGACCGCTGATTTCACCGACCAGCCCAAAGTGGTGAATGGCTGCTCTGACTTCTTGGTTGAAGCCTTGGGGGATGCGGGCCGTCACGCGCGCTCGGCTGTGTCTGCGGCATCGCTGCCTTTGGGCGTTGCTGTTGAAATCGAAGGCATTTTCGAAATCGAATGATGCTTCCTGCTGCGTATCGCGCGGTGCCTTTTGCGCACCGCGCCCTGCATGATGTCGCGGATGGGCGGCCGGAAAACAGCCGCGCCGCCATCCAAGCGGCCATCGCTGCGGGGTTTGGAATTGAGATTGATCTGCAACTGAGCGCCGATGGCGCGGCCATGGTGTTTCATGATTATGGTCTTGAGCGGCTGGCCCATGCCAGCGGCCCGTTGCGGCAATGCAGCGCGGCGGAGCTGGCGCAGGTCAGGCTGCGCGGCAATGATGAAACCGTGCCGGGGCTGGATGAGGTGCTTGATCTGGTGGCCGGGCGTGTGCCGCTGCTCATTGAGTTGAAGGATCAAGACGGCGCCATGGGCATGGATCTTGGCCCGCTGGAACGGGCAACGGCGCAGGCTTTGCGCGGCTATGACGGCGAGGCGGCGATCATGTCGTTCAACCCAAATGCCGTGGCGCTGATGGCCGAGTTGGCCCCCGATGTGCCGCGCGGCATTGTGACCAGCGCGTATCGCGCGGAAGATTGGCCGTTGCCGCAAGAGACCTGTGATCATCTGCGCGAGATCCCCGATTATGACCGGGTGGGCGCCTGTTTCATCAGCCACGAGGTCAGCGATCTGGACCGTGCGCGGGTGGCGGAGCTTAAGGCGCGGGGCGCATTGGTGAACACATGGACCGTGCGCAGTGCGGCGCAAGAGGCGCAAGCTCGGCAGATTGCCGATAATATCACCTTCGAGGGCTATCTGGCGGCGCATCAAGGTTGAACTTTGCGCCATCAGGCCCAAATTCTAACCAAGCCAGGCAGAAAGACCAAATCAATGAGCGCGCAGCAGGTTGAAATAAGCATCCACCCTGAGATTGCGCAGATCGGCCCCGCCGATTGGGATGGCTGTGCCTGCCCGGAGGCCGCGCAGGGCGGTCGGGCCAATGATCCGTTTACCACCTATCGGTTTTTGAAAGCGCTCGAAGACAGCGGCAGCGTGGGCCATGGCACGGGCTGGCAGCCGCAATATCTGGCGGCGCGGATTGCCGGGCAAGTGATTGCGGTCGCGCCGCTTTATGCCAAATCGCATAGTCAGGGCGAGTATATTTTTGACCACTCTTGGGCGCATGCCTATGAGCGCGCGGGCGGGCGGTATTACCCCAAATTACAGGTTGCCGTGCCCTTTACCCCCGCCACCGGGCGGCGGTTTTTGACCCGTCCGGGGTTTGAGCAGGCGGGGCTTGCGGCATTGGTGCAAGGTGCGGTGCAGCTGACCGAGGGCAATGAGTTGTCGTCGTTTCACGCGACGTTTTGCACCGAGCAGGAGGCCAAGCAGGCGCAGGAATTGGGGCTGATGGCGCGCAAATCGCAGCAGTTTCACTGGCACAATGACGGGTTTGCGAATTTTGACGGGTTTCTGGCCACGCTAAGTTCGCGCAAGCGCAAGAATATCCGCAAGGAACGCGCGCAGGCGCAGGGATTTGGCGGCAGCATCGCGTGTTTCACCGGCGACGAGATCGAGCCGGAACATTGGGATGCGTTTTGGGAGTTTTACCAAGACACCGGCGCGCGCAAATGGGGATCGCCCTATTTGACGCGGGCGTTTTTTGACATCGCGCAGGAGGTGCTGCGGGACGATATTGCGCTGGTGCTGGCGCAGCGCGAGGGGCGCTGGGTGGCGGGGGCGCTGAATTTCATCGGGGCGCAGACGCTTTTTGGGCGGTATTGGGGCTGCTCGGAGCATCATCCGTTTTTGCATTTCGAACTGTGCTATTATCAGGCGATTGATCTGGCGATCTCGCTTGGACTGGGCCGGGTTGAGGCCGGGGCGCAGGGGGAGCACAAGCTGGCGCGGGGGTATTTGCCCACGCCCACATGGTCGCTGCATTGGATGCGCGATGCGGGGTTTGCCCGCGCGGTGGGCGATTATCTGGAGGCGGAGCGCGCCGCCGTGGATGAAGAAATTAGCGTGCTAACAGAATACGGCCCGTTCAAACGGGCGCAGATCGAGGAACAAGAATGAGCGATAAATTAAGCAGTGAAACCCGCAAGACCTTGCTCGGCCCGCTGATTGAAAATGGCTGGGCCATGGCAGAAGGGCGCGACGCCATTCAGAAGACCTTTAAATTTAGCGATTTTGCCGATGCATTTGGCTGGATGACACGGGTAGCTATCTGGGCCGAAAAATGGGATCACCACCCCGAATGGTCCAATGTCTATGGCAAAGTGTCGGTGACATTGATCACGCATGATGTGGATGGGCTGAGCAGCCTTGATGTAAAACTGGCGCGGAAAATGGACAGCCTCGCCGGATCGTAAATGTAACGGAAAAGACCCGATGAATGATTTGATGAACACGGTGATTTGGCAGGGGAAAACCCTTGGCGATCTGATGACCCTGAATTTCCTTGCCAGCGCGGCAGGCTCGCTGATTGGGGCGATTGTGATTTTGCTGCTGGGCTGGGTTGTCTCGGCGTGGTTGCAGCGGCGGGTGGCCGCGATGGGCCATAAACACGCGCATCTGGACGAGACGCTGTTTGATTTCTTGTCGTCGATTGTGCGCTATGTGGTGCTGGGGTTCACGCTGTTGTTTGTGCTCAATACTTTCGGGGTGCAGACCACCTCGATTGTGGCCGTGATTGGTGCGGCGGGTCTGGCGATTGGTTTGGCGTTGCAAGGCACGCTGTCCAATGTGGCGGCGGGGGTGATGTTGATCATGTTCCGCCCGATCAAGCTGGGTGATTTTGTCGAAGTTGCGGGCAAGATGGGCACGGTGAAGAAAGTCACGCTCAATTTCATTGAGCTGGCCGATCTGTCGAACCTTTATGTGGTGGTGCCCAATTCGGAAGTTTGGGGTAATATCATCACCAATTATTCGGTGAACACCACGCGGCGGGCCGAGTGGAGTTTTGGCGTGGGGTATGGGGCGAACCTCAAAGACGCCGAGCAGATTATCCGCGACACAATCGCGGCTGATCCGCGTGCCAAGGCAGAGCCTGCGCCTTTTGTGCAGGTGAATAATCTGGGCGACAGTTCGGTGGATTTTCTGGTGCGGGTGTGGTGCGACGCGGGGGATTATCTGGGGTTCACCACGGATATGACGCGCGCCGTGAAAGAGGCGTTTGATGCGGGCGGGATCGACATTCCCTTCCCCACAAGGACGCTGGTGCAAGCGCCCAGCGACGATTGGTAATAAAAAAGCCCCGAGGGATCATTCCCCCGGGGCTTTTTCTTTGGCCTAGCGCCAGCGTTTACATGTTGTCGAGCAGCGCTTCGCCGCCGGACAATTCGCACACGCCGGAGTTTTCTTCGGGTTGGAACAGCGTCACTTTGCCGTCATCGACCAGCATCGCATAGCGCTTGGAGCGGCCCATCAGCCCGGCGGGCGGCGCGTCAAAGCCCATGCCGATGGCATTGGTGAACTCTGCTGCGGGGTCGCCCATCATGGTGATGCCAGCGGCGGAGGCGCCTGTGGCCTCGCCCCATGCTTTCATCACAAACGGGTCGTTGCAGGACACGCAGATGATTTCATCCACGCCTTTGGCGGCAAACTGGTCTTTGGTGCGCACAAAGCTGGGCACATGGGCCGAGTGGCATGTGGGCGTGAAAGCGCCCGGCACGGCAAAGATCACGACTTTGCGGCCTTTGAGTTTTTCGCTGATTTTAACCTGCGCTGGACCTTCCGCGCCCATTTCAACCAATGTTGCGTCGGGCAGGGTATCGCCTTGGGAAATTGTCATCGCTAAGACCTTTCATGTCATTGCTGTTCATCTTGCCTTGGATATAGGGTCTAGCGGATGATCGGCCAAGGAATTCTTGAAGGAGAGTGTGATGCGGCATGTGGTGGTGATTGGCGCGGGGCAAGCAGGTTCCTCGCTTGTGGCGAAGCTGCGCAATTCTGGCTTTGACGGCAAGATCACATTGATCGGGGCCGAGCCTGTGCCGCCCTATCAGCGCCCGCCCCTGTCCAAGGCGTATTTGCTGGGGGATATGGCGCTGGAGCGGCTCTACCTGCGGCCCGAGAGTTTCTATGGCGAGAACGGGATCGAGCTTCGGATGGGGAGCCATGTGGATGCGATTGACACGGGCGCGCAGAAGATTGCCGTGGATGGCGGATTTGTGGATTATGATGATTTGGTGCTGACCACCGGGTCTGTGCCGCACCGCCTGCCTGCGCGGATTGGCGGCGATCTGGGCGGGGTGCATGTGGTGCGCGATCTGGCCGATGTGGACGCCATGGCGCCGCGTTTCACCAAAGGCGCGCGGGTTTTGATTGTCGGCGGCGGGTATATCGGGCTGGAGGCCGCGTCGGTCGCGGCCAAGCTGGGGTTGCAGGTGACGCTGGTGGAGATGGCCGAGCGGATTTTGCAGCGGGTGGCCGCGCCTGAGACATCAGATTTTTTCCGCGATCTGCACCGCAGCCACGGGGTGGATATTCGCGAGGGCGTGGGCCTGTCGGAATTGACCGGAGAGAGCCAAGTGAGCGCCGCGCAGCTGAGCGATGGCAGCACGCTGGAGGTGGATTTTGTCATCGTCGGTGTGGGCATTGCGCCCAGCACCAAGCTGGCCGAAGCGGCGGGGATCGAGATCGACAATGGCATCAAGACCGATGCCATGGGGCGCACATCGGCGGCGCATGTCTGGGCGGCGGGGGATTGCGCGTCTTTCCCCTATGGCGACGGGCGTATCCGGCTGGAAAGCGTGCCCAATGCCATTGATCAGGCCGAGATCGTGGCGGGGAACATCATGGGCGCGGCGCAAGAATACCGCGCAAAGCCGTGGTTCTGGTCGGATCAATATGATGTGAAATTGCAGATTGCCGGGCTGAACAGCGGCTATGACCGGGTGGTGACGCGGCGCAGCGATGCGGGCAGCGTGGCGTTTTGGTATTACCGCGGCGAGACGTTGCTGGCCGTGGATGCGATGAATGACCCGCGTGGTTACATGATTGGCAAGCGGTTGATCGAGGCGGGAAAATCCCCTGCCCCGGCGCTGATTGAAGACATGGCGACCGATCTGAAGGCTTTGCTGAAACCATGAGGATCATTGCAGGGCAACATCGCGGCGTGGCGCTGGCCTCCGTGGGTAAGGGCGATCCGGGGGCGCATTTGCGCCCGACCTCGGACCGGGTGCGCGAGAGCCTGTTTTCCATGCTAACCCATTTGGATGTGATCCACGGGGCGCGGGTGCTGGACCTGTTTGCAGGCACGGGCGCGCTGGCGCTGGAGGCTATTTCACGTGGGGCGCGTGAGGCGGTTCTGGTGGAAAAAGGCCGCGTGGCGCAGGGGTTGATCAAGCAAAACATCGACAAGCTGCGGCTGGGCCAACAGGTGACATTGATGCGCAATGATGCAACCCGGCTTGGGGATTGGATCGCCGCGCCGTTTGATCTGGTGTTTCTGGACCCGCCTTATGGCAAGGCGATGGGCGAAAAAGCCCTCGGCTCGGCGCGGGCGGGGGGCTGGCTTGCCCCCGGCGCGATGATCGTCTGGGAGGAAAGCAACCCGCAGAACGCGCCCGAGGGGTTCACCCGCGAGGACAGCCGCAAATATGGCGATACGCATGTGACCTTGTTGCGGCTGGCCGAGGGTTAACTCTCGGCGATGGCCGCGCCAAGGCGGCGGATCCCTGCGGTGATCTCGATTTCATCGGCCAGAGAATAGCTCAGCCGCAGGGTGTTTGCGCCGCTGCCATCGGCAAAGAATGCCTGTCCCGGCACAAAGGCCACGCGGTGGTTTTTCAGCGAGGTTTGCAGCAATTTGCCCGCGTCCATGTCGCGCGGCAGGGTGACCCAGATGAACATGCCGCCTTCGGGTTTGGTCCAACTGACGCCTTCGGGCATGTAGTCCGTCAGCGCGGCCAGCATGGCGTCGCGGCGTTTGGCATAGACCCGGCGCAGCATGGCGGTGTGATCGTCGAAAATCGCGCGCGAGACGGTGTTGATTGCCATTTGATTGAGGGTCGAGGAATGCAGATCGGCGGCCTGTTTGAGCAGCACCATCTGGCTGATCACCGGGGCCGCGCCGCAGACCCAGCCGACACGCAGGCCGGGGGCCAGCGTTTTGGAGAAACTGCCGCAATAAAGCGTGCGGGTTTTGTCGATATCGCCTTTGCGCTCGATCTCGAGGGCGAGCATGGGCGGGATTTCCTCGCCGTCATAGCGCAGCGCCTGATAGGCGGCGTCTTCGATCACCGCAATGTCGAGCCGGTCTGCCAGATCGAGGAATTTCTCGCGCGATTTCAGGCTGAGGGTTTCGCCGGTTGGGTTGGCAAAATCGGTGGACATATAGGCAAATTTGGCGCGCCCGCCATGGGCGGCGGCGACTTGGGCATAGTCAACCGCGCTTCGGTTGGTGTGAGGGTCGAGGCGGTCGTAATTTGGCTCGTAGGCGTTGAACGCGCCCAGCGCCCCCAGATAGGTGGGCCAAGCCAGCAGCGCGGTATCGCCCGGTGTGAGCAGTAATTTACCAATGTAATCAAGCGCCTGTTGAGAGCCGGAAGTGATCAGGATGTTTTCACGGTCACAAGGCACGCCCAGACGGTCCATGTGATCGGCCAGCCAGTCGCGCAGCGGGGCGTAGCCTTCGGAGACCGAATATTGCAGCGCCGCCGCTTGGTTTTGCGGCGAGAGCGCATCGGTCAGCGCGTCTTGGAAAGCTTTGACGGGGAACAGGTCCGGGTCAGGAATACCGCCTGCAAAAGAGACAATATCCGGCTGATCCAGCAGCTTGAGCAGCTCGCGGATCTCGCTTGCCTTCATGCGGGACATGCGCCGCGCGAACAGATCTTTCCAATTAAACATACCTACTCCCCCCTTTAAAACGCTCAGTGAAGGGGAGAGAAGCACGTTCGATTTGGTATGACAATAGTTCTTACCTAAACGGCATTAGAGCGGCCAGTTTTCGATGCGCTGCTGTTTTTTGGCCAGCAGGGTAAAAACCGGGCTGAGTGCGCCCACCATGCGCCCCGAAAAGGCCGGACGACCGGATTCGGCCAGCGCCTTGAGGTTCTTGGCGATGAAGCTTTGCGCGCCGAGCATCTCTTTGTGCAGTTTGCTGCCTGCCACAGCGTCGGTGATGATCAGGCTGAACTGTGTGCCGCCTTGGGCGGGCTCAAGCTCATAGGTGACGGTGCAGGGCGGCTCGTCGATATTGGTCATTTGGAAAGTGTGGGCATAGCGGTGGGGCGGCTCGAAGGTGAGCACCTCGCCCACCACCATCGCGATTTTCCCCGAAGGGTGAGCCATGCGCATTTTGGCACCGGGGTGCAGCCCTTCTTTGGTTTGGCAAACCGCGCCAAAGAAGAAAGGCAGCGGTTTATCGGTGGCCACCAGCGTGGCCCAGACGGTTTCAATCGGCGCTTTGATGAAGATGCGGTTGATGGATTTTGGGGCAGTGGTCATTTGGAAATATCCGTTTTTCGGGCAATGGATTCTGCGGTTTGTTGAATGAGGCTCATGCGGTCGAGCCAATGGGCGGAATAGCTGTCGATCCAGCGTTCGTAGATCATCTGGATGGGGGCCGCGTTGAGGTATAAAAGCCGCGTGCGCCCCTGTTTGTGGCTGGTGATGAGCCCTGCGGCTTCGAGCACACCAAGGTGGTTCATCACCGCAATGCGCGAGACATCAAAGCGGCTGGCAAGCACCCCCACCGCAAGGCCGGGGGTTGCGCGCAGATGATCCAGAATTTCGCGCCGGATTTCATGGGCTAGTGCGTGGAACACGCCGTTCATATCTTGATTCGTAAACATGTAATTACATTATGACATTTATGAGGTGAGTCAAGTGGGGTGTCTTTGCAGCACTAGCCGTCTCTGCCCGGCTCACTTGGGTCATTAGAGAACAGAGCGATTTTGTTGCCTTGGGGGTCGCGCAGGTAGCACACGTAGAAATCGGCCCCGTAGGAGGCGCGAAAACCGGGTTTGCCTTCGCAGTGGCCGCCTGCGGTTAGGGCTGCGGCATGCAGGGCGCGCACGTGCGATTGGCCCGGTGCCTCAAAGGCGATCATCGCGCCATTGCCCGCCGAGGCCGGTTGCCCATCAAAGGTCGGTTTCACGTAGAAATCTGGCGGCGCGGGGGATTGGCCTGCCTGCGCTGGCAGCGCGAAGCTTAGGCCCTCAAGGCTTTCGGTGAGCCCATAGCCAAGGGCCGGCAGAAAGGCGGTATAAAACCGTTTTGCGCGCGCAATGTCATCTGCGCCGACGGTGACATAGGCGATCATCTTGCGGGTTCCTTTTTATGGGTTTGGGGTTGCGGGTTTATCTTAGTGGCAAAACCGCCCTGCCCCATAAAAAAACGCCGCGCCCTTTCAGGTGCGGCGTTTCATTTTCAAACCCAACGCGGCGATTAGCCGTAGGTGGGGTGGAATTTACCTGCGGGGGAGAGGGTGAAGATCTCTACGCCGTTTTCGGTCACGCCGACGGAATGTTCGAACTGGGCCGAGAGGGATTTATCGCGGGTGACCGCTGTCCAGTCATCAGCGAGGGTTTTGGTTTCGGCGCGGCCAAGGTTCACCATGGGTTCGATGGTGAAGAACATGCCCGGTTCCAGCACCGCGCCCGTGGCGGGGCGGCCATAATGCAGCACGTTGGGCGGGGCGTGGAACACGCGGCCCAGACCGTGGCCGCAAAAATCGGTGACGACGGACATGCGGTGGCTTTCGACAAAGCTTTGGATCGCGTGGCCGATATCGCCAAATGTATTGCCCGGCTTCACCGCCTCGATGCCGCGCAGCAGGGCGTCATGGGTGATTTCGATCAGGCGCTCGGCTTTGCGGGGCAGTTTGCCCGCCACATACATGCGCGAGGTGTCGCCAAACCAGCCATCGACGATCACGGTCACGTCGATGTTGAGGATGTCGCCCTCTTTGAGTTTCTTATCGCCGGGGATGCCGTGGCACACCACGTGGTTCACGGAGATGCAGCTGGCGTGTTTATAGCCTTTGTAGCCGATGGTGGCCGATTTGGCCCCGGCGGCGTTGACCTTTGCTTCGATCAAGCGGTCCAGCTCGCCGGTGGTTTGACCGGTGAAGACATGCTCTGCGATCTCGTCGAGAATGGTTGCAGCAAGCCGCCCTGCCGCGTGCATGCCGGCGAAATCGCTGGGGTCATAGATGCGGATTCCGTCTTTGGTCAGGCGGCCTCGGTGCGGTTCGTTCAACGTATCTCTCCGGTCTGGGTTCAGGGGCTGTTTATCGAAGCGCCAGCGGGCGTGCAATCTCTATGGCTTCGGGGCTGATATGGGTGCCGATTGCGAGGGTTTCCACCCCTGCGGCGGCGGCCAGTGCATGGGCGGCGGCGTAGGCGGGATCAATGTCGGCGGCGCAGGCGACCTCGCTGCAATCGGTGCGCTGAACCAGATAGAGCAACACGGCGCGGTGCCCGGCCTGTGCCATTTGCGCCAGATCGCCCAGATGCCGCGCGCCGCGGGCGCTGGTGCTGTCGGGAAATTCGGCCAGACCGGGTTGGCGGCAGAGGGTGACGGATTTCACTTCGACATAGGCATCGGGCAGGTTTTCACCGCGCAGCAGGAAATCGACCCGCGATTTCTCGGCGTATTTCACCTCGGGCTTCACATGGGTGTAGGCGCGCAGTTCGGGGATGCTGCGGGCCTCAAGCGCCGCTTTGATCAGGCGGTTGGGCAGTGCGGTATCGACCCCGGTGAAATGGCCGTTTTCGTGATCAACCAGCCGCCAGCCATAGTTCAGTTTCTTTTTCGGATCGTCATTTGGTTCAAGCCAGATGCGCATGCCCGGATCGGCCAGCCCCATCATCGAGCCGGGGTTGGCGCAATGGGCGGTCACTTCGGTGCCGCAGGTTTCCAGCACGCAATCGGCCAGAAACCGTTTATAGCGGCGGGTCAGGCGGGCGGGCACAAGATCAGTTTGAAAGCGCATGGCAGCGGGCCTATACCCAAGAGGGTAGAGCATCAAGGAGAGCATGATGAGCAACCCAACAGCGGCCATGTTGGTGATCGGGGACGAGATATTGTCCGGCCGGACCCGCGACGCGAATATGTATCATTTGGCGGGCAAGCTGGCCGAGATTGGCGTGGACCTGCAAGAGGTGCGGATTGTGGGCGATGATGCCCCGGTGATCATCGAGGCCGTGCGCGGTTTGGCGGCGCGCTATGCGCATCTGTTCACCTCGGGCGGGATTGGCCCGACCCATGATGACATCACCGCCGATTGCATTGCCGCCGCGTTTGATCGCCCGATTGATGTGCGCAGCGATGCCCGCGCCATTCTGGCGGCGCATTACGAGAAATCGGGTACGCAGCTCAATGAGGCGCGGCTGCGCATGGCGCGCATTCCTGATGGGGCGTCATTGATCGAGAACCCGGTGTCGGCTGCGCCGGGGTTCACGCTGGAGAATGTGCATGTGATGGCCGGGGTGCCTTCGGTGTTTCAGGCCATGGTCGAGAGCGTTTTGCCCACCTTAACGGGGGGTGCGCCGCTGCTGAGTGAGACGGTGACGGTGCACCGCGGCGAGGGCGATATTGCCGGGCCGCTGGGCGAGGTTGCGGCGGCGTTCCCGAGCTTGTCGCTTGGCTCCTACCCGTTTCAGCGCGACGGGAAATATGGCGCGCATCTGGTGGTGCGCGGCAAGGATGCCGATTTGTTGGCCCAAGCCGTGGCGCGGATCAACGCGGCGTTTTCATGAGCGCGGACGCCGCCACATTGATGCAGGTTTGCGAGGCCACATGGCCGCCTGCGAAAACCTGGCTAGCCGGGCCGTTTACCTGCCGCGATGGCGCGGGGGGCGGCAAGCGGGTCTCGGCGGCAACGGCAAATGCGGCGGCGGGCGCGCAGGATATTGATCTGGCCGAAGCGCAGATGCGCGGCAACGGGCAAGACCCGCTGTTCCAGATCCGGCCCGAGGATGCGGCGCTGGACGCGCTGCTTGCGGCGCGGGGATATGCCAAGTTTGACGAGGTGGTGCTTTATACGGCGCCGATTGCCAGCCTGACCGATGTGCCGATCCCGCGGGTGACGGCCTTTGCAGTTTGGGAGCCTTTGGCGATCATGGCCGAGATTTGGGCGGCGGGGGGCGTTGGCCCTGAGCGCATCGCCGTGATGGCGCGGGCGGCCTGTAAAACCGGTTTTTTAGCGCGGTGGAATGAAAAGCCAGCCGGGACTGCCTTTGCGGGGGTGCACGGAGATATTTGCATGGTGCATGCCGTGGAGATCGTGCCCGCGCAGCGCCGCCAAGGGGTCGCGCAATGGCTGATGCGGGCGGCGGCATTTTGGGGCTCCGAGCAGGGCGCGACGGAAATCGCGGTGATCTGCGTGGCGCAAAACGCGGGCGCAAATGCGCTTTATCAAAGGCTGGGATTTACCGCAGTCGGCGGCTATCATTACCGCATAAAAGAGTGAAGGAGCGCCCCAGATGGCCGATGAGATGCCCACAGCCCTGAACCTGCCCATGGCAGATCCGCTGCCTGAAGCGACGCAGAAATACTTTGATATTTGCCAGCAAAAGCTGGGGATGATCCCCAATGTTTTGCAGGCCTATGCGTTTGATGTGGAAAAGCTGAACAGTTTTACGGCCATGTATAATGACCTGATGCTGGGCCATAGCGCGCTGAGCAAGCTGGAGCGGGAGATGATCGCGGTGGCGGTGTCTTCGGTGAATAAATGCTATTATTGCCTTGTGGCGCATGGGGCGGCGGTGCGCGAATTGTCGGGCGATCCGGAGCTGGGCGAGATGATGGTGATGAATTACCGCGTTGCCAAGCTGGACCCGCGCCAGCGCGCCATGCTGGATTTCTCGGTCAAGCTGACCGAGGCCAGCGCCAAGGTGGAAGAGGCCGACCGCGAGGCGCTGCGCGCGGTGGGGTTCACCGACCGCGATATTTTCGACATTGCCAGCGTGGCGGGGTTTTTCAACATGACCAACCGCGTGGCAAGCGGGATCGATATGCGCCCGAACCGCGAATATCACGCCCAAGCGCGGTGAGTTTGCGCAGCATCTTTGTGGCGCTGGCGCTGCTTGCGGGGCCGGCTGCTGCGCTTGAGCTGAGCCTGCCCAGTGCGGCGCGGTTGCAGGCCGAGCGCAACACCGGGCCGGACCGCTATAGCGTGCCGGTTGGGGTGTTCGAGAAGGGCGCCCTGCCCGCGCAGGTGATCGAGGGCGATGTGGCGCGCGCCGCGTGGCGGCTCAATGCGCCGGGGCTGACGCCTTTGCAGATTGCGCGGCCTCTGCGCGAACAGCTGGAGGCGGCGGGATACCGGATTGTGCTTGATTGTATGGCCGATGGCTGTGGCGGGTTTGATTTTCGCTTTGGGGTTGAGGTGCTGCCCGGCCCGAATATGTATGTGAATATCGGCGCGTTTCAGTTTCTAAGCGCGCTGAAAGGTCCGGCGGATCAGCCCAGCGCGGCGATCACGATTTTGGCCAGCACCACGGCCAATTCCGCCTATATCCAGATCATTCAAGCCGGGACCGAAACCGCCAGTGCCGCGCCCACGGGCGATGTGCCTGCCAGCACCGCGCCGCTGGTGCAGGGTGATTTGGTGGCGGCGCTGCTGGGGCATGGGCATGCGGTGCTTGACGGGTTGGAGTTTGACACTGCCGCCGCCAATTTGGGCGAAGCGCCTGTGGCCTCGCTTGGGCTGCTGGCGGAACTGCTCAAATCGCGGCCCAATCTGCGGGTCGGTTTGGTGGGGCATACCGATAGTGTGGGCGGTTTGGCGGGGAATATCACCTTGTCGAAACAGCGCGCGCAGGCGGTGCGCCAACGTCTGATTGATGCGCATGGCATTGATGCGGGGCGTTTGGAGGCGGAAGGCATGGGCTATCTTTCGCCGCGCGCCTCGAACCTGAGCGCAGCCGGGCGCGAGGATAATCGCCGGGTCGAGGTTATTTTGCTCAGCGAATAAAAATGCCCCCGGCGCCAAAGTGGCAGCGGGGGCAGGTCGCACCGAGGGGACGGTGTTGGCAAAGAGGTGATTACCAGTCGCTGGGGCCTTTATCGGCAAAGGTGTGGACCAGAAAATCAATGAAAGCGCGGACTTTTGGCTGGGTGAAGCGCCCGGGCGGGTAGACCGCATAGATGCCTTGGGTTTCCAGCGGCAGTTCGGGGATCGCGTCTTCGATCAGGCCTTTTTCCATCGCATCCGCATAGAGAAAGCTGGGCAGGTAGGCGATGCCAAGGCCGGAGATCGCGGCATTGAGCAGCGATTGCCCGTCATTGACCGAGAGCCAGCCCGCGGTGCGCACTTGGCGTTTTTCACCCGACGGCGCGGTGAGTTTCCACACGTTGCCCGAGGATTGGTTCGAATAATGCAGCAGCTTGTGTTCGTTCAGATCGTCGATCTTTTCGGGGCGGCCATATTGTTCGAAATATTTCGGTGAGGCGATCATGCGTTTGGTGGTTTCGGTCAGTTTGCGTGCCCGCAGCGTGCTGTCTTCCAGCTCGCCGATGCGCACGGCCATGTCGAACCCTTCGGAGATCAGCTCCACGTAGCGGTTGTTGAGCACCATGTTCACGGTGATGTCGGGGAAATCGCCCAAGAATTCCGACAGAGCGGGCGAGAGGTGATTCACGCCAAAATCTGTGGCAACCGAGATGCGCAGCAGGCCCGAGGGCGCCGATTGCATGGAGGTCACCAGCGCATCCGCTTCGCCTGCGTCATTCAGCACGCGGCGGGCGCGGTCGTAATAGGCCAGACCGATTTCCGTCGGGCTGACCCGGCGGGTGGTGCGGTTGAGCAGACGCGCGCCGAGGCGGGCTTCGAGTGACGACACGTGTTTTGACACGGCCGATTTGGAAATACCCATTTTCTTGGCAGCATCGGTAAAGCCACCCTGATCCACAACCGTGGCGAATGCTTCCATTTCTGTAAGGCGGTCCATTACCCGCTCCCTTCACGTCAATACGTTTCAAGGGCAGCTATGAGGGTCAAATCAGGCACAATCGGGGCAGGCTTGGGACAGTTGCAAGGAATTTGCGAGATCGTTGATGCTGTGGAAACAGGTGAACGCTGTGTTTCCATGTTGCGGGAATCATTGCAGGTTTGATTACAGCCAGCGCATCCATTTCATGATCAGCGCCATGCCGATGCCCATCCCCACCAGCAGCAGACACAGGATGGCAAAGGCCATGGGGTTTTCCATGCCCGGCATCCCCGCCACGTTCACGCCGAACAATCCGGTCAGGAAACCCAGCGGCAAAAACACCCCCGCCGCGACAGAGAGTATATAGCCGTGGCGCGCCTGTTTGCGCCCGGTGTTGAGGTCATGTTCTTCTTGCACGGCGCTGAGCCGGTCTTGGAGCGCGTCGAGTTCTTCCACCGCCAGCGTGGTGCGGTTGGCCAGTTCGCGCAGTTTGAGCGCGTCCGGCTGCGGGATCATCGCCTGCTCGGTTGCGGCCAGCGCGGCCATGGCGGATTGCTGCGGCGCGAGATAGCGCAGCAGTTTGATCACACTGCGCCGCGTGCCGGGGAGTTCTTTGGGGGTTGGGGTGCTCTCGTCCTCAAGGTCGGCCTCGTAGAATTCAGTGAGGCGCGAGACGGTCATCACATGTTCTTGGATTCGGAAGATCAGCCGCGCGCTGAGCGCTTCGAGGAAAGCGGCGGGGCTTTGGGGCGCTTCATTGGCGATCATGCGCTGGCGCAATTCGTCGATGGCAAAGACGCGGCGCATGCGCACGGTGACCACCACATCAGCCGTGGCCCAGATGCGGATGGAGACCATTTGGTCGGCCTCTTGCCCCTCATTGAGGTTGATGCCGCGCAGGTTGAGCATCAGCCCCTCGTCAAACGCATCGCAGCGCGGGCGGGTTTCCGATTGCAGCAGCGCCTGCGCGGGGATTTCCGGCAGGCGGCTGGCCAGCCAGAGCGGCAATTCAGGCTCGGCCAGATCAAAATGCCACCAGCGATAGACGCCCGCCCCGGTGAGCGCATCATCGACAGGCACGGTGCAGCGGCCATCCTCGAATACATCAAAAACACAGATCGCCATGGTCCAGCCTTTCGAAGAATAGTTGATAAGTGAGAGTAGTTTTCAGGTTTAGGTTGTATTCGCGTAAGGATCGTTCGCAAGAGAGTTGCAAAATCCCGTTAAACGGGAGTTTTTTCTCGCAATTGCGTTGGGCGTGCCGTTATCCCCTTTAGCACGAGCGGTATCAAACATGGCGGCCAACGTCAGTTAAAGAGTGAGACAGGTAAAATGCCTTTTTTGTATATCTATAGCCCAAGCGATTTTGTCTCGGGTTTGCCAGCGGAATCCTCCACCTCGGCGGCGGGTTCGGTGCCCTATACGTTGCAGTTGCGGCCCGGCGCCACGCCAACCTTGGTCGAGATCACCGATGAGGAAGCGATTTTCAACGAGTTGGACACGACCCAGACGCTGACCCAAGCGATAAATCTGGATGGCACCAATTATGCGGCGGGGACCACGGTTCATTCGGCCTATGATCTGATCAATTCGAACAATGGGCATAAGGTCACCTCGGTGCATTTTGGCGGCGATGGGCAGGAACAGGGCGCGGTGCATGGGCTGACCTCGACCGTGCTTTTGCAAGAGGGGCAAAGCTATACGTTCAACACCAAACGCACGTCCTATCAGCAAAACAATCTTTATGCCGATTACGTGGCCTGTTTTGCGCAGGACACGTTGATTGACACGCCCAGCGGCTCGGTGCCAGCGGGGCGGTTGCAGGTGGGCGATCTGGTAGAGACGCTGGATCATGGCGCGCAGCCGCTGCGGTTGGTGCTGAGCCAGACGGTGCAGGCGGCGGGGGATTTTGCCCCGGTGGTGTTCCCGGTGGGCTGTATGGACAACCGGATCGAGATTAAAGTCTCGCAGCAGCACCGCATGTTGATGTCGGGGGCGCGCACGGAGCTCTTGTTTGGTGACCGCGAGGTTTTGGTGCCGGCGATTTTTCTGGCGCAGCAAGGGGTGGGCCGGGTGCGGCCCGGCGGCATGGTGCGCTATGTGCATCTGGTGTTCGACACCCATGAGATCGTGTTCTCGGGCGGTTGCCCTAGCGAATCTTTTTTGCCCGGCGATCAGGCGTTTTTGCCCCCTGCTGCCCAGCGCGAGATGCGGCGGCTGTTTGGTGATTTGGGCGAGGCGGGGTTTCAGACCGCGCGCCGCGCCCTGCGCCGGTACGAGGCCAGCGTGTTTTCGCGCTTTGCCCCGCCCGATGAGGCGTTCACAGAGCAGCAGCCAAGCGGGTACCTTGGTTAATCGCGCGTTTGGCATCGAGTTCGGCGGCCACATCAGCGCCGCCGATCACATGCACTTTGCGGCCCTTTGCCTCGAGCGTGTCTGCCAGTGACCGATCGCTAAGCTGGCCTGCGCAGAGCACAATTGTGTCGGCCTCGATCAGGCTGGGGTTCTCGCGGGTCTCGCCAAAGCTGATGTGCAGGCCCTGTGCGTCGATCTTTTCGTAATTCACGCCCGCGATCATTTTCACCTGCCGCATGGTGAGCGAGGCGCGGTGAATCCAGCCTGTGGTTTTGCCCAAGCCTTTGCCGACTTTGGTGGGTTTGCGTTGCAGCAAGGTGATTTGGCGTGCAGGCGCGGGGGGCTGCGGGCCTTCGGGGGCCAGACCGCTGCGGTGCATTTCGGGATCGGTCACGCCCCATTCGCGCATCCATTCGGGCAGATCGGTGGTGGTGCTGGCGCCGTCATGCACCAAGAATTCGGACACATCAAAGCCGATGCCCCCTGCCCCGATCACGGCCACGCGCGGGCCGACCTTGGCGGTGCCATTCAGCACGTCGATGTAGCGCACCACATTTGCGCCATTCTGGCCGGGGATTTGCGGATCGCGCGGCACGACGCCTGTGGCGATGATGATCTCGTCGAACCCGTCCAGATCATCGGCGCGCGCTTCGGTGTTCAGGCGCAGTTCAACGCCGTGCAGATCGACCATGCGGCGGTACCAATCGACCAGTCCCCAGAATTCCTCTTTGCCGCCCACTTGTTTGGCGAGGTTCAACTGGCCGCCGATTTCTGATGCGCGGTCAAACAGGCTGACGTGGTGGCCGCGTTCAGCGGCGGTGATCGCCGCCGAGAGGCCCGCAGGCCCTGCGCCCACAACCGCAATGCGGCGGGGCGCGGCGGTGGGGGTGATGGTCAGTTCGGTTTCATAGCAAGCTTGCGGGTTCACCAGACAGGTGGAGATTTTGCCGCCGAATGTGTGATCAAGGCAGGCTTGGTTGCAGGCGATGCAGGGCGCGATTTCATCGGATTTCCCGGCGATGGTTTTGGCCACAAAATTGGCATCCGCCAGCATGGGCCGTGCAAGGCTGACCATGTCGGCGCAGCCAGTGGCCAGCACTTCTTCGGCCACTTCGGGGGTGTTGATGCGGTTGGAGGTGATCAGCGGGATCGAGACCTTGCCCATCAGTTTTTTGGTCACCCACGCAAAGGCGGCGCGCGGCACGGAGGTGGCGATGGTGGGGATGCGGGCCTCGTGCCAGCCGATGCCTGTGTTGATGATGCTTGCGCCCGCTTTTTCGATCTCTTGCGCGAGTTGCACCACTTCTTCGTGGGTTGAGCCATTGGGCACCAGATCGATCATCGACAGGCGGTAGATCACGATGAATTCCGCGCCCACAGCCGCGCGCACGCGGCGCACGACTTCGATGGGCAGGCGCATGCGGTTTTCATAAGAGCCGCCCCAGCGATCTTCGCGTTTATTGGTGTGGGTGACGAGGAATTGGTTCAGGAAATAGCCCTCGGAGCCCATGATTTCCACGCCGTCATAGCCTGCGTCTTTGGCGCGGGCGGCGCAGGCGGCGATGTCTGCGATTTGTTTTTCAATCCCGGCCTCATCCAGCTCCTTTGGGGCGAACATGGAGATCGGGGATTTCACCGCCGAGGGGGCCACGCAATCGGGGTTAAACGCATAGCGCCCCGCATGCAGGATTTGCATGGCGATTTTGCCGCCTGCCTCATGCACGCGCTGGGTCACGATTTTATGGTTGGCCACGTCTTTGTCGGTGTACATGCCCGCCGCGCCCGCGGCCACGCCGCCTTCGGGGTTTGGCGCGATGCCGCCCGTCACCATCAGCGCCACATCGCCGCGCGCGCGGGTGGCGTAGAACTCAGCCACACGGTTCCAATCGCCGGTTTCCTCCAGCCCGGTGTGCATGGAGCCCATCAGCAGGCGATTCTTCAGCGTGGTGAAACCAAGATCGAGCGGGGCAAGCAGGTGGGGATAGCTGGACATGAGAACGGGCCTTTTGTCTGACGTTTGGCAAAGAACACAACAGTCGCCGCGCGATGTCACGCGCTACGCGGCGTCATGTGCTTGGGGTGCGCCGCCGCTTTTGGCCCGCGCAGTTCCATGTTAGCATGAGGGCGCGCAAATATGGAGCCGCTGATGACCCCCCAAGAGATTGCCAAACTGCCCTATCGCCCCTGTGTGGGGGTGATGTTGATAAACGCCAAGGGCGAGGTTTTTGTGGGCCAGCGCAACGACCGTTACAAAGACGCATGGCAGATGCCGCAGGGCGGTGTCGATGCAGGCGAGCAAGCCGAGGCTGCCGCGCTGCGCGAGCTTTGGGAAGAGACCGGGGTTGCGCCCGATCTGGTTGAGATTGTCGCCCAGACAGAGGGCTGGCTGCCTTATGATTTGCCGCATGATCTGGTGCCGCAAATCTGGAAGGGGCGGTATCGCGGGCAGGAGCAGAAGTGGTTCTTGCTGAAGTTTTTGGGCAGCGACGATCAGGTGAATATCGCCACTGAGCATCCCGAGTTTTCGCAGTGGCGCTGGATGGCGGCGGATCAGTTGGTGGAGAATATCGTGCCGTTTAAACGCGAGGTTTATCAGGCGGTTTTGGAGAGTTTTAAGGAATATCTGTAATGCGGTTTTTGGTTCTGTTTCTGAGTGTATTGGTTTTGATGCCTGCGCAGCTTTTGGCGCTGTCTTGTGTGCGCCCCTCGGCGGTGCGCAGTTTCCAAGAGGCGCAGGCATCGGTGGACAGTTATGTGGTGGTGAAGGGCTATTTAAACTTTAACGCCAAAGACATGCCGACGCCCGAGACGATCAACCCTGCGCCTGTGGCGGCGCGGCTGCGGGGCAGCGCGCTTGGGGCGGGCGGGTTTGCACTGCCGTTTGATCAGCAGGTGACCTTGTCGCTGGCGTGTTTTGGCCCGTGGTGCGCCACCGCCCCGGCCCGCACAGAGGTGTTGGCGTTTTTGCGGCGGGCGGAGGCGGGGTATGTGCTGGATCTGAACCCTTGCGGGGGGAATTTATTTGCGCAGCCCAGCCCCGAGATGCTGCGCGAGGTTGCGGCCTGCGGGCGCGGCGAGACCTGCGAGAGCGCGGATTTGCGGCGAATCGCACCTTAGGCGCGCTCATCCTTGGGCGAGCCCATCACCACATAGGAGGTGATCGAGGCGACCTGTGGCAACGCGCCGAGGATTTCGGTGTGGAAATGTTTATAGGCGGGCAGGTCGGCACATTCGACGCGCAGCATATATTCGATAACCCCCGTCACATTATGACATTCGCGCACTTCGGGCGCGCGGGAGATGGCGCGTTCAAACGCCTCTTGGCTGGCTTTGGTGTGATTGTGCAGCCCCACGCCGATCAGGGCAGTGAACCCGGTGCCGAGCGCCGTGCGATCCAGCACAGCGCGGTAGCCTTTGATCACGCCGCGCCGCTCCATGTCTTGGACCCGGCGCAGGCAGGCAGAGGGCGATAGGCCCACGCGGTCGGCCAGTTCCAGATTGCTGATCCGCCCATCGCGGGTGAGCTGTTGCAATATTTCTTCGTTTTTCGGGTCAAGAGCCGCCATAGATTGTGCATTTCCTTTGATCAGGTGCATCTTTGCAATTTCACACCGCATTAAATGATTATTTATTGCGCAATGTCATATGAAATCATTCCCGCGCTTGCGCTTTTCGCCTTTGTCTCTTCGGTCACGCCGGGGCCCAATAACCTGATGCTGATGGCTTCGGGGGCCAATTTCGGTTTTTGGCGCAGCATTCCGCATATGATGGGGATTTCCATCGGGTTTGTCGTGTTGATGATCGGGGTTGGTGCCGGGTTGGTGCAGGTTTTTGACGCCTATCCGCAGGGTTATACGGTGATGAAATGGCTGAGCGTGGGTTATATGCTGTATCTGGCGTGGCGCATTGCCAATGCCGGGCGGGCGCGGGCGAAACAGGCCGGGGCCAAGCCGCTGAGTTTTCTGGCGGCGGCGGCGTTTCAATGGGTGAACCCAAAAGCATGGGCGATGGCGCTGACGGCGGTCACGGTTTACGTGCCGGGCAGCAATTTTTGGCCGCTGGCCCTTGCGGCGGTGATTTTTGGCACGGTGAACCTGCCTTCGGTCACGCTTTGGACGGTGCTGGGGCAGCAAATGTCACGCCTGCTGGGGGATGCGCGGCGTTTGCGGGCGTTCAACATTACCATGGCGGTTCTTTTGATTGCGTCGCTCTACCCCGTGTTGCAGATGGGCTAGGTCGCCCCGACCTGCTTGCGGCAAAGCTGTGCCAGCGATGCGTTGCAAAACCCGTCATTGCCAGCCATATATCGCCACAACAAATGCGGAGCACCCTCATGACGCAATATCTGGATTTTGAAAAACCGCTGGCCGATATCGAAGGCAAAGCAGAAGAATTGCGCGCCCTTGCGCGCGGCAATGAAGAAACCGACGTCACCCAAGAAGCGCAGGCGCTGGACGCCAAAGCCGCCAAGATGCTTGAGGAGATGTATAAATCGCTCACGCCGTGGCGCAAATGCCAAGTGGCGCGCCACCCCGAGCGGCCCCATTGCAAAGATTACATCGAGGCGCTGTTTGACGAATACACGCCGCTGGCCGGGGATCGCAATTTTGCCGATGACCATGCGGTGATGGGCGGTTTGGCGCGGTTCAATGGCAAAGCCGTGATGGTGATTGGCCATGAAAAGGGCAATGACACCAAATCGCGCATCGAGCGGAATTTTGGCATGGCGCGGCCTGAGGGCTATCGCAAAGCTGTGCGTTTGATGGAAATGGCCGATAAATTCGGTCTGCCGGTGATTACATTGGTGGACACGCCCGGTGCCTATCCGGGCAAAGGCGCGGAAGAGCGCGGCCAGTCGGAGGCGATTGCGCGCTCGACCGAGAAATGTCTGCAAATCGGCGTGCCGTTGATCAGCGTGATCATTGGCGAGGGCGGATCGGGCGGGGCTGTGGCCTTTGCCACGGGCAATAAGGTCGCGATGCTGGAACATTCGGTTTATTCGGTGATCACGCCCGAGGGCTGCGCCTCGATCTTGTGGAAAGATTCCGAGAAAATGCGCGAGGCGGCTGAGGCGATGCGTTTGACCGCGCAGGAATTGAAATCATTGGGGGTGATTGACCAGATCATCACCGAGCCGATGGGCGGCGCGCACCGCGATGCGGATGCCAGCATTGCCGCCGTTGGCAAAGCGATCAGCGCGATGCTCAAGGAGCTTGATGGCAAGAACGGCCAGGCTTTGGTCAAGGACCGCCGCCAGAAATATCTAGATATGGGCAGCAAGGGGCTCGCCGCGTAACCGCGCGGGTCAATCCAGCCGTGATCTTGATGCACCCCCGCCCCGGCATGGCCCGCGGCGGGGGTATTTTTTTGAGTATTTGCGGAAGGGTGAAGCGGATCAGAGCTTCATTCGGAAACGCGGGCCGGGGGGCGGCAGCGGGTCGAACCCTGCGGCGCGGTAGAGCGCGGCAGCGGCGGCGTTGTCCGGGTGGGTGCCCACAGTGAGGTAGTGACATGCGTTTTGCCGCGCATGGGCGAGGCTGGCATCAATCAGGCAGCGCCCTGCCCCCTTGCCCCGCGCGTTTTGGCTGACAAAGAGGTGGTGCATGTCCATGCCGCGCAGCCCGTAGTGCAATTGCGCCAGCGGGGTCAGGGCGGCGTAGCCAAGCAGCGTATTTCCCTCATGGGCCAGCAGCAGGGTGATCCACGGGCGCGGGGTTTGGGTGTCGCGGTGCAATTGGTCGAGGGTCACGCTGGGGGTATCGCCGTGAAAAGCGGCAAGCGCGTGGATCAGCGGCTGCACGGCGGGAAGATCGGCAGGAGTGGCAAGGCGGGCGGTGATCATCGCGGTCGCTTTCGGGGGGCTTTCGGGGAGCTTTCGGGGCGGGGGTTAGCTGGCCAGCATCCGCAGGCCTTGGGTGACATCGGTGCGCACGGCCAAGCGCAGGCCCGGCTCGTCGCCGGCGCGCAGGGCGGCGATGATCAGGCGGTGGTAATGGGGCGGTTCGGTACGGCGCAGGCGGCCATAGAGGGCGCGCATGGTCGGGCCCATTTGCAGCCAGACGGTTTCGGCCATGGCCAGCATCGCCGGGGCCTGTGCGCGCAGGTAGAGCGTGCGGTGAAATTCCAGATTGGTGCGGATGTAGCTGACCGCGTCGCGGTGGGCGACGGCTTCGGCCACGTTGCCATTGATCGCCTGAAGCCGCTCGATCAGGGCCATATGGGCACGCGGCAGGGCGCGGCTGGCCAGTTCGACCTCGATCAGGGCGCGCAGGGCGGCCAGTTCTTCGATGCGCTCATTGCTGAGCAGCGGCGTTGCGACACGGCCCGAGGAGGACAGGGTAAGGGCGCCTTCGGCCACGAGGCGGCGCACCGATTCGCGCGCCGGGGTCATCGAGACGCCAAAATCCTTGCCGATGCCGCGCAGGGTCAGCGCTTCGCCCGGTGACATCACCCCGTGCATGATGCGCGCGCGCAATTGGCGGTAAACCCTATCATGGGCGACGGGCGTTTGATCGGTGGGGCGGTTTGCTGGCGTCATGCGCGGTTCGTGATCACAAACGCCACTAAGGTCAAGCGCGACCGTATTTTTCCTGGTGCCGCGTCTTTGGTTTCAAGCCCCTTCGGCGAGTTTCTGCCCATTTAAAACTGAATTCTTTGAAAATAGGTCAGAATCTGTGATGTTCCCGGCGACCCCCACAGGGACAGTGGGGCGAGGCAGCAATTCACACAGAGGGCAATATGAGCGTTAATCGCCTGGGCCACCCATTGATCAAGACCATCTTTCTTCTCGGTACGTTGTTGATGACCGCCGCCTGTTCGGGCCCGCGTGAGTTCAAAGACCTGCCGACCATCAGCTCGGTTGAGCTGGACCCCGACCGCCAAGCATTGGCAGTGCGCGAAGTGCGCGCCTTGCAGGCCAAAGGCCAGCGCGTGTGGTGTGTGCCTTATGCGCGCAACCTGAGCGGTGTGCAGATTCGCGGCAATGCCCATACGTGGTGGAGCCAAGCGGCGGCCAGCTATCAGCGCGGCAAGACCCCTGCGATTGGCGCTGTGATGGTGTTCAGCAAGACCCGCAGCAACCCCAACGGCCATATTGCCGTCGTGTCCGAAGTGGTGTCTGACCGCGAGATTCGCGTCGATCACGCCAATTGGAAGCGCAACAAGATTTCCACCGGGATGAGCATCATTGATGTGTCGAAATCCGGTGACTGGTCTGCGGTGAAGGTCGAGAGCAACCCCGGCGCTTATGGCCGGGTCTATCCGATCAGCGGTTTCATCTATAGCCCGAGCAGCGCTGCGATCTAAATCGCGGTGCCCCGCCTAAAAGCGGTCGTTTAGAAACGGTAGCGGTGCAGATCGCTGCCGTTTTCGCGCAGCCAGTTTCGCGCGGTTTGATATTCCCCGAAAATCCTTTCGACCTCGGACCAGAAGGCCGCAGAATGGTTCATCTGGGCCAGATGCGCGACCTCATGTGCGGCGACGTAATCAAGCACCTGCGCCGGGGCCATGATCAGCCGCCATGAAAACATCAGCGCCCCATCGGAGGTACAAGAGCCCCAGCGCGAGCGCGTGTCGCGCAGGGTGATCTTGCTATAGGGCCGTCCCAGCGCCGCTGCGTAATCATCACAGGCCCCGGCGAGACGGTCGCGGGCAAGTTCGCGCAGATGCGCCGAGAGCCGCGTGCCCATGCGCGCCGGATCACCGGGAACGGCGATTTGCCCGCCCGCGATCTCGACGCGCCGCCCCTGCCCCTGCACCACCTGCAAAAGCTGCCCGCCCAGTGGCAGCTGCGCGCCGGGGCGGATCGCGACATCGACGCCCCGGGCGGCCAGATGTTTGCGAATCCACGGCTCTTTGCTGCGGGCAAAGCTGAGGGCTTCGTCTTCGGGCAGGCGTGTGGGAAGGGTCAGGGTGACGCGCCCGTCAAGTTGGCTGATGCGCAGCGAGATGCGCCGCGCCTGCGCCGAGCGGCGCAAGGTCAGCGGCACAGGGGGATCGCCGGGCAGAAATCTATCGCTCATTGCGGGCCTTTTGGTGTTGCCTCGATGCCCCACAGGGGCTTTTGGCTTTGACAGCATGGCCTACATATGGCACTTGCCCGGAATCATCTATATCCAATGGTAATTTCAAGAAGGGGACTTCCATGCCCAAAGAAGAATGGGGAACCAAGCGCCTGTGCCCCACCACGGGCAAGCGGTTCTATGATCTGAACAAAAATCCAATCGTCAGCCCATACACCGGCGAAGTGGTAGAAATTGACGCAAGCAAGTCCCGGATGATCGCCGCCGATGCCGAAGACGCCGCCTCCGCCAAAGCCAAAGCGGCTGATGCGGATGACGATGCCGTATTGGTTGATGACGACGACGTAGATGTCGATCTGGATGATGATATTCTGGACGATGACGACGACGATGAAGATACGGTTCCGCTTGAGGAAATCGCTGATGTCGCATCGGAAGATGACGACCTGTAAAAAACTTGGCGGGGTCGAATTTTTCGCTTGATCCCGCCAAGCCAAGCGCCTAGACAGCGCTGCATTGGGGCCTTAGCTCAGCTGGGAGAGCGCCTGCATGGCATGCAGGAGGTCAGCGGTTCGATCCCGCTAGGCTCCACCAATCACCCGAAAAATTCCCAGCATTCTCCCACATCGCGCGGCGCCGCCGCAGGTGCCGTTCAGGCGTTTTTTGGCCGTGCTGTTTCATCGAGCCAATCAGGCCGATTGCCAAGCTGGGCGATCAGGAAATCGATGAAGACGCGGGTTTTGGGCGTCAGCACATTTGAGCGCGGATAAACCAACCAGAGCACCGATTGATCGTTGAGCCGCCATTCTGGCAGCACGCGCACAAGGCGGCCTACGGCAAGCTCGTGGGCGACGCTCCACAGGCTGTTGATCGACAGGCCCGCCCCGGCGATGCTGCCTGAGCGCTGTGCGTGGCCGTCATCGACGATGGTGCGGCATTGCATGAGTTTTGGATCGAGCGATTGGGTCTGGCCTTGGCGGTTGATCATCGTGCGCAGCCCTGTGTTGGCCCAAGCGATGAACGCATGGCCTACGAGGTCTTCAGGGCGCTGGGGCGTGCCGTGGGCCGCCAGATAATCGGGCGAGGCACACAGAATCCGCGTGTCATCGGCCAGTTTGCGGCCCTTGAGGCTGCTGCTGGCCAAGGGGCCGCTGCGCAGGGCCAGATCAAAGCTGCCTTCGATCAGGTCGATGCGGCAATCGGACAGGCGCAGATCAAGGGTCAGATCAGGATAGCGGCGGTGAAATTCGGGCAGCAGCGGCATGATGTGCAACTGAGCAAAGCTGCTGGGGGCGGCAAAGCGCAATGTGCCTGCCGCGCCCATGGTGCCGTGGCCCAGCGCGGCCTGTGCGGCCTCGGCTTGGGCCAGGATCTCTTGGGCGTAGGGCAGGAAATCCGCGCCCTCCAGCGAGAGGGAGACTTTGCGCGTGGTGCGGTGCAGCAGCTCCACCCCCAATTCGGTTTCCAGCTTGGCCAGACGCGCGCTGGCCACGGCAGGCGCCAGCCCCAGCGCCCGCCCGGCGGCGCTGATGTTCAACTGGTCGGCGGCCAGTACAAAAAGCTGGAGGCTGTCCGTATCCATTTGATTATATCCACTATCTAAAAACTGATGCCTCAAATGACGGGTTTCCTCCGTTTCATCAATAGTTATGTTAATCTTCTAACGGTGAGTTGGCTGCTGCGGCCAAAAACAGGAGTGTTAAATGTCGAAAAAAGTAATGATTACCGGCGCGACAGATGGGATTGGGCTCGAAACGGCGCGGCGTTTGGCGTCGCAGGGGCATCATTTGCTGATTCACGGGCGCAGCGCAGAGAAGCTGTTGCAGACCCAAGCCGCGCTGGAGGCCATTGCGGGGGCCGGGCCCGTCGAGCGGTTTCGCGCAGATCTGTCGCAACTGCCGCAGGTTGCGCAATTGGGCCGCGCTGTGCGGGCCGCGCATGGGCATCTGGATGTGCTGATCAACAATGCCGGGGTGTTCAAGATTGACGCGCCCTTGACCGGCAGCGGCCATGATCGGCGGTTCATTGTGAACACGCTGGCCCCTGCTCTGCTGACGGAGGCGCTGTTGCCGATTTTCGCGCCTGAGGGGCGCGCCGTGCATCTGTCTTCTGCGGCGCAGGCGCCGGTGGATTTGGCGGCGCTGGCCGGGCAGATACAATTGGGCGCGATGGAGGCCTATGCGCAGAGCAAGCTGGCGCTGACGATTTGGAGCCACGCCTTTTCCGCCGCGCATCCAGACGGGCCGCTGAGCATTGCGGTGAACCCCGGCTCGATGCTGGCGACCAATATGGTGCGCGAGGGGTTTGGCGTGGCGGGCAATGACATTGGCGTGGGGGCGGATGTGTTGATCCGCGCGGCGCTGTCGGCGGAATTTGCCGGGGCGTCGGGGCGCTATTACGACAATGATGCAGGGCAGTTTGCCGCGCCGTTGGGCGGCGATGATCAGGGCGGCAAAGCCGCGGAATTGATCCGCGCCATTGCTGATTTAATCGCGCCCTATCAGGGCTAGCGCGGCAAAGCGCCAAGCATGGGTCTAGCCTTTCTGGCGGTTGGCGAGCATGACCCCGGTGCAGATCAGCGCTACGGCCAGCATGGAGATCAACGGCAGAGGTTCATGCAGCAAAGGCACAGCCAGCACCGCCGCCAGCGCGGGGGCCAGCGCGCCAATGGCGGCGGATTTGGCCGGGCCAAGCCGGGAAATCGCCAGCGCATAGGTCAGGTTGGCGATGACGCCAACGCCGAGGCCTTGCACCAGCAGATAGGGCAGGATGCTGTTCAGATCGCTTTGGGCAAGCGAGCTTGGTAAGGCACCTGCGCCGATCAGCGCCAGCAAGAGCAGCGCCGAGGGCAAGGCCACCACCAGCGCGCAGCCCACGGGATCAAGCCCGCTGCCGCGCAGGCCCAATGTGTAGAAGGCCCAGAGCAGGCTGGCCATGAGCAGCAGCCCTGCACCGGGGAGGCTGCCCGCTGCGCCGGAGCCTGCGATCAGCACCGCCACCCCAGCCGCAATGACACCAAGCGCGGCGAGCACAGAAAGCGGCGGCAATTTGCGCGAAGCCGTCGCCGTGATCAGCGCCACCGACAGCGGGATCGTGCCCGCGATCAGCGCGCCCACATGGGTGGCCGAGGTGAGCGCCGCGCCCTGCGCCGCCAGCCAGAAAAACGGCAGCCCCGCCCCGGCGGTGATCATGATCCAGTTGCGCAGCGGCAAGGCGCGCAGCAGGGGCAGTCGCGCGGGCAGAAATGGCAAGAACAGCAGCGCCGGTACCCCAGAGCGGATCAGCGCCACATCGGCAAAGCTCAGGGCGGAGGCCCCCATGGCGCGGGTGGTCAGGGCAAAGCCTGCCCAGACCAGCACGGTCACGGCGATGGCCGCGTATCCCACGGTTAAGGCGCGGGAAAAACGCGGATGGAGTTCAAGCGGCGGGGTTGCTGTGCTGTGCATGGAGGGGCCTTGGCATAAATCTATTGCCCTCGTTTTACGCTGGCCGCTCTGGCAGGTGATTGCTAATGATTGCGCAAATCACAAAATTATAGGCAGAATCTGCCAAGAGGCCCGCCGATGGACAGCAAAGATCGCCAGATCATCAAGGAACTGCAAAAGAATGGCCGCCTGACAAATCAGGATTTGGCCGAGCGGGTGAACCTGTCGCCCTCGCCGTGTTTGCGCCGCACGCGGGCGCTGGAGGAGCAGGGGGTGATCAAGGGCTATACGGCGATAGTGGATGAAAAAGCCTATGGTCTGCCGATCACCGCGCTGGTGCGGATCAGGTTGGAGAGCCATGCGGGCGCGGTGGTCGCGACCTTCGAGAAAAAGGTGCGCGAGACCGAGCAGATACTAGATTGCTATATCATCACCGGGACCGAGGATTATCTGCTGCGGATTTTGGTGGAAGACCTGCAAGGCTATGAGGAATTTGTGCGCGGCAAGCTGCATAATATTCCGGGCATTGCCTCGATTGATACAAGCTTTGCTTATGGGGTGCTCAAACAGTCTTCGGTGTTTCCGAGGTTCGATTAATCCTTGCCTTTGGGCGCGCCGAGACGGTCGGCTTTTTGCGCGCCGCGTGTGCCCATGGGCGCGTCTTGGCCCACGGTGGTATCGGCGGCGGTTTGCGCCTCCATTTCGGCGTTAAGTTCGGCCCCGAGCAGCACGATATAAGCGGAGATCCACAGCCACATGAGCAAGATGATAACCCCCGCCATGCTGCCGAATGTTTCGTTGTAGCTGCCGAAGTTGCTGACATAGACCGAGAAGCCCACCGAGGCCGCAACCCAGATGAGGCAGGCGGCCATTGCGCCGGGGGTGAGCCATTGCCACTCAGCATCATCACGCGCCGGGCCATAGCGGTAGAGCACGGCGAGGCCAAACACCGTTAGCAGCGCGAGCACCGCCCAGCGCGAGAGGGACAGCAGATTGTGCAGCCAATCGGGCAGAGCAATCATGTTCAAGATCGCAGGCACCGCGAGCGCCGCAAGCAGCCCCAGCAGCAGACCCAGAATGAGAAAGACGGTCAGGCCAAGCGTCCAGAGGGTTTTTTTGACAAAGCCGCGGGTTTCGTCTTCGTCATAGGCGACATTTAGCCCTTCGATCAGGCTGGCCATGCCTTTGGAGGCGGAATAAATCGCCAGCAGCAGGCCCATCACAAAGGCAAAGCCAAGCCCGCCTTCCTGAGAGCCGGTGACGGCCACCGCTTGGTCGAGGATGATCTGCGCGGCCTGCTGGGGGATGATCTGGGTAATTTGTTCGATTTGGGCGGTGACCTGCGGCGGCTCGAGCATCAGCCCGGCAAGCGCCATAAGCGCGGTGAGGGCCGGGAAAATCGCGAGCAGCGCATAGAAGGCAACCCCGGCGGCAATCAGGCCCACATGGTCATCGGCCAGCTCATCCTTGAGCCGAAAAGCGATGTCTTTCCAGCCCTTTTTGGGAAGATCGCGGGGGGTGTCTGCCTGTCTGCCTCGGGCCATGTCGCCTGTCTCCTGTGATGGATCAGCAGCCCGCATGCGGGGAGGCGCGCGGGCTGCTGAAGGGGTAGTTCCGGCGCGATTAAGAGGTTTTCACCGCGCCCAGATTTTGCTTTTTGGCTTCGCTCTCGGCGGCATCTGCGATGCGTTCGCCGGAGTGTTTTGCCGTGCCTTTGGCCTTGTCCAGCGCGGTGCTGGCGAGGTTTGAGGCTTCGTCGCTCACGTCTTGGGCGACGGATTTAGCTTCGGCTGTGGCGGCTTTGGCGACCTTGCCCAGCTTTTGCTTTTCTTCCGCAAAGACGCGCTCGGCCTCGGAGATCAGCGCATCGCTGTGATCCCCCAGATAGGCGTCTTCGACCCGGCTGCGTGGCAGGGCGGCGGCAATGGCAGCCCCCACGGCCAAGGCAAGCGCGCCTGCGACAAGCGGCTGGTCGTCATAGACATCAGCGGCGCGGTCGCGGGTTTGGCGCGCATAGCTATTGGCTGCGGCGCGGGCCTCGACGGCACGTTCGCGGGCGGCAATCACCCGGTCGCGGGCCTCTTGCGAGAGGCTCTCGGTGCCTTCGGCCAGACGGTCGCGCAGCGCGGCGGCGCGCTCTTGTGCGGTGCTGGCCATGTCGCGGGCGCCATCAGCGATGGATTTGCCCGCGTCCGAGGCGCGGTCTGCTGCGGAATGTGCCGCGTTAGAAACGTTTTCGCCTGCGGTGCTGGCGGCGCTGCGCAGTTTGGCAGTCGCGCCGTCGCGGTTGCTTCCGTCATCCGCATCCGAGGCGCGGGCCCAATCGGGGGCCTCGGAAGGGTCGGTTTTGCGGCCCGAATAATAGGGCTGCTGGGGGGTGCGGCTGTTGCCGGGTTGCGGGCCAAGCGCGCGGCCTGCGGGGCGCGGTGCCTCGGGGCGCGGCGCGGGGCGCAGATCGCGGGTTTTATCGCCCAGCATCAGCCACGCAAGGCCAGCGCCAGTCACCGCGAGGGCAACGGGATTGCGTTTCACGGCTTCGCTGACCGAGCGGCCAATGTCGCCGCCATGTTCGCGGAATTGATCCGAGAATTGACGGGCGATGGATTCCACCGAGAAGCGATCTTGGAGATCGTCCAAAGTGGAGGTCAGGCCAGCGCGTTCGCGCTCGATTTCACGTTCGATTTCGGCGGGGCTTCGGGTTTCATTTGTCATCGTAAACCTCCTTTACGGCTTGCGCATCGCGCTTCACGTTTTTCGCCGCCCGGGTGGGGGCGAGGCTGCTGAGTTTCAGATCATGTGTGCCTTTTTGCGCCATCACATAAGCGATGATGGCAAAGAGCAGTCCGACGATCAGGGCGGACCATCCGGCGGGCACGCCCGCTTCGGTCAGGGCCGCAACCAGAGCGGCGGTCAACACGTTGAGGGCAGTCAGGGCGACCACAACCGCGCCGACGATCATACCAATGGCAACGCCTGCGCTTTTGAGATTGTCGTTCACCTCGGCGCGGGCCAGATCGACCTCGCTGCGCACCAAGGAGCTGACATGGGCCAGCGCATCGCTGAGCAGGCCGCCGGTTGTTTTATTGGGATCCATCGACATTATTTTACCCCTCCGGTTGAAGTTTGCAGGGCAGGTGTGTGCAGCCCGCCTGTGGCCATCGGGCCTGCGCCGGGGATGTCGCCGCGGTCCGCGGGGGCGGGGCGCTCGATGCCTTCGTCGTCATCGTTATCGTTGCGCGGGGCGCTGCTGGAGGCTTTGGCGAAACGCGTGGCGGCAAAACCGATCAGCGCGGCGCCGCCCAGAAAGGCCAGCGGGTTGCGGCGGGCAAAGTCAGAGACCGCCCCAACCATTTCGCCCAGATCCTTGTCGCGCACCGCATCAGATGCATCGGCGAGGCTGTCTGCGATCTGGCTGAAGGTGCGTTCTTGGGGCGAGCCGCTGCGCATGTCTTGGGCGGCGCTGCGCAGGGCGGAGGCCACGTCTTTGACTTCATGGGCGGCAGCGCCTTTGGCTTGGTCCGCGTAATTGGCGGCCTCTTTGGCGGCGGTATCTGCCACGTCATGGGCGCGGGCTTTTACCTCCTCAGAGGCGGAGCTTGCGGCCGCTTGGGCTTTTTCTTTGATGTTCTGGCCGCTGGTTGCGGCGGCGTTTTTAACGTCTGTCATGGTAATCTCCTTGGGTTAGGCGATCAGGTTGAGGAGGGCGAGTACGACCACAATCAGGCCGATGAGATAGAAAACTCCGTGCATTTGGCATCTCCTGTTCAATTCGCGCTTGGCTATTGCTGGCACAACGCCGCTGCGGGCTTCTCGTTCCCGTGAATCTTTCAGCCCGCCCGCAGATGCGTGAAAACATCGGCCAAAACTTGCCCTGCGGAATTTGCGGCCAATATTGTAACGCAGCGGCGGGCGTGCCCGCAGGAAAGTGAGGCGCAGATGTTTTTCGAAGACGCGATGCTGGATGCGGTTGCGAAGGGCGGATTGCTCAGCGCGCTGGGGCTGGTGTGGATTATCTTTCTGGTTCGGATTGTGGGCCTGCGGTCTTTTTCCAAGATGACGAATTTCGATTTTGTCATGACGGTGGCCATGGGATCGCTGCTGGCCGGGGCGTCGCAATCGCAAAGCTGGCCTGCGTTGGTGCAGACCATGGTGGCGGCGATGGGTCTGTTTGCGGTGCAATTTGCCATGTCGAGCCTGCGGCAGCGCGCGCCGGAATTTGATGCGTTTGTGCAAAACACGCCGATGCTGTTGATGAAAGACGGGGTGATTTTACACAGCGCCTTGCAAGCGGCGCGGGTGTCGGAGGATGATTTGATTGCCAAGCTGCGCAGCGCAAACGTGCGGCAGTTGAGCGCCGTTCGGGCCGCAATTTTGGAGACCACGGGCGATGTGTCGGTGCTGCATGGGCCCGCGCTTGATCGCGAGTTGCTGCAAGGGGTGGGCCGCGCATGACCCCCGCCCGCAGCATCGAGTAACGCGATGTTTGGACCCGATTTTTTCAGCTTTAGCGCCTATCATCTGATCCTTGCCTTGGTCGGCACGATCATCATTTTGTCGCGCTGGTTTCCCCGGCTTGTGTCGACGCGCGAGCCTGCTGCTGCGCCGTTGATGGTGATGTTTGGCGCGCTGGCGGCGATGGTTTTGCCCGATCTGCCGGGCCCGCCGGACCCGCGCGATGCGCCAAAGCTTTGGGAAGTGATTGCCGAGATCACGGTGATTGTGGCCCTGTTTGGCGCAGGGATGCGGGTGGATAGTATTGGGCCGCTGCGCAAATGGGCACCGACGTTTCGGCTTTTGTTGATAGCCATGCCGATTTGCATTGCGGCGGTGGCGGCGCTGGGGCTGTGGGTTGGCGGGCTGAGCGTGGCGGGCGCGGTGATTTTGGCGGCGGTGCTGGCCCCGACTGATCCGGTGCTGGCCGCCGATGTGCAGATCGCGCCGCCGCAAGAGGGCGAGGAGCATCCGGTGCGCTTTGCCCTGACCACGGAGGCGACGCTGAATGATGGGTTGGCCTTTCCCTTTGTCTATCTGGGGCTGATCATTGCCGCCGAGGGTTTGGCGATTGGGCAATGGGGTCTGCGGTGGCTCGCGGAAGATGTGATCTACCGGATTGTGGTGGGCAGTTTGGCGGGCTGGGCCGGGGGCTGGGCCTTGGGGCGGGTGCTGTTTACCCTGCCGCGCGGCAGCCGTTTGGCCGATACCGGATCAGGCGTGATCGCCGTGGCGGGGGTTTTCCTGTGCTATGGTTCAACCGAGTTGATCGAGGGTTACGGGTTTATCGCGGTGGCGGTGATGGGTCTGTCGCTGCGCCGGATCGAGAGCGATCACGGCTATCATCGGCATTTGCATGATTTTTCGGAATCCATCGAACATGCGTTGACGGCGGTGTTGCTGATCGGGCTTGGGGCTGTGCTGCCGATGTTGCTGCAAAGCGTGACATGGCAGCAGGCGCTGATTGCGGCGCTGCTGCTGGCGGTGATCCGGCCTGCGGCGGGGTGGCTATCGTTGGCGGGGGCCGGGATGCCGCGCACCGAGCGCGGGATCATCGCCATTTACGGCGTGCGCGGCATAGGCTCGATTTACTATCTTGCCTATGCGGGCAGCCATGCGGAGCTGGCCGATATTTCCGCGCTTTGGAACATCACGGCGCTGACGATTTTCGCCTCGACCGTGTTGCATGGGTTTTCAGTGGGCAAAGCGATGGACCGGATTGAAACCGCGCCCTAGCGCATCCAGACGAGCAGATATTGCGTGAGTTCCGGCCAGAGCGCGATGAGGGCAAGCCCCACGGCGCTGGTGAGCAGGAACGGGGTGGCCGCCGCAGCGATCCGGCCCAGCGACAGATTCGTGATGATCGCCGCAACAAAGAGGTTGATCCCCACGGGCGGGGTAAACAGGCCAATCGCCAAAGTCACCATCAGGTAGACGCCGAACCAGATCGGATCCCAGCCCATACCATGCACCACAGGCAAAAAGATCGGCAAAGCGATGAACATGATGGTCACCGCATCCATGAACATGCCCACGATCAGCAAGATGAGGGTCATCACCAGCAGCATCACCCATGGTGCGTGGCTTAGGGTGAGCAGACCTTCGGAATAGCGGCCCACCACGTCATCGACGGTAACCACCCAGCCAAAGAGGCTGGCGTAGGCGACCACCAACATGACCACGGCAGAATTGCTGGCTGCATCAGCCAGCGCGGTGATCAGCGTTCGAAAGGTCAAGCTGCGGTAGATCACAAAGCCCACGAACAGGGCATAGACCACCGCCACAATCGCGGCCTCGGTGGGGGTGAAAATGCCGGTGTAGATGCCGCCAAGGATCACCACTGGCGTGGCCAGCCCCCATGCGGCGTCGATGAAACTATAGGCCAGACGCTTGCCCCAAGGGTGCTCGGCATAGGGCATGGGGGCCAAGGTTTCGAGCGCGGAAGATTTGGCGATGTGGCGCGCGCCCGCCACAAAGGGCAGCGCGGCGAGCATCAGCGCGCCCATGCACAGGCCCGGCAGGATCGCGGCGATGAACAGATCGCCAATCGAGACCTCGGCCAGCACGCCGTAAATCACCAGCCCGATTGAGGGCGGAATAACAATCGACAGCGCAGCGCCCGTGCACACCAGCGCCGCCGCAAAGGCACGCGGATAGCCGTCTTCGGTCATGCCGCGAATGATCATCGGGCCAATTGCCGCCACCGAGGCCGGGCCAGAGCCGCTGACCGCGCCCCAGAACAGGCTGACCACCACGCCCACCACGCCCATGCCGCCGGGCAAAGAGCCGATCAGCACGCGGAAAAAGCGGATCATCCGGTCGGCCATGCCTGCGGTGCCCATCAGCATGCCCGCCAAGATGAAGAACGGGATCGCAAGCAGGGAGAATTTGGAAATGCCGCTGGCGATCAGATCACCCACCAGATCGAGGCCAAAGCCCATTTGCCACATGGCGAACAGCGCCGAGAGCCCCAGCGAGAACGCCACAGGCACGCGGATCACCAGCAAAAACGCAAAGAGGATCAGCATCTGTGACCCGGTGTCGAGATCAAACATGATGCGTCTCCGGCAGGGGATTTGGGGCGCCATCTGGGTAGCGGTAATCGTGAATGGCGCGTTCAATCACGCGCAGGGCCACCAGCACAAACCCCAAGGGCAGGCCCAGCGAATAATACCACGCGGGGATTTGCAGCCCCGAAGAAACCACGCCGCTGCGGTATTGGTTTTGCACCAATTCCCAGCAATACCACGCGGTCAGCAGCAACAGGCCAAGGCTGATCATTGCGGCGATGTTGCGCATGGTGGCGCGGATCTTTGGCGGCATCATATCGGAAAACAGGGTTACCGCGAGATGTTCACCGCGCCGCGCCGAGAGGGCCGCGCCAAAGATCGTCAGCAGCAAGAAACCGGCCAGCAGAAATTCCTGCGTGGCGGCAAAGGAATAATTGGTCAGATAGCGCACCAAGACATTTGCAAAGCCAATGCCCGTCATCCCGGCAAACAGCAGAGCGCAGACATAGATTTCAAAATTATTGAGTATTCTTCGCATTTGCCCCTCCCCGGCCGGTCCATCTGGACTTGCTTTAGCGCAGGCAGAGGCCAAATGGCACCCTGCCTGCGCTGGTTTTAGTTAGACGCGTTGATTGTGTCTTGGAACAGGCCAACCAGATCGGCGCCGACTTTTTCAGACCATTGGGCAAACGGCTCTTTGGTCGCGTCGCGGAAGGCTTGCAGAGCCTCGGGGGTCAGCTCATGCACTTCCATGCCTTCGGATTTCAGCACTTCGAGACCATCTGCGGTGGCGCTGCGGGTGATTTCAACCTGATAGGCCATCGCGTCTTGGGCTGCTTTGGACATGGCGGATTTTGTCTCGTCATCCCAGCTGTCCCAGAGCTTTTGGCTCACGCCAAGGAAGATCGGATCGTAGGAATAGTGCCATGGGGTGATATATTTTTGCACCTCATAGACACGCTGGGGGATGATCACCGCGCCGATGGGGTTTTCTTGGCCATCCACAACGCCCTGTTGCAGCGCCGAGAATGTTTCAGCCCATTGCATCTGTTGCGGGTTGGCGCCCAGCGCGTTCATCACGTCGATATACATCGGACCAGCCACGCGCATTTTCAGACCTTTGAGGTCATCAGGCGTGCGGATCGGGTGTTTGTTATTGGTGACTTCGCGGAAGCCGTTTTCGCCCCAAGCCAGCACTTCAATGCCATGCCCGCGCATGATTTCGGCCATTTTCTCGCCGGGCGCGCCGGAAGTTGTGGCATCGACCTGTGCGTAATCGGCATAGAGATAGGGCAGCGAGAACACGGCCATTTCCGGCACCAAAGGCGTTACGTTGATCGCGGAAGTTACGACAAAATCAATGCCGCCGCGCCCGACCATTTCGGATTGCTTCATCTGGTCGCCGCCGGTCAGCTGGGCGTTTGGAAAGATCCGAACCGTGGTGTCGCCGCCTGTGGCTTCGCTGACCAATTCGGCAAAACGGTCTGCGCCTTTTTGCCAAGTGGTGGTGTTGCCCGTGTTATGGGTGAGGCGCAGGGTCTCTGCGCTTGCCATGGTCGCCATATGCGCCAAGGCCACGGCCCCTAGGGCCACTACTGATTTCTTGAAAAACCGCATCAAATTCCTCCCTGCGAATAAATCTAGCTGCCATCCTCCAATGGCGACTCGCACTAGTCCATAAAGTGGACAAGAGGTCAAGAAATTCAGATCGCCTTTGGGTGGTAAATCTGCAAAGCCCCGATAAACATGAGATTTTGCAGAGCTAAATAAGGATATTGACGAGTCCATATTATCTGATCCATCATTATATAGGTCCATAATATGGACATTACTCAACGCCAAACACGCACGCCCTAGGGCCAACAGTATAAAGGTTTCCATGAAAGCGCCCCGCACCAGTTTGCCAGCCAATAGCGAAAACGCATCCGGCGCGCAGAGCGTGGACCGGGCGCTGGGGCTGTTGCCGCTGATCGGGCGGCACCCGATGCAGGGGCTGAGCATGGGCGCGATTGTCGAGGAAACCGGGCTGAGCCGTCCGACGGCGCGGCGCTTGTTGCTGTCGCTGATGCGCGCCGGATTGATTGAGCAAGATCCAAAAAGCAAATCCTACCTGCTGGGCCAAGAGGCCTTCGTGCTGGGCACATTGGCGGCGCAGCGTTTTGGCATGCTGGATGTGGCGGCGGAAAGCGTTGGCTGGTTGGCGCAGGTCAGCGAGGACACGGCCTATTTATCCATGCGCCGCGATACATTTGCGGTCTGTATGATGAAACAAGAGGGCGCATTTCCGATCCGGGTACATGCGTTGCAGGTGGGGTATCGCCATCCGCTGGGCATTGGCGCGGGGTCGCTGGCGATTTTGGCGGCGCTGCCGGATGACGAGATGGAGGAGGTCTTGTCACAAAACGCGGCGCTGCTGGCGCATGATTATCCGCGCTGCTCGGTTGAGATGCTGCGCGAGGCGGCGCTGGCGACGCGCGCGCGGGGCTGGTCGATGAACCCAGGCATGGTGCTGACCAACAGTTGGGCGGTGGGCATCACGGTGAACCTGCCTGATGGCAGCATCGGCGGCGCGCTCAGCCTTGCCGCAATCGACAGCCGCATGAGCGCCGAGCGCCAGGGCGAATTGGCGGCCCATCTTCAAGAAGCCAAAGCCCGCGTTGAGGCGCGATTGGCCCGAGTTTTTGCGCGGGTGATGCCACCTGCCCCATCCCATATTTAGAACAACCCCCTGATTTCGGAGGAGGAAATCATGACACACGCACAGATCGTCGGTTGGGCCCATACGCGGTTCGGTAAATCCAGTGCCCCCAGCACGGAAGCCCTGATGGCCGAGGTGATCCAGCCCGCGCTGGAACATGCAGGCGTGCCTGCCAGCGCCATTGACGGGATTTTTGTCGGCTGCATGAACAACGGGTTTTCGCGGCAAGATTTCCAAGGTGCATTGCCCGGCATGGTGGCCCGCGATCTGGCGACCAAGCCTGCGGTGCGGATGGAAAACGCCTGTGCGACAGGCTCTGCGGCGCTCTATAGCGCGCTGGATTTCATTGGCGCGGGCCGGGGCGATATTGCCTTGGTGGTGGGGGTCGAAAAGATGACCGCCCTGCCCACGGCGCAGGTGGGGGATATCTTGCTGGGGGCCAGTTATCGCAGCGAGGAGGCCGAGGTAACGGGCGGGTTTGCCGGGCTGTTTGGGCAGATCGCGCAGGGCTATTTTGACCGCTATGGCGATCAATCCGAAGCGCTGGCGATGATCGCGTCCAAGAACCACAGCAATGGCGCGGGCAACCCGTTTGCGCATATGCAAAAAGCCTTCACGGTTGAGCAATGCAACGAGGTGACCGAGCGCAACCCCTATGTGGCAGCGCCGCTGCGGCGCACGGATTGCTCGTTGATTTCCGATGGGGCGGCGGCGATGATCGTGGCCAGCCCGCGGGTGGCGGCGGGGCTGAAACGCGCCATTGCCTTTCGGGCGGCGACGCACACCAATGATGTGCTGGCCCTGTCCCAGCGCGACCCGGCGGAATTTGACGGACCGCGCCGTGCATGGGCCGGATCGCTGGCCAGCGCAGGGCTGACGCTGGATGATCTGGATCTGGTGGAAACCCATGATTGTTTCACCATTGCCGAGTTGATCGAATATGAGGCGATGGGTCTGGCCGAGCGCGGGCGCGGCGGTGATGTGATCCGCGAGGGGATCACCCATAAAGACGGGCGTTTGCCGGTGAACCTGTCGGGCGGTTTGAAATCCAAAGGCCACCCGATTGGCGCGACAGGCGTGTCGATGCATGTGATGGCCGCGATGCAATTGGCGGGCGAAGCGCCCGAGGCCATTCAGGCAAAAACCGCCAATATCGCGGGGGTTTTCAACATGGGCGGCGCTGCCGTGGCCAATTATTGCTCGATCCTGGAGCGCGTGAAATGAGTTTTGTGGCGCAGGCCCCGGACCCCAAAGGCGGGCTTTCTCCGCAAAGCACCCGCGTGTCGAACCTTGCCCATTTTCTGACCCGCAATGCGCGGCGACTGCCCCAGCGCACGGCGTTGATCTGGGATGACAGCACATGGAGCTGGGCGCAGATGGATGCGCGGGTGTCGGCCTTTGCGGCAGCCCTGCGCGCGCGCTACGGCGTGACCAAGGGCGACCGGGTTTTGGTGCAGTCGCAAAACTGCAACCAGATGTTCGAGAGCATGTTGGCCTGTTTCCGCCTTGGCGCGGTTTGGGTGCCCACCAATTTCCGTCAAAGCCCCGATGAGGTCGCGTTTTTGGCGCAGTCCAGCGGCGCGGCGGTGATGATCAGCGGCGCGGAATTTAGCGACCATGCCGCCGCCTGCGAGAGCGTGCATAAGCACATCACCATTGGCGGCGACGCCCATGAGGATGAGTTTGATCAACTGGTTACAGCATTTGCGGGCGCGGCGGTGCCCAATGAGCCTGTGGACCGGGACGATCCTTGCTGGTTCTTTTTCACCTCGGGCACCACGGGGCGGCCCAAAGCATCGGTGCTGACCCATGGGCAATTGGCTTTTGTGCTGCTCAATCACCGCAATGATTTGATGCCGGGTTTGGGCGCGGATGACGTGTCTTTGGTGGTTGCGCCGCTGTCGCATGGGGCGGGGATTCACCAGTTGGTGCAGCTTTCTGCCGGGGCGATGACGGTGCTGATGCCGCGCGGGCGGTTCGACATTGAAAAGGCGTGGTCGTTGGTTGCGGCGCACCGCGTGACCAATATGTTTGCTGTGCCGACGATTGTGAAAATGCTGGTCGAAGACCCGGCGGTAGAGCTGCATGATCATTCCTCGCTGAAACATGTGATCTATGCGGGCGCGCCGATGTACCGGGCCGATCAGAAGGTTGCGCTGGCGCGGCTTGGGCCGGTGTTGGTGCAATATTTCGGGCTGGGCGAGGTGACGGGCAACATCACCGTGCTGCCTTGCGCCGAGCATCACATGGATGATGCGCAGATGCGGCTGGGCAGTTGCGGGATGGAGCGGTCGGGGATGGAAATCTCCATTCAATCGGACGAGGGCGAAGAGCTCGCACCGTTCAAAACCGGCGAGATTTGCGTCAGCGGTCCGGCGGTGTTTGCGGGCTATTACAACAACCCCGATGCCAATGCCAAAGCGTTTCGCAACGGCTGGTTCCGCACTGGCGATCTGGGGCATTTGGACGAGGCGGGGTATTTGTACATCACCGGGCGGTCCTCGGATATGTATATTTCCGGCGGCTCGAACGTCTACCCCCGCGAGATCGAGGAAAAGATGCTCAGCCATCCGGCGCTGAGCGAGGTGGCTGTGCTGGGGGTCCCCGATGAGAAATGGGGCGAGGTGGGCGTGGCGGTTTGTGTGTGCAAACCCGGCCAAACCGTGAGCGAGGCCGATCTGGCGGCGTTTTTGAAAGACAAGGTCAGCAGCTATAAACAGCCGCGCCAGTTCTATTTCTTTGATGAGATGCCGAAGTCGAGCTATGGCAAAATCACCAAGAAGCTGATCCGCGAAACACTGGCCGAGCGTGGGTTGATCCAGCCCCTAGCCCCCGCATGAACGCGGGGCTGCCGCCTGCTGTGAACCCCGATCTGGTGCATCCGGGGCCACGCGCCGCGCAGCGGATGAACGCGGTGCCGACGCAGGCGCGCAGTTTCGAGATCACCTTGCGCGCGGGGCAGCCGCTGGAGCAATGCATCCTTGAGGGATTTGCCGCGGCTGGCATGGTCAGCGGTTTTGCCGAGCTGGAGGATTTGGCGTTCGAGCGGCTGGAATATGTCAGCCCGGCGCGGTCAGACAGCCCCGACAGATTGGCGTGGTATTCCGCGCCGCGCAGGCCGCAAGGCGCAGCGAAAATTGCCTATGGTTATATGTCTGTGGGGCGGCACGGCGCGGCGGGATTCACCCATTGCCACGGGCTGTGGCATTTAGCGGGAGGCCGCCGCATCGCGGGGCATTTGCTCTCGCAAGATTGCATCATTGCCCGCGACAGGGTGATCCGCGCCACCGGGTTTAAAACCGCGCTTTTTGACCGTTTGCCCGATCCAGAAACCGGGTTCGAGATTTTTGCAGCGGGCGGCACGCCTTCGGGCCCGGTGCAGGCTGTGGCGCTGACCTTGCGGCCCAACAGCGATGTAACGCAAGCCTGCGCCGAGATCTGCGCCAAGCTGGGCATTCAATCGGGGCGCATTGTCGGGCTGGGCAGTTTGAACGGCGCGGGGTTCAAAAGCGGGGCACGCATGTATGATCATGCCAGCGAATTCATGGTGCGGCGCGGCATCATTCAAGGCGGCGTGCCGCAGCTCGAGATTTTGGTGGTAGATAGTTTTGCCAGCCAATTTGCCGGGGTTTTAACCCCCGGCGAGGCCCGCGTTTCGATCACCGCTGAGCTGGTGATTTTGCCCGGCGCGTCTGAATAGGTTTGACGCCGCCCGGCGCTAGAATAATTCGTTGAGCCGGAACGCGGCCTCGGTGCGGTTCGAGACTTTGAGTTTGCGCATGATGTTGCGGATGTGAACCTTGACCGTGCTTTCACATAGGTCAAGTTCATAGGCGATGATCTTGTTGGGTTTGCCCCGGCGCAATTCGCGCGCCACGTCATCCTCGCGCGGGGTCAGCAGGCGGCCCGATTTCTCTTCGTCGAGCAAGGCCGCTTTGATCGCGGCAGAGGAGGCCATGATCGCCTCGGCGGGCAAAAACTGCCCCCCCGCCAAGGCAAGGCCGATGGCTTTGCAGGCGATTTCTTCGGATTGGCTGCTGGGTACAAAACCGCAGGCACCATGTTCCATGGCGTTGATCATATGCGCCAGATCATCGCTGTCTGCGATCACCAGCAGGGGCCAATTGGGTTTGGCCGTGTGGATCATATCGATCATTTCGTTAAACGCGTTGCTGGCAAATGCATCCGCGCCCACAACCAAAATGGTCAGCGCAGGTTCGGTGCCTGTCTCCTGCGCGATCCATTCGGCAAATGATCCGGCGGTTTTGATGTCGATTGTCGCATCATTGGCGTGGATGCTGCGCTCGAGGCAATCGCGGTCAAGGGCGCGTTTGCTGAGCAGCAACACCATACGCTCTGCGTTTTGGGTTGGTTGCGGCGCAGGGATAGGCGCCGCTTCATTTTGCGAAATGGCGTTTTGAGGAAGTTGGTTAAAACCACTAACGGGTAGATTAAGTAACTTATTAATTTCGGTCATAATAACACTCCAAACATCGCGATGTCCGATTTGACGGGAATTCGTCAGGCGTAGCCACGAAGGTTTCGTGACATCCGCCCCTTCTCGGCAAGAAGACCGATGCGGGACGCGGACGATTGATTGAGCTACGCAAAACCACTTAATCGACGCAATAATTAGAGCGCAGTGTCGACGATTTGTAGAAGGCTCACCGACTGACGTTGTGGCACAGATCGCGGACATCGTTCTGTACAATAGCGCACAATGACGTTTTCGTCATTAACCTTTCGCTTAGACTTGCGGCTAATCCCCTACGCCTTTTGGGTAGTAAACTGGTCAAAAAGCGGGAGAACCTAACTCTTGCGTGTATTTTTGCACAGAACGCATTTCTAAGGTGAATAAGCGGGTTAGTCGAAAATCCGGTCATATTCCTCTTCGGCCACACCGTAATAGCCATTGGCCAGATCAAGCAGCAAAGCGCGGTCTGTGATCACCACGCCGCCGCGTTTGGTGCGCACACCGCCGCTGCGCGAGAGGGCTTGCAGGGCGGTGCTGACGCTGGCGCGGCGGATGCCCAGCATGATGCTCAAGAACTCATGGGTGAGGTGTAGCTCATCGCCTTCGATGCGGTCGTCGGCCATCAGAAGCCAACGGCACAGGCGCTGCGGGATGTGGCCCTGCCCGTTGGCCAAAATCGTCGAGGAGGTCTGGGCCATAAAGGCATTGGCGTATTTCAGCAGGGCGGCGCGCAAGCTGGCGCTTTGGCCCATCCCTGATTTCAAGGCAGCCGCGCTAATGAAGGCGCCGCTGCCTGCGATTTGCATAAAAATGTCATTGGGCGAGCGGTCGCAGCCCATCACCAGCGGCAGGTTCGCAACGCCTTCAAAACCAATCACCCCCACTTCAATTGGCGGATCGCTGCGGGTGTTTGTCACCACGGAGGCGATGCCGGAGGTGATAAAATAGAGCCCGTTGAGCGGGGTGCCCGCATTGCCCAGAACAAAGCGCAGGGGCAGTTCCATGCGGATCAGATCGGGCTGCAACAAATCATAATCGCTTTGCGGCAAGCGCGAGAGAATCCGGTTTGAGAAGCGCGGCGAGAACATGGGCAGGCTCATCGCAGGGCCGCGTTTTTGGCCAGATGCGCGCAAAGATCCCCCACGGCGCGGCGCGAGGCGGCGCTCAGCGGGGCGGGATCGACGGCGGGGCCATCAGCGCCAAGCATCTGGGCGATGCGCAGATCGGCTTCGGCTTGGGTTGTGCCTGCGCTCAGGCAGGCGGCGCTTTGGTCGATCGAGGCAAAAAACGCGCCGACTTTGTGATCCCAATCAATGCCAATCACCCGCACCCGCAGCGCCACCGCCGCGATACAGGCGTGCAGGCGGTGGGCGATGATAAGCTCCTTATCCGCGATGATCGCCAGCAGATGCGCGGGGGTCAGCGGGCGCGGGGCGCGCAGCAATTGGCCGCGGCGCAGGAAGGGCTCTAGCGGCGGCGCGGTGAGTATTTGCGCAATTGCGGCCTCGTCTTCGCGCGCGCCATTGCTGAATAAGGTGAGCCTGCGGCCCCGCGCCAGAAGCGTTTGGGCGAGGGTCACGTAATCTTTGATGCGCGCGGCAAAGACCAAAGCGGCATCGCCGCTGGCATGGCGGCGCAGCACCACAGGCGCGGTGACGCACAGCCCGATCCCGTTGCGCGGCACAGGCCGCGCGCCTTTCGGGGCGCGCAGGCCAAGCGCCGGGTCTGGCACCAGTTTCGGCACTGTGATTTGGGGCAGTTGCGCCTGCCAGTTTTCCTGCGAGCGGGCATCGCGCACGGAGGCATAGATCAGGTCCGCCTGCCCGATCTTGCCAAAGAGCGCAGCGGCGGGCGCGGACCACCCTGCCCCGACCCCCACGCCGTAGATCGCGAGCGGTTTGCCCTGCGCTGTGGCCAGATCAATCACCGCGCCAAGTTTGGTGGGAAAGTTCAGATCATCATCTTGAAACAGGTTGCCGCCGCCGATCACCACCGCGTCCGAGTGGGCGATCGTCTGCGCCCATTGGGGCCGCAGCGCCATCATGCGGCGGCGCATGGCGCGGCCAACTATGGCGCGCCGCAGCTTTGGCGGGGCACAGGACAACAGTTTGAGCGCCGCTGTGCGGGAGGCACGGGCGGACCCGGCGCTAAACCCGGTGCTAAACCCTGTGCGCCCGGCGATGTCGATGGTTTGGATCTGTATCGGTGTGCCGCGCGCCTCGGCGCAGGCTTCGATCTGTTGGGCGAGGCTTTGGGCAAGCAGCCCATCCCCGAGGTTCTCACTGTAGATGACGTTGAAAATGGCAATTTTCACGTGGGTTCTCTCAGATGAAAGGTGAAGCGGGGGCTGGGATGCCGCCGCTGTGCGGGCAGGCAATGGCCCGCCACCATGCCCGCGAGGAAGTAAAACAGCAGCCCCAGATCATAGACCGAGCCAGAGAGCACCGCCGAGGCCAGCACCGCGAAACATCCCGCTTTGCCCGCCCGGGCCACTTGGGCGGCGGCCAAGCTTTGGGCATCGCGGGCCCCGCGCCAGCCTGTCTCGCCGCGCAGCAGGCTCAGCACAAACGCGGCAAACAACACGAACCCCGCCAGCCCGAGGTTGGATAAAAGCGTGAGGGCAAAGCTGGAGGAGCGCGCGCTGCCCAGTCCTGCGCCAAAGCCCGATGTATCCCAAAAAGTGCGCAGGGCGGCGGCGTTCCATTCGCCGCGCTCGATCCCCGATTGGCTGGTGGTTTTGGAGAAGAGGATTTCATCAAGGAAAATCGCGATTTCTTCGGCCAGAGCGGGGAAGAACAGCAGCACCTGCAAAACCGCCAACGGAGCAGTCAGCGCGGCGATGGCCAGAAACAGGGGCCGGGCGGCGGCGGGTCTGGTCAGCCCCGCCAAAAGCGTGCGGATCACCAGCCAGAACAGCACCACGCAAGCCCCCACCACCCCCGTGGCCGAGGTAGAGATCGTCAGGGCGATCAGGCAGGCCAGCGCCAGCGGCCCGGTCCAGAGCACCGCCGCCCGGTCGAGCCATAAGCTGGCCGTGCAGGCAAAGACCGCCGCCGTGTAGGAGGCAAAGGCCGAGGCTTCGGAAAAGGAACCCGAGATGCGTTTGAACCCGCCTTTCTCCATGCCTGTCAACAAGGCGTAATCGGCGGTTCGGATCACATCCATGATCCACGCTGTGCCGCTGTAGAAAGTCACGATATCGGCCAGAGCGAGCGCCATATTGGTGGCCGCCGTGAGGATGATGATTGTGATGAAGATCTGCGGCGCGCAGGCAGCGCGGCTATAGGCGGCGGCGGCGGCAAAACAGGCAAAACCGCCAAGCGCATAGAAGGTTTGGGTGATGTTGCTGGCGCTGGGGCGCAGCGGCGAGAGGGTGATGAAATTGCGCCCGCCAATGGTGCGCGACAGGGACATGGTTTCGGTGCTGCCCGCAAACAGCCGGGGCAGGAAATAGGCGGAGAACACCCCCAGGAGTGTCACCAAGAGCAGCCAAAACCCCGGCCCCGGTGGGCGCAAAGTTTCGCTCAGCGCGCCGGGGCCGTAGGCCAAGATAACCCGCAGCGCGAAGAACCCCATAAAGACGCTGGGCACCAGAACGGAAGCGCCGCCAAGCGCGGGCAGGCTTATGGCGGCGGCTGTGCCCAACACGGTGCACAGCGCCATCAGCGCCGCCGCGCGGGATACGGGCATAAAAAGCGCCGCCATCCCAAGGATGAGTGCCACCAGACCGGTTATTTCAATTTTCACGCTCTCCCCCTTTTGCCGCAGGCCGCAGCCCGGCCTTCTGCCAAGAGCCATCTGGCAAGGTTAGGTCAAAACCCGGTCTGCACAATCTGCCCGGACTACCCAATTCGAAGGGCATGGCTCGTCCAGACTGGGGGAATGGCGCTATGCGGCTTGGCGCTTAAAATCTTGTTATGATGCGCGCTGTTTTACACAAGAGATCTGGCCTGTTGGGGCTGCTGGCGCTTGCGATAATCGCAGGGGCAGGTTTTGGCGCGTCGCATTTGAGCGGGGGCACGGTGGGCGCGCCGCTGGTGCCTGAAGGGGCCACAATCGGCAGCGCAGATCGGCTGGATTTTGCGCAGCTTACGCTGAGCTTTGATGCGCCGTTCGAGCAGATCAACATCACCCCTTGGGGGCCGATTACCCGCAAAGGCAATGAGCCGGGCTGGATCGCGCACACCCCTTGGGCCGGGGATTTTGGCGGCGCGGCGTTTACCGATCCGCGCGCAGGGTTTCCCTTCACGGTGCAGGATGGCGCGTTAAAAATCGAAGTGCTGCGGGATGAGGCTGGCACGTGGCGTTCGGGGCTGATTGCGTCGGATGATCTGGACGGGACCGGGTTTGCGCAAAGGGGCGGCTATTTCGAGATGCGCGCACGTCTGCCCAGCGGGCCGGGGCTGTGGCCTGCGTTTTGGTTGATTGGCCGGGACCGGGCTTTGGCGACGGCAGAGATTGATGTTCTGGAATATTACGGCGACCGCCCGGAAGGGTATTCATCGGTGGTGCATGTGTGGCACCGGGGCGGCGCGCGCGCGGGTGCGCATGACACGGCGTTTCGGCGCATTGAGGTGTTTGACGACAGCCGCCCGCAAGATTGGCATCTTTATGGGGTCATGGTGGATGACGAATGGTTGCGGTTTTATTTTGACCGCGCGCTGGTGTGGAAGACCCCCACCCTGCCGCATCATCGCCAGCCGCTGTATATGTTGGTTAATCTGGCGCTGGTGAATGGTGAGAGCCGCCATGATGCGCCCGACCCTTCGGCGATGATTGTGGATTATGTGCGCGCCTACCAGCGGGCAGGGGATTAGGCTCTGGCCCAAAGGCGTAGCCTGCCCCTCTCCTTTTGCCAGATTGCGCGAATTTCATACCCGGCAGCGTCGCTATTTTTACCCCTTTTGCCTGCCTTTTATGGGCGGATTTTTGCCGTGAAACTGGTCTTTCAGCACAGCCTCGCCTGAGGATTTATGGGCGAAGGCGGCGCGGTTTTACATCGCGAAAAGGGATTTCAATTTGCGCATTCAGACCAGCACCCCCCCTGAGTACGACCGTGATCGCGGCGTGATTTCCTATTTCTGCGCGCAGGTAGCGATGCGCCCGGATGCGGTTGCGATCATCAGCGGCGAGACAAAACTCAGCTATCAACAGCTGCATGATCTGTCGGCGCATCTGGCGCTGTATCTGCGCGAAATGGGGGTGGCGCGCGGCGATGTGGTGGCGCTGCTGGCACCGCGCGGGGTGCCTGCGGTGGTGGCGATGCTGGCCAGCCTGTCGCTTGGTGCGGCCTATGCGCCGATTGATCCAAACGGGCCGCCCGAGTTTGTCGCCGCGACGCTGGCGCGCTGTGATCCGGCGGCGGTTTTACACGATGGCGCGGGCGGGTTTGAGGGGCGCGGGTTGGCGCTTGGCCCGCTGCTGGAAGGGTTCGCGGGCGCGCCCGAGGCGGCGCATCCGTTGCAAGAGGTGGGCGGGGGGGATGCGGCCTATGTCTTGTTCACCACGGGCACAACCGGGCCGCCAAAAGGTGTGGTGGTGCCGCAGCGCGCCATCACGCGGTTGGTGTTTGGCCAGCGCTTTGTTGATTTTAGCGCCCATGCGGCGGTGCTGCATGCTGCGCCCATCGGGTTTGATGCCTCGGTGTTTGAGATTTGGGGCAGCTTGCTGAATGGCGCCGCGCTGGTGATTGCCCCTGAGGCGGATTTTTCGGCGGCGTCCCTTTTCCAGGTGATCACCGCGCATCAGGTCTCGCTGGCGTGGATGACGGTGGGGCTGTTTCACGTGTTTTGCGATTATCTGGAGGGGCAGAGCCTGCCGCTTTGCCATATGATTTTTGGCGGCGATGTGGCCTCGCCCGATCATGTGATGCGGTTTCGCCGCGCCTATCCGGCGTGCCGCCTGAGCAATGGGTATGGCCCCACGGAATCCTGTGTTTTTGCGGCGGTTTATGATGTGCCTGCGGCGTATGACGGGGGGCCCCTGCCCATTGGCCTCGCGATTGCGCAGACGCAGGTTCACATTCTGGGCGACCATGCACAGCCCCTGCCCGATGGGCAGACAGGCGAAATTGCTTTGTCAGGCGATGGGCTGGCGCTTGGCTATTTGGGGCAGAACGCGGATGCGCCTTCAGGTTTTGCAACCCTGAGCCTCGGCGGGGCGGCGCGGCGCGTTTATCGCACCGGGGATTGGGGGCAAAAAGACCCCGATGGCACGGTGCATTTTCTGGGCCGCCGCGACCGTCAGGTCAAGATTATGGGCAAACGCGTGGCGCTGGATCAGCTTGAGAATTTCCTGTCGCGCCAGCCCATGGTGGCGATGGCGATTGTGGCCTGCGCAGCGGGGGGCACTGCGCCGCAAATCTGCGCGTGGATCAAGCCTGCGCGCCATATGAAGGGCGCCGATGAGGGGTTTTTGGCGCAATTGCGCGGCACGCTTGGGGCGTCACTTCCGGCGCATTTCATGCCGCAGCGGCTTTTTATTATGCGGGATTTCCCGCTGAACCGTTCGGGCAAGGTGGACCGCAAGGCGCTGCTGGCACAGCTCAGCGCGCCGCCCCGCGCTGCGGTTAAACCTATCGGTTTGGCCCCGTCGGTGCACCAGCAGATCAGCGTGATCTGGGAGGAGACGCTGGACGTTCATCGCCCTGACCCGGAGGTGAATTTTTTCGACGCGGGCGGCACGTCTTTGCATGTGTTGATCCTGCACGCGGCGCTGGAGCGGCAGTTTGGCCTTTCCGTGCCGCTTTCTGATTTATTTTCACATTTAACCATTAACGGGCTTAGCGCTTATTTAGCGATGCTTTCCAAGGGCATGCGCCCGCAGGCACAGCATGCCCCTGCCGGAGGATTATCATGAACAAGCGCAAAAACGGCAACGAGCCCATTGCAGTCATCGCCATGGCGGGGCGGTTCCCAAAAGCGGCCTCACTCGAGGCGCTCTGGTCGCTTGTGGAAACGGGCGGCAGTGTTTTTGCGCCGCATCCCGAAGGCGCGCTACGCGATGCATTCACCGACGCAGAACGCAGCGACGAGAATTACATCGCCTGCCGCCCGCTGCTTGATGATATTGGCATGTTTGACGCGGCATTTTTCGACATGTCGCCGCGCGAAGCCGCGTTGACCGACCCGCAGCACCGGGTATTTCTCGAGATATGCTGGGAGGCGCTGGAGAGCGCGGGCATCACCAAAGCCAAGGCAAAACAGCGCATTGGCGTTTTTGCGGGCTGCTCTATGCCGACCTATTTGATGCATAATGTGCTGGGGGATCGCGCCCGCGTTGAGGAGTTTACCTCCAACTATCAGACCGGGTGCATGCCCGAGCTTTTGGGCGCGCTGAATGACACGCTGGCCACGCGGATTGCCTATCGGCTTGACCTCAAAGGGCCGGCGTTTTCGGTGCAATCGGCCTGTTCCACATCGCTTTTGGCGGTGGCCCAAGGGTGCCAGCAAATCCGCGCAGGGGCGTGTGATGCGGCGCTGGCCGGGGGGGTGTCGATCACTGTGCCGCAAGAGCGCGGCTATATGCATCAAGAGGGCGGCATGGCCTCGGCGGATGGGGTGTGCCGCCCCTTTGATGCGGCGGCCAGCGGCACGGTTTTTTCCAGCGGCGCGGGTGTTGTGCTGCTCAAACGGCTGACCGATGCGCATAAGGATGGTGATGAAATACTCGCGGTGATTCGCGGTGTCGGGGTGAATAATGACGGTCACGCCAAAGCGGGTTTCACCGCGCCAAGCGTGCAGGGCCAAGCGGATGCCATTCGCATGGCACATGGCGACGGCGATGTGAAAGCGGGGCAAATCCAATATGTGGAATGTCACGGCACGGCCACGCCTTTGGGCGATCCCATTGAATTTGCGGGACTTCAGGCGGCGTTTGGCGCGCGAGGCGACGAAGCGCGACCCTGTGCGCTTGGCTCGCTCAAGGGCACATTTGGCCATATGGACGCCGCCGCCGGGGTTGCGGGGTTGATCAAAACCATCACTGCTATGCGCCATGGCACGATCCCTCCGATGCCGGGGTATAGCGCGGCCAATCCGCATATCACCTTGGCGGGCAGCGGATTTGACATCCCGCAAACTAGTGCTGCTTGGGCCGGAAACGGCACGCGGTTGGCGGGGGTCAGCTCCTTTGGGGTGGGCGGCACAAATGTGCATTTGGTGGTCGAACACACGCCAACTGAGCCGGAGAAAACCCGCGCCGCAGCGCCCAAAGGCGGGCTGGTGCATCTGCCGCTTTCAGCGCGGGAGACCGGCGCGCTTGGCGAGATGCGCGAGCGGTTGGCGGCCTTTCTGGAACAGCATCCGCAGGTGCCGTTGGCCGAGGTCGCGGGCATGTTGCAAACGGGCCGCCAGAGCTTTCGCAAACGCAGCGCCGTGGTGGCCAGTTCAACAGCCGAGGCGATTGCGCAGCTGCGTCTCAGCGCCCCAGCGGCGATGGATGGCGCGCAGGTGCCGCCGGTGTTTTTCATGTTTCCGGGGCAAGGCGCGCAATATCCGGGCATGGCAAAAGCGCTTTATGACGCGCATTCGATTTTTGCGTTTTGGGTGGACCGGGGGGCAAAGCTTTGCGCGGATGAGTTGGGCTGTGATCTGCGCGATTTTCTGTGCTGTGATCCGGCGCAGGCCGGAGAGGATCTGGCGGCGCGTATGGGCCAGACGCAGATTGCCCAGCCGTGCCTGTTCATCACCGAGGTCGCGCTGGCGCAGCTTTGGATTGGCAGGGGGCTGACCCCTGCGGCGATGATCGGCCATAGTGTAGGCGAGTTTGCGGCGGCGACAATTTCCGGGGCGCTGGCGTTTGAAGACGGCCTCAGATTGGTGATGAAACGCGGCGCGCTGATGCAGGCGCAGCCCCGCGGCAAGATGATTTCCGCCCGCGCCAGTGCCACCGATCTGGCGCCGCATCTGGCTAAGGGCGCCGAGATTTCGGGGATCAATGCCCCGCGTCTGAGCGTGATTTCCGGGCCAGAGGAGGCCATTGAGCAGACAATTCAGAACCTCAAAGCCGCCGATATTGCACAAAGCGCTTTGCGCACTTCGCACGCGTTTCATTCTGCGATGATGGAGGATGTGCTGCCCGCGATGGAGACGCTTGCGGCGGGGATTTCCTTTGGCGCGGGCCAGATCCCGTTTGTCTCGACTGCAACGGGTGATTGGCTCGATGACGCGCAGATTGCCGCGCCGGATTATTGGGCGGCGCAATGCCGCAAACCGGTGGTGTTCATGCAGGCGCTGCAACGGCTTTGCGAGGGGCAGATGCCGCTGTTGATTGAGGTGGGGCCGGGGCGGGCGCTGTCGACTTTTGCGCGGCAAACGCTGGGGCCGAAAGGGGCCTGCGCGGTGCTGCAGTGCATGCCGAGCGGGGCAGAAGACGGCGATCCGCTGGCCTTGTTTGAGCAGGCGCATGGCGATTGCTGGGCCAATGGTTGCGCGCTTGAATGGCCGCAAATGCCGCATCCTTCGGCGCGCAAAATCGCGTTGCCGACCTATCCGTTCCAGCGCAAATTACATTGGATCGACGCGCAGCCCTCGCAGCGGCGCAGCGGCGGCGCGGTGATGCCGGAGCAGCCACAGGCAACGGCCCCGACCCTTGCAAATGGCGCGGATCAAACCGCCGCGCCGGATCGGCTTTCGCAGATTGAGGCCACGCTTTTTGAGATCCTCAACGGCCTGTCTGGCATGGGGCTGGACCGCGAGATGCGCCGGGTCACGTTTCTGGAGCTGGGGTTTGAATCGCTGTTCATCGGCCAGTTTGCCCAGCGGATCGAAAAGCAATTTGCCATTAAAATATCCTTTCGCGATCTGCTTCGGGATGTGCCCTGTATTGCCGATCTGGCGCTTCGGATCGAAGGCGAGACCGAAGCCAGCGGCCCTGCGCCAAGCGCCGCCCCCAGCCAGATCACGCCGCTGCCGCAGGCCACAGGCGCGGCCAGCGCGCCGCGTATTCGCGTGCCCGCAGCCCAGCGCCATGGGGGCGGGCTGACCGAGGCGCAGCAAAGTTTTATCACCAAGATGGTTGCGGATTATGTGGCGCGCAGCCCGCTTTCGCAGGCGCAGGCGGATCAGAACCGCCCGCATTTGGCAGACCCGCGCACCGCGTCGGGGTTTTCTGACCTGTGGAAAGACATGGTGTTTCCGGTGGTCTGCGCGCGGTCGGGCGGGGCTTATATTCATGACATCGACGGCAACAGCTATATCGATCTGGTGAATGGTTTTGGCCAAACCGCCTTTGGCCATGCGCCCGATTTTGTGGTGGAGGCGGTGAAGGCCCAGCTTGATCTTGGCTTTGCCATTGGCCCGCAAACCGCGCTTGCGGGCGAGGTTGCGGCGATGATTTCCCAGATGACCCAGACCGAGCGGGTGACGTTTTGCAACACCGGATCGGAGGCCGTGATGGCCGCCATGCGCGTGGCACGCACCGTCACGGGCAATGACCGGATCGTCACATTTGCGCAGGCCTATCACGGGCAGTTTGACGAGGTTTTGGTGAAACAGGGCCGCAGCATGGCCATGCCAGCCGCACCCGGAATTCCGCCTGCATCCGTCTCTAACATGTGTGTTTTGCCCTATGGCGACCCCGCCAGCATCGCGTGGATAGCGGAGAATCAAGCCTCGATTGCCGGGGTCATCGTGGAGCCCGTGCAAAGCCGCCACCCTGATCTGCGGCCCAAAGAATTTGTGCAGCAGTTGCGCGCGCTGGCGAGTGAGTATGAATTTGCGCTGATCTTTGACGAGGTGGTCACAGGGTTTCGTGTGCACCCCGGCGGCATGCAGGCCGTGTGGGGCATTCACGCCGATATGGCGACCTATGGCAAGGTTCTTGGCGGGGGGATGCCGCTGGGTGTGCTGGCAGGAGACAGGCGGTTTATGGATGCGCTGGATGGGGGCGCGTGGCAGTTTTCTGACGGCTCGGCCCCCACCGTGGCGCCGACATTTTTTGCGGGCACTTTTGTGCGTCACCCGCTGGTTTTGGCGGCAACGCGGGCGGTGCTTTTGCACATTCAAGGCGCGGGGGCCGCGCTTTATGACCGGGTTGCCGCAAGGACAGAGCAGCTTGTGGCCGAGATCCAAAGCGATCTGGCGGTGCGGGGTATTCACGGCGCGGTGCAGGGCTATCGCAGTTGGTTTGCCTGTCATTTTACCGCCCATGACAGTCTGGGCGCGCTGGTGTTTGCGCAGCTTCGGATGCGGGGCGTTAACATTGTCGAAGGCTATCCGTGTTTCCTGACCACCGCCCATAGCGAGGCAGATTTCCGCGCCATAGCGGCGGCGTTTCGCGAGAGCGTCGATGCGCTGCAAGGTGCCGGTATTCTTGCGCCGCGCGATGCGCAAACCGGGCTGGCTTTGCCGCCACCTGCGGCCCCGCTCACCCCGGCGCAGCGCGAAATATGGCTGGCGGCGCAGGCGGGTGATGCGGCGTCCTGCGCGTTTAACGAATCTGTGACGCTGCGCCTGAAAGGGCCGCTGGAGCTTGGCGTGTTGAAGACAGCGCTGGCCCAAACGCTGGCGCGCCACGATGCGGTGCAGGTGCGTTTTGCCCCAGATGGCAGCCGTTTTGAGCGGATTGAAAATTTTGAGCTTCAGCTTGATCAGCTAGATCGAACCGATGCAGCTGACCCGAAGGAGGCTTTGGCGCAGGCGGCGGCGCAGGATGCGCACACGCCGTTTGATCTGTTGGCGGGCCCCTGCGTTCGGGCGCAATTGCTGGCGCTTGCGGCGGATGATCACGCGCTGATCCTGACGGCGCATCACATTATTTGTGATGGTTGGTCGCTCAATATCTTGCTCGATGAATTGGCGCAGTTTTACCGCGCCGGGCTGGCCGAAACAGCGGCTGAGCTGCCGCCTGCGCAATCGTTCCTATCCTATGCCAGCGCGGTCAATGCAGCGCCGCCGCCCGCCACGCTGCGCTTTTGGGAGACCCAGCTTGCCGCGCCGCCGGACCTGCCCGATTTGCCGCTGGACCGCGATCACAGCGCCCAGCGCAGCTATGCGGGCGGCACAAGGACGGGCCAGATCACCCCGGAGGTGACTAAAGCGTTAAAAAGCGCGGGCGCAGGCGCGGGGGCGACTTTGTTTTCCACCTGCCTGACCCTGCTCAATGTGCTGATCGCGCGGCTGTCGCGCAGCGCCGATATTGTGGTTGCGATCCCGTCAGCCGGACAGGCCGATCTGGCGGGCGGCGCGCTGGTGGGGCATTTGGTGAATCTGTTGCCGATCCGTGCGCAGATGCAGCTTGGCGGTGATTTTACCGCGCATGTGGCCCAAACCCAAGAGACGGTTTCAAACGCGTATGAGCACCGCGATGTGACCTATGGCACGCTAGTCGAGGCGCTCAAAATTCCGCATGCGCCGCAGCGTCTGCCGCTGACGGAGATCCAATTCAATCTGGAACGCTGGGGCGCGAGCGATGATTTTGGCGCTGTGCAGGCGCAGGTTTCGGCCAACCCAAAAGCCTTTGCGAATTTTGATCTGTTCTTCAACCTGACCGAAAGCGCGGCGGGAATTTGCCTTGAGGTGGATTACAACGCCGATGTGTTGGAGGCCGAAACGGTGGACCGCTGGATCGGGCATTACGTCACCTTGGCCGAGGCAGCGGCGCAAAACCCCGATGCGCAGATCGGCGCGTTGCCGATCTTTGATCCTGGCGCCTATGGCTGGAGCGCGGAGGCGATTTTGCCACACGCGCCCGCGCCTGCCCTGCCCCCTGTTCATGCGCTGTTTGAAGCGCGCGCAAGCGCCACGCCCGAAGCCATTGCGGTGCGCCATGGCGGCACGGCGCTCAGCTATGGCGCGCTGAGCGCGCGGGCCAACCGCATTGCCCGCCATATTGGCGCGCATGTGGCGGGCACGGGCAGGCCGATTGCCGTGCTGATGGAGCGCGGCGCGGATATGCCTGCGGTTTTGCTGGCCATTGCGGCGGCGGGGCAGCAATGGGTGCCGCTTGATCCGGCGCATCCTCCTGCGCGGATTGCCCGTATTCTGGCGGCGGTGCAGCCTGCCTGCGTGATCTGCGACAGCGACCGGTTTGATGACATCGTGCCGAGCGGCTGCGCTGTGCTGAACCTGATGGGCTGCGCGGGGCAGATCGCGGCGCAATCTGCGGCACCATTGCAGATCGCCGTTGAGAGCGATGCGGCGGCCTATACCGTCTTTACCTCAGGCTCTACCGGCACGCCAAAGGGGGTGACGGTGCCGCATGGCGCGCTGAGCAATCTGCTGCGCTCGATGCAAGACACGCCCGGCTGCAACAGCGATGATATCTTGCTGGCCGTGACCACAATTTCTTTCGACATTGCGGCGCTGGAGATGCTGCTTCCGCTGATCAGCGGCGCGCAATTGGTGATCGCTGATACAAAAGACGTGCAGGACGGGTTTGCGCTGGCGGCTTTGGCGCGCAGCTCTGGGGCGACGCTCATTCAGGCGACGCCGACACTGTGGTCGATGCTGCTGGAGGCGGGGATTGGCGATCTGCCAGATTGCCGTTTCTTATGCGGCGGTGAGGTTTTGCCGCGTGATTTGGCGCAGGCGTTGCTGCCGCGCTGCGCGGCGCTATGGAACATGTATGGGCCAAGCGAGACGACAATTTGGTCGAGCCTGCACCGGGTTGAGCCGGGCGCGGGGCCCGTGCCGATTGGCGCGCCAATTGCCAACACAGGGTTGGTGGTGGTGGATGCGGCGGGGATGCGCGCGCCGCCTTGCGTGCCGGGCGAGCTTTGGACTTGCGGCGCGGGGTTGGCGCAGGGCTATGCCAAGGACGAGGCGCGCAGCCAGCAGGCCTTTGTGATGCGCGATGTGGGCGATGGCGTGCGGCGCCGATATTTCCGCACGGGTGATCAGGCGCAGCGCGGGCTGGATGGCAGCTTGATCCTGTTTGGCCGCCGCGACGGGCAGATCAAACTGCGCGGTTTCCGCATTGAGATCGGGGATATCGAGGCGACGCTGGCCGCCATGCCGGGGCTGCGCCATTGCGCCGTGGCCTTGAGCGAAGGGCCCGAGCGCGATCCGCGTTTGCTGGGTTTTATTGTCGCGGATGACCCAAGCGCGCCGCCGCAGATTGACGCGATTGCGCAGCACTGCCGCCAGAACCTGCCCGACTATATGGTGCCCAGCCTGTGGCGCTTTGGTACGGCTCTGCCGCTGACGGGCAATGGCAAGCTCGACCGGATTGCCTTGGGCAAAATGGGCGCGCAGGCCGATCACACAGCGCCCGCCCGCCCTGCGTCGCGGCCCCCTGAAGGCAGCATGGAAAAACGAATTGCCGCGATTTGGGAGGGGGCGCTGGGGCAAGGCGATATTGGCGCGCTTGATAATATCTATGCGCTTGGCGGCGACTCGCTGGTGATTTTCCGCATCGCGGCGCAGATGCTCAACGCGGGGCTGGGGCTGGATGCCAGCGATCTGATGCGCAACCCCACCATTGCCGGATTGGCCCAGTGCCGCAGCGATGCCAAGGCGCAGCCTGCCGCCGCCAAACGGCCCTTGCTCAGTGATTATCGCCGGGCGCGCAGCTTGCAAACATCAAAGGCAGGATCATGAGCAAACCTCCTTTTGGCGCAGCGCCCGAGCAGCCCGGCACCCAAAACCATCTGCGGTTTCCCTGCACCCATACGCAGTTGCGGTGCTGGGTGATCGACAAGTTATCGCCCGGCAATCCGGCGCTGAATGTGGTGGCGCGCTGGACCCTGCGGGGCCGGGTGGTGCCTGATCAGTTGGAACAGGCCTTTGCCGCGTTGATCGAGCGCCATGAGATCCTGCGCACCCGGTTTATCGAAATTGACGGCACGCCGATGCAAGAGGTGGTCGATGCGCCGCCGTTCAAATTGTCGATTTTTGATCTGTGCCGGATTGATCCCGCGCAGCAGCAAACCAAGATCGACGAGATCGCGGCCCAGACAACCGTCCAAGCCTTTGATCTGGCGCAGCCGCATCCGCTGCGCGCCGCACTGTTGGCGCTGGGGCCGCTAGAGAGCGTGCTTTTGATTACCGGGCATCAGGCCTGTTTTGACGGCTGGTCGATTGGGGTTCTGGGGCGCGAGCTTGGCCAGACCTTGGCCGCGATTGCCGCGCATAAAGCGCCGGACCTGCCGGAGTTGCCCTTGCAGTTTGGCGATTATGCCTTGTGGCAACAAGATGCGCTGACCCCCGAAAGCTTGGGGGAGGAGCGCGCCTATTGGTCCCGCGCTTTGGCCGATCTGACCCCGTTTGAGGTGCCGCGCGATGTGGCGGGCCAGCCCGGCACGCCCCCGGCCAGCGATACGGTTGCCCATGCGGAGCCTGCCGAATTTGGCCAGCGGATGGAGGCCGCGTGCAGGCAGTTGCAAACCTCGCCCTTTGCCTTGGGGGTTGCGGTCTTATCGGCGCTTTTGCACCGGGCCACGGGCCAGACGGATGTGTCTTTTGGCACGCAGGTGGCGGGGCGCGACGAGCCGGAACTGGAACATATGATCGGGGTGTTTATCAACAATCTGGTGCTGCGCGCCGAGACCCGCGGGGAGATAAGTTTTGCCGAGCATTTAGGTAATTGCACCGATATGGTCACCCAAGCCTTGGCGCATCGGCGGCTGCCTTTTGAGAAACTGGTCGAGCTGCTCAACCCGCCGCGCCGGGCCGGGCGCAATCCGCTGATCTCGGTGAATTACATCTTGCAGCAGTTTTCCTTGGGCGATCATGCGCAGGGCGATGTGGAATTTATCAACACGCCGTCACGCTCGCCTGCTGCGGTTTACGATCTGAATTTTGTGATGGTGGGCCGGCCCTCTGGCTGGCGGTTTTCGCTGGAGTTTGACAAGAGCCGCTATAGCACGCAGAGGGCTGCCGGGCTGCTTGCCGCGTGGCGCGCCATCTATGCGCAGGTGCTGGATGATCCAAGCATATGCCTCAACACATTGCCGGGCGGCGATGGGGCCGCGCCGCGCCCTGCGCCAAGGCAAAGCGCCGAGGCCCCACGCGCAGCCCCGCTTGCCGCCCCCGCCGAGGCAGAAGATTTACACGATGCCATTGGCCAGATTTGGGCGCAGCTTTTGGGCAGCGGCGCCCTGCCCGCTTCGGCGAATTTCTTTGAGATTGGCGGGCATTCCTTGCTGGCGCTGCGGATGATTTCGCGGCTGAAAGCGCAGCTCAACATCGACACAAATCTAGCGGCGCTGTTTGCCGCGCCCAGTTTGGGCGAGTTTGCGCAATCTTGCGCGCGGGGTGATGCGGCGGCCCCTGCTCTGGTTTTGCCGGGGAACCCGTGGCGCTTGACCGAGTATCAAAGCGGCGATGAGGCGTGTTTGTTCACGATCAACCATCCGTTTTTATATTACGGGCTGGCGCGTTTGATGCCGCCTTCGGTGGCGCTGCGCAATCTGAACCTGTTTGATGTGGCAAGCGGCGATCTGGCGGATATTCCGTTTGAAACTCTGGCCGCAGAGGCGGTGCAGATCATCGAGACCAGCGCAGGCCAGCGGCCCATCGGCGTCTTGGGGCTTTGCGTGAACGGGCGGCTGGCGGCAGAGATTTCCGCGCAATTGCGCGCGCGCGGCCATGGCCCGCGTTTTACCGGTATCATTGATGGCTGGGCCGCCGATGGTTTGGCCGATGTCGCGCCGCAAAAGCTCGCCCGGATGGGGTTTGTGAAAAAGCTGGGGCGGGCGCGGTATTTTTCGGGGCAATTGCTGCGCGGGCGCATGACGCTGGCCGCCTTTGTACGTCAATATAATGCGGCGAAATTCCTGCTGCGGCTGTTCAACATCCCTTCGGGCCACGAAACCCCGGAGGAGGTGCAAAACCGCGAGGTTTCAGACCTGCTTGTGGTCAGCTCCCTGCGCCAGCGCGAGAGTGCGGCGCTTGATGGCAGCGCGCGACTTTTTGCCTCGCGCTCCAGCCTTGCCATGGCGCGGTCCCGCAAATTTGGCTGGAAATCAGCGGCGGAATTATCAGTGATCGAGATTGATGGCTGGCACGAGGACAGTCTGCATCAAGCGGGCATTCGGCGCATTGCAGACAGCGCCACCATGGCGCTCACGGGTGCGCGCCCGCACGGGCCGAAAATCTAGCGGCAAGCTGTGTGCATAAAAACAGCGTGGCCGCATAGGCCAGCGTGCCGCCCAGCACTTTGGCCAGCATCATCAGCGGCAAAGGGGCCTGTTGTATCAGATCGATCCGCCCGATCCATAAGACAGTGGCGCCCATCACCAGCAGCGCCAAGGGCAGTGCCGCAATGCCGCGCAGCACACCGGGCCACATCATCCCTGCATAGCGCCGCTGCAAAAACACTGTGGTGCCAAGCGCAAAGCAGGCCGAGGCAATCTGCGCCCCGGCGGCGGGCATGATCCCGTAGGGCGCGGCGAGCGCAAGCGCGCCCACGGCGACCGCTGCATTGGCCAGCACCGCCGGCCAAGCCCGCCGGATCGCCCCTGCAATCGACAGCAGCGGCTCGGTCAACATGCTGGGAGTCACCAACAGCTGTTTGAGCGCAAGCAGCGGCACGATCGAGGCCGCAGGCAGCCAGTTTTCCCCCAGCAGCATCCGCACCAAATCCTGCGCGATCAGCGCCATGCCCCCGAAGACCAACGCGGCCACGCAGATCAGCGCGGCCATATAGCGCGTGACCTCGGCGCGCCATTTTGCCCCCTGAACCGGGCCAAGACGGCGAAAGAAAATCCAGCCCATCATGCGCGCAGGCTCGCCCACCAGCTCGCCAATTGCGGCAACCAGACGCTCGGCGGCGCGGAAAAGCCCGGCATCCCCAAGGCCCAGATACATGCCAACGATCAATGTGCCGGAATAAGAGCGCAGCTGAACCGCCAAACGGTTGATCAGAATATAGCCGGAAAATGCAAATAGAACGCGGGTGAAATCCAGATCAAACCGCAAGCGCGGCAGGTAGCGCGTGGCCAGCAGCGCGCCGCCGAGAAACCCCAGCTGCATCGCGATGCGCCCCGCCACCAGCGCAAAAACGCCATAGCCTGCCCAAAGCCCGCCCAGCGCCAGAACCGCGCCAAACACCTCTGCGGCAATGCGGATTTTCGCCATGATCCGCACCTGCCCCTGCGCGACCATCACGCCTTCGTAAAAGGCAGACATCACGGCGGGGACAATCCACAGGCAGTAAAACGCGATCAGCAGCGCCTCGTCTTGCAGCGCAAAAGAGCGCCAGAGCGCCACAGCACAGATCAGGCCCAGCGCGGTGAGCGCGCCGCCCGAGATCAGCGCAATGGTGGCGGTTTCATCGTGGCGGGCGGCGGCATCAGGGGTGCCCAGCACATATTCGCGCCAGCCGCCTTCGGCGAGGACAACCATCAAAATCGCCAAAGCGGTGCAAAAGGCAAACAGCCCAAAGGCGGCAGGTTGCAACATGCGCGCGGCCATGATGAACACGGCCAATTGCAACCCCTGCGAGGCGATCTTGGTCAGCAATGTCCAGAACCCATCGCCCAAAAGGCCTCGTCCGGTTTGCGCCGGGGCGGGGCTTTGGCTGCTCATCTGGCGCGCCTTTCTCTCAATGGGCCGAACGCTCGAACAGCACCACATTCACCGTGCGCAGCAAGATGCGGATATCCGTGAGCAGCGAACGCCCGTGGAAATATTCCACATCCAAGCGCACCCGCTGGGCGTAGGAGGTGTTGGAGCGGCCCGAGGTCTGCCAGAGCCCGGTAATGCCGGGGCGCATCATGGAATAAGTCGGCGCGTGCTGGGCGTAGTGGTGCAGCTCTTCGGTGGTGACCGGGCGCGGGCCAACAAGGCTCATTTCGCCCGCGATCACGTTAAAAAGCTGTGGCAATTCATCCAGACTGGTTTTGCGCAAGAAGCGGCCTAGCCGGTGCACACGCGGATCGTGGCGCAGCTTTTGGGTCTCTTCCCATTCGCGGCGCAGCGCCGGATCAGACGCCAGTATCCGTTCCAGATGGCTTTGGGCATCGCGGCGCATGGTGCGAAATTTCAAACAGCCAAACACCCGCCCGCCGCCGCCCACACGGTCATGCGAAAAGACCAAGGGCCGCCCATCGGCCAGCAAAAGCGCCAGAGCGGTGAGCAAAAAGAACGGGGCAAGCGCGACCACCAACACCAGCGCCCCCACCAGATCAAACAGGCGTTTGATGGGCCGCGCCGGCAGGGCTGCGTGCTGGTCAAATGCGTATCGGGGCTGCGCGCGCAGCAGATCATGGGACATTTGGGTCATTGGCAGCCTCCAGCAAGCAAATTGCTGTTTAAATGCTGCCCGCCTCGGGCCGATATCGCAAATTAACAAATCAGATTCGCGCCCCCTCCAATCGGCGTAGTCCGCCCTGCGCCGCTGGCGCGCTGAGCATGGTGCCGTAGATTTCGCGCAGGGCAGATACCCATGTTTGCGCTGTGTTAGAGACTGTTTTTGCCGCTACCTGCGCGTTTGAGCTGAGCTGTTTTACCAAGGCATCATCGGCTGCGATGCGGGTCATGGCGGCGATCAGCGCCGCCCGGTCGCCTGCGCGGTAGGCAATGCCGCAATGCGCTGCTGTGATCTCGGGGGCGAGCAAAGCATTGTCCGGCAAGATCACCGGAATGCCCGATCCGAGCGCCTCGGCGATCACCAAACCGTAGGGTTCGGGCACCGGAGAGGAGACCACAAGCGCCCGGCAATCACCCATCAATGCGGCGATTTCATCGCGCTGTTTCCAGCCGTGGAAAACCACCTGCGGGTAGGCGCGGCCTAGTTCTGCGGCCTCCGCCCCTGTGCCAATGACATGCAGCGGCAGATGCGCCAACTGCGCCGCCGCAGCCGCCAGCGCCGCGCCTTTCTCGGCCTCGACCCGGCCAATGAAAAAGAAGTTTTTTGCGGCCCAAGGCGCGCCGGGTGCATCCAGAAATGGCAGGGCCGGGTTGCGCAGGGTTTGCATCATTGCCGCCGGGATGTTGGCGCGGGCCAGATAGGGGGCCATCCCCTCATGGATCAGCAGCAGGCGCGCGCCCCCCACCCCCAGCGGGAACAGGCTGCGGCGCAGTTGATGCCGCCCTGCGCGCCAGAGCTTATGCGCGTGGTTGCGCTTGTCACAGCGACTGGCGAGGCAGCGCGCCGACAGGGGTGTCAGATCGCAGCCCTGCAATTTTTGATAGTTCACAAAGCCGCCATTGGGGCAGGCCAAAAAGAAATCATGCGCGTGAAGCACCGTGCGCGCGCGCACCGAACGCAGCGCGCCAAAGATTGAGGGCGAGAAGATTTTCGACCATCCGTGCACATGGTAAATCGTGCGGGGTGTGTCTTGCTCCGCAATCAGGCGCGACAAAGCTTTTGCAGCGGCGCGGTTATAAAACCCCCGTGTTAGAGCCACAGCAGCGCCTGCTGAAGTAAGCGGCAACTGGCCCAAAAACCGCGTATCGGGCACGGGCGGGGCATCATGGGGGGCGTCACCTGCAAAGAAGGTCACGGGCGTGCCGCCCCTGTGCAGCGCGCCTGCCAATTCGCAGGCCAGTTTCGAGGCCCCGCCCACATGGGTGGAGCGGTCGTTGATGATCACCACCCGGTCTGGTTCAGGGGGTTGCATGGCTCACCTCATCCGCAGGGCATTTTGCGGGGTCACCCTGCCCCGCGCCCAATCGGCAATGGCCCAAAGATTGCCCGACAGCCGCCCGCGCCTGTCGATCCACGGTTCTGGCCGCAGGGATTTGGCCGAGTTTGCCGCCAGATTGCGCACCATCAAGGTCAGCGCATGGCGCGCGCTGACGCTGCCCTTGGCATAGAGGTAAAGCGGGTTGGCCATTTGCGAATAGCCAAGTTTGCGCCCCGGCGTGCGCCCCGATTTGGTGCCCAAATGCACCCCGCGCAGCGCCGAGGCGCGCACGATGGTACCGCGCCCGGCCAATTGGCGGCTGAAATCCACATCCTCCAGCCAGCCATAAAGCGGCAGCGCCTCGTCGAACCGTGCGCCCACCGCATCGATTGCCGCCATGCGAATGGCCATGTTGCAGCCATAGCCATTGTAGACTTCGATCAGCGGCGCGGGCGCGGCGGCGGCGTTTTGCGCGCTGTCTTGTTCGAGCATTTGCGCCGCTAAATCCGCCGCAAACCCCGGCCCGCCGATGCCATCCGCGATCACATGGCCCGTGGCCACCACCACTTCGGGATGGGCAATAAACAGACGTTCCACCTGCGCCAGCCAATCATGAGCGGGGATAAAATCATCGTCGAAAAACACCATGAGATCGGCGCGCCCTGCTGCCGATAGGATGTGGTTGCGTTGCAGGCAAAGCCCCGGCCCTGCCACGTGTTTTTGCGAAGGCGCGGTTAGGGCGGCCATCGCTGCCTCGGGGATATCCTCGGCGCGGGGGGCGCAGAGGATGATCTGGTCGGGCGGGCGGTACTGTTTGGCCAAATGCGGCAGAACCTGCGCCAAAATATCGGGGCGGTTGGCCGTGGCGATGCCCAAGGCGATGTGAAGCCTGCTGTTACTGGGTAACAAGCTGTGCCTCCTTATCGCGGCGGGCATGGGCCGGGTCGGCGGCGGGCCCGCGTTTGCGCGCAGCCGCTTTGCGCAGGCGCGGCCCCGGCGCATTGAACACCAGACCTGCGATTTTTGCGCCCGATACGCCCAGCCGGGCGATGGCGGCTTCCAATTCGTCGAGCGTGGTTTTGGGCGGATTGCGCGCCACCACCACGATCAGATCCACCATGTCACAGATGGTCCGGGCATCGGCGCTCTGGGCAAAGCTTGGCATGTCGACCACCACCAATCTGCCGCCCGCGACAAGCGTTTGCAGCCGCGTGGCAAGTTCGGGTAAATGCCGGAAATGATGCGCCGCGCCGGTTTCGGATCTAAGCGGTTGCACCTCCAGATTGCCGCCCGTTTTGCGCGCTGTGCTTGCGAGTTTCCGGCCTGCTCGGGAGGGGGCCGGGGGCGCGGTGAACAGGCCCAAGCCCGCCGCGTTTTCAGCGTCGATCCCCGCGAGGTTGAACCCCTCTGGCCCTGCATCAATCAACAAAGTGTCGACCCCTTCATGCAGATAGATTTGCGCCAGATTAACCGCCACGGTCGAGGCCCCATCGCCCCAGTCCAGCGCGGTGACGCCGATCACCCCCTGCATCTGTCTGCCGCCCGCTTGGGCCAGCCGCAGTTTCACATCGCGCAAAGCTTCGGTGAAGGGGCTGCCGGGGGCGTTGACCGCCGCGCCAAGCAAGGGCGGCTGCGCGCCTTGGCCCGCGCCGCCCATCGCTTTGGATTGGCGCGCAGTGACATGGGGCAAGATGCCAAGCGTCGTCAAACCTGTCTCGCGCAGCAGCCGCGCACCGGGCACCAAACGCCGGTTCAACGTCTCGCGCAGCCCGACAATCAGCAGCCCCGCCGAGAGGCCCAAGATCGCAGCCAACGGCAGGATCAGCGATGTTTTGGGGCTGTTTTTCGCGAGCGGCCGCGTTGCCGCCGTGACAACCCGCGCATTGCCCAATGGGAAGGTTTGTTTTTCCAGCGCGCCAATCAGACGCTCCATCATATTGGCATACATGCGCCGATAGGTGGCGGTGCGGCTTTGCAGTTCAGCCAGCCGCGCACCGGCCAAATCACTGTGGGTTTTGAGCAGCTTGAGCCGCTCAAGCTCGGTCTCAATCAGGCGTTCGGTGCCTTTGGCCACCGCAAGGTTCGAGCGGTAGGCCGACACCACCCGCACCAAGACCTGCGCCATTTCATCGGTCAATTGCTCAAGGCCACGCTGCGCGGCGATGACCGTTTGGTGATTGGCGCCATAGCGCTGGCGCAGCGCGCTCACCCGCGCGATGGTGGTGCGGATGTCATCGCGCAGCCGCTCGGTTTGGCCATCGCTGTTGGCGTCATCAATTGCGATGTCCGACACGTCCTGTTCGATCAGCAACAGCAGCGTGTCGAGTCGTGCCTGCGCGGTGGCGGTTGCGGTCTTGGCCTCAAGAAGCTGGCGTGCGGTTTCCACCAATTGCTGCTCTTCGAGCGAGGCCCCGCCGCCCAGCGCGGTGATCCCGGTTTCGAGGCGGAATTGCTCTTCCTCCATCTGGGCCTCTTGGGCCAAACGCCCGGTTTCGAACAAACGCCCCTCCAGCCACGTTGCGCCGCTATTGGCGACCCGCGCCTGCTGCTCTCGGCCATTGCTGATATAGGTCTGGGCGATGGTGTTGGCGGCCAGCGCGGCGAAATCCGGATCGCCCGAGGCATAGCCGATTTCCAGCACATAAGATTGCCCCACCCGCCTTACGGAAATGCGCCCCAAGAACCGCGCCATGGTCTGGCGCAGCAGTAAATCCGCGTCTGATCCCGTGGCCTCGTCCGGGGCGCGCAGGTTCAGCGCCACCAATGCCGAAGTGATCTGGCCCGTGACCCAAGAGCGCCATGATTTGGCCGATTGCAGCTCGGGGTTCTCCAGCAGATTAAGCTCGGCGATGACCGAGCGGGCGATGGCTTCGGATTTGACGATCTCCAACTGGCTGGCGATCTCGGCGGCCTCGATGATGATCGTCCCGGTGGTATTGTCACGCGAGGCGATGCGCTGTTGGCCGGGGTCCATCACCAGCCGCGCCACCGCCACATAGCTCGGCGGCGTGTTCACGATATAGGCAAGGCCCAGCGCGATGCTCAGCCCCGTGCACAGCGTCAACCACAGCGCATTGCGGCGCAGAAACCCCAGCATATCGCGCAGGGTAATCGCCTCGCGCGGGGCGGGCGTTTGCAGCGGCGCGGCGCGGGGCCATTGTTGGTTGTTCATCTCATTCACTCCTCGGCGCGGGGGTGCGGCGGCTGGAGAGCACGGCGGGCTCGGGCGGCGGCGCGCCCAAAGCCACGGTCACCAGATCGCCGGGCATCACGGTGAAATCTTCGCTCACCACGCGGGCCTCGCCTGCGCGCATCACGCTGAATTGCAAAGGCGGTCGGAGGCCTTCCTCCTGCCCATCGGGGGATGTTTCAACGGCCTGAAGCGCGACGAGAATCTGGCGCGCGGTCCAGTGTTTTGCCTGCACATCGGCCAGCATGTTTTCGGTCTCGCGCAGTTCTTGCACCACTTGGGTTTGCCGATCACTGCTGAGGCCAAACCCGGCGCGGCGCGTTTCATTCAGCTTTTGTTTGGCGCGCATGGAGGCCACAACAATATCCAGCAGGCTGCTTTCCAGATCGGCCACGATCCGTTCCAAACTGGTTTGGCGCGGCATGGTCGCGGTGCCCCGTTCCACCAAAACCCGGATGCGGGCCAGCTCTTCGCCCGACAGGCGGACCTGCTGTTTTTGCACCTCGATTTTCTCGTCGAGCACTTCGATCTCGCGGATCAGCAGGGTTTCCAGATCGCCCAGCGATGCCAGATCCCGCGCCAGCGCTTGCTGCCGTTTGGCAAACAACGCCTGTTCGAGCCGCTGCGCGGTCGCGATGGCACGGCGGGCGGCGCTGCTGGTGAGATCCCCCGAGGGGCGCGTAAAATCGCTTGGGAAAGCCACGCGCACCGCGCCGTCCATTTCCGCCGTGAGCCGCGCAAACCGGCCCAAAAGCTGTACCCGTTGCAGGGTGAACAGCTCCAGATCACCCAGCACCCTGAGGCGGTCGCGCTCTGTGTCGCGGTATTGCTTTTCGGTCAGGCGCGCTTGGCCGCCCGCCAAAGCCACCAGCCGCCCGATGGTCAGGCCGGGGGAAAATTCCACCGCGCCGGGGCGGTCCACTTCACCGGTCACAAATACCGGCGGATAGGCGGTGATTTCTACCGAAGCCACAGGGCGGTCGACGATGCCGGTTTGCACCTGCAACGCATTGGCGATCAGCACGGCAAGCTCGGGCGGGGTGACGCCAGCGGCGTAAAGCTCGCCGATCAGGGGCAAGGAGAGGCTGCCATCCTGCGCCAGTCGAAACTCGCCGCTCAGCGCGGTCCAGTCGCGGTATTCCCCCAGCGCCGAGCGCCACTCCACCACAGAAATCCGCAGCTTGGTTTCCGGCATCAGGGCAAAGCCGCCATGGATTTCAGCGCGCAGCGGCAGGGCAAGCACGGCGGCGCAGATCATTAAAATCAGCCGCCCTCCCCAAACCTGTCTCACCTGGAATCGCGATAGGGTTTCCAAAATACTGGCCCATTCCTTCCCTGTACCCGCGCCCGGTCTGCCACCACTGACAAACCTGCCCGGATCTTTCAGCCTAGGGCCAGCGCGCCCTTAGCTGAATTACCTCTTTGACCCTTTGGGCCTCATCCATAAGGCGCATAGGGGGGCGCGCCTGCGGCCAAGGGCATCGCCCCTTTTGGGCGGGCCCGCCCTGCGCCTGTGCGCGCCAAACCGATGCTTGCGGGCCAAGACCTCCCCCAAAAGAGGCGCTTACCGCAGCGCCCTGCCCCGTGGCTAACTGAGTGCCTTGGCGGTTTCGCCGCATTTCTGCCGCAATCTAGCGCGGGGGCTTTGGGGAGTGCTGCCAAGAGGGATCGAAGGGGGTAAGCGGTACATGCGAGTGGCGATTGTGCATTATTGGTTGGTGAAGATGCGCGGCGGCGAGAAGGTGCTCGAGGCGCTGTGCGAACTCTACCCGCAGGCGGATATTTTCACGCTGGTGTATGATCCGACCATGGTCAGCGATACGATCCGCGATCACCGTGTCACCACCTCGTTTTTGCAGCGCATCCCGTGGGGGCGCAAACATTACCAAGCCATGTTGCCATTGATGCCTTGGGCGTTGGAGGGGCTGGATCTGAGCGGTTATGATCTGGTGCTTTCAAGCGAATCCGGCCCGGCAAAAGGCGTGATTTGCCCGCCCCATGCTGTGCATATCTGTTATTGCCACTCGCCCATGCGCTATATCTGGGATCACGCGCATCTGTACCGCGCCAGCGCCGGGTTCCTGCGCGGTGCGGCGCTGGCGTTTTGCGCGCCATGGCTGCGCATGTGGGATGTGACCACCAGTGCGCGGGTCGATTATTTTGTCGCAAATTCCAACCATGTGGCGGCGCGGATCTCGAAATACTACCGCCGCAGCGCGGTTGTGGTGCCGCCGCCCGTCGACACAGAAGCCTTCACGGTTCAGGCGCAAAAGGAAGATTTTTACCTCTGCGCGAGCGAGTTGGTGGATTACAAACGGGTCGATCTGGCCGTGGCGGTCTGCACCCAGACCTCGCGACGCTTGATTGTGGTTGGCGAGGGGCCGCAACTGGCGCGGCTCAAGGCCATCGCAGGGCCAAGCGTGCATTTTGCCGGGCGGTTAGAAACCGCCGATTTGCGCGCCCATCTTGCCCGGTGCCGGGCCTTGATTTTCCCCGGCGAAGAAGATTTTGGCATCATCCCGGTGGAGGCCATGGCGGCGGGCACCCCTGTCATCGCTTACGGGTCGGGCGGCGCGCGCGACAGCGTGCTGAGCGGGAAAACCGGGGTGTTTTTCGACGAGCAGACACCGCTGGCTTTGGCGCAGGCGCTTGATCTGTTCGAAGAGACAGGCGTTGGATTTTCCGCCGCGCGCATCGCGGCCCATGCGGCAAAATTCAACAAGGCCACGTTTCAGTTTCGCATGAAAGAGATCATCGCCTCGGCGCTTGCGGCCAAGAACCCTGCCCGGCCGGGCGCGGGCACATCGCCCTTTGCCCGTTTGAAAACCCGAAATGGCGCGGCGCACCTGCGCACCGAGGCCTAGCATGGCACGCCCCACCCATCTTCACGGGCTGGATATTTTGCGCATCACGGCGGCGGCAATGGTAATGCTCAACCATTTTGCGCTGTTTGGCTGGCGCGACGCAAATGGGCTGGCTTACGGCGCAGATGCGGCCTTTCCGATGATCGAGATTTTTAGCGGCACCGGGGCGGTGGGGGTCAAGATTTTCTTTGTCATTTCCGGTTTTGTCATCGCCATGAGCGCGGCCAATGCGGGCGCGTGGGGATTTTTGCGCAACCGGATCATCCGCATCGGCCCGGCTTTGTGGATTTGCGCCAGCATCGCCTTGATCGCCCGCGCGCTTTATGGCGATCCGCTGGAGGTGTTGATCGTGGATTATGCCCGCAGCATCATCTTATCGCCCAAAGGCCCCTACATTGATGGTGTGATCTGGACGCTGGTGGTCGAGGCGGTGTTTTACCTGCTGATCTGCGGCGCGATCTTGTTGCGACCCCGCATCTCGCTGGAGCATCTGGCGCTGGGGCTGGGGGTGGTTAGCTGTTTGTTTTTGCTGGGTTTTGCGGTGGCCAATATGGTCGCGTTGCAAGGCGGGAGCACCGCCGTTTATGACCTGATGCGCGGCTATGTGTTCAAAGTTACCTTGCTGCGCCATGGGGTGTTTTTTGCCATCGGCATGCTGTTCTTTTCGATCTACCGCAGCGGTGTGCGGCCATGGCACCGGGGCGTCTTACCGCTGTTTTTCCTGTTTGGCATGATCGAGATCAGCCTCTCTGCGATGACCGCCCCTGGGGCACCAAGCGCGCTCGCGTGCTCTGCGGTTTGGGGCGCGGGGATGGTGGGGATTGTCGCCAGCATCCGCTGGGCGCCGGGCATCGCAAACCTGCTGGGGCGGCGCACGGGCTTGACCCGCAATCTGGGCTGCCTCAGCTATCCGCTATACCTTAACCATTATGCGCTTGGCATGGTGCTGACCCCGGCGCTGTTTGCCGCCGGGCTTGGGCCGCATCTGGCGCTTGCCACATTGTTGGTGATCATTTTGGGCACGTCTTGGCTGATTGCCCAAGGGCCCGAGATTTCTTGGCAGAACCTGCTCAAGAAACAGCTTTGGGCAGCGCCGCCAGACATCACCGTCAGACGCGAGCAGAAAACATGAAACGGCTGCTGCTCTGCCTTGCTTTGCTGGCCGCGCTTGGTCAGAGCGGCGCGGCGCAGCCCGATAAAACCCACCGCAATCTGGCCTATGGCGACCATCCAGAGCAGCGGCTTGATCTGTATCTGCCCGCAGCCGCAGGCCCCGCGCCGTTCGTGATTTACATCCATGGCGGCGGGTGGTGGGGCGGCAGCAAAGACAATGTCTCGCGCGAAGATGTCGCCTATTTCACCCGGCGCAACATCGCCTTTGCCGCCATTGATTATCGCAGCCTCACTCAGGCCAGCGATGCCGGGATGTCGCCGCCATTGCTTGGACCGCTGCACGACAGCGCCCGCGCCCTGCAATTTCTGCGCTTGCACGGCGCGAAATACGGGCTCGATCCGCACCGCGCCGCGGTTTACGGGGCATCATCGGGCGGGTTCAACGCGCTGTGGCTGGGGCTGCACCCGGACCAAGCCGATCTTGGCGCGCCCGATCCGGTGCTGCGCATGTCCACGCGGGTGAGCGTGGTGGGCGCAGTCGATGCGCAGACCAGCATTGATCCGGTGCAAATGCGCGCGTGGGCGGGGCCAGAGCTGCGGTATGGCGGCCATGCTTTTGGGCTGGATGAGGCGGATTTTGAAGGTTTTTTGGCCCAGCGCAGCACCTTCGCCCCCGCCTTTGACCAGCTTTCCCCGGCGGCGTTGATCCATCCTGCTGCACCGCCCGTGCATCTGCTTTACACCGCCAACCGCGCCGCAGCGGAGCGGACGCATCTGGATTTTGTGCACAGCCCCGGTTTTGGCGCGGGTTTTTTGGCGCTGGCGCTTGAGCGCGGATTGCCCGCCAGCCTGACCATCGCTGCCCGGAGCGGCAGCTATAACCGCCGCGCGTTTCTGGCCCAGCTTGCAGAAGGGATCGCCCCATGAACCGAAGATTTCACCCCGCCGAGATGCCCGCGCAAAGCCTGCGCCGCCAAGGCCGCCAGCCCGATGACCCAACCCCCGGCGCGATGGCCCCCACCCTGCGCGGCTGGCTGTTTCACACAGCCCTGCCCTATTGGCTTGCGCATGGGATTGACCGCAGGTTTGGCGGGTTTCACGAGGTGCTGGACATGCAAGGCCGCAGCATGTTGAGCGATAAACGGCTGCGCAGCATGGCGCGGCAAATCTATGTTTTTGCCAAGGCCAAACGCATGGGATGGCGGGGCAATGCCGATCTGGCGATCAACCATGGCTTGGCGTTTTTGGCAAATCCCGCAACCCATTCGCCGCGCGGTTGGTGCAAAACATTTGACCATCGCGGCGCGGTCACGGATGGGCGCACCGATTGTTACGACCACGCCTTTGTGCTGCTGGCATTGGCCGAATGCCACGCCCAAGGATATGGCCAAGCCGACCTGCTGGCCCGCCGCGCCATGGGCGCGCTGGAGGCGATCAGTTGCCAAACCCCCGGCGGCGCATGGAACGGTTATGCCGAGGATGACGAAGGCAGTTTGCCGCGCCGCGCCAACCCGCATATGCATCTGCTCGAAGCGTTTTTGGCGTGGTATGAGCTGAGCGGTGATGCCGCGTGGCTGGCGCGCGCCGATGCGATTGTGGCGTTGTTTCAGGGGCATTTCTTTTCCGGGATTGATCTGTGCCTGCGCGAAGAATTGGGCCCGGACCTGACCGCTGGCCCCAGCAACAGCCGCCATTTTGAACCCGGTCACCAGTTTGAATGGGCGTGGCTGCTGGCGCGTCACGCGCGGCTGTCAAACCAAGCGCCGCCGCCACAGTGCCATGCGCTGATTGCGCAGGGCAAGGCGTTTGGCGTTGATGCCTATACCGGGCTGGCGCATGATCTGGTCGAGCCGAGCGGCAGATCGCTGGCGCAAACCGCGCGCTGTTGGCCGCAGACCGAGCTGTTGAAGGCCGAGATCGAGTTGGCCCGCCACGGCATGGACAGCGCCGATATTGCCGCCGAACGCAGCGCCCAGCGGCTTTGGCATCACTTTATCATCTGCGCGCCGCCGGGCCTGTGGAACGATGTGGCGCATCTGCGCCGGCCTTATATGGAGAGCACCGTGCCAGCCAGCACATTTTACCACCTGATCTGTGCCATCAGTAAATATCTGGAATTTTTCGCCCCCAAGGTCAGGCCGCATTAGGCCGGAGATCTCGGGGCCGGGCATTGGGTCGATCTCCGCCATATCAGCGGAGATCGAAAGGGTGTTTCACACGCCCGTTTGCACCATGTCGCGCGGCATTTCGGAGAAAATCTCGGGGCCGTCTTCGCGCAGGATCACGATCTCTTCGAGGCGCACGCCAAAATCACCGCTGAGGTAAATCCCCGGCTCGATGGAGAACACATTGCCCGCCGCCAGAACCGCATCGGAATTGGCCGCGATATAGGGCGGCTCGTGGATGTCGATGCCCAGCCCATGCCCGGTGCGGTGCAAGAACTTATCGCCATAGCCCGCCGCCGCGATCACATCGCGCGCGGCTTTGTCGATGTCGCGGGCCAGAACGCCGGGTTTTGCCGCCGCCAGCGCCGCCTGAACCGCGCGCTCGACCACGTCAAACACCTCGCAGTAGGTGTCGCTTGGCGTGCCGAAAAAGCCGCTGCGCGTCATGTCGGACGGGTAGCCGTTCAAGCGGCAGCCCGTGTCGATCAAAATGGCTGTGTCCGCTGTCAGTTTGCGCTCGCCGGAATAGTGATGCGGGAAGGCGCCGGATTCGCCAAAGCAGATGGAGCAGAACTCCAATGTCGCGCCATGGGCTTTGTAATGCTCGTGGATCACGGTTTGAATGTCGCGCTCGGTCACACCAATGGCCAGCGCCTCGAACGCCGCTTTCACCGCGCCATCATTGAGCAGATGCGCCGCTTTGATCGCCGCGTATTCGGCCTCGTCTTTTGCGGCGCGCAGCAGCCCGACCGTGTCATCGGTGAACCTGCGGCGGGGCGTGTCCATCGCATCAAGCAGACGCAAGGAAAAATCGGTGCGCATGGTTTCATCCAGCACCACCATCAGATCCGGGCCAGTGGCCGAGCAGGCCTTGAGCAAATCCGCAAGCGCGGCCTGCGGACCCTCATCATCGCGCCATGTGTGAAACGGCAGGTCGGTGGATTGGCGGGCGGCGGCGCTGTTCAAGGCGGGCATCAAGAACCCGGCATACTCTTGGCTGACCAGCAGCATCACAGGTCTTTCATCGCCATGCGGATGGACCTCAGAGAGCCACGCCATATGGCTCGATGGTCCCAGCGCGACCAGATCGGTGCCGGTTTCTTTCATGCGGGTCCGCAGATCGGACAGGCGGGTTTGGGTCGGGGATGAGGCACTCATGGTGGGCTCCGAAATGGCAGTGAATTACGGGGAAGTTAGAACAGGCCGCCAACGTCGTCGGCGGCCCTTTGGTTTTAACGCCTAGTCTTTTTCGACAAGGCGGTAGTAAACGAAGTCAGACGTGGCCCCGTTCACATAGCCCGTAACCTGTGTGTCCATCGCCACCTGATAGGCCGCTTGGAACATGATCACGATGGGCGAGGAGGTCTGAACTTCCTTTTGCAGCTTTTGATAGATCTCTAGACGTTTTGCCGGATCTGCCTCTGACAGCGCGGCCATTGTCTCTTTGTTCATCTCATCGGGCACGGCCCATGCATTGCGCCATGTGGTGGTGGCCGCATAGTTTTCATCGGAGTTATCCGAGTTATAGGCAAAGGCTTTGGCGTTGGAATGCGGGTCCATGAAATCGGGGCCCCAATAGAGCAACATCGCCTGATGGGTCCGCTCGCGGTATTTGGTGATCACCTGCGCACCTGTGCCGGGCAGGATTTCAAAATTGATGCCCGCGTCGGCAAAGCTGGCCTGAAGCGATTGCGCCATATCGGTGAAAGGCGGCGCGTTGATCACATCCAGCGAAACGGTGATCGGGCTGTCGATGCCTGCTTCGGCCAAGATCGCCTTGGCTTTTTCCGGATCGTAGGAGAACGGCGTCTCGTCATAGGAACCGGGGAAACCCTTTGGCCAAAACGCTTGGTGAATGTCCATCTGGCCTTTGATGATCGTGTCGGTCATGCCTTTGTAATCAACCAGATAGCGTGCGGCTTCCCAGACGGCAGGGTTGGTCAGGCTGTCTTCTTTTTGGTTGAATGACAAAAAGTGAACGGCGGCCTGCGGGAAGGTTTCAACCTTGATCCCGTCATCATTAAGCGATGCAATTTGATCAGGCGTAAGGTTGCGCGCCAGATCAACATCGCCTTGCTCCAGCAAAAGCTGTTGGGTGGCGGCCTCGGCAACATGGCGGATGATCACGCTTTCGATCTTTGGCGCGCCGCTGAAATAGCTGTCATTGGCGCTCATGCGGATCATCTGTGCAGGGGCGTAACGCTCCAGCACAAAGGGGCCGGAGCCTGCGGCATTTTCATTCAGCCACGCATTGCCCATGTCGCCGTCCACGGCGTTTTCCTCAACCAGAACGCTGTCCACAATCGACGCGGGGCGCGAGGCCAAAACGTTCAGTACAAAGGCTGGCGAGAAATCACCCTCGTATTTGACGGTGACCGTGTTGCCCTCGCCTGTGACCATCTCGCCGATGTTCTCGGCGGTCCAACCAAGCTGGGTCAGGATAAAGGCCGGGGTCAGGTTCAGCTTGATCACCCGGCTAAAGGAGAAAACCACATCGCGCGCGGTCAGCGGGTTGCCCGAGGCAAAGCTGGCCCCATCACGCAGGGTAAAGGTGATGGTCTTGGCGTCGGCTTCCCAAGAGGAGGCAAGCCCCGCCGCCAGAGTGGCCGTGTCTTCGGCGTCATATTGCACAAGGCGGTCATACAGGTTGGTGACCAGCTCGCCGGAGGTGAATTCATAGGCCTGCGCCGGGTCGATGGCGACAATGTCATCGATGTTTTGCGCAACAACCAAAACCCCCTCGGGGGTTTCGGCAAAAGCCGCAGGCGCAGCCAGAGGCAGCATCAGAACGCTTGCCAGAAGGGTGGATTTTAGGTGTTTCACGTGGGTCTCCTTGTTGAATGGATAAAATCGGGCGCTTAGGCGCTCTGTTTTTTGGGGGCCAATTCAGGCAGCTCGATTGCGCCGGGGCGGCTTAGAACCGCAAGTGTGCCGGTCCACAGCAGCCGCGCGGGCGTGTCTGTGGTATTGCGCCATGAATGGGGGGTTTGGCCGCTGTAATGCAGGCTATCGCCCGGTTTCATGCGGAAAATCTGATCGCCCAGCGTTTGCTCGATCTCGCCTTCGATCACAAAAATAATCTCTTCGCCCTCGTGGCTGACGGTTTCGGAGGCATAGCCTGCGGGGATGTTCAGCAGATAGCTCGAGAGTTCAGAGCCGGGAAAAACCGTGGCCAGCGTTTCATAGGTCAGCGGTGAATTGGCCAGCTTGAACTGCGGGCGGGCGTCGGCGCGCGACAGCCCGTCGGAGGGTTTTGGCGTGGCGATGAAATATTCCAGATTGACGTTCAGCGCATCTGCGATCTGCGCCAATGTGCCCAAGGAAGGGGTTGCATTGTCCCGCTCGACTTGGCTCAGATACCCAACCGAGACGCTGGAGGCGTCACAGAGAGCCTGAAGCGTCATATTCATTTGCTTGCGCCGTTTTCTGATTGCCGCGCCCAGCAAAAGGTCGGATTTTCCCGGTGTCATATGCTCTCCGTCATTGGCTTGCTCTGCTCGCACGCGGTCCGCTCTGCGCCCCGCATCCCAGCACATAAAAAAATTTTTGCACGGAATAATTTTTTTTGCAATCTGTAAAAAATGTTTTATGCCTTTGTCATCAGCCGCCGCCCCGGGCAAATTTGCTCAGGCGCATGGGGCGCGCTGCGGGGGGCGCCGCGTGTGAAAACAGGCGGTGCGGGGATCAAAGGGGGGCCATCGCCCATGAGTATAGACCGAACAAAAGTGCAGCGCGTGAAAGACGCCTCGCAGGCCTTGGCGGGTTTTGCGGTGGTGACGTTGCTGACCTTTGTGGGCTTGATGGCCATCACGTTTTTCATTGGCCGCGTCATCCCGATTGATCCGGTTTTATCCGTCGTGGGCGACCGCGCAACCCAAGAACAATATGACGCCGCCAAGATCGCCATGGGGCTGGACCGCCCGTTGATCATGCAGTTTTTCTCTTATGTGGCGGATGTTTTCCAAGGTGATTTGGGCCGCTCGGTTTCCACCAACCGCCCCGTGGCAAGCGATCTGGCGCGGGTTTTCCCCGCCACGCTGGAGATGGCGACGCTGGGCATTGCCATCGGGGTGGGCCTTGGTGTGCCGCTCGGGGTTTGGGCCGCCGCGCGCAAAGGCAGCTGGGTTGATCAGATCATCCGCGTCTTTGCCCTGCTTGGCTATTCCGTGCCTGCTTTCTGGCTTGGGCTGGTGGGTTTGGTGGTGTTTTACGCCGGGCTAGGCTGGGTCGCGGGGCCGGGCCGGGTGGATATTTTCTACGAAGGTATGATTGAGCCGCGCAGCGGGCTGATGCTGGTCGATTCCGCGCTGGCGGGCGAGTGGGACGTGTTTTGGAACGCGCTTGATCACCTGATCCTGCCTGCCACGATCTTGGGGTTTTTCTCGCTGGCTTATATCGCGCGCATGACGCGGAGCTTTATGCTCGACCAGCTTGGCCAGGAATATATCACCACCGCCCGCGTCAAAGGCTTGGCGGAATGGCGGGTGATCTGGATACATGCGTTCCGCCCCATCCGGGTGCCGCTGATCACCGTCATTGGCCTGTCTTATGCGGCGCTGCTCGAAGGGTCGGTGATGATCGAAACAGTGTTCAGCTGGCCCGGCATTGGCAATTACCTCACCGTGGCGCTGCTCAATGCGGATATGAATGCCGTGCTGGGCGCGACGCTTGTCATCGGGGCTGTGTTCATCCTCATCAATAAACTCTCGGATGTGCTCTACCGCATTCTTGATCCGCGTAGCCGATAGGAGATCTGGACATGACACAGGTGAAAAGCTGGCTACATGACGATTCCCCGGAGTCCAAACTGCAAGCCAATCTTGGCAATGCCTACCGGATGACGCGGCTGATGATGCGCAACCCGCTGACGGTGGTGGGCGCGGTGATCATTCTGGCGCTGGTTCTGGCGGCGATTTTTGCGCCGTGGATCGCGCCGCACACACCGCTGGGCCAAGACCTGAGCGCGCGGCTGCTCCCGCCTTCCGCTGCGCATTGGATGGGCACGGATGAGCTGGGCCGCGATATCTTTAGCCGGGTGATTTATGGCGCGCGCATCACCTTGATGATTGTTGCGCTGGTTGCCGTGATCTCGGCGCCGCTGGGGCTGCTGATCGGGGCGATCTCGGGGTATTTTGGCGGCTGGACCGACAAGGTTCTGATGGGCGTCACGGATGTGTTTTTGTCGATGCCAAAGCTGATCCTTGCGCTGGCTTTTGTGGCGGCGCTTGGCCCCGGCATCGAGAATGCGATCATCGCCATCGCCATTACTTCATGGCCCGCCTATGCGCGGATTGCCCGCGCCGAAACGCTGACCTTTCGCAGTTCCGAGTTTATCTCGGCCACGCGGCTGCTTGGGGCGTCCCATGCGCGGATCATCACGCGCCATGTGCTGCCCTTGTGTACTTCGTCGATGATCGTGCGCGTCACGCTTGATATGGCGGGCATCATCCTGACGGCGGCGGGGCTTGGCTTTTTGGGGCTGGGCGCACAGCCGCCCCTGCCCGAATGGGGCGCGATGATTTCGCGCGGGCGCACGTTCATTCTGGATCAATGGTGGGTCGCCACAATGCCGGGCTTTGCGATCATCCTTGTCTCGCTTGGGTTTTGCTTTCTGGGCGATGGGTTGCGCGATGTTCTGGACCCCAAACAAGGTGGAAAATCATGACAACGCCTCTGCTTGAAATCGAAAATCTCCGGGTCAGCTTTCCGGCCCCCACGGGGCGGGTTGAGGTGGTCAAAGGTCTGTCCTTCTCGCTGGGCCGCGAGCGGCTGGGCATTGTGGGCGAAAGCGGCTCGGGCAAATCCATGACGGGGCGCGCGATTTTGCGGCTGATCCGCCGCCCCGGCGCGCAAAGCGCCGACAAGATGATCTTTGACGGGATCGACCTGCAAGCCCTGTCCGAGCGCGGCATGCGCAAGCTGCGCGGGGCGCGGATTTCGATGATCATGCAAGATCCCAAATTCTCGCTCAACCCGGTGATGACCGTGGGCCAGCAGATTGCCGAGGCCCTGCGCACCCATGAAAACCTCGCCCGCAAAGATGTGGGCGCGCGGGTGCTCGAAATGCTGCATGCGGTGCGCATCAACGATCCGGAACATGTGATCCACCTTTATCCGCATGAAGTGTCTGGCGGCATGGGCCAGCGCATCATGATCGCCATGATGTTGATCCCGCGCCCTGATTTCCTGATCGCGGATGAGCCGACCTCGGCGCTGGATGTGTCGGTGCAGGCGCAGGTTCTGGAGCTGATTGACGAGTTGGTGCGCGACAAAGGCATGGGGCTGATTTTGATCTCGCATGATCTCAATCTGGTGGCGCGGTATTGCGACCGGATTTTGGTGATGCATGCGGGCGAAGTGGTTGAAAGCTGCGCGGCAAAAGACCTGCACAAAGCCACGCATCCCTATACCCAAGGGCTGTTGGCGGCAGTGCCCAAAATGCAAGAAACGCGGGCGGAACTTCCGGTTCTGGACCGCAGCACGTGGAGCGGCACATGAGCGCGATTTCGATCAAGAACCTCGACATTTCCTATGGCGCAACCAAAGCCGTCTACGGCGCCAATATCGAAGTGGCTGAGGGCGAGAGCTTTGCCCTTGTGGGCGAAAGCGGCTCGGGCAAATCCACGATCCTCAAGGCAATCGCGGGGCTTGCCCCTGAATGGACCGGCGAGATTTCCATTCTGGGCACGCCCCGAAGCCACAGCGTTGACCGCGATTTTGCCACCCGCTGCCAGATGGTGTTTCAAGACCCCTACGGCTCGCTGCATCCGCGCAAAACGGTTGATACGGTGTTGTCCGAACCTTTGCTGATCCACGGGCTTGGCAACCGCAACAAACGGGTGATCGACATGCTGGCCGCTGTGGGGCTGGACCAGCGTTTCCGCTTTCGCTTTCCGCATCAGCTCTCAGGCGGCCAGCGCCAACGCGTGGCCATCGCCCGCGCCTTGATGCTGGAGCCCAAGGTGATGCTGCTGGATGAGCCGACCTCGGCGCTGGATGTGTCGGTGCAGGCGGAAATTCTCAACCTGCTCAAACGGCTGCGGCGCGAACAGGGGCTGACCTATCTGATGGTCACCCATAACCTGCCGGTGGTCAGCTTTATGTGCGACCGCATGGCCGTGATGAACAAGGGCCGGATCGTTGAAACCGCCCCCGCCACGGCCCTGCATGACGGCAGTTTCACCCATAGTTACACCCAATCTCTCTATGCTGCCTCAGGCGGCAACCCCGATTATAAGGAAGCGACATGACCGATACCAAACAGGCTTTGGACAGCTTTGAGCAGGCTCTGCAAAAGGCAAAAACCCAGACCGAAGCCTATGACGCGCTCTGTGCATTGACCAAAACCACTGTGGGGGCCAAGCTTTTCACCGTGATGACCGCCGATATGCAGGCCATGCTGGCGCGCCGCGCCTATACGGATGATGCGGAAAACTATCCCACCTCCGGCACCAAACCGATCACGATTGACCGCTGGTTTGAGCAGGTGCATGGGCAAAAGGAATGTTTCGTTGCCAACACGCTGGAGGATATCGCCACGGTTTTCCCCGACGCCGAATTGATCGGGAAACTGGGCTGCGGTTCGGTGATCAACCTGCCGATCATCATGGATGGTGAAATGGTCGCCACGGTGAATATCTTGCATGAAGAGCAGTATTACACGCCTGCGCGGGTCCAAGATGCAAAAGACATCCTGACCGCCCCGGCCAAAGACGTGATGCAGTTTATCGCCACGCTTTGACGGCCCTGCCCCGCTGCGATCCTAATCGATCACGCGGGGCGGCCGCACGGCCATCACCAAGGCAACAGCGCCAAGGCAAGCCGCAGCAGAGGCGGCATAGCTGAACGAGAAATCCCCCATCATTTCAGCCAGAACACCCGCGATCACTGGCCCCACCGCTTGACCCGCTGAAAACGTCAACATCAATGCCGCCAGCGCGCCAGCGGCCCCGCCTGCGCCGAAATAATCCCCCGCAGAGGCCGCCATAATCACCGGGATGCTCCATGCGGCGATGCCAAATAGGATGACCGACAGGTAGAGCCCAAAGGCGCCCACTCCAAAGCCGACCAAGCCAAAAGACAGCGCCAAAACGCCAAAGGCCACGGCCATTCCCGCCCGCCGTCCGATCCTGTCTGACAATGCGCCAAAGAGCAGGCCAGAGAAGATGCTCAAAAAGCCGAACCACGACCAAAGGCCGCCCGCCTGCGCTTCGCTCATGCCGTAACTGTCCACCATGCTGGTCACGATGAATGTCACATAAAGCATATAGGTCGCGCCATAGATGCCAAAAATCACACCCAAATGCGCCAGAAGTTTAACCTTGGCCGAGGCGGCCATGGGCGGAGCCACATTGCCTGCGCCGCTTGCCGCACGGCCATAAGGCGCAATGCCCAGATCAGCAGGCGCATTGCGGATATAGGCAAATGCAATCGCTGCCACCAAAACCGTGACCGCGCCGAACAGCAACCAGCCCACCTGCCACGCAGGCAGCCCCCAGATCGGCGTCAGGCGCGGCACAGCATAACCGCTCAGGATGATGCCAAACCCCGGCCCGGCCATCACCATCCCCGAGGACAGCCCCCGGTGCGACGGCGCAAACCATTTCGACATCACGCTCATCGAGGGCAACACCACCGCGCCGCTGCTCAGGCCCGTGAGGAAGTAAAACCCGGTCAGCCACCCAAAGCTTTGACTGCCCGCCATGGCGAACATCGACAGGGCCATCACCAGCAGCGCCGCGCAAACCGTCACCCGCGTGCCAACCCGTTTGAGGATCAGCGGCACCAAGGGCACAGACATCAGATAGCCGGTCAGATTGCCAAAGCCCAAAATGCCGCCTTGGCTGTAATTCAGGCTCAAACTGTCCGAAATCGCAGGCAGCATCATCCCAAAGGCAAACCGCCCGAACCCCAAACCGCACAGCACCGACAACCCGCAAATCAGGGCCACGGTCCATGCGTAATGGCGCTTTGGTTTCTCGCCCGCAGTGCTGCGCATCATCGTATCATCCTCAACGAAACCCGCCCCAAACACATCGCTTGGGGCGGGGGTGTTTTAATAGTTGCTGGGGAACAAGGCGCGCAGCGAGGCTTCATCGCCCACCGCCTTAAAGGTCTCGCCTTTGCCCATCTGCTGGGCTTTTTCCACCGCCGGGCGTGCATTGATCGCTTTGAACCAGCGGGCCACTTCGGGGAAGCGCTCAAGCCCCTCACCGCCCAGCACACGGTCACCGCGGATCGCCCAGCCCCATGCGGAAATATCCGCGATGGAATAGCTGTCGCCCACGATAAATTCGCGCCCTTTCAGATGGTCATTGAGCACCTGATAATGCCGCTCGGCCTCGCGCATAAAGCGGTTCTTGGCATAGGGCAGATCTTCGGGCGCGCTGTGATGGAAATGAACGCATTGGCCCGAAAACGGCCCAAGCCCCGACGCGATGAACAGCAGCCAAGACAGCATCGCACCGCGATCTTCCGGCGCGCCGCCCAGCTTGCCTGTCTTCTCCGCCAGATAGAGCAGGATTGCCGTGCTATCGAACACTTTCGTGCCGTCATCATCGATCGCGGGCACTTTGCCATTGGGGTTGATGGCGCGGAATTCCGTGCTGTGCTGTTTGCCATCGGCGGTGTCCACGGGCACCAATTCAAAAGGCAAATCGGTCTCGGCCAGAAACAGCGCGATTTTCAACGGGTTGGGCGTGGGGTGGTAGTAAAATTTCAGCATTTTATGTCCTGCCTTTGTGAGTAAAAAGAAATCGTTTTGGTTACATTAATCTGCCCGCGCGCGCCGCAGCGCCTCGAATTCGCGCGCCAGATCATCGGCCAGCGCCGCAATTTCGGGCTGTTCCGTGCCCAAATGCAGCTCAAAGCGCAGCGCCGCCACCGCGCCCTGAAACCGCCGCGCCAAATGCGCGCAATCGGCGCTCTGGGGCAATTCGCCGGCTGCTTTGGCGCGCGCGAACCCCGTCTCAAAGGCATGGCGAATTTGCCTGAGATGGGTCTTGGCGTGTTTTGCGATATTGGGCTCGGTTGAGGTGGTATCCACCAGCGTTTTGGTCAGCATACAGACCTGCCGCGCCGCGTCTTGAGGGGCAAGCCGGGCAAAGCCGCGCAGATGTTCGGCCAGCCCCGCCAGCGGCGAGCGCGCCGCCGCCATATGCGCCGCAAACCGCGCAAGCGATTGCCCGACATAGAGATCAAGCGCCAGAAGATAGAGATTTTCCTTGCTGCAAAACGCGGTGTAAATGCTGCCCGGTTTCATCTCAAGCCCCGCTTCCAGATCCTTGAGCGAGGTGGCGTGATAGCCCTTTTCCCAAAAAATCAGCATGGCCCGGCGCAGGGCGTCTTCTCGGTCATATTGCGCGGGACGGCTCATCGGCTCTCATTTACAGCGAGGTACATTTCAACCTCTAGGCGTTAATGAGCAATCACTCAACAACTATTATCCCAATCCGCCCTGTGATGAAAAACCAACGCCGCGCGAGACAGCGCGCCCCCCGTGTTTTTCTTGCACTTTACAATCCCGACAAAATTAGTAAGTCATGCGAAACAGCAAGCAAAACCGGGCGTTTCCCGTCTCCAGCCAGCTAAGAACACCACTCTGGGGACAATTTCATGACCAACAAAACCGCCGCCGGGCGCATTGCGCTCTCGCTACTGGCCTGCTCCACCGCAACATTTGCCTATGGGCAGGACGCGCTTGACCTTGGCACGATCCGAATTCAGGGCGCAGACGCCCAAGCCGTGCTGGGCAATGACCAAATCACCGAAAGTGAAATCGAAGAACGCAACGCCGCCACCATCGCGGATGTTTTTGCAGGCGAATCCGCCATCACCGCAAGCGGCGGCGCGCCCATCGCGCAAAAGGTTTATGTGAACGGGATAGAGGAAAGCTTGCTCTCCGTCACCATCGACGGCGCGCGGCAAAATAAATCCGCCTTCCACCACACGGGCAATGTGCTGCTGGACCCGGCGCTGCTCAAATCGGTTGAGGTCAGCGCAGGTCTCGCCCCCGCAGACCAAGGCGCGGGCGCTTTGGCAGGCTCGATCAGCTACACCACCAAAGATGCGCGCGATCTGCTGGAAAACGGCGCGCCATTTGGCGGCATCTACACCCTGTCTTACGGCAGCAACGGCCAAGGGCTGCGCAACACACTGACGGTTTTTGGCGAGACCGGCGGCTTTGAGTATCTGCTCAGCGGCACCCGCGCCACGGGCGATGATTACGAGGATGGCGCAGGCAGCACCATAATCGGCACCGAAGCTGACCTGACCGATTACATCGCCAAATTCGCCTATACGACCCAAAGCGGCAAACGCCTGAGCTTCTCTGCCTCGCAGACCACCGACAGCGGGCTGCGCGCCTCGCAAAGCGGTTTCATCCGCCCCGATTTCGCCGAAGTTATTGGCCGCGAAACGGTGCTCTACCCTGCCCTGTCCCAGCGTAAATCCTACACACTGACCTATCAGGACGAGAACCCAAGCGGCGTGATCGCGCCCTATATCCAGCTGAGCTATAACGAGCAGGCGATGGATATCGACAGCCTCTATGGTGTGAACACAAGCTTTAGCGGTGTGGCGCGGAACGAGTTCAATCTGGGCAATGGTACCGTGAATGTCGGTGTCGATTTCTTTGACGAAAGCGCCGAAGGTTTCGACAATACCGTGTCCCCGCGCAGCGCCAATGGCCGCGAAGAATTGCGCAATATTGGTCTGTTTGCGCAGGCCCGCCAAGACCTGTCAGACCGCATGTCGGTGTCTTATGGCGCGCGTTATGATTGGGCGTCATTTGACGCCGCAGACGGGTCTGACTTTGACGACAGCGGGCTGAGCGTGAATGGCTCCGTCGACTTTCTGCTGAGCGACAATTGGACCCTGAACGCGGGCGCCGCCTCAAGCTGGGGTGGCTATGAGCTGGGCGAAGCGTCGCTGGTGAACTTCCGCACGCCGTGGAATTACGACGGTTTGACCACCTCGCGTGCCAATGCGCTGCGGCTGGGCCTGCGCTATGAGAACGGCCCCTTGGCCGCAAAAGCCGCGCTGTTCCACACCGACATCGAAGACATCAACACTGTGCTGCCCTCCAGCGGCGCACGCGGCGGGCTCAATGATGTGACCTCGCGCGGCTTTGACGGCTCGCTGACCTACACGGGCGCGCGCGGTTTTGGCACGCTGAACTACACCTATGCGGATGTTCAGGTGGATGATGCCACCGCCGCCTCCACCGCCTATTACCTTGGGCGGCCCGTTGGCCATATCTTTGGGCTTGAGGCGGGGTATGACGTGACGGATGAATGGCGCATTGGCGGCACGGCGCAGATCGCGCTCAAGAACACCGATACGGCGGTTGATCTGCCGGGCTATGAAACGCTCAACGCTTATGCGGAATACACGCCGCGCCGGATGGACAACCTCAAGGTGCGTCTGGATGTCTTCAACCTGTTTGACGCCACTTACGCCAGCCGCAGCTCCGATGGCATCGACCTAGACGGGGTTGTCCCGCTGACCGAGCCGGGCCGCACTGTCAGCCTGACCGCATCCATCAAATTTTAATAAAATTGGCGGCGCCCCCGCTTGCAGGGGCGCTGCCGCAGCCATCCATCTTCGGAGACGCCAACATGCCCACGACCACAGGCTATTACCAAACCACCAATGCCTCGAAATACCTGCAACAGCTTTGCAAACATTTCGGCCATAAGATCGAGGTTTCTTATGACGCGAAAAACGGCTGGGCCGCGTTTGAAATGGGCACCGCTCATCTGTCCGCAAATGATGACGGGCTGACCATCACCTGCACCGTGCAAACCCCCGCCGCCGTTTCGGCGGTGCATGGGGTGATCGACAGCCATCTGGAAAAATTCGCCTTCCGCGAAGCATTCAAAACCATGGACTGGGTGACGCAATAGCGCGCCCTAAGGCGCTACCAATCGGCAAGCAGTTCCGACATGCGGGCAAGCCCAAGCTCCAACTTGGCCGCCGCCCCGCCGCCAACCCCCAGCCGGATGTGATGCGGCAACCCATAGGCGCTGCCCGGCAGCAAAAACGTCCGGTAGGGCTCGGCCAACAGGCGCTTTGCAAACGCGTCGCCGTCGATCCCATCCGCCAGCCGCGCCAGCCCGATCAACCCCGCCTCGGGCCGATGCCAAGACAGTTTCGGCTCCGCCGCGATATAGTCGTCGAGATATTCAAGCGTCGCGATGCTGTCTTTGCGCGCACCGTCCAGCGCCTTGGCCAACCGCTCTGGGCGCAAGGCGATCTCGGCAATCACCTCGCCCATGACATTCATGATTTCACTGCTGTTTTCGCGCAGGATAATCGCATCCATCACCATGGTTTTGTCGCGGCAGATGAGCCACCCCGTGCGCAAGCCCTGCAAGCCCAGCGCCTTTGAAACGCTGCCCGTTGTAATGCCCCGCGCATACATTCCCGCAATCGAGGGCGCGCGCGGCGCGGCCCATTCCAGCCCCGCGTAAACTTCATCAATGATCAGCCACGCGCCAACCTTATCCGCCATCTGCGCGATCTGCTGCAACTCGTCCGTGCTGAGCAATTTGCCGCTTGGATTGTTCGGATTGGTCAGGAAAATCAGCCGGGTTTTCTCGGTGATCAGGCTCTCAAGCCGGTCCAGTGGCAATGCCCAGCCTTGGGCTTCGTCGCGCTGCACCAGTTTCACCTTTGCCTGCCGCGCCTTGGCCAGCACTTCGATCTGGGGCCAGCCGGGCATCTCGGTCACGATCTCATCGCCGGGCTGTACCAACTGCATGAAGGCCAGATAATTCGCCTCGGCTGCGCCTGCGGTGATCAGCACATCATCGGCCGAGCATTGCCCCGTCAGCCCCGCCTGATCAATCACCCGCTGGCGCAATTGCGGCAAACCGCGAAAGGATTTCAGGTTCCAATCGAGCGACATTTCCGGATCAAGATCCGCCAGAAAATCACCCAGCTTGGGGGAGCCCGCCAGCGAGAACCCCACAAAGGCCTCTGGGTCCGCTTCGGTTGTGTCGAGAAGATATTGGAATAACGTGTGAATCTTGACTTTCATCTGGAACCCATGCTGCATGATCTAACCGGAGGTGAAGCCTATGCCAGCAAAAGATTTTTTGAAAGGACGGCCTGTCTCCTTGCACGTCTTGGATTACGGGCTGTTCAAAGTGCACGCAAATGGCCGGGTGATCGGCATTTGCGGCTTCCTGATCCAGACGGATGCGGGCGAATCTGTTTTGGTCGACACTGGATTTCCGCAAAAATACGCCCAAGACCAAGCCGCCGCGACCGCCGAAGACCGGCTTTATGAATTTGGCGAAGTGCTGGAATGTACGCCGCAAAACATGCCCGCGCAGCAGCTTAAACGCGCCGGCGTCCAGCCCGAGCAGATCAACCTGCATATCCTGACCCACACCCATATCGACCATGTGGGCGGCATTGCTGACTTTCCGCATGCGCCGATTTTGGTCTCGGCCGATGAACGCCGCCTGCCCAAGCCGCTCTATTGGGGCAAGGTTCAGCCGCTGGAGTGGCCTGATCAGGACTATCTGCTGGTCGCGCAAGACACGCAGATCGGCCCCGGTTTTCGCGTTCTTACCGTGCCCGGCCATGCGCCGGGGCAATTGGCCTTGATGCTCGAACTGCCCAAAACCGGGCCCGTCCTAATCACCAGTGACGCCATCTCGCGCCCTGCCGAAATAGACGAGAAATTCGCAGGCTCTTGGGACGAAGCCAAAGCCATTGCCAGCGGCGCGCGCCTTATGCAAATGGCCAAAGAGAGCGGCGCATTTGTGATCTACGGCCATTGCCCCGCGCAATGGCCGACGCTCAAAAAATCCCCAGAAGCTTATGATTAGGCAGATGATTAACGCACATCGCGCCCTTGATTTAGGATGATGATATTGCCGCTGGAAATATCGCCAGCGGGCGAGATCAAAAACCCAACCCAATTGGCAACTTCGCTTGGCTCCATCGCCCGCCCATGCGGCATCTTCGCGATTGCTTGCTGCAAGACTTCCTCCGTCAACACGTCGAACAACGGCGTCACGGTCATCGCAGGCGCAATGGAATTTACCGCGATTTTCTCCGTGGCATACCGCCGTGCCAGATCTTTGGTTAACGTGTCCATCGCCGCCTTGCTGGCGCGGTAATGCGGCGGATCAAACGCATCAAAATTATAGGCCCCATTCGACGAGATATTGACGATCTTGCGCACACCTTTGCGCCCCGTCATCAAGGGGATCGCCTCTTGGCAGCAATAAAACATCGAGTTGAAATTGATCGCCATCTGGCTGTCGAGCTCTTGCGCCGGGATGCTTGGGAAATCCGACATCAGACAGGTGCCCGCATTATTCACCAACGCGTCGAGCCCGCCATGCTCGGCCTTGATGCTGGCAAAAACCTCGGCCACGGCGGCGGCGTCCGTGAGGTCCACAGCGCGCCCGGTAAAGCCCGCGCCAACGGCTGCGCCGGTTTCGGCAAGCCGCTCCTCCGAGAGGTCCAGCCCGATCACGCGCAACCCGTCTTGCGCCAGCTTGAGAGAGATCGCCCGCCCCATGCCGCCACCCGCGCCGGTAACCACCGCAATCTTATCCGCCATGACCTCTCCAATTCCGGTTCATTTCAGCTTCAAAAAGCGTAGATTTGGCCGCCCAGATTGTAAAGCGCGCCGCCCTTTAACGCTTTCACCCAAGCCCCATAGGCATTAGGCAGGCCTATCATCGCAATTTCAGGAAAAATCATGGCGCAAAAAGCCACCATTTATAAAGTCGAACTTTCCGTTTCCGATATGGACCGTCATTATTACGAGACCCATAAACTGACCGTCGCCAAACACCCGTCTGAAACCGACGAGCGGTTGATGCTGCGTCTTCTCGCCTTTGCATTAAACGCCAATGAACATCTGGAAATGACCCGCGGCCTGTCGAGCGATGATGAGCCCGATATTTGGCAAAAAAGCCTGAGTGACGAGCTTGAGCTTTGGGTGGCCTTGGGCCTTCCCAGCGAAAAGATCGTACGCCAATCTTGCGGCAAATCCGGCGAGGTGGTCATCTATTGCTACGGCGGCAGAACCGCAGAAGTCTGGTGGGACAAAATCAAAAACAGCACCACGCGTTTTGACAATCTTCAGGTCATGAATATCTCAGAGCAAGAGAGCAGCGATCTGGCCAAGCTTGCAAGCCGCACGATGAAGCTTCAGGTGAACATCCAAGACAGCGAAGTGATGGTCAGCGTCGATGAAAGCGTTGTCTACGTCACACCCGAGAAATGGAAATGAAAGCGGGCCGCCGCTAACGAAAAACCCGAAAACCCTTTGTAGAACGCGCAAGCCTGCGTAGCATGCCATCAGTATTCCTCATATTTTTGGAGAAAACGCATGGCTACTTACGAAATTTTAGGCACACGCATTGATGGCGCAGATGAAGCAGGCACCGAAGGCACATTGGCAATTAGCCTGCCCGATGCAGCAAACGGACGTATTCGTTACAGTGTTTTAGAGGTTTTTGACGCGGCAATTCCCGAGGTTCAATTTGACCTAACCGGCGGCGCGGCGCTTTTTTTAAACAGCGGGGCCATTTCAAATTCGGATTTAACCGTCGAAACATATGTCGGGAATTTACACTGGGGGATCGATAATCTCACCCAAGTGTTAACCGTGGAATTCACAGATCTAGATCAAGAATGGCTGTTCGAATTGGGCGGCGATGCTTTGCCCGATGTAAACTCGCCCGGTGATCTCGCGGATTTCTCTGATCAAATACTCAGCGGCAGCCCGATAACCAGCGGCCCTTTCCGGCCAGATGCGCAAATCAACCTCTCCGCAATCGCAAGCGCGCAGCAGGTCGACGGTTTGACCCTCACGGGAAGCACCTCGCCGGATCGCTTTATCGGCGGCGCGGATGATGACCTTATCTCAGGTCTTGGCGGCGAAGACACGATCAGCGGCGGCGCAGGCGATGATGTGCTGCGCGGCGGCAGAGAGGGCGACCGCCTGGATGGCGGCGCCGGGCGCGACACATTATATGGCCAGCGCGACGATGATATTCTGAACGGCGGCGATGATGACGACCGTCTTAATGCAGGCGGCGGCAACGACACGGCCAATGGCGGGCGCGGCGATGACTTTGTGAAAGGCGGCGCGCAAGCTGACAAGGTTAACGGCGGGATCGGCAATGACAGGCTGTTTGGCAATGCGGGCGATGACACGCTCAATGGCGGTCCGGGCCGCGATTTCCTCAACGGTGGCGGCGGCGACGATCACTTTATCGATGGGGCTGGCGACGATACGATGAAGGGCGGCGAAGGCGCGGATGTGTTTGTCTTTCAATACATCGGAGGCAGCAATAAAATTCTCGACTTTGATCACACCCAAGATGTGCTGTTGTTCAACGATGTCGATGTGGACGAGCTTGCCAGCGTTCCGCAAATTCTGAGCGAAAGTAGCAGGTTAACAACGGATGGTTTGCTGTTTGATTTTGGCTTTGGCAATTCGGTGCTTTTATCGGGCATCACGGATGTGTCCGACTGGGCAGAAGCCTCGATTTTTGTCTATCAGGAGTTTGCTTAGAGCCATGGCAAGCGGCGCTCTGAAAGGGCGCCGCACTGGCCATTCACACATCACGGCCTGAAGCCACTGCGCATAAGTTTGCTATTGGCGGCAGCCGCTAATCTGCCGCTGCCAATGCGCGCTCGTATTCCTGGCCCGGAATCGCATCCAGCAGGCTACGGGTATAGGCGGTGTCGGGATCATGCAGCACTTTGCCCACCGGCCCGGCTTCGACTATCTGGCCCTTTTGCATCACGATGATCCGGTCACAAATGCGGGCGGCCACGCGCAGGTCATGGGTGATAAACAACATGGAAAGATGCAGCCGCGTCTTCAGCTCGGCCAGCAGGTCCAGCACTTGGGCTTGGATCGACACATCAAGCGCCGACACGGCCTCATCCGCGATGATAATCGACGGGTTCAATGCCAGCGCACGCGCGATCCCGATCCTTTGCCGTTGCCCGCCGGAAAACTCATGCGGGAAACGCTTCATCGCGGAGGCATCCAGCCCCACCATCTCGAGCAGTTCCGCAGCCCTTGCTTGGGCATCGCTTTTGGAGGTGCCATAGGCGATCAACCCTTCGGTCAGGATGCGAGAGACCCGCGCGCGTGGATTGAGGGATGAAAACGGGTCTTGGAAAATCATTTGCATCTTGCGCCGCTGCTCTCGCAAATCAGCGCCGGTCATTCCGGCGATATCGACACCATCCATCAAGACGCGCCCGCCGTCGGGGTCGAGCAGACGCACAAGACAGCGCCCAACGGTGGATTTGCCTGACCCGGATTCGCCAACGATGCCAATGGTTTCGCCTGCATAAAGCTCAAAACTCACGTCTTGAACGGCCTTCACAACGCGGCGTTTACCAAGAAAACTGCCCGAGCCCGTCGAGAAGGTTTTTTGCAGCCCCTCCACAGTCAGTATCGGGGTCTGTTCGGTTTGCAGCATCTCATGAGGGTGGCCAAGGCGGGGGATCGCGTCGATCAGGGCGCGGGTGTAGGGATGCTGGGGCTTGAGCAACACGTCATCCGCGCTGCCGCTTTCGACAATCTCGCCTTTCTTCATCACGATCACCCGATCCGCGATGTCTGCGACAACGCCAAAATCATGGGTGATGAAAATAACCGCCATGCCGCGCGCGCGGCGCAGGTCTTCGATCAGCTTGAGAATTTGCGCTTGGGTTGTGACATCCAGCGCCGTTGTCGGCTCATCCGCGATCAAGATATCCGGCTCCAGCGCAAGCGCCATGGCGATCATCACACGCTGGCGCTGCCCGCCCGAGAGCTGGAACGGATAGGCGCGGATCGCGGCCTCCGGATCGGGAATGCCGACCTCATCCAGCAGTTTGAGCGCCCGCGCGCGCCGCTCGGCCCCGGTCAGCGCGCCATGCGCCTCAAACACCTCAGCGATCTGGGCACCCACACGCATCAGCGGATTGAGCGCGCTCAGCGGTTCTTGAAAGATCATCGAAATGCGGCTGCCGCGCAGCTTGAGCATCTCCTTTTCCGGCAGACCCAAAATCGACTGGCCGTTAAAGGTGATAGAGCCGCGAACCGGCAACACACCCTGTGGCAACAACCCCATGACGGCATTTGCCGACATGGATTTGCCCGAACCGCTTTCCCCCACGATGCAGAGGATTTCGCCGGGCGCGAGATCAAAGTTGATGTCTTGGGCCGCATAGAGGCGGTCCGCCCCGACGGGCAAAGCGATAGACAGGTCGCGGATACTCAGCAGGGTCATTCGGATTTCCTCGTCAAACGCGGGTTGAGCGCATCATTCAGGCCTTCGCCGATCAGGTTCAGCGCCAGCACGGTCAAAAGGATCGCCATCCCCGGCAGGAACGACAGCCACCATGCGGTGCGTATCACCGTGCGGGCAGCGCCGATCATATACCCCCAAGACATGATGTTCGGATCGCCCAAGCCAAGGAAAGACAACGAGCTTTCGAGCAAGATCGCCTGCGCCACCATAAGCGAGGCCAGCACGATAATCGGCGGCAAAGCGTTGGGCAGGATATGGCGGGTGATGATCTGGAAATTGCCAAGACCCGACAGGGTCGCGGCCTCCACAAATTCGCGGGTGCGCAGGGACAGCACCTCCCCCCGGACAAGCCGCGCCACCGGGGGCCAAGACACAATCGAAATCGCGATGATCACAAATGTAAGGCTGGGCTGGAAGATCGCCAAAAGCACAATGGCCAAGGCAAAGCTTGGGATTGTCTGGAAGAACTCGGTGAACCGCATAAGCGCATCATCGGTGCGCCCCGCAAAATACCCCGCCATCGCACCAACCGGCACGCCAATCGCAAGGGCGACGATGGTCGACACCAGCCCGACCAAAAGGCTGACATAGGCGCCATGTGCCAACCCTGCCAGAACATTACGGCCCAGCGCATCGGTGCCGAGCAAAAACCCGTCTTGCGTGAAGGGTGGCAGGAAGGGGCGCTGCACCATTTTCCACGGGCTTTGCGGAAAGAGGAACGGGGCCAGAATGGCGGTCGCGATGACAAAGGTCAAAATGACCAAGCCGATCACCGCGCCGCGGTTATAGCTGAAACGTTTCCAAAAGCTCATCATGTTGTCAGCCTTATGCGCGGGTCAACGATGACATAAAGAACATCGGTGATCAGGTTGAACAAAAGCACCATCGCCGCCGAGATGTAAAAGACGCCAAGGATCACGTTGTAATCGCGTTGGTTAATCGCCTCGAACATCAGCCGCCCAATGCCGGGCCAAGCAAACACTGTCTCCGTCAGGATCGCCCCACCAAAGATTTGCCCCGCCTGAAGCCCCGCCAATGTGATCACCGGCAACAGCGCATTGCGCAGAATATGGCGGCGCTGAATGACGCCCCGTTTCAGCCCTTTGGCACGGGCGGTTTTGACAAAATCAAGCCGGGACACTTCGAGCATCGAAGCGCGGGTCATGCGCATGTAAATCGCCATGAAAAACAGCCCCAGCGTGGAGGCTGGCAACACAAGGTGTTTGGCCACATCCAGCACATGGGCCATGCCCGTATACCCCGCCCCGATGGTCGAATACCCAAAACCGGGCAACCATTCGAGCCAGACGGAAAACACCAAGGTGGCCATCAATGCGACCCAAAACAGCGGGGTTGCATAGAAAAGCAGCGCGATGGTCGAAATGATCGTATCGCCCCAGCTGCCCTGACGGGCGGAGGCGGCAACACCGGCTGTCACACCCAGCACCAAGGACAAGACAAACGCCACCCCAGTGAGCAAAAGCGTGGCTGGCAAGCGATCCCCGATCATCTCGGCCACTGGCATCTGCTGCCGGAAAGAATAGCCAAGGTCCAGCTGAACCGCGCCTTTGATATAAAGCCACAGCTGCATGTAAAGCGGCTGATCAAGCCCAAAGCGGGCGCGTAAATCCGCAAGGAATTTCTCATCCGCAGCACCAGCTTCACCCGCCATAACCGCCGCAGGGTCGCCCGGGGCCGCATGTATCAGCAGGAAATTGAAGACAAGGATCGCCAGGAGGATGAACACCGCCTTAACCAACCTACCCAATATGAATCGTATCACGCTATCCGCCCTGTTCTTGCTTTGAGACTGTCCGGGCCACCACAGCGGCCCGGACTTTAGGACATTATTTGCACTTACTTCTTATCGATCCACACATCGCGGAAACCGTCGTTGACACCAAAGGCGGTGTTAACGGGGTTCTTGATGTCGCAGCGATAGATCGTTGGGAAACCCAGCTCCAGCAACCAGATGTTCGGCACGTCCGATACAATCTGATCTTGGATTTGCTTATAGGCCGCCTTGCGATCATCGGGGTTCGCCATCAGCGCCGCCTCAGCGAACAGTTTGTCCGTTTCGGGGTTTTGATAATTCGCCACGTTGTTCCAAGGCGAACCGGGGGCGGCGTTATCGCCCATATAGGTCCGTGAAACCCCAAGTGCAGGATCGCCGTATTGGTACAGATAGGTGAAGGCCAGATCAAAATCACGATCCGCAACCTTCTGGTTCCAGCCCGCCACATCCGATGGCACGATCTCGGTTGTCATGCCAATTTCGCTCAGGTTCTGTTTGACCGCTTCGGCCCAGCGCTGCCAAGTCTCGCCATAGGGCAAGCCAAGGATGCGGATGGTTTCGCCGTCATAGCTGCTGTCTTCCAACAGTGCTTTTGCCTTCTCGGGGTCAAACAAGATGTCAGGCGTGTCGCCATCCCAGAACCGCGTCGAGGAAGAAAACGGCCCGGTCGAAACCTTGCCCAAACCATTCCAAAGCGCGTTCTTGGCGAACTCCCGGTCGATCCCGTGCATGATGGCTTGGCGCACCTTCACATCATCCAGCGGCTTGTTGTCATTATTGACCCACATCCATGACAGCGGCCCGAAATATTCCCAGCCCTTGTCGGTGATACAGGTGTTGTCCATCGCCTGAATGCGCGCCACGTCGAAGTTTTCAACAGACCCGCCGGGCAACACGTCAACCTTGCCCGTCTCGTAAGCCACGGCGCGCGAAGCCGCATCGGGGATGACGTGATAATACACCTCGTCCACGTAGGGCTTGCCTTCCATGTAATAGTCTTCGTTCTTCACAAGATGGATATAGCTGCCTTTTTCCCATTTATCGAACTTGAATGGGCCGGTCCCGATGGGCGTGTTATTCGCCTCGTTGCTGGCAAAATCAGTGCCCTCATAGATGTGTTTGGGGATCATTGGCGCCGTGCCGGGCTCGAAAATACCGATGAAGGGCCCAAAGGGCTGCTTCAGGTTAAACACAACCGTCAGGTCATCCGGCGTTTCGATACTTTCGACATGGTCCATATAGGTACGCATGCGCGAATGGCTTTCACGCAGGAATTTATCGGTCGAAAATTCCACATCCGCAGAGGTGAACGGCTTGCCATCGTGGAACACAACACCCTCACGCAGCTTGAACGTGTAGGTTTTGCCATCTTCGGAAATCTCCCAAGATTCAGCAAGCTGGCCCTCCGGCTTGAGATCAAAATCATAGCGCAGCAGGCTTTCATAGATATCCCCGCCGACCATCTGGGTAGGCCCGTTTTGCACAAGGCCCAGCATCAGGCTGGGAGGTTCGGGCTGGATCACAACGTTAAGAGTGCCGCCCGATTTCGGCTCTCCGTCTTGCGCGGCCAATGGGCTGGCAAGCGCCAGCGCCACAAGGGCGGCTGTTAATTTCATGGAGTTTAGCATTCATATTCCCCGTTGATATCTGTTGGTTAATGCAGTGCGAAAGCGTCTCAACTTGATGTCGAATATCGTTTTTGGCGGCTGAAGGCCCAAGCGGCTTGCAGCTCCTTACGCAGGTCATTCATTTTCAGTGAAAGTTTCGATGTACTTGATAATCCCCTCCCTTGAATCGTCTATATCGGCGCGCATTTCAGCAGCAGCAGCCACCGGATCGCGGTTTTCGCAGGCGACAATGATCGCCTGATGATGCTGGACCAGCGCGATTTTCTCATGGGCGTAATACCCGGCGATCAACGGCCCCATACGAAGCCACAATCCTCCCAGGATCCCAAGTAAAATCGGCATCTCGGAAATTTCCGCCAAGGCAAAGTGGAACTGCTGGTTATATTGCACCGCCTGCGGCCAGCGCCCGGCACGGGCGGCGGCTTCGTTCTTTTCCACGATACGCTTGAGCCTTTGGATGTCTTTTGGCGCCACCATCTCGGCGGCGCGCCCGGCGGCAAAGCCCTCAAGCTCGCGGCGAATATTCGCGATCTCCAGATATTTCGCAGTCGTCAACACCGGCACACGCACATCGCGCACGCTGCGCTGCTCCAGCGCCTCATCGCGCAAAAGCCGCTGCACCGCATCGCGAACCGGGGTGGAACTTGTGCCCAGCGCGGCGGCCAAACCTCTGATCGTCACTTTCTCATTCGGGCGTAATTTGCCGCGAACCAGATCCCGGCAGACCCGTTCGTAAATGGCATCTCCGAGCGAAACCTGACTGATCTGTTCCATCGTTCCTCGCAGTTTGCGGCCAAGCTCGCGGCCCAATTATGATGCATGATGCATCATTCTTGTTGAACCTGCAAATGAATACTGCAATGCTCGGCGCAACAACATCTGACCATGGGGATTACGATGAAAGTCTTTTTCGATGAACGCCAGCTTCGCCATGCACCGACGCATTACTTTCGTCGCGGCGCAGCGATGCCGCATCAAGAACAGCCTCAGCGCGCTGAAATTTTACGCGATATGCTGATTGGTGAAGGGTTTGAGATTGCAAAACCCCAAGACCACGGGCTGGCACCGATCAAGGCCATTCATAACCCCGATTACGTCGATTTCCTGCCCACCGCGCACAGCCGTTTTGTCGCCAGCGCAGGCACAGAGGCGCTCGCGATCCCCACAATGCACCCCGGCGTGCGGCGCGGCAAAGAACCCAAAGACATCCATGGGCAGTTGGGCTGGTGGATGACAGACACGTCAACGCCCCTGACCGAAGGCACATGGGAGGCGGTCTATTGGTCAGCCCAAACCGCGATTGAAACCGCCGAGGCCGTTCTGTCAGGCGACCGCGCAGCCTATGCGCTGTGCCGCCCGCCGGGGCACCATGCGATGCGCGATTGCTCCAACGGGTTTTGCTTTTTCAACAACGCCGCCATCGCCGCGCATCATTTGACGCAAAAGTTCAAAAAAGTCGCCCTGATCGATGTGGACGTGCATACCGGCAATGGCTCGCTCGACATTCTATACGAGCGCGGCGACATCTTCTTTTGCTCCTTGCACCCCGATCCGGCCACCTACCCCACTTTCTATCTCGGCCATGCCGATGAAACGGGCGAAGGAGAAGGCGAAGGCACATCGCTGAACCTACTGCTTGAACAAGGCGCCAGCCAAGATGACGTGCTGGCCGCCCTCGACAAAGGCATCGAAGCGATCCGCGATTTTGGCGCCGAGGCATTGGTGATCTCGCTGGGTTTCGACATGGCGGTCGATGATCCTTTGGCGGCGGTTGCGGTCTATCCCGAAGGCTTTGCCGAAATGGCGCGCCGCCTTGCGGGTCTGAACATTCCAACCGCGCTGGTGCAGGAGGGCGGTTATCTGGGCCCCTCGCTGGCCGATAACGCGAAATCCTTTCTCACGACCTTCCGGAAGGCCACACAATGAGCGAAGCGCCCAAAAACATGAACGGCGCCGAAAGCGTTGTCCGCAGCTTGCATGCGGGCGGGGTCGACGTGTGTTTCGCCAATCCCGGCACCTCCGAGATGCAATTTGTGGACGCGCTAGACCGCACCAAGCTGATGCGCTGTGTGCTGGGCCTGTTTGAAGGCGTGGTCACGGGCGCTGCCGATGGCTATGCCCGGATGGCAGGCAAACCGGCGGTCACGCTGCTGCATCTCGCGCCGGGTTTCGCCAATGCCGCCGCGAACCTGCATAATGCGCGCAAGGCGCGGGTGCCGATGCTGAACCTCGTGGGCGATCATGCGCTGCGCCATCAAAAATTTGACGCGCCCCTGTCTGCCGATGTCGAAGGGGCCTGCGCCCCTTTCAGCGATTGGGTGCGCTCTGGCCGCGACGCGGGCAGCTTTGCCGCCGATGCCATGACAGCACTGGCCGTGGCCAAAGGCCAACCGGGGCGCATTGCAACGCTCATTGCGCCCGCCGACATCGGCTGGGACGCGGGCGGCAAACTTGCAGATGTCATCGCGCCCAAAGGCCCCAGTCCTCTGGATGAACACGCATTAACCGCCGCTGTGCGCGCGTTGGAAAGCGGCGAGCGCACAGTCATCATCGCGGGCAACTCCGTGCTTGAGGACCCGCATGCGCTGGCGCTTTTGCATGGCATAGCCGAGAAAACCGGGGCGGATATTCTCGCGCCCACATCGAACCGGCGGATGGAACGCGGGCGCGGCCAGTTTGCCGTGAACAAGATCCCCTATCCAATCAATGCCGCCCTTGAAACGCTCGCGCCTTATGCCCGCGCCATTTTGGTGGAAACCACGCCGCCCGTGGCCTTCTTTGCCTATCCCGGCAAACCAAGCCTGCTGCTGCCGGTTGGCTGCAACACCGTCACGCTGGCGGATGTTGATGGGCATGGCCCCACCGCGCTTGCCGCCCTCGCAGATCGCATCGGCGCACGCCCCGGCAAACCGCGCGATCTGGCGGCGCTGCCTGTGCCGCAGGCGGGCGCGATCACGCTCAAAAACATCGCCGCCGCGCTGGCCCACGCCCTGCCCGAAAACGCGATCATTGTGGATGAGGCCGTCTCCTCTGGCGGGGCGATATTCGAGGCAGGCGACACCGCCGCCCCCAACAGCTGGCTTGCCCTGACAGGTGGGTCGATCGGCATCGGCATCCCGCTCTCTGCCGGGGCGGCCATCGCCTGCCCAGACCGCCCTGTCATCACGCTTCAGGCAGATGGCTCGGCGATGTACACCATTCAGGCGCTTTGGACACAGGCGCGCGAAAACGCCAATGTGACCACGATCATTCTCGCGAACCGCTCTTACGAAATCCTCAAGGGCGAGCTGCACAATGTCGGCGCACAGCCCGGCCCTGACGCGCTCAGCATGCTCAACCTCGACCGTCCCCATCTCGATTTTGTGGCGATGGCCAAGGGAATGGGCGTACCGGGCCGCCGGGTCGAAGACGTGACCGACCTGATGCGCGCAATCGAAGATGCGGCAAAAGAAGCGGGCCCCTACCTCATCGAAGCGGCGCTCTGACCTTTGAAAGGAAACGACGTGGCACTTAGTTCAGACCTCAAAAACCAGATCATTCAGGCCGTCGAAGACGGGTTCTCTGACCAGATTACTTTCACCCAGCAATTGGTTCAGATCCCCTCCTTACGGGGGCATGAACACGCCATTCAAGATCTGCTTTTCAAAACGCTGCAAACGCGCGGCTATGCGATGGACCGTTTCAACATGGACCGCGCCGCGATTGAGGCGCATCCCGGCGGGTCAAAATATTCGCCAGACCATTCCGACGCGCCCATCGTTGTGGGCATCCACCGCCCCCGCGCGGAAACGGGCCGCTCGCTCATCTTGCAATCGCATCTCGACGTGGTGCCAGAAGGGCTGCATGACATGTGGGATGATCCGCCGTTCTCGGCCAAAATCGACGGTGATTGGATGTTTGGGCGCGGCGCAGGCGACATGAAAGCAGGCGCTGCGGCCAATATCTTTGCGCTGGATGCGCTGCGCCGCATCGGGCTGCAACCGGCGGCAACGGTCTATGTTCAATCCGTGGTCGAGGAGGAATCCACCGGCAATGGCGCGCTGCAAACCTATCTGCAAGGCTACACCGCTGATGCGGTTCTCATTCCCGAGCCAGAAGAGGAAATGCTGGTGCGCGCCAATACCGGCGTGATCTGGTTTCAGGTTCAACTGCGCGGCGTGCCTGTCCATGTGCGCGACATGGGCGAAGGCGCCAATGCCATCGACGGCGCAACCCGCGTCATCACCGCCCTGCGCGCGATGGAAGAGGAATGGAACGCCCAGAAAACCGACCACCCGCATTTCGAAGACCAAGCGCATCCGATCAACCTTAATATCGGCAAGATCGAAGGCGGCGATTGGGCCTCCTCCGTGCCGTCATGGTGCAACATTGATTGTCGCGTTTCGATCTATCCGGGGCGCAGCGCCGAAGATGCCGCGCGCGAAATCACCCAGCGCGTCAAAGCCTTTGCCCAAACCGATGGGTTCTTGTCCAACAACCCGCCCAAAGTCGTCTTCAACGGCTTTCACGCCGAAGGCTATGTGCTGGAGCCGGGCAGCGCAGCAGAAGCGGTGCTGGAGCGCGCCCATGAGGCCGCAATTGGCGCGCCCCTGCAATCGTTCATGACCGCCGGTTACCTCGATACCCGCGTCTATGCGCTTTATAACAAGATACCGGCCCTGTGTTACGGCCCGAAATCGCGCAACATTCACGGCATCAACGAATCCGTCAGCATCAGCTCGGTGAAAAAAACCACACAAGCGATGGCGCTGTTCATTGCCGAATGGTGCGGGACCGAGGGCATCAAACCATGACCAAAGCACTGCCTTTGAGCGGCCTGCCCCCGTTTCTTGCCGGGGTTCTGGCGCAAAGCGGCGAGGATAAAGCCGATCTTCTGGCCCATGACCCACCCGCCTTTGACACCGCATTGGCCGCGGATGTCGCTTCGCGGCTCTATGGGGTGTCGGGCCAGATCAAACCATTATCGGCGGAGAAAGATGCGAACTTCCTCATCGTTCTGCCCACGGGCGAAGAGGCGCTGTTGAAAATCACCAACGCCGTCGAGGATCGCGGCGTCACCGACATGCAGACCGCCGCGCTGATGCATCTTGCCGCCGCCGATCCCGCCCTGCCCGTTCAGCGCATCTGCGCCAGCCTCAATGGCAATGCCAGCGAAACAGTGACAGGCGCTGATGGCCAAACCCATGTGGTGCGGTTGCTGACCTATCTGGGCGGCACGATTTTAAGCAGCGCAAAACCCCGCCCCAAGCTGCATCACGCCTTGGGTGATTTTCTGGCCCGCGTCACGCTGGGTCTGCGCGGCTTTTTTCATCCTGCCGCTGGCCATGTCCTGCAATGGGACATCAAACAGGCCGGGCAATTGCGCCCGATGATCAGCGCAGTGCAGGACCGCGATCTGCGCGACCTGCTGGAAAAAACCCTAGATCGCTTTGACACAGCGATCACACCGCGCCTGCCCCATCTGCGCGCGCAAGTGGTGCATAATGATTTCAATCCCCAGAACGTCTTGGTCAACGCGCCCGAGGCCACCCATCCCATCGGGTTGATCGATTTTGGCGATATGGTGCACACGCCGATTGTCTGCGATCTTGCGGTGGCCTGTTCCTATCAAATCGCCGAGGGCCCGGACCCGCTGCGCCAAATCTGCGAACTGGTCGCGGGCTATGCCAGCAAACTGCCGCTTGAACATGAAGAGGTCGCGCTGCTGCCAACGCTCATCCGGTTGCGCCATGCCACCACCCTTGCAATCGGCGCATCACGCGCCCAGCGCTATCCCGGCAATGCCCCCTATATTTTGCGCAACGCGGGCGCTTCGCTGCGCGGTCTAAGCACGCTCGACCAGCTTGGCGATGCAGCCGCAATCAAAGCCCTGCACGCCGCTGCAGGAACGGAGTAATCCCCCCCATGACCATGATCAACGCCTATGACACTGCCAACGCAGACGCGCTTGGCTCCGGCGACAAAGCTTTGATTGAGCGCCGCGCACAGGCGCTCGGCCCTGCCTATCGGCTGTTTTACGAAAAACCGCTGCATATCGTTCGGGGCGACGGTGTCTGGCTGTGGGACAAAGCCGGCAAAAAATATCTGGACGCCTATAACAACGTGGCATCTGTCGGGCATTGCCACCCCCGCGTGGTTCAGGCCATTTCCGGGCAGCTTGGGGTGCTGAACACCCACACCCGCTATTTGCACGAAGATGTGGTCGCCTATGCGGAACGGTTGCTTGCAACGATGCCCGATGCGCTGGGGCATGTCATGTTCACCTGCACCGGATCAGAGGCAAATGACATCGCGCTGCGGGTTGCGCGCAGCTATACCAAACGGCAGGGCGTTATTGTCACGCGGCTTGCCTATCACGGGCTGACCGAAGCGGTGGCGGAACTCTCCCCCTCTTTGGGCGCCTTCGCGCCGCGCGGCCCGCGCATCCGGCTGATTGATGCCCCCGACACACTTCGCGTGCCGCCCAAAGACCAAGGTGCCAAACTTGCGGCGGATCTGGCCAAAGCCATTGCAGAAATGCGCGCTGACGGGATCGAACCGGCAGCATTTATCGTCGACACGATCTTTTCAAGCGATGGGCTCCAGCCCGATCCGGCAGGGTTTTTGAAACCCGCCGTCGATCTGATCCGCACTGAGGGCGGTATCTTCATCGCCGATGAAGTACAGCCGGGTTTTGCGCGCACAGGCGATGCATTCTGGGGGTTCCAACGCCACGGGTTGGTGCCTGACATGGTCACTATGGGCAAACCGATGGGCAATGGCTTTCCGGTTTCAGGGGTGGCAATGCGCCCTGATCTGGTGCGCGAGTTTGGCGAGAAGGCGCGCTATTTCAACACGTTCGGCGGCAACCCGGTGGCGGCTGCGGCTGGCATGGCGGTGCTTGACGTGATCGAGGACCAAGGGTTGCAAGCCAATGCCGCGCGCATTGGGGCCTTTCTCAAAGAAGGGCTGAGCGATATCGCGGCCCGCCGCTCTGCCATTGGCGATGTGCGCGGCGCGGGGCTGTTTTTGGCCGTTGAATGTGTGACAGAGCGCGAGACAAACGCCCCCGACGCCGCGCGCGCAAGTTTCATCGTCAATCACCTGCGCGACAATGGTGTTCTCATCAGCGCCACAGGACCGGGCGCAAATATCCTCAAAATCCGCCCCCCGCTTGTCTTGCAACACCCCGAGGCACAATTGTTCCTAGATGCTGTTGAAACCGCGTTTGCAGCGGCTGACCTTAGATAGGCGCGCGCCCTCATGAAACCTGCTTTCCCTGTTACGATACTCATGGTGGTCAGCATCGGTTTGCTTTGGGGATGGAACTGGCCCGCCGTGAAATTCATGTTGGCGGAAATACCACCGCTGACGCTGCGCGCGGCGGGGTTTAGCTGTGCGGCGCTGGCGCTTATGGGCCTCGCTTATGGCCTCGGCCACCGTCTTCGGCCCGCAGCGGGCGAGTTTACATCGCTGTTTCTGACCGCGTTTTTTGTGCTGTTCGGTTTCAACACCCTGACCGCATTGGGCCAGCTTTTCACCCCCTCCTCAAATGCTGCGATCATCGCCTACACCATGCCCTCCCTGACGGCGCTTTTGGCGGCTCTCTTTCTGGGTGATGCCTTGCACCGCCGGTTGCTCCTCGCGATCGCGATCAGCTTGGCAGGGCTTGGCCTGCTTGCCTCCGCTGATCTGCCTGCGCTGATCGCAGCGCCGCTGGGCCCTGCCTTGATGCTTGGTGCCGCGCTGTCTTGGGCCATCGGAAACGTCTTGATGCAAGCCCGTGCATGGACCCTGCCCCCGCTAAGCCGGGCAGCGTGGTTTTTCACCATCTCCGCCGCATTGTCATGGCCGCTGATGTGGGCCGTGCAACCACCGGGCGCGGTTTCGCTGCCAAGTGCTGCAACCTTATGGGTCTTCGCCTTTCATGTCTGCGGTCCCATGATTGCCTGTTATGTGCTATGGACAGTGTTATTGGGGCGTCTCTCCGCAACCGTCGCCGCCATTTCGACATTGATCGCCCCGGTTGTGGGGGTGCTCTCTTCGGTGTGGCTGCTGGGCGACGCACTGTCTTGGCAAAAAACCATCGCCCTGGCTCTCATCGTCACATCCATTGCACTGACCGTCATTAAACCTCGAAAAAACAGCCCCTAATCCGCCGTTTTCCACGGCATATACCCGCGAAGTTCCGCACGCATTTAAGGCAGGACGCATATGAACACCTCTGATCCCCAACCCGCCTACCGCTGGGTTATCGTCGCGGCATCGGCCCTGATTTTGGCAATCGCCATGGGCGCGATCGTCAATGGCATGTCGGCCTTTATCGTCCCCATGCAAGAAAGTTTCGGCTGGAGCAGAGGCGACACAACGCTGATCAACTTTGCAGGCATCTTGGGCCTCTCCTTTGGCGGCTTGGTCATGGGCCCACAAGCAGACCGCCGCGGCACGCGCCCGGTTGTGTTATTCGGCGTGATCGTGCTGGGGCTTTGCTACTTGCTCGCCTCTGTTTTGACCGCGCTTTGGCAATTCTACCTGCTGTTCTTCATCGCAGGCTTCTTTGGCGCGGGCGCAATTTTCCCGCCGATTATGGCGGCTGTCGGCAATTGGTTTTTGGTCGGCGCAGGTGTGGCCATTGGCATCGCGTCTGCTGGTCAGGCACTGGGCCAAGGCGGGGTTCCGTTTGTCTCCTCCATGCTGATCGGCGCGTTCGGCATCAGCGGCGCCTTCGCGGCCATTGGGGGGGTTATGCTGGCGGTCATGATCCCGCTCAGCTTTCTGCTGCGCCAACCGCCCGCCCTCAGCGCCGCGCAAACCACCGCCCAGCAGACCCCGTCGCAGGCCCAATTGCCCGCCAATACCGTGATCCTTCACCTGAGTGCGGCGATTATCCTGTGTTGCACCTGTATGGCCGTGCCGTTGATGCATCTTGTCCCGCTCATCCAAGATCGCGGCTTTGCGCCCGAACAGGCAGGCAGCGTGATCTTTGTGATGCTGATTGTCGCCATTCTGGGCCGTCTGGCCTTTGGCAAACTGGCCGATATGATCGGCGCTCTGCCCGCCTATATGACCGCAACCGCTTGGATGACGTTACTGGTCTTTGGCTTTGTCTATATCGAAAGCCTCAGCACCTTTTATATCTACGCGGTCATCTATGGCTTTGGATATGCTGGTGTTATGACGGGCGTGCTTGTCTCGATCCGCGTGCTGATTGCACCTGCGCGCCGGGCCTCTGCCTTTGGCATCGTCACCATGTTCGGCTGGTTCGGCCATGCCATTGGCGGATACCAAGGCGGCGCGCTCTATGATCTGACGGGCAATTACACCGCATCTTACGCCGTGGCCGCTTTGACCGGGGTGCTCAACCTGATCATCGTGAGCAATCTGCTGCGCAAAAAGCAAAGGTTCGCGGCCCAGCTCAGCGCATCCTAAACGGCAGGTGCTTTCCCCGCATCCCAAGTCACCGAGCAAGAGAGCGGCCCTCGGAACGCCCAGCCCCCAAAGGGGATATCCCCGCTCAAGGCCAAATCGGGCAGGTGTTCAAAAATCATCGGCAACGCAACCTCGCCAACAAGGCAGCGCGACGCCCAAGCGCCAGCGCAAAAATGAGGGCCCGCCCCAAAGGCGATAGAGGCGCTTGCGTCCTGCGTGATGTCAAAAACATCCGGCTTTTGAAACGCGCGCTCGTCGCGGTTTGCAGAAGCGAACATAAAGAACACCCGCTCGCCTTTCTTTAAAGTGACACCGTGTAAATCGTAATCTTGCGCCATCTCGCGCGGGGTCATCCCGATGGGCGATTGCCAGCGCGTGTATTCTTCGAACGCCTGCATCCATGTCGCCTCGCCGCTTTTCACAAGCGCGAGCTGCTCTGGATGTGACAACAGCGCCCAGACCATACCCGCGATCACATCACGCGGCTCGTTCTGGCCGCCGGAAATGGCCAGCTTGATATTGGTCCGCGCCTGCGCCAGCGGCAGCCCTGCCTGCATTTGCACACACAGCAACGACTGGTCTGGCGTGTCTTGCAGAGCCGGGATCATCTCATCGATATGGCGGTCAATCGAGGCCGTGCACTCATGACAGCGCGCCTCCACCGCTGGATCGCCTGCATAATTTGCACAGCCGTCGATCATGCCTTGGCTGACGCGGTCCATCTCCTGCCAGCTCATGTTGCGAAGCCCCGTGATCACTTTCAACGCCTCGCCCGAAATGCGCATTGCGATGACTTTGACCATATCGGCGCGGCCCAGCGGGCGGATCTCATGGAGGATTTCAGCGGTAAACTGCTCGAACTCGGCTTTCCAAACGTCTCGCACAGTGCGCGGTGACACCGCCGGGAAAATCGCCTTTCTCTCCGCCATATGCGCCGCGCCATCTTTGCGCATCATGTTCTGGCCCATAAGCCGGGTCATCAACCCCTGCGGCTGGTTCGATGAAAAATACGCGATCTTCTTTTCCGAGACAAAGATATCATCGCGCCGCACAACAAGTGTCGCATCCAGTTGCGGGACAAAATGCACCGGCCCCTTGGCGCGCATTGCCGCAAGATCTGGATAGGGGTCCAGCCAAAAAGCCTTTGGGTCGATATCGAAAACAGGTGCATTTCTCACAGGTCTTACTCCCTCACATCAACCATGCTGGCATGAACAAAACGACTTGCGGCACCAGCACAATGAGAGCGAGGCGCAATATATCCACGATCCAGAACGGCGTGACCCCTTTGAAAATCGTCGCCGTCGGCACGTCTTGCACCACAGATTTCATGATAAAAACATTCAACCCGACAGGCGGGGTGATCAGGCTGATCTCCGTCACCACGACGACAACAATGCCAAACCATATGGGATCAAAACCCAGTTGCGAAATCACGGGAAAGAACACAGGCACCGTCAGCACCATCATAGACAGGCTCTCGAAAACACAGCCCAGCGCGATATACATCAACAAGATCATCAGCAGCACCATCGAAGGCGACATGTCCCGCTCGGTGATAAACGCCACCAACGCCTCGGGCATTCCGACATAGTTCACGAAATTCGAAAATATCCACGCGCCGATCAGGATCGAAAACAGCCCGACAGTGGTCACCGCAGTTTCCGTCAAGGCGGTGATCATATCACGCCAAGACATCCGGCGGCGGAATAACGCGATCAAAAACGTGCCCATCGCCCCCATCCCGGCGGCCTCGGTTGGCGAGAATGCGAGGTTGAGCGGCGCCCAGTTGAACAGCCCGTATAATCCGCCGATCACAAAGACAAACAACCCCAGCACCGCGATAACACCGCGCAGCGCCGCCGCGCGGGCGCGCCATGTGCTGCGCTCGCCGGGGGGGCCTGCGGCTGGATCGCGGGTCACAACATAGGCAACCGCGCCCATATAGAAAATGATCCCGATAATCCCCGGCACCAGACCTGCCAGAAACAGGGCCGAGATCGAGCTTTGCGTCAGCAGCCCGTAAATGATCAAAATAACAGAAGGCGGTATCAAAATGCCCAAGGTTCCGCCTGCCGCAATTGAGGCCGTCGACAGCGAATCTGCATATCCAAACCGCCGCATCTCCGGCATTGCAACGCGGCTCATCGTGGCCGCCGTCGCGAGGGACGAGCCCGAAATGGCCGCAAACAGCCCGCAGGCCGCAATTGTCGCCATCGCCAACCCGCCGCGCAAATGCCCGAGAAATGCATAGGCAGCCCGGTAGATTTCACGGCTCATGCCGGACTGGTTTACAAAAAGCCCCATCAGCACAAAAAGCGGGATAACCGACAATCCATAGTCGCGCGCAGCGTCCAGTATCAGCCGCGAAGCCATCGACACGGCTGCCGTCATGCTGGTTTCATGGGCATATCCGAATATGCCGACGATCCCCATCGCAAAGGCAATGGGTATGCGCAACAACACAAGGACAAGCACAGCAGCAAAGCCAATAAGGGCAAGTGTCATAGCGGCGTTCTTCTTTTCTGTTTCATGTGGCTATCGACGTGGCATTGTCCGCATCCAACAACGCTGGCCGCCACAGCAAAATAACCCCGCGCAGCAACATACAGACCGCCGCCACCGCCAGCCCGATAGTGACCAGCATGAAAATCCACCCAACCGGAATACGCAGATACAAGGTGACCTCCTCATAACCAAAGGTCCGCATGGTGCTGACCCAGCAGCGCCAAACCGGCCAGAACAACAAAACCCCCACGATCAAATTGCCCGCAGCATCGCGCCAGCGGCGGGTGCGCGCAGACATGAGGTGATCCAGCAGATCCACCGAGATTTGGCGGTCGGTCATCACCACCAAGGGCAAGGATACAAACACCACAACCGCCAGCAGGATCTCCGTCAACTCGGCCGCGCCCGGAATGGGCGCGGAAGCCACGCTTCGCAACGTGACATCAGCAAATGTCAGCACCATCATGACAAACAGCGCTGCCGCCGCGAGCCATAATGGTGCTTTCAAAGCAATGCGGGCCGCTTTTACGATCACTTCGATGTCTCGCCGCGCAGCTCTGCCACTTGCGCAACATAAAAGTCATAGGCGGCCTGCGCATCAATGCCCTTGGCGCTGATCTGCTCAAGCACCGTTGCTTTGGCCTTTTCGAACAATGGCTCCAACAGCGCCATATCCGCCTCGCTTGCAGCCACAATCGGGTTGCCAAGCGTCACGGTATTGGCACGCGCCACCTCGTCTCCATCGTCCCAAAGCTTGCCAAACAGCCGCGACATCGGCTCGCCAAAAAACTCCGCGTCTAGCTTTTCTTGCAATTCGGGCGACAACTCGTTCCAGGTGTCCTTGTTCATCAACGCGGCAAACGACCCGCGATAAAGCCCGCCGGGCACCTCATAAAGCACGGGCGCAACCTCATCGAGCGTATAGCCGATCCGCCCGTCAACATTGATCGTCACACCGTCAGCGGCTCCGGCTGAAAGTGTCTCGTAAACCTTGGTCGCTGGCACCTGAATGCCCACAGCGCCCAAACCCTCAACCATGATGGAGCCAACCCCACCCGGCGCGCGGATTTTCATCCCCGCCAAATCGCTCAGCCCCTCAATAGGGCGCGCCAGATGCAGCTGCGCTGCGCCATGCGAAAACATGGCCAGCGTCTTGAACTCCTCCTGCTCACCCGCGTCTTGGAGGTATTTTTCATAAACGCGCCAATAGGCCGCCGATGATTGCTCGGCTGTGCCCTCGATCCCCGGCAGCTCGGCCAATTGTGTGGTGACAAACCGGCCCGCATTATAGCCATGAAAGATGAACGTAATATCGGCGGCTTTGTCCAAAACCAGATCCGCACTTGCGGGCGGCGGCACGAGGTTCAGCTTAATCTCTGCGGTCAGCGCCCCGTCCGAGATTTCCTCGATCCGTTTGATAAACGCAGGCCACATATCCTTGTTCACAACGTGGCTTGGCCCGGCCCATGAGGCAATCACAAGCGTTTTAGTCTCAGCCAATGCCTGCGACACCGCCAGCACTGATCCCATCGCCGCAATGGCGAGGCCTGTGGTAAACTTGTTCATCGTATCCTCCCTGATGTTGACGCTTTTGCTTTATCTATCCGGCCCTAAACCTGTGTCTCCGGGATCGTGATAACCAAGTTCTCCAAGTCTTCGGTTATCTCGATTTGGCAACTCAGACGGCTCTCCGGGCGGCGCTCGACGGCTGCGAAATCAAGCATGTCATCCTCCACCCCCACGGGTGCCGCAATCTTTTGCAGCGATGTTTCATCGATAAAAACATGACATGTCGCACAGGCGAGCGATCCGCCACATTCTGCGGTGATCCCCTTGATGCCATTGGCCAGCGCGGTTTCCATGACCGAATGACCCGCCTTTGCCGAGACGGTTTTGCGTGTACCGTCGCCTTCGACATATGTAATATTTACCATGTTGGCATTTCCTTCTTAAACGTCCCAAACCACCGGCATGTTCAACGCGCCGCGAAACACCCAGCCGCCCATTTTCACCGCGTGCTCTGGATCAAGCCGCAGCCCCGGCAGGCGCGCGAGCAAACGCGGAACGCCGATCTCGCCGACCTGTTTGCGCGCCAGCCATGTGCCCAAGCAAAAATGCGGGCCCGCGCCAAACGCCAGATGCGAGGCGCGTGGCCGGTGCACGTTATACATGTCGCCCTGTTCGAAATAATCTTCGTCGCGGCAGGCCGATGCGACGGACAAACCAATCGCATCATCTTCATGTAAAACAGTGCCGCCGATCTCCACCCGCTTGGCCACACGGCGCGGATACATGCCAATCGGCGCGATCCAGCGAACGGCCTCTTCAAACGCGGGTTTCCAGCGCGCAGCGGTTTCCTCTTTGAACCATGCCAATTGCTCAGGGTCCGAAAGCAGGCCCATCACCATCGTGCATGTGGCATCTCGCGGCTCATTGAGCCCGCCACCAATGATAACTTTGGTGTTGGCGCGGATGTCTTCCAGCGACAGCGGATCATCCGCATGCAGCATCGACGACAACGCCGATTTATCCGGCGCCGCCCGCAATTGCGGCAGACGTTCTTCAATGGCTTGGTCAATCGCCGTATAGGCCGCCTTGCCGCGCCCCCAGATTTCAGGGTCGTCGCCATAATTGCCCGTTGCATCCATCAACGCTTGCGACCAAACGCAAAGATCGCGCCAGTCAACGGACGGCAAACCCAATATCGCCTTGAGACTGCGCGAGGCCAATGGCGCGGCATATTCCGTAAACAAATCAACTTTGCCGCGCTCTGCAAACCCGTCAATAAGCCCGTCCGCGATCTGTTGAAAAATCGGCCCCCAATGGTTCTTGGCCGTCACAGGCGAAAACGTAGGCTCAAGCGCCTTGCGCTGGCGTGCATGCGGCGGCCCGTCGCGGCGCATCAGACTATGGCCCATCGCCTTTATTTGCAGCGACCGCATATCCAGTGCCGGAAATGTCTCATGGTCGCGCTCTATGCGCATGATGTCGTCGAATTTTGTGACCAGATTGATGCGCGCCGGGGCAAGCCACGCGACAGGCGCCTCGGCCCGCAGCTTCGCATAGGTCGGGTAAGGATCCGCATCGAACTGCGCCAAGGTTATGTCGTCATAATGCGGCACATCGGACATCACGGCTCCCTCCCAGTAAACGCTCCATCCCAATAAAGTTAACATGTTCATTTATCTGATCAACTTGATGGGTTAGGTTTGTTCAATGGAAAAATTCGATGTCTTGAAAACCGATTTTCACGGATTGCAGGTGATTATCACCGCGCACCGCCTTGGCTCTTTGACAAAAGCGGCGGTGCATCTTGGCCTGTCCCAATCCACCCTGAGCTATACGCTCGACCGGATGCGACTGGTGTTCAGCGACCCGCTGTTTGTGCGCCAAGGCCGGGGCATCGTTCCAACGCAACGATGTGACGAATTGATCCCCGAGCTAGAGCAGCTCCTGCGCAGCTTTAAGGCGCTCACCCAACCCCAAGAATTTGATCCCGCAACCACGACCGCAAAGATCGTGATCTCCTGCAACTACTACGAGCGCGCGGTTCTGATCCCCACAATATTAAGCCGCATCCGCGCCGAGGCACCAAGCCTGCGCGTCAAAATCATCACCTCAGACACCCATGGCCATGAGCAGTTACTGACCGCAGAATGCGACGTCTTGCTGTCCCCTCTCAAAACCGAGCTTTCGGGATTGATGACCCGCTCGCTCTTTCACGACCGCTATGTCTGCATCCTGCGCCAAGACGATCCGCGCGCGGCAGATTTCAGCATGGATGACTACAGAAACGGAGAACACCTGACCGTCAATTACGATCAAGGCTGGCGCCCGCTCTATCTCGAAAAACTGGAAAAATTGGGCGTGTCACTAGATCGCTCTATCGAGGTGCCCAGCTTGGGCTCAGCCCCAAGCCTGATGAAAACCGGACACCTTATAATGACCGTCCCCTCGCGATTGGCACAAGAATTTGGCCCCTCCTGCACCGCAGTCAGCGCCCCTTTCGACGTCACATTTGAACTGCGCCTATTCTGGGCCGCCAGATCTCATGAAACACCCATCAACAGATGGCTCCGCTCTCACATCATCGCCGCAACCAGCGAGGTCGTCGCAAAGAGTAACCCCTAACGCCCAAAGCGCCCGCCTCGGTCATTCCCCTGTACATAAACTCACAGGCAACAGGCAACATCTGTTGATCTCGCAAGCACGCTATCAGATGGGGTAGTGGCAGGTTCAGCGGCTGACGAACTTCACAGGTTGATCAACACGGTGGTGGTGAGCTGGGACGACCAGAAGGAGCATCCCGAGCTCGACATCCAAGGTAACCGCTGGAACTGTTAAGCTTTAGGGACAGCAAAAAGGCCGCTACCCTTACGGGTGCGGCCTCTTCGCTAAAGTTGGTTGCGGGAGTAGGATTTGAACCTACGACCTTCAGGTTATGAGCCTGACGAGCTACCGGGCTGCTCCATCCCGCGTCAACTTAGAAGCCTTAACTAGTCGCCATGTCACGGAACTGCAATGGTAAATTTGACAAAAAACCAAAATTTTCGGCAATTAAATCTAAACGACTTTAGCCCGCTGAAAACACCCTATTTTGCGCTCGAAAAAGGCGGGGAACCCTCTCCCCGCCTCCCAGGTTTTCAGCTCAAAACAAGAAATCATCCGCCCCAAGATCGCTCAGGCTGACATTTTGCAGAAAGATCGAATTGCCATTGCCCGTATCGATCATGACACCGCTGCCCTGTTGGGTCGCCGCCCCGTTCAGCGCGCCGATGGATGAGATCGAAGACAACCCGCTCAGGTCGATCACCTCCGCATCAGAGCTGGCATCAAAATCGCGCACCACATCTCTGCCGTGCCCATTGGCGAAGACAAACACATCCGCGCCGCCGCCGCCTTTCAACACGTCATTGCCCCGCCCGCCGATCAGCACATCGTCATCGCCGCCGCCATTCACCAAATCTTGGCCTGCGCCGCCGTCCAAACGGTCCGCGCCGGCATTGCCAAAGACCTTATCATTGCCTGCGCCGCCCTTAGAGACGTCATCGCCGCCGCCGCTTTTGACGAAATCATTGCCCTTGCCACCGTTCACCCGGTCACTACCGCCGCCGCCGTTCAAAAGGTCATTGCCGCCGCCGCCGTTAAGCAGATCATCATCAGCTTGGCCGTACATCCGGTCGTTGCCGCCACCGCCTCGAAGCACGTCGTCTTCGCGCCCACCGCGGATCACATCATCGCCGGTGCCGCCGTTCAACGTGTCTTCGCCGCCAAGCCCTGAGAGCACATCATCCCCCGTCGATCCGTCCACAACTTCATCGCCGGTGCTGCCGGTCACGGTGAAGCCGCTGGCCTCCTGCGCGCTGGCGGCAGAGATGATGTCGATCGGCGTATCGGGCCGGAATGGCCCGGATGTGATTATGCCGCCGCCCGTAACTTGTTCAGAAAACGCCAAAACCTGTGCCCGGTTATTAACCTCGGGCAGAGCGTCACCGCCCAGCTCGAATATATACTGCTCGTCCTGGCCGCCAAATTCCACCGTCAGAATCTCGGTCCGTTTGCCGGAACCCCAATTGATATAGCCGAGATAGGCATCGATATTCTGAACCGGCGAGTCAATAAAAACCCCGTTGATTGCAATAGAACCGCCGCCGGACAAATCGAATGCGACACTTGGAATGATCCCACCGTCGAACCCAAGAACCTCATAGCTAAGACGCCCATTCGCCGAGGCAGGCAGGTTGATTGTAAGAAGTCCGCGCTCGCCGGCGGCAGGTACAGCGTCAATGCGCGTGCCGGTCAATTGAAAAAGTGACATTATTTAACCCTCTAAGAAAACCATCAGGGCCATTGGAAATATATTCGGGCCCCCAGCTCAACAAAGCATGGGCACCCAATCCGATCAAGTCTGCAAAGCCGGCGGCATTGTCTGGTTTAGGATCGCTCGAAAGGCCCGTTAAACAAAACTCGGTTTCAAACCGGAGAAATCAGGTGAAAAACCTACAAAAATGGGCCCCATCTCGCTCAGATGCAGATAGCCCTCTCCAAACACAAAAACGCCCCGAGTGTTATTCACACTTGGGGCGTTTTTTATTTAGGTTACATCGAGAGATACTCGGAGGTTTTACTA
>JBPOFD010000020.1:0-30888 GCA_051252055.1 Sulfitobacter sp.
GATGTTGTCACCAGCAGACTTTGAAAGGCAACAACAACAGAAGCTGCAAGGCGTCTAAGAAACTAGGGGCTATTCACCGAGAGAAGTTTGCGTACCTTCATTTCTCAGATTGAATGATATTTCAGTTTCAGCGGTTCCGATAATGTCGATCCGTTGTGCAGGTGCTAAGGTAAGAGGTTGCAATTGTGTCGGTGAAGCCAATGGCATGCCATCAATCGCAACAACGGCTCCTGCAATGCCATCAAGATCAAGGTGAAACACTCTGTCGATAGCGGCGTTTAGCAACCGCAAACGAACGCGATCCCCTTTTTGAACTGACTTCCTGCTGAGAAAAACCCGTATCATGTTCCCAAGGCGTCCCTCGCGGACGAAGTCATCCAAGGTGCTGAAATCGGTGTCGAGCATTCCATCGGTGGATGTTCTGAAGTCAGCCAACATTGCGATGATATCGTGATCAACAACAGGTGGGTTGTGCTCTTCAACAACTAAAGGGCCAAATAATCCACGGCCAACCTGCTCGTAAGACATGTAGTGCGAATGATACCAAAACGTCCCGGCGTCAGGCAAAGCGAATTTATAGTCATAATGCCCCCCCGGAGGCACAACCTCTTGCGATAGAATAGAAACCCCATCCATTTGGTTGGGAACTCGAACGCCGTGCCAATGCACCAGCGCTCCGTCTTCCATTCCATTTTCTAAGCGAACATCAAGTTGATCGCCTTGTCGATATCGGAGTTCGGGCCCAGGGACAGACCCATTGAAGCCGAGAAACCCAGACATTCGTTTGCTTTGCTTGTCCCATCGAACACTCATTGGAGCTGGGCGTAGTGTATGCTTGGGGTTGGAAGCAGAGGCTGACCGCGGCATTGAAAATCCGGCAATTGTGGCTAAAAGCATTTTGCGACGAGAAATCAGCATTAGTCTGCGATGAGTTCCAAATTTTCAATTGATGCAAGGACGCGCCCGCCGGTGTCGTCGCTATCGGCCGAAACTCCGACGCCGACAAGAGTACCTATTTGAGAGCCAAAGGCGGCAGAATAATCTGCTGCTAAGTCGACATGTTCTGAGTGATATCCGATAGAGCTAGGGCGAAGAACGAGCGTTCTCATTCGGGAATGATACGGGCTTTTTAGGATGCTACCTGATGCATGCTCGCCACCCCAGACATAGACCAAAGCATGCGTATTGTGATTGCGTAGCAGCCGCCTTGGTGTCGTCTGGTCCAGTGCGCGGACTGTTTCAGGGTCCGTGAAAACGAAGTAAATTGCAAGATTTCGATCGTCCCCTCCCTTGCGTCTCAGGTCGGTGCCGATGACACCTTCGCGCACCTCCCAAGTCCACTTGGCTGACCGCGCAGTGCGATGATTGGTTTCCAAAGCGCGCCATAGTATTGAGACGGTTCCATTTGAGACCACATCTAACTTTGAGCTCTGAAGTTCGTAGTCATTTGACCTCAGACGTAGAAAACCTTGCTCCTTCCAGGAACCATCAAAGAGCACCGGCTCAGCATGAGCCGGGCTCATTGAAATCGCGAACAGAAATACGGTCATAATTCTGCTGCGGGTCAGAGTCATTCTGTGGCTTTTCTTGCCGTGTCGACAATTTCCACCAGTTGAGATTTTTTCACGAACCCTGGCACCAGTTCTTCTCCGATGACAAATGAGGGTGTTCCGTTGAAGCCAAGCGACTGTGCCAGGCCCATGGATGTCTCAATGTGTTCTCCCACCTCAGGTGCTTCCATATCTTTGCGCAGCTGGGCAACATCCAATCCGACTTCACCCGCGATGCGAAGGACACTTGCCTCTTCGGCACGGCCTGACATGCCCATCAACGCCCAGTGAAATTCCTCGTATTTCCCCTGCTTTCGCGCAGCTAGTGCAGCCTTAGCCGCGAACACAGATCCCTCCCCTAGGATTGGCCATTCCCGGTAAACAAGGCGGACACTCTTGTCGTCCTCGAGCAATCCTTGGACCTCGGCCATGGCGCGGCGACAAAAGGAACAATTGTAGTCGAAGAATTCGACCACCGTCACGTCACCTTCGAGGTGCCCCAAAACCGGAGCATTCGGATCTTGTTCAAGTAAATTGCGCTGGTTGGTCAGAACGTTGGTGCGAGCAATATTCTCAGCTGCAGCCTGTTGCTGTTCCAAAATCGCGACGGCTTCCATTACGATGCCCGGGTTTTCACGGATTGTTTCGAGAACCAAATCCTTAATTCGATCTTCATCGAGCCCGTCAGCCAAGGCCCCAAATGGCAATGCTAGGAATGCCATGGCGAAAACGCCGTTCGTCAATCTCATGTTTTTCTCCGTTGTCTTTTTTTTCATGTCACGTTGATCCACGTTGCCATGCCAGAGGCGGCATGGGCCAACATATGGCAATGGAACAGCCATTTTCCGGGATTGTTTGCGACAAAAGCAATCTCTCGAGTTTCATCACCGAATACCAAAATTGTATCTCTGAGTGGTCCCATCTCGTCATTTTCAAGGATCTCGCGAAAGTGCATTCCGTGCAGATGCATAGCGTGGGGAAAAACTGTGTCATTGTGAATTTTGACACGGGCGGTTTCACCTGATGAGAGCTCGGCAAGCGGGGCATCGGTCATTCCGACAACACCGTTGAACGACCAGAATTGATTGGCGGCAACCATTTTTCGGAAGCTCGTTTTTTCACCATCCAACGTTGCGCTTCGAAGGCTGCCCATTGCGCCGCCTTCCATCTTCAGTTCAAAACGCTTGGCCGACTGGGTCCCAGGCACGGACATGTTGGGATTAGCGGGCAATGAGACCGGGCTTGTTCGCCTTGGTGTCGAGCTCTCGGTAGCCTCAACCGGAAAGGCCGCTTGGGAAGCTCCGGTTTCATCGTCAAATCGCACCAAATGGGCGACCTCACCGACCTCGGCGGTTACATCAACGAATAGGTCGACTCGCTGGCCCGGCGCCAACAAAAAATCCCCTTCAACCTTTTCGGGAACCTCCAACGGCATACCATCATAAGCCATTACCCATCCGTCAAACCCCGACAAGCCGAGCAGGAAAATGCGCGCATTTGCCGCGTTAATGAGGCGCAAACGCAGCCTTTCATTTGCTTTGACAGGAAGTTTCGTTTCAGCACTTCCATTCGTTGCGATGTAGTTCCCGCGACGTCCAGCGTGGCTGCGATCGTGGGGGGCTTCGAACTCAGGGTCCAATTGCGCTGTCTCAGGGTTAAGCAACCAGTCGTCTAGAATAAGAACTTCTTCTCGGTCGACGTCGACCGGTTCGGTTTCTTCGACGATCAATGCGCCATAGAGCCCGCGTGCGACTTGTTCCATCGATCTATTATGAGCGTGATACCAATAGGTTCCAGCGTCGGTTGCGGCAAACTCGTAGTCAAATGCCTCCCCTGGTGGGACAGCATCCTGAGTAAGTCCAGAGACACCATCCATCGCGTTATCAATTCGAAGGCCATGCCAATGTACGGAGCTCGCTTGTGGGAGTTCGTTCACAAAACGTCGCACTATCCGGTCGCCTTGTTTGACGCGAATTTCAGTGCCAGGCATTTGTTCGTCGAAGCCCCAAATCTCGGTCTTCGGATAGTCAGGAGGCGCGAGTTGAACCTTTGCAACACTAGCGACTAAGGAGATAGGGGCAGACGTTGCCGCAAGAAGTGTTCCCGGCACTAGCGCGCCAAATCCAAGGGATGCCCCCATCCTTAATACGTCTCGTCGGGTCTGTGACATTCTATGTCCTTTTGTTGAAGGGGCTAAGGCCCCATTCTTTGTTTTCAACCTCAACCACCTGAGTGATCGTCCATCAAATAGGTCGCCATCGCGTTGCGGTCGGCATCCGTCAAAAAACTGGTTCCATACATCACAACCTCACCCATGGAGCCGCCAAAGGCGTCGCCGTCAGGCTTGATACCTGTGCGAAGCGCATAGGCGAGGCTCTTTACGCTCCAGTCATTCATCTGGAGGGACTCATAATCGATGGCCGGAGCCTTTCCTCCGTCGGGCAGGGAACTACTTCCTTTAAAATGCTGACTGTCTGATTTTCGCGCGCCAGCAAAATTTCGAGCGGTGTGACAGGCCGCACAATGCGTCGCTCCTTCCACGAGCTCGCGACCCCGATTCCAAACGTCGTCGTTCCCTTCAATCGGCTCAGTGTTTGGGGCGTTCAAAAACGCGGCGCGCCATAGTTTCAAACCCCAGCGTTGGCTGAACGGGAAAGCCATCTCCTGCTCTTTGGAGGGCTCAGCAACAGCGGGTACAGTTTGGAATGCGGCCCACAGGTCGGCTATGTTCTGGTCCGTGAAGTTGGCGTAGAATGGATAGGTGAACGCAGGATAATAGGGTTTGCTTTCGGGCGAGACCCCCTGCCTTACGGCGCGGGCAAACTCGTCAATCGTCCAATTCCCAATCCCGTGTTCAGCGTCGGTGGTCAAGTTAGGGGAGAAAAGCGTGCCAAATGGCGTTTCGAGTTTTACCCCTCCGGCCAAAGGCGCACCGCTTTCCTCTACATTTGTATGGCAGGCGATGCAGCCACTGGCGCGGGCAAGGTAGGCACCGCGGCCCGCGTCGCCTTCCAAGTCTATGGGCTCTTGGAATTGGCCGATAGGCCATGCCATGAGCGCTACGGTTGTGACGGTGCCAATAGCCGCCACCCCGAAGGCTATTTTCAAGATACCGCGCATTGGTTTAGTTTTCAGCGCGGAATTGTGTATGGCAGGCTGAGCAGGCTTGGGTAACCATTGAGAATGCACCATCTACAGGCATTTCAGAAATCTGTGCGACGGTCATGGCGTCACCCATTGCGCTGGAGCCCCCCATCATGTTGGCACCGCCGCTCATCATACCCGATCCGCCGCCCATCATGGTATCTGCGTTTGTTTCGCCCGCGTTGCTCCCCATCATTGGGTTATCGGCGGCCGCGGCCAATCCCTCGGCGGCAATCCCGAGCCGTTCAGCAAGAGCCGAAAACTCGTCCCAATTGCTCCAGACTGTGTCCTTGGCCTCAGAAGGCATTCCACCTGTGCCCTCGGGGAAGAGCTTCGTCATTGACTCCCCAGCGTGGCGGGAGAAGGTTTCTGCAGCCTGACGCATGACTTCTGCATCATATGCGACGTCCCCACGCATCATTGGTGTGACTGCCTTAACAGCCTTTCCCATATCCGCCATGGCATCCATTCGCTCTTTAACAATACCTGTCGCACCCCCATGCGCAAAAGCGGCGAGAGCGGTTGACGTTGCGAGAAGTGTCGCGAAAATTGTTGTCGTTTTCATTGTCGTTGTCCTTGATCGTTCAGTCATGTTTGCGTTTTGTGATCAGGAATTGCGGCGGGGCGGCGGTTTTTCAAATTGTGGGCTCCACCTGGCCCCTCCTTCGAAGGTGGACCAGAGGTGTAATTTACCAGATCGTGCAGGTTCCGGCAGCAAGGTAGGGCGGAGAAAATAGTTGGCGGCAGTCAAACAATCTAGCCCTGGATGACAATGGCCCTTTAGTGCGGTGAGTTCTTTATTGTGGCCATGGACGGTTTCGTCATGGTCGCTTTCGAAAAAGCCACTGGAATCTTCTGCGTGCTCGCTAACAGAATCGGGCAAACCCGCGATGGAGATCAGTGCACCTAGAATGGCAACGCCGATCAATCGAAACAGGGTTTTACCGAGATCTGAAAGCATCAATTAATTCCGTTTTCTCTCTGAAGCTCTCTCACATATAGGGCGATAAATTTAACATCCGCACGCGTCAGGCCTGGCACTGGGGGCATATTGCCGAATTGCCAGTGGTGCGCACGAACTCCATTCTTTGCAGCCGATTGGAATGATTCATCCGAATGGTGCCCCGGCTCGTAGATTTTGTGCACGAGGGGGGGGGCAACGCCATTTTGGCCCGCGGCATTTGCGCCGTGACAGGACGCGCAATTAATATCAAAAGCACGTTTTCCAATTGTAGCATCCGACGATAAAGTGGCCGGTAGCTGGACAACTTCAATCGGGTCGCCAATAGCGATGTCGCTCGTGTCGGGCGGTACCATTGAATGACCTTGTGGCATGGGCGCTGGTTGAAGCGCTTGCCAACCTATGACTGCAATACCTGCAAGTAGGACGCCGCCTACGAAAAGTCCCCAATTACTCATTTTCATATCCTTTAGTTTCTACCCGAGTAGCGCTCAAATCAACTTAACCTGTGTGCCAACAGGGGTTCGGCCGTAGACTTCTTCGATTTGATGATTGTAGAGGCCGATACATCCATTCGAAGATCTTCGGCCAATTTTCCGCGTGTCCTGCGTGCCGTGAATTCGGTAGTACTGCCAAGAAAGGTACAGCGCTCGAGTTCCCAATGGATTGGTCGGATCTCCACCTTTCACAATCAATGGCCATTCCGGATTTCGTTCTCTCATAGCCGGCGTCGGGGCCCAACTTGGGTTTTTACGCTTCTCGACGACTTCGGTGTAGCCGCGCTTTGTCAGCTCGTCCGTTAAGGGAACCGAGGTCGGATAAACGCGCATTTCGCCATCCGCGGTCCAATGTTGCAAGACCTTCGTATTCATGTCTGAAAGCAGAATTCCTCGGCCTAACCTGTCAAAGTGATCCTTCCATTCGTGTAAGTAGAAGGACGATATATTTCGCCGTACTGCGGGGTCTGCGATGTTTGAAGGCACTTCTTGAGCTCGCAAAACTGAAGGCGCTACCAAAGCAGACGCAAAGCTGCCAAGGAGCACACGTCTGTCTATTTTGCTTTTTCGATCCACGTCGCCTCTCCAGTAACATCTTTGGTGCTTTTTGAAATATTCCTAAGCCTGACCCGCCCTGATCATCAACAGCTACGTGCCCAGAGATTTGTATCGAAATGTATCCTTGACCTTTCTGCGGGTCAGACCTGCATATGGAGCAAGAATTGAAGAAGAGGCACCCAATGCGAACGCTATCTGAAAACAACTCCCCCGAAAAATCTCGATCGGGACCAAAAACTATGCACTTCGCGATGATGGCCTGTTGCGTCATCATGGCAGTGCCCGTTGTAGGATTCTTTCTTGCCGGTGGGACGCTTGGAATAAGCGGGTCAAGCGTGATGGCGTTTGCACCGCTGGTGCTTTGCGTGGGGGCACATTTTGTCATGCACAAAATGATGGGAAAGAGCTGTCACTCGAACGCTTCCGAGCATGACGCCGAGGACATAAAGGTCGTAGCCGAAGATGTGGTGTCGACGGTGCCGCAGGTCCGACGGGGCTGACCACGTGCCGGTGTTTGGTGTGGCGCGCATTTTGCTAGCGGGGCTGGCTTTGAGTGGCTGCGCGGCCTCCGTCAAGCAATGTACCAACCCAGAACGAGCACCTCTCTCGGCAAGTGACACGGTTCAAAGTGCCCCGGAGGGCTGTTGGTTTCTAAACGACGAAAACAGCCCTGTGCGCATAATTGCGTGTCGCGATGGTCGACAAGGTTTAGCTGTTGGCAACGTCTCTGGAGTCTCGATGGGGGTCACTAAATGAGCACAGATATTGTGAGAAATGGGGCTCGAAAATGCTTCCAGGCATAAGGTTGCGCGCTTGCCTCATTGCCCGCATTTTTGTTTTAGGGATAGGTATATTTATAAGCGACCATGCCGTTGCGGCGACGTCCAATGACTATTCGACTTCAGCCATTACTGTCAGACTGATCTCGGCGCAAGATGGTGTCCCTCTAGGAGCTGAAACGCTTTCAGCAGGTCTTGACCTGACGCTTGAGGAGGGGTGGAAAACCTATTGGCGCTCGCCTGGCGAGGTTGGCATACCCCCACAGGTCGATTGGAGTGGCTCTCAAAACGTTGCGGGTGTTGAATTGCTTTGGCCCGCGCCTGAGCGGTTCACGGCATTCGGTATAGAAAACTTTGGGTACCATGACACCGTGGTGTTCCCTCTTCGGATCACCTTAGAGCGGGCCGGTGAACCAGTAGACCTGACAGCTAACGTGAAGCTTCTAATTTGTTCCGAGGTTTGCGTTCCAGAGGTGTTCGATTTAACCTTGTCACTTCCCTCGGGGTCGGCAATCGATACAGTCTCCGCGTCTCGCATAAGCACGTATTTGTCGCGCGTTCCCGCCGAAGGAGATCAGATCGGCGTTACGGATGTGGTCGCTTTTGTCGACGAGAAGAAGACAACACTTACCCTTGAGATGAATGGTGTAGTTCCGTTTGGCGAACCGGATGTTTTTGCGGAACTTGGAGCTGGTACCGCATTGGGGAAACCAGATATCCGCCTTGGGGAAGGTGGACGTCGGCTTTGGGCGCAAATTCCAATCCTGACGGTTCTCGATGAGCAGTATCACGACCCAGTATTGACCGTTACGGACGGGGTAGAGCGTGCGTTGACCGTGACCCCAGAACTCCTCTTAGCCCCCCCTGCCCCACCTTTTAAACTCGAGCAGCTGGTGCCGGGGATAGACAAACTTGCTTGGATTGCACTGGTGTCCTTTTTGGGTGGATTATTTTTGAATGTGATGCCCTGTGTTCTCCCCGTTTTGTCGATTAAATTGTCATCCGCTTTAAAGGCACAAGCGAGGGGTGCTGGCGCCGTTCGCATTGGCTTCTTGTTCGCTGCGGCTGGCGTCATGAGCTTTATGTGGTTTCTGGCCGCGGTGCTTTATGTATTGCAATTGTCCGGCGTCGCCGTTGGTTGGGGACTTCAGTTCCAAAACCCCTCCTTTCTCGCTTTGATGTTTATCGTCCTCGCGATTTTTTCCGCTAATCTTTTTGGCCTGATTGAGTTTTCCCTTCCCTCACCACTTCAATCCCGCTTGTCAAACGTAGGGGGCGGTTCAGGACATGTGGCGGATTTTGCAACTGGATTTTTCGGCGCGGTATTGGCAACCCCATGTTCAGCCCCGTTCCTAGGAACCGCTGTCGCCTTCGCCCTCGCTGGACGCGGTGTAGATATCGCGATTGTTTTCACAGCACTGGGCGCGGGGCTTGCGCTACCCTATCTACTCGCGGCCCTCTTTCCTGGCCTTGTGTCGATTTTTCCCAAGCCCGGGCGCTGGATGGTTGTCTTAAAGTTGCTCCTCGGCGGACTTCTACTTGGGACTGCGCTGTGGCTCTTGTGGGTCTTGTTTGGCGTCGCGGGTCCATTGCCAACAATCGTGAACCTTGGCCTTTCGATCGGCTTGCTAGCGGTCTTGATACGTCGCCCCTTTTCCCCTGCCCCACGCTATTTGGCGGTTGGGGTGCTCGTCGTTCTGCCATTGATTTCGGCGCAGTTCCTAATGCGTGAAAGCTTGGGGTCCCAGCCACCGCAGAAGGGGCAGATCAATTGGGTTGCGTTCGATCGCGGAGGAATTGCTCGGCTCGTGTCACAAGGTGCAGTGGTTTTCGTCGATGTCACAGCTGACTGGTGCCTGACCTGCAAGGCCAACAAGGCCTTAGTTCTGGAACGTGACCCCGTATTATCCACTCTAAACAGCGACATAGTTGTTGCGATGCAAGCCGATTGGACGCGACCCGACGACCGTATATCGCGGTTTTTGGTGGCAAATAATCGTTATGGCATCCCATTTAATGCGGTCTATGGCCCGAACGCGCCGAACGGGATAGTTCTTTCGGAAATCCTTTCGCCCCAAGCCGTTTTGGAGGCTCTTGATTCCGCCGGCGCAGGTGAAACTCAGAATGTGACTTTGGGGAATGACAATTGAAACGGGAATGGTCTGAATGAACAACGAAGTTGGAGCCGAGTGTGAAGCTGCCAATGAATACACCGTGGTCGAATGTCGAAGAGCTGTGATGCGTGTAACGGTCTCAATATTGCAATCACTTCCTTGTAATCACGGCTATGTTATTGGTTCCACGGCCGATCATACGTAATCTAGTACCCTATCACAAAAGAATTGACTGACTTAAGGAACGCACACTTATGTTAACCCGACGCCACTTCATTTGCTCGACTGCCGCCCTATTTTCTACACCAATCGCGAGCGCCAGTTTTGCATCGCCGATATCTGATCGTTCTAAGTGGTCCAGATGGGATGCGCAGATTACGCCAAAGAACTATGTCCCAGAGACAACAAATATATGGGGGCTACATCCGCGATTTTTGCCTAGAATTGTTGAAGCTAATCCGGGATTGAAAGCCGGTGACATCCACGTTGATGCTGTAGCGAGGTATTTGTATCACATTCGTGAGGATGGGACTGCGATGAGATACGGTGTCGCGATCGCGCGAGGAAATCTCTACGAGCCGGGGACCTATACGATTCAACGAAAGGCTAAATGGCCGACTTGGACGCCAACTGCAGCTATGATCAAGCGGGATCCAGGTCTGTACGAGCGTCATGCGGATGGTATGAGTGGTGGGCCGACAAATCCGTTGGGTTCGCGCGCTTTGTATCTATATGTAGGTAACAGAGATACCTACCTCCGCATCCACGGAACTCCCAGCCCTCGGTCAATTGGAGGTCGAGCAAGCTCAGGCTGTGTTCGTATGGTCATGGCCCATATCAATGGTCTTTATGAAGATGTCTCGAAAGGGTCGACTGCTTACCTTTATCCGTCTGATGGGACGGTTTCGGCTCGAAGCTGATCCGAATTGATCAATTGGGTGCAGCCCCATCGGCATCGAGACGCTGGGTGCAAATTGGTTGTCCCTTCACCGATCTCAGAGGGAGGAAGGTTGTTTCGACTGGACCAATGTGGCGGTATTCAAGGCACCCATCGTTTGGATCAATGCGCACTGCGGTGAGGTCTTGGTTAGGCGCCGCGATAGACAGGACACCCTCGGGCAGTTCCTTGATGAAGCCTGTCGACGAGATTAGCATTCCGTTTTCGTAGGTCTCACAAGACGCGAGTAGGATGAGCGCTCCTCCCAACAGAACAGATGAGTTTTTCATGGTTTTGATCCTTAAAGTGCTTTTCTCATAGTGCTTCGTCATTGGTCAAAAAACCAGTGCTTTCTGAGTGATGATCGCGAAATTTCAACAACTTGGATGTCCCGATGCGAGGCATTTTGTGTGCGATTAATTGACACTAAAGTAGGCACCATAGTCTTGGCGCGTCAGCCGCGAGAGTCACTGCCCAGTGCACTCCTGAACGCCCTACTCTTGCAATGTGGATAGAGCCTGCTCAACAATTTTGTGGCGAGGGTCGCTTGCGGCAAAACCTGACAGCAATCTTGATGCGCTTTCATAGGCGGCTATCGCATTCTTCTGCTCCCCTAAAACCGTATAGGCATTCGCCAACCGCAACCAACCATCTAGGTCGTCGGGGCTTTCTTCGAGCCGTTCTGCCAGTCGATTTACCATGGCTCGAATGAAATCTCCGCGCTCCTCGGCACTCATCTCGCTGGCCGCAGCGACGTCATCCGCCGAGGGACCGGTACCACCGTTCAATGCTGGTGCGTAATCCGCGAGAGAAATCGGCGCTAGTCCTGATGTTTTGGCAATGTCATTGGCTTGTTCAACAAATGCTTCCATCCAGGGTTTGAACCCATCAGCGGACTCTAGATGCGACACTAAGAGCGCATGAGCCTCAGCTTCCTCGCCCAACTGTGCCATGGCCATAGCCTTGTAAAAGGCGCCGGCGGGGTTTTCAGGGTTCAACTCGATCGATCTATCAATCGCCGATATAGCTTTCGGCGTAACGATGCCATTTTCATTACGGATCAACGCTTCTGCCATCATGGAAAACGTTGTCGAGGTCGCGTCATCACGTTTGGATACGGTCTCGAACGCAGCTGCAGCCTGCGCGTATTCACCCATTCGGTAATAGGTCTGTCCAAGCAGCATCCAACCCTCTGACGCGCCACCCTCGGGGTCGGTTGTCAGACGCTCATAAAGCTTTTCCGTTAATTCGGCGATCTTTCGCTGTTCGATGCGCTCATCCTGACGATCCACGAAGGCAAGACTTGCAACATCTGGAGACCCCATACTTACGTAGTAGCCTATGGCCAAGAGGGGCACGAAAACTGCGGCGATAACTAGAGCCCCGCGCCCACTTGTATTGTCTAGCGTGGGTTCAGATGTGGCACGCCGGGCCGCGGCCAAAATGCGTCTTTTGATTTCCTGCTGCGCGGCTGTCGCCTCTGACGCCGATATCAAACCTCGGTCCTGATCGCGTTGGACCTCCTCTAGTTGGTCAACCAAAACAGCAGGTGTTGAATCTTGACGCGCAGGCAAAGAGTGGCTCATTTTGGAAAGTGGAAAAACAACAAAGCCAATCGACAATGCAATCAGCACAATCATCCATGCGAAGATCATTTGTTGTCTCCTTTCTTCTGGCGTTCAATAAACTGGTTGATCTCATGTTCTTCTGCAACATTCAGTCCGCGAAGTTTTGGTGTCTTCCGCCGGCCCAATAAAGTTGCCAATCCCACCCCCAAAGCGATCAAAAGCATTGCTGGGGGGGCCAACCACAATACAAATGTTTTTGAGTTGTACGGAGGTTTCAGCAACACGTAGTCTCCATAGCGTGCTTGAATGAAGGTCAGTGCTTCGTCGTTACTGTCTCCGGCGACAATACGTTCGCGAACAAGCAAACGCAGGTCACGCGCAACTCCCGCGTTTGAACTATCGATGTCCTGGTTTAGACACACGACGCAGCGAAGACCCTTTGATACCTCACGTGCACGCGCCTCCAAGACTGGGTCTGAAAGAATTTCGTCCGGTTCGACTGCAGCAGCTGCAAATGGTAGAGCTAAAGCGACAAGAAGAGTAAGAAGTTTCAGCATTAAAAGCCCCCCCTGGGCAATGCGCCCGCTTGACGCAAAGCTTCGCGAAACTTTCCAATGGCTCCCTCGCCCACGATCGGGCCAACATGCCGAAATAGTACGGTTCCGTCTGTGTCGATTATGAATGTTTCAGGGACCCCGGAGATTCCCCACTCAATTCCGGCCCGCCCTGTAAGGTCGGAGCCGATACGTTCATAAGGGTTTCCCAGCTCGGCTAACCAGCGGATAGCGTCTTCAGGTTTGTCTTTGTAATTTATCCCAAAAAGGCGAATGCCGTCTTTCTCGGCCAGACTTGTGAGCACCGCATGTTCTGCACGACAAGGCACACACCAAGACGCAAAGACATTCATGACCACTGCGGTTTCAGTTCCTACAAGATTAGATCGTGACAGGCCTGGGGTTTGCAGCCCGACAACCGGATCTAGCTCAAATGCTGGCGCGGGTTGAGCTATTAATACAGATGGGACTTCGTTTGGATCCCGATCCGGGTTTAGCCCCCAAAGAAAGAAGCCCCCAAAGATCACTGCAATTGATAAGGGAAGTAATGCCAGTATTCGTATCATGTCTTTTCCGCCTGCGTTGACGGCGCTGACGATGCGCTAGTGCGTTTTGGTGCGCCGACTCTAAGTCGCCGATCTGAAAGGGATAGCGCCCCTCCAATGATTAGAAGGGTACTTCCCAACCAAATAAAATTGACCAGAGGCTCATACAGGATACGAAGAGTCCACGCGTCGCTTTGCTCGGCATTCTCTGACGCGGGCTCGCTGATTGATGCGTAGAGATCGCCTGCTAGGGTTGAGCGAATAGCGCTTTCAGTCGTCGTACTGTCCGCAATCGGATAATAGCGTCTTTCTGGACGCAACGTGTCAATGCTCTGCCCATTGCGAGAGACTGCTAACGTGCCGCGATCCGCAAAATAATTTGGGCCCCTCACCCGCTCCACGCCTTCAAAAGTGACATCAAATCCAGCTATCTCGATTGTGGTTCCCGGAGCTACAAACACGATTTCTTCAGACTTCCAGGCACTGGATCCAATCATACCGAGCATCGCAATCGCCAGACCCGCGTGGGCCATAGTCATTCCATGAGATGCTCGTGGTAAATTGCGAGCCCGGCGCAATGTCTCCGAAATAGGCGCCTCAAAAAGGCGAATTCGAATGCCCCATTCTCGTAGCGTCGCGAGCAAGAGCCAAGTCGCCAACATGATCGAAAAATGCGCTAAAAGCGGGCCCCCTTTCTGAATGTACCAAACAATCGGGGTCGCGATGATCGACGCCAGAGCAACGTATTTTAGGCGCTGGTACACACCGGCCAGGTCGGCGCGTTTCCAACTTAGGAATGGGCCCACCCCCATGAAAAGTACAAGGGGCAACATCATGGGAACGAAGGTTGCATTGAAGAAGGGAGCCCCGACTGAGATTTTGTCTCCTGTGATGGCTTCAAGAAATAGCGGGTAAAGAGTGCCAAACAGAACAGTTCCTGTCGCGGTGGTAAGGATCAGATTGTTCACCAACAACCCAGCTTCGCGACTGATAGGTTTGAAAATACCACCAGCCTCCATCATTGGCGCACGCCATGCATAAAGCGCCAACGAGCCGCCGATCGAGAGGGCGAGCAGAGCCAGAATGTAGAGACCGCGCTCCGGATCTACTGCAAAAGCGTGGACCGAGGTCAATAGACCAGAGCGCACTACGAAGGTTCCCAGCAATGAGAGTGAAAAGGTTAGGATCGCTAGCAAAATTGTCCAGCTTTTGAAGGCGTCACGCTTTTCGGTAACAATCGCAGAATGAAGCAGCGCGGTACCAAGAAGCCAAGGCATGAAACTTACGTTCTCAACCGGGTCCCAGAACCACCAACCACCCCAACCGAGTTCATAGTATGCCCACCAAGAGCCAAGAACGATCCCGGCCGTTAAGCAAATCCAAGCCGCGAGCGTCCACGGGCGTACCCAACGGGCCCACGCCGCATCGACTCTGCCCTCAAGTAAGGCGGCTACGGCAAAGGAAAATACAATCGAAAACCCAACATAGCCTAGATAGAGAAATGGTGGATGCAGAGCTAGGCCAACATCTTGCAAGAGTGGGTTAAGATCATTTCCGTCCGTGGGTGGTGGAAATACGCGCGTAAACGGATTTGATGTGAACAGCATGAATGACAAAAACCCAACGCTTATCCATGCTTGCACAGCGAGCGTTCGGGCTTTCAAAGAGCTAGGAATATTGGAACCAAACAAGGACACAGCGGCGCCAAACAAGGTTAGGATTAGGACCCACAACAAGAGAGATCCTTCGTGGCTGCCCCAAGTCCCCGCAATTTTGTACAGCATGGGTTTGAGTGAATGAGAGTTTGAAGCAACGTTGAGAACAGTAAAGTCGCTAACGATAAAGCTGCGCATCAAGGCGCTAAAGGCTATGCCAACCAGAATAAACTGTCCGATAGAGGTCGTGCGCGCGGAGTGCATCCATAAGAGATTTCCTCGATTGGCGCCAACAAGCGGAAGTACGCTTTGGACCAAAGCCAATGCAAAGGCGAGAGCAAGCGCAAAGTGGCCGATTTCGGGTGTCATGTTGCTGTCCCAATTCTATGTGAGTTAAGTCCTATGAAGAAAGGCAACGATCGCCGCTTAGCGTGCGTCAAGAACTGCGCTGCCTAGCTCTCATTTTTGCAACGGAAATTGGGAATGCTTATTCCCTGCGAGGATGACGTTCTGTTTTGGTTGGAGCAGCACAAAAGTGCATCGCCGCCGAAACCAATGTGATCATTGCGCCCCAGAGAAGAAGAATGGAGAACGCGCCCAGCCCTCCCTTCCAGAATATGTGACCTGCCGCTCGGGTCAGATCGATGGCGTTATTTGCGTAAGCCACGATTGCAATAATGGCAGCAGCAAGCGAAAGTGTAATGGGTTTCAGCATCATTTTTGGCCCTCTTCCATCGGTTGGTCGTTCGCAAATGGGATTGCGATCGTAGCGCGTAGTCCCCCCTCACCCCTGTTGGACAATGAAATATCGCCGCCATGGGCGCGAACGATTGTTCTTGCAATGGAAAGGCCCAACCCATGCCCGCCCGTTTCCAGAGAACGGGATTGTTCAAGACGGAAGAAAGGATCAAAGACACGTTCGAGTTCTGGAGCGGGGATTCCTGGGCCGTTGTCGTCTACCGTAATGATGAACTCATCGGATTGGCTGTGAAACGCGACGCGAGTTTTGCCACCATAGCGTTCAGCATTTTCGATAATATTGCGCAAAGCACGCCTGAGTGCATGAGGTCGGATCCGGGCCTCAATGACAGGCCCAACCTCTAGGTCGAATTGGGTAACCATGTCCGACTTCAATGCTTTCAAAAACTCACCAACGATCACATGCTCCGGCGCCTCAGAGCCCGCGAGGCCACGCGCAAACGTTAGAGTGGCTTCCACCATTGACTGCATTTCCTCGACAGAAGCCACAAGACTGTCTCGGGTTTCCTCGTCATCCACCATTTCGGCTTGGACTCGCATTGCAGTTAGGGGAGATCGCAGATCGTGTCCAAGGGCTGCCAACAGACGGGTTCGATCCGCTACGAAACGGGTGAGCCGCTCCTGCATGCGATTGAAAGTTGCGGTTAGGTCTCGCACCTCTGCGGGACCCGCCATTGGCAAATCTGCGATGTCTTCTCCTCGCCCGAGCCGATCAGCCGCGCCAACCAAGCGCCTCAATGGACCGGTCAAGCGAGTCATCAAGAACCAAAAGACAACGATCAAGATCACTGCGGCCGACAGTGCGAATGTCAGCATTGAGTAGACAGGCCATTGGATTGGGGGGCGTTCGAAGCGAGTCCCCACGTTCAACCAAGATCCACCTGCAATCGCGATAGACAGGTTCATCTCCACCGCAGAGAGTTCACCTCGCATCATGGCCATATGCATCTCGGCCATTTCTTGTGAAAGATGTGGCAGTGGAAGAATTCGGCCCTCGATTTCGTGCAATTCAACACGAATATCTCGACTATAACCATCATCCAGTAATGTGCGAATTCGCGCTTCAACCAAACCGCCGTCTGAGTGGTCCGTGTGTTGGACAAGCGGTTCATCCGCTAAGTCAAATCGCACAAGCGGCGAATTGGCAGCACGTAGGATAGATAGACGTAGGTCTTCGGGTGCTTCTTCTATGAGGCGCGCAACATTTGCGGCGCGGCCTGCGGCCTCAAAACCAAGCGCCGCACGTACAGCTAAGCTGCGCTCGTCTGCGAAAAACCACAGGCTTATGAGCTGAGCCGCCGCGAGCGCAGCTACTACCAGTATAGCCAGCTGAACCCGCAAAGTATTTATAAGGCCTAGCTTCATCCCTCCACCTCAACATCAACGGAGAGGCAATATCCGCCATTGCGGATAGTCTTGATGATTTTGGGTCGCAAGATGTCGGGCTCTATCTTGCGTCGGAGACGGCTGATTTGGTTGTCAATTTTGCGGTCCATAGGACCTGCGGCGCGGCCTGCAGCTAGATCCAGAAGCTGGTCGCGACTAAGGATCACCCGCGGGCGTTCCACCAGCACCATGAGCAGTTTGAAATCGGCGCTTGTCAGCGCAGTTTGGTCGCCATCACTTCCCAAAAGAATCTGACGATCAACATCTAATGTCAGATGGGCAAATCTCACGAGTTTGCCCGCGAGGGCTCCTGCCACGGTTTCAGCTTGTGGAGCTCGGCGCAATACAGCCTTGATCCGCGCCAAAAGCTCTCGCGGATTGAAGGGCTTTGCGATGTAGTCATCAGCGCCAATTTCCAATCCCACTATTCGGTCGGTTTCTTCGCCCAATGCGGTCAACAAGATGATCGGAAGGCTCTTGTCGGATGCGAGCCGTTGGCAAACCGATAGCCCACTTTCACCTGGCATCATGACGTCCAGAACCATCAAGTCGAAATGTCCGTTTGCCAGTTTCACATCCATATCCTGCGCATCTTTCGCTGACGTGGCCCGCATACCGTTCTTTTCCAAATAGCGGGACACGCTGTCGCGAATTTGCTGATGATCGTCAACGACGAGGATGTGTGGTGGTTTGGTCATGAATTCTTTCTACGCCATTCAAACAGGCGTGGTCAGACCCTTTTTTGTCGCCGTTTGTATCAATGGCGGGCGTTGCGACACACGGATACAATCAAGAGGGTGCGTGTTCTTTCTTTTCGAATTCTTATGCCAATGTGAATGAGGCCAATAAACGAAAAGAGAGGCTCAGATGTCTAAGTTTACCAACACCACACTTGCCCTTGCTTTGATTGTCACATCAACAAGTTCCGCATTTGCCGACGCCGGCCATCACGATGATGAATCTACCGGCGTGGGAAAAGTCGAAACCCAAAGTCCCGCTGGAATGGGAGGTGCCGCGGGCCAAATGGGCATGATGGAGGGCGATCATCACGCCATGATGCAAGGTATGATGAAAATGATGATTCAGATGCACGGCTCAATGATGGGCGGCGGCATGGGGCCCGGCGGCCAAATGGGTGCGATGGATCAGGATATGATGTCGCTTATGAAGGGCTCGATGATGGGCCATTCTGGTTCAGTAGGCGTGTCACTGCTTTCAATGCACGGCGAGGCTGATACGGACGGCGATGGGGCGCTGAACCTCGAAGAGTTCGAGGCCCTGCACGGCAAGATGATGCACGATCGAATGGTTGATCGGTTCCAATATCTAGACAAGGACGGAGATGGAGGAGTGACCCCTGGCGAAATGAAAGCGCCCGCTGAGCGTATGAACACCCCCTCCTCCTCTGACGAAAAGATGGATGATGAAATGGGCACTCAGGATAACTGAGTTTTGCAATTGGGAGAGCACGGTCCTAGTGCCTCCCTCGCCCCGACCGGCATCCCTTCCCCGTGGTTCGGTCGGGGCATTTTCAACAGGAGAAACGTGATGACTTACACGTACAACCGGCTGCTGTCGGGAGTTGCTATCGATGATGCCCACATGCGTGTCTGTGATGCCCTCGGCACGCAAGGCTTTGGCGTGCTTACTGAAATTGACGTCAAAGAGACGCTAAAAAAGAAGATTGATGTGGAAGTTGATGGCTACCGGATCCTCGGCGCTTGTAACCCTACTATGGCTCACAAGGCCATCGGCCTGGAACCTCGTATTGGCGCGATGCTGCCGTGCAACGTCATTTTGCGACAGATGAAGGATGGCACTGAGGTGAGTGCCATCGACCCGGTCGCCTCGATGGCCGCCGTCGAAAACAATGAACTACATGCCGTGGCAGGTGAGGTGCGCGACATGCTTCGTGCGGCGATTGATTCAGCGTAAATTCACCAAAGGAGTACAACAAATGACACTAACTCGCCGTCACACTTTGACAATTCTGGCAGCGTTCCCTGCTCAGGCCCTTGTGACCCCCGTATTTGCCCAGAGCCGCGATGTCTGGACCGTTGCCGAAGCATTCGATGCCCTGCTGCAAGACCGTATCCGGCTTCTGGATATCCGCACCCCGAAGGAATGGCAGCAAACTGGAGTCGCCAAAGGAGCTTGGCCTGTGAGCCTCAATGACAAAGGCTTCTCTGAACGGTTGTTTGCAGCGCGCGAATTGGCCGAACACCGCGCCGTTGCCTTGATCTGCGCGACCGGCGGGCGTTCCGGAAGCGTGATGTCTAGTCTTCGAGAGGCTGGTTATGACGGTTTCATAGATGTGTCCGAGGGCATGCTTGGGTCACGCAAGGGGCCGGGTTGGGTCGAGTCAGGTTTGCCAATTGTCTCCGCCCAAAATGCCATCGACGCGTTGCCGTCCTCCCTCAAACTTTGAGGGGTTTTCGAATGCGGTCTGGCGCGGAAAATCAAGACCAAGTCACTGTCGACGGAATGATCGAATTTCACGCCGCATTTAATTCTCTCCCAAAGGTCCCGTGGCATGGCTGAAAGGTTACGTCGCAGCTCAATGCTCTATGCCTTTTTGTTGATTTGCCTCCTTGGGCTTGCCGGGTATTGGTTCTTGAGTTCGCCTGCTTGGCAAAGGCCCAGTGCATTTGAAATTTCGCAGTGGATTGAACGACTTGGCGTCTTTGGTCCATTTGTGATTATATTCATGATGAGCCTAGCTGTCGTCGCAAGTCCAATTCCAAGCGCGCCGATTGCTCTTGCCGCTGGTGCTGCATTTGGACAAGTCGCAGGCGCGATTTATGTCGCGATTGGAGCTGAAACGGGCGCTTTGGTGGCTTTTGCGATTGCGCGTGTATTGGGTAAAAAGACGGTCGACCGGCTTGTTGGGGCTCGAGCTGCCTCAGGCTTGCTTGGGTCGCAAAACGCTTTGACCTTTACTGTTTTTGTAAGTCGGTTGATGCCTTTTATTTCTTTTGATGTGATGAGCTACGCCGCCGGATTGAGCCAAATACATCCTTGGCGGTTCATTCTAGCCACGCTGGCGGGCATCCTTCCAGCAAGCTTTGTCTTAGCCTATCTGGGCGCCGAGGCCATGTCAGGCGGGTTCGGTTCTGCCAGATGGGTCGCCATCGGGCTCGGCCTGATGACGGGCGTACCCGTCCTTATCGTGGCGCTGCGCCACAAGTCAGGCGCCCTCCCCCTCTCCCCCCAATTGAAAGATTCCGAATGATCGCTGCTGGCCTGCCTTTTCCCGATATCTCCCCTGACATTTTTTCCATCGAGATCGGGGCCCTAACCTTGACACTAAGATGGTACGCCCTCGCCTATATCGTGGGTCTGCTCTTGGGGTGGCGGCTTTGTATTGAGCTCATCCGACGCACGAAGTATTGGCCGGATCAAACGCCACCGATGACAAGCCAGCAACTCGAGAGTTTCTTGAACTGGGTGATCTTCGGGATCATTTTGGGTGGGAGACTAGGGTTCGTCCTGTTCTATCAACCCGGGTATTATCTGTCCCAGCCTTTGGAAATCCTAAAGATTTGGCAGGGAGGGATGTCTTTCCATGGTGGATTCTTGGGGGTTTCGATTGCGGCGGTGGTCTTTGCCGTGCGCAACCAGATCTCCATTATGAGTCTGGCCGACCTTCTTGCGTTGTCCGCCCCTCTTGGTTTGTTTCTGGGACGTCTAGCGAATTTCATCAACGCTGAGCTTTGGGGTCGTCCGACCACCCTACCTTGGGGTGTCATTTTTCCTGGCGATGCAGCCCAGTCGTGTGCCGATATCATCGGACAATGTGCCCGCCACCCTTCGCAAATCTACGAGGCCTTGCTGGAGGGGCTGCTTTTGGGGGTCGCCTTGATGATCCTCGCATTGCGTCGCAAGTGGCTTCATAGTCCGGGCGCCATTACTGGTGTTTTTTTAACAGGTTATGGCTCTGCCCGTTTTCTTGTCGAGTTTTTCCGCCAGCCGGATATGCAATTCGTAACACTTGAAAACCCTGTAGGTCACGCGCTGCATTTTGCCGTTGGTGGACTGACCATGGGGCAAATCCTATCCCTTCCCATGGTATTGGTTGGAGCTGTGCTGATCTGGGTCGCGCGGTCGCGACGAGGTCCCATTTATTCGGGAAAACAGATCGAAATGGATTGACCTTACCCCCATGGGAACCTTCACGCATATTCCATAGATTGGAGAATACGATGTCTGATAATATGAATAAACATCATCACGGAACAAGCGCCGTTGACCCTGTTTGCGGAATGAATGTGGAAGTGACACCGAAGACTCTCACTGATGACTTGGAAGGTGAAACCTATCACTTCTGCTCAGAGCGCTGTCAGACCCAGTTCAAGAACGACCCGTGGCTCTACGCTTTTGTAGGGGGCTATGATGGTCGCGCTCATGAGGGTGCCCCCCGGGGTGTCCACCGCAAATATTTCTCAAGGGGCTCAATGGACCTGTCCCATGCATCCAGAGGTGATCCGCGACGAGCCGGGCGCCTGCCCAATTTGCGGAATGGCATTGGAGACTGTTGTCCCCAATGACGAACAAAGCGAAGAACTCACGGATTTTACCCGCCGTATGTGGATCAGTGCCTTAGCGGCTGTTCCTTTAATTGTTCTCACGATGGGAGAGCTCGTGGGATTGCCCGTCAGGAATTTGGTTGGCCATCAGATTGCGTCATATGCGGAGTTCTTGATCGCGACCCCGATCATCCTTTGGGCGGCAAGACCGTTTTTTGCACGTGGTGTGGCATCGGTGAAAAACCGATCTCCAAATATGTGGACCTTAATTGCTCTCGGGGTCGGCGCTGCTTATGTGTATTCCCTATTTGCGACTTTCTTGCCAAATCTGTTTCCAGACCAATACCGGACCGACGGAGGGGTCGGAACCTATTACGAAGCCGCGGTCGTTATTATCGCGCTCGTCTTCGTTGGCCAGGTCCTAGAGTTGCGTGCACGTGAACGTACTGGTGACGCAATCCGCGCCCTACTCGACCTCGCCCCCAAAATGGCTCGAGTGATTTCTGCGGAAGGGTTGGAAAAAGATGTCCCTCTCGAACAGGTTACTGTCGGTGATTTGCTGCGTGTTCGTCCCGGCGACAGCATACCTGTGGATGCGATCGTTACTGAGGGGCATTCATCAATAGATGAAAGCATGATTACAGGCGAACCTGTGCCGATTGAGAAAACTGAGGGGGACCGTGTAACCGGAGGTACAATCAACAAAAACGGCACACTTGCTATTCGCGCGACACAAGTCGGAGCCAACACCGTTTTGTCTCAGATCGTTGAAATGGTTGCTGGAGCACGCCGCTCACGCGCGCCAATTCAAGGTCTCGCAGATCGTGTTTCCGCGGTATTCGTGCCCGCAGTTGTGTTGATAGCACTCATCTCCTTTTTCACTTGGCTGTTCTTTGGCCCCAATCCCGCGCTTGCTTTCGCGATCGCGTCGTCAGTGTCGGTTCTGATCATTGCTTGCCCCTGTGCCCTTGGATTGGCGACTCCAATTTCGATTACCACTGCCGCGGGCCGAGGTGCGCAGGCTGGTGTTTTGATCAAGGATGCAGAGGCCCTAGAACGTATGGCAGGCGTTGACACCATTATCGTGGACAAAACAGGGACACTCACTCTCGGGAAACCAGAGCTCACGGATGTTGTCGCCTTTTCAGTTTTCTCAAGTGATACCGTTCTTAAGCTTGCCGCGGCACTCGAGTTGGGGTCTGAGCATCCATTGGCGGAGGCGATTGTTGAAGGCGCTCGAAGCCGCGGCATTTCTTTACCCAAAGCGAGCAGATTTGAAGCAGTGACCGGCAAAGGTGTTCAAGGAACTGTTGAAGGCCAATCCGTCGCTCTTGGGAATAACGCGATGATGGAGCTATTGGGTGTTGATACGAAGGGCATTGAAGAGGCCATGGATACCCTGCGCTCGGAGGGGAAGACGGCAATGTTCATTTCCCTGGACGGCGCGCTCGCTGGGGTGGTTGCGGTTGCTGATCCCATCAAACCAACAACGGCTAGTGCCATTCAGGAGCTTCATAGGCTTGGGCTTCGGGTCATCATGGCAACAGGGGACAATCAACGCACCGCAGAAGCCGTTGCTGGTTTGCTTGGCATTGATGATGTCCGCGCTGGAGTGCTACCCGAAGATAAGAAAGCCTTGGTCGAGGAGCTTCATGCAAAAGGACACAGTGTGGCAATGGCTGGTGATGGTGTGAATGATGCGCCCGCGTTGGCTACGGCCGATGTGGGGATTGCCATGGGGACTGGCGCTGACGTTGCTGTTGAAAGTGCGGGCATCACATTGCTTGGTGGCGATCTTGTCGGGATTGTGCGTGCCCGAAAGCTGGCGACCTCAACGCTGCGCAACATTAAGCAAAACTTGTTTTTTGCTTTCGCCTACAATGCGGCGGGTGTTCCGTTAGCCGCAGGTATCCTCTATCCCCTCTTTGGGATTTTGCTGTCACCAATGATCGCAGCTGCCGCAATGAGTCTATCTTCGGTGTCTGTTATCACAAATGCGTTGCGTTTGCGTCGCGTAAAACTCTAGAGCACTGATCTCGATTTGGAATTAGAGGATCGAGGTCTGATGGTTCGACGCGAGGCGACGGGTTGATCGAGAAGCGAGTCTTTTTGGAACGCTTCCGCCCTCGCCTCTCGCCCACGTTATATTGCGCTCCGAATTCCACCAGCTTTCTACCTTTTATGTTCCGAATGATTGCCGATGTCGTTTGGCCTAGACGGATGTTGAGGATTGAGGGGCAGTGACTTTCCTAAGATTGGTGGTGCTTTTGTAAGCCCCCTGCCCTACCCCTTGCCTCACATGCGGCCGAATTCATGCGGCGACACGCGCAGTTTCTGTGAATTTAGTTTGGCGACTGTTAAATGGCATACGTATTGTGAAGTGGCGCTTTTAAACTGACGGCTTGGGTGATTTGATCACGCCGTTTGAGCCATCTCTAGGCGATCTCGCAACGATCGGTGTGCTGGACCGTCGTCAAACTGGCGGCAGTTAACAGCTGTTAACAGCATGTGTAGTGCGCTTCCCTAGTGCCGCTCTGGAAAGCAGACACAAGCTGTGGATAAAAGCCTTGACTTAGAAGGGTGAATCACTGCCTTTGGGATCAAGTTGCGCAATTATGCGCGTTCGAGCAAAGAAATAGCAACTATGTTCCAGACTGCACCTATAGAAGCAACCACTCAGTCCGAGCTAACCAGCCAAATGGCGGCACGTTTGCACACTGCGCTAACCACGCATCTTCAGCAAGTATATGCCCCCGATCAACGTAAAAAACTGAGGTTGTTCAGCGCGACAGAAGCGGCAGAACTCTTGGGGGTGACGGGTCAATTTCTTCGCAAGTGTCACAGTGAAGGCTCAATCCCTGAACCAGATATTGTTAGGAACGGGCGCAGATTCTACTCTGGTGACGAAATGCTGCATATACGAGGCCTCCTAGAAGCGACATCGCGAAGCCCCGGAAAGTATCTTCCTGGTCGACGCGAAGGAGACAAGCTTCAGGTTATCCAGCTTATGAATTTCAAAGGTGGTTCCGCGAAGTCAACGTCGGCCATTCATCTTTGTCATTATCTTGCTTTGAGCGGGTATCGGGTCTTGGCGATTGATTTGGATCCCCAAGGAAGTCTTACGGGTTTCTGTGGAATTCAAACCGAGTTGGAGTTTGAAGGCGCGTCAATCTACGACGCTTTGCGGTACGATGACCCGGTTCCAATGTCCGATGCGATTGTTGAGACCTATTTTGCGGGCCTCCATCTCGCGCCTGCACGACTTGTGCTCAGTGAGTTTGAAACGGAAACTGCGGTCAATGCTGGGCGCGGTGTAGCATTTTTTGAAAAGCTAGACCGGGCAATTCAATCGGTTGAGAGCAACTACGATGTGGTTGTTATCGATAGCCCCCCCGCCCTTGGGTTTTTAACACTGACGGGTCTCTATGCGGCGACGTCTGTGATCGTTCCGATGACACCGAGTATGCTTGATTTGGCTTCAACGCAGCAATTCATTGAAATGACGTCAGCATATTTGGGGGTTATTGAGGACACAGGCGTGCAGCTTGATCATGACTTTTTCTCATTTCTCATTACACGCGATGATCCAAGTGATGTGCCAAGCCAGCAGATTGTTAGTTTGATGCGGGCCTTGTTCCAGGATCGTGTGGTGTCGACCACCAGTTTGCGTAGTACTGCAATTGCGGACGCATCGATGCTGAAAATGTCCATCTACGAAGTGCTGCGCGCCGACATGACCCGTTCCACGTACGATCGAGCCAAGACCAGCATGGATGCGGTTGGGAGCGAAGTCGCGAAGATGATTCAGAAAGCTTGGGAGCGTTGATGATGGCGATGGGAAAAAACAAAACCGGAATTATGGCCGCAATTTCGGCTGCATCGGAAGCGCCAAAAAGCAATCCTTCCGATCGCGCTCATAGAGCTCTGCCCAAAGGAACTATAGGCTCGGTTCGTGCTGGACTTGGGGGTATTCAAGAGATCGATACAAGTCTGGTGCTCGCTTGGGGCCCAAAAGATAGGCTCGGCATCGAGTTAACAGCTGTTAACAACGCAGAGCCGCATGAGTCTATTCAGGTTCTCGCCGAGAGTATCGCAGAGGCGGGGCAGCAGGTTCCTGTGCTGCTTCGGCCGTCCAAGGAACAAGATGGGCATTTTGAAGTTATTTATGGTCAGCGTCGGATTCTGGCATGCCGTCATCTTGGAGTGCCGGTTAAAGCATTGATCCGTACGCTTGATGACTCTGATGCCTTGATGGCTAAGGGGCTCGAGAATGCCGGCCGTGCAGAACTGAGTTACTACGAGCGTGTCCGGTTCGCCCAGGCGATATTGGAGCAAGAGTATTCTCGTGCCGATGTTTGCCAGGCTTTGGCTATCAGCAAGAACACACTTTCTCAACTTGAGCGGATCAATCGTATGGTTCCTATAGCGGTAGGCGAAGCCATCGGCGCTGCGCCAGGCGCAGGTCGCCCGAAGTGGACGGCTCTTGCGACTGCATTCGAAAACGACCGCCTCAACGAAGAGCATATTCTCCGAGTTTTGAGCAACCACGCAAACGCCGATTCCGACGAGAGATTGGAAATTGTACTTCGCGAAGTTGGAAAGCGTGGCAAACAAGAGCGGAACACCGAAACGAGAACCCCAGTTCCAGGCGTCAGCATCAAGAGCGGAAAAACCGGGCTCGCTGTGTCGATCAAGCGAGCAGGGGAAAATAAGAAATTTGCGAATTGGTTGGATCAAAATTTAGACCAGCTAATTCGGGATTCCTTCGAGCGGTTTCAATCAGAGAACCCCGAAGGGTAGGGGCGGCTGACAGTTGTTGGCCACCACGATTTAGGCAACGAGCAGAAAGGAGGACGGCACAAAAAAGAAACCCTCGAAACCGAAGTCCCGAGGGCTGCTGCGCACAAGGCGCGATTTGTTCTAACACCACAATCCTAGCAGCCCGCGAATCGCCATACAACGAAAAACGTCTTCGGGCGAACAGCTTTTCTGTGCCTGCATAGCAAAATGAATAATTATTCCGACGCTCCGCACGGAGCAACTGAGTGTGGCATCTCTCAGAATGGTGGAGGTGTGTCTATTGGCTACCGTCCATCTGGATGGAGAAAGGCAACGGCGGGTATCGCTGCAGCTGAGCAACTAGCATCAGTGGGCGAAAAGTCCGCAATTTCAAAAACACGATCCTTCGTGGCTGTGAAACGCGTAGGAGCTCATATCGGCCTCAAAGCCGGTGATTTGCTGCTTCTCGACATTCTTGGCGCGTTTACGCAAGCCCAAGACTGGCAGGAGGGGCGTCGCCCGATTGTCTGGGCTTCCAATGCGTATCTAATGGAACAGACTGGTTTCTCACTTTCAGCACTTAAACGTCACGCTCGGCGTCTCGCTGAGGCCGGCGTAATCGCTTTTAAGGACAGCCCAAATGGTAAACGATGGGGGCATCGGGATTCAGACGGCGTGATTGTCGAAGCATATGGGTTCGATTTGTCACCACTGTCGGCCCAAGCAGAAGAATTTGAAAAGCTTCAGAATGAGCTGCAGCTAGAACGTGAGCTCTGCCAGCGTCTGAAGCGCCAAATCACTGTAACACGGCGCATGATCCGTGCGCGGATTGATGCAGCCCTCAGCGGCGCCCTGAGGGGCCCCTGGAAGGCATTTCTAAGCACCTTTGAAGAACTTCTGGCGAGACTTCCGCGCCGGAACACAGCGTCTGAAAAACTGGAGCGGCTTCTGTATCGCTTCAAAGAGCTTCAGAAACGTGTTGAGGAGGCCTTTCTCAAAGCGGTCCGAGCGGAAGACGTTGTGGAAAACGCCCCTCAAGGGCGAGAACAAACTGCACTAGAAACGCAAGAAATGAACCCCAGGGAGGTCAATAGTGACCCTCATATACTAATTACAACCCAACTTAATCCAGTAAACTGTAATCGCTCAGAAGATGAGCAAGCGGACGTCGTGGCGCCAAAAGCCTTTCACGAGGAGCCCGTGGATAGGGAGTTGGAAGAGTGGGTTTCAGAAACTCGCAAAAACCGGGGAGCAGCCCTAGATTTGCCAACGGTGATGCAGGCATGTCCTGAATTTGCGTCATGGGCGCACACAATGGGTGGGTATCTGAAAGATTGGTCTGACCTACACCGGGTTGCTGGGCAGTTGAGGCCAATGATTGGTATCTCAGAACATGCTTGGAATCTCACTCAGGATCGACTTGGGACCCAAATTGCTACCGCTGCTTTGGTACTTACGTTCGATAAACATGCCGCTGGTGAAGTGGCCTCTCCGGGCGGTTACCTACGTGGTATGGTCGAGAAGGCTGGGGCAGGGGAACTTCATCTTGAACGCAGCTTCTACGGCAGGCTCAGGGAACAAGCTGCATGACTGTGAACTCTTCGCCCGATTTTCGATCCGGAATAATTTGGTGTACAGTAAATATTGACATTTTGGCGGATATGGTAGAAGTTAGTACTAATTTGCTGAACAGTGAATATAATGAAAACAATGAATATCGAGTCGAATCTTCTGAAGAGCCTGGGCGAAAGCTTGGAGGCGGTGCCAAATGCTTATCTTGGTGAGATCTCCTTGGAAACGGGCATGGGGGCAGGTCTGCGCCCGGATGCAATTCTTGAAGCTGTTGTGGCGGGACATGAAATCGCCTTCTTGGTGGAAACGCGAGGCGATGTGTATCCACGAGATGCACGAGAGATTGTCTGGCAGCTCAAACGATCCTTGCGGGAGTTAGAGAGTTCCAATCGGCGATACGTTCCAATGATCCTCGCGCGATCGATCTCGGAAGGGGCCCAGGAATTCCTTCAAGAAGAGCAGGTGGCCTATCACGACCTTAGCGGATCGCTCTTTGTCAGTGTAGGCGAGACATTTGTCCTGATCGAGAGGCCAAAACCCAAGCGCGCCAAGCGCCGTGCCATGAACGTTTTCAAGGGAACCCGCGCACAGGTTTTACACGCTTTGTTCGATCGACCAGGTGAATGGGTAAGCGGCTTAGAACTTGCAGAAAATGCGGCGGTCTCTCCAGCGACAGTGTCCGAAACCCTCAAAGATCTTGAGCGCCGCGACTGGTTAGACGTGGAAGGGGAGGGCCCCGCGAAACGGCGCCGCCTAGTCCAGCCAGATGTCCTCTTGGATGCCTGGCGGGACGCCATTCTGGCAGCTCCGCCATCGAAAAGGACCCGGTATTACGTTCCTCGAATGAAACCCGAGGACTTGGCCCGAAAGATTGAGCGCAACAATCACCACGATGATGTTGATCTAGAGTTCACTGGGCAATTTGCGGCCCAAACCTACGCGCCTTTTCTTTCAAGTGTATCTGACCTGACCGTGCGGACCTTCGGAAAAAGCGCACAAAACCGGCTCATTTCAACTTTAGGGGCGCGAGAGGTGTCGGAGGGCGCAAATCTGGTCGTGATTGAGGGGAAGCCAAACAAAGTGCGTCGCAGGATGTATGACACAAACGAGCGTTTTTTGGCTTCGCCGCTACAAATCTATCTCGACCTGTTGGAAGATCATGGGCGCTCGAAGGAGATGGCTGAGCATCTTCGGTCCCAAAAACTGGTGTGGAAATGAAAAAACCGACGGCCATTCAAGGCTACAACCAAACGGTCACGGATGCCTGTGAACGCGTGCTTGTCACGCTTTTCCGTTTTCTGGGACCATGGCGAGACTCCATCTTTCTCGTGGGTGGTCTGACACCGCGATATCTCATCAAAGAACGTCCGCCAGCGGTGCCTGCGCACGCAGGGACCGGCGATGTTGACGTTGTCGTTGATATGAAACTCCTCGCTGACACCGAAGCCTATCGAACCCTTGAGGATAACATCAGGGCCATCGGTTTTACGCGGTCGGAAAATGACAAAGGCCAGAAACAGTCGTGGCGCTGGCAGCAGGAGTTGGCCGACGGCACCGTTTTGATCCTGGAGTTTCTGGCTGACGCTGGAGATGAGAAGGGCGGGGCGCTTCAGGAGCTTCCCTCAGAGGGCGCGGTATCAGCAATCCACATTCCGCATTCGGCCATGGTGCTGGATCACCACGAAACCGTCGACATCACGGCGGAACTACTCGACGACGGAGGTGTCACGACTGAGACAATCCAGTATGCCGACATTGTCAGTTTCACCTGCCTTAAAGCATTTGCCTTTGACCAGCGGGGCGAGCGCAAAGACGCACACGACCTTTGTTATTGCCTCGAACACTACAAAGGCGGAACCGAGGCGTTGCGTTCTGCATTTGAAGCCGCACTGAAAGGCAAACACGCTGATACCGTCAAGACGGCGATAGGCATCCTGGCGCGGCGGTTCTGCGATGGCGACGGTTCTGCGGGCTTTCAAAAAGACGGTCCTGTTGCTGCGGTGCATTTTGAAGGTGCAAAAGACGGTGATCGCGACAACCGGATTCTTCGGCAGCGTGATTTGAGCGCTGTCGTCCAGGACACTATCGGACCTTTCATCTGATCTTGTGCAAACGGGGAAGGGGGCTTGAGGCCTCAAGATCCTTTGTCTCATCCCCCTGCGAGCAAGGGGATCGCGGGTATGGCGGACGCCGCCGCCCGCGCAATGGTCTGCCCGCTCCATTCGCTTGCGCTCCCGTGTTGCCCATGCCTGGGACGGCTACACGCGCCCGCCATTTCCTCCCGCGTCCCGCAAGGGGACGAAACAATGGAGGATCAAATGGCAAAGCCCGACATCTACACCCGAATTACCGAGAAAATCATCGCCGATCTCGAAGCTGGAACCCGGCCCTGGCACAAACCCTGGAATGCCGAGCATCTCGACGGTCGCATATCACGGCCCCTGCGCCACAATGGCATCGCCTATCGCGGCCTCAACATCATCCTGCTTTGGGCGGCCTCTGTCGCCCACGGTTACACAAAGACCACTTGGATGACCTATCGGCAGGCTCTTGAACTCGGCGGTCGGGTTCGCAAGGGATCCAAGGGCCAACTCGTCATCTACGCCGATAAGCTGCGCAAAACCGAAACTGACGATTCCGGCCAGGATAGAGAAGTCGAAATTCCCTTCATGAAGGGCTACACAGTCTTTAACGTTGAACAGATCGAGGGATTGCCCGAGCCATACTACGCCAATGCCGAACCTACGCTCGAGAACGATGAACGCGATGCAATTTCTGAAAAGTTCTTTGCCGCGACTGACGCCGATATTCGCCATGGCGGCAACCGGGCCTACTACGCGGTTGATCCGGACTATGTGCAGATGCCCCCTCTAAAAACATTCGAGACACCAGAGGCCTATTACGCGACGCTCGGTCATGAAATCACGCATAATGCCGATGTTCGGATTATGCCGCGCCGATCCCAACAACCTGTTGCGGTGTTAGAAGACCGGCGCGGCGTGTC
>JBPOFD010000021.1:0-24166 GCA_051252055.1 Sulfitobacter sp.
AGCTGTTCAATGCCAGACAGTTCCCGGGGCTGCCAGATCCTGGCGATCAGCAAATCCAACGCACCGCCTTGCAACTCCGGAAGAAGTTCTACGAAGTGCCCCTCTCTGACCGAGATGCTCGCCTGCGGCGTGCTGCTTTTGAAAAGTGCAATGGCGCCGGGCAAAAGGGTAGGCGCAACTGAACTGACGACGCCTACAGTAACGGCACCTGAAATCCCACTCGCCATGGCCTCAATATCGAAGGCCGCCCGATCAAGTTGATTAAGCGCTTGCTTGGCATGATCTACCAGACGGAGCCCTACTGCCGTCAAAAAGAGACGGTTCCGATCGCGAGTCACGATGGGAACGCCGACAATCTTTTCCAGTTCTGCAATCTGCTTGGAGACGGCGGGCTGAGTCACGTTAAGCTCCTCCGACACCCGCGCAACCAGCTTTAGGTCGGCCAAGGCAGCAATTACCCGCAAGTGACGGAGAGTTATTGCCTTCTGGAAATCATTGTTTGAAATAGTTGTTGCTCGCTCGGATGGTGACTGAATGAGTCACTCTTAACATAAAAAGATCGTACAGATCGACATCGGTTTGAACGCTCGCTGCGGTTGAGAAAAGTGGTTTGGCGACAATTCAGGACGCGTCAAGCCATGCGGTCGCCGATTGGCCGCTCACCCCCTGACCCGTCTCTTTTCCGCTTGCCGCAGCATTTCCGTGAATGCAGACACCTTCGCTGCGCGGAACTTCGACGCAGGAAGAACCACGAAGATGCCCCCTTCGGGCAGATGCCAATCGGGCAGCACATGGGTCAGTGTACCCGACGCCAGATGGTCACGGACAAGATAATCCGGCAGGATCGCCAGACCTGCTCCCTCCTTTACGGCGGCCATGATCGCGGGCGCACTGTCGATTGAAAGATCGCTTTGCAATTTGACGGAAACCGTTTCGCGGGCAGAATTTTCGAACAGCCAATGCAGGGGGTCGGGCAGCGCCTTGTTTGCGACGAACGACATGGCGAAAAGATCATTCGGGTGTCGGATGTCATCGAACCAAAGGGGGCTGTCGCCTGTGCCGACGAGTAGCTGCCTGAAACCGCCCATCTTGCGTGCCAACAGGGTCGAGTCGCGAAGCCAACCGACCCGAATGGCCAGATCCAGATCACCCGCCATTAGATCGCTGTGATCGTCGCCCAGATACAGCTCGACCCGACAATCGGGGTATTGGCGTCGAAACACCGTTACAAGCGGGGCTATGATCGCCGTGCCGTAATCATTCGGCGCGGTCATGCGCAATGTGCCCACGGGCTGTTCCGTGAGCTGGGACATCTCACTGAAGGCCTCTTCCGCCTCATTGAGGATCGATGTGCAGCGCGTGTAGAAGAGCTGGCCAGCCTCAGTGGCGCTGACCTTGCGCGTGTTTCGCACCAGCAGCGTCGCCTTCAGCTCTTGCTCCAACTGCGTCACCTGGCTGCTGACCACGGCCTTGGTCACGCCAAGGCGGTCTGCGGCATTGGTAAAGGATCCGGTTTCGACCACGGCAGCGAAATAGGCCAGCCTGTTGAGGTTGTGTGCTTTGGACATGCTCACACTGTTAGCCTTTGGCATACAGATTGGCAAGATCGTTTGCCTTAACGTGGGCAATGGATGCGCCTATATTCATCCCCAAGGAGACAAACCATGACACAGACAGTGACACTGCATTACCTTTTCGACCCGCTTTGCGGCTGGTGCTACGGTGCCTCGACAACCATCGGCAAGCTTGCAAAACATCCTGACATTGAACTGCAACCACAGGCCACCGGGTTGTTCGCCGGCAGCGGCGCGCGGCCAATGAAAAGCTTCGCAGCGCAGGCATGGGCGAATGACCAGCGCATTGCCGCGCTGAGTGGTCGCCAGTTCTCCGAAGCCTACCGAGACAAGGTGCTGGGGGCCGAAGATGCGCTACTGGATTCCACCGTGGCGACGCTTGCCTTCACTGCTGTGGCCGACACAGCCCCGGAACGGGTGATCGAGGTGCTCTCCGCTATTCAGACGGCGCGTTATGTCGACGGCAAGGATGTAACCTCGTCTGTTGTTGTCGCAAACTTGCTTGAAAGCCACGGTCTTGCGGACGCATCCGTGCGGGTCTTGACCCCCGACACCGCTCTTGCAGAGCAGATGCGCGATCGCACAGCAAAGGCTCGCGACCTGATGGAGACCTACAACATGCAGGGCGTTCCCTCCCTGATTGCCGAGGTCGACGGCACCCGCCGCGGGCTGGACGCCAGCACGCTTTATTCCGGGTCCGATACGGTGCTCGCCGCCCTCGGGCTGGCCTGATCCCACTTTAACGAAAGGACACGACAATGAACCGCAGAAACATGCTAAAACTCACGACCGCCGCCGGGGCAGCCGCGCTGATTGCACCCGGCATCTCCTTTGCAGATGCGAACGGCTTGACCTGGACACATTTCCCTGCAGGCGAAAACGGCTTTTTCCGTGCGCCCGTTCTGATCCAAGGCGACACCGAGGCCGTATTGATTGACGGCGGATTTACCCTTCTGGACGGTCGCGCACTGGCCGAGGAAATTAAAGCAACGGGCAAGACCCTGACCACGATCTACATCAGCCAGAGCGACCCTGACTTCTACTTCAGCCTGCGCCCAATCACCGAAACCTTCCCCGAGGCCCGCGTTATTGCAGCCAGCGAAACCGTCGCGGCCATCAATGCCAATGTGGCGAAAAAGGTGGAAACCTGGGGCCCGCAATTGGGTGAAAACGGTCCGGCGTCGGTTGATGATGTCATCATTCCGGCCATCGACGACAGCGCAACCATGACGGTGGATGGCCATGAGATCAAGATCGCCAATGCCGAAGGGCTGGCCAACCGCCGTTACCTGTGGCTAGAGGGTCTGCAAGCCGTGTTTGGTGGCGTGATGGTCTTTTCCGGCACACATGTCTGGACCGCAGACACGCCGATTAAGGAACAGCGCGCGGCGTGGATCGCGAATCTGGACGCCATCATCGCCCGCAACCCGCAGATCGTCGTTCCGGGTCACATGACGCCGGACGCACCGATGGGCCTTGAAGCCGTGGAATTCACGAGGGGGTATCTTCTGGCAATGGAAGAGGAACTCGACAATGTCGCCGACTCCGAAGACCTAATCGCTGCAATGACAGCCCGTTATCCCGATCTGGGCATGAACGTGGCCTTGACCACCGGCGCAAAGGTTTTGACCGGTGAGATGAAGTGGGGATAATCCACGCATGATCCCGTTCGCAGCGCGAGCCGCCTGCGCATTTATGATAAGAGAGAGCGCCCGTCATTTCAGGGCGCTCTCTCTTCGTTTTGGAGCAACGCATGTTACAAGTAGTCGAAAACTGCAAAGCGATGGCGGCGTCGCCCGCGCTATGGTATTCGACATGCTGGACTATATTGCACGCCATCTGAAACCCCGCCTCGGGGAAGTCGCAGCGACATCGGTCGTGTTGCTAAAAGTCCAGTAGCGCCGATCAAGCTCTGACACTGGGGGCGGTGGAGCGCGACTTGACAAGGTCGATATCTGCGCGTCGTGTCGATCGCCCAACCGCAGTCTGGGGAAACGGGCTGAAGGTCTGCTTTGGAAAAGCTGCGTCGCGGCATTGATCACATCGGCCAACGGCAGCTAAGGGCCGGTAGCGCCAGCCCTCACAAAGGGCGGAAACCGGTCCTTCGCTGCGCCAGCAAACTAAAAAAGACATTCCGAAGAAAGCGGACGCTCGTGGCAGCCACCCTGCAACGGCGGCTTCGAGCACGGAGTCACCGATGCAGCATTCAGCGCGAATGGCGGCAAAGCTGCTCACAGCAACCATGAGAATTGAGGCAACTTATAGGAATACTTTGGATACATCTACGGAAATAGTTCCCAATAATCTAAACTTGGTTGGTTGCAGTTTTTAAATATTTCGAGCGATTGGTAGAGCTTCGCTTATGAGTGAAACAGAGATTCCGAGGCACTTCCATTTATGAGTAGCAACTGGTTTACTGGACCCGGATACTGGAGTGGCCCCGTAAATGAAGAAGTACCGAGCTTTTATCAGCTACTCCCAAAAAGACAAAATCTGGGCGCGGCGGATCCAGAAATCATTGGAGACCTACCGGATCCCCCTAGGTGTCGCGGTGGAGGGGCTGACAAAGCGCAAACTGGGGCGGTTCTTTCGCGATGATGATGAATTGGCGAGTGCCGCGAGCCTTGGACAGGCGCTCCAAGGAGCGATCCGCGATTCCGAGAGCCTGATCGTTATCGCCAGCCCCGACGCGGCCCGATCAAAGTGGGTCAACGAAGAAATCCGCACCTTCAAGCAGACCCACGGGCCGGATCGCGTCTTTGCTGTCATCATCGGCGGGCGGCCTTTTGCCAGCGAAGAGGGTGCGCCGGATGATGAGTGTTTCCCGCTTGCGCTGCGGCGTGTTGTGGCCCCCGACGGGACCATCACTGACGTGCGGGACGAACCTCTTGCCCCCGACGTTAAGAAAGACAGCTTCCCGCGCATACGCGCCCGACTGGCCGCGGGTTTGGTTGGGTTGGATTTTGACGCCTTATGGCAACGTGATCGTCGCCGCCGCATTCAGAATGCAGGTTTGGCCGCCTGCGGAGGGGCTGTGGCGGCGGTTGCGATCGGCTTTGGTTTGATGCAGCTGTCCGCGTCCCGAAACGAAACGGCCTTGCAGGAATCGCGCGTGCTTGCAGAGCAGGCACAGGGTTTGATCGAGGCGCGTCAACTGGATGACGCATTAAAGCTAATCGTCCAAGCCTTGCCAGCCGATCTGGAAAAGGCAAGCCGCCCTTTTGCGCCAGAGGCTCTCTCCGTATTGACCAATCTCATGGCCGGCAACGCGGATCTTGGCATATCGGCGCAGCTTGGCAGCGCGGTTGAGGCGATGGTCGCGGCCCCTGATCAAACTGTCATCGCGCGGCTTCAAAACGGCAGTTTCGCGTCGCTTGCATCGGGGCAGGCCGCGCGGATTTACACTCCCAAAACCTTTATGAGCTTGCTCCCGAGCGGGAAGGCGCAACGCCTGTTCAGCGATGAGCGCAATACCGAAGGCGGATGGGTGTTTGATCAAGTCCTTTCCGAGGTCGATGTCGCCACAGGCGAGCAGGTCGGCGGATTTCGGTTTACCGATCCCGCATCGGAGTGGTCTTTGATGAATGGCGTGGCTTCCGGCGATGGTCGTTTGGTCGCGGGCCGGGGAACGGCGCGGCGACCCGGCCAAGTCGCCGTGTTCGAACGCCCGATGCCCGCGTCCACGGCTCCCCAAGCACCGATTGGGATTTTGCAAACAGACATTGAGCAGATCGGCGATGCAAAACTGAGTTTTGCCGGGAAGGACACGCTTGTATTGTTCTCGCGAGACGATACGAGGCATCAGCTTTTGCGGTGGACAATCGGCGCGAGCAGCTATGACGCGCTCGCCCCAACGGATGCCGATGGCCTGTGCCCGCCGCCAGTGAGCGATACATTGGCCAAGACACATGCAATGATCTCGCCCGAGGGGGGCATCATCTCGCTGGCCGAGCCGACAGGGGACCGGAGTTGGTGCCTCACCTCTTGGCACAGCAGCACGGGGGCGCAGGCGCACCGCCTGCATATCGATGGCGTTTCTGCCTCGGTGATCCAACCCCTATCGCGGGACCGCTGGCTTGCCATCCCCGGCGCAAGCAGCTTCGGCCGCTCGCCACAGGTCTTGTCCGCCGACGGCGCGCGGTGGGAGCTTAATGGATGCGATGCGAGCAGCGGCTTGATCAGCGGCCTATCGCTTGATCCGCCGCAAACCGGAGTTCTGTTTCTTGGGGATACCAAAATAGCCTGCAGCTCTGGGGCCGACATTCTTTTGCACAGCAAGGCAAGCCCGCCGCGTGCGCTTTCCAATCATACGGCTGATGTCTCCGCCCTTTCGGTAACACAGAATGTGGGTGGTGCCATGCGGCTCTGGTCCGCCGATCGTAGTGGCATTGTTCGGACGTGGGATCTCAGCGGGCCGGGCAACCCTCCAGAGCCGGGCCTTTCCAGCTCGCCGATCATCGCGCGATCTGCGCATTCAATCGCCATTCTATCAGCAGCGAAAGAGGGGGGCATGGCGATCTCTGTCTGGGCGCATGATGGCGCCCAGCGTTTAGCTCCGACGCAGTTCCCCGTCTTGCCTGCGATAGAGGTGCCCGGCAGCCTGCGGCAAATGGGGCTGCGTTTTCTGGGGCGCGACAAGGCATTGATCACCGAGGCCTTCCTTTGCCCTATATCCTTTGTGGGCGATGCCCCAACAGACTGCACACGCAGCACTGGGCGGGCCACTGTGATTGACCTTCTGACAGGCCAACCCTTGGCCGTAGTGGAGGGTCTCGCTAAAAGCACCCGTCACATTGTGCCCCTTGCGGTGGCACCAGATAGCGTGGCCTTCGTGGACGCAGATGGGGCCTTGCAGCGTTTGGACCTGACCACATATGAGCGCGAGAGCTTGCCCCCGCCGCCCGAGGGCCGCCTTCACGAGGTTGGCTTTGTCGGCGGCGTGCTCTGGGCCACCACCGCCGCGCCATTGCCCGAAGGGTTCAAGAGCGCGTGGCGGCTCTATCGGCAAACCTCCAGTGGCTGGGATCTGGCGCTGGATCAACGGCAAAGCAATATGTCGCTGCACCCTGCGCCGGACCAAGGCAAAGCAATTCTGCTGTCCCAAACGCTTTCCACAATCCAAGCCAGCGTGATCACGGGCGAGGGCGTGACGCTCCAAGGAGAGCCCTTTGAAAAAGGCACCCCCTTGGTCATCCAGCCGCCCGGATATGAGGGGGCCCTCTTGCTCGATGAAAGCGGCGCCGCCGCGCTGGCGGCCGATGGCAAGCTACAAGTCCTCCCCGCCTTGTCAGTTGCAGCCGGATATGACTTTCGCGACCGCGCAAAGCTCAGCAATGATCACGCCGCAATGGTGTGGCTTGGCGATGCAAAAGCGCAGATCTTCAACCTGCCGGACGGCGCGCCCCTATGCACAGGGCTGCCCCTGCCAAATCCCGAGGATGCTGCCTTCTCGCCAGACGGCACGCGGCTTGCCATTAAAGACGACCGCGCGCAAAGCGTTGTGGTCATTGACCTTCCCAATTGCGCAGTGCTGCGCCGACTTCCCGCCGAGGAGGACCGCCCGATGATTTTCGCAGACAATGATACGCTCTGGCAAACAGCACAGAGTGGCGCGCAGATTATCGCAACCAAGAGCGCGCCTCAGCAACTGCTGAACCGCGCGCGCCAGATCGTGGAGACATTGCAATGAGGTGGCTACGGCGGTTCGTTGCGGCCTTGCGCCAAGACAGGGGAGCAACCTTGGTCATCCTCGTCGCCGTGGTCACGCTGCTTGTGGGTTTCAACGGGTGGATCGCCTATTTCAGGGCAAATCCGAATATCACGCCTTATGTCTACGGCGAGGCGTTCTTTCGTGCTGTCAAAGCCTTTACTCTGGCTGGCGATTACGAACAGCCCAATGTGTGGAACCATGACTGGCGGCTTTATATGGCGCGCTGGGGCGGCACCTTTGTCGCCTTTGCCGCCGTTTTGCAGGCTGCGATCTTGCTGTTCTTTCGCCCGCTCGCCCGCCTGCGCGCCGGGCTTCGCAAAGGGCATGTGGTTATCGTGGGCGATAGCCCGCTTGCCCGCGCCGCGGGCGGGGCGCTGATCGCCGCTGGCCGCAAGGTGAGCCAACATTCAGGAGAGCAATTCAGCGCCCGTGACGGTGTCTTGGTCTTGCCCAGCGAGACCCAAGGTCTCTCGCGCCTTCTGCGCACCAGTCTGAGCGGATCAGAGCGGGTCATCGTCGCGCTGGGTACAGATTCCGCAACCGCGGATATGGCCCGCGACATCGCGCTGGCCCAGCCCAACATCCCGGTCTTTGCGCTGCTCGACGATCCTTGGCTCACCACCCAGATCGCCCATGATAGGCACACCCGAGCAAAGGGCGATCTGCTGACCGGGGTATCCGCAGATGGGGCCATGGCACGGGCGGTTCTGTCGGCCTATCCGCCCTATCTACAGGCGCGGTCAGCAGAGGCCTCGCGTATTCATGCGCTGATCGTGGGCTTTGACGGCCTCGGCTGTGCCTTGCTGGTCGATATGCTCAACTCCAGTCTCGTGACGTTCTTGGATCGCCCGATGTTTACCATCGTTGACCCGAATGCAAAACTGCGGCGCAGCGCGTTTCTGGCGCGGCATCCGGGCCTTGATGAGCATGTCGATCTGGCATTCATCGATGCGGCCATTGATGAATTTGACCAACCTCAGATTAAATCGCTGCGCGCGCGCACAAAAGATGCGCCCGTGACCTCCGTTTATATTGCAACCGACCCCAAGGCGGCGCCGCTTGCCCACGCCTTGGCGGTTCAGGTTATGGCGCGGCGCGAGGGCCTTCTGCACGCGCCGATTTTCCTGCGCGCCTCTGAAAATGCAGACCTATCCCAAATAACGCATAGCCCCGATCTCCCCCCGCGCACATTGGTTCCGTTTGGCTCCTATGATCAGGTGATCAAAGCAAGCGGCTTGATTGATCCGGTCCCTGACGCGGCCCCACGCGCGCTGCACGAAGCTTATGAGACCTTTATGTCCGGCAAACCCGCACAGGTGCCTTGGCAATCCCTTCCCGAACGCTTCCGCACTTCAAACAGACGCGCGGTTCAACATATACCTGCGAAACTCGCCAGCGCGGGATATGCGCTCGACGGGCATCTTTCGTCTGGCAAAAACGCGCCCACAGATCTCCCCAAGCTAAAAACCGGCCACAAGCTGTGCAAGGACGCGGACACCCTCGATAAACTTGGCCGATTGGAACATGATCGTTGGATGATGGATCGCTGGCTAGAAGGCTGGAGGTACGCTCCGACGCGTGATGACGATAGATTGTTACACCCTGACTTGATACCTTTTGATGATCTCACCGCAGAAATTCAGGGTTACGATATCAAGTTTGTGGAATTTATTGACCAGTTTCTCCAGCGAGAGCCAAACGGCGTATCCCCTATGAAGCATAAATTTTGACTCAAGGCTTCGATTGCCCCTCTGAATCTTTTGATTTCTAAAACGGACATCGGGGTACCAATGGAACGGCAGTTTCGTCTGTGAACTGTGAGTTCGCCCATCGCCCGAATTCGCGGGCGCGGCCGCGGCCGCGGCGAAAATCCGGTCTGACGGGCCGCACCACAACATCACCGAAGGAAGGCGAATGGCGGCTCCGGGCCGGAAACAGTACCCGGCATAAAGGGCGGATACTGGTCATTCGCTGCAATAGCAAGTTCGGCAATCGTCGTTCGAAATATCAAAGGTAGCCGTTCAATCCTTGTCCGGTGTCACCTTGGCCGCATCTGAGAGAAGCTTCTCCAACTCAGAACTGAGGAGCGGCGACAGTCCGGTCCGGATCGCCTCAAGTGTGGCGCGATTGTCCGGCCGGGTTGCGACCTGGCGCACGGCGAAATCCCAGCGCTCCTCTGTCCATGCCTCGAAGTCGTTCTTAACGCGTTCGATCTCTTCTTTCTTTTCGGAGATGTCGAGCACCAAAGAGGTATCCTGCGCTGTGACAGGCGTCGGTGCCTTGAGCCATCTTTCAAAGCTCTTAAGCCGAGCGCGTAAAATGGAAAGTTCGGTTTCAAGGCGTTCAATCTGCTCTTCACGGCTCAGCGGGTTGCAGTGAAGCGGTGTCAGGACGAAGGCCGATACAAAGGCGTCGCATATTTCAGGGCGCTCGTCGCGCACAGTCTGCGAAACAGGCCCCATGATTGCCGGGCCTAACTCACGCAGCCATTTGCAATCCCTAGGCAAGTCTATCGTGCCCTCGGCGACCTCCTGACAGAGGTCATGTGCAACGCCCCCGCGTTCGACCACATGGAAAATCATGATCCTGCTTATACGTTCGGCGGCATCCGCACCATTGGACAGCAGGGAGAGCGCGAAAGGGAATGAGTGCGCGGGAAAGGCCATCACCGCATCGGGAATGATGCGTGCCACATCCGCGCGTAAACCCTTGGCAACATCACCATACGAGACATGATAGAAATACAGCGACATGAGCGCGTTCACGGCCAAGGCAAGATCTTGTCGGTGCTTTGTCGCTGCCGTCATCTGAGCAATCAAAGACAAAATCGTTTCATTATGCCGTGCAAGGCTTTCTTCTATTGCGGGCTTTGAGCCAATGGTGAGCAGATAGCCCGCGTCCGAGGCTGTGAAGAGAAAAACCTCGGCGCTCTGTTGTGAGAACGCATAGGGCTGCCGGAAAGACGGCTCTATGCTCAAGAGGGTCTGCCCTGCGTTGACAATGAGGTCATAGAATGTGTCGAAATGGCCAAAATCCTTTGCGAATATCTCTGACCACTCCTTTCTTATCGTTTGCTGCTCTGTGAAATCATCAGCAGCCATAGAGGTGAGACGTTCTAATGACGGTGCAAAAATCATTGCGGTAATCCCTTCAAAACACGAGAGCTATAATTGCGAACAAGGGTGTTTCGGCCGCCTTCGACAATAGGACTAAAAATATCCATCTCGCCACTCACGGCTGGCGCGCTTGATCTCGGGGAGGCCTTCGCGGATGGCATGCGCATCCCTTTGCGCCTTCAGCCCTTCATCGTTGCGGCCCAATTTGATCAAGGCCGCTCCGATTTTGTCATGACTGCGGGCTATGTTTTCTTGCCCGACGGTGGTTTTTGGAATTCTATCTTCAAGGCGCATTTGGATCGCAATGCAGTTACGATAGGCCAGCAAAGCCTCTTCATGCAGGCCTTGTTTGAACAAGATGGTGCCCATACGGTCATGGCTGACATAGAGGTAGCCGCGCCAATGTTCGTTTTTAGGCTCTTGTCCTAAAAAACCTTGCGCCAGGTCGCGCGCCTCACGATAGGTGCACAGGGCCTCGTCGAGACGGTTCGTCTCCAATAGCGCGTTGCCGAGTTTGTTGAGACCGTGGAACAGATCGTGCCAGCGTAACCTGTTTTCGGGTTCTTGCGCGGCAAGGCCCGCCATTTTGACGTTTTCGTCGCGATAGGACTGCAACGTGGGTTCAACTTCATGCGCCAAAGTATAAATTCCGGTCTGATGGAAACACATAGCATGATACCTTCATACAAATTGGCCGAAACAGCAAAATTGTCGACACTTCGCGCTGACCGCCTAGGGTTGGGGGTGATGATGGTCCAACGAAGTGAGGCTCCATGAGCGATGCAGCGGATAAAAGCGATAAAGTCATGAAGGGCGTGGATCGCGAAACGATCCGTGAGGTGCTCAATAGTTATGCCCGCGGTGCATCGACTGAACAATGCGCCGAGAGCGCCGGAGTGGATGTCGCCATTGCTGATAAAATCATCGCAGATGCTATTGCCGCGGCGCAAAGCCCGGAGTGAGCCAAGTCTATTCCCTGACGGATCGCGCGTGCATTGCGCCATACACTGGCAATAACACCTGACGCAAATAAGTCAGATGTCGGTTTAGCGCCAGCAATCGACAAGGGCCCGATGGCCCCTCTCAGAGTCCATGAGCACCATATTTCCCAAGTCCTCACGGGCCTCACCCTGAACAGTCATATTTGAGGAAATCCCCCAATCACCGGCAAATTTCCAAAGCTCAGCGACGGGAAGCAATATCGTGTAAATATGCCCGCTTGAATAGCCCTCGAAGGACACATCATGATCGTCCACTTTGAAATTCCAAACGTCGATTTCGCGATTTGGGTGGGGTTGCCTGTGTAAATCCGAGAACTCAACGGAAATAGCCTTGCCCTGATAGGGGGGTCCCCTAAACGGAACCTGAATACTGATGACTCCAGCCTCCTTCCGCTTGCTCGGAAATCTCATGGAAAGGATCATGTCGTCTATGCGATCGTGGTGGGTCAGGAGGCAGTATTTACGCCTGTCAGATTGTCTGACCCGCACGATATTTAAATAGTAACGATCTCTGTCATCGACCCCAAACAGCTTAATCTCCGAAACCGCCGGAGCCGAAGAAGGTGTTTCCAAAGCCATTGCCTCGATTTCCTTTGGAGTTTTTTGTCCCATGTTCAAATCTCTTCGAGCTGTTCACAGTCCATGACGATGTGAAAGGGCGGCGTTGTGACGTTGCTTGATCCCGATGGAGGCGAGACGTTCTAACGACGGCGCAGAAATCACTGAGGTAATTCCTTCAAAACACGAGAGCTATCGCTGCGAACAAGGATGTTTCGGTCGCGTTCGACGATCTGGCGACTGTGCCAATTCTTGAAGCACACCATGTCTCGACTATCGCGCGTCTTAGTCTCCCAAACACGAACCCATCCCATCGCGACGCACTACAGTGAATATCACCTGAAATTCTTTATCGTGCTAAATCTCTCTGATCAAAGACAAGCTACGCGCGACCTGCGGTCTCGGCAATGTCTGCAAGGCAATAATTGACATTCGGTCTTTAGCGAATGTTAGAGATGTCAAAGCTGCAACACAGCGACGTGGTTCTCGTCGGTGTCCGCGTCAGGCCGATCACATCGAGAAGGAAGACTACGGCTCCAAACTTTACAAAGGTCGCTATCTGCGCATAGCTGACTGTTTCGCATCCGCAGCGAAAGTCCACTTCCCGCCCTTGTTGTCGAGGCAGCGAACGGCCCAGAGCCGCCATTCAACCGGCCTCGCCATGCTGCGGTGCGGCCCGTCATTCCGGCCATTCGCTGAAACTACAAATCCCATGATGGTTGAATTCACACAGTGCAGACTTAGTTGCCGTTCATAAAAGTGATCACGTTTCACCTAAGTTGTCACAATCGCCCATCGGCACAGCGCTTTGTAGTGTTCGATTGCGATTAGACATCAGTCGGTGGATTGTTTTTGAACACGTTAAGTGATGCAGGCGGCCAGTTGTTTGATAGAGCTTGGAGATTACTGCATAGGGGATTAAGCCTCAGGAATGGAAAATTCATCTTCGAGCAATGACTTCTACCAGTCGATCACACCGCATGACGATTTTGATCTTTTCGCAAACACAAATTTCTATACGTCGCTGCCCGATGACTGGTGGGTTGGTACTTCAGACATTGTGGGGTCAACCCAAGCGATTGCGGAAGGTCGTTATAAGGCCGTGAATATGGTAGGCGCTGCCGTTGTCTCTGCGCAAATGAACGCTCATGGCGGCGAAGATTTCCCTTTTATTTTTGGCGGCGACGGGGCTGGTTTCGCTGTGCCTGCGGCGTGGAAAGACCGCGCAGAACAGGCGCTGGCGGCGGTTAGGGTCTGGGCAGCCGAAGAATTTGATATGGGCCTACGCGTTGGAATGGTTCGGGTATCGGACATTCGGGCCGCGGGTTATGCGATTGACGTAGCACGGTTTCAGGCGGGTAACGATGTCGACTATGCGATGTTCGCAGGTGGCGGGCTAAGTTGGGCGGAAAGCCAGATGAAGACTGGCGCACATAGCGTCCCTGAAGCGCCAGCTGGAACCCGGCCTGATCTGGAAGGGTTGAGCTGCCGGTGGAGCCACATGCCGAGCCGACATGGCTCGATCTTGTCTGTTGTAATCTTGCCTTGTGATGATGTTCCGGTGCCTGAATTCTCTAAATTGGCCCTTGGCGTGCTGGAACTGGTCCACGGGCTCGAGAGGTCGGGACACCCGGCAGAACAGGTTGGCCCGGGTATAAAGTGGCCGCCAAAAGGTGCAGCGTTGGAAGCCCATGCACAGCGAGGCAACGGGACGGTGCGTACCGCGCGGCGCAAGGCATTGTTCGAGAGTTTCATGGCGTGGGTGCTGATCAAGACAGGATTAAAAATCGGTGGTTTTGATGCGCGGAAATACCGGCGCATCGTAGGTGAAAATGCGGATTACCGCAAATTCGACGATGGGCTGAAAATGACGTTGGACTGCGATGTAGCAACCCAAGAAAAGTTGCGCACTTTACTTGAGGAAAGTGCGTCAAACGGGATTATCCGGTTTGGCCTTCACGCACAAACCGAAGCAATGATGACCTGTATCGTGCCGTCCATGATGCGCGATGATCATGTTCACTTCGTGGATGGGGCGCAGGGTGGATATACTGCGGCGGCACAGGCCATCAAGGGTGATAGCGCTTGATTTGATGGTTTGAGGCGGGTTAGAGCACGCCCGACCAACCAGCAGTCTTGTTAGTTGGGAACATAACCCGCGACCACTTGCAGCAGCTTGAACGCCAATGCCGCATCATTTTCAACCACAGACAGAAATTCCTCAGCGCCAATCCGCAGACAGTCCAAATCAGTCTTGGCCCGCATATCAAGCGCACGCGGAACGTTGCGGATCAGACCCAGTTCCCCGACCAACTCGCCAACTCCAACCATGGCCACAATTTTGTCGTCACCGTCACTCCGAGGAAGCAGAAGGTCGGCTTCGCCCTGCGTGATCAGATAGGCCCCATCGCTGGGATCGTCGTCTTTGTGAAACACATATGCGCCGACTTTTGCGCTATACCAGCGCGCGCCAAAAGCGAGCAACCGCAACTGCTTGCGGTTCAAGCTTGAGAACAGGTTGGTTTTTCTCAAAGCTTCAAGTTTGCGAGCCAGATCGGCTGCGACGGCACTATCGGCTCCGAGTGAAGGCTCTATATTTTCGCTGGTAAATCGTCCCTGCTTTAACTCAAAATGCGCATCAAACCCTTCAGTTTCTTCGTGGGACGCGTTGAGGTGAATGATTGTTGTATCGGGCAAGATCTCCCGTAACTTCGCGAACAATGCGGCGCGGGTATGTGCATCGTAACTGGCCATGACACTGTCGAGGACCAAGATGTCTGGATGCTTGATTGTCGCACGGCTAACACTGAGCATCTCTGCAAAATCAGAAGGCAAGTTTGCCCCGCCAAGTGCGATCGGGGTGTCAAATATGAGGCCGGGAATAAGGCGGTCAATCCCCGCTTCTATCAGCTTGTCAGCAATTGTGCTGCGCAACTCGTCGCCTTTGGATCCTGCGGACCCTGAAATTTTGCCGAACAAAACGTTCTCAAGGACTGACATTGATGGCAGATACTGATCATTCCGGAACGGGGTGAAAAGATCACCCATACGTTCTTGAACAGCTTGCATATGTTCCTGACGCATGGCCAGAACGCGGACTTTCATATCCTCGGGAAAGGCAGAGCCAATCTGTTCTGCTGAAATAACGAAGGGCACGAAAATCAGGCTTGCTTGGTCCTTGGGATCGAGTGTCGTGCCACGGCGCATTTTTTCGACCAGATCGGTTGCCGTTTCATAGCTGGCGACATCAAGGCCCAATTTACGAAACAGGGGATGATCCGTGCCATCAAGGCCGAAGGTCTGGCGCAGCATCTCAACAACGTCGACGCCAAGTTTCAACAGATCTTCATCAATCTCGAATTCAGCCAACAGCTTCATAAAATCCGGATGATCCGCCAGAAGCGTGGCGGTGATAGGGACCTGCGGCGCGGCAAACATGAGGTTGTCGCCCACTGGCAACATGGGATTATAGGCGTCTTCGTCAAATAGATATGCATATTGCAGCAGTCCAGCTGCCTCAAGTTCTTGAGCGGCGGCTTCGCGCAAAGAAACAAGTTGTTCGGCAAGTTTGGGATGATTTTTAGGATCGAATTTTTGATCAAGCCCACGTTGGAATAGGGCGTTGCCGTGGCCCATTCCCTCAACCAGATCGAGCCACCATTCCCTCAAGACTTCAGGGCTGCCTTGGCCAGTCTGGGACGGGTCGAGCCAATCCGCATTCAACGCATCGACACTGTTTCCTGATCGCAGGGCCTCTTTCAGCGCCGTGGTGTCACCCGCATCAGGGCAGGGCTGACGTTTCAGTGGCATCAGGACATTGTCGCCAAAGCTGCCCATAAACATTACGGGACGCGAAGTTGCATGGCCGATCCGTGTCGAAATGACCGTTTGGTGCAACGTGCCAAGCTCCAGACCACTGAGCATGACTTTGCCGCTTGTTGGTGTCACTTCACGGATCAAAAGCTCCGCCAAGGCGCGGCGGCCTTCGTCGCTGGGTGCCGTGATTGCAATGGTTTTGCCGGCCGGAATGGTCACGTTCAAGTCTTCAAGCACGGCTGATCCATCCTTGTCGCGGACTGTTACATCGATCAATTCGATGTCGCCTTTTAACACGGGGATTTCATCGGGCTTGCCCACGAACAACGCCTTATCGACCATCCCGTCAGGCGAAAACCGTTCCGCAATCGCGTCCCAGCGCACGGCCATGTCCTGCGTCTGATTGTAGTAGGCCAAAAGCTCTTTCCATGGGCTGGAAAGCTCTTTGTAGGAGGATAGTGCGGCGACCAAAGCGCCGACAGACACTTCTCCCTTGATCGTGAGATAGCCACCGAATGCATAGAAGAAAAACGGGGTCATCTGGGTGATGAGATTGTTGATGAACTTCAAGAAGAATTTCTTCTTGAAGATTTCAAAGCGCAGGAAGTAAAGCCGCCCAAGCCTGTCCGATATCAACGCCATGTGAAACCGCGTACTTCCGCTGGTCCGCAAAGACGCAGCACCAGAGGCACCTTCGCCAATCTCGGCGGCTAGGGCACGAATTTGTTGCACGCGCTGTTTGTTCAAAATGTTGATCTTGCGCTGTAGCTTTGGAATAAGCCACGCCTGCAAAGGGATCAGGGCACTCGCGGCAAGTCCGAATGCAAAGCTTTGGTAAAAAAGGAACCCCAGTATCGTCAACATCTGCCCTGCTTGCAGCACAGGCTGCGCCAGCGCATCGCCCATCAATCCGCCCATCGGATCGGATTCAGAGGTAACCATCGACACAAGCTCACCCTGACTGGTTCGCTCAAAATAAGGTGCTGGAAACCGCAAGATGCGGCCAATCAACGTATAGCGCAGCCGGCGCAGCAACCGTTCGGCCAAGACACCCTTCATGGTGTTGACGCGCATTTTGACCAAGCCGTGAACCAAGACGGATATCAGGAAAAAGCAGCTTAAAAGTATAAGGAATCCGATCTGGGACATTTGAAAGCCATAGACATCCACTTCGGCCGTACTCGCACCGATTGCATCGTTGATGATGCGTTTTGGTAATTCCAAAGTTAGAAAGAGCAACGGAAACAGGAGCAACGTGATAAGCAGCAAGACCAGTTGTTCACGTTTGGAATATTTCCAGATGAATGCAAAAATGGTGCGTTCTATGGCTGCGGTCCAGTTCGGAGGCAAAGTGCTATTTGGCCAAGCGGCCATTGATGTCAATGACCCGACTGTAGCAGGGATGAACCGCCAAAACCAAATGTTTCGACACGCGCGAACACACCCATTGTTGGCAAGGGCACAGCACACTAGGCTATCCCCGAACCTGAGTGGAGAAGTCATTTTGCCTGAAACGCTGAACAGTGTATTGTTGCTTTTGCTCTTGTTACAGATCAAGCATATGTTCGCGGATTTCTATTTGCAGACGCCGCGCATGTTGGCCGCCCGAGACGTATACTTGCACTTTGGTCGGGCCCAGCACGCGGGCCTGCATGCTTTGGGTTCGGCTGCAGCGCTGCTGGTGGTCGGGGCAACACTGCCACTGCTAATCATGATTATTGCAGCCGAGTGGGTGGCACATTATCATATTGACTGGGGCAAAGGCTGGTACTCGACGCTGAAACAACACGCCCCGACCGAGCCTGCGTTCTGGCGTGCCATCGGGTTTGATCAGGCGTTACACCAGTTGACTTATGTCGCCATGATTTGGGCGTGGGCGACTTTCGCGGTAATTTAACCTCGCCAAATAGTATCTTGAGAAGGCGGGATGCAAAATCGCATAGCTCCCATCTCTGTTGTCAGGATGGCAACTTCGAGGTCTACTATCTCGATACGATTGGTGGACAGGCGGCCTCATTTCCCCCGTAATGTAGCATTTCGCGGAAACAGACGCCGCTTCACTGCATTTGATCTATTCTGACAGCTTCTTACGTTCCATTCCGCGGTGGCCACGAACTCTCCCATGATATCTCGCTCACAGGCAATCTGCGAGGTGTCACTCGATTCCTAGACGGGCTGTGGTCAGTTTCCGTTATCGTCCATCAAAACCGAGTAGTATGCAGCACGAAGACCGCTTTGCCACCTTCAACGTCTGCTTTCCAAAACGATCGAGAGCTTCTCGCGCTTGCAGCGAATGACTGCTTCCCGCCCGTCACTTCGGAGAGCCTCAGGTGCTGCGGCTGCAAAGGTCATGTCCGCTTTGGGGTGGAAGCCGATCTTAGACGCGTTTCACTCGAACGGCGGCTATGGGCCGTTCACGACGGCGCTTCATAAGAGCGGGAAGCGGTCATTCGCTGCGCCTGTCTCGGTTTGCAGAGCTTCAAGCTACCGCCATTCAGGCCATGCAATTGGGAACTGACAGGACTTTGATCGGTCGATGTGCAAGATCCGTCAGCTTGTCGCGGGCTTAGCAATTGCGCAACCAGAAGCGCCGCCGCGGAAATGTCCGGGGCGGCGCTTCACTTTGAAGTGCAACCTAAACCTGCGGAGCTGCAAACCCCTTGCCGATGATCGGCCCTGTGGGGCGGCCGGAGGGCGATCCGCCGGCGGGTTCAAGCGTGACCTCGTAAAGCTGCTGTGCCATCGGCCCCGGCAGGTCATCGAAACTCAACCGTGTCGGTGCCGTCCGGTCGAGCACGCCCAGCGACGTCGCTCCGATTTCCGGCGTCGGTAGCGTCCAGACCTGTAGCGAACGATCCGCCGGCACGTCGATGTCGGCGACGAAGCGGACGGTCGCGGTATCGTTGCCGTAGTCTTCCACCACAGCTTGCGGCACGCCCTGATCGTCAAGCAGAACGGCGATCACCTGTGGTTCGGGCAAGGGCAGCTGCCAGCCCGCGCCGAAGCCCACTGCGATGCCGACAAGGGCAGCTGCAATTACGCCAGTCATCTTACCGGCGGGCATCCGCGGGATGTTTGCAGGCGCAAGCACCGTGGTGTCCTGCGCGCGTATAATTCTGTTATATGTATCCGGCTGCTTCAGCGCGGCCTGCGCCCGCGCCACAAACCCCTCTGGCAGATCGCGCGGTTTGGCCGACAAATCGAGCGGCAGCAGTCGGTTGCGCAACTCGCCCACATGGGTCTCAAGCTCGGGGTCTCGAGCGATGATCTCCTCAAATAGATGTACTTCGCCTTGCGCCATCAGTCCCAGCACGTAGTCGGCGGCGAGGTCGCGGATATCGTTGGAAAGACCGGTCATGACAGACACTCCTTCAAGGCGCTCAGCCCTCTGCGGATAAGGGATTTGGCGGTGCCGAGCGGCAGGTTCTGGCGCGCCGCGATCTCGCCGTGGCTGAAGCCGGCGACATAGGCCAGCAGAATAACCTGACGGCTTTGTCCATCAAGGCCCCCCATGCAGTCACGCAGCTTGCCCTTGCCTGCCAGAATTTCCCAGTCTTCGGTCGGGACGATCTGCTGGCGGGCTTCCTGCATCGTGGCCAGATCGGCGGGCGCGAGGATACTGAGCCGTTTGCCGTCGCGCAGGATGTTGAGGCAGCGGTTGCGCAGGATGGCGTAGATCCAGCCGCGCGCCGATCCGCTGCCCTCGCCCTGCGTGCCGGCCTTGCGCCAGACCTGAACCATCGCATCCTGAAGCGCCTCTTCGGCAAGATCCTGACGGCGCAGAATGCGATGGGCGACGCCAAGCAGCTGCCGTCCCTCGGTGTCGAGGATCATGCTGATGCCGACCTCGCGACCGGCGGCACATTCCGCCACGGCTTGACGTAGCCGCGCGTTGCGGTCTTGTGCGGTCTGTTCTTCACTCATGCACGGCCCCTTCCTGCGTGGACGTGGAGGTTCCACAACGCCAAAACCTGTTGCTGTGCCCGGAGGGGCGCTGAGCCCCGTCGCTCTGACGCTTTGATGCATCATTTCGGCCCCTTTCAAAAGGAAAGACACGGGGCGGGGCGGGACGGATGCAAGATATTTTGAATTTTCTGCATCCAAGACCGATTTGCCGGTGTCCTCAGTATATGGACGGCGAAACACGCCGTGCCGCACTGAACCGAAACAAAGGATTTTTCTCATGCTTCGTACTGCTGTTTATGCAACAACCGCCCTTGGCCTGTCACTGTCGGCAGCTGCGGCCGCGCCCGCGGTCGGTCTCGTCGGGGACAAGACGCTGGTAATGTTCGACACCGAAACGCTTGAAGTCTCGGGCACGATGGAGGTTTCCGGCGTCGATAGCTTGTTGGGCATCGACTTGCGCCCTTCGAACGGCACGCTTGTCGGCGTGACGCCCGAGATGGGCATCGTCAGCATCGACACTGCGACCGGTGAAGCGACCGAAATGGCAACGATGGACACTGCGCTTCCACTTGGTGATATGCCGGTGATCGTGGACTTCAACCCTGCAGCGGACAAGCTACGCTTCATGACCGGGACCACGAACCACCGCGTCGACGTGGACACCGGTGCTGTGACCGTGGATGGTAGCTTGGACTGGCAGGAAGGTGACATGCACGTGGGCGAAGAGCCTGCAATTGTGGCTGCCGCCTACATCAATAGCTACGGCAAGCCCGAAGCGACCAAGATGTACGACATCGATTCCACCATAGTCGCCGTCATCCAGCAGGTGTCCCCCAACGACGGTACTCTGGGTGCAATTGGTAAGCTGGGCATCGACAGCCCATCAGAGACCTACGCGTTCGATGTGCAGACCAACGCAGAGATGGAGAACATGGCGTGGCTGGTGAACGGCAACATGCTCTATTCCGTCGATCTGGAAACCGGTACGGCAACGGGTACCGGCATGATCGAAGGTGTGGACAGCGACATCCGCGACATCACTATCCTGCCCGCGATGTGATCCGAAGCTAATACCGGCGCGGCCATTCTTGCCGCGCCGGTCATATTCAGCTCGACCTGAAACCATTGGATTAAGACGTCTGTGGAACGAAAAAGCGACAAGACAAACGATTAGATAAAGCTGCCTGATGTTTTTTAGAGGATGTGGCGACAGTCCAAGGCTTTTCCGATGCGCAATACCAGTCATTCATTTAGGGTAGCACAAAGGTCCGCTCTGGGCCGGAAGCGTGAGTTTGCAAAGGTTTCTATCTGCACGGCTTGCCGTTCGTGCGGGGCGCAGCGAAGGTCTGGAATCCGCCCAATGTGATGAGCGACGCGAACGGCCCAAAGCGGCCCCTCACAGCAACCTTGAATGCTGCGGCGCAATACTTCAAAGCTGCCAATGACCGGTAGCAGCTGCCTTGTTGAGAAAAATGGTCTTTTCATTGGGATTTGCTGCTACTCACGCCAGATGCACGAGTATCGGTTTTTGGGGCTGCCTTTCGCGCAAGATTATCAAATTGTCCGATGCTGGCACTGCCTGAAACGCCTGTCGTGGCGACTACCATTTTGGTCTGTCACAGTATAAAAGGCTGCAACGTCTCAGGGCCGTTGGCAACGCTGCCTGCGGTGACCTGAGTAGGGGCTCTCGCCGATTGCGGCATAAACTGCAAATAGACTGTGACTTGAGATGACATCCACCATTCCTGACTTTGAAACCGAACTGACTGAAATTCGCAAAGTCTCAACGTCAGGGTTTTATCTGGTCTTCGGCTTCTCCATGAGCGGGACAGAAATGGTCCATTCGGAATTCGACGAACGCTGGACCACGCGGTATCAGCAATCCAGTTATTTCGCTGTGGACCCCGTTTTCATGTGGGCCATCTCAAGAACAGGGTGCATCCGCTGGTCCGAGATTAATTTACCCGATGTGAAAGGTATCCTAACTGAAGCAAAGCCTTTTGGCATGGTCTATGGCGCGATCTTTGCGCAAGAGCTTGAAGGCAACCGCTCGTTTTTAAGCATCGCGCGCGATGACCGCGAACTGACCGACGATGAAATGCATCAGATGAATGCCAATCTGATGAAATGGGCCGCGATGATCGGCCCACGGGTGGCGTTGTCAGCGGGAGAGCTGGACGTCTTGCTTGCTCTGCGTGACGGTTTGGGACAACGCGATATTGCGCAATTCCTGTCCATTGCCGAATCGACGGTAAAGCAACGCGCCATCAGCGCCTGTGCCAAACTTGGGGCAAAAACACGTGCCCAAGCGGTCGGTATCGCCGTGAAAAGAAACTATATTTGAGAGCGATGTGTCTTTTCGGATATAGGGCGCAGGCAACCTTTGCACCGCGCGTGGCCGTAATGCAAACACGTTTGATAAAGTGTTGACGGTCGCACTCATTAGTACGGGGCTGTCGGGGTGCCATTTTCTAACAATGGTGTCGTATCTTAATTCAAATTCGCATTTAGCTATGCATCTAAATTTGTGCGGCGAGCTGACATATGGACGACCCTATTTTAATCGATCTAATCCGTTACGCACATTTGCTGTTTTTAGTGCTCGGAATGGGCCCTGCGCTGTACTACGATCTCAGGTCGTTGCACCGGATTCGCCAGCCTGTATCGCAAAACGATCTGGACGAGCTGCGCCGCATTCATAGCATAGTGAGTATCGCTTGTGTTGGTCTCTGGCTGTCGGGTGCCGCATTGATCTGGGTGCGTACACAATTCGATATTTCCGAGTTTACGCCCAAGCTGTGGAGCAAGGCTGTCGTCGTGTCGACCCTGACGGTGAACGCAATCGTGTTGAGTATTTTCGTCATTCCTGCCCTTGACCGCATTAAGGGCTCGCGTGTTGTGGCCATCCCCTTGGGTCGACTTGTCGGGATGAATTTTTGTGCCGGTGTGTCGCTATCATGCTGGATGTTAGCACTCATACTTGGGTCAAGTAGCGTTTTAAAAACCGCCGGATGGGATCTTCTTTTGCCGGTTCTGTTTGGTGTCTTTGCTGCGTGCATAAGTGGTGTAATGGCTATTGTGCTGTGGATGCGAAGCGTGGTGTACGGAAATATGGCAGATACGGTATCGCTCAGCTCATAAGCTGGAGCGAATGCGTTCAACATCAATTTTCCGTCGGCAGATAGAAATCGCTCAACCGATAGCTGTCCTTGCCCACTGTTCGGCAGGGTCCGAATACCGATCAATGTCCCACTCGAATTTGCGAGTGCAGCGAAAGTCTGCATTCCGCCCGTCGTGTCGATCGTAGAGAACGGCCCATTGCCGACCTTGGCTGGTTCCGGCGACGCCGCAGCGCGGCTTCACCGAAGCGGCCATTCGTCCATCGGCAGCATTTCCGAGTGCCGAAGGTCCGCAGCGCGGACGAAGCGGACTCGTGCAGGCACCGCCACTACTGACGCAGCATTCATTCGCTCTTGCGGCACGACCGTTGCTGCTGTGCAGCCAAAGTCGTGAGAGCGGTCATTGAAGACTGGCCAAAACAGCCAGGTTAACAGCATCAAGTGGTCCCAGAACCTGAGACAGGCATGTTGGTCGGTTCAAGCAGATTTTCAATCTGACTTTGAAAGGCGTTCGGCCAGAAAGAGGTTGAGAGTAATGGCGAGCGATACTGACATACCTTCGCTTGTGGGCGTTTCGTAACCAAAAACAGGAACAAGTATCAGATCAAAGAGAATCCGGCTTGCGCCAAGAAGGCCGAATGCAATGGCCCGTCGCATCCATTGCCGGTGAGAGTTTACGTCACCGCGCCGAATAGCCAACAAGGATAAACATAGTGAAAGGCCGACACCAAAGCCGCCAACATTCATCGCTGTATAGTGTAGCCACAGTTCTGGTGCCGCGGGCGGCCGCCCCGTCAGTACAATAGCCGTGAGGGCAAAGAGAAGCCCGGCGACCATGGCGACCCGACCTCCCGCCCGATGCAGCTTGCGGTAACGCATCCGCAGGCGCGTCGAGAATTGGAACGGCGCCAGAACACAAAACAAGATGCCAGAAGCAATGTGCAGGGTGATTGGTACAGGCGAAACAAAGTAGTGCGGCTGAACCAAATCATGAAACATGCCTTTAGCGACTGCGCCTTGAAGAATGCCAGCCAGAACAAACGCCCCAGGTAAGGCGGGCACCGCACCCAGGAGTGCGATTCCCAAGGGGCCTCGAAGTGTTAATCTCGAAGACGTTGACATGTGCCCGCTCCTTCGCGTCCGATGATCTTACATGGCTTTCAGCGTGCTGATCGGTTCTTTAACTCTGCACGGGTTCTGACAAGTCTACATCCCGCTTGAACAAGAGCGCCAAACCGACAGCGATGAACCATGCAATTGCTCCAAGTCCAAACACAGCACCTGCGATTGGTAGTGTCGCAAAGTTTCGGCCAAGCCGAAGGTAGTTCTGCTAGCGGACACACCTATCCTGCGAGTGCCGCGAACT
>JBPOFD010000022.1:0-18097 GCA_051252055.1 Sulfitobacter sp.
GCCGTGTTCGGAAAACGAGGCTGCTAGACTGCGGCGCAATGCACCGCAACAAAATTCAGAAACTTTGCGACACTACCAACTGACCTGAACCCCTAAAACTCCTCCAGGTTTGTGTAGATTCCGCTCAACAAAAGGACGGACAAATGGTAATCCACCCTGAAAATTGACCAAGCCCCTACACCAATATTGTGCCATCAACCGCTAAAAGTTTTCCGCCACGCACAACGCGCCGGGCACCGGGTCTACGACATAATGCATCGCCAGGAGATTGGGCATCTATCATCACGAAATCGGCCTTTGAACCGACAGCTAGACCTTGAGTGTCACGCCCTATTGCACGGGCCGCATTGATCGTCGCACAGTCGATCGCACGAGCGAATTCCTCGTCCGAGTTCCAGTCGAACCGATAGGCGGTCAGGAAAGCACGTTCCAGCATGTCACCGTTGCCAAGAGGCGACCACGCATCACGGATACCATCCGAGCCACAGCACAGGTTAACTCCGAGTTCAGTCAAACGCGCCACCGGCGGAACAGCTATGTCAGCGGGTGCGCTAGTCATCAATGAAATTGAAAGTTCCGACAACCTATGACCGATCCGGTCCAATTGCGCCTCCGGAATTGCGCCGAGGCAGTAGGCATGCGAAATGACAACGCGGCCGACCCAGCCCGCCTGTTCGGTAAAATCGGCGATACGTTCAACCTGCCATGCACCCAGTTGATCCGGATCATGTAAATGGATGTCCACATCGCGATCAAATTTTGTCGCCATGTCGAAGATCGCGCGAAGTTGCCCTTCGGGGTCATCGTCGATACCGGCAGGGTCCAGACCGCCAACCACATCAACACCCATTTGCATGGCTTCCTGCATCAGCTCCAAGGTCCCTGGCCTTGACAAAAGCCCCTGTTGGGGAAAAGCAACAAGCTGCAGATCAATGCGATCCGTCCACTGCGCTTTAACGTCCAACATGGCTTCTATATGGGAAAGTCCCATATCCGGTGCGACGTCAACGTGGCTTCGGATCGACGTGGTGCCATGGACGAGCATTTGGGACATGAGACGCCCGGCACGCTCTGAAATAGGCGTCTTGCAAGCGCTGAGCACACGACGTTCGTTCTCAATGTAATCCCGCAATTCAGGCCCGGCAGCAGAGGATGCCGACCAAGGTTCGCCCCAAAGAGTTTTATCCAGATGACAATGTGGTTCCGTGAAAGCGGGCAACAGCAAACGGCTTTCGCCGTCAATATCTCCGCCAGATGACAAATGCCCGCCGATGTCAGCTATTTGTCCGTCATCACATCTTAGGCCAGTCTTGGCTCCGTTTTGATCTCGCAGATTGTAATAGTGCATCAGTGCCCCCGCTTCGCTTGGTTTTGCCCGCTCCTAACATGACCGATAGGAACGGGCCGTTGTTTTAGCCCTTTAGACGTGTCCAAATCTTATCGCGCAATGCACGTGCGGTGGGATTGCAATCTTCGATCGGGCGTAGCCGGTCGGAGAATGCCTCCGGCATGTTGATGGCTTCGATGTCTTTCCATTTATCCGACATAAATTCTTCACTTTGCACCGAATTGGCGTAAGCGATTGAATTCGAAACGGCGGCAGCATTTTCTGGGGCCATCATCCAGTTGATGAAAATCTTCGCATTCTCGGGATGAGGGGCGCCTGCTGGCACAGCAAAGTTATCGGTGAACAAGGGGGCTCCCTCTTCCGGGTAGATGAATTTAATCGACTCTTTTTGTGAGGCCGCACGCGCCGTAGCCCCGTTCCACAACAAATACATAGTCACTTCACCCGACGCTAGCCGATCTACTGTGCTATCGGCAGAATAGAATTTCAGCTTGGGCTTTTGAGATTCGAGCACTTCAAGAATACGCGCGGCATCCTCGTTACTCTCGGTGCATTGTGGAATGCCAAGATACAACGAAGCCGAGTTGATCGCCTCATCGGGAATGTCCAACATTGCAATATTGCCAACGAACCCTTCACGCGGTTCAAAAAGCTCTTTCCATGAGTGGGTCATCTCTTCTTCTGAAACGACAGCACTGTCATAAGCGATGCCGGTTACACCCCAGAGGTACGGCGCAGAGTATTCACGGGCAGGATCGAAATCGGGTGTTTTGAACGTTTCACGAAGCGTTGCGAAATTTTCCATTTCGCTTGTGTCGATTTTCTGGATCAACCCGTCTGCGACCAGACCCGGGATCAGGTAGCCTGATGGCACGATGACATCGTAATTGGCACCGCCCGATTGAAGCTTTGCAATCAACGTGTCGTTGCTGTCATATCCGTCGAGAATGACTTCGATGCCAGTTTCCTCTTTGAATTTCGCCAAGAGTTCAATCGGGTAATAATCGGTCCAGTTATAAAAATAGAGCACTGGTTCGGATTCTTGCGCCGTGACCGGCGCGGCAGACGTTAGAACTGCAAGGCTACAGGCAAAAGTGGTTATCCATTTCATTATATTTTCTCCCAGTTGGATTTTTGGTGGTGGTTGTTATCGACGCATGCGTCCGAAGGCGAAGGAAAGCAGCACTAGAAAAACCGAAACCCCGAGCATAATCGTGGATATCGCATTGATTTCAGGTGATATTCCCGCCCGGATCGCAGAATAGATGTAGACAGGAAGTGTGGTGGAACCTGGTCCCGAAAGGAAGAACGACACCAGAAACAAATCGAGGCTGGTGACAAACGCGAGCGTGAAACCTGCCAGCACACCCGGCCAAAGCAGAGGGAGCGTCACGCGGCGGAACGTCGAAAGGCGACTTGCATAGAGATCCATCGCCGCTTCTTCAAAGCCCATATCCATGCCTTGGATCCGCGCCCTGATGGGCAGGTAGGCAAATGGAATACAGAATGCGATATGCGCCGGGATCATTGGCGCAAGCCCAAGTTCCACACCAACAGAAACAACGAGGATCAAAGTAGCAACCGCGATGACAATCTCCGGAAGGATCAGTGGCGCATTTAAGGTCGCTTCGGCCACCCCGCGGCCGCTAAATCGGTGCCTAGTCGCGAGTGCAGCCAACAGGGCCAGCGCTGTCGAACCAAAAGCCGATGTGACCGCCAGGATAATCGAGTTCCATGCTGCCACCTGAATGGCTGGGTTGCTGAAAGTCCTCCCATACCATTTGAACGAAAATTCGGTCCAGACGGTGGCTGTCCGATTATCGTTGAAGCTGTACACGATCAGAACCAAGACAGGTAGATAAAGGAAAGCCAGTACCAGCCAGCCAATCTCTCGCGTTAACGGCATGCGTCGCAGGTTCATTGGGTTCTCCTATTTTTCCAAAGGGCAACCGCCATGAGAAAGAGCATCATTAACGCCAGCAGAACGATGGATATCGATGCCCCGAAGGGCCAGTTGCGGGACGGACCGAACTGAAGCTGGATGAGGTTGCCAATCATCAACGTCTTGCCACCGCCCAGCAGGGCCGGTGTGACAAATGCACCTAGACAAGGAATGAAGACGAGCATCGCACCCGCCACCACCCCTGGCATGGCCAACGGTAGCATCACTTTTCGAAAGGCGCGCGCCCTCCCCGCTCCCAGATCGTAGGCGGCCTCGAGCAAGGTCCAGTCGAATTTTTCAAATACGGCGTATATAGGCAGGATCATGAACGGTAAGAACGAATAAACTAGGCCAATAAAAATCGCCGCATTGGTGTAGAGCAATCCAACTTCGGCGCCGGGGATCAACGCATTAACGAAAGCGCTGACGGTGCCATCTTTACGAAGGATAATTAACCATGCGTAATTGCGCACCAAAAGGCTGGTCCAAAAAGGGATCGTAATGAGCAGAATGATCAAATCCCGACTGCGTTTGGGAAGGCTTGCCATCCACAGAGCTGCTGGAATTCCCGCCAGAATACAGAACAATGTGGTGCCTACCGCCAGTAGAACCGATCTCAACACCACTTCCAGATAGCGTGTGTGAAACACGACAGTGCCGTCAAAATCCTCTTCCCAAAGGAGGCGAACATAATTGTCCAGCCCCATCGCCGCAGACCAATCCACTCCAGACGTCACGCCTCGTTGAAGAAGTGATATCCAGGCCAGAATTGCCAGTGGCAAACCGATCATGATGAGCAGAACAATCTGTGATGGTGACAAGAGCGCCGCCCGGCGCATTTTTACCGAAGCGCTCATGATACAAAAACGCTTAGCGCTGTTTCAGGCAACTGAATGCCTACCATCGTGCCGCTACAGGGCATAGGAGCGGCATCAGCGGCAGGCTCTCGCAGCAGGAAAATAGTCCCACACGACAGCCGGATTTGATGTAGTAAGCCAGTTCCAAGATATATCGATTGCATAACAGTACCGTCGACGCTGCCAGCACCAGCGGCCACACGCGTGGCGCGTTCAGGGCGAATGGCAACACTTACGTCGGTATGCGGTGGATAGTCACTGATTTTCGGGATCACGCCACCGCATTTCAGTGAAATTGCACCACTTGGCTCAACGTGCCCGTCAAGAAAGTTGATATCGCCGATGAAATCCGCAACAAAGCGATGTTTCGGGCGCTCGTAGATATTTCGTGGACCGTCCAGTTGCAGAATATTTCCTTCGTGCATCACCGCCACACGATCAGATAGCGTCAACGCTTCTTCCTGATCATGCGTGACAAAGACAAATGTGATCCCCGCCTCTTCTTGCAGTTGCTTGAGCTCAATCTGCATCTGCTTGCGCAACTTTAAATCAAGTGCTGAAAGAGGCTCGTCCAGCAGAAGGACTTTCGGGCGAGGTGCGAGCGCGCGCGCGAGTGCCACACGCTGTTGCTGTCCACCGGATAACTCGGAAGGCATGCGGCTTTCAAAGGCATCCATCCGAACCATTTCTAGCGCTTCGCCAACCCGCTTCATTATTTCCGTTTTACTCGCACCCGTTCCCTCCATGCCAAATGCAACGTTCTGCATAACAGTGAGATGCGGAAACAACGAATAGCTTTGGAAAACCGTGTTAACCGGACGGCGAAAAGGCGGAAGGGTGGACATCTCTACGCCATCAATCAGGATTTCTCCGCTTTGGGCGGTTTCAAAACCGGCGATCAAACGGAGCAACGTCGTTTTGCCACAGCCCGATGGACCCAAAAGCGTGAAGAATTCCTTAGGTGCGATCTCCAAGGATACAGTTTTTAACACCTGTACCGCAGAAGCGCCGCGACCAAAGCTTTTTGAAACACTTCGGATATCGACTGCGGGTGACGAAACGGTGCTGTCTAAACTTTGGTTCATCTAGAATTCTTTCTGCGTTTTAGGCCTTTGTTTGGCGGGCTTGTTTCATTTGAAAAATGGATAGGTTGGCGGGAAAATCTCTTCTACCTTTGGATGCCCCCAAGTGCGTTCAGGATATTTATCTACAAGCGAGTCAAATTGCTTTTGAGCGCGGATACGTGCCTCGGCCATGTCCATGCCCGACACTTCACCGTTCAACATCGAAAGTCGTCCATCCACAAACACCGCTTTTGTCACCCGACCCGACGCCCCCAAGATCAGCGTGCGGATCGGATCCACCTGCGGTGCCATAAGCGCATCGGACATATCGAAGACTGCAACATCGGCCTTGGCTCCCGCTTCCAGCCGTCCTAGATCGGTCCGGTTCACAGCGGCCGCTCCGCCAAGTGTGGCTGCATCGAATAGATGCTCGGGTGCGGTTTCTGTCTGACTGTCTCCGGCTATGCGCGCCATCATCACGCCGATTGCCATATTCAGAACCATATCCGGCGGCGCGGTATCCGTGCCCATGCCGATATTAATTCCCATGCCCCGCAGTTTGCCGAACGAACTCAACATCGCGCCTGAGCGGGCAAAGACCAGCGGGCAGTGGGCGACCGACACACCGTGTTCGGCATAAAGCTTTAGGTCGTCATCGGTCGCGTTGGTCGCATGTGGCGCAATGAGGCGCCCATTCAGCGCGCCAAAACCAGCAAGCCATTGAGGTGCTGTTGTACCGTGCAAGGCCTGTACTGCCTCACATTCCATTTGCCCCTGTGCCATGTGCAAACGCACTGGTATATCCAGATCATGAGCCGCCGCCATTGTCCGCGTCAGCAACGTTTCTGTACAAGTTTCGACCCGATCAGGGGCCAGCATACCCTGAACCAATCCGTCAAAACGCCCAGCTTGCGAATTAATAAAATTGATCGCGGTATTAAGCCCCGCCAGCCCGCGCTCTTCATCAAACCGCGCCTCAAGCACACCGGGTGCGGTGCAAACCATCCCTCCGGCGCGATACGCGGGGCCAAGCCAAACTCGCAACCCTAAATCACCCGCCGCCTGCGCGGCTGCCTCAAATTCCGCCGCCGTCTCGCCCCATTCGCGATAAAAAAGCGAGGCGATAGGCAGTGCAGAAGTTATTCCATTACATAAAAGCTGTGCGAAGCTGAATTTCTTTTGGAACGCTAATTCCTCTTGTGAATACATCTCATAGGGGCCGCGCTCGACATAGCTTTGTGGCCAGACACGGCCTTTGGCCCATGATGGCCCACAATCGACGCCCAAAGTCGTGGTATCAAGGTCGGACAACGCATCAAGGTCGATCAATCCGGGCGAAATCAGGACATTGCCCAAATCAATCCGCCGAGCGACATCGCCGTCAAACTGTGGGCCAACATAAAGTATGCGGTCCCGATCAATCACCACCTCGCCGTTTTCCAGCAGGCGATGACCACCATCCTGATGCGCCACCACCCAGCGGGCAGTCAATGCGGTGCGTCCTTCTGGTCGCGCACCAAGTTCCAACTCGTTCAACATCATGGGGTCTCCATCAAAGGTTGTCCGGCCCGGCCCGTGATGCGGCCGGCCTTGACGGTCATCGCGACAGGGCCGCCGACCGCTATAGCCTCGGCAAGCGTTTCGCCATTTACAAAGGCAAGGTCAGCATTGCTGCCAATTGCAATCCCATGGCCCGTCACCCCCATCACCGCAGCCCCTCCGGATGAACAAACCTCGAGCGCCAACGCCAAATCGGCATCCGACCGCATGTTGTTCTTTTGTGCCACGATACGAGCGCGGTCTAGCATGTCGGGCCGGTTCCATGGGTTCCAAGTATCCAATACCCCATCACAGCCAGCGCCCATGCGGATACCGGCATCCAATACCCTCTTCACGGCAGGTACTTCGATTGACGGGGCGCCGGTGGTCAGGATGGCCACGTCCTGATCGGCCAGCGCTTCCAGAAGGGCTTGCGTCCGGTTCCGATCCTCCATCCCCAAACAAAAGGCATGGCTAATCGCCACTTTGCCCTTCATCCCCAATGCGCGCGTGCGCTCAAGGATCAACTCAATCGAAAACGCGCCAAGATGACGGCTTTCATGTAGATGGATATCGATCCCCTTTCCGTGCTTTTCGGCCAATCCGAATATCGTATCCAAATGCCCCTTGGGGTCGCGATCGATCCCGCAGGGATCAAGCCCACCGACCAGATCAGCTCCCATTGTCATGGCCCGATCCAAAAGTTCGGCCGTACCGGGCCGAACCATCAAACCGGATTGGGGAAAGGCTACAATTTCGATCTCAACAACACCGCGCAAAACATCGCGGGTTTTCAAAACCCCTTCGATAGCGGCAAGGCCGTTTTCCGTGTCGACGTCCACGTGGCTGCGGATATGGGTCACACCGTTGCCTGCAAGCGCCAGTGCGTGGCGCATCGACTGCCGGTAAGGGTCATGGTTTAAACGGCGGCGCTCCGCCCGTTCGTTGTCGATCATCGCGCGCAATTGGGTACCGACGACATTTTCGTACCAACCCATACCCATCAACGTCTTATCCAGATGGGTATGCGCCTCCACCAACCCCGGAATAGCGATGGCGCCTGCTACGTCTTCCACCTCCACATCGGAGGCCGCAATGCCCGGCGCGACATCCACGATACGACCTTTCCGGATCAGCATATCGGTTGGCGCCGCGCCCATCGGGCGCAGGTTCCGGATAAGTAAATCTGTCATGCTGCCTCCGGGGCGAAGCCCCCTGTTTTTACGCGCGGCCATGCGTAGCCACCTAGTTTCGATGTACGGTACCCCATGCCGATCAGCGCCTCGGCCTGTCGCACCGCTGCTGTGACGCCGTCGATCACCGGAACGCCCGTCTCGTGTGTCAACTGCTCGCACATTCTCGCCATTCCGGCGCATCCAAGCACCACGACCTCGGCCCCGTCCTGATCGCGCGCAGCAAGAACCTCCGCTGCAATCAACGCATAGGAACATTCAGGGTCTTCTTCCAAGGCCAACACCGGAAGGTCAACGGCACGGACGCGGCGACAACGACGCCCCCCGCCATAACTTTCCACCAAATCCTCAATGATAGGGACCGACCGCGGCAAGGTGGTAACAACCGAGAACCGCGATGCCAGCGTCACTGCCACCTGAACGGCGGCCTGACAAATGCCGATGACCGGCGCGGCGGCGACTTCGCGCGCAGCTGAAAGGCCGGGATCATCAAAACACGCGATTACATGGGCGCCTGCCCCGCGCCCTTCGGCCTCGCGGATCGCAGCGAGCATGGAAGGAACGGCCAGAGCCTCATCCGTATAGCCCTCGATCGAGGCAGGAGCTCCTTTGCCGGTTGCAAGGTCGATCTCGGTACCTTCACCGGCGGCACGGCGTGCAGCCCGCCCGATCTGGTCTGACATTGATGGCGTTGAATTGGGATTAATCACATGAATACGCATTATTTTGCCTCTGCTGGCATCGGGTTTAATTGAGCGGCTTCCCACGCCGCCGCCCCTTCGGGTTTGATCAACTCAAACTGCTGGTCGGCGACAATATAATTGTCGGCATGCAACCGGGCGATGGGTTGATAAACTTCGGGGTTCACATATCGGCCTTGGGCATCAAGACAGTCATCACGCACTGTCATCTCTACCACTTCGCCCAACACGATGGCGCGATTTGGAAAGTCGATAATCCGCTCAACCCGACACTCCATGGCGCAAGGCGTTCGGGTTAGATAGCTGGCATCGATTTGACGGCAATCCGCAGTTGCGAGCCCCGCAAACGAAGGTTCATCCACATCCCGAGAGAAATTGATGCCGCACAGGATCATCGCATCCGCAATCTCCATATCCACCATATTGACGCAGAATTCCTGCGTGCGGCGAATATTCACCAACGTGTCCTTCTCGTTTCCATCGCCCCGCGTTTGAATCCCCAGAATTACGATGGGAGGATCTTGCGAAAAGACGTTGAAAAAACTCATCGGTGCCGCGTTCGAATGACCGCCTTCTGATCGCGTGGTAACAAGCGCAATGGGGCGCGGCCCGATGAAATTCGTCAACAGGCGGTAACGGTCCTGCGGCGGCAGGCGCGTAAAATCATAATCCATCAAACACTCCCTAATACATCTGCCCGGTCGACCCGCCCTTCTTCCACCGCATGACAGCGCACACGCGCTGCTCCATAGGCCAAGAAGTTAGGTTTTTCGGTGCGACAACGGTCATTCGCCAGTGGGCAGCGGGGGTTGAAATGACACCCTCTTGGGGGCGTGATCGGGTTTGGCACCTCCCCTGCCGGTCGGTCCATGTCTCGATGCGCCATGGTGATGTCCGGCACAGTTTCCAGCAGCAATCGCGTATAAGGATGCTGCGGGCGGGCAAAGATTTCTTCTGCCGGTGCCAACTCGACCAAGCGGCCCAGATACATCACGCCAATATAGTCGGAAATATAGTTCACCACGGCAAGATCATGAGTGATGAAAAGATATGTCAGCCCTAACTCTCGCTGCAATTCTCGCATCAAGTTAAGGATCTGGGCCTGAACCGAAACATCCAACGCAGATGTTGGCTCGTCGCAAACGAGGAACTCCGGCTTGGTCGAGATCGCGCGCGCAATTGAGATCCGCTGCCTCTGACCTCCGGAAAACTCATGTGGAAATTTCTCACCATCTGCGGCCGAAAGGCCGACAAATTCCAGCAGGCGGTCTACCTCTTTGCGCCGCTCGGCCGGGTCAGGATGAGTTCCAAAACCCTTCATTGGTTCCGCAATGATGCGCGCCACGCGCCAGCGCGGATTCAAGCTGGCAAAAGGATCTTGAAAAATCATCTGCATACGGCGCCGCACATCAGGCGGCTCTCCCGCTGCCATGCCAGAGAGCTCATTTCCATCAAACCCCATGTTTCCACCTGACGGGCGCGTAAGCCCCATCAGCAACTTTGCAACGGTGGATTTGCCGCAACCAGATTCACCGACAAGCGACAAGGTCGTACCGCGTTCAATGGTAAAGTCGACACCATCGACCGCATGGACAAACTTGCGTTCGCCGCCCGAAAACATACGGCTCAGAAACGGTTGCGACAGGTCGAAAGACTTTTTCAACCCCGACACAGTCAAAAGCGGAGCATTCATGCCGAAACCTCTTCGATCAAATGGCAAGCGACGAATTTTTCTGCGTCGCCCTCAAGTTGGGGACGTTGTTGCAAACAAATGTCCATCTTGCGGGGGCAGCGCGGTGCAAAGGCGCAACCTTCAGGGCGCGCGTGAGGGCGTGGCATCGCACCTTCGATTTGCGCAAGCACGTCAGGCCGGGGGCCGATCCGCGGAATGGAAGCCATTAGGCCAGAAGTGTAGGGATGTTTGGGGGCTGTTAGAACTTCGGCCACAGAGCCTACCTCCACAATACGGCCCGCATACATCACTGCCACACGATCAGCGGTTTCCGCGATGACGCCCATGTCATGGGTCACCAAAACCACTGCCACCCCGGTTTCCCGTGCCAACCTTCGCAAAAGCGCGATAATCTGGGCCTGCACGCTCACATCAAGTGCCGTGGTCGGCTCATCCGCGATGACAAGACGCGGTTCAGCACAAAGCGCCAGTGCGATAACAACCCTTTGGCGCATCCCCCCCGAATATTGGTGCGGATAGGTATCAATGCGCGCCTCCGGTGCCGGGATACCGACACGGCGCAGCCAATCAATTGCACGATCGCGCGCGTCAGATTTGGATAACTTCAGGTGAGTTTGGATGGTCTCAATCAATTGTTCGCCCACCGTTAATACCGGGTTAAGGCTGGTCAACGGATCTTGAAAGATCGCACCAATTTTGCGCCCCCGAATGCGCCGCATTACCTCGGGTCGCAGGTTGTCGATGCGATCTCCTTCTAAGCTGATCTCGCCTTGGGTGATCCTGCCCGGCGGCTCAATCAGGCCGATGATGGCAGCACCAGTCATCGACTTCCCTGCACCACTTTCGCCCACCATGCCCAGAATTTCACCGGCGGAGACGGAGAGCGTCACATCCTCGATCGCGTTTATCGTGCCACGTCGGCCGGGAAAGGCGACAGTCAGGTTTTCAACAGTCAAAAGTGTCATGGCGTTCTACCTCAATTTCGGGTTCAGGGCGTCGCGCAACCAGTCGCCCAAAAGATTGACGGCAAGCACAAGGATAACCAGTACGACAGAGGGGAATATCACGACCCACCAGAGACCGGAGAACAGATATTCGTTCCCGATCCTGATCAATGTGCCAAGGGATGGCTGGGTTGCTGGCATGCCCACGCCAAGGAAAGAAAGAGTGGCTTCAGTCAGCACCGCCATGCCGAGGTTGATAGTGGCAATCACCAAAACCGGGCCCAACACATTTGGCAGGATATGGTGCATCATAATGCCCCTACCCGAAATGCCATTGATCCGCGCGGCTTGAACATATTCCTTTTGCCGTTCCACCATGGTGGAACCGCGCACGGTGCGCGCATATTGCACCCAATTTGTCAGCCCGATGGCAAGGATCATTACCCAGATTGCCGCATCTGCATGCTGCTCTGGCGGCAAGATGCCCCGCGCGATGCCATTGACCAACAATGCGACAAGAATGGCGGGAAAGCTCAGCAAAATATCCGCAACCCGCATAATCGCCCCATCGACCATGCCGCCCAAGAAACCGCCCAGGAGCCCCAGCGATACCCCTAAACCCGCAGCCAATGCCACGCTGGCAAAACCAACGATCAAAGACAGGCGGAGCCCGTAGAGGATTGATGAATAAAGATCGCGTGCCTGCTGGTCCGTACCCAACAAATATCGTGGATCTCCCCCTTCTACCCAGAAGGGCGGCAGCTCGCTATCGAGCAAGAAGAGCTGCGAAATATCGTAAGGATTTTGCGTGGCCAGAAGAGGTGCAAACAAAGCCGCGGCGAAAAGCAGGATCAGGATCACACTGGAAATCCGCGCCATCCAAGAGTGGCGGAAATTCCAAGCGATGTCACTGTCGTACATGCGGGATAAGGCTGAAGTTGTCATGAATTTCCCCGGATCAATGTGTGGAACTGTTGCTGTCGACGCGAAGGCGCGGATCAAGCACGGCGTAAAGCAGATCGACGGTGGTGTTGATGATCACGAAAATCAGGCTCACAAGCACCAAATAGGCCGCCATCACAGGCACATCGCCGAAGCTCACAGCTTGGATGAACAATGCGCCCATTCCTGGCCATTGAAAGACCGTCTCCGTGACGATCGCAAAGGCGATCAATCCACCAAGTTGCAATCCAAAGATTGTAATAACTGGGATCAGCGTGTTCTTCAGCGCATGCCGGAAGTTAATGGATCTGTTGGTCAATCCCCGGGCCTTGGCGAACTTGATATAATCGGTCCGCAGCACTTCCATCATCTCTGCGCGCACCAACCGCATAATCAATGTAAGCTGAAACAGGCACAGCATAAAGGATGGCAATATCAATGCTTTGAGGCCCGACAAAGTCAAAAACCCAGTTGACCACCAGCCGATATCAATCACAGTTCCGCGTCCAAAGGACGGAAGCCAACCCAGCCAGACAGAAAAAACCAAGATCAGAAGAATACCGGTCACAAAGGTTGGCAATGATATCCCGATTAGCGACAAAAACTGCAGACTTTGCGCGGAGAAATTATTTGGCTTAAGTGCTGTCAAAATGCCAAGGGGAATACCAAGCAGCAGCGAGAGGCCGGCAGCCACCAGAACCAATTCTGCCGTGGCTGGAAAGCGTTCTGAAAGCAATGTGGATACTGGCCGCGCATTTCGCCACGAAAGGCCAAAATCTCCCGTCGATGCGCGGGCGACGAAACGGCCGTATTGCACCCAAAGCGGTTGATCGAGACCAAGGCGTTCGCGCACGGCCTCACGTTCTTCGGTGCTAGCGTTTTCTGCGACCAAAGAATTGACCGGATCGCCCATGAAGCGAAACATCATGAACGCAATCAGTGCAACTGTCAGCATCACGAAAATCGACTGGATGATGCGGCGGATTAGAAAGCCAAGCATGATGGATACCTTCCTGGGGCATTGGGTTCGTCAGCGGAGGCCAAGAATTTGAAATTCTCGGCCCCCACAAAATTCAATTTGTGATTTTGGCATACCAGAGGCGCACCAAATCATCGGGTGCCTGCGGGATTTCCACGGAGTCGCGTGCGGCCCAAGAAAGTGGCTGTTGGTGAAGCGGCAGCCATGCAATATCTGCCTTGGCCAGCATCAAAGCTTCTTCCATCATCGCCAGACGCTTTTCTTCATCCATCTCTACCGCGACGGCATGGGTCAGCTCATCAACCTTTGGGTTGGAATACCCTTTTGGCGTAAAGGTGCCGTATTCGCCGCCGGGAGTCGCGAGCATCGCCGAGAGAACGGAAAATCCGTCAAGCATTGGCAAGGTTGCCCAACCCAGCATGAAAACGTCTACTGCGTGATTGTCCACTTTCTGGAAGTGCATTTGGCGCGGTTCTGTGACTAGGCGCGGTTCAAACCCAACCTGTGCCAGCATCGCAGCCATAGCCTGACAGATACCTTCATCGTTCACATAGCGGTCATTCGGGCAGTTCAGGTTAAAAGCAAAACCGTCTGGATATCCGGCTTCGGCCAGCAGCGACTTCGCCAGTTCCGGATCGTAAGGCAGACGTTCGTCCATTTCATCGCTGAAGCCCTTCACCGCCGGTGCAATCAAAGAACCCGTAACACGTGATTTGCCGCGCATGATGCGGTCGCGGATCAGATCCATGTTGATCGCATGGTACAGCGCTTGACGAACGCGCACATCTTTCAGCGGATTTCCCTCGACATTACCGTCAACCAAGCTATCGCCCATGTTGATGCCCATTTGAATGCTACGCAGACCAGGGTTTTGCAGCATGTGGACGCCTTCGGTTCCCTCGACCCGTCCCGCATCCTGAAGCGGTGCGGGCTCGATCAAGTCGATCTCTCCAGAGAGCAACGCCGCTACTCGGGTAGCGTCTGAACCGATTGGTGTGTGCTCGATCCGTGTCAGGTTATGCTGAGGCGTATCCCACCAGCCTTCATTCGCAATCAAGACATTCAACGCATCAGGGCGGCGACTTTCCAAGACGAAAGGTCCTGTTCCATTGGCGTTATTGGTCGTATAGCCTTCTTCGCCCTGACTGGCATCGATTGGCGCTACAGAATTATTTGCCTCAAGCCAGCCCTTGTCCAAGATGAATATATTGGTGAGATAATTGTTCAGGAGCGGCGTCGGCCCCTCAAGGATCAAATCTACCGTCAAATCGTCGACAATCTCGACCGCCTTCAGGCCAGGCAGGTTCCCTCGCAGCGGCGATTTCGGGTCAACGGCCCGCATCAACGACACTTGCACGTCCTCCGCACCAAAGGTTTCACCCCCTTGGAAGGTCACGCCTTCGCGCAATTTGAAGCGAACACGGTTTGGCCCCTGCACTTCCCAATTTGTCGCCAAAGCAGGTTCAACCTTCATATCTGCATCGTAGCGAACCAGTGGCTCATAGATGTGATGGGTGAAAATATTCGTGAAACTATCTGAGGTTGCGTGCGGATCGAGCCCGTAAACATCCCGCGAAGTGGCATAGCGCAAAGTTTCAGCGCTCGCCCCCGTCGCCAGCAAAGTCGCAGCGGTGGCTGTCATCATAAGGTGACGAAGCATTGGCAGTTCTCCCTTTGGTTTGGGCGGTCCGATCTGCACAGCGTGCATGGCCGCAATGCATATATTGCAAACATTTTTATCCTTAACTGTCTACAAAAACTTTAACTTGTGCAAACATTCCCGCGGACCTAGATTGGTGACAAGGTGAAATTTTGAGCAATTAGAGGCAGTAACTGGCATGTCCGCGACTAATTCCAACGCTGATACTCCCCAGATGGAAGTCTACAATCGCATCTGGTTGTCGATTGCAGAGCGCAAGCTGAAGCCCGGCACACGGTTGAAAGAAGAAAAACTGGCTGAGATATTTTCAGTGAGTCGCGCCCGTGTCCGGCAAGCATTGGCAGCTTTGGAGCACGACGGGCTGGTAACGCTGGTACCGCATCGCGGAGCATTCGTTTCACAGCCGTCCACCGACGAAGCACGAGACATCTTTTTCGCACGTCGCGCCATTGAAACGAGTCTCATCGCCCGCCTTTGCGAAACTGCAACGCCTGCGATCATCACCCGTCTCGAAGATCATATTGAGGAAGAGCGCGCGGCACGAGATGCCAATGACATCAAGGCAACCATTAAATTATCAGGCGGTTTTCATCTTTTAATTGGCGAGCTTGCAGGCTCTCCTTATCTTTGGGATGTTCTGCGCGATCTGGTTTCACGCACCTCTCTGATCATGGCAATGTATCAGACCCGCAGTCAGGCCGATTGCGGCCCGGAGGAACATGCAGAAGTCGTCTCGGCCATTCGCACAGGCGATGCAGACCGCGCACAACATTTAATGGACCACCACCTTGATCATCTAGAGGGCAAACTCGATCTTGGGGGCACTGTCGAAGAAACCGATGAATTAAAAGATCTACTTTCATGACGCGGCCTCATGACCTGCTTATTCACTGTGCAACCATCGTAACAGTCGATGCAGACCGGCGGATGATCGAAGACGGGTGGATTGCCGTCGATGCAGATCGCATTGCAGCCATTGGCACGGGCGCGCCGCCTGTTGCCGAACGTGTCATCGAACGGCCCGGACTTATTGCACTGCCAGGCCTTATCGACACGCATTCGCACGCCGGTCATGGCCTCGTGCGCGCAGCAGGCGATGGTGACGGCGAGCTGTGGTTCCAAATATGCGAAGAGATTTATGCAGGGGTTGCTACCCCAGACTTCTGGCGCGCCGAGGCGCGATTGGCACAAATGGAACGCCTGATGGGCGGGGTCACGACCGCCGTATCCCTGCTTGGCGGCGGCGCTGATGTCATGCGCACTGATACGCCAGAGGCAGGCGATGCGCACTGTTCCGCCACAGTGGAATCTGGCTTGCGGACATTTATGGCCGTGGGGCCGGGGCGGTTGCCGTTTCCGAAACTGTTCGGGGCGAATCGCAACCCTGTGAGTTTCGATGAACAGATGGAGGTCTGCGCCGATCTCATTATGCGCCATAATGAGATCATGAACCGCCGCACTGGTGTCGCACTCATTATGCCCGTCTATTCCGCCGCACATATGGAGGTTTACGGTCCTGAAATCCGCCGCATGTCTACTGCGATGCGCGCCCTACAGGACCGCACCGGTGCAATCTTCACCCAAGACGGCCATCGATCTGGCACCATCGCCCTCGCCCATGATCTTGGCCTACTTTCGCCTCGATCGGCCTTGGGCCACAGCGTCGATCTGACCTCAGAAGACTTTGACGCGCTACGCGAAACCGGCGCTACGATAATTCACAACCCCTCCGCTATCATGTCGATTATCGGACGTTGCCCAGTGCCAGAGTTATTAGAGGCTGGCGTCACCGTCAGCCTCGGATCCGACGCCGGCGCACCTGACCGCGGTTTCGATATGTTCCGCCATATGGCACAGGCGATGCACTACCACCGTCGACACTTCCGTGATCCCTCTGTGCTGCCAGATGGCAAAGCATTAGAACTTTGCACCATTGATGCGGCTCAGGCATTAGGCGTCGCAGAGCAGATAGGGTCACTGGAAGTAGGTAAAAAGGCGGACATAATTTTCCTAAATGGGCGCAAGCCTCATTTGTGGCCCCCAGTTATGGCACTAAATCGCATCACGCACTTTGCCAATGCGGCAGACGTGGATACCGTTGTGGTGGATGGCCGTGTGCTGATGGAAGAACGCAAAATTCCCCACTTCGACCTAAACAAAATCTTGGAAGACGCCAAAGCAGCGGCTGATTTGGCCTTTGCAACTTCGAAGCACGAGGAAACCCGATATGAATCCTCTCAGTCGTGGGGGAAATCTAGAAGAGAAACCGGTGCATTCCGGGCCGCCGGATCAGATAGCTAGGGCATTTGTCTATGAAAATAATAGAAACTTCGCGGGGATCGTCAAGGGGCATTGTCAACTTGCGGGGCTTGATCTGAAATCGTACCGACCGGCATGACAAAAGCCAAACATTCCGGTGCCTTCAAAGGCCACCGTTTCCCGCCTGAGATCATTGCCTATGCGGTCTGGTCTTATTTTCGGTTTCCCTTGAGCCTACGCGATGTCGAGGATCTACTTGCCGCGCGGGGCATCATCGTAAGCTACGAAACGAGCCGGAAGTGGGTTGGAAAATTTGGCACAAACTATGCCGCGACCATCAGGCGGGATCGGCCTGCGCCATCTGATAAATGGCACCTTGATGAAGTGGTCATTCCTATCCGCGGGCGTAAGTTCTGGCTTTGGCGCGCGATCGACAGCAAGGGTGACGTTCTTGATGTTCTGGTGCAATCTCGGCGCAATACGCGCGCCGCGAAACGTTTCTTCCGCAAACTATTCAAACAATATGGGCGACCGCGCGTTGTGATAACGGATAAGCTCGGCAGCTATAGTGCGGCTTTGAAAAGCCTCGCTCCCGGCATCGAGCACCGAAGGCATAAAGGCTTGAACAACAGATCTGAAGGCTCGCATCGACCGACGCGGCGCCGAGAAAAGATCATGGCCCGCTTCAAATCACCCGGCCAAGCACAGCTCTTTTTGTCTATCCATGATCAGGTCCAAACCGTATTTCGTCCCCGCCGTCACAAGCTTTCCGCCCCAGCCTATCGACAATCTCGGTCAGATGCTCACGGCATTTGGGACGACATCACGTGCGAGTTGAAGGCCGTATGACCAAGGGTGTGGGGGTCTTTGTCGGCAGGATCCAATAAGTTGATGATGCCGTTGGGTCTCCGTCGTAAGCGCCGTCTGCCAGAAAGTGAGAGACCGGCCCGGCGACTTGATCCAAGAGAACTGGCAG
>JBPOFD010000023.1:0-15014 GCA_051252055.1 Sulfitobacter sp.
TTGTGCGGCATCTACAACATCCTGAAGGGTACTGACCGCATCGATATCAGCGGTGGGGCGATCCCTGCAACAAGGCCCCTCATAACCGTTCCGATTGCAGTCCAGCGTAACTGTCTTCGAAGAGGGTTAGCCCAACCGCCCCCGCTGCATCATGGGCGTAACGCCGAAGGCGGTTCTGTAGACCCGCGAAAAATGTCCCGGACTTTCGAATCCACATGCAACCGCAACGTCAATGACGGACATTTCCGTCTGGACAAGTAGGTGGCGGGCTCGCTCCAGTCTTAATTCCATGTAATACTTCTTAGGCGACGCATTAAGATACTTCCCGAACAATCTTTCGAGTTGTCGAGTGGAAATTCCAATTTCGCGCGCAATCAACGACGGTGAGTCAGGATTGTCCAAACTCTCGCTCATGCGTGCGATAGCTGCGGACAGATGCTTATTGCGCATTCCGTTTCGCGATTGCAATGACACCTTTTGAGCGGCACTTGCTTCCCGGACCGCATTGTAGACCATCTGATCCGCAATTGCGATGGATAGATCATGACCATGATCCTGTGCTATGAGGTGCAGCATCAAGTCAGCGGTCGCGGTACCACCCGAAGCAGTCGGATACTTTTCATCTGCAACAAATACGTTTCGTAGAAGGTTCACCTCGGGAAACTCTTCCATGAAACTGTCGTGGTACTCCCAGTGAATTGCCGCCTTAAGTCCATTCAGAAAGCCGCTCTGCGCGAGAATCCAGCTGCCGGAACATAGCGCGCCAATCCGGGTGCTGCTGTGCCGGTCTTTACGTCGAAGGGCGGCCAGCAAAAAAGAATGGTCTTCGGATTGCATGTTGATGCCCGACAGGACGAACAGCCGTTCACAATCTGGCATATCATTGAAACGATGATGAACCTCGACTCGGGTGCCGTCCGAACTACACGCCCAAACTCCATCATACGATGCATAGGACCAGCGATACAATTGTTGTCCCGAAATTAGATTGGCGATCCGTAAGGGATCGACCGCACAGGCAAAGGCGATATGGGTGAAATCTTCAACCAGTGCGAACACAAAGTGCTGATTGGTGGTCATCTCTACAGCCTCAGTATGAGGTCCTGCGCGACCAGAGTTAGCCGCACAGGGTTTGGGAGGTTACTCCGCGGCAGCACGTGCTGTTTCAAGCCAACTGTCGTAGACCGCCTGGTGTTCAGCAATCCACGCGTCGACATGGCCGTCGATGTCATCAGAACTGTCTTCGCCCTGGGACATCAGCAGGTTTTGAGCAGAAATATCGTTCACGTCCAGTTTTGCCGATTTAAACAGGCTTGCAGCAGCTGGGTTTGCGTCAAGAAATTCATCGCGGGTAAGAATATACATGGCGTCCACCGCAAAACCCAGATTGCGGCCGTTGAACTCAGTGTTTGCCTCAACGCCGTCAGGCAGAGAGGTGTAGGGCACCGACAGCCATTCGACGTTGCCACCAGGTACAAGCTCGCCCGACACCCAATAGGGGGTCCAAGTATAGTAGAGGATCGACTCGCCTGATTGCTGACGTGCGATCGCATCGGCGATCAAGGCGTTATAAGCTCCTTGATTATGGGTTACGGTATCGCGCAGCCCGTATTCGGTAAGGTGATGCTCAATCACGCGCTCGCAACCCCAACCGGGCACACAACCAGCCAGATCGGCTGTGCCGTTACCGTCAGAATCAAAACGGGCGGCAACTTCTGGGTCGGCCAGTTGACCAAGGTCGGTGACCCCTGCGTCATAACTGGCTTTGTCGACAAGATACCCTTGCACCATCCCATCAACGAACGGGCCGACACGTTCAAGCACATCATCCCCGCCGGATTCATCAAAGAATGCCTGCTGAAGATTTTCCCAGTGGATCGGATAGAAGTCAGCGTCGCCGGTGCCAACGGACAGATGCGCTGTCTGAATTTCGGTTTCGAGAGGCGTGGCGACGGTATATCCGAGGTCTTCCAGTGCGCGGAAGATAATGCGGCTTTGAAAATATTCTTCGGCAATCAGGCCGATGACCGGTTGAACGGTAACGCCTTCGCCGGGCATGTCCTGAGCCATCCCCGGTCCGGCTAGGATAGTCGTCGCGGTAAGCGCCGCTATTAGATTTCTTGTGAACATTTGGATTCTCCTCTGTTTGGTTCAGCTAGATTGGGTATCTATTTATTTTTCCGCCCGTATCGATGGCGTGGTTTCGTTCTTCGGCTTGGTCAGCCGGACGACCAGCCCTACTGGCCCCGCTTGCCACCAATGGCGGTGACCTCGTTCGCGACCAGATTGGCCAAGCCCCTGCGATATGCGATCAAGCACGATAGCCAAAAGCACGATGCCAAGACCACCGACAATCGCTTTGCCGGCATCAAGCCGACCCATCGCACGCAGGACTTCATTCCCCAGTCCCCCTACGGAAATCATTGACGCGATGACGACCATCGACAGCGCCAGCATGATCGTCTGGTTTACACCGGCCAGGATAGTCGGTGTTGCAAGCGGCAATTCAACCTTGACCAAAATCTGGCTTGGGCTGGCGCCAAAAGCGCGCGCGGCTTCAACAACAGATGGGTTCACGCCGCGAATACCAAGCGAGGTAAGACGAATGAGCGGAGGCAACGCGAAAATGATCGTGACGATTACCCCGGAGACGTTACCAATGCCGACCAACATTACCACCGGTACTAGATAGACAAAGGCAGGAATGGTTTGCATCAAATCAAGTACGGGCCGGAGAATCTTTTCGAACGCGTCACTTTTGGCCGCGAGAATTCCGAGTGGCAGGCCGATGATAAAGCAAGCAATCACTGCTGCCATCACGATTGCAAGGGTCGTCATTGCAAGCCCCCAGGCGTTGGGATCCAACAAGCCCAAGGCGGCAAGGCACAATGCCACTATGATTGCAGTCCGTCTGCCAGCAGCCTGCCAGGCGATCACCGCGATCAAGACAAGCATGAGCAGCGGCGGAACGGCATGTAAGGCATCATCAATGAAAACGATAATATCGTTGAACACTGCCTTGATTGGTTGGATCACTTCGCGGTTGGAAATAGCCCATTGCTTGATACCGTCAGCACTGTCAGCGATCCCGAAATCAATGCTAGAAAAGGGATCAAGGATGTTAAATGTATTATCTTCGTCCACGTCCTGTTCCTCTCTATGCCGCTTTTTCGGCAGGGCCGATATCGCCTTTGATGCCACGCAAGAGCGCGTTCTTTGTCACAATACCCGTTGGCTTGCCGTCAACCTTGACGACGATCGGCTGCTGCGTCGAAACGGAGAGGTCCACGAGACGATCCAGTGAATGATCTGGGCACGCCTCAGGGCAGGAATCGAGATCAAGCGGACCTTCACGCCGCGTATAAACGTCTATCGGCTCCATGATTTTGGCGGCCGAGATCAATCCCAGCTTGGAAATACCGGCAACAAAATCGGCGACATAGTCGTCCGCAGGGTTTGTCACGATATCCTCGGGGGTGCCGATCTGCACCAGCACACCGTCCTTCATGATTGCAATGCGGTCGCCAATACGGATCGCTTCGTCCAGATCATGGGTAATGAACAGGGTTGTCTTTTTCATCTCGGCCGAGAGGGCCATGAACTTGTCCTGAAGCTGGCGGCGTATCAGCGGGTCGAGGGCCGAGAATGGCTCGTCCATAAGAAGGATCGGTGGGTCGGCGGCAATGGCGCGGGCTAGGCCGACGCGTTGCTGCATGCCACCGGACAATTCGTCGGGATATTTCGTCTCCCAGCCATCCAGTTCGACCGCCTTGATCGCGCGAAGTGCCGTCTGGGTCCGTTCTTTTATGTCATGGCCGCGTACCTCCTGACTGAAAGCGACGTTTTCCATAACTGTTCGATGCGGCATCAGCGCCATATTCTGGAACACCATGCCGATTTTTTCGGCCCGCAACGCGCGCAATTTTTTTTGCGAGACGTCATTGACGTTCTGCCCTTCGATGTAAATTGCGCCAGCGGTAGGCTCGATCAATCGGTTGATGTGACGGATCAGCGTCGACTTGCCAGAGCCTGACAGTCCCATGATGCAAAAAATTTCGCCACGGCGGACGTCGAAGCTGGCGTCGCTAACACCGACGACGCAGTCGAACTTGTCACGAATTTCGTCTTTGGACAGTCCCTGTGATTTGACAGCTTCGAGCGCCTCTGATGCGCGCTTGCCGAAAATCTTCCAAACGCCTTCGCAGCGGATCACTGCCTCTTCGGATTGTTGGGTCATGGTGTCCTCCCTGATATGGAGATTACACAAAATTCTATTGTAGACAAGTTGTCTTTTTATAATCTACAAAAGAACTAGTGACGGCTTGGTCTACATGGAAAAGCAAGCTGAGTATTTTGGAGGACATCCGTGAGTGAAAAATCAATTAGCAGGAAGGTGCGGTGCGTCGAGGACGTGCGGCGGCGAATCCTGACGCAGGATTTTGAGCCTGGAAGCTACCTGGACGAGGCCGCGTTGGCGGAATCATACGAAATTTCTCGCCCGCCGCTTCGTGAGGCGTTTAACCAGCTTGCTGGTGAGGGATATGTCGTTCTGCATAAGAACAGAGGGGCGCAGGTCGCCCCGATGACACATAAAACAATGCGCAACTTCTTCATGGCAGCTCCGATGATATACGCCGCCGTGACACGCCTTGCCGCAGAGCACGCGACCGAGGCGCAGATTATGCGCTTGAAAGATGTGCAGACACTTTTCCGTAAGGCAATCCGGGATGGAGACACTGCCGAGCGCGCCCTGATGAACCAGCGTTTTCACGCTGTCATCGGCGAGATGGCCGACAATGAATTTCTCACACCAAGCCTGCGACGCCTGCTGATCGACCACACCCGGATCGGCATGTCCTTTTACAACCCGCGCAACCACTCGATGGCGGAACAGCGCAATATCGCGGCGGACCAGCACGATCAGTTCATCGAGGCGATCGAGAACGGTAACGTAGATGGTGCCGCGAAATTGGCTGTCGATCACTGGGAACTGTCGCGGGCCGAAATCGAAAGTTTCGTAACACCAGACGGAATGCGGATTCCGCTCGGCCCTATGCCGGTCGATTTGAGCCAGAAAGGAGCCTCATGAAATTCGAAGGTATCTATACACCCGTCATCACTCCACACTGGGAGGATGGCTCCATCAATTGGGATGCGCTAACCGCGCAGATCGAATACCTTATTGCCTCTGGCGTTAACGGCCTAATCAACGGCGGCTCAACGGGCGAATATTATGCGCAGAGCCTTGAAGAAAGGCGAGAGGTCGCGAGCTTCGTCAAGAGCGTCGTAGGGGACCGTCTGCCGCTAATCGTCGGCACGGTTGCGATACGGCTGCCCGATTCCATCGCCATGGCCGAACATGCGGCCAAGATTGGAGCGGCGGCAATTCTTGTAGGCTCACCGCCCTATTCGGTGCCGACCGAACGCGAAAACGCGCTGAATACGCTCGCCATCGACCGTGCGGCGGATCTTCCCATCATGCTCTACAACTATCCCGGACGGATGGGCATCGACATGGGCGAGGAGTTCCTTGACCGTGTCGGCCGTAGCCGAAATGTCTGCGCCATCAAGGAAAGCTCAGGGGATATCAACCGTGTGCATCTTCTGGCCCGGGATTACCCGCATATCCAGATGTCATGTGGCATGGATGATCAGGCGCTTGAATTCTTTGCTTGGGGAGCGCGCAGCTGGGTTTGCGCGGGTTCAAATTTTCTGCCTGCCGAACATGTTACACTGTGGCGGGCGTGCGCAGTGGAGGGCGATTTCGACAAAGGTCGCCGGATCATGACGGCGATGATGCCGCTGATGCGGGTGTTGGAGCAGGGTGGCAAGTTCATTCAATGCGTCAAGCATGGCTGCGAGATGATGGGTCAAAATGCTGGCCCACCGCGTCCACCACTGCGACCGCTGAACAAGGATGACAAAAGGCAACTGGAACAGGTAGTGCGGGTTCTCAAACGCATTGTGGCCCAAATCGAGGCCGATACGCAGCTGGAGGCAGTCCAATGAGCGATCTTTTAACAACCGAGGAATATAAGGCCGTCGCAAGCGGCCTCGACCTTCCTACACAAGCGTTCATCGACGGAAGATTTCGGCCTGCGTTATCTGGAAAGACCTTCGACACCCTCAACCCAGCAACAGGCACAGTGCTGTGCAAGGTTGCCGCCTGCGGACCTGACGATGTGGATTTTGCCGTACAAAGAGCGCGCGATGCATTTGAGGACGGCCGTTGGTCGCGATTGCATCCTGGTGAGCGCAAGGACGCCCTGATCCGCCTGGCCAAGCTGCTCAAGCGCAATGCGCGCGATCTCGCTGTGATGGAAAGCCTTGATTCCGGCAAAACCATTTTTGATTGCGAAACCGTAGACGTGCCCGAAACCATCCATTGTCTGAAATGGCATGCCGAGTTGATCGACAAGATTTACGATCAGGTGGCACCTGCGTCTGACGATCATGTCGCTCTGGTCGTTCGCGAACCTGTAGGTGTGGTGGGTCTTGTCCTGCCATGGAATTTCCCACTGCTGATGCTGGCATGGAAAATCGGCCCCGCTTTGGCGGCCGGTTGCTCTGTGATCGTGAAACCGGCCGAGGAAACATCACTGACCGCGCTGCGTGTAGCAGAGTTGGCGATGGAGGCGGGCGTACCTGCGGGCGTCTTAAACGTACTTCCCGGCTCTGGTCCTGATGTGGGGGAGCCGCTGGGGCGGCACATGGACGTCGATGGGGTCAGCTTTACCGGGTCGACCGAAACTGGGCGGCGTTTTCTACGCTATGCGGCTGAATCCAACCTCAAGGAAATTACGCTTGAGATGGGCGGCAAGAACCCCGCTGTGGTGCTCGACGATGCCGAGAACCTTGATCGCGTGGCCGCGCATGTCGTCAATGGCGCTTTCTGGAACATGGGAGAAAACTGTTCAGCATCCTCGCGTCTCATAGTTCAGAAAGGCGTGAAGGACTCGCTACTGGAGCGGATCAAGGCGCACGCACGTGAGTGGCCCATGGGTGATCCGCTGGACCCAGAAAACCGGGTCGGCGCGTTGGTATCGGCCGCGCATTTCGACAAGGTCATTTCTTTCCTGGGAAAAGGACCGAAAGTTCTGATGGGCGGTAAGGCCAAGAATGGATTCGTCGAACCGACCATTCTGGATGTCTCTCCGGATGCGCCGCAAGCGCGCGAAGAGATTTTCGGTCCAATACTTTCGGTCCTCACTGTAGAAAGTTTTGACGAGGCAATAGCGCTCGCGAACGATACCGAATACGGTCTCGCTGCATCGATCTTCACTGCGAATATCAAGCGAGCAATTCGTGGAGCACGGGCCATTCGGGCTGGAACTGTGACCGTGAACAGCTTTGGTGAGGGCGATGTCTCCACTCCATTCGGCGGTTTCAAGGCAAGCGGTTTTGGGGGTCGAGACAATGGCATTCACGCGCACGACCAGTACACCCAGCTCAAGACGATCTGGATCGATCTGGCAGACGATACGGACGAGGCCGTGAGTTGAAGCAACTGACCGTACATCGATTGCCGGCCCTTCCGGGGCCGGCGGCCTGGAACGCTATTCTGGGGCCAGCATCCGAACTTCCGCGTATAGAGAGCAAGCAAACCGCAGACGTCGTGATCGTCGGTGCCGGATTTGCGGGCCTGTCAGCGGCGCGGCGGGTGCATCAGATCGACCCACAGGCGCGCATCGTCCTGCTCGAGGCAGGGCGTATCGCCGAAAGTTCGGCCGGCCGCAACTCCGGTTTCATGATCGACCTGCCGCATGAGCTTACTTCGGACGATTATGCCGGGGCTGGCGATGATAAGGCGATGATTGCTCTGAACAGGCAGGCGATCAACTTTGCCGATGCCGCCGTGAAAGACTATCAGATCGACACGAACTTCTTTGATCGTGCGGGCAAGGTGAACGGGGCCGCCAGTCCCACTGCCCATGCCCACAACGAAAGCTATGCTAGTCATCTTGCCACGCTGGGTGAGCGATCGGAGATGCTGGATGCGCAGGCGATGGCCCATCTGACCGGTTCACGGCACTATTTGTCGGGTCTTTACACGCCCGGAACGGTCATGTTGCAACCGGCGGGCTATATCAGAGGCCTGGCTGCCGGAGTGCTGCGCGACGGCATTGCAATACATGAGAAAAGCCCGGTAATCTCACTGGTCAGGGAAGGCGATGCTTGGCGAGTGGACACGCCCGGCGGCCAGATCAGCGCGGGCCGTGTTATTCTGACCGCGAATGGTCATCTTGAAAGCTTTGGCTTTGAAAAGGGCCGCCTGATGCAGCTGTTCCTTTACGCAGTCATGACACCGGAACTGGATGCCGACGCGCTGGCCAGGCTGGGCGGGCAAAGCCGTTGGGGCATTACACCATCGGACCCGATGGGCACGACAGTCAGGCGCATCGACGCCGCGCAGGGAGGAAACCGCATCGTCACCCGTACTTGCGCCACCCTTGCGCCGGGGTGCCGTATTGGTGCCAATCATGTCGCACGTGCCGCACGGGTCATGCAAAAGAAATTTGATGCCCGCTTTCCCAAGCTTGCAGGTATGCAGATGGAACATAAATGGGCCGGACATCTGTGCCTGACGCTGAACGGTGTGTCCGTTATGCGGCAGCTGGATGACGGGCTGTTTTCGGGCTGCGTTCAGAACGGGCTAGGCACAACGCGCGGCACGTTGACCGGCATAGGTGCCGCCGAGCTGGCGTGCGGCGTCGATAGCGATATCACACGTCATTTCACTTGCGAGGCAAAGCCCAAACGTTTGCCGCCGCAACCGTTCCTGCAGATCGGCGCGAACGCGATCCTGCGCTACAAAGAGTGGCGTGCGCGGCACGAATGATAGCCGTTATTGCGGCGAGAGCTGCAACGTGCTTAGGCCGCCTGGTACGCGCGGCGGGACGAATGTGCTTGATCTTGTGGCCAGCGTCATGTGGAAAAGACGGGCTTACCAAATATACCCTCGTCCGGTGTCACGCCCAGACCGCGTGATGTGCCCTTCCATGATGCGGACCGGGTTTCCCGCGTCGTAGTGACCATCAATATATGGCGCAGCCAACCAAACGCCCTCCATGCGTTCAGGCGCGACCGTTGCAGCAATGTGCACGCAGGCTGCTGCAATGATGTCACCGCCCCAGGCGTCATCGCAGGTATGGGGTAGGTTACGGGCCGCGCAGATGTCCCGAAACGCCCGCATCGGATGCAGGCCGCCAATTCTGGTGATTTTCATCCCGAAACCGTCGGCCAGCCCAGTTCCCGCTGCTGAGATGACCGTGTTCAGGGAAACGGCGCTTTCGTCCAGATAGATCGGGTGGTGGCACAGCGGTCTGATCTTTTGCAGATCTTCCAAAGTATCGCAGGGTTGTTCCAGAACAAACGGTATGTCCGGGCATTCACGGCTGACGCGAAGCGCGTCGCGGGTTGTCCAACTGCGGTTTCCGTCGGCAGCGAGTGTCATGCCGCGGCCCCGGATTGCTTCCCAGACCTTGCGCAGCCCTTCTATATCGGTTTCCACATCACGGCCGCCCAGTTTCACTTGCAAGCGCTGATACCCTTCACGCTGCTTTTCCGTGGCGATACGCGCAGCTTCGTCCGGTGCTGCCACGCCGATGGAGTAATAGGCCGGCACCCTGTCCGCCAACGCACCTCCCAGCAGGTCTGAAACGCTTACGCCCAGACGCTTGCCCAAAGGTCGTGCGCCGCGATATCCACTGCGGCCTTGGCGTAGTTATGTCCAAAAAGGCGTCCATCCATCGCGCGATGCAGGGGCACCGGCAGTGCAGGCACGCCGATCAGACCGGGCAACATTTCCTTGAGCGTTGCGAATGCCCCACCGGAGTGCGCCTCGGCATAAGTCGGTCCGACGGGGCAGGTTTCGCCCCACCCTGTCGTGCCGTCTTCGGCCACCAGTTTAACCAAGGTCGAGGTCAGCGACCAGACATCGCCACTGGCTATACGATAGGGGCCATCCTTGATCGGCAGTTCGTGCTGGTACAGATGAATCTGCACAATCCGCGGCGCTGAGCCGGATGCAGGCGTTTGGATAGCGGGTGCAAAAGAAGACCCGCCAAGAAGGACGGGTCCAGTTGGGGAGGTGTTCATCAGTACTCCTGATTCAGCGCTTCTGCGGCCGGAATTTCGCGTTCGCGTTTTGCGATATAGTCGCAGAGTTCTTCGTCCTTGCTTTCATCAAGCTTAGGTTCCTGATATTCTGACAGAAGTTTTTTGGCGAATGCCAGTGCGCGCTGAGTAATCTCCTTTGATCCGTCCGCAACCCATTGCTCGATCGAGTTGTTGTCGAAAAGTTCTGGCATGAAAAATGCGCTCTGAAAATTCTCCAGCGTATGCGGATGGCCAAGGTAGTGACCGCCTGGCCCAACGTCTGGCACTGCCGATAGCGCCTCATCGAAATCGTTCCATTTCGGACCCTCAGCCATGCGATAGGCCATTGCGCATTGTTCGGCATCCACCACGAATTTTGCGACTGAACAGTGCATTCCGGCCTCGTTCCAACCCGCCGAATGCCAGATATAATTTGCGCCTGCATGGATGACCGACGACAGCGTTGTGGCGCTTTCATATCCGGCCTGCGCGTCGAATGTCTTGGCGCCGCCTAGCGTGTTCGATGTCCGCCAGGGCACGCCGTAGTACCGCGCCATCTGACCGATCATAAAGTTCATCAGGCTGATCTCAGGCGTGCCTGCCATGGGCGCGCCGGATTTCATGCTGACGGTTGACAGGTAGTGGCCGTAAATCGCGGGACAGCCGCGGCGGATGACCTGTGTATATGCCAATGCGGACAACGCCTCGGCGTTGAGCTGCGCTACGGTTGCGGGAACGCTTGCAGGGGTATTCGCCCCACCCAGTACGAACGGAGAGCACAGCACCGGCTGGTTGCGGCGGCAGAACGCTCGCATCGCGCCCAGCATAGTTTCGTCCCAGACCAGCGGCGAATTGCCGTTGCAGTTGCCTGTCGTGACCGGGTTTTGCTCCATGAAGTCTTCGCCAAAGAGAATGGCGCACATATCCATCACATCCTCGGCGTTCTTCGGACTTGTGGTCATACCCATAAAGGTCTTGTCAGAATATTTCATCGACGAATAGGTAATGCGCAAATGCCGCTGGCTGATCGCGTGATCATAGGGTTCGACAATATGATGCGCCGACGAATGCAGGGCGGGCAGCATGTGCGACAGCTTGTGGAACATTGCAAGATCGTCAAGCGTCGGATTGCGTCGCACGTCCTCAAGGTCACGCAAATAGGGTGCGCCTGTCATTGGGACAAAGATCGAGTGGGGGCCACCGAGGCGAACATTGTTGGCTGGATTGCGGGCCGAATAGGTGAAATCCGCAGGAATTGTTGCGATCAGATCGCGCACAAGTCCCCGATCGAGATAGACCATCTCGCCTATCACCTTGGCACCAGCGGCCTTCCAGTCCGCCAAGGCAATCGGATCGCGAAACTGTACGCCGACATTCTCGAGGATATTCATGGAAGCCTCATCGATCCGCTCGACAAAGGCACCATCCATTACCTCACAGACAGGCAAGGCACGAGTGAGACCGGGAAGCATCGTGAAATCACGGGTTGTCCGAAGGGTCTGGCGGGCTGATCGACCTCCGCTGCGCGTACGTGGTGCTGGTTTGGTCACGGAATCGGACATCTGATGGTTTCCTCCAATTTTACGCATACTGTCGAGCAATAAGGCGTTCCCCATGTGCACATTTGCGAAGTTACATTGCAAAAAGCGACCCGAAGACAGATTCCCATTTCGGGTTTAGAGAACGTCATACGTCTAGTTCCACGGCACCGATTGGTTTGGAACAACATGCCAGAATGTATCCATCCTCAATGTCGTCCTCCGAGATCCCACCGTTGTGCACCATATGGACATCGCCAGCTAATTTCCTGACTTTACACGTGCCGCAGACACCAAAGGTGCATCCAGAAGGAATCACAATGCCTGCATTACGGGCAACGGCCAGCACAGTGTCTGTTTCGTTGCAGTCGGCGTTGACGTCCGAACGCGCAAAGGCAATGCTTGCTACCACGTCTTTATCGGGTACGATATCGTCATGCTCGGGAAGCTGATCGTCTTTTTTGACAGGCGCGACAAAGCTCTCCTGATGATACCGATCCATATTGCAACCGAGTGCGATCAGCATTTCACGCACCGCATCCATGAACGGCTCGGGGCCGCAACAATACACGTCTCGTTCCAGGTAGTCGCCTGCGATCAAGCCAATCGTGAGCTGATTGAGACGACCGCGCAATCCTGTCCAGACACGGTAGGGGTCGTCTTCCTCGACGATGAAAAACAACCGGATCGACGGAACTCGCGATGCCATTTGTTCGAGCCGTTGCCTCGAAATGATGTCCTGAGGGCGTTGCGCACAATGAACAAAGGTCACGTCAATGTTAGTGCCACGATCAAACAGATAGGTGGTCATCGCCAGCGACGGCGTGATACCCGATCCTGCTGAGATGAAAAGGTATTTCTTGTTCTCCTTGCGAGGCAACGCAAAGATCCCGGCTGGGCCGGTGGCCTTGATCTGCATGCCCGGTTTCAGGTGATCGAGCATCCATCGTGTCCCAATGCTGCCGGGCTGCGCCTTGACGGTTACAGAAATCGTCATGGGCCGCGATGGGGATGACGAAATCGTATAGGTTTTCCATACGGTACCGCCCGGCACGGGCAGCTCCAGCGTCAGGAATTGCCCAGGCTCATACCTAAACTGAGCCTCGGACGACGGCACGAAACTGAAGGTTGCTGTATTCGGCGCTTCCGGAACAACCGAACAGCAAACCAGCGGTTCCGCATCGGTCCAGATTCCGCCGTCCGGCGAGGCCATCAAATCAGATTGCATTGCCATGTGCTCACTCCGCCGCGATTTTCGAAGCGCCGCCGGTAATCGCGCGGATCATTGTGGACGCATACCAGTCGGTGAATTGGATGTTGCCGCCTTCGTGCGTCGGGGAATAGGGGCCAGGTTGATAGGCGGGCGACTGAATTCCACGTTGGTTGTTCTCAACCACTTCGCGATCCTCGTCGTTGGTCGCAAGCCAGACTTCGGTCAAACGTTTCAAGTCATAGTCCTGGCCTTCTACGGCATCCTTGTGGACCAGCCATTTGGTACACACTTCGGTTTCCAAAGGACCGATCGGAGTGACACGGAACAGAATGATGTGGTCCGACAAAAAATGGTTCCAGGTGCCGGGATACTTGAATTTCAACAACGCGCCAGCGTCCTTGAACGGCAGCGACGAGTTGGGCTTTGTCACTGCAACCTTTCCGTCCATGGTATAGCTCTCGGCGGTATCCAGTAGCGGCGTGCGCACGAAACGCCATTCGCCATCAGCGGCAATTTTGTAGGCTGACAACGCGCCTACGGCTTCGCAGCGTTCGGTATGGCCCGCTTGCATGCCAGCCATTTCACCGCTGCCATCATTGCCGATGACGCGCGGGTCTTCCGGGAAGGTGCGGCAAAGCGACGGGTGATTGCCCGCGCAATGGTAGCATTCGCGATTGTTTTCCCAGACAAGCTTCCAGTTGCCTTTTTCAACAATTGTGCTCTCAAAGGCCACTTTTGAGTTTTCAAGATCGTGCTTTGCAAGGTAGCGTGCTGTCTCGGCTGCAAACTCATCAATCGCCGGTGCGTCGTCAGCAAGGCAAATGTATACCATGCCCGACAGATTTTGGCATTGCACTTGCTTCAAACCATGTTTGGATGGGTCAAACTCGGGGCCCATGTCGCGGGCCCAAATCAGCCGCCCGTCGAGCTCGTAGGTCCACTGGTGGTAGGGGCAGACCAGCTTCGGGTTCGACCCTTTTTTGGCTTTGCACAGTACAGACCCGCGATGTCGGCAAGAGTTGTGAAACGCACGGATTTTGCCATCCGTTCCGCGCACGATAACAACGGAATATGTGCCTATCTCATGAACGATGTAGTTACCTGATTTCGGTATTTCACAAGCGGGTGCGGCGAATATCCAATCGCGGTACCAAATATGGTCCATTTCAACCCGAAACACACCAGGGTCGCAGTACAGATCTTGCACAAGCGAATGTTCAGGCTTGCGGCGCATGAGAGAGGACAGAACGTCGGCTTCGCGAAGCATGGAAATCTCCAGACTGCTGGCCTGCGCAAGATGCCAGAACCATGTTTGTAGGGGCAATGTTTCAAGGTCTGAGAGCCGATGTACCGATTCCGTGCCTTCCGCTTAGAATTCACCGTTCCGAGCCTTGGCATGTCGAAAATTGCGACACGGGTAATCGAAATTGCGACGGGACGTTCTTCAACTCTTGTCGTCCAGGAGGATACCAACAACGGGAAACGGGTTACCGATGCCACTTGCGAGGCGAGATATTCAGCAGGGCGGCTGTCTGGTTCCAAGGATTTCTCCTCGTTAAGTAAACTTGGGCTGCTGAAAATTAGTCCCCGGCTGCCCCAGAGCGGACTTTGTGTTAATGTTGGCTCATCGCACCTGATTCAAAGTCAATGCGCACTTGCTGTTAGGCAAGGCCTCGAAGCATTGCGAGATATCATCGATCGCGCAATCAACGGAACGTTCAAAAACGCGCTTGCCGCCCTTATCAATCACGCACACAGCAACCGTTTGCAGTGAAACATCTAATCCAACATAGTAATCGTAGTGCATGTCGCTCTCCTCAAATTACAGAAATATCTGCAACTCTACCAAGAACCAGACCCATCCTCGTGGTCAGCCCGATTACCCATGCTCCGTCCCGCGATCCAGTTGTTGCCCCGCCGCGCGGCGAATGTGTGGTTTGGAGTTTACCAACTTTACGTCCTTCAAATGACCGGTTTGGTGAAATCTGCTGCACTGCCGAATGCACGGTGCCGCAGGTGCGAACTGTTTCTGCGTCAGCGAAAGCTGCGTTGGCAAAAGGCGGGTTGGTCCCGCTTTGTTGTCCTTCAAATCTGGTGCGGCGAACGACTGGTTCAGTGATCTACGCGCGTTCAATGGTTGCGTTACGCCTTACCCATCTCAGCCA
>JBPOFD010000024.1:0-13574 GCA_051252055.1 Sulfitobacter sp.
TACAGTAACAGCACATAGAGCAGGAATATCAATCAAAAACAATACTTTAGTGGTTGTTTTGTGGTGCCCAGAAGAGGCAATCTACTACACAATTTATCCATGCAACAATAGATACTTATGCCCTGCCGTTTGATCAAGAATGGTCCTAAAAGCGGTCCCGATTTATGCATCAGATCAGAGTGACGATTTGTGGCTTGCACCCCAAACCGGACGGGTTGGCAGGTCTGCTTTCGGCCCATACCGGCCATTCGGTTTAGTTGCAGCGAAGGCCCGGTTGTCGCATTTTCCCGCTGTAAGATTACCGTGGCGTCTTGGCCGAATGGCTGAACCATCATGAAAACCGCCCTGTTTGCACGACCGTCGCGACCGGCCCAAAGACGCCAGCCAAGCAGGCCCGGCACTCACCTGCGACGTCCACCAGAGCGGCCATTCGCCCAAAGTGTGGAAATTTTGAGTGTTGGGGTTCCATAAGATCCTGTTGTTGCTTTCTTTTTCGGAAGAATACCAATGGGATCAGTGCTTTTCCGGGTCACTTGTGTTGGCCTGCTTCCTAGGCCTTATGTCCTCGAGCGCTGCGTAGAATGCAGGCAAAACCAGAAGGATCAGAACCGTCGAGGCCAAAAGTCCGAAAACGACCGAGATGACCAGCGGTTTAAGCGTCTGGGCCTGGGTCGAGGTTTCCAGCAGCAAGGGCGCCATTCCCATGATCGTGGTTGAAACCGAAACGAAGATCGGTCGGAAGCGGGCGCGCACGGCCTCGCCGGCGGCCTTAGCGGCAGAAAGCCCGCCGGCGCGGCGATCATTTATCACACCGACCAGAAGGATCGCGTTGTTCACCACGATCCCCGCCAGTGACGCCGCCCCCACGAGTGATGGCATGGAAATGTTGTAACCCATCAGGACATGACCCCAGATCACGCCCAGAAACGCCAGTGGTATGGTGATCATCACAATCAGCGGTTCCACATAGCTGCGGAACTGAAAGCTGAGCACAAGGAAGATGCCCACCAGCCCGATAAGAAAACCGCGTAGGATCGAGGCGACGGTTTCCGCAGAATTCGCGGCCTGACCACCGATGTCAAAGCCAAGACCGTGGGTGGTGGCCGCCAGACCGGGCAAGAAGCCCTCCGCCAACCGGGCGGTGATCGCGTCTGCATTGCCGATACGGCCGTCCACATCGGCAGCGATGGTCAGCGTGCGCAATCCGTTGCGGCGGGTGATGGAGCCCCAGCCGCGTGCCTCTTCGATGGTGGCGATGCTGGACAGCGGCACGGTGCCGCCACCGAGTAGGGCGATTTCGAAAAGGCTCAGGTCAGCGCGGGTGGTGCGGTCCTCATCGGCCAGCCGCACCTCAAGATCCCAAGCCAGATCGCCGCGCCGGATTTCCGAAAGCTGGGTGCCAAGAAAGGCCGCCCGCAGTTGGCTTACCACGTCCGTCGCGGTCAGCCCTAGGGCCTCGGCGCCCTGCGACAGGCTTAGCCGCAATTCAGGCGCACCGGGGCGCAGGTCAACAATCGCGTTGCGAACCCCGGCGTAGGTTTCAAGTTCCGCCAAAGTCGCGCGACCTGCGGCCTCTAGTGTCGCAAGGTCTGGGTGGGTCAGACGCAGTTCCACCGCAATCCCCTGCGGGCCGATCCCCGGCTCGGTAAGGATCAGCGAGTTCACGACGGGCAGGGCGCCGATTTCTTCGCGCCAGAGTGTAACGATCTCGTCCAGCGTGCTGTTACGCGTCTCGGCGCCCAGAAGGTCCACCGCGATGGTGGCTACATGGGCGCCGGTCTCGCCCGCCGACAGGTTACGGCCCAGACGGGTGATGCGGCGAATAACCAGCGGCTGCGCCTCGGGCTGTTCGGGTGTCAGACGGGCGTTCACGCGGTCAAGCGCGGCCTCGACCTGTGCGACTGCCTGGGTCGTGCGCGCCAGCGAGGTGCCGGCAGGCAGCATCAGCCGCGCCTCGAGCACGTCGCCGTCGATCTCGGGCATGGCTTCGCGCTTGACCATGCCGCCACCGAGCGCACCTACGGTCAGGATCAAGGCACCGATGGCCAGCCCTGCGACCAGCCAGCGCGCCTTGATCGCGGTATCGGCCAGACCGCCGACCCCTTCGCGAAAAGCGTCAAAGCCCGCGTCGAAGCCTTTGCGGAAGCGGGAGGGGACAGTGTCCTTCATCCCACCCTTCAGGTGATGGGGCAGGATGAAAAAAGCCTCGATCAGCGACGCGGCGAGCGCCGCCAGCAACACGACCGGCAGAACCTCGAGCACGGCACCCAACTCGCCCGCGAGGAAGGCCAGAGGCAGGAACACGGCAAGCGTCGTCAGGAAGGACGAGATCACGCCGGGTGCCACGGCGGCTACGCCTGCCGCCACGGTCTCGACCGTCGCGCCCTTGGCGGCATGCACTGCGATGGAATCCGCGATCACGATGGAATCGTCCATCACGATCCCGATCGCCATCAACAGCGCCACCAGCGTCATCATGTTCAGGCTGAGCCCGGTCAGCGCCATCCAAACAAAGGCGCCCGCGAAGGCAACGGGCAGGCCCATCGCGGCCCAGATCGCGAAACCGGGGCGGAAGAACAGGCTCATCACCACGACCACCAGCACCAGCCCGATCACCCCGTTTTGCACCAGCATCACCAGACGGTCGCGGATGATCGATGTCACGTCTTGCACCACTTCGACGGAAATCGTGTCCGGCAGGCGGGCGGTTTCCGCGTCAACTAAGGCCGCGACGCCGTCCAGCACGCGCAGCGCGTCGGCATCGAGCGCCTTGGCCACGTCAAGCACGAGCGCGGGCACCCCGTCGACAAAGGCGCGGTCCTGTGGCGGCTCGAACCGTTCCTCGATCACCGCCACGTCGCCCAGCGTCAGGGTCGCGCCATTCGACAGCACCAGCACGGGGATCGTGCCCAGCGCTGTGGCCGTGTCGCGTTCGGCGGTGAAGCGCAGTGTCAGGTCCGCGCCCGGCCCTTCGATCGTGCCTGCGGGCAGGTCGATGTTCTGCGCGGCGATGGCGGCGGCCAAGGCGGCGGGCGTCAGCCCGTGGCTGTCGAGCACGGCGCGTGATGCGGTGACGGAGAGTGTCCGAGCGCCGAGGCCCCCGCGCGTCACGCGAGCAACACCGGGCAGTGCGGTCAGTCGGTCCGACAGGGCGTCGGCGTAAAGATCCAGCTCGCCCAGTGGCAGATCGCCCGAGATGGCAACCGATGTCACGGGATCTGACCGGTGCAATTCACGCACGACCGCCGGGTCTGCGCGGTCTGGGAAAGTGTCGATGGCCGATACCTCGGTGCGCAGGGAATTGACAAAGCGCAGCGCGTCATTGCCCGGCGCCATGGTCGCCACGGCCCGCGCGCGTCCGGTCTGCGCCGTGCAGGTGAAGGTCTCCAGACCCTCGACACCCTGCACCCCGTCCCACAGCGGCGCGCAGATCGCGGTTTCCACATCTTCGGCGGCCGCACCCCGGTAGGGCACGGTGATCTCGGCCTCGACGGCACGGAAATCCGGGAAGGTTTCGCGCAAGAGACCCGGCGCGGCAAAGGCACCGGCAGCGAGGAACAGCAGCAGAAGCAGGTTGCCCGCTGTCGAGTGTCCGGTAAACCAGCGGATCATGGCGCGGCCTCGATTGGCGTCAGGGCCATGCCGGGTATGGCCGGGGCGATATCGTCGATCACCACGCGGTCGCCGGGCGTGAGCCCTTCGGTGATGACGACCGACCCGTCTTGTGCAAAACCGGCAGTGACAGGGCGAAGTTCCAGCAGATCGCCGGGGCCAAGGACGAGCACCATGCGCCCATGCAACGCCGCCTCGGGGATTGCGAGGACGCCTATCAGGGGTGCGCCTGCGAAGGAAAGCTGCACCTGCATGTTGGGCACCAGTGGAAGGCGCCGGGGTGGGGCCGCGCCTTCATAGGGGTCCTCCACCCTGACGACGATAGGGACGGTGCGCGCGCGGGCATCCAGAGCGCCTTCGATCCGGACAACGCGGGCGGTCCAGACTTGGGTCGGGTCCGACAGCGGGCTGAGCGCTACCGCGATCTGCGCGGCAGGCAGGTCGCGCATCAGGTTGGCAAGGTTGATGCCGTCAGGCGCATCTCCCACAAGGCGGCGAAAACTGTCGATCGGCAGGTGCGCCACGACCTCGGCAGCGGCGATGCCATCAGCACGGATTATCGCCTGACCTGGGCTGACGGTCTGAAACAGTTCTGCATTTACCTCGGCCACGCGCAGGTCGAACGGCGTCGTCAGCGTTGTGCGGTCGAGCGCGCGGCGCGCGCGGTCGATGGCGGCCTCGCTGCGCGCGACCTGTGCCGCGATCCGTGCCTCGCGGGAGGGGGTGAGGGCGAGCGTGTTTTCCAGCTCTGCCACCGTGCGGCGGGCCAGAAGCGTGGCGCGCTCGGCCTCGTCGGCGCGTGATTGCGGGACGGTGCCCTGTTGGGCCAGGGTCCGGGTGCGCATCAGATCGGCCTCGGCCAGCGCCAGCCTGGCGCGTTCCAGATCGAGGATGCGGCCCGTGTTGGCCGCCTCGGCGGTCAGTTGTGCGGTCTCGGCGGCAAGTGCTGCCAGATCGGCCTGCGATTGCGCCAGCGCCAGTTCATAGTCAGCGGGGTCGATCCGCAGCACCTCGGTCCCTTCGGGGATCAGGCGACCGGGTTCCAGGTCGGGGTGCCGCCAGATCACTTCGCCTTGCACTTCGGCCACGGCGACCCAAGTGTCGGCCGCCCGCAGGTTGCCCCACGCTGTGGCGGTGGGGCGTAGGTCTGCTGCCGCTACCGTTATCACGCGGACCGGCAGGGCGGGTCCGCTGCCCTCAATCTGGGCCGGTCCGGGTGCCGACGAGATCATCCAGACCGCAGCAGCGATCCCGAGCGCGATGGGTGGCAAGGAAAGGAGGGGTGACAAACGCATCGGATCAGCCCTGCGCCTTGCGCATCCGCGCCAAGGTGCCGTCGTGCAGAACAAACTGGTGGTAAAGCGCGCCAACAACATGCAGCGCGACCAGCGCCAGCAGGATGATTTTCATCACATTATGCCCCTGCGCCGCAGCCTCGACCCCGCCAAACCATGCGACCGATCCGCTGACAGGCATCAGGATCATCAGCGCATAAAGCCCGACGTGGGTCAGTTTGGAGAGAATGCCCTGCACCTTGCTGGCCTCAATCGGCGAGGGCACCCCACGACGAGCGCGCAGGGTCAGCCGCCACAGCGCGAAGATCATCACCAGCGCGCCGCCCGCCACATGGGCCAGCACGAGCGGGTCGAACCCCGCCTCAACCCCATCCGTGACACGGTCCCATGCGGCTGACATGGAGTCCTTGAACAGGTATTGCTGTGCGATCAGCGCGAAGACAAGCCAGTGCAGACCGATCTGCAGACGAGAGTAGCCGGTGGGTGCGTTTGTAGCGGGCATGTGGGGTCCTTTCAGTCTGCACGTGCGACTCGGGATGATAGTTGCGCTTTCCTACACTATATGTTAGTTAGTGATAACTAACAATAGGTGATGTATGTCTGGTCGTCAAAGCGCGGAAGACCGCAAGGTGCAGATCGTGGCCGAAGTGCTTCGAATAGCCGATGAAATTGGGCCAGACCGGCTTAGCACCACCGATGTCGCGCGCGCCATTGGCATCAGCCAGCCTGCGATCTTCCGGCATTTCCCCACCAAAGGCGCGCTCTGGCTGGCCGTGGCCGAGGATATCGGAGCCCGCCTGCAGCGCGACTGGGCCGCAGCCGAAGCTGCCGCCGACGGGCCGCGTGCACGCCTGAAGGCACTGATCACGGCACAGCTGGTAGCTATTGCCGATACGCCCGCCCTGCCTTCGATCCTGTTTTCGCGTGAGTTACAGGTAGAAAACCACGGCCTGCGCGACGTGTTTCGGGGACTTTTGGCTGCGTTTCAGGGCCACCTTGTTGCCGCGATCCGCGACCTGCAGGCGGCCGGCGATTTGTGTCGTGATGTCTGCCCCGAGGACATTGCCATACTGCTGACCTCGCTTGTGCAGGGCGCTGCGATCCGCTGGACGCTTGGCGAGCGGGGCTTTTCGCTAGTTGATGAAGGGTTGCGTCTGTTTGACGTGCAGGTGGCAATGCTGCGCAGAATGGAGCGGGATTCCGATGCCTAAATCACGTCTGATGGCCCAAATTGCGGGCGGTGTTGCGATTGCTTTTGGCGCGCTCACCATAGTCGCTGGTGGCAGAACGCTGCTGGGACTAGCCGACATGGGGGCAGTCGTGCCCTTCGTTTTGTGGTTCAACACGCTGGCCGGACCCGCCTACATACTGGCGGGCCTCGGCCTCTGGCAGGCGCGAAGATGGGCGTTCCTCCTGTCGCTTGCAATCTTCGCGGCAACGCTTTTGGCTTTTGCGGGTTTAGGTTTGTATATCATCAACGACGGCGCTTTCGAAATGCGCACCGTCTTCGCCATGGGCTTTCGCAGCGTCGTGTGGGGTGGGACAACGCTGGTGGCACGCCTGAAAGTTTGAAATCATTAGACTGAGGCCGCCTCGTGCATCTTGTAGACAGGCGATGCCAGTTTGGCGAGTGACCGCTTCCACTGAAGCTGCAAGTCCAGCGCCGTGCTGCCGAAAGGCGGCTCTCCGCCCACTTCGGTCGTTCTTCCAAAACGCAGCGAAAGTCCGCTTCCCGCCCTTCATGTAGAAATGTGCATGGCGCAGCATTTGTCACTCCGGGGTTTTTGCTACAGTTCACTGCGATTGGCACCAATGTTCTCACCAGATTAATTCCTCCTCCCGACCAAAAAAAATCAATCGCCATACCCCCCGCCCAACATCTCGCTGTGAGACGCTGGACGGGGTTTTGGTGTAGGAGTTTTTTATGCCTGAGGCAGCCTGACCCCCTCCACAATCTCTCGCTTCTGCGCATCAGATATCCCGGCCGAGTAGAGCCCGTAGGTCAGCTTATTGGCCGACCTTGCAGAGTGGTGCCCCACGAGGCTTGCGGTGAAGTGCTCAGGAACCCCTGTGCGTTCACACTGGGTGATGAACCACTTGCGAGTGGAGTGGAAGACGGTGCCCCTGAGCTCTGGGTGACGTCTGCGCAGGGAGGCGTAGCGCTTCACCACCTTGTCCACACTGAGGTATGGGAAGAGCCTGCCATTCTTTGGCAGGGCGGCATCCAACAACCCCTCCAGCACCCCATGCAGAGGCACCTCCCGCTCGGCCGCCTTGGACTTCAGCAAGCGCACCGCATTGGGCCTGATCTGGATGAAGCGTCCAAGGTTGCCCTTGGCTGTGATGTCCTCCGCCATGAGACCGCAGATTTCCCCTGAGCGCATACCTGTGAGCAGCCCGAAGAGCAGAGCACTGTGCAGCACCCTGTCCTTGGCGCTGAGGAGGATACTCACCTGTGCGTCTGTCAGCATTCCGTGGGGCTGTACCTCTGGCCTATCCTTCACCTTGAGGGCTCCCCAAGGGTTGGAATCCAGCTCCCCCTCCCCAACACACCAGTCAAGGAACTGTGACATCTGCTTGAGGATGCGCGCCTGGGTCTGAGGTGCTAGGGTGACAGCCTCCTGCTCCTGGGAGAGCGTTGCAAGCTCAGCCAGACCAGCGTCCTTGCCGTCCCTGTACTTGCGCACGTTGGGAGAGAGCTGGGCGATGTAGCCGAGCACCTCCTTACCCTGGGTGAGAGTGAGGTCACCAACAGCTTGCTGACCCAAGTGCGATGTCAGCAACTCCAGCGCATAGTGGACAGACTTGTAACTGCCTGGGCGGAGGCGCTGAGACACCTCAGCAAGGTAGGCTTGGGCGAGGTCGGCTACCAACCCATCGCCCACAAGACGAGCACGCTGATATCGAGGACGACCCACGCCAAGTCGAGCAGCTTGGGCAGGAAGGGCAGGAGCGGTGTGAGGGGTAGCAAGGGCATGGGCCTGAGCCTCCTTGATGATGGTTGTGAAGGTTTGGTTCAGCTCAGCAACACGCACTTTGGCCTCACGGGCATCCCCTGTTTTGAGGGACTGCTTGAGGGCGGAGCCCAAGAGTGGTTGCAGTGCCTTGGGGTAGGTCCTGCGGTAGACCCAAGTGTTGTGGGTCTTGTAGGCGTATTTGATCTGAGGCGACATGACGTCTCCTTTCTGGGGCAATTGCCCCGCTTGTGGGTTGTGGATTGGAATTTGTGAGCAGCGCCAAGGAAGAGCAGGGACTAAGCCCTTCCCTGACGCGCTCTGTTTTGCTGTGGGGCTAGGTTGGTGGTGTCAGCACCCGCAGAACCAACGTGATGTCTGGTTCTCCGTATTCCCCAGCGAGGGGACCAGTGAGGGCAATGCCTGTGAGAAGGTCCTCAAAGACCTCCTCCACCAGAAACTCATGCTCTGGAATGTCGCCAAAGCCAGCAAGCAGCACCGTGCAGCCTGGTGTGATGGGTGGTGTGTGCTTATCCATCTCAGCCCCTCCTCAGCAGAAGGTCAGGCAGCAGCAAGCCAAGGGTGAGGCTCAGTGGCACAGGAAAGGGAAAGGGCTGCAGGATGCTCGGCAGTCCAGCCAGAACAACAAGCGCCCCCGCCAGAGCATGGGGTAATGCCAGTGAGATGTCCCAGCGTTTGCGCAGCTGCCACTGCAAGACAAGCCGAAGCCCACCCCCTGCAAGGACAAGGGCCGTAAAGGTCGTAAACATGATCTGTCTCCATGATGATTGTGATCACCATAGATGCGAGAAACTCCTCAGTTTTTGCGGGGGGGCAGCGCTCTGCTCTGGCCGCAAGAACTATCCAACCATCCAAGTATCCAAGCCCAAATTTTACTTTTGGACTTCGGGTCTCTTCTTGCGCACATCCGTAGTATCCCCGCGCTCCAGCGGCTCATCCACAAAAGGATCTGGTCGCACCTGCAGGTGTTTCGGTACATGCGCATTCATGGCCTGACCACGTCCTTGAGGTGAGTTCCCTGCGTATTTACGTCGCTCTTCATCCTGAACATTCTGCGCCCGAGACCCTAGAAGCATATGGTCTGGACGAATGCAGGCTCTGTTATTGCATTGATGACGCACAATATCGGTCTCATCAGCCACAATTGCATGACATACCAGGAACACAAACCGATAGGCGCTTGTCCCAATGACATGCCCGCTTGGTGCAGTAAAATCTATGCTTTCTGGATTTATTTGCGTTCCCCGCTCCCAACACCCACCAGGAGCCTCAATGTTCATTATGTGGAACGGTCTTGCCTCCCGCACTGTCGCGGAGCGAAGCTTTTCTGCCACAACCGTCAAAGCCGAACCAGGCGATCGAAAGATCGACGCATAAGCATCCCGACGTGAAGTCCTCAAATCCTCGAAGAAGATATCAGGCTCCCAGTTGCGGATATTTTCAGCTGCACGAACAATCCAATCCTCAACGCTAGGGTCATGCTCATTTAGCATCTGTTTCAACCCTTTCTACCTCTTCACTCTTGTCTTCCTCATCGACCTTGATCAGGCGACGCACTGCTTCAACTTGGTCAGACATTGGCAACCAACCCCCACTGCCCAAAGCAATATCTTTTTTCCCATAAAAAACCTTACCTCTGGAGGGCGGATGCTCTGGATCAACCTCCAAATACCAAGCCCAGATCTGTGGGTTTCCACCCCAAGCAAACTTACCTTTGCGCCAACCAAGCTCCGTAAAGATATGTGTCTGTGCGTTGATCTCTCGTGGTGCAATTTTGTTCAGCACCTGGTGAGCAAGCTTTACAGGCACAAATACGATTTTGTTTACGTGAAGCGTCTCTTCAAGCACCTGCTTGGCAACATCTGGAGAAAGACTTTCCAACCTTTTCATGATTGCAGTCCGATGGTGCGCTACGTCCAGTTTGAGCCCAAAGTCTTGCGGCACGTCACGGGTCATCAGCTGATCATATATGCCTTTGACCCCCTCGTCTGTGCTGATCTGGCGCTTTACAGCTCCAACAAGACGGGTGAAGCAGTCGTAATCAATACCACCATTCGCATAGCCCTGATGGTCAAAGTTCAGAATGTAAAAACGTCTGTCAGATTCCTCCAGCCACAGCGGTAAATGGTTGGTGGTCATAAGGAACGCGCAATAGATTTGTTCCACAAAGACAGGTAGGTGCTTTGCCTCCATCATGATGCTGTCTTCAGTCACAAGGCTTTTCAAGCTGTTGGCTTCTGGCGAACCTCGCTTCACCTCAACTTCTTCAACAATCACAAGCTTGTTCTCAAGCACCTCCTTATTGAAGCGGCCAACAAGTTTGCTCACACCATTGATACGCCCAGTATTTGTTTTCCCAAAGAGCGCCTTCAAAACGTCAGCAAGTGTTGATTTACCCGTGCCTTGCTTTTCTGAGTAGAGCATTACCGCCCAAGATGGCTTGATGGCTTCATATCGAAGCGCCCAAACCAGCCAGCTCAGAAAGACATCCCTCTCCTTCTCGTCAGGAATGACATACTCCAAGAATTTCTCAAACGCTTTGCCTTCAACCCCAACCGCCTTACGGTAGGCGGGACGTTTCCATGTGTTGACCGATGCAGCACCCTGCGCGAACAAAATTTTCTGATCGTTTTGCGGCACGAATAATCTCTTACCAGACCATACCGGGATACTGCGCTCTGGGTTCAAAGTATTCACAGGGGGATCAAGAAGCATCTTGAAGAAGTCTCGCCACCCCTGATCACTCAGCTCCCATTTTGGGAACGTTTCAAGCATACGCTGAACGATCACCTGCTTGATGTCATGCGGCTGATATTTGACCTGTAGATTGTTGACATCATGGTAGGCGTTGTTCTTTTTCACATACCAAGCTGACACGATACGAAGCACCGCCTCAGCATCATTCTTGGTGTATTCTTGCTCGGGTCCAAACTTGTAAAAGCTCCCAAGGCCATCCTGGAAAGGGAAGTAGTCCAAACCTTGAGAGCTTCGCCTTTCGTGCATTTCCAGCACTTTTTCTGCCTCTTCAGGTATCTCATGGCTGTCAACCGCATCAACCTGTTGGACCGCAACGACTTTTGGATCATTGTCTGTCTTCTCGGCCATTAGGGGTATCTCTTTTCTTGTCAGTTATCGCACACACACCAACTTACAGGATGATGCAGAAGATCAGCATAGCTTCAAATCGTGCAGCAGGCCAAGCACACAACTGTCTGTTGTGCAGCCCCCTATGCCTTGCCTCATATTGGTTGGGAATGCGCGGCACTTCAGAAAGACAAATCAGCATCCTGGATCGTATGGCGTGACTGCATCGGTCTCTCTGGAACCACCATAGTTTTTCGGAAGCCCACATCATACTCCGAACATTGGAATGTTGCAGCATACCAGTCGTGCTCGTAACTGGGCATATATTCATTGAAGCAAGAAGCTGCACCTTTTCTGGGGCCTGACGCTGCCAGCAAGGCCTGGATCACCTTATCAGGTAGATGCCATTGATGATGCAGACTGCTGAGGATCACATGGCAGGTAGAAGCGTCAATGTCTGTGACGATATGGGCGTTGTCAGCCGTAGCATTGTTGTCACCCTTCAGGTGGATACGGTGCACAAGGGAATGCGGAGACGCCGCCAAGATATCTGCCACGATCTCAAAGTGCTCAGCCATGCTTTGATGACTTCTGCTGTGTTGATTTTCATAGGCGGCACGATATCGCTTGGGACACTCACCGTAATACTCGACACGCTGTGCATGGGTGATGTGGAAGGACAACTTGAAGCGGCCCGAGGTAAAGACCTGCAGGCTGTAACCCTGATAGGTTTCCAGCGCGTCCTGTGAGAGCTTTTGGTCAAAATATTTGGTCATGTTGGTAATCATCTTTCTCAATACAAAAGCACCCCAGGCGCTAACCTGAGGTGGGGTAATGGATAAGGTTCAAAGGGTAAGGATTAAGGGATAAGTCGTAATATGTAATATATAAATCATAAGGGTTTGGGGGCTCCAAACACCTGTTTTTTCTAATCCCAAAAACAAACAATACAGCTATGTATTATTCATAAATGTCGGCTTTCTTTTTGGCTTTAACGCCTTAGGCTTACAGTGATGCAAAACACTTCAGCCTGCTCTTCCGTTTTGCCGCAAAAAATATCCTGTCGCTTTGTCATTGCCACACCTTCACCAAGTGCTCTCGCATGACCTCAAGGGCATAGCCTGAGCCGTAGTTGGCGGCGACTGTGTTGGTGCTGTGCCCAAGGATGGCCAGCGATATGGCCTCGGGGCACCCTGTGTTCCTCAGTTTGTCCTTCATGCGGTGACGAAGGCTGTGCATGGTTAGCTTCTTGTCGGTGATGACAGTGCGAAGCCGCTTCATGAGCATAGCCGAGCAGCTGTCAGCCCCTCGCTCCTTGGCATAGCGGGCAAACAGCGGTGCCTCTGGGTCTTGAGTATGGTTCTGGATAAGCTTACCGAGCGCTGCCACAGCCTCTACCGAGAGTGGCACAGAGCGCTGCGAGTTGGTGGTCTTCAGACCTCTCCAAGGGGTGGGGCTTATGTGCAGGCACTTGGCTTCCAGGTCACAGTCTTTGACCCTCAGGCCTGATACCTCTGACACACGCGCTCCTGTATCCCTCAGCGTGACATACAGGGCCCAGGCTGTGGCATCCCCCGAGAAGGCTGGGTCCAAGAGGGAGAGCTGCTCATCGCTCAGGGGAAGTCTGTCGTGTTTGCTGGCTCCTGCGCCTTTGATCTTCAGGTTCGTGAACACATTCGGGATGGTCAGCGCGTGTTCCACAATCACATGGTTGATGGCTGTCCTTACAACCCCCAGCATTCTCACGGCACTGTTGGCTGAGACCCGCTCCAGCAGGTGGTCCCGTAACGCGTTGGCATCTTGTCGGGTGATGTCAGCCAGAGGACTATGCTTGAGCTTATGTTTGCCGAAGACACTCTGCATATCTGTGCGCAACCGCTCCACCCGCTGGGCAATCTCTCTGGCGGCCTTGGGGGCATCTGACTTGTAGGCCACATACTCTTGCAGGGCTCTCTCCAGGGTCATTGTGTCTGGCGTCAGGCGACCCGAGTAGACCTGTTGCACCACGTCCGCAGGCAACTTTTGCTTATGCAGCGCTTTGCCCAGGTCATTCAGTGCATCCTCGATCGGGGAGTACTCCGGCACAGCCTCCGCCAGCACAAGTTCTGCGACCTCATCCCCAAGCGCGCCTCGGATGAGCTCAACACTGCGCTCTCGGGCAGACTTGTTCGTCTCATCGTTCAGCAGAGCTTCAACTCGCGCATGCACCAAGGGCAGCGCCTGCATGGCTTCGCGGTAGCTGTCTCCCAGTTGGCGATATAGGGTGTCCTTCCCAAGCAGAGCCCGCAAGTGCTTTGGGACATTGCGCTTATACCGAAAGCTGCCATTGGCACGGCGGAACACATAGCGGGGAAGGTTTGTGGTCATCGGAGTTGTCCTGATTGAGTGCCAGGATCATAACCAGTGCGTGTGAGAAGTGCCCGTAGTTTTTGCGCGACAGCAGCAAAAGTGGTCCCGAAAGCGGTCCCGAAAATGGTCCCATCAAACCGAATTACCCCAGTAATTCTTACGTTTCTTGGATTTAAAGGGGGATAAGTGGTGCCCAGAAGAGGACTCGAACCTCCACGTCCTTGCGGACACTAGCACCTGAAGCTAGCGCGTCTACCAT
>JBPOFD010000025.1:0-12947 GCA_051252055.1 Sulfitobacter sp.
GCCGTGTTCGGAAAACGAGGCTGCTAGACTGCGGCGCAATGCACCGCAACAAAATTCAGAAACTTTGCGACACTACCGTTTGACCAGTCAGAGCAGTCTGGCTTCGCGCAGTTCGCGGCACTCGCAGGATAGGTGTGTCCGCTAGCAGAACTACCTTCGGCTTGGCCGAAACTTTGCGACACTACCTTTACAGGTAATCCCCCAATTTTTAATGGGATCCAGTCGTAGATTTTGTGTCCGTGCAAGTGCAGCGAATGACCGGTTTTCACCCAGTGCGTCAAACGGGAAGGTCCGCTTCGGGCCGTAAGCCGGCCTTCATGCCGCACGCGTCTAACGACAGCTTTGAGCCCACTTTAACCAATTTCTGCAATGCAGCTAATGTCCGCTCTTGGAAACTGGAATTTTCGTGTTCGGTAGACAAGGTCTTAAGCAGCCACGCGTAGAAAATATTGCGAATGTTAGCCTCGGACAAGGAATGCGAAATCGGGTCGGTGTTAGAGCGCCCGATATGGGCTTGATCCTAACATCTGCTTAGGTGTGAACGGTCCATGTTTCAGCAAAGCCTTTTTCCGGTCTCACCCTATAGAGCGGGTGACCATTACACCCGCCCAAGCGGCGAACCCCGTTAAAACACCGCCCCAAATCGTGTCGACGGCAACCTGCTGAATCGACCAGTCGCGAAGTGTCGCGTAGTTGGTGAATTCATAAGTGCCGTAGGCCAAAAGTCCTAGCGCGATGCCCCCAACAAGGGCTGACGTCGGGTCTTGATTGCGCAGAGCAGGAATGGATACGAACCACAGCACGCCGGCTATATAGCCAAGGTAGAACACAGCCGCTGGCCCAACGCGGAACGGGTCAGCGAACAGGTGCGCGATATGGCGGTCAAACACCGGTTTGATGATCAGCCGCAGGCCAATGGCATCGGCCACGAAAAAGATCACGGCAGTCGCGATGTAGAGAATGACGATGTTCATGTGCTTGGGCCTTTGATGAATGAAAACAATGTGCGAGATATTAATGCGGCGATACCAAGTACGGCCAAAGTGATGACCGGCCAGTTGCTGCTGGGTGCGTTTTGGACAATGACGCCAACAAGTGCCCAAACCACAGCAGCGGGGTAGCCCCACTCGCGCGGGCGGGCTGACTGCACTGTTAGGGCAATGGCCAGAACGCCAATTAAACAGAGGATTGCTGCGTTTTGCGCCGACAGAATTGCGTAACCACCGAGAAGGACGCCAATGCCCACGCCACTAGCGGCTGTCAGCCAACCTGCATAAAGCGCTACAGGGTGAACCTGTAACCAAGGCTGGCGATGGCCTGCGCGCAACATAGCGAGGATCGCCAAGGCGGCCATCGCTATGATCATGACTGTCGCCAGAATGGGCGCAGCATTCGCAGCTGCGATCCAAAAGGTCCCGATAATCAAGCTCGCTGCGAGTGGTAATCGCATCGCTTGCCAGCCGGAGTCATCAGCAGCACGCCAAAAACCATAGCCCGCCCCAACAATAAGCCAAGCATAAATCAGACCCCAGATTGAAAAGGCATAGCCAGCTGGCTGAACGGGTGGATCGTTTTGAACAACTGGAAACTGATCCGGCGTAAAACCGTTGAACCCTGTGGATGCCAAAGGGGACAACACGAATGTCAGAGTTGCGACAAGAACCACGAGGGGGAGATATCTTTTCATTGTGTTAACCTTTTCGTTAGCGGCAAAGCCGCCCAATATGGCAAGGTGCTCAGAAGCTTTAGCCCCCACGTGAGACGACGCGGAAAATGCACTTCGAAACGCCGTGTGTTCAACCCGTCGATGATCGCGCACGCCGCCGCCTCAGGTGTCATTATAGCGGGCATTTCGAACGCATTGCGTTGTGTCAGACGCGTGTCGACGAACCCCGGATTGATAAGGCGAACATCGACGCGGCCGGAAAGTTCGGCTCGTAGAGATTCCGCCAGATTGATTACGCCCGCTTTGGTTGCCGAATAGATTTGTCCCTGAGGCAGTCCAACGTAACCAGCCACAGACCCGCACAACGCCAGTTGCCCACCATCCCGCAGCAGTGATGGGGCCGCTTGTGCGACGTGAAAACTGCCGGTCAGGTTTGTGGTTACAATTTGCGCCGCCACGTCGGGGTCGAGATCGGCTATTTTGCCGGGATCATAGAGGGCGGCCAGATGGACGACGCGATCTAGCGGTGTGATCTCGGAGATCTTGGCCGCCGCCGCTTTGATGCTGGCGCGATCTGAAACGTCGAGAGCAAGAGCGATGTGCTGGGGGCCAAGCTCGGCTGCCAGATCTTCGAGCCGATCTTGGGAGCGCGCCGACAGGATCAGGCGCGCGCCACGCTGTGCCCATTCACGCGCCAACGCGGCGCCGATGCCATCACTGGCACCAATGATCCAGATGGTTTCGATCTCAGACATGGGCCAGCTCTATTTGAACGACGTCAGTCTGTTCGACGGCAAAAGACCCCGCGCAGATGCCTAGGTAGAACTGCCAGTTGCGCAAGAACCCATCGTCATAGCCGAGTTTTTTCACGTTAGCAGACTGCTGGGTTAGACGGTCACTCCATTGGGCGCAGGTGCGGGCGTAATCCTGACCAAATCCATGACTACTTTTCACCATTAGTCCCGCTCGCGTTGCTTGATCGGCGATCACGGAATTTGACAGTAACATGCCACCGGGGAAGGTGTATTGGCGGATAAAGTCAGCGCTGCGGCGATAGGTGTCAAAATAATCATCGGGCACGGTGATTGCTTGGATGACAGCCCGCCCGCCTTCGGCCAGTCGGTCTTTGAGCGTGGAGAAATAGGTCGGCCAGTAGGTCTCTCCGACGGCTTCGATCATCTCAATGGAGACGATACTGTCATATTTCCCTGTGCTGTGGCGGTAGTCCTGAAGTTGGATGTCTGCGCGACCATCCAGCCGCGCATCAGCGTAACCTTTCTGGCTGGGCGAGATTGTCAGACCAGTCACGTGGCGGCCGGTATCGGCAGCCCGTTCAGCAAAACCGCCCCAGCCGCAACCAATCTCAAGCACGCGTTCGCCGTCGCCGATCTGGCTCAGGACACGGTCGTATTTGCGGGTTTGGCCGCGACCGAGATCAGTGTCGTTGGGCGCGAACATCGCGGATGAGTAGGTCATGCTATCGTCTAGCCACAGCTGATAAAACTCGTTTCCGACGTCATAGTGCGCACGAATATTGCGCGATGCGCCCTTTAGTGAGTTGGTGCGCATCAGGCGGTTGACCACGCGGAATTTAAGACTGGCCCAAAACCCCGCATAGGCGTAACCGCGAAACTCTTCGAGGTTCTTGAGCGACAGGGCTGTTAGATTTTCGATCGAAGAGGTGTCCCAAAGCCCCGCGATATATGTTTCGCCCAAGCCGATATCACCGCGTGATGCGATGGCAGTGACCACCGACCAGTCGTGGATCTGGATATCTGCCTCGGGGCTGCCTTGGCCAAAGTTAAAGACCTCACCCTCGGGCGTGCGCAGGGTCAGACTACCCGATTGGATCTGCGCGCAGGTGTCCAGAAAATCGTGTTTCACGCGTTTTGTCAGAAAGAGCATTAGGTAACCTCGGTCTTGGGGGGCGTTGGGCGGGTGCGATACTGTGCGCCCTTGAGTTTCAAGCGCAGTGCCTGCCAATGGATCAGCGAGAGAGTGCGAACCGCCGACAGAGGGTGGCGCAACACGGCTTTGATCACGCTGGTGTTTGTCAGGCGCGTGCGAGGCCCTGTCAGGGTCGCGACAACACCTTCGTCGCCGTTGCGATGCAGGATGCGGATGGCGATTTTGTCGGGGCGAATATAAAACCTGAATTCATAGCTGCCTTTGACCTCTTGAAATGGCGAGACATGCAGGGATTTCGGCTTGGAAATGCGGCTTTCAGCGGTAATGGGGGCGTAATCCGGCAAGTGACACAGGTAGGAATGGCGGTCTCCAAAGGGGGTCGACACTTCGGCGATGACGGCAATGAGATGCGGGCCCTTTTCGGCGAGCCAGAAGCTGACCGGATTGAAACCGGAGCCAAACAGGCGCGGCTGGGTGATAAGACGAAGCTGGAGGTCGGGATCGGTGAGCCCGTTTGCGGACAACACATCGCGTGCCCATTTGGCCCCTCGCCCGCTCTTGATCGGGCCGCCATGGTCGCGATCATGTACCGACGCCAGATTGAACCGGTTGCGTGAAAACAATCGCGGGCCGCTGGCTTCTGCCTCGGGGTCGATCAAAACAAAGTCGACGCTATAGCGGAACCCATGCGAAATCGCCCCACGACGGGCATGGACCGTTTCCCCTGCGATATATTCGGGCGTGAATGTCATGCGAGTTGTCCATCCATCATTCGAGCAATGCGTGCTGCGCTCGCGAAGCCGTCTTCGTGGAAGCCATGCCGCGTGTAAGCGCCTGCGAACCACGTGTTGTTCTGCCCCTGCATGTCTTTCAGTTGCTTTTGAGCCGCCAATGCAGGGCCATCAAACACGGGGTGGCGGAACGTTTTTTGGTCATAAATCAGTTGATCTGGCACGGGCTCTGATGGATTCAAGGACACGAAAAGCGGATCATTCTCGGGGATGTTTTGCAGCCGGTTCATCCAATAGGTTACACCAATGGCTGGCTCGGGGCGGGTCGTGTCTGCTTTGTAAACCCAGCTGGACCAAACCGAGCGCCGTTGCGGCATTTGGTTGATATCCCTGTGAAGGATCATCTGGTTGTCTTGGAATCTGATTGCCGAAAGCGCGGCCTGTTCTTGCGGGGTTGGTTGAGCCAATAGACGTAACGCCTGATCCGAATGACAGGCGAAAATCACCTGATCGAACGACCCGAGTGGTGCGCCGCCACAGTGAACGATGCTTTGTCCTGCTGTGCGACTGACGCTGTCGACTTTGGTATTGGTGCGGATCGCAACGCCGCGCCCGCGAAGGCTGTGTTCCAGACGACGCACATATTCAATGCTGCCGCCGTCCACTGTCCACCATTGATGTTGGCCGGAAGCGCTAAGCAGGGCATGATTGCGAAAAAACTGGACCAAGGCGCGGGCGGGAAAAGCGCGGATTTCGTCGGGCGGCGTGGACCAGATCGCGCCACACAGCGGCATCAGGTAGTAACGTTGGAACCAGTCACCCAACTTCAAATCGTTCATCAGGTCGCCAATTGTGGCGCTGCCGTCGGTTGCGAGCGCTTCGGCTTTGGTGTTGAACCGCAGGATATCACGTACCATTCGGGCAAACCCTGGCCGCATAAGGTTGCGTTTTTGAGCGGTGAGCGCCCTTAAATCGCGGAGCCCATATTCGATCTCGCCGCCATTGATCGAGGCGCCGAAGCTCATGTCGCTTTTGGTGACTGGCACGTCGAGGTCTTGAAACATTCGCGTCAGGTGTGGGTAATTTGCGTAATTGAAAACAATGAATCCCGTGTCGACAGGTTGATCGCCATTTCGGCCAGCCATTACCGTGCGCGCGTGACCTCCCAACCTTGGCGCGGCCTCAAGCAGGGTGACTGCATGTTGAGGTGAGAGCAAGTGGGCGGCCGCGAGCCCAGAAATGCCGCCACCAATGATGGCGATGCGCTGCGGGCGGGTCGGGATGGTATCTAGCGACATGGAAACTCCGGTAGGTTGTTCACATAGATTACGCGCGTTGGAGAAATTTGGATCAAAAAATGATCCAGAAACCAACGTCCCCCGTAATTGGGCTATGTTGACAGACTGCATCAATCGCGACCAAGTTGAACGACGCCCCCCGGTGGCGCCGCGAAAGGACCGTGTGAGTGTGAAGCAGCCGCCCCCTCAGATATCTTCACTGACGACTTACATGTTGGCTGTCCGCAACGATCGGGACCGCGCGTCGTTTGCATTATTGTTCGATCATTTTGCGCCCCGATTGAAAGGGTTTATCATGCGTTCTGGCACGGGGTCCGGACAGGCCGAAGAAATTGTGCAAGAGGTCATGCTGACGATATGGCGTAAGGCCGACCAGTTTGATCCTGAAAGAGCGCAGGTGTCGGCTTGGGTTTATCAGATTGCGCGCAACCGCCAGTTCGATGTGATCCGCAAAGAAAATCGCCCCCTGCCAGAAGAACTGGGCGAAGATCCGAGTGCAGAGCCCGACGCAAGCCAAATACTGGCCGTCGAGCAAGAAGCCGGACAATTGAAAGACGCACTGTTGAAGCTGAAGCCCGACCAGCGCGACATCATTGAGAAAGCCTATCTGGGCGAGCTTACCCATCAAGAGATCAGCACCCAAACGGGATTGCCGCTTGGTACGATCAAATCCCGCATCCGACTGGGTCTTGAAAAGCTGCGCCACGAGTTGAAGGAACTACGGTAAGATGACTGCGATTACCCACCATACCCCCGACGCCTTGCTGGCGGCCTATGCCGCAGGCAACCTTCCGCAGCCCTTCGCGTTGGCGGTGGCTGCACATATCTCACTGTGTCTGGAGTGCCGTGCCGCTTATGAAGCGCACTTGGTTTCAGGCGGCGCGGTCTTGGAGACGAGCAATGTTGAAACCGTGTCGGAGGGATTGAAATCCAATGTGCTTGATCTGTTGGATGCGCCGGCTGTCGAGAAAAAGATTTACCATCGGTCAGGTGTTTATCCTGGACCAGTGATGGAAGCCTTAAAAGGTAAGCCGCCGCGCTGGAAATCCCTTGGGATGGGAGTGCGCCAGAGTATTTTGTCGGATGGGCGCGAAGGGTCTGTGCGTCTGCTCTATATTCCGTCGGGACGGGCGGTGCCAGATCACAGCCATAACGGTCTGGAATTGACGTTGGTCTTGCAGGGCAGTTTCAGTGATGAAACCGGACGGTTCGGCGTTGGTGATCTTGAGGTTGCTGATCAGAGCCTAGAGCACACGCCTGTTGCAGATGAAGGCGCGCCCTGCATTTGTCTGGCAGCCACGGATGCGCCTTTGCGGTTCAATTCGTTTATCCCGCGCCTACTTCAGCCTCTGTTTCGGATTTAGCACTCACTTTGCACTGCTCGCCCGCTAAAAAGCCATTGGTTCTCCAATGGCTTTTTATTTTATTTCAACAACTTAATTGAGCTTCCTCACGTTTCTGTGAACTTGTGAACCATGCTTCATTCCCCTCCGTAACCTTAGCACTAAACGCAAAACAGAACGGACATAATCGTCCAACATCTCGGAGAACTAAGATGAAAATCAACTTCAAAATAACCGCCGCAGCCCTCGCACTTAGTCTATCTGCCGCCGCAGCGAGCGCGGAAAAAATCGTTGAAATCGCAGCTGGCGATGAGCGCTTTTCAACCCTTGTGGCCGCCGTCTCAGCAGCTGGCCTCGTCGACACGTTGTCGGGCCCTGGGCCATTCACTGTATTTGCACCGGTGAATGACGCATTTGCCGCGCTTCCTGAAGGCACTGTTGAGACTCTGCTGCTGCCGGAGAACAAGGAACAGCTTACCAACGTGTTGCTTTACCATGTGGATGACCGAAATTTGACCGCTAACATGATTCCGGCGGGCTCGAACTATTTCCGTCCAATCCTAGACAGTGAGCGCCTGTGCATCACGGCTGGAAGTGGCGGCGTGACGATTGCTGACGGAACTGGTGAAATGGCAAATGTCGTGATCGCTGACATTGCGGCTGACAATGGCGTTATTCACGTCATCGACAAAGTCCTGTTGCCTGGCACACGTCCGGCCTGTCACCAATAAAGGTGGGTGCCCGGCTAGACTGGCGGGGCACCAACAAAAACACGTCTGAAAGTGCGAAGCTATCCAATGAACGATGCGACCGAAGTCCTCGTCAATGACCGGATGCAAACCGGATATCGGTATCAACTGGAAGAGCCTGCCGGCGAGAATTTCGCCGAAGACTTCACGCCCTACTACACCCCGCACGAAATGCTTGAGATGGGAGTGTTTGAGGGGCGTTACCTAAACGATTGCGGCGACGAGTTTCCGGCTGAGTGGTATGAAAATGCCAAGATCAGCGATGTGCCTGATCCGGCGTTGAATTACTTCGGGGTAAAGAGCCGCCAATCCCTTAACGTCTGGCAGGATAAGGGCTGGATATATGGCCCCGATCCACGCGGCTGGTTTCAATGGTATTGCCGATACTACCTCGGAAGACGGTTGCATGTAACTGACGTCATTCAAATAAAACGATGGAAAGGATTTGCGAGGCACGCAGGACAAGTCCGTGCCAATTGCAATCCAGGCGATGTGTTTTGCAGACCACGGCAGCGGCAAGCGCTCCTTCAATGGTCACATGATCCACTTATTTGAGCGCCGTTGACGACATCACAGCAATCGTGAAAAGCGTGCTAAAGTTATCGAGGTCTGTCGTAAGGGCTGCATCCCGGACAGATGTGCGAAACGGGGCAAGAGACCGCATCCAGCGCATTTAGGATGCTACGCGTGAGCAACATAAGAAAGCGGGCAATAGGTGGAAGCGTGCCGAGGGCCGCTTTGTCCCGCACTGTGTCAGTTCAGGCATGGCGCAGGGGACGGCATGAGTTTCCGAAGCGGCCATCAGTGGTCTACGCGACGAAGGACCCGAAAGAGCCCAGACTCTATTCTCATGGATCTTAACTGTTAGTCACAGATGTGATTGCAGGAAATTCAAGGCTCACTAAAGGCCAAAGGGCGTCGCGCAAGAGCAGTTTTGCCCTTGCGCGGATGATCAAAGCGGTCGCGTCATCGGGGTGTTTTGCGGCGTGACGGTTTCGGGCCTGCGCCCTGCCAGCCAGCTTAACACAGGGCCCGCGACAAAAAGCGATGATGCGGTGGCGATGATGACCCCCACGATCAGCGGCCACGCAAAACCTGATACCGCAGGACCTCCCCAGATCGCCATCGGAACAATTGCAAGCAGTGTCGTGCCAGAGGTGAAAATACACCTTGCAAGGACCTGATTGAGACTTTGGTCGATGACATCGGCCAGCGGCCTGCCGCCGCCCTCGGCTAGCGTCTCTCGGATGCGGTCATACACCACGACCTTATCATTCACGGAATACCCGATCAGCGTCAGCAGAGCGACAATGGTGATGAGGTTTACTTCCCATCCGATCAACGCAATCACACCGAACGTCTTCGTCACGTCCAGAAACAGCACAGCAATGGCGCTGATCGCAAAATGCCATTCAAAGCGAGCCCAAATGTAGATCAGCATCGCCAGCACAGCGAGACCGAGCGCCAGTAGGCCTGTCGTCGCAAGCTCTCCGCTGACGGTGGGCCCGACCAGATCAATCTGCGCAAACTGCGCCTGCGGCACGACCGCAGCCGCTGCCTGCTCCACGGCCGTGACAGTTGCTTGGCTGGCCTCCCCCTGAACCCGGATCAAGGCTTCTTTCGCATCACCGAATGCCTGTAGGGTGGCATCGCCGGGCACCAGTGTCGCGATGGCCGTGCGCAGTTCTGAAAGGGGGACGGGGGCATCCGAATGCAGGACCATCTGAACCCCGCCGGTAAAGTCGATACCAAGCGTCGGCCCGGGATAGACCAGCACGCCAATCGACCCGACCGACAGCAGTGCCGAAATTGCCAAAGCCATCCGTCCACGACGCATAAACGAAAATGCCCCCGGTGCGGGCACTTTGCCAAAAAGGGACGCAATCTCGAGCCGCGTTGGCTTACGACGGCGCACGATCGTCTCCATCGCAAAGCGCATCAAGACCACGGCGGTAAACATCGAGATCAGGATGCCCAAGCTCATCGTGACGGCAAAGCCCCTTACCGGACCGGCACCAAACAAGAACAGCAATACCATGGCCAACAAGGTGGTGATGTTCGCATCGAGGATCGTCGCCCATGCCTGTCCGTAGCCCTTGGTCAGGGCCTTGATTGCAACAGCGCCTTTACGGGTTTCCTCGCGAATACGACTAAAAATCAGAATATCGCTGTCTACCGCGATGCCGAGACAAAGAATAATCCCCGCAATACCCGGAAGTGTCAGTGTGGCCCCCAGTATGCCCAATGCAGTCAACGTCAGCATGACATTCAGCCCAAGCGCCGCACTGGCCAGAAGGCCCCAGCCACCATACAGCCCGACCATCATCGCCACAACCAGCGCAAGCCCGACCGCCCCGGTCGCAAGTCCTGACCGGATAGAGTCGCTCCCCAGTGCGGCACCAACGCTGCGTTCCTCAATCACATCCAGTGATGCGGGCAACGCACCCGATGTCAGCAACACCGCAAGGGTTTGGGCCTCCTCAACCGTAAAATCTCCGGTGATCTGGCCCTGACCACCGGGGATGGCCTGCTGGATGACGGGCGCTGTGAGAACCTGACCATCGAGGACAACGGCGAACCGTTGACCGATGTTGGCCGCCGTAATCTCGGCAAAGGCTATTGCACCCGGCCTGTCAAACGCAAACGTAACCATGGGTCGTCCGGTATCAGGCTCAAAGCCGGAGGCCGCTTGTTCCAGCCTGTCGCCTGACAATGCTACAGCGTCCTCGACAGGGATCGTTCCAGACCCGTCACGCAACTCAAGCATCGAGACGCCTTGTCCTGATGCCGGTGCCACCATCTGAAAGCTCATCTTGGCCGTCGATCCCAGAAGGGCGCGCAACTGTGCAGGATTTTCAACGCCGGGCATCTGAACAAGGATCCGGTCTGCCCCCACACGGTTGATCATCGGCTCTGATACACCGACCTGATCGATCCGGTTGCGAATGACTTCCAAGCTGCGGTCCGCCGCATCTGTCGCTGCGCGGTCAAGCCCCACCTCTGTCAACGTAAGCTGCAAAGTGTCCTCGGCAGCAGATACTGTAAAATCGGGTGGGCTGCCCGGTTGGCTGGTTAAGGCCGCTGCGGATTGCAGCGCTGCCATCAGTGCATCGCTCATTGGGACTGACAGAGACATTCCTTCGGTTTGGAGTGTGGCGGGATTCAGTCCGAGTGCCTGCATTTCCTTTAATACGGTCTCGCGTGTGTCTTGCAGACGGGCCGCCGCGAGATCGTCGCGATTGACGGCCATCAGCAGAAGTGCGCCGCCCTGAAGGTCAAGACCAAGCGCCACCGTTTGGCCAGTCGCCCATGACGGCAACGAGTTGCGGATGTGTGTGGGAAGAAAATTCGGTAGAGCAGCTGAAACTGCCAGAAACAGCAGCATGGCATAGGTCGCAATGACCCACTTTGAACGACGCATTTAAGATATCCTGATTTGCCTAAAAGTATGGTTTGATGGTGTAGCGTCAGACCAAAGGCGGCCCCCGGGCCGGGGGTAGGATACTTAGAGCAAAGTCAAATTCGGGCTTGGTTTGAAACCAGAACACCGGTGCAAGGGACGTATTGTAGACAGGCTGGCCCGCTGAACCGACTTCGGTGCCGACTGGCATGTCGTGATCGGTGAGAGTGCCGCGTACCTTTTGATCATGCACGACAGTCAGAATGACAGCAATTTGGGTCAGGTCTTGCGTCGCTGAAGCAGGGCTGGAAGCTGTCTGATCGGAACGGGTAGCTTGGCCACCGAATAGTGTAAGCGCCAAAACAAGCAGAGCGCGCCACAAGAACAAACCACGGTCTGCCGTCGTGCGCCCTGACATCGACATCACCCCTGCGCCGCCCAGACATAAACGACATAACCACCCAGCAAGACAAAGCCGATACCGCGTCCAATCACAGGGCGGGCCAACAGAAGGGCTGTCAGAGCCAAAGAGACCGCAATCATCACCGGCAAATCGAAAGTCAGAAACCGAGGCGCTACAGGAACGGGCGTAATCAATGCCGTTACGCCAAGGATGCCAAGCACGTTAAAAATGTTCGAGCCTATGATGTTACCTATGGCGATTTCCGACTGACGGCGGAACGCGGCAATCAGCGACGTGGCAAGTTCGGGAAGAGAGGTTCCGACCGCAACGATAGTGAGACCAATGAACGCTTCGGATATCCCGTAACCGCGCGCGATCGAGACCGCCCCATCCACTAGGAACTGCGCACCAAACATCAGCGCGACAAGCCCACCGACGACCCATAAGACGGAAACGATGACAGATGTGGGCGGGGCGGCAGAGCTAACTTCGTCTTCTGCGTCGCCGGGTTGCAAGAATGCCCAGGCAAGATAGCCCACCAGACCCACCACCAAAGCAAGACCTGCATGACGTCCGATCATCCCCGTCGTGAAGATCGGGATAAGCGCAAGAGCTGCGGCAACCATGACAGCCGTATCACGGCGCAATGTCGCTCCCATGACGGTGATAGGCCATACCATCGCCGTGAGGCCGACAATCAAGAGAATGTTAGCAATGTTTGAGCCGACGATGTTACCTACGGCAATATCTGGAACGCCGCTCAAGGCCGCATTCACCGACACCAGAAGTTCGGGTGTGGATGTACCGAAACCCACGACGGTCAGACCGATCAGGAAAGGGGAAATTGCCATGCGACGGGCGATCCCGACGCTGCCGCGCACAAGAGCCTCGCCACCAAAAAACAGGCCGATCAGGCCCGCGACAACGTAAATGTAATCCAATTGAACCATTCCTTGCGGCAAATTGTCTGCCGCTTTGGTTCAAAACTTGTGAATGCCCGTGGCGACTTGCAAGCGGCCTTATGAAATAATCTTTCGCACTGTCTACACACACAGAAAATTGTCTAACCCCACCTTGATAAAACGGCCTCCCGTAGTGGTTTAAACTTTTTAGCTTACTTGCACGGGTTTGAGCTTACGCTGTTTCACTCAGCAACTTCGTAAGATGCTCAAAGCGGTCACTCGGAGATCACACTCCAATGGCTGCAAAGTCCGCAAAACGGACTTTGATGCGAAATACAGCGAATGACCGGTTTTTTTCCATTTTGTCGATAGTTAACGCCCGTCGGTATTGCCAAGTTGTTGACAGGGTTTGGTAGAGGTATGTCTGCCTCATGAACATTCCGATCGATTTGCCGCGCCTGAAGGGCTTCCGCTACCCACGTGAAATCATCGCGTTCGCTGTCTGGGCGTATCACCGGTTAACCCTGAGCACGGCTGATGTTGAAGA
>JBPOFD010000026.1:0-11088 GCA_051252055.1 Sulfitobacter sp.
TTCTTAATTGCAATATATCGGCTAATATCCTCTTAGATTTCCGCAGCGGCCTTGGTGTTGAAGGCAGCGAACGGCCCTTAGCCGACCTTGGTAATGTCGGCAGCGAATGGCAGCAAGGAGCCCTCTTTGCCAGATACTGCACTTTGCACCAATGTCCGCTTCTTAGGCACCAGCCAAAAACGTGACAAAATCTAAGGGAGTTTTGCCAAGGGTTTGTGGCACTGGATTTCTCAACGGTTTCGGCACCAGAAAAGCCTGTGACAAAAACGACCTTTTTTGTGTCACAGGTTTTGTGAAGGAACCTCTGCCTGAGGGGAGAGCGGCAATCAGCTGACGCACAGGTGCAATTCTACTGACAACCCATTTGCGCAATTATGGCATGAACCGATCTATTCGAATAATTTCGCGGCAAGTCTCCCGCTTTGTAGGGATCGGCAAAACCATGCGTGGCCAATTTATAGGAACAGCCAACAACAAGAGAATCAAATATATCCTCTCGGGATTGCCCAAAGAGGTGAAATCTCTTCGAGTTGGGCAAGTGAAAGTTTCCAGCGCTTGTTACGAGCATGCCGCAGTAACCATAGAAGGAGCTGCTCTCCGGCACTGCGCTCCGCCTCTTAGGACCCTGCAAAGCAGAGCTCCACTTCCGACAGGTTTTCGGAATATCTTTTTTCAGTATGACAACTTCAACCTCGTTGGTTGTGAAGAACCGCTCGTAGCCTGAGAAAAAAAGCAAACACACCAGTAACAGCCCAACTACACCTACAGTCCTTCGGTGTGTCTTCAAAAATTCTCGCAAAACGATGGACAAAAAGGATCCTTTCAAGTTCCACCTAAGGTAGTAGATTAACCGCGATTTTAGCGAATTTGCACACTTTTTAGACCTACCTTTTTGTCAGGTGTTGCGCGCTAAAAATCGGTTTTGATACGGGGTTTGTGTCACAGGCAGAAAGGACCGTTCTTGACCCGTCCCGAATTCCGATAGTGGCCATTGGCGCAGCCGCCGCGAAATGGTGGTTCGTCCCGCCAAGTAGACCTCAAGGCTCGATGCGGCTAACGGCAGGAACGAGCCCAATTTGCCGGATGCTGCGAAAGGTCCGAATGGCAGCTATGCGCCCCAGATAGTGACCTTTGCAAAGTTGCGAACCGTTGGCGTACTTCGCAACTTGACCGCCCCAGAGCGGCCTTTAGGACAATTCGCACCAAAGGCTTGCTTTGTGCTTGGGGGATACTAATGTAGCAATCTACAGCTGCATTGGTTTCGCTCAGTGCCGGGGTGCTTCCCTCGACGCAGAACGTTCGGAGCCTCATATGTCCGACGAGAACGACCTTTTGTTGAGAGCGACAAATTTGTATCATGCGATGAATTGATGATCCCGGCGACAAGAGATGGCCGGATAATACAAGAGCGAACATCCGACGGCATCGGTTTCCTCTTTTGAAGCGTAGGGCCCTGATGCAACGAGATTTCCGTCACGCGCTTCGAGACAGGTCACGCAAGGATCACGACCTGGTGGATCGAATGATTACGACGCTCGATATTACGCGACTGGATGATTTCGCCAGCTTTTTGCAGATCCACCTAAGCTGCTTCGTCCTGATGCAATCGCGCGCTTCGGAGCCGTGCCTATCAACGGCAACGCTCTCAGACATGATCGCTGAACTTGGGGCTGACCTCGATATTCTGTCGGCCAAACCCAAGACGCCCCCGTTGCCGCTCCCGCACAAGCTTGACCCGTTAGCAATTGACTACATGGTCGCAGGTTCGCGCTTGGGTTCAAAAATTCTGTGCAAGCGGTGGGGCGCATCAACCGATCCGCGCGTTCGACGTGCGAACAATTATTTTGGGCAAGCCGGTGATCCAAAGCTATGGCCCGCAACCTGCCGCGCCCTGACGGCTATTCCTGCTGATGGTCCGCGTGCTGGTGACATTGTCAAAGACACTAAGACACAATTCCAACTCTTCGCGGCGGCCTACGCCAAGATAGCGACAACCGAGACCGAACACGTATGACCGAAGAAACAGACGACCCGGCAGACGCTGTCGTCGACCTTACCAACTGCGACCGTGAGCCGATCCACCTGTTGGGGGGCGTGCAGAGTTACGGGTGTCTGATTGCGACCTCCGCTGACTTTTTGGTCAGCCATGTCTCCGCCAATGTGCAGGACATTCTGCACATCGCACCAGATGATGCGGTGGGCGCCCGGTTGATGGACCTCTTGCCAGAGCGGACGGTCCACGATCTGCGAACCCAGCTCCAGCTTCTAAACGTAGAGACGAGTTCGTCCCGGTTGTTTGGCTACGACGTCTTGCATAATGGCAAGCTGTTTGATGTCTCGGTTCACGCATTGAACCAGACATATGTCTTTGAGTTTGAACCAAAGCTTGAGAGCAAAAATCGCGGCGATATGAGTTTGGTCCAGCCTTTGGTGGCTCGGGTTAAACGCGCGCCTGATCTCAGGGCGGCCTGCAATCAGGCTGCGATGGCCATTCAGGTCATGTCGGGTTTTGACCGTGTGATGGTCTATCAATTTGACGAAGACGACACGGGCGTCGTTATTGCCGAAAAGCGCAAAGCGGGCATGGAGCCCTTTTTGGACCTGCGCTACCCCGCCAGTGACATCCCCAAGCAAGCGCGCGCCTTGTATCTGCGCAGCACGCTGCGGCTCATTGCAGATGTCGACGGAGCCGTATCCCCGATTGTGCCGTCGACAACTGCCCAAGGCAGCCCGATGGATCTGTCCTTGGCCATAACCCGCTCCGTGTCGCCCATTCATCTGGAGTATCTGCGCAATATGGGCGTGGCAGCTTCAATGTCCGTGTCCATCATCAAGGATGGCAAGCTGTGGGGGCTGTTCGCCTGCCACCATGAAACACCGCGCCATATCGATTTTGAGCGGCGCGCCGCAATCGAGCTTTTTGCGCAGTTCTTTTCCTATGAGCTTGTGCAAAAGATCGACATTGCATCGCGTGTTCAAAGCAGCAAGGCGCGCCAGATGCACGACAATCTGATGGTCCGATTGTCTGGCGGTACGGATCTGGTCGATGGGTTCAAAGTGATCGCGGATGAACTGGCAGGCCTGATCGTCAATGACGGCGTCGCGGTGTATTCCGATGGGCGTTATGCGTCTCTCGGCAGCGCCCCTAACGACAAGGACTTTAGAAAGCTGGTGGGTTTCCTGAATACCCTGCCGCCAGGGCAGGTCTTTGCAACACATCGGCTGCCGGCGCTGTGGCCTGATGCAAAGGCCCTCTCGGCCGATGTTGCGGGCCTTTTGGCCGTTCCGATCTCGCGCGCGCCGGGGGACTATATTGTCTTCTTTCGCCATGAGGTGATCAAATCGGTCAGATGGGCGGGCAACCCTCAAAAGCCGGCATCCGTCGGGCCGAACGGCACGCGCCTCACCCCGCGCAAGAGCTTCGAGGCGTGGTCTGAAAGTGTCAGAGACACCTCTGCGTCGTGGACGGACAGTGAAGTGCAGATCGGCGAGTCCTTGCGGGTGTCGTTGATCGAGATCGTGCTGAAATTGACGGATGAGGCGAACGACTCGCGCCAGAAGGCGGCTGACAAGCAAGAACTGCTGATCGCCGAGTTGAACCACCGCGTGCGCAACATCCTCAACCTGATCCGAGGGTTGGTTTCTCAAAGTCGGCGCGGAGTGAAAGACATCGCAACCTATACCAAGGTTCTTGACGGACGCGTGCAGGCTTTGGCGCGGGCGCATGATCAGCTTACGCGGCTGTCGTGGTCGCCAAGTTCCCTAAGGCAGCTTATCAATGTCGAAGTGAATGCCTTTCTCACGGATGCTAAGGAGCGCGTTATCATCACCGGTGACGCGCCCACGTTAATGCCCGAGGCGTTTTCCAGCATGGCATTGGTGATCCATGAAATGGTAACGAACGCGGCGAAATACGGAGCGTTAACGGACCACTCTGGGAACATCCAAATTGACCTCCGCGTGCAAGATAATGGCGCGTTGCTGATCAAATGGCGAGAGATTGGCGGTCCGCCAGTTAAAGCGCCAACCCGTCAGGGGTTTGGCACGACGATCATCGAAAAAACGGTGCCTTACGAACTAAAGGGCAGAGTCAACACGCGCTATCTTATCTCTGGATTTGAAGCAGACATTATGATCCCGGCCACTGCCATTTCTGATGTTGAGGAGGTTATCGCGGATAACGTGAGCCCAACTGCAGACATTGCGCCAAGTTCGACAAAGTACTTGAGCGGCGATGTTCTGGTCGTGGAGGACAACATGGTAATCGCACTGGACGCCTCTGATACGCTGGAAAAATTTGGCGCTGAATCAGTTCATATGTCAGGTTCTGTGGCCGACGCTCTGGCAATACTTGACGCCAACGACATAACCTTCGCCCTGCTGGATGTGAATTTGGGCGATCAGACGTCACTTCCTGTGGCGCAAGCCATGGCGGAGCAAAACATCCCCTTTGTACTTGCAACCGGGTATGGAGATGCCGAAAGCATCACGGCAAGTTATCCGTCAGCGGTTGTTACAAGCAAGCCGTTCACAGCTGAAAGCCTTGCAAAAGCGATTGAGACTGCCCTTTCACGATAGCCGTCTCAGTGGTTGTTTCCGTCAAAGTAGACATTGACGCTAACTGCAGCGAAAGTCTGCATCCTGCACGTAGTCCCTCGACTTGGTCGCAGCCAAGGTTGGGTCCGCTTCAAGCTGGGAGCGGTCATTGGTTGCGGCACGGCGAACGGCAGTAAAGTCCCGCACAGCTGACCTCAATGCATAGTGCAGCGTAAGTCCGGTTTCGCCCTTAGTGTCTTAGGGCAGGAACGGCTTTTTTATTGTTAGTTGTTCAAGCCAAGTTGCTGCTTCAGCCTACCGATAGATGTCGCGTTATCCACAGCCTTGCGGTTGTCGAGCAATTCAACCGCGTCATTGCCCGCACGGCAGCGTAGTGCGTCGGTACCATCGTTTTTGGCCTGTTAGATTACATCGGCGACAACTTCCGGCTGGAAGGCGCGCACAGGTCACGACTAAAGCGCGATCATCAACTTCACTACTGGGGCTCAAGCTGTTCGCTTGAGCCCCATGCTTTTACGCTTTTGTCCTTAGAAATGGTTCGATCAGTTATTGCCGATTGCTTCGTTCATGATCTTGGTTGCCTCGCTCACCCATTCTTCGCCGCCGATATCTGCTGCAAAGCTGGGCCAAAGCGCTTTCGCAGCCTCTTGCCATTTCTCTTCGTCCGCCGGCGCCCCAGTGAGGGTCATGCCAAGTTCTACGAGTTTTTCTTTCGCAGCAGCCGTCTCGGTGGCAGAGACCTCACGCTCATAAGATGCTGCCTCTTCGCCCGCCTTGTCGAGAGCAGCTTGCAGGTCTTCCGGCAGGCCCTGGTAAAAGCGATCTGAGACGATGATCGGTCCTGACCAGATCAGGTAGTGAACCTCAGTGATATATTTCTGTACCTCGTAGAATTTCGAAGAGATCGCCGTTGTATAGGGATTTTCTTGTCCGTCGATCACACCCTGCTGCAATGCAGGGAAAACTTCCGCCCAAGCCATTGGGATTGGGTCCAAGCCCCAAGACTTGAACGTCTCAATGGCAATGTTATTTTTTGAAACGCGGATTTTCAGACCCTTTAGGTCGTCGAGAGTTTTCACCTCACGTTCGCCATTGGTCAGGACACGAAACCCTTTCTCGAAAAAGCCCAGCACACGCACACCAGCCTCTTTCGGCAGACGCTCGTTAAGCGGACCTTTTAGCGCATCCATCGCGGCATGGGCTTCCTCGTTCGACGTGAATGCATAAGGCAGCATCATCACGCCAACGGAGGGGGCCAGCGGGACGAGGTTACCCGTATAAAGAATTTCAGACTCGATCGATCCCATCCGCAGCGCCTGCGCTACTTCCTGTTCCGAGCCAAGTTGGTTCGAGGGGAAAATTTGCACATCAATTCGACCGTTGGAGTATTTCTCGACAAGCTCTTCAAATTTCAACGCACCCTTGTGGGTTGGGTTGTTCTCGTTGTCACCATGGCTCAGGCGCATGGTATACTCGGCTGCTGCCGCTGGTAGTGCGACCAACATGGCAAGCGCCGCCGTGGATAGTCTCTTGGTTAGGTAGTTCATGGTTTTCTCCTCCAGTAAAAAATCAATTGATGAAGCCCATCAGTCTGGGCAGCCAAAGCGTCAGTTCTGGGATGAAGGCGACGAGCACCATCACCAGTATTTCTGCGCAAAGGAATGGGATTGATGCTTTCGACACGCGCTCAACCGTAGTGTTCCCAATCTCTGCCGCGACAAAGAGGTTCACCCCCAATGGCGGCGTGGAATAACCGATTTCACAAGCGATGACGAAAATAATGCCAAACTGAATCGGATCGATTCCGACATTTGCCACCACGGGCAAAAGCAGCGGAGTGAGGATAATGATCTGCGTAAGAGTCTCCATCCACATCCCGATAAAGACCAGCATCAGCAACACCAGCAGGATCAGCAGAATCGGGTTCGAAACGGCATCAATCAGGTAGCCAGATACCATCTGCGGCACTTGGAACATCGACAACATCCGCCCGATGATCCGCCCTGTGACCAGCACCAGCATCACCGTCCCGGTAATCCGCACCGCATAGACGACGGCATCGATGAACAACCCGAGCTTGATTTCACGGTAGACGAATACACCGACCAGCAACGCATAAAGCACAGCCACGACCGATGCTTCGGTCACCGTAAAGACACCGGTATAAATTCCGCCCAGAATGATAATGGGAGCGGCCAAAGCCCATTTCGCTTCCCATGCAGCCTGCCGGATATGGGACAGGCTACGCTCATTCACACCACCAGAGCTATAGCCGCGCTTGACCGAGATGAAGCGGCTGGTCATCCAAAGCGCCACGGCCAACATCAGTCCGGGCACGACGCCCGCCACAAACAACGCGCTGATCGATGTTTCCGAGGTGATGCCATAGATAATCATCGGGATCGAAGGTGGGATGACCACGCCGATCCCTCCCGCCGAGGAGGTGATCGCTGCGCCAAACCCCTTGTCGTAGCCATCCTTAATCATCGCGGGGATCATGATTGACCCGATGGCGGCGGTCGTCGCCGGACCAGACCCCGAGATTGCCGCAAAAAAGGTACAAGCGACGATTGTCACAGTCGCCAAACCGCCCGGCGCCGGGCCGACGATTGCCCGACTAAAGCCGATGAGCCTGCTCGTCAGGCCGCCCTTCTCCATCAAGGTGCCCGCCAGAATGAACATCGGCACGGCGATGATGGTGAACTCGTCTACCGCTGAGTAAGCGGTCTGTACGAGGTAAGACATGGGCATATTGGCCGAAGCCATAGTGACCACGGCGGCAAATCCGATGGAGACTGCGACAGGAACGCCCAGCAGCAGCAGCACAACAAAGGAGCCTGCCATCAAAAGTGTGGGATCCATCGTTATTCTCCGATCCGCGAGTCGACGGGCCCCTGCCCGGTTCGCCATCTGCGCAGCATGACTTGCACGATACGGACCGACATAAAGGCAAAGCCCAGCGGCACGATCATCTGAACCCAAACGAGATTGATGCCCGTCGTTTGCGAAATATAGGGGAACTCAAACATCGATACCGTGAAATGGTAGCCGTGCCAGATCACCACCGCATTGAATCCAAGCCAGATCACGTCTGCCAGCGTTAACATGACCAATCGGGCCTTGGGCGGCAGCATTTCAATATGCAGCGACACACGGATGTGCCGGTCACCTGCAGCGGCAATGACAAAACCAAAATAGACGGCCCAGACAAAGGCAAATCGGCTTACTTCTTCGAGCCAGCTAAACGACCGCCCCATGCCGAACCGAGCAATAACCTGAAAACCCAGCAACACGACCACAAGGGTCATCAACAGCGCCCCTAACCATTCTTCGGGCGTGCGGCCTCCAAGGTACCTACGCATTCATTCTCTCCTTTGAAAACGCGCCTACCTCTGCGCGGCAGGTGGCAGGGTTCGCGCTGGCAAAGGTATTCACCCATTTAGCAACGTCGGCGGAAAACCCGCTATCCGCCTGCAAGCGCGGAGACCAGATCGGCAGGGCAAGAACTGCCTGCGCAAGATCTGTGGCAGAACCCTCATGGCGGCCTCTCAATTCGGCGACCGTTCTGCCCAGCGGATCTTGCGTGACCACGCCGCCCGCATCGGGGGTCATATTACCTGCTTGCAAGGCCCACCCTGCCAAGACCATCGCCTGCGGTTCAGCGCAGAGCCCGCGTTCGATCCGCTCAGCGGCTGGCGCCCCAATTCGCTGGGGTAATTTGAAACTCGCGTCGCTGGCAATCTGATTGAGCGGGTGATGAATGGTTGGATTTTGCAAACGCTTTAGACTGGTACCTGCATAGTCGGTTAGGTTCTCACCAGCCGGGCAATCCAATGTGCCAGATTGAGACGCAAGGAAGATTGCTGCCCAATCTTGCAAAGCAGGATCCATTGCGGCGTCATGCGAACTCTCGTGTCCACAAAGACGCCCCAGTTCGGCATAGGAAGATTGGATGCCGTTCAGCAGGCGGTGCTTCATATGCTCATAAGGCGCCAGCACATCGACGATCTGGACGCCAGCATTTTCAAAGGCTGGACGATCAGAGGCGAAACGATCTTCGATGACCCACTGCCGGAACGGTTCAGCGACCACGCCCAGCGTACAGCGATGGCCCCAAGCCGCCTCGAGCCGTGCGCGCCCCGCGTCTGACATAGCCGGAACAATGCGATCCACCATCGACGTGGGGAATGCAACATTCTTTTCAAGCCATTTGGAGAGGTTTGGGAAAGTGCGCGCTGCATAGTCCCGCAGAACAGACTCCAGCAAAAGCCCGTTATCAGCGACGTTGTCACAGCTTGCCAACGTGATGGGACGTCCGCCGCTGCGGCGACGTTGTTCCAGCATCCATGCAAGATAGCCAATCGCTGTAGCTGGCCTTTCTGGATTGGCCAAATCCGCACCAACCGCATTCAGATCAAGATCCGTGCTACCTGATAAATGGCAATATCCCTTTTCAGTGATTGTCAGCGTGGCGAATTCAATATCGTTCCAATCGACGCCATGCGCGTCTTGCGCATCCCAAAGTTGAAGCAATGTGCCGATAAGTCGACAGACGGTGCCATCGTCATCTTCTTTAAGAAGTACATAGTTCGCGCCTTCAGCCGCATGGGTGCCTGCGATATCCGGTGGCGTCAGATTGATGCCAACCACGCCCCAGCTTGGGCCGTTCGCCCCGCGCGCAAGATCGTCATAGTACTCTTGCTGGTGCGCGCGGTGAAATGCACCTACACCGATATGCGCGGCACGCGGGCGCAGTTTGCTGCGGTCATAGGGGAAGTTGCTACTCATTAGAAATGCACCATGACCTTTAGCGCGTCGGCTTTATCTAAGGCGCGGTCAAAGGCGGCGTCCGGGTCGTCGAGCGACATGTCTGCCGATATCATTGGGCGCAGATCGACCTCTTCTGCAACAATCTGACGGACGGCCTCCGCAAATTCATCGATAAACCGATATGTGCCAACCAGCTTGATCTCTCGGGTTAGCAGTTTGGCGAAATCTACTGGCGCTTTCGGGGGCAAAAAGCCGACCTGAACCACTGTGCCGCGCGGCTTTGACGCAGAGATTGCCATGCTGAGAGCAGGTGCAGCGCCTGAGGCCTCGAAAACAGCATCGCACCGGGGCGTATCGGTCAGACCGGCCATCGCCGATGGATCAGCCGCATCAAACACCTCATCTATGCCAAGTGCTTTGGCGCGCTTGAGCGCTGCCGGTGCAATATCACTCATCAAAATACGCGCGGCACCCGCTGCGCGCGCAGCGGTAGCACACATCTGCCCTATCACCCCTGCCCCGGTGACCAACACAGTGGACCCGCGCAGATCACCCGCCATAGAGACAGCATGCAGGGCAACGGCATAAGGCTCAGCCATCGCCACATGGCGCATGTCAGTGTCCTCAGGCAGCTTGATACACTGGCGCGCTTCTACGACCAAGTCGCTGGCGAACCCACCGTCGCAATGCGGAAAACGTGCTGCGCTGCCCATAAAGGACATGTCAGTGCACAAGTTGGACAGACCTCGCTGGCAATAAACGCATGTCCGGCAAGGCAGCGCCGGAGTTACCGCGACTTTATCGCCGGGCGCGAAACCTGCCACACCATCGCCCACAGCGGAAACGACGGCTGAAAACTCATGGCCCAAAACCATTGGGCCGCGCAGAATCGAATCGCCAACTTGGCCGTGCTCATAATAGTGAAGGTCCGAACCGCAGATGCCGCCGTAAGCGAATGAAAGCAAAAGCTGACCCGCCATGGGCGCAGGCGTCGGACATATTTCTACTGCGACATTACGCGCCCCGTGAATCACACACGCTTTCATAAATCCCCCTCCTCGTTCACCAAAGTTAGCCCTTGATGTGTGTTCGCTTAGAACATAAAGTTCACACACAGGTCAATATAGAATACAAATTCTAAATTATGGAAGCGGAGGGTCGGGGAAGTCAGTGGAAAAAAGGATGGTAACCGACGAGGATACCCCTCAACGCGATTTCGAGGCGCTGCGCGAAGAAATTGCCGCATCTTATGACGAGCTCAGCAACAGACTGAAACTTATCGCGGATTTCATACTGCGCGATCCCTCCGGCTTCGCCCTGCGCACCGCTGCGGTATTGGGGGATGAGATCGGTGTCGCACCATCAGCCATCATTCGTTTTGCAAAGCACTTCGGGTTTTCAGGCTTTTCAGAGCTTCAGTCGATCTTCCGCGACGAGCTTCAAGCCAGTTCCACGCCCTATCAAGACCGGATCAGAAACCTTGAAAAAAGTGGTGCCGCGCGTGACACGGCTGAGATGACCGACCGCTTTGTCGAAGCGGGCATCGCCTCCCTGCGGGAATTGCAGCGCAGCACGCCGATCGACAAGATTGAGACAGCAGCCCGTTTGCTGGCAGATGCCCGCATCGTGCATGTTCTGGCACAAAAACGGACATTCACCGCCGCCACCTACCTTGTTTATAACTTGGCACGCCTCGAAGTCCCCGCCAACCTTCTGGATGGCAGCGGGGGGACCTTGGACCAACAGATGATGATGGTCAGC
>JBPOFD010000027.1:0-9296 GCA_051252055.1 Sulfitobacter sp.
AGTTTTGAACGCCCCGCCTGAAATCCGTTTCGGGTAGGGCACATTCCGAGCGGATTATGATCTGTGCAACACGGCCGGTCCAAGCATAGCTGATATCGCCCGCCCATTTCTGGTTTGGCGTATCTGCAGCAAAGTCACGATCCAGCAGGTTTGGCGCGATATTGAACTTGTGGTCGCTGTCGGTTGTCACCTTGTGCTTGCAGGTTCTGACAACAGATATGCCGTTCTGGCGCATCAATCTGCCAACCCGGCGATGTCCAACGTTCAAGCCGATCTCCTTCAGTTCTTCGGTCATCCGTGGCCGGCCGTAACTTCCCAAGCTGAGACGTGATTGTTCTTTGATGTGGGCCAGCGTGATCAGATCAGACTACTGTCTGCGACTGGCTGGTCGACTGCGGAAAGCACGTAGACCGCGTGCGCTGACACCCCCAACGTCACACAGTCGGTTGGCCGGGAAATGGGTCCGGTGTTCTTCGACAAACCTAAATCTCATTGCTTTAGGCCCGCAAAGAACTGGGTGGCCTTTTTAGGATTTCCCTCTCCTCCTTGAGAAGACGGTTCTCGCGTCGAAGCCGATCATTCTCTTTGGCGAGGTCCAAATCTTCCTTCGAAACCACGTCCGTGTCTCGGATCGCTGTGAACCATTTGTTCAGCGTCGACATGCCGACACCCAGATCGTCAGCGACCTGTTTACGCGTCAGCCCGCTGGTAAGCGCGATGCGTACCGCATCCTTGCGGAATTCGTCCGTCCGTTTCAGTCCCATAGTCAGTCTCCTTTGTTGCAGTAAATGCTATCAAAGGAGCGGCATCAAACCGTGACAGGTCCAAACAACCTGATCACCCAAGACGATCTGGTTCTCGCCTAAACATCTCTCCCCCAGCCGCGCCGCGCGCATGGCTGGGGGAAATCAATTTCAACTTCCACTGATGAGATCCATCTGAAGCCACGCTCCAAGTGATTGAACGAAGGGAGGCATTTCGACGCCTTAACATTAGGCTACGTGATAATGTTCTTCACACCCATTAAAGCACATCAAATCTAGCGTATTAGGGCGCGACCATTTTTCACGTGGCGCTGCGCAAGCGCTTTGCCTTTAGCACCTGGAACGAGAAAACGCGCCGGAATAGGTTTAATATTTAGATCCAATAGTGAGGGGAATAGGGCCAAAATTTCACTTTGGGAGCTTTTTGAAACAGACTTAAGAGCCTCTGGACCGGTATAGAGAGATTCAGATTCTGCTCCGTTAGACATGACAATTTCGTGCTCGTCGAACAGTATGTGAAAATATTGCACTTCTGCTACGTCCATAGCCACCTCTATCCCATCTATTCGAACCAGATGTTTAGCTGCGACCAACACCTCATTGCAGTCGAACATCCTTTGCGCAATTTTCGAACAAACAAGTACACGGTGTTGAGGGGAAACCAAGAGATCCTGCGAAGGGGTATTTATACCTAAAGATCCTGAAGAAATACGAATTGGACGAAATTTGGGCTGTAGATCCATGGCCTTCCTACCGATTTTGCGTGAGCCAATCCAAGCAAGTGGTTTATAACCGTTATCCCGGGTCTGCACATGATCCCCAACACTTAAATCTTCAATAGGTACATCACCTCGATCCGTGCGAATAAAGGTGCCGCGAGCGAAACAAACTACTGAACCTGGAAAAATAAATGTACCGTTAGAAAGTAGTGCGTCTTGATTTTGAAGAAACATGTTAAATTCATCTTGGCTCATGGGGATAGTCACATGAACCTTCGGGGTTAGCAGCCCTCCCCCGGTTTCCAGGTGCAAAAGCCCATTTCTATATGCCGTGGAAGGACCTCCCAGCCAGTCGGTATCCAATGACAAAGTTTTTCCTTCGACCACAAACATATCTGTAGCCTGCATCCCAGTTGTATCAAAGCTGATCGGGCTAAGGCTGCTCAGTAGACTTACTGTTGGCGGATCGTATACGAACATTCCAGTGTGGTTTTGTCCGACAAACTCGACATTATGGTCCTGGTTGATCAAATTCGAAACAGCGCCAAGGTCAAGTGTCGAAGCTTCAACGTGAACAGTGGAGTCGTCGCCGATTTTGTAAGTTGTTCCAGATAGTGCGCCAGCCTCTAACAGACCTTGATCAATTGTTATAAGACCACCATTGATGGCTTCAAAGGTAGGAGTTGAACCAGCAACTATACTTGCCAGACTACCTATAGTTACTTCCACGCCATCAACCGTCAGAGTGCTATTGCCAAGCGCAGAAATGTTCACAACGTTGATGCTGTCGGCATTATTTTGGTCAACAATCACATGGTCATTTGCGAGTAAGTCGACGTTTAGGACAGCCATGAAGTACCTCGTTTCAAGAATTTGCTCAGCCGTAAATGCGCAGAATTCGGAAACGACGCTCAAACAGCAGCAGATCAACATTTAACAAAATCAACTCAAGGTTTCATTTTGGCCGAAATTATGACCGTCTTGGGTCGGAAGTGAGGGAGGGATGAGGTGTTACTGCGGCAATGACCCAGAACCTGAATCTGTTGCCTGCTGAGGTCATCCCAACAATGTGCAAGGCACTCAGTTTTGCATCAAACTTCAATACATTAGGTACTTAGGGATGGGCAAACGCGGGCCGAATGCTCCTCATTTTTGCTCCGTTTCGACCACAAGTATGACAGGAACCTTTTGTATTTGATCCCTCAAGAAGATCGTTAACCCACGACTGTCACTGGATTAGGCCGCCCAAATGCCCACCACCTTCAATGTTATAAGCCTTGGCAATTTTGCTCCGATAGATCCGACCGAAGGCAACACCACCGCTGAAAATGCATCGACGCTCGTGGGCAACGTATTTGGAACGCTTTATGACCCACTCTGGGAGCAAGTACACAGCTTCTCGCCGGGCAGTACAAGCTACACTGGCGGAAACTCTAACACAGCTTATGATCAGAACAATTTTGCTGCTAATGAAACCTTCCGTATTGACGGCGGTGCCAACCGCACTTTCGATGCTTCCGTCGTCTATAATGCAACTCTGACGTACACCGACGGGACCACCGCGACCATAAGTGCAGTCGTGTTTCAAGACACAAGCGGCGACCTTTTTCTGGCTCCAGAGTTTTCGGTAAATGCTGACCAGACAGCCCTCGAGGCCAAGGCAATTCGCTCTCTCTCGTTGGATTCCCTCTCCGGTAATAATTATGCTGGCATGAACGCCAGCCGACAGACAAGCAACTTTGCAGTATGCTTTACCGAAGGCACTCTTATCAGAACTCCCTATGGGGAAATCCCAGTTGAGCAACTCAAGGCCGGAGATCTCGTGGAAACGTTAGATCATGGCCCTCAACAGATCCGTTGGATTGGTGGACGAACGGTGCCATCAACAGGACCAATGACGCCGGTAATGTTGCACAAAGGTTCACTGGGATCAGGGTTGCCCTATAGAGATATGATGCTGTCGCGCCAACACCGCCTTTTATTGGCTAACAAGATCGCAGCGCGAATGACCGGAAGCGAGCAGATCCTTTTGGCGGCTCATTATCTGATTGGGATGGCCGGCATTGCCTCCTATGGCAAACGTAGATTAGTAACCTATTGGCATTTCATGTGTGATGCTCATGAAATTGTCTTCGCAGAAGGCGCTCCAGCCGAAACTCTGTATCTAGGCCCTGAGGCGCGCAAGGCGATGACATCCGCTGCGTTGGACGAAATAATTGGTCTTTTCCCAGAACTCGCGGATCCTGCATTTGAAATCAAACAGGTCCGCCCTGACCTCGCACGGTGCAAACGTAAGAAGATGGTCTCGCGTCTGCTTAGCAATCAAAAACCGGCACTGACATGGAGTTAAGATTGTGTTTTTGAAAACCATCGCTTCGTTAACAGCGCAATCCGTTAAACAGTACCAAGGTCGAAATTTAGGGAGATAATTTAGCTAAACGCCCCATCATAGGTTATCCTTGTCAACGGCGGCGTAAAAACCTGCCACTGTGGCGGAGCAAAAGTAGGCCAGTTTGGGGTGTGCGCCTTGGAGCGTGCGGCCCTCACATAGCAGGCACGTTCCAAGGCGCATTGGCCTTCAGGCCAATTCTGTGGGGATCATTTTTCGGTGGTGGCGAGGCGTGCGCGACTTTGGTTGAGACGGTAGCTTTCGCCGTTCATTTCCAAGATGTTGACGTGGTGGGTCAGCCGGTCCAGTAGCGCGCCGGTCAGGCGTTCTGTGCCGAAGGTTTCCGTCCATTCTTCGAACGGCAAATTGCTTGTGATCAGGGTTGAGCCGCGCTCGTAGCGCTGCGAGATCAGTTCGAATAGCAGCTCCGCCCCGGTTTTGCTGAGCGGCACAAATCCCAGTTCATCGATAATCAGCAACTTCACCTTGGCCAGTTGCCGCTGACGAAGTAACAGGCGCTTCTCGTCACGCGCTTCCATCAGTTCGTTGACCAATGCTGCCGCTGTTACAAAGGCCACCGGCAGCCCCTTTTGACAAGCGGCAAGGCCCAGCCCGAGCGCGACATGGGTTTTGCCAGTGCCTGATGGGCCAAGTGCGATGACGTTCTCTTGGCGCTCGATCCACTCACAGCGCGCCAGTTCCAGCACCATCATCTTGTTCAGCGAAGGGATAGCTTTGAAGTCGAAGCTGTCCAGGCTTTTGACGGCGGGGAACTTTGCAGATTTGATCCGTCGTTCGACCATGCGCCGTTCCCGGTCGATCAATTCCAGCTCGCTCAGCCGGGCCAGGTAGCGCACATGATCTACGCCCTCGGCGGCACAGATACGGGCCTGCTTGTCATGCTCACGCAGGAACGTAGGCAGGCGCAAGGTCTTGAGGTGATGAGCCAGCAACAGCTCTGGTGCATCTGTCATGCCTCCCCTCCCGCCAGCAGGCTCATATAGGATGACGCCGTCGTTGTGGCGATGTTGGTTCTGGGCAGGAACGGATAAACATCCAGATCCAGCCGCGGCGGGCGTCGTTCCACCCGGCACAACAACAGATGTTTGATGGCGTCGAAGCTGATTGCGCCCAACCGCAGTGCGTCTTTGATGGCGGCATGCAGCACATCGAGTTCAAAGCGTTCCAAGAGGCGCAACACCTGCACGTACTCTCGCTTGCCTGCTTTGCCCTGCCGGGCCTCCAACAACCGCTGGAGCGTGGCGAAGGCGTCAGGCAGCTCCCAGTTTTGCAATGGGGCAGCCTGATCAAAGGACATGATCTTGCGCTCGATCAGGCGCAGGTAATGCACCGGGTCAAACACCATGTCACCTGTGTCATAAGAGCGGGGATGGTCTGCGATGATCTCAGCCACGCAGCCGATCGCAACACGACCTACGAAGCCTTTGATCCAGACCTCACGGTGGCCGAAGGCCACGGGCACAGAGTAATCATTGCCGCGATAGCGCACCATAGATGTCGACGTGACCTGGCCACTTTGCAGATCGCAAGCCTCAAAGGGCGCGGCGGGCAAATCACGCATCGCGGCCAAATCGGTTTCCAGCCGTTCACCGATGCTGATCTTATGTCCACGCAGGATGTCGGCCTGTCGTTTGCGGCATTGTTCTTCAAGATAATCGTTGAACGCGTCCCAGTCAGCAAAGCGGGGCATCGGAACCATGAAGTTGCGCCGTCCGTAGCCAACCAGGCCTTCAACCTTGCCCTTATCGTTGCCTTTCCCCGGGCGGCCATACCGGTCCCCGATCACATAGTGCGACAGCATAGCGCTGAACCGCTGAGTGCGCTTGCGCGTACCGTCCGGCATAATCTTGGCCACAAGGCAGCGGTCATTGTCATAAAGGATTGAGCGCGCCACCGCGCCGAAGAAGGCAAAGGCATGCACATGACCATCAAGCCAGGCCTCGGTGTTGGCCGAAGGATACGCGCGAATGTAGCACGCATCGCTGTGTGGTAGATCAAAGGCAAAAAAGAATGCCTTCTGCTCAACCCCGCCGATCACAACCAGCGCTTCGCCAAAGTCCGCTTGCCCATGCCCTGGGGGATGGCTCAGCGGAACAAACATCTCCCGTGAGCCGCGCTTTTGCGCACGCACATAGTCTTTAACAATTGTGTATCCACCATCATATCGGCATTCACCGCGCAACCGTTCAAAGATGCGCCTGGCTGTATGGCGCTGCTTGCGCGGGCGGGTTTTATCCTCGGTCAACCATTGGTCAATCTGGTCTGTGTAAGGATCAAGCTTGGGCCGCTTGATCGGCGCAGTACGTCGGTACCCGGGCGGTTCCGAGTACGCCAGCATCTTCGCGACACTGTCCCGGCTGACCCCAAAATCCCGAGCAATCTGACGCCCGCTTAACCCTTCTTCAAAGTGAGCACGCCGAACCTTCAAATACAAATCCACGGTGAATATCCCCAAACCCTCCCATCAAATGAAAGGGCCAAAGTGGTCGACTTTTACGCCGCCCGCGACAACACTATGCCGCCGCTACCGTGGCCGAGTATTGCTCCGCCGATTACAGTTATCCTATTAACTGGAGAGCCTCCTCAAGCTTACGTGGTTGCACCGGTTTTGTTAAAATAATCTCGGGCATTGCGTCAGCGATACGTTTCAACTTAATCGGGTCCGTTGTCCCTGTGAGGAAGATTACTCTGATATCTGGACACCTCTTCCGGATTTCTTCGACAATATCACACCCATCCCCATCGGGACCGAGCTCCATATCGGAAACAATGGCGTCGGGGCAATGCTCAGAAAATTTTCGTTTTGCCTGTGCAACAGAGCCTGCGATCGCTAACACGGTGAGGCCTGCTTCTTCGCAACACAATTGAATATCTAGGGCAATCAGCGGGTCATCTTCAGCGATAACTAGTGTGTTGATAGGGTTCATTCGAAATATCCTTTTGGGTCAAACACCGATGTTAAGGTTCTGGTTCCCAAAATTTCTATGTCTGTCTTCTTTCACACTGCCAAAGGCGGTATTGCCAAGTTGTTGACAGGGTTTGGTAGAGGTATGTCATGCCTCATGAACATTCCGATCGATTTGCCGCCCCTGAAGGGCTTCCGCTACCCACGTGAAATCATCGCGTTCGCTGTCTGGGCGTAACACCGGTTAGCCCTGAGCACGGCTGATGTTGAAGACCTATTGGCTGCGCGGGGCGTGATTGTCAGCCGAGAAGCGATCCGACTTTGGGTCAATCGCTTCGGGTCGCATTTTGCAGATTGCATCCGCCGCGAACGTCCGCGGCCGAACGACAAGTGGCACATGGATGAAGTCGTGAGCACGATCCGGGGCAAGAAGCATTGGCTGTGGCGCGCGATCGACGCAGATGGAGACGTTCTCGATATTCTCGTGCAGACATGTCGGAATGCCAAAGCAGCAAAGCGCTTTTTCCAAAGATTGGTGTCACAGTTTGGCGAGCCGAGGGTGGTCATAACTGACAAATTGCGTAGCTATATCAAGCCGGTCAAAACACTGGCCCCGAACGCTGACCATCGCGCGCACAAGGGCTTGAACAACGCGATCGAAGTGTCGCACCGGCCGACACGTAAACGAGAGAAGATCTTCGGCAAATTCAAATCCCACCGGCAGGCCCAAAGGTTTTTGGCCGCCCATGACCAGATCAACTTGCTCTTCCGTCCTCGCCGTTATCAACTGAACGCAACTTCATACCGCCACGCCCGCTCCGATGCTTTTAGGCTCTGGGCAGATTACACCGCGGAAATGGTGACATGATCCTGCCTTTACCAAGCTTCGCAAGCTGATGCCAACAACTTGGCAATACCGGCCCTGCTATACATCAGAAACGTCGACAGTCTTGCCGGGGTTCATGATGTTTCCTGGATCAACCGCGCGTTTCAGGACCGCCATAAGCGCGTAAGCCGCACCGTGCTCCTTAGCCATATAGCTCTTCTTACCGGTACCAACGCCGTGTTCTCCCGTGACTGTGCCGCCATATGACAGAGCGACATGGTTCACTTTTGCAGCCAGTGATTTCGCTTGGGCAAGGTCGTCGGGAGAATTTGGATCAAACATGATCATTAGATGAAAGTTGCCATCCCCGACGTGGCCGACAATTGGGGCAAACAACCCGGATTCGGCGGCCAGTTCTTTCGACCTTCCGATGCATTCGGCCAATGATGAAATTGGCACGCAGCAATCGGTGATGAGGCCTTCACAGCCTTTTTGCAGAGATTTTCCCGCGTAATAGGCGTTGTGACGTGCAGTCCACAGGCGGTTGCGATCTTCGACCTTGGTTGCCCACTGAAAGCCGCCCACATCAAACTCCTGGGCAACGCTTTCAAACAGTTCAACTTGTTCCTTTACACCGGCTTCCGACCCATGAAACTCAAGGAACAGGTGAGGCTTTTCTGGCAGGTTCAGATCGGGATTGTATATGTTCATCCCCTCCATTTGGACTTCGTCCAGCAATTCTATCCTCGCCATCGGGATACCCATCTGGATCGCCATAATCACGGAGTTCACTGCGTTATCGACAGTCTCGAACGAACAGGTTGCCGCGAGAATTGTGTCGGGCTGTCCGAACAGACGGACCGTCAATTGCGTAATTATACCGAGAGTGCCTTCGGAGCCGACAAACAGATGCGTCAGATCATATCCCGCCGCGGATTTGCGGGCGCGCGACCCAGTATGGATGATTGTACCATCCGGTAGCACAACTTCAAGTGCCAGAACATTCTCGCGCATGGTGCCATAGCGCACCGTATTGGTGCCGGACGCACGAGTGGCAGCCATGCCACCAAGCGTTGCGTCCGCGCCAGGGTCCACCGTGAACATCAGCCCGGTCGCGCGCAGTTCTTCGTTGAGCTTTGACCGCGAGACACCGGGTTGAACGACTGCATCCAGATCGCTTTCGTGAATTTCCAGGACCTTGTTCATTCGGCCGGTATCAACACTGACGCCGCCGTAAATGGGTATCACGTGACCTTCAAGTGAGGTGCCAATACCGAAAGGCACGACCGGAACACCGTAGCGGGAACAGATCTTCATGATCTCGCTCACCTCTTGGGTGGTCTCAGGAAAGGCTACAGCATCCGGTAGGGCAGGTTTGGAATACGCCTCATCATGACTATGAAGTTCGAGGATGGACTCGCCAGTTGAAAGCCGCTCGCCCAACATTTCCTTCAACGCAGAAAGTGCAAGATCGGTGTGGTCCGTAGTCATATCGGTGTCCCTGATTTCCATCTGATTTGGGCGCGTTGAGCGCGCACAGTCGTCTTCCTATCCGAGCCTGCTCAGTCCAGTTGTGTATTGGAGGGCTCTGCAGCTTCATCACCAGCCCATCTGGCGAACAGGTGGAGCAAGATGATGATCATGGAGATCGGCACGGCCACGGAAATCCATA
>JBPOFD010000028.1:0-5671 GCA_051252055.1 Sulfitobacter sp.
AGCCGATTGTGTTGAAAAACTCGGTGTCTGCTCAGAGTCGATCGATTTCGCAGAACACCTTCCCGCTGAAGCTCCTTTTTATAAACCATGTTTGCCAGGGCCTGCATTCCGAGAACCATGTTCCGGTTTTTGAGCGCGATTTTACGGCGGCGGAGTTTTTCAACAAAATAAGCCCATAGTGTATAACTTCTGCTTTGCGGCGAATGTCGGCTTTCCCGGAAACCTGCTGCGCAGAAGGCTTAATGTTTACTCAGGTGGTCTGACGCTTTGGCAACCAGCAGATGCAAAAGCAACGTCATGATCGCAAGCGTGAACAGGCTGGCGAACATCAGATCGGTTTTGGCTCGTCCATTTGCCAGCAACATCAGGTATCCCAACCCCTTTGAAGCCCCGACCCATTCCCCGATCACCGCTCCGATCGGTGCGTAAACTGCGGCCAGCTTCAGACCTGTTCCCAAAGACGGCAAGGCATGCGGAATTTTGATCCGGTGCATGATCTGGCGTTTGGTGCCACCCATCGTTTTGGCCATATCCAAAATTTCCATGGGGACACGCGTCAACCCGTCATAAAAGGCCGACGTAACAGGGAAATAGATGATCAAGACGGCCATCATGACTTTGGATGCAATGCCGTAACCGAACCACAGCGTCAGGATGGGAGCGAGCGCGAAAACCGGCACCGCTTGGGTAAAAATTAGCAGCGGCATCACCAGACGGTGTAAGCGCGCAGAACGCGCCAACTGGATTGCCGTAACCGCCCCCAAAACCGTACCAATCAGCAGCCCCAAGAAGACTTCGGTCGCCGTCACAAGTGCATTTTGTGCAATCAAAGCGCGGTTTTCAAGCGCGGCGCGGGCGACCCGCAGGGGTGACGGCAAAATAAAGGACGGCACACCTGTGATCCAGACGATCACCTGCCACAGTAAAAGCGCAAAGACAGTTGCCGCCAAAGCATACCTCAACCGCCTCATCGCGCGCCCCTCAGACGCGCGAGAAGGTCAGCCTGACAAGCAACAGTGGCAGGGGCGTATTGATCGCGCACAGGCGCGTCTTGCGGAGGTTGCCACGGCTGCGCGGCTTGCGGCGTCAGCACGATAATATGGTGGCCAAGGCGCACCGCCTCTGCCGGATCATGGGTAACCAGCAGGACCGTTTTACCCACCAGAACCTCGGCTGCGAGTTCTTGCATGTCTGCCCGTGTACTGGCGTCGAGCGCGGAAAACGGCTCGTCCAACAAAGCGATGCACCGGTCCTCCATCAAAGTGCGTGCAAGTGCTGTGCGTTGGCGCATGCCCCCGGACAGTTCGTTCGGTTTCTTATGCGTGTGATCGGACAGGCCAACACGGTCGAGCAGATGTGCAGCCCTCGCCATATCCGGCTTTTGCCCCCGCAGCCGCGCGCCCAGAACGGTGTTTTCGAGAACGCTCAGCCATGGCATTAAAAGATCGGATTGTGCCATCACACTGACCCGCCCCGCTATGGCACCCCCGTCGGATGCCCTGATATGCCCGTTAAAACGACCCGCCATCGTCAGATCCGCGATTAAGCGCAGGAGGGTGGATTTGCCAACGCCGGAACGCCCCAGAATACAGGTCCATTGCCCCGCAGGCAGCGTCACGTCAACAGGCCCGAACAACTGGACACCGTCAATAGAATGCGTGCCGCGCACATGGATCGCAGGGGCGTCGGTCACGCGCCGCGCAATCCCATGCTCCAAAAGGCGACCTCCAATCGTGTCGCCGTGTTAAAGCGCGCCTGAAGCTGTGGCCAACGCGCCGAAGTCGCCGGATCATCCCCCAATCGACGCATTACAGCCACGTCAATCATGTCACCAACCGCCCGCATCGCACCCTGATACCCCTCATCGGCATAGGTCGTGATCCAGTCGCGATAGGGAGTATCAGGGGCGGCAGTTGCTGCCAGCCGCGTACCGATCTCACCATAGCCAAAACAGCACGGCACCAGCGCTGCCATCAGGTCAAGGAAATCACCCTGTAGCCCCGCATCCATCACATAACGGGTGTATGCGAGGTTTTCGAACTCTTCGGTGGCGGCAAAGAGCGTGGCCTCGTCGATGCCTGCCGCCGCACACGTCTGGACGTGCAACGCCATCTCGTGATTGACCAATGCATCCACAGTACCTGCACAGACCTTCATCTCGTCCAGAGTCTCAGCCTTGACCACCCCCAGCGACCACGCCCGCGCAAAATGCACGAGGAATACGTAATCTTGCACGAGGTAGTGCAGGAACGCATCGCGCGGCAAGGAGCCGTCCCGCAGCCCTTCGACAAAGGCATGGTTGGTGTAGTCATGCCACGCATCGCCACAGCCGGCACGCCAAAGCGCAAAGGTGCGCCCATAAACAACAGCCGTCATTGTGACGTCACATCAATAGCAATATCGCTGACGGGATTGACCGTCGGGATCAGGCCTGCATCATGCAAGAAGGCCTCGAACGTGGCATAGCGGCCCACGTCCATCGCTGTCGGGCGCAAGGCAAAACGCGGCAGCGTGTCGACCCAAGCGCGCTTGTTCAGCTCGTCGTTCAGCTCGGGCGCGGTGCCTGCAAAAATCTCCCAACTCTCGACCGGATGGTTGATGATGTATTGGGTCGCTTTTTCTGTCGCGGCAAGGAAACGCCTAATCATGTCGATGTCCATCCTGTCTTTGTTGGCCACATAAATCAGCTCGTCATAGGGCGGCAGGCCTTCTTCTTCGACATAAAAACAGCGGCCCGGCACGCCTTCGATGTCCATCTGGTTCAACTCGAAATTACGAAACGCCCCGATGACGGCATCGACCTGACCGGACATGAGCGACGGCGACATAGACCAGTTCACGTTAATCAACTCAACATCGTCGAGCGTCAGACCGTGTGTTTTCAAAACATTCCCCAGAACTGCCTCTTCGACGCCGCCGACGGAAAAGCCGACTTTACGCCCTTTCAAGTCGGCAAGGGTTTTGATCGGACCGTCCGCCAAGACCAACAGACAGTTCAGTGGCGTAGCAACCAATGTACCGACCCGTTGCAAGGGAAGCCCCTCATGGATTTGCAGGTGCAATTGTGGCTGGTATGAAATCGCAAGATCGGCCTGACCCGCCGCAACCATTTTTGGCGGTGCGGAAGGATCCGCAGGGGCAATGATCTCTACCGCGAGGTTCTGATCGGCAAAATACCCGTTTTCCCGCGCGATAATAACGGGTCCGTGGTCTGGGTTGACAAACCAATCGAGCAACAAGGTGACCTGATCCTGCGCCCAAAGGGGTGCCGCACACAGCGATAGAACGGTAGCAAAGCATATGGATTTCATGAGAAGTTCGCTTTCATTTGGAATAGAGTGCCGCAAAATGGTGGGTTGGCCCATGTCCTGAACCGACAGACAGCTCGCCTGCACATGCAATGGCGTGTGCGACATAGGATTTTGCGGCGGCTGTGGCTTCGACCGCTGTGCAGCCATGGGCCAGTTGCGCCGCCAATGCCGACGACAGCGTACAACCCGTGCCATGCGTATTCGCAGTCGGAGTGCGCACCCCCTCGAACCATGTCACAGTGTCCGCTGTCACAAGGCAATCGGGGCTCTCAGGCCCATCAAGATGCCCCCCTTTCATCAGCACAGCTTCGACCCCCAGCGCACAAAGCGCCGCGCCTTGAGCAGCCATTTCACCGCGTGTGGTTGCGGTGTCGCAGCACAGCAGATGTGCCGCTTCGGGCAAATTGGGGGTCAGCAGCATGGCGAGGGGCAACAGCGCATCGCGTAGGGTATTCACCGCATCCGGCTCCAGCAGCGAAGCACCGCCCTTGGCGATCATCACAGGATCAAGCACGATGGGGATGTCAGCATGCCCCTTCAACGCCTGCGCCACCGCGACCGCAACATCTGCTTTGGCGATCATCCCGATCTTGACCGCATCAACGCGAATATCGGCAAGGACGGATGCAATCTGATCCTTTATAAACTCCGGCGGGATCAGGTGAATACCCGTTACACCTTGCGTATTTTGCGCGGTCAATGCCGTGATCGCGGCCATGGCAAAGGCACCATTTGCCGAAATCGCCTTGATATCCGCCTGAATGCCGGCCCCGCCAGACGGGTCAGACCCCGCGATGCTGAGAACGTTGGGGATCATCGAGAATGCTCCGACTTGAAGGTATGAAACGCGCCTGCAGCGGCTTGTGGGTTCGCCTGCCCGCAAATAGCGGACACAACCGCCATGCCGTCCGCACCACTGGCACGCACACCCATGATATGCTCGGCCTTCAACCCACCGATAGCCACACTCGGAACAGGCGACAGGGCGACCAGTTCCGCCAAACCATCAAAGCCTGTGGGCTGTGCGTGGTCATGTTTTGTAGCGGTGCCAAAAACAGGCCCCAACCCGAGATAATCAACCAGTGCCGGATCAGCATCGCGCACGGTTTGCGGCGTCTCACAAGACAGCCCAAGGATTTTATCCGCGCCCAGCATCGCGCGCGCACGCGCAGCCGAAAGATCGCCTTGACCGATATGTGCGCCGTCCACCTGTGCCTCCACAGCAGCAGTGACATCATCATTGATCAACAGCGAAACACCAGTGCCCCGCAAGGCCTCCCGCAGGGCAATCGCCAGTTCAATGCGCTGCGCCGTTGTCGCGTGTTTGTCGCGCAACTGCACCATCGAGACGCCTCCGGTCACCGCGCGATGCACGGTTTGTACAACGCCGATTTGCGCACAAAGCTGCGGGTCAGTTACCAGATAAAGCCGCAATTGATCTCTCAGCGCTGCCATCACCCGATGACCTTTGCCAGATCTGCGGGCTGAGCTGCGGCAAGTGCGTCAAGGAAGTGCATCTGGAAACTGCCCGGCCCATTTGCCAATTTTGCGGCCTCTGTGCCTGCCACTTTGAAATGCGCAAGGGCTGCAAGAGCTGCGTCAAAGGCAGGACCAATCGCAGCATATGCGCCCATCAATGCAGTCTGGGAACAGCCTAACGCCGTGACCTGTGGCATCAAAGGTGACCCGCCCGAAACATGGGCCTCCTGCGCCCCGTCGGTCAGATAATCGAAGGGGCCGGTGATGGCGACAACTGTGCCAAACTGCACCGCCAGCGCCTTCGCTGCACCTTGAGCGGCCTCGACGCTATCCCCACTATCAGCTCCTTTTCCCGCGCCTGCCTCCCCCGCCAAGACCAGTATTTCCGACGCATTGCCGCGTATAATCGTTGGGCGCAGCGCCAGCAATTCCTGTGCCGCACGTCTGCGGTACTGCGTGATGAAATGTGCAACAGGATCGAGAACCCAAGGCACATTACGGGCCGTCGCCGCCGATGCCGCCGCCGTCATGCTGGCTTGCCACGGTGTGGACAAGGTCCCGATATTGACCGTCAGCGCGCCACAAATGGGCGTGAATTCTGCGATTTCTTCGGGCGCGTGCACCATCGCAGGTGACGCCCCCGCCGCCAGAACAACATTAGCGGCAATGTTCATCGCCACATAATTCGTAATGCAATGCACCAATGGTTTTTGGTCACGCAGATCTGTCAGCAGGCCTTCGGGAGTCATGACTATTCCTCTTTTTGCGGGCAAAAAGAGGGGTTTGGTATGCAATAGCAAAAAAACATACGACCTCCCTCCGCCAGCATTATCTGGTTCAGGTTCAAAGGGTACGTCTCAGCTTTTCAGCGCCCCTGGTGG
>JBPOFD010000029.1:0-4752 GCA_051252055.1 Sulfitobacter sp.
TTACACCGCTGAGATGACTGCGTGATCCACGCCTTTCACAGGGAAGCACGATCTGCTGTCGACAACTTGGCAATACCAGCGCAGGTGTTCGTGCTGGTATCCGGCGTAAGCACGCGCGTCCACCCGTTCAGAAAGAAGCGGTACTGGCGGAGGATATCCGTGCGATGATCGCCACCCTGCCCTTCGATCTGCGCGGCTTGCGGGATCGCGCGATTCTGCTGATCGGATATGCGGGCGGTCTGCGCCGGTCCGAGATTGTCAGTCTGGACCAAAGCAAGGACGATACACCTGACAGCGGTGGTTGGGTGCAGATAGAGAACGACGGCGCGGTGCTGTTTCTGCGCGGCAAAACCGGTTGGCGCGAGGTCGAGATCGGCCGCGGATCGAGCGATCAAACCTGCCCAGTGCATGCACTGGAACACTGGCTGCATTTCGCCAAGACCGACATTGGCCCCCTCTTCTGGAGGACGACCCGTGACAATAGACGCGCCCTCGATGCGCGTCTCTCTGATAAACATGTGGCGCGACTGATCAAACAAACTGTATTGGACGCTGGTATCCGCAGCGAATTGTCCGAGAAAGATCGCCTTGCGCTGTTTTCTGGGCATAGTTTGCGGGCTGGGCTGGCTTCGAGCGCTGACGTCGATGTGCGCTACATACAAAAACAACTGGGACATGCATCCGCCGAGATGACGCGGCGATATCAACGGCGTCGGGATCGGTTCCGCGTCAACCTGACGAAGGTTGCCGGGCTCTGATTTTGGTGGCTTTCTCTGTGCCGGTATGGTCATGGAAGCCCCTTCAACGGCATCGCTGGGCCAACAATTGTCCGCGGACAATTGTTGGTTCAAGTTGCATACTTCTGTGCCGTAGCAAGACGCCGTATTAATTTCTCAGGACTAAAGCCATCACTCTTTGAGCCAGTTGTGATTGAGCGAAAGTACGCACCGACCGCTTTGATTTTGTCATGGAATTGCATAATCGCCCATACTGTCGCCGCTGCTCTTAGAGCACCAAGCCGTTCGTGTGCTGCTTCATAGTTTTGACTAGTAATCCCTATCATCGGTGCAAGGGTTCGAGCGTGAGCTACGACATCCTGAATTGTTTCAATCTTTCTCAGCGAAAATTCGGCAGCTTCTGGACAAGCTGATAACAATTCTAGGATCGTGATCGGAGCTTCCGAATTTGTAAGAGGCGTTTCTTTTTTTAGAGCAATCCTCTCTTTATCAATATGTTCTTTATTTGACTTATGATGGTGCCGGACAAATTGACCGTCACTGGCGGTCATTGTTGTCGTCAGATCAGTACTTCGATCATCTGTTGCCTCGGCTTCAACTTCAGTGACTCGGAGGTCTGAGAGGATCTGTTCGCAGTCTCGGAGCGACAATTTACGGCGAAGGATACGGAAGATGTTGAGAGCCGTGTCGTCGTTTGGGTTGGCTGTGAGGCTCGCATTGGCTGCTGCTCTGATTTTGGCGCGCAGGTAATCAATCTGCTCTCGTTCCCTCAGGACCTCTGCGGCCATCGATGCAATCTCATGCAAACGATCAAAGAGTGGTGAGAGGTCAAAGCCAAATCGAAGAGCCTTACCCTCGTAGATGTTGTGCTTTGTGAAGCGCTTCCGATTTGGGCTGTCGCGGCGCACCAGTAGGCCAATCTCTTGCAGCGTTGCCGCGTGACGCCTGATTGTTCTGTCTGAGATGCCGTTTCGTCGAAATGTGAGTGTTGCGTTCGATGCAAACACTGTGTGGTGATTACGCTTTGGCGCCAAGCACGAAAGCATCGCATCTAAGGTTGAAATCACTGATGCGCTGAGGCCGAGACGCGGAGCCGCGTTGCGGAGCGTTGCTACGACGATGTGGCGTTCTGGAATGGAATTGTCCGCGGACAATATTTTACTGGTCCGCAGCCCAGTGGGTGCAGTTGCTTGTGTAAATGCCATGTTTTTTCACGACAACCTGATGTGAAAGGCACCAATATCTCTGAAACCAGAAAAAAGGCCGCAAATCTTCGGCAACCGAATCGGTTGTTGTTGACTGGCGCGGAGAAGCTGGTAAATCTGAAAGTGCAAAGAACAGATTGGGCTCTCCTAGGATTACCTTGGGGGGCTCTTTCTTTTTTGGCTGTTGGTCGTGCTCCTTTTTTAAGTTTTACTGCTCGATCGACAATCAGTCAGGCTTTTGCTCTGACTGCCACGCCTCATAAAGGCGCGTAAGTTCAGCTTCTGCGTTGTCGCGCATCCACTGAGAAAATTCTGGGGCATCGGACTTCGACAGCTTGAATGTCAAAGCGCGGGCCGTTTCTTTCATCTCAGCCAAAGCCGTCCCATCACTAAGTTTGATGGAGAGGGTAGGGGGTGCCGCTGGTCTGTCAGAGGCTTTAGATTTCAGTGCCTGAGTGATGGCGTCACTTACCATGCCAAACCGGAAGTCGGAGCTCTTGGCGGCATCAAGCTGAAGCTTCGCGGTGATCTGTTCAAGATCGACGCTATCGCTCCGCGACTGGTCCGCGAGCTCTTCCCAACGTCTCCGTCCAATGCCATGAGCAGAACCGATCTGCTCAATGACTGACTTTGGGATGGACCGTGCAACTTTGGTCATGCGGGATAACATTGGTTTGTCCACAGCAAGGGCATCCAGGATGATTGCCTGCTCGTAGCCACTTGTAGCCAGCGCAGCCGCGAAGAGCGCTTTTTCAATGAAGCTGGGGTCCAAACGCTGGGTGTTCTCTTGCCCCTGGGCGAGAATAGCCTCTTCGTCAGAAAGAGACCTGACAAGTGCCTTCGCGGGGATGCCGAGCGATCGCAATGCCCGCAATCTGCGGCGACCATAGACGATCTTGTAGTGTCCGGGTTTGTCCGCGATGGGGCGCACCATAATCGGAACTTGTTGGCCGTGGACCTTAATGCTCTCAGCTAGCGTTACAACATCGGCATCCGTGAAAGAGAGACGGTCTTTAGGGCCGTTCTCTTCAATGTCATCAACGGAGATTTCCCTTACCGCATTGCTCGCGACATCTTTCAAAGTGGATTTCACGCCGCTCATTGCGCCAGTATTTGGGAACCGCGCCTTTTGTTCTCCGGCCGTGGCCGCCGAGCTGTCAGCATCTGGTGGGGGAGGGGGCTGGAACAGGTTTCTACGGGCCATTAGTCAGTTTCCCTTCCCCAAGCTTGCTGGATCGTTTTTTCGAACTCATCCGCGACACCATTAACAGACTCTAATATGCGGGTTAGTGTCTTCTTTACGACTTGCGATGGATCCAGCTCATAGATGGTTTGCTGCGTCATCCCAGCGTCTGAGATCGCTGTTGATTTGAGCATAGGTGTGGTCAAAACCTGATCGAGGAGAATGGAACGCAAAAAACCCGCCATTTGCGATTGGGGTACGTCCGTTGGCTCATATCGAGCGATCAAGAACTTAAGGAAGTTCCAGTCGATCGGCCCCGCCGCCTCTTCAAGAGTTCGAACGGTTTCTCCAGCCATTTCAAGGAATTGCGCCATTGAGGCGACATCCAACATGCTGGGAACAACCGTGATCAGAAGACCAGTAGACGCTAACAAAGCCGTCATCGTAGTGAAGCCAAGTTGAGGAGGGCAATCGATGATGACGAGATCGTAGTTTGCTTCGATCTCGTCGAGTGCGATCGCAAGGCGCTGTGTGAATGGCGGGTCGATCTTGTGCTGAAGCGCATAGGCCGTTTCGGTTTCATACTCCGACAACAACAGGCCCGAAGGCGTGAGATCGAGATTGTGAAAATAGGTCTTTCGGATGACTTGGCTCAACGGAACCGGGGCTTCGTATTTCAGTGCGTCATAAATCGTGCCGCTCTCGGCAAATTCGATCTCGGGACGGTATCCAAACATTGTGGTCAAGCTGGCTTGGGGGTCCATGTCGATCGCAAGAACCCTATAGCCCCGCAAGGCATAGCGTTGGGCCAAGTGGATCGCACTGGTTGTTTTGCTGCTACCACCCTTGAAGTTCACGATGGAAATAACCTGAAGGGCGTCGTTCTCACGACGTCCGGGAAGATAAGTCTCACCATTCCGCCCAGTCTTTGCCATCACATGGCGGATTTGGTCAATCTCTTGGGCAGAGTAGAGCCTGCGACCTCGTGAATCCGTCTCTACATCTGGGAAATCGCCTTCCTGATGCCGGGTCCGGAGGTTCGACATACTGATGCCGGTGAGCTCTGAAACTTCCGCAGGATGAAATTTACGCAGCGCTTTTCGACTGTCGGGCTGGAAGCTATTGCGCATATGGTTGTTTAGCGCTTCCGACAGGCGGGCAGCGTTCGACGCAATAGATGCTGCGATAGAGCTGGTTTGCGCGATATCTGCGTTTGAATTCATGCTACCCTCACGACCTCTTTGTGGGTCATCTTTGTTTCGTCGCTAAAAGGCGTGATTTACGTCAGCTTGCGACAATTGAACTCATGACACGCAACTTATCCCCAAGCAACATTTTTTTGTCTGTAAGTTGCCTTTCGAGCGGTTGAAGCATTGAGGCGGTCGGTCAGATTCTGTCGATAACAGGCTGATAATACGGGAAACTTTGCTTTTCGTGCGGTTATTCGCAAGATGTTGTGGAGTTTGTACTATAAATCCCAAGTTATAGTCGTTGCCCCTATAATTCGAATCGGTCTGCTTTCCTGCGGTTTCGCCATACCAATTTCAAAGGGTAGTGTCGCAAAGTTTCGGCCAAGCCGAAGGTAGTTCTGCTAGCGGACACACCTATCCTGCGAGTGCCGCGAACT
>JBPOFD010000003.1:0-378618 GCA_051252055.1 Sulfitobacter sp.
GCTTTCTCAACACAAAATGTGTTGTGTTAGATTGGTGTGACCTAAACAAGCTTGTGTGACTCGACACCCAGCTTTCTTAACACAAAATGTGTTGTGTTAGATTGGTGTGACCTTAACAAGCTTGTAAGCCTCAGCTTCGAGTTTTCGAAACACAACTGGTGTTGCGTCAGATGTATGTATGCCGTTGCGGTCAGAGACCATTTTCCCACCAACGATTCTCCGCACTACTCGGCGCTATCCGCCCATATAAATCGAACTTCACGGCGCTGAACCTCCATCGGAGCGCATCGGAAGATAATCAAGCCATCTCATTCAGGATGCGGGAGAGATCATCACTTAAATCTTCCCTCGCGGCGATATAACGTTCGAGTGCTAAAACTATAGGGACGAACTTTCCTCCATCTTCTCGTGCTTGCACGATGCGCACAATTACTTTCCGAGCGGCTTTCAGCGTTTCGACAGCGGGTTCCATGACTATCTTCCATCCAGATTAACATTGGATAGGAAGTCGGTTCGTTTCGGCCTACGGAGAAACCATATGTGCGACGCTGCACCAATCTGTGAACAAACCGGCTCTCATGAAGACCTCAGGTCAGTTCGGCTACTCCTGCTACCGAACTCGGTAACCTTTCTCTTCGAGCAAAAGATCAATTTCAGTCCAAAGTTCAGCGATGGGCCGCGGTGTCCATTCCTCGCTCTCAATAGCCACCATTTCTTGGAGTAAAGCTCGGATCGGCAAATCGAGGTCGCTGCCATAAACTGGTCGTCCCCTTACCCTTCCGATCGAATGCCCCATGAGAAAGGCTCTTTCTTCATTTCCCATCCTGGCCGCCAGCATGCGGTCCTCAAACGAATGCCGCGTGCCACTGATCACATAGCGACCATCTATCCCCTCTGGAACGATCGGAAACAACTGATTATCCTGGAGAAATCCGTTCACGCCACCTGAATAGCCCGCCTTGCCACGATAGCGCGAGAAGCCCGTCGGATTCCTCTTCATCGCTTCGAGTGCAGGCCCCTGCAGAACGAGCACACGGGTTGCCGAATGGCTCTTCAGTTCTCGCCTCTGTTTACCGTCTTGAACGATCCGAAAGCTGATATGAGGGATAGGATGTTGCAGGTGAATATCTTCCGCCGGCAAATCGTAAATCTCAGAAGCGCGGCAACCACCAATCGCGGAGACAATCGCGACATCGGACGCCTGCTGATCCAGTTCTTCAAGCACCTGGTCTCTGATTAAGCGCTGTCGGATCCATTTTTCAGGGAGCGAAAGCTTCTTTCGCTCATTATCTGAAGGACTGTAGGCGAGTTTCAAGACCCGCATTCCGCGAAAGACGTTCAATCGTTTACTTTTAGGCATGCTGAGGTCTTCAAAATGCGCATCGATCATCTGGCGGACATACCTGATCTGCTTGTTGGCGTAGTTTGCGGTCACGGAGCCCGACTTTGCGCGCTTCGTCCAATAGCTCTCGTAATCAGCCGCGTCCTGCTCAGAAATTGTAAGTATGGTTCGCCTTCCAACCACCGCTGTGAAGTCTCGAGCTGCGCGCTTGAAGTTGCCACACCACTCACGGCGCTGCCGGGCATTTTTGGCGCGAATTTCCGCTTCCTTTAGAACCGGCATGCTGTTTGACATATCATGAAGGGAGATATCCGGAAGATCGATCGCTCCCATTGCTGCCGGAACCGCAGCTGATGCTGGGTCAATGTTAGCGATCGTTTTGATCCGCGCCAGAAGCTCATCCACTGGTCCGGCCAGCAGATCATCCATCGGACTGAATGACATACCCCAACCCTTCAGCAATTCAATCGATGCATCGAATGTCGCTCGAGTATTGGTAGTCCTACCTGCGCAACGGGCACGCCATTCCATAAAGAGTGCGTGTCTAACATTTCCGCACCGAGCCTTTGCTTCGATCAAGTCGCGCGTCTTAAGTGACCTGTTGATCTCGCCGAGAGCTTCGACCTCAGCGAACTGTTTAGGGACGCGCATCCGGATGTAATAGGTTTTGCCTCGTAGTTCGAGGTGGTCAATGGTAGTCAATGGCATAGGATCTGCCCCACATTCTGCCCCACAGAGGGGTGGCTTCTCGAAAGATCCATCCTCGCTGAGTGGAGTAATTTCTCCTAAGAAATTGGGAACTTATACCGACAGAACAAAAAACTATTTATTCCATGGACCTGCCTCTCCTGGGCACCAATTCGCAGAAAAAACCCCCGGATCCTCTGGATCGCGGGGGTTTTTCTTTTCCACCTGAAACCGTGACAAAATAGCGAAGGGCAGCCTGCGCCGCCCCCCCCAATCTCACCCCATCCGTTCGGAGCTATAGCTGCCCGGCGAGGCAGGGAAGACCACAGTTTTATTGCCGTTCAAAAACACCCGGCGGTGGGCATGGGCATGGATCGCGCGGGCCAACACGCTGGCCTCCACATCCCGGCCCAGCGACACGTAATCATTGGCCGATTGCGCATGGGTGATGCGCACTGTGTCTTGCTCAATAATCGGGCCTTCGTCCAAATCGGCCGTCACATAATGCGATGTCGCCCCGATCAATTTCACCCCGCGCTCGAACGCCTGTTTATAAGGGTTCGCCCCTTTGAAAGACGGCAGGAACGAGTGGTGAATATTGATGATCCGCCCGGACATTTTGCGGCACATCTCATCCGACAAGATCTGCATATAGCGCGCCAATACGATCAACTCGGCACCTGATTCCTCAACCACCTGCATGATGCGCGCTTCGGCCTCGGGCTTGTTTTCCTTGGTCACTTTGATCTGATGGAACGGAATGTCATGGTTCACCACAACCTTTTGATAATCCATGTGATTTGAAATCACCGCCACCACTTCAATAGGCAGCGCGCCGATCTTCACCCGGTAGAGCAGATCGTTCAGACAATGCCCGAAACGCGACACCATCAGCACAACTTTCATCTTGCTGGCCTCGTCATGGAAGGCAAATTCCATGTCGAACTCCCCCGCGATATCGGCAAAGCTTTCGTTCAGCGCCTCCAGCGTGGCCCCGGTTTCCGCCACAAGGCTCATCCGCATGAAAAACTGGCCATTATCCAGATCATCGAACTGCGCAGAATCGGTAATATTACAGCCCTGCTCGGCCAGAAATTTGGAAATAGCGGCGACAATCCCCCGCTTGGAGGGGCAGGTAACGGTCAGGCAAAACTTGGACATGAAATCTCCGGTATGGTTCAGGCAGCGATGCCTGCTTGGTGGCCGTGGTTGCTCATGAAGGTTTTGAGCGAATTTTCACGGCCTAGCAAACATTTCTACGTCTGGCCTATCTTTTTGCGGCATTTGGCAGCCAAAAGGCTCAAATCTTGGCCATAACCGCCCCCACAGCCCGCTCCAACCGGCCCACCATCTCATCCAGCTCTGGCTCGCTGGCAATAAACGGCGGTGCCAACAGCAGATGATCGCCCTGCCGCCCGTCCCGCGTGCCGGGCATGGGATAGCAAATCAACCCCTCGGCAAAGGCCGCCTTTTTGATCTGCCCCGCCAGCCCAAGCGCCGGATCAAACGGCGCTTTACTGCCCCTATCCGCCACAAACTCCAACCCCCGAAACAACCCGCGCCCGCGAATATCACCCACATGCGCATGCTGGCCAAAGACCTGCTCCAACGCGGATTGCAGGTAATCGCCCCGCGCCTGCACCTGCGCCACCAGATCGCGCTCCAGCAATTCTTGCAGCACCGCCAACCCCGCCGCCGCCGCAACCGGGTGGCCAATATAGGTGTGACCATGTTGGAAAAACCCGCTGCCCTGCGCAATCGCGCCATACACTTGCGCCGAACACAGCATCGCGCCAATCGGCTGATAGCCCGCGCCCAACCCCTTGGCGATGCACAAGATATCAGGCGCAACACCATCCGCCTCGCAGGCAAACAGATGCCCGGTGCGCCCCATGCCGCACATCACCTCGTCCAGAATAAGCAGCACGCCATATTGGTCGCAAATCTCGCGCAGCCGCTTGAAATACCCCGGCACCCCCGGCACAGCGCCCAATGTCGCGCCCACCACAGGCTCTGCGATAAACGCCATCACACTATCCGGCCCCAGCCGCAAAATCTCGGTCTCAAGCTCATTCGCCACGCGCAGCCCGTATGCCTCCACGCTTTCCCCCTCGGGGCGCTCGGCATATTCATAACAGGGCGCAATATGGCTCATCTCCACCAACAGCGGCGCAAATTGCTGGCGCCGCCACGCATTGCCCCCCGCCGACAACGCGCCGATCGTATTGCCGTGATAGCTTTGCCGCCGCGCAATCAAATGCCGCCGCTGCGGCGCGCCCCGCTCCACGTGATATTGCCGCGCCAGCTTGATCGCGCTCTCCACCGCCTCAGAGCCGCCCGAGACAAAATACACCCGGTCCAAATCCCCCGGCGCATGGGCAATCAACAGATCAGCCAGAGCCTCGGCAGGTTCAGAGGTGAAAAACCCCGTATGCGCAAAGGCAAGCTGGTCCACCTGCGCCTTGATCGCATCGCGCACACGGGCGTTGGAATGCCCCAGACAAGACACAGCCGCCCCGCCCGACCCGTCAAAATAGCGCTTGCCCGCCGCGTCAATCAGATAACACCCCTCGCCGCCCACCGCGACAGGCAGGTCGCTGTGACAATGGCGCGGGAACACATGGCTTTGCGATTTACTCATCAGACTTCCCTTTCAACAGGCCGCGCAGCGCCGCCACCGACGCCGCATTATCCGCATGCAGGTTCTCCTGCGCATCGCTCAAACTGTTCTCAAACCCCACCCGCAGGCTGCCGCCTTGCTGCGCCGCCGCGTACAAACAGGCATGCTCATGCGGGCCAAAGGCGCAAACCATCCAATCGCGCGCCTCGGGCATTGCTTTGGTGAACGGCACCAAATCACCCGGCAGCGAGACCTGCCCCTGCGCATACCGCCCCAGCACAAAAATCACCGACGGCTCTGCGTCGGGCACTATCCCCTTGGCCTGCCAATCGCGCAGCAAGGCAATGTCATCACTATCGTATAGGATATGCTGCACCTGCGTGCCCTGCTCGGCACACAGCCCATAAAGCTTGGGGGCCAGCGCCGGATTTCGCGCAATCTCGCGCAGGGAAATCGACGCCCAATCAGGCCGCACCTGCGTCACACAAGCCAGCTGCGTGGCCACATCAAACACCCCCGCCGCCTCTGTGGTGATTTGCACGCGCAGCTCTGGCAAAACCCGCTCCAACTCCGCCAGCGCCTCAAGGTAGCGCCCCGGATCAAGCGAATGTTCGCCCTGCGCATCGCGCACATGCAGATGCAGCGCATCGGCCCCGGCGCGCACACAATCCGCCGCCGTTTGCACAATCTCCCCCGTGGTGATCGGCAGGGCCGTATGATCCGCTTTGCCACGCCGCGCCCCATTGGGGGCCACCATGATAAATCTATCGTGCATCTACTATCCGCCCTTGAAACCGCCCGCCCCGCATGGGGGCTCAGGCCTTTGCCTGACACTTGCGGACAAAACAAATTTCGTCAATGCTGGCAGGAAATAACATATGTGATGCCCATGGACCCCGCTCTCAAAACCCGGATCACCAACCGCCTGAAACACGATATGCCCGCCCTGCCTGCGCGGCTGCAAACGGCGGCGAAATATCTGATCGACCACCCCTCCGATTTTGGCCTCGACCCCATCCGCACCACAGCGCAAAAAACCGGGGTCAGCACCTATACGCTGGTGCGCCTTGCGGAAATGCTGGGCTTTGAAGGCTATGACGCATTGCGCGCCCCCTTCCGCCAGGCGCTGGTCTCGGCCCCGATCAGCTCCGCGCCCCCCGGCTGGCTGGACGGGCTTCCCGCCAGCCCCTCAGGCAAGGTCCAAGCCCGCGCCGCGCAGAATGAAATGGCCATCGTAGAGCGCTCGCTGGAACGCCAAGATCACGCGCAAATGTCGCGGGTGGTCGAGATGCTGCTGGCCGCCCCTGCGGTCTATCTCACGGCAGTCCGCGCCAGCTATGGCCTGGCCTATCACCTGCATTACGTGGGACGCATGGCCCTGCCGACCCTGCATCTGATCCCGCGCCACATGAACAGCGCCATCGACGAATTGCATCTGGCCCAGCCCGGCGAGGTGATGATCGCCATCACCTTCACGCCCTATTCACGTGAAACAATCGAGGCCTGCGCTTTTGCCCGCCGCAAAGGCCTGAAACTGATCATTATTTCTGACAGTGAAATTGTCTCGCCGGATTTCCGCGCCGATGAAACGCTGATCGCTTCGGTGCATTCCACCCATCACTTCGGCTGCTACGCCGGGGCGATGGCGGTGATCGAGACGCTGATCGCCCTGCTGGTCGACCAAGGCGGCAGCGACGCACGCGCACGCATCGCGTCTTATGAAGATTTGCGGCAGGAAAATCAGGCCTATTGGGCGGCCCAGCGCAAAGCCGGACCACCCCAATAACCCGTTAGTCGCGCAGCACCAGAACCGAACATTTCGCATGGCGCACCACGCGCGCGGCGTTTGGCCCGATCAGATAATCGCGCAGCTCTGGCCGATGCGCCGCCATCACAATCAACGACGGCTGGTGCTTATCCGCCGCGCTCAGGATCTCTTGGTAAATCGTGCCCTGACGCAGGATATGGCGGCATTTTTCATTCGCCTCCTTGCCCAGAACATCCGTGACCGCCTTGTGCAGCACCACGCCCGCCTCTTTCAAAAACTCCTCCCGCGCGCCCTCTTTGAACCAAGGGGCGACAAGCGTCAGACCGTAATCAGGCACAACCGAAATCACCCCCAATTGTTCATCCTGCGCCTCGGCAAAAGCCTGCGCGCGGTTCAAAATAAGCTCGTGGTGGTCGGCATTTCCAAGATCAATGGCTGCTAGGATCATAAAATGATCTCCTTTTACTGGCGTCACTTCCTACCATAATCACCTTAACCATGGCGGCAGAAGGGCGAAAAAACAGCATTTTTCCCCGCCCAGACGCGGCCCAGCGCAGAAAAACGATTGTTTTTCGTCTTATCCCGGCAATTCTACGCCCCGCCGGGCAATCTGGCCACAGCGCAATGAAAAACCCGCACCCCGAGGCATCGGGATGCGGGCAGATTTCCTCCCCTTTCAGGGGCGCGGCTTACTCAGGATCGCGGATCGTGATCGCCGGGTTCATCGGGAAGAAGTTATGCGGCATGATGTGCACGGTCTTCCACTCGGTCGACATCACAGGCCAATCCTCGGTTCGCGGAATGTGGTGGAACCCCGCCGTGAACCACGTCACGATGTCTTGGTTTTGCAGCGGCGCGTCTTCCTTGACCCACTGCGCCAAGGTATCGGACCCATCGCTTTGCAGGGCAAACTTGCCGCCCGCATAGCGCTCATCAGGGTTATGCACCGTGTTCCACACCGAGTTTTCGATATAGGCGTTGCGGATCATCGGCGGATCGTTTTGGAAATCAAACGGCCCATAGGCCACGCTGCCATGATGGATCATATAGCCCGGCTTATGCCCAAGCGGCCCTTTGCGGTCCGGGTTCTGCAACATGAAATACCGCGGTTTGAACGCCGACACCTGATAGGTCGCCTCCATTTCCGTGGCAGGCATATTATGCTCCACCTTCCACATGGACCGGCGCGGGCTGTCTTCCGCCAAATCAGCCGGGACAATATCCATGGTCATGAAATGGTTCTTCGGCTGATCGATGTCGAAATCGAGGCGGAAGTTGAAGTAATGGTCATGGTTGGCCGCCACCAGATTGGGGGCAATCAACGTGCCATATTCGGTCTCTGCCGCTGCGGTTGGATCATCCATGGAGGTCGCATCTGCGCCCTTCACCCCGTCCAGACCTGTGGCACCGATTTTGATCTCCAACTGGCCGTTCTGTTTGAAACGGTAATCAATCAGATAATCGTAATTGCCCACCTCCGACGCGGTGCGCACAACCAGCTCGGTCTCCGGGCGCCCCTCTGCGGGCACATATTGGTCAGGCGTCTGGGCAAACACCTCAAAATGCCGCCACGCCGGATCACCGATATTGCGCTCGAAAATACAGATCGCATCAGGGATCTCCAGCGGATTACCCATGTCATCGGCAATCAGCGCAGGCAGGAAAGTCGCATAGCGCGGGCAATCAATCCCCGCCACCAGCGGCGTCAGGAACAGACCAAACCCATATTCGCCGCTGTCCATATAGGTGCGCCAATACAGCCCCTCGCTGGGGTCCATGTAAGGCACAAACACTTCGGACAAATGCGCCTGATAAATCAGTGAACGCCACTCATCCCCGTCCTTCACATCGATGTTCGACAAAACCGGACCGGGGCGTTTATCGACCCGCAGATGCATCCGCCACATGTCCCATTCCAGCGCGCCATCGGCATAGGTGAAATTGGGGCCACCCTCTTGCACCAATTCCGCCGGATTGCCCGCAGCGCGCTGCGGCGTGCGCGCTTCGATCTCGGGGCCGGTATAGCCCCAACCATCTTGCGGCACGGCAATCACACCCTCATCGATCACCCGAAGCGCCTCGCCGGTTTGCAGATCAACCACGGCGTAAATGCCCTCGATCGGCTTGGCGTAAAAATTCGACCCTTCCGGGCTCACGTAACACGGCACTTTCATCAAACGCGTGCCGTCGTCCTCGGGGGTAAAGAAATTCCCCGCCGTCAGCGGCAAACAAAACACCTGCTCGGGCGTCAAATCGCGCTTGGCCAAACCCGCAATCATATCAGGATGCGACAGGGCCGCGCCCATGGCATTGGCAAATTCCGCAAACAGGATCATCGGCTGACCCTCGGCCGGGCTGCTGCCCTCCACTTCGCCGCTGCTCAGGTTCACGATGGTTTCCAAAAACCCCGTGCCATCCGCATTGGACATATGCACCATGGCGCGGCGGGCCAATTCATCGCCCTCTTTCCACACCAGCACATCTGCCTTTGGCGGCTCCAACAGCTCAATCAACGGATAAAGCGTCTCATCTCCCGCCAAATCATTGGCACGCAAAATCTCGTTTATCTTTTGATATTCCGGCCCGCTCAGACCATCCAGCGGATGCGCCAAAGCGCCCCCCGCCATCAGGGCCAGCCCAAAGGCCGCCCCGATCAAACCATTCACTTTCCACGTATTTTTCATTATATTCCTCCTCCTATGTTGTCTCGAACGCTGCGGACTCGGCCTGCCAAAGCGGGCAAAGCCTTACCCCGCCGCGATGATCATATCGGCAGCTTTTTCCGCCACCATTATCGCTGGCGCATTGGTGTTGCCCGCAGGCACACGCGGGAAAATGGACGCATCCACCACCCGAAGCCCCGCCACACCGCGCACGCGCAGCTGAGGATCAACCACCGCCATCTCTCCTGTGCCCATGGCGCAAGTGCCGTTCTGATGATGATAGGACATCACCGCGCTGCGTGCATAGGCTGCTAAATCCTCATCGCTTTGGACCGCGTCACCGGGGTAAATCTCGCGCCCCGCCCATTCGGCCAACGCAGGCTGGCGCGCAATCTCGCGCATTTGCCGCATGGATTTCACCAAAATCTCCACGTCATGCGCGTCTGACAAAACCTTGGGATCAATATGCAGCGCATCTTCGGGATCTTTCCCCGTCAGACGAATTTCCCCGTGTGACGCAGGCCGCACCCCCGAGGCATTAAGCGTAAACGCATTGCCCGTCGGCTGCTCCTGCCCCGGCGCATAATAGGGCACATGGAAAAACAGCGGCTGCATATCCGGCCCCGCCAGACCGGGATCAGATTTCACAAACACATGCGCATGCAGCGGCGTGATCGACATATCCTGCGGCGCAGGCAGCGGCTGTTTACCTTCGTAAATCACCGGGCACAGCGTGTGATCATTGAGGTTCTTACCCACACCGGGCAAATCTTGTTTCACTTCGATGCCGATCTCTTCCAGATGCGCCTTGGGACCAATCCCCGACAGCATCAAAATCCGCGGGCTCTCAATCGCCCCGCCCGACACGATCACCTCGCGCGCGGCGCGCACGGTGCGGCTCTCGCCCTCTTGCAGATAGGTCACGCCCACGGCGCGCCCCTCCTCCATCTCAACCCGCTGCACCCGCGCATTGGTGATCAAGGTCAGGTTCTCACGCGCCAGCGCCGGGCGCAAAAACGCCTCCGCCGTCGAGGCCCGAATGCCATCTTTGGTGTTCAAATCCACATAGGCCACGCCCGTCTGGTCCGCGCCATTGGTGTCTTCGTTCATCGGATGGCCCGCCTCCACAGCGGCCTCCACCATCGCCTGCGTCACCGGATGCGGCGTGTAATCTGCGGTCACATGCAACGGCCCGCCTGCCCCGTGAAACTCATCCGCCCCGCGTGAGAAATCCTCGGATTTCTTGAAATACGGCAGCACAGATGCGTAATCCCAGCCCTCACAGCCAAATTCACTGGCCCATTCATCGTAATCCGACGCATTGCCGCGCACATAGATCATGCCATTAAGCGCGGAGGACCCGCCCACAACCTTGCCGCGCGGCCAATAGAGCTGGCGATCCGCCGCATCTGCCTGCGGCACGGTTTCATAGGCCCAATCAAAATTTGTGCCCCACAGCTCAATCAGCCGCATCGGCGTGGTGATCATCTCGGAATTATCCGGCCCGCCCGCCTCAATCAGCAACACCTGCGCGCCGCTCTCGCTCAACCGAGCAGCCAGAACACAGCCCGCCGATCCCGCGCCGCAAATCACATAATCATAGGTCTTTTCCTGCGCGTTGGCCGGGTTCACACTGGCCCCCCAAAGCCCGCCACCAAGGCTCAAAACCCCAGAAGCCACCGCCGTGCGCCCCAAAAAACTGCGCCGCGACAGGCGCGCTTTATCTGTCTTCGTCATCTCGTTTCTTCCTCCCAAGAAATCAAATCAGCCAGCGCCGCAAACCCCGCGCCGCTGGCTCAAGCATCAGCCGAAAATCACCTGAATATCGGTGTATTCCTTCAGGCCCTCTTCCCCGAATTCGACCCCGAAACCGGATTTCTTCACGCCGCCAAACGGCGCGTTGGGCTGGATCATCCCGTGGCTGTTGATCCAAACCGATCCGCATTCCATGCGCTTGGCCACCTCTTTGGCGGCGGCAATATCGGTGGACCAGACAGAGCCCCCAAGCCCCACATCAAGCGCATTGGCCTGCGCCAGCGCATCCTCCAGATCGCTGTATTTGATGATCGGCAAGGCCGGGCCAAACTGCTCTTCAAACACCAGCGGATCTTGCGCGCGCATGCCCGCAATGATCGTTGGGGGGAAAAACAGCCCCTCACCGGGCGCACCGCCCAGCAGAACCTCGCCCGTCTCTTTGGCCTGCGCCACCAGCCGCGCAACCTTGTCGAATTGCATCTGGTTTTGCACCGGCCCAAGCACCGCGCCCTCTACCTGCCCTGCGGGGATCGCCTTGGCATATGCCACCAGCGCCGCGCACACCGCATCGTGAATATCCTCGTGCACATACAGCCGCTTCATCGCGGCGCAGGTCTGGCCGTTGTTGATGAACGCGCCCCAAAACAGCGCTTCGGCAATCGCCTCCGGATCGGCATCGGGCAACACGATCCCCGCATCATTGCCGCCCATCTCCAGCGTCAGCCGCTTCATGGTCTCCGCGCCCGATTGCATCACTTTTTGCCCGGTGCCGCAGGACCCGGTAAAGACGATCTTGGCAATATCTTCATGCCCCGACATCGCCGCGCCCATGTTGAAATCGCGGTCTTGGCTGCTGACGGAATTGACCACACCCGCAGGCAGCACTTCATTCATCAACTCGATCAACCGAAGCGACGCCAGCGGCGTTTGCGGCGACGGCTTGCTAACCACCGTATTGCCCGTACGCAGCGCAGGCAAAATGTGCCAGATCGCAATCAGCACCGGGAAATTCCACGGCGTGATCGACCCCACCACCCCCAAAGGCTTGCGGTACATTTCCACCCGGCCTTGCTCGTTATCTTGCAAAACCTGCATCGGAAGCGACAGGCTGGCGGTATAGCGCGCCCAAGCCACCGCCCCGCCAATTTCCCAGCGCGAGCCAATCCCGTCCAGCGGTTTACCCTGCTCGGCAGTGACCAGCTGCGCCAATTCCTCGGCATGTTCTTCGATCTTATCCGCCACGGCACTGCACAGCGCGGCCAGTTCCGCGTCGGGCGTGGCCGACCACGCAGGAAACGCCGCTTTGGCCGCTGCCACTGCCGCATCAAGCTCGGCTTGGCCCGCATCAGGCGCGCGCCCCGCAACCCCGCCCGTGGCCGGGTTGATCACGTCAAACCCCTGCGCCACCGGATGGTTTTTGCCGCCCGCAATCAGGCCAATCGTGTCTACGATATCTTTCATGATGTCCTCCGTCATTCGCCCCGGCTTGCTGCCGGAACGCTCCCGACAGTCAGGCTAGGGCCATGTCAAAGGGCCATCTTGGGAGAAAACGTCACCTCTATTGGACGATCGCGCCACCGCCCCGGCCTTTGCCCTGCACATCACCGGGGGTCACCCCGTATTTCTGGCGAAAGGCCCGGTAAAAATAGGATAAATCATTGAAGCCGCAGGCAAAGGCCAGCCCCGCAACAGGCCGCTCCGTGCCCTGCGCCGAGGCCAGCACCGCATGGGCCCGCGCCAGCCGCACCTGCAACAACCGCTGACCGGGGCTTTCACCCAGCGGCGCAAAATAGCGCTGCAAACTGCGCAGCGACACACCCAATTGCTGCGCCAGCACAGCAGGGCCGAATTCCGGGTCACGATACTGCCGCGCAATCAGCCGCAGCGCCTGTTCAATGATCTGCCCGCGCAGATCCGGCACTTGGCTACGGCGTTCTTGAAAATACGCGCCCATCAGCCCGTAAAACGCCTCGCTCATCTGGAAACCCGCCTCGGGCGCGGTGTACATCATCTTCATCAGCACCGCGCGCATCGCCACCCACAGCGGATCATCGCGGTCAATCGCCACCCCGCCATCGCAGGCATTGCCAAACCGCCCCAGCATTTCTTCGCGCGGCAAATGCAGCGAAATCTGATGCGCCATCTGCCCGCCATAGATAAACTCCGACGGCTGCGTCGCATCCACAATGAACATATCACCCGGCAACAACCGCGTGGTCACGCCGCTTTGATGCACATCACATTGCCCGTAATCCTGGATCAGCATGAAAAAATGGTCACCCGGATCGCGCCGGATACAGCGCTGCGTGCGCGCCGCCTTCTGCGCATCCAGCGAGACCAGCGCCGCATCAAACCCTCCCAGCAACCGTTTGCGCGCCAGCCCATGCGAAGGCGCTTTCAAATTCGCAGGTTCCACCTCAAACGCGCCGCAAATCTGACTAATGTCCTCGCGCAGCGTCTCGATTGGAATGGTTTCCCGAATGATCCGGCTTAGCGCCTGCATCACAGCTCTCAGTCTGAAGGGGGCGGCAAAATGGCCTCTTCAGGAAAGGCTAAACCATCCATTTGCATGCATCAAGCCCGCTGCACGCTACCCCCGCAGGGCAAATCGGCGGATTTGCGCAAACATCCCATCGGCGCGCTGCCCCGCCAATGTCAGGCTGTCGATCCGCAGCGGGCCTTCCAGCACAGGGGCCAGCATCCCCGGCAACACCGCGCGCAGCTGCGCCAAAACCGCCTTGTCGCATTTCCCAGTCAGCGTCAGATGAAACCGAAACGCCTCCAGCACATGCGGATAGCCCCAGTCGCGCAGATATTGATCCTGCAACGGCGGCAACCCCTTGCCCCGCCGCTTGGCCAATTCCGCCGCATCCATCGGCGCGCGAAACCCATCAAGCCCTTTGACAACCGCCGCCGCCACTTCGCCCAGCGCGCTTGCATCTCCCACCGGGGTCAGCGCCAAAAACCGACCCAGCGCCGTCAGCTCCAGCCCCTGCAACGCCACCGCAGGCAGCCGCGCACAAAGCGCCTCTGCCGCCGCGCTTAGCTCATCGGCGGTTTTTCCCTCGGCCAGATGGAATGGCGGCTTCACCGTGCCATGAAACCCGTATTTGCGCGGCACCTCGGTGATCTGCGCCAGATCCAGCCCCGGCACCTGCGGCTGCACCGCCGCGATCCCCTGCGCCAAATCCCAGCCCAGCCAATGGGCTCCAAAATCGGCCAAAGGGCCGGGGGGCGGGCTGTAATATAATGCGTAGCGTGTGAACATGCGCCCCTTTTGGCACAGCCCGCCCGCCGCGCCAAGAATCTTCACGCCCCGCGCAGCGCCGCACCAATCGCCTCGCCCCACAGCAGATAGAGCAGCCCCGCCAGCGCAATCGCAGGCCCCAAAGGATAGCGGTAATGATCGCGCAGCACCGCCCAATCGCTCTGCGCACTGCGCGCCCGCAGCCGCACCAGCCGCATCATGGTTAACGTCACAATCGCACAACCCGAGAGCAGCACCGCCGTCACGGCCAGATCAGCCGTGGGCACAAACAGCGCCAAAACCGAAAGCAGCTTCACATCCCCCGCCCCCAAACTGCGGATCGCAAACGCGGCAAAGCCAATGGCAAACACAATCGCCGCCGCCACCCCGCGCCAAATCAACACCTCCAGCGGCAGGAAAAATGCCACACACACTCCAAACACCCCCAGCAGCAGCGCGACCAAGACATTGGGAATCCGCGCTTGGCGCAGATCAAACACAATCACCGCCACCAGCAGCCCCGCCACCAGATACCCGGCGCTTGTCATCACAAACTCTGTATTCATCCCGCCCCAGCCACTCTTTGCTCTGCATCACCCTAGAGCCTGCCCAACGCAGAAGAAAGCGCGCGCCCACCCCGGTGGGTTTCAAAGGTGATTCCCTGCCGCTGCACGCCATCAGACGCCACAACCGTTCACCTTCACAACCACAAGGAGAGCTGGGCCAAATCCGCATCAAAAACGCATAAGATTCACCACAATTAGGCAATCTCGCCAGAGGATTGCCCCACTATTGCCGCCATTTCCGGGCAATTTCAGCCCAGTGATAGATGCAAGACTGCGCAAAGTCGTCTTCGTCGAAGGCCCCAAAAAGTGCCCGGGCCAGTTCACCCCACTGGCCATCACGGGCCACCATGTAACGTAGTAAAGTTAGGATGACTAAAATGAAAAATCTCTTCAACCGTTTCCGCAAGGACGAAGAAGGCGCAACCTTGGTAGAATACGGCATCGCCCTGGGCATCGCCATCGCCGTTGGTTCCGCTGGCCTTGTCGCTCTATCCGGCAATATCGAAGCCAACATGGCTTCAGCAGGGGGCGCCCTCACAGACGCTCGCACAACACCGTAAGCCTTCCAGGCTTTCAAAACGAACACCACTTGCCCGCCCTGCCAAAAGCCGCGGGGCGGGCAATTTCTTTCCTAAGACCCCCATTTTCACAATTGCGAGTTTTCCTCATGCCCCGCCGCCCCCACATCACCAGTTTCTCCCGGGATGATCACGGCGGCATAATGGTGTTCTGGGCGATGTCACTGGTCGTCCTTTTGGGCATGATCGGGATCATCTTCGATTTTGGCCGCGTGGCCACCACCCACACAGAATTGCAAAGCTTTGCCGATAACGTCAGCCTCGCCGCTGCCGCCGAACTTGACGGCAAAGCCGATGCCCTGACCCGCGCGCGCTCTGCCGCGATGTCGCAAATCACCGACACCCAAACCTTTGCCGATGGCGCGCGCGATCTGGTCGCTGCTGACATCGTCACTCTCACCTTTTACAAACCCGATGCCACCGGGCATTTCGCCCTTGATGGCGCACTTGAAACCACCGACCCGGCCCAAGCGCGCTATGTGCGCGCCGTCGTGCAGGACCATTCCGTCAGCCTTGGCCTGAGCAAAATCCTCTTCCGCTCCAGCGCCAGCGCGTTTGACACCTCCGCCGCCGCCACTGCCGGGTTCGAACTTGAGGCCTGCAACGTCGCCCCCGTGGCCATGTGCATGCCGCTGGATTTCGACGCCGCCGTCAGCATTGGCGACACGCTCGAACTCAACGCCGGGCTGAACCTCTCCAGCCTGCTGCCCGGCAACATCGCCTTGGTGGAAACCGTCACTGGCCTGCTTGACGGGCTGGATATCTGCCTCGGCCTGTCCGGCGATGCGCTTTCCTTGTGCCTCACTGCCGCGCGCGAGCCTGAAACCGCCTGCACCGGCCAAGGCGGGCTTGTCCTCAATGTTGGTCTCAACGGCAATGACGCCATGAGCGCGATCAACACGCGGCTGGGCGAATTCACCGGCGCGGTCTCTGGCCTGCTTGGCAATGCCGATTTCGCAGGCGGCCCGCTCAGCTTGATCGGCCTCGCCGATGGCGGCGGCCTCTGCCAGCCCGAATCCCTGCCTGCCGATGATTGTTTTGACAATGGCACCTGCGATGTCTCCGGCGATGGCGATTGGTCCGTGGGCCGCATCGCCTATATCAACGCCAATTACGACGGCACCGACCCCTACCCCGATGCCACCACCCGTTTCGAATTTTTCCAACGCGAAGTCTTGGCAGCTGAAGTCGCCAGCGATTCCGGCCTGTTGGACACGCTGATCGGCGGCCTTTTGGGCGGCGGTGGTGGCGGCGGCGGGCTCTTTGGCGGCGGCGGCGGTCTTCTTGGCGGTGGCGGTTTGCTGGGCACCGGCCTGCTTGCCGGAGATTCCTGCGTGCCCCCCGAAGTGGCCGACACTGTTGGCACCGATCCCAACCGCCGCTTGATGGTTGTGGCTGCGATTGATTGCTCTTCTGTCGATGTCTCTGTCTCGGCCCCGCCCGTGCAGCAATTCTTCGAGGTCTTCACCCTCGGCCCGTCGGAAAACGGCCTGCTGAATGTCGAGATCACCGCCTGTCTTGGCGGCGGCTGCGGCACCGGCAACCTTGATACCGAAGTGCGCGATATCGTGAGGTTGGTCGAATGATCCGCGCCGCTCGCGCCTCCCGTTTTGCCCGCGACGAAAGCGGTGCCGCGCTGGTAGAATTTGCCATGCTGCTGCCGATCATGATCCTGTTTCTGGGCATGATCTTCGAAGGCGGGCGCACCTTCTGGTCCTATCAAACCACCGTCACTGGCGTGCGTGAAGCCGCCCGCTACCTCAGCCGCGTCGCCCCGATCGACAGCTGCGCCACTGGCGGCGATGTCTCCGCATGGAACGCGCAACTGTCTGAAATGATCCGCAACTCCATCGATGGCGACAATCTGATCCCAACCTCCGTGGAACTTTCCTCAGTCAGCGCCAGCATGACCTGCACAGGCTCGGGCTATCGCGGCGGCAATGTGGCTGTGGCCACCGTCTCGGCCACCTTGCGCATCGACTATCCATTTGCCGCCATGTTCGCCCTCTCCGGGTTCGAACTGGCCCCCGCAACCGCAACCATCCGCGACAGCGCAAGGATCCTCGGCTCATGATCCGCCTTGCCCGCCACCTGCCCCGCTTTGCCCGCGACGAAAACGGCGCCACATTGGTGGAATTTGCCATTGTCGTGTCGATCTTCTTGTTCCTGTTCTTCTCGGTGATCGATTTTGCGCGGCTCGGCTATACCAATGTCACCGCCGAAAAAGCCACCAACATGGCGGCGCGTATGGCCGTTGTGCGCGGCCCGGCCTGCGATGGCGTGGCCACTGTCACCGACCGCGGGCTGCTTATCGGCACGCTCTCGCTCGATCTGCCCAATGGCACGCCCTGCACCGAACGCGCGGGCCTGTGCAAACAGATCAACACCGTCACCTGCACCGGCACCACCAGCAACGCCACCGCCTTGGCCATCTGGACCCAAGTGCGCCCGCTGCTGCCCAACAATGCCGCCATCGAGAACCTGCAATTCTCCTACAGTTTCGACGAAAACCTCAACCGTGTGGGCGCGCCCTATTCCCCCATGGTGACGGTGGAACTGGCCGATCTGCAATTCGATTTCATCTCGCCTCTGGGTGCCCTCGCCCGCGCCGCTGGCGCAGCCGACAGCAATCTGGGCGAGAGCTTCACCTTCAATTCCATGAGCGCCTCGCTTCCAGCCGAGACCATTCGTTAGGATTATTGCCATGACACTTGCCAATCACGATATCGAACGTCAGGTCGCCGAAGCTGTGACATCTGATCCGAACCAAATCAAAGTGCTGGTCATGTCGCGCACCCCCGCCATCGGCCAAGCCATGGCCGAGGAAATGGAACGCGATCCCGCCGTCAGCGGCAGCATCTCGCATGGCACGCTCTCCGCGATCCTCAAACAAGGCGTGGTCAACTGGTCCACCGTCGATTTCGCCGTGTTCGAGATCAGCGACAGCCTCGAAAATGACACCGCCGCCGTGCGCAGCCTGCTGGCGCGGATCGACACGCATCTGCAAATCATCGCCATGTCCGCCGCGCCCATCACCGCCGACATCACCGAAGCATTGAGCGCCGCTGGCGTGACCGAAATCCTGCCCGTCAAAGCCAAACCCGAGACCCCATCCGCCCCCGCCGCGCCCAGCGCGCCTGAAACCGCCGCCAAAGGTGACGTCACCATCGTCATGCGCGCCCGTGGCGGCGCCGGGGCCACGACACTTGCGGTTAACCTCGCTGTGGCACAGGCGCAAAACGCCCCCGCTGGCCGCACCGCCCTCGTTGATCTGGACATCCAGAACGGCACCGTCGCCTTGATGCTCGACCTGCCCGATTCCACCGAGGCCAGCACCCTGATCAAAGGCCAAACCGACCCGGATGCACAATTTCTGGACCGCGCCATGCTGCGCCACGAAAGCGGCATGGATGTGCTCTGCGCCCCCGACATCTTTGCCCCGCTCAGCGCGCTGAACGTCGCCATGGTGGCCCAGCTGATGACCCAGCTCAAATCCCGCTATGACCATGTGATCGTCGACATGCCCCAAGCCATGGTGGAATGGGTTGAACCGCTGATGGATGCCGCCTCGCGCGTGCTGGTGATCAGCGACACAACCCTGCCTTCCGTCAAACGCACCCGCCGTCTGGTTGATCTGATCGGCGAAGACCACATGACCCTGCCGGTGCGCATCGTCATCAACGGCCAAGCCCGCCCCCGCGTGAAATCCAGCGCCACCACCGAGATTGAGCGCCTGATTGGCCGCCCCCTCAACAACTGGATTCCCGCCGATCCCAAAGCGGCCCGCCGCGCCACCGACATGGGCGTGCCTTTGCAAATCGGCGCAAAACGCTCGGCCACCTCGCGTGCCATCGCGGCCTTTGCACAGTCTATTTTCAACGCCAGCGAAGGGAGCAAATAATATATGTTCAAATCCTTTCATAACGCGGCACCCGCTGCCCCCGCCCCCGCAGCGCCCATCGATTACAACGCGCCCGCCCCGGCAAATATTGCCGCGCCCGCGCCTGCGCCTTCTGTGTCCATGGCGCCGCAACCCTCGATCCCCGAACCCGTGCGCCCGCGCCTGAGCGACATCAAACCCCATGCCCAGCCGCAGCCCCCAAAGCCTGCCGCCCCCAAAACCGACAGCCGTTTGAAACTCGAACTGCATGAACTGGTGCTGGAAAAATTGAACCTGACCCTGCTCGACAAGGTCAGCAAAACCCAGTTGCGCAGCGAGATCGGCAAATTGGCCGCTGGCCATTTACAGGCCGCCAATAAAATCCTGCCCAGCAACGTGTTTCAAAACCTGATCGAAGAATTGCTCGACGAGGTGCTGGGCCTTGGCCCGCTGGAACCTCTGCTGGCCGATCCAACAATCAGCGATATTTTGGTTAATGGAACCGATAAAGTCTTTGTCGAACGGCGCGGTCTGCTCGAACGCACCGATGTGCAGTTCCAAGACGAGCGTCACCTGCTGCGCATCATCGATAAAATTGTCTCCAGCATTGGCCGCCGCATCGACGAATCCCAACCATGGGTCGATGCCCGCCTCGAAGACGGCAGCCGGGTAAACGCCATCATCCGCCCCTGCGCCATCGACGGGCCAAGCCTCTCGATCCGTAAATTCTCCAAAACGCCAATGCATATGGAAAAACTGCTGGAACATGGCGCCCTGTCCAGCACCGCCGCGCAATTTCTCGAAGCCGCCGTAAAGGGCCGGATGAATGTGCTGATCTCGGGCGGGACGGGCTCGGGTAAAACCACCATGCTCAACGCCATGTCGGCCTTCATTGATCCGCGCCACCGCATGGTCACCATCGAAGACGCCGCCGAATTGCAACTGCAACAAGAACATGTGGTGCGCCTCGAAACCCGCCCCGCCAATGCCGAAGGCGTCGGCAAAATCACCCAGCGCGACCTGCTGGTGAACGCCCTGCGCATGCGCCCCGACCGCATCATGGTCGGCGAGGTCCGCGGCAGCGAAGCCTTCGACATGTTGCAAGCCATGAACACGGGCCACGACGGCTCCATGACCACAATTCACGCCAACACCGCCCGCGACGCGATCAGCCGGCTGGAACAGATGGTCACCATGGTGGGCAACGACTTCCCGCTGATGGCCGTGCGCTCGCAAATCGCGGCGGGTCTCAACCTTGTGGTACAGCTGAACCGCCTCTCCGACGGCTCCCGCCGCGTCATGAGCGTTTCCGAGATCGTCGGCCTCGAAGGCGACACAATCATGATGCAAGACATCTTCATCTTCAAACGCATGGGCGTGGATGAAAATGGCAATGTGCTTGGGCGCATGATGGCCACTGGCATCCGCCCCAGCTGCTTCGAAGCTCTTCAGGCCTCGGGTGTGCCTCTGGCCTCCGATGCTTTCATGCGCACAGGACAGGGTGCCTAAGATGCTAAACGTGACCACCGCGATTTTTATCCTTGCCGGTCTGGGGCTGGCAATGCTCGGCACTGTGGCCGTGCGGCTGATTTTCGCGCCTGAAAATGCCCAAGACCGCGCCCGCGCCAATCGCCTCAAGGCGCTCGATGGTCCCGGCCAAGCCTCCCAAGCCCAAGCCATCGTGCAAGACCGCGCCCGCGACAGCGTGGGCCGTGATCTGCCGCTGCTGGGCAACCTCACCTTGCGCCTGCGCCGCGCAGGCCTCGACGGCAAAGCCATGCATATCCTTGTCGCAACCTTGCTCGGCGGGCTGGTGCTGGCCATTCTTTTTGGCTTCTACCTGCCGCCCCTCATGGCGCTGCCGCTGGGGCTGATCACCGGGTTTTTCCTGACTCATAGCCTGATCAAAGCGCGCCACCAAAAACGTGTCGATGCCCTGACCCAGCAATTGCCCGATGCGCTTGACCTGATGATGCGCGGGCTGCGCGTGGGCCATCCGGTCAATGCCACCATCGCAAATGTGGCCCGCACCATGCCCGATCCCATCGGCGCTGAATTTCGCATCCTCTCCGACCAGATCGCCCATGGCGATTACCTGACAGACGCGTTCAACGATCTTGCCGAACGTGTCGGCCAAGAGGACGTGGATTATCTGGCTGTGTCGATCAACATCCAACATGGCACCGGGGGCAATCTGGCTGAAATGCTCGGCACCCTGTCCAAAGTGGTGCGCGACCGGATCATCATGCGCCGCCGGATCAAAGCCATCTCCTCTGAGGGGCGCATGTCCGCATGGGTGCTCTCCTCCCTGCCGCTGCTGATCTATGTCGCCACCAGCGTCACCAACCCCGATTACTACGGCGGGGTCAGCGACGATCCCATGTTCTTGCCCATCGTCTGCGTCATTGTCGCCCTTGTGGTGGCAAATTTCCTGACCATGCGCAAACTCGTCACCTTCGATTTCTAAGGCCCCCGGATATGAACAACATCACCGATCCCATCTCCGATGCCGCCCTCGCCAGCCCCGAGCTGATGCTGATGTATTTCGCAGGCTTCGCGATCTTGCTGCTCGCCTCGGGCTCCGTCGGCCTCTTCATGGCCCGCGACCGCACCGCCCAGCGCCTGCGCTCGGTCTCGGCGGCGATGAACGGCGAAACCATGGGCCTGACCAAACAACAAGAAAACGTGCCCAGCGGCTGGAAAAAAGCCCTGATCCCCGAAGACCCGTCCGAGCGCGCGCAAATCCGCTTCCAGCTTGGCAAAGTCGGCTTCGACGGGCCGCGCGTGGTGGAATATTTCTTCCTGATCCGGCTGGCATTGGCCCTGATGACCCCCGCGATCATCTATGGCGGTCTTGGCCTCGCCAAAGCAGGCTGGCTGCCCGCCGACCTGGCGCAATCCTTCCTCGACAGCTCGGCCATGGTGATGATGCAAATCTCGGCCATCGGGGCGGGCATCGGCTTTTACCTGCCCGGCTATTGGCTCTCCAGCCGCATCAAAGCCCGGCAAACCGTGATCCGCAAAGCCTTCCCCAACGCGCTCGACCTTGTGCAAATCTCCGTCGAGGCCGGCATGGGCTTTGACGCCGCGATCAACCGCGTGGGCCAAGAACTCAGCAAAGTCGCCCCCGAAGTCGCCTATGAATTCCTGCTGCTGCAACTAGAGATCCAAGCAGGCCGCGACCGCGAAGCCTCGCTCTTTGACATGGCTGACCGCATGGGCATCGACGAGGCAAAATCCTTTGCCCTCGTCATCGTGCAATCGCTGCAATTTGGCACCAGCCTGACCACTGCGCTAAAAACCTACGCCAATGAAATGCGCCAGATGCGCGAACTCTCCGCACAGGAAAAAGCCAACCGCCTGCCGGTGCAAATGTCCGCCGTGATGTCCTTCATGATGCTGCCCGCGCTGTTCCTCATCACACTCACCCCGGTGGTTATTCGCTATATGGCGGTGTTCTGAGCCTTCCCCAAACGCGGGCTGGCCGCTATAGGGTTTACATGACAAATCATCTCTACCAAAACGACTTGCCCGATGGGCTCGACCTTGGGCCCATGGTCGCCATCGATTGTGAAACCATGGGGCTGATCCCCCGGCGCGACAGGCTCTGCGTGGTGCAGCTCTCGGGCGGGGATGGCAACGCCCATCTGGTGCAAATCGCCAAAGGGCAAACCGCCGCGCCCAATCTGGTGCGGCTGCTGGAAAACCCCGATGTGCTGAAAATCTTCCACTATGGCCGCTTTGACATTGCCGCGCTGATGCAAGCCTTTGGCGCGCGCACCGCCCCGGTGTATTGCACCAAAATCGCCAGCCGCCTTGTGCGCACCTATACAGACCGCCACGGGCTGGCCAAACTTTGCCAAGAACTGCTTGGCGTGGATATTTCCAAACAACAACAAAGCTCTGACTGGGGCGCGCCCACCCTCACCACGGCCCAAATCGACTATGCCGCCAGCGATGTGCTCTACCTGCACAGGCTGCGCGATGTGTTCAACACCATGCTGGAACGCGAAGACCGGCTGGAAATCGCGCAGGCATGCTTTGACTTTCTCCCCACCCGTGCCCATCTCGATCTGGCAGGCTGGCCAGACACGGATATTTTTGCACACTCATGACCACACCTTTCCTAGATACCGCCCGCCGGGTGATCCACACCGAAGCGGATGCGCTGCACACCCTCGCAGACAGCCTCGATGCGCGGTTCCGCGATGCCATCGACCTGATGAAAGACTGCAAAGGCCGCATCATCGTGACCGGCATCGGCAAATCCGGCCATATCGGCAAGAAACTGGCGGCAACCTTCGCCAGCACCGGCACCCCGGCGCAATTTGTGCACCCCGCCGAGGCCAGCCACGGCGATCTGGGCATGATCACGGCCGCCGATGTGGTGCTCGCGATTTCCAATGGCGGCGAGGCCCCGGAACTTGCCAATCTCATCGCCTATTCGCGCCGCTTTGACATTCCGCTGATCGGGTTGACCAGCCGCGAAACCAGCTCGCTGGGCCGCCAATGCGATGTACTGCTGCTGCTGCCACAACTGGGCGAGGCCTGCGGCACCGGGGTTGTGCCCTCCATCTCAACCACGATGACCCTCGCGCTGGGCGATGCGCTGGCGATTGCGCTGATGGAAAACCGCTCTTTCACGGCGGAACATTTCCGCGAATTTCACCCCGGCGGCGCGCTGGGCGCACGGCTCTCGCGGGTCAGCGACCTGATGCACAGCGGCGATGCCCTGCCCTTGGTCAGCACCGACGCTGAAATGTCCGCCGCCCTGATGGAGCTTTCCTCAAAGGGGTTCGGCGTGGTCGGCGTCACCGACGAGTCCGGCAAACTGGCGGGCATCATCACCAATGGCGATCTCAGCCGCCACATGGATGGGCTGCTCTCGAAAAAAGCCCGCGATGTCATGACCGCAAGCCCCATCACCATCGACCCCGATGCGCTGGCTGAAAAAGCCGTGGGCATCATGCAAACCCGCAAAGTCACCTGCCTGCTAGTGGTCGAACCTGCGGGCGATGGCACCCCCGCCGGGCTGCTGCACATCCATGACTGCCTGCGCGTTGGTCTGGGATGAGCGCCCTGCGCGCGGATCGGCACACCCGCACGGTGGCGTGGCTCAAAGTTGCGCTGCCGCTGGCCGCGCTTGGGCTGCTCTCCACCATGTTTCTGCTGTCCCGCGTGGTTGACCCTGAATCCGTGATCCCTTTTGCGGATAAAGAAATCCAAGACCGCCTGCGCGATCAACAAATCACTGGCCCGTTCTTTTCCGGCACCACTTCGGGGGGCGATGCCCTGTCGTTTCAAGCCAGCAAATTGATCACCCCCAATGGTGACACCACCGGCAACCGCGCCGAAGACGTGCTGGCCGAGGTGAAACTCGCCTCCGGCTCCACGGTCACGCTGCAATCCAACACGGCCAGCTTTGACATCGCGGGCGATCAGGCCCGCCTGCAAGGCGCCGTGCGCTTCAACAGCTCAACCGGCTATGCGCTGACCAGCAATCAGTTGATCTCGCAAATGTCCAATCTGCACATCACATCTCCCGGTCCGGTTGAAGGCACGGGTCCAATTGGCACGATAACCGCTGGCGCAATGGAATTATCCTTGCCCGAGGGGTCAGATAGCGCCCATTTGATTTTCACAAACGGCGTGAAACTGATATATTCGCCCAAACAGGAGCCAAAATGATCCGCCTGATCTGCCTCGTTGCCGCGATATGCCTCGCCGCCACCCTGCCCGCCCACGCGCAGGGCACCTCTGTTGCCTTTGGCACCATCAAACAAGACACCGCCCTGCCTGTCGAAGTCACCGCCGATAATCTCGCCGTGGATCAAAGCTCCGGCAGCGCGGTCTTCACCGGAAATGTGCTGATCGGCCAAGGCGAAATGCGCCTCTCCGCCGCCCGCGTCATGGTGGTCTACCGCAGCGAAGCAGATGGCATTGCCCGGCTCGAAGCCACGGGCGGCGTCACCTTGGTCTCCGGCCCCGACGCGGCTGAATCCCAGCGCGCGGATTATAACATCGACGATGGCACCATCGTGATGTCCGGCGATGTGCTGCTGGCCCAAGGGCGCAGCGCCCTGAGCGCCGATAAAATGACCATCCACCTGAAAAACGGCACCGCGCAAATGGCGGGCCGTGTGAAAACCATACTGCAAACCGGCGGCAATTAATGAGCAAACCCGACCTAAAAATCGCCGAAGGCAGCGCCGGATTGCGCATCGAACACCTGCGCAAATCCTACCGCAAAAAAGTCGTCATCCGCGATTTTTCCATGGCGCTGGACCGGGGCGAAGTTGTGGCCCTGCTTGGCCCCAACGGCTCGGGCAAAACCACCACATTCTACTCCGTCGCGGGGCTCGTCACCCCCGAAGGCGGGCGCGTCATGCTCGATGGCCGCGATGTCACCAGCCTGCCGATGTACCGCCGCGCGCAAATGGGCATCGGCTATCTGCCACAAGAAATGAGCATCTTTCGCGGCCTCTCCGTGCAAGACAACATCAGCGCCGTGCTCGACATCGCCGTGCCGCACCGCCACCAGCGCCGCGAACGGCTCGAAGAGCTGCTCAGCGAATTTTCCATCGAACACCTGCGCCGCGCGCCTGCCATGGCGCTCTCTGGCGGGGAACGCCGCCGCGTTGAAATCGCCCGCGCACTGGCCGCCAATCCCAAATATCTGCTGCTTGATGAACCCTTTGCCGGGGTCGATCCAATCTCTGTGGGCGACATCCGCAATCTGGTCTCCGACCTGAAAACCCGCGGCATCGGCGTGCTGATCACCGATCATAACGTGCGCGAAACCCTCGAAATCGTCGACCGCGCCTATATCTTGCACGAAGGCCGCGTGCTCATGTCCGGCACCCCCGACGAAGTTGTGCAAAACGAGAACGTCCGCCGCGTCTATCTGGGCGATAACTTTCGCATCTCCTGACAATTTAACGCGCAATACGCCGCGCAACCTCGCGGAACCATTGACTTTGATAAGCGTTCATTGCTCAATGGAGGTATGGAAAGACTGCCCACCGCGTCTGTTACGGCTTCGACCCTTTTTAAGGGCGCGGCACCCCAGAGCCGGGCGTCAACTCCATTTCTCCGCAACTGATCCGCAAACAAAACACCGCGCTCGCGGTGTGTTTGCGTGTCAGCAGGCCAAATATAAAGGAGCGAAAATGCGGTACCAAATCAGTGGCAAACAAATTGATATCGGCGATGCGTTGCAAACCCATGTCAAAACCGAACTTGGCGCGATTGTGCAAAAATACGCCGAACGCCCTACAGATGCCCAAGTGATCTTTTCCAAATCCGGTCACGAATATGTCTGCGAAGCCACCGTGCACCTCTCTACTGGTTTGACAGCCTCGGCCAAAGCATTTGCGACTGAAATCTACAGCGCATTTGACGGCTGCGGCGAGAAAATGGAAAAACAACTGCGCCGTTACAAACGCCGCCTCAAAGACCACCACAAGGACCGGGTAGAACCGGTTGAACTTTTTGGCGCTTCCACCTATATCCTCGCCTCGACAGATGATTCTGACGATCAGGAACCCGAAACTCTCCAACCCATGATCATCGCTGAGATGCAGACAAAGATCGCAACCTTGTCTGTCGGCGAAGCCGTTATGCACATGGAATTGTCGGGCGCCCCTGTTTTGATGTTTCGCAAACAGGGCAGTGAAGGGGTCAACGTCGTGTATCGCCGCGAAGATGGCAACATTGGCTGGATTGACCCTGCCTAAGTAACGAGCGGGCGATATCGCCCAAACAACAGAGCAGGTCGAATGCAACTCTCCAAGCTTCTCACGCCGCAGGCGGTCAAGGTGATGACATCCGTCACAAGCAAGAAGCGCCTGATGCAAAGCATCGGCGAACTTGCCAGTCAGACCTTGAACATCCCCGCCGATAAAATCGTCGAAGCGCTTTTGGCCCGCGAATCCCTTGGCCCCACTGGTGTGGGCCAAGGCGTGGCCCTGCCCCATGCCCGCCTCGCCGGGCTGGACGAGGTCGCAGGCGCCTTTGTGCTGCTGGATAAACCAATTGATTTCAACGCCGTAGACCGCCAACCGGTGGATATCGCCTTTGCGCTATTTGCCCCTGAAAATGCAGGCGTGGAACATCTCAAGGCGCTGGCGCTGGTCTCGCGCACCCTGCGTGAACCCTCGGTCTGTGCCAAATTGCGCGCCAATCACGATCCGGCAACGCTCTACACCATCCTGACCGAAGCCCAATCGGTTCAAGCCGCCTGACCTGCGCGCCGGGGCCTCAGCCCCAGTCGCCAAACCCAAACATCATGTAATCGCGTTGATAGGCGGCCTGCACCGCCTGCTCGATCTCGGCGTCATAAACATCCGCCAATGCAAACGGCCCGACCTGCGGGCGCGGCCCCAACGCGGGCGGCGTCTCAATGCCCACCGACTGCGCCAATTGCGCCAATTCCTGCGCCAAATCGCTCTCGCGGATCACCCGGTCGGGGAAACAAAACTCGCCAAACCCCTGCAAAGCCTGCGCCTGCGAGCACCAATGCCCATCCACCCGAATCGCGGTCTGCCCGGCCAGATTGCCTTTGAGAAACTGCACAAACGCCAGAAATGCCGCCCGGTGCGCCGCCAGATCATACCCCGCATCCGGCTCGCCTTCGGGAATCGGCAGCTTATAGCGCCGGATCAACGTCTGCCGCAGCCCCGGATAGCCACCTTTTCCCGTGGTCAAAACCTTGCTGCAAAACGCATCATGCGCGCGCTCGACCGGATGGCGCAGCACGGTGAAACTGCGGTGCAGCCCATGGCCGCGCTTCCATTGCCGCAAATCCTTTTGCGACATTTTCTGAAGCAACTTGCCCCGGCCCACCCCGTCCAGCGCCGCCAGCCAGTCCAGCACCTGCGCCTCTGGCCCGCTGCGCAGTGGCAAATACAACAGCGGCGCCTGCGCGGCCGCCACATAAGTCGGTATCGCAGGCCCCCGGCGCGGCTCAAAATTCGGCGTGCGGCTCAGGTTGAACCGATCCAGCTGCGCCAAAGCGCCCTGCATCTGCTCAAAATTGCTCACCTTGGCGGAAATCGGCTCGGGATTTTGCTTTTTGAGGTTCTTATCCAACCCCTCCAGCGTCTCATCCACGCCCAGATAGCGCGCCAGCCCGTTCATCACCTCAACGCTTTGCAGGTCTTCGTAATCCACATAAAACGCCGTCTGGCCGCTGGTCTGTAACTGCTGCATCAGGCTCACTTGAAACGCCTGCAACGCCTCCAGATGCGCCTCGAACTCCGCCGCGTCAAACTCCGGCTTCGCCGCCTTATGCGCCTTCACATCGGTCAGCTTCCACTGCCCCGTGGCCTGCGCAATCTTCCAACTCACATAGCTTTCCAGCGGATTACGCGTCAGCACAATCTTGGCACAGCGCCGATCCTTCATCACCAAATCCAAAATCCTCGGATCATGGTCGTGAAAATAGCGAAACCCGCTCATCTTGCCCGGCTCCTGCCGAATCGCATCCAACAGAACCTGCGGATTGTCATCGCGCTGCGCCTGATCAATCCCAAGCACATTATCCACATTGGGATAGCCAATGAAATGCGGGTTAAACGCCTCGCCGTGACAGGCAATGCCCTCAAAAGCGTTTAAATTTGCTTCCAAAAAGTTGGAGCCTGTCCGCATCTCTGCAAAGACAACAAAATTGTCGAATTTCGGGGCCATTAATTACCGCACCAAATAGGGTTTACGAGGGGGTTTGGGCGCTGCAATCGGCGAGCGTTCCACCGGAAAATCCCCCATCAAATAGGGATGCATCCCTTGGTTCTTGAGGTTCTGCAAGAATTGACCAAAACCGCTCAGATCGACCATCTTGGGCGCTTCGGACAGGCGGTGCAAACGCACCTGCCCGATCTCGTCCAAAATCCCCTGAAGCGGCTCCATCGGGGCCTCGATAAACTCCGCCATGCTCCAGATCCGCACCCGCGCCTTGGCATAGGGCGAACGCAGGATATTCATATGTTCGCTTTCGATCTTTTGCAGCTTGGCCGCCAATTTTCGAATGTCTGAAAAATCCATATTCGACCGGAACAGCGGCACGGCCCAGGCCCCGGTAATCACCGAAACCTGCGCATTGGCGTCCTTGGCAATGCGCCAGCAAATATCTTGATTATCGCCGGGACCAAATTGAAAACACTGCCGCTCGCCGCGGGTGTTCCAGATCAGATTGGTCAAAAACGCCTGCGGATTATAATCGCGCAGCACCGCCGAATTGCTCAGCGCCCCGTTCAGCGTGGTCTGCCCTTCGGAATATTCCACCCGTTTTGTGCTGAACAAATGCCCATGCACCCGCGCGCCCGTCGCCTTGCCCAGCCACGGCTCGAAATTCTCGAACAGCTCGCTGAACCCTTGGAACATCGAATAGGGCGCGGCGGTCACGCCATTTTCCCAATCCTCATTGGGGAAACGGCTCTGCATATACAGGCCCGAACGCCCCCGCGTCCGCCGCTCCACCGCTTTTGCAAAAATCCGGTCAATCTTGCCGGGGTTCGGCTCGGTCTTTTTCATCGCCCCCGCAGGGTCGGTCAAAAACGCATCAAACAAACGATCCGCATGGGGCCAGATTTTCCGCGCCACAAAACAATCCGACCGCCGCAGCAATTGCAGGTGATCATCATAGAAAATATGCGGCTTGCCTTGGAAATCGAACTTGGAAAGCGTCAGCGAACGGCTCTCGATATTGGTCGAATATTGCCGCGCCAGCGTCTGATAATAGCTCTCATCGGGAATCCAGACATGGCGGAAATACCGGTCATAAAGTGGCCGGTCCGGGTCTTGCAAAATCGCGCTCAGCGTCTGCCGCGTCAGGCACCACCACTGCGACCCCATATGCGGCACAATCCCCTTGGGCATCCGCCGTTTGATGCCCAGCTTGCGCTGCAATTCCACCGCGCGGTCAAACAGATAACGGTTGTTCTTCCAAGAGAACGGGAACCGCATGGTAAAGCGCTCTTCATCAAGCCCCCCCACCGTCCAAGGCACATCAGACGTGGTGGCGCTTTCGATGAAATCCGTGCGCGGACGCGCCGCCAGATAGCTGATCAGCTCCTCCACCGGGCGCAGCGGCAAACACGACCCCGAAGCCAGATACACGTGCCGCACCTTGCCAAAATTCGCCAGCATCATCTCCGCCGCCGATTGCGACGCCGCCACAATGCCCCACGTCCCCCAATCACAGCGGAACCGCGCGCTGAACATCAGGTTCGGCACATCGCTCAGCGCGGAAACAAATTTATCATGGGTTTTGCGCTCAACATTCTTGTCCACATGGATCACCACCGGACAGCCCGCCGCCGCCCAATGCCGCGCCACCTGCTCGGCCCGGCCCAGCGCCGTGTGCACCAGCATGACAATCCCGACACTCATGCCCAGTTCCCCTTGGACATCAGACCCAAAATCTCCAACTGCCGCCAGTTGATGTAACGCTCGCTCCATTTGCACCAAAGCTGCGGGTCGTATTTCAGACTATCCGCATAGGCTTTATACTCCACCGAGGCCGCGTAATGCTGGTTGCGGTGCAATTCCTCCTCGGCTTTGGCGGCAAATGTATCGATGAATTTCGCATGCAGCAGCACGCCCGAAACCTTCTCGCCGCCCCATTCATCATAAACCTGATTAAGCCCGCGCGGCAGCAGCATATGGGTCGAGCTCACATAGGCATAACGCCGGTCCCATTTCACCAGCGGTATCTTGTTCAACGCAGGCGCTTTTTCCGGCGCATCGGGGAAAAATACCCGCGCGCGCGGCCCGCCTTGAATCCACAAGTTCGTATAGGCTTTGTTGCGCGCCATCACGTAATTGCCACTGTCGAACCACGCGGCAATCTCGATCGGATCATCCCCCTCGCGGTAAGGCTGCTCATCCAGCCGCCCCTTGGGGTACATATCCAGCAACATGGCCGAAAAGCTCTTGATCGACGACGCATCAAGCCAATCTGTCAACGCCCGCAAGGGGCGCGTATCGCAAAACGGATAGACCAGAAACTCATCAGGATCGACCGTCAGCGCCCAATGCCCATGGGCATATTTCATCTGCAACCAATTGAGCCAATCCACCCCGAACCGCGACTTTTTATAGCTCGCCTTGGTGGTCCAGATCGACACATCGGGCTGATCGGCCAGATAATCAAGCGAGCCATCGTCGCTGCCATTATCCACAAAAAAGAAATGCCCAATGCCCATTTCCCGGTAATATGCCAAGAAATACGGCAGACGAATGCGCTCATTGCGCAGGGTACAGAATAGAAACAGATCATCAGGCCGGATCATCGCCGTGCGATTGGCCACACGTTTCAGCTCCCGCCGCTTACGCAGGGCACGCAAAAGCCAGCGCTTGCGTTTCATTCGGAGCCGATATGACGTTAACGCACCCAAAGCCGCTCTTTAATCCTTATTGCCACCCTACGGTCTGGCTATCAGCATAACCTTAACACGATCTTGAAGTGGTCGTCCCAACTAAGCGAAGGAAAATTATCCAAGTCACCCGGCGTAATTTGGCAATTTGCCCATGTTTTTATTATATTTATCCACAAATACGCCTCCGAAACAGAGGCGTAAACGGCTTTCTCTCCCAAAAACTCCGTAAATACCGGCAGATCGTTGCATAAACAGCGCGTGCCAAGCCCCAACGCCTCTACCGGAGGGAGACCAAACCCCTCCGCAAGACTGGGAAACAGCGCCCCCGCCGCGCCCTGCGTCAATGCCGCCAAGGCCCCATCGCTCAGCCCGGCGACCTCGCGCACCCGCGCCCCGGCCCCAAGCGCATCAAGCCGCGCAAACACCGCCTCATTATTCCAACCCCGATTGCCACAGATCAGCAGCATCGGCGCATCCGCCCCCATCTGCGCCCAAAGATCGAGCAAAAAACCGTGATTCTTGCGCGGCTCAATCGTGCCCGTGGTGATGAAATAAGGCGTCTCCGGCTGCACCCCTTTGGGCACTTCCCCAATACGCGGCGCGGCAATATCCACCCCGATATGCGCCACCACAAAGGGCGGTTTGCGCGCTGGCATATGCGCCTGCGCCGCCTGACGTGTTGCCTCGGAAATATAGATCACCCGGTCCGCCAAACCACTGACAACACCTATCTTTTTACGAAACGCTTCAACCGTACCGGGCCGCTGATACTGCGGAAAATCCAGCGGGATCACATCATGGATCAACACAGAAACCTGCGCCCCCGCGCCCTGTGCGGCGCGCAAAACGCGCCCCGTTAGATTGCTATGCCCCACATTGTAATACCCGGCCCCGCGCGGCACATGCCGCCGTAGCATCCGCCCAAGCCCCGGCGGCACCGTGCGCGCCACCGCAAAGCGCCGCGTATCGGCCTCGGCCCGCTGCTGCGCATCGTTGCGCCCGCGCGGCAGCCGCGCCAGAAAATCCGCCGCGCCCCAAGGCACATCACCAAAAATCCGCGCCGCCAGCGCGGGCATCTGCGCCGGCCCGATCAGCACATAGCCAAACCCCGTGCGCGCCAACCCAAACAGTGGCACACCGCAGCCCAGCAACCCGCGCAAATAGGCCCGCTCCACCCGGTCAACCCCGGTGGCAAGCCGCCCTGCCCGCCGCAAACTGCGGCTGATGTCTAGAATATGCGCAGATGGGGCCGCGCTATTGCTCATAATGCCCGTTTTGATGCCAGCGCCACGCATCCGCGATCATCTGTTTCAAATTGGAACGCTGCGGCGCCCAACCAAGCTCGCTCTCGGCGCGGGTCGACCCAGACACCAACTTGGTGCAATCGCCCGCACGCCGCCCGCCGATCTTGATCGGCACATCGCGGTTGGTCACCTCGCGGCTGTGGTCCACCACTTCGCGCACGGAAAATCCCGCCCCGGTGCCAAGGTTAAACACCCGGCTGCCTTTACCATCTTGCAGCCATTTCAGCCCCAAAACATGCGCATCCACCAAATCGCACACATGCACATAATCGCGAATACAGGTGCCATCGGGCGTGTCATAATCCGTACCAAAAATCGTCAGCGCATCGCGCTTGCCGTCAATCGCATCCAGCATCAGCGGAATGAGATGTGTCTCAGGCTGATGGAACTCGCCCACCTCCGCCTCGGGATCAGCCCCCGCCACGTTGAAATAGCGGAAAATCACATGGTTCAGCCCGTCTGAGGCGGCAAAATCACGCAAAATATCCTCAATTGCGCGTTTCGAGCCGCCATAGGCATTGATCGGCAATTGCGCGCTGTCTTCATCCAGCACCACATTATCTTGATCGCCATAGGTCGCGCAGGTCGAGGAGAACACAAAATCCTTGATCCCTGCCGCCACGGCAGCCTCGATCAATGTCAATGATCCCAGCACGTTATGCCGCCAATACCGTCCCGGCTCGCTCATGCTTTCGCCCACTTGCGACAGGGCCGCAAAATGCATCACCGCAACCGGGCGGTGCGCGGCAAAAACCTCATCCAGCCGCGCGCGGTCCATCAGATCTCCCTGCTCGAACGGCCCGAATTTCACCGCGTCGCGCCAGCCCGTGACCAGATTATCAAAGGTGACCGGTTCAAAACCGGCCGCCTTTAACGCTTTGCACGCATGCGAGCCGATATAGCCCGCACCGCCTGTTACCAGAACCTTTTGCAAATCTGCCCCCTCGGCACTTATTGCGCCGCCATGTCGCTTTCTTTCAGCCCACGCAGGTAGCCCGCCAGATCGTCGCGCAGATCTTCGCGCGCCAGACCAAACGAAACCGTCGCCTGCAAGAAACCCGCCTTGGAGCCGCAATCAAACCGCGTGCCCTTAAAGCGATAGCCGTAAACGTCACGCCCCTGCTCGATCTCGGCAGCAATCGCATCGGTGAGCTGAATTTCGCCCCCCGCGCCGCTTTTCAGATCATTGAGGTTCTTCATCACCTGAGGCGTCAGAATATACCGGCCAATTACCGCCAGATTAGAGGGCGAATCTTCGGCTTTGGGCTTCTCGACCATGCCTTTGATCTTGACCAATTGGCCCATGTCCTCGGACACATCCAGCATCCCGTAAGACGATGCTTTTTCCGGCGCGACTTCCATCGCCGCAACCATGTTGCCGCCGGTTTCTTCATAGGCTTCAACCATTTGCTGCAAACACGGTTTCTCCGCCGCGATCACATCATCAGGCAGAATCACCGCAATCGGCTCATTGGCAATCAACCGCCGCGCACACCAAACCGCATGGCCAAGCCCCAAGGCGCGGTGCTGGCGAATATAGGCAATCGCGCCGCTGTCCATATTGGTGGATTTGAGCACCTCAAGCAGATCATCCTTGCCCTTTTTGCGCAGCTCTTGTTCCAGCGCCGGGGCGTGGTCAAAATAATCCTCAAGCGCGCCTTTGCCGCGTGAAGTCACAAAGATAAATTCCTTGATCCCCGCCGCGCGCGCCTCGTCGATGGCGTATTGGATCAAAGGGCGATCGACCAAGGTCATGATCTCCTTGGGCACCGATTTGGTCGCTGGCAAAAACCGCGTTCCCATTCCCGCCACAGGGAAGATCGCTTTGGTTACTTTTTTACGCATTTAATCCTCTCAGTCGATCTTTTTACAAATCTTTATAATTACTGGCAAAGCCGTATCTTTATTTTAATCCCGAAGCATCAGCTATGCTTCAAACAAGGCGAAATTTAGCGCAAATTGGTGAATTTGTGCCGTTCTTACCGTATTTTACCCCGAACAGGCGCCACCCTTGCCGCTTCCCGCGCCGCTCGTCTCGCTAGGGTTGAAAAACGGAAGATTTTCTCGCTCCGCTCCGCCCGTCCGAACACGCCGCCCCTCTGATACCAATAGCCCTCCGGCGTGAAACTGGCCTGATGGTAGAGCGCCGAGGTTGATAATTCCACAACCGTGACGATTTCCCCTGCATTTACCCGCGCCGCCGCCTCCGCAAACGCGGATTTAGCGCGCCTTGGCCGGGTGACAATCTGCACTGCCTCGCGTTTGCGCGCCGGAAAGCGTTGAAACGGCGCGGCGGCATGGCGCGGCAACTCCGCTTTGCCAAACGCGCGCTGCTGCCCGCTGTCAAATCCCGCCCTTAGCCGCCCCAGCAGCCGCCCCACATCACCCGGCTCCAGCGCCCCGCGCTGCATATGCCCAAGCACCCTGCGCCGCTGCTCCGCCTGCACCTGCGCCCATTGCGCCGCCCGCTGCGTCTGGGTCAGATGTTTCCGCCCGAACACCGCCACACTGGCCCCGATATCAAACAGATCCAGCGGCGCCCGGTCGTGCCTGCGCATCCGGTTCGGCGCAAATCCGTGATGCACCTGCGCCAGCGGCACCAGCGCCGTGGCAAACCCCGCCGCTGCCAGCCGCATGTTCACATCCGTCTCGTCCAGATAATAGGCGAACCCCGCATCAAACCCGCCCAGCTCGATCAAAACATCGCGCCGAAACGCCATATTCGTGCCCTCGGTCTTGATCCCCCGCCCGCCCGCAGGATGCAGCACCGTCGCCTGCCGCGCATCAATCTCCAATGGCTGCGCAAAGCCCAGCGCATCGAGCGTCTGCGCCTTCCATTGAAAGGAAATCCCGTTGCGCCCGCGCACAAACCCGCCCATCGCGGCCACATCACCCCGCACCGCCGGCGCGCATAGATGCAGCAGCCAAAGCGGCTCCGGCACCGCATCATCATCAATAAACGCAACCACCTCGCCCGCCGCCAAACTCAACCCGATGTTGCGCGCCTGCGAAATGTTGGGCTGGTCAAACTCGGCAATCTTGAGCGCCTCCCCAAAGGCAAGCCCCCGCGCCGCCGCCGCCCCCGCCGGATCGGCGACCACAACCACCTCGAACTGGGGATATTGCAGCTGCGAAATCCCGGTCAGCGCCACAGCCAGCGCATCGGGCCTGCCGCGGCTGACCACAATCACGCTGACCGTAGGCAGGGTCATTACGCCAGACCCATCTGCGCCATCATCGCCTCAATCCGGGGCACATCTTCGGGGTTGTTCAACTCCCAAAACTGCCGCCCCCGCGCCTCGACCTCAACGCAAAGCACCTGCCGCCCGTTCTCCAAAAACCGCAACTGCTCCAAGCCCTCAAGCTGCTCCAGCGGGCCAACCGGCCACGCCGGATAAGCCGCCAGCGCCGCCGGGCGATAGGCATAAACCCCCACATGGTGAAACACCGGGGTTGGCTCTGCCGCGCCATAGCTTTGCGCAGTAAACGGCACCACTTCCTTTGAGAAATAGAGCGCCCGCCCGCCCGTGCCAAACACCGCCGTTGTGCCGCCCACGCGCCCGGCCTTGCGATCCGCCAGCAAACTGGACAGCATCTCACCCTCACAGCGCAGCACAGGCGTGGCGATCTCCGCCTCTGGCGCGGCCTCAAGCCCCGCCACAAGGCTCTCGATAAACCAATGCGGCGTCAGCGGCGCATCGCCTTGCAGGTTCACGACAATGTCAAACCCGCCGCCCAGCGCCGCATGCGCCTCGGCGCAGCGCTCGGTGCCATTGCCGCAGGCCTCAGAGGTCATCACAACCTCCGCGCCAAACGCCTCGGCGGCCTGCTCAATGCGCGGATCATCGGTGGCCACCACCACCCGGTCCACGCCCGAAACCTCCTGCGCGGCACGCCAACTGCGCTCGATCAAACTGCGCTTTTCGCCCCCCGCCCCGGTCAATTCCACCAATGGCTTGCCGGGATACCGGGTCGAAGCATAGCGCGCGGGGATGACAATCAAAGCCGACATCAGGCGGGCTTCAACGCCACATCAGGCGCATGGGCAATGAAAAACGGATTGGCAAAATCTTCCTTCCCGTACCGCAAAGGCGTCAGATCATCAAAGCGCACCACAGCGCCCCCGGCCCCTGCCAAAACCGCATGACCCGCGGCTGTGTCCCACTCCATCGTGCGGCCCAAACGCGGATATAAATCCGCCTCGCCCGTGGCCACCAAACAAAACTTGAGCGACGATCCCGCGCTCTTCATATCTTGGACGGCATATTTATTGATGTAATCATCCGTCGCCTGATCGCGGTGCGATTTCGACGCCACAACCATTAAAGCCGCATTATCCGAGGCCGCCACCTGCATCGGGGCCAGCTCGCCCATGGCATCCTTGGCAAAATCGCCTTTTTCTTCAACCGCTTGCCCATCGGCCCGGGTGAAAAACATTCGCCCCTTGGCAGGCGCATAAACCACACCGCGTGTCGGCACTCCGGCCTCGACATAGGCGATATTCACCGTGAAATCGCCGCGCCGGTGAATGAACTCTTTGGTGCCATCAAGCGGATCAACAATCAAAAACGTATCGCCCTTGGCACTGTGGGTGGCCGATTGCTCTTCGGTCACCAACATCACCTGCGGAAATGCGGCGCGCAGCCCGTCGGAAATGATCTGGTCCGCCGCTTTATCCGCCGCCGTGACCGGGCTGTCATCCGCCTTTGCCTCGACGTTGAAATCATCGCGGCCATAGATCTCCATGATCGCATCGCCCGCCTCCAGCGATAGCTTGCGCATCACACTTACCAGCTTTTCATAATCCATTCTCTGCCTGCCCTCCGGCTTTCATTGCTTCGTCGCCTTTAACACCTTATGCTAGCCCCGTAACGGAACGGCAAGAATTCCGTGCGAGTTTAGGGTTTTCCAAAGGGCAGCACGATGTTCCAAACCACACGCAAACCAAAGTCAGGCTTTGGCACCGCGCTGGTGATGTGGGAATTGATTTACCACTCCATCGTGCGCTCGGTCCGCAAAACCCACAATAACGCTTTCCTCGCCATCGCCATGAACCTGCTGCAAATGGTGATCTTCGTGCTGGCCTTCTATGTCATGTTCACCGTGCTGGGCCTGCGCGGCGCGGCGGTGCGCGGCGACTTCCTGCTCTATATCATGAGCGGCATCTTCCTCTACATGACCCACGCCAAAACCCTCGGCGCCGTCGCAGGCGCCGAAGGCCCGGCCAGCCCGATGATGCAACACGCCCCGATGAACACGATCATCGCCATCGCCTCCGCCGCCCTCGGCGCGCTCTATATCCAGGTGCTCTCGCTGCTGCTGATCCTCTTCGTCTATCACGTGGCTTTTGTCCCCGTGGTCATCGAAGACCCCGCCGGCGCCTTTGGCATGCTGCTGCTGGCGTGGTTCACCGGGGTCGGGCTGGGGGTGGTGCTTTTGTCGATCAAACCGTGGTTCCCCACTTTCGTGACCATCTTCACCACGGTCTACCAACGCGCCAATATGATCGCCTCGGGCAAAATGTTTCTAGCCAACTCCCTGCCCGGCTACATGCTGTCGATGTTTGACTGGAACCCGCTGTTTCACCAGATCGACCAGGCGCGCGGCTTTATCTTCATCAATTACAATCCGCGCTATTCCAGCTGGGAATATTCTTTCTGGGTGGGCCTTGTGCTGATCGTCCTTGGGCTGATGGGCGAATTTTACACCCGCCGCCACGCCTCCGCCAGCTGGAGCGCGCGGCGCTAATACGCTTCACCCTTCCGCAAATACTCATCCCAGCTTTGCGGCAGGGCGCTGCGCTCACGTCACCATGCGCAGCGTCAGATTGATCCGCCCCGGCGCGCGCAGCAAACTCGACGTGCCCGGCCTGATCCGGTCCACCCCGTGATAGGCCCGCCGCGCCGCGCCGCCCATCACCACCACATCGCCCGAGCGCAGCCAAATGCTCTCCGTCTTGCCGCCCCGCTGGGCATTTCCCATCCGAAACAGCGCCTCATCCCCCAGCGAGACCGAGACAACAGGCCAGCTAAAATCCGCCTCATCCTTATCCTGATGCATGCCCATTTTGGCATCCACGTCATAATAATTGATCAAACAGCATTCAGGCCGCCGTGCAGGCCCCACCAACTCTTCCCAAATCGCCAAAACCGGCGCAGGAATCGGCGGCCAATCCTGCCCGTCTGGATGGGTTGGCACATATCGGTATCCGCTGCGATCCGCATACCACCCATAATCTCCCGCCGCCGTGATCCGCACCGACATCGCCTTGCCATAGGGCGTTTGAGGCCGAAACAGCGGTGCCCGCGCCACCACAGCGCGAATGCCCTCCAGCACCGCCTCCTGCGCGGCGCGGTCCAGAAAACCATCGTGAATCTCAAAGCCCCGCAAACTCAGCATCGTGGTAAATATCCCCTTCCGGTCAAAATAGCGCAAAAACTGCAAAGATTCACCCGCCCAACAGGCCCGATATGGTTGCAGGGCGCATTTGCCCTCCTTATATACGCTCCGAACCGCGGCGAACGATCCGTTTGTTGCGTCAACCTATGGGGCAAAGGTGCCGGAACGGGCCTACGCCTCTTGCCATCGCCTTGAAAAAAATGAGGGATCAAATTCATGTCCAAAGTAATCGGCATTGACCTTGGAACGACCAACAGCTGTATCGCCATCATGGACGGCAGCCAGCCCCGCGTGATCGAAAACGCGGAAGGCGCACGGACCACACCTTCCATCGTGGCCTTCACCAATGACGAGCGCCTCGTAGGCCAGCCGGCAAAACGCCAGGCCGTCACCAACCCAGACAACACCGTATTTGGTGTGAAACGCCTGATCGGTCGCCGCAACGACGACGCGGATCTGGCAAAAGACAAAAAGAACCTGCCGTTCAACGTGATTGACGGCGGCAACGGCGATGCATGGGTCGAATCCCGTGGCGAGAAATACTCCCCCTCGCAAATCTCCGCGTTCATCTTGGGCAAAATGAAAGAAACCGCCGAAAGCTATCTTGGCGAAGAGGTCACACAAGCGGTCATCACCGTTCCGGCCTATTTCAACGACGCCCAACGCCAAGCCACCAAAGACGCCGGCAAAATCGCTGGCCTCGAAGTGCTGCGCATCATCAACGAACCAACAGCCGCCGCGCTGGCTTACGGTCTCGACAAAGAAAACACCCAAACCATCGCGGTCTATGACCTCGGCGGCGGTACATTCGACGTTACCATCCTCGAAATCGACGATGGCCTCTTCGAGGTGAAATCCACCAACGGCGACACATTCCTCGGCGGTGAAGACTTCGACATGCGCCTCGTGAACTACCTCGCGGGCGAGTTCAAAAAAGAACATGGCGTCGACCTGACCAAAGACAAAATGGCCCTCCAGCGTCTGAAAGAAGCCGCTGAAAAAGCCAAAATCGAACTGTCTTCCTCCTCCCAGACCGAGATCAACCAACCGTTTATCTCCATGGGCAAAGACGGCTCGCCGCTGCACATGGTCATGAAACTGACCCGCGCCAAGCTGGAAAGCCTCGTGGGCGACCTGATCAAAGCCTCCATGAAACCTTGCGCCGCCGCGCTCAAGGATGCAGGCCTCTCCGCTTCCGACATCGACGAAGTCGTGTTGGTCGGCGGTATGACCCGCATGCCAAAAGTTGTTGAAGAAGTGACTAAATTCTTCGGCAAAGAGCCCCATAAAGGCGTGAACCCCGACGAAGTTGTGGCCCTCGGTGCCGCGATCCAAGCCGGCGTTCTGCAAGGCGACGTCAAAGACGTGGTTCTGCTCGACGTGACCCCGCTCTCGCTGGGCATCGAAACGCTGGGCGGCGTCTTCACCCGCCTGATCGACCGCAACACCACGATCCCGACGAAAAAGTCGCAGATCTTCTCCACCGCGGAAGACAACCAAAACGCCGTGACGATCCGCTGCTTCCAAGGCGAGCGTGAAATGGCCGCCGACAACAAGATCCTCGGCGCATTCAATCTCGAAAACATCCCGCCCGCTCCGCGCGGCATGCCGCAAATCGAAGTCACCTTTGACATCGACGCCAACGGCATCGTCTCCGTGGGTGCGCTCGACAAGGGCACCGGCAAAGAGCAGAAGATCACGATCCAAGCTTCCGGCGGTCTTTCCGACGCGGATATCGAGAAAATGGTGAAAGACGCCGAAGAGAATGCCGAGGCGGACAAAGAACGCCGCGAGCTGATCGAAGCGAAAAACCAGGCCGAAAGCCTGATCCATTCGACCGAGAAATCCCTCGAAGAGCATGCCGACAAGGTCGATCCGACAACCGTCGAAGCGATCGAGCTGGCGATTGCCGCGCTCAAAGACGAGCTGGAAACAGAAGACGCCGGGAAAATCAAATCCGGCATCCAGAACGTCACCGAAGCGGCCATGAAACTTGGCGAAGCCATCTATAAGAACGCACAGCAAGAAAGCGGCGAGGAAGATTTCGCCGCCGCTGCGGATCAGGCTGGCGGCCCCGATGATGACATCGTCGATGCCGACTTCGAAGATCTCGACGACGAAAAACGTTCGTAACTTGAACGCATAGGAACCACTGATCAGGGCCGGTCCGAATTGACGGGCCGGCCCTACACGTTCCAAGACAAGGACCAAATCAATGGCAAAACGTGACTATTACGAAGTCCTTGGCGTCTCCAAAGGGGCCTCCGCCGACGAGCTGAAAAAAGCCTATCGTACCAAGGTTAAGGAACTTCACCCTGACCGCAACAAAGACAATCCAAAAGCCGAAGCCCAATTCAAAGAAGTGGGCGAGGCCTATGACGCGCTAAAAGACCCCGAGAAAAAAGCCGCCTATGACCGCTACGGCCACGCCGCCTTCGAAGGTGGCATGGGCGGCGGCGGGCGTCCCGGCGGCGGTTTTGGCGGCGGCGGGCATGGCGATTTTTCTTCGGCCTTCTCCGATGTGTTCGACGACCTGTTCGGCGACATGATGGGTGGCCGGGGTGGGGGCGGCGGCGGACGCCGCGCCGCACGCGGCTCCGATCTGCGCTATAATCTGCGCGTTTCCCTCGAAGACGCTTATGGTGGGCTGCAAAAATCCATCAATGTGCCCACATCCGTGTCCTGCGGCTCCTGCAGCGGCTCGGGCGCAGAAGGCGGCGCAGAACCCACCACCTGCCCGACCTGCTCCGGCATGGGCAAAGTGCGCGCACAGCAAGGGTTCTTTACCGTTGAACGCACCTGCCCCACCTGCTCGGGGCTTGGCCAAATCATCAAAAACCCCTGCGCCAATTGCCGGGGCGCGGGCCGCGTCGAAAAAGACCGCACACTCAGCGTTAACATCCCCGCTGGTGTCGAAACCGGCACCCGTATCCGCCTTGCAGGCGAAGGCGAAGCGGGCATGCGCGGCGGTCCCTCGGGCGATCTGTACATCTTCATCGAAGTCGCAGAGCACGAGCTGTTCGAGCGCGACGGCCCGAACCTGTTCTGCCGTGTGCCCGTCGCCATGAGCACCGCCGCGCTTGGCGGCTCCATCGAAGTGCCCACCATCGATGGTGGCCGTGGCCGCGTGCAAATCCCCGCAGGCAGCCAATCAGGCCGCCAAATGCGCCTGCGCGGCAAAGGCATGCCCCCCCTGCGCGGCGGCGGCACTGGCGATATGATCATCGAACTGGCGGTGGAAACCCCGGTGAACCTGACCAGCCGCCAAAAAGAACTGCTGAAAGAATTCGAAGCGGAATCGGAAAACAACAACCCCGAAGCCACCAGCTTTTTCTCCAGCGTCAAAAGCTTCTGGGATTCAATGAAGGGCTAACCCCCCTCTTATCCAGTTGCTCAAATCACAAAAGGCAGTCCTTCGGGGCTGCCTTTTTTCATTTCGCGTTACCCAGACCAGCACCGCCAGCGTCACGCAGCCAACGGCTCTCGCCGCTAAGCAAGTCCCGGCACCGAAGATTGAATGCCCTTGGTTTTCGGTGCCGATCCCCAAACCCCAATTTACCCAAATCGCGGCCCCTCAACTCAGGGTCACCGCATCGGGATATTCACTTCAAACTTTCCCACTCGGGCAATCAACACGGCGACCTTTATCTTAAACATCCAACCTTCTCGCCTTTCTGATCCCACTCTCGGACCACTTGTGCATCGCAAATTTGTTGGTGTTGTCACGTTGGGTTTCGGAGGCTGAGAAGTGTACGTTGTTCTTCGATTTTCAGGCGAGTGAAGCTGCAGCATTCCATAGATCGAATGTTTCGAGGCGCTGATAGCGAATTGTTTGTGCGGCACGGCGGCGCAATGGAACTGAAAAGCAACTGCGGGTCGCGGAGTGCAAGACGGCGAACCGTTGCAGCGCTCCCGGCGATTGGTGGCCCTGCTTAATACGTACCCGTTGTCGAAAGGCTAGATGGGTGTTTTCCGTGCAGTTACTGAGCCCCATTTGGATCCGATATTCAAGACCGGGAGCCACCACTCGTTCGGCGGCACCATAAGAGCAGAGTTTGTCCGTAATAATCCTTTTGGGCATGAAACCCCAACGTTGCATCAGCTTGACCAAAAGCTGCTTTGCGGTGTGCTTGTCTCACCTCGATCGAAGTATTTCCTCAAGAACAACGCTGTGTGGGTCGACCGCACGCCAGAGCCAGTATGACCGGCCTCCGTTCTTCACAACAACTTCGTCCAGATGCCCGACATCGCGGGGGCACGGCTTCCGTCACCGTAGAACATAGGCGACCAGAGGGCCAAAGAGGTCGCTCCAGCACCGGATTGTCTCACACGAAAAGTCCACGCCACGTTTCAGCATCAACTCCTCGACCCCGCGCAGGCTCAAGTTGAATCGGACGTACTGCCAGACAACATGAGCGATTATCTGACGCGGAAACAGGTGGCGTTTGTAGCTGACCTTTTGTGTCTGCATCGACACCGCCCACGCAAAGTTCAATAAACCAGCAACCTCCGGCCCGTTAACGTGACAACACCCGGCAAACGACTATTTCGGTCGCGACAAAGCCATTCTCAGAAAAAGGGAAAAGATCAGGAAACAAACAATCCACCAACGCCGCTTGCAGCATCAAACACACAAACGGATCCGAGCCTCCATGGCTCAAGCCGCTCTGATGTCCCATGTTTTAGACGATTGGACATGCCGGCTGAAGCTAGTGCAGCCTGCAAAAGCTCATGCAGCAGTCCCGCCTTAGACAAGAAGTGTCGCACTTCCCTGTTGATCAAGCAGGATTGGAGTGTGGCCGTGGGATTGGTGATCACCCGTATTTGAGCTAACTTCCAGAATGCCATCAGAGCGAGCAACGATGGAGATAACTTTTCAGGTGGATCCGAAGATGAAAGAACTTTCAGAAAAGACCCAGCAACGGCTGAACGCGGGAACGGTCGCGAAAGCCGTTGAGATCATCCAGGCCGTCACTGCGGGTCCGCACCACTATTCTACGGTGACAGAAATTGCCGAGCGCTTGGCGCTTCCGCGTCCGACGGCGAACCGGCTGATCAGCAATCTGATCAAGTTGGGTATGTTGAAACGCGATGGCGGCGGCACCCGGATCATCGAGGGCGACGGGTTGGTCAGACTGGCCGGGAATATCCTGGCCGGAGCCGCATCGCGAGGCCCGCGCCATGAGGTGCTGCGCCAACTGGTGATCGACCTGCGCGAAACGGCGAATGTGGGGGCAATCGCGAACGGGCAGGTCCTGTATGTTGATCGGGACGAAGCGGCTTGGCCGCTGATCTTCCGTCTGGATGTAGGGAGCAATGTGCCGATCCATTGTTCGGCAATCGGCAAGCTTTTGCTTAGTCGGATGAGCGATGTGCAGCGGCGCAAATATGTCAACACGCTGCCCCTGCCACGGCGCACTGAGAATACGATCTGCGATCCCGAACTCCTGATTCGCGAGCTTGACCGCATCCGTGCCGTGGGTGTGGCTGTTGATAACGAAGAATGTTTCAACGGAGTGATCGGCATTGCGGTCGCGATCGGAGAAGATAAAGCAACACCGCAGATGGCGCTGGCGCTGGTCGCACCCAGTGGTCGGCAAAGCGTTGAAGGGATGATGGAATTCGTCCCGGAGATGCGAGCCGCCGCTGCACGTCTCGCCGAATGTTATCACGGCTGAAACCCCTCTAGATTTTCTTGAGACCTGCATTCTAGGCGCAACCTGCGCCCCCAAAATGCTGAAATTTTCTTGACAGGTAATCATTAATAGATAGCTTACTACTCACATAGTGATTTGGTGTAGTTATCCTTGGAGGAGGGCGACCGCATCAGGGAGGATCGCCAATGCCCATCGTGCCGACATGCGCGCGCCTGTTTTACGGCGCCAATTCCATACAGATATTGCGGTCATGACCGCGTTTCTCACCCATTGGCGCAATGCCGAACGCTTTGCCATGCTGTGGCTTTATGCCTTCATTACAACCGTCATCGTGATCGAAGTAATCCGCCGTTTTGTGTTCGACTATTCGTCGATCTGGGGGGAAGAAGCGGCGCGCTTTGCCTTCGTCTATCTGGTTTGGATTGGCGCTGCTGTCGGGGTGCGCAACCGCTCACACATCGCGTTCACCATTCTCGCCGATGCGCTGCCGCCACGCGCTGCTGTGCTGCTTTCGATGCTTGGGCACATTGCTGTAATGGTCTTTGCGATCTTTGCCCTGTGGTGGTCGATTGAACCCGTGCTGACATCCTACCGCTTTGGTTCGGTTGCCGAGGGGCTGCGGGTTTCACGGGTCTGGTTCCTGATCGCTGTCCCGCTTGGTTTCATACTGGTTTTTGGCCGCGCCGTTGGGGTGATGATCGAGGATCTGCAAGCATTTCGAGACAATCGCCGTCCGCCTTCGGGCGAAAAGTTGTTTGATTAGGGGGCTCGCGCAATGCTGTATCAATCCGCCGAAGCTAGTCTGGACATTGGCTGGGATGTGCTGGGCGCACTGGTACTTTTGGGGGTCCTCTTTCTTTTGGCCGTTCCCATCTGGATCGCGCTGGGGCTGAGCGCACTTTTCATGCTGTGGCAGACAAATGTGTTGCCACTGTCATTGCTAGGCGAAAGCCTGTTCAGCGGCGTGAACCACTATGCTCTGATTGCGATACCTCTTTACCTGCTTACGGGTGATGCGCTGGTACGTACCGGCCTGTCGGTGAAACTGCTGAACTTCGCCGAGGCGACCATGGGTTCGCTGCGCTCCGGCATGGGCACGTCGACTGTACTCGGATGTGGCTTCTTCTCTAGCATTTCAGGGTCGGATGCGGCGGGTTGCGCGGCAGTGGGCCGGATGACCTACGCGCGACTGGTCGAAAAGGGCTATCCGTCGAGCTATGCGGCGGCGTTGGTGGCGGCCGGATCGTGTACGGGCATCCTCATCCCGCCGTCCATTGCCTATATCATCATCGGCATGATCCTTGGTATTTCGGCCGCCAGCCTGTTTGTAGCCGCTATCGTGCCGGGGATCATGGTTTTGATGTCAATCATGCTGACCAATATCGTGATCAACCGCATTTATGGGTACGAAAACAGTTCGTCGAAGTTTTCATTTTCGGCATGGCTGGCTGCACTTTGGGATGCCAAATTTGCGCTGTCTATTCCGCTGATCATTCTGGGTGGCATCTATTCCGGTATTTTCACCCCAACCGAAGCAGCAGCCATCGCCGTGACTGTCACCCTAGTCATCGGGTTCGCAAGCGGTACACTGACGCTGGCGCAGATTCCGGCGATGCTGTGGAGTTCGGCCAAGGTGAACGGTATCATTGTGCCCATCATTGCTGTCGCCTTGCCGTTGGCACAGGCGCTAGCACTGGTCGAGGTGCCACAACAATTCGCCGCGCTGATCCAGTCGTTCACGGACGATCCGACGCTGACGATCCTGCTGATGTTGGGCGTGTTCATCGTAGCCGGCTGCGTGATGGAGGCGACTCCAAACATCGTGATACTGGCACCGATTATGTTTCCGCTGGCGCAAGAGGTCGGCATGAACGATGTGCAGTTCTGCATTTTCATGATCACCTCGCTGGGAGTAGGTTTTATTACGCCGCCCCTTGGGCTGAACCTGTTCGTGATCTCCTCCGTCACAGGTGGATCGATCCTATCAATCGCGGCGCGGTCTTTTCCTTACGTTATTTCGATGTTGGTGGTCGTGCTTCTGATCGCTTTCATCCCTGAACTTTCGACATGGTGGATGTAATGAACGATATTTCGAACTCTGCAAACCTTACGCCTCTGGTGATTGAAACACCCTGCTGGAACCTCGAGGTCACCGACGACGATGTCCGCGAGATTCCCAAAGGTGACCTTGCGGTGATGCTGGAACAGCTGTTCACAATTCGCCGGTTCGAGGAACGTCTGCTGGAGCTGAGCCGCGATGGCCTGCTGCATGGTCCGGCCCATGCCAGTATCGGGCAAGAGGGCGCAGCGGTCGGTATTATGGCGGCGCTCGCCTCGCATGATAAGATCAACGGCACCCACCGGATGCACCACCAGTTTTTGGCCAAAACGCTGAACCATGCCACGGTCGAGGGATACGACCCCCTGACACAGGAGCCGTCACAAACCTGGCAAGAAGTGCTGTTTCGCACCTATTCCGAGGTTTTGGGCCTAAAAACCGGCTATTGCGGCGGACGAGGCGGTTCAATGCACCTGCGTATGCCCGACGCAGGCGTTCTGGGATCAAACGCCATTGTCGGGGGCAACATACCCCACGCCGTGGGGTATGCACTGGCTGATCGGATGCAGGGCATCAATGCTATTTCGGTGGCGTTCTTCGGTGACGGCGCGATGCAGATGGGCACTGCGTATGAGGCAATGAACCTGGCCGCCCTCTACAAACTGCCGACGGTTTTTGTGGTTGAAAATAACTTGTATGCTGTGTCGACCCATGTGTCCGAACAAACCGCCGAAACCCGTTTGGCGGCGCGCGGGCTCGGGTTGGGCGTGCCTTCGATAAGTTTTGATGGGATGGATGTGATTGCCGCCCGGCGCGCCATGGAAACCGCGCGCGATCTAATGGTAAAAAACCCCGGCCCGGTGTTGCTTGAAGCGCGCACCTATCGCCACATGCACCAGTCCGGCCCCCTGCCCGGCAGTGCTTTTGGCTATCGTGACAAGGACGAGGAACAGGGCTGGATGGACCGTGATCCAGTGCGGTGTTTCCCCAAACAATTGGAGCGGTTGGGCCTGTTGAGCGCCGACGAGATTGCCCACCTAGGAGATCGCGCATCAACGGCGATTGATGGCGTTCTGACCCGCCTAATCGAAGGCGATGGCGACGACCGCCGTCTGATGCCATCGCTGTGGCCCGACCCCGAAACCGTAGAATACGGCATTCGCGGCGATCTGTCAGAATTGGCTAACCTGCGGGTGCTCGAAGAATCCGATCTGACCGAAGACAACAGCAAACAGGCAAAATTCGCCGATGTCATTTCCCAAGTGATGATGCGCAACATGGAGCAGTTCGAGACGCTGTTCATATTGGGCGAAGACGTTCACCGCCTGCGCGGCGGCACGGCGGGGGCTACAAGGGGCATCGGCGAAAGGTTCCCAGACCGCTTGTTGGGTACGCCGATCTGTGAAAACGGCTTTACCGGCTTGGCTTTGGGCGCTGCATTGAACGGCGCGCGCCCGGTGGTTGAAATCATGTATCCCGATTTCGCCCTTGTCGCCGCTGATCAGTTGTTCAATCAGATCGCCAAGGTGCGCCATATGTTCGGCGGCGATTTTCCCGTGCCGGTCGTGGTGCGCAGCCGCGTCACCCAAGGCACTGGATATGGCTCGCAACACTCGATGGATGCGGCGGGTTTGTTCACGCTGTATCCGGGCTGGCGGGTCGTTGCCGCCTCGACGCCGCATGATTATATCGGTTTGCTGAACGCGGCTGTTGCCTGCGATGATCCGGTGTTGGTGCTGGAATATAACCAGCTGTTTGCGAACAAAGGACCGGTGGCCACCGACGAATGGGATTATATCGTGCCGTTCGGCAAGGCGCGCATCGCACGGTCCGGGGCCAAGGCGACAATCCTGACCTATGGGCCAATGGTCGATGTGTGCACTGGCGTTGCCGATGAACACGGGCTGGACGCCGAGGTGATCGACCTGCGCACGCTTGACCCCTTGGGATTGGATTGGGAAAGCATCCGCGTCAGCCTGTCTAAAACCAACGCCTTGATGATGGTCGAACAAACGACGCGCGGCACCTCAATCGGTTCGCGGATCATATCCGACGCCCAGAACCGGCTGTTCGATCTGTTGGATCACGAAATCGTCCATGTCACCGGGACTGAATCCTCGGCTGTTGTTTCCAAAGTGCTGGAGGAAGCGGCCTTTGCGCGCGCCCACCACGTCGAGGCGGCCCTACGCAAGCTGATCGAAACCCGCAATCTTGACCGACTGGAGATGTCCAAATGAGCATCGCATCTAACATCAAAAATGTGCATCACACCGCCTTGAGCGTGCGTGATTTTGACGCCACGCGCGCCTTTCTGGTCGATTTTCTCGGGTTCAAGGTGGAAGGCGAATCCGACCGACGCGATGAGGCGGGCCTGAGCGTGGTCACGGGCCAACCGGGTATGACGGTCCGTTGGGCCCTACTGAGCTTGGGCGGACACCGGATCGAACTGTTCCGTTTTCTGGTGCCCGAAGGAAAAAACGAACCGCCTGCGCAATGCGATGTTGGATTCACCCATTTGGCGTTCGAGGTTGATGATGTGATGACCGTCTATGCACGCGCCATCGACGCCGGATACGCGCCTGTTTCGCCGCCACAAACCCTACGCAACGGAGCGGTGACGGTGTTCTATCTGACTGGGCCGGACAATATCGTGACCGAATACATGCAGTTTCCCGGGGTCGTGTGCAAATGACCGACCACGCACCAATCCCCACCGTTGAAAAGCGCACCGTCGCATTTATTGGCCTTGGCACAATGGGCGGCGGCATGGCCGCGCGACTGGTTGCTGCCGGCCATGACGTGCGCGGTTATGACGTGGATTCCACGCGTCTGGCCACGTTTGGCGGCACAAAGTGCGCCAGCATCGCCGAAGCCTGCGCCGGCGCGTCGATCATTATGACGATCCTGCCCCGCGATGCCCATGTGATTTCAGTCTGCCTTGATCCCGGCGGCATTGTCGAGAGCGCGGCCCCCGGTACGCTGATGATTGAAATGAGCACTGTTCTGCCTGCCACCTCCCTGACCCTGCATGACAAGATCACCGCCGCCGGTTTGCGGATGCTGGACGCCCCGGTAGGCCGCACGCCCGCAGATGCACAGCGCGGCACGTTGTTGGTCATGGCAGGAGGCGCAGCAGAAGATTTCGCCGATGCCCTGCCGGTCTTTGCCCCGATCGCCGATAAATCGGTAAACCTGGGCCCAAAAGGCAGCGGCATCCGGATGAAAGTGGCCAACAATTACATGTCGATGGTTTCAATGGTCCTGACGGCCGAAACATTGGCTATGGCGCGCATGGCAGGCATCGACACCGCCGCCGCCGTCGAGGTGTTGCAAAACACCACCGCCGGGCGCGGCCAGATCAATGTGAACTATCCCAACAAAGTGCTGCGCGGCGATGTGACACCGGATTTTTCGCTGTCGATGGGCGACAAGGATATATCGCTGGGCCTGACCTTGGGCCGCGATTTGGGCGTACCGCTGTTTCTCGGCGCACCCGCACGCGAACTATTTGGTCTGGCTGGGCCAATGGGGATGGCCGATTTAGATTGCACTGCGATGCTGTTGATCATCGAAAAACTGGCGGGGTTGCACGAGGGCCCCATCACAACACCGGAGGTCAATGATAATGCATAACCCCCCAAGGTTTTATCGCGCCGCCGGGTGGGCGGCTGTAGCGGCCTTTGTGCTGTTCGCGGGCAACATTGCTTTGGTCAAAGTCGGCGGAGCCGTCGGCTTTGTCTCACCGCGCCTGTCCACAGTTGCAGAATTCTTAATACTGCTGGCGACGACGTTTCTGGGGGTCGCCTATCTAATTGGAGAAGAACAACAAAAGACGAAAACAGAGGAGGAAAAACGATGACAAACCACAATAAACTGCCAAGTGCACTGGGGTCCGAGGACCGGCGCAATTTCCTAAAACTCGCCGGCACCGCTGGATTTACCGTGGCTGTGGCCGCAGTGGGTGCCGGAACGCTAGGCGTTCCTGCGGCCGAAGCGCAGACCAGTTCCGAAGAACGTGACCGCGAGGCCGCCGCCAAGCACATCATGACCATTGCAACCGCATATCGCCTTGGCACGACACGAACCTTTCCCGTGATGCAGCTTCAGCTTAAGGAAAACATCCAGAACGCCACCCGCGGCAAGGTCTATGTACGACTAGTACCGAACGGATCACTAGGCACGGCAGGCGAGTTGGCGGAAAAAGTGCAAAACGGCACGATCCAGGCCGCCCAGCATTCGATGGCCAACTTTGCGCCTTTTGTTCCGGCGGTCGATATTATCAATCTGCCGTTCTGGTGCGGTGACAACCAGCAATTCGTCAATCTTGTTACATCGGACATCTGGAAAACCGAAGTGGATTCGCGAATAGCCCAGAGCGGTTACAAAGTGCTGCTGTACCAACCCGTCGATCCCCGCACGATCAGCCTGCGTCGCGGGTTGCGCGAAGAACCCGTGCGCGTTCCCGAAGATATTCGCGGGCTCAAATTCCGGGTGCCAGGGTCCAAGATACTTGCCCAGACATACAGCCTGCTCGGGGCGAACCCGACGCCAATCTCCTGGGGCGAAACGCCCTCGGCGCTGCGGCAAGGGGTGGCAGATGCGCTAGACCCGAACACAATGGGTCTGAACCTGTTTGGCTTCAAAGATATCGTTTCCCATGTGACCTTGGCGCGCACTGTGCCTGATGGTGGGGTCTATTCCTGCAACGCAGCTTGGCTTGACTCGCTTGATAACGATACCCGCGAAGCAGTGGAATGGGGGGCCCACATCACCTTCTTACAAAACCTGTCACAGGTTCCGGCCTCGCGCGAATTTGCGATGGACGAAATGTCGGCGGCGGGCGTTCAGTTTTACGCTCCGACCGACGACGAAAAAACCCAGTGGCGCGACGCCGCTGGCGCACAGCGTCCAGAGTGGGACGACATGAAGAAAGAATTGGTCGGCTCGCTCGACGTTTTCGAAAAACTGCGCGAAGCCGCAGATACCAACGGCGGTCTCTACGTTCACGACGCCTAGATCCCAACACCGCCCCCGGCTTCAAACGGGGGCGGTACCGCAACACGAACTTGCAAGGTTTGCCATGCCGACAAAAGTGATCATGCCCCGACTCGACAAGGATATGGAGGATGGCCGGATTGCCAACTGGCAGGTATCCGAAGGCGACAGCGTCGGCAAAGGCGACGTCCTATTCGAGATTGAAACCGAAAAGGCCGCCGTCGAGGTCGAGGCCGAAATCGAAGGCATATTGCACCATATCGATGTGCGCGACGGTGAAAGCGCCGACGTGGACGCAACGATCGCTTGGATCTATGCCGCGGACGAAAAAGTTGGCGCGGCTCCTGTTGAAGTGCCGCAAGCAAGCGCGGCACCAGCCCCGACTGTGGCCCGGCCATCTGACGCAGCGCCGCCAAGAGCGCTCGCCAAGGTGGCACCGCCCGTAGTGTCCTCCAACGACAGCGGACGTATTTCCATCACCCCTGCCGCCCGCCAAGCAGCCCACACCAAGGGAATTTCCCCCAAAGAAATCCAGGGCTCAGGCCCGGATGGCCGGGTTCAACTGTCTGATATCCTAAGCGCACCCGCGCATCCTGCGCCCAGTTCCCCTCCGATATCGGCACGGGCCGCGAACAATCCCGGCGCGCTGTCGGTTATCACATCAGGCCGAGATGACCGGTTGCCTATGGTTATGATACACGGTTTCCTGTCCGATGCGACGGCTTGGGAAAAGCTGGCGCAACCTTTGGGTCGCTCACGCCGTATCCATCGGATCGAACTGCCCTGCCATGGGCGTTCGCCCAACCGGGTGCCGCGCGATTTTTCGGCCCTTGCCGCAGAGTTGCGCCATGCGTTCGATGCTCTGGACACCGGGCCTTGCCATCTGATCGGTCACTCCCTGGGAGGGGCCGTGGCACTGGCGCTGGCCGACACGCGACCACGAAAGATTGAATCCCTAACGCTGATCTCCCCGGCCGGGCTTGGGCCCGATATAAACGGTGAGATGTTAAAAGGAATGTGCCGCGCCACCCGCGCCGAAAGCCTTGGGCCTTGGATGAAGCTGTTGACATCCAACCCTGACGATATCAGCTGGTCTTTCGTTCAGGCCGCCGCCGCCTTGCGCCGAGACCCCGATTTGCGCGCAGCGCAGACCGCCATGGCCGATGCCCTGTTCCCCGATGGCGTGCAGGGTTTCGATCTGATCCCAGCCTTGCAGCGCGCGGAAATGCCAACACGCATTATCTGGGGCCGCGATGATCGCGTCATCTCTTGGAAACACGCTCTTCGTGCACCGGGCCGGGTTTCTCTGAACCTTTTTTCACGCACCGGTCATTTGCCGCAGTACGAGGCAGCCGACGAAATTTTGCCATTTTTTGAAGCGGCCAAATAGCAGTGAATGATGTATTTTTGATCGTGCCGATGACGCGCGCAACAGCCTTGGCCCCGGCACCTGCAATAAGGTGTAGGTCATGAATTATCTCGATAATCTGTTTTCCCTAAAGGGGCGGCACGCGCTTGTCACCGGCGGCAGTTCGGGGCTTGGGGCCGAAATGGCATGGGCACTTGCAAATGCAGGGGCCGAAGTCACATTGGTGGCTCGGCGGACAGAACAGCTGAATGAAATGTGCGACCGCATTTCCCGAAGCGGCGGCGTGGCGCACGCAATCAGTGCCGATCTGGTCGCACCAGACGCCATTGCCACGCTCGCGGCGCAACTCAAGGCGTCGAGCCGCGAAATCGACATTGTGGTAAACGCTGCCGGGATCAATCTACGCAGGCCTGCAGACGAAGTAACGCGTGCCGAATGGGATGCGTCGATCGCACTCAACTTAACTGTGCCGTTCTTTTTGGCCCAAGCTTTTGTGTCTGATATGGCAACACGGGGCTGGGGGAGGGTCATCAATATTGGCTCGTTACAATCAGTGCGGGCTTTTGCCCACAGCGCGGCTTACGGTGCCACCAAGGGGGGCATCGTACAATTAACGCGCGCTATGGCAGAAGCGTGGTCACCTGCGGGCATAACCTGCAACGCAATCGCACCGGGGCTTTTCCCGACAGAATTAACCCATGCCGTCTTTGCCGACGATGACGCTGAGGCCGCCATGGCTGATCGTACCTGTGTAAGGCGCAACGGACAACTGACCGACATCCATGGGTTGGCGGTCTATCTGACCTCGGATGCATCGGCATTCATGACCGGGCAAACATTATTTCTTGATGGCGGGTTCACGGCCAAATGAACGAACTACGCAGTTCTGCCGCAAAGTTTGAAGGATTGGTCGGGAGGGCTGGACCGTGTTAGACGCGGGCCAATTCTTTCTTCAACCGCCTGATCTGCGCGGGCTCTTCAGTGGTCTCGGGGATTTGTTGGCGAGGCTGCGCAAACGGCGTCTTCCAAGTGTAGAGTTATTGGCGCTGATCCCCAATCGCTCTGAAACCTCCGCAACTGAATATCCGCGATCCACAACTTGTCCCACCGCGACACGCTTGAACTCATCGGTAAATCTAATGCCATGCATTTCTGCCTCCTTGCTTCCAAAATTACCAAGCAAGGGGTCTACAAATCCAGGGGCTATTCAGAGTGACCGATGCTGCCCATTGTGAGAATGTCTTCTTTGGGCTCTAATCGCAATCAACCCCCTGCTTCAAAAGCTTCACGAACTTTGAAATTACGGCATTGGGGGGGGCATTGACCCGTTTGATTATTCCGACAGGGCGTGAGAACTGAGGATGGTCCACGTCAAGAAACGTCAGGTTTTCGCGTAGATAGGTTTGGGTTGTCTCGCGCGGCATGGTTGTAATCAGATCGGTGAACTCGACAATTTCTAGTACGGAACGGATTGAATCCGTTTCCACCGTGACATGAATGCGATTCAACCCCATCGCTACCAATGCGGCCTCTGTCTGCAAGCGCAATGTGCTACCACGGGAATGCGCGACCCATTTTTGCAGTGCAAGGTCCTGGGGTCCGACTTTACCAAATCGCGTCAAAGGATGGTCGGATCGACAAATAATCCCGATGCGTTCATCCACCAATAGTTCGAACGAAAGGTCGGCCACGCCATCGGATAGATTGCGGGGGCCTAAGATGATGTCGATTTGTGACCGCTCTAGCATAGAGCGCAGTTCATGGACCAGACCGACGCGCACCTCTATATGGCAGTCCGGATTATCGCGCACAAATTTCGAAAGCCGGTGCGTCAAGAAATGCCCGGCAATAATCGGTGGGGCACCAACGCGAAGTTCCCCCGCCGATCCCGATGCAGCCTGCGTGGAATAGGCCGCTGCCTGTTCTTCTGCGATGCGAACGGTCAAGCCATGTTCCGCCAACCGAAGTCCAATCTCTGTCGGGACTGCCTTGCGCGCCCTGCGATCAAACACCGACGAGCCGATCCGGCCCTCCAACACACGAATGTTGCGGCTAAGGGCCGGTTGCGTCATGCCCAGCCGTTCAGCAGCGGTCTGGAACGACCCCGCCTCGATGATCATTGAAAGTTGCACGAGATGTCTGGGATCAATTCGCATACCAATTCCTGATGAGTTGAGATCACTATTGAATTATTATTTCTATAATGAAAGCGGTATGATCGCGTTGAACAAATTTGGGAGGATACTATGTTCGATCTTCGTCCAGTGAAGCAGTTCGCGGCGGCGACCGCTCTTCTCGCGGCCAGCGTCAGCGGCGCAAACGCCGACATTCAACGCGGCGAGACCGCAGGCGTGGGTGATCCAGTTTACACCATGTTCGTGGCTTTCGCCAATCAGGCTAGCAAGGCCGACGTGGAAATTCAGGTGAACGCAGGGCAGACGCTGACACAATCCATGCTGCGCGGCGGGCGCGGAGAGATCGAGTTCTTTTCTACTGTTCCATCCCTGGTGAATCTGATGGCCGGCAATCGCGCCATGTATGAAACGATCCAGAATGCGCCCGAAGCGGCTGCCAACCTGCGGTCAATCTTTGGATTTCAAGCTGGTGCCTACCATCCGGTAACGTTGGCAGGATCGGGGATCGAAAGCTGGGATCACCTCAAAGGCAAAACTGTTTTCACAGGTCCGCCCGCAGGGTCCGCGTCCGCGACGTCCGAAGCATTGATCCGCAACATTACAGGGTTTGAACCGGGCACAGACTATACGGCTGTGCGTTTGTCCTGGGGGGAAGGCTATTCGGCATTGGCCGATGGTCGCATCGACATGATGGTGCGTCCCGCCGAAATCGGATCCGCGAATATCGAACAATTCGGCCTGTCCGGAAAGTTCCGTATCCTGTCTATTCCTGAAGACGTTATCGCGACCGAGGCGATGCAGGAACTCATGGGGGGGGCCGGCCGTGGCATGGCATGGCCACATATGAAGGCGGCGTCTACAAGGGTCAATTGACCGAAGGCGAAATCACGTCGTTGGCGTTCTCGCAGTTTGTGGGTACCCATGCAGGCGTTGACGATGAAACCGTCTATCAGGCCACAAAAGCTTTCTGGGGAAATATCGAGGAAGTTCAGGCAACCGCGTTCTTCTTGAAGGCGGTGACCCTGGAATCTGCATTCACGTCTGTTAACGTCCCGCTGCACCCCGGCGCGGCCCGCTATTATGATGAAATTGGTGTCGAGATCCCAGCCGGCTTGCGCCCTTAGAATTGATCCGCTTCGCATGATTTGGTCGTACCTTTCGAGGTGCGGCCATACTTCAAAGTTGCAGTTTGGATGCTTCCATGACCAATGACTTGACCAGTGGCCGTACTTTGGCCAGCCTTTTTGCGATTGTCGGTGTCTTTGCCGCAGCCGCCCTTGGCGCGATTACGATTTACACGTCCGGCATAGGCTTGCTTGACCCGACGATGCACCGCGCGGGTGGCTTTTCCCTGGCACTCATTGCCGCACTTGCTGCCTCGCAAAACAAACGCGCGTCTGCTGGAGAGATGTTGGCCGCGAAGACCAAGACTTTGTTGCTGATAGACGCCATCCTATTGATCGTTGGCCTGTGGTCGGTTTGGGCATTCTTTGCTGTTCAAACCCAAATGCAAACGACGCTCTATGACGTCACCAATCGCGATGTCTGGCCTGCGCTTGCGGGTGTCGCCGTGTTTTTGGAATTATGTAGACGGCTGTGGGGATACGGTGTGTTTGGCGTCGGGGTCTTGGGCGTCTTGTATATGCTTTTCGGCGACCATTTGCCGGGATTGCTTGAACATGCAGGCTTTACCCTTCGGGAAATCGCGCAAGCGCTCTGGTATAACACCAACAAGGGCGTGTTCGGGTCGTTGACCAATATCGTGCTGAGCACCGTGTTCATTTTCATAATTTTCGGCGCTTTGCTTGAAGGCACCGGCGCAGGCGACACATTGTTGAAATTCGCCTTTCTGGCGACACGGCGCACGCGCGGTGGTCCAGCGCACGCGGCGATCCTCGCCTCGTCCCTGTTCGGGACCATGTCGGGCAGTACGGTGGCCAATATCGTCGGCACCGGCACTTTCACCATCCCGATGATCATCAAACGCGGGTTCTCGCGCCCTTTTGCCGCTGGGATTGAAGCGACAGCGTCATCAGGCGGACAGATCATGCCACCGATCATGGGGGCTGCGGCTTTGGTCATGGCTGATCTAACGGGCGTGGGGTATCTCAACATCATCATTGCGGCACTCTTTCCGGCCTTGTTCTACTACTTCAGCGTTCTACTACTTCAGCCTATTTTGCGCAGTCACGGTCGAAGCGCGGCGGCAAGGCATCGAAGTCCAGCCCCTTGAGGTAGATGATCGGATCACCCGCGTTGATTTGATCAACTCCGTCCTATTTGTCGGTCCGATTGCCGCCGTTATTATCTCGCTTGTTATGGGCCTGTCGACATCGTCCGCTGGCTTCTATGCTGTTATCGTTTTGCTTGCACTCTCCGTGATCAACCCCGAAGTGCGACGCAATCCCATGCGAGTTTGGAGCTCGTTTATCTCTGGATGTTCATCAGGTGCGACCCTCCTCATCGCGCTTGCAACGATCGGCGTGTTAGTGTCCGCGCTGGATTCCACCGGGCTCGGTTTGAAACTTGCAGGTGTGATTTCGGAAATTCGCGGCGACAGCCTGTTCTCGGCGCTTTTGGTGGCGATGATCGGCGCACTCATCCTCGGGATGGGCATGCCCACTTTGCCCGCCTACCTGATCATCGTATTGGTCATGGGCCCCGCAATTCAGGCGCTTGGCGTGTCAATGTTGACGGCACACATGTTTGTCTTTTACTACGGCGTGGCCTCATCGCTGACACCGCCAGTTGCAATTGCTGCCTATGCCGCCGCGCCCATAGCGGGAGCCAATCCGCTGATCACCTCGTTCATGGCCTTCCGCCTGGGCATGGCAAAGTTTATCATTCCCTTTATCTTCGCGTTCTATCCAACACTGCTGATCGTTGAGGAATTCAACATGATCACCTTCCTCTGGATCGTTGCACGGACCCTGTTCTGCATCTGGCTGTTCTCAAGCGCGCTGTCCGCCTACGACCGAGGCAAACTGGCGTGCATCGAAGTTGCTTTGCGCTTCGTCGCGGCATTCACCCTGCTAGCAATAAGCCCGGCCTATTACATCCCAGCATTGGTGCTCGGTGTAGCCCTTATCATGTGGGATCTGCGCCGCGACAATCAAACCATCTCTGTAAACGGGAGCCCGACATGACCAAGCGCCCAAATTTCTTGTTCATAATTACCGACCAACATCGCGCCGACCACCTTGGTTGCTATGGCAATCCAATCGTCAAAACGCCGAACATCGACGGGATTGCAAAAAAGGGCAGCCGTTGGGAAAGGTTCTATGTTGCCAATCCGATCTGCATGCCCAATCGCGCGTCCATCATGACGGGGCGCATGTCATCGCTGCATGGCGCACGCCATAACGGCATTCCGTTATCCAAGGATCATACAACCTTCGTCGAATTGCTTAAAGATGCGGGCTACAGCACAGGTCTGATCGGGAAATCTCACTTGCAAAGTTTCACAGGTCTTCCCGCAACCAATCAATATGAAACCAAAGACGAGTTTCACACGCCCCGGCTTGAATTGCGTGATGCCTACAAACGCAACCGCCACTCGTCTGACTACGATCTGGAAGTTGTTCCAAAATGGGACACACCACTGGCCGAACGAATGGAAGGTGACTTTTACGGTTTCGATCATGTAGAGGTTGCAGCGGATCACGCCGACCATGCGTCGGGGGATTATCTTTTGTGGGCGCGCGAAAAACACCCCGACTTCGACAGCCTTGTCGGGGAAGAAAACGCGCTTCCGGACAATCGCTACAAAGCACCACAAGCATGGCGAACGGCTGTTCCAGAGGATCTCTATTCAACATCGTGGATCGCCGATCGCGCGCAGAGCTGGCTGACCGAGCAGAGCGAAAACGACGCACCGTTCTTTTTGCAAATGTCTTTCCCTGACCCACACCACCCATTTACGCCGCCCGGCAAGTATTGGGATATGTATGATCCCGATACCATTCCGCTGCCCCCGTCCTTCGGCAAAGGAAATCTGCCACCAATCGAGGCCATGCGCAAAGCTTTGAAAGATGGCACAGACCCGCGCGACAATCAAAACCCGCTCTGTGTGAACGAGGATGAGGCCCGCGCGATCATTGCCCTGACTTACGGCTCGATTTCGATGATCGACGATGCGATAGGAAGGGTGCTGGCGCACCTGAAATCGGTCGGATTGGCGGATGATACAATCGTGATATTCACATCCGATCACGGTGATTATATGGGCGATCACGGTCTGATGCTTAAATTGTTGCTGCATTATCAAGGCATTCTGCGCGTCCCCTTCATCTGGCATGATCCGACAGCCCAAGTTGACGGAGACGTGAACCCAGAGCTGGCGCAAAGCATCGACATCTCAGCGACAATCCTTGCCCGCGCGGGCATTCAGCCGTTCAATGGGATGCAGGGCCGCGATCTGTTCTCGACTGCGCCTCCGCCTGGGATCATTGTCGAAGAAGACAGCCAACGCCTCATGACAGGATTTGACCGCCCGCAACGGGTGAGAACGATGGTCACTGACACGCACCGTATGTCGCTCCGAGAGGGAGAGGATTGGCACGAGCTTTATGACCTCACGTCAGACCCATACGAGATCGACAACATCTACGGCAGTGACCAAGCTCGCGAGATCCGTGCGTCTCTTACAGAGACAATGCTGCGCCAGATGATCTCATTGCAAGATCGCGCCCCACAGCCTGCATACAGGGCGTGATGCCGATCTTACGGATTTCGCGCAGCCTACTCTGGCTGACCCTTCGCTTGTTTTGTGACTAGATGGTATTCCTGTTGGCAAATTAGCGCAAAACGGGCATTGGCACAGCCGCTGCGAAAGCTCATTTTGATTAAGGCTTTTGGTTGCTATCATCCTGCGCTGCAGCGGCGACAAATCCGATAAGGAGGAAATTTCTGGGGGGTTTCGATGTTATGGGGATTATGCCTTACAGGCGCAGCCTTGGTTGGCGTGAAGGGTCAATTTTATCGCATTGACGACCGTAACCGCTACGATTTTCACGGATAATTTTTGCCAATTGGCTTTCTTTTCCCCATCCATCGGCCTGTTTTGCTGACTGTTTTATCAGACTGGCAGCACTGATTGGTCCAACGTCTGTGCACGGAAGAACCGGATGTGATCGCTGTATCATGCGGCGTCCGGTCTTGGCGGTGCTCGGGATTGAGGATGCTGGCCGCGCAAGAAAGTTTCAATGATAACCATCGCGCCGCCGCATTTGGAGCACGGCTGTGACTGATCTCGTTCGACGGTCTCCATCCCAAATGGCTTTCAGTTTGGCTTTTGTTTTAACCTCAAGCAAGCGCCTGATTTTTTCGTTCCTGTCGCGACGGATGCCGTAGGCGAGGATGCCAGTCCGGCGGATACGATGGAAGCCGGTGGGCAAACATGGATCAGAAAGCGGCGGATGAACTCACCCGTGGTCAGCCGCATGGCCTTCATCCGGTTTCCCTTTTTGATCCGATAGTCTTTCCAGTTGAAGGCGACGGTGCCAGCCTCGGTGCTGAGCCGACGGTGGTTTGAGATCGCCACGCGGCGCGCGTATCGGCTCAGATATGCCAGAACCGCCTTCGGTCAACCGACGGGGGTTCTGGCGCAAACTTTGCTGGTTGACGCTCCGGGCTTGAAGGGCCGACGGTCGAGGCTTGGGCCAACTTTGTTGAAGTGCAGGCAATGATTTGGTTCAAGGGCGCACAGCTTCCGAAGAAAGTGATCCTCTTCGCCGTCTACTTCGATATCCGCTACACCGTGTCGGATCGGGACTAAGAAGAGATCATGGCCGGACGGTGCGTGCAGATTGATCCTGCACCCTTGAACCGCTGAGTTGCCAAGTACTCGCCGCTGATTGCCAGCAACGCTCGGCGTCGCAAGGCCCCGGTCAACCGTTTTGGGCGGATGGGCGAGACCTACATCAAGATGAAGGGCGAATGGACATACCACTACCGTGCCGTCGACAAGATTGGTAAAACCCTTGATTTTATGCTCCCTAAGCGGCGCAACAAGGCTGATGCGACGAATTTCTTCGCCCGCTCAATAGAGGTAAACGACCTGCCGGAAAATCGTGATCGGAAAAAGCGAGGCCAACACGGCAGGCATCACCGCGATCAACCGCATGCTGAAGTCCTTCGGCTGCTCGATCGCGATAGAGATGGTGCGGATCAAATACCCCGACAGCATCATCGATGCAGGACCATCGCACCATCAAGAAGCGAATCCGGCCAATGCTCGGGTTCAAGTCTTTCGTCTCAGCCTCGACAACGCTCGAAGTCATCGAAGTTTTTACATGATCCCCAAGGACCAGTTGCCGCCCGGACCCTGCCCGTAAGTCCATTTCGCGGCACCGGCCGCCTAATTGAATAAAACCTGCTCGCTCTATCCAGCCGACTCCAAAGTTCGCGACAGAGCCGATTCTTACATATCAAAGGTAAAAAACTGCCTAAGACTACTGTCCCAAAATTGCTGCGTTGCGGCGGTGTACATACCGTGCACGCCCTGTGTACGCTTCGCACAGGGTGGGTTTTCGGAATTTCTGGGCAAATTTACCAATTCGTAACGCCCACCATGCAATGCTCGCAGCATGTCAAAACGCGCGTCCTCCTTCGCCGAACAAGCCCTGCCTTTCCTGCTGGACGAGGCTCCTGTCACCCCGTTGCCAAATGGAAAACTACCCTCCTATATCACCGATCACCGTCAACGGCTTAGGGCACGTTTCATGGCGGGCGGCGCCCTTGCTCTGCCCGATTATGAGCTTCTGGAGCTCGTGCTTTTTCGCGCCATTCCCCGCCGCGATGTCAAACCGCTTGCCCATGCTTTGCTTGCCCAGTTCGGCGATTTTAACCGTGTGGTAACCGCCCCGGAACTCCGCCTGCGCGCCATCAACGGCGTGGGGGATGCCGTGGTGGTCGAACTGAAATTGATCGAAGCCGCCGCCCACCGTCTCGCCCGCGCCAAAGTATTGAAACAACACGTGGTTTCAGGCTGGGATGATCTGATCACCTACTGCCACACCACCATGGCGCACCGGGAAACCGAACAGTTTCGAGTGTTATATTTGGACCGCAAAAACACAGTCATCGCCGACGAGGAGCAGGCAAAAGGCACTGTCGACCACGTCCCTGTCTATCCGCGCGAGGTCGCCAAACGCGCGCTAGAACTCAATGCCTCGGCTCTCATCCTTGTGCATAACCACCCCTCCGGCGATCCGACTCCATCGCGCTCAGACATCGACATGACAGCTCAAATCGTTGCCGCCTGCGACGCATTAGGGCTGACCTTGCATGACCATCTGATCATCGGAAAATCTCGCGAGCTAAGCTTTCGCGCCGAAGGCTATATCTAGCGGACCCAGACCTCGACACGGCGATTCGCTTGTCGCCCCCAAGCGCTGTCATCGCACGCCATCGGCATGGCCTCGCCAAAGGCATCCAGGTCCAAAACCACCCGCTCCAGATTGGCCGCCACAGCAGCTTCTCGAACCGCACGCCGCACAGCATCCGCCCGGCGCAACGCAATCTCTCGATTGGCTTCAGCGGGCCCTTCGCCGTCGCTAAACCCGACAAACATCAACCGCCGCGCATCATACCGCCCGACCTCCAATGCCTGCGCCAATTGCTGAACGTTAGAGCGTGACTGCGCATCGAGCCTGATCGATCCCGCTTCGAACCGGAAGGTCGTGGTTAACCGCGACATCGGCGTCAGTGCCGTCGTCATCCGTTGGAGCTCTTCCAGTTTGGTTTCCGCACCCGCCACAATGATCGCATTGGTAAAGCGGTTGCCTTGTTGCTCGACCGGGATCTCTTCCGGAGTTTGATCCACAAACCCGGCCCGGCGGATCACGATCTGCGCCGCTGGTTCGCGCAGAAAGGCCAGAAATTCACGCGCGACCAAGGGCAAGCGGCGTGCGGGAAAATACAAAAACAATGGCGCTGTCAAAGGATAATCCTCGGTCTTGATGGTCCGCCTTGAGGCGTCCAAAGCAAAACCGCAACCTCCGGCCAATGTCAGGACTTGGGCATTTCGGTGCTGGGCATAAGATCCAATCCCCATGGCCAAACTATCGGCAGAAATCGCCTCTGCGACCTCGGCAGGAGTAGCGTGCCGTTTGATGTTGGCCGCAAATTTTGCATTCACAGGCGTCATAACCTGATCTTGAATTGCCTGTTCCAAACCCGAGCCCGCTTGAGGCAGATGCAGCTCTATTGGCGCATCGGGACCGCCTAAGAATTTCCAATTCGTGATCTTGCCTGCAAAGACATCCGCCAACCGTTGCGGAGAAATCCGGCGGATCGGATTGCCTGCTGCGACCAAAGGCACAACCGCATCCAAGGCCAGAACCCGGCTGCGGTTTACGCCGGTCAAATCGCCCATCCCGGCCTCACGGGCAAGTTTACGCTCGGCGGGTCTGATCTCCCGAAGGGCCATGACAATATCGGCTTCATCGGCCAAGAGATCGGCGAAACCCTCATCGGTATTGGTGGCCCGAAACTCGAACCGCGCCACGGTCTTCCCGCTATCTTCGCGAGCTAGAACATAGACAAACCGTGCAGCGTCCAACTCTTCGCGTGTCGCTGTATAGCCGGACTTTTGCGCAAATGCCTCGACCAGAGCGGGCATCAGCACCGCGCCCATGGGGGCCGCACCTGACAGTTGCAGCTCCGCCACGAACTCGGCCAGGTTGGGACATCCCGGCCCGTCACACTGCACCCCCGCGCCGTCAACGGTCAGTTCACCATAATCAGTGGAGACGCGGTAAAATTCGCCATCGAATCCCAGAAGCATGCCTGAGATTTCCACACGCCCATCTCGAGACGTCAGGGTGATGTCCTGCGCCGCGAGGCCAATGGCTTGGCCAAATAAAAGAAGTGCGGCGAAAACCGCCGCACGACCAAATCTAAACATGTGGACCTGACTTGCGTTACTTGCCGGCGACTTTCAGGTCTTCGAGCAGATTATTCAACACAAGAAAGCTGCCAACCGCATCACAGTCCGGAACTGCGAGCGTAAGGTCACGGGTGACCAACTCGGCGCTGCCATGCATTTGCATAACCTGCGCTTCGATTTCCGCGCCGCAATTGGCCATGCTGACCTCGGTTTCGACGCTCAAATCAACGGTACCGCTCTGCTGCACAACGCTGGTTGGGAAGGTGTAGACCTCGGCCAGCAATGGGTCTGCCGCTGCTTCGTCGCCTTGACGCGCAATGAACCCGCCCTGTCCAGCGGCAGCATAGCTGATGTCGCGCGCTGCGCCTGTCCAAACATGACCCTCATCGCCATAATCGGCGCCAAATTCGCGGGCATGTAACTCAAACCCGGCACTGCCTTTCCATTGCAGCACAACACGGTCGTATTCATGCAAATCCTCTACAGTGGTTTGCGCAATCCCGCCCTCGCCATTGGCAAAGGCCATCACAAACATCGCATCCCGCGTCAGCGCAGGCACCACAATGTCGAGCGCCCCCTCAGCAGAAGTCGTCTGTGTGAAAATCATCCCATTGTGATGCACGGTCACCCGCTCGTTCGGAAAACAAGGCGCGGCAAGCGTCAGGTTCACCATCGCAGCGGCAACAGGCCTTGCGTTGGCGGTTACTTCACAGCTGCGCGCAGGCAACTCGGGCACGGCCTGCGGTGCGGGAAGGGCAGTTTGCGGCGCCGACACCTTCGTGATCTGGGGATCAACAGCAGGGCGTTCAACATTCGATTCCAGTTCCGCCGCAGTCAAGGTGATCGCCTGAACTTCGAGAACGGCATCGCCTGCTTGGGCGGGGCTTGCGGCTGGCTGAGGCTGCTGGGTGCCGCGTTCAGCACCATAAATCTGATGTGCAGTTTCGGTGCTCTGCATGACAAAGCCAATGGCGACAGCACAGCCCAACGTACCTAGGGCGATCATAATTTCCTTGCGACGCGACATAGTCCCTGTCCCTCCTGTCGGAATGGTTCAGGGTCCTATGTCGCGCATTAACTCGGCTTGTTTATGACCCGCTGCGGGAAATAATGAGGCAAGATGGTGGCAAGGTTTACGAAACCTGACCGTGGCAATGTTTGAACTTCTTGCCGGACCCGCAGGGGCAGGCATCGTTCCGGCCGGGATTGCCCCATGTTGCTGGGTCATTTTCCACAAAACCCTCGATCGCGGGCTCTGGATTGGGCTCCACGGCCACATCAGCAGCACCTGCCGCCTTTTGCAGCTCCTGCTGCCGCGCGACCATTTCTGCCATCATTGCGTCGCGCTCGGCTTCGGTCATGGGGCGAATTTGTGACAATTTCTGCGTCACATCTTCGCGCAGACTATCCAGCATGCTCTCGAACAATTGGAACGATTCGTTCTTATATTCATTCAGCGGATCACGCTGCGCATAGCCGCGGAACCCAACAACAGAGCGCAGATGCTCCAAGGTCAACAAGTGCTCGCGCCATTTGCCGTCGATCGCATTCAGCAACAGTTGCTTTTCAATGTTGCGCATCTGCTCGGCACCAAATGCTTCGGATTTCTCGGCCATCATCTTGTCTGTGGCTTCGATCAAACGCTCGCGGATGGTTTCATCATCAACGCCGTCCTCTTCGCACCATGCGATGACCGGCAAGTCCACATTCAGGGTTTCCAGCACAGCGGCGTAGAAGCCTTGAGAATCCCATTGATCCGCATAGGTGTTGGGCGGCAGGTATTGATCGATCAGATCGTCAATCACCTGATGGCGCATATCGGTTGTGATCTCGTTCAGGTCCGCAGCTTCCATGATTTCGCGGCGTTGACCAAAGATCACCTTGCGCTGATCGTTCATCACATCGTCGAATTTGAGAAGCTGTTTGCGCACATCAAAGTTACGGCCTTCGACCTTGGCCTGTGCCCGCTCCAGCGATTTGTTGACCCAAGGGTGAATGATCGCCTCGCCCTCTTTCAGACCCAGCGTTGTCAGAACTTTTTCAAGCCGTTCAGAGCCGAAGATGCGCATCAGATCATCTTCGAGCGACAAGAAGAAGGACGAACGCCCCGGATCCCCCTGGCGGCCCGAGCGGCCGCGCAGCTGGTTGTCGATCCGGCGGCTTTCGTGGCGTTCAGAGGCAAGCACAAACAGACCGCCTGCTTCGAGCACCTTGGTTTTCTCGTCGGCATGTGCTGCTTCGATCTTGGCGCGAATAGCAGCAGGATCGGCATCTGGATCGTTGTCCAGCGCTTCGAGCACCTTCAATTCGACGTTACCGCCAAGCTGAATATCGGTGCCTCGGCCCGCCATGTTGGTGGCGATGGTCACAGCCGCGAACTTGCCCGCATCGGCCACAATCTGGGCCTCTTGCTCGTGTTGACGTGCGTTCAGGACGTTGTGCTGGATGCCCTCTGCCGTCAGCATCTGGCTGAGCATTTCGGATTTCTCGATCGAAGTCGTGCCGACAAGGCAAGGCTGGCCTTTGGCATGGGCCTCTTTGACCCTCTCGATCATCGCCGCGTATTTCTCAGCCGCCGTGCGGTACACGGCGTCATCTTCGTCTACGCGGGCAACCGGCACATGGGTCGGCACTTCGACCACGCCCAGACCGTAGATCTCGCTAAACTCTTCCGCTTCCGTCAGTGCCGTGCCGGTCATCCCGGCCAGCTTGTCGTAAAGACGGAAATAGTTCTGGAACGTGACCGAGGCCAGCGTGACGTTCTCTGGCTGAATGTTCACACCTTCTTTGGCCTCAATCGCCTGATGCAAACCGTCCGACAGGCGGCGGCCCGCCATCATGCGCCCAGTGAATTCGTCGATCAGCACAACATCGCCATCGCGTACGATGTAATCCTTGTCGCGCTGGAACAATTTATGCGCGCGCAGACCTTGGTTCACGTGGTGCACAACGGAAGTGCTTTCGGGGTCATAAAGCGTCATGCCTTCCTCAAGCAAACCGCGCGCGCGCAGCTGCTCTTCGAGGAACTCATTGCCATCATCCGTGAAGGTGACATTCCGCGTCTTTTCGTCCAGATCGTAATGGCTGTCTTCCAGCGATGGGATCACCTTGTCGATCACCACATACATCTCCGAGCGGTCATCAGAGGGGCCAGAGATGATCAAAGGCGTACGCGCCTCGTCGATCAAAATGCTGTCCACCTCATCCACAATCGCGAAATGGTGGTTTTTCTGGAAAATCTGCGACAACTCAGATTTCATATTGTCGCGCAGGTAATCAAACCCAAGCTCGTTATTCGTGGCATAGGTCACATCGCAGGCATAGGCCGCGCGCTTGTCGTCCTCATTCATGCCCGCATGCACAGTGCCCGTGGTTAGCCCCAGCGCGGCAAAAACCTTGCCCATCCACTCGGCGTCACGGCGCACCAGATAATCGTTCACCGTAACGATATGGACACCTTTATGGGTCAGCGCGTTGAGATAGGCAGCAAAGGAAGCTGTCAGGGTTTTGCCCTCGCCGGTCTTCTGCTCTGCGATATTGCCCTGATGCATAAAGATCGCACCCATCAACTGCGTGTCAAAGGCGCGCAGCCCCAAAGTGCGGCGCGCAGCCTCGCGGCAGTTGGCAAAAGCTTCGGGCAGCAGCGCATCAAGGCTTTCGCCTTGCAGCGCGCGCGTGGCAAATTCTTCGGTCTTATCCTTCAGACCTTCATCGCTCAGCTTTTCGAACTCCGGCTCCAGCGCATTGATCTGCGCCACCAGCGGGCGGGTCGCCTTGATTTGGCGGTCGTTTGGCGTGCCAAAGACCTTTTTGGCGATTGTTCCTAGTCCCAGCATGCGTTCTCCAGCCGATTTGATCCCGGGCGTATGCGAACCGCTTGCTCAGACCGTTGCCAAACCATAGATGTATGGCAAGTCGTGCGTCCAAACCCACGCCCATAGGGCGATGTAAGGGTCGTACCAAAGCGTGTCAATGTGGCAGCCCTCTGCCACGCCAGTGATAGGATAATTCTATGTTAAAACCCCACAATTTTGCGGCCACTGTTGTCTTGGTTGCCGCACTTGCGATGCCTGCCCATGCGCAGGATACGGGTGAGACCAGTGTCGATACTGTGATGGCCACCGTAAACGGGGTCGAAATCACCTTGGGTCACATGATCGCCGCGCGGGCCAGCCTGCCCGAGCAATACAAACAATTGCCAGATGACGTGCTGTTTCAGGGCATTCTGGATCAATTGGTGCAACAATCTGCTCTCGCCCAATCTTACGAGGGCGACCTGCCCCGCCGTGTCACTGTTTCACTGGAAAACGAGCGCCGCTCGCTTGTGGCCGGTGAAGTAATCGAAAAGACCATGGCCGCCGAAGTCGACCAAGGCGCGCTGCAAGCCGCCTATGACGAGCAATTCGCCGCCGCCGAGCCCGAAGAGGAATTTAATGCCTCGCATATCTTGGTCGAAACCGAAGAAGCCGCGCTCGCCATCAAAGAAGAACTCGCCAATGGTGGCGATTTTGCTGGCATCGCGCGCGAAAAATCCACGGGCCCCTCAGGCCCCGGTGGCGGCTCGCTGGGCTGGTTCGGCAAAGGCATGATGGTCCCCGCCTTCGAAGAAGCTGTTCTGAAGCTTGAACCCGGCGCGGTCTCTGATCCGGTGGAAACGCAATTTGGCTGGCATGTCATCATGCTTAACGAGATCCGCAAGGCCGATGTGCCGCCGCTCGACGACGTGCGCGAAGATCTGGAGCTGCAAATTCGCCAGACCAATGTCCAGAACGTCATTGAAGAGCTGACCGAAGCGGCTGAGATCGACCGTTCCGGCGCCGAAGGCGTTGACGCGGCGCTTTTGCAACAACTCGAACTGCTGGAGTAATCCATGGCTAAGGCACACCCGGTTTCACCGCTGGCTCCGGCTGGCTTTCCTGACCTGCCCGTCATTGACGGCGTTACCTTTGCCACAATCGCGGCAGGGGTGCGCTATCAAGGGCGCACTGACGTGATGTTGGCCGAGCTGACGCCCGGCACAGCCATCGCTGGCGTCTTCACCCGCTCCGCCACCCGCGCAGCGCCGGTGCTCGATTGTCAGGAAAAAATCGGCCAACCCTCTAATGAGGGCGCGGCCATCTTGGTGAACTCGGGCAATGCCAATGCCTTTACCGGAAAACACGGGATCGCCTCTGTTGCGGCGATCACCGAGGCCGCCGCCAAGGCCACGGGCATCCCGCAGGCACGCGTGTTTACCTCCTCAACCGGGGTGATCGGCGAGCCTTTGCCGCATGACCGGATCACCGCTCAATTGGACGCGCTGCATGGTGCTCAAAACGCCGCCGCAATCGCGGATGCGGCCAAGGCGATCATGACGACGGATACTTTCCCAAAAGGGGCCAGCGCCACAATTGACGTGGGCGGCACCGCGGTGAAAATCGCCGGGATCGCAAAAGGCTCCGGTATGATTGCGCCCGATATGGCCACGATGCTGGTCTATATCTTTACCGATGCAAAGATCGAGCAAGCGAAGCTGCAAGAGCTGCTGGGTGATTATACCGACACCACATTCAACTGCATCACCGTTGACAGCGACACCTCCACCTCCGATGCGCTGATCGTGGCGGCAACGGGGGCCAGCGGTATTGACGTGGACGGCAACGCGGATTTCGCCGGCGCCCTGCATGATTTGATGCTGGATCTCGCCCATCAAGTGGTGCGCGACGGCGAAGGTGCGACCAAGTTTGTCGAAATCGCAGTCACTGGCGCTGACGATGACCGCGATGCCAAAACACACGCCATGGCGATTGCAAATTCCCCTTTGATTAAAACTGCGATTGCCGGCGAAGACCCTAATTGGGGCCGCGTTGTAATGGCCATCGGGAAATCCGGTGCCAAAGCAGACCGTGACAGGCTCTCGATTGCGTTCGGCGATGTAGAAGTCGCCAAAGATGGCTGGCGGTCGGAAAATTACTCCGAGGAAGCCGCCGCCGCTCATATGAAAGGCCAAGACATTCAAATCCGCGTTGATTTGGGAATTGGCCAAGGCAAAGCAACCGTTTGGACCTGCGATCTGACCCACGGCTATATCGAGATCAACGCCGACTACCGGTCTTGAGATGAAGTCAGTTCTGGTTTCTGCCGTCGCCCTGATCGACGTCGACGGACGGGTGTTGCTCGCGCAGCGGCCCGAGGGAAAATCCATGGCCGGCCTGTGGGAATTTCCCGGCGGCAAGGTCGAGGCCGGGGAAACCCCGGAGGTAGCTTTGATCCGCGAGTTGCAAGAGGAGCTTGGGATCAACACCTGGGCCTCCTGTCTTGCGCCGCTGACCTTTGCCAGCCACGCCTATGATGATTTTCACCTGCTGATGCCACTGTTTGCCTGCCGCAAGTGGGAAGGCACCCCCGTAGGGCGCGAAGGCCAAGCGCTGAAATGGGTGCGTGCCAACGCCCTGAAGGATTATCCGATGCCCGCTGCGGATATACCGCTCATCCCGATCTTGCGCGACTGGCTTTAGGCACCTTTTAGCAAGCCTCAAACATCTTGAACCTACAAACGCAAAAGGGACGGCATTTCTGCCGTCCCTTTTTTCATTCTATGACGCCTGCGCGTTACAGGGTGCGTGTCACTTCTTCGCGCTCAAATATCTCGATCACATCGCTTGGGCGGACGTCATCGTAGTTTTCAAACGCCATCCCGCATTCCTGACCGGATTGTACCTCTGGCACCTCATCCTTGAAGCGCTTGAGCGTTTTCAGCGTGCCTTCGTGGATCACCACGTTGTCCCGCAGCAAACGAACCCCGGCGGAGCGGCGTGCCACACCTTCGGTAACCAGACAGCCCGCAACTTTGCCGATGCCGGTAACCTTGAAAACCTCTTTGATATTGGCATAGCCAATGAAGTTTTCTTTGATTTCCGCGCTCAGCAGACCAGAGGCCGCCGCTTTCACATCATCAACCAGATCGTAAATCACCGAATAGTAACGGATCTCGACGCCTTTTTGGTTGGCGGTATTCCGCGCCGAGGCATTCGCCCGGACGTTGAAGCCCATGATCGGCGCACCAGACGCTTCGGCAAGGCCAACATCGGTTTCCGTGATTGCGCCCACACCAGAGTGCAGAACGCGCACGCGCACCTCGTCGTTGCCGATTTTTTCCATCGCTTGCACGATGGCTTCGGCAGAACCCTGCACGTCAGCTTTGAGCAGAATTGGCAGCTCGCTAACGCTTTCATCCGCCTTGGCATTGGCCATCAGCTGTTCCAGCGTGGTGGCAGCACCGGCAGCAGCGCGCTTATCTTTGGCGGCTTTCTCGCGGTATGTTGCGATTTCACGCGCCTGCGCTTCGGTTTCGGTCACGTTCAGCACATCGCCCGCTTCGGGTGTGCCGTTCAGGCCCAGAACCTCCACCGGAACCGATGGGCCTGCTTCTGTCACGCGCTCGCCCTGATCATTGATCAGCGCACGCACCTTACCATACTGCTCGCCCACAACAAAAATGTCGCCTTGGCGCAATGTACCGTTCTGAATCAGAACCGTTGCCACTGGGCCGCGGCCCACATCAAGCTGCGCCTCGATCACGGCACCGATGGCGGCACGATCAGGGTTGGCGGTCAGTTCGAGCAATTCAGCCTGCAGTGCAATCGCTTCAAGCAGATCAGGAAGGCCCTGACCGGTGGTTGCCGAAACCTCAACATCCTGCACTTCGCCGGACATTTTTTCGACGATCACTTCGTGCTGCAAAAGCTCTGCACGCACTTTGTCAGGATCAGCAGCAGGTTTGTCGATCTTGTTGATCGCCACGATCATCGGCACTTTGGCCGCTTTCGCGTGGTTAATCGCTTCGATGGTTTGCGGCATGACAGAATCGTCTGCGGCCACCACCAGAACAACAATATCCGTGACCTGAGCCCCACGCGAACGCATGGAGGTAAAGGCCGCGTGACCCGGCGTATCGAGGAAAGACAGCACTGCACCTGTATCGGTTGTGACCTGATAGGCCCCGATGTGCTGGGTGATCCCGCCCGCTTCGCCTGCCACAACACGTGCATTACGCAGCGCATCAAGCAGCGATGTTTTACCGTGGTCAACGTGGCCCATGATGGTGATCACAGGCGGACGTGATTTCAGGTCTTTGGCGTCGTCTTTGATTTCTTTGATCACGTCTTCGACGTCGGAGTCAGAAACCCGCACAACTTTGTGGCCAAACTCTTCGATGATCAACTCGGCGGTATCCGCATCGATCGTCTGGGTTTGGGTAACCATCATGCCGTTTTGCATCAGCGCTTTCACGACTTCAGCAACTTTTTCTGACATACGATTTGCCAGTTCAGAAACCATGATCGCTTCGGGCAGCTGTACGTCACGCACAACCTTTTCACGCTCAACCGAACCGCCCATCGCTTTTTGGCGGGCACGCTCTTGCTTGCGCTTCATGGCGGCCATGGAACGTTGCCGTCCACCTTCACCGCCGCGCAGCGCTTGGTTCAGCGTCAGCTTACCAGAGCGGCGATCATCAACGCCGCCTTTGTTCCGGCGTGTCTCTTCACGCTCGCGCTCAGTTTTGCGCGGCGCAGCAACCGGAGCGGCCTTGGTCGGCGCAGCACGCTTCACTTCAGGCTCAGCAGGTGCAGCCGCAGCAGCGGCGGCTTCGGCCTGACGGCGTGCGTCATCTTCTGCCTTGGCTTTCAGCGCTTCTTCGCGCTCACGCTCTTCGCGCTCCTTGGCTTCGGCCTCTTGGCGGCGGCGCTCGCGATCTTCGGCGCGCGCACGCTCTTCGGCAGCGCGTTCTTGCGCTTCCACAACTTCACGGGCCTTAGCGGCCTGAACCGCCTTCAGCCGGCGTTCCATTTCGGCATCGGTAATGCCCGCAGGACGCTTCGAAGGATCGCCCAAGGACGCTCCTGAACCGCCAGCGGCTGATTTGCCTCCGCCGGGCTTGGGTACCACAACACGCTTACGCTTTGTTTCCACGACGACGTTCTTCGTCCGCCCGTGGCTAAAGCTTTGCTTTACGTTGCTTGGACGTGACCCGCCCAGACCCAATGTTTTTCTGCCGTCGTTATCGCTCATGAAGCTCGTCTATCCTTTCGACTGACCCTTGCCAGTCTCTTTCTCGCGCACGCCTTTTAACCTTTGGGCTTCCTCTACAATACGTTTTGTGAGTCCACCAGAGGCGAGCGCCCCATGTATCACAGTTTGGCGTCCGAATGCCAAACCCAATTCATCCGCCGTCAGCCAGCCAATGTAATGACCGTAGTGCGGCGTACTTAGTTTGCTTTTGCCGCGACCTGATCCATCTACTGCCTGAATCAGAACCTCGGCTTCTTCCATTTGCAGCCAGCCTTTGACTTTTTCATAGCCTGCGACCGCCTTCCCGGCCTTGCGCTGCATCGAAATCAAATCGATGACACGCCGCGCTAACTGCTTTTCAACTTCGTCCACCAGACCATCAGGCACAGTCACCTGTTGCTTGGCCCCGCGGGCAAATAATTTCTTGGCGACCGCTTGTTCTAATGCGGCTCGATCTGCCGACACATAAAATCCACGACCAGGCAATTTGCTAAGGATATCAGCAACAACCAGCCCGTCAGGCGATGCGACAAAGCGCACCAGCCCGAATTTAGGCTGAACGTCGCCCGTGACCATGCACTTGCGTTCAGGACCGTCTTCCCGGTCATCGGAGGCGCCACCGCGTCCCATCAGGTTCTTCCGAGGCCTGAGATCAGGCCTCGGTCTCCCCGGATGTTTCGGTGGCTTCTACGTCTTCGGCCTCTTCTTCCAATTCTTCGGGGTCAACCCAGCCCAGCATGATGCGGGCAGTCATGATCATCTTTTGTGCATCCTCAAGCGACACGTCGAAAGGCTCCAGCGCGCCATCATCTTTCACGCGTTCACCCTTCACTGTGGTCCAGCCGCCGGCCAATTCCCAGTCCGCGCAGGTGGCAAAGTCTTCGAGCGTTTTCACGTCGTCTTTGGCCAGCGCTTCAATCATTTGGGGGGTCAGGCCGTCAAATTCAACCAGGCTGTCTTCAACACCCAATGCGCGGGCTGATTCGAGCGCGGCTTTGTTGCGCGCTTCCAGCACATCGCGGGCACGGGCCTGAAGCTCTTGAGCGGTGCTCTCATCCACACCGTCAATAACCAACAGCTCGTCTACTTCGACGTAAGCCACTTCTTCGAGGCTGGTGAACCCTTCGGCCACCAGAAGCTGCGCGAAGAACTCATCCAGATCCAGCGAGTCGACAAACAATTTGGTGCGCAGTTCAAACTCGGCCTGACGGCGCGCGCTTTCTTGCTCTTCTGTCAGAATGTCGATGTCCAAACCGGTCAGTTGAGACGCCAGACGCACGTTCTGGCCGCGGCGACCAATCGCCAAGGACAGCTGCTCTTCGGGTACAACAACTTCGATTTTGCCGGCTTCTTCGTCCAGAACAACTTTGGACACTTCCGCAGGTTGCAGCGCGTTCACAAGGAATGTTGGCTGGTCGTCATTCCATGGAATGATGTCGATCTTTTCGCCCTGAAGCTCGTTCACAACGGCCTGAACCCGGCTGCCGCGCATACCAACGCAGGCACCAACAGGATCGATGGAACTATCATAGGAAATCACGGCAATCTTGGCGCGCGAACCGGGGTCCCGGGCCACAGCTTTGATTTCGATGATGCCGTCATAAATTTCAGGCACTTCCATTTTGAACAGTTCGGCCATGAATTCTGGCGCGGTACGGCTCAGGAAAATCTGCGGGCCGCGCTGCTCGCGGCGCACATCTTTGATGTAAACGCGGATACGATCATTGGGGCGATAGCTTTCGCGGCCAATTTTCTCGTTGCGGCGCAAAATCGCTTCGCCCGCGCCCACGTCAACGATGACGTTGCCATATTCTTCGCGCTTGACCAGACCATTGATGATGGTGCCGGCGCGGTCTTTGAATTCTTCGTATTGGCGGTCACGCTCGGCTTCGCGGACCTTCTGCAAGATCACCTGCTTGGCGCTTTGCGCAGCAATCCGGCCCATTTCAACAGGCGGCACTTCTTCAACATAGGTGTCGCCCACTTTGGGATCGGCCATATATTGTTTGGCTTGCTTAACAGTAAATTCAGACTGGTAGTTTTCCAGCGCGTCTTCTTCGACCACGGTGCGCACACGGGTAAAAGTGGCGCGGCCCGTTTTACGGTCGATGGAGACGCGAATATCCACTTCCGCGCCATAGCGGGACTTGGCCGCCCGTGCGAGGGATTCTTCCATCGCTTCGACCACCAGACCGGGGTCGATCATCTTTTCGCGCGCGACCGCCTCGGCGGTTTGCAACAGCTCAAGCTGGTTGGCAGATGTAATGGCCATTAGGCTTCTCCCTCGGAAGGCTCTTCTTCAATTTCGTCAAATTGGGTTTCATCCACGACGCCCGCCGCTTTGCGTTGGCGCAACATTTCTTTGATCAGATCATCGGTCAACACAAGCTTGGCGTCAGACAGCCAGTCGAAATCAAGCCCAATTGTGCCCTCTTCGACGTTGATCAGCACTTCGTTCCCTTCAACCCCGGCCAACATGCCTTTGAACCGGCGGCGGCCACCCTGAAGCTCGGAAGTCTCCAGCTTGGCCTCATAACCCTCAAACATGACAAAATCTTTGAGCCGGGTCAGCGGCCGGTCGATACCGGGGCTGGACACTTCAAGCGCATATTCATCAAGGATCGGGTCTTCCACATCCAGCAACGCGCTGAGCGCAGTGCTGATCGCGGCGCAATCATCCACTTCGATGCCACCGTCAGGTTTATCCGCCATGATTTGAAGCGTCGTGGTTTTGGCCGACATCAAACGAAGACGCACAAGTTCATACCCCATGTCCTCGATCACCGGTGTGATGATCTCGGCCAGGCGGCGGTCGATGGCTGCTTTGGCAATAAGGTCGTTGGTCATGATACTTTCGGTCACAGTCAAAATTCTGTTAGGCACAAAAAAACGGGCGCGCGGCCCGTTGCAAGGATCGGTGGAGCGTTTGGTATGGACCCGAACGCACCGCTGTTGAAAGGTGATATAGGCGGATTGCACTGAGTCTGCAACCCCATTGCATCGGCTAGGCCTCCCACCAGCGTTCCGGCGCCCGCAAATCGTCCAGCGCAGCACTGCTGCCCATACGGAAAGGCAGGCCCAACCGGGTGCTCACCGCAGCGCCTTTCAGCGGAGTTTGAATCTCGGCTGCGCCCTTAACTGCGCGAATATCTTCGATATCCACCGCATCCACCAAATATTCGCGCATCGCTTGGGCGCGGGCGGCCTCGGCGGGAATGGATACCAGCTCAATCCGGTCAAACCACCCCGCCGCTTCGCCTTTGTAGTGATGCGGCACGCGTTCTGCGATCAATTGCTGCCCCGGCGAGAAGCGGTGCATCTGGTAAAGCCCGGTTCCAATGCCCGCCCCGCGCGCATGGGCCGGGTGGATCACATATTTCGAGGCGGCCAGGGTAAAGGGCAGGTTCGGATCGGGCTGCGCAAGCCGGATCAACAACCGGTGATCCCCCTCTGCCTCGATATCAAACTGCTGGGACAGGCTGCTCACCACATCTGCGGCTGTAAGCGGCGCTCCGTCGTGAAACAGCACATCGCGGCGCAATTCAAACGCCCAACGCTGGCCTGACGCGTCACTGCGCCAATCAGACGCCAATTCGCCGCGCAGCGTGCCGTCACCCGCGATTTCAGTCAGCGCGTCATAGATCACCCCAAGCCGGGCCACCTGCATGAACAAGCCATCGCCGCGTAGCCAATCATCGCTGCGCTGCGCCCCCGAAAGCGCCAACCGGAACTGGCCGCCGCGCCGCGGCAATCCTGCCGCCGCAACACCCGTCGCAGCCAGCAAAGCGGCCGCTGCCCCGGAGGCAAAAACCGCGCGTCGGTCCCATTTGGTGCGCAGGGCGGTCATTGCTGCACAATCTCATCTGTGGCGCGCACCAACTCGGCGCTGATCCCCGGCTCAGACAGAGCGTGTCCCGCGTGGCGCACCATACGCAATGCGCCTTTTGGCCATTGTTTCGACAGCGCATACGCGCTGCTGGGCGGACAAATCATATCGTACCGCCCCTGCACGATCACGCCGGGAATATGCGCGATGCGCGGCATATGAGCGAGGATCTGACCATCAAACTCCAAGAAGGCTTTATTGATGAAATAGTGATTCTCCAGCCGGGCAAAGGCGCGGGCATAGGCCCCCGGCCCCGACCCCATCGCGCCCGTCGACTGGATCGAAGCCAGCGCATTTTCCCAAGCCGACCACGCCCGGCCATACTGCGTTTCAACCGCGATATCGCCGCAGAACAGCCGCTTGTGATAGGCAGCGATAAAATCGCCCTGCTCTTCTTGGGGGATCAAACCGGCGAAACCTTCCCAGACCTCGGGCCAGAATTTCCCGGCGCCGCCGCCATAGAACCAATCCAGCTCGGCATCCGTGGCCAGAAACACCCCGCGCAGCACCAAATTGCGTACCGCTTCGGGATGGGTCTGCGCATAAATCAGCGAAAGCGTCGCGCCCCAACTGCCGCCAAAAACCACCCAATCAGCAATGCCGAGGGTTTTGCGAATCAGCTCAATATCAGCAACCAAATGCCAAGTGGTGTTATCTTCGACCGACGCATGGGGCCGCGAGCGCCCACAGCCGCGCTGATCAAATAGGATGATCCGGTATTTTTCAGGATCAAAATAGCGCCGCATCGCAGGGCTGCATCCGCCGCCGGGGCCGCCATGCAGCACCACAACAGGCAGCCCCTGCGGGTTGCCACATTGCTCGACATAAATCTCGTGACCCTGCCCAACCGCAAGCATACGCTGATCGTATGCGTCAATTGGCGGGTAAAGATATTGCACTGCCCGCTTTTGATCCGGCGATTTGTCCATTAACTGACCTATATGCTGTCAAATGTCAGATGATCACATGGAGAGCGAAATGCAAGCGCATCAGACCACCGTCGACCCCTCCGAAGTCGCCAAATTCGAAGCGATGGCCGCCGAATGGTGGGATCCGAACGGAAAATTCAAACCGCTGCACATGCTCAACCCATGCCGTTTGGACTATATCACCACACAAATCGCGGGAGAGTTTGACCGTGATCTAAAAGCGCCTAAGCCATTTGAAGGGCTGCGTCTTTTGGACATTGGCTGTGGTGGCGGGCTGCTGTCTGAACCCATGGCGCGGCTCGGGGCGCAGGTGGTTGGCGCGGATGCAGCGGCGGGCAACATCCCTGTCGCGCAGCTTCATGCCGAACAAACTGGGCTCGACGTCGATTACCGACACACAACCGCCGAAGATCTGGCCGCAGCGGGCGAAAAATTCGACATCGTGTTGAATATGGAAGTGGTTGAGCATGTGGCTTCCCCGATTGATTATCTGACCGCCTGTCACGATCTGCTCAAACCCGGCGGCTTGCACATTTGCTCGACCATCAACCGCAATCCCAAATCGTTTATGGTCGCGATCATTGGCGCGGAACATGTGATGCGCTGGCTGCCCAAAGGCACCCATGAATGGAATAAATTCATCACCCCGGACGAGCTTTTTGCATTGCTAGAACAATCGGGGCTGACCCCAGTGGACCGCAAAGGATTTGTGTTCAACCCGCTTGGCTGGTCATGGTCTTTGTCTGATCGGGATCTGAGCGTGAATTACGTCACCGCCAGCCTAAAGCCCGCCTAGCTGCTTTCGCATTTCCCGCAGGATCGGCAGCGTCGCGCGCACCCGCTCATCGCCCAGCTCTGCCACAACCTGATTGATCATCGGGGCAATAGCGCTGATTGCTTCGTCGCGCGCCTTGCGCCCGGCGGGGCTGATCGCAACCAATTTTCGGCGCGCATCATCCCAATCGGGACGGATATGCACATAGCCCGCCCATTCCAGCTTGGCTAAAGTATTGGTGATCGCCCCGCGTGTGACATTGAATGTCTCCGCCAATTGCGCCGGTGTCCGCTCCAGATCGCGCCAAGCTAGGTGGTTTAACACCGAAAAATGCGAGATTTCCATGCCTTTAGGCAAGACTTTGGTCAGGCGATTGCGGGCCAATTGATCCGCTGCCAAAACTTCGCTGAAAAGCGAAATGGCCAAAGCGTTGCTATCGTCAGTCATGAGGTCCTTCAAAGGGGCGTTTGTTCAGGCGGCCGGGGATTCTGCGCCGCGCCTCGGCTACTTTTTCTAGGTCGAGATCAAAGACATATACGCCAGGCTTCTCGCCCGCGTCCACAATGACCTCGCCCCAAGGCGACACCGCCAGAGAATGCCCATAGGTATCGCGGGTCTTATGTGCCGCGCTGGCATGGGTGCCGGTTTGTGCAGGTGCCAACACCCAGCACCCAGTCTCAATCGCGCGGGCACGCAGCAACGTATGCCAATGCGCAGCGCCAGAGGCGGGCGAAAACGCCGCCGGAACGGTCAGGATTTCCGCCCCATGATCGGCCAAAGCCTGAAACAGATCCGGGAACCGCAGATCATAACAAATGGCCAATCCCAGCTTTGCAAAATCCGTCTGCGCCACCACAGCACGATCACCGGGCCGATACCCTGCGGATTCGCGGTAGGATTCGCTCTCAGAGATTTCCACATCGAACATGTGAATCTTATCATAGCGCGCAGCAATCTCCCCCTGAGGAGAGATCAGCAGCGAACGGTTGGCAAACCGCCCGTCCGCATCCCCGGTTTGCAGCCCAAGCGAGCCAATCAACAGCCAGATGCTATGGGATTTGGCTGCGCGTCGCAGCGCTGCAAGCGTTTGATCATCCGCCTCGGATTGCAAAACCTCGCGCTGATGCGCGCGGTTGGTGGATACGCAATTCGTAACCTCCGGCGTCAGTACAAACTGCGCGCCCTGCGCCACTGCGTCATCAACCATTGCCAGCGTGACCTGTAGGTTTTCCGCAGGATCATCGCTGACATTCAATTGCAACAGCGCGGTTTTCATCACGCGGCCAACAGCGCGTCGAGCTTGCCCGCACGCTCCAGCGCATAGAGATCATCACAGCCCCCTACATGGATTTCACCGATGAAAATCTGCGGCACCGTGCGCCCGCCACCGGCGCGCTGGATCATCTCTGGCTTGCGCTCTGGACTGGCCAGCACGTCAACTTCGGAAAAGTCGACGCCTTTTTCATTCAGCAACCGTTTGGCCGCATGACAAAAACCGCAAAGCGGCGAGGTGTAAATTTCTACAGGTTTCATGACAGACATCCTTATCAGCTTACGCGCGCATTGGCGCTGTTAACACTGATTTAGGTATCTTTTGCCACGCGCGCCAGTGTAACCACCCGAACCGCGCCCGAACCTGCGTCAATACACGCCTTTGTGCAGGCCGAAAGCGTGGCCCCCGTGGTCAATACATCATCCACCAGAAGAACCTGACGGCCCGCTAAAAAGTCGACGCGCTTGGGGTTAACCGTGATCGCATCCGCCATCATCGCCAACCGTTCCTCTCGGTTTTTACCCTCCGTCGGCGGCGTATTTTTATGCCGCTGTAAAAGATCTAGACAATGGCCCTGCCCGGTTTCTCGGGCGACAGCCCGCGCCAGCAGCGCCGATTGGTTGTAACGCCGCTTGATCATCCGCCGCCAATGCAGCGGCACAGGCACAATCAAACTATCCGGCTGCACCATCCCGCGCACAGCCTGCGCCATCCATTTGCCAACCGGACGCGCCACTTCAATCCGGTCTCCATGCTTTAGGCTGAGCACCAGTTTGCGCCCCGTACCCCGATAGAGCAGCGCAGCGCGCCCCTGCGCCCAAGGCTTCGGCTCTTGCAAACACCCATCACACAGCGCCGCGCCATCGCCAATCTCTCCCGGCAATGGGTGCCCGCACCCATCGCATACCGCACCGCCAATAAACGACACTTCCGCCCAACAAGGCCCGCAAAGACCAAAATCACTGCTGACCAAATCCCCGCATGTCAGGCAACGCGGCGGGTAAATCTGCAAGACTGCCCTTTGCAGCCCGGCCTGTGCCCATCTATATGTCTGCTGCATGACACAGCGCCCCCAAATGACCGATCTAAATGCCCTTGCCCGCCAACGCCGCCGGGCAAAGCCTGAGGGGATGTTCCTACATCACGCCGCAGCCGAAGAATTCGAGCATCGCCTGAGCATGGTTAAAAGAACGTTTACCAAAACGGCAATTGTGACTGGCCACCCGGATTTCTGGCAGCGCTGGATGCCTGAGGCCAAGATTGCCGCCGACGAAGACGCGCTAGATCTGGCGCAAGAGGCGCATGATCTGGTGATCCATGCCATGGCGCTGCATTGGGCGAATGATCCGGTTGGCCAATTGGTGCAAATGCGCCGTGCCTTGAAACCCGATGGTCTCATGTTGGCCGCATTTTTTGGCGGCCAAACCCTGCAAGAGTTGCGCAGCTGTCTGGCCGAGGCCGAAATCGCGCTCTCTGGCGGCTTGTCGCCGCGCATCGCCCCGATGGGCGAGCTGCGCGATTTGGGCGGGCTGCTCCAACGGGCGGGGCTGGCCCTGCCCGTTGCGGACACCCAAAACCTGACAGTGGAATACAAAGATATCTGGCACCTGATGCGGGACCTGCAAGACATGGGCGAGGGCAATTCCCTGACCGCGCGGCATAAAACCTTCACCCCAAAATCTTTGTTCCAAAAGGCCTCCGAAATCTACGCCGCGCATTTTGCCGCGCCAGATGGCCGCATTTGCGCCAGTTTCGAGATCATGTACCTGACCGGATGGGCCCCCGCCGAGGGGCAACAAAAACCCCTGCGACCCGGCTCTGCGCGCCAGACACTGGCCGAGGCGCTTGGCACGACGGAAACCCCGTTACCCGATTGACCCACCGCCCATTAACGCTATCTGGGGCAATGGAACCCGAAGGAATGCAAATGCAGCAGCAAACGCTCACCCACGCCCCCAGCGACCACCCGCAAATTGCCAAACCAAAGGTCGGCGTGCTGTTGGCCAATCTGGGCACGCCGGATAATTATGATTACTGGTCCATGCGGCGCTATCTGAGCGAGTTTCTTTCAGACCGCCGGGTGATTGATTACAGCCCGCTGAAATGGCAACCGCTGCTGCAATTGGTGATCCTGAGCAAACGGCCCTTCACCAGCGGCGCGGCCTATAAATCCATCTGGAATCACGACGCGGGGGAAAGCCCGCTGATGACCATCACCAAAGATCAAACCGCCAAGATCAAAGAACAGATGCAACGCCTTTATGGTGATGATGTCATGGTGGATTTCTGCATGCGCTATGGCAACCCAACGACCAAATCCAAGGTCCAGGCCATGGTCGAGGCCGGATGCCAGAAAATCTTGTTTTTCCCGCTTTATCCGCAATATTCCGGTGCCACATCCGCCACGGCGAATGACGCGTTTTTTGCCGCATTGGCCAAGGAAAAATGGCAGCCCGCCGCCCGCACCGTAGCGCCCTATTTTGACCGCCCCGATTACATCGAAGCTTTGGCGCAATCAGTAGAGACACGCTATGCCGAACTGCCCCAGCGCCCCGATATCCTGATCTGTTCCTATCACGGTGTGCCGCAACGCTATTTGATGGAGGGCGATCCCTATCATTGCCATTGCCAGAAAACCACGCGGCTGCTGCGCGAGCGACTGGGCTGGGACAAAACCCAGATCATGACCACTTTCCAATCGAAATTCGGCCCCGAAGAATGGCTTCAGCCCTATACGGTCGAAGAGGTCGCGCGGCAGGCCGAGGCCGGCAACAAGAATATCGCGGTCTGCGCGCCCGCGTTTTCCGCCGATTGCATCGAAACGCTCGAAGAGATCAACGAAGAGATCAAGGAAAGCTTTGAACATGCCGGTGGCGAGGTGTTTACCTATATCCCCTGCCTGAACGACGACCCTGCCCATATTGCCGCGCTGAGCAATGTGATCACCGAAAATCTGGCCGGTTGGATCGCCCCCTCAGGCACCTGATGCCCCAAGGATTTAGCGCATGAAAAAGGGCGGTGCCAAAGACACCGCCCCGCGCAAATCCAAAAGATTTACGTTTTAGTCAGCCAAAGCTGCCGCAACAACAACCAGCAACAGCAACGGGATTGCGATCCCGGCAGAGCTGGAAGATTCTTCAACAACAACAGGTGCTTCGATCACAGGCTCGGACAGGTTGCCAGCAAAGGCAGCTGTGCCAGCAGTGGCGAATGCGGCAGCAAGAGCAAGTTTCTTCATTTGGTTTTCTCCAAAAAAGACCCCATCGAATCTATCGATGGGGCCGGGTTGTTTGCGTGATTCTCTAGATATCAAAATGCGAAAATTGAAAAGCCAAATTTTCGCACGCCGGGCCGCAACAGCGGCCCTTTGCTTAGATCAACAGAACTTGGGTGCCAACCTTGGCCATCCCGAACAGCTCAGCGATGTGTTCGTTGAACAGACCGATGCAACCATTTGACGAACGGCGGCCAATTTTGCGCGTGTCATGGGTGCCGTGGATCCGGTAATAGGTCCAGCTGAGGTACAGCGCGTGGGTGCCCAAAGGATTGTCCGGGCCGGGGCCGATAAAGGCAGGCCATTCAGGGTTCCGCTCAAGCATCGAAGGTGTCGGACGCCAGCTTGGGCCCTCGACCTTGCGGATCACCTCTGTGCGGCCGCGCTTCGTCAGCTCTTGTGTCAAAGGCACGCTGGAAGGGTAAAGCTTATAAACGCTTTGATCCGCCGACCAGTAATGCACCGCGCGGCTGTCGATATCGACAAGGATCGCGCCATTGTTTGTGTTGCTGAAATAGGGACGCCAATCCAGCATACGGAAGCTGGACACGTTCCGGCGCACAACTTCGTTAATGTCGCGGTCACCTTCGGTGGTTGCCGCGCTGTTCACGCTGGACGTGTCCTGCGCAATAGCAGGGCTAGCGATCATGGCCGCTGTACCCGCCAAAAAAGCGCGGCGGTTACCAAATACGGTTGAATTGTCAGACATCACATGCCTCCAATAAATTACATAACTCTTGTGGCGCAATATATGGCGCGAAAGTCGCAGTATCAAATCAAACAAGTGTCATTTGGCATCAAGCCGCCTATGTGCGTTTGTGCTGCAACGCTTCCCACGCTATGCCAACAAGACAGTATTTCTCTGGAGCTAGACCATGATCCGCCTGTTTTCCGTTATCTTTACATTGTTATTCGTACTCGCAGCTTGCGCGCCCGCGCCGCAACAAATTGGTGCCGATGGCAAGCCGCTTCCCAAAGCCTACCGCATCAGCCGCGCAGATGCCGGAAAGCTGCAATACCGGATGCTCGACTCGGTCAATGCGCTGCGCGCCTCCGCCGGTGTGCAACAGCTCCAGCTCGACCCGGCCCTGAACGCCGCCGCAGCGACCCATTCGCAAGACATGTCGGTACAAAACCGCCCTTGGCATTTTGGCTCTGACGGCTCCTCGCCGCTGGACCGGGTACAACGGGTTGGCTTTACCGGCCAGCTGATTGGCGAAGTCATTTCAGAAACCTACGAGAGCGAAGTCGAAACCCTCAGCGCATGGATGTCCGGAACAGAAACCCGCCGCATCATTATGGCGCCCCAAGCAACCCGGATGGGTTTCGCCTTCTTCCAAGAAAAGAGCGGCAAAATCTGGTGGACCTTGGTGATGGGCAGCTGATCCAAAACCTGATTATAAAACGAATAAGGCCGGGGATTTCCCCGGCCATTTTTATGTCTGCACCGCTGATCCCTTAGGGATTAATAGCGATCGGTGTGCCGTCTCGAACCATCGCATAGATCTGTTCGATCTGCTCGTTATCAACCGAAATACAGCCCCAGGTCCAATCACCCTTATCTTTCTTATTGGGCGCTTTCTGCCCATGGATAAAGATATCGCCGCCGGGGCTTTTTCCCATGGCATGCGCATAGGCACGATCCTGCTCATTGGGATAGGAAACCCCAATGGATAGGTGGAACTGGCTGTTCGGATTGCGCCGGTTGATCCGGTACAGCCCTTCGGGGGTTTTGCCATCCCCTTCAAATTGCTTGTGCCCTTCAGGCGCAAAGCCAAGGCGGATCTTATATTGCTCCAGCACCTTATCGTGGTGCAAAAGATACATCCGACGTTGGCCTTTATTCACAACGACATAGGTCACTTCCGGGCCCGTATACCGTTGAAATCTGCTGTTCGTACATGCGCCAAGCGACAACGCCGCTGCGCTACCAAGGATCACATTCCTACGTTTCATTGCCTGCTGCCCATCCTGTTCGGATTATTTTTCTGCTCGATCCTATACCGCAGAATCAGCCTACCAGAAAGAAGCTATCAAACAGTTTTCGTGAACTGTGCTGCCAGTTCCACATGCGAGGACCAGCGAAACTGATCAACCGGCTGCACCCAATTTAAGCTATAGCCGTTGGCACAGAGCACCGCCGCATCACGGGCAAAACTGACGGGATTGCAAGAAACATAAGCAATCACAGGCATTGCCGACTGCACCAGCTCGGCCACCTGCGCCTCGGCGCCTGCGCGGGGCGGGTCGATCACAACGGCATCAAACCCTTTGAGCTCGTCTTTCATCAAGGGGCGGCGGAAGAGATCACGTTTCAGTGTCTTTACCGGTTTCAATCCCGAGACCCCGCGCCAGCCTTGATCCAGCGCGGCCAACATCGGCGCTTCGGCCTCTACCGCCAAAATTGCTGACTTCTCTGCCAAGGGCAGCGAAAACGTACCGCACCCGGCAAACAGATCAACAATCCGTGCCGCATCCCCTACAGCTTCGCGCACGCAGCTCAGCAAAGCCGCCTCGCCCTCTGCTGTGGCTTGCAAAAACGCGCCGGGCGGTGGCACCACGGCAGCCTTGCCAAATCTTTGCGCCGGAGCGGCATTGGTTACCACAACCTCGCCATCCCACGTCAGCCGCGCAAAGCCCGACGCTGCTGAAAGCTGCGCAAGCTCCTGCATCAAACGGCCATCGAGCGGCAGACCGCCCGTCACCGAAACATCCAGCCCCGCCGCCGACACCGTCACCATCGCAGAAAGCGCCGCTTTCCGGCTCGCCCCGGCAATGGCCAGCTGCTCCAACGCGGGCATCGCAGCCAACAATTCTGGGGCGACCAAAATACAATCGGGCACTTCAATGATCACATCAGAGCGCCGCGCATGAAACCCGGCCATCGCGCCATTTTTGGTCCGCTTCAATGCAAACCCCGCCCGCCGCCGACTGCGCGCATCAGATGTTATCATCGGCCGGATTTCAGTGCTCAGCCCATGCGCCGTCAGCGCATTACGGATCACATCACCCTTCCACGCGGCAACAAACCCATCATCGCCATGCTGCATCTGACAGCCGCCGCAGGATTTGAAATGGCGGCATGGCGGCGCGACACGATTTGCGCTTGGGGTGACGATCCGCAGATCCTCAAGGTATTTCCCCAGCACAGTGCCAGTGACCTCTTCGCCCGGCAATGCGCGGGGCACAAAAAGCCCCGCATCGGTGATGCCGTCGCCTTCGAGTCCGATACGGGCAATGTGGTGGGTGTTCATTCTGCGGCTTTCAAATCAAGGAAGCCACCTGATTGCCGCTCCCAGTAGCGCGCGTAAAGCGCTTTCTGTGCCAAAAGCTCCTCATGGGTGCCTGTTTCGACGATCCGCCCCTCATCCAGCACCACAATCCGGTCCATTTCACGCAAAGTGGACAGACGGTGCGCCACAGCCATCACCGTTTTGCCCTCCATCACACGCTCAAGCGCCGACTGAATGGCCGCTTCGACCTCACTGTCCAATGCGCTGGTCGCTTCATCAAGCACCAGAATAGGCGCGTCTTTCAAAATGGCGCGGGCCAAAGCGATCCTTTGCCGCTGCCCTCCGGACAGTTTCACGCCCCGCTCGCCCAGATGCGCATCATAGCCCGTGCGGCCCTTGTGATCTTCCAGCCCCAAAATAAAGCCATGCGCCTCGGCCTTTTTGGTGGCCGCAATCATCTGTTCTTCGGTGGCATCCGGCGATCCATACAGAATGTTGTCGCGGGCAGAGCGGTTGAACATCGCCGTTTCCTGCGTGACCATCCCAATCTGGCGGCGCAAACTCTCTTGGGTCACGCCGCGCAGATCGCTCCCGTCTATGGTGATCCGGCCCTTTTCCACCTCATAAAGCCGCAGCAACAGCGCCACCAATGTGGATTTACCCGCCCCTGATGCGCCAACAATGCCCAGCTTTTCGCCCGGCCCGATCTCTAGGTTGATCTGATCGATCCCGCCGCTGTCGCGCCCATAGGCAAAACCGACACCATCAAAATGAATACGCCCTTCGGGCACCTGCAAAGCCAGTGCATCCGGCGCATCATCCACCCGCGAACGCGGGGTCAGCGTGCGCATCCCGTCTTCGATTTCGCCCACATTGGAATAGATCGCCATCAGCGTGAAACTAACCCAACCGGTCATCTGCGCGATACGGATCGCAATCGCGCCCGATGCGACCACATCACCTTGCGTCGCAATCCCGCGCTGCCAAAGCAGCAACGTCCCGCCCAACATCAGCACAGGCAACAACCCCGCAAGGCTCATCAAGCTGAACCGAAAACCCGCCGCCAGATAGCCAAACTCAAGCGCCCGCGCCCGAAAAGACCGCATGGCCCCGAGCGCTGCGCGGTCTTCATGATCGGCATGGGCAAATAACTTCACCGTCTTGATGTTGGTGATCGTATCAACCACCTGCCCCGACACCATCGCCCGTGCGCCCGCCCGCCCGGCAGAGCGTTGACGGATGCGCGGCAAGAACCAAGAGATCATCGCAAAATACAGCACCAGCCAAATGGCAAAACCAACGGCCACGCGCCAATCAATCGCCACCAGTAAAATCACCGATCCGGCCAGCGACGCCAGCGCAAAGGCCACCACGTTGATCACCTCGGAGGCAACATCGGTCACAGCGCGTGCACATTGCATCTGTTTTTGCGCAATCCGCCCGGCAAAGTCATCGTCGAAAAACCCAACCGTCTGGCCCAAGGTCCAGCGGTGCAACCGCGACAACACCAACGGGTTCACATTCGGCTGAACGATGATCGCATTGGCCGACGCTGAAAGACCAAAAAGCAAGGGCCGCGCAATCAGGAAAAACGCAACGGAGCCGAGCAACAGCGGCAGGTTCTCAACCCCAAAAAATGCCCCCTCGCCCAGCGTCACGGTGGAATCGATCACCCAGCCCAATATCATCGCCGTGCCGGCCTCAAGCGCGCCCGCAGCCGCAGAAAGCAGCCCCGCCACCCACAGCGCAGGCCACGCCCCCGCAAGACACCACCGCATGAACGCGCCCAGTTTTTGCGGCGGCGGCCCATCGGCGGGTTTAAACGGTTTGATCCAGTTCGTAATTTTCACGTCTCATCATCCGCGTTGATGAACCCGCCAGATTGGCGCGCCCAGAAATCTGCATATAGCCCGCCCTGCGCCAAAAGCGCGTCATGGCTGCCATCTTCGACAATGCGCCCTTGATCCAACACCAAGATGCGGTCAAGCTGTGCAATGGTGGACAGACGGTGGGCAATCGCGATCACGGTTTTGCCCTCCATCATCTGATAGAGCGTTTCCTGAATGGCGGCTTCCACCTCACTGTCCAGCGCGCTGGTGGCTTCATCCAGCAACAAGATCGGCGCGTTTTTCAAGATAACCCGGGCCAGCGTGATCCGCTGGCGCTGTCCGCCAGACAGCTTGACGCCGCGCTCACCGACCTGCGCATCATATCCGCGCCGCCCTTCCGGGTCTTGCAATTCTTGAATGAATTCATGCGCCTGCGCCTGCTGCGCGGCGGCGATCATCTCGGCCTCGCTCGCATCCGGGCGACCATACAGAATGTTATCGCGGACCGAGCGGTGCAACAGCGAGCTATCTTGCTGCACCATCCCAATCTGGGCGCGCAGGCTTTCTTGGCTGATCTTGGCAATGTCCTGCCCGTCAATTTCGATCCGCCCTTGCTCCGCATCGTAAAATCGCAGCAGCAGCTTCACCATGGTGGATTTGCCCGCGCCAGAACGGCCAACCAGACCAATCTTTTCGCCCGGGGCAATCTTCAGCGTGATATTCTGCAACCCCCCAGAACGGCGCCCGTAATGATGGGTCAGCCCTTGCAAGGAAATCTGCCCAGCAGTCAGCGCGAGCGGTTTCGCCCCCGTCGCATCGGTTAGATCAATCGGTTGGGCGATGGTTTCCATCCCTTCGGACACCACACCAAGCTCTCGGAAAAAGCTGGTCAGCGCCCACATGATCCAACCCGTCATGGCATTCAACCGCAGCGTCAACGCCGAAGCCGCCGCAACCACACCCACACTGGCACTGCCTTGAATCCAAAGCGCCAAGGCCCAACCAACCACACTGACAATCAACAGCCCGTTGAGCAGCGTTAAACTGCCATCCATGATGGTGAAAATCCGCATTTCCTTCTGAAAGGTCCGGCGCGCGTTTTCAATCGCATCCTTGGCATAGTTTTCTTCCCGGTCGTGATGGGCAAACATCTTGACCGAATGAATGTTCGAATAGGCATCCACCACACGCCCCGTCACCATAGAGCGCGCATCCGACGCATTCTTGGAGGCTGGCCCAATCCGGCGCACCGTCCAGAGTGTCAGCGCGCCATAAAGCCCGAGCCAAATGACCAAGGGCAATAAAAGCCGCGCATCGGCATAGATCAGCAAAATCGCCGCGCCAATCATATAGGCAAGCGAATAGGAGATCGCATCGAACACTTGAAATACCACCTCGCCAGCGGCGGGGGGCGTTTGCATGATCCGGTTCGCAATGCGTCCGGCAAAATCATTCTCAAACCAGCCCACCGATTGACGCAGCACATGGCGGTGCGCCCGCCACCGGATCAACGTGCCATAATTTGGCAAGATCGCATTGTTGAGCAGCGCCACATCGATCACCTGCAACACAGGCCGGATCAACAGAATGAATACCGCCACAGCGATCAGTTCAGTTCCGTGGTTGTCCCAGAAAACCGCAGGCCCCTGCCCCAGCAAATCCACAAGCCGCCCCATATAGCCGATCAGCCAAACCTCGATGGCAGCGACCACCACAGACATAACCCCCGCGGCAATAAACACGTCCCGAAACGGCCCTGAGTATGCACGCAGAAACGGGATCACCCGCTGCGGCGGCTGGTCTGTCTGTTCATAATCGACATAAGGATCAATCAGGTTTTCAAAAAAGCGGAACATAATGCCTCCGCGATATACCCGTTTGAAATGCCGGTCAAACCCGCATCAAAAGACTTCGCTGGTCGAGGGTGAATCCAGAGTCGATCCACATCTGCTCCAACGCGCGCAGCTTTGCGCCCAGCGCAGGGCCGGAAATGTGATCCGGCAGGTCCGCAGCGCGCACCGGGAACCTCTGCTCGGCTGCATGGCGCAGCGGGGCAAGCTCTGATGCTGCAACCGCCCGGTTTGAAAGCGCGGCTCGCAGCAATAATGCATCCACAGCCAGCGCCGCGCCGTGGCGATAAGCAAGCTCGGGCAAGGGCACAGCATCAAACCCATGGGCGCGCAGCAACGCCATCCGCTTGCGATCCGCTTTGCTAAACCGCAAACCCGCCGATGCCTCTTCGCCCGCCATGACCGCAAAACGGCGCAGCCAATCTGGCGCGACCCCGGCCAGCATCTCATTATGGACCAATGGCCCAAGCAGACCATCATCCGCCCCCGGCAAAAGCGCGGGCAACACGCCTGTGCTGCGCATACCTGCCACGGCAAAACACGGGTCCGGCGCGGCCAAAAGCTTGGCCAGCTCAGCAGTCACACGCTCTGCCGATAGTGTCTCTAACCCGTCCAAATGCATAGAAATCGCGGCCAATGCTTCCGGATCAAACCCTTCATCATCCGCCCCGTACCACGCATGAAACCGGAAATAGCGCAGGGTGCGCAGATAATCCTCGCGGATACGCGCGGCCGCATCATCAATGAAACGCACCCGGCGGGCCTCTAAATCCGCCAAGCCCCCCAGCGGATCTATCACCACCCCATCGGGCCGGGCATAAAGCGCGTTCATCGTGAAATCCCGGCGGCGGGCATCCTCTTCGATACTGTCCGAAAACGCCACAACTGCGCGCCGCCCATCCGTTTCCACATCACGGCGAAAAGTCGTGACCTCAAAGCCTTTACCGCCCGATACAATGGTCACAGTGCCATGTTCAATACCCGTAGGAACGGCTTTCAGCCCCGCTGCCTGCGCGCGCTGCATCACCGTCTCGGGATGCACTGCCGTCGACATATCCACATCGCTATCCAGAAGCCCCATCAACGCATTGCGCACACAGCCACCAACGAAATAGATCGGCCCGCCCACGGCACTGCACACCGCCTGCGCGTCAGGATCAATGAGCCAGCGCGTATCCGCCGGGATTAGGATGTCATTCTGTCTGACCATGCCCGCAACATACGCGCAGTCGCGCCCCAGATGTAATAGGGCCCATAGGGCACCACAAAATAGTTGCGCGTTTGCCCGCGCCAACGGCGCCCCTGCACCTGATAATTGCTCGGCGTTAACACGTGATCAAGCGGCACGGAAAACACCTCGGCAACCTCGCCGGGTTCGGGGATGATCTCAAAATCGTCTCTAACAAAGGCGATAACCGGCGTAACCAGAAACCCCGTAACCGTTTCATGGGCGGGCATCGTTCCCAGCACATCAACAATCCCGGTGGGCAGGCCGATCTCTTCGCGCGCCTCGCGCAGCGCCGCAGCCACCACATCGGCATCGGTTTCATCTTGTTTGCCGCCGGGAAACGCTATCTGGCCAGGGTGATGTTTCAACGCGGAAGAGCGTTTCGTCAGCAGCAACTCAAGCCGACCGTTCTTTTGAACAATCGGAGCAAGCACGCCAGCAGGCCGCAGCTTGCGACCCGCTGGCAAAACCACACCCGGATTAAGATCAAAATCCGAGGTCGCAGCCCCCGTTTTCGCAAGGGCTGCGCGGATATGATCTAGCGTTTTATTCACCCGATGGTTTCTCCGCCTCGAACCCGACCGACGCCGGGTCCATATCGTAATGCGCGCCGCAGAACTGGCAATCTGCCGTCACCCGGCCCTCGTCCGTTGTCATCTTTTCAATGTCGCGGGCCGAATAGATCGAAAGGCTCTGACGCACGCGGTCTTCCGAACAGGTACAGCCAAAACGCACGGGCTGGCTCTCGAACACACGCGGCTGTTCTTCGTGGAAAAGCCGCTTCAGCAAATCGGTTGGCGCAATCGAAGGCCCGATCAACTCCAACTCCTCAACCGTATCGAGCAATACATTCACCCGGTGCCAATTCTCGGCTGGTTCCTCTTGCAAGATATCTTGCGCCCGCAGCACCTCTCCGCTGCCTTCGCCCTTCGCCACAAATGGCGAGGCTTTGGGCATATGCTGCAACATGATACCGCCCGCGCGCCAATGCTCGGGTTCATCCGCTGTGCTCGACCGGCCAAAGCTGAGCGAGAACCGTGTTGGCAATTGCTCGGACTGCGCGAAATAGGCCTCGGCGCAAGTGGCAAGCGACGTCCCTTCCAGCGGCGTGATGCCTTGATAAGGGGTCATCCCCTTGCCCTGATCGATCAAGATCGCGAAATAGCCTTCGCCCAACTGATCAAACGGGGCACTATCATTGAGCCGCTCGCGGTCAAAGCTGGCATAGGCTCGAATACGCGCTGCGCCGCCTTCTTTGTCCGGCCCGTAGTAATCCGTGGCGATCATCCGCACAGCACCTTTGGACTGAACCTGCAAAGACAGTTTCCAACGCAGCTTGATCGTTTGCCCGATCAACGCGGTCAGCAGCGCCATCTCGGCCACCAGTGCCTCGACCTGCGGCGGATAGTCGTGCTGTTTCAACACACCTTCCAACGTGCCATCCAGCCGTGCCACCCGTCCCCGGATGTCGGCCAAATCCAGTTGGAACGGCAGGACGGTGTCGTCCCACGCGATTTTCTTTCCATTTGTCATGGGGGTTTCCTTAATTTGGCCCGCTTGGCATACCGCGACTATATAGGGGATGATCCGCCAGCGAAAAGGGGCAAGAGATGATCAGACGTGTAGGCGCACCGCCAATACAGGGCCAAAGCTACCGAATGCGCCCCGGCGCATATGCTATTTTGCCCTTCGCTGGCAAGATTTTGGTGACCGCAGAAACCCAAGGCGATTACGACATTCAACTGCCCGGCGGCGGGATTGATCCCGGCGAGTCCCCGCTACAGGCGCTGCACCGCGAAGTGCTCGAAGAAATCGGTTGGAGCATATCCCGGCCCCGCCGCCTCGGCGCTTTCCGGCGTTATGTCTTTATGCCGGAATACGATATGTGGGCCGAAAAAATCTGCCACGTTTATCTGGCACATCCCGCCCGGCAGATCACCGAGCCAAGCGAGCCTCACCATGAAACGCTTTTGTTAGAGCCTGATTTTGCTGTCACAACTTTGGGAAACGATGGCGATCGCTTGTTCTTGTCGCGCTATCTGTCAGGGCAATATTCATAAAGCACAGCCGAGATATCATCAGGGAAATCCTCGCCCGCGGCGAAGGTCACCAGCCTATCCACCAGCCCCTCTAACAAAGCAGGGCCGTTGATGTTTCTCAGATCATTTATGAAGGTCTCAAGCCCCTCTTCGCCAAGCATGGTCCCATCTGGGCCGGGACATTCAGTGACCCCATCAGAAAGGATCAACAGCCGGTCGCCGGGATTGAGTTGCACCTCATAGCGGCTGTAGGAAATTCCCTCGACAAGCCCTACCGGAAAACCGCCCTCGCCGGTCTGTTCAATCTGCCCATTTGCCCGCTGCACCAGCGGATGCGGATGACCGGCCTGCGAAATCTCGACCCGCCCCGTGGCCATTTCCACCACACAAAGCATCAATGTGAAATAATGCTCCGTCTCCATCTCGCCCAAGACCAGCGCATTCAGCGCCGCAATCGCCTCATCAGGAGGGCGGGCCAAATGGGTGCCCATCGCATCTTGTTCTAAGGCCACGTTTTGATCCAGCGCCGTAGCGGAAAGATACCCCGCCAACCGCGCCGTCATCAGCGCAGAGCTGATGCCATGGCCCGAAACATCCAGCCCAAACAACCCCATAAAACCGTCCCCAGCAGGGAAAAACCCCACCAGATCGCCGCCCACATGGCCAGAAGAACGCAGCAACAGCGACAAGCGCCCATTGTCCCAAACCAGTTGCTTTTGTGGCAAAAGCGATTGCTGCAATTTCTTCGCTTCGATCAGATCACTGTCGAGGGAATCATAAACCCGCCGCAACTCTCCAAGCGTGTCGGTCATCAATTGGTGCTTGGCCCGCAATTCTCGTTGCATCGCCAAAATCCGCTGCCCTGCGTTAATCCGCGCCCGAAGCTCGTTGGGATCAACGGGTTTGCTCAGAAAATCATCCGCGCCGCCGTTCAATCCCCGCGCCACTTCTTCTTTACTGGTTTTTGAGGTCAGCAGGATAAAATAGGCATAATGATCCCCTGAAACCTCGCGAAATGCTTTGCAAAACTCCACCCCGGACAGGCCGGGCATCACCCAATCACTCAACACCAAATCCGGTGGGTTTTTGCGGCAAATCTCCAATGCCTCCTCACCGGAATCCGCTTCCTGCACCTGATACCCCCAACGTTTCAAAGAGGCCGTTAAAATGCGCCGCTGCATCCGGCTGTCATCAACAACCAGAGCCGTTTGAATGATCTGCTCATCCACCCTCTCGCTGGGCCAATCTCTGGGTCTGGTTTGCGCGGTCATCTAAACAATCAATCCGGGTTCATCTGTCCCCATCAAGCCCCCTGCCCCTTAACGGGTGATGAAAGCGAAAATTTGGCCCAAATGCCCCCTGCACCCATTGGAAAAAACCACGACCGCTTAACCTATTTCAGCGAGGTTATCCGAAAAGAGGGAGCTTTTGATGATTGATTGGTCGCAGGTCCGCAGCTTGCATAACGAAGTCGGCCCCGATGATTTCGAAGAGGTGGTTGTCCTTTGTTTTGAAGAGGTTGAGGAGATCACCACCCGGCTTTGCAGCGCAGCGAACCCGGAAAGAACGGAAGCTGATCTACACAGCCTGTTAGGCAGTGCCCTCGCTCTAGGGTTTACCGACTTGGCCGCTCTTTGTGAAAAGGGTGAAAATCTTTGTGCGCAGGGCAAATCTGATCAGGTCGACATGCGCGCGTTAAGGGATGGTTTTGCCGCTATTCAGAAACATTTTTCCGAAAATCTGGCCGAGAATTTGGCCGAGAATTTTGGCGGTCAAACCAGTTTGTAAAAATCTTCAACCTGCACGCGGCCAAAGCTCTTTATCGCCGCCGCACGCAGTTTCCGCATCCCCGCCAGCCAACGTTCGGGATCTTGGGCACGCAGAGCGGCAAAACCATGCACATCTGGATGGGGCAGAATCATAAACTGCCCTTTACGAACCCCTGCCAGAACTGTCTCGGCCACCTCATCTGCGCTAAGCAGATTTCCAACCGCATCACCGTCCTGCAACCCCAAAAGGGGCGTGGCCACATATTGCGGACAAACCACGGAAACGCCAATCCCGTCATCCCCATGGCTGATCGCCAGACTTTCTGCAAAACTGACCGCCGCATGTTTGCTCGCGGAATAAGGGGCGTCGCCAATTTGATTCAAAAGCCCCGCCGCAGAAGCGACATTTACGAAATACCCCTGACCGCGCGCAATCATCTCGGGCAGCAACGCCCGCGCCGCCCAGACATGGGCCATCACATGCACCTTCCATTGCAGCTCCCAAACCGCATCGGGAGAAGAGGCCGCATGATCTGGATCCCCGCGCCCTAGCCCCGCATTAGAGACGAATATATCAATCGGTCCCTGTGTCTGCTGCGCCGACTTTATCACCTCGATAATCTGCGCCTCGTCACTGACGTCACATTGATAGGCTGCCCCGCCAATATCCGCCGCCAGATGTTGCGCGGCGGCAAGATCACGGTCCGCAATCCCGACCCTCGCGCCCGCTATCACACATTGGCGCGCCAAAGCGGCGCCAATACCGCTGGCGCCTCCGGTGACGATCACATGTTTGCCCGCGATATCCATTTCGCCCCCTACAGCACGAATTGCGCCAAGGTTTCATCATTGGTAATGTCGGTATAGCTGAACCCGGCCCCGTCCAATTGCGCAAGGAAAGGCGCAAAATTGTCAGGGCTTCGGGTTTCGATCCCGATCAGCACAGAGCCGAAATTTCGGGCCGATTTCTTGAGATACTCAAAGCGGCAAATGTCATCATCCGGACCAAGAATGCTCAAAAATTCCTTCAAGGCACCGGGGCGCTGCGGCATCCGCAAGATGAAGTATTTCTTAACGCCAGAGTAGCGCTGCGCCCGCTCCTTAACCTCTGGCAGGCGTTCAAAATCGAAGTTCCCGCCCGAGGCAACACAGACCACCGTCTTGCCCTTGATCTCATCAGCAATCTCGCTCAGCGCTTCGATGGACAGCGCCCCGGCAGGCTCCAACACAATCCCCTCAACATTGAGCATTTCAATGATCGTGGTGCAGATGCGGTCTTCGCTCAGATGCAACACCGTCTGGGGATCTACATCCGCCAACCGCGCAAATGTCCGCTGGCCTAGCTTTGCCACAGCCGCGCCATCCACAAATGTATTGATGTTTTTAACCTCAACCGGCGTGCCTTCTGCAAGCGCGCGGGCAAGGCTCGGCGCGCCGCTGGGCTCCACGAACCGATAGGCGCACTCCGCGCCAAAATAGCTGCGCACCCCCGACGACAGCCCGCCGCCGCCCACAGGCAACACAATCATATCTGGCAGACGGCCAAGCTGCGCTTCGATTTCCACAGCCACCGAGGCTTGCCCCTCGATCACATCCTCATCGTCAAACGGCGACAAGAAATGCGCGCCCGCTTCACTGCAATAGCTTTGCGCAGCGGCCAGAGTGGCATCAAAATAATCGCCAATCAGCCGCACTTCGACAAAATCACCGCCAAACATCTTGGTTTTCTGAATTTTCTGCTGCGGCGTTGTCACGGGCATGAAAATCACCCCGGTCACTTTGAAATGACTGCACATAAACGCAACGCCTTGCGCGTGATTGCCAGCGCTGGCGCAGACAAACTCCGACCGATCCGGGGTTTCCGCAATCACCTTGCGCATGGCATTAAACGCCCCGCGCAATTTGTAAGAACGCACGGGCGACAAATCTTCACGCTTGAGCCAGATATCCGCGCCATAACGCTCCGACAGTAATTCACTGCGCAAACAAGGGGTTTGTGCAAAGACCTGCCGCATCTGCGCCGTGGCTTCCTGTGCGTTTTTCCGAAACTCTGCCGTCATACCCGTATTCCCTTACCCAAACTTCGCCATGGTTAGGGGCTCCCCGAAGGGCCGTCAACGCGCACCACCTTGCCCCAGCGCGCAAAAACCGCTACCCGCAACGGTGAATTTAGCTAAAGGAAATCCAAATGCCTGCCCCTAAGAAAGTCGTGCTTGCCTATTCCGGCGGTCTGGATACGTCGATCATCCTGAAATGGCTTCAAACCGAATATGGTTGCGAAGTGGTGACCTTCACTGCTGATCTGGGCCAGGGCGAAGAGCTGGAGCCCGCCCGCAAAAAAGCCGAGATGATGGGCGCGTCCGAGATTTACATCGAGGATATTCGCGAAGAGTTCGTGCGCGATTTTGTCTTCCCCATGTTCCGCGCCAATGCGCTGTACGAAGGGCTGTATCTGCTGGGCACCTCCATCGCGCGCCCGCTGATTTCCAAACGTCTCGTTGAAATTGCTGCCGAAACTGGCGCGGATGCCGTGGCGCATGGCGCAACCGGCAAGGGCAATGATCAGGTCCGTTTCGAACTGGCCGCCTATGCGCTCGACCCCGACATCAAGGTGATTGCGCCTTGGCGTGAATGGGATCTGACCAGCCGCACAAAGCTGCTCGAATTTGCCGAGAAGAACCAAATTCCAATCGCCAAAGACAAACGCGGCGAAGCGCCTTTCTCGGTGGATGCCAACCTGTTGCACACGTCTTCCGAGGGCAAAGTGCTCGAAGATCCCGCGCAAGAAGCGCCCGATTACGTTTATCAGCGCACCGTGCACCCCGAAGATGCGCCCGACACGCCCGAATTTGTCGAAATCGGCTTTGAAAAGGGCGATGCGGTTTCCGTCAACGGCGAAGCGATGAGCCCCGCCACCATCCTGACCAAGCTGAACGAGCTTGGCGGCAAACATGGTGTAGGCCGTCTCGATCTGGTTGAAGGCCGCTTTGTCGGCATGAAATCACGCGGCATCTATGAAACCCCCGGCGGCACCTTGCTGCTCGAGGCGCACCGCGGCATTGAATCCATCACTTTGGATCGCGGCGCGATGCACCTCAAAGACCAGCTGATGCCGCAATATGCCGAGCTGATCTATAACGGTTTCTGGTACAGCCCAGAGCGCTACATGTTGCAGGCCGCGATTGACGCCAGCCAGACCCATGTCACCGGCACCGTGCGTCTGAAGCTTTACAAAGGCAGCGCACGCACCGTGGCCCGCTGGTCCGATTATTCGCTGTATTCCGAGGCACATGTGACCTTCGAAGACGACGCAGGCGCCTATGACCAAAAGGACGCAGCAGGGTTCATTCAGCTCAACGCGCTGCGCTTGAAACTGCTGGCTGCGCGCGACAAGCGCACAAAGTAACCGGCGCTTAAAAACATGGCCCGGGCGCGTTGCCCGGGCCGATCACTCGTTAACCGCTACTGACCTAGGGTTTAGCGCCCTCCGGTTAATTTGCGGTTATGGTTGTGCTGCCAATTTTGGCTCTGGCCGGTCCGCACCATTCAAACCGAAATTTTCACCGCTGCGAGCCGCTCATAATACGGCAAAGCTTGCTCGGCCACGTTTTTTAGATCCCCCGGCAGATCAGGCAAAGCCCCTTCCGCCCCGGCAAAACCCGTGCTGCGATGCACGGCGCCATACCAATGCGCGGCCCAAATACCATCTTCTGCGCGCGGCCCCGCTGGCCACGACAGCATCGCCGGATCAAACGCCAGATCAATCGCATCACATAACGCGCGCATCATCCCCTCAGGGTTTGCGCGAATATCCGTGCCATCAATCACCACCCCGCCCAAGCGCTCATAAAGCGCCGCTTGCTGGATAAACCCGATATCCTCCAAACTCGGCGCATCGCGTTTCGCGGCATAGCTGGCGATCACCCGCGCCGGGTGGCGAATCAGGTGCACATTCATACAGTCTTCCGCCCAATCCAGCGGAAACCCCGGCAACATGTGATGCGGCATGTGTTTCATATAAAGATGCGGCTGGCCCTCCCTGCGGCAGTTTTGCCCAACTCTCAAAGGGTCCGTTTCATGCGCCGCAAGTATCTCTGCGCCCATCGGATGTACCGCCCCGCTTTGCGCCAAAAAGGGCGCATAAAACGGCTCGTCCATCACCGCAAAATCGGGGCGCGCGGCGAAACTATACATCATCGCAGTGCTCAGATTACGCGGCCCAGACCACATGGCTATCTTCATTTCGGCTCTCCTTCGCGGCGGTAAAGTCACTTCAACAGCGCGTGACAACCTGTGTCAGCAATTGCGTGCAAAGCCCATTCGCGTCAAGTTTTATGAAACTTAAGGAGGGTCCCACATGCGACTATTGAAAGAGATCAAACCCATTGCTCTGGCCGTCTTGATCGGCGCGGGAACGCTGCTGCATGGCGCGCCCGGTCACGCGGCAGGGTTGGAAAAAATCACCGTGGCTGGCGGATGTTTCTGGTGCGTTGAAGCCGATTTTGAAAAGGTCAAAGGCGTGAAAGAAGCCGTCTCAGGCTTTGCGGGCGGCACCGCCGCGAACCCGACCTATAAACAAGTGACTGGCGGTGGCACGGGGCATCTCGAGGCAGTGCAAATCACGTTTGATCCCGCCATCGTCTCCCAAGACCAACTCTTTGCCATGTTCTTCCGCTCCGTTGATCCAACGGATGCAGGCGGCCAGTTTTGTGACCGCGGTGCCAGCTATGCCACCGCGATTTTTGCAGATAGCACACAAAAAGCCGCCGCCGAAAAAGCAAAATCAGATGCGCAGGCCGCCTTGGGCCAAAAAATCGTCACGCCAATCCGCAACGCGGCCAAATTCTATCCCGCAGAGGCCTATCATCAGGATTACTACAAAGGCAGCAAGCTCGTGGTCACCCGCTTTGGCCCCAAACGCCAAGCCGCCGCCTATAAAGCCTACCGCGACGCTTGCGGGCGCGACCAGCGGGTCAAACAGCTGTGGGGCAGCGCCGCCCCCTTTGCGGGTTAACCAAACGCTTGGTCGATCTCTTTGAGATCGGGAATAACATCCGCCGTGCCGCGCCGCGTCACCATCAGCGCCCCGGCCTTGGTTGCCAATGAAATTGCCTGGGGCATCGCCATGCCCTTGGCCAATGCTGCCACCAAATAACCGGTGAACGTATCCCCCGCGCCCGTGGTATCGACAGGGTCAACCTTGATCGCGTCAAAGCTTTGCGTTCCATGCGTGGCGGAAATCCATTTGCTGCCCGCACTGCCAAGCGTCACCACAATGTCTTGCAGCCCAAGCTGATCGAGCGGCTTTCCCAAAGCGGCCTGTAATTGCTCTGCCTCAACCTCATTGAGCACCAGCAGATCAACATAGCCGATCACCGCCTTCACCGCCTCGGCCTCAAATGGCGCGGCGGCATAGGCAATGCGGAACCCCAATTGCTGCGCAGTCTTGGCGGCAAATTCTTGGCCCGAGGTTTCATTCTGCATCAGCAAGAAATCCCCGGTAGAGCCCTCCACCAACGCGGAACCAATCATTTGGTCACTAATAAGGGCATTCGCGCCGGGAAACAGCACGATGCTATTCTCGCCCGCCCCATCCACATAGATATTCGCATGGCCCGTGGCGGTTTCCACTGACGCAAGCGGGCGCGTGTCCACGCCATATTCCAACATGCGCTGCGCCGCCCACGCCCCATCGGGACCAACCGCGCCAATATGCGCCACATGCGCCCCGGCGCGGGCGGCGGCTACGGACATATTCGCCCCCTTACCGCCCAGCCCTTCGCTATATTCCGCCGCCGCCAAGGTCTCCCCCGGCGCCGGTAAATGTGGCAGGCGATAAAATCTATCGATGTTAATCGAGCCGAGATTCCAGATCATCCGCCAACCTTACATGCGGCCAGAACGGCCATGTTCATGATGTCATTTGCGGTAGAAGTGGTTGAGCAAATCTGGATCGGCTTGTCCAACCCTGTCAGAATCGGCCCAATCACCGTGGCCCCGGCCATTTCTTGCATCAATTTGACAGAAATGCTCGCCGAATGGCGCGCAGGCACCACGAGGATATTTGCAGGGCCCGTCAGGCGCGAGAAAGGATAGCTGGCATGTGCCTTGGCATTCATTGCCACATCCACAGTCATCTCGCCTTCATATTCGAAATTGACGCCGCGTTTATCCAGCACTTTAGGGGCCAGATACATCTTTTCCGAACGTTCCGACACAGGATAGCCAAAGGTCGAAAAGCTGACAAAAGCCGCCCGAGGCTCGAGGCCCAAATGCCGCGCCACACGGGCGCCTGCTTCGGCAATATCCGCCAAATCTTCTTCATTGGGCCATTCATGCACCAATGTATCGCCAATCAGCACAATCCGCCCTTTGTGCAGCAAGGCCGTGATCCCCACCGCACCATGCGCCGCATCTGCATCAAACACATGGTTGATTTGATCCAGCACATGCGCCGATTTCCGCGTGGCCCCGGTGATCAAACCATCGCCATGCCCATGCGCAAGCATCAGCGCGGAAAACACATGCCGGTCGCGCGACGCAAGACGGTGCACGTCTTTCACGTCAAACCCTTTGCGTTGCAGACGCTGATACAAAAACTCTTTGTACGTATCCAAATGCAGCGTCTTGGCGGCGTTCACCACTTCGATCTCGCGAATGGCATCGCCCAGACCTGCGGTCTCTAGCTTGGCCTTCACATCTTCGTCGCGGCCCACAACCAACGCTTTGCCCAGCCCGTTGCGCTGATACATCACGGCGGCCCGCAGCACCTTGGGGTCATCCCCTTCGGCAAAGATCATCCGCGCCTGATTGGCCCGCGCGCGCGCGTTCAAGCCGCGCAGAATATTGGCCGTCGGGTCCATCCGCGATTTAAGCGATAGCTCATAGGCTTCCATGTCTATGATCGGACGCCGCGCCGCGCCCGTATCCATCCCCGCCCGCGCCACAGCGGGCGGAATACGGTGGATCAAACGCGGATCAAACGGTGTGGGAATGATGTAATCCCGGCCAAATGTCAGGTTCTTACCATAGGCCAGCGCGACCTCATCGGGCACATCTTCACGCGCCAATTGCGCCAGTGCATGAGCACAGGCGATCTTCATCTCGTCATTGATGGCCCGCGCATGAATATCCAGCGCGCCGCGGAACAGATAGGGAAAGCCCAACACGTTGTTCACCTGATTGGGGTAATCGCTGCGCCCTGTGGCAACGATCGCATCCATCCGGACCTCTTGCGCCTCTTCTGGCGTGATTTCGGGATCGGGGTTCGCCATGGCAAAGATCACCGGATTATCGGCCATGCTGGCGACCATATCCTGCGTCACCGCGCCTTTGACGCTGACCCCAAGGAACACATCCGCGCCCTTCATCGCCTCTTCCAGCGAACGCAGCTCGGTCTTCACCGCGTGGGCTGATTTCCACTGGTTCATGCCTTCGGTGCGGCCTTGATAGATCACCCCTTTGGTGTCGCACATAATGCAATTTTCATTGCGCGCGCCCATGGATTTCAACAGCTCCAAACAGGCAATGCCCGCCGCGCCCGCGCCATTAAGCACAATCCGCACGTCTTCGATTTTCTTGCCCGACAGATGCAGCGCATTGATCAACCCGGCGGCACAAATCACCGCTGTGCCGTGCTGATCATCATGGAAGACCGGAATATCCATTTCTTCCTTCAGGCGCTGCTCGATGATGAAACATTCCGGCGCTTTGATGTCCTCAAGGTTGATCCCGCCAAAGGTCGGCCCCATCAACCGAACCGCATTGCAGAACGCATCCGGGTCTTCGGTATCAAGCTCAATGTCGATGCTGTTCACATCCGCAAACCGCTTGAACAGAACCGATTTGCCTTCCATCACAGGCTTAGACGCAAGCGCGCCCAAATTACCCAGCCCCAGCACCGCCGTGCCATTGGAAATCACCGCCACAAGATTGCCCTTGTTGGTGTAATCATAGGCCGTGTGCGGGTCTGCCGCGATGGCCTCGCAGGGCACTGCCACACCCGGCGAATAGGCCAGCGACAAATCCCGCTGCGTGGTCATCGGCACGGTGGCCGTGATCTCAAATTTACCGGGGGTGGGTTCCAGGTGAAAGGCCAGCGCCTCTTCCGCGGTTACTTTATTCTTGGAGCTCATCAAGCAGGACCTTTAGAAATTTCCCTGCCCTCATACCTTTCTTGGCCTCGCCGCACAATCGCGGCGTCACGGCACGGCTTACTCAGGCCACGTGATGAACCCAATCGTGATTGGCAGTGAAGGCCTCAAAGCGTTTTGGAAAGTCTGTGCGCAGATGGTCGAGTGCCCAGCGGACAACCTCCGGGCGATCACAGCGGTTGGCACACCAGATCATCCGCACCAAGGTCTGCCAACGGTTCGGATTGGCCCGCACCGCCCGCTCCAGCGCAATCAGCTCCTGCTTCGGCTCATCGAGCTCCTTGTGACAATCGGCCTGTATCAAACACAGGGCCACATCACTCTCAAGCAGCGGGATATGCGCGTCCAGCACCGCCAAAGCGCGCTCAGGCTCTGCCGCTTCCAACAGCCCCTTGGACAGCGCAAGCAGCTCCGCCCGGTTTGCCAGCTTTGGCACATAGCCCAGAACCGACACAACAAATGCCATCACCCGCGCCAATCCCGCTTCGGACAAGGACACAGGCACAATCCCATCAGCAGCAAAAATCGGCTCGCGCAGCGGGTCGTCTTGTTTGTGATCGGCAAAGAAACTGACATATCGGCAACCCGCCACATGGGCCAACGGCCAAAAATCTGCCCAGCGGCTGGTCGCGGTCTGATAGGTGCCAAGCTCCACCACCCATGTGTCGTGATTGGCAAAAAGCATGTTGGCAAAGCCCGCGCCGTGGCAGGAAATCATCATCTCCGCATTCACCATCAGAGCGATCTGCTCCAACGGGGACATGCTCTCAAACACCACAAACTGGAAACCAAACAGATCAAGGTGATCATAAAGCCCCTCAAACCCATCCATCTGCCGATCCCGCGCATGACGGTCGTCGCGCCCCACAAAAAAGCGGCGCGGCAGATGCGACATATCGAGCCCCTCCACCGCTTTCAGCGCGCGCTGCCGCAAACTGGCCAGCGACGAACGGAAACTGTTCATCGTCAAAGTGTTTCGCCCCAAGGCGCCGACCAACGGCTTGCCGCCCTCGGGAAAATACTCGGCAATCCCGCCAGTCTCGGGTTGTGGAAATTGGAAATGACAGCCAATCAGATCATAGGCCGTCAGCACCTTGTCATAATCTTTGGGCGCACGCTCGAACACCACCCGGCCCGCCAACTCAGGGAACAGCGCTTCCACAAAACCGATGGCAAAATCGCGTTGTTTGTCTTCGCTGTTGGGGAAATGGAAATACACCGTGCCTTGGAAATCAAACTGATCCAGCACGCATAGCTGGCACAGGGATTCCGTGAGAAAATGGAAGTAGTTGAAGGTATTGCGGCACTCTACCGCAAAATCCATGCCCGCAATCTCTTCCGGCTCGGCAAAGGCAAATGCCGCCGCGGCATTCTGCCTGCGGCACTCTTCGAAATACCGATGCAGTTCCTGCTCAGGATCTTCCGCGCGATCCGCATCGTCTCGGCAATATTGGTTCAACAACCGGTTCCCCGAGGAGCCATTCAGCAACAGCTTTTCCTCGGCCAAAACATAGGATTTGCGAAATTGCGCATGGCTCAGCAGCGCAGGCACCGTGTCAAACTCAATGGCTTTGGTAAACTGGCGGTTCTTCTGCGTCGCCGCGACAAACCCGCTGATCCGCTGGTTCATCTCATCATCGGCGCTGGCCGGAAATCCGCAAATAATCGCAGGGTCAACCGCCCGCCAGAAAAACCGAGGCTCGCTGGCCAATTTCAATCCGCTGTCTTGTCCCGGGTTTAAAAATAGCTGCTCTGGGGACTGATTCAAATCGATATGGTTACGCACGGCCTACCTACGTTTTCAACTAATACTCGTCATTGCCATCCCTAATTCTAACACGGATTGAGTAATCGTCCATAATTTACTCGGCAGATTTCTCTGCCCCTGCCCCCTTTCCCTCATACGCGCCAGTTTGTAGGGTGGCCGCTGGACCCAAGGGAGCAACCCGTGAGCGACAAAACCGTCACGCCAATGATGGCGCAATATCTTGACCTAAAAGCACAATACCGTGACGCCCTACTGTTCTACCGGATGGGCGATTTCTACGAGATGTTCTTTGAAGATGCCGTTGCGGCATCCGAGGCGCTGGACATTGCTCTGACCAAGCGCGGCAAGCATGACGGCAAAGATATCGCCATGTGCGGCGTGCCGGTTCATGCCGCCGAAGGCTATCTGCTGACACTGATCCGCAAAGGCTTCCGCGTTGCCGTTTGCGAACAGATGGAGAGCCCGGCAGAGGCGAAAAAGCGCGGCTATAAATCCGTTGTGAAACGCGATGTGGTGCGTTTGGTCACCCCCGGCACTTTGACCGAAGAAAGCCTGCTCGAAGCCCGCCGGCACAATTATCTGGCCGCCTATGCCATGGTTCGCGACAGCGGCGCGCTGGCTTGGGTCGATATCTCCACCGGCGCGTTCCATGTGATGTCCCTGCCCCCTGTTCGGCTCGCCCCGGAACTGGCTCGGCTAACCCCCAGCGAATTGCTTGTGCCCGAGACCGCCGAAGCCGAACTGCGCGATGTGGTGAGCGATTTTGGCATCGAAATGACCAGCCTCTCGCGCAGCAGCTTTGACAGCACAGGCGGCGAAAAACGGGTGGCGCAGCTCTTTGGCCTGTCCACACTCGACGGTCTGGGCAGCTTCGAGCGCCCCGAAATCGCGGCAATGGGCGCGATCATCGACTATCTGGAAATCACCCAGAAAGGGAAGCTGCCCCTCCTGCGCTTGCCGCAAAAAGAATCCCGCGCCGGATCGGTCCAGATTGACGCCGCCACCCGCCGCAATCTCGAACTGACCCATAGCCTCTCTGGCGGGCGCGCAGGCTCCCTGCTCTCCGTGATGGACCGCACCGCAACCTCCGCTGGCGCACGCCTGCTTGAGCGCCGCATCGCCAGCCCATCGCAAAACCTTGAAACGATCCACGCAAGACAAGACGCCATCGCCGCATTTGTCGATGATCCCCGCCTGAGCGAACAGCTCACCGATGCCCTGCGCAAAACCCCTGATATCGAGCGCGCCCTCTCGCGCCTCTCGCTTGACCGCGGCGGCCCGCGCGATCTGGCCGCCATTCGCAACGCGATGGAGCAAGCCGCAATCATCGCCCGGGAACTTGCCGCCAAGGATCTGCCCGACCTGATCCGCGAGGCCGCAAAATCATTCACCGGCCATGATGATCTGACAAACCTGCTCGACGAGGCATTGGTGGCCGAACCGCCTCTCATGGCCCGCGATGGCGGCTTCATCGCCCCGGGGTACAACAGCGAGCTCGACGAAGCCCGCAAACTTCGCGACGAAGGCCGCAGCGTCATCGCGGCCATGCAGCAAAATTTCGTCTCTGATACGGGCATTTCGTCTCTAAAAATCAAACACAACAACGTGCTGGGTTACTTCATCGAAGTCACCGCCACCCATGCCGATAAAATGCTGTCCCCGCCCTTTTCGGAAAAGTTCATCCACCGCCAGACCACCGCAAATCAGGTGCGCTTTACCACCGTTGAACTCTCTGAAATGGAAACGCGCATCCTGAACGCAGGCAACCACGCGCTGGAAATCGAAAAGCGGCTCTATGAAACGCTAAAAGCCGCCATTCTGGACTCCGCTGGCCCGATAAATGATCTATCCGGCGGCTTGGCCGAAATTGATCTGGCCTCCTCCCTCGCCCAGCTTGCCCGGTCAGAAAACTGGGTGCGACCAACCGTGGATGCCAGCCGCAGCTTTGACATCCAAGGCGGACGGCATCCGGTGGTCGAGCGCGCATTGGCCCAACAATCAGGCGCGCCCTTCATTGCCAATGATTGCGATCTCTCCGCCGAAGGCGAGGCCGCCAATATCTGGCTGCTGACCGGTCCCAACATGGCGGGTAAATCAACCTTTCTGCGGCAGAACGCGATCATCGCTCTGATGGCGCAAATGGGCAGCTTCGTGCCCGCCGCAAAAGCGCATATTGGCCTTATTAGTCAACTGTTCAGCCGCGTTGGCGCCTCTGATGATCTTGCGCGAGGGCGCTCAACCTTCATGGTGGAAATGGTCGAAACCGCCGCAATTTTGAACCAAGCAGACGACCGCGCGCTGGTGATCTTGGACGAAATTGGCCGGGGCACGGCCACCTATGACGGGCTGTCAATCGCGTGGGCCACGCTGGAGCATTTGCACGACACAAACCGCGCCCGCGCCTTGTTCGCCACCCATTACCACGAAATGACCACCCTCGCGGGCAAACTGCCCGGCGTCGATAACGCCACCGTGGCGGTGAAAGAATGGGACAATGAGATCGTGTTCCTCCATGAGGTCCGCAAAGGCGCCGCCGATCGATCCTATGGCGTGCAGGTGGCTCAACTTGCTGGCCTGCCTGACACTGTCATCGCCCGCGCCCGTGTTGTTCTAGAAGCGCTTGAAAAAGGCGAGCGCGAAGGCGGCGGCAAGCAAAAAACGCTTATCGACGATCTGCCGCTGTTTGCCGCCACGCCAATGCCTGCGCCTGTAGAGACCTCAAAAACCTTCGAATTAGAGACGCTTGTCGAGGAAATTCACCCAGACGAGCTGACGCCTAAACAAGCGCTTGAGCTGATCTACAAACTAAAAGAGGCGGCCAAAACCTGACCGCCTCCCAAAACTCAAATCAAGTCTAATTTACGATGCGGGCGTCGAAGACACCCCAACCTGCGCAGGGCGCAGCAAACGGTCATGCAGCATAAAGCCTTCCGCCGCGACCTGAATGATATCGCCTGCATTGGTGCCCGGCACCGGCGCTTCGAACATCGCTTGATGGTGCTGCGGATCAAACCGATCACCCACTTCGGGCGAGATCACTTCGATGCCGTGTTTCTTGAACACATTCAGCAACTCGCGCATGGTCAGCTCAACACCTTCAAGCAGCGGGCCCGAAATCTCGCGCTGCTCCTCGGTGGCTGTTTCCAGCGCACGCTTCATGTTGTCATAGACCGGCAGCATATCGCGGGCCAATTTTGACCCACCATAATTCTCGGCCTCGCGGCGGTCTTTCTCTGACCGTTTGCGCGCGTTTTCTGCATCAGCAAGCGCACGCATGAAACGGTCACGGAACTGGTCACGCTCTGCGCGCAACTCATCCAGCTCGACCGCCTCATCATCGATCTCTTCCATATCGCCGGCATATTCTTCTGCCTCGGCATTCGCGATATCTTCTAAAAAGTCGTTCTCTTTGCGCTCAGCCATTTTTCACCTTTATTTCCGGTCAGAGACCAATTTCCCAACCAGTTGTGCCGTGTAGTTCACAATCGGCACAATCCGCCCATAGTTCAGGCGCGTCGGGCCAATGACCCCAACCGCGCCGATTATCTTTCGATCAGCGTTCATATATGGGGAAACCACCAGAGAGGAACCCGAAAGTGAGAAAAGTTTGTTCTCTGAGCCAATAAAAATACGAACACCCTCGCCTTCATCCGCCAATTCAAGAAATTCGGCGATGTCCCGCTTGCGCTCTAGATCATCAAACAGCGTTTTGATCCGCTCAAGATCCGCAGCCTCGGCATCTTCGCCCAGCAGATTGGCCCGCCCCCGCACGATCAACCGCTCTGTGTGATGCCCATCACCATCCCAAAGCGCCGTGCCGCTCTCGATCAACTGCGCTGCAAGCGTATCGATCTCCTGACGCCGTTTGCTGATCTCAACCTGCACAATCCGGCGCAATTCCGAAATCGTTCGCCCCTCAGCCAGCGCATTCAAAAAATTCGCGGCCTCGCGCATCGAACTGGGGGTTTGCCCCGCAGGCGGCGTAAACAAGCGGTTTTCCACATGCCCGTCCGAGAAAACAAGCACGACCAAGGCCCGATCTGTTGCAAGTGAGACAAATTCGATATGCTTAATCGGCGCTTCGTGTTTTGGCGACAACACCAAAGACGCCCCATGCGTCACCCCCGACAAGGCCGCGCCAACCCGGTCCAGCAAACCGCCGACATCCGCGTTGTTCGAGCCCATCGTGGCATCAATCGCGCCCCGGTCGCCCTCATCCGGGTCGCCAATCTCCAACAACCCATCGACAAACATCCGCAGCCCCAACTGCGTCGGAATGCGCCCTGCACTGATATGCGGGCTGTCCAGCAGACCCATGAACTCCAAATCTTGCATCACATTTCTGATCGTCGCCGCGCTGACCTTCTCGCTGAAATCACGGGTCAGCGTGCGCGACCCCACAGGATCACCATTGGCCAGATAGCCTTCGACCACACGGCGAAAAACTTCGCGTGATCGGTCGTTCATATCATCGAGTGGGCCGGTTGAATTTTTCATTCTATGCTCTTTAGCTTACCCTGCTAATAAAGGGAGCCACGGCGGAAAGGTCAATCGGGGTTGCATCCCGCAACACCCCGGCGCTATGCCGGACCAAACCGCTTAAAAGGATGTTTCTATGCGCCCCTCCGGAAGAAAACTTGATGAAATGCGTGCTGTCTCGGTCGAGGTTGGCTTCACCAAACACGCGGAAGGCTCCGCATTGATCAAGATGGGCGATACCCATGTGCTCTGCACAGCCACCATCGAAGACCGCGTACCGCCCTTCATCAAAGGCTCTGGCCTTGGCTGGGTCACGGCAGAATACGGCATGCTGCCCCGCGCAACCAACACCCGGATGCGCCGCGAATCTGCCATGGGCAAGCAAGGCGGGCGCACCGTTGAAATCCAACGCCTTATTGGCCGCAGCCTGCGCGCCGGGGTTGACCGCGTCGCCCTTGGCGAGCGCCAAATCACCATTGATTGCGATGTGCTTCAGGCCGATGGCGGCACCCGCTGCGCCTCGATCACTGGCGGCTGGATCGCGCTGCGCCTCGCTGTGAACAAACTGATGAAAGCGGGCGACATCACCTCCGACCCGCTTGTTGATCCCGTCGCAGCCGTCAGCTGTGGCATCTACGCAGGCCAACCCCTGCTCGATCTCGACTACCCCGAGGATTCCGAAGCTGGCGTTGACGGTAATTTCATCATGACCGGCACCAAACGCCTGATCGAAGTTCAAATGAGCGCCGAAGGCTCCACCTACAGCCGCGATCAAATGAACCAACTGCTCGATCTGGCCGAAAAAGGCGTCGAGGAACTCGTGAAAGTGCAAAAGGAAGCCACTGCATGACACGGGTCTTCACCGACAAGAAAATCCTGATCGCGACCCATAACGCGGGCAAACTTGAGGAAATGACCCAATTGTTTGCCCCGCGCGGGATCGAAGTTGTGGGCGCCGCCGCGCTTGACCTGCCCGAACCGGAGGAAACCGAGACAACTTTCGTCGGCAACGCACGGATCAAAGCGCATGCCGCAGCCAAGGCCACCGGCCTGCCTGCACTGGCCGACGATTCCGGTATTGAAATCGAAGCGCTCGATGGCGCACCCGGCGTCTACACCGCCGATTGGGCGGAAACCGCAAATGGCCGCGACTTTGTCATGGCCATGACCAAAGCCCATGATCTGCTGGAAAAAGCCAACGCCCCTCACCCCCGCAAAGCACGGTTCTGCGCGACATTGGTATTGGCTTGGCCCGATGGGCATGACGAAGTCTTTGCCGGCCACATGGACGGCACGCTCGTCTGGCCCATGCGCGGAACATTGGGGCACGGCTATGACCCGATGTTCCAGCCGAACGGTTATGATCTCACCTTCGCTGAAATGAGCAAGGAAGCCAAAAACGCCATCAGCCACCGAGCCGATGCCTTTGGCAAACTGATCGCAGGCTGCTTTGACTGAAGATTGGCAAAACGGCGGGTTCGGCCTTTATATCCATTGGCCGTTCTGCGCCGCCAAATGCCCCTATTGTGACTTTAACAGCCATGTTAGTGCCGTAATAGACCATCAAAAATGGCGGGACGCTTACCTCAAAGAGATCGACCGGACTGCCGCCCTAACCCAAGGCCGCGTACTCCGTTCCGTCTTTTTCGGCGGCGGCACCCCCAGCTTGATGGATCCAGACGTGGTCGCCGATATTCTCGCCCGCGTCCATCAAAGCTGGCCCATGGCCAATGACATCGAAATCACTCTTGAAGCAAACCCCACATCTGTCGAAGCAGGCCGCTTCAAGGCTTTTGCGGATGCAGGCGTAAACCGCGTATCGATGGGCATCCAAGCCCTGAACGACGCTGACCTCCGCAGACTTGGCCGCATGCACAGCGCCAGCGAAGCGCTCGCTGCCTTTGACATCGCCCGCAACAATTTTGACCGCGTTAGCTTTGATCTCATTTACGCCAGACAAGGTCAAAGCCGCGAAGATTGGGAGAAAGAACTGCGCAACGCGCTAGTTTTAGACCTCGATCACCTATCGCTTTACCAATTAACCATCGAAGACGGCACCGTCTTCGGCGAACGCTATGAACGTGGATTGCTAAAGGGCCTGCCCAGCGAATCCACCTCCGCTGACATGTTCGACAGCACTCGAGACATCTGCGCAGAAATGGGCCTGCCCGCATATGAAGTCTCTAATCACGCCAAACCGGGCTCTGAATCGCGCCACAACCTGATTTATTGGCGTTATGGGGATTACGTCGGGATCGGCCCGGGTGCGCATGGACGTTTAACATTAGCTGGCGAAAAATATGCCACTGTAGCCCATCGCATGCCTGCCGCGTGGCTAAAGAACGTCGACCAAAGCACTGGCGACACTTCTAAAACACTGCTTTCTCCTGACGACAAAGCCAGTGAATTTTTATTGATGGGCCTGCGGTTGACAGAGGGTGTTTCCCTGTCCCGCTTCGCAGAAATTTCCGGGGGCCCGCTTGCTGAAGACCCAATCCTCGAACTTGAAGAATTGGGCCTAGTTAAGCGCGTCTCAGATAGATTAATTGTTAAAGATCAAGGCGTTATCATATTGAACGCCATATTAGATAAGCTTTTGAACAGTTAATTCCCGCTCAGCAATCGACACAGATCATCAAGCTGATCCAAATTATGATAGCTCAGCGTCAATTGGCCGCCTTCTTGACCCGGCTTGTGGTTGAGCGAAACTTTCATGCGAAGCTGCGCAGAAAGATCCGCCTCCAAGGCTTTGGTATCCGCGTCTTTCTCCGGAGACGCAGCAACCGACCGTGGCGCGGTCACCGGTTTTTCGCCGCCATTAACATGCCGTTTAACCAAAGCTTCTGTCGCCCGCACAGAAAGCCCGTCCTTGATCACTTGCTTGGCCAAGGCGGTCGGATCATCGGCTGGAATGAGCGCCCGCGCGTGCCCCGCACTCAGCTCACCATCGCGCAACATCTCCACGACAGGCTCTGGCAGGTTCAGCAAACGAAGAAGATTGGCGATATGGCTGCGGCTTTTACCCAACGCAGCGGATAGTTTTTCCTGCGTATGGCCAAACTTGTCCATCAATTGGCGATACCCAGCAGCCTCTTCCACCGGGTTCAGATCGGCGCGCTGGATATTCTCAACAATCGCGACCTCTAAGACCTCGACGTCTGTGAACTCACGCACAACGATGGGAAGTTGATGCACCTTCGCCATTTGCGCGGCACGCCAACGACGTTCACCAGCAACAATTTCGAATTTGCCACCATCACGCGTACGTACGATCAACGGCTGAATGACGCCCTTGTCACGAATGGAATTTGCCAGATCTTCCAGATCTTCTGGCCGGAACTGCCGTCGTGGCTGATCCGGGTTTGGCACAATCCGTTCAATCGGAACTTCCTGCACCCCAAAAGTTTCACCCAGTCCAGTGACATTCACTGGATCTGCAACATCAGCCATCAAAGCAGACAATCCTCTTCCCAATCCACGTTTACGATCTTTATTCTCCGCCATGGCTAGCCCACCTTCCTGCGTTCATTTTTCTCGATCATTTCCAGCGCCAATTCACGATAAGCTACGGCCCCCTTTGATACAGGGTCATAGCTCAGCACCGGCATCGCGAAACCCGGCGCCTCACTGACCCGAATATTACGCGGAATCACCGTCTCATAGACCAAATCGCCCAGATTATCGCGCGCATCCTGCTCAACCTGTTGCGAAAGATTGTTCCGCCGATCGTACATGGTCAGCACCACGCCTTCGATGCGCAGGTCCTTATTCCCGGCGTGACGCACATCACGGATCGTCACCACCAATTGAGAAAGCCCCTCCAGTGCAAAAAACTCGCTTTGCAGCGGCACCAACACAGAATGCGCAGCAATCATTGCATTCACAGTCAAAAGATTAAGCGACGGTGGACAGTCGATCAGTATGTATTCAAACCCAAATGCGTCCATTTCTGTCTGGCGCAGCGAATCGTGCAACAGAAAAGAGCGTTTTTCATTCGCGATCAGATCAAGATCAGCGGAGCTCAAATCCACCGTTGCCGGAATAATCGACAGTCCTTCGGTATTCGTTTTTTGGATCACCTCGTCCAGAGGCACTTCATCCAACAAAAGATCATAAGTCGTATACTTCCGATCTTCTTGCCCCACCCCTAGACCTGTCGAGGCATTACCTTGAGGATCCAAATCCACAACAAGCGTATTTTTCCCCATTTCGGCCAGGGCAGCAGCGAGATTAATAGTTGTGGTGGTTTTACCGACTCCGCCTTTTTGATTGGCGATGGCAATAATGCGTGGCCCCACGGGCCGAGAAAGGTCAGACACGGGCGATATCCTTGATCTTCAAAATTGCAGCCGAGGGGTCTGTGGTGCTTTTAACCGCTTCCAGATCATATGACCAATATTTCTGGGCGTTTATATGTTCTTCTTCCCACCGAGCACCTTTCATAAATAGGGCCGTTCCACTTGGAACCAGATGCCGCTCTGCATGCTCAAGAAGTCCATTCAGATCATGTAACGCGCGGGCGGAAATGACATCACACCTCGTCGGTTCTACTGCTTCAATACGCTGTGCAAGCACCGTCGCGTTTAAGCCCAACTCTCGAATAGCGGTACGCAAGAAAACAGACTTTCTTTGATCGCTTTCAATCAAAGTAAATTTCGCTCCGCCCTTTTCCTCAACGGCAATTACAGCCATCACAATTCCTGGGAAACCGCCACCACTGCCAATATCTACCCAATGATTAAACTTCGGGGCATGTCCGTAAAGCTGAACAGAATCGAGAATATGCCGCTCCCAAAGGTGATCCAAAGTTGATTTCGCAACCAAATTTATCTTTGGAGACCACTTACGCACCAACGCTTGAAAAATTTCCAAGCGCTCGATTGTTTCACGTGAAACATTGATCGACATCTATCAGGAGGCTTTCTTTTGTCTGTTGGGCTTTTTGAGATGCGCCAATAAGAGAGTTAGAGCAGCCGAAGTCATCCCATCAATGCGACTCGCCTGAGCTATAGATGTCGGACGGATCCGATTCAGTTTATCACGCAACTCATTCGACAATCCATCAAGGCCAGTATACTCAAAAGTTGCAGGGATACTAAGCGCTTCATCCTTTTTTAATGTCTCAATATCTTTGGCTTGCCGCACGATGTAATTTGCATAGGTCGCTTCTCGCTCCAGCTGATCTCCAATCTCTGGATCGGTCCCTTTTAGCATGGGACAAAGTGTGACCAAATTTTCAAAGGTTACATCTGGAAACGCTAAGACTTGGAAACCGCTACGTTTTTTCCCATCCTGATTAATCGTAATACCTGCTTTACCAACCTCCGTTGGCGAAAAATTACCAGCGCTAAGAACCGATCTTGCCCGTTCCAACTTCTCCATCTTACCCCGAAAGGCCATTTCCCGCTTACCTCCGACACAGCCAGCTTCCAGCCCAATGGGCGTGAGCCGCTGATCAGCATTGTCTGCACGTAAAGAAAGGCGGAATTCAGCGCGAGAAGTGAACATCCGATAGGGTTCAGCAACACCTCGTGTCGTGAGATCGTCGATCATCACACCGATATAACTTTCCGACCGGCTGAAAACCAGGGGATCACGCCCTTGAACAGAGAGAGCCGCATTAAGGCCGGCAACTAGCCCCTGCGCTGCGGCCTCTTCATATCCTGTCGTCCCGTTAATCTGCCCAGCTAGAAATAGTCCGGCGAAACCTCTTACTGCCAGTTTATGGTCAAGTGCGCGTGGATCTACATAATCATATTCAATCGCATAACCAGGTTGGATGATCTCGACCTTTTCCAATCCCACAATGGAACGGACATATTTTTCCTGTACATCCACAGGCAGCGATGTTGAGATGCCATTAGGATAGACAGTGTGATCATCCACCCCCTCTGGTTCCAAGAAGATCTGGTGCGAGGATTTATCAGCGAAACGAACAACTTTATCTTCGATCGACGGGCAGTAACGAGGGCCGACACCTTCAATATGTCCGCCGTACATCGCTGATTTCTCCAGATTTTCTCGAATGATATCATGCGTCTGAGTATTCGTATGGGTGATCCCGCATGAAACTTGTTTAGCAAAGACTTCACGGGTCATCGTTGAGAAAAACGCTGGCTGTGCATCACCCGGCTGATCGTCAAGTATCGCCCAGTTTATTGTCCGCCCATCTAATCTAGGGGGGGTGCCGGTTTTCAATCGACCTAGGGGCAGTCCCATATCATCGATCCGTTTTGCAAGGCGCACCGAAGCTTCCGAACCCATGCGTCCGGCAGAGTGTCGTTCGTCCCCTATATGAATCGTTCCGCGAAGAAACGTTCCGCTCGTTATGATCGTAGCCTTACTACGTATTTCCACCCCATCTCCAAGAACAACACCTTTAACGGCGTTACTTTCAGAAATAAGATCCACGACCTCAGACGCAATAATGGTCAAGTTTGGTTGACCGTCGGTCAGCGCCAACATGGTTTCTCCGTAAATCTTACGATCCGACTGCGCGCGCGGCCCTTGAACCGCGGGGCCCTTCCGGCGATTTAGAAGACGGAATTGGATGCCCGCACGGTCTGCAACGCGACCCATCACGCCATCAAAGGCGTCGATTTCACGAACAAGATGACCTTTTCCAAGACCACCAATTGCTGGGTTACAAGACATCACGCCGATATCCTCACGCCGCATCGTGATCAATGCGGTGCTTACACCCATACGTGCAGCGGCATGAGCCGCTTCGGTGCCAGCATGGCCACCACCGATTACAATGACGTCAAAATGTTTCACGTGAAACACTCCGCTATTTACCAAGGCAAAAACTGCTGAAGATTTCGTCTAACAGATTCTCTACATCAATACGACCCACCAACGCATCTAAAGCTCTGCAGGCATGACGTAACTCTTCAGCAGCAAGATCGTACATATCAGGACCAGACGCTAACAAATCAACCGTCGCACTAAGACCTTCCACGGTTTTAGTCATCGCCACCCGATGACGTTCGCGCGTTGCCAAGCCAGCAGAAGAACTCCGTGTCGATAGAATTTGGGAAATGCGGTCAACCAACTGGTCAACCCCGGCACCAGTCAGACCCGAGACACCCTGCACACCGCCTGAAACCACATCCGATTTTGCCACCAGGACAATGTCATCATCGTTCAGGCCAAAGGGCGCTTTAAAACCACCCTCCTGCAAAACGACACGCAGATCAGCAGCGCGTGCGCGCGATACCGCTAAATCTACACCGATTTTTTCAACCGAATCCGTAGCTTCGCGCAAACCAGCTGTATCAAGAATGGTCACCGCCAACCCGTGGATATCCATCCGAACCTCAATCACATCCCGCGTCGTTCCCGCGATATTCGAGGTAATTGCCGCCTGTCGCCCCGCCAAGCGGTTAAGCAAGGTCGATTTTCCTGCATTCGGCGGGCCGATAATCGCCACTTCAAATCCAGTACGGATTCTCTCAGCAATCTTAACACCCGCTATCTCGTGATCCAAAGCCGAGGACGTCCGCGCGATAAGATCAGACACCTCATCGCTTACATCAACAGGAACATCTTCATCTGCGAAATCAATTGTAGCCTCGAGCAAAGCAGCGGCCCGTATCAAATCACGGCGCCAAACATCAACCTTGTCGCCCAAGGCCCCATCCAGCAACCGAACCGCCTGCTTACGCTGCGCCTCAGTTTCAGCATCAATGAGATCAGCAAGACCTTCGATCTGGGCAAGATCAAGCTTTCCATTTTCAAGCGCCCGCCGGGTAAATTCACCGGGCTCTGCCATACGAATTTGTCTAGAAAGCTCAGCATAAACCGCGGCCACGACAGCAACCGACCCATGCAAATGCAGCTCAACCACGTCCTCGCCAGTAAAACTATGCGGCGCAGGAAACCACAACACCAAGGCCTGATCGATCAACTCGCTCTGCTCGTCGGTGACGTTTCGCAATCCGGCCACACGTGGCGCGGGCAGTGAACCACACAGCGCAATCGCCGTATCCTTCGCGGAGATCCCCGAAATACGCACCACGCTGACCCCGGCACGACCTTTGGCCGTGCCTTCTGCAAAGATCGTGTCCATCAATGTTAACTCGTTGATTTAACGCAGTTATTATGTGTTCATGGAGTCGAAGAAATCTGAATTTGTCTTGGTCTGCTTCAGCTTCGAAATCAAGAACTCGATCGCATCGGTAGTACCCATAGGGTTCAAAATCCGGCGCAATACAAAGGTTTTCTGCAGATCAATTTTATCGACCAACAGATCTTCTTTCCGCGTCCCTGATTTCAGAATATCAATCGCCGGGAAGACGCGCTTATCGGCGATCTTACGATCCAGCACGATTTCAGAGTTACCCGTCCCTTTGAATTCCTCAAAGATCACTTCGTCCATCCGCGACCCGGTATCGATCAGGGCGGTCGCGATAATGGTCAAAGAACCGCCCTCTTCGATGTTACGCGCCGCACCAAAGAACCGCTTTGGACGTTGCAACGCATTCGCATCAACACCGCCGGTCAGTACCTTGCCGGACGACGGCACAACCGTGTTAAACGCACGGCCCAAGCGGGTAATCGAATCGAGCAGGATCACAACATCGCGTTTATGCTCGACCAGACGTTTTGCCTTCTCGATCACCATGTCAGAAACCGCAACGTGCCGAGTGGCGGGCTCATCGAAAGTCGATGAAACCACTTCGCCCTTCACCGAACGCTGCATATCGGTCACCTCTTCAGGGCGCTCATCGATCAAAAGAACGATCAAATAGCACTCTGGGTGGTTTTTTTCGATAGAATTGGCGATATTTTGCAGCAGAACCGTTTTACCCGTCCGCGGCGGCGCCACGATCAAAGACCGCTGACCTTTACCGATTGGCGATACCAGATCGATGATCCGCGCAGAACGATCTTTTACGGTCGGATCCTCAACTTCCATCGTCAGACGCTCGTCCGGATACAGCGGCGTCAGGTTTTCAAAAGCAACCTTATGACGCGCCTTTTCAGGGTCTTCAAAGTTGATCTTCGTCACCTCGGTGAGCGCAAAGTAACGCTCATTGTCATCAGGCGCCTTGATCAAACCTTCAATCGTGTCGCCCGTGCGCAGCGAATGCTGGCGGATCATGTCAGGCGACAAATAAATATCATCAGGACCGGGCAAATAGTTCGCCTCGGGCGAGCGCAAAAAACCAAACCCGTCCTGCAAAACTTCCAAAACCCCGTCGCCAGAGATCTCCCAGCCTTCATCTGCACGTTCGCGCAGAATCTGGAACATCATCTCGCCTTTTCGCATGGTCGATGCGTTTTCAATCTCCAGCTCTTCCGCCATCGCCAGCAGGTTTTTTGGCGTCTGGGCTTTCAGATCAGCAAGATTAAGCGTTTCAACAGTCATGGAAAATCCTATGCCAGCGCACGGCATTGCACCGTTCTGACGTTTGATAAATTGTTTGGCAGTACCCTACCCCGGACGGGGCGGTTTGGCCCCATATAGTCGGGAGCGCGATTTGAGTCAATCTGGCTTAGTATTTCACGACCACAGAGATCACGATCACTATCATCAAAAACGTCGGAACCTCGTTCATCATTCGGTAATGTTTGCCAGTCAGCACATTCTCAGCGCTCTGAAACGCATTAACCTGCCGCACCAACCAAATGTGGAACAAGGTCATCGCAATCACACTCACGGCCTTAATCCAGGGCCACCAATAGCCCCAGTCCACGATCCCTGGGGTAAGGACAAGGCACAGACCAAAAATCCACGTGGCGATCATCGCAGGGCGCATGATCAACTTTGACAGCTTTAGCTCCATCATCGCCAGCATCTCATGGCGCGGCCCGCTTAAACCCGCTTGCTCCGCGTGATGCACCATCAGCCTAGGAAGATACAAAAGCGCGGCCATCCAAGAGATCACAGAGATGATATGCAGCGCCTTAGCCCATGGGTAAAATGCAAAGAGCAGATCGGTCATGCGGTTTTCCTTCTCTGAGCCTCTCTTAATATAAATATTTAAAGAAGAAAGTTTGATGTTGTTTGTAGGCAGCCCAAAACCTGTGGATTACTGGTTTATCCCCGCTTTGCTCCACTGCTTAAAGATTGGAATAACTTGGCTGTATAACCTACCTGTCCTTCTTAAATTATTCATATTATCAAAGCACTAAGTAAAATTCTCTAGCAGATTTTTGTCTGATAACCTTGTGGAGAAAATTTGGCGGATGATTTTTTCAACAAGCTGATGTTGTTCTTATCCTGTGTGTGGGAATCGGCCAAGAACGGGCTGAAATTCTCGGGAAACCCACAGCAAGGGAAAACGGGTCGATTTCATCCCGAGCTTTCCTTAAGAAAGTGCCTAGGTTCTCCCAAGGGTTATCCACATGTCCATCATTCTCGCCTCAGGCTCTGCAATCCGGCATCAACTGCTCACCCAAGCGGCGGTGGCGCATGAAGTGATCTTGCCGCGTATAGATGAAGAAAGCGTAAAGCAGGCTTTGCAGGCCGAAAATGCAGCCCCGCGCGACATCGCTGACACATTGGCCGAGATGAAAGCCCGTAAAATCAGCGAGAAACACCCAGAGGCTCTGGTGATCGGCTGTGATCAGGTGCTCGACCTGAACGGCCAAATGTTAAACAAACCTGAAACCCCGCAAGAAGCGCGAGACCAGCTCATCCAGATGTCCGGCAATCGCCACATACTGCTCTCTGCCGCTGTGATCTGCCAAGCAGGCAAGCCGCTTTGGCGCCATATCGGACAGGTTCGTATGCTGATGCGCCAAAGCTCGGACACCTACATCGACAGCTATATAGAGAAAAACTGGGATCAAATCCGCCACTGCGTCGGCGCTTATCAGCTTGAAGGCGAAGGCGTGCGGCTTTTCACCAAGGTCGAAGGTGACTATTTTCATGTGCTGGGCCTGCCGCTATTGGAGCTGCTTGCCTATCTGACCCTGCGCGGAGAGCTTGAGACATGAGTACCACACCAGCCCCCCTTGCAAAAATCCCCCTAGCCGGGGTCATCGGATCGCCAATCGCCCATTCAAAATCGCCTCAACTGCATCGGCATTGGCTGAAGACCTACAATATAAACGGTCACTACATCCCTCTTGATGTGGCCCCCGAAAGTCTCGAACAAGTCGTACGTAACCTCCCTAAAATGGGTTTCGTTGGTGCAAATGTGACGATTCCCCATAAAGAAGCGGTCATGGAGATCGCCGATCTGGTGACAGACCGCGCCACTCTCATTGGTGCGGCAAACACATTGATTTTCCGTAAAGACGGCAAAATCCACGCCGATAACACCGATGGCTATGGGTTTTTGGAGAACCTGCGCGCTGGCGCTCCCCGCTGGCGGCCGCAATCCGGGCCAGCCGCGATTTTCGGCGCAGGCGGCGCGGCGCGGGCAGTGATTGCGTCGCTGCTCGACGCGGGCGTGCCTGAAATTTACCTCTCCAACCGCACCCGCGTGCGCGCCGACAAACTGCGCGAGGATTTCGGCAATCGCCTTGTGGTTTATGACTGGATCAAGGCCGGCAACATGCTTGATGACGCGTCTTTGGTGGTCAACACCACCTCGCTTGGCATGATCGGCAAACCCGCGCTTCGGGTACCGCTCGATGGGCTCAACCCCGGCGCTGTGGTCACCGATCTGGTCTATGCGCCGCTTAAAACAGACCTTCTTGCAACCGCCGAATCCTACGGCTGCACCACGGTTGATGGGCTGGGGATGCTGCTGCACCAAGCCGTGCCGGGGTTTGAGCGCTGGTTCGGCAAACGTCCTGTGGTTGACAGCGCCACCCGCGCGGCGGCGCTGCGCTGATGTTCCTGCTAGGCCTCACCGGGTCAATCGGCATGGGCAAATCCACCACCGCCCAGATGTTCGCAGACGCAGGCTGCGCGGTTTGGGATGCCGACGCCGCTGTGCACCGCCTCTATGCCAAGGGGGGCGCTGCGGTGCCGGGCTTCGCCAAGGCGCTACCAGAGGCAGTGATCGACGGCGCAGTCTCGCGTCCCGCGCTCAAACAGATGATAGCAAAGAACCCCGCCGTTCTGCGCCAAATCGAAACGCTGGTGCACCCGCTCGTTGCCAAAGACCGCGCTGATTTTATCGCCGCCGCGCAGGCCGAGATCATCGTGCTCGACATCCCCCTGCTGTTCGAAACCGGCGGCGACGCCCAGATGCATGCAACTGCCTGCGTGCTCATCGATGCCGAGGAACAAGAGCGCCGCGTGCTGGCGCGTGGCACGATGGATCGCGATCAATTCTTGGCGATCCGCGCCAAACAAATGCCCGCCGCTCAAAAAGCCGCCCGCGCCGATTACGTCATCACCACCGACACGGTTGAAAATGCCCGCAAGCAGGTGCAAGGCGTAATCGCTGACATCCGAAAGAAGCTGACCCATGCGTGAAATCGTTCTTGATACCGAAACCACTGGTTTTGACCCCCATTCCGGCGACCGTATCGTCGAGATTGGCGCGGTTGAATTGATGGGGCACATGGCCACGGGCAAGACCTATCACCAATATATTAACCCCGAACGCGGCATGCCGGACGAAGCCTTTCAGGTGCATGGCTTGGGCGATGAGTTTCTCGCCGATAAGCCCAAATTCAAAGCGGTCGGCCAGGCATTCCTTGATTTCATCGGTGACGCCAAACTGGTGATCCACAACGCCGCCTTTGACATGAAATTCCTCAACGCCGAGCTGAAATGGATGGGCCTGCCGCAAATCCCGTGGGAGCGCGCAATCGACACGCTAGAGATTGCCCGCAAACGGTTCCCCGGCTCGCCCGCTTCGCTGGACGCACTCTGCCGCCGCTTTGGCATCGACAACAGCTCGCGCACCCTGCACGGCGCTCTGCTCGACAGTGAAATTCTTGCAGAAGTCTATCTGGAATTAATCGGTGGTCGGCAGCCGGATTTTGCTCTGGCACCCGAAAACTCGCAACAAACCAGCGCTGGTGATCCCGGTCATTGGACCCCGCCGCCGCGTCCGGCACCTCTGCCCAGCCGCCTGTCGGAAACCGAAGCCGCCGCCCATGCCGAGTTTGTCAGCAAATTGGGCGACGACGCGCTTTGGAATAAAAAAGCTTAAGCGTCCGCTTTGGCAGGTGTTTCTGCCTGGCGCCGCGCGATTTCATTACGGTAAAGCGCAACAAAATCAATGTTTTCCAAGTTCAGCGGCGGGAAACCCCCATCTCGGGTGATGTCGCTGACAACCCGGCGCAGGAAGGGGAAAATCAACCGTGGGCATTCGATCAGCAAAAACGGGTGCATTTGATCATCTGGCACATTTTCGATGTGGAAAATGCCCACATAATCGATCTCCAGCAAGAACAGCGTGTTGTCGCTGTCTTTCGCCTTGGAGGTCACCTTCAGCTTGATCGCGCTTTCGAACTGGTTGTCTTGGCTGCGTTTTTTCGCATCCAGATTCACCTGAACCGAAACATCCGGTTGGCTGTCAGCAGGCGCGCCTTTTTGCGCAACGATGTTTTCAAAAGACAGATCGCGAATGAATTGGCCCAGAACGCGCAGTTGCGGTTGCTGCGGGGTTGTGGCTTCGTCGGCCATGGATTTCTCCCTTCAGGGTTAAATTGTCCAAGGCGACTTAGCAGGTTGCGCGCATCCTCTCAACGGCGTTCTATTTCTGAACCCAACTAGAATCGCCCTTCACTTTGGGGTGATCGGGTTCAATCTCGTGATATTCCGCTTCGATAATGTCACTTTGGCCCTGCTGCGGGCGCCCGCGCGGGTCTTGGCTGGCAAACCCCTGCACGGTAATTTTACTGCGCAGCCAGCGGAACGCCGCATGGCGCAGCGCCGGAACCAACAGGGCAAACCCCACCGCATCGGTGAAAAAACCCGGCGTCAGCAACATTGCGCCTGCAAAAATAATCATCGCCCCATGCGCCAATGGCTCTGTCGGATCGCTAATGGTGCTGAACGAAGACCGCACCTGCCCCAGCGCCATCTTCCCCTGCTCGCGCACCAAATACGTGCCTAAAACCGCTGTCACGATCACGATAAGCAGCGTCGGCCAAAGGCCAATTGCCCCGCCAACTTGAATAAACAGCGCGATTTCAATGATCGGAACCGCAAGAAACGCCAAAAAGAGCCACATTGTCACATATCCTTTCGGGGGCGCAGCAGTGGACTTGGCCCCATCCACCCCCTACATAGTTTGGAACGCTACTTGTTTCCACATCTCACCGGAAAGAGAACATAAATGAACTCGCCCCTGATACAGCTTTTGGTGCTGGCCGCGATTGCGGTCTTCTTGATCCTGCGGCTGCGAAATGTGCTCGGCACCCGTGAAGGTTTCGAAAAACCTCCCGTGCCTGACGCGCGGCTGGACAAACGTGTTGGTCCTTCGCTTGAGGTGATCGAAGGCGGTCCCGATCTCGACATCACCGATCACGTCGAAGAAAACAGCGACAGCGCCAAGGCTTTGGCCGAGATGAAGCGCATCGAACCTTCCTTTGGCGTGGGCGATTTCCTCTCTGGTGCCCGCGGCGCTTATGAAATGATCGTTATGGGCTATGAGCGCGGCGAGCTTTCCGAAATCCAGCCCTTCCTCTCCGAAGAAATCTACGAAAGCTTTGTTGACGGTGTTGCCGCCCGCGAAGATGCCGGGCTGACCATTGAGGCAAATTTCATCGGTGTGCGCGAAATGAACTTGGTCGAAGCCACGCTCGACCCGGACACCAAAGAGGCCGAAATCACCCTGCGCTTTGTGGCCGAGCTTACTTCGGCTGTGCGCGACAAAGGCGGCGACATCATCGAAGGCAGCGTCACGGACGTGAAAAAGCAAAAAGACACATGGTCCTTTGCACGTATCATGGGTTCGGATGATCCAAATTGGCTGTTGGTTTCCACAGACGCCTAACCCATGCGCTGCGCGCATTGGGCATCGCCGGGGTTCTGGCTATGACCGGCCCGGTGCAGGCCGATGTCAGCTATGAGATCCTCAATTTTGAGGATCTCGACGGCTGGTCTGACGACGATCACGCCGCCGCGCTTGCGGTTTTCCGCTCCACCTGCCGCGACATGAAAGACCCCGATTGGCGCGCTCTTTGCGCCTTCGCCGAAGCCGATCCCGACCCGCGTGAATTTTTTGAACTGTTCTTCCGCCCGGTCCAGATCAACGACGGCTCCGAGGCCTTGTTTACCGGCTATTTCGAACCCGAACTTGAGGGCGATCTCTATCGCTCCGAACGCTACCGATACCCGGTCTATAAAATGCCCGACGAAGCCTTGCAGTCGAGCCCCTGGCTGACCCGCAGGGAAATCCTCGAAGGGGATGCGCTCGTGGGCCGCGGCTTGGAAATCGCTTGGGTCGATGACCCGGTAGAGCTGTTCTTTTTGCAAATCCAAGGCTCAGGCCGCATCCGCCTGCCCAATGGTGAATATATCCGCGTCGGCTATCGCGGCTCCAACGGGCATAACTACCGCTCCATTGGCGTCGAACTGGTGCGCCAAGGCATCTACGAGCCGCATCAGGTCAGCGCCGAGGTGATCAAAAACTGGGTGCGCCGCAACCCCGAGGATGGCAAAGAGCTGCTGTTCCATAACCCCTCCTATGTGTTCTTCCGCGAGGTCAGCAAAGTCCCCGCCGACAAAGGCCCGCTTGGCGCGATGAACCGCTCTGTGACCACCATGCGCAGCATCGCGGTGGATCCCGCCTTTATCCCGCTTGGCGCGCCTGTCTGGATCGAAAAAGACGGCAAAAAACCCCTGCGGCGTTTGATGATGGCCCAAGATACCGGATCGGCCATCAAAGGCTCACAGCGCGCAGATGTGTTCTTTGGCACCGGCGACAAGGCGGGCAAAGAAGCAGGCACGCTGCGCGATCCGGGCCGCCTGATGGTCCTGCTCCCGATCCAGCGCGCATATGCGCTGCTGCTGCCCGAAAGCACCATATGAAACGGCGCAAACTGGCCCCAGAAGAGCTCGAATTATGGCAGCGCGTCGCCGCCAAAACCGAACGCATGTCTGCCCCGGCCAAGTTCAACCCAGACACCCAATTGCCAAGCCCCCCGCCCCCGGCGGTGAAACGTGCCAAATCCGTGGTGCTGGGCAAACCTGTCTCAAACCGCCCCGGCCCAAAACACAATCTCGCGCCTTCCCTGCCCGAACAGATCAGCCGCCAACAGGTCCAGATGGACCGCAAAGCCTATGGCAAACTCAAACGCGGCAAACTGGTCCCCGAAGGGCGGCTTGATCTTCACGGCATGACCCTCGACCGCGCCCATCCCGCGCTCACCGGCTTCATCATTGATGCGCATAAACGCGGCAAGCGGCTGGTGCTGGTGATCACGGGCAAGGGCAAAGACCGCGACGAAGGTGGCCCCATACCCACCCGTCTGGGCGTGCTGCGCCACCAAGTGCCGCAATGGCTCGGCATGGCGCCCCTGAAACCTTTGGTCTTGCAGGTCGCACAGGCGCATATCGCCCATGGCGGCGGCGGCGCCTATTACATCTATCTGCGCAGATCGCGCTGATAGCGCAGCATCGCCGCCGTGGTCAGCGCCGCTGCAATCAAGAAATACACCGCAATCGCGGTCATCTGATCGGGAAAATCGATCCCCCGGTCAATCAACGCCCCGGTGATCCCCGGCCCAATGGCCGAGCCAAATACCATCACCGCCGCGCCAACCGCCTTGATCGCCCCCAAATGCCGCGTGCCATAAAATTCGGCCCAAAACGCCGCCGTGGCCGTGGCCTGCATCCCCTGCCCCATGCCAAAAATCGCAAGCGCAAGCCCCGCCATAGGAATGCTCGTGGCATTGGCCATAATCGCAAAACTCACCGCAAAGGGCAGCATTTGCACCGGCACCACCCGCCGGGCGCCAAATCGGTCAATCGCCCAGCCCGCGCCAAAGGTAAACAGCACCGAAACGCCAATCATCACGGGCATCAACGCCACATAAGACACCAGCGGCCAGCCCTTCACTTCGGTCAAATGCACCTGCTGAAAAAACAGGGCAGTGCCCCATGTGGACGGCCCAAGCACCAGCGGTATCATCAACCAGAAAAGCCCCGATGTCAGAACCTCCTTGCGGGTCCAATGGCGCCCAAGCATCCCTGCGGATTGATCGCTCTGCGCCATAGATTGCGGCGTGCGCTCCTGGCGCAGCAACATGGCCATCACCGGAATGCTCAGCACAATCAACGCCGCCGCCAGCACCCAAAGCATCCGCCAATCGGCCCACACCATCATGCCGACAAACACAATCGGCAACACCGCTTGCCCGGCGGCAAACCCCATGGAAGACAGCGAAAGCGCCTTGCCCCGCGCCGCGACAAACCACCGGGACATGGCCACCGCTCCGAGTTGCGACAGCATCCCCTGCCCGGTAAAGCGCAGCGTAAAAATCACGGCGACCAAAATCACCGGGCTGCTGTTCACCGCCATCGCGAGGCAGGCCAGAGCCAGCCCGCCCATCACCCAATTGGCCAGCGCCCTTACCCGAAACCGATCCGTCAGCGCCCCAGCCCAGATCATCGCCGCCGCCGACAGCGACGTGCCAATGGTGTAAATCAACCCCCATTGCCCATCGCTGAGGCCATAATCCCCCATGATCTTCCCGGCAAACAGCGAGATAAAATAGGTCTGCCCATAGGACGACGTAAAGGTCAGCAAAAAGCCAGCCAGCAAAAACAGATAGTTGGTTCTAAGAAAGCGCAGATATTCCATGCTTCCTTAGTTTCAGTGGCCAGCAGAAATGGGAAGCCTAAAACTTACAGCACATAGCGGCTCAGGTCGGTAGATTTGGTCAATTCGCCAAGGTTTTTATCCACAAACGCGGCATTGACCTCCACCACTTCGCCACCCCGATCCGGCGCATGAAAGCTCAGCTCCTCAAACACCCGCTCCATCACCGTATAAAGCCGCCGCGCGCCGATATTCTCAATCGATTGGTTCACATCAGCGGCAATCTTGGCCAGCGCGGCAATCCCGTCATCGGTAAAGCTCACGGTCACCTGCTCGGTCCCCATCAGCGCGGTATATTGCCGGGTAAGCGCATTGTCGGTCTCGGTCAAAATCCGCACAAAATCCGCCTCCGTCAGCGCCCGAAGCTCCACCCGGATCGGCAAACGCCCCTGTAATTCGGGCAACAGGTCTGATGGTTTGGCAATGTGAAACGCGCCCGACGCGATGAACAAAATATGGTCCGTCTTGACCGAGCCGTATTTCGTCGACACCGTTGTGCCTTCGATCAAAGGCAGCAAATCGCGCTGCACCCCTTCACGGCTCACATCGCCGCCACGGGCATCGCTGCGTGCACAAACCTTGTCGATCTCATCCAAAAACACGATCCCGTTCTGCTCCACCGCATCAATCGCGGCGCGGTTCACGGTTTCGTCGTCGAGCAGCTTGTCGGCCTCTTCACCAATCAAAATCTCATAGCTTTGCGACACGCTCAGCCGCTTTTTCGTGGTGCGCCCGCCCATGGCTTTGCCAAACAGATCCCCGATATTCATCATGCCCGCGCCGGGCTGGCCGGGCATATCCATCATCTGAAACGGGTTGGACGTATCCGCGATTTCCAGATCGATCATCGTGTCATCCAGCTCACCTGACTTGAGCTTTTTACGGAACATCTCGCGGGTGCCTTCACGGGCATCGCTTCCGGCAATCGCATCAATCACCCGGTTCTCGGCGGCCTTATGCGCATTGGCTTTCACGTCCTCGCGCATATGCTCGCGGGTCATCACAATGGCGCTGTCCACCAGATCGCGAATGATCTGCTCAACGTCCCGCCCGACATACCCAACTTCGGTGAATTTCGTGGCCTCCACCTTCAAAAACGGCGCACGGGCCAGCTTGGCCAATCTCCGGCTGATCTCGGTTTTACCAACGCCTGTCGGCCCGATCATCAGGATGTTCTTGGGATACACCTCATCGCGAAGATCATCGCCCAATTGCTTGCGCCGCCAGCGATTGCGCAGCGCCACCGCCACGGCGCGTTTTGCGTCGCTCTGGCCAATGATAAAACGGTCCAACTCGGAGACGATTTCGCGGGGGGTCAGATCGGTCATTTCAACACCTGTGTAAATTTATCATCATGCATCATCGTATCGAACCAATGCGGATAGCGTTTTGCAGGCGGGGCAACCGCGTCCAGCCGAGCCATCTCATCGCCCGTAAGCGCCACACCCGTGGCCCCCAATGCCGCCGTCAAATGCGCAGGTTTCGACGCGCCAAAAATCGCAACATGGCTGCGGTCCTTTGCCAAAAGCCACGCCAGCGCCACGCTGGCCGGATGGGCATCATGCGCCGTTGCAATGGCATTCAGCGCCTCAATCGCAGCCTTGGCCTGCCCTGCGGGTATGTCCAGAAAATCACCATCCGACAGGCGCCCATCGGTGGCGGACAGGTTCTCTGGGTCGTATTTACCAGACAACAGCCCCCCCGCCAGCGGCGACCACGCCATCAGCCCGCCGCCCATCTCGCGCAGCATCGGCAGTTCCGATTGCTCAATATCGCGGGCCACGGCGTTATAAAGATACTGCCCGCAGGTGAAGGGCGTCATCCGGTTGTCGCGCTGATACTGCACCGCCCGTGCGGCTTGCCATGCGGGCCAGTTGGACACGCCCAGATAGCGCAGCTTGCCTGCCTGCACAGCCGTCTCCAGCGCGCCAAGGGTTTCCTCCATCGGCGTGGTGAAATCGGTTTTATGCAACACCAAAAGGTCGATCCAATCGGTCCCGAGCCGTTGCAACGAAAGATCAATCTGCTGCGCGATGTGATGCCGGTTCAACCCCGCATCCATCATACTGTCTGATTGCCGGAACCCCAATTTGGTACAGATCACCGCATCTTGCCGCCGACCGCACAGCGCCTTGCCCAGAACAATCTCGGATTCGCCACTGGAATAGCCATCGGCCGTGTCGAAAAACGTCACCCCCGCATCCATCGCCTGCGCCACCATCTCATTGGCATCGTTTTGGCCCACTTTGGCCACGCCGGGAATGAAATCCGCCCCCAGATTAAAGGTCATCGTGCCAAAACACAGACGGCTGACCACAAGGCCGGAATTGCCCAAACGGGTATATTGCATCTGGCTCATTTGCTGATCTTCTCCACCGTCAGTTTGCCATTTGTGTACACACAAATATCTGCCGCGATCTGCATCGCATCGCGGGCCACGGCTTCGGCATTGCGGTCGCTGTCCATCATGCCGCGCGCAGCCGCCAGCGCGAAATTACCGCCCGATCCAATCGCCGCCACATCATGCTCCGGTTCCAACACATCGCCCGCGCCCGTGATCACGAGCAAATCGCTGCCGTCGGTGACAATCAACATCGCCTCCAGCTTTTGCAGGTATTTATCCGTGCGCCAATCCTTCGCCAACTCCACCGACGCGCGCGCCAATTGGCCGGGCGTCGCCTCCAGCTTGGTCTCCAGCCGCTCCAGCAGCGTAAACGCATCCGCCGTCGATCCGGCAAACCCCGCCACCACGTCAAAGCCGCCGGGCGAAAGGCGGCGCACCTTGCGGGCCGTGCCCTTGATCACCGTCTGCCCAAGGCTGACCTGACCGTCACCGGCGACCACCACCTCGCCGCCTTTTCTGACGCCAATGATTGTGGTCCCGTGCCAGCCGGGAAAATCCGATTTCGACATGTAAAGCCTCCGTAATTGCTAGGTTTCTATATGGCCGCCTGCCCCGCGTGGCACAAGGGTAGCGCAAAACCGGGGCTTGTCGCCCCCCCGCCCCAAGCGCTAGCTTCCGCGCCATGAGCCAGCAAACCCCCGTGCAGATTTTCCTTGAACCCGGCCTGCGCAAAAGCGCCGAAACCGGGCAGCATAATTTCATCAAAAAACTGGTGAATACCCTCGAAAATTCCCGATTTAGGGTCGAATTTCTGGACAGTGATCGCGCGGCCACCTCGCCCTACACCCTCACCCATATGCAACCCGCGCAGGGCGCAAATGGCCTGATTTTCCGGCGGGTCTATCACTATCCGTTTTGGCAAATCGAACAGCACCCCCAGCGGTGGCGGTGGGATGTCGCTCAAATGCCGTTTGATCCCTCGCAAGTTCCCGCTGGCGAGGCCAAGAAATTTGCCAATTTCTGGCGCAGCCGCCTGTTTGGCGATCTGAATACCTCCCGCAAAGGGATGATCTACGTCCCGCTTCAGGGCCGCCTGCTCGAGCGGCGTTCCTTCCAAAAATGCACCCCGCTGGAAATGCTGGAGGCCGCGCTAACCCATGCCAATGGCCGCAATGTCATCGCGGGGCTGCACCCCAAAGAAAGCTACAGCGAAGCTGAGCTGAGCGCCCTGCAACATCTCGAAAAAACCCATCCGTCCCTCACCATCACCCTTGGCCAGATGGAGCAACATCTCGCCGCCTGCGACTATGTGGTCACGCAAAACTCCGCAGTCGCCTTCTCCGGGTATTTCCTGCAAAAACCCGCCCTGCTATTTGCACAGATCGATTTTCACCACATCGCCATTCAGGCCGATCTGGCGGACCTCACCAGCAGCTTCGCCAAGCTCGACACCCACGCGCCCGCGTTTCAGCAATATCTGTGGTGGTTCTGGCAGGAAAACAGCATCAACGCAGGCCGCCCCGACGCCGAAACCAAAATAGCCGCCCGTCTGGCCCGGTTTGGCTGGCCCATCGAACAATCGGCCCAAAAATAAAGGCGCCCCAAATGGGACGCCTTTGAAACCTTGACCTAGCAGTTCAGATCAGATGGATTCTTCGATCCAGCTTTGCAATGCGGCTTTGGGGCGCGCACCTGCCATGTTGGAAACCACTTCGCCATCTTTGAAGATGAACAGCGCAGGAATACCGCGCACACCCATCTGTGCAGGCGAATTGGGGTTTTCGTCAACATTCACTTTGACGATTTTAACCTTACCATCCAGCTCAGCGGACAGCTCTTCCAGCGATGGACCGATCTGTTTGCATGGGCCGCACCATTCGGCCCAGAAATCCACCACTACGGGGATATCGGAATTCTTGACTTCGGCGTCGAATGTATCGTCGGTGACGGCTACGGTGGCCATGATGCTCTCCTGACAGGCTGATTAGTCCCAGAACCTATGAACCCACCCGCCTGCCGTCAAGATCTGGCGGCGCTTGCAGCGAGATTGTCACAATATCGTGGGGCAACACCATCAACTGGGCTGTGGCGGTCCATAAAATCGCGGTCTGCACCTCGTGGTCGGGATAAAGCTGCGCCAGCCCAAGCGCATAGGCGGCCATCTGGCGGATGATCCCTTCGGGGCAGGCCTCAACCTGTCCGGGCACCACACGGTTTGTCTTGAAATCCACCGCAAGCACAAGGGTCGGTGTCACCACCAGACGGTCAATCACCCCGTGAATGCGGCCAAAATCCAATTGCGCAGAAACCGCAACCTCGGCCAGCGTTTCCGGGGCAAACAGTGATGCCAGCGCCGGGTTCGCCAGCACCGCACGCGCCTCTGCCAAACCCGCAATCTGCACGTCAGGCCCAAGCGCCGCCCCCAGCACCCCCGCCAGCGCCTCGTGATCTTCCGGCCGGTGCAGCGGCAATTTCTCCAGCAACCCATGCACATAGGTGCCATAGGCCAATGCTGCGTCTTTCTCCTCGCCCATATCGCCGGGCAGGGCCTTGGCCCCCTCCAGATCAGACGGTGAAATCGTCCCCCCGCGCGGCGGCATCTTGGTAAATGCCTGCTCAAACAGCGGATCAAGCGTGGCTTTGCTCTGGGGCGGTTTCGGTACCGTCTCCAGCGGCAAACCGTCCCAATCCCCATGGGCCACCCGCAACATATCCGGCGCGTCCTGCGGCGCGGCAGCGCCCGCATGGATCATGCCCTGCTGCACCATCTGATACCAAGAACTGCCATCTTTCGGCAGCTTGCCAGACGCCGCCACCATCAGCCATTTTTCAGCGCGGGTCATCGCCACATAGAGCAGCCGCTGCCGCTCATTCAGCTCGACTTCCTTGCGCGCCTCCAGCGCCTCTATCATCGGGCCGGGTTGATCGCCCTCAGACATTTTCCACACCGGCACGCCAAATTGATCGATCACCTGATCACGAATGCGCAAAGGCCGCGCGCCGCAATCTGGCAAGATCACAATCGGCGCCTCAAGCCCCTTTGAGCCATGCACCGTCATCACCCGGATCTGATCCGAGGCACTGTCGATCTGGCGTTTGATCTCAAGCTCGTCGGTCTCCATCCAGACCAGAAAGCCGGTCAGGCTGGGCACAGCCGCGCGCTCAAAGGCCAACGCCTGCGACAGCAGCGCATCAATCCCGTCCTCGGCCTCATCGCCCAAACGCCCCAGCAATTTGCGCCGCCCGTCATGGCGCGTCAAAATCCGCTCAATCAGATCATAAGGCCGCAGAAAATCCACCTGCGCCCGCAGATCACGGATCATGGCGATGGTGTCGGGATAACGCGCCTCTTGCCCGCGCAACGCCTGCCACACATGCGGCTCACTGCGCCGATGCGTCAGATCAAACAGCGCCTGCTCGCTCCAGCCAAACAAGGGCGAACGCAGCGCAGTGGCAAGGCTCAGATCATCCTCCGGCGTCGCCAAAAACGACAGCAGCGCCGCCAAATCGCGCACCGCAAGCTCCGCCCCCACCTTGAGCCGATCCGCCCCCGCAATCGGCAGGCCCGCCGCTTTGCAAGCCCGGATAATCTCGGCAAACAGCGCCGAGCGCCGCTGCACTAGGATCAAAAAATCTCCCGGCGTAATCGCCCGCCGAATGGGCGCGCCGCTTTGCGGATGCTCATCGGGAATACTATGGCTTCCGTCCGTCAATTCCTTGATCTTGTCAGCCACTTGATGGGCCAACACAATCGCATGGTGGCGCGGGCTTGGCCGATCAATTGGCTCATACCAATCGCCGTCCTCCTCGCTTTCCGTGGGCTCCACCAAGGGCCATAAATCCACCCGTCCGGGCAGGTCTTGTTTGAACGGAATATGCTCCTCCGATTTGCCAAACCCGGCTTCGGCGTAATCGGTGAAACAGCAATCAACCACCCGCAAGATCGCCGCTGACGACCGGAAGGAATAGGCAAGACTACGGCGCTGAAAAAAACCACCCGCTCCGGTGATCCGCGCCTCAAAACTATCTTGCTTGTGGTCGAATTCACGCGGGTCCGCGCCTTGGAACGAATAGATCGACTGTTTCTTATCGCCCACCACAAACAAGGTGCGATCCTCATTGGCCCGCGCACCCTGCCCGGTGCCAAACTCATCGGTCAGCCGCTCAATCACCTCCCATTGGCGCGGGCTGGTGTCTTGCGCCTCATCCACCAGAATGTGATCAATGCCCCCGTCAATCCGGTAAAGCACCCACGCCGCCACCGCCTTATCCGAAAGCAGCGCCCGCGTGCGCAGGATCAAATCGTCAAAATCCAACCAGCCGCGCCGCTGTTTTTCCGCCTCGTACCGCGGCAAAAACGCCTGCGCAAAACCATGCAGCGCAAAAGACCGCCGCGCCGCCCCCAGCGCCACGCGTTTCTCCCGTGCCTCGGCCACCCGCTGCATCAAATCATCCAAGGGCGGCATATCCGCCCCCACCAATTTCTGCGTCGCTTTGGTCGGAAAACTCCCCAGCTTCGCCTCGCCCGCTTTTGCGCCGCTTTTGAACAGCACCAAATCTTCCAGCACCGCCAAAGCCCGCAAATCCAGCGCACCCAAATCGCGCAGCCGAAGCGCCATTTTCTGATCGGTGCTGCTGCCCTTGGCCATGATCTTGGCCACCCGGTCCAGCATTTCTGCGTCGCCATGATCAAACACATCCCGCAGGATCGTTTCGTCGTCCAGCGTCGCAGGCTGGCCGAACATCTCTAGGATATCACCCCATTCCTTTGCCTGTGCAAAACCCTCGCGGTGGCCGGTGATCTCGCGCGTGAGCCCGGCAAAATCCTCTTCGGTATAATGCCGCGCCAACTGTGCTACCAACGCGCCAGACGGCCCTTCGGCCATCTCATCCACCAATTCTACGCGCAGCAATTCCGCCGCGCGGTCTTCGATCTCGGTGAATTGCGGGCTCACCCCGGCCTCCAGCGGAAACCGCCGCAAAATCCCCGCACAAAATGAGTGGATGGTCTGAATTTTGAGCCCGCCCGGCGCTTCGATCGCGCTGGCAAACAAGGTCCGCGCCCGGTTCAGCCGACTGTCCGGCAATTCCCCCGCCACGCCCAATTCCCGCAGCGACCCGCGCAGCGCGTCATCATCCAGCATCGCCCATTTGCCCAACCGTTTGAACAACCGGTTCTGCATCTCGCTCGCGGCGGCTTTGGTATAGGTCAGACACAGAATATTCTGCGGATCGACCCCATCAAGCAACAGCCGCGCCACCCGGTCCGTCAACACGCGCGTCTTGCCCGACCCCGCATTGGCCCCCAGCCACGTCGAGGCATCAGGCCGCGCCGCTGTCACCTGATCGCGGGTCGCGTCGTTCATCTCGGGCATCTCCGGATGGGCGCTCATGTCAGGGTCTCCGCGCTTGGCTGATCGGCCACTTCCCACTCCCCGAAACGCGACAAATGGTCATATCTGCCCGTATCAGTGTCTTTTTGCAGCGCCAGACGGGCCGTAAACCCATTGGCACCATCTTGGTAAAACGCCAGCAGATCGCGCAGGTTTTGCATCACTTCGCTGGGCGGCTCCTCGCTTAGCGGCGCAGGCACTTCGCCCGGTTTACTGCCAAGCCCAATGAACATGGCCTCCGCCACAACACCTGGGCCAAGCTTTTTGAACGCGCCTTCCTCGATCATCGCCGCTTCAATCAGCAATTGTTTGTCAAAAGCCTTCTGCTCACTTTTGCTCGGCGGCGTGCCGGTCTTGTAATCATAAAGGTAAAACGCTCCGGCGGCATTTTGGTCAATCCGGTCCGCAAAACCGATCAACTCAATCCCAAGCCCATCAAGCATCATCTGCCCGCGTGCCGCATCTTCAAAGGCCACAGGCTGCGCCATCGCCTGCCGCTCTGCCTCACGCGAAATGAACCAATCGGCAATCCGCTCGATCTTCGCTAGCCAAATCGCACGGGCCGCAGGCCAAGGCGCGCTGTCTTGCAAAACTTGCCGCGCCACATCCATCAGATGTTCCCGGCTGAGCAACTCCGGATGACCCTGAAGCGATTTGATAAACTGCTCCATCACCGCATGAATGATCACCCCGCGCAGCGGCGCGTCGGGTGATTGCACCAGCGGGTTGAGCGGCCTTAACCGCAAGATATGCTTGGCATAAATCGCATAAGGATCGCGGATCAACGTCTTCACTTCCGTTACCGAAAGCCTGCTCAGCCGCGCCGAGGCAGGAGGTCTCGGCGAAGGCCGCACCGCACTGGGGATCATCGGCGCCGCCTCCAAGGCCCGCGCCTGCGCCAGCCACACATCGCCCCGCGCTGCCATTTCCTTAAGCGCATCGACACCGCCTTGCCGTGGCAAACCATTCATCAGGTTGGTCAACCGGTTGAGCCACCGCGACGGCACCGTTTCGGCATCATCCGACCGCAAACTACGGGTCAGCCAGACCTCCGGCGCAGCGATCGCCTGTTGATAATCATGCGCCGACAGGCCCACGCGCCGCTCTGGCAACAACATCCCCGCCGCCAGCCGCATCTTCCGGTTCAGCCACGGATCTTGCGGCGGCGCTTCGGGCCATGTCCCATCGTTCAGCCCGCCAAGGATCACCAGATCGGCCCCCTGCACACGGGCCTCCATCGTGCCCCAAATCATGATGCCCGGATGCGGCGCATCCCGGTCGCGCACCTCTTCCCCGCGCAGCAAACTGCCAACCAGATCAGCATAATCAGCCGCGCTCATCTCGCCGCCAAAATGTGCATTATCTTGCAGGTTCGCCATCACCTTTGCGGCTTTTTCACCCGCATTGCGCCGCCATAACTCGCTGGTGCCCGTGGCATCCGGCCCCATGGCAATCGCCTCGGCCATTTCCAAATGCAGCGCGGTCCACTGCGCCAACGGCTTCACACCCGGCGCTTGCCGCTCGGTGAAACTGCCAATCAGCCAATCACGCCAAAGTCCCTCCTCGGGGATCAGCGCCTCCAGCCCCGGCCCATCCGGATAGGGCAACCCCCGCCGCCTGATCCGCAGCTCCAGCTTTTGCGTCGCCAGTTGATGTTCATTGCGCGCCGCCCCCGAATGGGTCAGCGGATGTTTCAGCAACGTGAGCAGCGCCTCCGCATCCAGTTTCTGCACCAACATATCCGCCACATGGCGCAGGAACCGCCCCGGAGGCGACAGATGCAGCGGCGTTCCCGCGCTGTCATCGGGCAGAATATTCCACCGATCCAGCGCCGATGTCACCCGCCGCGTCAACATCCGGTCGGGCGTGATCAAGGCCGCCGTCTGCCCCTCCTCCGCCGCCTTGCGCAGCCGCAAAGCAATCGCCATGGCCTCGGCCCGCGGGGAGGCCGATTGCACCAAGGTCAGCCCCTCTGTGGCCTCCTGCAAATCCGGCAGGCGCGGCCCCTCAATCCGCCAAGCATCCGTCACCGGCGCAGGGCGAAGCGACAATGAAACCAACGCATTGCGCGCCGGGGCCGGGGCCACACTCTCATGCCAGGGCGCAATATCCGCCCGCGACAATCCCAACTGCGCCGCCAGTTTGATAAACCGATATTGCGGATGATCCTCCGACAACAGCGGATCACCCAGCGCCGCCCAAATCGCGGCAGGCATGTCAAAATCAAACCCCGGCAAAACCACTGCACCCTGCGGCAACCGCGCCACTTCCTGCATGAGCAGCGATGACGTCCCGCGCGACCCGCTTGAACCGGCGATGATAATCGGATGGTCCGGCGGGTTCTCCGCCCAAAACTGCGCAATCCGCGCCACACTGTCCCGGCGGCGCTCTTCGGCATCTGGGGCCGCGCCGATCCGGTCCAGATAATCATCCACAATGCCCAAAAACGCCTGCGTACGCTGCCAATGCCCCGACAAATCGCTCACATCCAACGCGGCGATGTCTTCGGGCGAAACTCCTTCGCCCTGCATTTCATCCATCAACGCCGCCAAACTGTCAGACAGCGCATAAAGCGAGGATCGCGGCGCCAGTTCCGGCTGACTATCCAGCAGACGCTGCACCAGTTGCGTCAATTCCAACCGCCGTTGCAACGGCGGCGTGGCGGGCGGCAGCGGCAATTGCGGCGTCAACGCATCCAGATCGGTAATCAGCCGAATGCGCGGCAACAGCGCAGGCGGCCCCGCGTCATAAATCTGCCGAATGCGCCGCGCCATACGCCGCGTGTTCACAACCAGCTCAACCCGCCCTGCTTCATGCGGCGGCTTGCCCGCCAACCGTGCGCGCAATCCCTCCACCAAGGCTTTGGGGAAATCAACGCCGGGGGCCAGCCCAAAGGCGCGGGGCTTGTCTGCGCGCTCAAACATCGCGCGCCGCAATCATCTGCTCGGCAAGCGCAATGCCGCCGGGATGCCCCACATCACACCAACTGCCCGGATAGCGCAGACCAAACAGCCGCCCCTCCGCCAGCATCAAATCCCACAGCAGGTTCAGCGAAAATGCACGCTGCGCGATCTGCCCTAAACCTTCGGTTTTGATGATCTGCACACCGCCGTAAATCATCCCCGGCCCGCGTGCCAACTTCCCGTCTTCGGCCATGGTGAAATCCCCTGCGCCCTGATGCCCCACCGCTTTTGCCGGATCGACAGCGATCATCAACGCATCCATCCGCGCCGGATCCCACGCCGCGCGCAGCATCTCAAACGGGTTTGCGCCGCCCCAAATCGCATCGGTGTTGGTGGTCCAAACCGGCCCATCCCCCAGCAATGGCACCGCATTTCGAAGCCCGCCGCCCGTATCCAGAATATCCGGTTCTTCCCGTATTAGGGTCACATCTTGCCCCGCTAGATGCTGCTCAAGCTTCTCCGGCAGGTAATGCAAATTCGCCACGATCCGCGCTGGGGCCACCGCACGCACCAACTCCAGCGTATGATCAACCAGCGGCCTGCCTGCCACCTCGATCAAGGGCTTGGGCCGATCATCGGTCAAGGGCTTCATGCGCGTGCCGAACCCGGCCGCGAATATCATCACGGCTTCGGGCATAGGGCTTTCAATCGGGCTAGAAACTCTGGGGTTGGCGCGGGCAAATGCGCGTCAACGTGAACTTTGAGCGGCGCCAGCGCCGGATGCGCCAAATTGCTTTGCAGATGGTCCCAAACACGCGGGATCAGATCGACATAATGCGCTTTGCCATCACGGATACACAGCCGGGCAAACACGCCTAAAATCCGCAGATTGCGCTGCGCACCCAGCAGCGCATAAGCGCGCTCAAACTCCGCCGGATCCGTGTCCATTGCTGTGCAAAACCGCGCCTTCATCGCTGTCTCTACCGCTGCGGGCACATCGCGGCGGGCGTCTTGCAAAAACGACACCATGTCATAGGCCGGATGCCCCAGCATCGCATCCTGAAAATCAAGCAACCCCACCCGTGCCGCGCCCTCCCGCTCTGGCAACCAAAGCAGGTTTTCCGCATGGTAATCGCGCTGGATCAACACGGTTGCCTGCCCGTCCAGCGGTGCCAGCAACGGCTTGAAAATCTCTTCAAATTCGCGCTGAAGCTCCGTGGCTGCGGCATCTTTTCCCGCGCCCAGATACCAATGATAAGCCAAGCCCGCGAGCGGCACCATCGTGGCCGCATCATATGGCGCAAGCTGTGGCGGGGCCACCCGGCACAGCGCCACAAGCACATCCGTCGCAGCCTCATAAAGCGGCATTTCCAACGCCGGATCACGCTCCAACACCCGCGCAAACAGATCATCCCCCAGATCTTCGATCAGCAAAAACCCATGCACGCTGTCCTGCGCGATGATCTTTGGCGCGGAAAACCCCGCCCCCGTCAGAAACTCTGCCACATGCACAAAGGGACGGATATCCTCACCCTTATCGGCAGGCGCATCCATCAAAATCACGCTGCTGCCATCTGTACGCCGAAGCCGGTCATACCGCCGGTTCGACGCATCCCCCGCAACCACGCTTTGCGCCGCGCCGGACCAGCCCGCATCGGCCACGAATGTCTTGGCCAAAGCGGCCCGCTGATCTAGCTCTGCCATGGGATGAGTTTTTCCGTCCATTTGGGGTCTTGCCACTGCACGGTCAAACGCCGCGCGTCTTCTTCTTTGGCGGGTTCAAGCCTCAGGGACAAGGCATTCTTCGGCGCAAAATCCCCCAAGCGATCCGGCCATTCAATCAGACAAATCGCTTCGTCAAACGCATCAAGCAGCCCCAACTCCTCAATGTCCTGAATCCCGCTGAGCCGATATAAATCCGCATGCCACAGCGCCCCGGCGCGGGTGTCATAGCTCTGCACCAAAGTGAATGTGGGCGAGGGAATATCTTCGGGCTGCAACAGCAGCGCACGGATCAGCGCACGGACAAAAAACGACTTCCCCGCGCCCACATCTCCGGTCAATAAAATGCAATCGCCCGGCGATAGCCGCGCCGCCAAAGCTTCGGCATGGGCCTGAGTGGCGGCTTCGCTTTGCAGCGTCAAAGGAAAATCATGGGGCATCATCCCCATGAAATTACCCTCTACACCCGAGGCCGCAAGCGCCAAATGCTGGCCCTAGGCGGGCAATTGCAGCAAAGCAGGCAGCGGATGCGCAGCAGGCAGAGGTTTGAACGTGATCATGATCTCGCCCGACGGCACCACTTGGGCCTCACATAGAAAATCACCGCCCGATTTATGCGTCATTCCAAACTTGAAAGGATCACGCGCAGGCGGCGACAACAGCCGCGCTTCAATCACGGGCCAATCCAGCGCGGTGCGCATCTCGCGCCGCCACAGCGCAAGCGAATCCCGCAGCGTCATATCCGCAAAACAATCATCCGGATTAACCGACCAAAGCGCGCGATAGGCGTTGTTGCTCATTAACAAAACACCGCTGGGCGAAAACACCGCCAGCGCCTCAGCGACCCGATCAAACACCAATTGCCCCAGCTCCAGCTCGGCGCGGAAATTCCGCGTCATCGACACGGTCGCGCTGATGTCTTCGATCAAAAACGCCGTTGCCCCGTCGGGATGAGGCCGCCCCGTCACCCGCAGCGTCTGCCCCGAAACCAAGGTCCAGGATTCCTGATAATGCCCGTCACTGGCCGCCGCGATAAGCGCGCCGATCTGTTGCCGCCAATTGCGATAATTCTTCGGCTCGGGCATGCGCCGCGCCTCGCGCAGGCGGTCAAAAAACGCCAGCATCGTGGGCCGCGCGCTTAGAAATTCGATGTTCAGCGCCGATAGATCCACCAGCGCCGGGTTGAACAAAGCCAATTGTTTGTTGCGGTCAAAAATCGCCAAGCCAATCGACAGATGCGCAAATGTCTTGGTGAGGGTCTGCACAAACTTACTCTGCGCCTCTTCGGCCCGCACCAGATCATTGGCATCATGACAGTGAAAAATCGCAATCTCGCCATGGCGCACCCGGGTGATGTCAAACCACTGATCGCTTTGCGCTTCTTCCAGCCGCACAGCGCAGCGTTTCGCCAACCCGTCGCCGCAATGCTCCATATCGATCTGGAGCAGCGGATTGCCCGCCTGCGATCCCAGCGCCTCAAACGCCGCATTCGACCAAACCACCCGCCCGGCCTTATTGACCTGCCAGATCGGATAGGGCGCCGTATGGCTCGCCACCTCGCCGCGGTTCACCGCGTTCAAACAGGCAACCTGCGGGATCGGCGCGCCGCCCATTTCGAACTTCACCAAGGTTTTTTTGCCCATGCGGATGATTTGCGCAGAGCTAAACCCGCCCCCATCGCTTGGAATATCGGCTGGAAAATAGGCGCTGCGCGCAGGCGGCGCATCGGGGAACTGGGCAAAATGCTCCTGCGCCAGATACCGCACATCCGACCATTTATGCTCCCCCGGCTCCAGCGGAAACCAATAGGTCGCCGCATCTGACAAATGATGCAAAACCGCCCCGTCAAACAACAGCGCAATATCTTCGGGCACAGCATTGCCAGCCTGCGCCTCGGCAGAAACGCTTAGCCACCGCAGCGCCAGAAAAAGACTGACGGCAATGGCAATCATGGTCACGATGATTTCGATCAGAAGCAACGGGCTGACATTCTTTTTGGTAATACTGTCCAGCCACCTAATCTTGAGTGTTTTGGTTAATGAATGATTAACAATGACACCGGAGCTGGACAGCACCCTATTCAAAATGCTTATTAAGCCCCAGCGCGGCGCGGCCACTGTCCTCTTGCGCCTCAATCTTTCCGCGCGGCCAGCGCACTTCGATCACCACACCAGACATGCCGGGGCGCGGGTTCATCGCCTCGGCGCGGTTTGCGATCTCAAGCGTGGCCCCGCTGCGCTCGAGCAAAGTCTTGGCAATAAACAGCCCCAGCCCCATGCCCTCATATTCAGGGCGCGCCGGGTCTTCTTGGTTGCGTTTGCGCGGCCCCATAAACGGATCGCCAATGCGCCCGATCAAATGTGCAGGAAACCCCGGCCCGTCATCCACAATCCGAATGGTGATCCGCTCATCGGTCCAGCGCTGCTCAATCACCACCTCAGAGGAGGCAAAATCCACCGCATTTTGCACCAGATTGCGCAGCCCATGGATAATCTCAGGGCGGCGCAGAATGCTCGGCTGGCTACTCGCCGTATCGCGCATCACAAACCGCACCGCTTTACCGCGCTGCATATGCGGCTCTGCGGCCTCTTCCACCACGGCAGCCAAAGGCGCTTGGCGCAGATGCAGATCATCTTTGCCCGCCCGCCCCATATCGCGCAGAATATCGCGGCAACGGTCGGCCTGTTGGTAAATCAGCTCCGCATCCTCGCGCAGCTCTGGCCGGTCTTGCAACTCAGACACCAACTCCCCACTGGCCAGCTTGATCGTCGCCAATGGCGTGCCAAGCTCATGCGCAGCGGCGGCCACCACACCGCCCAAATCCGTTAGCTTTTGCGCCCGCGCCAAGGCCATCTGCGTCGCGCTGAGCGCCTCTGACATGGAGTAAATCTCGCTCGTCACCCGCCGCGAATAGGCGCTGGTGAACAGCACAGCGATCAGCATGGCAATCCAATGGCCAAAGATAAACAGCGGCGCCATGCGCAATTCGCCGCCCCCCGCCGTAATCAGCGGCACATAGATCATCGAAAGAACCGTCACGATCCCAATCGCCAGCGCCCCAAGCACCAGCGTCGACCGCAAGCTAAGTGCCGTGGCGGAAATCGTCACCGGCCCCAGCAGCAACAGCGCAAACGGGTTATTGAGCCCCCCCGTCAGGAACAGCAACAGCCCCAGTTGCAGCAGATCAAACATCACCGCGAACATGTTCTCGCGCTCGGTTAGCCGCTTGTTTTCAGGGTAAATGAACGACGCGGCCAGATTGAAAATGACCGCCGCCCCGATCACCAGATAGCACATGCCCTGCGCCAGCTCGATCCCCAGCACCAGCGGCGCCACCGAAACCGCCGCCAATTGCCCCGCAATCGCCACCCAGCGCAGCAAGATCATCGTGCGCAGCCGGATCCAATTGGCCCGTTGCGGCACGCCGTTTTCTGTCAATCCTGCCTGCGTCATCTCAGCGCTATTCCCTCGTTTCACGGTCTCGTGCCTTGCCTCAAGCCTACGCCTGCGCCAAGACAGGTCAAGCCGATCACCCAACCCGGAGTTTTTCGCCATGACACGCTTTTATGCCATCGCCGCCGCTGTATTTGCCGTGCTGGCTCTGATCACAATGGCCATCCTTGGCCGCAATGATTATTTCGCCACAGGCCCGCAAAGCTGCCGTAGCACAGCGATTGCCGGAGGCGAAGCCGCGATTGGGGGCCCGTTTACCTTGGTGAACGGCCAAGGCGAAACCGTCACCGACAAACAGGTCATTACCGAACCCAGCTTGGTTTACTTCGGCTATACCTATTGCCCCGATGTCTGCCCGCTCGACGTAGACCGCAACGCCCGCGCCGTGGATGTGCTGCAAGAACAAGGCCACTCGGTCACGCCGATTTTCATCAGCATCGACCCCAAACGCGACACACCCGAAGTGGTCTCGGATTTCGCGGGCAACATGCACGAGAAGATGATCGGCCTGACAGGCTCGCTCGAACAGGTGGATGCGGCCAGCAAAGCCTATAAAACCTATTACAAAATCCACCCCGGCGACGATGACGACTATCTGGTAGACCACTCCGCCTTCACCTATCTGGTGACCCCGCAGGACGGTTTCCTCGAAGTCTTCCGCCGCGATGCCACCCCCGAACAAATGGCAGAAAAAGTTGCCTGCTTCATCGATTGACCCCGGCAATTTGACCTGCCCCATGTGACGGCCCATAGTGCCAAAAGGGCCTGACATCTGATCAAGGGACGCGGAAATGACAGAAGAAATTTCGGAACTCGGACCTGACGCAACCTTGCTGCTGGTCGATGATGATGAACCCTTCCTGCGCCGTCTGGCCAAAGCCATGGAAAAGCGCGGCTTTTCCGTCGAAACCGCCGAATCCGTGGCGGCTGGCCGGGCCATCGCCACCGCGCGCCCCCCTGCCTATGCGGTGGTCGATCTGCGGCTTGGTGATGGCAACGGGCTTGATGTGGTCGAAACCCTGCGCGAACGCCGCCCCGATGCGCGGGTGATCGTGCTCACAGGCTACGGCGCCATCGCCACGGCGGTGGCTGCGGTGAAAATCGGCGCAGTGGATTACCTCTCCAAACCCGCCGATGCCAATGACATTGTAAACGCGCTGCTGGCCCGCGAAGGCCAAACCCCCGCGCCGCCCGAAAACCCGATGAGCGCGGACCGCGTGCGCTGGGAACATATTCAGCGCGTCTATGAACTCTGTGACCGCAATGTCAGCGAAACCGCACGGCGGCTCAACATGCACCGCCGCACCTTGCAGCGGATCTTGGCCAAACGCTCACCGCGCTAATCGCGTCACAAACGGTAACGTTTCCACACCTTGTCGGCCCGCGTGCCGTCTTCCAAGGTGCAATCGGGCAGCAACCTGAAATCCTCAAAGCCCCGGCTTTGATAATAGGCCAAGCCCCCCGCATTATCGGCGCGAATGACGGCATGCAGATGCCCGCAGCCCCGCGCCACTGCGGCCTTGCGCGTGACCTCGAACAGCCGCGACCCCGTGCCCATCCCGGTCTCACCCGATTTCACAAATGTCGCGATGGACATATCAGCCTCGGGCAAATCGGGATGCAACTCCAGATATTGAAACCCTTTGAGCGTGCCATCTTCCGTCTCGGCCAGATGCCAGATCGCTTCAGGGCTCTGCATTTGCCGCCCAATCTGCGCGCCATCTATCGGATGCATCTTCGCGGTGGTGCCACCAATGGCGATGATCTCATTGAGCAGCGCCGCCATGGCGCGCGCATCCATCGGACCTGCGCGGCGAATAATCATCCCATCGCCCCCAGCAGCGCCGCATGGCGCGCGGTGAAATCATTGCGCGCTTCAACCGGCGGGCGCAGCAAAATCGACAGCCCCTCCATCAAACCCCGATCCGGGCGGCCAAAAAGCTTGCTGGCCTCGGTCTCGGAAAACCCGGCAATCTGGATCGCTTCCATCCATGCGCTGATCCGGTCTGCCTTTTTGATCTGCTGTTTCACCCGCACCGGGATCGCCGCAGGCAGGCCAAAGCGAATGTTGATCGCCGCGCTCAGCCGTGCATCCAATGTGCCGTAATCGGGCCCAACCGCCGCTTTCACCGGGGAAATCATATCGCCAATCACATATTCCGGCGCATCATGCAGCAACGCGGCCAGCCGCCATTTCGCCGGTGCCTTGGGATTGATCCGCGCAAATAATGTCTCGACCAACAAGGAATGTTCCGCCACCGAATAGGCGTAATCGCCCTTGGTCTGCCCATTCCAGCGCGCCACAAAGGCCAGCCCATGGGCGATGTCCTCAATCTCGATATCCACCGGCGTCGGGTCCAGCAGATCCAGCCTGCGACCAGACAACATGCGCTGCCAAGCGCGCGTCTGTTGTGCCATTTCCAGCCCTCGTTCCCTACAAACTTTGCCCAAACGCCTGACAATCATTGGAACTTATCCGCCAGACGCCTCGTTCTTGTCATGAAGGAGACGATCATGAAAGCCACTTTTACCATCGCAGCCGCCGCATTGCTCAGCGTGGGAACCGCCGCCTCGGCGCAGGTCACTTGCATGCCTGCCCCGCAGATGGAGGCCTCCTTGATTGACTGGTACGGCGAAACCCCCGTCGAGGGCAGCGCAGAGGGAAATATGGTTGTCTGGGCCTCCACAAAGACCGGCACATGGTCTTTGCTGCGCTACCAGCCTGACGGCCAAACCTGCGTTATTGAAACCGGAACCGATTGGAACCAAGGCGCGGCAGATCCGCAGACCTCGGGCATGTCCTAACCGCCAATCCGCCAATTGTTGCTAAATTGGAAACAACTGATCCGGCAACGCCGCGCCCCTCCCTTTCCTGTGCATTGTTTCACGTGACGCCTCCTGTTATTGGCAGGCCAACAGTTGCAGAGTGTCAAAGGGGCCAAAAATGGCAAATGACTATACCGTCAAGGATATCGCGCTGGCCGAATTTGGCCGCAAAGAATTGGACATCGCTGAAACGGAAATGCCGGGGCTGATGTCCTTGCGGTCCGAATATGGCGATAGCAAACCGCTCAAAGGCTCGCGCATCGTGGGCTCGCTCCACATGACGATCCAAACCGCCGTGCTGATCGAAACGCTGGTGGCGCTGGGCGCTGATGTGCGCTGGGCCTCCTGCAACATCTTCTCCACCCAAGACCACGCCGCTGCCGCAATCGCCAAATCCGGCGTGCCGGTCTTTGCAATCAAAGGCCAGTCGCTCGAAGAGCATTGGGATTACTTGGATAAATCCTTCCAATTCCCCGAAGGCCCGAACCTGATCCTCGACGATGGCGGCGATGCCACGCTCTATATCTTGCTTGGTGCCCGCATCGAAGGCGGCGAAGCCTTTGGCGTGCCAACCTCCGAAGAAGAAGAAGTCATTCAGTCCCAGATCAAAAAACGCATGGAAGCCACGCCCGGTTGGTTCACCAAAATGCGCGATCAGATCAAAGGCGTCTCCGAAGAAACCACCACAGGGGTGCACCGCCTCTATGATCTGGTGAAGCAAGGCCAACTGCCCTTCCCCGCGATCAACGTGAACGATTCCGTCACCAAGTCGAAATTCGACAATAAATACGGCTGTAAAGAATCGCTGGTCGATGGCATCCGCCGCGCCACCGACACGATGATGGCTGGCAAAGTGGCCGTTGTCATGGGCTACGGCGATGTGGGCAAAGGCTCCGCCGCCTCCCTGCGCGGCGCAGGCGCCCGCGTAAAAGTCACCGAAGTGGACCCGATCTGCGCGCTTCAGGCCGCCATGGACGGTTTCGAAGTTGTCCTGCTCGAAGACGTGCTCTCAAGCGCGGATATCTTCATCACCACCACGGGCAACAAAGACGTAATCCGCATCGAACATATGCGCGAAATGAAAGACATGGCCATCGTTGGCAACATCGGCCATTTCGACAATGAAATTCAGGTCGCCGCGCTCAAGAACCACAAATGGACCAACATCAAAGAACAGGTCGACATGATCGAGATGCCCAGCGGCAATCGTCTGATCCTGCTCTCCGAAGGCCGTTTGCTGAACCTTGGCAACGCCACGGGCCACCCGTCTTTTGTGATGTCCGCCTCCTTCACCAACCAAGTGTTGGCGCAGATCGAACTGTGGGAAAACACCGGCGCTTATAAAAACGAAGTCTACATCCTGCCCAAACATCTGGATGAAAAGGTCGCGCGCCTGCATCTGGAACGGATCGGCGTGAAACTGACCCAGCTGAGCCCCGAGCAAGCCGCCTATATCGGCGTCACACCCGAAGGCCCGTTCAAGCCAGAGCATTACCGCTACTAAACGCGGCTAAGACCGGCGAAACGCCTAAAAATGGCCCCGTCTGATCCGTTCAGGCGGGGCTATTGCGTGATATAACCCATTTCAAGCTCCGCCACGGCGCTGGAATAATCCATCAAGCTGTGGATCGCCAAAGAGGTCATCACCGCAAACCCCAGCGCGCCAAAAATCAGCAGCCAATTGCTGGGAAATTGCGCCAGCACCGACTGCGCCGCATTGGGCTCTTGCAAAGGCGCATCACCCGCCACAGCAACAACACCGTCACTCTCGGCTTTCATGCGCAACAGGCGCTCTTCGAACTTATCGGTGCCAGGCATAATACACCCTTTGAGAAATTAATTTCCTGTACCTTGGCCCAGCAAAGCGGCAAGTTTTGGGCAATATCGAGCAATTCCCGTGGCTTGCCTTCTAAAACCCAAAGGGGAAAACCACGGCCAGAAAAACCCTTTTGCGATTTGTTTTTAGCAACTAGGCTCCGGTTCAAGGCCAATTTACTTGGCCAAGTCCAAGCTGGGAGAATATTTATGGGCAAGCGCGACGAGTGGATCGAGAAATACGCAGATGATCTGCGCAACAAATGTGGGATGCAGCCAGACATGGATCTGCTGACCAAAGTGACCATCGGCTGCGGCCCTGCGATTTATAACGCAGATGCGCAAACCGTGGCGGGCAGCCAAGAGAGCGAGCTGGAAACCGTCAAAAACAACTTCCTCATCAAAAAACTGGGCCTCGCTGACGGGCCAGAACTGATGGAAGCGATCCACAAAGCCATCGAAACCTACGGTAAATCCGAGCGCAACAAATACCGCGCGGTGATCTATTACATTTTGACAAAACATTTTGGCAAAGAAGCCGTCTACGGCTGATTTCCCGCTTTAACCATTTTGAAACGCCCGCCTTTTTCAGGCGGGCGTTTTCTTTTTGGCTCAAATCTTTGGCACTCGGAATTTGCGCGGCGCGGTTTTTCGCGCTATCCCTATGCCATGGCCAGGACGGCCAGAACTACGAACTAATGCATGTGGTGTTCTTGGGAGCATGCGGGGTGAGAAAGGGTTCTGGCGTCATGCTAGAACCCTTTTTACCGTTTTTAATCAACCGCTTACGCCTTTAGGGTCGGTTTGCCCCATGGCACAAATCCGCTGCCATTCCTCAGGCGTCACAGGCTGCACCGACAGGCGCGAGTTTTTCACCAACACCATCTCGCTCAGCCCCGGATCAGCCTTGATCTGCTCCAGCGAAACAGGCCGCGTGAAACTGCGCAGCGCCTTGATGTCCACACATTCCCAGCGCGGATCATCGGTCGAACTGTCGGGATGCGCCTGCGCGCACACCTCGACAATCCCCACCACCGATTTTTCCTTGAGCGAATGGTAGAAAAACCCCAAATCGCCCAGCTTCATCTCACGCATAAAATTGCGCGCCTGATAATTGCGCACACCGTCCCATTCCTCGCCCGCCGCACCTTTGGCCAGCTGGTCCTGCCAGCCCCACGTGTTCGGCTCGGATTTGAACAGCCAATATGCCATCAGCCGATAACCCGGTTCCACGGCACCAGTTTCACTTCGGCAAACAGATCCGCCTTGGCATAAGGATCATTCGCCGCCCAGCTTTCCGCCGCCGCCATATCAGGCAGGTCCAGAATAACCAAAGATCCGATCATCTGCCCCTCATCATCCAACAGCGGCCCAGCCTGCGCCACCGCATCTCCAGTCTTCAGATATTCCACATGCGCGGCACGGTTTTCTTGGCGCACATGCAGATGGTCTGGTTTGTCTTGCGCGATCAATGCGATGAACATTCATTCTTCCTTTAAGGGACGGGCCAGCAGGTTTTGCATGGCCGTGGGGACATTCTGCCTGCCATCCAGAACCGCCGCAACGGCGTGGATGATCGGCAGCTCGATTTTCAACAGCGCGGCCTGCGCGTCAACCGCCCTTGCAGTGGCCGCGCCTTCAACTGTTGTTGATCCGTCAAACCCGGTGCCCGCCCCAAGCGACAGGCCAAGCCGGTAATTGCGCGACTGGTCCGAGGTACAGGTCAGCGTCAGATCGCCAAACCCCGACAGCCCCGCCAGCGTATCGGGCTCCGCGCCCAGCTTTGCCGCCAGCCGCTGCATCTCGGCAAAGCCCCGCGTCATCAACGCCGCCCGCGCGCTTTCGCCAAACCCCGCGCCCATCGCCGCGCCGCAGGCAATCGCCATCACATTCTTCAGCGCCCCGCCCAGCTCCGCGCCCAGCGTGTCGCTGCTGCGGTAAATCCGCAAATTATCCGTGGTCAGCGCGGTTTGCAGATCGCGCCCCACCGCCGCATCGCCGCAGGCTAGCGTCAGCGCCGTGGGCAACCCCCGCGCAATATCGGCGGCAAAGCTTGGCCCCGTCAAAATCGCGGCAACACTGCCCGGCAAGGTCTCGCGGATCACCGCACAAGGCCCGCGCCCGGTGCTCAATTCAACCCCCTTGCAACAGGCCACCAAGACCTTGCCCGCCAGTAAATCACGATGTTCTTGCAAGAACCCCTGTAATTTTTGCATCGGCACGCACAGCAATATCGCCTCGGCGGCGCAAGCCTCGGCCAGATCATCCGTCACGGATAAATCTTGGGGAAAATCACAGCCGGGCAGGCGGCGTTCATTGCGCCGCACCTGCGCCATATCCCCCAGATCACGCGCCCAGAGCGTCACCGCCCCTTTGCGCCCCAGCGAGATTGCCAGCGCCGTGCCAAATGCGCCTGCGCCTAAAATCGAAACCCTCATGCTTTGGCCCCTTTTTTGCCACTGCCCAGCATCGGTGCCTGCGCCCGGTCCAACGGCCAGCGGGGCCGCGCCGACAAGGTCAAATCATCCGCCGCCCGCCCGCGCATCTGCTCAAACGCGGCATAGGCAATCATCGCGGCATTATCCGTGCACAGGCGCAGAGGCGGCGCGCAAAACCGCGTGCCATGCGCGGCGGCCACGCCTTGCAGCGCGGCCCCAATCGCTTGGTTCGCGGCCACGCCGCCCGCCACGGCAAAACCGGGCACCGCCGGGCCAAGCGCCAGATATTCCGCCAAAGCGCGCCGTGACTTTTCCGCCAAAACATCCACCACGGCGGCCTGAAAACCGGCGGCCAAATCCGCCTGATCTTGCGCGCGCAGCCCGCCTTGCGCTGCCACCACCGCATCGCGCGCCCGCAAACTTGCGGTCTTCAACCCCGAGAAAGACATATCGCACCCCGGCCGATCCAGCAGCGGGCGCGGCAGGGCAAAGCGCTTGGCATCCCCGCCCAAAGCCGCTTGCTCAATCGACGGCCCGCCGGGCTGGGGCAGGGCGATCAACCGCGCCACCTTGTCAAACGCCTCGCCGGGCGCATCGTCAATCGTGCCGCCCAGCCGGGTAAATTCATCCGGGCCCTTCACAATCAAAAACTGGCAATGCCCGCCCGACACCAACAACATCAAATAGGGATAAGGCAGGTTATCCGTCAGCCGCGGCGTCAGCGCATGCCCCGACAGATGGTTCACCCCATAAAGCGGCTTGCCCGTGGCGGCAGCAATCCCCTTGGCGCACATCACCCCGGACACCACACCGCCAATCAACCCCGGCCCCGATGTCACCGCAACCGCGCTGATCTGCGGCAGGGCAATCCCCGCCTCGGCCAAGGCGCTCTCGACACAGTGATCAAGCTTTTCCGCATGGGCGCGTGCCGCAATCTCGGGCACCACACCGCCAAAGGCCGCATGCAGATCGGTCTGCCCCACCACCACAGAAGACAGCACCGTGGCCGTGCCATCGGGGTTCCCCCGCAGCACCGCCGCCGCCGTATCATCACAGCTGCTTTCCAGCCCAAGGATCAATTCTGTCGTGGTCACAATGCGGCCTATCCGTTGCAAGGCGTTCCTTGCGCAGGTAACACCGTAGGCCTTGGCAAACAATCCTCGGAAGGTGCGGCCTTGCCCAACGCGGCCCTGATCATCACCCGACCCGCCGCCGCCGCCGCGCGGTTTTTGGCGCTGCTTGATCCCGTCGCTCTGACCGGCATCGAGGTGATCCGCGCACCTTTGCTCGACCTCATTCCGCTGGGGCAGGGGGGCGATATTCCCGCCCATCACGGCGCAATTTTCACCGCCCGCGCCGGGGTCGAATTGGCCCCACCGGGAAGGGGCCGCCCCGCCTTTTGTGTGGGCGATGGCACAGCAGAATTGGCCGCAAGCGCCGGGTGGGTTGTGCGCTACGTGGCGCCAAACGCCCAAGGGTTGATCGCCGCGATGCAGGCCCAAACGCCGCTTTGCCCGCTCACCCATTTCTCCGGCAGCCATGTGCGCGGCGACATCGCAGGCCAGCTAAACTTCAGCGGCTGGCAAGTCACCCGAAACGTGATCTACGATCAACGCCTGCTGCCCCTGCCGCCACAGGCAATCCATTCAATACAATGCGAAATTCCGACAATTCTGCCGGTTTTTTCCCCGCGTTCCGCCAACCAGCTTGCGCTAGAGATAAACAGCGCCCGCCAATGCACCTTCATCGCGCTCAGCCCCGCCATCGCTTCCCAATTGCGCGACATCTCGGCTGATCAGGTGATCGTTTTGGATGCGCCGCGCATCGAATTGATGCAGGCCGAAGTGGAAAAACAATGTCAGGGCCTTAGGTTGACTTGAGCAGCTAAGGAAGCGCACGTAAGGTGACGAAAGGCCTTTGGGCATCGTCTGGAATCGAAGAGGGTATGCAGGGTGGCAAAATCTAGCAAATCTACGGGTGCCAGCAGCACGCGCAAATCTACCGCGAAATCCGCGCCGGAGAAAGCATCGGAGAAAGCACCGGACGCGCCTGCGCAATCCGCTGCGCCCAAAACGGATGCGCCAAAAACGGATGTGGTGAAACCCGCCGCCGCAAAATCCCCAAGCACCGCGCAAACACCCCCCAAGGATCAGCCCGTCAAAACACAGATGCCCAAACTAGGCGCATCCAAAACAGACGTGCCTAAACCAGATGCCGCCAAATCCGAGCCCTCAAAATCCGAGCCCGCAAAAGCCGCAAGCGCCGCCAAACCCACGGCCAGCGCTGCTGCACAAACGGCCAAGCCTGCCGAGCCTGAAAAACCCAAAGATCCGGTTAAGCCTGCCGAGGTGAAACCTGCTGAACCAGCGGCCAAACCAACCCCAAAACCCGCGCCCAGCCCTCAAGCTGCGCCGGAAAAACCCCGCAGTGTGTTTTTCCCCATGCTGCTGGGCGGCGTGATCGCGGGCGGCATCGGCTATCTGGCCGCTGACTATCATCTGCTAACCGGCAACGACGATCTGACCGCGCTGCAATCGCAATTGGCCGCGCAGCAAACCACCTTGCAAGACCAAGCGCAGCGCATCGAGAACCTCAACACCGCCGCGCCGGACACCTCCGCCGATCTGGCCCCAATCACCGAGGCGCTCTCTGCGCTGGAAAGCCGCATCGCTGATCTGGAAACGCGCCCCGCCGCCGCCGACCCCTCCGGCGAAGCAGGCGATTACGCAGCAGAGCTTGCGGCCCTCAAGCAATCCGTCGAACAGCAACAATCCGAAATCGAAGGCCTGCTCGGCAATGCCCGCAGCGTCGAAGAGGCCACCAAACAAGCCGCCCAAGCCAGCGCCGCACAGGCCGCCTTGGCCAAATTGCGCTCTGCCATTGACGCAGGCCAACCCTTCGAGGCCGAGGTGCAAACCCTGCAAGACACCCTGCCAAATGCCCTGCCAGACGCGCTGGCCGCGCAATCGGCCCAAGGCGTGCCAACCCTCGCCAGCCTGCAATCAGGCTATCCGGATGCCGCCCGCGCCGCATTGGGCGCTGCGCGCACCACAGGCGAAGATGGCGAACCCGAAGGTTTCAGCGGCTTTTTGCGCCGCCAACTTGGCGCGCGCTCCGTCGCCCCGCGCGAAGGCAATGACCCCGACGCGATCCTGTCGCGCGCCGAACAGGCGGTAAAAGAAGGCCGGCTTGCCGATGCCCTGGCCGAAACAAACGCCCTGCCCGAAGCGTCAAAAGCCGCCATGGGCGATTGGCTTGCCGGGGCGCAAGCACGGGCAGATGCGCTGCAAGCCGCAGATGAATTGGGCAACAGCCTTTCGGCAGAGTAAGGATTTCACAGTATGCTTTGGTCTTTGATTAAAATCGTGTTCTTCGTTGTGCTGGTTGCGGCGCTCGCCTGGGGTGCGGTTTACCTGCTCGAAAGCGAAGGCGGCGTACAGCTGACCGTGATGGGCACCGAATACAGCTTCGGCCCGCTGCAATCCATCATCGCCCTTGGCGTGCTGCTATTTGCGGTGTGGCTGCTGCTCAAACTGTTGGGCCTCGCGCTGTCGTTCTGGAAATTCATCAACGGCGATGAAACCGCGCTGACCCGCTATTTTGATCGCAACCGCGAGCGTAAAGGTTTTGAAGCGCTCTCCGAAGGTCTGATGGCATTGGCCAGCGGCGAGGGCCGTCTCGCCATGACCAAAGCTGCCAAAGCCGATAAATACCTGAACAAACCCGAGCTGACCAACCTGCTCACCGCGCAGGCCGCCGAACTTGCAGGCGATCACCGCAAAGCCGAAGAAACCTATCGCAAGCTGGTCGAGAACGAGCAAACCCGCTTTGTCGGCGTGCGCGGCATCATGAAACAAAAATTGGCCGCAGGCGACAATGAGACCGCGCTGGTGCTGGCCGAAAAAGCCTTTGCTTTGAAACCCAAACACGAAGAAACCGGCGATGTTCTGCTGCGGCTTCAGGCCGAAAAAGAAGATTGGTCCGGTGCCCGCCAAACCCTCAGCGCAAAGCTGAAAAACGGCCAATTGCCCCGCGATCTGCACCGCCGACGCGACGCTGTGCTGGCGCTGTCCGAGGCCAAAGACGTGATCGCCGCGGATAAATCCATCGAGGCCCGCGAAGCCGCAATCGAGGCAAACCGCCTCTCGCCCGATCTGATCCCCGCCGCCGTCATGGCCGCGCAAAGCTATATCGATCAGGACAAACCGCGCTATGCCACCCGCCTGCTGAAAAAAGCATGGGAGGCCCGCCCCCATCCCGATCTGGCCGCCGCTTTTGCCGCCATCGCGCCCAATGAAACCCCGCCCGAGCGGATCAAACGTTTCACCGCCCTCACGCGCAGCAACCCAGACCACCCAGAAACCAAAATGTTGCTGGCCGAATTGCACATCGCCAACGAAGACTTCCCCGAAGCCCGCCGCGCCTTGGGCACGCTGGTCGAGACCGATCCGAACGCCCGCTCTGTCACTTTGATGGCAGCGATTGAACGCGGCGAAGGCGCGTCCGACACCGTGGTGCGCGGCTGGCTCGCCCGCGCCTTGGCCGTGCCGCGCGGCCCGCAATGGATCTGCGACAATTGCCAGCACATCCATGCGGATTGGAAACCGATCTGCGAAAACTGCAAGGGTTTCGACACGTTGGAATGGAAATCGCCACCGCAATCTGAGGTCGCGATGCCCGCAGGCGCGCAGATGTTGCCGCTGATTGTCGGCCCAAATGACGCAGACCGCGCCGCCGACACTGCCAAAGCACTCACGCCGCTGACCGGTGAAATCGAAGAGGCAGAGCTGGTGAGCGACGGGCCAGAACCCGGCGCCCCAGAATCTGCCGCTGAACCCGGCGCAGCACCCAGCAAACCCTGACAATAAAAAAACCGGCCCGAAATCACGGGCCGGTTTTTTCTTATCCCGCAGGGCAGGGGCCGTCTTAGCCCGCCGGGATCTCGCCCATATTCTTGGGCACATGATAGCCTTTTTGCACAGCCTCCCGCGCCAGCAACCGTCGATACCACGCGCGCACCGCCGGGAATTTCGTCAGATCAACTTCCTGCCATTCATGCCGCGACACCCATGGCCAAATCGCCATATCCGCGATGCTATAATCGCCGCAAACATATTCCTGCCCGGCCAGTTGTTTCTCCAGCACACCATAAAGCCGCTGCACCTCGCTGCGAAACCGCTCTTCGGCATAGGGAGCTTTGCCGGGGTTGAAATGCAAGAAATGGTGGCTCTGCCCGGCCATTGGCCCAAACCCGCCCATTTGCCACATCATCCACTGCATGACATTGGCGCGGCCCTCGGGATCGCTTGGCAGAAACTTTTGATATTTTTCGGCCAGATAGATCATGATCGCGCCGGATTCCATCAACCGCAACCCGTTGTCTTGGTCCACCATCGCAGGGATTTTATTGTTCGGACTGATCGCCAGAAACTCCGGCGTCATCTGCTCATCCTTGCCAATATTGATCGGGTGCGCGGTGTATTCCACACCCAACTCCTCCAGCAGAATGGAAACTTTGCGCCCGTTTGGCGTGGTCCACGTATAAAGATCGATCATCGGGAGGCGGCTCCTTTTATGAGGTAGCAGGTTATGGGCTGGTAAGCGGGGCGCTATTTTTGGATGCGCCCCCTGCGGTACTGGTATATTAATGTTGATATAGGCCAGCATGGCAAGGGAGGATAGAATAATGAGCGGTAAAATCGCGTTGATCACCGGGGCAGGCAGCGGCGTAGGCCGCGCATGTGCCCTGCGCATGGCCCAAGATGGCTTCACCGTCGTGGTCACAGGCCGCCGCAGCGCGCCGCTTGAAGAAACCCGCGCCAGCCTGCCGGGGCAAGACCACATGGCCATCACCGCCGATGTCGGCAAAGAGTCCGATGTCACGGCCCTGTTCGACCAGATCGACCAGCGTTTTGGCCGCTTGGATCTGCTCTTCAACAACGCCGGGCGCAATGGCCCGCCTGAAGAGATTGACGAACTTTCCGTCGATGTCTGGAACGACATCATCGCCACCAATCTCACCGGCGCGTTCCTGTGCGCGCGCGCAGCCTTTGGCCTGATGCGGCGGCAAAACCCCGGCGGCGGGCGGATCGTGAACAACGGTTCCATCTCCGCCCATGTGCCGCGCCCCTTGTCGCTGCCCTACACGGCCACAAAACACGCAATTTCTGGCATGACCAAATCACTGGCGCTCGACGGCCGCAAATTTGACATCGCCTGCGGCCAGATCGACATCGGCAATGCCGCCAGCGAAATGACCGAGCGGATGAAAGACGGCATCTTGCAACCCGACGGCACCCGCAAATCGGAACCGCGCATGGATGTCGAAGACGTGGCGCGCACCCTGTCCTACATGGCCAGCCTACCGCCCGGCTCAAACGCATTGTTTGTCACCGTCATGGCCACCAAAATGCCCTTTGTCGGGCGCGGCTAGAGGATCTTACCGGGGTTCATCAACTGATCAGGGTCCAACGCGGCCTTGATCTGCTCCATCACCGCAATCGCAATAGGGTCTTTATAGCGGCGCAGCTCGTCGCGCTTCACCAACCCGATCCCGTGTTCTGCGGAAATCGAGCCGCCCATCCCTTGCACAATATCATGCACAATCCGGTTGAACGCCGGATATTCCGCAAGGAAATCCGCATCGCTCATATCCAGCGGGCGCGAGAGGTTGAAATGCAAATTGCCATCCCCAAAATGCCCGAACGGGCAGGGGCGCAAACCGGGCATATAGGTCATGCAGGCCTGCGTTGCCTCGCGAATGAAATCCGCCACCCGCGACACGGGCACCGCCACATCATGTTTGATTGACGCGCCTTCAGGCTTTTGCGCCTCTGACAAATGCTCGCGCATGTCCCAAAGCGCATCTTTTTGCGCCTCAGAGGCCCCAATCACCGCATCTTGAATTTCTTCCGCTTCGAATGCGGCCCCAAGCGCGGTTTCCATCCGCGCATCCAGCGTTTCCGCCGGGTTGGCAGAGGTGAACTCCACCAAACAATAAGCCGGATGAACGTCGTTCATCGGGTCTTTGCACCCGGCGTGATCTATCACCACCTGCAAGGCAAAACGGTCAATATATTCAAAAGTCGAAAGCGCATCCGCATGTTGGCTGCGCAGCCGGTGATAAAGAGCCAGCGCCGCATCCGGCCCTTCGCACGCCACCATCGCCGTGGCGCGCTGCACAGGTTTGGGAAACAGCTTGAGCACAGCCGCCGTGATAATCCCCAATGTCCCCTCAGAGCCGATGAACAGATTGCGCAGATCATAACCCATGTTGTTTTTGCGCAGCCCGTTCAGATCGCTCAGCACCCGACCATCGGGCAAAACCACCTCAAGCCCCAGCACCAGATCGCGCATATTCCCATAGCGCAGCACCGCCGTGCCGCCCGCATTGGTCGCCAGATTGCCGCCAATCTGGCAGGACCCCTCAGACGCCAGCGACAGCGGAAACAGCGCCTCCGCATCATCCGCCGCCTGCTGGATCACCGCCAGAACACAGCCCGCGCCAACCGTCATCGTGGCATTGATCCGGTCAACCTCGTGGATCTGGTTCAACCGGTCCGTGGCCAAAATCACGCCGCCATTTGGCACGCCGCCGCCCACCAACCCGGTGTTGCCCCCTTGCGGGACAATCGCAACGCCCGCCGCCCGGCAAAGCTTGACGCATTGTGCAACCTCATCGGTTGATCCGGGGCGCAGCAAGGCAATCGCATGGCCCTGAAACAGCCCCCGATCCTCCACCAGCCGCCCGGCCAAATCGCCGGGCTCGGTCTGCACATAGGCATCCCCAAGCACCCCGCGCAAAGCCGCGATTAAAGATGCAGTTTCAGATGCGGCAACCTGCGTTGCCGGGGCGGTTTCTAGAACAGGCATAGAGGACCTTTCAGGCGTTTTGCTTGGCGCGTGCGTTTTCCCGCAGTTGCGTGATTGTTGTGCGCGTCGAGATTTGCTCTGGGTTGGTGACCAACTCGATCACCGCAGGCCGCCCCGCCGCCCGTGCGCGCTCAAAGGCCGCCGGGAAATCTTCGGTGCGGGTGACACGCTCGGCATGGGCACCCATCCCTTCGGCCATCTTGCAGAAATCTTGGTTCTTCAGCGTTGTGCCTGAAACCCGCTCTGGATGGTCGCGCTCTTGGTGCATGCGGATCGTGCCGTAAATTCCGTTGTTAAACAGCAGCACAATCGGGCTGGCCCCATATTGCGCAGCAGTGGCAAGCTCGGTTCCGCTCATCATGAAACCGCCATCGCCCACAAAAGAAAGGACCAAACGCTCTGGCTCCGTGATCGCGGCGGCCACGGCTGCGGGCACCGAATATCCCATCGCGCCGCAGGTCGACCCCACAATGCGCCCCGGACGGCCAAAGCGCAAAAACCGCTGCGCCCAGCCCGTGTGATTGCCCGCATCCAGCGTCACAACCACGTCTTCGGGCAGGCTGTCGCGGATCTGGCACAGGGCCACACCCATATCCAGCTCCCAACCTTGGCCATTGGGTGTCTCTGTGTCGGTCAGATAATCGGCATGCAATTTATCGCACCACCCGGCCCACTCATCACCGCGCCCCAGATCAAGCCCCTCAAGCGCCGCCGCCGCAGCAGCAGGGCTGGCGGCCAGCCCCAGATCGGGCGAATAGACCCGGCCAATCTCATCAGCATCAGGATGCAGATGGATCATCCGAACCGCCGGGTTCGGCGGGGTCAGCGTGGTGTAGGTCTTGGTGGTCATCTCGCCCAACCGGGCACCAATCACCACCAGCAAATCTGCGTCGCGCTGATTGGCAAACAGGCTTGGCGCGGTCGATGTGCCAAAATCCCCTGCATAGACAGGCGACAGGTTGTTCACGATGTCCTGACGGCGGAAGGAACAGCTAACGGGGATGTTATTGGCCTCGGCAAACCGCGTGATCGCGCTGGCCGATGCCGCATCCCACCCCGAACCGCCCAGCAACAACAGCGGCTTATCCGCCGCTGAAATCTCGGCGCGGATCGCCTCAAGCTGCGCCGCAGACAGGGCCGCTTGCGTCGCTTGATAGGGGCGCGCATCGGCCACCTCGACCACGTCGGTCAACATGTCTTCGGGCAGGGCAATCACGACCGGGCCGGGCCGCCCCGATGTGGCCACACGAAACGCGCGGGCCATATATTCGGGGATGCGCCGTGCATCGTCGATCTGCGTCGCCCATTTGGCAATCGGGCCAAACATGGCGCGATAATCAACCTCCTGAAACGCCTCGCGGTCTGTGGTGTCACGGGCAATCTGCCCCACCAGCAAGATCATCGGCGTGCTGTCTTGCTGGGCAATATGCACCCCGATCGCCGCATGGCAGGCACCGGGGCCGCGGGTGACCATGCAGATGCCCGGCGTACCGGTCATCTTGCCATGGGCCTCGGCCATATTCGCCGCCCCCGCCTCATGGCGTGCATTGATCAAGGTGAACCGATCTTGCACGTCATGCAGCGCATCGAGCACTTCCAGATAGCTCTCGCCGGGCACACAAAAAGCCGTGTCCGCCCCATGGATCAACAGTTGATCAACCAGAACCTGGCCCCCGCTTCGGGCGCGCGTCTCTTGTGCGTTTTGCAACATGGTTTTAGCTCCGTCTTTCATTTCAGTTGCTGGCCGATGTGGCCGGGGCCGGGGCAGAGGCCGCGTCGGGGGCAGGAACATCCCGCCCTCGCGCTTTTTGTAGGGCAAAGACACCCCCGGCGATCCCAAGACCCAGCAGCGTCACACGCCAGTCAGGGTAGATCAGGCACAGCGATGCCGCGAACAAGATCGCTGACAACCAGCCCTCCATCCGGCCAAAGAAGTAACGCTGAAGCGCTGCGGCCAGAAGGATCACCCCAATCGTCGCCTGCAAGATCACGATGGTCACATGCACAACGTCGCCCTGCATCAAGATCGCAGGCTCATAGACAAACATGAACGGTACGATGAACCCCGTCGCACCCAGCTTCACCGCAGCCCAGCTGGCCTCGACAATCTTGGCCTGAGACAAGGTGTTCGCCGCATAAACCGCCATGGCAACCGGCGGCGTGATGGCCGACAGAATGGCAAAGTAGAAGACGAACAAATGCGCGGCTTCGACCTGCACACCCAGCTTCACCAGCGCGGGCACCAACAAGGCAACCTGCACAATATAGGCCGGTGTCGTTGGCATCCCCATGCCCAGAATGATACCCGCAACCATGGAAAGGATCAGCGCAACAATCAGCTTGTCCTGCGCCGCTTCGATCACAAAGTTGGAGAAAGTCAGACCAAGACCAGTGATGTCGATCACACCCACTACGATACCCGCACAGGCACAAGCCGATGCAATCGCCAGCACATTGCGTGCGCCGCCCTCAAGGGCCTCAAGGATGTTGTTAACGGTGACATAATGGCGCGTGGATTTGCGCATCGCGGCCACAGGCACCACCGAAATGATCCCGCAAAGCGCGGCGTAAGGCGCAGAATAGCCCTTCATCAACACACCAACGATGATGATCAACGGCAAGAACAAATGCCCGCGCTCGCGCAGAACTTCGCCCAATGGCACTTGGTCTTCCTTGGGAACCGACCCAATGCCGCGGCGCTTGGCTTCGAAATGCACAGCCGCAAACAGCGCGACATAAAACAGCACAGCAGGCGCCAGCGCATATTTCGCCACCGTCAGATAGCTCACACCCAGATACTCGGCCATCACAAAGGCCGCAGCCCCCATCACCGGCGGCATGATCTGCCCGCCCGTGGATGCAACAGCCTCAACCGCGCCCGCAAAGGCAGGTTTGAACCCCATGCGCTTCATCAGCGGAATGGAGAACGTCCCCGTGGTCATCACATTCGCCACAGCAGAGCCGGAAACAGACCCGAACATGCCCGAGGTCACACAAGCCACTTTGGCTGGCCCGCCCGCCTGACGGCCCGTCAAGGCCACGGCAAAATCCATAAACAACTGCCCAACACCCATTTTCTCAACAAGCGAGCCGAACAGGATGAACAACACCATATAGGTGGCAGAAACCGAAATCGGGATGCCGAAGATACCTTCAGGCGTCATGAAAAGCTGCTCAAGGATCACCGACGGCAAGGTCGAGGTGAACATCAGCCCGTAAGCCATGAACAAGATCGCCGTAATCGGCAGCATTGGCCCAAGCATCCGGCGCGTGGCTTCAAGCAGCAGCACAACCAAGGTGATGCCCACCACAATATCCATCGGCATCAGCGGATCAACATAGAGGAACCGCTGCGTGATGTAATTGAGGTTCAGCGAGGGATAAAGCGCGGTGAGAAATGCCACGGCCCCAAACAGCACATCATACCAGCGCGGCGCATCCGTGCGCAGCCCTTTGCGATCTACCGTCAGATAAACCAGCAACAGCGCCAGCGCGACGTGCACGCCCCGCATAATATAGGGGTTAGGCGGTCCGGCAAATGCGACATATAGATGCCACATGGCCATCCCAATAAGCAACAGCCGAGAAAACCGTGCGATCATAGGCATCTTGTCCGTGAGTATCGACAGGCTCATGGAAACTCCCCGCGTATAAATTTTAAAGGTTCGACGTCACGCCGCGTGTTCGGGCGTGTCATGATAAAAGGCGGGGCAATCATGCCCCGCCCTCAGAGCAGGTTTTGCTGCTCTTATTCCATGCCAGCCACGCCGCGCTCGGCGTAGAATTCTTTGGCAGCCGGGTGGAATGGAACACCCAGATCGGTGGCCATATCCTCAAGCGTCAGGTTCGCCATGGATTTGGTCACAGCCGCAAAGTTCTCGGTGTTATCGGCAACCGCCGACAGAACCGCTTTGATCACCGCACCGTCATAATCGCAGGGCGCAACCATATGGGTGTCATAGCTGATGGTTTTAACTTCTTCGTCAAACCCAGGATAGGAACCCGCAGGCACTGTCCGGTGCTGGAACGCCGCGTTCGACTCTTTGAACTTCGCGAATGTCTCGTCGTCGATGTTCACCAGATTGATCGTGCGCGCAGAGGCCAGATCCATCACAGAACCCGTTGGCAAGGACGACCCCAGCGTGAAGAAATCGGCATGGCCGTCTTTCATCTGGCTGGCACTGTCGGAATAGGACGTGTTCGCCACAGCCGCCAGATCGTCAAAAGTCAGACCCTGCGTCGCCAGCAATTCGCGCGTCAGGAATTCACCTGTATTGCCCAGCTGCTGCGTGGTCAGTTTCTTGCCCTTCATATCGGCAACCGTCTTGATGCCGGATTCCTGAAGCGCAACAACTTGGAAATACTGCGGATACAGAACGCCAAGATTACACACATTGGTGGTTGGCTTGCGGAACGGCTCTTTGCCGCTCAGGCTGTCCACGGTGGAGATTGAGTTTGCAAATGCGATGGCAAAACGGCCCGCATCCACACCCACAACGTTGGATACACCCGCGCCCGGCGTCACGGTGATTTGGTAATCGGGGTTTTCCCGCTCAACAATCGCCTTGATCGCCCCGCCTACAGGGTACCACGAACCGCCCTGTTGGCCGGTCGCCATGACAAATTCCTCGGCTTGCGCAGCAAATGCGCCTGCCGTGGCCAAAATGGTCGCTGCCGCTGTGCGGCAAAAGTTTTTAGTAAACGCGGACATGAAATCCTCCCGGTTGCGTTCTCCCTGCAACCCGATACATCGCCGGGTTGCTCTCCTGTCCCCGCAGATTGTTCCCCTTTGGTCAACTTGTCAATTAAAAATACAAAAAATAGAGCTAATCTGCTATGATGTAACCTCGCATACTGACAATAATCAGTAAAATCGGTTGTTTAGCTCTGAATTGACAACTTATCATACAAGTGTATCAATAGGTGCAGAAGGGGAACCCTATGAACAACCTGATCGAAGGCTCCACCCCGCTTAGCCGGGGCACCACGCTCAGCGACCAAGTGACAGAGGCGCTGCGCGACAATGTCATGAACGGCGATTGGCCCGTGGGCTCGATGATTCCCTCCGAAAGCCGTCTGGCCCAAAACCTAGAGGTCAGCCGCACCGTGATCCGTGAAGCCGTTTCGCGCCTCAAAGCCGAAGGCATCCTCTCAAGCCAGCAAGGCCGCGGCGCGCTGGTCTCGAGCGACCGCCCGCAAATGGGGTTCGCGATTGATAAACAAGACGTGGAAAGCCTGCGCAAACTGCGCCAGATCCTCGACCTGCGCTCCGGCGTCGAAATCGAAGCCGCCGCCCTCGCCGCCGAACGCGGCAGCGATTTGGCCCGCGCCGAGGTCATGGCCGCTGCCCGCGCCTTTGCCGACGCAGCGGGGGGCGGCCCCGAACGTGTCGAACACGGCGTTGCCGCCGATCTGCGCTTTCACCGCGCCGTCAATACCGCCACTGGCAATGATTATTATCTGGGCCTGTTCAACTATCTGGGCGCCAGCCTGCGCGAAACCATGTTCGCAGGCCGCCTCAAAGCGGTCGAGCGCGGCGGAGACAGCCGCCAAGCCGTGCAAGAACATATCGACGTGGCCCAAGCGATCCTCGATGGCGATGCGGATCTCGCCCGCGAACGCATGCGCAGCCACCTGCTGCACTCCTCCAAGCGCCTGCTTGGCAATCTCGAAGGCCTCTCCTCATGACCCTGCCCGCGCAATTGCACGCGGCCTTGATCGCCCCGCAAACTCTCACCATCGCGCTCAGCGGCGGCATCGACAGCCTCACGCTCTCCGCCGCCGCCGCACAGGCGCGCGGGCCGCAAACCCTCACCCTGTGCCACGCGGTCTCCGCCGCCGTGCCCAAAGCCGCCACCGCGCGCGTGCATGAATTTGCTCAAACAAACGGTCTGCACCTGCGGGTGGTAGACGCAGGCGAATTTGCCGATCCGCAATACCGCGCCAACCCGGTGAACCGCTGCTATTTTTGCAAATCCAACCTCTACGGCACGCTTGCCCGCATGGGCGATCACGTGGCCGCTGGCACCAATCTGGACGATCTCTCCGATTACCGGCCCGGCCTGCAAGCCGCCAAAGAACACGGCGTGTTGCACCCGTTTGTCGATGCACAAATGAGCAAATCCGACGTGCGCAGCCTCGCCCGCAGCCTCGGGCTGGGCGATCTGGCTGATCTGCCCGCCGCGCCCTGCCTCGCCAGCCGGATTGAAACCGGGTTGCGCGTCGAACCTGCTGACCTGCTGCAAATCGACCAGGCCGAAGCAAAGCTGCGCGCTTTGCTTGGCAATGTCACCCTGCGCTGCCGCCGCCTGCACTCGGGCTGGGTGATCGAACTTGATGCGGGCACGCTGGGCACCCTCGACCAACCCGCCCGCAGCCGATTGCTGAGCCAGCTTTCCTTGCCCGGCGCTGGCCCGGTGACCCTGCGCAGCTACCAAAAAGGAAGCGCCTTTATCCATGCCTAACCAAGACGAACACCCCAGCGTCACCTTTGACCGCAACCGCGCAAACCGCATCGGCATCGAAGAGGCCGCGCTGTGCGAACATAAAACCGACGAACATATCGCCGCCATCCTGCGCGACGCGCTGCGCGAAAACCGCCGCCTGCTGCTCACCCGCCTGACAGCCGCGCAACATGCCGCGCTGCCAGACACCCTGCGCGAAGCGATTGATTATTGCGCCCTGTCGCGCACGGCCATTCTGGGCGGGTTGCCCGAACTGGCCAGCGATCCCAAAATCGGGCTGGTCAGTGCCGGCACCTCCGATGCCCCCGCCGTGGCCGAAGCCGCCCGCGTCCTCGCTTACGGCGGTCTCGCCGCCCGCGAATTTGCCGATGTAGGCGTGGCCGGGCTCTGGCGTCTGCTGGCCCATGAACAGGCCCTGTGCGATCTCGACGTGGTGATTGTCTTTGCGGGCATGGACGCGGCCCTGCCTTCCGTGGTGGCTGGCCTTGTTCCCGGCTTTGTGATCGCCGTGCCCACTTCGGTTGGCTATGGTGTCGCGACCGGGGGCCGCACCGCGCTGGATTCCGTCCTCGCCAGCTGCGCACCCGGCGTCACTGTGGTGAACATCGACAATGGCTATGGCGCGGCGACAGCCGCTCAAAGATTTGCCAATATGATGGGCCGCAGGGGCTAAAACAAAGGGGCCGATCCATGGAGAATCCGACATTGAAAATCCGCAAACGCCAAACCCTTGCCGATCAACTCTATGGCCAGATCCTCGAACAGATCGTCTCCGATGTACTCAAACAGGGCGATAAACTGCCCTCGGAACATCAAATCGCCTCCGCCTTTGAGGTGTCCCGCCCCGTGGTCCGCGAGGCGCTGCGCAAATTGCAAGAAGACGGGCTCGTCGAGGCCCGCCACGGCGTGGGCACATTTGTGCGCCGCCGCCCGCCTGAAAAGCTGATCGAATACACCACCGCCGAATCCGTCGCAGGTCTCATGCGCGCCACAGAGGCCCGGATGACCGTCGAAAGCGCCACGGCCCGGCTCGCCGCACAGCGCGCCAGCCCCAAAGACCTCCAGCGCATCGAAAAATCCCTCAAAGACCTCGAAAGCTCCATGCAGGCCCGCGCCCCTCTGGTTGCCGCTGATTATGATTTCCACCGCGCCATCGCACAGGCCAGCGGCAATGCGGTGTTTGTCGAAATGCTCGACTGCGCCCGCAACGCCATCGAACAAGGCATCGACGTGGCGCAAAAACTCACCCGCGAAGGCGCGCAATCACGGGTCGACGCCGTGGCCCGCGAACACCGCCAAATCTACGAAGCCATCCTCGCACGCGATGCGGATGCCGCAGCCCTGTGCATGTCCTACCACCTGCTACAGGCCCGCCACCGCATCACCGACCACGCCCGTATCGAATAACCTCAAACACCGGAAATTCTCATGCTTTATGACCACCGCACCTACATCTGCCGCCCCGGCACCATCCGCAAACATCTGGCGCTTTACGAACAATACGGCTGGGCCGCCCAGCAACGCATCTTGGGTGAATGCCTCGCCTATGCGCAGGTCGAAACCGGTGATGTGAACTCCTTTGTGCACATCTGGGTCTACCAAGACGCCGCCGATCGCGCCCAGCGGCGCAGCGCCCTCGCCGCCGATCCCGAATGGCAGGCCTACCTGCAAAAAAGCGCCGAAGCAGGCTATCTGATCAGCCAGCAAAACAAACTGCTGACCCCGGCCCCCTTCTTCACCCCCAAATAGCAAAAGGGCCGCCCCAAGGCCGCCCTTTCACCCTTCTTCAAATACTCAAATCCCCCGGCCCACAGCCGGGGAACCCCGCTGGCCTAGGCAACCATACAGGCCGGATCAAGCGCGCCGCCGCCGTCAAAGGCGCGAATATTATCCGCCCAATGCGCCACCATCCGCGCCAGATTATCATCCGTGCGCCCGCCAATATGCGGTAAAGTCACCACATTTTCCATTTGCAGCAACGGGTTGGCCGGGTCCACAGGTTCGCTGCTGAACACATCCAGCCCCGCCGCCGTCAATTGCCCGCTCTCCAGCGCCGCAATCATCGCCGCTTCGTCAATGATCCCCCCGCGCGAGGTGTTGATCACATAACCCCCCGGTTTCATCTGCGCCAAAGCGGCCCCATCAATCAGATGATGCGTGGCCTCCGTCAGCGGCAGATGCAGGCTGATCATGTCACAGCTGCTCAGGATATCCTCTAGACTGGCATGGCGCGCATGCGGCGTCTCAACCGCGCCCGAGCGGCGATAATACAGCGTCTCACTGCCAAAACCCGATAGCCGCTGCGCCACTTCCTGGCCAATCGCGCCAAAGCCGATCAACCCGATCCGCAGCGCCCCCAGATCGCGCACACCCTCCAGCAACCGCCCCGGAATCCACTCGCCCTTGCGGGTGGCAATATGCATCTGCGGCAGGTTGCGAATGGTGCACAGCATCAAACCGATGGTCAAATCTGCCACGGTTGGCGCGTTCACACCGGGGCTGCGCGCCACAGGCAATCCGCGCGCCTTGGCAGCGGCTAGATCAATCCCATCCGTCCCCGTGCCCCATTGATGCACCAGCCGCGCCGCATCGGCATGGGCCAGCGTCGCCGCATTGAGCCCAAGCCCCCGCGCCACGATATATTTCGCCCCGCGCACGGTCTCGGCAAAATCCGCCTCAGACGCCGAGGGCGCAAACCGCAGGTCCAGATCCCCCGCGGCGCGGCGGACCTTTTCCTGCATATGCGGCGCCATCGGGTCTAAAACCGCAACCGGGCCAATCTGCCCGCTCATTCGCCCGCCTCAGCCAGATCAGCAGGCATGATCGACGCCGGCAGGTTCTGATAGCTCACAGGCCGCAAGAACCGCCGGATCGCCATGGTCCCCACCGATGTTGCGCCAAAATTGGTCGAGGCAGGATAGGGCCCGCCATGCACCATGGCATCACAAACCTCGACCCCGGTGGGAAAGCCGTTCACCAACACCCGGCCCGCTTTGCGCTCAAGGATCGGCAACAGCGCCCGCGCCTCATCGGCATCGCTCTCTTCCATGTGGATCGTCGCGGTAAGCTGCCCTTCAAACCCTTTGGCCAATGCGCGCATCTCCTCCGCAGAACCAACCCGAACCACCAAACCCAAGGGGCCAAACACCTCTTCGCCCAACCCGTGATCTTGCAGATAATTCTCCGCATCGGTCTCATAAAGGTTCGGCAAGGCGCTGCGCCCGTTGCTTTGCGTGGTCAACACAGGCGTCACAGCGTTGCGCCCGTCAAACCGGGCTTTGCCATCGCGATACGCTTGGGCAATGCCATCGGTCAGCATGGTCTGCGCGCCCGCATTGGCAAGCGCGCCCTTGGCGGCTGCCACAAATGCATCGCCCTCGGCGCCTTTTTGCACCACGGCAATGCCGGGATTGGTACAGAACTGGCCTGCGCCCATGGTGAGTGACCCGGCCCAACCCTCGCCAATCTGTGCGCCCCGCGCAGCAGCAGCCTGCGGCATCACAAACATCGGGTTGACCGAGCCAAGCTCACCAAAGAAAGGAATAGGCTCAGGCCGCTGCGCACAAAGATCAAACAGCGCACGCCCCCCGCCAAGCGATCCGGTAAAGCCAACCGCCTTGACCAGCGGATGCTGCACCAACGCTTGGCCCACATCCCGCTTGCCGCCTTGGATCAGGGAAAACACCCCCGGATGAATGCCGCATTTTTCAATCGCCGCATGCACCGCCTCTGCCACAATCTCGCCTGTGCCGGGATGGGCCGAATGACCCTTCACCACCACAGGGCACCCCGCCGCCAACGCCGCTGCCGTGTCGCCGCCCGCCGTGGAAAACGCCAGCGGGAAATTCGACGCGCCAAACACCGCTACCGGGCCAATTGGCCGCTGCATCAGACGGATCTCAGGCCGCGCCATGGGCTGGCGGTCGGGCAGGGCGGCATCTACCCGGCGGTCCAAAAACGCGCCCGAGGTGATGTGCTGTGCAAACAAGCGCAACTGGCCCACGGTGCGCCCCCGCTCGCCTTGCAACCGCGCCTCAGGCAGGCCGGATTCGCGGCTGCCAATCTCGGTGATCGCCTCGGCGCGGGCTTCCATCTCATCGGCAATCGCATTCAAAAACGCCGCCCGCTCGGCCCGTGTGGAATAGCCAAACGACCAAAACGCCTCCTCGGCTGCGGCGCAGGCCGTGTTCACATGATCGGGCGTGCCGATGGAAAACGCATGGCGCGGCCCAGAGGCAGGCTCATTTTCAAATGTAGCCGCCCCCGCGACCCATTCTCCTGCAATCAAATGTTTCCCGTGCGGTTCAAAACCTTTGGCGGCGACAGTCATATCAGAGCTCCTGCGTCTAAATTTGTGCTGGATTGCGGTTAAAAGAATGGCATTATGCCTTCATCTGCACTAATATTTTAGTTGACCGCGCAGGTCAACCGCCAAGCGAGCGCTTGCGCAAGCCCCGGCTTGCCCCGTAAATCAATCCACCGAAAAAAGGTGCGCCAGATGACCCTATTCAATGTCCAACCCGGCACAGCGGGCCGCCCCTCTGGCGGCGGCTCTGCGGCTGACCGCGTGCTCGAAGACCTGCGCGGGCGCATCATCTCGCTCGAACTGCCCCCCGGCACCGGGCTGTTGCGCACCGAATTGGCAGAGCGTTACGGCGTCAGCCAGACGCCGATCCGCGACTCGCTGCAACGGCTCGAACAAGAGGGGTTGGTGCAAATCTTCCCCCAGTCCCGCACGCTTGTGACCAAAATCGACATCCCGCAAATCCATGAGGCGCATTTCCTGCGCATCTCCGTCGAGGTTGAAATCGCCCGCCGCCTTGCCGCGAAGGCCCCGTCCGAAGTGCTCGCCCGCGCCCACTCCGTGCTGCGCATGCAAGAGGCGCTGCGCGATGACAGCGCCCAAACCGCGATGTTCCAGGAGTTGGACGAGGTGTTCCACCAAACGCTCTACCAAGGGGTGGGGCAGGGCAATCTCTACCTGCTGGTGCGCGCCCGCTCCAACCACCTCAACCGCCTGCGCAGGCTCGACCCGCCTGATCTCGCGAAAATCGACTATGTTTTGCGAGGCCATCACGCGATCTTGGACGCCATCACCGCGCAGGACCCAGACAAAGCGGCCGAGGCAGTGCGCGCCCACCTCAGCCAAACCGTGATCAAACTCGAAGCGCAGCGCGACCGCTACCGCGACTATTTCAGCTAGCGCGCAGCGTCCGCGTCATCTGGTCCATGTGCCGCGCCAAGAGCCATGCATCCCCGGCCACCGCGACAAATTCATGACCCTGTGCGAAATACCGCTCTGCGGCCTCCTCGCCATAGCCCAAAATCCCCACGGGCAACCCCGCTTCGTGCACCGCATCGGCGGCGCGCTTGATCATTTCCTGCACCTCGGGGGCCATTGTATTGCCCGCATGTCCCATTGAGGCCGCCAAATCACCGGGGCCGATAAAGATCGCATCAACCCCTTTGACAGCCGCAATCTCGGCAATGTTTTCCACCGCTTCGGGGGTCTCGACCTGCACAATAATAAAGAGCCGATCCGCATAGGTCGCCAGATAATCACCTTGCCGTGCATAATCATTGGCGCGGATCGTCGCGGAAATGCCGCGCACCCCTTCGGGCGCATAGCGTGTCCACGACACCGCCCGCGCCGCATCCTCTGCGGTCTGGATCATCGGAAACATCAGGTTGCGTACACCGATATCCAGCAGCCGTTTTGTCATCGTCTGATCGGAGGAGGGCGGGCGCACAATCACTTCGGCCCCCGCGCTGCCCGGCGCACCATTGGCGGCGCGCAGATGCTCGGTGATCTGGCTTAGATCATTGGGCGCATGCTCCATATCAAGCAGCAACCAATCGGCCCCTGACCCCGCGGCAATCTCGGTGACATTGGGCGCACAAAGCGACAGCCAAAAGCCGATGCGACGGCTGCCGCGTTGCAATAGATTCTTCAAAATGGGCCGTGACATTTGTGGTTTCCTCCCGAAACAGGCTCGACAATCCATCTGATACTGTAATATATCAGTTGAAACAAGCCACGAACCGCAGGCCCCATCCGCAAAAGGAACCCGCCGATGACACAGCAAAAGAAAACCCCCGATCAGCTGCGCAGCGCACGTTGGTTCGCCCCCGATGACCTGCGCAGCTTTGGCCACCGCTCGCGGATGATGCAAATGGGCCTCGGCCCCGAAGATTGGGAAGGCCGCCCGATCATCGGCATCCTCAATACCTGGTCCGAAATGAACCCCTGCCACCTGCACTTCCGCGACCGCGCCGAAGACGTGCGCAAAGGCATCACGCAGGCGGGCGGTCTCGCGGTTGAAATTCCGACCATCTCTATTGACGAAAGCTTCACCAAACCAACCTCGATGCTCTACCGCAACATGATCGCGATGGAGACCGAAGAAACCATCCGCTCCCACCCGCTTGACGGGGTGGTGCTGATGGGCGGCTGCGACAAATCCACCCCCGGCCTGACCATGGGCGCAATCAGCGCGGGTGTGCCGTTTATCTTCCTGCCCGCCGGGCCCATGCTGCGGGGCAATTACGCCGGGCGCTCACTTGGCTCTGGCTCGGACGCATGGAAATACTGGGACGAACGCCGCGCCGGTAACATCTCCGCCGAGGAATGGGTTGGCGTCGAAGGCGGCATCGCGCGGTCTTACGGCCATTGCATGACCATGGGCACCGCCTCCACCATGACCGCCATCGCCGAAGCCTTGGGGCTTTGCCTGCCGGGCGCGTCCTCCATTCCTGCCGCCGATGCAGGCCACAAACGCATGAGCGCGGCCTGCGGTCGCCGCGTGGTGGATATGGTCTGGGAAGACCTCACCCCCGATAAAATCATCACCCCCGCCGCTGTGCAAAACGCCGCCACGGTGGCCATGGCAACGGGCTGCTCGACCAATGCGGTGGTGCATTTGCTGGCCATGGCGCGCCGCGCCGATGTCCAGCTCGAGCTTGATGATCTCGATGCGCTGGGCCGCACCACGCCGCTGATCGCCAACATCCGCCCCGCAGGCAACGAATATCTGATGGAAGATTTCTACTTCGCAGGCGGCCTGCGCGCCCTGATGGATCAGCTTGGCGATAAACTCGACCGCAGCGCCATCACCTGCACCGGCAAACCCCTGCATGACGGGATCAATGGCGCACCTGTCTATAATGATGACGTGATCCGCCCGCTCTCGAACCCGGTCTACCGCGAAGGCTCGCTTGCGGTGCTGCGCGGCAATCTCTGCCCCAATGGCGCGGTGATCAAACCCGCCGCTTGCGACCCAAAATTCCACCGCCACGAAGGCCCGGCGCTGGTCTTCGACAGCTACCCCGAAATGAAAGCCGCCATCGATGATGAAAACCTCGATGTGACCCCCGACCACGTGCTGGTGCTGCGCAACGCAGGGCCGCAGGGCGGGCCGGGCTTCCCCGAATGGGGCATGTTGCCCATGCCCAAGGCGCTGCTGAAACAAGGCCACCGCGACATGCTGCGGATCTCTGATGCGCGCATGTCCGGCACGTCCTACGGCGCCTGCATCCTGCACGTGGCGCCCGAAAGCTTCATCGGCGGCCCGCTGGCCCTGCTGAAAACCGGCGACATCGTGCGCATGGATCTCGAAGCCCGCACTCTCGACATGCTGGTGGATGACGCCGAACTGGCTGCCCGCCGCGCCGCTTGGAAAGCGCCCGAACCCCGGTTTGAACGCGGCTGGGGCTATATGTTCCAACGCCACGTGGGCCAAGCCGACCAAGGCTGCGACTTCGATTACCTGACAACCCAATTTGGCCGCCCCTCCGGCGAGCCCGACATTTTCTAAGGACCGCCCATGGCACATGATCTGCAAAAAGCTCTCACCGGGATCTCTGGCATCTTGGTCACACCCTACGGCGATGACGGCGAACTTGCCCCGACGCTGCTGGAACCGATCATCGACCGCGCCATTGGCGCCGGGGTGCATATCCCCGTGGTCAATGGCAACACGGGCGAGTTTTACGCCCTCACCACCGATGAAGCCTGCACCATGGTGCGCGAAGTGGCGGGTATGGTCGCCGGGCGCGCGCCGCTGCTGGCCGGGGTCGGGCGCGGCATCCGCGACGCGCAGATGCTTGCCCGCGCCAGCGCCGATGCCGGGGCCGATGCGCTGATGATCCACCAGCCGCCAGACCCGTTTGTCTCGCCCCGCGGCACCGAAGATTACATCCGCGCCGTGCATGACGCCTCGGGCGGGCTGCCTATGATGCTCTATCTGCGCAATGATGCGATGGGCCCTGAAGGCATCGCACGCCTGTGCGAAATCGAAGGTGTCAAAGGCGTGAAATGGGCCACGCCTCACCCGCTGAACCTCGCCCGCGCCATCGAGGCCTGCCCCGACCATATCGTCTGGGTCGGCGGTCTGGCCGAGGTCTGGGCCCCGCCGCTCTATGCTGTGGGCGCGCGCGGGTTTACCTCCGGGCTGATCAACGTCTGGCCCGAACGTTCCGTCGCGATCCACGCGGCCCTCGAGGCCAGCGATTACCGCGCGGCCAACCGCCTGATCGAAGACATGCGCGTCTTCGAAGACATCCGCGCCGAAGAGCAGAACGGCACCAATGTCACCGGGGTAAAGGCCGCGCTTATGGCCATCGGCCTTGATTGCGGCAAAACCCGCCCGCCGTCCGCTTGGCCTCTGACAGATCGCCAACAAAGCGCCCTGAATGATTTTGTCAAAGCCAACCAGCTTACAAAGGAACCCATGTCATGAACCCCGAAACCCGCGAACAGTTGATGAATGTCTCCGTGGCGACCCTTGCCACCGCGCTTTATAAACGTGGCCTGCGCAATCAGGTGATCCAAGAGGTCGGCCCCGTGGCCCGCAAAGGCCGCAACATGGTCGGCCCCGCCTTCACCCTGCGCTACATGCCTGCCCGCGAAGACCGCAACCAACTGGTGGAATTCCGCAATCCGGAACACCCCCAGCGGGTGGCGATTGAAACCTGCCCCGAAGGCCATGTGCTGGTGATGGACAGCCGCAAAGACGCACGTGCCGCCAGCGCAGGCGACATCTTGATCACCCGCCTGATGAAACGCGGCGGCGCAGGCGTTGTCACCGATGGGGGGCTGCGCGATGCGGCCACCATCGGCGGCTTGGACATCCCCTGCTATCATCAGCGCCCCTCCAGCCCCACCAACCTGACCCTGCACGAAGCGATCGAAATCAACGGTCCCATCGGCTGCGGCGATGCGGCGGTGTTCCCCGGCGATATCGTGGTGGGCGACGATGATTGCGTCATCGTCATCCCCGCCGAAATTGCCGATGAAGTCGCCGCCGAGGCCACCGAAATGACCGCGTTCGAAACCTTCGTGATCGAACAGGTCCAAGACGGCGCCAGCATCATCGGCCTCTACCCCGCGACCCAGCAGGAAAACCTCGATAAATTCGCCCAGTGGCGCAAAGCCAAAGGGCTTTAAACCCTCAGCCCTTCTCCGGCTCGAAATAGCCGGGGAAGGCGGCGCGTTTTTCCGCGATCCGGTTCACCGTGCGCTGCAAATGTCGGCGCAGCGCATCTGTCGCCACCGCCGCATCTCCCGCCTCGATCCCGTCAAGGATCTGGCGATGCCCCTCGGTTACCGCATCGGTATTAAGCAGGCCTGTGTCACTTTGCGGATCGGCCTTCTGCGTCAAATGCAGCCGCCGCAATCGCTCCAAATCACCCGCCTGCGCGCGCATCAACCGCTGGCTTTGCATATGCCCCGCAGCGGCAAAAAGCCCCTGATGGAACAGCTCGTCCAGCTCTTGGAACATGGCGATGTCGCTTGGCTGGTTGCCCACCCCAATCTGCAAAGCCACGATGCTGCGCAGCCGCGCCAAATGCTCCGGCGCAATCTGCCCCGCCAATTGCCGCACCACCTCGGTCTCCAGCGCAATCCGCATGAACTGCGCGCCGCGAATGGCGTCGGTGTTGATCTGCGTCACCAATGTGCGCGATTGCGGGAAAATCCGCACCAAACCTTCTTTGGCCAATTGTTGAAGCGCATCGCGCAGCGGCGTCAGACTCACCCCATAGGTCGCCGCCAACTCTGATCGCAAAAGCGGCGTGCCCGGCGGCAATTCCAACCGCACAATCTGGTCGCGCAGCTTGTCATAAACCCCGCGTGCCGCCGGGCCGCCCTCAAACAGCGTCATCTCCGCGTCGCCGCTGCGCAAACCCTGCGGCAAAAGCTGCGAAAGCGGTGCTGTATCTGCGGTGGATTCATTCATTGCGGTGTGCCTGCTGTTCTGTTAATTCTAATATATCAGTTAAAGCTATAAAGCCCAAACCTTTTCCTGCCTTCGGAGACAACATGCACAATACCGCATCTTCCCCGCAAAATAACCCCCGCGCCATCCGGCTGGCCCAAGGGGATAATGTCGTCGTTGCGGCCCATGATATCATGGCAGGCAGCGAATTGGCAGAACATGGGCTCACCACACGGCAGGACGTGACCCAAGGTCACAAAATCGCCGCCCGCCCCATTCAGGCAGGCGCGCCGATCTTGAAATATGAAACCGTTATTGGCTACGCATCCGGTGACATCGCCCAAGGTGACTGGCTGCACAGCCACAACATCACCTTCGACGCGGTGGAAAAAGACTACGCCTTTGCCCGCGACTACGCCCCAACCCCCCTGATCCCCGAGGCCGAGCGCGCTTCTTTTATGGGCATCCGCCGCCCCAATGGTCAGGTCGGAACGCGCAATTACATCGGGCTCTTTGTCACCGTGAACTGCTCGGCCACCGTGGCGCGCAAAATCGCGAATTACTTTGACGAAGAACGCCTTGCCGATTGGCCCAATGTCGATGGGGTGATCCCCTTCATCCACGACAGCGGCTGCGGGATGGAGCTGACAGGCGAGCCGATGGATCTTCTGCGCCGCACCTTGGCGGGTTACATCCGCCACGCCAATATGGCCGGGGCCGTGGTGCTTTCGCTGGGCTGCGAGCGCAACAATCTGGCGCAATTCTTTGCCGAGCAATCCCTCGCTGAGGGCAAAATGCTGCGCACCATCACCATGCAACATGTGGGCGGCACCGCCCGCGCCATTGCCGAAGGCAAACAGGCCGTGCGCGATATGCTGGACGAGGCCGATAAAATCACCCGCACCCGCTGCTCGGCCCAGCACATCACCGTTGGCATGCAATGCGGCGGCTCTGACGGGCTGTCGGGCCTTTCGGCCAACCCCGGCCTTGGCGTTGCGGCTGATCTGCTGATCCGCAATGGCGGCACCGCGATCTTGTCGGAAACGCCCGAAATCTACGGGGTCGAACACCTGCTCACCCGCCGCGCCCAAACCGAAGCGGTGGGCCGCAAACTGGTCGACCGCATGACATGGTGGCTCGACCATACCAAAGGCCGCGACACGCAAATCAACGGCGTGGTCAGTCCCGGCAATCAGGCTGGCGGTCTGGCCAATGTCTTGGAAAAATCGCTGGGCGGCTATAAAAAAAGCGGCAGCACCGGGCTGATGGAAGTCTACCGCTACGCCGAACCCGTCACCCAAAAAGGTCTGGTCTTCATGGACACACCGGGGTTTGATCCGGTCTCTGCCACCGGGCAAATCGCGGGCGGCGCGAATATGATCTGCTTTACCACCGGGCGCGGCTCTTGCTTTGGCTCCTACCCCGCGCCCACACTCAAACTGGCCTCCAACTCGCCCATGTATCACCGGATGCAGGACGATATGGATGTGAATTGCGGCACCGTGATCGACGGCAGCCAAAGTCTCGATGAACTGGGCCAAACCATCTTTGAAACCATCCTCGCCGCCGCCTCAGGCAGACCCAGCAAATCCGAAGCGCTGGGCGTGGGCGAGGAAGAATTTGCGCCGTGGCCCATTGGCGTCACCGGCTGACAGGGAAGAGAGACCTATGAAACCAAACTATGTAAAACTGGTGGAAAACACGCCATTGCCGCGCATCGCTCTGTGCCGCCAAAGCTTCGCCGCCACCCGCATCGACGACCCCGCGCAGGCGCTGCATGATGCACTGCAAGCCGCGCCTTTTGTGGATAAAATCAAACCCGGCATGTCCATCGCCATCACCGCAGGCAGCCGCGGCATCGCGTGCTTCCCCGAACTGGTCACCGCCCTCGTGGCGCAGGTCCGCGCGCGCGGGGCCGACCCGTTTGTGGTGCCCGCCATGGGCAGTCACGGCGGCGCCACCGCCGAAGGCCAAACCGCGCTGCTCGCCAAACTCGGCGTCACCGAAGACGTGATCGGATGCCCGATCCGCTCATCGATGCAAACCGATAAAATCGGCACGCTCGACAATGGCATGAGCGTCGAAATCGACAGCATCGCCAATGCCGCCGATGGCATCATCTTGTTCAACCGGATCAAACCGCACACCTCCTTCCGCGCCCCCAATGAAAGCGGGCTGGCGAAAATGCTCTCCATCGGGCTTGGCAAACAATCGGGGGCCGAACAATGCCACGCACGCGGCATCGACAATGTCGGCATCTTCGTCGAGAAAATGGCGCGGGTGAAACTTAAGGAATGCAAAGTGCTGTTTGGCGTGGGCACCGTGGAAAACGCCTATGACCAACTGGCCCGCATTGCCGTGCTCGACAGCGAAGGCATGCTCGAAGCCGAACAACCCTACCTCCAAGAAGCCATGGCCAACATGCCCCGCTTGCCCGTTGGCCCGGTCGATGCACTCACGGCTTCCGGCCCGCTTGATGTGCTGGTGGTGGATCAGATCGGCAAGGAATTCTCCGGCACCGGCATGGACCCCAACATCACCCACCGTTTCTCCAGCCCTAAAATGACCGTGCATTTGCAAATCTCGCGTCTGGTGGCGCTGGGCCTGTCGCCGCTTAGCAATGGCAATGGCAACGGCGCCGCGCGCGCCGATGTCATCACCCAGCGTCTGGAGGATGATTTTGACCGCGAAGCCGTCTATGCCAATTCCATCACCTCTCAGGTGTTGATGCAGGCAAAAATCCCCATGGTCATGCCCGATGACCGCAGCGCCATCCAAACGGCGGTGAAAACCTGCGGCGCCGAAGACATCCGCAAGGTCCGCCTGCTGCGCGCGCCCAATACGCTCAAACTCGAATATATCTTTGCCTCCGAGGCGATGCTGCCCGAATTGCACGCCCGCCCCGGCATCGAAATCGTCAGCGATCTTGCGGAAATGCAATTCGAAGACGGTCGTCTTATCAACCCTTGGCCCGAGTCTCACTAATGCAACGACACATCCATCTTGATCCCGTAGGCGGCGCGGCGGGCGATATGTTCATCGCTGGCATGCTGCATGTTTTCCCCGAACTGATCGACCGCGTGATGGCCGATGTGGCCGCCGTGCTGCCCGCCTCTGTGGGCCACGCCAAGCTGAGCGAACATGTGGCCTCCGGCATCATGTCGCGGCGCTTTGAACTGGTGCTGGCACCGGGGGGCGACGCCACGCGGCGCGGCGCGGAAACCACCTACCGCGCCATGCGTGCGCTGCTGGAAACTGCGCCGCTCTCGCCGGGCACATCGCTTGCCGCCACCGATATTTTGTACCGCATCGCCGAGGCCGAGGCCGCCGTGCATAACATCCCGATTGACCGGGTGCATTTCCACGAAATCGCTGATTGGGATGCGCTGATGGATGTCACCGCCGCAGGCAGCATCTGCGCCGCACTGGAGGGCAGCAGCTTCAGCCTCGCGCCCCTGCCTCTGGGCAGCGGGCTGGTCGATACCGCCCATGGCAAACTGCCCGTGCCCGCCCCGGCCACCGCGCTGATACTCCAAGATTACCAATGGCACGATGATGGCATCCCCGGCGAACGGGTCACGCCCACAGGCGCTGCGATCTTGGCCTATGCCACCCGCGGCGAACACGGCCAGCGCCCACCGGGCCGCCTTCGCGCCACCGGTTCAGGCGCAGGCACGCGGATCATGCAGGGCCTGCCCAACATCCTGCGCGTTAGCGTGTTTGAGAAATCCGAGCTGGATGCGCTGGGCGAGCAACTGGTGCAACTGGCCTGCGACATCGACGATATGAGCGGCGAAGAACTGGGTTTTGCCATTGATAAACTGCGCCGTGACCCCGCCGTGATCGATCTGATCTTGCTGTCAGGGCAGGGCAAAAAATCCCGCCCCGTGACGCGGCTCGAACTGTTGGTGATGCCCAGCGATGCCGCGCAAATCGCCAAGCGTTGCTTTGATCTGACCACGACGCTGGGTCTGCGCCGCACGTTGGTTGACCGGATGATCCTGCCCCGCGACCTTGAAATCACAGCCGATGGCCGCCGCCGCAAACGCACCCAGCGCCCCGGCGGCGAAACCGTCAAAGTCGAAAGCGATGATCTGGCCTCCGCGCCCACATTGGCCGAGCGCCGGGTCCTCGCCAGCCGGGGCGAGATTGAATAGGGCCTCAGCCCCCATCAAACTCGCGCGACAGCTCGATCAGCCGCGCCAGCAATGCGTTGCTCGGCGCGGTTTGCCCCCCGTCGCCCCACTCATAAAACCCGCGCCCCGCCTTGCGCCCCACATCGCCCGCCGCAACCTTTTGCGCCAGCAGCGGCGAAGGCACGGTATCTGCCGCCAAATCGGGATAAAGATAGGTCGCAATCGCCAGATGCGTGTCCAGCCCGTTCATATCGCGCTGCAACATCGGCCCATTGAGCGCCATCCGCGCCCCGATCGACCATCGGATAATCTCATCCAGCGCAGGCGCATCGGCCACGCCGTCTTCCATCAACGACAGACACTCGCGCATGATCGCATGTTGAATTCGGTTCGCCACAAAACCCGGCGTCTCTTTGCGCAGCACCACAGGCCGTTTGCCCAACGCCCGCAAAATATCGCAAACCTCTTCGGTCATCGCCTCCGGCACCCCCGCATGGGGCAGCACCTCAACGGCGGGAATAACATCCGCCGGGTTAAAGAAATGCGCGATCAAAAACCGCTCGGGCCGCGCCATATCGCGGGTAAGCTCCCCCAGCGTCAAACCAGAAGTATTGGACAGCATCGGCACCTCCGCGCCCAAATGCGCCTCAAGATCGGCAAACACCTTGCGCTTGATCTCGATGTTTTCGGGCACCGCCTCGATCAGCAGATCACAATGCGCCACCGCCGCCAGATCGGCGCTTTGCGTGATGTTCTCCCGCTCTGGCGCAGCATCCAGCGCGCCGGGAATCGGATCAACCAGCAGCACATCCCAGCCGCCATCCGCAAACATCCGCGCCAATCCGCGCCCCATGATCCCCGCGCCAATCACTGCGATTTGCCGTACCTGTGCCATCCGTTCCCCCTTGGTCAAAACCCTAGGCCCAGCTTAGGCCGCTGCGCCGCTAAACACACCTGAAGATTGCCATTTTTCGCAAAGGAATCCCGCTTATGTCCCCTCAAATATCCCCCGATCCCTCGGATCAAAAATGCGCCCTCGTCACGGGCGGCGCACAGAACATCGGGCTGGCTGTGTCACAGCGGTTGCAGGCCGATGGCTGGCGCGTCTTTGTGCTCGACATCACCGAACCCCAAGACCCCGGCCTGCACGCCGATTTCCACCAGATCGACCTCTCGAACGCCAAAGCCGCGCAAAGCCTGCTGGCGGATCTGGCCGCAAAACACCGCTTTACCTGTCTGGTGAATAATGTCGGCGTGGTGAAACCCGCGCTGCTGGCCGATGTGAACCCCGATGATTTTGACGCCATCATGCATGTGAACCTGCGCCCTTCCATCCTCGCGGCGCAGGCGCTGATCCCCGGCATGCGCGCCGCAGGGGGCGGGCGCATCATCATGAACACCAGCCGCGTGACCTTGGGCAAACCCGCCCGCACGCTCTACAGCGCCACCAAAGGCGCGGCGCAATCCATGGCCCGCACTTGGGCGCTGGAACTGGCGGGCGATAACATCACGGTCAATTGCGTCGGCCCCGGCCCCATCGCCACCACCGCCTTTTGGGACAACAACCCACCCGATGCGCCCGAAACCCGCGCCATCACCGACGCCGTGCCGCTCAAACGCATGGGTACGCCGCAAGATGTGGCAAATGCGGTGGGGTTCTTTGCTTCGGAAGATGCAGGCTTCGTGACCGGGCAAACCTTGTTTGTCTGCGGCGGCACAACGGTCGGCTAACGCCTATTCCAAGGCGATCTTGCGCACCCGCTCGCGCAAGAGCGCCTTGGACACTGTCACCAAATGCAGCTCCATCGCCTCGGCGGCGGCAATGCTGTCTTTGCGGGCAATGGCATCGGCCAGCGTCTGGTGCTGTTGCCCCAGCAGGGCAAGGGTCTCAACGGAATAGCTCTCGCGCCGCTGGTGGGTCCAACTCGCCTCTTTGCGCAGCGACCGGATCGATTCATACACCGTCAAAAACAGCGGATTGCGGGCGGCTTCCGCGATCTTGTAGTGAAACAGATCATCTGCCGCCTCGTAATCCTGCATGCCCTCAACATTGAGCGTGGCCTTCACCAATTGCGTCAACCGCTTGATGTCCTGCGCATCGGCGCGCTCTGCGGCCAGCGCGGCCAGCGCAGGCTCAACCTCCAGCCGCACTTCCATCACGTCACGCGGCGTGACCTGCCGTGCCAAATTGCGCAGACTGTCCACATTTGTGGCAGGGGGCGGCGCGGCAAATGTGCCCTGCCCATGCCGCCGGAACACCGTGCCGTTTTGTTGCAGCAAATCCAGCGCCCGCCGCAGCCGCGCCCGGCTGACGCCAAACCGCTCCGCCATGGCGCGCTCTGACGGCAGACGCCCGTTATCCAACATTTCGCCCTGCGCAATCGCACCGCGCAGGGTCTCGGCCAGTTCATCTTCGATCAAATCTGGCCGTTGGTCATCCATTAATGATTACGCTCTGATAAAGGTCCACAAACATCCGCACCGAGGTTAGCATCAGGAAAAGCCCAAAGGCCAACCGTAATGCGCGCCGCGGAATGCTATGGGCCAATTTCACACCGACATGGGCGAAACTGGTGCTCAGCGGAATGATCACCGCCGCCGCAATCAGGTTCACATAACCCACCGAATAGGGCGGCAGCCCCTCAACGCCCATCCCGGTCAGCGCATAAACCAGCGCGCCGGGCAACCCGATGATAAACCCAATCGCCGCCGAAGTGCCCACGGCGCGGCGAATGTCATAACCAAGGAAGTTGAGCAGCGGCACACCAATCGTGCCCCCGCCAATGCCCATCATCGCAGAGAGCCCGCCCGTGACCGTGCCCAAAACCGCCCAAACCGTCTTGGAAAAGCCGCGCGGCTCCGGCCCGTCTTTGGTGCGCCGGAAAATCATATCCAGCGCCACCAGCGCGGCCACCACCGCGAACACCGCAATCAGGATATACCCCGAAACATACCCCCCCAGCAGCGAGCCGGCCACAACCCCAACCAACAAAGACGGCGCCCATAGCTTGAGCAGATCCATGTCAATCGCGCCGCGCTTGTAATGGCCATAACCCGACGAAAGCGAGGTAAACACAATCGTCGACAGCGACGTGCCCACCGCCACCTGCATGGTGATCGCCGGTTCCATCCCCGCCGCAGACAGGGCCAGATACAGCGCAGGCACAATCACAATTCCGCCGCCAACCCCCAGCAACCCGGCCAAGACGCCGCCAAAAACACCCGCCCCAGCGGCAATTGCCAACAGCGGCAGCAGAACTTCAAAATTGGTCATAGATCGGCACCTTGCCTGTTAATCTTGGGTTGCAAAGGAACGGCTGGGCAAGCCTTTGGCCTTGCGCTCTGCCTCGGCAGCAAGGATCGCGGCATCAATCGGCGCGCGGTCCGTCAGGCCGGAAAAATTCTGCGCGCTGGGCATCGCCTCGGCCACATGCAAATAGCGCTCGCCGGCCACATCAAGCAGCCGCGAAAGCTCGGCCAGCGGATCGGCATGATCATCGGCGCGCAGGTCCAAAAACGCATGTTCCTCGCCCCGGTGAATAACCATCCCCGCCGCTTGCCGCCCGCGCCTGTCGCCGCCCGCGGCCTCGCCCGCGCCCATCGCATAAAGCAACCGCTCGGCCATGGGCAAATGATCGGCCTCGGCATAGGCGTCAAACGTGTCCTGCACCACCGCAGACCCGGCCAGCATATTGCCCGCCACCGAATGAAACGCGCCGGTTTTATGCCCGGCCCAATCCACACAATCTGCGCCCGTATGCGCGGCGAAATTACCCGCCGCATCCATCATATGACATTGCCGGATCGCACTGCCGCCATCTTGGCTGGCAAATTCGGCCAAGAGATCGGAGGCGGGCTCTCCCGCCTCCAACCGCTTGCGCCCCTGTGTCCCCCAAAGCGGATTAACAAAGGCCTGTGTGGCCACTGCAACCCGTTTGCCGACATAGGGCACCGCCGCTCCGCAGGCAAAAAAACGGCTTGCGACGATGATTCCGATTTCCCCACTCTCGGGGCTGCGCGCAATGAGCGAATAAGTCATCGCTCAGCGCCCAATGGCATAGGCTTGCATCAGGCGCGGCGTGGCGGCGGCTTGCATCGTGCCATCCCCCCGGCGCAGCGCCGCCGTCATCCGTCCAACCGTCCAAGGCGCGGCAACCGTGACGATATGCCCGCGCGCCCGCAGCGCATCAATCGCGCCCTCGGTCACATTGGGTTCAATCATCATCTCGCCGGGCTTGGCTTCACGCGGGAAGAAACTGCCTTGGAAATGCATCGAATGGAACAAAGGCGCGTCCATGCCTTCTTGCAAATCAAGCCCGTGATGCACAAAACGCAGGAACCAGATCAGCTGCCATTGGTCCTGCTGATCACCGCCCGGCGTTCCAAAGGCAATCCGCGTGCCGTTTTTCTCGGCCAGCGATGGCGTCAATGTGGTGCGCGGACGCCGCCCCGGTGCCAGCGATGTCGGCAGGTCTTCTTCCAGCCAGAACATCTGCGCCCGCGAGTTCAGCGGAAAGCCCAAACCCGGCACAATCGGGTTGCTCTGCAACCAACCGCCCGACGGGGTGGCTGAAACCAGATTGCCCCATTTATCGATGATGTCCAAATGCACCGTGTCGCCGCGCTTTTCGGTCAAATGCGCCATGGTAGGCTCTTGCGGCGCCGCATCGCGCACCCCAAAATCACGCGCCGCACGGGCGATATAGGCATCGGCCAATTGCTCAAACCCCGGCACCCGGCCCGGACGCTGCTCCAGCGAGGCCTGCTCGGTGATCAGCTTAGCGCGCTCGGCGTTATAGGCATCCGAGAGCAGCACATCCATCGGGATCTCATTATGCGCCGGATCGCCGTAATAGGCTTCCCGGTCGGCATAGGCGAGCTTCATCGCCTCAATCACCGTATGCACAAACGCATCGCCCATCGGGTCCATCGCGGCCAGATCAAAATGCTTCAAAATCGCCAAAGCCTGCAACAACACCGGACCTTGCGACCAAGGCGCTGTCTTATGCACGGTCCAGCCGTGATATTCATAGCTCAGCGTGTCCTCGACCGTGGCCGACCAATTGGCCATATCGGCCCGGCTCAGCACGCCTTTGTTTTTCTGCTCGGACACGTCATGCACTTCTGCCGTCTCCAGATATTCGGCAATCGCATCGGCCACAAACCCCTGCGACCACGCTTTGCGCGCGGCATCAATCTGCGCCTCGCGCTCTTCGCTGGCGGCTTCGCCTTCCGATGCCAAACGATCATAGGTCGCGGCCAGATCAGGGTTCTTGAACAGCTCATTGGCCTTGGGGCTCTCGCCCTTTGGCGTCCAAACAGCGGCTGATGTGGGCCATTCCTTGGCGAAATATTCCGACAGGCTGGCAATCGTGTTGGCCACGCGGGGCAACATCGGATGACCATCGCGCGCGTAATCAATGGCGGGTTGCAACACTTCGCGCAGGGTCATCGTCCCGTGATCACGCAGCAGCAACAGCCAGCCGTCAAACGCGCCCGGCACCACAGTCGAGAGCAACCCCGAACCGGGGATCAATTTCAAACCCTGCGCCTTGTAATGCGCAATCGTCGCGGCCGCGGGGGCCACACCTTGGGCGCAAATCACCTTGGTCTCTGACTTCTCGGCGTCATGGTAAATCACCGGCAAATCGCCTGCGGGGCCGTTCAAATGCGGCTCGACAATCTGCAACATGAACCCGGCGGCAACTGCCGCATCAAAGGCGTTGCCGCCCTTTTCCAAAATGCCAAACCCAACAGCAGAGGCCAGCCAATGTGTCGAGGTCGCAACCCCGAATGTGCCACGAATCTCAGGGCGTGTGGTGAAATCAGTCATCGAAGCTCCGTTATTTAATGTTCGCGTGGGTCCAGCGCATCGCGCAGACCGTCGCCAAGAAGGTTAAACCCAAGCACCACCAGAAAGATCGCAATGCCGGGCCACAGCGCCATCCAAGGCGCCTGATTGAGAAAGTTTTTCGCCGTGTTGAGCATCGATCCCCAAGAGGGCGCAGGCGGCTGCTGCCCAAGCCCGAGGAAAGACAAAGACGCCTCCGCAATGATCGCGGTCGCCACGGTCAACGTGGCCTGCACCAACACGGGCGGCAGAATATTGGGGAAAATATAGCGGCGCAAAATCCGGTGGGTCGGCAGACCAATCGCCCGCGCACTGTCCACGTAATCCTCCGCCGCCACGCTGAGCACTTGGCCCCGCGTCAACCGAATGAACACAGGCGTGGCCGAAATCCCGATCGCAATCATCGCATTGGTCAGGCTTGGCCCCAAAAAAGCCGCCAGCGCAATCGCCAAAATAAGGAAAGGCGCGGCCAGCAATGCTTCGGTACAGCGCGAGATAATCGCATCGGTCCAGCCGCCGAAATATCCCGCCAGAATGCCCAAAGGCACCCCCATCCCCAAGGCAATCGCCACAGAAACCACCCCCGCCAGCAGCGAGGCCTGCGCCCCCCAGATCAGCCGCGAGAGCACATCACGCCCCAGATCATCGGTGCCCAGCCAATGCGCCGCCGAAGGCGCTTTGCGCACCGCGCCCCAATCGGTGGCAAGCGGATCAGGAATGGGCAGGATCGGCGCAGCAATCGCCAGCGCGATGAAAAACACCACCAACACCCCGCCAAGCATGGCACTGCGGTGACGGCGGAATTTCTTCCACACCCGGTTTTCCGGCTTTTGATCCAACACAGGATCAGCCGCGCTCTGGGCATCAATTGTAATCGGCGTTGCAGCTTGGGACATTATTGTTTCCTCAGGCGCGGGTTGAGCAGAACATAGGCAACATCAGCCAGCAGGTTCATCAAAATGAACCCCACGGCAGTGACCAGAACAATGCCCTGAACCACGGCGTAATCACGGTTAAACACGGCATCAACGACAAGCTTGCCAAAACCGGGGATGGTGAAAATCTGCTCGGTCAACACGGCCCCCGCGATCAACTCGCCAAACAGCAGCGCCGTCAGCGTGACAATCGGCGCCAGCGCGTTGCGGAACGCATGTTTCAAAACCACGCGCCGCTCAACCAAACCCTTGGCCCGCGCCGTGCGCACATAATCCGAACTCAGCACCCCCAGCATCGCCGAGCGCGTGTGCCGCATCAACGTCGCCGCCAGCGCAGTGCCCAGCACAAAGGCGGGCATGATCATCACGGTGATCGAGCGCACCGGATCTTCGCTCAGCGGCACATACCCCGACGCAGGCAGCAATTTCCATTTCACCGACACCAGCAGGATCAACATGATCCCCAGCCAGAAATTCGGAATAGACAGCCCCGACAACGCCACAACATTGGCCACATAATCGGTCACTGTGCCCTTTTTCACCGCCGAAAGAATCCCCGCCGGAATGCCAATCACCAGCGCAAAGAACATCGCCATCGCAGCCAGTTGAATGGTCACAGGCAGCTTTTGCGCAATCAACTCCAACACGGGCTGATTGGTCCGCAGCGAAATCCCTAAATCCCCGCGCAGCGCATTTCCAACCCATGTCAGATATTGCACCGGGATCGGATCATTCAGGCGATATTTCTCGCGCAGATACTCGAGCACTTGCGGGTCACGTTCTTCGCCCGCCATGGCCAATACCGGATCACCCGGCAACAGCTTTTGCAGCGCAAAAACAAAGATCGAGATCAGCAAGATCGTCGGGATCGCAATCAGCAGACGTCGGAGGATAAAGGGCAGCATAAAGGGAAAACCTTCAACAACAGGGAAACGCGCCGCCAGCAAACCCGGCGGCGCGAGATAAGGCCTTAGCCTTCTTCTTTGGTCACACCTTCAAGGCGGATCATACCATCAGGATAGGCTGTGAACCCTTGGATCGCCGAGTTCAGCGCCCAGATCCACGTCTCGTGATAAACATACACGATGGGCTGATCTTCGTTCAGGATCGCACGGGCCGCGTTATAGCTTTCCTTGCGCACCGCGACGTCATTCGACGTCCGCGCCATGTCGAGCAATTCATCCACTTTCGCATCCGAATATTTGGAATCGTTGATCCCGCCTTCGGTGGTCATGAACTGGTGGATGTTCCCGTCGGGATCGACCCGGCCAGACCAGCCAATTTGGCTCGCGGTGTAATCACCCGCCGATTGATCCGCCAGCAATGTGGCAAATTCTTTGGAGGTCAACGAGATGCGAATCCCCGCTTCCGACGCCATGGATTGGATCACCTGCATCAACTGCAAAGGCACAGTTGTGTTTGGCACCTGAACCTCCAAATCGATCCCGTCAGGATATCCCGCTTCGGCCAGCAATTCCTTGGCCTTGGCCACATCGCGTGTCGGCACGGGGAAATCCTTGGCATACCAAGGCGAGTTTGGCGGGAACGACTGGTTGCCAGCGGCAAACGCGCCGTTGAACACCACCTGATTGATCGCTTCGCGGTCAATCGCATAGCTGAACGCGCGGCGCAGACGGCTGTCATTGCCCCATGGGTTGTCGCCCATATCGCCATTGCCCACATTGAATGTGATGCCCTGATAACCCAGCGATACCGCGCTTTGAACGGTGATGCCGTCATCGCCTTCGGCCTGCGCCAGATCGGTCGCGGCCAGACGCTCGAGCATATCGATATCGCCCGATTGCAGGTTCGCCAGACGCACGGTTGTGTCCGGGATCGGCAGATAGGTCACTGTGTCGAAATGGTATTTATCCGCGTCATAGTAATCTGCGAATTTCTCCAGAACGATCCGGTCCTGCGCCACACGTTCCTTGAACTTGAACGGGCCGGAACACACCGGATTGAGCCCGAAATCTTCGCCAGATTCCGCAGCGGCTGCGGGCGAAATCATCATGCCCGCACGGTCCGCAAACTGCGCCATCAACGTGGCATCGGCGCTGGCCAGATCAAACCGGATCTCGTAATCGCCCAAGACTTCAACCCCGGTGATCGACGACAGCTCGGATTTGCGGCGCGACAAATCAAAGTTCTGGCTGCGGTCGATATTGGCGGCCACGGCTTCGGCGTTGAACGGCGTGCCATCATGGAACACCGCATCTTCGCGCAGCTTCATGGTCAACTGTTTGCCATCTTCGGAAAACGCCCATTCACTCGCAAGCTGCGGGATGATCTCCAGATCGGGCGTAATATCCACCAGCTTGTCGCACAGCGAGGTGTACACAATCCGCCCCACAAAGGTACGCGACTGGTCAGGGTCCAGCACATCCGCATCCGATTGCAGCGCAATGCGCAGGTCAGCCGCCTGAGCGCCCAGCGTGGTGGCCCCCAGCAATACGGCTGCCAATGTCAATTTGGTCAGTGTCATCTTGGTTAAACTCCTTGTTGGTCCGTTGTCTTTATTTGTCAGTGGTCTTTTTTCAGTGGCTTCAGGTCTGCGCGCCCGGCTTTGAGGTGACCCCCTTGCGCATGGCATCTTGATAAAGCGTAAACCGCCGCTGCGCCGCGCTGTCATGCCCGCCGCTTGGCGCGGTGGCACTGTCGGGCAGCTTGGCCGCGATCTGTTCAAAAAAGTGACAGGCCGCCACATGGCCCTGCGCCTGATCCGTCTCGCGCAGCACCGGCAGATCGGCCTTGCAGCGTTCCTGCGCAAAAGGACAGCGCGTGTGGAAACTGCACCCGGAAGGCGGGTTCGCCGGGCTGGGCATATCACCCTCCAGCACAATCGGATCACGCGCCCGCCCATGTTCCGCCACCGGAATAGCAGACAGCAGCGCACGGGTATAAGGGTGGCGCGGATGTTCAAAAATCACATCCACCGGGCCACATTCCACGATCTTGCCCAAATACATCACCGCGACGCGGTCACTCATGTGCCGGATCACCGCCAGATCATGGGCAATCACCACCAAGGTCAGACCCAGTTCATCGCGCAAATCGCTCAGCAGGTTGATCACCTGCGCCTGCACCGACACATCCAGCGCCGAAACAGGCTCATCGCCAATCACCAGCTTGGGCGAAGACGCCAGCGCCCGCGCAATGCCGATCCGCTGCCGCTGACCGCCGGAAAACTCATGCGGATAGCGCTCCGCATGTTCCGCGCGCAGCCCAACCAGCCCCAGCAGCTCCGCCACTTTGGCCCGCCGCGCCGCGCTGTTCATCTCCGGGAAATGCGTCTCCAGCGGCTCACCCACCAGCTTACCCACGCTCATGCGCGGGTTCAGCGATGAAAACGGGTCCTGAAAGATAAACTGCATGTCCCGCCGCAGCGATTTAAGCGCCTTACCCTTAAGCGCGCCCACATCCTGCCCGTCAAACATCACCTCGCCCTCGGTCGGGGCCAACAGTCGCATCAACAGCCGCGCCATGGTGGATTTCCCGCACCCCGATTCCCCCACAATCGCAAAGGTCTCGCCGCGCTCAATCTCAAGCGACACATCATCCACCGCCCGCACAGAACCCTTCTTGGCAAGGCTCCCGCCGGTCTCGAAATATTTCTTCAGCCCTTTGGCTTGCAGGATCAAATCGCTCATGCGCAGGCCTCAAAATTCACATCAATGGGGGCAAAATGGCAGGCCGCCACATGGCCTTCGCCAAAATCTTTTTGCGGCGGTGTGGTGGCGCAAATCTCTTGGGCAAAAGGACAGCGCGTGGCAAACCGGCAGCCATCAGGCATGTTTTCCGCCGTCGGCACCATCCCCGGCACCGTCGCCAGCCGCCCACGCGGCCCGGTCAGCTTGGGGATCGAGGACATCAGCCCAATCGTATAGGGATGCTGCGGATTGTTGAAAATCTGCTCGGCTGGCCCGGCTTCGACCACGGTGCCCGCATACATCACGGCCACAGTATCTGCGATCTCGGCCACCACGCCCAAATCATGGGTGATCATGATCGTGCCCATGTTGGTCTCGGCCTGCAAATCGCGGATCAGGTCCAAAATCTGCGCCTGAATGGTCACATCGAGCGCGGTTGTCGGCTCATCCGCAATCAACAGCGCCGGGTCATTGACCAGCGCCATCGCAATCATCACCCGCTGGCGCATCCCGCCCGACAACTGATGTGGATATTCCCGCATCCGCTTTTCTGCCGCCGGAATCCCCACCCGTTTGAGCATCGCCAGCGCCCGCGCCTCGGCTTCCGCCTTGGGCGTGCCGCCATGCGTCTGCACCGCTTCGGCAATCTGGTCGCCAATCCGGAACGACGGATTCAGCGAGGTCATCGGCTCTTGGAAAATCATCGTCATCCGGCTGCCACGATAGCTGCGCATCGCCTTGGGGTCCGACAGATCATAGCGCTGCCCCTCAAAAACGATCCCGCCGCCGCTGATCTGCGCCGCGCCGGGCGGCAACAGGCCCATCATCGCCAGCGAGGTCACGCTTTTCCCACAGCCCGATTCCCCCACCACGCAAACGGTTTGCCCCGCGCGCACAGAGAAACTCACATGGCTGATCAAGTCTTTCGTGGCGCCTTTGAATCGCAGGCTGAAGTCAGAAACTTCGAGCAGCACATCACCGGCTGTGTTGTTCGACTGTACCAATTTCAACCTCTATCTGAACCACTTTGGAATTGGTTTAATATGCGGTTGCACCTTTCTTCCTGTCAACGCGTTTATCAAAAGAATGCAAAAAACCCGCCCCGGACCGGGGGCGGGTTGCTCAAATTGCAGGCATTTCAACCAGTGGTTTCAACTGGTTGCGCGGGTCTCAGGTGAAACTCAACAGCCGCGCGCGATCAATCACCCCAATCTCGCGGGGCGCTGGCGTCAGCGGCACAAAATTCACCGACAGCCCCGATCCGTGCAAATTACAGATGCCAAACCCGGTGCTTTCAACCAATCTCAGATCAACCGTCTCCAGCAGATCAATCCCCGAATCCAGCCCCGTCGACACGATGACAGGCACGCCATGCCAATGATTTACCTGATCAATATGAATATGCCCTGACAGAATACCCGCCACCGCATGCCCCTTGAGCATCGCCGCCAACCGCTCCGTGCTCGCCATATCCACCGATCCCCACGGCAATCCCGCCGGGTCCACACGCGGCGGGTGATGCATCACAATCAGCTTGGGCAAATCGCGCTCCCGCGCCAGCGCCGCGCCCAGAAATTCAAACTGCGCCGCGCAAATCTCGCCCGCCACATGCCCCGGCACCAAAGTATCAAGCGTGATCACATGCATCCCGCCCAAAACCTGATCGTGGTAATAAGGCGCGTCCGATTGCTGCTGGCCAAACACCTCGTGAAATGCCCCGCGCTTGTCGTGATTGCCCAACCCAAGCACCAAGGGCGCACGCAAATCCGCCAAAATCTCCTGCAACAACCCATAGCTTGCCACATGCCCCGTATCGGTCAAATCGCCGCTCACCACGACAAAATCGGGCTGGCGCGGCATGGCATTGATGATCCCGACCACCGCGCGCAACGCTTTGGTGTTTTTCTCCTTCGGCTGCGGACCGCCCGCATCTGGATGGGAAATATGCAGATCCGTCAGGTGGATAAAACGCGTCATTTGGGCACTCCGGCAGCTTCAATCAGGGTTTTCGTATAGGGATGCGACGGCGCATTCAGCACATCTGAGGCCCGCCCCGCTTCCAAGGGTTTGCCATGTTGCATCACCAGCAATTGGTCACAAATCGACCCTACAACAGCCAAATCATGGCTGATGAACAACAGACCCAACCCCATGTCATCTTGCAAATCCATCAGCAGGTTCAGAATTTGCGCCTGCACAGAGACATCCAAGGCCGAAACCGCCTCATCCGCCACCAACAGCGCAGGCCGGGTCACAATCGCGCGGGCAATGGCAATGCGCTGGCGCTGCCCGCCGGAAAATTCATGCGGGAATTTACCCCCGTCTTGCGGGTGCAGCCCCACCTGTTCCAACACCTCCGCCACCCGGCGCGGCATGTCTTCCTCGGTGCCAATCGCCCGCAGTGGCTCGGCAATCGACCAGCCAATTTTACGCCGCGGATCGAGCGATCCAAACGGGTCTTGAAACACCATCTGGAATGCGCGCCGCATCCGGCGCAGCGCGGCCGCATTCAACCCCTGCAAATCCTGCCCGCGAAACAAAACCTGCCCCGCATCTGGCCGCTCAAACGCCATAACCATCCGCGCTAGGGTCGATTTTCCCGACCCAGACTCGCCGACAATCCCCAAGGTTTCCCCCGCGTGCAGGGTAAAACTCGTGTCCTGCACCGCCGTCATAACAGGCGCCGCGCCCAGAAAACGCTGCCGGAGCAGGCGATAGCGCCGCGTCAGGCCGCGCGCCTCAAGCAATGGCGCGCTCATGTCGCCGCCCCGCCCAGCAAATGACACCCGGCGCTGCGGCTTTGCGCCAGCGCCCGAAACACAGGCCGCTGCCCCCGGCAGGGCGCAATCTCCAGCGGGCACCGCCCCGCAAACCGGCAGCCCTCGGGCAAATCCTGCAACGCAGGCACCGTGCCGGGAATCGTCGGCAAACGGGGCCGTTTGCCATCCGCCCCGCGCCCCTGCCGCGCCGGATTTGGCCGCGCCCCAAGCAGCCCTTTGGTATAGGGATGCGCGGGCGCGGCCAGCACCTGCGCCGTTGGCCCGCGCTCCACCATATCGCCGCCATACATCACAATCAGATCCTCCGTGGCCCGTGCCACCGCCGCCAAATCATGGGTGATAAACACCAGCGCCATGCCCCGCTCACGCGACAACCGCACCAGCAAATCGGTGATCTTCAACGCCACATTGGCATCCAGCGCCGTTGTCGGCTCATCCGCAATCAACAGCGCCGGATCACAGGCCAGCGCCAGCGCGATCAACACCCGCTGCCGCTGGCCCCCGCTCAACTCATGGGGAAACTGCCGAAGCCGCGCCGCCGGATCGGGTATCCCGACCTCCTCAAACAGCGCCAGCGCACGGGCGCGGGCCGCATCGCGGGGCACTCCGTCATGCACGCGCATCACCTCCATCACCGTGTCGCCCACCCGGCGCAGCGGATTGAGCGCCGCCATCGGCTCTTGGAAAATCATCGCCACTTTGCGCGCGCGCAGGCTCTGCCAGTCGCGCTCGCTGGCATGGGTCATGTCGCGCCCTTCGACCTGCACTCGCCCCGACAGGCTTGCTGCATCCGGGGTCATCCCCATGAGCGCCATGGCCAGCATGGTCTTGCCCGACCCGCTCTCGCCGACCACGCCAAGACGCATCCCCGGCGTGATGGTCAAATCCGCCCCGCGCAGCGCCAATCCCGCGCCAAATCCCACCGAGAAATCTTGCAACTCAAACATCTCAGCGCTCCCGCGTCAGACGGGGGTCGGACATATCGCGCAGCCCATCGCCCAGCAAACCAAACCCCAGCACCGCGACCACGATGCACAGTCCCGGATAAATCGCCAATTGCGGCGCCAGATACATCAACGTCTGCGCCTCAGACAGCATCCGCCCCCAACTGGCCGCAGGCGGCTGCGCGCCAAGCCCGAGGTAAGACAGCGCCGCCTCCGCCAAAATCGCCACGGCAAATTCAATTGTCGCCTGCACAATGATGGCGGCGGCAATATTGGGCAAAATATGATCGCGGCTGATGGCAAAACGGTTCATCCCCGCCGCCCGCGCCGCCGAGACATAATCCAATGTCCAAATCTGATTGGCAGAGCCCCGCGTCACCCGGGCAAAAACCGGAATGTTGATAAACGCAATCGCCAGCACCGCATTGCTCAACGACGGACCAAATACCGCCGCCAACATGATCGCAAACAGCAGCGCCGGAAACGCGAAACTCAAATCCGCCAGCCGCATCACCAGATCTTCGACCCAGCCGCCAATGCCCGAGGCCAGCAGCCCCAGCAGCACCCCGATGCTCCCGCCCAGCAGCACCGCAATCAACGCCACCGCCATCGAGTTGCGCGCCCCGGCCATCAACTGCGACACCACATCCCGCCCCAGCTGATCAGTGCCCAGCCAATGCGCCGTGCTTGGCCCGTCAAACCGATTGCTGATCGTCATCGCCGCCGGATCATAAGGCGTCCAGACCAGCGACAGCGCCGCCGCCCCCAAAACCAACGCCACCAGCGCCGCCCCCAGCAGGAAATTCATTGGCAAACCGCGCATCATTTCCGGGCCTTCAAACGGGGGTCGATCATCACATAAAGTAGATCAACAATGAAATTCGCCGTCACCACAATCGCGGCAAACAGCATCACCAAAGCCTGCACCGTCGGCAGATCCCGGTTGGCAATCGATTGGAAAATCAGCCGCCCCAAACCGGGCAGGTAAAACACATTCTCAATCACAATTGTCCCCGTCACCAAGGCCGCAAATTGCATCCCCACAATGGTCACAATCGGCACAAGCGCATTGGGCAACACATGCCGCCAGAGCACCCGCCGCCGCGGCAACCCGCTGGCCCGCGCCGTGCGGATGAAATCTTGCCGCATGATCTCCAGCGCCGAAGACCGCGTCACCCGCGCCAGCACCGCCGATTGCACCAGCGCCAGCGCAATAGTCGGCAAAATCAACGAACGCATCGCCGCCAGCGGATCATCCCAGCCCGCAAATCCCCCCGGCGGCAACCACCGCAGCTTGACCGCAAACAAAAGCACAAGCAGCATCGACAGCCAAAAGGCAGGCACCGCAATGCCCAGCTGCGAGACAAACATCACGCCCCAATCGCCAATCTTGCCATGGCGCGACGCCGCCCCAATCCCAAGGCTCAGAGCAATCACCAAGGTAAACACCATCCCCGACAGCGCCAGCGACAATGTCATCGGCAACCGCTCTGCGATCAACTCCGACACCGGCACGCGGAACGAATGGCTGATCCCGAAATCACCGCCCAGCGCCCCCTGCACCCATGCAAAATACCGCGCCACCAGCGGATCATTCAGGCCAAGCTCGGCCCGCAGCGCCGCCAACGCATCCTCTGTCGCATCAAGCCCCAAAATGGTCAGCGCCGGATCACCGGGCAACACATTCATCACGGCAAACACCACAATGGAAACGGCCAACAACGTGGCAATGAACCCGGCGCTGCGCCGGAAAATGAAATAACTCATGGGTTAAACCGCCCCTGCGGCAGGCCAATGCGCCCGCCGCAGCCGCGCGTCCTTCATGCGCCGTTGCTGACGTTTTTCAGCGGCATGTACAGAACCGGCGAGGACGACCAATAGCCCTCGACACTCTCGCGAAACACCCCCAGCAATGGCATCTGGAACAAGAACCCATGCACCGCCTCATCCGAGAGGAACTGCTGGCCCTGCTTGAGCAGCTCATCGCGCGCCGCAGGGTCGGCCTCGGTCTGGATCGCCTCCCAAAGCGCGGTAAACTCGGGGTTGTCATAGCCATAGAAATAATCCGGCCCCTTCGCGAAATTCCCCATATCATTGGGCGAGGTATGCGCGATGATCGTCATGTCATAGTTCTTTTTCTTGTAGACCTCATCAATCCAGAACCCCCATTCGACATTCTCGACCTTGGCATCAATCCCGGCATTGGCCAATTGCGCCTGAATGATCTCTGCCGACCGTGTGGCATAGGGAAACGGCGGCACGCGCAATGTCATGGTGCTGCCTTCCACACCTGCCGCGCCAAACATCTCTTTGGCTTTGGCCGTGTCATGCGGATAGGCACCCGTCAGGTCCAGATAGGCCGTGCCATGGGGCGGATAGAAACTGCCAATCGGCACCGCTTGCCCATACATCGCGCCTTCGATGATCTCGTCGCGGTTGATCGCCGTCGAAACCGCGCGGCGTACCTCGACATTGTCGAACGGCGGCTTGGCGTTGTTCATCGCCAAAATCACCTCACCCTCGGTGGAACCGATATTCACCCGAAACCGTGGATCGGCCTCAAATTGCGGCAACAGCTCTGGCGCGGGGAAACCGGGAAACGCATCCAGCTCCTCTGCCATCATCGCCGCCGTTGCGGCCGCGGGGTCCGAAATAAACCGGAACTCAACCTTATCGAGCGCGACTTCCGCCGCATCCCGGTGATCGGGGTTCTTGACCAAGGTCAACCGATCGCCGCGTGTCCAACTGTCAAGCTTGAACGGCCCGGTGCCAATTGGCGCCGTGTTGTTGGTCTCCGCTGATTCTTCCGCCACAATCGAGCTGTCGCCTTGGCCCATGTTGAACAGGAAAAACGCGTCCTTCCCGCTCAGCTTGATCTCAACCGTGTGATCATCCACCGCTGTTACGGTCTCAATCGGCTTGAAAATGCTCTTGGACGGGTTCACGCTTTCTTCGGCCATGGCACGGCTCAGGCTGAACACCACATCAGCGGCATCAAACGCTGTGCCATCATGAAACGTCACCCCTTCGGCCAGCTTGAAAACATAGGTCAGCCCGTCCTCGGACACCTCCCAAGAAGTGGCAAGATTCGGTTTCACTTCACCGTTCTCCGCCACAATGGTCAGGGATTCATAGACGTTCATCGTCAGCATCCCGTCAATCGACGCGGTGGCATCTGCCGTCGGATCAAGCGTCGTCGGCTCTTGCTGAAGCCCCACCACAAGCGTGTCCGCCAATGCGCCCTGCGCAGACAGGCCAAGCCCAAGCAGCAGCGCCCAAGCCGAGGATTTGGATTTATTGAGAAGAACAGACATACGATATCTCCTTATTGGTCGATGTCTCCGCAAGGCAGCAGCGCCTCACAAAAGGCAGTGTGCTTGGGCAAATTTCGTTGGTCAATGCACTTGCATCTATCGCCATATGGCCGGGGCGCAGGGCCAACCGGGCAGGGGGACTGGCGCCCATATGATCGGCTAACATGTCAGTATTGTTACGTTTTTAACGTTTTCGCATGTTTCACGTGGGGCGTGTATTTGCCCCGTAATCTGCCACTATTCCGCCTGTTGCGAAAATAATACCTGATGAAAAACCCGGCATTTTCCCCCTAGGCGGGAATTTTCCGCGTCCCCGCGCCGCGCCAATCATTCGGAAAGCGCAGAATTACCTGCCAAATCCCTTGCCGCCGCGCCGCTGCCAGTGGATGCTTCTGCGCAACCTCTCTAAAGGGAGGGGGGCGGCTCCGGCCCGGCCCTGAACAGGAAAGCTCACAGTAATGACACGGGATTATTCCCAATTCTTGCCGCCCTCGGCACCGGATAAACGCCCCAAGCCCGCGCTTTCCGCGCTCGAAAAACTGGGCTGGAAACCGTATTTCAGCCAGCAAACCGATGTGGATGAGCTTGCCGCCTTGCCCCCGGTGCGCGTGGTCGAGGTGCACCGCAACGGGCTGCATGTTCAAGGCGTCGGGTTCGACGACCTCATTCCGCCGGGCCCAGAGGCCACCGTGGGTGATTGGCTGCTCTTTGATCGCCAAGACCCCGCCAAAAGCAAACTTCTGGACCGCATCAGCCTGTTTGAACGCCGCGCCGCTGGCTCGGAGCCCAAACGCCAGATGATCGCCGCCAATCTTGATACGGTGTTCATCGTGTCGTCGTGCAACAAAGATTTCAACATCGCGCGGCTGGAACGCTATGTCGCTTTGGCCTTCGAGGCCGATGTTACCCCGGTGATCTTGCTGACCAAAGCCGATCTGTGCCCCGATCCCGAACCCTTTGCCGCCGAGGCGCGCACAATCTCGAACCGGGTGTTGGTCGAAACGCTCAACGCCAAAAGCGAAGAACCCCTCGCCAAACTCGCCCCATGGTGCAAACCGGGTCAAACCGTGGCCTTCCTAGGCTCGTCTGGTGTTGGCAAATCCACCTTGGTAAACGCTTTGTCCCGCGCCGGGGTGGCCGACACTGCCGCCGTGCGCGAAATGGACAGCAAAGGCCGCCACACCACCACCAGCCGCCAATTGCATTTCACCCCCGAAGGCTGCGCCGTGCTCGACACGCCGGGCATGCGCGAGCTGCAACTCACCGATGTGGAATCAGGCATCGCAGATGTCTTTGCGGATATGGTCGCGCTGGCGGGGCAATGCCGCTTCAACGATTGCCAGCACGAAACCGAACCTGCCTGCGCCGTGCGCCAAGCCTTGGACCGGGGCGAGATTGACCCCGGCAGATTCGCCCGCTGGAAAAAGCTCGTGGCCGAGGAACGTTTCAACGCTTCCTCGCTCTCGGACCGCAAAATCGCCAATAAATCATTCCAGAAAATGATCAACGCGGTGCAGCAGAAAAAGCGTAAACCCAAGAAATAGGGGCAAAAACCGCCTACTCCGATGTCATGAAACTTTCATGAATTTGCAAGAAATCGGTATTGTTGCCAAGGCTACAACCCCCTCGAACTGGGGGCTTGAATGCTACATATTTCTGAACTTACCAAATCCTTTGGCCGCAACACGGCTGTAGACAGCGCCAATATCGCCATTGATCGCCCCGCGATGATTGGCATCATCGGGCGCTCTGGCGCGGGGAAATCCACCCTGCTGCGGATGCTCAATTGCCTCACGCCCGCCACCTCCGGCTCGATCAGGTTCGACAACCGCGAGATCAGCGGCCTGTCCGGCGCGGCGAAACGGCGCTGGCAATCTGAATGTGCGATGATCTTCCAGCAATTCAATCTGGTGCCGCGCATGGATGTGGTCTCCAACGTGCTGCACGGCACGCTGAACAAACGCTCCACCCTCGCCAGCCTGTTCAACATCTACCCCCAGGCGGACATCCTCAAGGCCATCGAAATCCTTGACCGTCTGGGCATCGCCGAACACGCCCCCAAACGCGCCGAGGCGCTCTCGGGCGGCCAGCAACAGCGCGTCGCCATCGCCCGCGCCCTCATGCAAGACCCCAAGATCATTCTGGCCGATGAACCCATCGCCTCGCTCGATCCGATGAATGCGCAGGTGGTGATGCAATCGCTGCGCGCCATCCACGAAGAAGACGGGCGCATGGTTATCGCCAACCTGCACACGCTCGACACCGCGCGCCGCTATTGCGACCGGGTGATCGGCATGCGCGACGGGCGCATCGTCTTTGACGGCACCCCGGCGCAACTCACCACAGGCGTCGCCCGCGACGTCTATGGCGCGGATGCCTCGTTTTCGGAAAAAGCCACCTCCACCGAAATTGAACCGGACGCACCGCGCACCATGCCGGCCCCCGTGGCCGTCTGACCTTTCAACTCCCCCCGGCCCCAAAACCGAAGGGGCTTACCAACAAAGAGAGACCTGAGAAATGAAACATTTCATGGCCGCCATCTTGGCAACAACCGCCCTGAGCACCGCCGCTTTTGCCCAAGACAGCATCAGCGAATTCCGCATCGGCATCTTGGGCGGCGAAAACGCCCAAGACCGCATGAACTCCTACGAATGTCTGCGCGGCTACACCGAAGACCTGCTTGGCGTTGAAACCAAACTCTTCGCCCCTGCCGATTATAACGGCGTGATCCAAGGCCTGCTGGGCGGCACGCTCGACATGGCTTGGCTGGGCGCCTCCAGCTATGCCGCCGTCTACCTGCAAGACCCCGAAGCGGTTGAACCCGTTCTGGTCAAAATCAACCTTGATGGCTCCTTCGGCTATCACTCCATCGGCTTTGCCCGCAAAGACGCCAGCATCGCCTCGCTCGAAGACATGCAAGGCAAGGTCTTTGGCTTTGGCGATCCAAACTCCACCTCCGGCTACCTGATCCCTTCCATCGAAATCCCCCAAGCGGGCGATGCGATCACCATGGAAAGCGGCGCGTATTTTGGCGAAGTGAAATTCACTGGCGGCCATGAGCAAACCATCGTGGCCGTGAACAATGGCGACATCGACGCCGGGGTCACATGGGCCGACGGTCAGGGCAACTGGGAAGACGGCTACAACTCCGGCGCGCTGCGCAAAGCGGTAGATGCAGGTCTGGTCGACATGAACGATCTGGTGGAAATCTGGAAATCCAAACCGATCCCCGAAGGCCCGGTTGTGCTGCGCAAAGCGCTGCCAGACGATGTAAAAGCCAAAATGACCGCGCTGGTTGACGGGCTGCACGAAGAAGACGCCGATTGCGCCTATGGCGTGGCCGCAGGCGAGAGCCTCGGCTTCAACCCCATCACCCATGACGCCTATCTGTCGATCATCGAAGCACGCAAAGCCAAATCCAACTGATTGCCGTGATTTAATGACGCGTCGCAGGCCCCCATCGCCGGGGGCCTGCAATTTTGCAAGGAACCCCCATGACCGACACGGCCAGCAACGCCCCCGGGCTTTCCGCGATCAAAACCCAATATCTCGATCAGATGCGCGCCAAGCGGATCATGAACGCGGTTCTACTGATCCTCTTTGTGGTGCTGATGGTGAGCGGGTTCCGCACCGCCGATGCCCGCAACGCTGGCGGCTTCTGGCAAGGCTTGCCCAATGTCTTTGACTTCCCCGCCGACATCATCCGCGAAGCGGTTGAACGCAGCCACCTTTTGCCCGGTTATCTCGCCAAATACCTGCCCTCGCTGATTGAAACCGTGAACATCGCGGCGGCCTCTACGCTGCTGGGCGCGGTGCTGGGCCTGCTGATGTCGCTGCTGGTCACGCGCGGCCTCGCGCCTTATCCGCGGCTGGTTGGCCCGCTGCGCCGGGTGCTCGACATCCTGCGCGCCATCCCCGAAATCGTCATCGCGCTGATCTTGATCTTCTTGCTGGGCGGTGGCCCTGTGCCTGCGATGATCGCCATTGCCCTGCATACGGTGGGCGCGCTGGGCAAACTTTTCTCCGAAGTGAATGAAAACGCCTCGCTGAAACCCGTCGAAGGGCTGGCCTCGGTTGGCGCATCCTGGGGCCAGCGGATGCTGCTCGGCGTCATCCCCCAAGTCGCGCCCAATTACCTCAGCTACGCGCTGCTGCGCTTTGAGATCAACATCCGCGCCTCCGCGATCCTCGGCTTTGTCGGGGCAGGGGGCATTGGCTATGACCTGCGCAACACCATGAGCTGGGGCCAAGGCAAATTCGACGAAGCCGCCGCCATTTTCGCGCTGCTGTTCCTCACCATCGTGCTTGTGGATCAGTTCTCCAGCTATGCCCGCAACCGCCTGACCCATGGCGCCAAATTGCAAGAGAACCACCCATGACCGATGCCGCCCTGCACAGCCAGACACTGGTGATGTTCCAACGCAAACGGCTGTTTGCCTTTGCCGTGCCCCTGCTGGTGCTGGCCTATTTTGTCTATATTTTCTTTGCCTTTGACATGGCGGGCCTGCCCGAACGCATCAGCCTGAAAAACACCCAGACCTTGGTCTCCGATACCTATAGCTACAAAACTCACGTCAACCGCGACAACCGCAATGGCGAGATCGAGATTGCCATCGAAGGCGAGCGCAAGGGCCGCTATGAACCCGGCGCCGCGCCCGATTGGGTGGTGCTGGGCGATGACACTGTGGTCGATCTTGGCGCAGGCCATGTGGTGATCCTTGGCGCGCAAACCCGCTACGACATTCCCGGCTATGGGCTGGTCACCGCCACCCCGGACAAAAGCGGCGTGAACGCGGTGCTGCCAGACGGCCCCGTGCCAGATTTCATCAGCGCCTCTAAAAACCGTCTCGCCATCACCACCGACGCAGGCCGCCTCACCGTCACCCGCAACCGCGCCGAAGTGTTCAAATATAACTACGGCTGGGAGCTGTTCTTCTTTACCCTCGACAGCCCCTATCACGGCATGGGCCCCGCCGCGCTGGCCTCGCGCGCCTTTTCGGGCGAGGCAGGCACGATCCTGCGCGACTTCTGGACCAATAAAATGTGGCGGCACGGCGATGTGGCTTGGGCGCTGTTTGAAACCGTGCTCATGGCCTTCCTTGGCACTTTTGGCGCGGCGATCATCGCCCTGCCGCTGGGCTTTCTTGCCGCCAAGAACTTCACCCCGCTTGGCTCTTTGCGGTTCGCGGCGCGGCGGCTCTTTGACTTCCTGCGCGGCGTCGATGGGCTGATCTGGACCATCATCCTCTCCCGCGCTTTTGGCCCCGGTCCGCTCACTGGCGCGCTGGCGATCTTGCTGACAGACACAGGCTCCTTTGGCAAAATGTTCTCCGAGGCGCTGGAAAACGTCGATGACAAACAAATCGAAGGCATCACCTCCACCGGGGCCAAACCCCTGCAACGCTACCGCTTTGGCGTGATCCCGCAGATCACCCCGGTGCTGCTCTCGCAAATCCTCTACTATCTGGAATCCAACACCCGCAGCGCCACCATCATCGGTGCCATCACCGGCGGCGGCATCGGCCTGCTTCTGACCCAAGCGATCATCACCCAAAAAGACTGGGAAGAGGTCTCCTATTACATCGTGCTGATCGTGCTCATGGTCATGGCAATGGACACGCTCTCCGGCTGGCTGCGCCGCAAGCTGATCCAAGGCAGCGAGAGCGGGCATTGATGTCCCGCCTCTCCGCTTCCGCGCCATTTGTGCATGAAGGCTGCGCCGTCACGGACACCCGCTTTGGCCGCTACGTCGAAATCGGGCAGGGCACCCGTCTCGCGCATGTGGACATGGGCGATTACTCCTATTGCGACCGCTTTGCCGATATCGCCAATGCCGATGTGGGCAAATTCTCCAACATCGCCAGCTATGTGCGCATCGGGGCCACGGATCACCCGATGGACAAGGCCAGCCTGCATCATTTCCACTACCGCTCCGCTGATTATTTTGACGGGGCCGAGGATGATGCCAACTGGTTCGCCCACCGCCGCACCCGCCGCGCACGCATTGGCCACGACACATGGCTTGGCCACGGCGCGCAGGTCCGCCCCGAGGTCACGCTGGGCCATGGCTGTGTGGTGGCAGGCGGCGCAATCGTCACCCGCGATGTGCCGCCCTACATGATTGTCGCTGGCATCCCCGCGACGCCCCTGCGCATGCGGCTGGATGATAGGACGGCCACCCGCATGATGGCGCTGGCTTGGTGGGATTGGCCGCATGACCGCCTGCACGCCGCGCTGGATGACTTTCGCACGCTCAGCGCCGAAGCCTTCCTCGAACGCTACGAATAGCCCGCGTTAGAGACTATCCACACTCAGCGTCACCCGGTCCCCCGCAAACCACGTGTGGCCATATTCCACCGGCTTGCCCGCCGGATCCACGTTGATGCTCCGCGTGCGCAGCAGCGGCGCACCCTCGCTTAACCGCAAATGCAGCGCCTGCGTCGCATCCGCCAAAACCGCCGTCAGCCGGGTCGAGGCGCGGGTGTAATCCGCAACCCCGCAAACCTCCAAGGCGCGCGTCACCGAATGGCTCTCGCGAATCGCCTCTGGCAACCCCTCGAACCCTTCCGCCGGAAACACACTGCGAAACAGCGCTATCGGCAACCCATCCGCCAGCGACAGCCCTTCATAGGCATGCACCTTGCTGCCCTCCGCGAGCCCCAGCGCCGCGCATTCGCGCGCGTCGCCCCCACGGGTAGAAAGATGCAGAATATCCTTGGCCGGACTGCGCCCCGCCGCCGCGAGGTTCTGGTGAAACCGCACCCGCCGCCCGATGGGATATTCCGTCGGCGTCATCGCCACAAATACCCCCGATCCGCGCCGCGCATGCACCAGCCCCTCGTCAATCAACGCCTTATGCGCCCGGCGCACCGTGTGCCGGTTCACCCCGAACCGCGCGGCAAACTCCGCCTCCGTCGGCAGCTTGTCTCCCGCGCTATAATGCCCGCTCGCCACATCGTGGCGAATGCTCTGGGCGATGGCTTTCCAAATCGGTGTGCGTGGCTGTGTCATGAAAGTTTCACATAAAAGAGGATTGGCGCGGCGGCAGGATTGCCCTAGTATTTGTCTAGTTGTATAGACAACTCGGAGACCTGTCTAGATGGTTGCTACAAATCAAATCACCACCCAGCGCAAAGCTTGGATGAGCCTTCTGGCCAAATCCCCCGCCGCCGCGCTGGCCCGCCACTGGAACGCCTTTGGCGCTGCCCCCGCCCACAGCATCCTGCGTGCGCCCGAGATCGGCGGCGTCATGGTGCGTGGCCGGGCGGGCGCCACGGGCGCGGAATTCAACCTTGGGGAAATGACCGTCACCCGCTGCTCTGTTCGGCTGGAGGATGGCACCGTGGGCCACGGCTATGTCCAAGGCCGCAGCAAGGATCACGCCCTGCAATCGGCCCTCACGGATGCGCTGATGCAAACCGCCAATGCGCCCCGGGTGGAGCGGGATATCCTCGCCCCCCTGCGCGCCGAAGCTGATGCCGCCGCCACCCGCCGCCGCGCCAAATCCGCCGCCACAAAGGTGGATTTCTTCACCATGGTCAGAGGAGAAGACTGATGCAATCAGCCGCACTCGAAGGGGGATTTGCCGATGCCCCGACCCAATCCGCCGAGGCCTTCCGCGCCATCATGACAGCCATGGCGCGCCCCGGCCACATCACCCAAATCTCGGGCGGCCAGCCCCCTGGCACGCTTGGCACCGCGGCGGGCATCATCCTGCTCACGCTCTGCGATGCGGAAACCCCGGTCTATCTGGCCCCCTCCCACGACACGCCCGCGCTGCGCGACTGGATCACCTTCCACACCAGCGCCCCGCTTTGCGCCCCGGCGCAGGCGCATTTCGCGCTTGGCACATGGGACAGCCTGCCGCTGGATCAATTCCCGCGCGGCACGGCGGAATACCCCGACCGCTCCACCACCGTGATCGTCGAACTGCCCGAGCTAAACGTCAGCGGCGCAACCCTGAAAGGGCCGGGCATCAAAGACACCGCCGCCCTGTCCTTGCCCGAAACACAGGCATTCCAACACAACCGCGCCCTTTTCCCACTGGGGCTCGATTTCTTCTTTACCCACGCGGACCGCTTGGCCGGTCTGCCCCGATCCACACAGGTGCTCTGAATGTATGTAGCAGTCAAAGGCGGCGAACGGGCGATTGATAACGCCCATGCATGGCTCGCCGAAGAACGCCGGGGCGACCCTAATGTGGCCGAACTGGGCGTTGATCAAATTCGCGAACAAATGGGCCTCGCGGTGAACCGCGTCATGGCCGAAGGCTCGCTCTATGACCCAGACCTCGCCGCCCTCGCGATCAAACAATCACGCGGTGACCTGATCGAGGCGATTTTCCTGATCCGCGCCTACCGCACCACCTTGCCGCGCATCGGCGCGTCAAACCCGGTGCAAACCGCAGACATGCGCTGTGACCGCCGGGTCTCTGCCACGTTCAAAGACGCGCCGGGCGGGCAGGTGCTTGGCCCCACATTTGACTACACCCACCGCCTGCTTGATTTCCAACTGGCCGCTGATGGCGAGGTGCCTGCCGCGCCCGAACAGCCCTGCGCGCCTGTATCCACCCCTCATATCATGGGGTTTCTGGACCGTGAAAACCTGATCCAATCGGAGCCCCCCGGCGCTGATGTGCCGCCTGATCTCACCCGCGAACCGCTCGAACTGCCTGCGGATCGTGCCCTGCGATTACAGTCTCTAACACGGGCCGATGAAGGGTTTTTGCTCGGCATGGCCTATTCAACCCAGCGCGGCTATGCGCGCAACCACGCCTTCGTGGCCGAGCTGCGCATCGGCACGGTGGATGTGGAAATGGACATTCCCGAACTGGGTTTCGCGATTGAAATAGGCGAGATTACCCTGACCGAATGTGAAACCGTGAACCAATTCACCGGCTCCAAAACCCAGCCGCCGCAATTCACCCGTGGCTACGGTCTGGTCTTTGGGATGAGCGAGCGAAAAGCGATCTCTATGGCGCTGGTCGACCGCGCCCTGCGCTGGAAAGAGCTGGGCGAAGACAATGTCGGCGCCCCCGCGCAAGACGAAGAATTTGTGCTCTATCACGCGGATAACATCCAAGCGACGGGGTTCCTCGAACATATCAAACTGCCGCATTACGTGGATTTCCAATCGGAATTGGAATTGATCCGCAAATTGCGGCGGGACGCCATGCAACCGCAGGAGGCTGCGCAATGAGCGACTATAATTTTGCCTATCTGGATGAACAAACCAAACGCATGATCCGCCGCGCGATCCTCAAAGGTCTCGCTATTCCCGGCTATCAGGTGCCCTTCGCCAGCCGCGAAATGCCCATGCCCTACGGCTGGGGCACCGGCGGCGTGCAGGTCTCTGCGGCGGTCATGACCCGCGCCGACACGTTCAAAGTGATCGACCAAGGCGCGGATGACACCACAAATGCAGTCTCTATTAGGCGATTTTTTGAAAAAACCGCCCAAGTGGCCGTGACCGAGAAAACCCAAGACGCCAGCGTCATTCAAACCCGCCACCGCATCCCCGAGGCCCCCCTGCGCGAAGATCAGATCCTCGTCTATCAAGTGCCAATCCCCGAACCGCTGCGGTTTTTGGAACCCTCCGAGGTGGAAACCCGCAAGATGCACAGCCTCGAAGAATACGGGTTGATGCATGTGAAACTCTACGAAGACATCAGCCAGCACGGGGCCATCGCCACCGCCTATGCTTATCCGGTCAAGGTCGAAGGCCGCTATGTGATGGACCCGTCCCCCATCCCCAAATTCGACAATCCAAAACTGGAAATGCCCGCAATCCAGCTCTTTGGCGCAGGCCGCGAACAACGCATCTATGCCCTGCCGCCCTACAGCCGCGTGGTCAGCCTCGATTTTGACGACTACCCGTTTGAACCCAGCAAAGCCGATCACCCCTGCGGCCTGTGCGGCGCAGAAGACAGCTATCTCGACGAGCTGATCACCGACGACGCAGGCACCCGCATGTTCATGTGTTCCGACACTGATTTTTGCAGCGCCCGCCGCGCCGCAGGTCACATCGGCGCCCAAGGCACCCCCTATAAGGAAGACGCAGCATGAGCGCTTTGTTGAAAGTCACCGACATCTCCAAACGCTACGGCGCGCGCATGGGCTGCACGGATGTCTCCTTTGATCTCTACCCCGGCGAGGTGATGGGCATCGTGGGCGAAAGCGGCTCGGGCAAATCGACCTTGCTGAACTGTCTCGCGGGGCATCTGGAGCCTGACACTGGCGCGGTGATGTTCGACACCCGCACCGACGGGCTGCGCGACACTGTCACCATGAGCGAGCCAGAGCGCCGCATGCTGGCGCGCACCGATTGGGCCTTTGTGCACCAACATGCCCGCGACGGCCTGCGCATGAATGTCAGCGCGGGCGGCAATGTGGGCGAGCGGCTGATGGCGGTGAATGCCCGCCATTACGGCGATATCCGCGCCCGCGCCGCCGATTGGCTGGGCCGTGTCGAGATCAACGAAGACCGCATCGATGACCGCCCCACCGCGTTTTCCGGCGGCATGCAACAGCGGCTGCAAATCGCGCGCAATCTGGTCACCGGGCCGCGACTGGTGTTTATGGATGAACCCACAGGCGGGCTTGATGTCTCGGTACAGGCGCGGCTGCTTGATCTGCTGCGCGGCCTTGTGCGCGAAATGAACCTCTCCGCGATTATTGTCACCCATGACCTCGCCGTGGTGCGTCTCTTGGCGGACCGTTTGATGGTGATGAAAGACGGGCATGTGGTCGAATCCGGTCTCACCGATCAGGTGCTGGATGATCCGCAACACGCCTACACCCAGCTTCTCGTTTCCTCAGTCTTGCAGGTTTGACCCGATGATCCATATCGAAAACATCTCCAAATCCTTTGTGCTGCACAACCAGGGCGGCGCGGAAATCCCGGTAATGGCAGGGGCCTCCCTCGCCGTGAACCCCGGCGAATGTGTCGCCCTGATCGGGGAATCCGGCGCGGGAAAATCGACCCTAATGCGGATGATATACGGCAATTACCTCACCAAATCGGGCCGCATCATGATCGGTGATCTGGATGTGGCCCGCGCCGCGCCGCGTGAAATCATCGCCCTGCGCCGCGAGGTTCTGGGCTATGTCAGCCAATTCCTGCGCGTGGTGCCGCGTGTCTCCACCCTCGATGTGGTGGCCGAACCGCTGCTGCGCACCGGCACCGCTCTGCCGCAAGCCCACGCACAGGCGAAAACCCTGCTGGCCCGCCTCAACATCCCCGAACGCCTCTGGCAGCTTAGCCCGACAACCTTCTCGGGCGGCGAACAGCAGCGCGTGAACATCGCACGGGGCTTTGCCTTTCCCTATCCCGCGATGCTGCTTGACGAACCCACCGCCAGCCTCGACCCCGCCAACCGCGATGTGGTGCTCACCATGATCCGCGAGGCCAAATCTCGCGGCTGCGCGATCATCGGCATCTTCCACGATCACAGCGCCCGCGACGAGATTTGCGACCGCCAGATCGACGTCACCGGCTTCACCCCAAAGGCCGCCGCATGACCGGGCGGCTGATCGCGGTGGTAGGCCCCTCGGGCGTGGGCAAAGACACGGTGATGGGCGCGCTTGCCGCCCGGCACCCGCAATACGTGCTGGCCCGCCGGGTCATCACCCGCCCCGCAGACGCCGGGGGCGAAGCATTCGAGAGCGCCAGCCTCGATGCGTTCACCGCCCGCGCGCAGGCCGGAGAATTTGCACTGCATTGGCAGGCCCACGGGCTGCATTACGCCATCCCCGCCAAGGTCAGCCAAACGTTGAACGCGGGCCAAGATGTCTTGGCCAACCTGTCCCGCTCCGTGCTGGAACAAGCCTCAGAGATCTGGCCAACCCTGCACATCCTGCACCTGACCGCCGCGCCCGAAACCTTGGCGGCGCGCCTTGCAAACCGGGGCCGCGAAACCGCCCAAGACATCGCCGCCCGCCTGCGCCGCGCAGACCGCGATATCCCAACCCACCTGAATGTGACAACACTCCACAATGACGGCCCGCTTGATGAAACCGTCGCCGCCGTGCACCGCGCACTTGCCGCAGAACCAAAGTGAACCTGACATGACCCAAGAAACCATTCTCGCCAATGCCCGGATCATCCTCGACACAGAGGTGATGCACGGACACCTGCGCCTCCAGAACGGCAAAATCCAAGACATCAGCAGCGGCGCGGCCCTGCCCAAAGGCGCGCTCGACATGCAAGGCGATTACCTCGCCCCCGGTTTGGTCGAACTGCACACCGACAATCTGGAACGCCACCTGACCCCCCGGCCCAAAGTGAACTGGCCGCACCGCGCCGCGATCCTCGCCCATGACCGCGAATTGGCCGCCACGGGCATTACCACGGTGTTTGACGCGATCCGCGTGGGCTCTATCGTGTCCGATGACAGAAAAACCTACGGCAAATACGCCCGCCAGATCGCGACTGAAATCGCTGAATTGCACGGCCAAGGCGCGCTGAAAATCAGCCACCAACTGCACCTACGCGCCGAGATTTGCTCCGAAACCCTAGTGGACGAGCTGGAAGAATTCACCGAAAATGACCGGGTCGGCATTGTCTCGATGATGGATCACACTCCCGGCCAACGTCAATTTCGCGATCTGAGCAAACTAGAGGAATATGTGCGCGGCAAACATGGCATGGATGCTGCAGGTTTTGCCGATCACGTGGCGTTCCTCGAAGGGCTGCAACGCCGCTTTGGCGCGGCACATGAAACCGCCACCATCGCCGCCGCCGCCCGGTTTGGCGCAACCTTGGCCAGCCACGACGACACCACCGCCGAGCAAGTCGCCACCAGCCACGGCCACGGCGTCACCCTCGCGGAATTTCCCACCACAACCGAAGCGGCGCATGCCTGCCGCGAATTGGGCATCGCCACCATCATGGGCGCGCCCAATGTGGTGCGCGGCGGCTCTCATTCCGGCAATGTGGCGGCGATGGAACTGGCCCGGCTGGATCGGCTGGACATTCTCTCCTCCGATTACGTGCCCGCCGGCCTTCTGATCGGGGCCATGGCCTTGGCCCGCGAATGGGATGATCTGCCCCGCGCCCTCGCCACCGTCACCCACAGCCCCGCGCAATCGGTTGGGCTGCGCGATCGCGGCGAGATCAAAATCGGCAAACGCGCCGACCTGATTCGCTTTTCCGAAATCGGCGCGGATGTGCTCCTGAAACAGGTCTGGTCCCAAGGCGCCCAAGTGGCCTGATCAAGGTTTATTTACCTAAAATTTGATCAGTTTGCCCGGCGCAGCGGTGTACAGATGTCATACAAGCTGTGTACGGAAATCACCCCGCAATGCGACCTCCAAAAGCTCCAGATCCTCGGAACAGGCCAAATACTGCGCCGACATGCCCGGCGGGATCACAAATGCGTCTCCGGGGGTCAAAGCGCGCGCTGCTTGGCCCTCGGCATGAAGCTCCATCTGGCCCTCCATCACAAAGGTGAAATGGATGTCCGCATCGTGGCGGCTCGGCTTGGTCTCGCCGCCTGAAAAACGCGCCACCTGAATGCCCGCCACACCTTTGGTGCCGTGGCTCACGCCCGTGTCGCGCGCGGTGAAACCGGGCATACGGAAGGGGGCCCATTCGGCTTTGTTTTTGATGTGGTGCACAAAGGTCTGACCGTCCCATTCGCGGGCCGGATCGCCCTTGCCATTGGGCAAGGTGAAATCATGGTCAATCGTCGTAACGTGCTCTGCTGGCACGCCAATTTCGATCACCTCAATATCGGGCGAGGCATGCACAACCCGGTGCCGGATGCCCGGCGGCTGGGTCACACAATCGCCCGCCTCAAGCCGAAGCAGCTCGTCACCCTGATCTTCGTAATAGATATCAACCCAGCCGCGATAACAGAAAATAAGCTGAAATCCGACCGTGTGATAATGCACCATATCCGGCACCGGGCCGCCGTCTGGAATGCGAATGTGGCTGGCAATAATCGACCCGCCCAGCCGCGATTCAATCAGGTCGCGGTAATGCATTCCGGCGCGGCCAATCACCCAAGGCGCTTCATCCTTAAGGCGGCGCACGACAAATTCATGTTGGGTTTGCGGTTGCTGCACCTGCGGGGTGAGCGGAACCACCTCGATCTTGGTGCCATTTGGCGCGGTCAGATGCCGCTGCCCGCCTGCAAAATCCTCTGGATGATCGGTCAAAATCCGAATGTGACCGGGCGGCACATCCGCACCTTTTTCGATCCGAAGCCGCAGCCCATGGCCCGAAAAACTCGCCACAGTGGGGTCATCAGCGGGGAAAATACTGTCCATCCGCATGCCAAGTGTCTTGGTGAAAAACGGCAGATCATCGCGCAGCTCATTGGTGGGCAGCAGCATCTCAGCCAGAATATCTGGGTGTGTCATGGGGTCTTCCTGTTGGTCAATCGCCCGCCATGCAGGCTTGTTTTGACCACCTTGCCCCGAAGTCCCGCCCGCGCCAATCCCCCCGGCGGTGAATTTCACCAGCAGGGCAGGGGATCAGCGGCGCAGACGGCTCTGCCCGGGCGGACGCGAGCGGGCAATGGCCCGGTCAAACGTGCGTTTCACCCGCGTGTTAGAGCTGGCATTGGGATGCAGCGGACGGCCCACAGACAAGGTGATCTCCATCGCCCGCCCATCGTCATAAACTGCCGCCGACGCATCAAGTTTTTCTTGCATGGTTGTGGCAATTTCAGGCCAAAGATCGCTGATCTCCTGCGCCGAAATGCTCACAAACGCGCCATCGCCCATATAGGCGTTCATCTGCCTTGTGCTTTGAATAGACTGGGAAATCACGTCCGACACTTCCGAAAGCGCCACAGCAAATTCCTTGGTCGAGCAGAAATCATAAAGGTCTTTGATATTCGCAATCGTCACGGCGAAAACGAAACATTCATCAATCCGGCGGCGCGACAATTGCGCCAGATAATTGCCCAGACTAAAGGGCTGAATCATCTGCTCTGCATCGGTGATAAACAGCGGATCGCTGATGGTAAACGGATGCTCGCCATCGGCGGTGTCCGGGTCCATATCCACAGGGTTGAGCGCCAGCGCCTGATCGGTGTTTTTCAACATCCGCTCGGCAATCTGGACGCGGTCCACCACATTGCGAATTTCAAATGGCTTGGTGATGTAATCCGTGGCCCCCGCTGCAAAGGCCCCCTCGATCGAGGGTTGATCCTGTTGCCCGGTCAGCATGATGATCGGCGTAAACGCATATTCAGGCCGCGCCCGAATGCGCTGGCAAAGCTCGATCCCCGACATCTGCGGCATCGCGATGTCCAGCAAGATGCAATCAAACCGCGCCTCGCCATAGCCCAGCAGATCCAGCGCCGCTTGCCCGCTCTCTGCGGTGGTGACTTCTGCGTGCCCCGTGTCGCGAAAGATCACAGGCACCATGTCCAGAATCACCGGGTCGTCATCGACAGTTAAAATACGCATTACTCGTCCTCCAGTGACGCAGGGTGCGGTTAATATCAGCACGTCCAACCCGCTTCCCTTAATTTATCGTAAAAAAAACACTCGAAACTGGCGAAACTATGACACCTCTTCAACTTTTGGTTGCTATGGCGGGAATCCGCCCTATCGCACCGCTTTATAACGGTTTTCTCTGATAGGTAGAACTGGCAACCTAGGGTGGAATGTGCCGAAAAGCGCGCAATCGTGCTTTTGGTGCCATAATCTTTCTCAATCCGGGCTAAATCGCGCCGCTTTTGCCCGGCTCATTATAGTTAAATGCCGCAGCTTATTCAGATCAGGCATATTTAATGAGGAAAAATAGATGAGAATTCTTGCTGTTGATGACGATCCCATCATTCTCGACCTGCTCGAACGCGCTCTGACGCGTAATGGTGAACATCAACTGACGCTTTGCGGTTCCGCTGAGGAGGCGCTTCAGCTTGTCAAAGCCGCCGAGCACCCGTTTGAATGCGCGCTGCTTGATATTATGCTGCCGGGCATCGACGGCATTGATTTCTGCGAGGTGCTGCGCTGCCAGAAGGGTTATCAGGCCACGCCGATCTTGATGATCACCGCCAGCCGCGAAGTCGGGCTGATGCGCCGCGCATTCTTTGCCGGGGCCACTGATTTTGTGACCAAACCTTTCAACGGCATCGAACTTGGCGCCCGTATCCGCACCGCAGGCATGTTGAACGACAGCCTGAAACGCGAAGCGCAGGCAAAGACCACATTGGCAGAACTCTCCGAGAGCATGAAAATCGGTTTCTCCGAGCAGCTTGATTTGAAAGTCCCCGGCCTGACCAATGCGACAGAGCTCGAAAACTGGATCTTGCGCCTCCAAGAAGGCTGCCATGCGATAAACCTGTTCTGCATCGACGTCGAAGGCCTGCGCGGCATTCACAGCGCGGTGAAGCCCGCGCAATTCCGCCATGCACTCGAAATCTTGGCGCGCTCAGCCGAAACAGCCGTTTCCGAACGCGCGGGCCGTCTGGCCTATGCGGGGTCCGGCAAATTCATCGGCCTCACCTTGGGCCGCACCCGTCTGAAGCATGACGCGCTTTTGCAAAGCATCAACAGCGAAGTATCGCGCAACTGGGACGTGTCCATCACTGGCGTTCCAATGCCCCCCAGACTGACGGTAAAGCCCATCTGTGACGAGCGTATCCTTTCTGGCCGCTCTGCCAGCGAACGACTGCGGAGCCACCTCTACGGCGAAAAAACCTCCTTTGGAGGCAAAACAACCGAGCAAGAAGCGCGGCTGTTCGAAAAACTGAACGCAACAATGCAATAGCCCCGCAAGGGGCTTTGCCTTTCCTACAAACTTGAAGCTTCTGAAAAGAATACGGAAACAATCACACAAATGCCGCGAATACTGTTTCGTGCGCCCAAGTTTCGCCACGTTTCTCCGTAAAGTTGTGTGTAGGCAAAAAAACACTACCAGGCCGCTAGTGAAGCGCGGCTGATGATGGAGACGAAAATGAAGATCCTGGCAGTCGACGACGACCCGATCATTCTAGAGCTACTGAGTCAATTCATGGAATCCGTCGGCGGGCATGAATTGACAACGGCTGAATCTGGTTTTGAGGCCTTGGCACTCCTCGAAGCGAACACTGGTCCCGATTTTGATTGTTTTTTGTTTGATATTCAGATGCCCCAGATGGATGGCGTCGAACTGACCCGCAAGGTCAAAGCCATGAAGCGCTATGCAGACAGCCCGGTGATGATGCTCACCGCGATGTCCGAAAAGCGCTATATCGATTCCGTGTTCGCAGCAGGGGCCACTGACTACGTCACCAAACCCTTCGAGGTGAGCGAGCTTCAGGCGCGCCTGAAACTGCTTGAAACCCATGTCAGCAAACGCGTGGTCAACACCAAGAAGATCTTTGCGACAGAAACCCTGTCCAGCTTTGCAAGTGATGAGCAGATCAACAAACCGGTGCAGTTGCACGAGCCGCTTTCGATTTATGACGTCGAAAATGTCATCGATCACGTGGCGCTGGAAAACTACGTTGCACAGCTTTCACGCGGGGCCTTGTTCGGGTCCAGCGTTTTTGCTTTCTCGATCCGCAAGATCGACGAATTCCACGCTAACCTGTCGCCATTCGAGTTCAAAAGCCTGATCGCAGACGCCGCCGAGATCATCTCGGACACGTTGCAAGGCTTTCAGTTCTTGATGGCCTATGCGGGCAATGGCACCTTCTTGTGTGTCACCGACAGCGGCTGGCAACCTGATCTGGACAAACTCAAAGACATCGTGAATTTGGGCTTCTTGCGCACAGAAATCTACGACAACAGCGGCAACCGCCTGCGTGCGCGTGTGGTGGTGGGTAAAACGGTCCGTCTGGTGTGGAAATCCGGCAATGCCCTGATGGAAGCGCTTGCCGATGCCCATACCAGCGCCGAGCAAGCCAGTATTCAGGCTGAGCGTGAGCACGGCAGCATCTGGCTGACCGAGCAGAGGGCATGAACGATCCCATGTCCGAACTGCCCGGCCTTGCCAATGTCCGCAAACGATTTCTGGTTCTGCTCGAAGAACGTTATAGCTCAATCGCCGAACATGCGCTGACCGCGTGGGACTCAGAAGACTCCGCAGAGGCGGTGAACGAGCTTGGCGAAGCCCGCGACATTTTGCACAAGATTGCCGGCACTGCTGGCTCTCTAGGCTTTACGGCGCTTGGCGACAAAGCCCGCGCGTGCGAGCTGGAGATCATCGAGCATTTCGAGACAGCAGATCTGGATGCCGCGCCTTGCCCGGCGCCTCTGGTCATGAACCTTGATGGGTTTGTCGAGCAGTGCAAAACACTGATCGCAGCGCAAAGCACCGCAACGGCCTAAGGACGAAACACACATTCAACGTGATAGAAGAAGGCCTGAGGCGTTACCGCTTCAGGCCTTTTTTGCGATTGCTGCTTTGATTTGCTCGCCCAGTGACATGGGATCAAACGGTTTGCTGATCACATCCACCGCGCCTGCGCTGCGCATCTCTTCGATTTCGCCATGCTGTGCACGTGCGGTCATGAAAATCGCAGGAGTGTCCACCAGTTGGGGCATCTCGCGCATTTTTTCCAAGGTCTGCCGCCCGGTCATGCCGGGCATCATCATGTCGAGCAAAAGGACGTCAGGCGTAAACTCTTGCACCTTGTTCAACGCAGCTTCGCCCGACTCGCATTGAACCAGTTCAAATTCGCCGGAAAGGGAAAGCGCCATCTCCGCGATTTCCCGAATATCTGCGTCGTCTTCCACATGTAATAGTTTAATCATGAATGTCCGAATCAACCTGCGGCGCGTAAAAGCACCATATTTGAGTGTTCAATGCTTGGTGCCACATTTTTTGGTAGCACGAAATAGAAAGTACTACCTACGCCTTCTGCGGTTTCAAACCCAATTGTGCCTCCCAGCCCCTGAATGATGGCTTTACAGATACTTAAGCCAAGCCCAGTGCCTCCTTTTGCAGCGCGATCCGAGTTAGAAAGATCTGCAAAACGTTCAAACACCTTTTGTTTGTCAGTATCGGCAATGCCTGGCCCCTCATCACGCACGCTGACGCGCACGCTGTCGCCTTCATCGCGCAGGTTGATCTCAACCGTGGCGGAAGGGCGCGAGAATTTACAAGCGTTGGAAATGAAGTTGTTCAGCACCTGAATGACCCGGTTCGGATCGGTCTGAACATACAAGGGATCTTGATCACCCGAGAGTTTGAAGTTGATGGTAAACCGGCTTTGCAGCGCCACATTGGCGTCGAAAGCCTCGCGCAGAATGGCGTTCATATCGACATTCACCGCTTCGAATTCCATGTGCCCTTTGGAGATTTTCTCCAAATCCAGAATATCATTGATGATCAGCACCAAACGGTCCGCATTGCGATGCGCAATCTCCAGCAGGCCTAAGGCCTTTTGCGGAAGATCGCCCGCAGAATTGGCCAGCAACAGCCCCATGGACCCTTTGATAGAGGTGAGGGGCGAGCGTAGCTCATGGCTGACGGTCGAAATGAAATCGGCTTTCTTCTGCGCCTGTTCAACGCGGTCAGAAATATCCGTCAGCAAAATCAGATAGCGGCTGCGCTGTGACCGATTAGGCAGATATTTGACGGTCACGTAAAACGGCACGTCATTCAATTCGATCTCAAAATTGGTCGTAGATTCGCCTGTTTCGCGAAGCCGGCGACAAGCATGAACCACCCGACGAATGCCGCGCATCGGCTCCAGATCGGACATGTTGGTCAGAAGGTATTCGCCCTTCTCCATCTCAAGCCGCCGCGACGCTGCGCGGTTCATATAGCTAAAGCGTTCCGTATCGGCATCCACAATCCAGATGTCGTCACGCAGCTCGTGCAGCGTTTGCGCGGTCTCGCGCTGGGCTGCCAGTTCATGGGCTGCGGTCACATCCGTGCGCACCGTAATCGAGCCAAGCCAGTTTTTCTGGGCATCGAACAATGGCACCACAGTGGTTTGCGTGGTCACGGTTTGACCGCCGGCATGTTGCAGCGTCGTCTCGCCCTGCCAGATTTCGCCGCGGCGCAATGCCTCACGAATTTCTTGGGCGGTTTTGACGCTGTCTTCGCCATAGAACAGGCAGACGGGTTTGCCGATCAATTGCGACCGGTCATACCCGGTCAATTCCAGCAAACGGTCATTAACTTCGGTGATATTGTGATTGGAATCGACCACATTCACGGCCGTGTGCCGGTTGAAAGCCTCAATCCGCTGCGAGGTTGAAAGCTGCGCGGAGTTGAACCTGTTTTGAACGATCTGGCGGTGCACCAAAACCGGAACGATGCCAGCAATGGCGATGGATCCGATGACTGGAACGAATTCACCCAAAGGACCGGACAATGCGGTTGAGGTTGATAGATACCAGCCCAGCGACAAAATGCTGCTGCACGCGAGCACGCGGCCTGCTGGTATTTTGGCGGTAATTTTCTGCACTACTCAGCCCCCGACATGGACGTTCTTTGCCAAAACTTCAAAAAAGAAATCGTTTTAAGTTGAGTTTTACTAGCTAGACAAATTGTCATTAATAAGGCGTCGGTTTGCAGCGCTTGGGCGGCGCTTTGGGGCTCCTCAGGAGGCTTTGGCGCTGTTGCCCAGTACCTGTTGCACCACATCATCCAGATCGGCGCGGGTCTTGACCATATTGGCCTTGATACGCGGGTCCGTGCCGCGTTCCCCATCTGCGGATAGGCCCAAAATACAGGCCTCAGGATGCAGCGCTAAAATCTCATCCAACAGGCTGCTGGCATCGCCATCGGGCAAGGACCAATCCAGCAAAATTACGTCGAGGTTCAACCGCCCTAGAATCGACCGCGCATCGCGGATCGACTCGGCATGGATGACATCCGCATGAGGTTTCAGCCCCGAGCGCACAACATCGGCAAAATCCCGGTCATTCTCCAGATGCAGCACCGTTGCGCGTGGCTGCGGCACAGTGCCTTGGGCAACCAGTTTGATCGGCGGCGCATTGGCTACTGATTTGGACAGGGGGCAAGTGAACCAGAAAACCGTCATGTTGTCTTTGCGGCTTTCAAACCCGATCTTGCCGCCCTGACGCGTTACAATCTGGCGCGAGATGTTCAGCCCAAGCCCGGTGCCGCCCTTGACCCGTGTGTCAGAGCCATCCGCCTGCGAAAACGCTTCGAAGATGCGCGGCCTAAAGGAATCGGGAATCCCCGGCCCTTTGTTGATCACATAGATGATCGCCATCCCGTCCAATTGTTCGGCAACCACCTGAACGTCACTGTCGTTATCCGAATATTTGCAGGCGTTGGAAATTAGATTGGCCAGCACCTGCCGCGTGCGCGATGGATCAACCGCCACCATCAAAGGATCGCTCGGCAATTGTACCAAAAGCTTGTTCTTGTGGGTCTGCGCAAAAGGCAGCAGCTCATTCGCCGCATCATGCAGGATATCCGACAGATTGGCTGGCCCAATGTCAAACGCCACTTCCCCCGAGGAGATTTTCTCAAGGTCCAGAATATCATTCACGATAGAGGTCAAACGATCCACATTGGACGACGCGATCTCCAGCAACCGTTTGGTGGGCTGGCTTTGGCCGTTTTCCTTGCTCGCGGTGATAAGCCCAAGCGCCCCTTTGATCGAGGTCAGCGGCGTGCGCAATTCATGGCTCACGGTCGAGACAAACTCGTTCTTGATCTGCTCCACACGTTTTTGCTCTGTGATATCCACGACCTGCGCGATGAAAACATGGCGTCCGGCGTTTTTGTCATGCGTCCATGAAACGTGGAACAGGCCCCATTTCCCTTTCACATCATCTTGGATCAGCTTGTGCTCGGCCATATAGGGCTCGGTCTGGCCCTCTGCCATCATGGCCTGAATGTCGCGGTACATGGCAGCCAGATCATCGGGATATAGGATGTCGGACAGTTTATAACCGGATACCAAAACTTCCCGCGACACCCCGCAAAGCGCGCAAAGCGCGTCGTTCACGCCAATGAACTCGCCCTTGTCATCCATCAACGCCATGCCAATCGGCGCCGCAGAAAGCACCCGGCGGAATTGCTCTTCACTTGCCTCAAGCGCGTTGCGCGCATGGCGCTCTTCGGTGATGTCGCTTTGCGTGCCAATCAAACGCAGCGCCTTACCCGCCGCATCCCGCTGGGCCACCACCGCATCAGACCGCATCCAGCGCCATTCATTTTTGCCAAACAGCATCCGATATTCCGAGATCGAACGCGAGGTACGGCCCATGATGCAATCCTCATCGGCCTTTGTCAGAAGGTTGCGATCTTCGGGGTGGATGCGCGCGAGAAACTCGCGCTGTGTATCGAGCCCGTTACACTCCTTGTTGAACCCCATGATCCGGCACCACGTATCGGACACATCCGACTTGCCGCTGACCAGATCAATGTCGAACACCCCGATATGCGACCCCTGCAACGCAAGATCATAGAGCGTCTTGGTGCGCTCAATATAAGCCTGCAAATTGGTCTGGGCCGTGATGTCACGTACAATCGCGGTAATGCGTTTTTCGCCCCGTGCGGTGGTCCATGAATTGCGCTGTAAGTCCAGCACCAGCATCCGCCCATCGCGGGTGCGCCCGCTGGCATAATCTGGATTTTCCGCCTGCGGGTCTTTGCCGGGGCCTCTGGCGATTTTAGAAAACGCCATGCCGAGTAATTCGGTTTCCGAATATTCAAAACATTTGCGGGCGGCTTGGTTGGAAAAGGTAATCTCATCCCTTTCATCAAGGATGAACACTGGCGTCACCGCATTTTCCACGATTGACCGGTTCTCTTCGCCCTGCGCGGTGATCTGCCGCTCGCGCAGTTTCGCAAGTTCCATCAGCGCGGCGGCACGTTGTCCGGTGAAACGTTGCCAAGCCAACAGCAATACAATGGAAAGCAAACCAATACAGATGATGAAGTAGGGCACATAAGACCGCACAGAGCGATCAAATTCCGCCGTGCTGAAGTAATGAACCGTCCAAGGCCGGCCAAATTTCTCGATGGTCACGGTTGAGCTATAGGCCCCATGAAAACCATCTGCGTCATGCCCGTCGAATATCAGGTTTCCGGGCGATTCTTCGCGGCCATCGTATACTTTTAGATTGTAATGAAACCCCTGATCGGGCGTCAGATTGGACAGCAAATTACGCCCGACAAAGGGCGCAAAGATCCAACCGACAAAGGCACCTTGGGCCGTATTATCCCCCGCAGATGACATGGCGGTCCTTGAAATCGGATAGAGCAAGACAAACCCGGTATCTTCGCTGGTATCCTGCACCAGTTCCAATCGCGGGGTCAGTTGTGCCTGTCCAAGCCTGCGCGCCCGCGCAGCGGCGCGACGCCGCCCGTCTTCAAACGCAATATCCAACCCCAGCGCCTCGGCATTCGGGCCATAAGGGGAGATGTATTTGACGATAAAGCTCTCTGCGGCGTCCGTTTTCGGGTGAACTTCATACTCGCGATAGCTGTTGATCTGCATGTCGCGTTCAAATGCGTCCACCTCATCAGCAGGGACCGGGACAATCAACCCAAGCCCATTGATGCCCGGCAGGGTCTGCTCAATATCCAGATCCTGCACAAATGATTGGAACTCGGCCGCCGTCACATCGTCAGAGCCGCGATAGAATGCCGCCACGGCCACCAAGCTATGCAGATAATTCTGCATCCGCTCGTCCAACGCTTCGACAGAATTATCAGCCAGCCGGTGAAATTCCGCCGTTGCCGTCTTTTCGCCCGACCGATGGCTGTAGACCGCTAAACCAGCGATGGTCAGCATGCCAACAACGAGCAGTATGAATTCGATACGTTTCACAGTTGACCCATCACACGTTCAAAAGGACTGTTATTTGCCACTGTGGGCGGCGTTGGGCGTTTGGCTTGGTTTGCATGGCATGGTTCTATCTTAAGTTGTTCAATGGTTTGCCAGTGCAGTCAATGGCTTAAGCATCAGAATATTTTGGCTTTAATGGAATTTTTGCGGCATCATGAACCAGCATGTTGTCAAATACTGCGACGCGAGTTCTTAACTTTAAACGCGCGCCCGCAGAATGTCATCTACCTAAAGTTGTGCGGCGTGGTGAGTGTGCTTTGAGGGCAATACAGGCAAAACTTCGCTCTTTTGCGGCAGGTGCCTGTAACTCGGTTTGTACGTGGCTTGGCAGTCATTTGCTGAGCTTTTAGCCAGAATGACGCAGCCACCAACGAAAAATAAACTCCCGGGCGCACCGCATCGTTATGAGGGCTGGAGGTATCGCAACTCACACCATCTACCAGCAACACTGACTTCTGCCGTGGCAAAGGGGGGCTGGGTGGATGAGGGCGCTCTGCTTTGAGTTGTGAAGAAAAAACGGCTGCCCCAGCGTTATGCAGGGGCAGCCGTGCGGGGCTTAGCTGTCCAGCCAGACCCGCTCCAGATGCATTTCGCGGCCCGGATGGCGTTGATAACCCTTGACCCGCGCCGTGTGGTGCATCGCCAATTCACGCCAGTACGGTTGAATGATCACGCCGCTATCTTGCAGCATTTTTTGCAGCTCCCCCATCAAGGGGCGGCGCGCTTCGGGGTCGAAAACACCCAGCGCTTCGGTCAATTTGGCGTCAAAGTCAGGGTTGGAATGGCCAGATTCATTCCAAGCCGCGCCAGATTTATACGCCACGGCGTACACCTGAACCCCTAAGGGCCGCGCACCCCAAGAGGTGGTGGAGAAAGGATATTTCGTCCAGTCATTCCAGAATGTCGCGCCGGGAAGTGTCCGCCGGGTCATCTCGAAACCCGCATCGCGCAATTGCGCCGCAACCGTGTCGGCCAGATCGCGCAGCTCGCCGCCGTCGATAGAAATAAGCTCGATTTCGCCGGTAAACCCAGAAGCATCGAGCATTTCCTTGGCCTTGGCTGGATCAGGCGCAGGGCGCGGTACTTCCAGATATTCAGGATGCATAGGGCCGACATGGTGATTGTCCGCCGCATCGCCCAAACCTGCAATTGCCAGCTCTAAACAGATGGTATTGTCCACGGCCAGTTGAACCGCATTGCGCAGATCTTTGTTGTCAAAAGGCGGGGCGTTTACGTTCATCCGTGCCACAGCCGTGGTCGCCGTCAGCGCAACGGCCCGCTCCAGCCCAATCGCGTCGAAGATTTCCTCGGCATTGTTCTGGGTTTCGTCGTTCATATCGATCTCTTCGGCTTCGAAAGAGGCAACAAACGCCGCATCATCATTGCCAAGATCGATGAACACCAGCTCATCTACGTAGGCCTCGCCGCCCCACCATTTACCGTCTTCGCGCCGCTTTAATACGGCCCGATCACCCACGCCAAAAGACACCAATTCGAATGCGCCAGTGCCAATCGGTGTGTCCTGCAATTGCCCGGTAAAAGAGGGGTGCACGCAGAGCGCCGAATAATCCCCAAAGGACGGGATTAACGAAATATCAGCAGTAAACAGGTTCAGTTGCACGGTGTAATCGTCGATTTTCACCACTGCATTTTCAGCGGCCTGCTGGGCTTCGCCTTCGCGCAGCGCAGCCAGACGCGCGGCCATCGCATTGCCCTCAGCCGAGGCATCGGCCATGCGGCGAATGTTGAACACCACGTCATCCGCAGTCAGCGCATCACCGTTGTTCCAAACGCCGTCTTTGCGTACATGCAGCGTGTAGGTTTTGGCATCATCGCTGACTTCCCAGCGCTCAAGCAGCGAGGGAGTGAAGGAGCCATCAGGCTCCCAGCGCACCAATGGCTCGCAAATCTGGCGTGCAACATTGGCTTTTTGCGGCCAGTCATAGGTGCGCGGATCATTGATATCGAGTACTTGCTGACCGATGCGCAGGCTGCCGCCTTTCTTGGGTTCTTCTGCGGCGGCGGGGCTGGGCGCGAAGGCACCAATCATCCCGCCCGCCACGGGCGCGGCGACCCCAAGGATGCTGGCCAGTGCCATGAATTCGCGCCGGTCAAGCCGGCCCGCGGTTACATCCTTTGCCATCTTTGCGACTTTGGCTGTTCTGTCTTGCATTTTGAGGTCCCCCCATCAGGAATCTAAGGTCTAGCGTCTCGCTGTTGACCTAAGCCATCCGGTCGAAAAGCAATGCGTTTTGCAAGGATTATTTGGGGAATCTGTGATCAACTTTGGCGGCGCACTGCGTGCACCGCTGCCAGAGCGATAGAAAAATAGGCGGCAGGCTATCAATGGTTGAAGAACCGCGTTCGGCAGGCTGAAGTCTTCCAGCCTGCCGATTTATTTAGCCGTGAAGGGCCGCAACGGTTTTGAGAGTCGAGAAACCATAAAGCGCTTCGAAGCCCTTTTCGCGCCCATGGCCAGACAGGCCCGATCCGCCGAAGGGCAGTTCGACACCGCCGCCAGCGCCGTAATTGTTCAAGAAAACCTGACCGGCGCGCAATTGCTTGGCCAAACGCATCTGGCGTGCACCATCGCGCGACCAGATTGAGGCGACCAACCCAAATTTTGTCCCATTGGCGATTTGCACCGCTTGGGCTTCGTCATCAAAGGGAATGACAACTTGGACCGGGCCAAAGATTTCATCTTGGGCGAGGCAATGGTCAGGGCTGACCCCTGTGAACAGCGTGGGCGCAACATAAGCGCCGCCCGATGGTGCATCGGAAACAACCAGGCCCTGCGCGACTTTTTCCAGATCGGCGCCTTTGGCGATGAAGCCTTCGACGATCTCGCGCTGGCGGTTGGAGACCAGTGGCCCGATTTCCAAATCGCTCAGCGCCGGACCCGCCCGCAGCGCGGCATAGCGTTTCGCCATGCGAGACACCACTTCGTCGTAGCGGCTGCGATGCACCAGAATGCGCGAGGAGGCAGAGCAAGTCTGGCCTGCGTTTTGGATGCCTGCGTTTGTCAGGAATGGCAGCGCTGCGTCGATATCCGCGTCTTCGAAAACCAACTGGGGGGATTTTCCGCCCAGTTCCAGTGTGACCGGAACCACATTGGCCGAAGCGCTGGATTGGATCAACTTGCCAACCCCGACAGAGCCGGTGAAGGAGATGTGGTTCACACCCGGATGGCTCGACAATGCTGCGCCTGCCTCGGCGCCCAAACCGGGCACCACATTCAATGCGCCATCAGGGATGCCAGCTCGGCGGGCCAATTCGGCGAAGGCGAGAGCCGTCAAGCAGGCCTCTTCGGCGGGTTTCAGCACCGCTGCGTTGCCCATGGCGAGGGCGGCGCCGACGGAGCGGCCGATGATTTGCATCGGATAGTTCCAAGGAATGATATGGCCGGTCACACCATGTGGTTCCCGAACGGTGTAGACAGTATATCCGTCGAGATAGGGGATGGTGGTGCCGTGGATTTTATCCGCCGCGCCGCCATAAAACTCCATATAGCGGGCCAGAGCGATCACATCGGCGCGGGCTTGGGTGAGGGGTTTGCCCACATCCATTGCTTCGAGCCGGGCCAATTCGTCCACGTTTTCCAAGACCAGTTCACCGATGCGGCGCAGGATGCGGCCACGCTCAAAATTGGCCAGCTTGCCCCAAGGGCCAGCCAGCGCGGCTTCGGCGGCCTCAACGGCGCGGTTGATGTCTTCGGCAGAGCCGCGCGCGATGGCGCAGAGGGTGCTGCCGTCGGAAGGGTTCACCAGATCAATCAGCGCGCCGCTTTCTGGGGCGACCCATTTCCCGCCGATCAGGCAAAGTGTTGGATCAATTCCCAATGGTTTAAGTGACATAGCGCTGACTCCCCCGGTCGATTTAATGTTGGCGGACACTGGCGCGCAATGGGGGGGATGGTCAAGCGACGCGGCTAAGAAAAATGCACAAAGACAGCGCTTTGCAGGCACTGCGCAAGGCGAGTGCCAAATCTAGCGGGCTCGGCGCGTCTGATTACTTGAGCGGCGGCATATCCGCAGCGCTGGACGGCAGGGGCTGGCCTGTGAGAACCAGATCGGAAAGATTGCGCGTCGCGGTTTGTGCGGAATGGGACAGGGCGCGGATATCGGTGCTGATTTGCAAGAAACCTTTGCCCGCGTCGCCCACCCGCGCGGCCTCGACCGAGGCGTTGATCGAGATAAAAAAGATCTGTTTGCTGATCTGATCAAGGCCAGAGATGGCTTCTTTTGCTTGAACCTCATGGGCGGTTTGCCGGGAGAGCACGTAGCTTAGGAAGCGGCGGCGAAACACATCAAACGTGTCGTTGATACATTGACCCAATTGCTGGCCCAGACGCAGTTGCAATTGCATGGCGGCGGAAAACGGATCGGGTAGCCCGACCAGTTCTTCGATGCTGCGCGCGGTTTCGCGGATTTGCGCCGCAGCCTCCGCCGCTTGGGCGCGTTCTGCTTTGTCGAGCGGCGCGCCTGCGCGTTCCAACAGGGCGGGGCCACGTTCGGCAAACATATCGGCGGCGCTGTCGAAGATTTGAAAATCACCGGGGCGCAGGGTTTCTCCCAAAGCGAGCCGCGCGGTGACTTGGCCCATCTGCCAGATCACGGGGATCACGGCATTTTCGATGATGACCAACGGGTCTTTTGTCCAATCAATTGGTTTGACCATCTGTCTACCCCCGGCTTTTGCTGGGGGTAGAGCTATCAGAGGGTCATGAACGAAGTCTGAAGATCAGAGCGACGCGTCCAATGCGGCCAGAATGACATCGCCCATTTCAGTTGTGCTGATCGGGGTGCCGCCTTCTTCGCCCATCAGGTCAGCGGTGCGTGCACCGTCTGCGAGGACTTTTTCGATTGCAGCTTCGAGGCGTGCGGCCTCTTCGCCTTGGTCGAAGGAGTAGCGTAGCGCCATCGCGAAGCTGAGGATACAGGCGATTGGGTTGGCTTTGCCTTGGCCCGCAATATCGGGCGCGGAGCCGTGTACCGGTTCGTAAAGCGCCTTTGGGCGGCCATCGGCATTTGGCGCGCCAAGCGAGGCGGAAGGCAACATGCCAAGGCTGCCGGTCAACATCGCAGCGCAGTCAGACAGGATGTCGCCAAACAGGTTGTCGGTCAGGATGACGTCGAATTGTTTGGGCGCACGGACCAACTGCATCGCGCCGTTATCGGCGTACATGTGGCTCAGCTCTACTTCGGGGTAATCGGCGTCATGCACACGCTGGACAACTTCGCGCCACAAGATGCCGCTTTCCATCACGTTGGCTTTTTCCATGGAGCAGACTTTGTTGCCCCGGCGTTTGGCCAGCTCGAATGCTGAACGTGCAACGCGGTCAATCTCGGATTCGGTGTAGCGCTGGGTGTTGATGCCGACGCGCTCATTGCCTTCTTCGAAGATGCCGCGCGGCTCGCCGAAATAGACGCCGGAGGTCAGCTCGCGCACGATCATGATGTCGAGCCCGGCAACGATGTCTTTTTTGAGCGAGGAGAAATCGGCCAGCGCGTCAAAGCATTGTGCGGGGCGCAGGTTGGAATACAGGTCCATTTCCTTGCGCAGGCGCAGCAGGCCGCGTTCTGGTTTCACGCTGAAATCAAGCGCGTCATATTTGGGACCGCCCACAGCGCCCAGCAGCACGGCGTCCACTTCGAGGGCGCGTTTCATCGTGTCGTCATGCAGGGGCACGCCATGTTTGTCATAGGCTGCGCCGCCCACCAGATCATGTTCGACATCGAAGGCCAGACCGCGCTTGGCGCCGAACCAATCGATGATGCGGGTGACTTGCCCCATGACTTCGGGGCCGATGCCGTCACCGGGAAGGATCAAGAGGGTTGGGTTGGCCATGCGATTGCTCCGTTTGATCAAGTTTACAACGGCGTAGCCTGCAGGCTGGGCAGGGTCAAGAAGCGCTACTCAACCTCGGCCCAGACAAGGCCATGACGGCTGGCTTTTTCGTCCCAGTCGATCCCGGCATCGAGGAGCGTCAAATCGGCGGAAGGCAGCAGATAATCCACCCGCATAGGGCCGGGATTTTCCCAGCGGGCAGTGATTTCGCCCGGCAGCGGGTCTTGCAGGCGCGGGTCTGTCAGCAGGGCGTTGATGGCGGTTTTATGCCCTTCGCCGCGATCAGGATCGTTATTGGCATCGCCCAGCAGCACAAAGCGCGATTGCGGCGCGGGGCCAAATGCGCCGTTCAGGTAGTGTTTCCAGAAGAGGATTTCATCATGGTTGCGTTTGCCATTGCGGTCTTCTGGCCCGTCGAAGACCGGGGGCGTGGCGTGGAAGCTGAGCAGCCACAGCGGGCCGTCTGGGGTCTCCACCGGCAGGGCCCAATGGGCGGTGGAGGAGAGGCGCTGGGCGGCCTGCGCCTTGGCGGAGGGGAAGGGCGTGCCGTCGGGGTGAGTGGGCAGCGCGGCGCCGGGCAGGTCGCGCCATAAAAGCGCGGTGAAATCTTGCGCGCTATCTGTGAGGAGAGGGTATTGCGACAAGATTGCCATGCCGCCTTGGCCGGAGAATTGGCCATAGCCTTGGGCATCGCGGGCCTCCCCCAAGCGGCCATCACCGTCTAGGTCGAATGCGCTGCGCAATCCGGTATTGGGGCGGGCGGCAAATTGGTAGGGATAGGAGAGGCCAAGCGACGCCAGATGTGCGGCAAAGGCGTGGAGCGCGCTATTCTCTAGATCATGGTCGAAGCCTTGCAGCACAAGGATATGCGGGCGGCGATTGAGCAGCAGCGCCGAGGCGGCATCCACCTGGCGATCATCGCCGCGCAGGATGTCGCGCAGCAACAGCCCCGGACCTTTGCGGGAAAGCGCGCTGTTGAAGCTGGCGATGCGGAGGGGATCGGCGGCAAGCGCGGGGCTTAGAAGCAGGCCAAGCAGGCAGGCTAGGCTGGCTGCAACCCATCTTCTTCTTGATGCGCGTCTGCATAGGCGCGGCGGCGCTTTTCGTGGATCATTTCCGCGACTTTGCCCATGGCAATGCCCCGCATGATCATGCTGGCTGGCAGGAATGCCCATGCGCTGATGGTCCAGATCAAGGTTTGCGAGTTCTGTAGTGACATCGGGTCTATCAGGCTGGAGGCCAGTTTGACCACTGCCGGAATGATGAAGGGCAGCAAGAAGCCCACAACGATGTTCAGGCGTGCATCGCGTTGCAGGCGTTGCAGCACATCGCCGCCCGCCGTGGGGTCAAAGAGCGGCAGGTTGATCCAGACGTTGAACGCGCCTTGGCGGGCGGGCCAATTCAGGACGCGGACCAAGACGATGAAGCAGCACATGGCGATGAGTGAGATGAGGTAGGCGAGGCCGGCGGAGGTGCGCACGGCGGCGACGACGCTATAGCTTGCGTCTTCGGGCAGCATCAGCACTACGAGGCGCACGGGCGAGAAGGGGAAATCGAGGCCGTTGCCGACAATGGTGCCAATGGCGGTAAGGCCAGCGGTGAGCATTGTGGGTTCGGTTTTGCCCTTCATGATCGCGGTGAGCAAAAAGACGGTGAGGAATAAAGAGATGAATCTCAGGCGGTTAATGGGCGGGGCATCGCGGAATTCGACGATGCTGGGGAAGCTGGAATTATATTCGACAAACGTCAGGAACGAGGCGAGCAACGCGACAAGCACCACAATTTGGGTGCTATCGGCGTTGATACCCGGCAACAGCAGGGCCGGTGTGGCAATCATCAATGCCACCAAGAGCCCGCGCGTTGCAGCGCCTGACATCCGTGCGATCACAATATTTTCCCTTCAAACTGGCCAGCCTCGGTACGATGCCGCTGCTTTGTCCCAACTTGATGCCCCCGGGTTTGGGAGCCTGCCTCATTCTTGCCCAATTTGTGCCTTCTTTCGCCATATTGCTCAAGTGCTCAAAGCCAATTGACACAAAATGAACGGCAATTTGGAGGAAGGGGTGGTGCGGTAATGCATCAATGCTGGGGCAAAATGAAGGCAGAACACGACATCTTGTGGGCGAGGATGAGTCGCCCACAAGGAATAATGCTGATCCACTTAGAGTTGTGGAGGACTCGTTACACCCAAGGGCGGTCCTGAGTCGCTTGCGACTCGAAGCTGTCGATGGCGCTGGCTTTTTCCAATGTCAGGCCGATATCGTCGAGACCGTTCATCAGGCAATGCTTTTTGAACGGGTCGAGCTCAAACGCAAAGCTGGAGCCATCAGAGGCGGTCACGGTTTGCGCTTCGATGTCGACGGTGATGCGGGCATTGGCGCCGTTTTCGGCGTCGCTCATCAGCACATCTACCTGTTCTTGCGGCAGGACGATGGGCAAGATGCCGTTTTTAAAGCAGTTATTATAGAAGATGTCAGCGAAGCTGGTGGAGATCACCGATTTGATGCCAAAATCCTTGAGCGCCCATGGGGCGTGTTCGCGCGAGGAACCGCAGCCGAAATTATCGCCTGCGACGATGATCTCTGCCTCGCGGTATTGCGGTTTATTCAGCACAAAATCAGGGATTTCCGCGCCATTATCGTCATAGCGCATCTCGTCAAACAGGTTCACGCCAAGGCCGGACCGTTTGATGGTTTTCAAAAACTGTTTCGGGATGATCATATCGGTGTCGATGTTGATCAAAGGCAGCGGCGCGGCGATGCCTGTTAAGGTTGTGAACTTGTCCATTAACGAACTCCTAAATTCGGACCACAAGATGTTGTGTCCGGGGTTTTGGGTGGGGCCGGGCAGGCGGGCTGTGCAACCTGTGCACCATCTGTACACCGCCCGTGCACCGCGGGAGCGGATACGGGAGTAGATGCAGAGGCGGCGCGGTCTGACGCGCGGTCACCGGATGCATCCACGGCAGTGGCGGCAGGCCCGGTCGAGATTTTAGTTTTGAGCAGATTTGGCAGGTCTGGCCGCGCGGGGCGCAAGGCCCGGCGCAGATAGGGGGCACGGGGCGCGGCGGCGCGGGCCACCTGAACCGTGCCGCCCAAAGCGGGGGAAAGCACGCCGCGTGCTGTCATCTCGTGCATCATCGCCTGCGCCTGGGGCGCGGAGACTTTGAGGCGGGCGATCAGATCAGCGGCGTTGAGCGAGGCGCGGGTGCGCGCCTGAAACACCGCCAGCCCGTAGAGATAGCGGTTATAACCCGCCGCCCTTGAAACAGCACCCGAAACAGCAAAAACAGCCGCGCCGCCCTGCACGCCAAAAGCGGGCAGAGCAGGGGCCGCAGCGGCGGCCCCGATCAGCGACAAGAAAGCGCGGCGTTTCATGGCAATTCCCCCTGCGACCTGCGGTTTACATCAAATCGCGCACATCGGTGAGCTTGCCCGTCACCGCCGCAGCAGCGGCCATGGCGGGGGACATCAGATGGGTGCGACCGCCCCGGCCCTGACGGCCCTCGAAGTTGCGGTTTGAAGTGGCGGCGCAGCGCTCGCCGGGTTGCAGCTGGTCTGGGTTCATTGCCAGACACATGGAGCAGCCCGCCAGACGCCATTCGAAACCGGCGGCTTTGAAGATGTCGGCAAGGCCTTCTTCTTCGGCTTGAGCGCGCACCAGACCAGAGCCGGGCACGACCATGGCGCGCATGCCGTCTTTGATCTTTTTGCCTTTGAGGATTTCCGCAGCGGCGCGCAGATCTTCGATGCGGCCATTGGTGCAAGAGCCGATGAACACGGTGTCGATTTCAACATCCGTGAGCGGCATGCCTGCGGTCAGGCCCATGTAATCAAGCGAGCGCTGGGCCGCGCCAACTTTGCCGCCGGTGAAATCGCTGGCTTGAGGCACATTGGCGGTGATGGGCAGCACGTCTTCGGGCGAGGTGCCCCATGTGACCACGGGGGCGATGTCTTCGCCTTTGAGGGTGATGACCTTGTCCCATTGCGCATCATCGTCAGAGAAGAGCGTGGACCACCATGCCATGGCTTTGTCCCAATCGGCCTCTTTGGGGGCGTGGGGGCGGCCTTTGCAATAGGCGTAGGTTTTTTCATCCGGCGCGATCAGGCCAGCGCGGGCGCCGCCTTCGATGGCCATGTTGCAGACGGTCATGCGCCCTTCCATGGACAGATCACGGATGGCTTCGCCGCAATATTCGATGACATAGCCGGTGCCGCCAGCGGTGCCTGTGGCACCGATCACGGTGAGGGTGATGTCTTTTGCGGTCACACCGGGGCGCAGTTTGCCGGTGATTTCGACCTTCATGTTTTTCGATTTCTTCTGGATCAGCGTCTGGGTGGCCAGCACATGTTCCACCTCGGAGGTGCCGATGCCATGGGCCAGCGCGCCAAACGCGCCATGGGTTGCGGTGTGGCTGTCGCCGCAGACCACGGTCATGCCCGGCAAGGTCCAGCCCTGTTCGGGGCCGACGATATGCACGATGCCTTGGCGCACATCAGAAACGGGATAGTAGTGAATGCCAAAATCCTTGGCGTTCTTATCCAGCGCTTCGACTTGGATGCGGCTGTCGGGGGTCATGGTTTCCGCATTGGCGCGGTCCAGCGTGGTGGGCACGTTGTGGTCGGGCACGGCGATGGTTTTGTCAGGGGCGCGTACGGTGCGGCCTGTCATGCGCAGACCTTCAAAGGCCTGCGGGCTGGTGACTTCATGCACCAAGTGGCGGTCAATATAGAGCAAGCAGGTGCCATCATCGGCCTCGTGGGCCACGTGTGCGTCCCAGATTTTGTCATAGAGTGTCTTGGGGGACATGTTGGTCCTCTCCCGTAATGTTGTGGTTTTGATATCGAAAGCGTTGCACGCTTTTGGAGAATAAAGGGGGCCAGTTGCACGCGATTATAGGCGTGCAAGCACCGCCAGGGTTGCCCCGAAGAAGCGTTCGCGCAGGCGCGCGCGGTCGGTTTGATCAAAGAACCGTGTCATGGCGTGACAAATACTCTGCATGCGCCTTTGCTGCAAGGGCTTTGCAGGGGGCGAGGGTTGCGGGCGCTTTGGCTTCGTGTCACGATTTGCCATGGAAAATGACTTTGATCCGCTTCCCGGTTTCATCACCTCGTTGCGCGCGTTTTGGACAACGGCGCAGAGCTATACTGATGGGGTGGTCACCCCCGGTTGGAAGCAGAACCAGATATTAATCATTCTGGGTTTGGCGCTGCTTGCCTTTGTGTTGCACAAGGCGGGCGGGTTGGTGATTGACCGCTGGGTGCGGTCCCATAGCGGTTGGAACAAGCTCCATCTGCGGGCGATTGTGCAGATCAAGCGGCGGCTTGGGTTGATCTGTTTTGCGGCGATGGCGCTGGGTGTGTTTTTGGTGATGCAGCAGGTCACATGGCCGTCGCGCTCCTATTTGGTAGGGCTGGCGGCCACGTTGGCGGCGGTTTGGGTGGGCATTGCCTTTGCCGTGCGGTTGGTGCGCAACCGGACTTTGCGGCGCATCGTGACATGGGCGCTGTGGATTTATGCCACGCTGTATTACCTCAATGTCTCCGATGAGGTGTTTGCGTTTCTGGACCGGTTGGCGATCAAGTTCGGGGATTTCCGTCTGTCGGTGTTGACCATGCTCAGCGCTTTGGTGGTGATTGGGTTGCTGTTCACGCTGGCGCGGATGATCAGCACGACCACCGCCGCGACGATCCGCAAGAATGCCGATATCAGCCCCTCGATGCAGGTGCTGGCCGTGAAAGGCGTGCAGATTGCGCTTTATGGCTTTGCGTTTTTCACCGGGATCAAGGCGGTTGGCATTGATCTGACGGGGCTTGCGGTTCTGACCGGTGCAATTGGTGTGGGTCTGGGTTTTGGTCTGCAAAAGGTGATTTCGAATCTGGTGTCGGGTGTGATTATTCTGCTCGATAAGTCGATCAAGCCTGGGGATGTGATCTCGCTTGGGGATACGTTCGGGTGGATCCAGACATTGGGCGCGCGCTATGCTTCGGTGGTGACGCGGGACGGGAAAGAATATCTGATTCCCAACGAGGATTTGATCACCGGGCAGGTGGTGAACTGGTCGCATTCCAATGATTTTGTGCGACTCGATATCTTTTTTGGCACGGCCTATGGCGATGATCCGCATCAGGTGCGTAAATTGGCGATTGCGGCGGCGGTTGATGTGGAGCGGGTGCTGAGCTTCAAGGCGCCTGTGTGTCATATCGTGGGATTTGGTGACAGCAGTGTGGATTATATCTTGCGGTTTTGGATCAAAGATCCGACCGGGGGGCTGACCAATATTCGGGGAAATGTGTATTTGGCTCTGTGGGATACGTTCCAAGAGCATGGGATTTCGATCCCCTTCCCGCAGCGCGAAGTGAAGGTGCTGGAGGGCAGTGAGCTGCGCAGCGGCGGGGCGCTGGATTAAACGGCGCTGTGGCAAGAGATCGCCATAAATGCCGCGAAAATCCCCTGCGACATGAGGATCATTGAAAAGTAACGTTTCGCTTGCTACTTTAGGGGTATCCCAGCGCCGGGGATTCAGTCGGCGCGGCTAAAGGAGGGCAATGTCCTGTCAATCCAAACGAACGCAGCCATGGCTGCGGATGCCGGAGCGCCGATGATGGCTGTATCCGGTAGCATCGCCACCAGCGAGACGCTGTTGGCCACAATTCTAGCATCCCTTGACGACGACAAAGCCGAAGAAATCGTGCAGATCGATCTGCGCGGCAAAACGGCGATTGGCGATTATATGGTGATTTGTTCGGGCCGTTCGACCCGTCAGGTTTCCGCGATTGCCGAAAAGCTGGCGCAGAAAGTGAAAGACACATACGGGTTGAGCCCGCGAATCGAAGGCCGTGACACAGGCGATTGGGTTCTGATCGACACGGGCGATGTGGTTGTGCACGTCTTCCGGCCAGAGGTACGCGAGTTTTACCAGCTGGAGAAAATGTGGCTGCCGGGCGGCGAAAACGCACCTAGCGTCCAGAACTAGGCAGCAGTGAAGCTCCATATTTTAGCGGTCGGGCGTTTGCGCGCCGGGCCGGAGAAGACGCTTATCGACGATTACCTGACCCGGTTTGACCGGACGGGGCGCAACATGGGGCTTGGCCCCGCGCGCATCGTCGAGGTGGATGACCGCAAAGGCGGCGGCATGGCGGGCGAGGCGGAAGTGCTGCGCCGGGCCTTGCCGGATGGGGCGGTGATCTGTGTGCTCGACGAGCGCGGCAAGGTGGAAAGCTCTCCTGATTTTGCGACACGGCTGGCGGGGTGGCGCGATGCGGGCCGCAGCGATCTGGCGTTTGTGATCGGCGGTGCGGATGGCATCGACCCTGCCCTGCGGGCGCAGGCCGATCATGCATTGTCTTTTGGCAAGATGGTTTGGCCGCATATGATGGTGCGGGTGATGCTGAGCGAGCAGCTTTACCGCGCCGCCACGATATTATCGGGCGGGCCATATCACCGGGTGTGATCCCGGTGCGGCGTTTGGATTTTGAGTATTTGAAGAAGGGTGAAGCGGCGGGTTAGCGCAGCTTGACTGTTTTTGTGGTTTTGGCCCAGCCGCCGGGCAGGTCGCGGGTTTGGATCTGTACTTCGCTGACGCCTTCGGGGATTTTCACGCCGGAGAGCGAGCGGGTGAAAGGTTGTTCATTCACATGCGGGTGCGCGAGGTTACGCTGGCCCAAGGTCACGCCATTGGCGTCAAGCACGCGCCATGCGTCGACATAGTGATCCCAGCCAGTATCGCCGTGCTGTACCGTCACGTCGAACTGCCAGCCGCTGCTGGATTTTTGCGTGTGGACGTTGATGATTTTTGCGTCATCGGCCAATGCGGGGGTCGCAAGGGCGATGCTGGCAATCAGGGCAATCAGTTTCATGGCTCTACCTGTAAGGTCTATGCCTGCTATATAAGCGGTTTGTGGCTTAATCCAAGAGGATCGCACGGGAACGTGAGGCGAATTCTCGCCGCCATATTACAATAAATGTGATCAATCCCGCCGCGAAGAGCGCGAAGGGGCCGGCCAGCCATGCGGTGGTCGCGAGACCAAAATACATCGAGCGCAGCCCCCGGTTGTAGCTGCGGGCCGCGGTGATGTTGATCTCGGCGGCTTTGCCTGCGGTTTTGGGCCCGTGTTCGGCCATGGAATCGTTTGGGGTGGCCGCGATGAGCACGGAGCAATAGCCAAAGAGCCGGTGCGACCAGACAAAATTGAGGAAGGCGGCGGCGAGGAAGAAGGTTAGAAAGACCAATTTGACCTCCCAGACGATCACCGGGGCGGCGTCGAGCACAAAATCGTTTGCCACCCCTGCGAGCCGTTCCGCATTGCCGATCAGCGCCAATGTGCCGCCGATGGCGATCACGCAGGTGGAGGCGAAGAAAGACGTGCCTTGGCGCAGGGTGCCGATGGTTTGCGCGTCGAAGATGCGGTTTTGCCGGTGCAGCATTTGCTGCATCCATTCGCGGCGGTGCTGGGCCATGATGGCCGAGACAGCCGGGCGTTTGGCGTTGGAGTTTTCGACCAGCCATGTGGAGAGACGCCACAGGCAGAGCACGGCTGCTGCTGCGGCGAAATCCATCGGCTCAAACAAGGAGAAACGGTCCATCCAATCCATGGGCACGGTTTTAGGCGGGATTGGGTGTTTTGGCCAGTGGTCGGATTTCTTCACGGGCTGTCAATAATTTGGCGTTAATTCACGTGAAACATCTGCGAAATTGGCGGGAGCGGTGGGGGCCGCATATTGTGCCACGTGTAAATTGGTAATATTAAATTACCAAAGAGGAGGATCAGCCATGGAAATGCCGCTTGCCGATGCCGGGATCATTGCGCGCAAAGCCCGTGTGGTGGCGCGGTTGCAGCGGGTTTTACCGCGCAGCGCGGTGATTGATGATCCGCATGAGACGCGGGCCTATGAATGTGATGCGCTGACCGCCTATCGCTGTGCGCCGATGGTGGCGGTGTTGCCCAGCACCACGCGCGAGGTCTCGGATGTGTTGCGGATTTGCCATGAGGAAGGTGTGCCCGTGGTGCCGCGCGGGGCGGGGACATCGCTGGCCGGGGGCGCGTTGCCCACCGCGGATTGCGTGATCTTGGGTGTGGCGCGGATGAATGCGGTGTTGCAGACCGATTACGCCAACAGGTTTATTCAGGTGCAGACCGGGCGCACCAATTTGAGCGTGACCGGGGCGGTGGCGCAGGACGGGTTTTTCTATGCGCCTGATCCGTCGAGCCAGCTTGCCTGTGCCATTGCCGGCAATATCGCGATGAATTCGGGCGGGGCGCATTGTTTGAAATATGGCGTGACCACGAACAACCTGTTGGGCGTGACCATGGTGATGATGGATGGCGAAGTGGTCGAGATTGGCGGCGCCTATTTGGATGCGGGCGGCTTGGATCTGCTGGGGGTGATTTGCGGCAGTGAGGGCCAGCTTGGGGTGGTGACGGAAGCCACGTTGCGGATTTTGCCGCAGCCCGAGGGGGCGCGTCCGGTTCTGGTGGGGTTTGACGATAATGAGGTTGCGGGGGCCTGTGTGTCGGACATCATCAAGGCGGGGGTTTTGCCTGTGGCGATCGAGTTCATGGACCGGCCTTGCATCGAGGCGACGGAGGCTTTTGCCAAAGCGGGTTATCCCATGTGTGAGGCGTTGCTGATCATTGAGGTTGAGGGGTCGGAGGCGGAGATTGACCACCAGCTTGGCTTGATCAGTGAGATTGCGCGGCGGCACAATCCGGTGGAGCTGCGCGAGAGTAAATCGGCGGAGGAGAGTGCGAAGATCTGGTTGGGGCGGAAGTCGGCCTTTGGGGCGATGGGGCAGATCAATGATTACATGTGTTTGGATGGGACGATACCGGTGTCGTCGTTGCCGATGGTGTTGCGGCGGATTGGCGAGATGAGCGAAGAATTCGGGCTCAAGGTGGGGAATGTGTTTCACGCAGGCGATGGCAATATGCATCCGCTGATCCTGTTTGACGCCAATAAGCCCGGTGATCTGGAGCTGTGTGAGCGGTTTGGTGCGGAGATTTTGAAGCTGTGTGTTGAGGCGGGCGGCTGTTTGACCGGCGAGCATGGGGTGGGCGTGGAGAAGCGCGATCTGATGCATGTGCAATATGCGCCGCAGGATTTGGAGGCGCAGATGGCGGTGAAGGATGTGTTTGACCCGCAGTGGTTGCTGAACCCGGCCAAAGTGTTTCCGCTGGACAGTTCCGCCGGGCGGCGGGCCAAGGTGGAGGCGGGCCTGTGAAGATCACCAGTGAAGAGATGCTGTCGGAGGTGATTGCGCAGGCGGAGGGGCCGTTTTCGATACGGGGCGGCGATACGCGGGGCATGGCGGGGCAAGGCACGCCGCTGGAGATGTCGGGGCTGGCGGGGATCACGCTTTATGATCCCGGTGCGCTGACCATGGTGGCGCAGGCGGGCACGGATTTGGCCGAGATAGAGACTGTTTTGGCCAAGGAGAACCAGCGATTGGCCTTTGAGCCGATGGACCATCGCGGGGTTCTGGGCCGTGCAGGGAGCCCGACGATTGGCGGGGTGTTTGCCGCCAATGTGAGCGGGCCGCGGCGGATATCGGTGGGCGCGGCACGGGATTTCCTGCTGGGGGTGCGGTTTGTCGATGGGCGCGGGCAGATCGTCAAGAATGGCGGGCGGGTGATGAAGAACGTCACGGGTTACGATCTGGTGAAGCTGCTGTCGGGGGCTTGTGGCACGCTGGGGGTGCTGAGCGAGGTGTCGTTTAAGACGCTGCCTTGCCCCGAGGCCTCGGCCACGTTGATTTTGAACGGGCTCACGGATGCAGAGGCGGTTGCGGCGATGAGCCGGGCGCTGGGCAGTCCGTATGAGGTGACGGGCGCGGCCCATGCGCAGGGGCAAACCGCGCTGCGCATTGAGGGGTTTGCCAGCAGTGTGGCCTATCGGATCAAGGCGTTGCAGGGCGTGTTGGCGGCCTGCGGCGCGGGGTTTGATGTGCTTGAGCAGGAGGCTTCGGAGGCGCATTGGCGCGGGCTTCGTGATTTGGCCGGGTTTGGCGAGGCGCCGGGTGATATCTGGCGGCTGTCTTGTATGCCGTCGCAGGGGCCCGAATTGGCGGCGAAAGCAGGGGCTTTGGCGCATCAATTTGACTGGGGCGGCGGGCTGGTGTGGCTGCGCATGTCGGCGGGCACGGATGTGCGGGCGCGGCTGGGGGCGTTTGGCGGGCATGCCACGTTGATCCGGGCACAGCCGCAGGTATTTGCGGCGCTGGGGCGGTTTGAGCCGCAAGCGCCTGCGCTGGAGCGGTTGAATGCGGGGCTGCGGCAGAAATTTGATCCGCGCGGGGTGCTGAACCCCGGTTTGATGGGAGGCGTGGCGTGAAGCTGGTTGCGATATTTTTGACGGTTTTTGTGGCTGGTCCCATGGCGTTTAAACTGCTGACGGCGGCGCGGCCTTGCAGGCGGCATTCGCTAAGGCTGCTGGGGTTTACGGCGGTGATGGCGGCGCTGGGGCTGGGGATTCGTTTTGGGCTGGCGGCGCGCTGGGGCAGTGATGCGCTGTTGACCACGGCGGGGGTGTTGGCCGTGTGGCTCGCTTGGGTCGGGATCTTGGCCTATAGCGCGCAGGCCCTGCGGCAATATGATCGCGGGCTGGGCATGCAGCGCTGGACCGCTGTGATTGGCGCGATTGGCACAACGATACCGTGGTTCGGCTTTGCCTCGGCCAGTTTTATGGGAGGCTGAGCGCCATGCAGACACATTTCACACCGGGGCAGTTAAAAGACCCCGAAATCCAGCGCAGCAACGAGATTTTGCGCGCCTGTGTGCATTGCGGATTTTGCACCGCGACCTGCCCGACCTATCAGGTGCTGGGTGATGAGCTTGATAGTCCGCGGGGGCGGATTTACCTGATCAAAGACATGCTTGAGACCGGGCGCGACCCGGATGAAAAGACGGTGAAACATATTGACCGCTGCCTAAGCTGTTTGGCTTGCATGACCACCTGCCCGTCGGGGGTGCATTACATGCATCTGGTCGATCATGCGCGGGCCTATATCGAGCAACGCTATAAACGGCCCTTTGGGGATCGGGCGCTGCGCTGGATGCTGGCGCGTATTTTGCCCTATCCGATGCGGTTTCGTGTGGCGCTGCTTGGGGCCAAGATCGGGCGGCCTTTTGCGCGGCTGATGCCCGATGCGCGGCTGCGGGCGATGCTTGAGATGGCGCCCAAGAAAATCCCTCCGGTGAGCCGCAATGACGATCCGCAAAGCTTTGCCGCGCAGGGGGCGCGCAAGATGCGGGTGGCGTTGATGACGGGCTGCGCGCAAAAGGCGCTGAATACGGATATCAATGACGCCACTATTCGCCTGCTGACGCGGCTTGGCTGTGAGGTGGTGGTGGCGCAGGGGGCGGGCTGTTGCGGGGCGCTGACCCATCACATGGGCAAGGTCGCGCAAAGCCATGCCGCCGCCGCGCAGAACATTCAAAGCTGGTGCCGGGAGATCGATGGGGCGGGGCTGGATGCGATTGTGATCAACACCTCGGGCTGCGGCACCACGGTGAAGGATTACGGGCATATGTTCCGCAATGATCCGCTGGCCGAGGATGCGGCGCGGGTGGCGGCGCGGGCGCGCGATGTGTCGGAAGTGTTGATGGAATTGATGGGGCCAAATGTGCCGGGCGGCGACAATCATGGCCAAAATGGGATTACTGTTGCCTATCACGCCGCATGTTCGCTGCAACATGGGCAGAAGATCAAAGATTTTCCCAAAGAGTTGCTGCGACATGCAGGGTATACGGTAGTGGAGCCTGCGGATGCGCATTTGTGCTGTGGCTCTGCCGGAACCTATAACCTGATGCAGCCGGAAATTTCCAAGCAGCTAAAGACACGCAAGATCAATAGTTTAAAAGTGCTTTTCCCGGATGTGATTGCGGCGGGGAACATCGGCTGCATGATGCAGATCGGATCGGGCATGCAAGTTCCGGTTGTGCACACGGTTGAGCTGCTCGATTGGGCGCTGGGCGGGCCGCGCCCGCCTGCGATGGATGGAAATGGGGCGAAAAAACCGCAAATTCCACAGCTTCGCTAGGGGGTTTGCCGCATTTTCGCCGCAACTTATGCGTATCCGCAGGGAGGATTCAGATTTAAATGAAAAGGTAGCGTTTTGCGGCAGTGGATGGCTCTTTCCCTGATGGTGCTTGTGGTCACCTCCGCCGCCTTTGCGATGGAGGCACGGATGCGCCGTGCTGTGCTGGCGCTTGAGGAGCAGAACTGGAACGCGGTGGGGCGGCTCGACATTGGCGGCAAAGGGTTTTGCACCGGTGCTTTGATCGCGCCGCGGCTGGTGTTGACGGCGGCGCATTGTCTTTATGACGCGCGCACCCAGCAGCAGATCAGATATTCCGACATTGAGTTTTTGGCCGGGTGGCGCGACGGCGAGGCGCAGGCCTATCGCAAGGTGCGCCGGGCCGTGGTGCATCCGCGATATGAATACGGATCAAGCGCCGCCACCGGGCAGGTGCGCGATGATCTGGCGCTGCTGGAGCTTGATACGCCGATCAATGATCCGAAGATCCGGCCCTTTGACACCGGGGCGCGGGTGCGCAGCGGCGATCCTGTCGCGGTGGTCAGCTATGCGTTTGATCATGCCGACGTGCCCAGCGTGCAGGAGCTTTGCAATGTTTTGTCGCGCCAAGAGGGGTTGTTGGTGACCGATTGCGCGGCTGATTTTGGCTCAAGCGGCGCGCCGATCTTGTCGATGAGCGGCGGCGGGCGGCCCCAGATTGTTTCAATGATTTCGGCCAAAGCGACGGTGGAGGGCAGTAAAGTGTCCTTGGGCACCGGGCTGGCCGCGCCTTTGGCGGTGTTGCAAGCCGAGATGTTGGTGGGCAATGGTGTGTTTTTGGGCAATCATAGCTCTCGGCGCATCGAACCAAGAGAAGCCGCGCAGCAAATCACAGGGGCGAAATTTGTCAGACCGTAAGCCGTTTTTGCGCGCCTTTGCCGCGCCGTTTTTGGCGGTTGCCCTTTGTGCCAGTGCGGCGGCGGGGCAGAACACCAATTTGGTGGGGCTCGACCGGATTGAGACCGCGCAGGTTTGGGAGGCCGTGGGCCGTTTGGATGTGGCGGATGCGGGGTTTTGCACGGCCACATTGATTGCGCCGGATCTGGTTTTGACCGCTGCGCATTGCACCTTTCGCCCCGATGATAAAACCCCGCTGAGCGCGCGGGATTTGACCTTTCGCGCCGGGCTGCGCGATGGGCGGGCGCAAGCGGAGCGGCGGGTGGTGCAGATCGCCCGGTTGGAGAAATACACCGACCCGGATGCCAGTACCTCCGAGCGGATTGGCGCGGATGTGGCATTGCTGCGGCTTGGCCAGCCGATTAGCAGCCATGTGATCTCGCCGTTTATTGTGCATGAGGGACGGGTGCCGCGCGGTGCGGTGAGTGTGGTGTCTTATGGGCAGGGGCGCGAGGAACGGCCTTCGCTGCAAAAAGTGTGTCAGGTGATCAAGCAGGGTTCGGGTCTGGTTGTGATGGATTGTGACGTGACATTTGGCTCCTCCGGCGCGCCGGTGTTTGTGAATGATCAGGGGCGCTATCGCATTGCGTCGGTGATTTCGGGCACGGCGCGGGTGGGCGAGACGCGGCACACCATGGGCATGGCATTGCCCGAGCGGATCGAGCAGTTGAAACAGGCCATGTATGTGAACACCCCGCGTCCGGCAGCCAAGGTGACGCGGCTGGGGCTTGGGGCGAATAAAGACGCGCTGGGGGCGAAGTTCATCCGCGTGAAACCCGCGCCCTGAGGGGTTGAACCGGGTCAAACCATCCCCATATTTGAGCGTATCAAAGTGCCACAACGGGCTTTGATGCAATGAAAACAAGGGCCTGTCCAATGGTGGAAGGCGCCTGAATATTCAATCGCTCTAGATGAGGATGAACCATGCGTAATTTTGATTTTGCCCCCCTGTATCGCAGCTCGGTCGGTTTTGACCAGATTGCCAATTTGATGGACCGCGTGTTGACCAGTGAGGTCGCGCAGCCCAGCTATCCCCCTTATAACATTGAGAAACTCAAGGATGACGCCTATCGCATTTCGATTGCGGTGGCGGGGTTCTCGGATGCGGATCTGAATGTGGAAGTGCGCGAGAAAGCGTTGATTGTGTCGGCCAAGAAGGCCGAAGAGAACACCCAAACGAAATATCTGCATCGCGGCATTGCCACACGTGCCTTTGAGCGGCGGTTCCATCTGGCCGATCATGTGATCGTGACCGGGGCCAGCCATGCGGATGGGATGCTGCATATCGAGCTCGAGCGGCAGGTGCCTGAGGCGTTGAAGCCGCGCCAGATCCAGATCGCGGCGGCCAGCCCGGTGATCGAAAAAGACGTGGTGGATGCCAAATCCGTTAACTGAATTATCAGTCTCTAACAAAGGGAAAGGCCCGGCAATTGCGCCGGGCCTTTTGCGTTATTGCGACAGGCTTTGGGCGAGGCGCATCAGTTGGATTGCCTCGGCGCGGTAGCCGTAGGGGTCGGGGCCTTTGGTCTGTGCGGCGAGGGCGATGGCATCGCCGTAGCTCCAGTTTTGCAGGTAGTCAGAGCCGCGCAGCAATTGCCCGAACCCCGCGATGGCGGCGGCAAAGCCTGCATCGGGCAGGGCGGGCAGATCGGCGGTGATGGGCATCTCGATCAGGGTGCTTTGGGTCGCGCCGGGGGCTTTGCTGCGCAGACGCAGGAAGCCAAGCTCATCGCTGGTGCTGGGGGTTTTGTCGGTGCCATACCGCAGCGGATCGCTGAGCTGGGCCGGGGAGCCGCTGGGGGTGATTTCATACAGCGCGGTGACTTGGTGGCCTGCGCCAATATCCCCGGCATCGACACGGTCATTGTTGAAATCTTCGCGGTTTAGGATGCGGGTTTCATAGCCGATCAGACGGTATTCCGAGACATGCGCGGGGTTGAACTCTACCTGAATTTTGGCGTCATCCGCGATGGGAAACAGCGCGCCGGAAAGCTGATCGACCAGCACTTTTTGCGCCTCGCTGAGCGTGTCGATATAGGCGGCGGTGCCATTGCCGTTCTGGGCCAGCGCCTGCATCGTTGCGTCGCTCAGATTGCCCCGGCCAAAACCGAGCACGGAGAGGTAGATGCCGGTTTCGCGTTTGTCAGAGATGTAGTCTTTGAGCGCATCGGGGTTCGACAGGCCCACGTTGAAATCCCCATCGGTGGCGAGCAGCACGCGCGAGACCTCGCCCGGCGCGCTCATGCTGGCGGCAAGCGCATAGGCCTGTTCCAGCCCTTCTTGGCCTGCGGTTGCGCCGCCTGCGCCAAGGGTGCCGAGCGCCGTGGTGATTGCGGCGCGGTCACTGGCGGATGTGGGGGGCAGGGCCTGTCCGGCGGAGCCTGCATATTCGACAATCGCCACCTGATCTTCGGGGCGAAGCTGGCCTAACATCAATGTTAGAGACTGTTTTAGCAGCGGCAATTTGTTGGCATCACTCATGGAGCCGGAGGTGTCGACCAAGAACACAAGGTTCAGCGGCGGGCGGTTTTCCACGTCGGGCAGGGTGCCTTGGATGCCGATATGCACCAGCTTTGTGCCGGGGTTCCACGGGGTTTGCGACACGGAAACGCTGGGTTTAAAGGCCGCGCCATCGCTGGGGGCGGGGTAATCATAGGGGAAATAATTCACCATTTCTTCGATCCGCACCGCGTCTTTGGGCGGCAATTGCCCGAAGTTGAGGCTGTTGCGGATCACCCCATAGGAGGCGGTATCCACATCAATGGAAAAGGTCGAAACCGGGTTTTCAGAGGTGATTTTAAGCGGGTTAGGCTCGAAATTGGCAAATTCTTCGGTGTTTGGCGGCAGGGCGAAATCCGGCGCAGGCAAAGGCGGGGCGCTGGCGATTTGCATGTCTTGCGCGGTGTCGGCGGGCACAGCGACGATGAAGTCATCTTGATCGGCGCGCAGCGGGGTGTCATGCAAGATGACCCGCTTTTGTTGTTTTGGCGCGGGTTTTGAAAGCTCGGCTGTGATCTGGGGTTCGGGGGCGTAATCGCCGGATAGTTCCGGCGCGGGGGCCACGGCAAGGGGCGCGTCGCTGCGCCATTGATCGCCGAGCGGCGTGAAGAGCACAGCGCCCACAGCCACAAGCGCGGTTGTGCCTGTGAGGGCGGCGGGGGAGGTGAGTTTTTTGAACATTGTGGTCGCTCCTATCCAAAGCCCCTTGATGGGGCGTTTGGAAGTAGGACGCGGCGCAGATGCCGATCCTTGGAGGGCGGCGAAGTTTTTTTGCGCCAGCGCGATATTTTCCACGCGGCGTTTGGGATCAGGCGCGGGGGTGGCCTGCTGCATCATCTGTTCGAGATCATCGAGCGGGTCGCTCATTGTTCTTCCTCCGCGCGAAGTTGCGCCAATCGTTTCTTTGCCTCGGATATGCGCCAGCTGATCGTGCCTTCGGAGACGCCGAGCACCTCGCCTGCGGCGCGGTGAGGCATGCCGTCGAGCACCAAGGCCAATGTGTCGCGCAGATCATCCGGCAGGGCGCGCATGGCATGGGTCAGCCAATCGATCTGGGCGGTTGTTTCGTCTATTTCGGCGCGGCGGTTTACCTCCCAATCGCCCCAGCCATCGGCGGCTTTGGCATGGGCGGCGCGGCGGCGGCGGCGGTCGTGGGCGGCGTTGACAGCAAGGCGGTAGAGCCATGTGGTGAAGGCCGCATCGCCGCGAAAGCTGCGTAGTTTGGCGGGTAGGGCGGCGCAGATGTCTTGGGTCAGGTCTTCGGCGTCTGCGGCGCTTCCGGTGAGGCGAAAGCACAGGCGGAACAGGCGGTCGTAGTGGCGCTCCAGCAGGGCCGAGAACCCCGCCGCATCGCCGCCCGCCGCCGCAAGGGCCAGATCATTATCGCCAGATTTCATCAACATCGCTTTGGTTTGACGCAGCGCAAAGGGGGATCCTTGGCGGTTTTTTCAATTTTTGTAAGGTTGGAAAGGAAATATCAACAGGTAGTGCCGATGCTGAGCCTAGTCGATGAGAAGGTTCTGATGCGGTTTTATCTGATTTTACTGTTGGTTTTAAGTGTCGCGCCGCTGGGGCTGCGGGCGCAGGGTGTGTCTTTGATGAATGGGGCGACCTTTGGCGCAGATGCCGGGGCGGGCGCGGCGCAAGGCGGGGCGAGCCTGTTTGCCGGGCGGGCGCAAAACGGGCTGTTTGCGCAGCAGGTGCGCTATGAGCCGGGCGAGCGGGAAATGCCGATGGCCAAGCTGCGCGGCAATGATGTCCAGGTCATTCGGCATCTGATCGGGCAGGCGGAATCGCGGCGCGATGGCTATGATGCGGTGCAGCACGGGGCGCGGATCAAGCCGCCCAAACGCCCCACACAGATGAGTATTGCCGAGATTTATCAATGGATTGCGCAAACGCCAGGCCAGCCACATGCGATTGGGCGCTATCAATTCATCCCCAAGACATTGGTGCATGTGGTGCAGCAGGCCGGGATCAGCCAGCGGCAGAAATTCACCCCCGCAGTGCAGGATCGTTTGGCTGATGTCTTGCTGGCGGAGGCCGGATTGCAGCAGTTCCGCAGTGGCGCCATGGGGCGGGTGACATTTATGAACAATCTGGCGCGGATTTGGGCGGGGCTGCCCAATTCGACGGGCAAATCGCATTATCACGGCTATGCGGGGAACAAAGCCTCGATCAGCTGGGCGTTTTTTGATGCGGTGATGGCCAAGATCGGGCCAAGAAAAAAGGGGCGCCCAGCGGACGCCCCATCGTGATCTGATGCGGCGGGTCTGGGTTAGACCGCCATGCAGATGTATTTCATTTCGAGATAGTCTTCGATGCCGTGGTGGCTGCCTTCGCGGCCAAGGCCGGATTGTTTGACGCCGCCGAAGGGTGCAACCTCGGTGGAGATGATGCCAGTGTTCACGCCAACGATGCCATATTCCAGCGCTTCGGCCACTTTGTAGACGCGGCTGAGGTCTTTTGCGTAGAAATAGCTGGCCAGACCAAAGATCGTGTCATTGGCCATGGCGATCACATCATCCACGCTGTCGAATTTGAACAGCGGGGCCAGCGGGCCGAAGGTTTCATCGGTGGCGACCTGCATGTCTTGGGTCACGCCCGTGACGATGGTGGGGGCAAGGAAGTTGCCGTCCATTTCGCCGCTGTCGCCAAGAATGATGGTTGCGCCTTTGGCCACGGCATCGGCGATGTGTTCGCGGACTTTTTCGCCTGCGGCGGGGTTGATCAGCGGGCCAAGATCGGTGCCGGATTCGAGGCCATCACCGATTTTCATCTGGGCGACGCGGGCTTTGAGCTTGTCTGCGAAGACATCATAAACGCCCGCTTGCACATAGATGCGGTTGGCGCAGACGCAGGTTTGGCCGTTGTTGCGGAATTTGCACATGATCGCGCCTTCGACGGCGGCGTCCAGATCGGCATCGTCAAACACGATGAACGGCGCGTTGCCGCCAAGTTCCATGGAGCATTTCATCACCTGATCCGCCGCTTGGCGCAGCAAGATGCGGCCCACTTCGGTAGAACCGGTGAAGGTGAGTTTGCGCACGGCGGGGTTTTCGCAGAATTCTTTGCCCACAGCGGAGGAAGACGAGGAGGGGACCACGTTGAACACGCCCGCGGGGATGCCTGCGCGTTCGGCGAGCACGCCCATCACGATCGCGCTGAGCGGGGTTTCTGCCGCCGGGCGCGCCACAAAGGCACAGCCTGCCGCGAGGGCGGGGGCGGCTTTGCGGGTGATCATCGCGTTGGGGAAGTTCCACGGTGTGATCGAAGCCGCAACGCCGATGGGCTGTTTGATCACGGTGATGCGTTTGTCGCGCTGGTGGCCGGGGATGGTTTCGCCGTAGATGCGTTTGGCCTCTTCGCCGAAAAATTCGATGAAGGAGGCGCCATAGGCGATCTCGCCCTTGGCTTCGGTCAGGGGTTTGCCCTGTTCAGCGGTGAGGATTGTGCCCAGATCGTCTTGGTTTTCCATCATCAGGTCGAACCATTTGCGCATGACCCCGGCACGTTCTTTGCCTGTCCAGCTGGCCCATTCTTTTTGCGCGGCTTCGGCTTGGGCGATGGCGCCGGCCACTTGGGCGCGGGACAGATCAGCCACTTGGGCGATGACATCGCCGCGCGCGGGGTTGGTGACGTCAAATGTACCGTCTTCACCCTCGACCCATTTGCCGCCAATATAGGCGCGGGTTTCCAGCAAGGATGGGTCCTTGAGCAATGATTTCAGATCCGTTGTCGATTTAGTCATTGTGTCCTCCGAGGAAATGTTGCTGGAAGCCAAAGCAAGGTTGGCTATGATTGTCCAGTTCCAGTTTGAAGGATGAATGAATGTCACTTGATGATGCCTATGCCAATGGCGCCTATATTGCGGGCGCAGAGAGCTACCCGCCGAAATGGGAAAAACAGGCAAAAGCGTTTCGCAAAAAGCTGGGTTTTCACGCGGAGCTGGGGATTTCTTATGGGCCGTCCGAGCGGCAAGCCTATGATTTCTTTAGCCCTGAAGGGGTGTCGCGCGGCACGGTGATGTTTGTGCATGGCGGCTATTGGAAGGCCTTTGACCGCAGCATCTGGTCGCATTTGGCGGCAGGGGCCGTGGCGCAGGGATGGGCCGTGGCGATGCCTTCTTATGATTTATGTCCAGATGTAAGAATTTCGCAGATCACCCGGCAAATCGGCCAAGCGCTGGCGGCGGTGGCCGAACGCACGCAGGGCGATATCGCCTTGGTGGGCCATTCCGCAGGCGGGCATTTGGTGTGCCGCATGACCGACCCGGTTGTGGTGCCATCGGATGTGCGCGGGCGCATCAGCCATATCATGCCGATCTCGCCCGTGGCGAATTTGGCGCCGCTGATGGAAACCACGATGAATGAAGTGCTGCATATTGATGCGGCAGAGGCGCAGGCGGAAAGCCCGATTGCCATGTCGCCGCCGCATGGCGTGCCGGTTTCGGTTGTGGTGGGCGCGCAGGAGCGGCCTGCGTTTTTAGAGCAGGCCGAAGCCTTGGCGCGGGTTTGGGGTGCCAAGCAATATATTGAGGAAGGCAAACATCATTTTGATGTGATTGATGCCTTGGAAGATCCGCAATCGCCGCTGATTGCGGCGTTGTTGGGGATTAAATAGCGGCGGCGATACCCATGGCGGCGCTGTCCCATTGCAGCGCCGTTTTATGGTTGCGCTGGAGGCGTTCCACCAGTTTTTTACGCTGGCGTTGGCCGGGCGTCGGGCGGACCTGTTCGCAGGGGCGCGCCGGGGTTGCAAGCTCGGGGAAGAGTTGCTGGATTTCGGCCATTGCGCCGGGGGCCATGGATTTGCGAGCCTCTGGGCCCAGAAACAGGGTTTCGGCGGGCGCGCCTTCGGCAAAGACGATTTCATGGGCGTCGCACATGAAGTGCCAATAGGTGACAAAGCCGCGGTTTTGCACCGAAGAGATGCCTTCGAGCCCGGTGAGGTAATGGGCGGCCAGCAGAACTTGGCTGCGGCCTGTCATGCGCGCGGCCACGTCATTATCGAGCAAAAAGCGGTGTTGGCGCGAGACCATCATATCATTGTGCGGCAGGCCAGCGCCAAGCGTGCCGGATTTAAGCAGCACAGGGGCCATTGGCCCGGTGGCAGGCACAATGCGCGCGCCGATCCAGCGGATCGGCTGGGGCCCGTGATCAAGGGTTTCCACCAGATCGCCGGGTTTGAGATCTTGCACCGCAACCTCGCCGCGCGGGGTGGTGATGCGGGTGCCTTCGGCAAAACACACGGCAAAATTGCTGGTTTCGCGGGTGCCAGTCATGCCGGAATATGAGGCGCCGGACAAGGAATCGAGGCTCATTGAGCGGATTGGCTTGGCTTCGAGGGCGGTTTGGTCTGCGTTGGCAGAGAATTCGGGCGCAAGGTAGAGATTGCCCGCAGTGTCTTGGAAAATGACGGCTGTGATCGTTGCAGTTGTGCCGTCTGTATAGGTCAGGGTTGCGTTGTAAACGACCGATGCGTCGAAGGTTTGTAAGGCTCCCCCGTCGAGGCGGAAATTTTCATTCGCGGTACTGTTGTCTTGGTCGTAGGCGGTGGTTGAGTTGCCGCCTGCAAAGCCGGTGGTGCCCGGTGAAAGGGTTTTGACCTGTTCCCACAGCGGATCGGTGACTGAGCCCAGGACCTGGCCTTCCAGATCGCCGGCATTTTCCGCGATGGTATTGCCCTCGGTCGGGTCAATTGTTGCGAAATTGCCAAGACTGATGACATTGAACGTTGTGGGCATGGGGCGTGACCTAACAAATGAAAACAGGGTTAAAATACAGGACCGTTCCACGAGAATTAGCGGCTTGGTGTGTCGCGTTGGTGGTCTAATTTTAGCAATTTTAAGGCATTTGACGGGGGAGGGGGCCGCGCCGCGCATCATCTGGGCTTGATTGGCACAGCAAAGCCGCGCAAAAAGAGGCCAAGGGCCGGGTGCGATGGCGTCGCGTCTGTGTTAAGCCCGCAGCGTCCTGCACGCCGGGACCTTTCTGCAAAGGAGGGTCAAAATGACCACCACCCCGAGACCTGAGTTTTACCGTTTTCACAACGGCGAAAAATCCCCCCTGCCGTTTGAGGCCGAGGAATATGAAGACCGTTTGGATGAGCTGCGCGAGCGTATGGAGGGGGCGGGCGTTGCGGCGGCTGTGCTGACCTCGATGCATAATATCGCCTATTATTCGGGGTTTTTATACTGCGCCTTTGGGCGGCCTTACGGGTTGGTTGTGACGGAAACCGATTGCGTGACGATCAGTGCGGGCATTGATGCGGGCCAGCCGTGGCGGCGCAGTTTTGCCGATAACATCACCTATACCGATTGGCAGCGCGACAATTTCTGGCGCGCGGTGCAATCGGTGACGGGCGAGGGCGCGGTGATTGGTTATGAGGGCGATCATCTGACCTTGATGCAGCGCGACAAGCTGGAGGATTTCCTGAAGCCGGTTGTGATGGTCGATCTGTTTGAGACCACAATGCGTCAGCGCATGCATAAATCGCCCGCTGAAATTGCGTTGATCCGGCAGGCGGCGCAGATTGCCGATGTGGGCGGGTATGCGATCCGCGATGCGGTGAAGATCGGTGCGCGCGAGATTGATGTGGCCATGGCCGGGCGCGATGCGATGGAGCTGGAGATTGCAAAGCGGTTTCCGGATGCGGAATACCGCGACAGTTGGGTTTGGTTTCAATCGGGGTTGAACACCGATGGGGCGCATAATCCGGTCACGGCGCGGCAGGTGCAGCGCGGGGATATCCTGTCGCTCAATACATTTCCGATGGTCAGCGGCTATTATGTGGCGCTGGAGCGGACGATGTTTGCAGGCGAGGTGGATGCCGAGAGCCTGAAGATTTGGCAGGCCAATGTGGCGGCGCATGAATATGGCATGGGTCTGCTTCAACCCGGCGCGACCTGTGCGCAGATCACCCAGAAGATTAACGCGTTTCTCGAAGAGCGCGATTTGCTGCAATATCGGACCTTTGGTTATGGCCATAGTTTTGGGGTGTTGTCGCATTATTACGGGCGCGAGGCGGGGCTTGAGCTGCGCGAGGATATCGACACGGTGCTGGAGCCGGGCATGGTGATTTCCATGGAGCCGATGTTGACGATCGGGCAGGGCAAGCCCGGTGCCGGGGGATACCGCGAGCATGATATTCTGGTGATCACCGATCAGGGCAATGAGAACATCACGGGCTATCCTTATGGGCCCGATTTCAACGTGGTTGGATAAGATCAGCCGGGCGGCCAGCGGGCCGCCCGATTTGGCGCTTTAGGTTTTGATCACGTAGTCTTTGACCGTGGTTTCCAGCACTTCCCATGTGCCCGAAAAGCCGGGGCGGATGATGAAGCTGTCGCCTGCGGTGAGGCGGGTTTCATGGCCATCTGCATCGGTCACGATGGAAACGCCTTGGGTCAGGCGGAAATATTCCCATTCATCATAAGACACCCGCCATTTGCCCGGTGTGGATTGCCAGATGCCGCAGTAAAGCCCATCGCGTTCTTCGAGATTCCATGTGGTGAAGCGCGGATCACCCGCTATGAGTTTATCGGCGGCGGGTTTTTCCTCCTCGGCGGGAACGGAGGGGGAAACGGATTGAAGAAGGGTCATAAAATGCTCCGGCTGGGTGAAGATGCTTTCTTTTGTGCACCCATTTTGCAAAACTTCCCATGAAAATCATGCGGCGCTGATGTAAATCGCCGTAACATTACCTATATACATGTTAACTGATTGAAATGAGGGTGGTTTAATGGCCAATTTGGACGCACAGGTAAAAGAATCCCAGACGCAGGTGGCGCAGGCGCAGGCCAAGATATCGGAATTGACCAGCCGGATCGAAATCGCGCGGGCCAAGCTCAAAGCGGGCGATGATGTGACCATCGACATTGAAAACGCCACGCTGGAAGATGTGCATGCCCATACCGAAGTCATGAACGCGAATATCGCGGAATTGATCATGGGGCTGGATGATGTGACCGCCGGGTTCTCCAGAGATTTTGACGACATGCGCTCCAAGACGGGTTGGGAGAGCTTTGTTGGGATATTCTCGGGGGCGAAATCTGATGCGATGCGGCAAGAGCGGGTGCGTTCGGCCTCGATCGACGATAAATTGCAGGATCTGATTTCGAAATCCGACACGATTGTTCAGCTGCTCGAAGGGCAGCTTGCCATGCTTGAAGAGCAGAAGGTGAAGGTGGAAGATAACCTGAGCGAGACGCTGGATGAGCGCGAGTTTACCGTGAGCGAGCTTGAGGCCATTCGCACCGAGATTGGCGGCATGGACCCGGAGATTATCAAGCTGGAAAACGCCATTGCCTCCGAGACCGATGCGGCCAAGCGCACCAAGCTGGAGACGCAGCTGGCCGATGCGAACAAGCGCTATAACGCGCTGGTGCAGGATGAGCAGGTGAAGCTGGCCAAATCGCAGACGCTGGAGCGGTATATCGAGAAGGGCAAAACCTGGATCGACAGTTTGCAAAACCAAGCGGCGACGCAGATGGTGCTGATCAACAAGTTGCAGACGGACACCAAGCAGCGGGTGGTTTTGTATGATGCGCTGACCAAATCGCTCAAGACCGCGCAGCAGCAAGATGTGGCGCACCGGATCAACGAGATTGGCGTGAAAACCGACCAAGAGGCGCAATCGGCCATGGCCGGGATCGGCGCGGCGACCAATGCGCGGATGGCGGATATGCTGGAGGCGCATGAGGATCATATGGTGTTTGCCCGCGATGTTTTGGAGCAAAAAGCCAAGGCGGATGAACGGTTTGCCCGGCGCTTTGCCACGATCGTGGAAAAGCACGACAGCAACGCCTATGGCGGGTGATCGCAGCCAATGAGTGACCCTGCGAAGGATCATGTGGGGCTGAGCGATACATTCGCCAGCCGCCGCTATTTCCGCAAGTTCGAAGGCATTTTGCAGCATATGCTGCGGGTGGCGGGCGTGATGGAGGCCGAAGGGCAATTGGCGCGCGGCGAGGTGGATATTCTGACCCGCTATGCCGTGATGCTGAACAATAGTTTTCGGGCGCTGGGCCTTAAGTATCTGTTGGTGGGGCGCGACACAGGGCGGTTTTTCGGATCGCTGACCATGGATGTGCGCGACAGCGGGTTTCCGGTGGCCGAAGAATTTATGACCATGGCCAATGACGCGCAGCAGGCGCGCAGCCATTTGGCGGGGATGCCCTCAGTTGAGGCGCTCAAAGACCAGATGTTGCAGGTCATTCTGAGCGAGCGGAAATTGCCGACCAAGCTGCAATTTGCCCTGTCGCAGCGGCTCTATTACGAGGAATTATCGCGCGGCGATCTGTTTTGGGTGCGCAATGATCCCGATGCTGCGTGGCTGGGCACGGATGAAAACGGGCGGCGGCGGTTTCGGCTGCATTGGGCGAGTTACGACAGTCAGGTGAACCTGCCGGTGATTTATCTGATGGAGGTTGAGGATAGTGGCGAGGTGGCCCTGCCCAAAGACACGCGGCGGTGGCCCGAGGTGCAGGCGCATCTGAGCGCGCAGGCGCTGGGCGGGCTCAAATTGCTCACGATTGCACGCGGGTTTGATCAAGATTTCGACGATCTGCATCCCAAACGCCTGCGCCGGTTCCATTTGGGGCCGATGTATTCGCATGCCTATACGCGCCAAGCCGGGCCGCTCAGGGCGGTGTTGGCCGAGGCGCGCGCGCCCGAGGGGCAAGATTGGGCCATGGTCTGGACCGAAGAAGAGTTGATTTCGGATCGGGTGATTGCGCAAAAAGCGGGCTGGTTTTCGACGGTGGAGCGCGAGGTTTTTGCGCTGGACCCGTTTGCCGGGGAGGGCGCCGATTTGGGGGCCACGCGCACGGAGCGCAGCATTATTTTGCCGCAGCGCCCCTATCAGGTGTTGGAAGAAAACAACCCGCCGGGATTTGCCGCTGTGCGTAAATTTGTGGTCAGCCCCGGTGGCCGGGTGTTGCGTTATTAGATTTTAAGCCTCCGGCGGGAGTATTTGCCGAAGGGTGAAGGGAAGGATTTGAGATGGTGCAGGCGGCGGATCAGATGGAGCTTCGCGAGGAGGATATCGCGAAACATGTGCCTATGGCGCAGTCTTTGCTGGAGGGGTTTGACCATGCGCCGCGCATTGCGGCGGCGGCGGGCGCGCCTGCGGTGGAGCGGTCATCGGGGATTGGCACGCGGCGGCGGTTCCGCTCGACCACGCCGGGGTTGGCGGCGCAGCGCAATGTGGCCAGCGGCGCGGTGCATCTGCTGGAGCGGATTGCGGCGGCGGATGGCGGCGATACGCTGATCTCGCCGTTGCAGGCGACGGTGATGCGGGGGCTGCGCCGGGCGGTGGCGATTGCCTTGGCGGCGGCGGAGAATGTGGCCGAGCAATCGGGGTTGGCAGATTTGAAACGGGCCAATTTGCAAGGCTCGCTTGCCCCGGCGCGCAAGGCGGAATTTGAGGAGTTGCTGGCCGCTGAGGCGTTGGTGACGCTGTATGTGTTTGGCAATGCGGCGGCGTTTTTGATGTCTTCGCATCTGTCTGAAGTCACGGTGGACCCCGGCGAGGTGGAGGAGGTTTTGACCGATAATGGTCAGGTTGCCTTGCATGGTGCGCTGTGGGAGCTGGACCAGATGTTGGGGAAATATGCCAGCGATGACGGGCATTTGGTGGCCTCTGTGGCGGGTTATGCCGAGTTGTTGATGGAGAAAGTCGCCTTGCGCGGGCAAAGCGCGCCGCGGCTTGAGGGGTTCATGGCCGCCACCTGGCATGTGGCGGCGGATGATTTCACCATTCGCGGGTTCACCCCGGCGGCCAAGGCAAAATCCACCACGCTGACCATGAGTTTCAAAAAGCCCAATGAGGTGGTGGGCAACCATATTGCCAAATATCAGGCGATGAAGCTGGCCAAGATGGTGATGGCCTATGATTTCGAGCGGCGGTTGAACCCGTTTGCCGAGCTGGGCGGGTTTATCTTTACCTTTATGGGGGATGGGGCGCCGGGCACGGGCAAGACGACCTTGATCCAGATGATGGCGGGGTTGATTAATGAATATTGCCAAGTGGCGGGCTATCCGTTCCGCTATCAGAACCTGAGCACCGATAATATTGACAGTTATCAGGGCAAATCGGGGCAAAATGCCAAGGCGTTTATCAATAATATCATTGACCCATCGGTGATCGGTTTTGGCACGATCGACGATATTGACCAGTTGGCGGGCAAGCGCGGGGATCGGCAATCGAGCGCCGGGCAGCTGGAGATCACGGCTGTGTTGATGGAGAGTTTTGCCGGGGCCAATACGGTGGTGCGCGGCAATTGCACCTTTGGGATGTTTTCCAATTACCCGGAGAATGTGGATGATGCGTTGCGGCAGCGGGCCGGGGCGCGGTTTTTGGTGGATGGGCCGCAGACGCGGGAGGATTACGTGGATATCCTCTATCTGTTGATGGGTAAGAACCACGATATTCCGCTGGGCGATCATCAGGTGTTCGAGGCGCAGGCGATCCAGAAAGCCGTGGCCGCGTCATTTGAGAGCCATGGCAAGCCGCATGAGGCGGGGTTGCTGGCGGTGTATGAGGCGGTGCAGCGCGAGATTGGGGCGCTGGATACGATCAACAAGCTGGGCAGTTATCTCAAGGCGATCCAGCAGGCCGATCCGCGGTTTACCGGGCGGGCGATCAAGAACATCACCGATGCGGTGAAGGTGCGGGCGATGGATTTCGAGCTGCCTGATGCGTGGATGGAGAACCCCGATCTGTTCCTGTTCAAGGATTACGACACCAAGAAAGCGATGATTGAGGACATGCGCCAGCCGATCACCGTGGAGATGGTGATACAGGAGATCAACCGCTATGCGGATAGCGAGTTCCGCTATGCCGATAAATCCGACGAGGTCGCGATTGAGAATGCGGTGCGAGAGATGGGCCGTATGGAGGAAGCGAAGAAGCGGTATTTGGGAGGGGAGCGGTGAGCGATTTGGCACAGCGCGTGCAGCCCGTCGCGGCGGAGGCCCCATGCAGCGACTGATTAAAAAAGGGCTGATGTTTGGCAATCTGCTGCATGTGGACAGCCCGGCGTTGGTGGATCGGTACAACCGGGCGTTGGCGCATTTGACGGGGAAGTTTACCAAGCTGGTGGATTTTCACGTGGATATTTCGGGCTATTCGCCGGAGATCGGGGAGGAGCTTGGTGATCCGCTTTATCTCAACCACAAAGGGGTGAACCGGCAGTTTATTCTGCTGAGCATGGAACAGCGGCATTGTCCGTTGCTGAACGCGCAGTTTTCGACCTCGCGGGGGATTTTGGAGCAGTTTATCGAGGCCAATGAGGCGGAGCTTTTTGCGCTGACGGCGCGGGATGCGGTGGCCGGGGAATTGGTGAATTCGGTTTATGATATTTCCACGCCGCGGCGGCTGTTTGATATCCGCAAGATCACGATTGATGCCGATACCACCACGGGCACGGTGCGCGATGCGCAAAAGCTGGGCGAGATGGTGGGGCGGTTCAAGACTGAGGAGGCGGGGTGGTTCGATGATGTGCTGATTGCCGATATGATCACGCTTGCAGGGAAAACCGGGGATGTGGTGCGCAATCCGGTGAAGCTCAAGCAGATGGGGTTTGATCAGCGCAATTTCTGGACGGCGCATTTTGGCGGGCTTTATGTGTTTCAGGATCTGGAACACCCGGCGATTATTGCGCCTTCGGGCAAAGGCGGGCTGGATGATCTGCCGGTGAGGTTCGTGTTTGATGCAAGCGAGCGCAATAAGATTGCCAAGTTTTTCCATCTCAACGGGCTGACCGAGACGATTGTGGGCGCGCGCGGCGTGGATAGCGCGGCGATCTTGCGGCAGAAAATGGATTTTGTGCTGGTTGATGCGGTGGCGGGCGAGGGCGATGATCTGGCCGGGGCCACGCGCAGTGATTTGCGACGGCTGGCGCGGCGTTATCATGACAAGCTGCCGAGCGAGTTTCATGCCCTTGCCGCCTTGGTGAACTGGGCCGAGAATGGCGGGCCGTGGCCCAAGATCGACAGCAGCGATCCGGTGTATTTCTATACGCTGCGCGCGGCAAATACGCCCGATGCGGAGCTGGTGAATATGCTGCTGGCGGAGCTGGCGCCGGGGGATGTGCGGCAGTTGTTCATCTGCCACAAGGAGCTGTTTTATGCGCGCTATGCCCGTTGGCCGGATAATAAGCGTGAATATGTCGCCAATTTCCTTGAGGCTGAATATCAGATAGACAAGGCGGGCGCGCGGGAGGCGTTGTTTGGCCATGAGCCTGCGATGGAGGAGCAACCGCGCAGGGCAGGGCCGCCGCCGATACCTAAAAAGGCGCGCAAACCCAGCAGGATCGAGGCGGTTGGCCCTTGGGGCGCGGCCAGAAGGAGATAGACCATGTTTGCATTGGCGCGGCTTTTGGTGATGGGTTTCATCGTTTTGACGGTGATTTACGTCTGTCTTTCGCTTTATTCGCGGGGGGTGCGGCGCGGCAAGCTGCGCGCGCAGTGGCAAGAGGATGCGCCAAGCGGCCCAGAGGGGATCGACGAGGAAACATTTGTGGATCAGGGGCTGAGCGAATATGACGGCTCCTTGCGGCGCAAGCTTATCCTTGGGGTTTATGTGGTGCCGACGCTGGTGGTGATGTTGATCATTTACCTGACAAATTTCGCTTGAAGGAAACGCTATGTTTGGCCTGATTAAATGGACGTTTTGGATTACCGTGTGGGTGCTGGTTGCGGCGTTTTTCCACTATACGCTGCCGCAGGTGGATATTGTCCGCATCACCGACACCTATGAAAAACGCCAAGATTTTGGTGAAAATTCGATCTTTTGGGCGCAGGCGGATACGGGCACGGATGCCACTGTGACGAACCGCGATGTGTTTTTCATCCAGACCCAATTGGCGGGCGGCGGCGTGATGGTCTACCGCAATGAAGACACGGGCTGGGGTTGGCCGCCTTACTTCAAATTTGACACATCTAACTTGCAAGCCGAGGCCGCGGATCAGAAATCGACGCCTGCCGCGCCGCAATATGTGGCGTTGAAACATTACGGCTGGCGCAATGAGTTTCTGACGATTTTCCCAAATGCGATTTCGGTGCGCCCGGTGTCGGGGCCGGATGCCTCCAAGGGGATTCCATGGCTCAACATCTTTATCATCACGATTTTTGTGACGGTGGTTTACGGGATCTGGGTGCGCTGGCGGCGGTTCCGGCGGGCGCGGATTGATCCAACCATGGAAGCGATCGAAGATGATCTTGCGGAGAAATCGGATGGGATGAAGCGCTGGCTTGCCTCTTGGCGCAAGAAATAAGCCAGCGCTGGCGGGCGGTTAACCCGCCCGCTCGACCATGCGGCCCATGTGGCGGCCACCCAAGATATGCACATGCAAATGCGGCACTTCTTGCACGCCATGATTGCCTGCGTTGCTGATCATGCGGAAGCCTTCGCCCGCATCGGGTTTCACGCCTTCCATCTCGCAGACCTGCGCGATGGCGCGGGTGAAATCGACGATTTCCGCGTCTGAGGCTTCGGCGGCGAAATGATCGTAAGAGACATAGGCGCCTTTGGGGATCACCAGCACATGCACCGGGGCTTGGGGCTGGATGTCGCGGAAGGCGAGGCTGTGCTCGGTTTCGAGCACGGTGTTGTTGGGGATTTCTTTGCGTAGAATTTTAGCAAAGATGTTTTGATCGTCATAGGCGTAGGCCATGGGCTGTCCTTAATCTGCAAAAAGATAGTCGGTTTGAGCGATTTCGAGCGCTTTTTCCGGGCCGATGGTCAAGAACCGCGCGAGGGCTTCGGCATTGTCTTGGCTTTCGGCGCTCTCGCGCATGCGGTTGTAGTTTTCGAAATGCGCATCGCGGATAGCGTCGCTTTCAAAGATCATGTCGTTGCGAATGGTGGGCAGCAGCCGCGCCAATGTGTCTTCGGACGTATGCTCGCCCGCCAGCCCAACGCGCATGGCGTGGCCGGTGAGATAATCATCGGTGAACTGGCATTCGATTTCCAAAATCCGCGTCACGGAGCGGTCGGCGGCAAAGTCATTGAGAAGCTCTAGGCTGCTTGGGTCCATGCAGACGATCAGGCGGTCGGTTTCGTAATAGTCGAACAGCATCCGCATCAGCGCGCGGCGGTGGCGGGTGCGTTTGCCCAAGGTTTTCTGGATGCCGCCCAGATCAGGCAGGGCGGTGTCTTCTTCGTTAAAGAGATATTCAATGGCAGGCAGATTGGTGACCTGGCGGATGCGGTCGAGCACCCGTTTGGCCACATGCCATTTTTTGCAGACCACGATGAGCAACTCACGCTCGCGGCCAAGGGTGGATTCGGCCTCCCAGAAACGGGTGGCGAAACGCCGTCCGATGCGCCCGCGCCCGGTGAGGAATTTATAGAGGCTGCGGCCTTCGTTGCTGATCTGGAAATGCACGCCTTGGGCGGCATAGAGCAGGCCGAGACGGCGTTTGAGGTCTTGGGCTTCGGGGCTGATCTTGCGCGCGAAGAGGAAATCTTGGCTCAGCAGCATGTCGTAGTGATCATTGTAGAAGGTCACGGGCATGCCGTATTCGGTGAACATTAAGAAGGTCAGCGTGCGGCAGCGGATTTGTGTATCGGGCACCAGATGGCGCACGAGGGTTTGGAAAAACGTCTCGTCGGGGATCCATGTGGTGCGGAAAAACCGCATGACATCGCGGCGGGCGGCGCAAAATTCGAGCACAGCTTCGATGGTTTCGCGGCGCAGGCACCACCATTGGCTGCCGATCATGACCTGAAGATCATGGGGGATTTCGCGGGTCAATCCGAGGCGTTTTTGCAGCGCGAACATGCCGTAGAACCGGCGTTTCTGGGTGCGTTCATTGAACCAGTGGCGGTAGATCAGGCGTTCTTCTTTCCAGCCGGTTTTGATCCAGTCGCTTTCGAAATAATCATAGCTTTCGATGAAGTCAGCATCGTTGTTATCAAGGAAATTATGGGTGTATTCGGCGGATTTAACGGCCATGCAATCGCCCGAGAGCATGTAGAAATGCGTGGCGCGGGGGAAGGCTTTTGCCGCCGATTCCACGGCATAAAGCGTGGCCTCGACCAAGGACCATTCGCCCCAGCCGCAGCGGATGCGTTTATGGGAGAAACAGACGTTGGGGTTGTTTTTCAGCGCTGCGGTGATTTGGCGGAAATGCGCGGGTTTTGCGGAGGCGTCGAAATGGATCGACATGTAGTCGCCCACCATGGTCAGGCGTTCCGCTTGGCGGATTATCGCCTCTGGATCCTTGTGGCATAGTAGAATGTAGGCGATTTTTGCCATATTTGCGACGATATACCCTGTTTACTTGTATTGTTGCCCTAGATAGTGGCGAAGAGCGATTGAATAAACATCATTTATTTGCTTTTTTAAATCAAAGCCGACCCGACACAGAAAAACGGGCGGCAGGCAGGAGGCCGAGCAATATGGGTTTTCCCGGCACTTGGATGACCGAGAGCGAGAGCGTTGTGTACCGTGTGGTGCCCAAATGCGCCTGTTCGACCATCGGTCAGATCATGTATTATTCGGACCATGGCGAATTTTTCGATGGCGATATTCATGATGCGCAATCGGGGCTGCATAAATGGGCGCTGGAAGACAGCCAAGGCCCGATCACGCAGAATGTGCAGAACCACAACTCCTATTCGTTTACCTGTGTGCGCAATCCATACACGCGGATTCTGAGTTCGTTTTTCGACAAAATCTGCGGTATTCAGCGGAACGGCAAACGCTATCGCGGCAATCTGGTGCCGCTTTTGGTGCAGAAATACGGGATCGAAGTGGGCGGCGACGATGGCAAACAAGAGTTTGACCAGATCGCCAGTTTCCGCCGGTTTTTGTTGTTTGCGCGCGACACCATTCGCTGGCGCCGTCCTATGGACCCGGACATTCACTGGTCGGCGATGTCAGGCCATGTGAGCACCTTCATCGTGAATGGGGGGCGCTATGATAAAATCATTTGGACCGAGGCGTTTAACGATGGCATGCAAGAGGTGCTGGACTCGGTGAAAACGCCGCAGAAGGTCGATTTGTCTGCGATCCCGCGCTTTAACGAGAGCGAAGGCCATGGGCCAAAGCGGGCGCATCCGGTGGAAGATTACTTCGACGATCTGTCGATGCATCTGGTTTATGAAATCTACAAACGCGATTTCAATCTGTTCAAATATGACTTTGAAAACCCCGGCAACAAGATGCCTGTGGGCGAGATTGATCTGGATGAGGTGCATGCAAAGCTGGGGGATTAATCCCCGGCTTTGATCACCTGTGCCACCCGATGCGCGGCAGCGGCGCTGCCTTTGGGCGAGGGGTGGATCATGTCCGAGGCATGAAAGCTTCGGTCGCCGTAGGGCACCATATCGGCAAGTGAAACAAAGCTGACATTGGGGTTTTGCTGGGCCATTTTGGCGATGCGGGCCTCAAGAGCGTCGCCGATGTCGCGGCAGGATTCGATGGGCGAGCCGCGTCCGGGGCTGCGCAGGTATCCGACATAGATCACCCGCGCGCCGTCTCTTTGGGCCTGCGAGACCAGTTGCGGGATCGCGCCGCGATCGCCGCCGGGGGAGATCAGCCGTTGCAGTTTATTGGCGCAGCGGCCACAGCCGCAGCCGAGCCACAGGTCATTGCCGCCGCCATTCATCACCACGTAATCCCATTTGCCGGGGCGGTATTGTTTGGAGATGTTCATGCCAAGCGCGCCAGTGAGCGGCAGATTGTAGATCATCCGCGCGCCCGTGACCGCGCGGTTGGTGACGCGGGTGGCGAGCAGGCCAGAGAGCGCATGGGAAAACGATTGTTTGGCCGAGCCATTGGAGGTCATGAAGCTGTCGCCCAGCACCAAGATACGCTCGCCCCCTGCTTGTGCGGCGCTGGCGCCAGTCAAGCTACAAAGAAGGATCAGCCCCAGCCGGGCAAAGAATAAACGCATAACGCCCCCATCATTTCGCATGTGTTCGATATGCCCAAATCTAGCCGTATAAAGTGAATGAAAGTCAAATTTCCGCAGTTTTTAGGTGCCGAAATTACTCTTAACTTCCGGTAGAGTTCTGTTTGTTGCTCAGGTGGAAACTGAGTTAATGTGCCGAAGCGGGGCGGCGCATCTGCCCGGCACAGGCGCGCAGGCGCTGGTTTTGACCGTCCAATGAGAAAGAGGCCCATCATGACATTTGTTTTCCAGCCGCCGCAGCAGGCCAGTGTGGCCGTGACCGGCAGTGAGGCGCGGTTCCCGGTGCGGCGGGTGTTTTGTGTGGGGCGCAATTACGAGGCCCATGCGCGCGAGATGGGCAAAGACCCGAGCCGCGAAGCGCCGTTCTTTTTCACCAAACCTGCGGATGCGGTGGTGGATTGCCCTGCGGTTCTGGCCTATCCGCCGCTGACCGAAGATTTGCATCACGAGATCGAGATGGTCATTGCGATTGGCAAAGGCGGCGCGAATATTGCCGAGGCCGATGTGATGGATCACGTGTGGGGCGCGGGGGTGGGCATTGATCTGACCCGCCGCGATTTGCAGGGCGAGGCCAAGAAGATGGGCCGCCCGTGGGATTGGGGCAAAGCCTTTGATCAAAGCGCGCCCATGTCAGCGATCACGCCAATTGCCGATGTGCTCAGCGTCACGCAGGGGCGGATTTGGCTGAGCGTGAATGGCACGCTGCGCCAAGAGGGCGATTTGGCGGATTTGATTTGGTCGGTGCGCGAACATGTGGCGATCTTGAGCCGGGGCATGGCCTTGGCACCGGGCGATTTGATCATGACGGGCACCCCTGCGGGGGTGGCAGCCGTGGTGCCGGGTGATGTGATCACCGGCGGAGTGGACGGGATCGGCACCTTGCAGGTCACAATTGGAGAGCGGGCATGAGCCAGTTGCAGCTACATAATTATTTCCGCTCGTCCACATCGGTACGGGTGCGCGCGGCGCTGAACCTCAAGGGGTTGAGCTATGAGTATATTCCGCTGTCGCTGTTGAAGGGCGAGCAGGGCAGTGCGGCGCATTTGGCGTTGAACCCGTCGGGGTTGGTGCCGACATTGGTGACAGAGCAGGGCGCCTTGCCGCAATCGCTGGCGATTTTGGAATGGCTGGATGAGACCCATCCCGAGCCGCCGTTATTGCCCGGTGATGCATGGGGGCGGGCGCGGGTGCGGTCTTTGGCACAGATTGTGGCGCTTGATATTCATCCGGTGAATAATCTGCGGATCTTGCAGCATCTTGAGGCGGAATTTGGTGTGGACGCCGCAGGCAAAGCTGCGTGGTTTGCCAAATGGGCCAATGCAGGCATGGCGGCGCTTGAGGCGCGCCTTGCAGGCGAGGCCGAGACCGGGGTTTATTGTCATGGCGATCAGGTGACGCTGGCCGATCTGTGTCTGTTTGCGCAGGTACTTAACAATGGCCGTTTTGGTGTGACCCTAGAGCCTTATCCCACCATTGCGCGGATACATACGGCGCTGATGGAGCTGCCGGAAATCGCGGCGGCAGCGCCGGAGCATCAGCCAGACGCGGGATAGCGTCTGGCGCGGCTGGGGGCGGTGCTTAGCGCGGCACCGGGCCCCAGCGGTTTGTCTGGTTTTCGGAGCGGGTGCAGAAAAACACCAGCAGCACGATGGCACCCACAAGCGGGATCAGCCCGATCAGCAGCCACCAGCCGCTGCGCCCGATGTCGTGCAGGCGGCGGATGCTGAGGGCGATGCCGGGCAGCAGGGCTGCGAGGGTCCAGATGCCGTTGACCACACCGCCGGTGCCGAGCATGCCGTCAAGCATCCCGGTGATGAAACCGATGATGAGCATCCACAAGAACCAGTACCAATATTGTGGCCGGTTCGAGCGCGAGCCAAAATCCACATAGCGGCCAAACCCGTCTTTGAGGGCGCCCATGAAGGTAGAGGCATCGGCGCGTTGGGCTTCGCCTGCGGGGGACATTTCCTCAAAGGCGGGGGTGGCGCGGTATTGGGCGGCTTGGCTAGGGGGCGGCGGCGCTGTGGGGGCGGCGAGGGTGCTTAGGGCGACCCAATCGCTCATGCCGTCGTGCCAGACCAATGTGTCGGGCTGGATGGTGCCTGCGGCGACAAGTGCGTCAAATTCTTCTTGTGGGACAGGGCCGCGTGCCGCGCCATTTTCCACGTAATGCCATTGCTGGGACATAGGTTTCGTTCTCCAAAATATCTGCCAAAAACCCTAGGAGGCAAAATTAAAGGCGGCAAGGGGCGGGCCGCGGTTTATGCGTTGCAAAAATCGATCAAATGCTGGGCGACCTGTGTGGGGGCGTCCCAATGGATGGAATGGCCCGCGCCTTGCAGGGTGAATTGCTGTCCGTTGGGCAGCGCTTCGAAGGCTTTTTGGGCGGCGGCGCGGGGGATGAGGATGTCTTGCTCGGCGTGCAGCACCATGGTGCGGGGCGTGATCTGGTCGAGCGCGACCGTGGGGCGATAGCTGCGCAGGGCTTCGATTTGATGGGTCATAGCGGCAAGTGTTTGCCCGTAGGGATAGGCCTGCGCGGCGGTCAGCGCGGCCTGTTCGGCCTGCGGATCGTTGAAGAACGCGGGGCCGAATACCCAAGGGTAAAGCGCGCGCAGCCAGAGGGTTTCGCCCTGCGGCTGGGCGCGGATGTCGCGCAACGTGTCGAAGATGGTCATGGTGCGCGGCGCGCGCAGGGGGGCGGAGGCCATGACCGACAGCGATTGCACCCGCGCCGGGTTGGCCCCTGCAAGTTCCATCGCGATCAGCCCGCCAAGCGAGTGGCCCGCCACGTGGAATTGCCCGTGCCCGAGGTGATCCATCAGCGCCAGCACATCAGCGGCGTAGATTTGCACGCTGGCGGGGGCATCCCAAGGCACGGTGCGCCCGGCGGTGCGGTTGTCGGGGCGGATCACGGTGAAATGCTGGGTCAGGGCGGGCATCAGCGGCGCAAATGTCGCGTGATCGCTGAGCATGCCTGCGATGAGCAGCAGGGGCGGGCCTTCGCCGTTGATCTCATAGTGCAAGGTGACATCGGGCAGCGGCAGATCAGGCATTTAGGTCTCTCCAGCAGGGCAAAAGATCCCCCGGTGCGGGGGCGGCGTGATAGACGGCGCGGGCGATGGCGCGGGCAAGGCAGAGCGAGGCCGCATGGCCAATCATCAGCGGATCGGCCGGGCCGGGGTGGCGGCCCGTGGACAGGCCAAAGACCAGATCGCCGTCATTGGGCGTATGGGCAGGCACGCAGGCGCGGCCAATTCCGTCATGGGCGGCCACGGCCATGCGCTGGCAGGCGGCTTTGCTGAGCGGCGCATCTGTGGCGACGATGGCGATGGTGGTGTTGGCGATGGGCGCGGTGCCGGGGGCGGCTTGGCGGGCGAAGGCGGCCTGTTTGCGGTTCTCAAGCGACAGGCCCAGCCCTGCGGCGGGATCGGGGCCAAGCGCGCCAAATTCGCCGCCCATCTCAAACGGAGCGGCATAGAAATGCCGGTCGCCGGGGGTGGTGGCCGCGCCCACGGGGTTGGCGGCAACCAAGGCGGCAACCATGCTGCCATCCGGCAGGCGCAGCGAGGCAGAGCCAAGCCCGCCTTTGAGCATGGAGGTCAGCGCGCCTGTGCCTGCGCCGATGCTGCCCAGATCGAATGTATCCGACGCGTCCTCGAACGCGGCGCGGCCAAGGGCGCGGTAGGGGTTTTCATCCCAATCCTTGTCGCCGCCATTGAGCAGATCGAACAAGATTGCGCCGGGCACCAGTGGCACGCGGGCCGCGCCGACCTGAAAGCCGCGCCCGGCGGCGCGCAGCCCGTCCACCACGCCCGAGCAGGCATCAAGCCCGAAAGAGGAGCCGCCCGACAGCACCAGCGCATCGACCGCTGGCACCGATTTATCGGGGGCCAGCAGATCGGTTTCGCGGCTGCCCGGTGCGCCGCCCATCACATGCACGGAAGCCGTGAAGGGCGCATCAGCCGTGACCACGGTTGCGCCGGATTTGAGCGCCGCATCGGAGGCATTGCCGACTTTGAGCCCGGCAATATCCGTGATCAGATTTTTCGGGCCGGGTTCAAAGTTAAATGCAGCGGCCACCGTCGACCTCCATGGCGACCCCGGTGATCATGCTGGCTTCGTCCGAGCATAAGAACAGGGCGGCATTGGCCATATCCTCGGGCTGGCTGAAGCGGCCCAGCGGGATGGTGGAGAGGAATTTTGCGCGCACTTCGGGGGTGTCTTCGCCCATGAAGGATTTCAGCAGCGGGGTTTCCCCGGCCACCGGGTTGATCGCGTTGACGCGGATGCCTTTGGGGGCCAGTTCCACCGCCATGGCTTTGGTTGCGGTGATCATCCAGCCCTTGGAGGCGTTGTACCAGCTTAGGTTGGGGCGCGGCGACACGCCTGCGGTGGAGGCCACATTGAGGATCGCGCCTGTGCCGCGCTGTTTCATGTGGGGCACCAATGCGCGGGCGGTCAGGTAGACCGATTTCATGTTCACATTGCTGACCCGGTCGAATTCCTCTTCGGAGATTTCATCCATGGGGGTGGGCAGGTGGGTGATGCCTGCGTTGTTGATCAAGATGTCCACATGGCCCCATGCCTCGATGGCGGCGGCGGCCATGGCGTTGACCGAAGCGGCTTCGGCCACGTTGACCGAGTGGGCAATGGCGTGATCGCCCATTTCATCGCTGAGTTGTTTGGCGGCGGAGCCGTTGATGTCGGCGATCATCACCTTTGCGCCTTCTTGCAAAAAGCGGCGGACGATCCCGGCGCCAAAACCTGAGGCGCCGCCTGTGACAATTGCTGTTTTTCCGGTGAGACGCATGGGGGTTCCTCCTGATGGCTGTCTAAATGGGGTATGTGTATGCGGCAAAATGCCGAAGTTTAGGGGCTGGGCGCGAGAAGGCGCTGTGCCCCTTGCCACAGATCGCGGATGATCTGGGCGGCAGGGTCGGGGCGGGCCAGCGCGGCAGATTGCCCGGCCCATGTTTGCATGTGGTCAAGATTGCCCGCTGCGGCCGCGGCGCTGCGCATCGGCCCGGTGAGGGCGCGCTGGACCGGATAGGGGGCGGGCGCAGGGCCATTCGCGGCGGCATCGGTATAGCCGCTGCGCAGCGCGCGGCCCAAACGGCCCGAAAAGGCGCGGGTGGGCACAGTGGCTTCGGGCGGGGTTTGTGCCAGCGCATCGGCCCAAGGCGCGGGGATGCCTGCCTCGGGGGCGCGCAGCAGGGCGGTGCCGATTTGCACAGCAGAGGCTCCCAGCATCAGCGCCGCCGCCACGCCGCGCGCATCGGCGATGCCGCCGGTGGCAATAACCGGACGGTCGCTTAGATCGACCAGCGCGGGCAGCAGGGCAAAGAGGCCCACAAGGTTTTGCTCGGCGGTTTCGGGGGTGAAGCTGCCCCGGTGGCCGCCTGCCTCCATGCCTTGGGCGACCAGCGCATCGGCGCCTGCGTCAAGCGCTTGGCGAGCTTCGGCCACGCAGGTGACATTGGCGAACCATGCGATGCCGCGTGATTTCATCTCGCGGATCATGTCGGGCGGGAACAGCCCCATGATGGAGGAGACCACCGCCGGGCCAGCGCGCAAGATCGCCTCGCATTGGGCGTCAAAATCGGGGCCGGTTGCATCGGCCAGTTCGGCGGCTACCTCGGGTCCGAAACCGCCCAGAAAATCGCGCAGGGCGGTTTCATGGGCCGCATCGCGTGCGGGCGGCGCGTCGGGAATCCAGGTGTTGAGTTGAAAGCCGCCATTGGTGCCGCTGCGCAGTTTTGCGGCCCATTCGAGGATCGCATCCGGTTGCATCAGCAGCGCGCCGCATGCCCCCATGCCGCCGCCATTGGCCACAGCGATGGCCAGTTCCGGCGGGCTGGCCCCGGCCATGGGGGCCATGAGGATCGGCGCATCAAGATCATAGCGGGCGGCAAAGGCGCGGGCGCGCTCCAGCGGGGAAAGCGCCGCGCTCATTGGGTGGCCTGCGAGACATCGGGCAGCACGGGGGCGGCGGCGATCAGTTCTTGGGTGTAGGGATGCACGGGGGCGGTGAAGACCTGTTCGGTCGCGCCCTGTTCGACGATCTGGCCCGATTTCATCACCAGCACGCGGTCGGTGATGGTGCGCACCACGCTAAGGTCGTGAGAGATGAACAGATAGGTCAGGTCATAAGCGCCGCAAAGATCGACCAGCAGATCGAGGATCTGGGCGCGCACGGAGACATCCAGCGCGCTGACGGCTTCGTCGAATAAGATCAGATCGGGGCGGATGATCAGGGCGCGGGCGATGGCGATGCGCTGGCGCTGGCCGCCGGAAAACTCATGGATGTATTTGGTGGCGTCGGCGGCTTTGAGCCCCACTGCCTCGAGCGCCTCGCCGATGGCGCGGCTGCGGGCGCTGCCTGTGGGGGGGCTGTCGAGCAGGTGGTAGGGTTCGGTGATCAGACGGTCCACGCGGTGGCGGGGGTTGAAGCTGCCGAAGGGGTCTTGGAAGACGACCTGCATGCGGCGGCGCACCGCGAGATTGGGTTTGGTGCCGGTAAAGACAGGCTCGCCGCCCAAGGTGATGGCGCCGCTTTGGATTTGCTCCAGCCCCAGCAGGGCGCGGGTGAGGGTGGATTTGCCGCAGCCGGATTCGCCCACAAGCCCCAGCCGCTCGCCGCGTTGCAATTCAAAGCTGACGTTATTCACGGCGCGGAAATGGCCCGGCGCGCCAAACAGGGTTTTGCGCGGCAGGCGGTAATCGCGGCAGACATCGCGCACGGACAAGAGCGGCTCGGGGCGGGCGGTGTCTGGCAGGGTGACTTGGTGGGTGGAGGCGGCAAACAGCGCCTTGGTATAGGGGTGTTGCATGTGGCGCAGCAGCTGGGCGGTGAGCCCTTGTTCGACCACTTCGCCGTGGCGCATGACCACGATGCGGTCTGCCATATCGGCCACCACGGCCAGATCATGGGTGATCATCAGCAGGCCCATGCCATCCTCGGCGGCAAGCTGTTTCAGCAGGTCGAGGATTTGCGCCTGTGTGGTCACATCAAGCGCGGTTGTGGGTTCATCCGCGATCAGCAAGCGCGGGCGCAGGGCGATGGCCATGGCGATAACCACGCGTTGGCGTTGGCCGCCCGACAGCTCGTGCGGGTAGCGCGAGAGCGGGAAGCGGTCTTGGGGCAGGCCCACACGGGTGAGCGTATCGGCGGCGCGGGCCATGGCCTGATCGCGGCTGACCGATGTGTCGTGGATGCGGATGGTTTCGGCAACCTGCTGGCCGATGCTGTGCACCGGGTTGAGGGCGGTCATGGGTTCTTGGAACACCATCCCCACGTCATTGCCGCGCAGGGCGCAGAGCTGAGGTTCTGGCAGGGCGGTGACATCGCGGTCGCCCAGCATGATGCGGCCAGAGATTTCCGTGCCTTTGGGCAGCAATTGCATCACGGCCATGGCGGTGAGCGATTTGCCCGAGCCGCTTTCGCCGGTGACGGCGACGACTTCGCCCGGCTCTACCGTGAGGGAGACATCGCGCAGGATCGGATGGGCGTGGATCGAGAGGGTGAGGTTTTGAATGCTCAGAAGGGTCATGTGCGTGCCACCCGCAGCCGGGGATCAAGGTAATCGCGCAGCCCGTCGCCCATCAGGTTCAGCCCCAAAACGGTGAGGATAATGGCGAAACCGGGCATCAGCGCCAGATGCGGCGCAAGGCTGACGAGGGTTTGTGCATCGGCCAACATGCGGCCCCAAGAGGGCAGAGGCGGCTGCGCGCCAAGGCCCACATAGCTTAGGCCTGCTTCTGCCAGAATACCTAGCGAAAATTGAATGGTGCCTTGGACGATCAGCAGATTGGCGACATTGGGCAAGATATGTTCCGCCGAGATCCGCGCGGCGGATTTGCCTGCGACGCGGGCGGCGAGGATAAACTCGCGCTCCCATAAGGACAGGGCTGCGCCGCGGGTGATGCGGGCAAAAACCGGGATGTTGAAAATGCCGATGGCGATGATCGCATTGACCGCGCCCGCGCCAAAGATCGCGGTGATCAGGATGGCAATCACAAGGCTGGGGAAGGCAAAGACCAGATCATTGCCGCGCATGATCAGCTCATCCACCAGCGCGCCGCGACGCGCCGCGGCCCACAGGCCCAGCGGCACGCCGAGCCCCATGCCAATGCCCACAGCCACCAGCGCCACAGCGATGGAGGTGCGCGCGCCGACCATGATCATGCTCAGGATATCGCGGCCAAACTGGTCTGTGCCCAGCAGATGTGCGGCGCTGGGGGGCAGCAGTTTATTGGGGATATCAAGCAGGGCGTGGTCGTAGGGTGTCCAGACAAAGGACACCAAAGCGGCCAGCACAAACAGCGCGGTCAGCGCGGTGCCAAGGATCAGATTGCGTTTCATGTGCGCGCCCTCAACCGGGGATCAACGGCGGCATAGGCCAGATCTACCAAAAAATTAACCAAGATCACGGAGAACACCAGCAGCATCACCACGCTTTCCACCACGATCAGATCGCGGGCGGAAATGGATTGGAAGACCAGCCGCCCCAGACCGGGCAGATAGAAAACCTGTTCGATGATGATCGACCCGGCCAGCATGAAAGAGAACTGGAGCCCGATGATGGTGAGCACCGGGATCATGGCGTTGCGCAGCCCGTGCCGCCACAGCGCTTGGCGCGCCGAGAGACCTTTGGAGCGGGCGGTGCGCATGAAATCTTCGCCCAGCACATCCAGCAGGGCCGAGCGCATGACCCGCGCCAAAATCGCGGCTTGGGGCAGGGCCAAGGCGATGGCGGGCAGGGTCAGGGATTTCATGCCAGCAAAGAACCCGGCGTTCCAGCCGACGAAACCGCCCGCCGAGAACCAGCGCAGGTTGATGGCAAAGACCAGCACCAACATCATGGCAAACCAGAAATTGGGGATCGCGACGCCCAGCTGTGTGGCGCCCATAACGGTGACATCGCCCGCCTGTCCGCGGCGCGAGGCGGCGTAGATCCCGGCGGGGAAGGCGATGGCGGTGCTGAGGGCGAGGGCATAAAGCGCGAGCGGCAAGGAGACCTGAAGCCGGGCCGCGATCATATCGGCCACGGGGGTGCGATAGGTATAAGAGGTGCCAAAATCCCCGGTCAGCAGCCCGGTGATCCAGTTGAAATAGCGCTGGGGCTTGGAGATATCGAGGCCAAGCTCGCTGCGCAGGGCGGCGAGGGTTTCGGGCTGGGCATTGATGCCAAGCATGAACGAGGCCGGATCGCCGGGTGCGATCTCAATCACGGCGAAAATCACCAAGGAGGCGACAGCGAGGCTGATCAAAAGCGACAGCAGGCGTTTGAGTGTATAGCGGAGCATGGCGGGACTATGCCCAGCTTGGCCCGCCTTGTCAGTGCGAAAATACATGAAAATGCAAAAATAATTCAAATGGCGAAAATAAATAAACCAAGTGATTTCAGCGCGGTGGCACCGGGTTCCCGCGATGACGAAAATTTGTACAGGCGCGGGGCGGGAACGGAGTGGCACGCGGCAGTGTTGTGCTTGCAATGAGACCAACCAAAAGGATGACCTCCATGACCAAGTTTTTCAAATCCGCTGCCATTGCCGGCCTGATGGCCACTGTTGCTGCACCTGCTTTTGCGGCAGCGCATCTTGATCCGGGCTCCATGACATGTGCCGATTATAAAGCGCTGAGCGCTGATGATCAGCTGACCGTGGCGCAAATGGCGATTGCCGAAGTTGACGATGGCATGAATGGTGTGGCCGGTGACGGCGAGCCAAAAGCTGTTGAAGACAGCGTGGGCACCACCACCGCAGCCGAAGCCACAGATGGCAACACCACTGCCGGTGCCAAGGCCGATGGCAACGAAGATTACACCACCGAAGAATCGCAGATGGAAAACGCCCTTGAGGCGCTGAACCTGACCTGCGACCGGAACCTTGACGCGATGCTGAGCGAAGCAGCGGCGGGTCTTGACGGCACCAAATAATCGCGGGCCATTTGGCCTTTGATTACTAGACTATTCTAAGCGTTGAGCGCGGATACCGATTGGTGTTCGCGCTTTTCGTTGTGGGATTTGCTTTGGGTTTCGACTTGCGGGGGCAGGGGCGGGCAAAGCGGGCGTTGATGTTTGGCGTGGCGGGCCACGAGGTCGCGCATTTGCGCCCCGGTATCGGGCACATAGCGGGCCAGAGGGCGGGGCGGATCTTGGGTTAAGGCGCCGGGCAGCGCGGCGGTGATTTCGCGCCGCGCCTTTGGGCCAAGCGCGCGGATCGCCTCGGGGCCGGGATGCAGCGTTTCGGCGGCAGCGCCTTCGGCATAGACAATGGCGTGATGGTCCAGCAGCAAATGCCAATAGGCCACGGGGCGGTTGCCCTTTTCCTGTGTCACCCCCTCCAGCGCCAAGAGTTTCACGGCAGGCACCAGAACCTCGGCGTGACCAAACAGACGGGTTGCGATTTTTGAGGCGACAAGCACGCGGTGTTGCCGCGACAGCCAAAGATCAGTGCGCGGTTGCCCATGGCCAAACGCCCCCGCAGAGATGCGGATGGGGGCCAGTTTGGGGTTGGCGCGCTGGGCCGCGACGCTGACCATGCGGTGGCCCACCCAGCGGATCGGTTGATAGCCCCGGTCGCGGGTTAAGACCGCATCGCCTGCGCGCAGGGTTTCCACGGCACGCGGGCCTTCGCGGGTCATGATTCTGGTGCCCGAGGCGAAACACATGATGGCGGCTGTGATGTCCACATCATCAATCGCGGCGCGGCCGCTGTTATCGCCGGTGCGCCCGGCGATGATGAAATCCCAGCCGTCTTGGCTTGTGGTGGTCCATTCCGTGCCGGGGATTGTGCCGCCGACGGCGTAGCCTGCGAAATTGGCGGAAACGACGCCTGTGTCCGTGACGCTGACGGTGAAGGTTGACGGGGGCAGCGCGGACATATTGGCGGTGACGATGGTGGTGCCGATGATGTCGCCATTCCAGCGGATTTCCAGCCGATCGCCGGGGTATCCGTCGACGTTACTGCCAAAATCAAACGGGGCGATGCGCACGGTCAGCCCTTCGTTGACGCCTTGTTCCTCTTTCGCACGCAGGCTGTTTGGATCGCCAAGGCTGAAGCTGATGCCATCGGTTTCCCCATCGCCATAGGCCCCATCAAATTGGGTGAAATCCACGCTCATCGAAGAGGTGAAATCGGTGACCTGTTCACTGCCGGTTATGTTGGCTTCGAGGTCGAGCGCGCTGCGCGCGCCGGTGCTGCCGGAGGCGGCGGCATAGACCAGATATTCGCGGTCCGGGTCGCCGCTGTTTGTGTCATTGCCCACGCCGGAGGGGCCGGAATTGCGGAACCGGATTGCGCCGTTGAGGTTGCCGGGGATCGCGTCATCGTCGAAGGTATTATTGTAGGTATAGACCCTGGGCATGTTTCACTTCCGATTTGAACCAACACTGCGCCGCGCAAACAGCAGCGGCCCAACATCGCTAGCCCTTGGAAAATAAAATCCCGTTAATTGAGACGCATTTTGCGCAAATCTACCTTGGCTTTGCACAAAAAAAGAGGCGCCGTGGGGCGCCTCTTTGGGGTGATTTAGGTTGGTGTGGCCGGGGTTATTCGGCCCAAGAAACCGCTGTGAGGTCAGTGGCTTGGGTGGGCGCGTCGGTCCACAGCCCCTGCACGCCTGCTTTGGCGATTGTGGGGAAGGCCAGCTGGAACAGGAAGCCGTTCACATAATCATCTGCGATCATGCGCTGGGCCTTTTGCAACAGCTCTGTGCGGGCGGTCTCGTCGGTGGTGCCGGTGAGGGTTTCCATCAGGCTTTGCAGCTCGGCATTGTCATATTGGAAGTAGTAGTCGGGGTTGGCATAGACGCCGATGTCCATCGGTTCGGTGTGCGACACGATGCTGAGGCCGAAGTTTTTGCCTTTGAACACGGTTTCGAGCCACTGGGCCCATTCCACATTGGTGATCTGTGCCTTGATGCCGACCTGCGCCAATTGCGCGGCGACAATCTCGCCGCCGCGGCGGGCATAGGAGGGGGGCGGCAGGTGCAAGGTGGTTTCGAACCCGCCCGGAAAGCCTGCCTCGGCCAGCAAGGCTTTGGCTTTCTCGGGGTCAAAGGCGCTTTGCCCGGTTAGGTCGACATAGGCGGGGTTATGCGGCGCGAAATGCGAGCCGATGGGCGTGCCATAGCCGAACATCGCGCCGTCGATGATCGATTGGCGGTCAATCGCATGGGCCACAGCTTCGCGCACCAGCACATTGTCGAAAGGCGGTTGTTTGTTGTTCATCGCAAGGATGGTTTCGCCTTCGGTAGAGCCGATGAGCACTTGAAAGCGCGGATCGCCTTCGAATTGCGGCAGGTTTTCCGGCGCGGGGAAGCCAGCAAACACGTCCACATCTTCGGCCATCACAGAGGCAAAGGCGGCTGTTGGGTCGGAGATGAATTTGAAGGTGACGTTTTCCAGCGTGGCGGCGTCGCCCCAATAGTCAGGGTTTTTTGTCAGCTTCAGGCTGTCGCCTTGGGACCAGCTGACGAATTTGAACGCGCCCGTGCCGATGGGGGTTTGTTTGATCGCATCGATGGATTCGGTGGCCACGATCACGGCGTCGCCCCACGCCATGTTGAACAGGAAGCTGCCATCGGGTTTGGACAGGGTGACTTTGACAGTCAACGGGTCCACCGCTTCGACACTTGCGATGTTGGTAAACAGCGCTTTTTGCGCATTCACGCTGTCTTCGGCGCGGGCGCGGTCGAGAGAGAAGATCACATCTTGGGCGTCCATGGCGGTGCCATCATGGAAGGTGACGCCGTCGGCCAGATGGAAAGTGTAGGTCAAACCATCTTCGGAGATGTCCCAGCTGCGCGCCAGTCCGGGCACGATGGCGCCATCGCCCATGAAGCGGGTCAGCCCCTCAAAGACGTTGGAATAAAGCACGGAATCAATGGCCCCGGCGGCGGCGCTGGTTGGGTCCAGATGCGGCGGCTCCAGTTGAAGTGCGACCGTCAGATCATCTTTGGCGGCGGCTTGGCCTGCCAGAAGGGCAGTGGCACAAGCGCCCATCAAAAGGCTGCGAATGTGAAACATTGGTTTCTCCCTGGTATGTTATGTGGCAACGCTAGCCAAAAGCTTGGGGGCTGACCAGACTGGCTGACAAATGATTTGTGTTGCGCGGCCTCATGTTATAGCGACCCGGTTTTTATGGCTATTTCGGGGGCAGTTGGATGGCGCAGGCGCAGGTTCTGGGAGTGGATTTTGGCACGTCCAATTCGGCAGTGGGTATCTTGCGCGATGGCAAGCCTTGGCTGATCGAGCTGGAGCCGGGGGAAACCACCTTGCCCACGGCGGTGTTTTTCGACTTTGAGTCCAAGCAGATGCAGCTTGGCCATGCGGCCAATGCGGCGCTGCTTGAAGGGGCAGAGGGGCGGTTCATGCGGGCACTCAAAAGCCTGCTGGGCACGGGGTTGATGCGCGAGCGGCGGATGCTGCTGGGCGAGCGGCTGGATTTCATCCAGATCACCGGGCGGTTTTTGGCGGCGCTGAAGGCGCGTGCAGAGGCGGCGACGGGGCTGGAGTTTGACCGCGCGCTGTCGGGGCGGCCTGTGCTGTTCCATTCGGCGGACCCGGTGCGCAATGCCCAAGCCGAGGTGGATTTGCGCGATGCCTATCTGGCGGCAGGGTTCCGCGATGTGGCGTTTATGCCCGAGCCCGAGGCGGCGGCGCTGGCCAATCGCGCGGTGCTGAGCCCCGGTGATCTGGGGCTGATCGTCGACATTGGCGGCGGCACCTCAGATTTCACGCTGTTCCGGCAACAAGGCGAGCGTGAGATCGAGATCCTGACCAGCCATGGTGTGCGACTGGGCGGGACCGATTTTGACCGCGCGCTGAGCCTGCGCCATGTAATGCCGCAACTGGGCATGGGCAGCCAGATCCGCCACGCCTTTGGCAAGGACACCCACCGCGCGCCCAATGCAATCTTCAACGATCTGGCCACTTGGCAGAAAATCCCGTTTCTCTATGGCCCTGATACCAAACGCGCAGCCAAGGAATTGGCGCGGTTTGCGGTGCATCAAAAGCGGCTGGACCGATTGGTGCGGGTGCTCGAAGAAGAGCTTGGCCATGACATTGCCTTTGCGGTCGAGGCCGGCAAGATCGCGGCCAACAGCGGCAGCGCAGCCCCGGCCATCCGCATGGACATGCTGCGGCGCGGGGCAAAGCTGCCCTTGCCAGCCGAGCAGATGACCCAAACCCTGAGCGGTCCTGCCGAGGAAATCGGCGCGGCTGCTGCGGCGACCTTGGCCAATGCCGGGATCGAGGCAGCTGCGGTGAATAAGCTGATCTTTGTGGGCGGCTCTAGTTTGATGCGGGTGATCGAAGAGGCGCTGAGCGCGCGTTTGCCCAATGCGCAAATCCACCGGGGTGCGGCGCTGACGGCGATTGTGGATGGGTTGGCCATTGCCGCCGCCCGCGCCTTTCCCGAAGGCTGAAACATAAAGAAGGGCAAAAGCATCGCTGCTTTCACCCTTCTAAAAATACTCAACTCCCCGGCCCCGGCGGGCGGGGGAATTGCTGCTTAATCGTCCTTGGGCAGCAGCAGGGTCTGCAAGGCGGCACCCATCACGGCGGCGCTGTCGATCATATCGTCGATGCCGATCCATTCATCGGGCTTATGAGCCAGTTCCAGCACACCGGGGCCATAAGCGATGCAGTTTTTCAGCTTGCCGATGCGGTCGATGTGTTTCTGGTCATAGGTGCCGGGGCTGGCGACATATTCCGGGGCGCGGCCCATGACGTCTTCGATCGCCTTTGACACGGTTTGCACCACGGGCGCTTCGCGGTCGGTCATGGAGGGCAGCACGGAGTTCAGCTCGGTCAGTTCGAACTCGAAATCGGGGCGGGTGGTGCGCAGCCCTTCGAGCAGGGCGGTGACTTCGCCGCGCACTTGGTCAAGCGGTTCTTCCACCAGAAAGCGGCGGTCGATCACGATGCGGCAGCTGTCGGGCACGCAATGTGCAGGCAGCCCGTCGAAATCATCATCCTGTTCTTTTTGCCCGCCATGGATCGAGTTGATGTTCATGGTCGAGGAGCGCGCCCCGTCGGGGACAACGGGCATGTCGGTGCGCCGCGCGGCCATGGCGGGGAAGAGTTTTTCTTCGAATTCATGGAGCACCGCGCCCATGTGGCGCACAGCGCAATCGCCCAGAAACGGCATGGAGCCATGGGCGATCTCGCCTTTGGTCTCAATCTCGGCCCACCAGCCGCCCCGGTGACCAAGGCAGATGCGGTCTTTGTGCAGCGGTTCGGGGATGATCACATGTTGCACGCGGGAGGGATTGAAAAACCCCTGTTCGGCCAGATAGGCGACGCCGCCATAGCCGCCGGATTCCTCGTCTGCGGTACCGGAGATTTCAATCGCGCCGGTAAATTCGGGATGGGTTTCGATAAAGGCTTCGGCGGCGATGATAGATGTCGCCAGCCCGCCTTTCATGTCGCAGGCGCCGCGGCCATAGATTTTGCCGTCAGAGATTTCGCCGCCAAAGGGATCAAATGTCCAGCCTGCGCCGACCTCGACCACATCGGTGTGGCTGTTGAAATGCACACATTCGCCTTTGTGGGTGCCTTCGCGGCGGGCGATGATGTTCCAGCGCGGGTATTTGGTGCTGTCGCCCGGCGTGCCATGGGCGCGGATCAATTGGGTTTCAAACCCATGGGCGCTCAGGCGTTTGTCCAGATATTCGCAAATGGCGCGATAATCCTGGCCCGGCGGATTCAACGTCGGGATGCGGATGAGATCTTGGGTCAGCGCGATCAGGTCGTCGCGTTTGGCGTGAATGGCGGTGCGTAATATATCTGTCATGGGTGCAGTTTTGAGACGGCGCGCGCGGCTTGGCAAGGGGCTGTCTGCATCAAGTGGAAGATTGAGTATTTTCAGAAGGGTGAAGCGGCGGGCGGTGCTGACTTTTCGGGCGGGGTTTTCGCGCTATTTGCTTGGGGATGGTAATGAAGGAGGCGCAAAATGTCGCCATTGATCAGTCGGAAGGGCTCGGCGGCGCGGACCGAGGCCGAAGCAGAAGAGAAATCGGTATCGGAGGCGGCGGCGCTTTCGCCTAAGTTGATTTACGAAGTGATCCGCCGCGATGGCGAAGAGGAATTGGCGCGCACCAAGCGGTCTTTGGTGTGGTCGGGGATTGCGGCGGGGGTGTTGATCAGCCTGTCGGTTTTGGGCGAGGCGGTGTTTCGGGCTTATTTGCCACCCACGCCCTATCGCTATTTGATTGAGAATATCGGCTATAGTTTTGGGTTTCTGGCCGTGATCATGGGGCGGATGCAGTTGTTTACCGAAAACACCATCACCACGGTTTTGCCGGTGATCCATCGCCCTTCATGGCGGGCGATCGGGGCGGTGGCGCGGCTTTGGGCTTTGGTGTTGGGGGCCAATGTGATTGGCGCTTTTGCGGTGGGGGCGTTGTTTGTGTTCACGCCCGCGATTGCGCCAGAGGTGTTGGCCGCGATGCAAGAGTTGTCGCATCATGCCACCGGGGCCGGGGCAAGTGCGGGGTTTTGGCGTGCGATCCCTGCCGGGGTGATTGTTGCGCTCATTGTCTGGATGTTGCCGCAGGCCGAAGCGGCGGCGTTTTTCCTGATCTTAACCTTTACGTGGATGATAGCCGCAGGGGATTTCACCCATATTGTTGCGGGGTCGGTCGAGATGGCGGTTTTGGTCTGGGATGGCAGTCTTGGCGGCATTGCTGCGCTATTCGGGTTCTTTTTGCCGGTGCTGGCAGGTAACATCATTGGGGGGACGGTGATTTTCACCATGCTGGCTTGGGGTCAGGTGCGTGATGATGTTGAAGAAAGGTAGCAAGTGGCGGTAGGCAGGTTGGTTTCATTTCGGGCAATATATCATGTGCTGCGCGACAGTGTGTTGCATGTGGGCGAGACGAACCTGAGCTTGATTGCGGCGGGGGTGGCGTTTTTCTCGATGCTTTCGCTGTTTCCGGCGCTGGCGGCGTTGATCGGTGTGATGGGGATGATTTCCGACCCGGTTTTGGTGGTGGCGCAGTTGGAAGATGTGCGCGGTCTGTTGCCGACAGATGTGTATGAGATCATCAATGATCAAGTTGTCGCCTTGGTGACTGCGCCGCGAGAGACGCTGGGTTGGGCGAGTTTTGTGTCCATCGGTTTTGCGCTTTGGTCGGCGCGGGCCGGGGTGGGCGCGATGATGCAGGGGCTTAACGCCGCTTATATGAAGCGCAACCGGGCGACGGCCTATCATTATCTGCGGGCGATCATGTTGACCGTCAGTTTGATCGGGGTGGGGATTGTCGCGCTGATGTCTGTTGTGGTGGTGCCGGTGGTGTTGTCGATCTTCCCGCTGGGGCCTTGGGCCACGTGGTTTGTGGATGTGACCCGGTGGAGCGTGGCGGTTCTGGTGCTGCTGGGGGGGATTGGTTTGCTGTACCGGTATGGGCCGAACCGGCGCGGATCGCGGCCCGGATTGTTGACGCCCGGTGCGGTGTTGGCGGTGATCTTCTGGGCCGTTCTGTCCATTGGGTTCAGCTATTACGTGGCCAATTTTGGCACGTATAACAAAGTTTACGGATCTATTGGTGCGGTGATGGCCATGTTGGTTTGGCTGTGGATCAGCAGTTTTCTGGTGCTGTTTGGCGCGGCGCTGAACGCGCAGATCGAGCTTTATCGCGGCAAGAAAGCCAGCAGCGATGGGCAGGGGGCCACCGGGGTTTTTGAGCCTGAGACCGGGCCGGAAGAGGCGAAAGCCTAGAAGCTGGGCGGGGTCAGGGCGCTGACGATTTCGCAGTCGCTGTCTGAGGTGTTGCGAAAGCGGTGCGGTTGGTGGCTGTCGAAAATATAGCCATCGCCTGCGTTCAAAAGCGCCACCGCGTCGCCCACCGTGACCTCGACCGTGCCGCGCACCACGATGCCGGCTTCTTCGCCATTGTGAGACAGAAGTTCGGGGCCGGTATCCGCGCCGGGCGGGTAGGTTTCATGCAGCATTTGCAGGCTGTGTTGATCGGCGCGGCCCAATTGGCGCAGCACCACTTGGCCCGCCTGCGAGGGCGCGACATTGACCAATTCGCCCGCGCGGTAGAACACTTGGGGTTGGTCGTCTTGTTCCAGCGTCGAGAAGAAATCCGCCATGCTGATGGGGATCGCGTCGAGCAGGCTTTTGAGGGAGGCGACGGAGGGGCTTGTCTTGTTCTGTTCGATCAGGGAAATCGTGCCATTGGTCAGCCCTGCGCGTGTGGCAAGTTCGCGTTGCGACAGCCCGCGTTGGCGGCGAATGGATTTTAATTTCTGGCCGATGTCCAAGGGGCGCCTTCCTAAGTCGTGCTGTAACTTTGTGAATTTCGGCCAAACGCCGCATGGGCCGTAACTGGCACCAAAATTGCCGATTGACAATTAAATTAAACGTAACGATAGGATTTTTTAAACGCCCCCGGCGTTGGTATCTGATGATGGAGGCACTTATGTCTACGACTGCAAAATCCCCTGCGCGCAAATCGGGCGCGAAAAAGAAAACCGCTGTGAAATCGGCGGCTGTCCAGCCACAGGTGGTGGCCGCTGTTGCGGCGCCCGGCGCGGTGGCCAGCAATGCTGATTTCATCGCCCGCCGGGATGCGGCTGTGGCGCGGGGCGTGGCGTCGGCTGCGCCGATCTATGCGCAGCGCGCCGAGAATGCCGAGCTTTGGGATGTAGAGGGCAACCGTTTTATTGATTTTGTGGGCGGCATTGGTGTGCTCAACACCGGGCATCGTCACCCCAAGGTGATTGCAGCGGCGAAACATCAAGAAGATCTTTATACGCATACCTCGTTCCAAGTGGTGCCTTATGGCCCCTATATCGAGCTGGCCGAGAAGCTGAATGCGTTGGCGCCGGGTGATGCGCCCAAGAAGACATTGCTGGTGACCACGGGCGCCGAAGCGGTGGAGAACGCGGTGAAGATTGCCCGCGCCGCCACGGGCCGCCCCGGTGTGATCGCCTTTACCGGCGGCTATCACGGGCGCACCTTGTTGACGCTGGGCATGACTGGCAAAGTCAGCCCCTATAAGAAAGACGTTGGCCCGTTCCCGGCGGATATTTTCCGCGCGCCTTTCCCATCGCAGCGCGATGGCATCACTGTGCAAGACGCGCTGACCGGGTTGCAGAACCTGTTCCTGACCGATGCGCAGCCTGAGCGTGTGGCCGCGATCATCATCGAGCCTGTGCTGGGTGAAGGGGGCTATACGCCTGTGCCGTTCGAGATGATGACCGCGCTGCGCGACATCTGTGACAAGCACGGTATTTTGTTGATTGCCGATGAGGTTCAGGCGGGCTTTGGCCGGACCGGGAAATGGTTCTCGATTGAGCATTCCGGTGTGGTGCCTGATTTGATCACTGTGGCGAAATCCATGGCGGGTGGTTATCCGCTGGCCGGGGTTATTGGCCGCGCCGATGTGATGGATGCCATGGCACCGGGCGGTTTGGGCGGCACGTATGGCGGCAACCCTGTGGCCTGTGCGGCGGCATTGGCGGCGATTGAGGTGATCGAAGAAGAAGGGCTGTTGGCGCGGTCCATGACCATGGGCGCGCATTTGATGGCCCGTTTCGCAGAGATCGGCGCACGCACAGCCCCCTACCGGATGTGGGATGTGCGCGGTTTGGGCGCGATGGTTGCAGTCGAGTTCGTCACCGATTTCGAAAGCGGCGCGCCGGATGCGGATTTGACCAAGCGCATCATTGCCCATGCGTTGCAGCGCGGGTTGCTGCTGTTGTCTTGCGGGATGCATGGCAATGCGGTGCGCGTGATGGTGCCGCTGACGGCGAGCGACGAGATTGTCGAAGAAGGTTTGGCGATCTTTGAGGCGTCTTTGGCGGCGGCGCTGGCAGAACAGGCTTCCTAAAACAGGCTTCCTAAAACGGGGCCTCATGGTATTGAAAGACGCGCAGGGGCGAGGGCCTTTGCGCGTCTTTTGCGTTTGGGGGTAGGTGATGCGGTGGATCGGTTTTCTGGTCGGGATATGCGGTGTGATGGCCACGGCGGCGGCTGCGCAGCAACAGGCGCAGCAGCAGGCGTTGCGGGTGGGGGTGATGGGCCGGGTGACGGCGCTGGACCCTTTGCAAATTGCCGGGCTGTCGGTTGAAATTGCGCAAGATATGCCCGTGATCAGCCCGCTTGGGCCGCGCAATGGCAGCACGCTGCGGGTGGGGCATACGCTGGCTTTGACCTTGGAGGAAGCGGGCGAGAGCTGGGCGGTGAAGCGGGCGCTGCATCTTTATCCGCTGGTGGGGCCGGTGGATAAAGTCGAAGGCGGCAGGTTGCAGGTGATGGGCAGCGCGGTTTTGCCCGGCAGCGCCGAGATGTTCGAGGGCATTGCTCAGGGCAATTGGGTGGGCATCAGCGGGCTGTGGCAAGAGGGCGGCGTTTTGGCCAGCCGCGCCGGGACCATCCCTGCCACCGGGTTTGCGCAGCTAACTGGTAGCTATGTCGCGCCTGAGGAAGATACGCAGAATGCGCGCATCGGCGGCACAGAGATTTTGGGCGAATTGGAAGATGAGGTGCAGACCGGCGATCTTTGGGTGCTGAGCGGCAGTCCGCAGAAAGGCGCGCTTCGGGTCGGGTTGAAATCGAGCCGGGTGTTTGCGGGCACGGTGGATATGGTGCTGGCCGAGGGGTTTGCCTCGGCGCCGATTGCATCGGAGACATTTACCTTGCTGGGAACGGGGTTGATTGGTCATGCGCGGGAAAGCGAGATGCCGCAGGGCGATACGCCGGGGCTATATTGCGCCGTGCATGGGGTGATCCTGCGCAAAGTGCCGCAAGACGCGCGCTTGGCCACGCTGGTGGCCAAGCTGGGGTGTTTGCCTGCTGCGGCGGATTAAAGCGGCGGCTGGAAGGGCGCGAAGCTTTCGGCGCTGGCGCGGTTCCAACGTTCTTTATAGCCGCCATGATCGGGGCGGTCGGGATCAATCAAGAAACCCTCGGGCAGGTAGGGAAATGCCTGATTGCCCTGCACCATAGAGCGGTCGCTTTGGCGTTGCATCAGGTGGTGGGGCAGGAAATCGCAGGGATTGTCCAAGCCCGCAGCCCCGGCCATTTCCCCCAGCGCCTTGAGCGTGTTGCGGTGGAAACGCGCCACGCGCTGGGCTTTGTTTTCGGGCACCAGCGCTTTTTGCCGGATCGGGTCTTGGGTGGCGACACCGACGGGGCAATGGTTGGTGTGGCAGGCCTGGGCCTGGATACAGCCCACAGCGAACATGAAACCGCGTGCGGAGTTGCACCAATCGGCCCCCAGCGCGAGGGCGCGGGCGATGTCAAAGGCCGAGACGATTTTGCCCGCCGCGCCCAGTTTGATTTGATCGCGGATGCCTGCGCCGCGCAGGGTGTTGTGCACAAAGGTCAGCCCTTCGACCATGGGCATGCCCACGTGATTGGCAAATTCGAGCGGCGCGGCCCCGGTGCCGCCTTCGGCCCCATCGACCACGATGAAGTCAGGGATGATGTCGGTTTCCAGCATGGCTTTGACCATACACATAAATTCGCGCTGGTGGCCGATGCAGAGTTTGAAGCCAACCGGTTTGCCCCCCGACAGATCGCGCAGTTTCTTTAGGAAATGCATCATCTCGATCGGGGTGGTGAATGCGGAGTGGGCGGCGGGGGAGATACAATCAACCCCCATGGGGATGCCGCGGGCTTCGGCGATTTCGGGGCTGATTTTGGAGGCGGGCAACATGCCGCCATGACCGGGTTTCGCGCCTTGGCTGAGTTTCAGTTCGATCATTTTGATCTGCGGCAGAGCGGCGGTGGCGGCGTATTTATCGGGGTCGAAGCTGCCATCGGGGGCGCGGGCGCCAAAATAGCCGGAGGCGACTTGATAGATCAGATCGCCGCCGCCTTCTTTGTGGTAGCGGCTGACTGAGCCTTCGCCCGTGTCATGGGCAAAGCCGCCCGCCTTTGCGCCCATGTTCAGCGCAAGGATCGCATTGGCCGAGAGCGAGCCAAAGCTCATGGCGGAGATGTTATAGATCGAGGAGGAATAGGGTTGTTTGCAATCCTTGCCGCCCACGGTGATGCGGAAATCCGTATCGGTGATATGTTTGGGCTGCATGGAGTGGGTGACCCAAGAATAGCCCCCGTCATAGACCCGCATCCGCGTGCCAAAGGGGCGGGCGTCTTCCTCGCCCTTGGCGCGTTGATAGACAAGGCTGCGGGCATCGCGGGAGAAGGGTTCTTCGTCTTGGTCGTTTTCAATGAGGTATTGGCGGATCTCGGGGCGGATGCCTTCAAAGAGGAAACGCATGTGCCCCAGCACCGGATAGTTGCGCAGGATTGAGTGGCTGGTCTGGCGCAGATCGCGCAGGCCAAGCCCGGTTAGGAAGCCAAAAAGGGCCAAAGGCAGGATGAACCAGCCCGACCATGCCAGCATCAAAATGAAGGAAATGAAAGCCAGCACCGCCACAGCGGTGAGCGTGGAGTACCGGGTGAGATCGTCAAGCTTTAGCATATGGGAACCTAAATAAACTGTGTCTGGGGGGATCATGACCCGAATTGAGCCATGCTCGCAACCAACCGTAGCTGTGGCGAGGGGAGAGAGCTATTGAACATTACTTGAATGGTGTTACGCTTTATCTCGAATCTTGTTGCAACTGTTCGGATTTTGAGCAGAAACCCAGGTTCAGGGTGGGAGTGAAAGTCGGAAGACAGGGCGCATTAAGCACCTGAGACTTTTGTGACTATCCAGCTCGGGCCGCGCCTGCCAGACTGGTCAGATCGCGGTATAATAAAGGGAGACGAGTAATGAAAATGTTTAAAACACTAGCATTTGCGGGGGCCATGGTGGCCGGTACAGCCGCATATGCCCAAGAGAAATTCATCACCATCGGCACCGGCGGTCAGACAGGCGTTTACTTCGTCGTTGGCCAATCCATCTGCCGTTTGGTGAATCGTGATTCTGCGGATCACGGTCTGAAATGCACCGCGCCCTCTACCGGTGGTTCCATTGCCAACATCAACGCAATCAAAGCGGGTGATATGGACATGGGTGTTGCCCAATCTGATTGGCAATTCCACGCATATAACGGCACGTCGCAGTTCGAAGGCGATAAGTTCGACAAACTGCGCGCGGTCTTCTCTGTGCATGGTGAGCCGTTCAACGTGATTGCCCGTGCCGACAGCGGCATCAAGAGCTTTGACGATCTGAAGGGCAAACGCGTCAACATCGGCAACCCCGGTTCCGGTCAGCGCGCCACCATGGAAGTAGTGATGGATGCCAAAGGGTGGACTTTGGATGATTTCGCTCTGGCGTCAGAGTTGAAGCCAGCCGAGCAAGCCGCCGCATTGGGCGACAACAAAGTGGATGCGATCATCTACACTGTGGGTCACCCGAACGGTTCCATCCAAGAAGCGGTTTCCACCGTTGACGCGGCGCTGGTGCCTGTCACGGGTGAAGCCATCGACGCACTGATTGCGGATAACCCCTATTATGCAGCGGCCACCATCCCCGGCGGCATGTATAAAGGCACAGACGCAGACGTCATGACCTTTGGTGTGAAAGCGACTTTTGTCACCTCCGCCGATGTGGATGACGAAGTGGTGTACCAAGTTGTGAAAGCGGTTTTTGATAACTTCGACCGTTTCAAGCGCCTGCACCCTGCGTTCGAGAACCTGACCGAAGAGGAAATGATCTCTGGCGGTTTGAGCGCGCCTCTGCACCCCGGTGCTGAGAAATACTACAAAGAGCGTGGCTGGATGTAATCCACCGCGAAAAAATCCGGCAAGGCGCAATGTCGCCTTGCCAACTTCTTTACGAGTTTAATGATAAAAGGCACCTGTCACCAAGATAGGGCCAGCAGGGGGATGAAAAATGGCGAATAACGATCAACAAAAAGCCGCCGCCGTCGAAAATGCCGCTACCGGAGATCGGGGCGGGTTGAGCCAATCAGAGTTGGACGAACTTGTCGCCTCCTCTGACACGGGTGGACGTTCTGCCGGGGGCGCAGTTGGCACCCTGTTGATGTTGGTGGCCCTCGCGTGGTCGCTGTTCCAGCTTTATATTGCATCGCCCATTGGGCTGTTTAACGACACATTGGCGCGGTCGATCCATCTGGGGTTTGCCGTGTTCCTTGGCGTGATGGCATTCCCTGCCGCGCGTACGAAATTTCAGGTCGCATTGGGTGTGATTGTGCCGCTGGCGATTGCCGCGCTGTTCATGTTTGCGGCCAAAGATGGTGTCGCCACTTGGTGGATCCCGCTGCCTGCGATTTTTGTCGCGGGGACGGTGGTTTTAGGATCGCCCAAGGATCGGATACCGATCTGGGAATGGATGCTGGCGATTGGCGGGGCCTTGTCCGCGCTGTATCTGTTCATGTTCTACCGCGAGATTGCGGGCCGTGTGGGCGCGCCGATCTTGCAAGATTATGTGGTTGCCGTGATTGGCATCATGATCTTGCTGGAAGCCACGCGCCGGGCGCTGGGCCCTGCGCTGATGATCGTGGCCTCGCTTTTCTTGCTGTATACGGTGCTTGGCCCGCATATGCCGGGGATCATCGCGCATAAGGGCAACAGCCTGTCGGAGATTGTGAACCACCAGTGGATCACCACCGAGGGTGTGTTTGGCATCGCGCTGGGGGTTTCCACGTCCTTTGTGTTCCTCTTTGTGCTGTTTGGCTCGCTGCTCGACCGTGCCGGGGCGGGCAATTATTTCATTCAGGTTGCGTTTAGCCTGATGGGTCACATGAAGGGCGGCCCCGCCAAAGCGGCGGTGGTGTCTTCGGCGATGACGGGTCTGATCTCGGGCTCCTCCATCGCCAATGTGGTGACCACGGGCACGTTTACCATTCCATTGATGAAGAAGGTGGGTTTCAGCGCCGAGAAAGCCGGCGCGGTTGAGGTTGCCTCTTCGGTGAACGGGCAAATCATGCCGCCAGTGATGGGCGCGGCTGCGTTCTTGATGGTGGAATATGTGGGTATTCCCTATCCCGAGGTGGTGAAACACGCGTTCTTGCCTGCGTCGATTTCCTATATCGCGCTGGTCTATATCGTGCATTTGGAAGCTCTGAAGGCGGGCATGGAAGGTCTGCCGCGTGCGGTACAGCCAAAACCATGGGTTGCTTGGTTGATGTCGATGGCCTTTGTCATCGCGGGCATCAGCGCGCTGAGCTTTGCGGTGAAGTTCTTTATGGGCTGGATCCGTCCTGCCTTTCCTGACACCGCAGGTTACATCATCTTTGTCTTCCTGACGGCGGTTTATGCCTATCTGCTGTTTGTGGCATCAAAAGAAGAGCCGCTTGAGCTTGATGATCCCAATGCGCCTGTGACGACCTTGCCATTGGCGGGGCCAACCATCCGGTCGGGTTTGCATTTTGTGCTGCCGATTGTGGTGCTGGTCTGGGCGTTGATGGTGGATCGTCTGTCGCCGGGTCTGTCGGCATTTTGGGCCACGGCCTATATGATCTTCATCCTGCTGACGCAGCGGCCTTTGATGGCGCTGTTCCGTGGCCAGAGCAATATGGCGGCGGATATCAAAGAAGGTGTGCTGGATCTGATTGACGGGTTGGTGACCGGGGCGCGCAACATGATCGGGATCGGTATTGCCACGGCAACCGCCGGTATCATTGTGGGCGCGGTGAGCCAGACAGGTGTTGGCGCGGCGCTGGCCGATGTGGTTGAGGTCATGTCGGGCGGTAATATCTTGGCGATCCTGTTCCTGACGGCGATCCTCTCGCTGATCTTGGGGATGGGCCTGCCGACCACGGCCAATTACATCGTGGTTTCCGCGCTGCTTGCACCGGTGATTGTGACGCTGGGGCAACAGAACGGGCTGATCGTGCCGTTGATCGCGGTTCACCTTTTCGTGTTCTACTTTGGCATTATGGCCGATGTGACACCGCCTGTGGGGCTGGCAAGTTTTGCCGCTGCTGCGGTGTCGGGGGGCGATCCGATCAAGACCGGGGTTGTGGCGTTCTTCTATAGTTTGCGCACGGCGGCGCTGCCTTTCTTGTTCATCTTCAACACAGAGCTGTTGTTGATTGATGTGACATGGGTGCAGGGCGTGTTTGTCTTTGTGGTGGCGACGGTGGCGATGCTGTTGTTTGCGGCGGCAACGCAGGGGTGGTTCTTTGCCAAGAACCGTCTGTATGAAACTGCGGCGCTGTTGTTGATTGCCTTCACGCTGTTCCGTCCGGGGTTCTGGATGGATATGGTCGCACCGCCCTTTGAGGAAGTGGCACCAACCGAAATTGTCAGCGCGGCCAATGATGTACCCGCTGGCGAGGATCTGCGGTTGCGGATTTCCGGCGTCAACGATCTGGGTGACCCGATCGAATTTGTCGCGGTGCTGCCGGTTGGGGCAGGGGAGAACGGCGAAGAGAAGCTGGACAATGTCGGGCTGACCTTCCGCACCGATGGCGACAAGATGATCATCGACGATGTGGCTTATGACAGTGCGGCGTCTATTGCCGGGCTGGATTGGGATCAGGAGGTGCTGCGGGTTCTCAAGCCGATCCCACAGCCCAGCAAATACCTGATGTTCATTCCGGCGCTGTTGTTGCTGGCCGGGGTCATCTTCTTGCAGCGGGGACGTGCGGCGCGCGCCGCGCGCGTGGGTGTGGCGGCCTGATCATCGCAAGCGTGTGTCATATGCGTATTTTGCAAAGCAGCAGGTCAGTCTGGCCCTGCGTCACCGGTTCCACATCCCCTGAAATGGGCGTATGGAACACGAATCGCAGGTCTTGTGGCGGGGATTTCCCCCGCCCCGGCCAGCGTTTCAGACGGAGACACCAGTCATGACCCCTTTCGCAATCGCCGGCGTGCAGATGTACGTCAATGCTCTGCAATCCAATGTGGATGGCATGATCCAGCGCCTTGATATTTTGATGGCGCGGTTCCCATGGACACAGATGGTTCTGTTTTCGGAGCTGGCGCCTTTTGGGCCGCTGGACCGGTTTGCGCTGCCGCCCGAGAATGAAACGCTGGACCGGTTCTGTGCCGCTGCGCGCAAACATCGGGTGTGGCTGATCCCCGGGTCGATGTTCATCAAAGACCCCGAAGATGGCCGGGTGTATAACACGTCATTTGTGATCAACCCCGAGGGCGAGATCATCCGGCGTTATGCCAAAATGTTCCCATTCCGCCCCTATGAGGCCGGGATCGCCGCAGGCACGGAATTCTGCGTGTTTGACGTGCCAGAGGTGGGCCGCTTTGGTCTGTCGATCTGTTATGACATGTGGTTCCCTGAGACCACGCGGCAATTGACCAGCCAAGGGGTTGAGGTGCTGTTGCATCCGGTTCTGACCGGCACCACCGACCGCGATGCGGAGCTGGCGATTGCCCGCGCCACTGCGGCGCAGTTCCAATGTTACATCGTGGATGTGAACGGGATGGGCGCAGGCGGGGTTGGTAAATCGCTGGTGGTTGATCCCACGTCGATGGTGCTGCACCAATCGGCGGGCCAAGAGGATATGTTCCCCATCGAGGTGGATCTTTCCATGGTGCGCCGTCAGCGCGAAACCGGGATGAAGGGGTTGGGGCAGGTGTTGAAATCCTTCCGCGACCGTTCCACTGATTTCTCGGTTTATGACCGCGCCAGCGGCACCGATGCCTATTTGAAAACCCTTGGCGCGCTGGAGATCCCGCATCAGGGCAGCCGCGCCGGGTTGCAGATGGATGAGCCTGCGCTGCGTGTGCCAGAAGCGCCGCTGTTCCACGGGCAGGAATCCCTGCCTGCCTTTGCCGATCAATCTTTGGCCCCGACCCCAGAGCCGATGCCAAACCCGACCGCGGCCACGGGCCATCCTGTGAGCCAACCAGCGCCTGCCCCTGTGGGCGGCGTTCCTATTTCACCCCCCCTACCCGGCAGCCCAACCGGGGACGGAGAACCATCCAGCGGCTAAACCTACGCCTGACAGGGGGCGGGGTTTAGATCCCGCCCGATAGAATGCGTCGGTTTCCCGCAAAGCGGAGAGACATTGATGCATTCGATGAACGAATATTCCTCGGCAATTCAACTGCGGTCTGACCGCTGGAGCGCGCTGCGTGAAGCGGCGACGGCTCTGGCGCGGGGCACGACCAAAGCCGAAGCCACTGTGCTTGGCAAAAAGATCAACGCCTTGTTTGTGTCACTTGCGGTGATCGAGCCCTATTGGGCCTTTCCGGGCATGTCGGCGTTTGACTATATGCGCCGCCAATTTGAGGTGGGGCATTACGAGGATTTTGCCTTTGCCGTGACGCGGGTGACGCGGGCGTTGACCACCGGGGCCTATCGCCGCCGGAGCATCCCGCTTGAACGCGACCGGATGAACGAGCAAGAAGAGCATGATGATGAGGCAGCTCTGCCGCCCGAAGCGCGGGCGCTGGCCAAGCCTTATTTCGAGGTGCTGATTGTTGATCATGTGAGCGAGCAGCAGGAGCGTTGGCTTAAATCCAACGTGGCCCGGATGCGCCGCGCCGAAGACCCGTTTATCTATGAAGCGGTTGTGGTGCCTTCGGTTGAGGATGCGTTGATTGCGGTGCTGTTCAACCACAACATTCAGGCGATTGTGGTGCGCCCCGGGCTGACGCTCAAATCAAACATGATTGAGGGTATTTTGACGCGCTTCCTGTCTCGGGCGGGGGGACGTGATCATATTGATTCAATTTTGCCGGAGAATTATGGCCCTGAGCTTTGCCGGATGATTGCGCAGGTGCGCCCGGAGCTGGATGCCTATCTGGTGACCGAGCGGTCGGTGGAGGATATTGCCGGGCATGATCTGGGGATTTGCCGGCGGGTTTTCTATAATCAAGAAGACTTTATGGAATTGCATCTGAACATCCTGCGCGGGGTTCAGGCGCGGAATAAATCGCCGTTTTTCACCGCACTGGTGGAATATTCCAAACAGCCCACGGGCGTGTTCCATGCGATGCCGATCAGCCGCGGGAAATCCATCACCCGGAGCCATTGGATTCAGGATATGGGCGCGTTTTACGGGCCGAATATCTTTTTGGCGGAAACCTCGGCCACGTCGGGCGGGCTTGATAGTTTGCTAGAGCCGCATGGGCCGATCAAAGAGGCGCAAGAGCTGGCCAGCCGGGCGTTTGGGTCAAAACAGACGTTTTTTGCCACCAACGGCACATCGACCTGCAACAAGATTGTGGTGCAGGCTTTGGTGCGGCCTGGTGACATCGTGTTGGTGGACCGCGATTGCCACAAATCGCACCATTACGGCATGGTGCTTTCGGGGGCGCAGGTGGTCTATCTCGATAGCTATCCGCTGTCGCAATATTCGATGTATGGGGCGGTGCCGCTCAAGGAAATCAAACATCAGCTGCTGGCGCTGAAGGCGGCGGGCAAGCTGGACCGGGTGCGGATGTTGCTGCTGACCAACTGCACGTTTGACGGGTTGGTGTATAATGTGGAGCGGGTGATGCAGGAATGTCTGGCGATCAAGCCGGATCTGATTTTCCTGTGGGATGAGGCGTGGTTTGCCTTCGCGCGGTTCAACCCGACCTATCGCCAGCGCACCGGGATGAACGCGGCCAATAATCTGCGGGCGAAGTTCAAGACCGATGCGCACCGCGAGGCCTATGAGGCCCAGCAAAAAGAGCTCAAAGATGCGGATGACGAGACGCTGCTGAACACGCGGTTGATCCCGCCGCCCAATGCGCGGGTGCGGGTCTATACCACGCAATCGACCCATAAAACGCTGACGTCTTTGCGGCAGGGGTCGATGCTGCATGTGAATGATCAGGACTTTAAAGGCGAGGTGGAGCAGTCGTTCCACGAGGCCTATATGACCCATACCTCGACCTCGCCCAATTATCAGATCATTGCCTCGCTGGATGTGGGGCGGCGGCAGGTCGAACTTGAGGGTTATGAGTTTGTGCAGCGCCAGATCGAGGCGGCCATGTCCATGCGCCGTGCGATTGCCGAGCATCCGTTGCTGCGCAAATATTTCAAAGTCTTGGCGGCGGGGGATATGATTCCCGATGAGTTCCGGCAAAGCGGCGTGACCAGTTATTACGACGTCGAGCAGGGCTGGACCGATATGTGGGATTGCTGGGAGCAGGATGATTTTGTGCTAGATGCGACCCGCGTGACGCTGGCCGTGGGCGGCACGGGCTGGGACGGGGATACGTTCAAGACCGATATTTTGATGGACCGTTATGGCATTCAGATCAACAAAACCTCGCGCAATACGGTTTTGTTTATGACCAATATCGGCACCACGCGGTCTTCGGTTGCCTATCTGATCGAAGTGTTGGTGGAGATCGCCAAATCGCTGGATGAATTGCATGATGATGCCAGCAAAATGGAGAAGCTGTCCTTTGATCGGCGGGTTGCCAATTTGATGGAACATTACCCTCCGCTGCCGGATTTCAGCCGTTTCCATGATGCGTTCCGCACCGATAACGAGACGCCTGAAGGGGATATCCGGTCGGCGTTTTTCCTCGCTTATGACGAGTCGCATTGTGACTATCTGGAGCTGAACGGATCGCTCAAAGAGGCGATGGATGCGGGGGAAACCGTGGTTTCGGCCAGTTTCATCATCCCCTATCCGCCCGGTTTCCCGATCTTGGTACCCGGACAGGTGGTGAGCCAAGAAATCCTTGCCTTCATGCGCGCGCTCGATGTGAGCGAGATCCACGGCTATCGCCCGGATCTTGGGCTGCGCGTGTTCAACGAGACTGCGCTGAACAAGATGCGCGGTTCAGACATTTCATCGTCCCCTCAGTAACGTAAAGGACCAATAGTATGGCTGCGAAAGTGCTTAAGAATATCTCCGAAATCCGCCGGTTCTTTCACCGGAACGAAGACCCGGTTTATTTCATTTCTGCCACGAATTTTAACCTGCTGGGGCTGGATGAATGGGTCAAGAATTTCAAATATATCTGCTATATTGACTGTTATGGCGGCAAACATCCCAATGTGTTTTGCCCGTCGGAACAGCCGCATGCGGAGTTCCAATCCATTGAGGACATCAACAACTATCTGCTCCAGCATAAGGAGGTGATTGATTTCATCAAACGCCGGGGCGGGAAGCCGAAATTTGTGTTTTTGATGTTTGATGAGGAAACCGAGCGCCTGTCTAAAGAGCTGGGCGCGGATGTGTGGTTCCCCAAGGCCAAGCTGCGCACGCAGATGGATAACAAGATCGAAACCGTGCGGATCGGCAATAAGGCGGGCGTGCCTTCGGTGCCCAATGTGCTGGCCGAGGTGAAATCTTATGAGGATCTGAAAAAGACCTGTGAGAAGGCCGGGATTGGCCATGATCTGGTGCTGCAATCGGCCTTTGGCGACAGCGGGCACACCACGTTCTTTATCAAATCCGAAGCCGATTTCCGCCGTCATGAGAGCGAGGTTGTCGGTGAGGGCGAGATCAAGATCATGAAGCGGATCGATTGCCGGGGCGCGGCGATTGAGGCCTGCGCGACCAAAGAGGGCACAATTGTTGGCCCGCTGATGACCGAATTGGTGGGGTTCAAAGAACTGACCCCCTATCGCGGCGGTTGGTGTGGCAATGAGATCCTGGCCACGGCTTTCCCGCCCAAAGTTCGGGAAAAAGCGCGCGAGTTGACGTTCAGGTTTGGCGAGCAACTGCGCAAGGAAGGTTATCGCGGCTATTTTGAGTTGGATTTCTTGATCGACAAGAAAACTGGCGATCTGTGGCTGGGCGAGCTTAATCCGCGCATCACGGGCGCGTCTTCGATGACCAACCACGCGGCTTTTGCCCATGCGGATGCGCCGCTGTTCCTGTTCCACTTGCTCGAATTTTCGAAAAAGAAATTCAATTTGGAAGTGGATGAGCTGAACTCACGTTGGGCGGATCCCGATAACATCGATGGGTGGTCGCAGATGGTGATCAAACACACGGATGATAGTGTGGATATCTGCGCGTCTTGCCCGGAAACCGGGATTTATAAGATGAAAGAGGACGGCACGGTGATGTTCGACCGCTTTGATTATCACCGACGTGCGGTTGAATCGGAGAATGAGGCGTTTTTCCTGCGCATCCTGCAACCGGGTGATTACCGCTATGAAGGGGCCGATATTGGCATCCTTGTGACGCGGGGACGGTCGATGACCAAGTCTTTCCAGTTGAATGAGCGCGCGAAAAAGTGGATTCACGGGATCAAGAACGGCGTCGAGGGGCGCCCGCTTGAAACCGCGACCGCAGGTCCGGCCCTGTCTGACCCGGCGTTCAAGATCCTGTAACCCCCACGAAAGGGACATTTCCGCAGTGCTTTGGCGTGCGATCAATGAAGATTTGCCCGGCCCGAAATGGGCCGGGCTTTTCGCCGAATATTGGCCCAATTATCGGGCATGGTGGCTGAAAGAAGGGGATGCTGCCCGGCCGACCTATGCCCAATGCCACCGAGCGTTGCGCACGCATATGCCCGAGCTGTTGCCGCTGTATGATCGGCTGTGCAATCTGGCGGGGGATGGCGATCAGGCCGCGCGGTTCTTGAGTTTTTACAACCCGCCACCTTACCTTTCGGCCTGTAGTCAGGCGATCTGGGCCGGTAAAGAGCCGGTTTTGGTGCGCAATTACGATTATAACCCGCGCGCCTTTGACAGTTTGGTGCTGCGTACAAAATGGGGCGGGCGGGCCGTGATGGGCACGTCGGACGGGCTTTGGGGTTTGGTTGACGGTGTGAATGACGCGGGTTTGGCGATTTCCCTGACCTTTGGCGGGCGGCGCGTGGTGGGGGATGGTTTTGGCGTGCCGTTGATCCTGCGCTATGTGATGCAAGTGTGCGAAACCGTGGATGAGGCCGCCGAAGTGCTGGCGCGGATGCCGACGCATATGAGCTATAACGTCACTGTTTTGGATAAAAAGCGCAATTATATCACCGCGATGATGGGGCCGGATCGCCCGGCGTTGATCAGCCATGCGGCGGTGGCGACGAACCATCAAGAAAACGTCGAATGGATCAGCCATGCGCGGTTTACGGCCACGGTGGAGCGCGAGCGCTATCTGTTGCAACGGCTGCGGTTTCACAAAGACCCGCAAGAGAAATTCATCGGCGCGTTTTTGAAGCCGCCGCTGTATTCCACCGCCTATAGCGCAGGGTTTGGCACGCTTTACACTGCGGTTTATCGCCCGCGCAAAGGCGAGATGGAGCTGCGCTGGCCGGGGACAACCTGGCCGCTGTCGCTGGGGGCGTTTGAAGAGGGCGCGCGGCCTATTTCGGTGCCTGGCGCGGCCTGAGGGCGGTTAATTTTCCAATAAATGATCAGTGATGCGGATCGGCTCTTGCATCATTTTGCCGGTTGGGGATAACCCTTGGCAAATACCTGACTGTTTATATCGGGAATCTGATGCGCGCTCTGCGCGAAGATCTCGATCACATGGAAAGACCCTGATCATGAGAAGATTTGCTCTAGCTTGTTTCGCCTTTGCCCTGCCTGCGATGGTCGCCGCGCAGAGCCTTACGGTGCAGACCGCCACGGGTGCGGCAGAGTTGCCTGCGGGCGCCAAGACGGTTGCTGTGCTGGATTTGGCCGCGATTGATGCGCTGTCGGCGTTGGGTGTGGCGGTGGCTGCGGTGCCGGACATCACGCCGCCAGCTTATTTGGCAGAAGCGATGGCAGGGGTGCCAACCGTGGGCAGCTTGTTTGAGCCTGATTTCGAGGCATTGGCCGTTATGCAGCCAGATCTGATCATTGCTGGGGGGCGGTCGCAGCCGAAAGTGGCGGCGCTGCAACGGATCGCGCCGACCATGGATGCCACCATGCCAGCAGAGGATTTGCTGGGCGCGGCGCGCGTGCGGTTGCAAAGCTATGGCGTGTTGTTTGACGTGGAAGAGGCGGCAGCCGCGCAGATTGAACAGCTAGGCGCCGCCGCCGAGCAGGCCCGCGCCGCAGCAGCGGGCAAGGGCGGCGCGCTGATTTTGATGACCAATGGCGGCAAGATCAGTGCCTTTGGCAAACAGTCGCGCTTTGGCTGGATACACAGCGAGCTGGGCGTGGCAGAGGCCAAGCCGGATTTGGTGGCAGAAAACCACGGCGAGGCGATTTCATTTGAGTTTATCGCGGACCTTAACCCCGATTGGATTTTTGTGATTGATCGCAGTGCGGCCATTGGCCGAGAGGCAGAGGCGGCCTCGGCGGTGCTGGATAATCCGCTGGTATCAGGCACTAACGCAGGGAAAAATGGGCAGATTGTCTATTTGGACAGTGCGGCGCTCTATCTGGCGGCGGGCGGGCCAAAGGCATTCCGGGTGATCATGGATCAGATCGCGGACGCGATGGGCGCGGCGCAGTAACCGCCGATGCGCCGTCTGCCGATCATTGCTGGGTTGAGCCTTGGGCTGCTGGTGCTGGCCAGTTGTTTGATCGGGGCGGCGAGCCTGTTTTCCGGTGATCTGGATGCAGGCGCGCTGATGATGGTCAGCCGTTTGCCGCGTAGTTTTGCGGCGATGTTGGCGGGGGCCGGGTTAGCGCTGGCGGGCGTGGTTGTGCAGCTGAGCGTGCAGAACCGTCTGGTGGAGCCGGGGCTGGTGGGCACGCCGGAATCCGCGATGCTGGGGCTTTTGGCGGTGACGTTGGTTGCACCGGGGGCGGCGCTGTTGATCAAGATGACGGTGGCGGCGGGGGCCGGGTTGATTGGCACAATGGGGTTTATGATGCTGGCGCGTCATGTACCGCGCCGCGATCCGGTTTTGCTGCCGCTGGTGGGGCTGATTTATGGCGGGATCATTGGCGCGGCGGTGATGTGGATCGCGTGGAGCACCGATTTGGTGCAATATGTCAGCGTTTGGCAGGCGGGTGAATTTTCCGGCGTTTTGCAGGGGCGGTATGAGCTGCTCTGGGTTGTCGCGGTGGTGGCGGGGCTGCTGTATTTGGCGGCGGACCGGATCACGCTGCTGGGGCTGGGCGAGGATGCGGTGCGCAGTTTGGGGCTGAATTATCGGCAGACCTTGCTGGGCGGGTTGGTGTTGGTGTCGATCACCGTGGCGGTGGTTGTGGTGAGCGTGGGCGCGATCCCTTTTGTGGGGTTGGTGGTGCCCAATATCGTGTCGCGCTGGCGCGGTGATAATTTGCGGCAAAACCTGCCGTTGATTGCGTGGCTGGGCGCGATTTTGGTGCTGGGCTGTGATGTGGCCGGGCGGTTGGTGCGCTGGCCTTACGAGATCCCGGCAGGCACGATTTTTGCAGTGATCGGCGCGGCGCTGTTTCTATGGCTGCTTTATGCCAAGCCGCGCAAGGTGCGCGCCCATGGCTGAGCGGCGGTTGATCTGGTTGGCGGGAATTGCGGCGATCTCTGTGGCACTGTTTTTACTGTGGGGCTTGCAAGCGCCATACGGGTTTATCCTGTCGCTGCGGGCATCGAAGCTGGCGGCGCTGGCGATTGTGGGGGCGGCGATCGGGGTGGCGACAGTGCTGTTTCAGACCGTCGCCGCGAACCGGTTGCTGACGCCGGGCATCGTGGGGTTTGATGCGCTGTTTATCTTTATCCAAACCGGGTTGGTGGTGGTTTTGGGCGGCGCGGGCGTGGCTGCGTTGCCGGGGATGGGGCAGTTTTTGATCGAGATCGCTTGTTTGGTGGCGGCGGCGGTGGCGCTGTTTGGGGTGATCCTGCGCCATGGGGCGCAAGATATGCTGCGGATGATCCTGACGGGGGTGATCCTTGGGGTGTTTTTGCGCGGGCTGGCCAGCTTTGCGCAGCGGCTGCTGGACCCGTCGGAATTTGCCATTGTGCAGCAGGCCAGTTTTGCCAGTTTCTCAGGCGTGGACACAGCGCAATTGGGGATTGCCGGGGTGGTTTTGCTGGCCGCGATTGCGGGGGCGCTGCGGCTGGCACCGAGTTTGGATGTGGCGGTTTTGGGCCGGGTTGCGGCGCGGGGGCTTGGGGTGGAGCATGACCAATTGGTGCTCAAAACCCTTGTGTTAGTCTCGCTTTTGGTGGCGGTGTCCACGGCTTTAGTAGGGCCTGTGACGTTTCTGGGGCTGCTGGTGGCCAGCCTTGCGCAGCGGGTGATGGGCACCTATCGACATGCGCTGTTGATCCCGGCGGCGGCGCTGATTGGGGCGGCAATTTTGATTGCAGGGCAGTTCGTTTTTGAGCGGGTGTTGGGGCTGCAATCGACCCTTTCGGTGATCATCGAGTTTGTCGGTGGGCTGCTGTTCCTGTGCCTTGTTTTGCGGAGACCAAAGACATGATCCAGCTTGACCATCTGAGCATCAAACGCGGCGAGACGGAGGTGCTTTCGGACATCACCCTGTCCTTTGGGCAGGGGGGGATTACCGCGCTGATCGGGCCAAATGGCGCGGGGAAATCGACCCTATTACACGCGATTTCGGGGCTATTGCCGCCAGATGCAGGGCGGGTGCTGGTGGAAGGGCTGGACATGGCCAAGGCCAAAGCGGCGCAGCGGGCACGGATTGTGGCGCTGCTCAGCCAGAGCGAGCATGTCACGGCGCGGCTGACGGTTTGGGATTTGGTGAGCTTTGGCCGATGGCCGCTGCACCGGGGGCGGGTGAGCGCGCTGGACCGCGAAAAGATCAGCGAGGCGGTGCGGCTGTTTGATCTGGAAACGCTGGCCGAGCGCCCTATTGAGGCACTGTCCGGGGGGCAACGGCAGCGGGCTTTTGTGGCGATGGCCTATGCGCAGGAAACCCCGTGGATGTTGCTGGATGAGCCGCTGTCGGCGTTGGACCCGCGCCATAGCCGGGATTTGATGGAGCGTTTGCATGCCATGACGCGGCCCGGCGAAGGGGCGCGCAGCGTGGTGATTGTGCTGCATGATCTGGGCATGGCGGCGCGGTATGCAGACCGGATTGTCGCGCTTAAAGCCGGGCGGTTGGTGAAATCAGGGCCGCGGCCATTAACCATGACGGGGGCGCTGTTGACCGAGCTGTTCGAGACCGGATTGTCGGTGCAGCGGCTGGGCGGGCAGGATTTTGTGGTGCCGGTTTAGCGGCAATAGCAGGCTCTAATAACGCGAAAGACGGGCCAGAAGCCCGCCTTTCAACCCCGGAGCGCGATAGGTTTTAGGCCGCGCGGCGGTCGTGTTTGCCTTCTTCGATTTCCTCAACGATTTTGGCGGTGAAGGCCTCTAGATCATCGGGGGAGCGGCTGGTGATGATGCCTTGATCCACCACAACTTCGCTGTCTTCCCAATGCGCGCCTGCGTTTTTCACATCCGTTGCGATGGAGGCAAACGAGGTGGCATTGCGGCCTTTGAGGATGCCTGCCTCGATCAGCAGCCAAGGCGCGTGGCAGATTGCGGCCACGGTTTTGCCTGCGTCGTGGAAGGATTTGATCAGCGCGATGGCGTCTTTGTTCACCCGCAGCAGGTCGGGATTGATCTGGCCGCCGGGCAGGACAATGGCGTCGTAATCATCGGCGGTGACATCGGCCAGCGCCAGATCAGCGGTGATTTTGCCGCCCCAATCATCCTTGTCCCAACCGGTGATGTCTTGGCCATCGGGGGTGACCACATGCACGTCAGCACCGTGGCTTTCCAGTTTGCGCAGGGGCTGTTCCAGTTCCGACTGTTCAAAGCCGTTGGTTGCGAGGATGAGGATGCGTGCTTGGTTAATATTAGGCATAAATTCGTCCTTTCCTTTTGTTGCATGATCACTACTTCTGTGGTGCAACGCAGTACCGGGCGGGGATGTTCCCTTTCGTTTTATGCGCCTGTGCCCGATAAGATTTCCTTCGGACAGAAGTACGAGGTAGGCTGAGCTTCATGAAAGATGCAGCAGATGTTATGGCCGACACGCCGCTGGAGGCACTGATTGTGTGCCCGCAATGCGACGCCACGTGGCAGTTGCAGCGGCCCAAATTTGGCGAGCGGGCGGTTTGCCAGCGCTGTCATAAAGTATTGATCGCGCCGCGCCATAAAGCCGGGTTGCAGATCATCGCCGTATCGGTGGCTTCGGTGATTTTGATCATTGCGGCGACGGTGTTTCCATTTTTGCAGATTGATGCAGCGGGGCGCAGCAATTCGGTCTCCGTGCTGGATGCGGCGCTGTCTTTCACCGGAGGCGCGCTGTTGCTGCTGTCGCTGGCCACGGCGGCGCTGATTATTTTCATTCCATTGCTGCGTATGTTGCTGACGATTTATGTGTTGGTGCCTGTGGTGTTGGACCGTCCGCCCGCGCGCCATGCGATGCAAGCGTTCCGTCTGTCCGAGGCATTAAAGCCATGGTCGATGGCCGAAATTTTCGCCATTGGTTGCGCTGTGGCGCTGGTTAAAGTAGCTGATCTTGCACAGGTCGCCTTTGGTCCGGCGTTCTGGATGTTTGGTATTCTTGTGGTCCTCGTGGTGGCCCAAGATAGTTTTATGTGTAAATGGTCGGTATGGGACTCTCTGGAACACCCGAAAAAGCAATAAGCGCCCGGTCCATGGGGCTGGTGGCGTGCACGCGGTGTACGCATGCCTGGCCTTTGGGGCAGGAGCGTTGCACGCGCTGTGGGCATCGATTGGTGTCGCGCGATGCCATGAGTTTGCAGCGGGTTTGGGCGCTGTGGATCATGGGTTTGCTGTGTTATGTGCCCGCCAATGTCTATCCGATGCTGCGCACCCGCACCCTGTTCACCGTCGAGGAATCCACCATCATTGGCGGCGCGGTGGAGCTTGCCCATCACGGCAGTTGGGGTGTGGCGACGATCATTCTGGTGGCTTCTGTGTTGATCCCGATGGCGAAATTCTGGGCCATCGCGTTTTTGGCGGTCAGCGTGCACAAACGCTCGGCTGCTTCCTATCATCAGCGGCAGCTGATTTACGAATTGGTGGAGTATATTGGGCGCTGGTCGATGATCGATATTTTCGTCGTTGCGATCCTGTCTTCGCTTGTGCAACTCAATTCTTTGGCGGCAATCAATCCCGGCCCGGCAAGCCTGTTCTTTGCGCTGTCTGTAATTTTTACCATGCTGTCCGCTCAGGCGTTTGACAGTCGCATGATCTGGGACGTTCAATCCCAAGATGAGGAGGCCGAGGATAATGTCTAAGACACCTGCCGACGTATCAATTTCCCCCGCGCGCAAGGTCTTTATGTCCGGCGCGTCGGTTGTCTGGATTATCCCGCTGGTCGCGTTGATCATTGCCTTGGGCGTGGCGTGGAAATCATTCAACGACCGCGGCCCGTTGATCTCCATCGAGTTCAGCGATGGGGCCGGGATCAAAGCGGGCGAGACCGAGTTGAAATACCGCGACATTTCTGTGGGCAAGGTCGAGAAGGTCGATTTCACTGCGAACCTCGCCCGGGTTTTGGTGCATGTGCGCGTGGACAAACAGGTGGCGCCTTTCATCGACGAGGGATCGGTGTTCTGGATCGTTGAGCCGGAGGTGACGGCCCAAGGCATCACCGGGCTGAGCACCGTGTTGAGCGGGGTCTATATCGAAGGCTCGTGGGATACAGAGATTGGCAATTTTGCCGAGAGCTTTCGCGGCTCTGACACCACGCCGTTGATCCGGCCGGGGCAATCGGGCTTGCAGATTGCGTTCCGCTCGACTGCTAATGGGCAGTTGACCGACAATGCGCCGATCATGTTCCGGGGCATCGAAGTGGGCCGCGTGGGCGAGGCGCAAATCTCGCCGCAGGGCAATTACGCGATTGTTGAGGGGCTTATCTATGAGGATCACCGCAACCTGGTGAACACATCGACGCGGTTCTGGGACACCTCGGGTTTCGACGTCACCATCGGCCCCGGCGGCGCGGAGATTGATTTCTCCTCGCTGGCGACGCTGGTGGGCGGCGGGATCACGTTCAACACATTTGTGTCGGGCGGCGAGCGCGTGCAGGACGGCACAATTTTCGAGATTTTCCCCGACGAGGAAACGGCGCGCAACTCTGTGTTCAGCGCCTCTGCGGTGGATCCGCTGTTGATCAGTGTGATCTTTGAAGAGAATGTTTCGGGCCTTGCCGTTGGCGCGCCGATTGAGCTGAGCGGTTTGAAAATCGGCAATGTCGAGAGCCTGACCGGGGTTGTGGATTACAATGTGTTTGGCGACAGCCGGGTGCGGTTGAATGCGACTTTGTCGATCCAGCCTGCGCGGCTGGGTCTGCCCGATGAGGTCAGCGCCGAAACTGCCCTCGCGTTTTTGCAAAATAAAGTGTCCAGCGGGCTGCGTGCGCGGCTTGCTTCGGCCAGCCTTTTGACGGGCGGTTTGAAGGTTGAATTGGTTGAGGTTGAAGACGCCGCCGAGGCAACCATGGATGTTTCGCAAAATGGCGGTCTGCCGGTGATGCCGGTCACGAAAAGTGAATTGTCCGATGCGGCAGCCACGGTCGAGGGGGTATTCTCTCGCATCAACAACCTGCCGATTGAGGAGCTGTTGAACAGTGCCATCAACCTGATGAACTCTGCCGAGGCTTTGGTGCGTGACGAAGATTTGCGCGAAACACCCGGCGATGTGCGCCAGCTGTTGGCCGATCTGTCGGGGTTGTTGAATTCCGACGATGTCCAGAATGTTCCTGTGGCGCTGAACAAAACCTTGGTCAGCATCGAGGGCATGGTCGCCGAATTGGAAGAACAGCGCATTGCCGCGAAGCTTGGCGGGGCGCTAGAAGCTGCGGAAGAAGCGGCCAAATCGGTGTCGTCGTCGGTTGAGGGTGTGCCAGAGCTGGTGGCCCAGATCGAAGCTGTGGCGGCCAAAGCCAGCGAGCTTGAGCTGCAAGAGCTGGTGGATGAGGTGGCGAACCTGACCCGCTCCGCCGAGGCGGTGATTGGCACAGAGGATGCGGTGGCGCTGCCCGGTGCGCTCAAGGGCGCGCTGGACGAGCTGAACGCTACGCTGCGCGAGTTGCGCGAAGGCGGCGCGGTTGAAAACGTGAACCGCACCCTTGCGTCGGCGCGCAACGCGGCGGACAATATCGCGGTGTCGGCGCAGGATCTGCCGGGCTTGGTGGAGCGCCTTGCCGGGGTGCTGACCCAAGCAAGCCGCACCATCAAAGGCTATGATAAAGGCGACCAATTGGGCCGAACCGCAGAAGAAACCCTGCGCGACATCCAAAAAGCCGCCGATGCGCTGGCGAAACTGGCGCGCACGATTGAACGTAATCCGAATTCCTTGCTGCTGGGGCGATAGATATGAATATGACCAAGAAACTTGCCACTCTGGGGCTGTTGTCCCTGCTTGCCGCCTGTAGCGCTTCCGAGCGGTTTGCCGCCCCCGCGCCGGTGGTTGATCGCAATCAGCGCATCGGTTTTGCCTCTGTCGAGGTGCGCGATGTGTCCCTGCCCAGCTATGCGGCGGCGGATGAAATTCACGTGCAAAGCCCCGATGGCAAGCTCAGCACTGAGAGCGGTGCCCTCTGGGCCGACACGCCAGACCGCGCGGTGGCGATGGATGTGGCGCTTGCCTTGTCGCGCATGTCTGGCGCGCGGGTTGCGGCGGAACCTTGGCCGCTGGAAGCCTATCCGCAAGCGCGGCTAGAGCTGCGGTTTTCAGACCTCGTGGCCGGCAGCGACGGGCAGTTCCGGGCCTCGGGCCAGTATTTTGTCGCGGTGCTGGATGGCGGGCGCGAACGGTCGGGCCTGTTCAATCTTGCGGTGCCCTTTGATCCTGCGGGCGGGCCTGCGGCCATTGTTGCGGCACGTGGCCAGTTGATGGTCGATCTGGCGCGTTTCATTGCCAAAGACGGGTTAAACTAAACCAGCGCGGCATGCGGGCTCTCTTGCTTTGCGCCGCGCTGCGCCCTACATGAAGCGACATGGCACAGGTAAAAACGAACTCCAAATCCGATCCGAATTATAAGGTGATCGCAGAAAACCGCCGCGCGCGGTTTGATTACGCTATTCAGGATGACGTTGAATGCGGCATCATTCTGGAAGGATCGGAAGTGAAATCCCTGCGCGAGGGCGGTGCCAATATCGCTGAAAGCTACGCCGCCGTGGAAGACGGCGAGCTGTGGCTGATCAACGGTTACATCGCGCCTTATAAGCAAGCCAAAACCTTTCAGCACGAAGAGCGCCGCCGCCGCAAATTGCTGGTGAGCCGCAAACAATTGGCTGATTTCTGGAATGAAACCCAGCGCAAAGGCATGACCCTGGTGCCGCTGGTGATGTATTTCAACCATCGCGGCATGGCCAAGATCAAGATCGGCGTGGCCAAAGGCAAACAGCTGCATGACAAGCGCGACACCGCTGCCAAGCGCGACTGGTCCCGCCAAAAATCCCGCTTGCTCAAAGAGCACGGATAAGCGCGCGCGCCCTTTCACCCTTCTTCAAATACTCAAAATCCTCGGCCTGTCTCGCGCGCTTCCACCTGCGAGGGAGCGCGGGAAACTTGCGCGGCTTTTCCCCGTTTCTACGCGGGGGCAGGGGGCTAATGTCACTCTTGCTTGCTTCTGTCGCAGCAAAGCGCAGTTAAGAATTTAATATAAAGCGGCACGAGGGGATAACATGGAACTCATTATCGGTCTTCTGTCCGGCGCTTTGGGCGGCAACGCTGCGGGTAAGCTGATTGGCAAATTGGATCAAGGCGCGCTGATTAACTCGATCTCAGGGATCGTGGGCGGCGGGCTTGGTGCCACGATTTTGGGCGGAATGGGGTCCCCGGAAGGCGGGCTCGATATTGCTGCCATCATCAGCCAGATTGCTGGCGGCGGTGTCGGCGGCGGCGTTGTTTTGGCCATTGTGGGCGCTGTGCGCAACATGATGGCAAAGTAATTACCGGACAATTTATTAACAACGGTAACGAGTAGCCGGGTGCGCAAGCGCCCTTGCCAGTGAGACCCCGCAGCGTTAGGTCAGATATGATCATTTGCTGCGGGGTTTTTTCATGTCTGACGATCCGAAAACACTGGTATCCACCGATTGGCTTGATGCCCATCTGAGTGATCCCGATCTGCGCATTCTGGATGGGTCGTGGTATTTGCCGGATGCAGGGCGCGATCCCAAGGCGGAATATGACGCCGCGCATATCCCCGGCGCGCGGTTTTTCGACATTGATGAAATCTCTGATGCGCGGTCGGATTTGCCGCATATGGCACCGCCCGTGGAGAAATTCATGTCGCGCATGCGCGCTATGGGCGTGGGCGATGGGCATCAGGTGGTGGTTTATGATGGCGCGGGTTTGATGTCTGCGGCCCGTGTTTGGTGGCTGTTCAAGCTGATGGGTCAGCAGAATGTCGCGGTGCTGGATGGGGGTTTGCCAAAATGGCAGGCCGAGGGACGCCCCACCGAAGACATGACGCCTTTGCCCCGCGACCGTCACATGACCGTGCGGTTCCAGAACCAGTTGGTGCGCGATGTCACGCAAGTGGCCCATGCCTCCAAGCTGGGCAGCCCGCAAATTGTCGATGCCCGCGCCGCAGAGCGGTTTCGCGGCGAAGCGCCAGAGCCGCGTGAGGGTCTGCGAGCAGGCCATATTCCCGGCGCGCGCAATGTGCCGTTTGGCCAATTGCTGAACGCGGATAAAACCATGAAAACCCCTGATGAAACCCGCGCCATTTTCGAGGCCGCCGGGGTGGATTTGGGCAAGCCGATCATCACCAGCTGCGGCTCGGGTGTGACGGCATCGGTGCTTGCCCTTGCGCTGGAGCGTTTGGGCCACAAGGACTGGTCGCTTTATGACGGCTCATGGTCCGAATGGGGCATGTTCCCCACAGTTCCCGTTGCAACAGGAGACGCCTAACCATGTTTGAAACGCTCAAAGCCCAGCCAGCGGATAAGATCCTTGCGCTGGTTCAGGCATACCGCGAAGACCCGCGCGAGACCAAGATTGATCTTGGGGTTGGCGTTTATAAAGACGCCAGCGGTCTGACCCCGGTGATGCGCGCGGTGAAAGCTGCCGAGCATAAGCTGTGGGAAGTGCAGGACAGCAAGGTCTACACCAGTCTTGCCGGTGATCCCGGCTTTGCCGATGCGATGATCTCGCTGGTTCTCGGCGGGGCTGTGCCGCGCGAACAGATCGCAGCGGCGGCCACCCCCGGCGGCACAGGCGCGGTGCGTCAGGCGTTTGAGTTGATCCAGATGGCGCGCCCCGATGCGCGGGTATTTGTCTCTGATCCCACATGGCCGAACCATATTTCGATCCTGAACTATTTGGGCGTCGAGATTGTTCCTTACCGCTATTTCGATGAGGAAAGCCGCGCTGTGGATTTTGACGGCATGATTGCCGATCTTAAACAGGCGCGCAAAGGGGATGTGGTGTTGCTGCATGGGTGTTGTCACAACCCCACGGGTGCGAACCTGAACAGCGCGGAATGGGATGCGGTGATTGCCGTGTTGCTGGAAACTGGCGCTGTGCCGATGATCGACATTGCCTATCAAGGTTTTGGCGACGGGCTGGAGGCAGATGCCGCCGCCACGCGCAAAGTTGCGGCGGCTGTGCCTGAGTGCCTGATCGCGGCAAGCTGTTCCAAGAATTTTGGCATCTACCGCGAGCGCACAGGTTTGTTGATGCTGCTGGCGTCGGATGTAAACGCGCAGGCGTTGAACCAAGCGTCGCTGGCGTTTCTGAACCGCCAGAACTTTAGCTTTCCGCCAGATCACGGCGCGCGTTTGGTGACGATGATCCTGAACGACGATGCGCTGCGGGCCGATTGGATGGCCGAGCTGGAAGAGGTGCGTTTGGGCATGTTGTCGCTGCGCGAAGGTTTGGCGGCCGAGTTGCAGCGCCTGTCGGGCTCTGACCGGTTTGGGTTTCTGGCGCAGCACCGGGGCATGTTCTCGCGGCTGGGCACCAGCCCGGAGAAGGTCGAGGCGCTGCGCAAAGAACACGGCATCTACATGGTGGGCGACAGCCGCATGAACATAGCGGGTTTGAATGCGCAGACCGTGCCGATCCTGGCCAAAGCGATTTTGGACGTGGGCATCTGATTTTCTAACCCACCACGGGCCCAGACATAGTAAAACCGCCAGCGCATCACTGCGCTGGCGGTTTTCTTTTGCCCCCAGATTTGGGGTAAATCCCCCGGCCATCAAATGGGCCGGGGGAGAGGTTTTAGCGAGAGAACTCGGGGTAGGCTTCCATGCCCAGCTCGGTTGTGTCGAGGCCGTTGATCTCTTCTTCTTCGCCAACCCGGATGCCGATGGTGGCTTTGAGGATGCTCCAGACGATCATGCTGGTGATGAAGACAAACAGGCCGATGGCAACAAAGCCGGTGATCTGGGTGATGAAGGAGGTGCCTTCGGTGTAGAATGGCACCACAAGCGTGCCCCAGAAACCTGCAACCAAGTGGACAGGGATCGCACCGACAACATCGTCGATTTTGAACTTGTCCAGCAGCGGCACGGTGAAGACCACGATCACACCGCCAACAGCACCGATCCAGAGCGCGCCAAACAATGTTGGGTCAAGCGGGCCTGCGGTGATGGAGACCAGCCCCGCCAGCGCGCCGTTCAGCACCATGGTCAGGTCGGTTTTGCCATACATCACTTGGGTCAGGATCAGGGCAGCAACAGCGCCCGCAGCAGCGGCCATGTTGGTGTTGGCAAAGATCTGCGCCACAGCATCGGCATCTTCAAGTGTGCCCATCGCCAGTTGCGATGCACCGTTGAAGCCGAACCAGCCCATCCACAAGATGAACGTGCCCAAAGTTGCCAGCGGCAGGTTAGAGCCGGGCATTGGCACAACGCGGCCTTCTTTGTATTTGCCGATCCGGGGGCCAAGCACCAGCGCACCTGCGAGGGCCGCAAAGCCGCCTGCTGCGTGCACGAGAGTGGAACCGGCGAAGTCGGAGAAGCCCATGTCAGCCAAGAAGCCTGCGCCCCACTGCCAGCTTGCCTCAACGGGGTAGATGAACCCAGTCAGCACAACAACGAAGATCAAGAAGGGCCACAGTTTGATGCGCTCGGCCAAGGTGCCCGAAACGATGGAGGCCGTGGTGGCGCAGAACATCAACTGAAAGAAGAAGTCGGAGGCGTTGGAATAGCCGCCTGCGTCGATTTCGGATTTGATGTCTTTGGTGCCGAATGTGCCAAACACATTTTCGATGATCCAAGCGTCGCCGGGGTACATGATGTTATAGCCAACCAGCCAATACATGATGGCGGCGATGCCAAAGAGGCCCATGTTTTTGGTCAGCTGCATGGTGACGTTTTTGGAGCGCACGAGGCCTGCTTCGAGCATGGCAAAGCCTGCGGCCATCCAGAACACCAAGAAGCCGCCGATCAAGAACAGCAATGTGTTGAAGATGAATTGCGTATCGGCCAGCGTGGCAAATTCTGCATCCTGCGCAGAGGCCGCCACCGGCAATGTCATGGCCATCAGGGCCAAGGGAATGAGGGAACGTTTCGTCATTGTTTTGTCTTCCTTAACTCTGGGGGGTCAAATGGCGTCGTCGCCGGTTTCGCCAGTGCGCACGCGCAGGGCTTGTTCGACATCGACCACAAAGATCTTGCCGTCACCGATTTTGCCGGTCTTGGCGGCGGTGCCGATGACTTCGACCATTTGGTCCGCCACGGCGTCAGCAACGACCAGTTCGAGCTTTACCTTGGGGACAAAGTTCACGACATATTCAGCGCCGCGGTAGATTTCTGTGTGACCTGACTGCGCGCCGAAACCTTTGATTTCGGTCACCATCAAGCCACGCGCGCCAGCCTCTGTCAGGGCCTCGCGCACTTCTTCCAGCTTGAAAGGTTTGATTGTTGCGATGATGAGTTTCACGTCCCTATCTTCCTTTTCGTTGCACAGGGAAGTCCTGTGTTCAGCGTAAAGGAGAGCGAAACTTGGCCTTCAGGTGAAGGAAACGCCGCAGTGCAGCGCAGATTGTCGGGCGTGTATGCTTAAATATTGTGCATCTGAACGCATATGCCTAAATATTGAGCGTATTCGTGACGGAATTAGGGCAAAGACAAAGCTAAACAATCCTGTCATTGCAGGTTAAACTGCCAAAAAATCAAGCCGAGCAGGCCCTATATATGAGCGATTCCTCTAAACGTAAGCGGCCATTGGTTGCCGAAAAACGCTATGGCAGCAAAGCCAAGCCACAGCCAAAAGCCACGCCGCGCAAGCCCAAGCGGCGGAAAACCGCGCGCAAAGCTGCGCCGCGGCGCGGCGGCATCTTGGGGTTCCTGCTGGGGATCGTGCGGTGGATCATGCGGCTGATCTGGGTGGTGACATCGCGGACCGCTTTGGTGGCCAGTTTGGTGTTGGCGGCGGTTGTGGGGTATTTCTACACAACCTTGCCGCCCGTGGAGGAGCTGCTGGATGGGCGCGCGCGCGGATCGGTCACGTTGCTTGATCATGAGGGCCGCACCTTTGCGTGGCGCGGCCAGCAATTTGGCGGTGTGGTGACGGCGAGCAGTGTTTCCCCCAATTTGAAAAACGCGGTGGTCGCCACAGAGGATAAACGGTTCTATCAGCATTTCGGCCTGAGCCCGCGCGGCATTGCCTCGGCGGTCAAGATCAACCTGAGCGAGGGGCGCGGCCCTTTGCAAGGGCACGGCGGTTCGACCATCACCCAGCAGGTGGGCAAGCTGCTCTGTCTGGGCGAGCCATATGACGCGACGACTGGCCAGACCCAAAAGGAATATGAAGCGGAGTGCCGCCGCACCACGCTCAAGCGTAAGGCCAAAGAAGCGGTCTATGCCATGGCGATGGAGGCGAAATATTCCAAAGATGAGATCCTCTCGATCTATCTGAACCGCGCCTATATGGGCGGCGGGGCTTACGGCGCCGAAGCAGCAGCGCAGCGGTTCTTTGGCAAGCCTGCCTCTGAGGTGTCGCTGTCTGAGGGCGCGATGATTGCGGGGCTGTTGACCTCGCCTTCCTCCACTTCGCCCACCAGCAATCTTGAGCGCGCACAGCGCCGCGCCGCCACGGTGGTGCGTCTGATGGAAGAGCAGGGCTATATCACCGAAGAGATGATGCGCGACTCGCAGGCCAATCCGGCAACCCTGTCTGAGGCGGCAGAAAAGAAAGCCGGTGGCTATTTCGCCGATTGGGTCATGTCATCGGGGCCAGAGTTTTTCACCCGCAACACCACCGAAGACGTGATCATCAAGACCACGCTGGACCCGCGCATTCAGCAGGCCGCCGAAGAGGGGCTGAAATGGGTGTTCGAGAATAAGGTCAGCGAAGGCTCCAAAGCGCAGGCCGCGATTGTGGTGATGTCCGCCGATGGGGCCGTGCGCGCCATGGTGGGCGGGCGCAAGACCAAGGTGACGGGGGCGTTTAACCGTGCCACGCAGGCGCTGCGCCAGACCGGTTCGGCGTTCAAACCTTTTGTCTATGCGGCGGCGATGGATTTGGGCTATTCGCCGAATGATTTCATCGTGGACGAGCCCTATTGCCTCGATATTCCGGGGTCGGGCCAATGGTGCCCCAAGAATTATACCAACAATTTTAAGGGTTCTGTGACCCTGACCGATGCGCTGAAACAATCGTTGAACATTCCGGCGGTGAAGCTGTCGGAAAGCGTGGGCCGCGAGACGGTGATTTACGTGGCCGAGCAATTTGGCATCAAAAGCGATCTGGCCGCGGGCCCGGCGCTGGCGCTTGGCGCGTCAGAGAGCACGTTACTGGAGATGACGGGCGCTTTTGCGGGTATCTTGAATGGCGGCTCATCGGTGACGCCTTACGGGTTGATTGAGCTGCGCTTGATGGGCGAGCAAGAGCCGTTGATGGGCACGGGCGGCGGTATTGGCGAACGGGTGATCCAAGAAAGCGCGGCGCGGCAGTTGGTCTTTATGATGGAGAAAGTTGTCTCCGAAGGCACCGGCGCGCGGGCGCAATTTGGCGGGCGGCAATTGGCGGGTAAAACCGGCACTACCTCGGCGGCCAAAGATGCGTGGTTCATCGGGTTCTCGGCGGATTACGTGGCCGGGGTTTGGATGGGTTATGATGATAACACGCCGCTCAAAGGGGTGACGGGGGGCGGTTTGCCCACCGCGATTTGGCGCGAGGCGATGCAGCGTATCCACGAAGGTGTGCCGTTGCGGCCCCTGCCCATGGATGCCCCCGCGCCGCCCAGCCAGCAATATGAGGCCCCCGCCGAAGATCAGCTGATCGGGCGTGTGCCGCAGGGCAATTCCAACCCGATTGACCGGGTGTTGGAGGATATTTTTGGCAGACCGAGCGGCGATTCTGCCGAGGCCGAACAACGCCTGCGCCAAGAACGCCGCAACGCAAATGACCGCTAAAGCCTAGCGGATTTGGCGGCGCGGGTGTTGGTTGTTTGGTGTTTGTGGTGACCCCGATTGGATTCGAACCAATAACCTGCCCCTTAGGAGGGAACCGTTCATAGCGTTATTCCTTCTTTGATTTCTGTTGTTTGGGTGTTTGTACATGGTCTGACTGTACATGGTTTGTACGAAAAAGGGCCCTGACATCGGCCTCATCTGTCTCCGCGTGGGCGTAAATGCGCATAGGCAAATTGGGGTCTGACCAGCGCCCAGCCTTGGCTGCGGTGACCGGATCGACGCCTTGGCGGACAACCAATTCCGTAAAGAAGCCGTGCCGCCCAGCCGGATGCGCAGACAAGTATTGGATGCCAGCCCGCTTGCAGATGGTCTTCCAGCGTGTGTTGTAACCCGTCGAGCTGCCATAGCCGAAAACACGCGGCTTCATGAACTTACCGGTCTTGCGGTTCTTTGGCCGCTTGGGCGGTAGTGCCAGCAGCTCATCCATCATTTGAGGTGAAACGGTGATCCAGCTCTCTGGATGTCCCTTCTGGGCTTTGACTCTGACCTTATTCTCTGCGGGCCTTAGGTCGTTTGGTTCCAATGACACGGCCTGATCGATCCGCGCCGCCGTTTCGAACATGAACCGCACCAACGCGGCATTGTACGGATCGGCAGCACCACAAAACGCCTCAATCCATTCCTTGTCCGCCGGGGTGCGCTCAACCCTACTGATTTTCCCGCGCCGCCTGTCCTGTGCGATCCGCTCGAACTTGTCATAAGGTTTCACTCTGATCAGCGGTGTACCTTCCAACTCATGCGCGTTGTTGATCACTGCGCTGGCAGGCGTCACGATCTCGCGCCACCATGTATCAGTCGACGCCTTTGGCTTCAGCTTGGGTCCCAACCCTTTCAGGAGCGCTCCAGAAATTGCTCTTAGTGGCGTATCGCCAATCTCCTGAACAATTTCGATCAACTGCTTGGCCGCTTTCGGAGAGGCGTTGTAAAGCATGATGGCATCTGAGAACGTTTTGCTTGGCTCATCTCCGAGCAAGTACTGACGAATTTGATACTCGGTCTCATGCGCTAGCCAGTCCCGTGCGCCTGCTTCTGTAGTCGACCCAGTGCTGTCGCGGTATTTACGTGAGATCGGTCCGCCGTTGTATTCGATCGTCCCGTAGACATAGTAGTATCGGCCCCGCTTGTAGATTTTGGTCGGCATGACGGGCCTCTCTCAAAAATTGTGTCGATTTGGGCAGGTGTGATTAGCATGGTTCGCCCCAGCCGATAAAACGCGCCCGTGTCATTTGCCCTTTCGCGAAGCGTGCGTTCGGAGATCTCAATCTCGCGCTCCGCCATGATTTCAACCCATTGAGCTGGCGTCTTGCCAAGCCCCAGAATTTGCGAGCTGTCTGTTTTATCAATCTCTGCCATTTCAGTCGTCCTTATCCAGATGAGTTGAATTCGCTGTACGCATGGAATCGCTTGTTCCGCACCTTCTGACGTGGTCAGATGGAACTGAGTGTATTTTTACGTCATTTTGTGCAGTTTCGCGCGATATGGCGGTTTCGTCAATAGGAAACCTCGCATGGCGCTGAATTCTAAGTCTGTCTTCACTTCCATGGGTGCGCGCCTAGCGATTGCGCGCAACGAAGTTGGCTTGACCCAAACCGCGATGGCGGAAGCCATTGGCGTCTCACATCGCGCGTATCACAGCTACGAAAAGGGCCAACGCGGACTGCCGGTGGAAGCTCTGGTCACTATGGCTGATCGATTCGACGTGGATGCCGCCTGGATACTGTTAGGGACCAAAGCGGTTCGCGCGGCCCATGACTTTGACGCGCTCAAAAGGATCGAAACTGCGCTCGATCAGCATCTCAACGAAGAAGCCATAAGAATCAAAAGCGAGAAACGCGGGGCCATCGTCGCCCGCTGGTATCAATCACATGTAGAAGGGCGCGAAGTGACTGACGATGACGTTCATACTTGGATCGAACTTGTAAGGGAGTAAGCAAATGCAATCACCAAGCAAAAACTGGAAAAACCTACGCTGCGCAGTACTTGAGCGGGCTCAAAGGTCCTCTGTTGAAAGGTTCACGCCAATTCACACGATTTATGCGTGCGTCTGCATATTCTATTTGGCGGGATTCTTGAGCTTATACTTTTCAAATGAGCCCTTTCAGGCGGGTTGGATGACGGTCAGCCAAATTGTGCTTGTTGCGATCGCTGCAGTTCTTGTTCCACTACTGACTGGCGCCGTTGTGATGTTACACTACGTTCGTAGCAGCCTGATGAGGTTGGCCAACAACTAAATGTAGGTAGAAAAGACGCTGATTCGCTTCACATAAACCACTGAGCCGAGTTGCAAAGCCTCAGGCGGCATGTAGGGTATACTTAATTCATCGAGCGAAGTGATTAGAACGAGTGCAAAATGGCGATTGAAGACATCGAAACACCGCATATGGACCCGGAGGTTCGCCAGAAAATCGCTGACGATGCTAATCTATTGGCTGAAAAAAAAGAGGAAGTTCTAGCTGCTTGCCAAGTTGCTCTCAGCGAGGAAGAGACTGAATTCGCCTTTGACGATTGTGCAGAAATCAATCGCCTGGTTGGTGTTCAAGCAGTTGAGTTAGATGCCACCCAGTATGTCGGGCACATTAAGATCATTGATGCGGTTACTTGGTACTTGGCGGACAAACTGAATGCGATACCAGATCGTAGTGCCGATTATTCGCCTGCTGAAGTTAAAGAACGTGTAAGGGCGCTGGCATTGCCAGGCAATCCACTTAGCAAAGCTGAAGCTATGATTTGGTTTGAAGAGGAAGTATTCGAACACCTGCCGAACTATGCAGTGGCGGGCCGACCGACCTGGCTGTTTGAGACGGATGACGGTGATGCGCGGGCGCTGTTCGGCTCATCTGGGGGGCCTACGCTTCCATGCAGATTGGGTTTGCCTGAACCCAAACTATGGGGAGAGCCCCCTTACGTATATCCTCGTGGATTGGAGTTTGTAGGCTTCGCTTTTTCTGGAGATGCGCTTGCGGGACCCAAGAGGCCGACGGCCCTGGACGGCAATTATGACTCCGTAAAGAAGATCTGGATTATCGGTGGACGGACTAAACCTTTACCGCATGGCCCAGAAGACATGCAGCTACTCGGCGGGTTGAAGGAGGTCGTGGCAGAACCACCTCTCCTTTCCAACGCTATCAGCAATGTTTATGTATTTGAAAACTAGAGGTGCTTGACATGAGTCTTTTACAAGCTTTTCAGAGCGCCTTGGGCGGCCAAGAAGACAAAGCCGGCATCACCAAGGTCGACGTTTACTTGGCCGAAGCCAAGCACACTATGCAGCATACAAAGCAGCAAAAGATTAGTGAGCTTCTGGAAGTTGTCGAAGCCCAACTCGATGATGAAGAGCGTAAGTGGTTCCTCCTTTCAGAAACTGTTGCAAAGTGGAAGCTTTTTGATGAAGCCGCTGCGGAACGTATTCGCAATGTCATAGAGAGCCAGACCGACACGATGACACCGCGAACTCGTTACCATGCGCTCAGGGCTATGGGGCGTGCAAGCGACGGGCTCCTCCCGAGTGATATTCTGGCTGAAGAGGCACTAAGAGCCTCAGCTCCAAAGCTATGGTTGGAGCTGTACTTGGCGGCTTATCAGGACGGCAACCCAGACACTATCACTGAGCAGATTATCTCCTTGGTAAGTGGCCGCACCCCGTCGCTGACGTGGAAGGGACTTCGTGCTATGCTTCCCGAAGTGAGAAAAGCGTACGGCTCTGTCCCGCAATTTCGAAAACAGATCAAGAAAATTGCTGGCGCCATCGACAGCGCTACGGCTCGGCAGGGCTTGCTAAGCGCTGCTGAGAAGAGAGTAGGTGGTGGCCTAGACACTGTAGTTAAACTGTCGAAGGAGAGAGCACACCGTCGGCAATTTAACATCGCGCCCCGAGCGATTCAGAATGACATGAGATTTAGTAAGCAGCAGGTTTTGACGAATGGAGAGCTGGCGGTGATGCATGGATAGGGTGAAAAAATGACCGCAGAAGCTTCATCGAGAACAGTAACAGATTTGGATTTCCTTATCGAACGTCCATTTGGTGACGTATCACATGATCTTTTGGATGAATGGTATGATGCGGCTGCTCTCTTCGTGGACGCAAAAAAACTATTTTCAGACGAGCAGAGCTTCGTTGCTGCGGTTAACGATTGCTTTAAGAGCCTTGCAAGTCACCCCACACGTTTTGACGACCACATTTCTGGCGCTAGGCAAGGAGTATATGCCACAGCTCGGAGAGCCAAATCGTCTAAAGCCAAATCTGAGAAGACCCGTGCGTTTCTTCTACTGGAGCAAATGTTCCAAGGCTTTTCGTATAGTAAACATCCGCTCTTCGAAGAGCCGGATATCACCACAGAACGAATTCGTATACCGTCACCTTTGTTGTTTCTAAGAAGACTTCTGACGTCCGAAGACTACCTGGCTAGTGAAGCTTATGCTCATGCGGTCGTCAGGGCAGAAATTTTCGCTGCCGCGGTACGTAGTTTTCCACCTTCAACAAATCAAAACTTATATGAGTACATAGGGAAACAGATCGACTATCGTTCAGTTAGCGCGACACTGAACACGATGATCTCATACAGTAATCGACGAGAATCAACCTATATTGGGAAGCCTATCGAATTTATCGTCGGGCACTATCTTGCCTCATTGGGACTTGCGAGAATTAGTCTCTCAAATAAACCACAGGAACACGGCCCCAAGCGAGCCGAGTACAGAATCTTCTCTGTAAATCAATTTCTTAAGCATAGATGCTTAGACATTTTTCCAAAGAAAACTGCTGATAAGCGAGATGATTATGGGTATGAAATCAAGCTGACCGTTTCACCTGGTGATCTTCCGTCGATACCACAAATCTTGAATGACTTGGAGGGAATTCCCTTTCCTGTGCCCGGTGCCCGAACAGTTTTTGCTGGAGGTATTCGTATGACTGAGCACCGAGGTGCTGTGGTTCGAATAAGTGGCAAAAGCGGTAGTGGTAAAACAAGTTTGGCTTTGGCCGCTTGTGTTGGGCTTGCACCACTAGGTACGGAAACTTTCTACCTGTCATGCGAGGAGGAAAAAGATGATCTGCTGGATCGCATTTCAACTGTAACTCCTTCATTCGTAAATACAAATAGGGCGTTTTCGAGAAAGAAAGTCGAAGGCGTTTCGTCTGCCGGTGGCGATGTTGGAATTGGTGATGATAACGGCTGGTTTCACACATATCATCTTAACAGCAATGATGCCCGTAGCAACTTTGAAGATGCCTTGTCTTTCGTTGATCAAATCATGGAAAGATATGATGAAGAGCCGGGCGATCCTCCGCGATATAGGGCTCCCGGAACTGTTCCATATGTTGTAGTTCTCGATGGTGTCCATGAGCTTGTTGATCGGGATGCTTTTGATCTCATCATGACAGAGCCAAACAGCGGTTCAGAAGATAGAATTGGTGGCCCGATATCAGAACTCCACCGTCTAATCGAAAAATACCGAAAACTTAATGTCCTGGTAATTTTGGTTTCAGCCGACTTCGACACACCGGTGTTTAGCTCTTTGGACTATCTCGTAGACGTTGTCGTCGATCTTGATAATGATCATTCCCTTGATGCTCCGCATAAGCCGCTGAGGACTGCCAGTCTTACGAAAACCAGAAGACAATTCTCAAATACTGGCACTCATAAGTTTCACATCTCTAAAAGGGACGGGGTGCGATTTTATCCCAACCTTGAGGCGACGATTGAGCAATTTAAATCCAGAAACTGGCAACAGCCGGACGACGCATTCTCCTTTGATTTTCTGATGGGCAAAGAGCCGCGCTTGCGGATCTATAACAAGTCCCAAACCGTCATTGCAGGTAAGGGGAGTGGAGGAAAGGCGGGGTTTGCCCTCCGATTGCTGACTTCTCCTCTGACACCAAAGAAGGAGAGATCGCCAAGCCTCGACAACTCGACGTTCGACTCAATTGGAATAGTGAGGCGACGCTGCCTCATAATTTCATTTTTGTATCCGGAGTCTTACTACTCAGGCTTAGTTGACAGGATCAAACGCTCAAAGTTTTCTGACAACGCGACGGATTATCCATACCCTGATTTTGATTTTTCCGCACTGACATTCTATCCAGGCTACGTAACCCCGGAAGTGTTACTGACTAAGGTTGCCGATGAACTGCGCGCCGCCGAGCTGCAAGGTTATCCATTTGATAGCATTCTGCTAGATGGTCTTCACAATGTTTTCCTACAGTTTCCACTGCTCGAGAAGAGTACTCTGATTTGGCCGATGCTTTCTGAGATGTTTCGGAGGTTGGGAGTCAATGTTGTCACCACGCACTCGCATTTTGACGTTCTCGGTATGGAGGACGCTCCGCTTCTAGTCGCGGATGTCATGTCTGTCGCACATCGATCAACCCCATTACTACAAGTATTGATAAACTCAGCCGACTACTATCTGGATGTTTCTTCTGCGCATGATCTCGAACAGATCAAAAATCGGTCAGATCGAGACAGCCTCTACCAGGTGAGGGTCGCGACTGCCTTTGGCCAAGCAGTACCAAGGAGTGCTATAGCATTTTGGGACAGAGAAGCCATGCAAATCAAAGACCTAGGATCACTTCCCTAGTTAGCCCAGTACAAGAATTGCTTCCCCCAATCTGGGAGCACCACCTTGCTGGGGGGAAGTCCGCATTTTTCGGCTGACTTCGTTGCGAAGAACTTTGAAGCCTAGCCCCTGTGCGATCTCAGCCAATATCTGCGCCGTCTGAACTTCTACGCCTACGTACTGGCTATTGCCAACAACGATCCAAACTCGACCACCAACCTTCTTGGATACAAGGAGCTTTTCTAAGAGCTGGGACATCTCGAAAAAGTATGTCTCTAGCATTCTTGGGATTCTTTTATCCCAAAGCTTGTCTTGTGAATCTTCAATCTTCTGCACTGTTTGGGACAGTGTTGCTGGGGGGCGCGCTAGGGACGAGAATAATTTGGATACTTGGACATGAGACGTCAGGGTGCTCTTTCTTAGCAGGGTATTGTCATCTCGACTCTTCAAGTAACCTAGCATCCATAGCTCAACGTTATAAACATCTGTATAATCGAAGGAATTTGGGTACGGGGGCGAGAATATGGACACGTCGTAGGGAGGAAATTCCAATTGTTGGTCTCTTATGTCGCGATTTTCCAGGGCACACGGCGTCTTCCACTTGCAGTCAAAATTTTCGATGTCCCTCAAGCAAATCTCAAGCTTGGTCTGAAAGCATGAAATTAGATCGTTGCGCCCTCTTGTTCTAGTCTGCCAGTTCTTACGATATCGACGACCTTTCCCGTTGATAACTACATTGGAATTCTCGATCAGGCATGCGCCAAGAATGACTCTGAATAGGCGTTCAGTCGAGCGATCTCCCAACAGGGATATGACGTGCCGAAGTTGGAAAACGATCTCTGCAACCTCCGTATCGAACAGCCACTTACCGTTTTTCCCAGGCTCCACAAAAGTCGGAGGCAACCATAGCTCTGGATACTCCACACCAGACATTGACTGGCCTTCGATTCTATCCATGAGCCATGATTGGGCTGAACGAACAGCCTGCAGATCATATCGTTCGACCTTGGCCAGCCCCAGATCAGCTAGAAACGGATTAACTTCGTAGGATTTGCTTTCTACTCCCAGAAATTGAGAGGTAAGAGCAGTTGTCCCTGACCCAGAAAAAGGGTCGACGCAGAGTTGAACTTTGGTCGGGTGCTCTGCAATAGCTTGTTGAACGATTTCAGGAGAAAACGCTTCTTTGAATCTGTACCAGGAGGAAAACGGCAGTTCTTGAGACATGTGATTTGTCCCAAGGAAAATAGGTGTTCTCTCACCGATCCATTTTTCAAATAGAGCCGTCACTTCGTATAAACCGCCTGACAAATTGCTATAGCTTCAACTAGCTGCGAAGTTGCCTTATTACATGGATGCGCCCGGTCGCAAAGCTAACGATGCGCATACTTCGAGCTTTAAGTCAGCCAATGGAGATTGTTGAGCAACAGGAATAGTATCACACTTTGATATATGTATCGCTCAATTATACGCATCTCTTTTGGTTCAGTGCACCAGGGCAAACTCGCCGCCAATGCCGTGCCAGACAATTACGGCAAAGGCTTCCCCGGAGACTTGGTAAAGCGCACACGAGCGATGCTCACGGCGCTGGTTGCAGCGGTTGTTGTGGAGGATTTGCACTTTCCACCCGGTAACCACTTGGAAGAATTGAAGGGTGATCGGGGTGGGCAACATTCCGTGCGGATCAACGGACAATGGCGCATTTGCTTTGTCTGGACGCTGAACGGCCCTACCGAATTTGAGATTGTCGATTACCATTGAGAGGATACGCTGATGAGCCTGCTTGAAGTACCAATGCACCCCGGGGAAGTCCTGAAGGAGCTTTACCTTGATCCCCTGGACATGGGAGCAATCGCGTTTGCACGACGTCTGGGTGTGCCTCGGACGCGGATCGAGCGTTTGATTAAGGGTACCACCGGCATAACGCCCGACACTGCGTTGCGGCTAGCACGCGTGTTCAACACCACTCCGGCTTACTGGGTGAATTTGCAAACGAACTACGAAATGGCATTAGCGGCCAAAGAAATCGACGTGTCTGGCATTGAGCCTCTCGTTTCGGCCTAACGTAGGGGCAGTTGCGACTAAGAAGAACGACCCCCGCTTCCGCTGCAGGGGCTTCGGCAGCGCGGAAAACCTCCGCATGCCCAAAGGACTCATTTGCGCATGCGATGAAGTAGCGTGAAAGCCCCCCTCAAGTCGTCAAGATGGAATGTCGTCTGGTCGAATTGGCGGCGAATAACCTTTCCAAACCGAACACGCTGTGGTGAAGTCTGGGTGTTTGAATACACACTGAGCATGAAAGATTGGGCACATGGAATTGAACAAATTGGAAAGATATTTCCTGTCCAACCAATTGAGGGTTTTGGAAGCGCTCTATCCGAACGAATCCGATGAGTTCGCGGTGCAACGTGAAGCCATCGAACAGGGCTATTCATTCGTTTACGATATGGGCATGGACCATATTTTGGACGGCAACGATGCCATGACACCCGAGGAGTCGAAAGAGGTCTGGGAAGCAATGGACATGTTCTTGTCGATAGATCGAACGATCCAAGATTTGGGCTTAGAAGAGCTTCATAAAGAGCATTTCACACGCTTTCGAGGGTATGACGGAAACAACGAGTCCAAGTTCATGGGATTTGCTGCGTTCACTGTCGAAAGACTGGGAAGGTTTACGCACCTTCCACTCAATGAAGAGCTGTACTTCAACTCGCATATGCCGACACGGCAAACTTATGAAAGGATGCTCGTTGAGTGGCGCAAAATTGATTATTTGCATCGCTTTCCAATGAATAAAGAAGATTTGGTGAACGTCCTCGAAGCCGCCGTCCATCCTGAAAACCGCCAGTAAGGAGCGGAATTATGGATATTATTTCGCTCGTCCTGACAGTCTTTGGTCTGGCAATTTCAGGCGCTGCCTACTGGAAAGCAGACGACGCAAAAAAGGCTGTTCAAAAGGCTCTTAAGAAACGTAATGCCGATGAAGACTTGAAGCGTCTCAGGGATTTAATCGTCGTCATGGAAACCGCCAAAGAAGCAGTCACCCCTTGGGTTTCTGGTATGCCCCATGATCGAAGAACTGGTAGAGATCAACCAGATGATCTTGCAAAACTTAGTACCGCCATTGATTGCCTGCGGACAAGAGCACCTTTGGATCTCGAGAATGCCATCCAACGGAGAACGAAGAAGTCTGCAACAGTGCTTGATAAAGAGTTCAACGAGATCACTAATCCAACGGACAACAAAGATCATTGGAAAGCCGCGCTGTCGGAGATTCAGTTGATGATTCCTAGACTAGAGCAGTTGGAGCGGTCCATGAGGGATGCGCAAATTATCACATGAGGAACAAATAAACAGGCCCACCTGTACCGTACCGGATGGGGTGGAAGTCATAAACACCGCAAAATCACGCCTCGTTCCGCGCTGCCAACCCTGTTTGACTACTAGTGCGTCATCCCCCGATCCATCTCGACCTCCCGAGCTTCTAGCTCTGCTTCAACTGCCTCTCGGCGGCTTTCACTAATTTCAAGCTGGTCTCGAGTTGCGTGCTTAGCCTCCCGTAGTTCGAGCCCTCGCTCAACAAGCCGTGCAACGCAGCCACGGACGCCACTTGCGATTGAATGAGCACCGACACGCAGGCGGCCAATCCATCCATCTGGTTCTGCATCCTGTTCGTCGAGCGTTCCTCTAACCCGCTCAATTCCTTTGCTGAGACCTCGCAGGCCGTCACCAACCGCTCGACGCAGGCGAGCAAGTCGCGCTCCAAGGCTGTCAGGGGTGTCGTCATCTAGTTCTCCTCGATCTTGATGCATGTCACTGATCTGCCGCCCAGCGTACAGGTCCGCAGGCGCGTCTTGGTCGGGTCCAGCACCAGCCATGTCCCGTCCTCCCTGTCGATCCGCGTCAGGCCCAAGTCCGTCAGTTCCGAACTGGACAGCATCAGCGTCCAAAGCAAGCTCGCGGCCATCATCGAAACGATCCCCGCCAAGAACGTCCCCGTGATCAGCCAGGGCGAGATCGTCAACCAGCTCTTGTTCTGTTGCAGAAAGGTGCGGGTATCGATCTCGATTGTACGCCGCGCGTTGGTCGCAATGCTGTTCAAATCGGTCCTGAAGCTCTCCAATTGCGAAGCCATCGAGGCGGCGTACTCCTGCCGGATCGTGTCCAGGTCCGCGTTCAATTTCTCGCTCAGCCGTGTCGGCTTGCCAGTCTTCATGGAATATCTCTCCTTTCAAACGCCAGCGCTCGCCGGTGTCGGGGTCGCGGGCGGTCAGGTAGGCTTTGCCCGCACGCGGAATATCGAAGCCAGCATCGGTAAGTGCGTCGAGCATGCTGCCACGGTCAGTGATTAGGCCAACGCTGACTTGATCCAGAACCCACGCTTGCAGCTCGTCGCGACCTTGCGCGCGGGTCGGGGTCTCTATGGTATCGCGGACCTCTTGGGTGCGCTCCAACTCCATCGGATCGGCCCAGCCGTGGCGCTGGTTCATCACGTCGCGCAGGCTATCAAAGGCGTTCTGATAGCCGGGCGGCGCGATGTTCAGACTCCGTCCCGAGGTCAGCTCCAGGCGGGGTGCGCAGAAGTGCAGCTCGACACGGTCTTCGTGGGTATGTCGGACCCAGAGCACCTCATATTGCGTCGGGTCCAGCCCCGCGAAGGCCAGACGCTCAAAACCGTCCATGACCTCGGCCTGCTGTTCCTCGGTAGGCGCGTCAGTGGCCGCAAAGCTGATCACGCCCGCGCGGTAGGTCCACTGGTGACGGCTGGCGTCGATCAGGGCCTCGGTGCGGTCAGGGTTGCCGCGCAGGACCTCGGGCAGCGGCTCGCGCGTGACCGTCATGGGCTGGCCGTCTGCATCGCGGATCAGGTCGCGGTCGTCATCATAGGCAAGCACCTTGTCTGCGACGAGGTAGCCGACCGGACCGGACCCCGCGCCTTTGCCATTGCGAAAGAACTTGATCAGCATCGACGCGCGGCCTCGACGATCTGGGCAAGCTGGCGTTCGATGGTCAGCAAGCGGCGGGCGACGGTGAGCGTGTCGAGGTCATCGCGGCCCGTCAGCATGGCACGATTCAGCCAGCGGGCGATCTGGTTGAGGTTGCCGCCGATGCGCCCAACAGCCAGCACCAGCGCCGGATCAACGCGGGGGATGGGCTTGCGACGGCGGGCCTCGGTCAAGCCCAAAGCCTCGCGCAGAAGCGTCGCAGCAGGCAGGGAAGCGGCCTCGGCCTTGGCGCGCAGTTGGGCCTTCTCGGCAGCTGAGCACCGGAAGACAAACGTCTCGGTCAGCGGCTCTTTGGTGCGGGGTTTTCCCGCGCCGGTGGGGTTCGAAGGGGAGGCTTGCCGCCCCTCGCAAGGTCCCGTGTCAGCAGCGCCAGCGTATGACATGGGTCGCCTTGCTGTTTGCTCTTCGGTGGGATCGGTAGCGGTCATGATCTGAGGCCTGCGGCTTGGATTTGCGCCTCGGAAACCATCTTCGACGCAAGCAACGCCGTGACCTGCGGGGCCGTGATGTGTTTGCACATCGGGCTGCGATCACTGATCCAGCGGGCCAGCCGCGTATGGTGATCAGCCTGTAACGCTGTCGCCTTCTCTCGGTCTTCCGCTTGCTTCTCGACATAGGCCTGCCAGCGCCGCGACTGAAACCAGTTGTCGGAAAAGCAAACCTTGGAACGGGTGAACCCTGCGCTGTCGGTGGCATAGGCTTGGGCGGCTTGCAGCAAGTCCTCCGGCTTGATCCCTTCCTTCACGGCCTCTTCGATCTGGGCCAGGCAGGCCGCTTTGCCGCGTAATCTGTCGGGCGGATAGGCTGCCAAAATCTTCGCAGCTTCTTCATCCTCCCCCGCCTCGCGCTTGCGCGTAGGTGGTTTATGGATGGTTTTAGGATGGTTTGGGGGCCGTGGTGGCCCCGGTACCCCGGCCACAGTGGCCCCCGTACCGGGGCCAGACTGGACGGGGGCCACTGTGGACCCCGTCTCAATCTCGGGTTCAAGGGTTGGATCGAGCGCCTCGACCCTGCTCAAATCGATCCGATAAACGACCGTAAATCCGTTCTTGCAGGTCCGCGAGCCAGTCTCGACCAGGATGCCTTCCTTCAAGAACGCCCGCATGGTTCGCTTGACTGTGGTCTCCCCCAGCTCGGTGTGCCGCTGGATAGTGCCCTTGGAACACCAAATTCCGGAGCCATCGTCGCTCGCCTTGTCAGCCAGAAACATGATGATCTGCTTGCGTGTTGCGCTGCCAAACTTCCGTTCCGCGCATGTGTTCGCGACCCGCCAGCTCATTGGAAAGAACCGAATTGCGCAAAGACGTGCGAATTTTGTACAGGTTTTGTACGAGATTTCCGCCGTTTCAGCAGAATTCGGCGCGAAAGCTCACGGGACTTTCTGCAAGCTTCTGCACAAAGCCCTGTAAATAAGCCATATTTTAAAGGTGTTTTTGGTGACCCCGATTGGATTCGAACCAATAACCTGCCCCTTAGGAGGGGGCTGCTCTATCCAGTTGAGCCACGGGGCCACGCAGCGATTGTGTAGCGAACGGGCCGGGGTTTGTCATCGGGAAAGCTGCATCTTGTGGTGGCCGGAGCGATTGGGCTAGCATCTAGAAAATATTGAAAGGCGCCACGCCGTGAGCACTCCCCCTAAACGCCCCCTGACCCTTCGTGATGTATCTGATGCCAGCGGCGTGTCTGAGATGACAGTCAGCCGGGTGCTGCGCAAACGCGGCGATGTGTCGGATGCTACGCGGGCCAAGGTGCTCGCGGCGGCAAAGGAGTTGGGCTATGTGCCCAATCAGATCGCCGGATCGCTGGCCAGTCAGCGGGTCAATTTGGTGGCGGTGATCATCCCGTCGCTGTCGAATATGGTGTTTCCAGAGGTGCTGACCGGCATCAATGAGGTGCTCGAAGACACGCCGTTGCAGCCGGTGGTCGGTGTCACAGATTATATGCCTGAAAAAGAAGAGCGTGTGCTCTATGAGATGCTGTCTTGGCGGCCCTCGGGGGTGATTATTGCCGGGCTGGAGCATTCCGATGCCAGCCGCGCCATGCTGGTGGCGGCGGGCATTCCTGTGGTTGAGATCATGGACGTGGATGGCACGCCTGTGGACGCTATGGTGGGGATTTCGCACCGCCGCGCCGGGGCGGAAATGGCCAAGGCGATCCTCAAAGAAGGCTACGAGCAGATCGGGTTTTTGGGCACAAAAATGCCGTTGGATCACCGTGCGCGCAAACGCTTTGAGGGCTTTACTGAGGGGCTCGCCAAAGAGGGTATAGAGATCGCAGATCGCGCGTTTTATTCTGGCGGCTCGGCGCTGGCCAAGGGGCGCGAGATGACACAGCAAATGCTGGAGCGCTCGCCTGATCTGGATTTTCTGTATTATTCCAATGATATGATCGGCGCTGGCGGGTTGCTTTATCTGTTGGAGCAGGGCGTGGATATTCCGGGGCAGATCGGGCTTGCCGGGTTCAATGGGGTTGAGCTGTTGCAAGGTTTGCCTCGGCAATTGGCCACGATGGATGCCTGCCGCCGCGAGATCGGGCAGGCGGCGGCCAAGATTATTCTGAGCCAAGGTCAAGACGCGCCAGATCCGGACCAGCCCAGCCTGATCACGCTGAAACCCAAGCTGTCCTTTGGCGATACGCTGCGCCGCAATCGCAGGTGAGCCAACCGGTTCTCAGCAACCTAGAGGCGCGGCGGCTGTTTCTGGATCGGCATGCGCTGCTTGATCCGCCAAAGGGGCCGGGTAAGGGTGAGGACCTGCTGGGGCTGATCGAGCGTTTGGGCTTTGTGCAACTCGACAGCATCAATACCGTGGCGCGGGCGCATGATTTGATCCTTTTTGCCCGCCGCCCGGCGTATCGGCCGGGGGCGCTTAAGCTGCTTTATGAGCGCGACAAGGCGCTTTTTGAACACTGGACCCATGATGCGGCGATGATCCCGATGGGGTTTTACCCATGGTGGCAAATGCGCCGGGAGCATGATGCGCAAAAGCTAAGCCGCCAATGGCGCAAGGCCCGGCGCGGCGAGTTCGAGGCGCAGACCGAGGCGGTGCTGGCGCATATTCGCAACCACGGAGCCTGCTGTTCGTCGGATGTGGGGCAGGACGAAAAGAAAGGCTCGGGCGGTTGGTGGGATTGGCACCCGTCGAAAACCGCGCTCGAATATTTGTGGCGCAGCGGGGATTTGGGGGTGGCGGGGCGCGACGGGTTTCGCAAACGCTATGATCTGACGGAAAACCTCATCTCTGGGGCGCTGCGCGCGCCAGCCACCACCCAAGGCACTGCCGAGACGATCAATTGGTGCTGCAATGGTGCGCTGGATCGGCTTGGCTTTGCCAGCCATAGCGAGATCGCCGCTTTTTGGGCGCATGTGACCCCGGCGCAGGCCAAAACGTGGTGCGCGGCAGAGCAGGCGGCGGGCCGGATCATCGCGATCGATATCACTCAAGCTGATGGCACCACACGCCCTGCCTTTGCGCGGCCCGATGTGCTGGATGATCCTGCGCTGTCGCGGCCCGCGCCGAGCCGCTTGCGTGTGCTGAGCCCGTTCGACCCGGCCTTGCGCGACCGAAAGCGTGCCCATGGCCTCTTTGGTTTCAACTACCGCATCGAGGTTTTCGTCCCAGAGGCACAGCGCCGCTTTGGCTATTACGTCTTCCCGCTGTTGCAAGGCGAGAAACTCGTGGGCCGGATCGATATGAAAGCTTTTCGGGATCAAGATGTGCTGCGCGTCAAGGCGCTCTGGCCCGAGCGCGGCGTGCACTGGGGCGCGGGCCGCATTCGGGCGCTTGAAGGCGAATTACAGCGGCTGTTGAAAATCGCTGGCGTGTCTGAACTGGAGCTCGGCGAAGGCTGGCTGCGCCCCCCTGCGCAAGATTTCCTGTAAACGCCGCGCCCTGCTTCACCCTTCTGCAAATACTCAAATCCTGTAGCCCGCCCGGGGATGCCTCCTTATCAATTGGAGAACCGCGCTGGCGCCAAGCTGGTGTGAAACCAGTTGAGATAGCTCAGGATGGAAAACACCGGCAGGTCCGTGGCGGCGGCAATTGCATCCGCATAGGGCGGCATGTTGGTGCATTCGAGCACGATTGCGCCAATGTCCGGTGCCGTGCGGGTCATTTCCACAGCGGCCGCGGTGAGTTCAGCCCGTGCGCGGGGCACATCGAGGGCGGTGTGATTACCCAAAATCGAGGCGGCGAAATCGCTGGTTTCCACCCCGGCCACGGCGCTGTTTGGCGGCACGCCAGCGGCGGTGAGATGCGCCGGGGTCAGGCTGGCGGCGGAGATGGTCAATATCCCCACCCGCTGCCCGCGCGGCAGCAGCGCGGCGACCTGCGCGGCTTGTTCCAGTGCGGAGCTTGCCACGGGCACGCCCAAGGCAACACTAAGCTCGCGGCGCATGGTGCTGAGGAAGCCGCAGGTGGTGGCGATGCCGGTGCAGCCGTCCGCGACCAGCTTGTGACCGCCCGCGATGAAGCTGTCCAGAAACACGGCGCTGTCGCCGCAGACGATGTTTTCTGGCGTGGCACCTGCGATCTTGTGATAGGCTACGGGGAAGTCAAAACTGCCCGGATTGCCCACATCGCCGAGGATGCGGGGAAAGCGGCTGTCGAGCATCAAGATGCCGAGTTTAGGGTTTTGCATGGGATGTCCTGCCTTGCTTGGCGCATTTGGCGCAAAAACAGGCGTGGGTTCAAGCGGTGCAATTAACGATGACGATTCGTCAACATTTTGTTGACATAACGAAACCAACTGGGGAAACTCCTAAACTTGACGAGGGGGAATGCAATCGTGCCATTGAGGGGCTTTTTATGACGCGCCATGTTGCTGTGATTGGTGCCGGAATTGTGGGCGTTTCCGCCGCGATCTGGCTGCGCCGTGCGGGTTTGGACGTGACTTTGATCGACAAATCCGGCCCCGGCAAGGGCACGTCGCATGGCAATGCGGGCATTCTTGCGGCCTGTGCGATGGTGCCTGTCACGGGCCCCGGTTTGCTGCGCAAAGCGCCGGGCATGGTGATGGACCGCGATTTTCCTTTGTTTATGCGCTGGCCCTATTTGCCCAAGCTGCTGCCGTGGCTGGGTAAATATATGGCCCATGCCAATGATGCGGACACGCGGCGCATTGCCCAAGGGTTAACCACCATCGTGGGCGACAGTGTGGAGCAGCACAAAGCGCTGGCGGGCGATTTGGGGCTGCAAGATTGGGTGACGGATAGCGATTACTGCTTTGCTTATAAATCCCGCGCAAATTTCGAGGCTGAGAGCTATGTTTGGGCGCTGCGGGCGCAGGCGGGGTTTGAGCCTGAGTTGATCGAGGGCGGCGCGGTGCAGGAATATGAACCTGCGCTGAACCCCGACCTAACCTGTCTTGCGGTGATGAAAAATCATGGGTTCATTCGTGATCCCGGCGGCTATGTTGCGGCGCTGGCGCAGGCGTTCGAAGACATGGGCGGGCGCTGGATGCAGGCCGAGGTGAAGGACGTCACACTTGAGGGCGGCTGTGTCACCGCGGTGGAAACCAGCGCGGGCAGCGTGGCCTGCGACAAGGTTTTGCTGGCGACGGGGGTTTGGTCCAAACCGCTGCTTGCCAAGCTGGGGATCAATGTGCCGCTGGAATCTGAGCGCGGCTATCACATTGTTTACAAAGACGCCTCGGGCGCGCCCAAACGCCCGGTGATGATTGCGGGCGGGAAATTTGTTGGCACGCCCATGGCGCAGGGCTTGCGATGCGCCGGGATTGTCGAGTTTGGCGGGCTGGAGGCAGGGCCCTCAAAGGCACCGCTCGCGTTTTTGCGCAGACATGCCAAGGCGGCATTTCCCAATTTAGAATGTAGCGAAGAGATTGAATGGCTGGGCCACCGCCCGGCCACCAGCGACAGCCTGCCCTTGATTGGTGCGCTGGGTGCCAGCGGTGTTTTCACCGCCTTTGGGCACCAACACATCGGTTTGACCGCTGGCCCGAAAACGGGCCGGATGGTGGCCGCAATGATTGCGGGCCAGCCGCATAACACGGATCTGGCCCCCTACGACCCGCAACGCTTTGGCGTTGCCAAAACCTAAACCAACGGGAGACGACAAATGAAACTGACCAATAAATTGATGGCGGGCGCAGCCACATGCGCGCTGACCATGGGCGCGGCGATGCCTGCCTTTGCTGCGGATAAATGGGACATGCCGATGGCCTATTCGGCCACAAACTTTCATTCCGTGAACGGTGTGGAATTTGCCGAATGTGTCGGCGCAGGCACCAATAATGAGATCGAGATCACCGTGCATCCGGGCGGCGCATTGTTCGCCGGGGCGGATATCAAACGCGCGCTGCAAACCGGGCAGGTGCAGATTGGTGAGCGTCTGCTTTCGGGTCACCAGAACGAGAACCCGATTTTCGGTTTTGACAGCGTGCCATTCCTTGCCCCGTCTTTTGACGACAGCGGCAAGCTGTGGGAAGCGGCCAAGCCCAAGATCGAAGAGGTTCTGGCCGAGCAGAACCTGCATCTGCTTTATAATGTGCCATGGCCGCCCCAAGGTCTGTACTTCAAGAAAGAAGTGAACAGCGTCGAGGACATGGCCGGGGTTAAGTTCCGTTCCTATAACAACACCACCGCCCGTCTGGCGGAGCTGACAGGTATGGCGCCGGTCACCGTTGAGGCGGCTGAGGTGAGCCAAGCCTTTGCGACGGGTGTGGCGGAATCCATGGTGTCGTCGGGGGCCACAGGGTACGACCAAAAAGTCTGGGAAAGCCTGACCCATTTCTATGAGGTCGATGCATGGTTGCCGCGCAACTATGTGATGGTGAACGCAGAAGTTTGGGCCGATGTATCGGACGCAAACAAAGAGGCGATCAACACCTGCGCCGCCGAGGCCGAAGCACGCGGCTTGCAAGCTTCCAAGGACTATACGCAATTCACCTATGACGGTCTGAAAGAAGGCGGCATGACTGTTCAGCCCGCAGGCGAAGAGCTGATGTCTGGTTTGCGGAGCGTGGGCGAAACCATGACCGCAGAGTGGCTCGAAGCCGCAGGTGACGACGGTAAAGCCGTGGTCGAAGCCTATAAAGCCGCGCAATAAGCGCAGCCTTTGGGGGAGGGCGCCGATGCGGCGTTTCCCCCCTTTTTTGCTATCGGGTAATTTTGGGGGTTGGCCATGAGCGCAGTGCGTAGATTTTTGGATTTTCTATATGGGGCGGCGGGCGTTTTAGCGGCGCTGTGCCTGATATCGATCCTTGCGCTCATCGTGGCGCAGATGGTGGCCCGCTGGACCGGAGCCGTTTTGCCCGGCGCGCCCAATTACGCAGGCTATGCCATGGCCGGGGCGAGTTTTCTGGCCTTTGCCAATGCGCTAAACCGCGGCGCGCATATTCGGGTTTCTGTGCTGCTGAATGCGGTGTCCGCAAAGGCGCGGCATATGCTGGAAATCTGGTGTTTCGGGCTGGCGGCAGTGATTGCGTGGTATTTCACCTATTACGCCTATTGGTTTGTCTATTGGTCGTGGAAATTCAATGAGCTGAGCCAAGGCCAAGACGCGGTGCGTTTGTGGATTCCGCAATCGGTCATGGTGATCGGTGGCGGCATGTTGGCCATCGCCCTGACTGACAACCTGTTGCATGTGCTGTTTGCTGGCAACCACCGGATCACCCGCGATCTGGTTGATGAAACCCGCGCGGAGTGACCCGATGACCGAGATTTATGCCATCATTCTTTTCCTATTTGTGCTGTTCGTTCTGTTGGGCAGCGGTGTCTGGGTTGGTTTGGCCCTGATGGGCGTTGCTTGGGTGGGGATGGAATTGTTTACCACCCGCCCGGTGGGCGACACGATGATCACTACGATCTGGGCCTCGTCCAGTTCATGGACCCTGACCGCGCTGCCGCTGTTTATTTGGATGGGCGAGATCCTGTATCGAACGCGATTATCCGAGGATATGTTCAAAGGTCTGTCGCCATGGCTGGCGCGGTTGCCGGGCGGGCTGGTGCATACCAACATCGTGGCCTGCACCGTGTTTGCCGCTGTGTCCGGCTCATCCGCTGCGACGCTGACAACCGTGGGCAAAATGGCGATCCCGGAGCTGCGGGCGCGCAACTATCCTGAGAAGATGGTGATTGGCACATTGGCGGGCGCGGCCACGCTGGGGTTGATGATCCCGCCCTCGCTGGCCTTGATCGTTTACGGCGTGACGGTGAATGAGAGCATCACCAAGCTGTTCTTTGCCGGGGTGTTTCCGGGGCTGGTGTTGGCGCTGATGTTCATGGGTTATGTGGCCGTGGTGTCGATGACCTCCAAGGATTGGAACCCCAAGGTGGAGACCGACATGAGCTTTGGCCAGAAACTGGCTAACTCGCGGTTTTTGCTGCCGGTTTTTGCGCTGATCACGGTGGTGATCGGGTCGATGTACGCGGGGTTTGCCACGGCAACCGAAGCGGCGGCTATTGGCGTGATTGGCGCGCTGGTGCTGGCGCTGTTCCAAGGCTCGCTGAGCTGGGAGAGCTTTCGCGAGAGCCTGATGGGCGCGATGCGGACCTCTGCGATGATTGCGCTGATCCTTGCGGGGGCGGCGTTTTTGAAGCTGTCGATGGGGTTCACGGGCCTGCCGCGCGCCTTGGCGGATGGCATTGCCGCGATGGAGCTGTCGCGGTTCCAACTGCTGATGGCGTTGCTGTTGTTCTACATTGTGCTGGGTATGTTCCTTGACGGGATTTCATCGGTGGTGCTGACCATGGCCGTGGTGGAGCCGATGGTGCGCGGCGCGGGGATTGACCTGATTTGGTTCGGCATCTTTGTGGTTGTCGTCGTCGAGATGGCGCAGATCACGCCGCCGATTGGGTTTAACCTGTTTGTCCTCCAAGGCATGACGGATCACGAGATGGGCTATATCACCCGCGCGGCGTTGCCGATGTTTGTGATCATGGTGGTGATGGTCTTTGTGTTGATTTGGTTCCCGGAAATCGCCACGTGGTTGCCGGATAATCTGCGACAAGTGCCGGGCTGACATGACAAGGCTGCTGCATCTTGCGTCTGCCCATGGGCGGCTGTGCCTGATGGCAGGGCTGGCGGCGGGTTTGGCGTTGCCGGGGCTGGCGCTGTACCTGCAGAGCTGGTTGCCGCAGATGGTGGCCGCGCTGTTGGTGATCACCGCGCTGCGCATTGGGCGGCGGGCGGCGCTTGGGGCGCTGCGTGATCTGCGCTGGGGGCTGGCGGCGGTGGCGCTGTTGCAACTGGGGCTGCCTTTGGCGATTTATGCCGCGCTGTCGCTGGCGGGGCTGGGCCAGAGCACGGCGGCATTGGCGGCGGTGCTGGCCACGGCGGCACCATCGCTGACGGGCGCGCCAAACCTCGCGTTGATGCTGGGGCTTGATGCGGGGCGGATGATGCAGATTTTGGTGCTGGGCACCGCGCTGTTTCCGCTGACGGTGCTGCCGCTGTTGTTGCTGATGCCGGGGTTGGGCGCGCCTGCGGTGATCTTGGCGGCGGCGCTGCGGCTGCTGGGGGTGATTTTGCTGGCCACGGGGGCCGGGTTTGCCCTGCGGCGGTGGTTTTTCCCGAACCCCAATTCGGACCAGATCAAGGCGCTGGATGGGGCGGCGGTTCTGGCGTTTTCGGTGATTGTGATCGGGTTGATTGCGCCGCTGAATGGTGCGCTGCGCAGCGATCCTTGGGCGGTTGTGCAATGGGCGGTGCTGGCCTTTGCGATCAGCTATCTGTTGCAGGGTGCGACTCTGCTTGCGCTGCGCAAATCGGCACTGCGCGATCTGGCCGGGCCGCTTGCGATTGGCGCGGGCAACCGCAACATCGCGCTGTTTTTAGTGGCCTTGCCGCCCGAGGTGATGGCCCCTTTGATGATCTTTATCGGCTGCTGGCAATTGCCGATGTACCTGACCCCTATATTGCTTCCTTCCCTTTACAGACGGGCGCTTGCGCATGACTGAAACAGCTAAAATCAACACTGTCGGCCTTTCGGGGATTTTGATCACCTTTGCGGAAAAGATGAGCGAGCCTGCGAACCGGGCGGCGCTTGCTTTTCGCGCGCAGGTGGAGGCGCAGGATTGGCCGGAAGTGCTTGAAACCAGCACCTCGCTGATTTCGACGTTTCTGCGGATTGATCTGGTGGAACATGCGCCAGAGCCGATCATTGAACGGCTGCGCGAGATGTTGACGGGCAAGGATTGGCTGCAAGCGGATTTGCCCAAGGGCCGCACGCTTTGGCATATTCCGACCGTTTATGGCAGCGATCTGGCGCCACAGCTTGAAGAGGCCGCAGCGGTGGCGGGGGTTGATCCGGACACGGCGGTTGCCGAGCTGTCTTCGGCGCGGGTGCGGGTGCTGACCATCGGTTTTGCCCCCGGCCAGCCCTATTTGGGCGCTTTGCCGGATCATTGGAATATCCCGCGCCAATCAGAGCTGAGCGCGGCGGTGCCTGCGGGGGCGTTGATTGTGGCGGTGGCGCAATTGGTGCTGTTTACCAACACCTCGCCCACGGGCTGGCGGCATATTGGCCAGACAGCGTTTCGCAATTTCCGGCCCGAACATGACACGCCGTTTTCCCTGACGCCGGGGGATGAGTTGATTTTCCCGCAGGTGGACCGCGCCACGCTTGAGCGGATCAAGGAGCAAGGCGGCGATAAAAACGGCGGCGCAGAGCGGGAGGAATTGGCATGAGCACCTATCTGGAAGTTGTCACTGCCGGGCCGACCATGGCACTGCAAGATTTGGGCCGCCCCGGCTTTATCGCACGCGGGTTGACCCGCAGCGGCGCGATGGACCCTGTGGCGCTGTTTGAAGCGGCGGCATTGCTGGGCGAAAAAGAGCCGCGCGCGACCATTGAGATGAGCGGCATGGGCGGCACGTTCACCGCCAGTCAGGACATGCGATTTGCGCTGACGGGGGGCGAGATGGTGGCCTCGATTGACGGGGCGGCGATTGTTTGGAACGCCTGTCATTTGTTGCCTGCGGGCGCGGTTCTGGCGATTGGCGGGGCCAAGGGCGGCGCATATGGCTATCTGACCCCGGCGGGCGGGATTGCCAGCGATCCGGTGATGGGATCGCGCGCCAGTCACATCAGCGCGGGCATTGGCGCGGTTTTGGCGGCGGGGGATAAATTGCCGCTGGGGCGTGATCCGGGCGGTGATACAAGGCTGAGCTTGCCGCCGATTGCGCGGTTTGGCGGCGGTGTGTTGCGGGTTGTGCCCTCGATGCAGACGGAGAAATTTGACGAAGCCACCCGCGCCCGTTTTGAGGCCACAGAGTTTCGCCGCGATCCGCGTGCCAACCGCCAAGGGGTGCGGATGGATCAAGACGGCGAGGGGTTCTTTGCCGATGGTCAGTTGAATATCGTGTCCGAAGTGATTGTGTCGGGCGACATTCAGATCACCGGCGATGGCGCGCCATTTGTGCTGATGGCCGAGAGCCAGACCACCGGGGGCTATCCGCGCATTGGCACGGTTATTCCCGCCGATTTGCCCATCGCGGCGCAGGCCAAGGCGGGCGACAAGATCCGCTTTGCCTTCATCACCATGGAGGAGGCCCGCGCCATTGAGCAGCGGTTCCGCGCCGAGTTTAAGGGGCTGGCGGCCAAGGTGACGCCGCTGGTGCGCGACCCTTATGCGATGCGCGATTTGCTAAGCTATCAACTGGTTGGCGGTGTGATTTCCGCCGATGCCGACCCATTTGCCGAGGAGTAAGACATGACCCAAGTAGACCTGAATGCCGATATGGGCGAAAGCTTTGGCCGTTGGAAAATGGGCGATGATGCGGCGTTGCTGCAAACCGTGACATCCGCGAATATCGCGTGCGGCGGCCATGCGGGGGATGCCGATGTGATGGCGTCTTCGATGAAGATTGCCATGGATAACGGTGTGGGCATTGGCGCGCATCCGGGGTTTATGGATTTGGCAGGGTTTGGCCGCTACCGCATTCAGATGCCGCGCGGCACGTTGCAAAACCAAATCCGATATCAGGTGGCCGCGAGCATCGGCATGGCGCGCAGCATGGGGGCCAAAGTGCGCCATGTGAAGCTGCATGGCGCGCTGGGCAATATGACCTCGGAAGACGCGCAGATGGCGCAGGATTTGTATGAGGCGGCGCTGTCGGTTGATCCTGATCTGATTGTCATGGTGTTGGCCGCGACGGCGCAGCAAGAGGCGGCAGAGGCGCTGGGCTGTAAATACGCGACAGAGATTTTTGCCGACCGCGCCTATAATGATGATGCGACTTTGGTGGACCGCTCGCAGCCCGGCGCGGTGATCCATGACCCGGTTGAGGCGGGTCGCCGTATGGTCGAGATGGTGCAAGCGGGCGCGATCATCACCGGATCGGGCAAGCGGATCGAGACCCCGATTGATACGATCTGTCTGCATGGGGACACGCCCACTGCCGTGCAAATCGCCGCCTCCGTGCGCGAAACGCTGGAAGCGGCGGGGGTGACTGTCACCCAATTTGCCGGGCGCGGTTAAGCGGTTTTAAGGATCGGCACATGCGGCGCGGCTGTTTGCGGCAAAAGCCCCAGCAGCCGCGGATCATCCGCGATTTCGATCTGGCGTTTAAAAGGTGTGAAGCCCGAGCGGATGTAGAACCCCAGCGCCTGTGGGCTGTCGAGCGTGCAGGTGTGCAGGTGAAACCGGTTGATCGGCTGTGCCCAAGCGCGGATGATCGCTTCGTTCATCAAAGCCGCCCCGGCCCCCTGGCCGATAAGCGCGGGTGTGACGCCAAAATAGGCCAGCTCGCAGGCGCCGTCTTGGCGGAAATCAAGCTCTAGCAAAGCTTCGTCGCGGCCATTCTTGGCGAGGGTGATGAAGGTGACTTTGGGATCGTCCAAAATCGCCTGCACCGCGCCGCGTTCCATCCGCAGCCGTTCATACCAAAGCCACTCCAGCGCGCCGACCCGCATCAGCGCATCGCGGTACCAATCATAATCGGGCGTGACCTGCCGCAGGGTGAGCCCCTCTGGCAAGGTGACATCACGCAGGGGCGCTTTTTCCAGCATTTCCAGATGGGTCACCACCATTGCCAGCTTGCCTTGGGGGACGTCGTGATAGCCGTCGGTTAGGTTAATCATCAGATCAGCCCCGCGGTTTTGAATGCCTGCATCATGTCTTGTTCGGGGCGCGGGCCAATGTGGCTGATCACCTCGGCGGCGCAGATGTTGCCCATGCGCCCGCAGGTTTCCAGATCGCGGCCGGTGGCCAAGCCATAAAGGAACCCGGCGGCGAATTGATCGCCTGCGCCTGTGGCATCGACGGGCACGATTTTGGTGACGGGCACATCGACGCGCGTCTCCCCTTGGATCAAGGTGACGCCATCGCCCGAGCGGGTGCAGACCACCAGCGGGCAGATCGCGGCGGTTTTGGCGAGCGCCTCTTCGAGATCATCGGTTTCGAACAGGGATTTAATCTCGGCCTCATTGCCGATCACGTAATCCAGATCATGTTCGATCAGCGAGAGGAAATCAGCGCGGTGACGTTCCACGCAGAAGGGATCAGAGATCGCGATGCCGGATTTGCCGCCGCCTGCTTTGGTTGCGCGGGCGGCCTCGCGGAAGGCGGTTTTGCCGGGGTCGTGATCAAACAGATAGCCTTCGAGAAACATCAACTTGGCGTTGCCAGACACGGTTTGGGGCACATCGCCCGAGGTCAGCCCCGTGGAAATGCCCAGATAGGTATTGAGCGAGCGTTCCCCATCGGGGGTGACAAAGATCATGCAGCGCGAGGTGGGCACGTCGCTGCCCGCCACGGGCGGGTTCACAAAATCGATGCCGTTATCTGTCATCGCGCTGGCGTAGAATTGGCCCAGTTCATCATCGCGCACCCGGCCAATAAATGCCGTCGGCAGACCCAGCGCGCCAACCCCGGCCACGGTATTGGCCACAGAGCCGCCGGGGGTTTGTACCCGGTCTTGCATCGCGCCATAGAGCGTTTCGGCGCGGTCTTGTTCGATCAGTTGCATGATGCCTTTTTCGATGCCCATATGATCAAGGAATTGATCGTCGCCATGGGAAATCACATCGACAACAGCATTGCCGATGCCAACAAGGTCATAGGTTTTCATAGGTTCTTTTCCTCAAATAGGCACAGGTCGCGGATCAGGCAGGTGCGGCACAGCGGTTTGCGTGCTTTGCAGAGATAGCGGCCATGCAAGATCAGCCAATGGTGGGCGTGGAGCTGGAAATCGGCGGGCACATTGTCTTCGACGGCGCGCTCGACCGCATCCACGGTTTTGCCCGGCGAGATGCCGGAGCGGTTGCCAACGCGAAAGATATGGGTGTCGACGGCCTGTGCGGGCTGATGCCACCACATGTTCAACACCACATTGGCGGTTTTGCGGCCCACACCGGGCAGCGATTGCAGCGCGGCGCGTGAATTGGGCACTTCGCCGCCGTATTCATCGACCAAAATCTGGCTGAGCTTCATCACGTTTTTGGCTTTTTGTCGGAACAGGCCAATGGTTTTGATATGCTCGGTCAGCCCCTCGAGCCCCAGATCCAGCATTTTCTGCGGGGTATCTGCGATTTGGAACAGCGCGGCGGTGGCTTTGTTGACCCCCGCATCCGTGGCCTGCGCCGAGAGAGCAACGGCCACCACCAATGTATAGACATTGACGTGATCCAATTCGCCTTTCGGTTCCGGCTCGGCGGTTTGAAAGCGCGTAAAAATCTCGCGCATTGTATGATAGTCGAGTTGTTTGGCCATAAAATCGGTATGCGCAGGATTTGGTAGAGGGGCAAGGGTTTGCCCGGCCCTATGGGGCAAAAACGCCTAAAGGAGGGGGTTTTGCATCAAACACGTTCGGTTTTCTTTGGATTTGCGCAAGTTTCGGGTCGCCCGGCGGGGCGGCGTTGCTTAGCGTGTTTCACATGGAACATATTACATCCCCAAGCGGCTCTGGCCCTGATTTTGCCCCCCAAGGTGAGGCCTATCATTTCAACGTCATGCGGCGGGCGATTGATCTGATTGATGCTGCCGAAGATCCGGTGCGGCTGGAGGAGCTTGCTGCCCAGATGGGCATGAGCGCGGCGCATTTTCAGCGGGTGTTTTCACGCTGGGTTGGGGTGTCGCCCAAACGCTATCAGCAATATTTGATGCTGGGTCATGCCAAGACATTGCTGGCCGAGCGGTTCACCACATTGGAGGCGGCGCATAATTTGGGCCTGTCAGGCACCGGGCGTTTGCATGATCTGTTCCTGCGTTGGGAGGCCATGAGCCCCGGCGAATTTGCCCGCAAAGGCGCGGGGCTGACCATTCGCTATGGCTGGGTGGAGAGCCCGTTCGGCGAGGCGTTGGTGATGGGCACACAGCGCGGATTATGCGGTATGGCCTTCACCGCAGAGACCACGCGGCAAGGCGCGTGGGAGGATATGACGGGGCGCTGGCCGGGGGCGGCGTTTGCCGAAGACCCAGACGCGCTGCGCCCTTGGGCAGAGGCGGCTTTTGCCCAGAAGGGCGATGCGGCGCTGCATCTGATTGGCGCGCCGTTTCAGATCAAAGTCTGGGAGGCCTTGCTGCGCATTCCGTCGGGCCATGTGACCACCTATTCCGAGATCGCGCAGTCCATCGGCAGCCCGCGTGCCGTGCGGGCGGTGGGCACGGCGGTGGGGCGTAACCCGGTGAGTTGGTTGATCCCGTGCCACCGGGCGCTGCGCAAATCGGGGGCGCTTGGCGGCTATCACTGGGGTCTGCCGGTGAAGCGTGCGATGCTGGCCTTTGAGGCTGCGCGCGCGGACGCCTAAGAGGCCGCATCGGCGGGTTATTGCCCAGTGCAGTTTCCCCGTGATTTTCACGCCGCGATCGCCCTATATACTGCCACATATCAAGGTGCCCCGCCCGAACGGGGCCAAAACAAAAGGCAGTGTACGACATGACATCTATGAAACTCCCCATCATCGCCGCAATGAGCGGCTTGCTGGTGCTGAGCGCTTGCGGCGAACCCGGTTCGGGCCAAATTCTGGCCTCGTCGAATGATCCCAACCAGAAAACCAAAAATGGCGCGCTGATTGGTGCGGCATCGGGCGCGGTTATTGGCGCGCTGTCCAAGGGCGATGGCAACCGCGACAGCGGCGCGATCAAAGGCGCGATCATTGGCGGCGCATTGGGCGCTGGCATCGGTTATTCGCTCGACAAACAAGAAGCGGCCCTGCGCAACAGCCTTGGCAGCAATGTGGGCGTGACCAACACAGGTGAGCGTTTGATCGTAACCTTGCCGCAAGACCTGTTGTTCGCCACAGACAGCACCGCTGTGCGCTCTGACTTGCAGCGCGATCTGGCCGCTGTGGCGTCGAACCTGAACCAATACCCCAATTCCACCGTGCAAGTGGTCGGCCACACCGACAGCGACGGCGAAGCGGCGTATAACCAGCAATTGTCCGAAGGCCGGGCGCGCTCTGTTTCCAACATCTTGATCGCCAATGGCGTGTCGGGCGCGCGCATCCAATCCTTTGGCCGCGGCGAAGATCAGCCAATTGCCAGCAACCTCTCGCCCGCTGGCAAGGCACAGAACCGCCGGGTCGAGATTGTGATCCTGCCCAACGCAAGCTGATCTTTTTCGGTTTGAAAAATCCAAAGCCCCGGCACCGCGCCGGGGCTTTTTTATTGGCCAACGCTTTGGTTTTGCATTGGTGCACAGCCATTGTTCAAATCCGGCAGTTGCGCATGACGCCGCGCGCTCCGATCTTGGGGCAAAGCATTATTTAGGATAGCTCAATGACCAAGCCGACACTTTTGGGGATTTCGGGATCTCTGCGCAAAGACGCCACCAACCGTAAATTGCTGCGCGAAGCCGCGCGGCTGTTTGGCGATGCAACCTATGTTGAGGCAGATATTCATCTGCCGCTTTATGATGGCGATGATGAGGAAGCCTCGGGCGTGCCCGCAGCGGTGCAGCTGCTGGCCCAACAGATCGCGGATGCGGATGCGGTGATTATTTCCTCGCCGGAATATAATAAAGGCCCGTCCGGGGCGCTGAAAAACGCGCTGGATTGGGTTAGCCGGGTAGATGCCAAGCCATGGGCGGGCAAACCCGTTGCGGTGATGACCGCCGCCGCAGGCCGCACCGGGGGCGAATTGGCGCAATCAATTCTGCGCGATTTTATGGTGCCGTTCCGCCCGCGCATCTTGCAGGGCCCTGCGATCCATCTGGCCGCGTCTTATGCGGAATTTGATGCAGATGGTCTGATCAAGGGCGAGATCTACGTGAAAGAGCTGACCGAGTTGATGCAGGCGCTGCGCGCCGAGATCACGCGTTAAGCCGCGCCCGATTTGACCCGCGCCTGTTGTGATCGCAGGTGCGGGCAGGGGTTATTTTTTGGTGCACAGCCCGGTGTCTTGCATGACATCAGCCAGATCATTTGTGCCAATGGCGCAGCGCAGCACCGCATCATTCAGGCGCAGGCATTTGGTGTCTTCGCGCTCCAGCGCCTGCGTCAGGGCGGCAAGCGCGCCGTCGCCTTCCTCGGTGCCGGGGGCAGGGCAGCGCAGCCGCTCAACTTGGTAAATCCGCCCTTCCAAAGCGATCTGATCGCCGCTGACCGCGCTTGCCCCGCCGCGAAGGGGGGGCGGTTCGGCGTTTGCGTCTGAGGTTTGGGTGGTTGGCATCAATTTGGGCACAAAGACGAACACAAAGGCCATCACACAGGCGATTAAAACCGCAAAGCCGACTGCTTTCATAGTGAATCCTCCACGCGGAAACCCTGCGGGATCAGGTCGCGATCTTCCAGTAAAATTTCCGCCATGATCTGGGCTATTTTAGGGGCCATGCCAAAGCCGATCTTGAATCCGCCATTGGCGATGTAATGATCCGGTCGTCCGGGCCAAGCCCCCAGCATGGGCGCGCGGCTGCGGCTGCGGGGGCGCAGCCCGGCCCAGCGGGCGATCACGGGCGCGCGCTCTAGGGCGGGCAATGCTTTGCGGGCCGTTTCAATCAGCGTCTCAAGCTGGGCATCGGTATCGGTGGGGCTGTCAAATTCGCGCTCGGTGGTGGAGCCGATGGCGACGGTCCCGTCCAGATGCGGAATGATATGCAGCCCGCCTGCAAAAAGCTGCGCCGCGCCAGCAGCATCATAGCGCAGCAGGGCGGCTTGGCCTTTGATCCCTGCGCCGACCATGCGCGTATGGCTGTTGTTCAAAACCTCGAGCCCCGCCGCGCCTGTGGCCCACAGCACCCGGCCCCGGTCTGGGCCTTCGGGCGCTACTGTTATGCCTTTGCTGGCCAGCGCTGCGACCAGCGCGGCGCAGGCTTGTTGCGGGTGCAGATGGCCCGATAGCGTGTCGTGGATCAGCGCGCCTGTGGGGCTTGGCGGCTCCCATGCGGCACCTGTGGCGGGGATGATCTGCCATGTGGCCTTGCCCTGCCAGAGGGTTTTGGCGGTGTCGCAGCGGGCGCGGGCAAGTTCCAGCGCGGCGGCATCTGCGATGGGTTGCAGCCGCCCGCTGCGCAGATAGCCGGGGTTGCGCCCGCCGGTTTGGGCGACCTCATGCCAGAAGGTCTCGGCCATCAGGAGGCTTTCGAGTTGGAAGGCTTTCTTTGGGTTCCAGTTTTCCGGTACATGCGGGGCGAGCGCGCCGACAATGCCGCCACTGGCCCCGGCGGCGGGGCCGTTTGGATCGATGATCTGCACCGATGCGCCGCGCTGGGCGCAGGCCCACGCGATGGAAAGCCCAAAGATACCCGCGCCTCTGATGGTGATTTCTGCCATTGCCAATCCTTGCCGCCTCAGCGCAGTGTCGCCCCGACATGCGGCGTATTACAAGGTGTTACCGTGCAACATCAACTGGCTCAGATTGAATGGCGTGACAGCGGTGTGCCCGTTTCGACGCAGTTTGATGACCCCTATTTCAGTTTGGAAGACGGTGTGGCCGAAACCTGCCATGTTTTTCTGGGCGGAAATGACCTGCCTGCGCGGTTTGCGCCGGGGTTTCATGTGGCCGAACTGGGCTTTGGCACCGGGCTCAATATGTTGGTGGTTTGGGATGCTTGGATGCAATCGGGGCAGGTAGGCCCGCTTCGGTTTACCAGTTTTGAAGCCTTTCCCATGGGGCGCGAAGATATGGCGCAGGCGGCGCAGCATTTCCCGGATTTTGGCGGGCGGCGCGATGCGTTTCTGGCGGCTTGGACCCCTAAGGGCGGACGGTTTGAGCTGCCCGGCCTAGAAGCGGAAGTGATTATTGGCGATGCGCGCCAGAGCCTGCCGGAATGGCAATCACAGGCCGATGCGTGGTTTCTGGACGGGTTCTCGCCCGCCAAAAACCCCGAGCTGTGGCATGAAGATCTGATGCGCGCTGTAGGGGATCATACCGCCCCAAAGGGCAGCGCCGCGACCTATACCGCCGCCGGATTTGTGCGCCGGGGGCTGGCCGAGGCGGGGTTTGAGGTGGAACGCATCACCGGCTATGGCCGCAAGCGACATATGACCAAGGCAGTCAAGCTTTGAGCGCGGGCAACAACACCCGGCTGGGCATTATGTTGATGATCGCCACCACATTTGTCTTTGCGGTGCAGGACGGTATTTCCCGGCATTTGGCGGAGAATTACAATGTGCTGATGGTGGTGATGATCCGCTATTGGTTTTTTGCGGCGTTTGTCATCACGCTTGCTGCGCGCAAACCGGGGGGCGTGCGTGCGGCGGCGCGGACCAGTCAGCCGCTGTTGCAAATCGGGCGCGGCTTGCTGCTGGCGGCAGAGATTTGTGTGATGGTTGTGGCCTTTACACTGCTGGGGCTGGTGGAAAGCCATGCGGTGTTCACCTGTTATCCGCTGTTGGTGGCGGCGCTCTCTGGTCCGGTGCTGGGCGAGAGCGTTGGTTGGCGGCGGTGGACCGCGATTGGCATTGGTTTCATCGGCGTGATGATCATTTTGCAGCCGGGGATGAATGTGTTTGATCCCGCAGCTTTGGTGCCGCTGCTCGCGGCGGCAATGTTTGCGCTTTATGGGCTGCTGACGCGGTTTGCGGCGCGCAAAGACACTGCTGCGACCAGCTTTTTCTGGACAGGTGTTTCAGGCGCGGTGGCGATGACCCTTGCGGGTCTGTGGCAATGGGAGCCGATGAGCGCGCAAAGCTGGGTTTGGATGGCGACGCTGTGTGTGACTGGGGTGACCGGGCATTGGTTGCTGATCCGCTGCTATGAAGCGGCAGAGGCCAGCGCGGTGCAGCCTTTTGCCTATTTGCAACTGGTGTTTGCTGCGGTCATCGGCCTGTCGATTTTTGCCGAAACCGTGCGGCCCAATGTGGTGATTGGCGCGGGGATCATCGTAGCGGCGGGGCTATTCACCTTTTGGCGCGAACGGCAGCAGCGTTGAGCCTGTGAGTTCCTCGCTGAACGGGATCGGCAGCGGGTCTTTGCCCAGCCGCGCGCGGTAGATCGGCAGGCTTTCGGTGACGCGCATCACATAGTTCTGGGTTTCGCGGAAGGGGATCATTTCGATCCAATCGACGGCGCTCACCTCGCCTTTGCGCGGATCGCCATAAGCCGCCATCCAGCGGGGCGGACGGGAAGGCCCTGCGTTATATCCGGCGGAGACCATCATCACATTGCCATCAAAACGCCCCGCCAAAGTGGAGAGGTATTTCGCGCCAAGCAGTGCGTTATAATCGGGGTCTTCGATCAAACGGTCGGTCGTGTGCAGATCGGAAATGCCAAGACCCGCGGCGATTTCGCGCCCGGTGGCGGGCATGATTTGCATCAAGCCGCGCGCGCCAACGCCGCTTTGGACCACGGGGTCAAATTCGCTTTCGCGCCGGGCAATGGCGAGCACCATTTCGGGCGCCATGGCCAGATCGAGCTCAATCGCGTCATGTAGCGCATAATAGGGCGCGGCCACGGTGATGCCGCGCCGCGCGGCGCGTTTGCCGATCATCACGGCCAGATGCGGCTGGCCTGCGTCAATGGCCGCTTGGCCAAGCAGTTCCAGATCGGCCTGCATCAATTGATCGGCCAGATGGGTCCAGAACAGCTCAGCGAGGTTCAACTCGCCCGAGGCTTGCAGCAACATGCCTGCTTCAAACAGGGGCGCGCGGGCCAAGGCGCTGCTGCGCCAATCGGTGGCAGGGGGCGCGCCTTTTAGAGTTTCGTCAAAGGGCAATCCGGCTTTTTCGGCGGCCAGCAAGCCATAGAAAGCCGATTGAAATTTCGCGCCTTCGGCAAAGGCTTTGGCGGCGCCTTCTGCGTCGCCCATCGCCTCGAGGGCCAGCCCCTGCCAGTAGCCTGCGCGGCCTTGGCTGATCGGGCTTTCGACGGCGGCGTCATGGTGCAGGAAATGCTGATAGGCGCGCTGGGGGTCGTCGAGAAAACGCAGGGCGATATAGCCCGCGAGCCATTCCAGATCGGCATAATCGGAACCGGGCGGGAGGTGGTGTTGCGCCGCCATTTCATAGGCGCGGCGTTTGTCGCCTGAGCGCATTTCACCGCGTGCCAAGGCACGGCGGCGGTTGCCCCATTTCGCGGGCTGGCCCAGTTTATCGGCGCTGGCCGAACGTTCGAGCATCAGGGTTTTGGCATCATCCACCATCCCGGCACGGATGCGCCATTCAAACCGATCATGGGTCACGCCGGGATCATCTGCCAGCGCGGCGGGCAGCGCTTGGACCAGAGCCGAGGCATTGCTGCTGCGTTTTTGCAGGGCGATGCGCGCTTGGGCCACGGCGCGTTCATCTTTGCCGACCAGATCGAACATCTGCTGGGCTTCTTCGTGTTGGCGTTGCCAGAGCATTTCCTCCAGCCGCGCCGCGTGATGGGTTTTTAGCAGCCCCTCATGAGCGGCTAGAAACAGCGATTGGGAGGTTGTGTTCATCGGCATGCTGCGCCACGCCATGACCAAATTTGCCTCTGCCTCGCCGGTTTTGCCTGCGCGCATCAGTGCGGCGGCATGGGAGAGCACGGCGCGCGGGGTTTGCGGCACTGATCCGTTGAAAAACCCAAGAACCTCAGCGTCACTTTGTTTGATCACCTCGTCTTCGGCGCGTTTGCGCAGATAGGCTTCGCCGGGCCAATCGCCGCGCCGGGAGAGAAACGCCATATATTCGGCATAGCTGCCGCGTCCGGCGCGCAGCCGGTGCCATTCAACCACATCTGCCGCGACGGTGCCGTCGCGAGCAGCGAGCTGTGCTGCGGTGTCCCAATTGCCCGTGCGCATTGCGTCCAGCGCCCAGCCAAGAGGGCGGGGCCGTTCAGCAAAGCTGGGTTGGGACAGGGTCAAAACCAGCACTAGGCTGGTAATTGCGCGTGTGATCACTTGCATTTCCTATGCCTCCGAGGCTAGAGCCTTGCACCATAGCTGTCGCAATCACTTTGGCAATTCAACTTCCGGGGATTGGCGACAAATTGATCACGGGCGTCTTGCCCCCAGCGCAAAAAGGAGCGTGCACATGTTCAAAGGCTCAATGCCTGCCCTCGTCACGCCGTTTCAGAACGGCGAGCTGGACATCGAGACGCTGAAGAAACTTGTGGAATGGCACATCGGTGAAGGCTCTGACGGGCTGGTGCCGGTTGGCACCACGGGCGAATCGCCCACCTTGACCCACCGCGAGCATGAACAGGTTGTCGAAGAGGTGGTGAAAGCCGCCGCTGGCCGTTTGCCAGTGATTGCCGGTGCCGGGTCGAACAACACGGTCGAGAGCATCCGTCTTGCGCAGCACGCGCAATCTGTGGGCGCTGATGCGATTTTGGTGGTGACGCCTTATTACAACAAGCCGACCCAGCGCGGCATGATTGCGCATTTCACGGCAATCCATGATGCCTGCGACCTGCCGATCATCATCTATAACATCCCGCCGCGTTCCGTGGTGGATATGACGCCCGAAACCATGGGCGAGCTGGCACAATTGCCGCGCATCATCGGGGTGAAAGACGCCACGGCGGATTTGTCGCGCGTCAGCATGCAGCGCATCACCTGCGGCAAGGATTTCATCCAACTGTCGGGCGAAGATCCAACCGCGCATGGGTTCAACGCCCAAGGCGGCGTGGGCTGTATTTCAGTAACAGCCAATGTCGCGCCAAAGCTTTTGGCGCAGTTGCAGGCTTTTTGCGCGGCGGGGGATTACGCCGCGGCGCTGGAAATTCAGGACCGCGTGATGCCGCTGCATAAGGCGATCTTTGCCGAGCCCGGTCTGGTGGGGGTGAAATACGCCATGTCCAAACTGGGTCTGTGCAGCGAAGAGGTGCGTCTGCCGCATGTGGGTCTGTCGGACGGTGCGAAGGCGCAGGTCGATGAGGCGCTGCGCTTTGCTGGGCTGATGAACTGATAAGAGCTTGAGATTTAGATGTGAAAAAGGCGGCCCCTCGAGGCCGCCTTTTTTATGGGTTGCGCAGAGGCTTTAGCGTTTGCCGTAATAGAGCCCGACCACATGTTCCGCCTGCGCAAAGAACAACCAGCGCGAGGTAAGCACCCCGGCCAAATGGCTGAGCGCGGCGAGCAGGCCAAACAGATGGTTGAACGGCAGCAGCAGGAAGATCACAGGCAGCACCACCATCAGCACCATTGCGATGATGCGCAGTTTGATCGCATGTTTGCGGCCAATTTCGTGGACAAATTCGCGCAGCAGATAGTTGGTGCCCGTATGCGGCGCTTCGAAGGCCCGCACGCGGCCCATTTTGCCCAGTTGCGTTGCGCTGGCCACATCGGTGCCAGAGGCGGCCAGTGCGGAATCGCCGCGTGTCCAAGTGATGATTTGCACGGCCCCGGCGATGAGAAGCAAGGCCATTGCCAAGCTGACCTGTCCCGCCAACAGCGCGCCGCCTGCCACGGAGATGGACAAGAAGTAAGCCGGGGTCAGCACGCTGTACCAGCGCGGCACGGTGCGCAGCTGGGCGTAGATCATCGAGGTGGTGAACACCGTGCCCAGCGACAGCAGCGCCCCCAGCCCGCCGAGCCAGAACCAGCGCGCATCAAAAAACACCAGCCCCGCGCCGTAAAGCGCCATGACCAGCAAAGCCGCCACGGCGCAGACGCCTTCGCGGCTGAGCCAACTGGTTTTCCATTGTGAAAACGCTTTGATCGCGCGTTCGGGGTGGCCAAGGTGAAAGGTCGAGGCAATCAACCCGCCCACGGCGAGCAGATAGGCGAGAGTGAAAAACACAAAAGCCACCCAGCCTGTGACCGCTGGCAGGCCAAAGCCCAGCCAGAACAGCAGACCAAAGCCGATGCCGGAAAACGTGCTGAAGAAAATAACGGATGGTGCTGGATGCATCAGAGTTTCTCCAGTGTTTTGTCGAGCCAGCTTAGGAAGCCTTTGGCCTCTTGGGCGACGGGCGCGAGGTAAGGCGCGAGGATGTCGATCTGTTCCGTGTCATGGGTCAGCTGATCCTTAAGACGCGGCGGCAGGTATTTATTCACCGGTTTGGTGCCCTGTTCGGGCATCAGATCAACCCCGCCGCGTTCGGCAACAAGTTGGCTCACGGCGGAATCTGGATCGCCCAGATCGCCAAAATGCCGCGCGCCCGCCGGGCAGGTGCGCACGCACGAGGGCACGCGGTCGACCTCGGGGAGGTTTTCGTTGTAAATCCGGTCGACGCAGAGGGTGCATTTTTTCATCACCCCTTCGGATTGATCCATTTCGCGCGCGCCGTAAGGGCAGGCCCAAGCGCAAAGCCCGCAGCCGATACAATCGCTTTCATTGACCAGCACGATGCCGTCTTCGGTGCGTTTATAGCTGGCTCCGGTCGGGCAAACGGTGACGCAGGGCGCGTCTTCGCAATGCAGGCAGGATTTTGGGAAATGCACCAATTGTGCCTCGCCCATGGCGGGCTGCACCTCGTAGCTGTGAACCCGGTTGAGGAACGTCCCTGAGGGGGCTGCGCCGTAAGGGTCTTGGTCCGACAGGGGCGCGCCGTAGTTTTCGGTGTTCCAGCCTTTGCAGGAGATCACGCAGGCATGGCAGCCTACGCAGGTGTCCAGGTCAATCACGAGGCCAAGTTTTTTGGCGGTGGTTTGGGGAAGCTCAGTCATGGCGGCGCTCCTTGTGGGGGGCGGGCTGGGGCCAGCCCCAGACCCCGGGATTTTGAACCAATTGGAAAAGAGCGATCATTTGCCCACCTTCCATGCCAAAGCGTCTGGACCTTGGCCTACGGGGGAGGTGAGCGGGGCGAAGTCAGGGGCGCTTTGCTGTTGGGGCGGGGCTTTTTCGATTTTGACCTTGAGGTCGAACCAAGCGGCCTGGCCGGTGATCGGATCGGAATTGGCCCAGCGAAGCCCGTCGCCTTTGGGAGGCAGCAATTCATGGATCAGGTGGTTGAGCAGGAAGCCTTTGGTGGCCTCAGGCGCGTCTTTGTCCAAGGCCCATGCGCCTTTGCGTTTGCCGATGGCGTTCCATGTCCAGACGGTGTTGTCGTTGAGCGCTGCCATTTCCATCACGGGAACGGTGATGGTGCCATGGGGAGAGGACACTTTGGCCCAATCACCATCTTGCAGCTGATGTTGGCGCATCAATTTGGTGGGCAGGTAGAGCGGGTTATGTCCGTGCAACTGGCGCAGCCATGCGTTCTGGCTGCCCCAAGAGTGGTACATGGCCATGGGCCGCTGGGTCAGCGCGTGGATGGTATAGCCGTCATTGCCGTGTTGATCGGTATCATACCAGTGGGGCAGCGGGGTCATTGTGTCGATGATGCGCTGGCGCAGGTGGTCTGGGGGTTGGCGCCCGCCATGGCCTTCGGCGGCCAGTTGGAATTTGCGCATCGGTTCCACATAGAGCGAGAACAGATAGGGCAGGGGCGCATCGTAAAGACCGATGGAGACCGCCCAATCCTGATAATCCTTGTTCCACGGTTTGTAATAGAGCCCGGCATCGGGGACATGTTCGGCGTAAAAGCCGCCGTTTTTGATATAGCGGTCGATTTGCTCGGGGTTGACCGATCCGCGCCCGGTTTTCTCGCCGTTTTCGCCGCGAAAGCCAAAGAGCGGACCGACGCCGGGGCGGCGTTCGTGGTTGACGATGTAATCAGCGTAATCGGCATATTTTTGACTGCCGTCGCCGTTGATAAAGCCCGGCAGGCCCAGTTTGGCCCCCAGATCGCAGAGCGCGGATTGAAAGCCGCGCACGTCGCGGTCAGGTTCGATCACGGGCCAGCGGATGGCATCGGCGGCGGCGTCTGCCTCGCAAATCGGGCGGTCCAACAAAGAGATACAATCATGGCGTTCCAGATAGGTGGTATCGGGCAGGATCAGATCGGAATAGGCCACCATCTCAGAGCTATAGGCATCCGAGTAGATGATATGCGGGATCACGTAATCGCCGTTTTCATCTTTATCGGTCAGCATCTCCATCACGCCGCCGGTGTTCATGGAGGAGTTCCACGACATATTCGCCATATACATAAACAGCGTGTCGATCTTATAGGGATCGCCTGCATGGGCGTTGGAGATCACCATATGCATCAGCCCGTGGCTGGACATGGGGTTTTCCCAAGTGAAGGCTTTGTCGATCCGCGCGGCTGTGCCATCGGGTTTTAGCGCGAGATCTTCGGGGCCATGCACGAAGCCCAGATGCGGCCCGTTGAGCGGCCCGCCGGGGGCATCGACGCCCACATGGGGGCGCGGATGGGCGGTGGCGGGTTTGGGATAGGGCGGTTTGAAACGGAAGCCGCCGGGCACTTCGACGGTGCCAAGGATGATCTGCAAAATATGCAGCGCGCGGCAGGTCTGGAACCCGTTGGCATGGGCGGAGATCCCGCGCATGGCGTGGAAGCTGACCGGGCGTCCTGTCATTTTCTCGTGCTTTTCGCCGCGAAAATCTGTCCAGGGCTGGTCAAGTTCAAAGGCTTCGTCAAAGGCGACACGTGCCAGTTCTGCGGCGATGGTGCGGATGCGCTTGGCGCTGATGCCGCAGCGCTCGGCCACTGCTTCGGGGCTGTATTTCGCGTCTAGATATTGCTCTGCCATGTGGTGGAAGACGGGGCGGTGCACCTTGCCATCTTGCTCATAGGTGGCCGACAGATCAGGGCGCACGCCTTTTTGGTCAAACGGTGCCAGCTTGCCGGTGGCGCGGTCGATCACCAGCTCTTTGCCCGCGTCATCGCGCATGAGCAGACCAAATTGCGGCGAGGTTTCATCGCCATTCACCAGCACAGGGGCGTTGGTATATTGCGCCAGATAATGCAGATCGATCTTGCCCGCCTGCATCAGACATTGGATCAGCGCCAGAATAAACAGCCCATCAGTGCCCGGTGTGATGCCGACCCAATCATCGGCCACCGCGTTATAGCCGGTGCGGATAGGGTTCACGCCAATGACCCGCGCGCCGCGCGCTTTGATCTTGCCGATGCCCATTTTGATGGGGTTGCTGTCGTGGTCTTCGGCCACGCCAAACAGCATGAACAGCTTGGTGTGGTCCCAATCGGGTTGGCCGAACTCCCAAAATGCGCCGCCCATCGTATAGATGCCCGCCGCCGCCATGTTCACGGAGCAAAACCCGCCATGCGCCGCGTAATTGGGCGTGCCATAGGCCTGCGCCCAATAACTGGTGAAGGATTGCGATTGATCGCGCCCGGTGAAGAACGCCAGTTTGGAGGGGTCTTTCTTGCGGATCGGGGCCAGCCAATCGGTGGCGATTTGCAGCGCCTCATCCCAGCTGATTTCTTCAAACTCGCCAGAGCCGCGCGGCCCGACACGTTTGAGCGGCTTGCGCAGCCGGGACGGCGCGTTGACCTGCATGATGCCAGCCGAGCCTTTGGCGCAAAGCACGCCCTTGTTGACCGGGTGATCGCGGTTGCCTTCGATATAGGCAACCTTGCCGTCCTTCATATGCACGTTGATGCCGCACCGGCAGGCGCACATATAACAGGTGGTTTTGCGAATTTCGTCAGAAACCTTAGGGCTTAGCTCCAATTCAGGTTGCTGGAATGTCATCTGGCGTCCTCCCTTTTAACTCAAAAACTGCAACCCCAAGAGGACCAAAGCAGCAATGAAAACTGTTTCGACTGTGATCAGGATGATGGCGGCTCCTCCGACGCCAAGCACCTGCTTGAGATTTGATTTCATGCCCACGGCAGCGATGGCGATCAGCAGCATCCAGCGCGACGCCTCGCTCAGCAATTCGATCAGAAAACCGGGAACCACGCCAAAGCTGCTCAGGGCGGCGAGGATTAAGAAACCCACCACAAAGCCTGGCAAAAGCGGGGGCTGTTGGCCGGAGTGCGCATTGCCCGCCGCATAGCTGCGGATCATGATCGAGGCCACCAGCACGATAGGGGCGAGCATGGCCACGCGGATCAGTTTGACCAGAACAGCAGTGTCGCCTGTCTGCTCGGACACGGAATAGCCCGCGCCGACGACCTGTGCCACATCATGGATGGTGCCGCCGATGAACACGCCGCCTTGCACCGCGTTGAGCTCCAGCAGATTAGACAAGATCGGATAGACGACCATCGCCATGGTCGAGAGCACGGTCACGCCCATCACGGTAAAGATCAGCCGCTCTTCTGAGCGTTCATCCTGGGGCAGGATCGCAGAGATCGCCATCGCCGCAGAGGCGCCGCAGATCGCAACAGAACCCGCCGTGAGAAAGGCAAAGCGCCAACCATGGCCCAGAAACCGCGCGATCAGCAGGCCAAAGCAAATTGTAGCAATCACGCCAAGGATCACCAGCGTGATCAACTGCCAGCCCAGCCCGGCCATTAGGCTCATGGAAATCCGCACGCCAAGCAGGGCGACACCAAGGCGCAGCAGGGTTTTGGCGGAAAAGCCGATGCCATCTACCGCGCGGCCCTCTTCGCCAAGAAACCCCAACGCGATGCCGAGGAGCAGCGCCAGCAACATCGCGGGCGTGCCGTAATGCTCGGCCAAAAACTGCGCTGTTATGGCAACCACCACAGAGACAGCCACGCCCGGAAAGAGGATCGGGGCTTGCTCCCGAACGCGGTTGAATTTGGCAGCGACGGGTTGGCGGACGAGATCCATTAATATTCCTTTGGGCGCGTTTTTAGCGGTGTGAAGTTTGAAGTACGGTAACAGCGATCATGTTGACCACATCCGCAGCCGTGCAGCCGCGTGACAGGTCATTTGCAGGTTTGCTAAGGCCTTGTAACACCGGACCGATTGCTTGGCAGCCGCCAATGCGCTGGGCGATTTTATAGCCGATGTTTCCGGCATCAAGATTGGGGAAGATCATCACATTTGCGTGGCCCGCGACATTTGAATCGGGCGCTTTGGACGCGCCGACTTCTGGCACAAAGGCCGCGTCAAATTGCAATTCGCCATCGGCCTTTAGCGCTGGGTGCTCTTGGTGCAAAAGCTCAGTCGCGGCGCTGACTTTGCTCACATGGGCGTGGCGGGCGCTGCCTTTGCTGGAGAAAGACAGCATCGCGATTTTGGCATCATCGCCCAGCAATTGTGTGCAAGAGGCGGCAGATTGCGCGGCAATGGCAACCAATTCCTCGGCGCTGGGATCAATGACCAAGCCGCAATCGGCAAAGATCATCGCGTCGCGGCCAGAGGGGTGGTTTTCGGGAAGAACCATCAGGAAAAAACTGGAGACCAGCGCGGCATCTTCGGCCTTGCCGATGATCTGCAACGCAGCGCGCACGGTTTCTGACGTGGTGGCGACAGCGCCGCCCACCGTGCCATCGGCATGGGCATTGCGCACCATCATGGCGGCAAAAACCATCGGGTCGCGGGCTTGGGTATCGGCAACCTCGTGGCTGACGCCTTTGTGTTTGCGCAGGTCGAAATAAGTGTCTGAAAACTCGGCTGTTAGCTCCGAGGTTTCGGGATCTTGAATGGCGATATCCAGATCAATGCCGTCTGCTTTGGCCAGTTCAGCCTGCACTTTGCCCGTGTCCCCGACCAAGGTGATGCGCGCCAGATTTTGGCGGGTGGCTGTAACGGCGGCGGCTACGACCCTAGGGTCGTAGCCTTCGCTTAGAACGATATGAGCAGGCCGTTTTGCGGCGCGGGTTTGCAACCCTTGCAGCACGTTCACGGCCTGCACCGTTGGTATGTCAGCACATGAAGCATCGGGCCCGCTTAGGCACCGGCCTGCGGGCGCATGTCATCCTTGGAGATGCCTGCAACCGAAACTGGTTTTTTCATGGCATCGCGGCGGAACGGCTCGCCCAGCTCTTGGTTCAGCAGCACTTCGATGAAGGTGGTTTTACCCTCGTTCATCTGGGCTTTTACCGCTTTGTCGAGCGCGTCTGTCAGGTCGTCCATTGAGGTGACCTGAACGCCTTCGACGCCGCAGGCCTGAGCGATTTTGGAATAATTCACGTCTTGCGCAAGCTCGGTGCCGACGAAGTTGTCATCGAACCAGAGTGTGGTGTTCCGCTTTTCCGCGCCCCATTGGAAGTTGCGGAAAATCACCATGGTGATTGCGGGCCAATCATCGCGGCTGACCGATACCATTTCGTTCATCGAGATGCCGAAGGCGCCGTCACCTGCGAAGCCGACGACAGGCACATCGGGGCAACCGATTTTGGCGCCAACGATGGCGGGGAAGCCATAGCCGCAGGGGCCAAACAGACCCGGTGCGAGATATTTACGGCCTGCTTCGAAGGCTGGGTAGGCGTTGCCGATGGCACAGTTATTGCCGATGTCTGAGCTGATGATCGCATCTTTTGGCAGAGCGGATTGGATCGCGCGCCATGCCATGCGGGGGCTCATTTTGCCGGGTTCGCGGTCACGGGCGCGCTCGTTCCAGCTGGTGCCTGGATCGTCATCCTCGTGGTCCATGGAGGTCAGCTCTTGGGCCCATGTGGATTTGGTCTTGGAGATCGTGTCCTTACGTTCTTGGCGATTTGCATCACCTGCGGTGTCGCCAAGCTGTGCGAGGATCGCATTGGCGACTTTTTTAGCGTCGCCGACGATGCCAACCGTGACTGGTTTGGTCAGGCCGATGCGGTCGGGGTTCATGTCGACCTGAATGATTTTTGCGTCTTTGGGCCAGTAATCGATACCATAGCCGGGCAAAGTTGAGAAAGGATTAAGCCGCGTGCCGAGCGCCAGAACCACGTCGGCTTTGGCGATCAGTTCCATCGCAGCTTTGGAGCCGTTGTAGCCAAGCGGGCCGACGGACAAAGGATGCGAGCCGGGGAAGGCGTCGTTGTGCTGGTAGCCGCAGCACACGGGCGCATCGAGCCGTTCGGCCAGTGCTTTGGATGCTTCGATCGCGCCGCCGATCACCACGCCTGCGCCGTTCAGCATGACGGGGAATTTGGCTTCGCTGAGCAGTTTTGCCGCGCGGGCAATGGCTTCTTCGCCGCCGGAGGGGCGCTCAAATTCCACGATGGCGGGCAGATCGATGTCGATCACTTGGGTCCAGAAATCGCGCGGTATGTTGATTTGCGCGGGGGCCGAGTGGCGTTTCGCCTGCAAAATCACGCGGTTGAGCGTTTCTGCCATGCGGGAGGGGTCGCGAACCTCTTCTTGGTAGGCGACCATATCTTCGAGCAGAGCCATTTGCTCCACTTCTTGGAAGCCGCCCTGACCGATGGTCTTGTTGGCGGCCTGTGGCGTGACGACCAGCAGCGGGGTGTGGTTCCAATAGGCAGTTTTGATCGGGGTCACCAGCGAGGTGATGCCGGGGCCGTTTTGGGCAACCATCATCGACATCTTGCCGGTCGCACGGGTGAAGCCGTCGGCCATCATGCCGGCGTTGCACTCATGCGCGCAGTCGAAGAATTTGATGCCAGCCGCAGGGAACAGATCAGAGATCGGCATCATGGCGGAGCCAATGATTCCAAACGCGTTGTCGATTCCGTGCATTTGGAGCACTTTGACGAAGGCTTCTTCGGTGGTCATCTTCATGGCTGAGATTCCTTGAGATTAAATGAACGGGGCGATTCTTGCCGCTTTGAGCTGCAAATTACGGGGAAGCTGGCGCCGGGGTTAGGGCCAGTTGATCCTGCCGAACAGAGCCAGATCATGCGGTTGCCTGCCGGATGGCATTTGCCACAAGCCCGATGCCTTCGGCGATGCGTGTGGCGGGGATGGAGGAATAGGCCAGACGGTAGAAATTGCCCGGTCTGCCCGGCCCGCCAAAAAACGCGCGGCCCGGTTCGATCAACACGCTTTGGGCCTGCAAGCGACGGGCAAGCTCGTCTGCGTCGACGCCATCTGGGGCGCGCATCCAGAGGGAGGATCCGCCGTATGCGCCTTGGCCTGCGATCTGGAGGCCCTCGGCCTGAATGGCGGTTTCCATGGCGGCGCGGCGTTCATGCAGGGCGGAGCCCATGCGCCGGATCAGCGCGTCGTAATGCCCCAGCGACAGGAAATAAGCGGCGGTGCGCTGGATGTGGCCGGGCGGGTGGCGCAGCACGGAGGCACGCAGGGCGCGGGCCTCGCGGATGAAAGGTTCGGAGCCAACCAGATAGCCCAGCCGCAGCCCCGGAAACAGCGATTTGGAGAAGCTGCCCACATAGATCACGCGCCCGTCTTCATCCAAGGATTTGAGCGCGGGCGAGGGCGGATGCAGAAAAGATGTCTCAAATTCGTAATCATCTTCGACGATGAGCGCGTCCATCTCGCGGGCACGTTCCAGCAGGTCGCGCCGCCGGTTCATCGGCATGGTCGCATTGGTGGGGCATTGATGGCTGGGCGTGGTGAAAATCACATCTGTGTCGGGCGGGATTGCGTCCGGCGGCAGGCCGTCCCGGTCAACGCGCACAGGGGTTACGTGGCAGCGCGACTGGGTGAGAATGTCGCGCAGCGCATGGTAGCAGGGGTCTTCGAGCGCGGCGCGGCGGCGCTGGGTGAGCAGCACCTGCGTGGTCAGCCACAGGGCATTTTGCGCGCCCAATGTGATCAAGATTTGCTCGGGCCGCGCGGTGATGCCGCGCCGCGGCAAGGTGTGGCGGGCGATGAATTCGATCAGCTGCGGGTCATCTTGATCATAGTAATCGGTGGTCAGGGCGGTGAAGTCACGCTGGCCCAAGGCTTGCAGCGCGCAGAGCCGCCAATTGGCGTGGTCAAAAAGCGCGGGATCGGCCTGACCGTAGATGAAGGGAAAGCGGTATTTAGCCCAGTCTTGGGGTTTGCGCGGGGTCGCGCCGCCGCTGAATTTCTGGCCAATGGCGCGCAGCCAATCGACCTTGTCTTTGGTGTCTGGCTGGGGCTCGAAGGCGGGGGGCGTGGGGGCGCTGGGGGAGACGTAATAACCCGAGCGGCCCTTGGAAATCAGGTAGTCATTGGCCTGTAATTCGGTGTAGGCAATGGTCACGGTGATGCGGCTGACGCCCAGATGGGTGGCGAGACGCCGGGTCGAGGGGAGCTTTTCGCCCTTTTGAAACCGCCCTGATAAAATGCCCTGCGCGATCATCTGCTGAATCTGCGATTGCAGCGTGCCTTGCGCATCGGGGTGCAGGAAGAAGGTTTCTACCGGAAGTGCCATGACACCTGTATAGTTTGGACTTATGTGATAATCAATCTGGCATTAACGCAGCGTGAATACATAGGTTAACAACGCGTAAAATGCTGTTGCGTCATCATGGAATGCGCACCTTGGGATTGCAAGGTAAAATGAGACGCTAGGTCTCAATATTTACATTTTCTGTCATTTTTCCGATTTCCGATTTTGCCCAAAACACCTGTGCACGGGCCATACACATAGCGTGCACGATCTGTGCACCGGGAGCATCGTTCCGCGCATTTGCCAGATTTTAACATTTACCCCGCATATTTTCCGGGTAGCTGCCCAAAATAGCGGCGGCAAATGGGGAAGGTGCAGAATGAACCGCAAGCAAGCCCATAAAGAGGCGATTTGGGAATTGGAGCAGTTGCAAAATGAGATGCAGCGCGACTGGATTGATAAAAGTCTGCCTGCGGATTGGAGTGGGCTGGATTTTCTTGATCCGGTGACGCCGCCGCGCAAACGGGTCACGCTGCGGCTGGATGAGGATATGGTGCGGTGGTTTCGCAGGCTGGGGCCGGGCTATGGCGCGCGGATTAACCGGGTGTTGCGGGTGTATTATACTTCGGTGATGGCGGGTTATGTGAGCGCCTATCCCGATGATGATACGTTGCCACGGTTTATTTCCGCCGCGCGGCAGCAGGTGGCCGAGGTAGAGGAAGGCCGCCGGGCGTTGCAGGCGGGCGGCGGATTTGCGGAGGATGGTTAGGGGGCTATCCGGCTTTGGCACCGGCGAGCCTGCGGGCGGCATCGAGGACCAGACCAAAGGGGCGGCTGACGAGGAACATAAGCACGGAGGTTGTGGCCAGAAGCGTGAGAATCTCGCCGGGCTGCGCGCCCGCGATCCATAAGATCAGCGCATAGACAGGGAGTTGGAAAGACAGGAACGCGGCGCCATCGACCAAGGATTTGCGCCAAGGGCCGCTTGGTTTTGCGATTGCAAAGACATAGTCGCGCCACAGGCCATAGGGGCGTCCGGTGACCAGCATCATTGGGATCATAAGCAGGCGGGTTTTGAGAACCTCGAAGGGGGCCATGCCCGCGATGTAAAGCTCGGTCAGGCCAGCCAGCAGGGTGAAAAACACCACGGTGGTGAGTGTATCAATGAGGGTCAATCGCATGGAAATGACTATTGCCAAGGAATTGGCATCTGTCGATGAAAACTATGCCAAGACCCCTTTGGGGCATGAAATTTGGCGCATGAAAAAAGGCGAGGCCAATGGCCCCGCCCTCTCTTTCCCGACTCGACGGAAAAGCGCCTTACGCTGGACAGGCCGAGGTGTATCGGCTGCCATCGGGGCGTTCGTAGATGCACTGGCCGTTCTGGTGGCGGCCGATGTAGTTCCCTGCTGCTGCGCCAGCCAGACCGCCGATGATTGCGCCTTTTGCGCGGTCATCTTTGCTGGACAGAGCTGCGCCCGCAAGCGCGCCAACGCCTGCGCCATACGCTGTGCTTGTGCCGGGGGTGTCACAAGCCGCAACGGAAAGGGCCAGTGGGACGATAAGAAGGTAGCGTTTCATATTATTTTCTCCGGTCTATTTACAAACGAACGTTCGGGCGGCGTTTGGGTTCCATCGTTTCGGAGGATTGCATTATTTTGTGGCATTCGGGAATAAGCGGAATCCCGTAGCGCGGGCGGTGCGCGGTTTGTTGCCTGTTCCCCGCGGGGGGAGGGGGCGGCGCCGCCAATTTGGCAGCGCCGCGCCTAGGTTTTAGCTGGCGAAGACGCGGCCAAGTGCGCCATCAACCGCCGAGATGATTTGGTCGATGTCGTCTTTGGTGGCGATCAGCGCAGGCGAGAAGCATAGCGTGTTGTTGCGCCCCGGCAGCGAGCGGTTGGTCGCGCCGATGATCACGCCTTGGGCCATACAGTCGCCCACAACGGCCTGCACCAATTGCTCTGCCACGGGGGCGCGGCTGTCGCGGTCGGTGACAAGTTCGGCGCCAAGGAACAGGCCTTTGCCGCGCACCTGGCCGATGTTTTTATGACGGTCCATCAGAGCGGCAAGTTGATCGAGCATATAGTCGCCCTGTTTCACCGTGTTGGCGAGCAGGTCTTCGTTCTGGATGATCTTCATGTTTTCCACCGCAGCGGCAGGCCCGGCGGTGCAGCCGCCAAAGGTCGAGATGTCGCGGAAATAGTTCATGGGATCGGCGGCATCGTCTTTGAACATGTTGAACACCTCTTCGGTGGTCACAAGGCAAGCGATGGCGGCATAGCCGGAGGCCACGCCTTTTGCCATGGTCACCAGATCGGGTTTGATGCCGTAATGCTGGTAGCCGAACCATGTGCCGGTGCGCCCGACGCCGCAGACGACTTCGTCGATATGCAGCAAGATATCGTATTTATCGCAGATCTCGCGGATGCGGTCCCAATAGCCATCGGGCGGGGTGATGACGCCGCCGCCTGCTGTGACCGGCTCAAGGCAGAGCGCGCCCACGGTTTCAGGGCCTTCGGCGAGGATGATTTTTTCGATCTGGTCGGCGGCCCAGATGCCGTAGTTTTCTTGGGGTGCGCCATCCTGTTCGAAGCTGCGGTATTCGAGGCAATGGGGCACGCGCACGAAGCCATCGGTGAAGGGGCCGTATTGCGCGTTGCGCTCGTCTTGGCCGCCAGCGGAGAGGCAAGCGATGGTGGTGCCGTGGTAATCGCGGTCGCGGTAGAGGATTTTATGTTTCTTGCCGCCATAGCGTTTATGGGCGATCTGGCGCACCATTTTGAAGCCTTTTTCATTCGCTTCAGAGCCGGAGTTGCAATAATAGACGCGGGTCATGCCGGGCATTTTATCGATCAACATTTCAGCGAAATGCGAACCGGGGATCGAGCCTGCGGAGCCTGCGAAATAGTTGAGTTTGATCAGCTGGTCGCGCACCGCGTTGGCGATTGATTCGCGCCCGTAGCCGACGTTGACCGTCCAGACGCCGCCGGAGACCGCATCAAGGTGCTCTTTGCCCTTTTGGTCCCAGACGCGCATGCCTTTGCCTTCGACAATGATGCGCGGATCGGTTGTTTCATAGGCTTTATGCTGGCTCAGGTGGTGCCAGATATGGGCGCGGTCTGCTTCGACTACGCGGGAGATGTCGTTCTCGTTGAATGTACCGTCCATGGGGGAGCGCCTTTTGATGGTGGAAGTTCGCCCGATGAAAATCGCAATCGGGCACGCTTTCGGCGTTAAGCCTAGACCACATCTGTAAATGCATCAATCGACTAGGGCCAGAAGGGGGTGAATGATAGGGCCAGAGCACCCTCTGCAAACCGCTAAAAAATTGAGCAATATCCCTTAAAAAGCTGATTCAAAGCGGTTTTTCTGGAAGGGGCGCGTCTTGGGCCTATCTGGGGCGATATGGGGGGCGTTCAATTGCTCAGAAAAACATTGATCTGTAAAAGCCCTTTCGCTCTGATTGTGTTCACCCACTGCTCATGTGTTAATGGGCGGCGGTTTGACGAGGGCGGTTAACGCCCCGCGATATGAAAAGCCGCTGTTGCGGCTTCGAACAGGGAGCTATCTGAATGACACTGAAATCCAAACTTTTGGGTGCTGTCGCCAGCGTTGCAATGCTGAGCGGTGCACAAGCGGCCTTTGCCGAGGGCGAATTGACCGTTGGTTATTTCCTCGAATGGCCAATGCCGTTCCAATTTGCCAAAGCCAATGGCACCTATGACGAAGCGCTGGGCAAGACCGTGAATTGGGTCAGCTTTGACAGCGGCACGGCGATGTCAGCGGCGATGGCCTCGGGCGATGTGCAAATCTCGGTCTCGCAAGGTTTGCCGCCATTTGTTGTGGCCACCTCGGGCGGGCAGGACATCCAGTTTGTAGATGTGGCCGTGTCCTATTCCGAGAATGACAATTGCGTGGTTTCCTCGGCGCTGGAGATCGACAAGGATTCTGCCGGTGAGCTGGCGGGCAAGAAAGTTGCCGTGCCGCTGGGCACTGCGGCGCATTACGGCTTCCTCAAGCAGATGAGCCATTTTGGCGTTGATGTAAGCTCCATGTCGGTGGTGGATATGGCCCCCGCAGAAGGCGCGGCGGCGTTGAGCCAAGGCGCTGTGGATATGGCGTGCGGCTGGGGCGGTGCCCTGCGCCGGATGAAGGAAAGCGGCAATGTGCTGTTGACCGGGGCGGAAAAAGAAGAGCTGGGCATTTTGGTTTTTGACGTGACCTCTGCGCCTGCTTCTTATGTTTCGGAAAACGGTGAGGAGCTTGCCAAGTTCCTGAAAGTCACTGCCGATGCCAATGCCATGTGGAATTCCGGCGAGCATACCGATGAGATGCTGCCCGTGATTGCCAAAGATGCGGGCATGGACGCGGATGCCACAGCAGAGACATTGGCCGGGTTCGAGTTCCCCTCCATCGAAGATCAGCTGGGCGATAAATGGCTGGGCGGCGGTATCCAAGAGTATATGGATGGCGTGGCGCAGGTGTTTGTGGATGCGGGCAGCATCGACAGCAAGCTCGACAGCTATCAAGGCACGGTGGTTCTGACGCCGCTGGAAGCTGCCAAAGGCATGTAAGCCTTACCGGGCTGGCCCCCGTTTCAAGCGCGGGGCCAGCCCATTCTTTCAACAAGAGGCGGGGCAAACCCGACCTATGGCCGCATGTTGCCGGCTGGAAAGACAGGGAAATGACAGGACTAGAAATCGAAAAGCTCTCCATGCGTTTCGATCTGCCCGGTGGTGGATCGGTTCAGGCGCTGAAGGACATCACGCTGTCGCTCAAGGCGGGGGAATTGTTAAGCGTGCTGGGCCCGTCCGGCTGTGGCAAAACCACGCTGTTGAATATTGTGGCCGGTTTCCTTGCGCCAACCGAGGGCAAGATGACGCTCAATGGGCATGTGATCAAAGGCCCCGATGCCGAGCGCGGCATGGTGTTTCAGCAAGGCGCGTTGTTTGAATGGATGAGCGTGCGCGAGAATGTGGGATTTGGCCCCTCGATGAAGGGCATGCCCGCCGCCGAGAAACGCCAGACGGTGGATCATCTGCTGGATGTGGTTGGTCTGCAAGATTTCAAGGAAAAGGCGGTTTATGAGCTGTCGGGGGGGATGCAGCAGCGGGTCGCCTTGGCGCGCTGTTTGGCCAATGACCCGGATGTGATTTTGATGGATGAGCCGCTGGGCGCGCTGGATGCGCTGACCCGCGAGAAGATGCAATCTTTGGTGCTCAAGCTGTGGAAAGAGACGGGCAAGACGATCATTTTGATCACCCATTCGGTGGAAGAGGCGTTGTTGCTGGGGGAGCGGTTGATTGTGATGGCCCCGCGTCCGGGGCGGATACACAAGGAATACCGTCTGCCCTTTGCCGAGCTCGGGGTGAATTCGGATCTGCGCGAAGTCAAGAAACATCCTGAATTTGCCACGCGGCGCGAGGAGATTCTGGGCATGATCTGGGACATGGAAGAGGAAATTATGGGCCGTTCGGAGGCAAGCGCATGATCATTTTGCTGATATATGTTTCGATCTTCGTGGGTGCCTATTTTGTGGTGAACAAGATCCTGCAAACCGCGCGGCCCAAGGATTATACCTCGCTCAAAACCGTGACTTTTGGCGATGAAAGCGCGGTGCGGCCCAACCGTTCGGCGGGGGTGATTTCGGTGCTGACGGTGTTTTTGCTCTGGGCGATGTTCACCGGATCGTCGCTTATCCCGTCGTTTTTGCATGCGCCGGGGCCGTTCAAAGGCGAGGCGTCCTTTACCTATACCGCCGAGGCGAATGGTGAGCGCGACGATGCGCAGGTGCAGATTTTGGTGCATGAGCGCGAGGAAAATCCCGATGCGCCCCAGGTGGCACCGGGGGATGGTTTTGCCAAGGATGACAGTGTGAAAGTTGCCCAGTGGCGCAACATTTTGATCCCGTTTGACCGCAATGACGAGATCTCCAAAAAGGACGGATCAAGCATTGTCGCGATCAATGGCACCCCGGTTCAGCCCGGCGACACGGTGCAGGTGACGGGCGGCGCGGTGACGATTTCCGACAAGGGCACGCCAAATTTCGAGCCGACCAAAGGCTGGCAGATGGAGCCGCTCTACCTGCCATCGCCCGAGGCGGTTGTGGCGCGCACGGGCAAGTTGATGACCGAAGGGTTCCGGGGCACATCGCTGTTTGGGCATCTGGGTTGGTCGCTGTTTCGGGTTGTGCTTGGGTTCTTGTTTGGCGCGTTGGTGGGCATTCCGCTGGGCTATGCCATGGGGCTAAGCAATTGGTTTCGCGGTTGGTTTGATCCGATTGTGGAGTTCATGCGCCCGGTGCCGCCGCTGGCCTTGATCCCGCTGGTGATCATTTGGGCCGGGATTGGCGAGGTGGGTAAGATCATTTTGCTGTTCCTTGCGGCGCTTTGGATCATGGCGATTGCGGCGCGCTCGGGGGTTTCGGGGGTCAATATTGCCAAGGTGCATGCAGCCTATTCGCTGGGCGCGAGCAAGTGGCAGATCATGCGATATGTGATCATTCCCAACTCGCTGCCCGAGATTTTCACCGGGGCGCGGGTGGCGATGGGCGTGTGTTGGGGCACGGTTGTGGCCGCTGAATTGGTCGCGGCCGAGAAAGGCGCAGGCATGATGATCATGGTCGCCTCGAAGTTCCAGAACACGGATATTGTGATTTTGGGCATCGTGTTGATTGGTGTGATCGGTTTTGGCATCGACATGCTGATGCGCTGGGCCGAGCGGGTCTTGGTGCCGTGGAAGGGCAAAGCCTAAGACAGCGATTGCCTGCCGCTTGATCCAAATGAAAACGCCGCGCAGAAGATGCGCGGCGTTTTTTCGTTTGGTGGTGCTTTAGGGCTTATTTGCCTTTGAAGCTTGGTTTGCCGCCCCGGCGCGGGGTGGCTTCGCCGCCGCGCGGTTTGCCCGTAGGCTTGCCGCCCGGTTTGCCCATTTTATTGGGCGGGGTGAAACGCTTGGACGGGTCAGCCGCGCGGGTGCTTTTCTTCTCGCCTGCTTCGGCGGGACGCGGCGCGGGTTTGCCGGGTTTCTTCCAGACGGGTTTCGCCTTGCCTGCGCCGCCGGGACGGGGCGCTTCGGCCTCGCCTGCGGGGGCGTCTTTCCAGACCGATTTGGCCTTTGGCTTGGCGCCTGCCTTCATGGGGCTGCGGTCGGTTTTATGCGACTTTGGCGGCTTTTGACCCTTTTTGGCAGCGGGAGCGCTGCTGGCGGGTTTGGGCGCGTCGGCAGGTTTATGCGGCGCGGAAGGTTTGTCGGAATCGTAGCGCGGCTTGTCGAATTGTGGTTTGTCGCCGCGAGGCTTGTCGAATTTCGGCTTATCAAACTTCGGCTTATCAAACTTGGGCTTATCGCCGCGTGGTTTGTCAAAGCTTGGCTTGCCGCCGGGTTTTGGGCCGCGGCGGTCTGGGCCGAAATCTGGCGCGCTGTCCATTTGGGTCAGCTTGACGCCTTCTTCGGGCGACAGATCAGGGCCGAGGGCGGCGAGCAATTGCGGCACGCTGGTTTCGAGCACTTCCACGTAGGAGTTGCGCGCTTGGACGCGGATTGCGCCGACGTCATCGCGCGACAGCCCACCAACGCGGCAGAGCATCGGCAACAAGGTGCGCGGCTCGGCGCCATCGTTGCGGCCACGGCTGACCGAGAACCAGACGGATTTGCCAAAGGCCGCGCGCGGGCGTTCTTCGCCCGGTGCGCCCGGATCGGTCAGGTCTTCGGGGGCAGAGGCGCGGGCCCGGTAGAGGTTCACAAAGGCGGTTGCCAATTGCTCGGGGGCGAAACGCTCGGTCAGCTGCGCGACGAAGTCGGCGGCATCCTCGGGGGCGGGATCGGTCCAAGCGGAATCGGCCAGCAGGCGCTGCTCGTCGGCGGCGTTCACTTCGGCGGCGGAGGGGGCGGAGGCCCATTCCACTTGCAGCTTGGCACCGCCCAGCAGGCGGTTGGCTTTGCTGCGCATTTTTGGCGGCACGATCAGCGCGGAGACGCCTTTGCGCCCGGCGCGCCCCGTCCGGCCAGAGCGGTGCAGCAATGTGTCAGAGTTGGAGGGCAGATCGGCATGCACAACCAATTCCAGATCGGGCAAATCGATGCCGCGCGCCGCCACATCGGTGGCCACGCAGACCCGCGCACGCCCGTCGCGCAGCGCTTGCAGCGCGTTGGAGCGTTCAGATTGTGTCAGCTCGCCCGACAGGGCCACAACGGAGAAGTTGCGGTTTGACAGGCGCGTGGTCAGCCGGGTTACGGCGGCACGGGTGTTGCAGAACACGATGGAATTGCGCGCCTCGTAGAAGCGCAGCACGTTCAGGATCGCGTTTTCCGCATCACGCGCATGCACGTTGAGGGCGCGGTATTCGATGTCGGCGTGCTGGCGTGTGTCGGATTTGACATTCACGCGCTGCGCATCGCGCTGGTAGCTTTGGGCCAGACGCGCAATCGCGGTCGGCACGGTGGCGGAGAACATCAAGGTGCGGCGCTCGGAGGGCGCTTCGCTGAGGATATACTCAAGCTCTTCGCGGAAACCCAGATCGAGCATCTCGTCGGCTTCGTCGAGCACCACGGCGCGCACGTTGCTCAGGTCGATGTTGCCGCGTTTGATGTGGTCGCACAGGCGGCCCGGCGTTGCGACAACAACATGTGCGCCCCGGTCAAGCGCGCGGCGTTCGGTGCGTGCGTCCATGCCGCCCACACAGGACATCACGGAAGCGCCTGCCTGTTTATAGAGCCAAGTCAATTCGCGCTGGACCTGCATGGCCAATTCGCGCGTTGGCGCGATGACAAGCGCCAAAGGCGGGCCAGCGGGGGCAAATTGTGGGTTGTCGCCCAGCAAGGTGGGCGCGATGGCAAGGCCGAAGCCCACGGTTTTACCCGAGCCTGTCTGGGCCGAAACCAGCAGATCGCTTTCTACCAATGCGGGGTCGGACACGGCTTCCTGCACGGGTGTCAATGTATCGTAGCCCTGTGCGGCAAGGGCGTCTGCGATGGTCTGGATCAAGGAATCGTTCCTAAAATTAGCTGGTGCGGCGTTGCAAACGTCCGCCCTAGAGTGTTCGGGCACTGTTGTCGATGGGCATCATGCCCTTCGTTTGCCCTGCGTAATTCGCGAATATTCCTAACTTTCGCATGGAAGGGTTGTATAAGGCCACCCGTGAGCGGAAATGTTTCCGCATTTTGTGAGTGTTTTGTTAACCGGGAGTAACCCATGTATCAGTTCCAAGGGCCAATGGTATGAAAGGCCTGACCTTCCCCCCGATGATGCCACTGACAGAAGCGCTTACCTATCGGGTTGGGCGCCTCTCCAACATCAGTGACCGCTTGTCTCATTTGATGGCTGAGAGGGAATTCTCTATCAGCTTGAATGAGTTGCGGGTAATTGGCTTGACCTTTGAGCGCGGTCCGATCCGGGCCTCGGCGCTGGCGGATGAGCTGTTTATGGACAAGAGCCAGCTGAGCCGACTGGTGAAGCTTTTGGTGGGCAAACGCCTGTTGATTGCGGTGAAATCGCCGCAAGATGCCCGCGCGGTTGATCTTAGTCTCAGCGATGAGGGCAAGGCGATGCACCGCAAGGTTTTGGCCGAAGTGGCGCGCAACAACCGCCGGATAGGTGCGCCTTTGACGCCACAAGAGGTGGCGCGCTATTTGGAAATGACGGATCGGTTGACCGAGCAAGCCTTGGCAATGTTGCGCTAACGCTGGGGATTCGCCAGCGGCGGCGGGACTTTGAGGGGCGGGAACTGGAGGGGCAGGCTGGGGGTTGGTTTCGTGAAGCCAAGCCAAGGAGCCAGTTATGACCCATACGCCAGATCCCGTCCCGCCAAGCCAGCCGCCGCAGGTGCCGCCGCAACCCCCGACAGAGTTGCCGCCGGATCAGCCGGGCGAGACGCCGCCTTTGCCGCCGCAAGAAGCGCCCGCAGAGCAGCCCAGCGAAACGCCGCCTTTGCCGCCACAGGAAGTTCCGGCGCGCGATTAGTGTTTCGCACAGAGTTGTGTGCGGTCTTTTTTGGTGTCGATTGCGGGTCTATATAGATGTGATGGGCGGTGATCCCGCTGTGCAACCCCGGCCACATGCTGGCCTCTGACCCGGATATGCCATGAATGATCAAACACAGTCCGCCGCCCGTTTGAGTTTTGCGGTGGAGGGCATGCATTGCGCCTCCTGCGTGGGGCGGATTGAGGCCGCGCTCTTGGCCGTGGAAGGCGTGAGCGCCGCCCGCGTGAACCTTGCCAATGGCACAGCGCAGGTCGATTTGAACGGCGATCCCGGCGCGCAGGCATTGGCAAGTGCGGTTGAGGGCGCGGGGTATACACTGCCGCGCGAGGCGCATCGTTTTGCCGTGGAAGGCATGCATTGCTCCTCTTGTGTGGGGCGGATCGAGCGCGGGTTATTGGCACTGCCGGGTGTGGTGGCGGCGCGGGTGAACCTTGCCAACAATCAAGCCGAGGTTGAGGTGCTCGGCGCGCAGCCGGATCGCCAAGATCTGGTGCAGGCGATTGGGGCTGTGGGTTATGAGGCCCGCGCCTTGGAGAGCAGTTCAGATGAGGAGCAGCCGGGCCGCGCGGCGGCGGCGGCAGATGCGCTGCGCCGCAAGCTGTGGATCGCGGCGGCGCTCAGCCTGCCGGTGTTTTTGCTGGAGATGGGATCGCATCTGTTTGCCGCGTGGCATCATGCGATTGCCCAGAGCATCGGGATGCAGGGCAGTTGGGCCATTCAATTTGTGCTGGCCACCGCCGTGTTGCTGGTGCCGGGGCGGGCATTTTTCACCGATGGTTGGGCGGCATTGCGGCGGGCGGCGCCGGATATGAATTCGCTGGTGGCGATGGGCACCGGGGCGGCGTGGGCCTATTCCACCGTGGCGTTGTTTGCGCCGGGGTTGCTGCCTGAAGGGGCGCGGGCGGTGTATTTCGAAGCGGCGGCGGTGATTGTCACGTTGATTTTGCTGGGGCGCTGGTTTGAGGCGCGGGCCAAGGGCCAGACCGGGCAAGCGATTGCGCGGCTGGTCGGGTTGCAGCCCAAAACCGCCCGCGTGTCGCGCGCTGGCGGCGCGGCGCAAGATATCGCGGTGGCGGATATTGTGGTGGGCGATGTGCTGCATCTGCGGCCCGGCGAGCGGATTGCCGTCGATGGGACGGTGCGCGAGGGCACGTCTTTTGTGGATGAGAGCATGATCAGCGGCGAGCCTGTTCCGGTGGAGAAATCCCCCGGCGACGGGGTGATTGGCGGCACGGTGAACAGCACCGGCGCGCTGCGGTTTGAGGCGACCCGTGTGGGGCGCGACATGATGCTGGCGCAGATCATCAAGCTGGTGGAGGACGCGCAGGGGGCGCGGCTGCCGATCCAGAGTTTGGTCAATAAGATCACGCTTTGGTTTGTGCCTGCGGTGATGGCGATTGCCGCGCTGGCGGTGCTGGGCTGGGTGATTTGGGGGCCCTCGCCGGTGCTGGGGCATGCTTTGGTGGCGGGGGTGTCAGTGTTGATCATCGCTTGCCCCTGCGCGATGGGGTTGGCCACGCCGATGTCGATCATGATCGGCACCGGGCGGGCGGCGCAGATGGGGGTTTTGTTCCGGCAGGGCGATGCATTGCAACGGTTGCAGGGTGTGCGGGTGCTGGCGTTTGACAAGACCGGGACGCTGACCATGGGCGCGCCTGCGTTGACGGATTTGGAAATCATGCCGGGGTTTGAGCGGGCACAGGTTTTGGCGGCGGCGGCGGCGGTTGAGCATCACTCAGAGCATCCGATTGCGCGCGCTGTGCTGGCCTATGCGCAGGAACAGGGCGCTGCGGGCGCGCCTGCGGAGGATTTCGCCTCCGTCACGGGAATGGGCGCGTCGGGGCGTGCGGGCGGCGCGTTGGTGCGCATTGGGGCGGACCGGTTTATGCGCGCCGAGGGCGTGGATCTGGGCGACGCCGAGCAGATTGCCGCGCCATGGGGGGCGGCGGGGAAAACGCCGCTGTTTGTGGCGATTGATGGCGTGTTGGCGGGGGTGTTGGCGGTGTCTGATCCGGTGAAGCCGGGCGCGAAGCCCACCGTGGCCGCGTTGCAGCAGATGGGGCTGCGGGTGGCGATGATCACGGGGGATAACCAGCGCACCGCCGATGCCATTGCCGCCGAGCTGGGCATTGATGAGGTCATCGCAGAGGTGCTGCCCGGCGGTAAGGTGGACGCGATCAAGCGGCTTCAGGCGCAGGGGCCAGTGGGGTTCACGGGCGACGGGATCAATGACGCGCCCGCGCTGGCGCAGGCGGATGTGGGCGTGGCGATTGGCACGGGCACCGATGTGGCGATTGAGGCCGCGGATGTGGTGTTGATGTCGGGCGATCCGGCGGGGGCGGTGAATGCGATCCGCATCAGCCGCGCGACGCTGAGCAATATCAAGCAGAACCTGCTGTGGGCCTTTGGCTATAATATTGCGCTGATCCCGGTGGCGGCGGGGCTATTTTATCCGCTGTTTGGCTGGCAGCTATCGCCTGCGCTGGCCGGGGGGGCGATGGCCCTGTCGAGCGTGTTTGTGGTGATGAACGCGCTCAGGCTGCGCTGGGTCAAGGCGGGGTCTTGAGGCCTAGCCGCTGATGACAAGTTCGGTGCCCCATGTGGCGCAATGCGCGGCAAGATCGCCGGGCAGGGGGCGGTCGGTAAAGAAAGTGTCGATATCGACCAGCGAGGCAATTTTGGCCGGGGCGCTGCGGGCGAATTTCATGTGATCGGCCACCAGAAACGTCTTGCGTGATTGGCGCAGGATGGTCTGGCTGACGCTGACCTCCTGGATGTCGAAATCAAGCAGATCGCCGTCGCGGTCCAGCGCCGAGCAGCCCACAACGGCCAGATCGAATTTGAACTGGCGAATGGTTTCGGCAGCCAGATTGCCCACCAGCCCGCCATCGGCGCGGCGCAGATGGCCCCCCGTCACGATGATTTCGCAGGTCGGATTGGCCACGAGGATATTGGCGACGTTCATGTTATTGGTGACAACCATCAGGTTCTCATGATGCAGCAATTCTTGGGCCACCGCCTCGGTTGAGGTGCCGATGTTGAGAAACAGCGAGATGCCATGCGGGATGCGCGCGGCGCAGCGGCGGGCAATGGCGGCTTTGGCCTCGGGGTTGAGCGAGCGGCGTTCTTCATAGCCGATATTGGTGGTGCCAGAGGGCAGCACCGCGCCGCCATGCACCCGCTCCAGCCGCCCCGCATCGGCCAGATCGGTCAGATCGCGGCGGATGGTTTGCAAGGTGACGCCAAAATGATCGGCCAGCCCATCAACCGTGACCTTGCCTTCGCGCCGGGCAATTTCGAGGATTTCCGGGTGGCGAAAGGTCTGGGACATGGGGCGGGGGTTCTTTCTTTTTCTTTTTGGGCGCGGCGAAGGCGTGACGCTACGTGACCCTACAATTGGGATATGGCCCAAGAAACGCAAGGGAAAACCTGTGGTTGGGCGGTTTGGGCTGGGTGTAAAACCTATGAGAAACGCGCATGAAGATGTGCGAATTGACCAAAAGCGAACGCAAACGAAAGAAAATTATTGCGCCATTTGCCGCCAATTGCGATATAAGCGAAAATGTACAACTTGGGGGGATCAGTTGGCACACGCGACCGAAACACAAACGGTTGACCTGTTCATCATCGGCGGCGGCATCAACGGATGCGGTATCGCACGGGATGCGGCAGGGCGCGGGCTGACGGTTTCCTTGGCGGAAATGAATGATTTGGCATCGGCCACGTCTTCGGCCTCGACCAAGCTGTTCCATGGCGGGCTGCGCTATCTTGAATATTTTGAATTCCGGCTGGTGCGTGAGGCGCTGATTGAGCGCGAAGAGCTGCTCAGGGCGATGCCGCATATCAGTTGGCCCATGCGGTTTGTGCTGCCTTATCATAAGGATATGCGGTTCGAATCCGACACGCCCACGTCAAAGCTGCTTGGTGCGGTGATGCCGTGGATGAAGGGGCGCCGCCCGGCGTGGCTGATCCGGCTGGGGCTGTTCATGTATGACCATCTGGGTGGGCGGAAGATCCTGCCTGCGACGGCGACGCTTGATCTGAAAACCGGGCCCGAGGGAGCGCCGCTTCAGGAGCGTTTTGCCAAAGCCTATGAATATTCTGACTGCTGGATCGAGGATTCGCGGTTGGTGGTTTTGAATGCCCGCGATGCGCAGGCGCGCGGCGCAAAGATCATGACGCGCACCGAAGTTGTCAGCGCGCAGCGCGAGGGCGATGTGTGGCGGGTTGAAACGCGCGGCACCGAAAATGGCGAGACCCAGACCCATCTGGCGCGGATGTTGGTGAATGCAGCGGGCCCTTGGGTGGGCGATGTGATCCAGAGCAAGCTGCGGCTGAATTCGCGCGAAGGCGTGCGGTTGGTGCGTGGCAGTCATATCGTGACCAAGAAGCTTTATGACCACGATAAATGCTATTTCTTTCAGGGCACCGATGGGCGGATCATCTTTGCGATCCCTTATGAGACTGATTTCACCTTGATTGGCACCACCGATGCGGAACATGCCGAGCCGGGTGTGAAGCCGCAGATCACCCCCGCCGAGCAGAGCTATTTGATTGATTTTGCAAATCAATATTTCAACAAACAGTTGAGCGATGCAGATGTGGTTTGGACCTATTCGGGGGTGCGCCCGCTTTATGATGACGGGGCGAGCAGCGCCACGGCGGCGACGCGCGATTACACGCTGAAGGTCGATGCCGAGGGCGGCGCGCCGATTTTGAATATTTTTGGCGGCAAGATCACCACCTATCGGCGGTTGGCCGAAAGCGCGCTTGAGAAGATCGGCGCGCATTTGCCCGTGGCAAAAGGGCCGTGGACCAAAGCGGTGCCTTTGCCGGGTGGTGATTTCCCGGTTGATGGTGTGGCGGCGCTGGTTCAGAACCTAGAGCGCGCCTATGGTTTTCTCAGCACGTCATGGGCCACACGGTTGGTGCGCGCCTATGGCACCGAAGCCGCCGCGATTTTGGGCGATGCCACAAGTGCTGCGGATTTGGGGCGTGATTTTGGGGCGAGTTTGACGCAGGCCGAGGTGATTTGGCTGATGTCGCATGAATATGCCCGCAGCGCCGAGGATGTGGTTTGGCGCCGCAACAAGCTGGGTCTGCGGCTAAGTGCAGAGCAGATTAACGAGTTGAATGATTGGATGGCAGAGCATCGCCATGCCATGGCTGCCGCGCAAGTTGCGCAATAGGGGAGGAAGCGGATGACGCTGGAATTGATTGGCGTGTCTAAGACCGTCGAGGGGCAGACCCATATTTATCCAACGGATTTGACGTTGGAAAATGGCACGATGAACGTGCTGTTGGGGCCTACCTTGTCGGGCAAGACCTCTTTGATGCGGGTGATGGCAGGGCTTGATGTGCCCGCCACCGGGCGGATCATTTGGAACGGCACGGATGTGACCGGCCAGCGCGTGCAAGACCGCAAAGTGGCGATGGTGTATCAGCAGTTCATTAATTATCCGTCGATGAGTGTGTATGACAACATCGCCTCGCCGATGAAATTGATGGGCGTGAGCAAGGCCGAGATTGACCGCCGCGTGCGCGAGACTGCCGAGTTGATGAAGCTGACGCCGATGCTGGACCGCAAGCCGCTGGAGCTTTCGGGTGGGCAGCAGCAGCGCTGTGCTTTGGCGCGGGCTTTGGTGAAGAACGCGGGGCTGGTGTTGCTTGATGAGCCGCTGGCGAATCTTGATTACAAGCTGCGCGAAGAATTGCGGGTGGAGATCCCCAAGATTTTCGAAGCGGCGGGGTCGATCTTTGTGTACGCCACAACGGAGCCGGAAGAGGCGCTGTTGCTGGGCGGTAATGTGGCGACATTATCCGAGGGGCGGATCACCCAGTTTGGCCCGACGGCGGATGTGTACCGCCAGCCGGTGAACGCCACCACGGCGCGGGTGTTCAGCGACCCGCCGATGAATTTCCTGACCATCACCAAGAGCGGCAAGACCATTGCCTTTGGTGAGGGGCAAAGCGCGGCGGCTACGGGCAAATTGGCCGAGTTGCCTGACGGGCGTTATACCGCTGGGTTCCGGCCCAACCATCTGGAGATCGCGCAGCACGCGCCCGATGCCATGGCATTTGCCGCGCATCTGAACGTGACCGAGCTAACCGGGTCCGAGACGTTTATTCACCTGAGCCATCAGGGCGAGCGCTGGGTCGGGTTGATCCACGGGGTGCATAATCTGGCGCTGGATGCGCCGCTGACCGTGTGGCTTGACCCGCGGCATGTTTATATCTTTGGCGAAGACGGCAAGCTGGTTGCACCAGCGGCCTATGCGCTGGCAGCCTGAGGGGGGAACGATGGCCAAGATCACGCTTGATAACCTTGCGCATTCCTATTTGCCCAAGCCCGCATCCGAAGATGATTTCGCGCTGAAGGAATTGAACCATGATTGGGACGATGGGGCGGCCTATGCGCTGCTTGGCTCATCCGGTTGTGGCAAATCCACCTTGCTGAACATCATTTCGGGCCTGCTGCATCCGTCGCAGGGGCGCATTTTGTTCGATGGCAAGGATGTGACCCGCGCCAGCACCGCCGAGCGCAACATCGCGCAGGTGTTCCAGTTCCCGGTGGTTTACGACACCATGACGGTGCATGATAATCTGGCCTTTCCGCTGCGCAATCGGGGGCAGGACGAGGCCTATGTGGCCGAGCGTGTGCAAGAGATTGCCCAGATGATCGGCATGGAAGAGATGCTGCATAAAAAGGCGCGGGGGCTTACCGCCGATGCCAAGCAAAAGATCAGCCTTGGGCGCGGCATGGTGCGCAAGGACGTGAATGCGCTGTTGTTTGATGAGCCGCTGACGGTGATCGATCCGCATATGAAATGGGAGCTGCGCACCCAGCTCAAAAAGCTGCACCGCGATTTTGGCCACACGATGATTTACGTGACCCATGACCAGACAGAGGCGCTTACCTTTGCCGATAAAGTGGTGGTGATGTATGACGGGCGGGTGGTGCAGATCGGCACGCCGGAGGAGCTTTTCTCGCGGCCCGAGCATACGTTTGTCGGCTATTTCATCGGCTCGCCGGGGATGAATGTGATTTCCGCCAAGGTCGAAGGCAACAAAGCCTATGTGGGCGGCAACCAGATTGATCTGGCGGGGGGTTATGGCAAGCTCGATGGCAAGATCGAGATTGGCGTGCGCCCGGAATTTGCGCGGCTGTCGAGCGACGAGGGCCTGCCTGTGACACTGCGCCGGATCGAGGATGTGGGCCGCCACAAGATCATCCGCGCCGATTTCATGGGCCATGAGATCAACATCATTGCGGGCGAGGATGACAGCATCAGCCCCGATATGAACCGTGTCACGTTTGATGCGGCGCAGGTGAATGTTTACGCCAATGATTGGCGCGTGGCACCCGATGCCGCCAAAGGGGAGGCTGCCTAATGGAAAAGACCGTCAATCAAAAAGCGTGGTTTTTGGTGCTGCCAGTGTTGCTGCTGGTGGCGTTCTCGGCGGTGATCCCGCTGATGACCGTGGTGAATTATTCGGTGCAGGACACATTCGGCAACAACCAGTTCTTCTGGGCGGGGCTTGAGTGGTTCGAGGAAATGCTGCGGTCCGAGCGGATGTGGGATGCGCTGGGGCGTCAGTTGATGTTCTCGGGGATCATTCTGGCGATTGAAGTGCCGCTTGGGATTTTTGTGGCGCTGAACATGCCCAAATCGGGGTTCTGGTCTTCGTTTTGTTTGGTGCTGATGTCGCTGCCGCTGCTTATTCCGTGGAATGTGGTGGGCACGATCTGGCAGATTTTTGGCCGGGTGGATATTGGTCTGCTGGGGTACATGCTGGATGCGCTGGGCGTGGATTATAACTATACCCAAGATACGCTGGCCGCGTGGATCACCATTGTGGTGATGGATGTGTGGCATTGGACATCGTTGGTGGCGCTGTTGGCTTTTGCGGGGCTGAAATCCATCCCTGATGCCTATTACCAAGCGGCGCGGATTGATCAGGCCAACCGGTGGAAAGTGTTCCGTTTCATTGAGCTGCCCAAGATGATGGGCGTGTTGATGATCGCGATCTTGCTGCGGTTTATGGACAGTTTCATGATCTATACCGAGCCATTTGTTGTCACGGGCGGCGGGCCGGGCAATGCGACCACATTGTTGTCGATTGATCTGGTGAAAATGGCGCTGGGGCAGTTTGACCTTGGGCCGGCGGCGGCGTTCTCGCTGATGTATTTCTTGGTGATCTTGCTGATCAGCTGGGTGTTCTACACGGTGATGACCAATCTTGAAAAGCGGGAGGGCTGAGACATGGCGAACATAAATGCCAGCGGCGCGCGCCGCCTGTTCAAGATCAACGGCAGTGCCGTGGTCATGGGGATTTACCTGCTGTTCTTGTTGCTGCCGATCTATTGGCTGCTCAACATGAGCCTGAAGACCAACACCGAGATTTTGAATGAATTCACGTTGTTCCCGCGCGATCTGACGCTGGCGAATTACGCGACGATTCTGACCGATCCGGCGTGGTATAAAGGCTATGTGAACTCGCTGATTTATGTGGTGATGAACACGGTGATTTCGCTGAGCGTGGCTTTGCCTGCGGCCTATGCGTTTTCGCGCTATCACTTCATGGGCGACAAACATCTGTTTTTTTGGCTGCTGACCAACCGGATGGCGCCGCCTGCGGTTTTTGCGCTGCCGTTCTTTCAGCTGTATTCCTCGGTCGGTTTGTTCGACACGCATATTGCCGTGGCGCTGGCGCATTGTTTGTTCAACGTGCCGCTGGCGGTGTGGATCCTTGAAGGGTTCATGCGCGGCGTGCCCAAAGAGATCGACGAGACCGCCTATCTGGATGGCTATGGTTTTGGCGGGTTCTTTGTGAAGATCTTCATGCCGCTGATTGCCTCTGGCATCGGTGTGGCGGCGTTTTTCTGTTTCATGTTCTCGTGGGTTGAGCTGCTTTTGTCGCGCACCCTGACCACGGTGGATGCAAAGCCGATTGCCGCGATCATGACCCGTACCCAAGGTGCGTCTGGCATTGATTGGGGGGTTCTGGCGGCAGCCGGGATTCTGACCATCGTGCCGGGGGCTTTGGTGATTTATTTTGTCCGCAACTACATTGCCAAGGGCTTTGCCCTGGGCCGTGTGTAAGCCTGAAAGCAGGAGGAAACCCAAATGGATTGGATGGCATGGACATGGCCGACCGCGATTTTCTTCATGGTCATTGCGGCGCTGCTGATCACCTTCATGGTGCTGGCGATTAAATTCCCTGAGACCCCGCGCATCGGGGTGCTTGGGATCGAGACAACAAGGGGCGATCGGCTTTTTGTGACGCTTCTGGGTTCGGCCTTTATTAATCTGGCTTGGCTCGGGGTTGTGGGCGCGGGGCAACCTTATGCGCTCATCGTTTGTCTGGCCTATGCTGCTGCGGTTTTCCGCTGGGTATAGTTGCCAGTTCAGACCGCCGCCGGGAGGGTGAGGAGACCCGGCAGCGATCAGATATCCTCTGCGAAACTGGTATTACTGGGAGGTTACCAATGAGATTGAACATGAGATCAACCACGGCAGCGTTGCTGGTGCTTGCGGGCCCGGCATTTGCCGATATGGACGCCGCGCGCGCGTTCCTTGATGCAGAGATTGGCGATCAATCCGCATTGAGCCGCGCCGATCAGGAAACAGAGATGGAATTCTTTGTGAACGCGGCCAAGCCTTATGAGGGGATGGAGATCAAGGTCGTTTCCGAGACCATCACCACCCATGAATATGAAAGCCAGGTTTTGGCCCCGGCTTTTGAAGCGATCACCGGCATCAAGGTCACCCATGACCTGATTGGTGAGGGCGATGTGGTTGAGAAGCTGCAAACCCAGATGCAATCGGGCGAAAACATCTATGATGCCTATGTGAACGATTCCGATTTGATCGGTACGCATTGGCGCTATCAGCAGGTGCGCAGCCTGACCGATTGGATGAGCGGCGAAGGTGCCGATGTGACCAATCCCGGTTTGGATCTGGATGATTTTATCGGTTTGGAATTCACCACCGCGCCGGATGATCACCTGTATCAGCTGCCCACACAGCAGTTCGCGAACCTGTATTGGTTCCGTTATGATTGGTTCAACGACGAGAAGAACAAAGCCGATTTCCAAGAGAAATTCGGCTATGAGCTGGGTGTGCCGGTCAACTGGTCTGCTTATGAGGACATTGCCGAGTTCTTCACGGGCCGCGATCTGAGCCATATGGGCGTTGATGGCGATGTCTTTGGCAACATGGATTACGGCAAGAAAGACCCCAGCCTTGGCTGGCGTTACACCGATGCGTGGCTGTCCATGGCGGGCGCAGGGTCCAAAGGCGAGCCAAATGGTTTGCCCGTGGATGAATGGGGCATTCGTGTGAACGAAAACTCCCAGCCTGTCGGCTCTTGTGTGGCCCGCGGCGGCGCGACCAATGGCCCGGCTGCGGTTTATGCTGTGACCAAGGCGATTGAGTGGCTGGAGAAATACACCCCTCCGGCAGCGGCTGGCATGACATTCTCTGAGGCGGGTCCAATTCCGGCGCAGGGCAATGTGGCACAGCAGATGTTCTGGTACACCGCCTTTACCGCAGACACGGTGAAACCCGGTTTGCCTGTGATGAACGAAGATGGCACGCCCAAGTGGCGCATGGCACCTTCGCCGCATGGCGCCTATTGGGAAGAGGGCACGAAGATCGGTTATCAGGACGTGGGTTCTTGGACGCTGATGAAATCCACACCTGTGGACCGTGCGCAAGCCGCGTGGCTTTATGCGCAGTTCGTGACGTCGAAAACAGTGGATGTGAAGAAGTCCCATGTGGGTCTGACCTTCATCCGCGAATCGTCGATCAACCACGACAGCTTCTCTGAGCGTGCTGATAAACTGGGCGGTTTGGTGGAATTCTACCGCTCGCCTGCGCGCACCGCCTGGTCGCCAACCGGGACCAACGTGCCTGACTATCCAAAGCTGGCACAGCTGTGGTGGCAGAACATTGGCGATGCCATGTCCGGTGCCAAGACCCCCCAAGAAGCGCTTGATGCACTTTGTGCTGACCAAGAGCGTGTGATGGAGCGTCTGGAGCGTGCTGGCATTCAGGGCGACATCGGGCCCAAGCTGAACGAAGAGCAAGATCCTGAGTTCTGGCTGAGCCAAGAAGGTTCGCCCAAAGCCAAGCTGGCCAATGAAGACGAAGAGCCCAAGACCGTCAGCTATGATGAGCTGATCAAATCCTGGCAGTAAGCGTTTGAAGGTGGCCGGGGTCTGGATGGACCTCGGCCATTTTCCCCTTTTTCCAAGTTTCCCCCCACCGCTGTAAGGAGACGCGTTATGTCCCATATTCTGGCCATTGATCAGGGCACCACATCGACGCGTGCCATTTTATTCGATCAATCCTTAGGGGCCGTTGCCAGCGCGCAGGAAGAATTTCCCCAGCATTATCCGCAAAGCGGCTGGGTTGAGCATGATCCGGCGGATCTTTGGGCCACGACGGCCGCCACCTGCCGCGCCGCCATTGAAAAGGCAGGCACGGGCGCAGGTAGCATTGCCGCGATCGGCATCACCAACCAGCGCGAAACCACGCTGGTGTGGGACCGCAAAACCGGCAAACCCATTCACAACGCGATTGTTTGGCAAGATCGGCGCACCGCGCCATTGTGCAAGATCCTGCGCGCCGAGGGCTTTGAGGAGATTGTGACCGACCGCAGCGGGCTGTTGGTTGATCCCTATTTCAGCGGCACCAAATTGGCGTGGATTTTGGAGAACGTCGAGGGCGCGCGCGCCCGCGCCGAGGCGGGCGAATTGGCGTTTGGCACTGTGGATACGTGGCTTGTCTGGAACCTGACGGGCGGCAAGAAACATGTGACCGATGCCACCAACGCGGCGCGCACCATGATGTATGACATTCGCAAAGGCCGCTGGTCCAAGACCATTTGCAACCGCTTGGGCATTCCCATGTCGATGTTGCCCGAAGTGCATGACAGCGCCTCTGACTTTGGCGAAACCCGCCCCGATCTGTTTGGCCGTCCGATCCCGATTTTGGGCATTGCGGGCGACCAGCAAGCCGCCACCGTGGGGCAGGCGTGTTTTGAGCCGGGAATGATGAAATCAACCTATGGCACGGGGTGTTTTGCGCTGCTCAACACTGGCGCAACCCCGGTGCGGTCGCAAAACCGTTTGCTGACCACGATTGCCTATCAGCTTGATGGCAAGCCGACCTATGCGCTGGAAGGCTCGATCTTTATTGCGGGGGCGGTGGTGCAATGGCTGCGCGATGGGCTCAAGATGATCCGCGAAGCGCGCGAGACCCAGCCGCTGGCCGAGAAATCCGATCCCGCGCAGCAGGTTGTGATGGTGCCCGCCTTTACCGGGCTGGGCGCGCCTTATTGGAATGCGGAATGTCGCGGCGCGATCTTTGGTCTGACGCGCAATTCCGGGCCTGAGGAATTTGCCCGTGCCGCGCTGGAAAGCGTCGGGTTTCAGACACGCGATCTGCTTCAGGCGATGCAGGCCGATTGGCAAGGCGCAGGCGAAGCCGCGCTGCGCGATGTGAGCACCGCCACCTTGCGGGTTGATGGCGGCATGAGCGCCTCGGATTTTGCGATGCAATTCCTGTCTGACATCATCGGCGCCAAGGTGGACCGGCCCAAAGTGCTCGAAACCACCGCCATGGGGGCGGCGTGGCTGGCGGGGCAAAAGGCCGGGTTCTATCCCAAACAGGCCGAGTTCGCAGCGGCGTGGGAGCTCGACCGGTGTTTCGAGCCCGCGATGGATGAGGCAACACGCAAGTTAAAATGCGGGGCATGGGAACGGGCGGTCGACGCCACCATGCGGTTCTAAGGGGCACGCGCCATGGCAGGGTTTCAATTCACCGCGCCGGGGCGCACGATTTTTGGACGGGGCACCCGGCAGGGCGCGGCGGCAGAAATTGCCGCCATGGGCACGCGGGTGGCTTTGGTGCGCGGCAGATCGGTGCCGTGGGTTGATGTTCTGGCGGATGAGCTGCGCGGGCATGGCTGCGCGGTGGATACGGTTTTTGCCATGGGCGAGCCGACCGCAGATCACGTAGACAGCGCCGCCTTGCAGGCCCGTGATTTTCGCGCGCAAGTCATCGTGGCCATTGGCGGCGGCGCGGTGATTGATCTGGGCAAGGCGCTGGCCGGGCTCTGCCCCAGCCCCGGCACCATTCGCGATTATCTGGGGCTGGATGGCGCGCCTGCGCGCAGCCTCAGCGCGCCGCTGGCTTTTGCGGCGATCCCCACAACATCGGGCACCGGGGCCGAGGCGACGCGCAATGCGGTGATTGGCCTGCCCGAACGGCAGATCAAGCTGAGCCTGCGCGATGCGCGATTGCTGCCCGCGCTGGCGCTGATTGATCCGGGGCTGACCGATGATCTGCCCCGCGCCCTGACATTGGCCACGGGGATGGATGCGGTCACGCAGTTGATCGAAAGCTATCTGTGCAATCGGCCCAACATCATGAGTGATGCGCTTTGCGCCTCGATGATCGGGCCGGGGCTGGCGGCGCTTAGGCAATTGATGGTCGCGCCGGAGGCGGCTGCGCGCGATACGCTGTCCCGCGCCAGCCATCTGAGCGGTTTGGCCTTGGCCAATAGCGGGCTGGGCGTGGTGCATGGGCTGGCTTCGGTCATTGGCGGGCGCGGCGGCGCGCATGGGGCGATTTGCGGTCGGCTGTTGCCAAGCGCGCTTGGGGTGAACGCCGCCGCCATGGCGCAGCGCGGTTTGCACGCGGCGCGCTTTGATCAGGTTGATCTGTGGATCGCGCAGGCGCTTGGGGCAAAGCCGGGGCAGGGGGCTGCGGCGTTGCAGGGCTTCATTGATGAGCATGACCTGCCGCAGCTGGGCGATCTGAACCTCGCGGAGCCTGACTATATGCATGTCGCGGCGCAGGCGCAGGGCGCATCCTCCAGCAAGGCCAATCCGGTGGCGCTGTCGCAGGCCGAGATCCTTGCGATATTGCACGGCGCGGGCTGAGGCGAGGCGACACTATATACAAGCCATTTTCGGGAGACGGGTTTTGGGGCTGATTCCGGGCGGCGCGGGGGCGACTCGCGTTTGAGTCGGGGTCGACTCGGGGTTTTGGGGTGGTTTTTGTTGTGGAATGCGGGGAGCCAAGCGTTGTGGCGGGGCGTTTGTTGGGAGTGCTGTAAATCTATGCGCGCGTAACCCATTGTTTTTATGTGTTTTTCTTCCTTCGTCACAAAAGATGCACATTTCTTTGAAAAAGCGCTTGCGGGTTTGGGGTACTAACCTTAGAACCCCCTTTACCGGACGCGCAGTGATGCACGG
>JBPOFD010000030.1:0-4746 GCA_051252055.1 Sulfitobacter sp.
GTGACGGTGATCTGGTCGATCTTGTTGGGCAGCACAGCGTCGAGCACTTCATAATTCCCGCGCCGCAGCTCTGAGAGGCCCTCCTCGCCAAGTTCTTTGAACAGCTCAGCTTGAAGAGTCCGCTCAACGGTTTCTTCCTGGACCTCCGATAGCTGCCCGTCCCGCAGCATATCGGCCAAATCCTGCAAATAGGTATTGGGGCTGCGATCATCGTTATCGATCAGGGGCAGATCTGCCGCCTCCTCTTCCGCGAGGCTGAGCCCAATTGCGACCCCAAGTTCTTTGGCCCGCTCGGTCAAGGCCTCCATGACCCCGTCGACACGCTCCAACGCCCCATCAAGCTGTTCATCATTCGCGCTATCAACCGTCAGCCCGTCTTTACTGAGAACGGCATTCATGTCCCGCTCAACCCAGTCTTGCGCCATGCCGTAGTTCTTGGTGCCACCTGCGGTGATCCGCGCAACCAGCTCACTGCTGTCCATGCCCGCCCCATCAGCCTGAGCGAGGACATCTTTCAAAGCGTCGTCATTTCCTGATTGCAGCGCTGCGATCAGCACCTCGTTTCCGGCACCGGGCGGATAAGGTTCTTCCAGTTGCTTGCCAAACCGCGCGCGCAGTTCTGGATCGGGCACCATCTGCGACAGATCTGCGATGACGGGAGCAGCCTTGGCTTCAAAGGCGGCGCGCTCGCTCACATCAAGCTCTTCGGCTTTCAGCCGCAACGCCTCAATGGTGCGCTCGGAATAGTCGATGGCATCACCGACGGTTTTGATCTCCTTCATATCGATCTCTCCTTCGGTGAATTTCCAAGGGGTGCCTTTGCCAAGGTTCTCGGCCATGCCGCGCACGGCGCGGGCCAGATGGCGCTGGTCCATGCGGTCCAGCAGGTCCGCAAAATCTGTATAGTCTTTGGCAAAGCCCACGACCTGAGCCTGCGCGACCGCAGACTCCTCGGCCGTCATGATGATCTCGCGCGGCAAGCGCGCTTCTTCTTTGGCGCGGTAGATTTCCGCAAGGCCTGCGGATTTCTCAAAGATGCCCCGTTCAAGCCGCGTGGTGGCATCCAACATGACGCCATAGCCTTCGGCGATCTCGGCCTGCTTTTCGCGCATCAGCTGCGGTGACATCACACCCTCGGCCCAGCAAGAAAACCATGTGCCTTGATCAAGGCCACGGTTGTTCAGGATGATATGCGCATGTTTGTGTGCGCGGTCGTCATGCACGGCGAGAACGTAATCCCACTGATCACCGTAATCACCGCTCTCGAAGAAATGCTCGGTCCAGTCCATCGCGATGTCGCGCACCTGATCGACGGTGACGTCTGTCGGGAACGACAACAGCATGTGCGAGGTGAACCCGAGCTTGGTCGAGCCACGCCATGTCTCGGCCCAAGCCTCAACGATGTCGTACTTCTGATCGTCGGACAGCACTGCGTCATCTGTCAGCGCATTGGTCATGGTCGAATAGGTGTAGACCGCCTTGTCATTGATATAGGCAAGCTGATTGCCAAGAGAAGTTTGCGTCTTGCAGCCACCTGCCCTGATCCGCTTGAACACGGCGGCGCGGCTCTGGCCACTGGCGGCCTTGGCGACATTGCGCGCCGACATAGATCCCACCCGCCCAAAGCTGCGCCCCTGCCGCCGACCCGCGATGCGCGCATCAATCCGCGCCGCCGCTTTGCCCCGGATCCGCTCATCCTCCCAGAGCTTCCCCATGACGGAACTGTAGAGGGCAAGCGGATCAGCCATTGGAGATGTTCCGATCAATGACGGTCGCACCCGCCTGCAGCGCAGCTCTACCGTTCGGAGCCAAAGCCGCCGATACCCGCGCCTCTTCGCGGCCACCCTCCCCTGCCACCAATCGCAATCCGGATGCCGCGCGCGCAGGCTCATCTGGATGCGCCCGCAGGGCGGCATCCCCTTCTTCCTTTAACGGCCAATCCTGCTTGCGTCGGACCTGCGCTGCATCCTTCATCTGACCAAGCTCACGGCTCATGCCCTGCGCAAGATCAAGCAGTGAAACGAGCAAGGCCCGATCCTCAGATGACACAGACACCTTGCCGCGATGAACGGCCTTTGCGAGCGCCAAACCGGCATCACTGACATCCTTGGCCTGTCGCCAACTGGCACAGAATTCAGCAACCAGATCGCGCGGCACATCAAGGAACCCACACCGTCCGCGCAGCACAGTGTTGAGGGCTTGTGAGCGGTTGGCAAAACCACGTGTCTGCCACTCCGCATCAAAGGCTGCGAGTTCTGACGCTGAGGCGCGGAAACTGACCCGCTCAGAGGGATCGCGCACTGCCAGTCCTTCGCCCTGCTCTTCCTTTGCAAGCCGCGTCACATGCCTGCGCGAGACGCCGTAAGCTTCGGCCAGCACCTTTGGGGTTTCACCTGCATGGTAGCGCCGCGCCAGTTCAATGCGCTGCTCCAGCTTGAGGCGTTTTGGCCTTCCTGTCTTCATTTTTAAACCCCTCGGACAAATGTCGCAGACAAGTGGCATATCCTGCCAACGTCCTTCTCTTCTCCTTCCTTCATACATCAATAATACATATTGCGCAATTTATCTTTTTGCATTGCTGGAATTTCGATGCACCCCTATGCCGCCTGCCAAAAGCCACACCAAGCATCAGACCTAATCTGGCTGACTCTATTGGCTGCTCGCACAAAGCGAGCGCGGGCCTTCACATACAAAACAAAACGCAAGGATATGCGCCCCCAAGGCGCATCAAGTGATCAACATGAAAAAACCAAAAAAGCTGACGCCCGACCGCGTCGGTGTCAGCTTCTGCAACTGCCTGTCTGGGGCCTCCCACAGGAGGTCCCTTACCCCTGCAGATCACTCAATCCGCAGGGGTATCTGGTTCAATGAGCCAGATCCTGAGAGCGCAAATTTGCGCAGCGGTCTTGGGCAATCAGAGCCTCAGTTGCGAGGCTGTCGATGACTTCGGGATGGTCACCCTCCTCAAAGGCTGAGAGGTAGGTTTCAAATGCCATATCAGCTTGCAGTTCTGCGAGGTCGAGGGATTGTTCGTATGTCATTTTGTGATCCTTTCCATTGATCGTCGTTGGACGGATCGTGAAAAAAACCGGCGGCATCAGAGCGGGCTGCACCCAACTTGGGGCGCAATGAAATGGAGCACGTGAAGAGCGATGTTTGTTGTGGGCGATGCACCGCAGCGCGCAAGGCGTCAGCCGTCCAGAAACCTTGCCCAGGCGTTGTAGGCCGCTCGCCTCCGGGCTAGCGATCTGATGGGCCAACAGGTCAATGGGAAGGGCGCAACGGGGTAGTAAATCGAACCATCGCCCACCAGTTTTCCTGCATGCGACAGAGGACAGTATCACGCGCTCAAATGCGAAGTTGCTGCAAATCTTACGTCAACCAAGCCCCCTCAAAAACCCCAACGGCGACTTCAAAGCCACAAGACTATGGTCGGTTCAATTGTGCTTCTAGCGCCCCAATCGATGCCAAGATTGCATCAAAGGATGGAGCCTCACCGAAGATCATCGCTTCGGTATTTTTGTAATCGCGAACAACCGCGCAGCGAAGTGATCACGTAGAGCAAGCCATGCGTTCAAACCTTCCATGCTCATCCCCGATCACCCGCAGCCGCAGCCGCATCAAACAGAGGCCCACGCAAAATCTCCTGCATCCAGATTGGCATGGCTGACAAGCCGCACTTCAGATCATCCAACAGAGCCGGACCCGTTTCTTTATCGGCAAGCATGCGGCGGACCGTTTTGCGTACAGCCTCTCGCTCTAAGTCATTCGACATAACATCATGAAGCCAATGCAACGCCTGCACCAGATACATGCCAGACCGCCCTGCCCAATACAGCCGACTTGGGGCTGCCTGTTTGAAAACGATCTTTTGATTACCCAGAGTGACGGGCTTGAGGCGCGCATCCACCAGCACCTCGATTTTGGCTGGCACCGCGTTTGTAAGGCCAAGCGTGTTGGCAGCCGTCATACCATCGATCAACCAACGAATTTGATCTCGGCGCGCGATTGCATCGATGACGGCGCGGTAGTCTGGTACGGTAGATTTGCCTGTAAGCGCATTCTGGGACGACTTGTCGTAAAGCCCGCGCTGAATGCGGCGCAGCTGGCCAGACGTGACCATGCGCTGGAGAGCCTTGTCGACAGCGCCACGAACACCAACGTCGGCAAAATCAGACGGTGTCCACACTTGACGCGGCGCATCATCGATGCGCGCGCGGAGGCGATCTGGTAAGGTTTGCGTGCGAGCAACGTCTAGCATGTCCGAAATATACTACACATTTCAGACATTGAAAACCCAACGAATACTCTATGCCTTGAACTCACAGGTCCTGAGTGGGTCTGCCAATGCAATCAACCGCAGTGTTGACCATCAACTGCGACCGTTAGACCACATGTCGGTAGCGCGACGGGAGGCAAACATCAAAAATGCACGATATTCTGGTAGAAAAAATCAGAACCGATTGCAGTTGATACGATCAAACATGCAAAGTATTGTGCTGCAGACACGTAAAGTCGGGTTTTTAGGGTGAAATCCCCACATTGGCGTTGATATATTTTCCACCATACGGTAGGTGCGATTATCTTACCCACCTGACGTTGATTTTAAAGCATCTAAGTAACGTCATTCGATAAGCGCGAGTCATGAGTAGCGCAATATCGTAATTCGGGTAGGGTGGAAAAGTCACCAGCCGTAGGCCCCGCCAGCGTATTGAGAACTCGCTAAAGCCTCCGTAGATCAATTGC
>JBPOFD010000031.1:0-3839 GCA_051252055.1 Sulfitobacter sp.
TTCATCACCAGCCCATCTGGCGAACAGGTGGAGCAAGATGATGATCATGGAGATCGGCACGGCCACGGAAATCCATAGCATCGGGATCCCCAAGGTATCTGCCGTAAGGCCAGATTGGCGCGCAAGATATCCCTTTGCAAAACCACCCCTGAGCCCGATGAAGCAAAAATAGATCACGGGCAGGATAAAGGTCAGAACCGCGGCACTTTGTATGGCTTTTGAAAAGAACGCGAGAGCATGCGGTGCCTTTGGAAACACGCTTTCCATCAAAACCGCATCGGACTGGGTTTTGAACGACAGAGTGGCCCCCATCAATCCGGTCCAGACCATCGCATAGCGCGCGACATCTTCGGTCCAGACAGGTGGGGATGAGAAAACATAGCGTGCAATGATTTGCACAACCACCGCCAGGAACATCAGGCAAACCGCAAATACGGAAACGCGGCGCATGAGCTGATGCAAACGATCACTGATGTTAATGATGTGGTGGCGCATGTTTTTTCTCTCTGGTTTTTGCAACGTGCGGGGCGCAGATATGGCGCCCCGCAGGTTGTGTTAGCGGTTTTCGTCCGACAGTTTTTTCCACAGCGCGGTGTCTTCTGCGGACATCAGGTCCGTATTGTACACGGGCAAGGAAGCCTCGCGGAACACGGCACGTTCTTCTGCCGTCAGACGCTGAACTGTCACGCCTTTTTCTTCAAGCGCCGTCAGGCCTTTTTCGGCCGCTTCGCCCAGCCATGCGCGCGCTGCAGCGTCTGCGGTCACAACAGCCGCATCCACAATCGCGCGATCCGCATCGGACAAACCATCGTACCAGTCTTTTGATGCGAGGACGGCGCGCAATGGCCAGATTACATCAGCCGTGGCAAAGTTTTTGACGAAATCGGTCTGGCCAAACATCACGGGTACGAAGGGCGAATTCAGATATCCGTCAATCACGCCGGTTTGCAGACCAGCAGGCACTTCGCCCCAAGGCACGATTGTACCGCTTGAACCCCATGCTTCGTACATCGCGATTTGTGCATCATCCAAGGCTCGCATGCGCAGGCTGGACATATCGGACGGTGATCGCACGGCTTGCGTTGTGGTGATCACACCCGAGGCTGGTCCAAGCGGTGCCAGCGCCAGCAAAATGGCGTCTTGCGCAGCCAGGCTTTCGTTGATCCGAGTATAGACATCACCCGAAGCCATTGCCCGATCCATATGTTCAATGTTGTCGAAGACATAGGGCAAACGTATGCCGTAGATGAATGGCTCGACCTGTGCTACAGCGCGCACGTCCGACATCGAGATTTCCAGCAAGCCGGTTGAGATCTGATCGAATTTCTCGGCTTCGCTGCCGACGGAATCACGTGGCATTTCACGTGTTTCGATGCCGCCTTCATTCAGAGCCTTGGCAAAGGCATAAGACCAGTTGTAGGACCCTGATTGTTCGAGGTCTGGTTTACCGTCTAGTGCAATCTTGACCTCTGCGGATGCAGAGGTGGCCATGGCGAGCAGCGTCGCCAGTGTAAGTGCCTTGAGTTTCATTGGTTATCCTCCCTTTGGTTTCGTCAATTCACAGAAAATCCGAATAAGCGCGGCAGCGTGAGGCTGAGTGCTGGCCAGTAGACCAGCGCCAGCAGCAGCAGCACCTGAACAAGAATGAAGGGCAGCACTGCATAGGCCAGCCGCCAGTAATTGAGTTTGGTCAGCGCAGATACGACCACGAGGCATTTACCCAGAGGTGGTGTGATCAGACCGACGCACAGGTTAAAGCACAGCACGATGCCAAGGTGGATCGGGCTGATGCCTTGCTCCATTGCTTGAGGGGCGAATAGCGGGATCAGCAGGGTCAGGGCCACGGGGGTATCCATGAACATGCCTGCGATCAAGAAGATGGCCACGAGAAAGAACAGGTATTTTGTACCGGTCAGCCCGAAGGATTCCACCCAGTCGGCCAGCGCACTGGACCAGCCCAACTGGCCTGCCAGATAGCCCAACACCGAAATCGCTGCGAGAATAATGAAAATTGTGCCTGTCATCTTTGCCGTGGCCTCGACCGCGTCAAAAATCATGCGCCAGTTCAGTCCTTTATAGTACTGGCCCGCCAGCAGCGCGAAGGCGACCGCAATCGCCGATCCTTCTGTAGGCGTTGCCAATCCAAAGACAAGCGAGCCCAGGATCACTATGGGCAAACACAACGCAGGTGCCGCGTTCAGCAAGCTGGGCAAAAAGCGCGGTAGATCGTCAGAGGCACCACCCGGATGTCCCTTGATATGCGCAATGATCGCGTTCAACACCATCAGCGAAACGGCCAGCAACAGACCGGGTACGACCCCCGCAATGAACAGTGCTGCAACCGAGGCTCCGGTCAGGCCGCCATAAATAATCATAATGATCGATGGCGGAATGATCGGTCCAATCATCGAAGAAGCCGCTGTGATCGCGCCTGCATAGTATGGGTCATAACCGCGTGCCTTCATTTCTGGCACGAATGTGCGCGATAGTGCTGCGCTGTCCGCGATGGCAGACCCCGAGATGCCCGCAAAGAATACGCTCGTCAGGATGTTGACATGGCCTAATCCACCTCGAAACCGGCCGACAATAGATATGGCGAAATCAATCAGGCTGCGGGTGACGCCCGCACGGCTCATGATCTCGGCGGTCAGGATGAACAGCGGCATCGCCATGAAGGCGAAGACATCAAGCTGGGCAAAGATACGCTGCGGCAGAATGGATAGAAACTGCGTTTTATCGACTGCGACAAAGGTTAGAACGGACACCGCCCCCATGAGATAGGCAAAGGCAGTGCCGCTAATCAGCAATAGAAAGAAGATGATAGGAATAAGATACATAATGCTAAACCGCCGTTCCGAGGGGGGCCGTCTTGGATCGAACATCTTGGTCCATGATCGGCGGGTGTGTTACGATTGAACGCAAGTCGATGCCTGACGGTGTGGGGTTTGTCATATCAGGGCAGGGCCGCGCCATGTCCGGATTTCCCGCAAAGAGTGTTTCCAGTGTTTTGGCCGTCGACAGCAACGCTTCGTCGCTACGGACAGCGCCCAGCACCTGAAGTCCGAAGGGCATGCCATGGGGGTCGCGACCGCAAGGCAGGGTGATTGATGGGCCGCCTGCAAGGGATCCGCGATAGGTAAGGGACAACCAACGATAGTAGATATCCATGCTCTGCCCTTCGATCTCGGTCGCATGACCTTGGGTCCACGGGAACGGGGATACCGGTGCGGTCGGCAGCAGAATAACATCAAAGTCTTGCATCAACGCGTTGAAGCGACGCAGAATGCGCGTTTGCTCGGCATGCGCCCATGCCCGATCGGCCAAAGACATGGATCGACCCAACTCTACATTCGCTTGGATATCTGGGCCAAAGGCTGTGGGCTCGGTTTCAGTCACTTCACCGAAGGCGGCCAGAAAGCTTTCGGCGCGCAGGATGTCAAAGCATCGGTCCATATTTCCCAGAACGAGATCAACCGGGCGGCAGTCTCGAACGTAGGGTGCAATCTTCTCGATCCGATCACGGAATGTTGCCCGAATAGCCGGGTCTACTGGTGCGCCACCGAAATCTTCACTGTAACCGACCCGCAAGGTGCTGAGGTCTACGTCCGGCAAGGTCGTAAACCGTGTCTCCGAGGAGCGTGCCGATAACGGATCATCAGGGTGGTACCCCTGCGAAATGCTCAAAATCAAAGTAAGATCGTCCACGGTGCGGGTCATCGGGCCAAGAACTGAAACACCTGACCACCCCAACGGTCGGGTCGGATGAGCAATCACGTCTACAGAAGGGCGAAACCCCACGATCCCGCAGAGCGCCGCAGGCAATCTGAGCGAGCCACCAG
>JBPOFD010000032.1:0-2804 GCA_051252055.1 Sulfitobacter sp.
CGAGGCGGGTTGGTAGAGTGGTTATGCAGCGGATTGCAAATCCGTGTACACCGGTTCGATTCCGGTACCCGCCTCCATTTATAATCAACCACTTAGAGTATTGCTTCCCATGCTTGGGCCCCACCGTTTACAGGGGCGTTTACATTTTTGTGTCTTGAGTTAATGATTTTGCTCGATTGAACTTGCGCAAAACAGCGTCGCTTTCGTCCGGGCTAACCTGCGCATAATGCTCGATAACCTGCGCGGCGTAGCGGACGGACCACCCCATCAGCACCGCGATTTGGCGCAAAGACAGATCCGCATTTAGCAATCTTGTCGCCGCCGTCCCGCGCGTATCAGACAGAGTCTTCTCCCTGCCGTCGATCCAAGGGGGTATCTGCGCTTCGCGCCGCCACTTGGTGATCTGGTTCGATGCCCAACGGGCCGTCAGAGGCCTGCCAAGCTCTGATACCAGCAGCACCTCTTGTTCGTCCGGCGTTTCTGCGATCAGTTTCTCAAGGGCTGATGTTGCAGGGATATATGCGATCTGGCCGCGCTTGCTGGTCCTGAAACGAAGGCGCTTGCCGTACGGCGTGTCCTCGAATTGGTCCATCTTGACCTGAACCAGATCAGCTGCTCGCAAACCGGTTTCGCATCCTGCGGTCAGGATCCTTTGCACCCATTTGGGCGCATGTTTATCGAACTGAGCTATGTCGCCACTCGTCCAGATGATCTCAGTCCGGTTCGATTGGTAAAGCTTCTTGAGCTTGTGGCAGTGGTGCTCTTTCAGTTTGCCCTCTTCGACCGCCCAATTCAGAACGCGTGTCGCATGGGTACCTGCCATATCGTGCTGCTTGGGCGAATGGAGCCATTTCTTTCGCCAATTATTGACCTCGCCCCGCGAGGCGCGTTCTTCGAACATCGCGATAGGATCTGCCCCAAATTCCTCGCGAAACAGCTCCAACCACTTGCGGATATCGGCCTTTGAGCGCTCAGCCTTTGGCAAAGATGCGCTGGACAAGAAATCATCGACCAAGTGAGTCGTGAGATATTCGGCAGGGCTTACAGGCGTACCGCACTGGGAAAACGTATGAAAAAATTCGGGTTCTTTCGGGTTCGGGTCCGTCCCTTCCCAAAATTTGGGGCCGCCACGCCAGGCATAGAAATGGTAGCGTACACCGGACACAACCTTGCGGCGGACCCGGTGAACGCCTTTAGGGAGGTTACTTCTGGGCACGGCGCGCTCTCCGTTGCGCAACGAGGCTCGGTTGCGAAGTGGCCTCGCGTTCTGCCGCGCTGATACCCTGAGCTGCATCCAATCGCGCGCGAATGAGTTTCGGATCATACCATCCACGCCGCCCCGGTACGGGAGCGATGCCCGTCCGGCGGCAGAAATCGTAGAATGACGCGCTCGGCTCATTGTAGCCGAAGAGAAGCGCGAGCTCTGGGGTTGGAATGAGCTGAATATGGCTTGGGTTCATTTTTCAACCCCCTCGCCCTCAGCTTGCTGTCGCAACATGGCCGCTCGCAGGCAGGTCACCACCTGTGCGCCTTGCGAGCGCAAGTTCCGTACAGCTTCCTGTTCAAGCCAGGCTTTCACGTCCGCTGGTAGGTTCAGTTTGAATTGGATTGCTTTCATATTTACCCCTCACCAAAGGGACATTAAATGTCCATATCATTGAGGACAAATATTGTCCATCATGGAATCATGAAAGAAGAAGCTTTGCTCCAATTTAAACTCATGCTCCCTGCCGCGCTGAAGAAGCGCCTGGAAACGCATGCCTCCCTCAACCGACGCAGCCTGTCCCAGGAAATCGTCGTCGCATTAGAGGAGAAGTATCCGGCCACAGAACCGGATGCGACGTCTGATCCAGCAGCCCGGCTGCTCTTCTGGCTCGCCAAACGCATTCGCCGAAGGAATCCGAAGCCCGGCTCTCCTAGGGATAAGCAAGCCGCCCTGTATGAGCGCATTGCGGGCGACATCGCCGAACGGATGAAAGACATCGGCGAATAGCTCTAGTAGGCCACCCACTCGTATCCGTGGTTGCCCTCGTGATCTTCCCACTCAACGCCAACTCCGCGTCGCCAGTTCGATGACGCACAGCGCCGTGATGGCAGCCCCCATTGAGGGGCTGCCCTTGGTGTCGTGCGTTGCCAGCCGGGTTCTTCCTGCGTGCTGGAGATCCCGAGGCGCATGTCGCAACTCTCAGGGCAATCATCGTCGCGGCCAGTTTCTCGATGGCTGTAGTGCCGCACATCCCACACGCGGATCGAGCGCACGCGCGCATCAAGCTTGAGGGTTTGATCGGCCTTCAACGTGTAGAAGATGCTGCGGGTCGTGACGCCGAATTCGCGGGCCAGATCCTCAATCGGCACCCCCTCGGCACGCTTGCGAACGATGGCAAAACGCTGGTTTTGCGTCAGTCGTTTGTGCCGTTGCGCGCGCGGTCGGCCCATGTGAAGTAATCAGCCCTATTTCTTGCCAGCATCATACAGGCAGCCCTGTTGTGGCATTTAGCCACAATTAATTCAGCATTATAATATTGCAAAAACTGCTTGTATTCCATTCGGAGCAGCCATCGGCTGTACGATCAAGCACATCCTACCGATCAACGGATTGTCGCGAAGCGTCGGGTAACTTGACCTCGACATAGCTCGCCCACTCATCGATCCGAGCTGGATCATCACTGTTCTCGGTTGGCTCGGCGGCAAGGGAAATCCTGCTATGGCGCAGGAACAGGCACGAAACAGTTGATGTTAAGCTAGCCGTTCAGCGTTTGGCGCTGTGCCTCTCGCAAGATTATCTGTGGGCATCTGGATTGATG
>JBPOFD010000033.1:0-2296 GCA_051252055.1 Sulfitobacter sp.
ACAACCTTCCCCTCTAAAAAGCGCCAGTGGTCCCGTGGCTCAACTGGATAGAGCAGCCCCCTCCTAAGGGGCAGGTTACTGGTTCGAATCCAGTCGGGATCACCAAAATCCATTGAAAAATATAGATTATTTTTGCGCGACTGTGCAGTTGTACGCAAAAACGTGCGTATAGTTTTCCTCGCTGATAGGGCGCGAAAACTGATTTCTCGTACAAAACCTGTACAAAATCCGACGCCCGTGTTGGCTAAAGGGTGTCAAACATGAGTCGCCATAGCTTTGATCCCGATATCGCTGCACGCGTCGGTTTGAATGCAGCGGTGATTTTCCAGAACATCATCTTTTGGATCGAGAAGAACCAAGCCAACCGCCGCAACTTTCGCGACGGGCGGTATTGGACTTACAATTCGATCTCGGCTTTTGGTGAGTTGTTCCCCTATCTCAGCGAAAAGCAGATTCGCACTGCGCTGGAAAAGCTGGTCAGTGCGGGGCTAATTATTAAGGGCAACTTCAGCGATGATCGGTATGACCGAACCTGCTGGTACGCCTTGGGCAACTCCATTTGCCCAAAAGGGAAAATCGATCCGACCAAAAGGGAAAATGATGCATTTGCCCCTGAGGGCAAGCCGTCTGCCCCTGAGGGCAAATCCTATAAGAACAGATATAAACCATATAAAAAACCAAAACCTTCGCGCGCGAAGGCGGCGGTGGAAGATGAGGTTTCAGAAAAGATTTTGGCAGCCTACCCCGAGGATCGAGTTCGCGGCAAAGCGGTTTGCCTCTCACAGATCCGCCAAGCGTTGGTCGATGGAGTGGATGCGAAAAATCTCGAGGAGGCCGTGCGATCCTACGCGACCGAGACCGAGGGCTTTACCCGATCCAAAGTTTGTTTCTCGGATAATTGGTTCAGCTCTGGCCGTTGGCTGAAATACCTTCACGAAGTTGAGCAGGAGCAAGAAACGAGCAAAGTCAATGAGCGTGAAGTGCTCAAAGGCTTGGCCGATTGGGTCACGGATCATCACCCGTTGTGCCGTCACATCACGCCCAATCAGGTGACTGCCTTGTTGGCCGCAAACTTGGTTAGCGCAGAGCAGATTCGAAAGGTGGGGTTGCAGTGAGCTCACCAATAGATCCGTTTGGAATGCAAAGGGCTATTCGTGCGGATGAACTGCAGCGAGACGATGATTCTATCGAACATGGAAAGAAAAGTTGTGCCCCGTGCTGCTGCGCACTGGACGCTCTAAGAAACGGACTGTGCGGAGGATCGACTGGCTTTCAGCCCGCTCACCTCCTTCAGACATCATTTTACTTACTTGGTCCGCCCAACATCCCTGACCGTGGCGGTCAACCTTAGTCCATCCCCAAAATCAGCCACCAATTTCCCCGGTCTCGCAGGCGAGCCATTCCTCGCGCGGCAAAATGGCGTCGGTTTTTGGCGCAGACATTTTCTTCGCAAATGTGGCCGATTGACAGCCCCGTTCAGGGCCGTGGGTCGGGCTTTGCCCTCTCCCACTCTGTTCCGCCGAATACATGCGTATTCGGTCAGATCAGGTGGCCGAGGCGCAGCCCATCGGCGGAAGGGGGCGCGAAGCCTCACCCGCGTCACTTTGATCGAGGAGGCCACAAATGGCACCGAAGTTTGATGTTTATGCCCATGTCACCGACACCATTATTGCAGAGATCGAGGCAGGCACGCCGCCATGGCGCAAGCCGTGGACAGGGAGCGCGTCCGGTATTGCCCTACCAACCCGCCACAATGGCGAGGAGTATCGCGGGATTAACATCCTGATGCTCTGGGTTATGGCGGCCAAGCATGGTTATGTGTCCAGCCGCTGGATGACCTACAAACAGGCGCAGGAGCTGGGCGGTCAGGTCCGCAAAGGCGAAACGTCGTTGACCGTGGTCAAATACGGGACGTTCACCCGTGAGAACGAATTGGGCATCGAGGAGGAGCTGCCCTATGCGCGCGCCTACCGTGTATTTAATGCGGATCAGATCGAAGGTTTGCCGGAGGATTACTACATCCGTCCCGAGGCTCCGCGCGACCTTGGCACAACGGAAGATCCAGAGCTTGAGGCGTTTTTCAGCCGAACGGGGGCGGAGATCCTCACCAGCGACGATACGCGCGCCTACTACAGCCCCGCAAAAGATCACATCCACATGCCGCCGATTGCCACGTTCCACGATGCGGCAGGGTACTATGGGACGTTGGCCCATGAGGTGGTCCATAATGCCGATGTTCGGATTATGCCGCGTTTTTGCTGGCTATTGCCTATTTGGTTGGGTTTCTTGCGTTTTC
>JBPOFD010000034.1:0-2252 GCA_051252055.1 Sulfitobacter sp.
TGGGCTCGAAGTGTGAATTCGCTGCAGCTTACACGAACGACCGATTATGGTCGCGACAGCAGACTTTACAATCCCAACAACTCCTCGATGACATCTTCCCGCATATCCAGCGTCTGCTCCCAAGCCTTCGGCACATCCGCCTCGCGCTCCAGCGTCTCCGGCGCAGGCTGCTGCTCCATCTCCACCCCCTCACCCATCACCCGCATCCCCCGCGCCTCGCGCCGTTCCGCACGATCTCGCGCCGGCCGATGGCCAGCAGTGTCATTTGCTCCCTCCATACTATCATCGTCACCCCCTACACCCCAAGGCCCCACCCCCTCTACACTCGGTGGATAAGGAAACGGCTTGTCCTTCTGTTTGGCGTCCATTTCTTTGAACAGCGGATCATCATAGTACTTGATCCGCTGCGCTTTGATCGGATGTTGCGGGGACGCAAGGATGATCACCTCATCAGGATCCATCAGCCGAGCCTCAGTTTCTGACAACAACGGCCGCTCTTCTAGTCGTGCCGAGGTCGAGGTCGCACCCAGTATCCCCTTATTCCGCCCATACATCCGCGTCACCGCTTCCCGCGTCGTGCTGCCAACAGCCGCCGAAACCTCCTTTACAGTCCGCTGATCCCGCGGCGTAATATAGAGCTTCAGCCCCGCCCCATTCTCCAAGCTTTCACGTCCCTCTGGTCCATAGATCCGATCCAAGGACGCCAGCGACTGCGCGATCATCGCTACCCTGCCACCGTAACTTGCCAGCGAATGGATCGCCCTTTCCAGGTACGGCATTGCGCCCATCTGCTGGAATTCGTCAATCATCATCATGACGGGCCACGGCTCATCCGGCCCTGGCTCTTTGAGACGGATGGATGCAATCAAGTCTGCGAACATCAGGCGCAACAGCGGTGCCAACGTCGCGATGTGATCCTCTGACACAGCGATATAGAGCGACTGAGGTGTCTTGCGGAACGTTGCAAAGTCAAAATCGCTGCTTTGGGTCGCTGATCGCACCGCCGGATTATCCCACTGCTTGAGACCCGCCGTCATCAACGCCTGAATATTAGAGGTCAGCAATCGCGATGACGCACTGGCTGCATTGGTCCAAAGTTCGCGCAGAATGGCTTCCTCCGCCTCATCGGCATAAGTCTTGTATTGGGCATTCTTGTACTCACCACCCGCAACAATCTTGTTCACCTCGCCAAGGCTTGCCGTCCCGCGCTGGATCGCCAGCAAACAGGCGGCCACGAAGATCGACTTGCCTGCCTCTGAAAACGTATCCAGCGTCTTGTTGTCTTTATCGAGAAACAAGTCAGCCAAGATGCTGACTTCGGTAAACCGCTGCGCAAAGGTTGGCGCTTTGGCGATACGCGATAGGGGATTGTAGCGATGCGTGGCATTGGACCAATCAAACGGGCTGAAGCGATAGACCTCATCGCCATTGAGTGCGCGCAGGCGAGACGTTTTCTCAAAGTTCTCGCCTTTGACATCGAGCACCACCACGGATCCCGCGAAGGCCATCAGGTTCGGGATCACGAAGCCAACACCCTTACCGGCCCGCGTTGGCGCCACCATCATCACATGCGGAATTGCTGCCGAAGAGATGAACCCACCCTTTGACTTTGGCGATCCGAGCTTGCCACAGACAAATCCCTCCCCCGGCTTGTGCAGCATGTCATTTTTCATCAGCTCGGGTTTGGTCTGCCAATGGGCCGAGCCATAGTCGTCCCGTTCTTTCTTCCAAGTCCAAGCAAGTGCAAGACCACCGAGCCCGAGGGATCCAAAACCAACTGCGCCATAGGCGACTTTGAAGGCTTCTGGGTGTGCCGTGCGCAATCCCGCGCTGGCGTTCCAGACCGCCAACATGTCGAAGTTGCCAAACCCCGTCCGCAAGGCCAATGCCAGATAGAAGCTTGCGACAATGGTCCCGAGGATCGCGCCACAGATTGCGCCAAAGGGCAGTGCGGCCCAAAGAGGAAATGCTTTGTTCATCTGTCCATCCTCCCCTTAAAATTCCATCTCATCGTCGAGACCGCGATCACGCCCGAGATCTTTGCCTAAGGCCTGCGCCTCTTGTTGCCCTTTGAGCTGCGCCACCTCCGTCGCTTTGTCCTGCTGCAAGCTGGATGCGCGATCGGAGAACACCTGATCGCCGGTTTCTTCAAAGGTCATTTCCAAGAATTCTTGTGTGACGGTGATCTGGTCGATCTTGTTGGGCAGCACAGCGTCGAGCACTTCATAATTCCCGCGCCGCAGCTCTGAGAG
>JBPOFD010000004.1:0-285818 GCA_051252055.1 Sulfitobacter sp.
GTAGAGCTGATCGCACCGATCGCCATGGAACAAGGCCTGCGCTTCGCCATCCGCGAAGGCGGCCGGACTGTTGGCGCGGGTGTTGTATCCAAGATTACTGAGTAAACCGGAGTAGGGGCCGCAAGGCCCCTGCGCCGCGGCGGTGACAGTGTCTTTTGGCCTCGGCCAAAAGATCACGAGAACCGCCTCGCTCAAATATCTGGATGCACCGCACCCCGTCACATAACCGGGAACAGGTGTTTCAAATAATAAAGGCCGCAGCGTTCACCCGCCGCGGCCTTTTTTCTGTGCACCGAAGACACCAAAACCCATCAGAGCAGGGCGACGCTCCCCATCATTTCCTCCGCAACCATCCCCACCGGTTTCGAAAACCCTCCACTCTTCAAAACCCCCTTGCCACCCCGCCCGATTCCCCCTATAGCAGCGAAATCAACCGGGGTGCGTCCAACGCGCCCCGTTTCACTTGATACGAAGACGCGAAGAGGGGGCCGGATGAGCCTGCTTCCTCCAATCCGTTGAAATCCCATTTGTAAGGGATATGCTCATGGCTGCTAGCCAGAACATCCGCATTCGCCTGAAAGCGTTTGACTACCGGGTGCTTGATGCCTCCACACAGGAAATCGTCAACACCGCCAAACGCACCGGCGCATCCGTTCGCGGCCCCATTCCGCTGCCGAACAAGATCGAAAAATTCACCGTTTTGCGTGGCCCCCACGTAGACAAAAAATCCCGTGACCAGTTTGAAATCCGCACGCACAAGCGCCTGCTGGATATCGTTGATCCGACTCCCCAGACCGTAGACGCGCTGATGAAGCTCGACCTCGCCGCTGGTGTGGACGTCGAGATCAAGCTGCAATCATAATAGTCGGAGGGTAATGATATGTTGCGCTCAGGCGTTATCGCAAAAAAAGTCGGGATGACCCGGCTGTTCTTGGAAGACGGCAAACAGATTCCTGTCACCGTTCTCCAACTCGATGGTCTGCAAGTTGTGGCCCAGCGTACAATCGAAAAGGACGGCTATATCGCCGTTCAGCTCGGCGCTGGCACAGCCAAAGTAAAGCGGACTTCCCAAGCCATGCGCGGCCATTTCGCGGCTGCCAAGGTTGAACCCAAGCGCAAAGTTGCTGAATTCCGCGTTGACGCGGATGCAATGCTGCCGGTTGGCGAAGAAATCATCGCCGATCACTATTTCGCAGGTCAATATGTCGACGTTTCCGGCACATCCATCGGTAAAGGTTTTGCCGGTGCGATGAAGCGCCACAACTTCGGCGGTCTGCGGGCGACACACGGTGTGTCGATCTCTCACCGTTCGCACGGCTCCACAGGCCAGTGTCAGGATCCCGGTAAGGTTTTCAAAGGCAAGAAAATGGCCGGCCACATGGGCGCAGCCCGCGTGACCACTCAGAACCTCGAAGTTGTCAAAACTGACACCGCGCGCGGTCTGATCATGGTTAAAGGCGCTGTTCCTGGCTCCAAAGGTGGTTGGGTCACTGTTAAAGACGCAGTGAAAAAACCATTCCCTGACGCCGCAATCGTGCCCGCCGCTCTGGCCTCCGCAGCCCGTGAAGCTGCAAAAGCCGCTGAAGAAGCCGCCGCTGCAGCAGCAGCCGAAGCTGAAGCAGCCGCAGCAGCAGCAGCCGCCGAGGAGCAAGCAGCTCTGGAAGCCGCAGAAAAGAAAGAAGGTGACGCATGAAACTCGATGTCATCAATCTCGACGGCGGCAAAGCCGGTTCGGTAGATCTGGACGAAGCCCTGTTTGGCCTCGACCCGCGCGCCGATATCCTGCACCGCGTCGTGCGCTGGCAGCGTAACAACGCCCAGCAAGGCACGCACAAGGTTAAGACCCGTTCGGAAACCTCCTATTCGACCAAGAAGATCTATCGCCAAAAAGGCACCGGTGGCGCTCGTCACGGTGACCGTAACGCGCCGATCTTCCGTAAAGGTGGTATCTACAAAGGCCCAACACCGCGCAGCCATGGTCACGAGCTGACCAAAAAGTTCCGCAAATTGGGTCTGCGTCACGCTCTGTCGGCGAAAGCCAAAGAGGGTTCGCTGGTCATCCTTGAAGAAGCATCCGCAGCTGGCAAAACCGCCGCTCTGGCCAAACAGGTGAAAAACCTCGGCTGGAAACGCGCGCTAGTCATCGACGGTGCTTCGGTGAACGAAGACTTCGCCCAAGCCGCACGTAACATCGAAGGTCTGGATATCCTGCCAACGATGGGTGCAAACGTTTACGACATCCTCAAGCGTGACACACTCGTGATCACCAAAGCGGGGATCGAAGCACTGGAGGCTCGTCTGAAATGAGCGCTAAACCAGAACATTACGATGTGATCCGCAAGCCGATCATCACCGAGAAAGCGACAATGGCTTCCGAAGCCAATGCCGTGGTGTTTGAAGTGGCCATTGGTTCCAACAAGCCTCAGATCAAAGAAGCTGTCGAAGCTCTCTTTGGTGTTAAGGTGAAGGCCGTGAACACGTCCATCACCAAGGGTAAGGTAAAGCGTTTCCGTGGCCAACTCGGCACACGTAAAGACGTGAAAAAAGCCTATGTGACCCTCGAAGAAGGCAACACAATCGACGTGAGCACCGGCCTGTAAGGTCTGCGCCACTTCTTGTGGAAAAAATCAAAGCCCTCCGCTCATGCGGGGGGTTTTTTCTTTTGGCCAAACCTGACCGGGCTTGATCCCCCGCAAGCCCCGCGCTAAATCAGGCGCAGGCCGTTGGGACGACCCAACTTTACAAGGCATAACCGGGACGACCCGTTCGCAAAACGGAGACATCTCATGGCTTGGATTTCACTCATCATCGCAGGTCTTTTGGAACCAGCTTGGGCCGCCGGGCTCAAATCGCTGGGGCTGCGCTTTTCATGGCCGATGGCGCTGCTGACGGCGGCGGCAATGGCGGGCAGTCTGGGCGGGCTTTACTGGGCCATGGCGCGCCTGCCGCTGGGCATTGCCTATCCGGTCTGGACAGGCATCGGCTCGGTGGGCGCGGTACTGGTCAGCGCGCTGGTCTTTGGTCACAGCCTCAGCCCGCTTGGCTGGCTTGGCCTCGCGCTTGTGGTGGTGGGCATGTCGCTGCTTGGCACGCAAACCCACTGACCGGGCGGGCGGCGTCGCTCATCTTCTGCGGTGCGTATCCCCGGTGCTCTTTAGTCTCGGTGATCTGTAACCCCGGTGGTCCTTAACCCTAGGGTTCCTCAACACAAGTGTTCGCCAACCCGAGTGTTTCGTTACCCGAGAGTTCCTTAGCCCCCGTGTTCCGTAATCGCTCCGCTCTTGGCCCGCCGCTCACCCGAAAAACCCGCGCCTCGCGCTCCTTTCCACTGTGCTCCCAAGGTACCGGCAGCCATCCTTCATTTCTTAGGGCCAATTTGGCCCTAAGATCGCGCCGTGCTGTTGACCTTGCTGTGTAATTGCAAGAAAGCAGCGGAAAATTAGTGTTTCGCAATTGCTCCGCTTCAACTTAAGGTGATTTAAATTGCGAAAAAGTCGCCCATAGGAATTTCACTTTGGACACGCTGCAACATCCCGCTGGGTGGGAATTGAAGAATGACAAAGCCATCGCGCTGGCCATCCGCCATGCGCGGATTCCCCTGTGCATTTCTGATCCAACCGCCTCAGACAATCCCATCGTTTTTGCCAATGATGCGTTCTTTGAGTTAACCGGTTACTCCCCTGATGAGGTGATCGGCCATAATTGCCGCTTGTTGCAGGGGCCAGACACCACCCCCGAAAGTGTCGCCAGCATCCGCGCCGCTATCGGGGCCGAGCGTTTGGAAACTGTCGAGATTCTAAACTACCGCAAAGATGGTTCCACTTTCATTAACGCGCTGCAAATTGGCCCGATCCTCGATGATGACGGGCGGGTGGTCTATTTCTTTGGCTCGCAAATGGATGTGACCGCCAAACGCGATGCCGCCGAAAAGGCCCGCAAACTGGCCAATCAGGAATTGAACCACCGGCTGCGCAACATCGTGAACATCATGACGGTGATCATCCGCCTCTCGGCGCGCGAGGAAACCAATGTCAAAGACTTCGGTGCGCTGGTCTCCCAGCGGCTGCGTGCCTTGGGCGAGGCGCATCTGCAAACCATTGACCTCAGCGATACGGTTAACGTCAGCTTCAAAGAACTCTCCGCCCCGATCCTCGCCGCCTATGCGCCCGCTGGGCAGGCCCAGTTCACCTTGGACGGCCCAGAGGTCACGCTCTCGACCCATGTGCTCTCCTGCGCCGCGCTGGGGCTTCATGAATTGGCAACCAATTCCGTGAAATACGGCGCGCTGAGCTGCGCCTCGGGGCAGGTCGCCCTCACATGGGATCTGGCCCCGGATGCGCGCGGCCAGCGCATCACTTTTCGCTGGCAAGAAAGCGGCGGCCCCGAGGTTGTCAAACCCACCCGCCGCAGCGGCTCGCGCATTGTCAGCGATCTGGTGGATTCCATCGGCGGGGAAATCGCGCTCGATTGGCAGCCGTCCGGCTTGGTGGTTAACGTCTCCCTGCCGCTTTGACTCTGGCGGGCAATCGATCCCTCAATTGAGCGCGCGGGCAGGGCAGGGGCATTAACCTGCGATGAGCCCTTGACCCAAGCCCCCCCATCTCCTAAACGACCCCATCGGCAAGGCCCCGGATTCGTCCGGGGCTCTGTCTTTGCAGTGCACCGATGGTGCACATGCGGTGCACGGTTTGTGTACACCACTTCTGGGACCTTCGGGGCCCTTCACACCATCGCCGCCCTCTCAGGCGGCGTATAGCTAAACGGAAGACAGACAACATGGCACTTAAGTCGTACAAACCGACGACGCCGGGCCAGCGTGGGCTGGTGCTGATCGACCGTTCGGAGCTTTGGAAAGGCCGCCCGGTCAAAGCCCTCACAGAGGGTCTGACCAAACATGGCGGACGGAACAACACCGGACGGATCACAATGCGTCGCAAGGGCGGTGGGGCAAAGCGCCTTTACCGTATCGTTGATTTCAAGCGTAACAAATTGGACGTCACCGCGACGGTCATGCGCATTGAATATGACCCTAACCGGACCGCTTTCATCGCACTGGTGAAATACGCAGACGGCGAACAAGCTTATGTACTGGCGCCTCAGCGTCTGGCCATCGGCGACCAGATCGTTTCCTCGGCCAAGGCCGACATCAAACCCGGTAACGCGATGCCTTTCTCTGGCATGCCCATCGGTACGATCGTTCACAACATCGAAATGAAGCCCGGCAAAGGTGGCCAAATCGCCCGTGCCGCGGGGACATACGCACAATTCGTAGGCCGCGATGGCGGTTACGCTCAGATCCGTCTGAGCTCTGGCGAACTGCGCCTGGTACGCCAGGAATGCATGGCCACCGTTGGTGCCGTGTCCAACCCCGACAATTCGAACCAGAACTTCGGTAAAGCAGGCCGCATGCGTCACAAGGGCATCCGTCCTTCTGTACGTGGTGTTGTGATGAACCCGATCGACCACCCTCACGGTGGTGGTGAAGGCCGGACCTCTGGTGGTCGTCACCCGGTTACTCCTTGGGGTAAGCCGACCAAAGGTGCCAAGACCCGCAACAAGAACAAAGCGTCCAGCAAGCTCATCATCCGCTCGCGGCACGCCAAGAAGAAGGGGCGTTAATTTATGGCTCGTTCAGTATGGAAAGGCCCTTTTGTTGACTCTTACGTCCTCAAAAAAGCCGAAGCCGCCCGTGAAAGCGGCCGCAGTGAAGTCATCAAAATCTGGTCCCGCCGCAGCACCATTCTGCCGCAATTCGTGGGCCTGACCTTTGGTGTTTACAACGGTCACAAACACATCCCTGTTAACGTCAGCGAAGACATGATTGGTCAAAAGTTTGGTGAATATTCCCCGACCCGTACCTATTATGGCCATGCCGCCGACAAAAAAGCGAAGCGGAAGTAAGTCATGAGCAAGGATAAAAATCCCCGCCGCGTGGCAGATAACGAAGCACGTGCAAAACTGCGCATGCTGCGTACTTCCCCGCAAAAACTGAACCTCGTTGCTGCGATGATCCGTGGCAAGAAAGTCGACAAGGCCCTGACGGACCTGACTTTCTCCAAAAAGCGGATCGCTCAAGACGTGAAGAAATGTCTTCAGTCGGCAATCGCCAACGGCGAGAACAACCACAATCTTGATGTGGATGAACTGATCGTTGCCGAAGCCTATGTGGGCAAAAACTTGATCATGAAACGCGGTCGCCCGCGTGCACGTGGCCGGTTTGGCAAAATCATGAAGCCATTTTCGGAAATCACGATTGTCGTGCGTCAAGTTGAGGAGCAAGCATAATGGGTAATAAAGTAAACCCAATCGGTATGCGTCTGCAGGTCAACCGCACCTGGGACAGCCGCTGGTATGCCGACACGAAAGATTACGGCGATCTTCTCCTCGAAGATCTCGCAATCCGTGATTTCATCAAAAAAGAATGTGCCCAGGCCGGTATTGCCCGTGTGATCATTGAACGTCCGCACAAAAAGTGCCGCGTCACAATCCACACAGCACGTCCCGGTGTTATCATTGGCAAAAAAGGGGCGGACATCGAAGGTCTGCGTCTGAAAATTGCCAAGATGACCGCGAGCGAGCTGCACCTCAACATCGTTGAGGTCCGCAAGCCCGAACTGGACGCAGCACTGGTTGGTGAGAGCATCGCACAACAGCTGGAGCGCCGGGTTTCTTTCCGCCGCGCCATGAAACGTGCCGTGCAAAACGCCATGCGCATGGGGGCCTTGGGCATCCGTGTGAACCTTGCAGGCCGTTTGGGCGGCGCGGAAATCGCGCGGACCGAATGGTATCGTGAGGGCCGCGTGCCGCTGCACACTTTGCGTGCCGATATCGATTACGCCCATGTTGAAGCAATGACTGCCTATGGCATCATCGGCATCAAAACATGGATCTTCAAAGGCGAGATCATGGAACATGATCCAGCCGCGCGTGATCGTAAAGCACAGGAACTCCAAGATGGCCCAGCACCCCGCGGTGCCGGCGGTCGTCGCTAAGGGAGAGAATTAGATGCTTCAACCTAAACGCACCAAATTCCGCAAGCAGTTCAAAGGGTCCATCAAGGGCCTCGCGAAAGGCGGGTCGGATCTGAACTTCGGGACGTATGGCCTCAAAGCCCTGCAGCCTGAGCGTGTAACTGCACGCCAAATCGAAGCGGCACGCCGCGCCATGACGCGTCACATGAAACGTCAAGGCCGTGTGTGGATCCGGATTTTCCCGGATGTGCCCGTTACCTCCAAACCCGTCGAAGTTCGTATGGGTAAAGGTAAAGGCTCCGTTGATTTCTGGGCGGCCAAAGTGAAACCTGGCCGGATCATGTTCGAAATCGACGGTGTTGACGAAGTTGTTGCCCGTGAGGCCCTGCGCCTTGCAGCAATGAAACTTCCGATCAAAACACGCGTCGTCGTTCGCGAAGACTGGTAAACCCCTCGCATCCCCTTTGGGGGATGTGCGGCACACCTAAAAAAAGCCCCCGCTGAAATCTCAGCGGGGGCTTTTTCTATTTGCAGCTCAGGGCGTTGGCTCATTCAAGTTCAATAGCGCGTCCCGCCGTGGTGCTCAGCTTTTGCCAGAGCATCGCGATGATCACGGTCATGCCCACATGCCCCACAAACGAGGATTGCGTGTAGCTGCCGAACCCCATCATAAAGCTGCGCCCCATCAGCGGTGCCAGCAGCCCCTGCGCCGTGAACCAAAGCGCCACGCCCGCAATCAGCCCCGTGGCCAGATAGCCAAGGCCAGACAGGCGTTTCACCAAAAACACCGCTGCGGCAAAGCCAAAGATCCCGATCAGGAAATGGATCGCAAAGGCGGGGCCATAGCTTAGCTGCACACCAGCCAGCTTCTTACCCAGCCCCACGATCAGGTTCGCAGGCTCCAGCCGCACGCCAAACAGCGAAGGCGATACCAGCCACGCATAGGCTTCGAAGCTCAGCTCGCCCACCAGCCCCGCAAGGGACAGGGCAATGGCATTTTCTTTGGTCAATTGGGTCATGGCGGTCTTTTCGATGTTAGATTGAAAGGGATGCTGGCCGCGCTGTCCTGCGCCGCCATTGATCCACCCCATATGGGCCAAAACGCGGGCCGTCACAGCCAAGGTTACGCCGTCCCGCGCAAACGTGAGCCAACGTGAGCAAGCGGCCCTAGCGGGGCTGCCTTGCGTGCCTAGGCTTTGGGCAGAAAGCCCTAGCCACCACCTCAAACATCGTTAGGCTGGGGCCAAGTGATCGCCGCCAAGCCTTGCAAAGGAACTGCGCATGAAACACGTCCCCAAGCCCACCACCGATGAAGAATTGATCCGCCAGTTTCTCGACAAGGGCGGAGAGATCAAAAAAGGCAAGACCAAGCCCATGCCCGACGATCTGGGGCTGAGCAATAATGTCTGGGGTAACAAGCTGACCAAAGAAGAAAAAGCCGCCAAAAAGGCGACTTCTCTGACGGATACGAAAAAAACCAAATAGGGCAGGGCGCGTTACTGCCAGCTGTAGTTAAAGCTCACGGACAGGCGGTCGTCCTCGACCATGTTCATCGGCACTTCGTGGCGCAACCAGCTTTCCCACAGCAGCACATCGCCCACCTCTGGTGCGACATAGATAAACGGCTTGAGGTCTTCGGGCGCGTCTTTCTTGCGCCCCGGCGCGGCCATCATCATTTGCAGGCGCGGGTCTTCGAATTTAATCGCGCTGGCCCCTTCGGGCATCGCCACATAGGTGGTGCCGGAAATCACCGAATGCGGATGGATATGCGACGTGTGCACCCCGCCTTCGGGCAGGATGTTGATCCACAGACTGTCCAGCTTGAGCTTGCGCCCACCCAGATCAAAGGCCAATTCCTTGGCGAATGCTTTGACGTGTTTATCCAGCGCTTTCTTCATGTCTTTAAAAATCGGAAAGCGGTAGGGCAGATCGTCGAGCGAGGCATAGGACGTATAGCCCGCATAGCCGTTTTCTTCGCACCAATCTTGGCCCGCCTCGTCATCCTCGGCGATGGAATAGCAAGACACCGCCAGCTCGTCAGGGTCGATCTGACCGTGATCGTTGAGGGCGGCATGATAAAGGCGGGTGGCAAAAAGCGATTTGATATGTGTCATGGCCTGTGATTAGCTAAATCCGCGCGCTTTGGCGAGTGGCCTTTCGCCCCGGCCCAAGCCGCGCCCCCGCCGTGCCGATGCTGCCGCCTGTCCAACCTTCGCCCGCGCGCGCCAAGCGCCAAGGAAGACAGGGGTTGCGCGCTTGGCAAATCCCACCTATACGGCGCACTTCACCCCACTCCATCGGGAATCAGGGTCACGCGATGTGGCGGCCCTCCGGTGATGTTGAAAAGGAAAATGGCATGAACGCCAACGAACTGCGCGACAAGACGCCGGACCAGCTCCGTGACGATCTTGTTAACCTCAAGAAAGAAGCCTTCAACCTGCGTTTCCAGCAAGCCACCGGCCAGCTGGAAAACCCTTCGCGCCTGCGCTCCGTCAAACGTGACGTTGCCCGCGTGAAAACAGTGTTGAACCAAAAAGCTGCCTCCGCAGCTGCATCCGAATAAGGAGCCTGACCCATGCCAAAGCGTATCCTGACAGGCACCGTAACATCGGACGCCAACGAACAAACCATCACCGTCTCCGTAGAGCGCCGCTTTACGCACCCGGTTTTGAAAAAGACGATCCGTAAGTCCAAAAAATACCGGGCGCACGACGAGAAGAACACATTCAAAGTGGGCGACAGCGTTCGCATCATCGAATGTGCACCACGGTCTAAGACCAAACGTTGGGAAGTCTACGTAGCCGCAGATGCCTGAGTTCAGGTCCAACATTAATCGAAACCCTGGGGAAGTGGCGAACGCATCAGCCCCCCAAAGGTCGGGAGAAACCAAATGATCCAGATGCAAACCAACCTGGATGTTGCTGACAACAGCGGCGCACGCCGTGTTCAGTGCATCAAGGTACTGGGCGGGTCCAAGCGGAAATACGCTTCTGTAGGCGACATCATCGTTGTCTCCGTTAAAGAAGCCATTCCGCGTGGCCGCGTCAAAAAGGGCGACGTGCGTAAAGCAGTTGTTGTCCGCACCGCAAAAGAAGTTCGTCGCGACGATGGCACAGCCATTCGTTTTGACCGCAACGCGGCAGTAATCTTGAACAACAACAATGAGCCCGTAGGTACACGTATCTTTGGTCCAGTTGTTCGCGAGCTGCGTGCGAAAAACTTCATGAAAATCATCTCGCTGGCTCCGGAGGTGCTCTGATGGCTGCTAAGCTCAAAAAAGGTGACACGGTCATCTTGCTTGCGGGCAAGGACAAAGGCAAAGAGGGTACAATCTCTTCTGTCGATCCAAAGTCCGGCAAGGCTGTTGTGGAAGGGATTAACATCTCTATCCGTGCAACACGTCAAACCCAAACATCTCAGGGCGGCCGCATCCCCAAGGCGATGCCTGTCGATCTGAGCAACCTCGCGTATAAAGATGCCAACGGCAAACCAACACGCGTGGGTTTCAAAGTGGAAGGCGACAAGAAAGTGCGCTTTGCCAAAACCACGGGGGACGTGATCGATGCTTGATACTGCAAAATACACACCCCGCCTGAAGGTGCAGTTTGATGAAACCATCAAAGCCGCACTGAAAGAGGAATTCGGTTACAAGAACGACATGCAGATCCCGCGTCTGGATAAAATCGTTCTGAACATTGGTTGTGGTGCCGAAGCCGTTCGTGACAGCAAGAAAGCCAAATCTGCTCAGGAAGACCTGACCACGATTGCCGGCCAGAAAGCTCTGACAACGATCGCCAAGAAATCCATCGCTGGTTTCCGCGTACGTGAAGACATGCCGCTGGGCGCGAAAGTGACCCTGCGCGGTGAGCGTATGTATGAATTCCTTGATCGTCTGATCACGATTGCAATGCCTCGTATCCGTGACTTCCGCGGCGTGCCTGGTAAATCTTTTGATGGCCGTGGCAACTACGCCATGGGCTTGAAAGAGCACATCGTATTCCCAGAAATCGACTTTGATAAAGTTGATGAAAACTGGGGGATGGACATCGTGATCGCCACCACGGCGCAAACCGACGCAGAAGCGAAAGCATTGTTGAAAGCCTTCAACATGCCTTTCAATTCCTGATCGGGAGGGACTGAACAATGGCTAAGAAATCTATGATCGAGCGCGAGAAGAAGCGCGAACGTCTGGTCAAGAAATACGCGGCAAAGCGTGCCGAGCTGAAAGTAATCATCAGCGACGAAAGCAAGCCAATGGAAGAGCGTTTCCGCGCCTCCCTGAAGCTGGCGAAACTGCCTCGCAACTCCAGCGCTGTGCGTTTGCACAACCGCTGCCAGCTGACAGGCCGTCCACACGCTTACTACCGTAAACTGAAAATCTCGCGGATCGCGCTGCGTGATCTTGGCTCTTCGGGCCAGATCCCCGGCATGGTCAAGTCCAGCTGGTAAGGAGGGCACAGATATGAACGATCCTATCGCAGATATGCTGACCCGTATCCGTAACAGCCAGTTGCGCGGGAAATCCACCGTGAGCACGCCAGCCTCCAAGCTGCGTGAACATGTTCTGGAAGTTATGGCAGACGAAGGCTACATCCGTGGGTTTGAAAAAACCACCGGTGCCGATGGCCACCCCGCCATCGAAATCAGCCTGAAATATTACGAGGGCGAACCTGTTATTCGCGAATTGAAGCGGGTCTCCAAACCCGGTCGTCGCGTTTACATGGGCGTCAATGACATCCCCGTTGTCCGTCAGGGCCTCGGCGTGTCGATTGTCTCCACCCCCAAGGGTGTGATGTCGGATGCGAACGCACGCAGCGCCAACGTTGGTGGCGAAGTGCTCTGCACCGTATTCTAAGGAGTAGATCATGTCTCGTATTGGTAAAAAAGCGGTTCAGCTGCCCAGTGGTGTAACAGCCTCCATGGACGGTCAAACCATCGAAGTGAAAGGCCCCAAAGGGGTCCGGACCTTCAAAGCGACTGACGATGTGACCATTTCCATCGACGACAGCAGTGTTTCGATCATGCCTCGCGGCAAATCGAAGCGTGCCCGTCAACAGTGGGGCATGTCCCGCACGATGGTTGCGAACCTTGTCACCGGTGTGACCGAAGGCTTCAAAAAAGAGCTGGAGATCCAAGGTGTTGGTTACCGGGCTCAGATGCAGGGCAACACCCTGAAGCTGAACCTTGGTCTGTCGCATGACGTGGATTACACAGCGCCCGACGGCGTGACTGTAACCGCGCCAAAGCAAACCGAAATCATTGTGGAAGGCATTGACGAACAGCTTGTTGGTCAAGTCGCGGCGAACATCCGTGCGTGGCGCAAGCCCGAGCCTTACAAAGGCAAGGGCATCCGCTACAAGGGTGAGTTCGTCTTCCGCAAAGAAGGCAAGAAGAAGTAAGGACGCAAACAATGGCAAACAGCAAAAGACAACTGTTCTTGAAGCGCCGCCTGCGCGTTCGGAACAAGCTTCGCAAAGTGAATGCAGGGCGCATGCGCCTGTCGGTTCACCGTTCGAACAAAAACATCTCGGTTCAGTTGATCGACGATGTGAACGGCAAGACACTGGCTTCCGCATCCACTTTGGAAAAAGCACTGGGTGTGGTTGGCAAGAACAACATCGAAGCGGCCACGAAAGTGGGCGCCGAGATCGCCAAACGTGCCAAGCAAGCTGGCGTGGAAGAAGCATATTTCGACCGCGGTGGTTTCCTCTTCCACGGCAAAGTGAAGGCCTTGGCCGACGCTGCCCGTGAAGGTGGTCTGAAGATCTAAGACAACAGAGGGTCGCCCCGCATAGGGGCGGCCTCGATGATCCGGGAGACAGGCCGCAGGCCCGCTTCTCACCAAGGATTGATACAGTCGGGCGCTTGCCCACCAAGAAAAGGATGTTCTCATGGCAGAACGCGAAAATCGTCGTGGCCCGCGCCGCGACCGTGAAGAGACACCGGAATTTGCTGACCGCTTGGTCGCCATCAACCGCGTGTCCAAAACCGTTAAAGGTGGTAAGCGCTTTGGCTTCGCCGCGCTTGTTGTCGTAGGCGATCAAAAAGGTCGCGTTGGTTTTGGTAAAGGTAAAGCGAAAGAGGTCCCCGAGGCCATTCGTAAAGCCACCGAGCAAGCCAAGCGCCAAATGATCCGCGTGCAACTGCGCGAAGGCCGCACCTTGCACCACGATATGGCTGGCCGTCACGGCGCAGGCCGCGTTGTGATGCGCAGCGCACCAGAAGGTACCGGGATCATCGCCGGTGGTCCAATGCGTGCCGTTTTCGAAATGCTGGGCGTGAAGGACGTGGTTTCCAAGTCCATCGGTTCGCAAAACCCTTACAACATGATCCGCGCCACCATGGACGGGCTGAAAAAAGAACAGTCCCCACGTGCAGTGGCCCAGCGTCGTGGCAAAAAGGTTGCCGACATCCTGCGTAAGGGTGACGAGCCTGAAGCCGCTCAGGCAGAGGAAGCATAATCATGGCTAAGAAAACCATCGTCGTGAAGCAGATCGGTTCTCCGATCCGCCGCCCCGCCAAACAGCGTGCAACGCTGATCGGTCTGGGCCTGAACAAGATGCACCGCGTAAGCGAACTGGAAGACACACCTTCCGTACGCGGCATGATCAACGCGGTCTCTCACATGGTCGAGATCGTCGAAGAAAAAGGCTAAGCCACTCTTCTGAGAGGTCTAAGGCTAGCCAGAGCGCCCCGCATGATTGCGGGGCGTTTTGCGTTTACACCCATGCGTTTAGTGCAGGGCTGATCTTCCATCCTGTCAGTGGTGCTGCGGTGCAGCACGTATTAGAAGGCGGCAACACTCGCCTTCATCCAATTGATACGGAATAAACCCATGACCACCATCCGCGCATTCTTTGCACGCCTCTCCGCTAAAATCTCCGGTTCTTTTGCTGCGGGCCCTTGCCCCTGCTGGACCGAATATATGCGCTCCACGTCGGGCCGCTAACCCCCGCAGGTTTCGGGCCTTACCCGAGACCCAATGCCAAAACGCCCCGCAGCATCCTGCGGGGCGTTTTTCTTTGAGCAGGGTAGGGGAGGCTTATTTCCTCCGGCGCATCGCCCCTTTGAACTCGGACAGACGGAACGCGCCGATCAAATGGCCGATGCCAAAATAGCTGATCATGGCGATGGCAACCAACACCAGCAGCGCCAGCCCACGCCACCACGGCAAGCCAAGGAAGGGCTGCAAGGCCACATTCGCGCCCCAGAGCACAACGCCCATCACGGCGCTGGAGATCAAAATGCGCCAAATACGTTTGTGGAACCGGGCGTCAAACTTTGCCGCTGATCCGTAACCGCGCACGCCAATGGCCAGCAGCACAAACATGCCCCACCCGGCCAAGGTTGCAGCCACAGCAGGGGCAAACCATCCAAGATAGGGAGAAAGCCCCACAGCCGCCGCTGCGTTGATCACCATCGCGCCTAAAGCGAAATAGAAAGGGCGGCGCGTGTCTTCGCGCGCGAAATACAAAGGTTGCAGTATTTTTTGCAACACAAAGGCGGGCAGGCCCAGCCCATAGATCATCACCGCAAGGGCAATGGCCGCTGTGTCATCCACAGTTGATGCCCCGCGTTCAAACAGTACGGAAACCAGCGTTTGCGGGATCACCATCAGCGCCACAGCGGAAGGGATGGTGAGCGCCAGCGAAATCTCTGCCGCGCGGCTCAGCGCGGTCTGCGCCCCTGCGTCGTCCCCGGCCTTGAGACGGCGCGAGAGGTCCGGCAACAGCACAACCCCCACCGCGATGCCCACAACCCCCAGCGGCAGTTGGTAAAGCCTGTCAGCGGCAAAAAGCCAGCTCACCGCCTTGTCATATTGCGAGGCGACGAGCTGCCCAACCACAAGGTTGATCTGCATCACACCCGAGGCCAGCGCGGCGGGCAGGGCGATCAGCACCATGTCTTTCATATCAGGGGTCCAGCGTGGCCGCCCGATCTTGAGCGCAAACCCCGCCTGCGCGGCAGCGCGCCACGTGAGGGCGAGCTGCGCGATCCCGGCCACAGGCACGGCCCAGACCAGCCACAAGATAACCGAGCCCCCGGTGAGCGCGCCAATGGTCAGCGCCCCGATCACCAGTATGTTCAGCAACACAGGCGCCGCCGCCGCCACGGCAAAGCGCCCGGTTGCGTTCAAAATACCAGAAAGCAGCGCGGCAAGCGACATGCATAGGATATAGGGGAACATGATCCGGCCAAAGCCGACGGTCAGATCAAACCGTGCGTCGCCGCTGAACCCTTCAGCTGTGATCCAGACCAAGCCGGGCATGAACACCATGGCCACCCCGGTGAGGATCAACACAACCAGTGCCAGCCCGTTAAACGCATCGCGTGCAAAGGGGCCTGCACCCTCTTCGCCTTCGAGCTTTTTTGAAAACATCGGCACGAAAGCTGCGTTAAACGCGCCTTCTGCAAAGAAACGCCGGAACATGTTGGGCAAGCGGAAGGCGGCCACAAACGCATCCATCAATGGCCCCGGGCCAATCAAGGATAGGATCAGTACCTCGCGGGCAAACCCAAGCACGCGGCTCAGCAAGGTCCACAGACCCACAGTGAAAAAGCCCGACAAAAGACGAATTGGTTTCATGGCAAAATGGCCCTTGGTTGACGCAGTGGGGGTAGCCCGCGCCGCGCATCTGCGCAATGGCCCGCTTGCGCAGATTTCGCGCAGCGGCCAAGGATCGCTCGCGCCTGTGTCAGGCTGTGCCGCGCGGCGGCAGGGTGAGCCCGCTCTGTGCGCTGATGGCCTCTAGGGCCGCATAGGTCTCGGCAAAATCTGGATGGGTTTCGCCCAGATCGGTGGTCTGCCACCAATCTTGCGTGACGTCATAAAACTGGGTGCTGCCGTCTTCATAACGGATCAACCGATAGGGGCCTTTGCGGATTGCCACACTGTCATAATGGAAGGTTGCCACGACCCGGCCCGGATCGCTTGCGCCCTCGATCTGGGGCCGAAGCGAGCGGCCAAGGCTCGGCTCGGGCATTGCCAGCCCCAGATAATCCAGCACCGTGGGCCCCACATCCAGCAGAGCGACTGGATCAAAAATCTCTTGCGGCTTGGGGTTGGCCGGGTCGTAGATGATCAAAGGTACATTCGCCACCTGCTCCCAAAGCGTCAGTTTTCGAAACCGATTTTTCTCGCCCAGATGAAACCCATGATCAGAAAGCAGCACGATCATCGTGTTATCCGCATGCGGCGAGGCTTCTAGCGCATCGAGCACCCGCCCCAGATGATGATCCACATGGGAATAGGCCGAAAAATAATTGCGCACGCTGTTTCGCCAACGCGTCAGGTTGGTGTTGTCTAGGTTCTCGCCGCCCTGCGCCTCGATAAAGGGATTGGGTTTTTCGGGAGTGTCCCAGGCTGCGGGCCGCTTGAGCTTCTTTGGGTCATACATGGTTTTATAACGTTCGGGCGTGATGAAAGGCGTGTGCGGCCCATAGAACCCTACCTCACGATAAAACGGTGCCTCTTTGTCGTAATTGCTGATGAAATCAACAAAGGAGGCCGAGGCCTGCGCATCATGATAATAGTCGTCATCTTTGGGGTCGATGGTGGCAATACCATCCCCGTGCCCGCCAAATTTCTTTTGCGGAATTTCTTCGCGCAACATGCGGTCAATCCGAAAGCCTTTGCGCTCGTCTGAATAAAGCTTGCCATGGGCATAGCGTTTGAGCGGCTTATACCCGTGATGCACCTTGCCGCCCGACGAGCAGAAAAAGCCTGCTCTGCGCATGGCAAAGGTCCAGACTTTGCGCGGCCCCACATGTTTGAAAAGCTTGTCGTGATTGTGAAAAATCTGAAGCTCATGCGGGGTCTTGGCCGTTAGGAAGCTGGCCCGCGACGGTCCGCAAACCGGCGATTGGCAATAGGCCGAGCGAAACGAGGTGGCCCGCGCGCAAAGCCGGTCCAGATTGGGCGTTTTAAGCTCTTCGCCAAAGATGGTTTTGTAATTCCAGAAGGCGACGGCATCGTCCAAACTGATCAGCACTACATTCCGTTTCGGAGATGCCATTTTTGCCTCTTTGGATGTTTCACTGCTCAGGCAGGATATTGGCGGGGACGAGATGGGAATGCAATCTTGGCAGCGCCGGGCAGCTCTATCCGTCTGCCCGCGCGACCCCTTCGGTAATTGCCGCCCGCAGACGGTTTTCCAGCGTCTTTTGCTTGGCTTCGGAATAGTATTTCAGCCCGAACATGTCTTTGACATAGAATGTATCAACCACCTGTTCGCCATAGGTCGCGATCACAGCGGATGAAATATAGACGTTGGACGAGGCAAAAGTGCGCGTCAGATCATAGAGCAAGCCGGGGCGGTCGCGGGTATCAACCTCGACGATAGTGTAGATTTCCGAGCCTTCATTATCAAAGGTGATATGCGTCGGCACTCGGAAAGCTTTTTCGCGTTTCTTGACCTTGTCGCGTGATTTGAGCGCATCGCGCGCCACCACTTCGCCGCGCAATGTCTTTTCGATCATCTGGCGCAGACGCGGCAGGCGCGAGGCCTCGAACGCATTGCCCTCTGCATCCTGAATCCAGAACGCATCGGTCACAAACCCGTCCTTGGTGGTGAAACTGCGGGCATCAACCACATTCGCCCCCACAAGCGCCAAAGCCCCGGCAAGCCGTGCAAAAATCCCCGGATGGTCCGCCATTACGAAACAGGCACGGGTGGCATCGCGGTCTTCGTCAGGGTCCAGATCAATGCGAATGTCATCATTGCCAATACCGCGCAGCAATTCGGCAAATGCCACATGCGCCGTGACATGCAGCCCCTGCCAATAGGGCGGATAGTGGCGCGATTTCTCGAGTTTGAGGTCTTTTGCTGGCCAATCGGTAAGCGCTTGGCGCAGCGCCTTTTTCGCCTCATTGCCGCGGTTCTCGCGGTTGAGGTCTTCCAGCCCGGTTTCCAGCGCCCGTTCGGTTTGGCGATAAAGCCCCCGGATCAACACCGCTTTCCAATTGTTCCACGTATCAGGCCCGACGCCGCGAATATCGCACACCGTCAGCACGCAGAGCAGATCGAGCCGTTTCACGGTTTGCACCGCTTTGGCAAAATCGCGCACGGTGCGCGGATCAGCAATATCGCGTTTCTGCGCCATGTCGGACATCAGCAGGTGATAACGCACCAGCCATTCAACCGTGTCGACCTCATCAGCTTTCAGCCCCAGACGCGGCGCGATTTTGCGCACCATCTTGGCCCCGAGGATCGAGTGATCTTCGGTGCGGCCCTTGCCTATGTCATGCAGCAAAAGCGCAATATAGAGCACCTTGCGGTTGATCGGCTTTTTCAAGATCGAAGAGGCAACAGGCAGCTCTTCTTCCAGCGCGCCCTTTTCGATCCGTGCAAGGTTGGCAATGCATTGGATCGTATGCTCGTCCACAGTATAGCTGTGATACATGTTGAACTGCATCATCGCGACAATGGGTTCGAATTCGGGGATAAAAGCGGATAAAACGCCAAGCTCGTTCATCCGGCGCAGGGCGCGTTCCGGGTTGCCATGTTTCAAAAGCAAATCAAGGAAAATGCGCTGCGCTTCAGGGGTGCGGCGCATGTCGTCATCGATCAGATTAAGATTGGCCTGCACGGTCCGCATTGCATCGGGGTGGATCAACATCCCCGTGCGCAGCGCTTCTTCGAACAGCCGCAGCAGGTTCAGCTTGTCACTAAGAAACTGCGTGTCATCCTCAATCGCAATGCGCCCATGCACCTGCACATAGCCCGCGCGCAGCTTGCGGCGGCGGCGGAAAATCCGCTCAAGCAGCGGTTCGGATTTCACATGCATCGCTTCGAGCTTGGTCACGAAGATCCGGGTCAAATCACCCACCGCGGTGGCATGCAGGAAATAGGCCTGCATGAAGACCTCAACCCCGCGCCGCCCCGCCACATCAACATAGCCCATGGCGCTGGCCACCTCGACCTGAAGATCGAATGTCAGCTTTTCCGTGGGGCGTTTGGTGATCAGATGCAGATGCCCGCGCACCGCCCAGAGGAAATTCTCGGCGGCTTCAAATGTATCGTATTCTTCGGGGTGGAAAACGCCCTTGGTCACAAGATCTGCGGTGTTTTCCACATTGTGAATATATTTCGAAATCCAGAACAGCGAATGTAAATCGCGCAGCCCGCCTTTGCCCTCTTTGACATTGGGCTCCACCACATAGCGCTCGCCTTGCTTGAGATGCCGAGCATCGCGTTCTTCGAGCTTCGCTTCAATGAAGCGGCGGCCTGACCCGTTGAACAGGTCTGCGCGCAGCGTGTCGTGCAATTCCTGCGCAAGCACGGCGTCGCCTGCCACATAGCGGTGCTCCAGCAGGGCGGTCTGGATGGTGAAATCTTCGGCCCCAAGCCGCACGCAATCGGGGATGGTGCGGCTGGCATGGCCGACTTTCAGTTTTAGATCCCAAAGGATGTAAAGCATGGTCTCAATCACGCTTTCGACCCAAGGGGTGACTTTGTAGGGCGTCAGAAACAGCAAATCCACATCGGAATGCGGCGCCATTTCACCCCGGCCATAGCCGCCCACACCAATCACAGAAAGCCGCTCGCCCTCCGTTGGATTTGGGTTGCGGTGCAGATGGGCGGAAGCGGTTTCAAAAGCGGTGCACACCAACCTGTCGGTCAGCCACGTGTAAGAGCGGGTCATGCCGCGCGCGTTAAACGGATCGGCTGCGAAACACGCGGCTATCTGGGCGCGGCCCGATTTTTGCGCCTCTAATAGAGTTTCAACAGCGGCGCGGCGGCGCAGCGCACTATCACTGGTCTCTGCCATTGCGGCCAGAATCGCGGCATCGACCGAAGCTTGGTCAAAAATCTGCGCCGCATCGCAAATCAGGCCGGGCATTTCTGCCCCGCCTGCTGCTGTTTGCATGTTAGGTCCAGTTGCTCCCACGGGGATCAGAAACCTGCCCCGCCAAAGCTTTGCGGCGCTTGCTCCAGCACAACAACTTGCTGGTTGCGGATCGCAGCCACGGCCAGACCGCGCTCGTTCGTGCCATCACGGCGCAGGCGGAACACGCCCGTTGCGCCCCGGAAACCTGCCCCTTGGGTCAGCGCCGCGCCGGTCAGCGCATTGCTCTTACCCTGTTTCACAAGCGCGCCAATCGCGGCGATCCCGTCAAAGGCCAGGCCGGAAATAGCCAGCGGTGCCGCGCCATAAGCGGCTTGGTATTTCTGGTTGAACGCAGCGGCTGCATTGGGGTCAGGCATGGCGAACCAGCCACCTTGCACGCCGGGCAGAGCAAGCGTTTGCGCAGGCACATCCCAACGGGTCAGGCCGATGAACTGTGTCGCTGTTGGCTGGATACCTGCTTCTGGCAACAGTTGTGAGAACAGCGGCAGCGCTGTGGCGGAGTTGGTGGTCAAGAACAAGGCGTTGGCGCCGGAATTGTCCATCGTGGCCTTCACACGCGGCACAGCGGCAACAACTGCCTCTTGGCTCAGCGCGTAATCAACGGTGCCCGCCAATGTCGCGCCATTTGCGGCGATGGCTTTGCTGATCGCGTCGCGGCCAAGTTGACCGGCAACATCTTGCGCATGCAACACCACGATGCGGTCTTTGCCCGCGCGTTTGGCATAGCCGACCAGCCGGTTTGCGGTGTTTTCAAAGGTGGAACCCAGCACAAAGACGTTGCCGCCCGCGATGGTTGTGTTGTTGGAGAACGCCAGCACGTTCACGCCCGAAGGGGCCGCTGCCACGCCTGCCGCATTGGCGGCTTCGCCATAAACCGGCCCAAGAATGATCTTGGCCCCATCCGCGACGGCTTGGGATGCGGCATTTGCAGCTTGGCCAGAATTGCCCGCCGTGCCGTAAACCCGCAAGTCAATTTGCACGCCGTCCAGATCGCGGATCGCCAGACGTGCGGCGTTTTCAAGGCTCTGGGCCAAGGCATTATCCGCAGCAGAGCCGCCGCGCGGCACCAACAGCGCCACAGGAACCGGTTTGGATGTATCAATCGCCGGGCCGCCTGCACCGGGCAGAGCAGGTACGTCACAGGCCACAAGGGCCAGCAGCAGCACAGGCAGCATCAGCAGATGCGCCAGTTTGCGGATGGAAGAGGAAAGGGCAATCATGATAGGGTCACTCCGGTGTTCTTCTGGTCGCGGGTTTGCGCAGCCGAGGATGAATTTGAGCCAATCATAAACTGTGGAATAGGCGGGTCCAGCGTGAATCATCAAAAACACAAGCTGAAGGCCGGACTGTGGTTGGTTGGGGTGCCGATTGGCACTGCAAGGGACATCACTTTGCGCGCATTAGACGTGCTGGCCTCGGCCGATGTGCTGGCCGCAGAAGACACGCGCTCTCTGCGCAAATTGATGGATATTCACGGCGTGCCGCTGGGGGGGCGCCAAATCGTGTCGCTGCATGATCATTCGGGGCAAAATGTTGTGGCGCGGCTGGTTGCCGCCGCCGCAGCGGGGCAAAGCGTGGCTTATGCCTCAGAGGCTGGCATGCCGCTGATTGCTGATCCGGGTTTTGAACTTGTCGCCGCAATGAAGAACGCGGAACTGCCGGTTACCTCGGCGCCCGGCCCGTCGGCGGTTACCACGGCGCTGGCGCTGTCCGGGCAACCTGTGGCGGGGTTTTATTTCTCTGGGTTCTTGCCAAACAGCAAAACCGCCCGGCGCAGCGCGCTTGAAGCCTTGTCAGATGTACCCGGCACATTGATGTTCTACGAATCCCCCAAACGCGTGGGGGCCATGCTGGGGGACGCAAGCGATGTGCTGGGCGAAACGCGGCAGGCATCAGTTTGCCGTGAATTGACCAAGAAATTCGAAGAAATCCGCCGCGGCAGCCTTGCGGAACTTGCAAACTACTACAGCAAAACAGCGACCAAAGGCGAAATTGTTGTGCTGATTGGCCCCGCAGATTCATCCGCTGTTAGTGAAGTCGACGTAGAAACAGAGTTGAAGCAAGCTTTGCAGGATCATTCGATGCGCGACGCCGTTGACATGGTGGCACAGGCGCATGGCATGCCGCGGCGCAAAGTCTATCAAGCGGCATTGGCTATGGGAAAAGACGGTTAGGTATGAATGGGCGCATAGATCACGAGGAGAAGGTTTCAACGCCCGCCAGAACCCGTGCAAGACGCGGGGCGCGTGCCTATTACACCGGACGTGCCGCAGAAAGCAGTATTGCACAAGATTATGCACGGCGCGGATTTCCTCTCGCCTGTGAACGCTGGCGCGGCAAATCTGGTGAGATTGATCTAATCTTGCGTGACGGCGATGGAATTATCTTTGTCGAAGTCAAACAAAGCTGCAGCATCGCCGAGGCGGCCAGCCATCTTCGCCCTCGTCAAGTACAACGGCTATGGTCTGCTGCCGAAGAATATCTTACCCAAACGCCGCGCGGCAGCTTTACCGAAGTTCGGTTTGACGTGGCTTTGGTAGACGCGCAGGGGCAATTTGAAATTATGGAAAACGCTTTCGCTTAAAGCGGGACCATTGCAAGGCGGGCTCCTCTACGCCATCTAAGGATGAAGCAATAGAGGACGCGCCATGAAAATCGCTTTTCAGATGGACCCAATCGGGGCTGTAAACATCAATGCCGACAGCAGCTTTCGGCTGGCCGAAGAAGCGCAGGCACGCGGCCATAGTCTATTTTTCTACTCTCCGGATCAATTGGCCTATCAAGAAGGCAAGATCACCGCGCGCGGGCATGATTTCACCATTCAGCGGGTGCAGGGCGACCACGCGCAGCTTGGCGAGTTGCGCGAAGTTGATCTAGCGGAATTTGATGTGGTCTGGCTGCGTCAGGATCCGCCTTTTGACATGCATTACATTACATCAACCCATTTGCTGGACCGTTTGGCAGGTAAAGCGCTGGTGGTGAATGATCCGTTTTGGGTACGAAACTACCCTGAGAAACTGCTGGTTTTGGATTTCCCGGACCTGACGCCGCCCACCACCATCGCCCGCGATCTCGATACGATCAAAGCGTTTAAGGCAAAGCATGGGGATATCATCCTCAAACCGCTTTACGGCAATGGCGGTGCGGGGGTTTTCCGGTTGGATGCCAATGATCGAAACCTCAGTTCCTTGCATGAATTGTTTACCGGGTTCTCCCGCGAGCCACTGATTGTACAGAAATTTCTGCCCGCCGTGTCCAAAGGCGATAAGCGGGTGATCTTGGTCGATGGTAAGCCCGTTGGTGCCATCAACCGGGTGCCCGCCGCCGGAGAAACACGGTCCAACATGCATGTGGGCGGTCGGCCAGAAAAGATCGGCCTAACAGAGCGCGACCTTGAAGTTTGCGACCGGATCGGGCCGTTGCTGCGTGAAAAGGGGCAAGTTTTTGTCGGGATCGATGTCATTGGCGACTATCTGACCGAGATCAACGTGACCTCGCCCACTGGCATCCAAGAGCTAGAACGATTTGATGGCGTGAATATTGCGGGAAAAATCTGGGAAGCCATCGAGCGTAAGCTGGTATGAGGTCCCAGCGCCTTCGCGTGATGGCCGCCTTGGTCAAACCCGTGGCGCGGCGGCGTATGGAAAAGGTGCAGGATGCTTCTGAGGTGCGGCGCATGTTCGACCGGGCCTCGCGGTTTTTATTTCGCGCGCCGCCTCATGCACTGTATCTTGAGGCGGAATATGCCTCGGATAAAATGCGAAGCGCGCTTTGGGTGTCGGCAGCAAAGGCGCGCCGGGACAAGGTAATTTTATACCTTCATGGGGGCGGCTATCTGGCGGGGACGCCGTGGCAATACCGCAAATTGGTGGCGCATTTAAGCCGTGCTGCCGGGGTGCAGTGTTTCGTGCCCAGTTATCGTTTGGCGCCCGAGCATCCGATGCCTGCGGCGGTTGACGATGCGCTAGCCGCTTTTGATCACTTACTACGGGTGGGCTACCGGCCACAGGATATTGTGATTGGCGGGGATAGCGCGGGCGGAGGCTTGTGTTTTGCTGTGCTATCGGCGCTGTGCCAGCGCGGTGACCCGCCGGCAGGGGCGTTTGGCTGGTGCCCTTGTTTGGATATGACCTATTCAGGCCTCTCGGTTCACGAAAATGCCGCGCGAGACCATTTATTTCCAGGCGACAGAGTTAAGGATTTGCTGACGATGATCCTCAAAGATGTTCCTGCCAATGATCCGCGCAATTCACCACTTTTTGCGGAATATCCCGATTGTTCGCCTGTGTTGCTGCAAGTGGCCGATACAGAAATCCTGCGCGATGATGCCACACGGATGGAGGCAAAACTGCGCGGCCAAGGCACGCAAGTGCGGCTTGAGATGTGGAAAGCCGCGCCCCATGTTTGGCATTTTATGTGCGGTTCCTTGCCTGAGGCACAGCAAGCCATCGACAACACGGCAGATTTTATTGCGCAACAGCTTTCTGGGTCGTCCTCGGACCGTGCACGCGGAAGCTAACGGCTTCGGCGATGTGATTGCGGCTAATCGTGTCTTCTTTTGCAAGATCAGCGATGGTTCGTGCCACTCTCAGCACGCGGTAATAGCCGCGCGCAGAGATTTTGAAATGTCGTGCGGCTTTTTGCATTAATTCCCGGCCTGCTTCGTCGGGGCTGGCAAATTCTTCCAGAAAATCTCCGGATAGATCGGCGTTGCTGGTCATCGATGAATGGTGCTTGAAGCGCAAGCTTTGCACTTTTCGAGCATCGGCCACGCGCCGCGCTACTTCGGCAGAAGTGTCACCATCGCAAGGCAGATCAAGATCTTGGTAGGAAACGGGCGGCACATCCACACGCAGATCAAAACGGTCCATCAAAGGCCCCGAGATGCGCCCTAAGTAATCGTCTCCGCACATCGGCACCCGCGCACAAGCCTGCGCAGGATCGGGCAGATAGCCGCATTTGCAGGGGTTGGCCGCCGCGATCAGCAGAAATTTACAGGGGTATTTCACATGCGCATTGGCCCTTGCGACCATGACCTCGCCGGATTCGATCGGCTGGCGCAAGGTTTCGAGGACAGTGCGCGGGAATTCAGGAAATTCATCCATAAAGAGCACACCATTATGGGCAAGCGATACCTCGCCCGGACTGGCACGGCGACCGCCGCCGATGATCGCCGCCATGGAGGCTGTGTGATGGGGTTCCCGAAAAGGGCGGGTGCGGGAGATACCGCCCTCGTTCAGGAGCCCCGCAAGCGAGTGTACCATGGAGGTTTCGAGCGCCTCGGACGGGGTGAGGGGCGGCAAAATAGATGGCAGCCGCGCGGCCAGCATGGATTTACCAGACCCGGGCGTGCCGACCAGCAGCAGGTGGTGGCGGCCAGCAGCCGCTATTTCCAACGCGCGTTTGGCACGCTCTTGCCCTTTCACTTCCCGCATATCAGGACCAGGAAGGGTAGCACCCATCTCGCCCGGTTCCGCAGGCTGGATCGGGTTTTGTCCGGTGAAATGCCGCACCACATCGCTGAGCGAGCGGGCGGCGATCACTTGGGTGCTGCCAACCCAAGCGGCCTCGGCGCCGGAGGCCGCAGGGCACAGCAGCCCGCGTCCATTGGCGGCTGCGGCCATTGCGGCAGGCAGAGCGCCGACGACAGGCACCAATGTACCGTCGAGTGACAGCTCGCCCAATGCAACGGTATTTTGAACCATATCATCAGGTAAAATATCCAGCGCGCAGAGCAGAGCCAATGCAATTGGCAGGTCTAAATGGCTGCCTTCCTTTGGCAGATCAGCGGGCGACAGATTTATGGTGACGCGCTTTGAGGGCAGGGAGATCGACATGGCGAACAACGCGGCTCGCACCCTTTCTCGGGCCTCAGAGACCGCTTTGTCGGGTAGGCCGACAATAGAGAAAGAAGGCAATCCAGCGGTGACCGCGCATTGCACTTCGACAATGCGCGCCTCGACCCCTTGAAAGGCGACAGTATAAGCAAGTGAAACCATAATTTCCCCCGTCCAGACGATGGCTATGGTTAATTGCTACGGCAGGAGAGTTGACGAAGCGTTAACGCCTGTACTCGACGGAGGATGAGTATTTTTAGAAGGGTGAAGTGGCGGCTTTAGTCCACGGGCCAATCTTTTCGTGGTAAATCGAGGTTATAGGGGAATGGGTCATAGGTGACCTTGAGCCCCGCTGCGCGCCAGGATTTGAAGCTTGGGTCTGAGATTGTGGTGGTGCAATAGCTGCGGGCGCTGTCAGAAACGGGCAAGTCGTAGCCGATGATGCGGGCCGCGACGGGAGCGTAAAAAACATCTGCAAGGCTATAGTCACCAAAGAGCCAGGGACCGTTGCCGTTCGAGTGTTCTTCTGCGTAATCCCAGAAGGTTTCGATCCGGTTTAGATCGTCCTGCACAGCTTGGCTTGGCGTGAAGCCTTGGTTTACATGTTGCAACTGCATTGGGCAGGCGCTGCGCAGGGCACCAAAGCCGCTGGCCATGGCTGAGGCGAGCCAACGGGCGGCGGCGCGGGCGGCAGGATCTGCGGGCCACATTTGGATGTCAGGATGCCTTTCGGCGAGGGTTTCGGCCATGGCGAGGCTTTCGCCGATGACGGTGCCTTCCGGGGTGCGCAGTACGGGTACAAGTTTTGCCGGGGCGAGCGGGGCGAGATCTTGGGCCATGGTGCCGCCATAGAGGCCGACCATATGCTCGCGGTAGGGCAGGCTGAATTTCTCGAGCATGAGCCAGCCGCGCAGAGACCAGCTTGAGAATGTTTTGTCGCCGATAAAGAGATCATACATTGGTTATCTTTCAGATCAGGGCAGGTGGTTTATCAGGGGAGCTGACCAGACGCCGGCCTCATGGGTGAGGCGGGTCACGGAGAGATTGTCGATAAGTTGGCTTAGGGCTGCATGGGGGGTGATGCCTTGCGCTTGTTGGATTTGGGTCAGAATAACGCCGAAATGAGCCACGGCGATGATGTCCCTATCTGGGTATTGAGCATTAAGGTTGTCCACGGTTTTTGCTACGCGCGCGGCGGCGTCGTTCCAGCTTTCGCCTTGGGGCGCGCGGATATCGCCGGGCGTTTCCCAGTAGGCGCGGCTTAGGGCGGGGTCTCGTGCGGCGACGGCGCTGAATTCCATGCCGTCCCAGATGCCAAAATCGAATTCTCGCAGGTCTGGGTTATCGGGCAAACGGCTGCGGTTTGCAGATTTGAGCGCGTCTGCAGTTGCAGATGCACGGCAGAGATCAGAGGCAATGATGAGAGATTTTTCCGGCAAAAAGGCATTTAGCTGTGCCAGTTGCGCGTGGTCTGACAGGTCGGCGGGCACGTCACGCCAGCCGGTGAAAGCTTTTTCATGAGTGGGGCCATGACGGACCCAGTGCCAGCGGGTCACGGCAGGTGGCCTTTGAGAATTTGCGGCAAACCAGCGGTGACCTGAACAGCGACATCAGCCAAAGCGGCAAGCGCGATGTTGAGCCTACCTTGCGCCTCCCGAAATTGCCGGGCAAGGGCGTTGTCAGGAACGATACCGTGGCCAACCTCGTTTGTGACAATGATCCACGGTACGGGGCTGGACCTAAGGTCGATTAGAAGGCGCTCTTGCGAAGCTGCTAGGTCGTTTTCTGCCATCAGATGATTGGTCAGCCACATGGTGGCGCAGTCGATTAATGCGGCGCTGTGTGGTGGGGCGCCTACTAGGGCGGAGCCGAGTTCAAGCGGCGCTTCCACATTATGCCAGCGCGTATCGCGGCGGGCACGGTGCACGGCGACGCGGGATTGGGTTTCGGCATCGAAAATCTGGCTGGTTGCGACATAGAACGGCGTTAAGCCGCTGGAGAGTAGAAGATTTTCTGCCCAGAGCGATTTGCCCGAGGCAGCGCCACCTAGGACGAAGGTAGAGCGTGGCAACATTTATTTCCGCCTTCCGATGCAACCAAATTTGATCTGATGCGTATCTATATCAACGCGGCATCACAAGATCCGCATATCTTTGGGGGATTTTACCATGGTAGCGGGTGCCAGCCAGACATATTCACAAAATTTTTCTCTGACGCGCAGCGCGATGAAAGCGGAATTGCTCGATGCGGAGACCGAGCTTGAGCTTGCCTATGCGTGGCGGGACCAGCGGTGCGAACAGTCTTTGCATCGGTTGATCAACGCTTATATGCGGCTTGCGGTCTCAATGGCGTCGAAATTCAAACGATACGGCGCACCAATGGGCGATCTGGTGCAAGAGGCCGGATTGGGGCTTATGAAAGCGGCTGACAAGTTCGACCCTGATCGCGGCGTTCGGTTTTCGACCTATGCCGTATGGTGGATCAAGGCGAGCATCCAAGATTACGTGATGCGCAATTGGTCCATGGTGCGTACGGGCTCTACCTCCTCGCAAAAATCGCTTTTCTTCAACATGCGCCGGGTGCAGGCGCGGCTTGAGCGGGAAAGCTCTGCTGCAGGGCGTAAACTTGACGGGCACCAATTGCGCCAGATGATTTCGACCGAGATCGGCGTGCCGCTTCGGGATGTTGAAATGATGGAAGGGCGGCTGTCGGGTACTGATTTTTCGCTCAATGCGACGCAATCTGCCGAGGATGAAGGGCGTACGTGGCTCGACACGTTGGAGGACGACAGCGCGCAGGCATCGGAGCGCGTGGAGGAAGATCACGACACAGCGCAGCTTCGCAATTGGTTGCTAAGCGCGCTTTGTGATCTGAATGCGCGTGAGCAATTCATCATCCGAGAGCGCAAGCTGCGCGATCGCCCACGCACGCTGGAAAGTCTTGGGCAAGAGTTGGGGCTGTCTAAAGAACGGGTGCGCCAATTGGAGGCTGCGGCCTTTGGTAAAATGCGCAAATCTCTCGAAACCCATGGCCCAGAAGTACGTCATTTCCTCAATTAACAACCACACTTTGATCGAGATGTGAGTGCAGTGCAGGCCGGGGCGAAACGCTCCGGCCTTGTTGCGTGCGGCCCGCTTGCGTAAGGTGGCGAGCGTAGGCGGCGAGGTGAGGAACAACATGCTGGCAGGCAAACATATTCTGCTGATTATTGGCGGCGGGATCGCGGCGTTCAAGTCGCTGGACCTGATCCGGCGGCTGCGGGAGCGCGGCGCCCAAGTGACGCCTGTCTTGACGCGCGCTGGCGAGGAATTTGTCACGCCTTTGTCGGTCTCGGCTTTGGCGGGCAGCAAGCTCTACCTTGATTTGTTCGATCTGGGGGATGAGGCCGAAATGGGCCATATCCAATTGTCACGTGTTGCTGATTTGATCGTTGTCGCACCAGCCACAGCGGACTTAATGGCGAAAATGGCACAAGGGCATGCCAATGATTTAGCATCTACATTGCTATTGGCCACGGATACGCCGGTGTTGATCGCACCTGCGATGAATGTGCGCATGTGGGAGCACGCTGCGACCCAGCGCAACCTAGCCACTTTACACGCCGATGGCATTGCGGTTGTAGGCCCAAATGGGGGGGATATGGCCTGCGGCGAATATGGCCCCGGCCGGATGGCTGAACCATTGGAGATTGTCGCGGCAGTCGAGAACCAGTTGGCCGATGGGCCGCTTAAGGGCAAACGGATTTTGGTGACCTCTGGCCCTACCCATGAGCCTATTGATCCGGTGCGATACATCGCGAACCGATCATCTGGGGCGCAAGGTACGGCCATCGCAAGCGCTCTGTCGGCGCTGGGCGCACATGTGGTTTTTGTCACTGGCCCTGCGGATGTGCCGCCGCCAGACGGGGTAGAGGTGATCAAGGTTCAGACCGCGCTTCAGATGCAAGAGGCAGTGATGTCCAGCCTGCCTGTTGATGCGGGGGTCTTTGCCGCGGCGGTGGCTGATTGGCGTATGGCCCGCGCGACGGATCGTAAGCTGAAGAAGTCCAAAGACGGATTGCCGCAGCTAGAGTTTGCAGAGAACCCCGATATCCTGTGGGCGGTTTCAGCGCTCGGCAGAGACCGGCCAAAACTGGTTGTCGGATTTGCCGCAGAGACCAATGATGTGATCGAGAATGCAACGGCTAAACGCGCCCGCAAGGGCTGTGATTGGATCGTCGCCAACGATGTGTCCGAAGCGACAGGTATCATGGGAGGCAGCGAAAACGCAGTGACATTGATCAGCGATGACGGGGCCGAAAGCTGGCCGCGCATGGGTAAAGATCAGGTGGCCTCCAAATTGGCGGCGCGAATTGCGCAAATGCTGGTGTGACAAATTTAAGCCCTCCGGGGGGGATTTAAGACCAATTGGAAACCATGTGTCGCAGATAACCATCAAATTCATCTGGGAAGAGGGCGCCGATCGCACGGTGCCTTTGCCGTCTTACGAAACCGCAGGCGCAGCAGGGGCGGATTTACGTGCCAATTTGCCAAAGGGTGATGTTGTGATCGCGCCGGGGGCGCGGGCGCTGATTGCTACAGGGCTTCGGGTTTCAATTCCGGCCGGATTTGAGCTGCAACTGCGGCCCCGATCGGGGTTGGCGCTCAAACATGGCATCATGCTGCCCAATAGCCCCGGTACAATTGACGCTGACTATCGCGGGCCTTTGGGGGTGATCGTGATGAATTGCGGAGCCGAGGATTTTTGCGTGACGCATAGTATGCGGATTGCGCAGTTGGTAGTTGCACCGGTGATACAGGCGCAGTTCGTGGCGGCAGATACATTGGACGAGACGACGCGCGGGACCGGCGGCTTTGGCTCCACCGGGGTGAGCTGATGCTGGAGATTGTTCTGATCATTGGCGGCTTGCTGCTGTTGCGTGGGTATTTAGGGGTGTCAGAGCGGCTGGTTCGCTGGGGGTTACTTCCGTTGTTTGGCATTGGTCTACTGTTGCTGGGCGGCTCCTTTTCGGAAGCATTGGGAACGCGGGGCCAAGGGCTCGTTTCAGTGCTTAATCCTGCTCGTTTGGCGTTTGTTGCCGGGGCGGTTATTTTGATTGGGCTATATACTTGGGGACTTGGCAAGCTGCGCAGCAGGGCCCGGCAGGCGGAGCCGCAAACTGAAACACCGTTGTTCACCGATACAGAGTTGAACCGCTATGCGCGTCACATCGTTTTGCGGGAAATTGGCGGCGCGGGTCAGAAGGCATTGAAGCAGGCCAAAGTGTTGGTTGTTGGAGCCGGGGGGCTGGGCGCGCCTGCGCTGCAATATTTAGCGGCCAGCGGCGTAGGAACCATTGGGGTGATTGACGATGACGTGGTGGAGAATACAAATCTTCAACGCCAAGTTATTCACCGGGATGCGGATATTGGCCGGCCCAAAGTGTATTCGGCAGTCGATGCAATGAAGGCGCAAAACCCATTTATAAAAACCCGTGCCTATCACCGACGGTTAGAGGCTGAGCAAGCACCGGATTTGATCGCTGAATATGATCTGGTTTTGGATGGTACTGATAATTTCGAGACACGGTATTTGGTTAATCGGGCCTGCGTCGCGGCGGGTGTGCCCCTTATTTCCGGCGCGCTGAGCCAATGGGAAGGGCAGCTAAGTGTCTTTGATCCAGCGCGCGGCGCGCCTTGTTACCAATGTATATTCCCAACCGCGCCTACACCGGAGCTTGCCCCATCCTGCGCAGCGGCGGGGGTGCTGGGCCCTTTACCGGGGGTGGTTGGCGCGATGATGGCGGCAGAAGGCGTAAAGCTGATCACAGGCGCTGGTACTCCATTGCGCGGGCAGATGGTGATCTATGATGCGCTTTACGGAGAAAACCGCCAGATCGCGGTAAAGCCGCGCGTGGATTGTCCCATCTGTTCGGGCGCGACTAATCGCTCGTAAAACGACAAAGCTATGCTAGCATTCGCGCATCAATCAGGAGGAATTTGATGACATATGTGAATGGAATGGTCGCGGCGGTGCCCACGGAAAACAAGGAAATCTATACAAAGATGGCGCTGGCGATGAAGCCCGTGTTTCAACGGCATGGGGCCATTGATGTGGTGGACTGCTGGGGCGTGGACGTGCCCGATGGCGAAACCACATCTTTTCCAATGGCCGTAAAATGCAAAGCAAATGAAACCGTGGTTTTCTCTTGGATTACCTGGCCCGATAAAAAAATTGCCGAGGCCGGAATGGAAGCGACGATGCAGGATCCTGCCATTGGCGATCTCTCCCAAATGCCCTTCGATTTGACACGGATGATTTTCGGTGGTTTCGAAAAGCTGGGCGAGTGACCGGGCATGTCTCGGATGCCCGGGCCCCTTAAGGAACTGCCGATAATTGTTCCGCTTAAAGCCGCCCCCAACTGGCATAATGGCGCTGAAAATGCTGTTTTGCTTGGCCTTACGCCTCTAGTGAGGGCGGCTTCAGTGGCGGCTGAGCTTTTGCCAAGCGATCCGGAGGGGTGTTTGCAAATTCTTCACCGGAAACTGCATGAGACGGCTTTAGCCCAGAAACGGGTAAAATGGTTTGCCGTCCGCATTTTCAATAGGCTGAGCGGCGCGCGGTCAAACCAAATTCAACTGACGGGCGCGCAGCTAAGGCAGGTGCTATCCCCGTCTGAGATTGAAAAACTAAGTTTTGTAAAGGAACGTGGCCAATATCTGTTGCGTTCCGATGTCGCGCGAAAATTGCACGATGATTTGGGTGGATACCTAGGTGTCGCGGATGCCGTGCTTGCCCGAGGGTTGGACGATCTTTAGGGGTGAAAGGAGCGCCGCGCGCCTTTCACCCTTCACTAAATACTCAATTTCCCATCGTTGCAGCGACAGGCACAGCGGGCGTCAAAGCACCTTCGCCAGATCAGCGATAATATCTTCTGGGTCTTCCAGCCCAACAGACATGCGGAATATCCCTTCGCCTGCAAAGGCGCGATAGCTTGCCGCATCTGCGCCTTCCAGACGGAAAGATGTGTCCATCAACCCTTGGGTTTCCATCCAGAAAATCAGGCTGCGATGATGGCCGAGCGACACCGCATAATGCACGATCTCCAGCTTTTCGATCATCTTGGCGGCCAGCGCTTCGGCCGTTGCCACATCGCCCACCTGAAAGCTCAACATACCTGAGAAGTTTTTCATCTGCGATTTGGCCAGATCATGTTGCGGGTGCGACGGCAGGCCGGGATAAATAACCTGCTTAACGGCATCGCGGGTTTCCAGCCATTCCGCCACCGCCATTGCGCCGCTCTCATGGGCACGCATTCGCAGAGGCAACGTGGAAAGGCCGCGGGCGATCAGCCACGCGTTAAACGGTGACAGGATGCCGCCATGGTGTATAGAGGCCTCCAGCCGGATCTGCTTGATCAAATCACGGCTGCCGCAAACCGCGCCCCCCACCGCATCGCCGTGACCACCAATATATTTGGTGGTGGAATGCATGACCAAATCAATGCCAAGCGCGGCACTGTCAAACCCCAAGGGAGAGGCGAATGTCGCATCGGCCGACAACAGCGCGCCCGCGTCATGAGCAATCTGGGCAATGGATCTAATATCAGACATGCGCAAAATCGGGTTAACGGGGCTCTCCACATGCACAAGTTTGGTGTTTGGCCGGATGGCACCGCGCACTGCCTCTAGGTCAGACATGTTCACCGGCGTCACCTCGACCCCGAAACGGGGCAGGGTATCACGGGCCAGCTCGGCCACCCCGGCATAAGACACATCCGACATCACCAGATGATCGCCTTTCGATAAAAATGTCAGCATAATTGCCGTTGCAGCAGCCATACCTGATGCCGTGCAAATGCAGTCTTCTGTCTTTTGCAAGATCGCCAGTTTGCGTTCCAACATCTGCACCGAAGGGTTGGACCAGCGTGCATATAGAAACGGCGAATCCTCGTTTAGATCATGTGCCGAAAACCCTGCAACCGCATCGCTGACAAAGGTGGATGACATATGGATCGCAGGTGATGATGCGCCGGTCGTCGGATCGGGGCTTTCGCCGCCGTGGATGGCGCGGGTCATGTCACCAGTCATTGCATTGCGTTTGGTCATGGTTTCCTCCGTTTCGGTTTGTCCAAGGGTTGTCGGTTTGTCTGCGCGATTGCAACCCCGCCGCCGGGTGCATAGCTTGGGCCAAAAGGAGATCACCATGACAAACCCGCTGCTACAGGATTGGGATACGCCATTTGCGTTGGCCCCTTTCAATCAAATCTCAGACGATGATTTTGCACCTGCGCTTGAGGCTGCCTTGGCTGCCCATCGCTCTGAAATCGCGGCAATCGCAGAGAGCCAAAACGATCCAAGTTTTGCCAATACCGTCGAGGCGTTGGAGGCGGCAGGCGGCGCATTGGACAAGGTGCTGGGCGTGTTTTTCACAGTGGCTGGCGCCGATAGCAACCCTGCGCGCGAAGCGCTGCAACGGGATTTTTCGCCGAAATTGGCCGCGCATTTTGCGGAAATCTCTGGCAACAAATCGCTGTTCGCGCGGCTCGACAAGCTCTGGCAAAGCCGCAGCGAGCTTGAGTTGAGCGATGAGCAAGCGCGGGTTTTAATGCTGACGCATCGTGGTTTTGTAAGATCCGGTGCTGCTCTCGAAGGGGCGGCTGAGACGCGGATGAAAGAGATCAAAGGCCGCCTTGCGACCCTTGGCACGGAATTCACTCAGAACCTGCTGGCGGATGAGCGCGATTGGTTCATGGAACTGAGCGAGACCGATCTCGAGGGGCTCCCGGCGTTCGTCATCGAAGCCGCGCGTGCCGCGGGGCAAGAAAAAGGCTCAGAGGGCCCTGTGGTCACGCTTTCACGCTCGCTGATCGTGCCGTTTTTACAATTTTCCCCGCGCCGCGATTTACGAGAAACCGCATTTCGCGCTTGGGAGGCGCGCGGCGCAGGGGGCGGCAAGACTGATAACCGCGCCATCGCAGCGGAGACACTTGCGCTGCGCGAAGAGCGCGCAAAGCTGTTGGGCTATCAAAATTTCGCGGAGTTCAAACTTGAAACCGAAATGGCTAAAACGCCACAAGCGGTGCAGGATTTGCTCATGTCTGTGTGGGAGCCCGCGAAACGTCAGGCGGATTCCGACGCGCAGATTTTGACAGAAATGATGCATGTCGATGGCATAAATGGCGACCTGGAACCGTGGGATTGGCGCTACTACGCAGAAAAACGCCGCGCGGCGGAGCATGATTTGGACGAGGCCGCGTTGAAACCTTACTTCCAGTTGGACCGAATGATCGACGCGGCATTTGACTGTGCTACCAAGCTTTTCGGTTTGAAATTCGCGCCGCTAGACGTGCCACTCTATCACGCTGATTGTCGGGCTTGGGAAGCCACGCGCGACGGCAAACATGTGGCCGTGTTCATCGGTGATTATTTCGCACGCGGGTCTAAGCGGTCTGGCGCTTGGTGCTCGGCGATGCGGGCGCAGGCGCGGTTTCCTCAGTTGCAATCTCCTGTGGTTATCAATGTTTGCAACTTCGCCAAAGGTGATCCGGCATTGCTGAGCTATGACGACGCCCGCACCCTCTTTCACGAATTTGGCCATGCGTTGCACCAGATGTTGTCAAACGTGACCTATGAAAGCGTTTCTGGCACCTCCGTGGCGCGAGATTTTGTTGAATTGCCCAGCCAACTTTTTGAACATTGGCTCGAAGTACCACAAGTGCTGCGCGACTACGCAACCCACGCCACCACTGGTGAGGCCATGCCCCAAGTGATGCTGGATAAAGTGCTAGGGGCTGCCAATTTCGATATGGGGTTCCAGACGGTAGAGTATCTCGCCTCGGCTTTGGTCGATCTTGCTTTCCATAATGGACCTGCGGCCAGTGATCCGATGCAAAAACAGGAGGACGTGCTGCGCAGCCTCGGCATGCCCGCTGCCATACGCATGCGGCACGCCACCCCGCAATTTGGCCATGTCTTTGCGGGCGATGGGTATTCGTCGGGCTATTACAGCTACATGTGGTCTGAAGTGATGGATGCCGATGCGTTCCAATCATTTGAAGAAGCTGGCGGGGCATTCGATACCGAGCGCGCGCAGGCTTTGGAAACTCACATTCTTTCCGCTGGCGGCAGCCGGGACGCAGCCGAACTTTACATCGCGTTCAGAGGCCGCTTGCCGGGTGTTGAAGCATTGCTCAAAGGCCGCGGATTGGCCGCTTAGAGCTATTTTGAGTATTTTGGGAAGGGTGAAAGGCAGACCGGCGTGCCCTCTTCACCCTTCTTGAAATACTCAATTCCTACGCTGCAGCGCGCGGCTCAATACCCAAGTGAACGATCCACAAGATGCAAGAATGCTTCGCCCGCTTCACCGCGGCGAATGTTTTCTGCAATGGTTTGCGAAGCGGTGCTGGCGCGCGTATCGGCAGCGATATGTGGGGTGACAGTGATCTGTGGATGGGCCCAATAGGCGTGATCCTGCGGAAGGGGCTCAATCCGAAAGACGTCCAGCGTGGCATGAGCGATATGACCGTTTTTGATGGCAGCCAGCAAAGCCTCGTCATCGATCAGCGTACCGCGTCCGGGGTTGATGATGCAGGCACCCTTGGGCAGCAGACCAAGGGTTTTTGCATTTAGAGTGTTCTCGGTCGCTGCTGTGTCGGGTAGAAGGGTCACGCAAATCTCTGCTGTGCTTAGCGCGTCTTGCAGGCCGTCTTCTCCGTGCAGGCAGCGCACATCAGGCAGGTCTTTGGGGCTACGGGACCAGCCGGTGACGTCAAAATCAAGGGTGGTTAGCATTTTCGCGGTGGCACTGCCCAAGGCGCCCAGACCCAGGATCGTGACCTTGCGCTCGTGGCTCAGTGGCGGTGTACGCGGGGTCCAAGCATGTTCTGGGTTCACGATGTCTTTGTCGATGCCAAGGTGGTAGCGCATCACATGCCCTGTGACCCATTCAACCATCCCGCGGGTCAGCCCGGGATCGACCATGCGCGCCAGAGGGATATTCAATGTCTTGTTGCCAGCGATTTTTTCCACGCCGGCCCAGAGGTTCAGCACGGCTTTGGCGCGGGTGTAGGGTGTGAAATCCTGCAATTGAGAATTCGGGGCGTAGACGATGTAATCTACCTCTTCGGGGGTAGCGTCCATTGTTAGGTCAACATCCAATCCGGCGGCGGTAAAAGCGTGGCGCAGGTGCGGTGCATATACATCCCAGCGTTTGGCTGTGGCGGCGAAAAGAACGGTCAATGTCATTGGTCTACCTCGGTCTGTGAACATGTGCCGATTGGATCAGCCCAAAGGCCAGCATGAGCACCAGCATTGCAGAGCCGCCATAGCTGACCATCGGCAAAGGCACACCTACGACAGGGGCCATGCCCATGACCATCGACATATTCACCGCAAAATACAAAAAGAAGTTCAGCGCAATTCCCAATGTCAGCAGCGCGGCAAAGCGGTCTTTGTTGCGGATGGCTGAAACCACGCAGAACAGGATGATCAGCGTATAGATGCCAAGCAAGGACACCCCGCCGATAAAGCCGAACTCTTCGGCCAAAGTAGTGAAAATGAAATCTGTGTGCTTTTCGGGCAGGAAGTTCAGCCGGCTTTGGGTGCCCTGCATCAGACCGCGCCCCGTCCAGCCGCCCGAGCCAAGCGCAATTTTGGACTGGGTGATGTGATAGCCCGTGTCCAGCGGGTCAGCGCCGGGATCGAGAAATGTATCGATGCGCCGGTATTGGTAATCTTTGAGCAGCTGCCAGTCGGTGCCTTTTGAGCGCAAGACAGCTGTTATCAGGCCGATGCCAGCGGCTAAGACGCTCGCGAAGTAAGCCCAATGCACGCCGGCCACAAACATCAGCCCACCTCCAGCCGTGACCAGAAGGATGGATGTACCCAGATCAGGTTGTTTTAGCACCAAAAACGTGGGCAACATGATGACGACCACCGGCAGCAACACCCAAATAGGCCGCGAGACTTTTTTCGCGGGCAGCCAGTCGTAATAGGCGGCGAGAAACATCACCAAAGTGATTTTCATCAACTCGGAAGGTTGCAGGTCGATCGGGCCAAGATCGACCCAGCGCTGCGCACCTTTGCGCTCTTCGCCGAAGAACTCCACCGCCAGAAGCAGCAGCAAGCTGCCGCCATAGGCGACGCCTGACAGGTTGCGCCAAAACCAGATGGGCACCATGGCCACGGCAAACATCAACACCAGCCCCACGGCAAAGCGGTTCAACTGCGGCTCTGCCCAGCGGCTTAAATCTCCGCCCGCCACGGAGAACAGCATCAAAAACCCCACACTGGCCACGGCAATGAGCAGCACGGTCAGCGGCCAGTTCAGATAGAGGATTTTGCGAATGCCTGTGGGGACAGATTTAACGGTATATTCAAGATAGCTCATGCCTGATCCTTACCCTTGATGCGCACGGTTGGCTGCACATCGCGCAGAGCGGCTTGCTGTTCTTTAATCCGGGCGCGGTCGGCGGTGGGGTAGGCCTCAAGAGGAGGCTCGCCCTCATAGAGCGCTTGCAACATGACATCGCGCGCGATGGGCGCCGCTGCCGTCGAGCCGCCGCCGCCATGCTCAACCAATGTGGCGATGGCATAACGCGGATTATCGTAGGGCGCGAAATTCACGAACAACGCGTGATCGCGCCGGTTCCACGGCAGGTCGCTGTTGCGGGTGACGCCGCGCGCGCGCTCGGCCGTGGTAATGTTACGGACCTGACTGGTTCCAGTTTTTCCCGCCATGCGCATGTCTTCTGCGATGATCCGGTTGCGATAGCTGGTTCCGCGCCGATCATTCACCACCGCATACATGGCGCGGCGCATTTTGCGCAGGTTGCTTTCGTTGAGCCCCATATCGGGGCCGGGCCCGGAGGGTTGCTCGACACCGTCCACAGATTTGATGAGGCGCGGCATCACCTCGCGCCCCGTGGCAATGCGTGCAGTCATGATCGCCAGTTGCAGGGGCGAGGCCAGCATGAACCCCTGCCCGATAGAGACGTTTACCGTGTCACCAATCACCCAATCAGCGCCCTTAATTTCACGCTTCCATGCTTTGGTGGGGGTTAGGCCGGAATTAACCGAGCTGAGTGCCAAGTCATGGCGAATACCCAGCCCAAAGCGGTTGGCCATTGCGGTGATTTTTTCGATCCCGACCTTCAGCGCCAGATCATAATAATAGACGTCGCAGGATTGTTTGAGCGAGTTCTCAAGATCGACCCAGCCATGTCCCGCCCGTTTCCAACAGTGGAACCGCCGCCCTGCCACCTCTAGATGACCAGGGCAATAGGCGGTGTCAGACGGCCCCATGATGCCCTCTTCGATCGCGGCAAGTGCGGTGATCATTTTAAAGGTTGAGCCGGGGGGATAGGCACCCTGCACGGTCTTATTCACCAAGGGGCGGTATTCATCATTTAGCAGCGGATCATAATCGGCGGAGGAAATCCCGCCGATAAACAAGTTCGGATCATAGCTGGGCGAAGAAGCAATTGCGCGCAGATCGCCGTTTTGGCAATCCATCACCACCACGGCGGCGCTCTCATTTCCCAGCCGCGCCTGCACATAGTTTTGCAGCTTGGCGTCGACGGTTAATTGGATGTCAGCGCCCGATTGGCCTTCGCGCCGGGCAAGCTCGCGCATGACGCGGCCAGTGGCGTTTACTTCAACCTGTTTGGTGCCGGCTTTGCCGCGCAGCAAGTCTTCGGTGCGGGCCTCGACCCCGATCTTGCCGATTTGAAAACGCGGTATACGCAAAACCTGATCGGGGTTCTCGAGTGCATCGAGATCTTTCTGGCTGACCCGGCCCACCCGGCCCACGATATGCGCAAAATCAGAGCCGCGCGGGTAGACCCGTGTCAGGCCAACCTCGGGGGTGATGCCGGGCAGGGCAGGGGCGTTGACGGAGACTTTGCTCACCACGTCCCAGCTGACATCTTCCAAAATGGTCACGGGCAAGAACGGGGCGGAACGCACAAGCTCGGCTGCGGTGCGGCTGAGCGTGTCATCGTCGATGTCGATGAGCCGCGCGAGATCCCCCAGCACCTTTTGCACGTCGCCCGCGTCTTCGGGCACGATGACAATGCGGTAACTGGGCACGTTTTGCGCCAGACGCATGCCGTTGCGGTCAAAGATTTCACCGCGCGCGGGCGGGATCAGACGAATGTTGATGCGGTTCTCTTCAGCCAGAAGGCGGAACTGGTCGGCCTGATCCACTTGCAGATAGCGCATCCGCGCGGCCAGCCCCCCTACAAACAGCAGTTGCGCACCGCCAAGCAAGGCTGCGCGGCGGGAAAGTTTGATGTGACTGGCGTCATTATCTGCGCGGTTGCGTCTCATGCGGATGGCCCGTTTCTCATGCCCGTTGCCCGTATGCGTCCAGATCACCGGGGGCCACTTTGCGCACATGCATCAGCCCATGGGTGATGGCGACGACGATAGGATAACATACCAGCGTGGCAAGCAGCATCGAAATATTAAGCCGCAGCGGCGGGACCGGCAGAAAAAATAACATATGCAGCAGGTGATAGGCCACGGTCAGCCCGGCCAGATTTAGCGCCACAGCCAGCCATTCGGCGGGGAACGTGGCATCGCGCAAGCCGCGGCCCCGGTGTTTGAGCCTTTCGCACATCACCAGCGCCAGCACCGCCCAGAGGCCGGGCGGGCGTTGCAGCAGCAGGTCGGCCAATAGGAAAATCCCAGCAAGCACCAATGCAGGCACAAATTCAGGGCGGCGCAGGCACCATGCGACAGCAAAAGCCAGCAGCAAATCCGGCCCGGCCCAGCGGCGCGGCGCGGTATCGAGGGGCAGTAGTTGAAAGAACAAGATCAGCAGGGCCAGCAACACAAAAGAGCAGCGCATCAGCCAAAGCAGGGCGGGCGATTGATCGTGCATCACTCTGCCTCTGGCGCGGCGGGGGCGCTGTCGTCATCCGCGTCTGAGGGCGCGCCGATGATATGCGCGCCGCGCGGCAGACGCTCTGTGCCGTGATGGCGTAGCACACGCATGAATTCGAGCCGCTCAAAATCAGCCGCAAGCCGCACGCGCAGCCGCCCGCCGGGGTCTTCGGCCACCTGTCCAATCAGCAGCCCGGCGGGGAATACACCGCCATCGCCAGAGCTGATCACCCGGTCGCCGGGGCGCACCAAATCGGGGTTTTCCAGAAAATCGATGGGCGGCGCGGCAGAGTTATCGCCTGCGATGATTGCGCGTTGCCCCGAGGGCTGGATCGTGGCGGGGATGCGGCTAGAGGCGTCGGTCAGCAGTAACACCCGGCTGGTGCTTTTTGCGACGCCGGAGATACGGCCCACCAGCCCGATGCCATCCATGGTGGCCCAGCCTTCAACGATGCCGTCACGCGCGCCCACATTCAGCAGGACCGATTGCCGAAACGGAGAGCCGCTGTCGGCCAGCACCACGCCTGAGATCACAGTAAGCCGAGGATCAAGGCGCACATTGTTCAGGTCGAGCAGGCGAGCATTTTCCTGCTCCAACTGCACGGCGGCCTCTTTCCACGCCTGCATCTTGCGCAGCTCGGAACGTAGCTCGCTGTTTTGCTCGGCCAGCCGTTGATAGCTTTGGAAATCGCGCAGCAGATTGATAGCGCCCGTGACAGGGGCCATAGCCCAATCGAGGTTGGGCACCAGCCTGTCGGTGATCTGTGCGCGGAACCTCTCAACGCGGGGGCTGTCGATGCGCCAAACCAGAAACACCGCGCCCAGAACAATGACCAAAACAGCCAAAAGCAATCGGCGCAACGGGCCGGTGTATTCGCTGGCTGAGGAACGGTCTTTTGCCATTATTTGTCATATCTCCCGCGCGCCCCGGCGCGGGGCCGGACCAAGAAGACAGCGGGTGTTTAGCTGTCGTAATCGATCGCGTGGCGCAGCTGTTTTTCATATTCCAGCGCTTTGCCTGTACCAAGCGCCACACAGTTGAGCGATTCGTCCGCAATGGACACGGCCAGCCCGGTTTGCTCGCGCAGGGCCAGATCCAGATCGCCCAGCAGCGCGCCGCCCCCGGTGAGCATCACGCCGCGGTCGACGATGTCTGCGGCCAGATCGGGTGGGGTGGTTTCCAGCGCGGTCATCACGGCCTCGCAGATTTGCTGCACGGGTTCTGCCAAAGCTTCGGCGATTTGAGCTTGGGTGACTTCGATCTCTTTTGGCACGCCATTGAGCAGATCGCGGCCACGCACCTGCATTGAGGTGCCGCGGCCGTCGTCGGGCATCCGTGCCGTGCCGATGGAGGTTTTGATCCGCTCGGCGGTGGTTTCACCTACCAGAATGTTTTGCTGGCGGCGCAGATAGCTGATGATGGCCTCATCCATACGGTCGCCGCCGACCCGGACAGAGCGCGCATAAACGATGTCGCCCAAGGACAGAACCGCCACTTCGGTGGTGCCGCCGCCGATGTCCACAACCATGTTGCCCGTGGGATCGGTGATGGGCATGCCCGCGCCAATCGCGGCTGCGATGGGTTCGGCGATCAGGCCCGCGCGGCGTGCGCCAGCAGAGAGCACCGATTGGCGAATTGCGCGTTTTTCAACGGGGGTCGCGCCATGGGGCACGCAGACAATGATTTTGGGTTTGGAAAAGGTCGAACGCTTGTGCACTTTGCGGATGAAATGTTTGATCATTTCCTCGGCTGTATCGAAATCGGCAATCACCCCTTCGCGCATGGGGCGGATCGCTTCGATGCTGCCCGGTGTCCGGCCCAGCATCAATTTTGCGTCTTCGCCCACGGCCAGCACTTTTTTCACGCCGTCTTTGATGTGATAGGCAACCACCGAGGGTTCGGAAAGCACGATGCCGCGTCCTTTGACATAGACCAGCGTATTCGCGGTGCCGAGGTCGATCGCCATATCTGACGAGAACATACCGCGCAAATTTCCAAATATAGACATTGGGTGGGGCACCTTGAATTGGCAAATGACTTTTTACCCGGCGACTCTATAAGTCCGGGCTTCTGAGGCTTATAGGCCGCTATGCCTCTAGGTGAAAGGGGGTGCTTTGAGGTGCTTAGGCGTGAACCTGCCGCAAGGCGATTTGGCGGCGGAGTTTGCACAGACCCGCGGCGAAATCGCTCCGCCGCGGCAAGGGGTAATTGGCCTCAAAAAGGGCAGTGTTAGCCCACGTCTTTATAGCTGACTTCGCGCTTGTCAGTGCCGCCTTTTTCGCGGCGCACGAGCAGGCGATTGAGCGCGTGGATATAGGCCAGCACAGAGGCAACCACGGTATCGGTATCGGCCGATTGGCCTGTGACGATGCGGCCCTCTTCTTCCATGCGGACAGACACGGTGGCCTGCGCATCGGTGCCTTCGGTGACCGCGTGTACCTGATACAATTGCAGGCGCGCCGTGTGCGGCACCAACGCTTTGATACAGTTGAACGCCGCGTCCACCGGGCCATCGCCGGTTTGCTGGGTGGCATGTTCGGCACCGTCTACCTCAAGCAGCATCTCAGCTTGCTGTGGACCTTGGGTGCCGCAGACCACTTTGAGCGATTTGAGCTTGATCCGGTCGGCCTCGGGATCGGTGGCGGTGCGCATCAGGGCGATCAGATCGTCGTCGTAGATTTCTTTTTTTCGATCCGCGAGTTCTTTGAAACGGACAAACACGTCTTTGAGTTGGTTGTCGCCAAGTTCAAAACCGAGGTTCTCCAACTTGGACCGCAGCGCAGCGCGGCCCGAATGTTTGCCCATGACGATGTTGGTCTCGGTCAGGCCAACATCTTCGGGGCGCATGATCTCAAAGGTTTCGGCGTTTTTCAGCATGCCATCTTGGTGGATGCCGGATTCATGGGCAAAGGCGTTTTTGCCGACAATCGCCTTGTTGAACTGTACCGCGAAACCCGACACAGCCGCCACGCGGCGCGAGATGTTCATGATCTTGGTGCTGTCGATCTCGGTGCGGTAGGGCATGATGTCGTTGCGGACTTTCATGGCCATGACGACTTCTTCCAGCGCCGTGTTGCCCGCGCGCTCGCCCAGACCGTTGATGGTGCATTCGATCTGGCGTGCGCCCGCTTCGACAGCGGCAAGGCTGTTGGCGGTCGCCATGCCAAGATCGTTGTGGCAATGGGTCGCAAAGATGATCTCATCCGCGCCGGGCACGTTTTCGAGCAGTTTGGTGATCAATGCGGCGCTTTCGCGCGGCGCGGTATAGCCCACAGTATCGGGGATGTTGATCGTTGTCGCGCCTGCTTTGATCGCGATCTCTACCACGCGGTAGAGGTAATCAAGCTCAGTCCGGGTCGCATCCATGGGGGACCATTGCACGTTGTCGCAAAGATTGCGGGCGTGAGAGACGGTTTCGTGAATCCGCTCTGCCATTTCATCCATTGTCAGATTGGGAATGGCGCGGTGCAGGGGCGATGTGCCGATGAACGTGTGAATGCGCGGCTTGGCGGCGTGTTTCACGGCCTCCCAGCAGCGGTCAATATCGCCAAGCTGTGCCCGAGCCAGCCCGCAAATTACCGAGTTTTTCGACAGTTTGGCAATCTCGCTGACGGCGGCAAAATCGCCTTCGGAGGCGATGGGAAAGCCTGCCTCGATGATATCAACGCCCATTTCATCCAGCAGCCCGGCAATTTCGAGCTTCTCTGCATGGGTCATGGTTGCGCCGGGTGATTGTTCGCCATCGCGCAATGTTGTGTCAAAAATCAAGACGCGGTCTTGGGAGGAATTGGTCATGGGATGTTCTCTTTTATTCTGCTGTGGTTGCTGGCGCGCGGCACGATCCCTCTGAGCGGGCGCGCCTAAAGGGCACGCTCAGAGGCGGGCTAGCAGCAGTAGGCCGCGCAGCAGCGCAGCAGGGCGTGCGGAAGTTTGGATATGTGCAGCCTGTGTCATGGGGCGAAGTTATACCGAGGGTCAAACAAATGGAAAGGGGGTTTTTTGTCAAACTTCCCGCGCCGCCGGGAATGGCGGCTTAGCCATCATTCTGGGCGGGGGCTGTTTCCTCGGGCTCAGCGGCAGGATCAGCGGGTGTTTCTGCTGCGGGCGGGTTCTCGCTAGGTGTCGCCGCTGGGGCTTCTGGGGCGGGATCATCCGAGGCAGGGGGGGCTTCTTGCAATGCGCCTGCTTCCCATGTGCCTTGCGCCTCTTCGCCCGTGGCATAGCGCATCACGCCGGGGCCCTGACGTTTGCCTTTTACAAAGCTGCCTTCATAGACATCGCCATTGGCATAGGTGGCCACGCCTTGGCCTTCGATTTCGCCATCAACCCATTGGCCTTCATAGGTGAAGCCGCTGGCCATGGTGATCTTGCCCGTGCCGTGGCGCAGGCCAGCCGCGAACTCGCCCTCATAGGCGGTGCCATCGGGATAGGTCGCGCGGCCTGTACCTTGGCGCTGGCCGTCTTCCCAATCGCCCTCATAGCGATAACCATCGGCATAGGTCATGATGCCTTTGCCCTGATTGCGGGCATTGACGAAGCTTCCCTCATAGACAATGCCATCAGGGTAGGTGGCGCGGCCTTCGCCTTGAATGACCCCGGCCTGCCAATCGCCCTCATAAGTCGAGCCATCGGGATAGGTGATTTTGCCGGTGCCATCGGCCAAATCATCATGGAACATGCCCTCATAGACCGAGCCATCGGGGTAGGTGACCTTGCCCATGCCTTCGATTTTGCCAGCCGCCCAAGCGCCCACATAGACATAGCCATCTGTGCCGGTGAAAGTGCCCATGCCATGGCGTTGGTCTTCTTTGAACTCGCCCTCGTAGACATCGCCATTTTCATAAAGCACACGGCCTTTGCCCTCGCGTTGGCCTGCAACCAGATCGCCCTCATAGACATCGCCATTAGGCTGGGTCAGCTTGCCGCTGCCGCTGATTTGACCGTCTGCCCATTGGCCGACATAGACCAGCCCGTCTGGCATGGTGAGCGTGCCTTCGCCCGCGCGCTTACCATCCGCGATCTGCCCGTCATAGATCGCGCCATCGGGATAGGTGATTTTGCCAGTGCCTTGTTTGACGCCATCCACCCAATCGCCTTGATATTCATAGCCGCCGGGGGATTGCATCACACCTTTGCCGTGGTGTTTGGCATTGCGGAACGCGCCTTCATAGCGCACGCCATTGGCATAGAGCGCCACGCCTTGGCCCATGATCGCGCCGCCCAGCCAATCGCCCTCATAGGTGCCGCCATCGGCAAAGGTGATCTTGCCAAAGCCTTCGGGCTTGCCCTTGGCAAACGCGCCTTCATAGACCGAGCCATTGGGGAAACGCGCCGTGCCTTGGCCTTTGATCTCGCCTTCGGACCATTCGCCGGAGTATTCATAGCCATTGGGCAGGGTGTAGGTGCCGGTGCCATGCTGCAACCCGCCGTCGAACGTGCCCTCATAGACACCGCCATCATCGTATTCTTTGATCTGCACGGAGCCATCTTGGGCCAGCAAAGCTGCGGGCATCATTGTCAGGCAAAAGGCAAGAGTTCTGAGCGACATAAGCGGACCTGTAAACTGGGTGCGGAGCACATGAAAAACATGTCTGCCGCAGCGCGCGGCAATCTGCGGCTAGCCTAAGCAATGGCGCGAAAGGGGGCAATGTTCTTTTCGGCGGCGGGCGGGCCTATGCCTTTTGGCTTTCCCCTCCGGTGTGATCTGGTAATCCTGCGCCCGAACAAAACCGTGAGGGCCACGACATGGCAGACCGTTTCCGCATCACTCTGGGTCAGATGAACCCCACTGTTGGCGATCTGGCAGGAAATGCCGCGCTGGCCCGGCAGGTTTGGGAAGAAGGGCGCGCAGCGGGCGCGGATCTGGTGGCGCTGCCGGAGATGTTTCTGGCCGGGTATAATGCGCAGGATCTGGTCAAACGCCGGGGGTTTCAGCTTGATGTGATGACCCATCTGGAGGCGTTGGCCCAGCATTGCGCCGATGGTCCGGCGCTGGCCATTGGCGCGCCTTGGGCTGAAGGGGCCGAGCTTTTCAACGCCTATTTGATCCTCAAAGGGGGCAAGATTGCGTCCCGTGTGCTCAAACATGAGCTGCCCAATGAAACCGTGTTTGATGAAGTGCGGATTTTCGACAGTGGGCCGCTGGGCGGGCCTTATTCCGTGGGCAACACCCGCATCGGATCGCCGATTTGCGAGGATGCATGGCACCCGGATGTGGCGGAAACGCTGGCCGAGACCGGGGCGGAGTTCCTGCTGGTGCCCAATGGATCGCCTTATTACCGGGGCAAAATGGAGACCCGGTTGAACATGATGGTGGCGCGGGTTGTCGAAACCGGGCTGCCGCTGATTTACCTTAATATGGTGGGCGGTCAGGACGATCAGGTGTTTGATGGGGCGTCCTTCGCGCTCAACCCCGGCGGGGAGCTGGCAATGCAATTGCCTGCTTTTGACAGCGTCATCTCTCATGTGGATCTGGAGCGCGGGCCGGAAGGTTGGCGCGTGTTGCCGGGGCAAAAAGCTCCGCTGCCCAGCGAGATGGAGCAAGATTACCGCGTGATGGTGCAGGGGCTGCGCGATTACATGGGCAAGACCGGATTCAAACAGGTGTTGCTGGGCATGTCGGGGGGGATCGATTCTGCGATTGTTGCCACGATTGCAGCAGATGCGCTTGGCCCCGAGAATGTGCGCTGTGTGATGTTGCCTTCGGAATATACCTCGCAAGCCTCGCTTGATGATGCGGAGGCCTGTGCCAAGGCACTGGGCTGCCGCTATGATTACTTGCCAATCTCAAAGGGCCGGGAGGCGATCACCAACACGCTGGCCCCGCTGTTTGAAGGCACCAAGCCGGACCTGACCGAAGAGAATATCCAGTCGCGTCTGCGCGGGCTGCTGCTGATGGCGCTGTCCAATAAATTTGGGGAAATGCTGCTGACCACGGGCAATAAATCCGAGGTCGCGGTGGGCTATGCCACGATCTATGGGGATATGTCGGGCGGCTATAACCCGATCAAAGATCTTTATAAAACGCGGGTTTTTGACATGTGCCGTTGGCGCAACGAGAACCACCGCGCATGGATGTTGGCACCAAAGGGCGCGGTGATCCCGGAGCGGATCATCACCAAGCCACCATCGGCGGAGCTGCGCGAGGATCAAAAGGACAGCGACAGCCTGCCTGATTATCCGGTGCTGGACGCGTTGCTGGAAATACTGGTGGATGATGCGGGATCGATTGCCGATTGTGTGGCCGCCGGGTTTGACCGCGACGTGGCCAAGAAGGTCGAGCATTTGATTTATATCAGCGAGTATAAACGGTTTCAGTCGGCGCCGGGGCCGCGCCTGACGAAGGGCGCGTTCTGGCTTGATCGGCGCTATCCGATTGTGAACCGCTGGCGCGACCCAAGCTAAGCGGCGGGGCGGCGCCGCGTTTCGAAACCAGCGCCGGGGTTCCATAAAAATATGGGCCTCGGCGGATTTTTGCGCGGTTTTCAGCGGCTGCAAATCTTTGTGATTTTTATTGCACTGCCGTGGAACTTGGCGCGGCCCAAGGGTGTTCCTTCCCCACAATGAAAGCGCGCTGAAAACGGGTTTCCCAACGAAAGCCCGGCCGCTGAAAAGACGAAAGGAAACACAATGACTTTCAACACTTTTGGTAAAGTATCCGCCATCGCACTGGTTGCTGCACTTCCTGTTGCCGCATCGGCCATGGAGGCATCCGCTGTCACCGATCTGAACATCCGCACCGGTCCTGGGCCGCAGTATGACGTTGTGGGTGTGATCCCCGGCGGTGAAGCTGCGGCACTGGAAGGCTGCGTTGAGGCAGGTTCATGGTGCAAAGTTTCTTACGGCGACACACCCGGTTGGGCCTATGCGCCCTATCTGGCAGTGACCGTTGAGGAGCAGGCCATGGTGCTGCCCGAGCGCCCCAGCACGGTCGAGATTTCCACCGTCACCTATGAAGACGTAGACGGCACCAAAGACAACCAGCGTGACGGCGCAGCGGTTGGCGCGACCCTTGGGTCATTGGTGGCTTACGCGGCAGGCGGCCCGGTGGGCGGCGTGATCGCGGGCGGTATCTTGGGCGGTGCGGCGGGCTCCGCAGCGGCGGAACCTTCGACCGAAACTGTGACCTATGTGCAGTCTAACCCGGTTGAAGCGGTGTATCTGGACGGCGAAGTTGCCGTGGGTGCAGGCGTGCCACAAGAGGTGCCAACCTATGAAATTCCCGAAACCAACTTTCGCTATTTGAACGTGAACGGGCAAACAGTGGTGGTTGATTCCGAAACCAACGCCATTGTGCAGGTTCTGCGCTAAGCCAAGGTTAATCTGAAGCACGGAAAAGGCCCGGCCCTGCGCTGGGCCTTTTTCTTTGCCAATTGCTGCCGATTTCTGTTTCGTGATTTGCAAGCGTTGCGCCGCGCTTGCAAGACTGCGGCGGAGCAGTGAGAGGGATCGATATGCGCGCATTTTTCATCTTGGTTTTTATGTGGCTGGGGCAGGGCGCGGCGGCCTGCGGGGTGCAGAGCGATTGCACCGTTGGCGGGCGCAGCTATCGCATTTCATTGCCTGAAAACGGCGAAGCGCCGCGCGGCGCGGTGATCTGGGCGCATGGCCATGGAGGGTCAGCCGCGGGGGTGATGGGCAACGGATCGCTGCGGCGTATGGCGGCGCGCGAGGGCTTTGCGCTGATTGCGCTTGAGGCGGCGGGGCGCGGTTGGGATCTGCCCTATGGGCCGCGCAACATGGAAAGCACGGGGGCTGAAGAGTTCGCCTATGTGGCTGATGTGATTGAGGATTCGGCGCAGCGTTTTGGGATCGATCCTTCGCGCATTGTGGCTTCGGGGTTTAGCGCCGGGGCGATGCTGGTGTGGAATTTGGCCTGTGCGCGGCCGGGGCTGTTTGCCGGATTTGTGCCGATCTCGGGCACATATTGGATGGAGCCGCCCGCCGAATGTGCGCGGCCTGTGGCGAGTATTGTGCATATTCACGGGGATAATGACGGCACTGTGCCGCTGGAGGGGCGCGCGATTGGGGCAACCCATCAGGGCCGCGTGCGCGACGCCTTGGCGCAGCATATTGAGCATGGCAATTTTGGCGCGCCGCGCAGCCGCAAGACGGGGGATTTGCGCTGTGATGCGCGGCGCAATGTGAAAGGGGATGTGCTGGAGTTTTGTCTGTTTTCGGGCGGGCATTCTTTTCGCACGGAGTATCTGCGCTATGGGTTGCAGCAGCTGCAAAAGGCCGGGCGGATTTAGCGCAGCCATAGGGTTAGCCCCATAAAAATAGGTGTTTTTGCCAAATGCGGGGGCGTGAGGTGCTGGGCGAACTGGACAAAGCTGCGGCTCTGTGACAGGTGAAACGGCAACAGGAGTGCCCTAAATGACCGCCAAAACCGTTACCCGTTTCGCCCCCTCTCCCACAGGTTGGATCCATGTGGGCAACCTGCGCACGGCGCTGATGAATTTTCTGATTGCACGCAAGGCGGGCGGGGAATTCATTTTGCGGATCGACGACACCGATCCCGAGCGTTCCAAAGAAGAATATGTGGACGGGATCAAGGAAGATCTGACGTGGCTTGGGCTGCATTGGGACCGGGTTGAGCGGCAGTCAGAGCGGCTGGAGCGCTATCACGATGCGGCGGAAAAGCTGCGCGGGATGGGCCGGTTCTATGAGGCGTTCGAGACGCCTACTGAGTTGGATTTAAAGCGGAAAAAGCAGCTCAACATGGGCAAGCCGCCGGTGTATGACCGGGCGGCGCTGGCGCTCAGCGAGGATGAAAAAGCCGCATTGCGCAGCGAGCGCGGCAATGGGGTTTGGCGTTTCAAGCTGGACCAGTCGCGCATTGAATGGAACGACGGCATCTTGGGCGATATCTCCATTGATGCGGCCTCTGTGTCTGATCCGGTGCTGATCCGGGGCGATGGGCAAATCCTTTATACGCTGGCTTCGGTGGTGGATGATACCGATATGGGCGTGACAAATGTGGTGCGCGGATCGGACCATGTGACCAACACAGCGACGCAGATTCAGATCATGCAGGCGCTGGGTTTTGAGGCGCCGAAATTCGCTCACCATTCGCTGCTGACGGGGCCGCAGGGCGAGGCGCTTTCCAAGAGATTGGGTGTATTATCCTTGCGTGATTTGCGTGCACAAGGTGTGCACCCTTTTGCGCTTTTGAGCCTGATGGCGCGGCTTGGCTCCTCTGATCCGGTGGAATTGCGCAGCGAGATGGCGGAGCTGATCGACGGGTTCGACATTGGCCGTTTCGGCTCGGCGCCGACAAAATTCGACGTGGCCGATTTGTTCCCGCTGACCGGGCGCATTCTGAGCGCGCAGCCGCTGGAGGCCGTGCAAAGCGAGATTGCCGATCTGGGGGTGCCGGAGGATTTGGCCGCGCAGTTCTGGGCGGTGACGCGGGAGAATATCGAGACCTTGGGTGATCTCAAGGCGTGGTGGGAAATGTTCAGCGCGGGTGCAGAGCCGGTGATTGAAGACGAGGACCGCGAATTTGTGGCGCAGGCCGTGGCATTGCTGCCTGCGGGGCCGTTTGATGAAACCACTTGGGGCACATGGACCGCTGCGGTAAAAGAAGCGACGGGGCGCAAGGGGCGGGGGCTGTTTATGCCGCTGCGCAAGGCGCTGACCGGGCAGCAGCACGGGCCGGATATGTCAGCGGTGATGCCGCTGTTGCAAGTTGTGAAGGCGCGCCAGTGAGTTTCGGCGGGCCGCTTTTTTCAAAGGGGCCTGCCGCAATGAGTATTTTCAGAAAGGTGAAGACAGAGGCCGCGCCCCATGGCTGAGGCGCAGGCGAAATTTCTGTCGGGCAATCTGTTTAACCATGTTTGCGTGATGTCGCTGACGGCCTCTGTGGGGTTGATGGCGGTTTTCCTTGTCGATTTTGTGGATATGATTTTCATCTCCATGCTGGGCAAGGCGGAATTGGCGGCGGCGGTTGGCTATGCCGGGGCGATTTTGTTTTTCACCGCATCTTTCGGCATTGGCATGGGGATTGCGGCGGGCGCGTTGGTGGCGCGGGCGCTGGGGGCGGGCGACGAGGAGTTGGCCCGCGAGCGCAGCACACATTCACTGATTTTTGGCGGCGTGTTTGGCGGGCTGTTTGCGCTGGCCGTGTGGTTGAACCTGCCTGGTTTGGTGGGATTGGTTGGGGCGCAGGGCGAGACCGCGCAATTGGCTGTCGGGTTTTTGAGCATTGTTGTGCCGTCGCTGCCGTTTTTGATGCTGGGCATGATTGGCGGCGCGATTTTGCGCGCCCATGGGGATGCGCGCCGCGCGATGATGGCGACGATCTGGGGCGGGGTGGTGAATGCGGTTTTGGACCCGATCCTGATCTTTGGCTTTGATATGGAATTGACCGGGGCCGCGCTGTCTTCGATGGCGGCGCGGGTGGTGATTGCGGCGGCGGCGCTGATCCCTTTGGCGCGGATATATGGCGGGCTTAACCGGCCAAAGCTGGGCGGGATGATGCGGGATTTTCTGCCTGTGGTGTCGATTGCCTTTCCGGCGATCCTGACGCAATTGGCGACCCCGGTGGGGCAGGCCTATGTGACGCGGACCATGGCGCAATATGGCGAGGAGGCCGTGGCGGGCATGGCGATTGTCGCGCGGTTGATGCCGGTGGCGTTTGGTGTGGTTTTTGCCCTGTCGGGGGCGATGGGGCCGATCATTGGCCAGAATTTCGGCGCGGGGGATTTGAGCCGGGTGCGGCGCGGGTTCTATGCGGGGATTGTCTTTGTGGCGGCGGTGATTTCGTTGATATCGCTGTTGTTATTCGGGTTGCGCGGGCCATTGGCGGATTTGTTTGATGCCACCGGGATCACGCGGTCTTTGATCTTTTTATTCTGCGGGCCGCTGTCTTTGGTGTTTTTCTTTACCGGGGTGATGTTTGTGGCGAATGCGACGTTCAACAATATGGGCGCGCCTTATTGGTCGACCTTTGTGAACTGGGGGCGCAATCTGGTGGCGCTGGTGCCGCTGGTGTTTGTGGGCTCGTATCTTTGGGGCGCGCCGGGCGTGTTGATCGGGCAATCGGCGGCGGGCGTGATTGCGGGGATCATCGCGTGGTTCATGGCCCGGCGGTTGATCGAGAACGGCGGGGCGCATCGCACGGCGGGGGATATATTTGGCCGCGAGGGGCGTTTGATGGCGCTATTGCACCTGCGCCGATAGGAGCGCCAGATGTTGATCGACCAGCGCGGTTTCTTGCGCGCTGAGGCTTTGGTGGCGCGGGTAGGCGGGCGCTTTGCGGTCATTGCGGATCGGGGTGGTCGCCCAGCCATCGGTGGTGGCGAAGAAATCGGCCACGCCTTGCGCGCCAAATTCGCGCAGGTAGCCTTGGACCACCACATCAAGATAGGAGAGCAAGATCACTTGCGGGCCTTGCGCGAGGCGGACCTCTTCGGGCACCACGTAATGGGCGATTTGCGGCGGCGGGGACAGGTCGTGCAGCACCGCAGAGCCCGAAGGGTGGCGGGCATAGGCGCGTTCGCGCAGATCAAGCGCGGCCCAATCGGCATTTGGCACGGCGGCGATCAGCCCTTGGATCGTGGTGTGCGGGTCAGGCGTGGCGGTGAGCACCGCCGTCTTATGGCCTGCGATGCGCACCCATGTGCGCCGCCAGCCGCGCAAACCTGCGCGTTCTGCGTCTGGATAGCTGTGGGTTTCGCGGTTGACGAGGCTGCCGTAGCCAAAGAAATAAGGGTGCATGGCAAGGGTTTAGCGGGGATTGCGGGATGCTGCAACAGGGCGCTTGACGGGTGCAGGGGCCGCGGCATACCTATAGCCATCCATCATGGGAGAATCGGCGCAAAGCCGATGCCGAAGGAGCAACCGCCCCGGAAACTCTCAGGCACAAGGGACCGTGATGGGTTCTAAAACTCTGGAGAGAGCCGGCATTTAGGCCGGACGCCGAAGGGATAACGATCTCAGGCGGAAGGACAGAGGGGGCATCCGTGGACCGCAATTTTGCGGTGCATCGGTGCCGGGCTATTCAATCGGTGCTGGTGATAACAAAACCGTTGAGGGGATGCCGATGAGCGATTTACACCAGACCGTGCTGTTTGACCTGCATGTGGAATTGGGGGCCAAGATGGTGCCCTTTGCTGGCTATGAAATGCCGGTGCAATATCCAATGGGCGTGATGAAAGAGCATCTGCATTGCCGCGCCGAGGCGGGGTTGTTTGACGTCAGCCACATGGGGCAGGTGATCTTGTCCGGGGACAGCTGGGAGGCGGTTGCGCTGGCGTTTGAGCGTTTGGTGCCGATGGATGTGCTGGGGCTGGGTGATGGGCGGCAGCGCTATGGGTTTTTCACCAATGCAGCGGGCGGGATCGAGGATGATCTGATGTTCGCGCGGCGCGGTGAGGATTTGTTTGTGGTGGTGAATGCGGCCTGTAAAGGCGCAGATATTGCCCGGATGAAAGCGGCGCTTGAGCCTGCCATCACGGTGCGTCCGGTCACGGACCGCGCGCTGGTGGCGTTGCAGGGGCCCAAAGCCGAGGCCGTGCTGGCGCGGCTTGATCCGCGCGCGGCGCAAATGCGGTTTATGGATGTGCAGGATTTGAGTTTGAACGGCGCTGATTGCTGGGTGTCGCGCTCGGGGTATACGGGCGAAGATGGCTATGAGATTTCAGTGCCCGAGGCCGAAGCGGAAGCGTTGGTGCGGGTGATTTTGAGCGATGAGAGCGCCGCGCCAATTGGGCTGGGCGCGCGGGATTCGCTGCGGCTGGAGGCGGGATTGTGCCTTTATGGGCATGATGTTGATACCGCAACCAACCCGGTTGAAGCGGCTTTGACATGGGCAATCCAGAAGGTGCGCCGGGTTGGCGGCGAACGCGCGGGCGGGTTTACCGGCGATGCGGTGATCTTGTCGGCGTTGCAAGAGGCGCAGGCGCGCAAGCGGGTTGGTTTGCGCCCCGAGGGCCGCGCCCCGATGCGTGAGGGCACAGCGATTTTTGACGCGCAAGAGGGTGGCCAGCAGATTGGCACCGTGACCTCTGGCGGGTTTGGGCCAACGGTTCAGGGGCCAGTGGCCATGGGCTATGTGGCGCAGGAACATGCGGCAGAAGGCAGCGCCCTTTGGGGCGAAGTGCGGGGCAAGCGGATGGCATTGACCGTTGCCAAGCTGCCCTTTGTGGCCGCAAACTTTAAACGATAGGACAACAGGAAGGAAATCCCCCTATGAAATTCACTGAAGAACATGAGTGGCTGCGTGAGGAAGACGGCGAGATGGTGGTCGGGATCACCATTCACGCGGCAGAGCAGCTTGGCGATGTGGTGTTTGTGGAACTGCCCGATGAGGGCACCACGGTCTCCAAGGATGATGAAGTGGTTGTGATCGAATCCGTGAAAGCCGCCTCTGACATTCTGGCGCCGGTGGATGGCGAGATCACGGAAGTGAACAGCGCGTTGACCGACAACCCCTCCATGGTGAACGAAGACCCGCAGGGCGAGGCGTGGTTCTTCAAGATGAAAATCACCGATCCATCGCAGATGGATGATTTCATGGATGAAGCCGCCTATCAAAAATTCATCGGCTGAGGCCGGCGGCCCCCGGCGGAGGCCTCCGGCGGGGATTTTATACCAATTGGAAGATGAGAGCGTCATGACCTTCAAACCCACCGACTATCTGCCTTATGATTTTGCCAATCGCCGTCATATCGGGCCTTCGCCTGCGGAAATGTCGGGCATGTTGGACGTTGTTGGCGCGGCCGATCTGGGGGCGCTGATTGATGACACAGTGCCGCGTGCGATCCGCCAGAAAGAGCCGCTTGATTTTGGCCGGGCCATGTCCGAGCGCGAAGTGCTGGAGCATATGCGCAAGGTGGCGGGCAAGAATAAGGTGTTGGTGTCGCTGATTGGGCAGGGCTATCACGGGACGGTCACGCCGCCCGCGATCCAGCGCAATATTCTGGAAAACCCTGCGTGGTACACGGCCTATACGCCTTATCAGCCAGAGATTTCGCAGGGCCGTTTGGAAGCGCTGTTGAACTTCCAGACGATGATCACCGATTTGACCGGGCTTGAAGTGGCCAATGCGTCGCTGCTGGATGAGGCCACGGCCTGCGCGGAAGCGATGACCATGGCGCAGCGGGTTGCGAAATCCAAAGCGACGGCGTTTTTTGTGGATCAGGACTGTCATCCGCAGAACATTGCGGTGATCCAGACGCGGGCTGCGCCGCTGGGCATTGAGGTGATCATTGGCGATCCCGACGAGATGGATGCAAGCGCCGTGTTCGGTGCGATTTTCCAATATCCGGGCACCTATGGACATGTGCGTGATTTCACCAGCCATATTGCTGCGCTGCATGAAAACAAGGCGATTGGGGTTATCTCGGCGGATCCGCTGGCGCTCACGCTGCTCAAAGAGCCGGGCGAGATGGGCGCGGATATTGCCGTGGGCAGCACCCAGCGTTTTGGTGTGCCTGAGGGTTATGGCGGGCCGCATGCCGCCTATATGGCCTGTAAAGAAACCATGAAACGTTCCATGCCGGGGCGGATTGTGGGGGTGTCGATTGATGCCCATGGCAACCGCGCTTACCGTTTGTCATTGCAGACCCGCGAGCAGCATATTCGCCGCGAAAAAGCCACGTCGAACGTGTGCACGGCGCAGGCGCTTTTGGCGGTGATGGCGTCGATGTATGCGGTGTTCCATGGTCCTGAGGGGCTCAAGGCGATTGCGCAGCGGATTCACCGCAAGACTGCGCGCTTGGCCGAGGGGCTGAAAAGCGCCGGGTTCGAGGTGCGTCCTGCGACGTATTTTGACACGATCACGGTAGAGGTTGGCCCGCTTCAGGCGGCGGTGATGAAATCTGCGGTGGATGAAGGGATCAACCTGCGCGCCGTGGGCAGCACCAAGATCGGCATCACGCTCGATGAGCGCACCAAGCCTGTGACCATTGAAGCGGTGTGGCGTGCCTTTGGCATCACCCGCGAAGATAAGGATTACACGCCGCATTACCACATGCCGGAGAAGCTCATCCGGACCAGTTCTTATCTGACCCACCCGATTTTCCACATGAACCGGGCCGAGACAGAGATGATGCGGTATATGCGCCGTTTGGCGGACCGCGATCTGGCGCTGGACCGGGCGATGATCCCGCTGGGCTCTTGCACGATGAAGCTCAATTCCGCCGCCGAAATGATGCCGGTGAGCTGGCGCGAGTTTTCCTTGATGCACCCGTTTGTGCCTGCCGATCAGGCGCTTGGCTATGCGGAGTTGATCGAGGATCTTTCGAGCAAGCTGTGTGACATCACCGGGTATGACGCGATTTCCATGCAGCCCAATTCGGGCGCGCAGGGGGAATATGCGGGGCTTTTGACCATTGCCGCCTATCACCGCGCGCAAGGTCAGGGGCATCGCAACATTTGTCTGATCCCGGTCAGTGCCCATGGCACCAACCCGGCCAGCGCGCAGATGGTGGGCTGGAAAGTTGTGGTGGTGAAATCAGCCGCCAATGGCGACATTGATCTGGATGATTTCCGCGCCAAGGCGGAGCTGCATGCCGATAATCTGGCGGGCTGTATGATCACCTATCCGTCGACCCACGGTGTGTTCGAGGAAACCGTGCATGATGTGACCAAGATTGTGCATGAGCTGGGCGGTCAGGTGTATATCGACGGCGCGAATATGAACGCCATGGTGGGTCTGTCGCGCCCCGGTGATCTGGGCGGCGATGTGAGCCATTTGAACCTGCACAAGACTTTCTGCATTCCCCATGGGGGCGGCGGGCCGGGCATGGGGCCGATTGGCGTGAAATCGCATTTGATCGAGCATTTGCCCGGCCATCCCAATGCGGGCGGGGCTGCGGTTTCGGCGGCGCCTTATGGCTCGCCCTCGTTGCTGCCGATTTCGTGGGCCTATTGTTTGATGATGGGCGGCGACGGGTTGACCCAGGCCACGCGGGTGGCGATTTTGAACGCCAACTACATCGCCAAGCGGCTCGAGGGGGCTTATGAGGTGCTTTATAAAGGGCCAACGGGCCGGGTGGCGCATGAGTGTATTTTGGACGTGCGCCCGTTCGAGGAAAGCGCGGGCGTCACCGTCGAGGATATCGCCAAGCGCTTGATTGATTGCGGTTTCCATGCGCCGACCATGAGCTGGCCTGTGGCGGGCACCTTGATGGTGGAGCCCACCGAGAGCGAGACACGTGCCGAGCTGGACCGGTTCTGTGATGCGATGCTGGCGATCCGCGAAGAGATCCGCGAGATCGAAGAGGGGCGGATGGATGCGGATAATAACCCGCTGAAAAACGCGCCGCATACGGTTGAGGATCTTGTGCTGGAATGGGGTGAGCGTCCCTATAGCCGCGAGCAGGGATGTTTCCCTCCGGGGGCTTTCCGCGTGGACAAATACTGGCCGCCGGTGAACCGCGTGGACAATGTGCATGGCGATCGCAATTTGATCTGCACCTGCCCGCCGCTGGAAGATTATCTGGACGCGGCAGAGTAAGAGATTTCTGCCCTCCGGGGGGGATTTTGAACCAATTGGAAAGGGGCGCGTCTGTGAAGGGCGCGCCCTTTTTTGTTGTGTGGGGAAGGGGGTTATTCGCGGGCGCGCAGGATGCGGGCGGGGCGGGCGTTGAGGGCGCGCAGCGAGAAGCCGAGCCCCGCAAGCAAGGTGGCAAGGATGCCGCCGGTGATGATCAGCAGGGCATTGGGCCAGATGATGGTGAAGTCGCTTTCCATCACATAGGTGCAGACCGCCCAGCCGCCCAAGATGCCTGCCAGCAGGGCGATGCAGCCTGCGGCAAGCCCCAATAGCCCCGCGCGCAGGGCAAAGCTGGCGGCGATGCTGGTGCGGGTGGCACCGAGGGTTTTGAGCAGGGCGGCTTCGTGGGTGCGGGCCTCGGCGCTGGTGGCGGCGGCGCCGATCAGCACGAGGAACCCGGTGATCAGGGTTGCGCCTGCGCCGTAGGAGGTGGCGGCGGCGATGCCTGCCAGCACGGCGGCCACGCGGTCAATCGCGTCGCGCACGCGGATGGCGGTGATGTTGGGGAATTGGCTGGCCAGATCGCGTAGGATCGCGGTTTCGGCTTCGGGCGCGGCATAGACCGTGGAGATGAAGCTGTGGGGCGCGCCTGCGACAGCGGAGGGCGACATGGTGATGACAAAGCCGATGCCAGCGGTGGAGAAATCCACCTCTTGGAAGCTGGTGATGGTGGCGGTGATGTCGCGGCCAAGGATGTTGACGGTGAGGCTGTCGCCAAGGGCGAGGCCGATTTCGGCGGCTTCTTCTGCGGCGAAGCTGATTTGAGGTGGGCCGTCATAGTTTTGTGGCCACCATTCGCCAGCGGTGATTTGTGCCTTTGGGCCGGGGGCGGCGGCGTAGGTGACGCCCCGGTCGCCGCGCACGACCCAGTGATCGCCAGCGACGTCGGCTGCGGGTTGGCCGTTGATCTGGGTGATGACGCCGCGCAGCATCGGCGCGCTGTCGATGCGGCTGACGGCGGGGTCGGTTTCGAGCCGGTCGAGGAAGCCGGGCATTTGGCTTTGTTGGATGTCGACGAAGAAATAGGAGGGGGCGACCTCGGGCAGGTTGCCCGAGATGGCGCGGCGCAGGTTGCCGTCGATCTGGCCCACGGCGGCGAGGGTGCTGAGGCCGAGGCCAAGCGCGAGCAGGGCGGGGCCGGTGGCTTCGCTGCCGCTGCTGATCGCGGCGAGGGCCCAGCGTAGCGGTGCCGGGCGGCGCAGGCGGCGGGCCAGAAGCGCGGCCAGCGCGCGGGTGCCCCAAGCGGCGGCGAGCAGCAGCAGCAGCGCGGCTGCGATGCCGCCCAAGGTCCATAAGGTGAGCCACCAGCTGTGTGAGAGCCAGCCCGCCAGACCCACGAGCGCGGCGACGGCGGCGCCTGTGATCAACAGGTAGGGCAGGCGCGGCCAGCGGGAGGCGGCGCCCCATGTGTCGCGAAAAAGCGCAGAGGCGCGGATGTTTTCCGTGCGCGCGAGGGGCCAGAGCGTGAAGATGAACGCGGTGAGCAGGCCGTAGAGGGCGGCCTCGATCAGCGGGCGGGGATAGATGGCAAGCTGGGCGGGGATGGGCAGGCGGGTTTCGATCAGCGGGGCGAGCAGCAGCGGCGCGCCTGCGCCAAGGGCAAGGCCGATCAGCAGGCCCAGCAAGGAGAGCACGCCGATCTGCATGAAATAGCTGGCAAAAATCGTGCCACGCCCTTCGCCCAAGGCGCGCAGGATGGCGATGGTTTCGGTTTTGCGCGACAGGTAGCTGCGCACGGCGGCGGCCACGCCAACCCCGCCCACAGCCAGCCCCGACAGGCCCACGAGGATCAAGAAGGATGACAGGCGGCGCACGAAGCTGGCGACGCCCGGCGCGCCGTTGCGCGCATCGGTCCAGCGCATGCCTTGGTTGGAGAAAAGCGTCTGTGCCTCGGTTTCCAGCGCGGCAAGATCAGTGCCGGGGGGCAGGGCCAGACGGTATTTGGTGTTGAAAAGCGTGCCGGGGGCCAGCAGACCGGAGGATGCGAGGCTGTCGAGGGCGACGATGCTGCGGGGGCCAAGGGCAAAGCCGCTGGCCGCGCCATCGGGTTCTTGCACGATCTCGGCGCGCAGCTCGAACTCCTGTTCGCCCAAGTGGAACGTATCGCCGGGGGTGAGGCCGAGCCTGTCCATCAAGGCGCGCTCCATCACCGCGCCGGGCAGGGTGTGGGTGGCGAGGGCGTCGCGCAGCGGCATGTCGGGCGCAAGGCGCATTTGGCCGATCAGAGGGTAGAGGTCATCGACGGCTTTGATTTGGGTGAGGGCGCGTTCTTCGACCCCGTTTATCGTGGCAAGGGCGAGGGAGCGGAATTCAGCGATTTCAGAGGTTTGATCCGCTTGCTGGGCCATCCATGCGCGCTCGTCCGGGGCGGCGAAACGGTAGGTGAAGTCAAGCTCGGCGTCGCCGCCAAGCAGGGCTGCGCCTTGGTCCGAGAGCCCGGCTTCGATGCCGCTTCGGACGGAGCCGACGGCGGTAATGGCGGCCACACCAAGGGCGAGGCAGGCCACCAGAAGGCGCAGGCCCCGCGCGCCGCCGCGCAGCTCGCGCCGGGCCAGACGCGCGGCACGGCGCAGGTTCATGCGATGCGCCCATCGGCAAGGCGGATCAAACGGTCACAGCGCGCGGCCAGAGAATCGGCATGGGTGACCAGCACGAGGGTTGAGCCGAGGCGGTCGCGCAGATCAAAGAGCAGGTCCATGATGGCGCTGCCATTGGCGCTGTCGAGATTGCCTGTGGGTTCATCCGCCAGCAAGATTTCGGGGCCGGGTGCAGTGGCGCGGGCGAGGGCCACGCGCTGTTGCTCGCCGCCCGAAAGCTGGGCGGGGTAATGGCCGCCGCGTGCGGCAAGGCCGACAGAGGCAAGCGCCTGTGCTGCGCGGTCAAACGCATCCGCGTGACCTGCGATTTCCAGCGGCGTTGCCACGTTTTCCAGCGCGGTCATGGTGGGGATCAGGTGGAAGGATTGAAACACGATGCCCATGCGCGCGCGGCGAAACCGGGCGAGGGAGTCTTCGCCCATGGCGCTGAGGTCTTGGCCCATGGCGGCGACGCGGCCGCCTGAGGCGCGCTCGAGCCCACCCATCACCATAAGCAGCGAGGATTTGCCAGAACCGGAGGGACCAACAAGGCCAAGGCTTTCACCTTTTTGCACTTGCAGCGAGATGCCGCGCAGAATTTCTACCGCGCCGGCATTGCCATTCAAGGTTAAGGTGGCATCTTGAAGATCAAAGATTGGATGGGTCATGCCATTCGATATGGAGGGTTTGGGTTGATGCGCAAGGCTTTAGTGGCAATTGGTTTGGCTTTTCCCCTGCCTGTGGCAGCTCAAGATGTCGTGATCGCGGCATTGGGCGACAGTTTGACCCAAGGGTATGGGTTGCCCGCGCAGGAAGGGTTTGTGCCGCAGTTGCAAAACTGGTTGGCGCAGCAGGGCGCGGCGGTGCGGTTGGTCAATGCGGGGGTGTCGGGGGACACCACGGCGGGCGGGCTTTCGCGGGCGGCGTGGACGCTGACGCCGGAGGTGGATGGGCTGATTGTGGCGCTGGGGGGCAATGATTTGCTGCGCGGGATTGATCCGGCGACCTCGCGGGAAAATCTAGCGGGCATTTTAGCGATTGCGGCTGAGGCGGAGGTTGAGGTGTTGCTGGTTGGGATGCAGGCGCCGGGGAATTTTGGCGCAGCCTATAAGGCGGAGTTTGACGCGATTTACCCCGAGTTGGCGGCGCAATATGGCGCGGGCTATGCGCCGGATTTCTTTGCGGGGCTGGCGGAAGAGGGGCGAGACCCGGCGGAATTGCGGGCGTGGTTCCAAGCGGACGGCATCCATCCAAACAGCGCCGGGGTGGCGCGGGTTGTTGCGGCGCTGGGGCCGCAGGTGTTGGAATTGGCGCAGCAGGCGCGGCAGGAGCCGGAATAAAAACGGACGCCGCAGCGCCCGTTTTCTATTGGGATTTTGGGGCGATTAGGCCAGCGAGATATTCGCGGCGCTTTCGCGGCCATCACGGCCTGCTTCGACGTCGAAGGTGACTTTTTGGTTGTCAGCAAGGCCGGTCAGACCTGCGCGTTCCACGGCGGAAATGTGGACAAAGATGTCTTTGCCGCCGCCATCGGGGGCGATGAAGCCGAAGCCTTTAGTTGTGTTAAACCATTTTACGGTGCCTGATGCCATCGGACCGTTTCTCCTCTTGTAACTCTGCCCGCGGGATGCGGCAGCGTGGCTCAGCCGAAAAGTGATCGTGTCCAAGCCCTTAGGAGCAGGGTCGATAGTCTTCGCGTCGCATGGGTGATATTGGCGCGGTTCAGGTTAAAATCAACTATTTTTTAAGATGGCGCGCCTACGGGCGGGGGATCGCTGATCCGGCCCGCCGCGATTTGCGCGGTTAGGGGGCTTCGCGCAGGGCCAGCAAGAAGGGCGAGGTGGGGATCGGGTCGGGCATTTCGACCTTTGGCAGGTTATCTTGGGGGAAGATGGGGGGATCGGCCTTGGTGCGCGGCGTGGTTTGCGCGTCGATCACCGATTTTGGCGAGGCATCTGTGAGGGTCAGCATGGTTTTGCGCGGCGGGAGGGCCGCTTCGCTGCCGCCATATCCTGCGCCGGAGCCGGAGAAGCCTGTGGCGCTGTCGCCGCGCGCGGTGGCGCGGGAGGCGACAAGGGGCGCGACGGCCTGCGCGGTTTGTGCCCCGGAGAAGGGGACAGGGGTAAAGGAAGTGATCTGCGGCTGGGCCGCGTGGGGATTAATAAGTAAAATCGCACTCATGCTACCGCTCCGATTCTGTGAAGAAGGAGCCCGCCACCCGAGGGGATATTGCCCGTAAAGGATTAAGAATTCCCTAACCGCGCAAAAGCAAAAGGGCCGGCCCCTTGGCCAGCCCTTTGTTTCGTCGTTCTTGCGCTGTGATCAGAGCACGGTGACTTTGGTGCCGGTTGGCACGCGGTTATAAAGGTCGATCACATGTTCGTTGAGCATGCGGATACAGCCGTTTGACACGGAGCGCCCGATGGATTTGGGCGCGGTGGTGCCGTGGATGCGGTAATATGTGTCGACGCCGTTCTGGAAGAGATACAGCGCGCGGGCCCCCAGAGGGTTGCCGGGGCCGCCGGGCTGGGCGTCGGTGTTGCCGATGAAACGGCCATAAGCGCCGGGATCGCGTTCGATCATTTCATTGGTGGGGCGCCATGTGGGCCATTCTTTTTTGACCTGAATGATCGCGGTGCCGGTGAAATCGAGACCCGCTTTGCCCACACCTACGCCGTAGCGCATCGCAACGCCGGGGGCGGTGACGTAATAGAGGTAATAGCTGCGCGGCAGCACGAGCAATTCCCCAACCTGATAGGTGCTTTTGATACGGACTTCTTGCGGGGTGGCATCAAAGGCCACCTGAGCGGAGAGAAGTTGAGGTAATGCAGTGGCAGCAAGCGTGCTTGCGAGAAAAGTGCGGCGGCGCATGGGATGCTCCTGAAGTTATGTAATGTGCAGACTTAGGGTCTAAGTTCGCCACTGAACGTGAATTGGCAACCCTCAGGACATAAAAAACCGGCCATTGTTGCAACAATGGCCGGTCAATTTGTCGTGTATCCGGCCCGTTTGGGGGCCTACCGGCTTATGCCAGTGCGATGTTTGTCGCGGATTCGCGGCCGTCACGGCCTGCTTCGATGTCGAAGGTCACTTTCTGGTTGTCGGCCAGGCCGGTCAGGCCAGCGCGCTCAACAGCGGAAATGTGCACGAATACGTCTTTGCTGCCGCCATCGGGAGCGATAAAGCCGAAGCCTTTAGTTGTGTTGAACCATTTTACGGTGCCAGTAGCCATCCGTTGTCTCCTAGAATAATATGCCATCCGCGGTGTGCGATGGCTTGGCGTAGTCGGTCGAGATCGAGTTGTGACGCCGTATTAGGGAGACAGTGGGTCGAAATAGAATAACGTTTGCAAGGCTCATATGGCACCGAATCCCTTTTCAATCAAGGGGAACGGTAGCGCATCGGCAAAGTGACGCCAGTTTGCATCACTCGGGCAGGCTGGGGCCGTTCTGGGGGGCACGCTGGGGGCGAACGCAGCTATGCACCGCGCGCCGGAGGGCGGGCAGTGCAGGGAGAGCCAAGCGGAGGGATCAGGCGGTTTGGGCGCGGTTCGAGACCGGGGCCGGGGCCACAAGATGCAGCAGGGCAGCGGCGGTGAACACGCAAGATGCGCCAATGAAATAGGCCCCAATGGCGGAGATCACGCTGGCATCGAACCCGATGAGGGACACCAGAAAGCTGATGAAACCGACAAAGCCGCCAAGCATAATTGCTGCAATCGCCATGATGAAACCTTTCTGTTCCTGCTGGATTTGAGAAAAGCGTCAGAATGGGGCGATTCTGAGGCGTGGATAAGGAAATGCCTGCCTTAGTTGTTTTTTTGCCCCGATTGCGCGCCTTGCGCCGCTTGCGCGGGGTGATTCTGGTCAAAGAAAAAGGGGCCCCGAAGAGGCCCCTTTAGGTAACAGACGTGGTGGAAGCTGCCGTTTAGCGCACGAATTTCTTGTGCTTGAGGCGTTTTGGCTCCAGCGCATCGGTGCCGAGGCGGCGCTTTTTGTCTTCTTCGTAGTCTTCGAAGTTGCCTTCGAACCATTCCACATGGGCGTCGCCTTCAAAGGCGAGGATGTGGGTACAGATACGGTCGAGGAAGAAACGGTCGTGGGAGATGACCACGGCGCAGCCTGCAAAATCCACCAGCGCGTCTTCGAGGGCCCGCAGGGTTTCCACGTCCAGATCGTTGGTCGGTTCATCGAGCAGCAGCACGTTGCCGCCTTCTTTGAGCAGGCGGGCCATGTGCACGCGGTTCCGCTCGCCGCCTGACAGCAGGCCGACTTTCTTCTGCTGGTCGCCGCCTTTGAAGTTAAAGGAGGAGCAATAGGCGCGGGAGTTGACCTCGGCGTCGCCCAGTTGGATCAGCTCGGCCCCGCCGGAGATCGCCTGCCAGACGTTATCATCGGGCAGCAGATCGTCGCGCGACTGGTCTACATAGGACAGATCAACGGTATCGCCGTATTCAATAGAGCCTTCGTCGGGGGTTTCTTGCCCGGTCAGCATCTTGAACAGGGTCGATTTACCCGCGCCGTTGGGGCCGATCACGCCGACAATGCCGCCGGGGGGCAGGGAGAAATCCAAGTTCTCGATCAAGAGCTTGTCGCCCATGGCTTTTTTCAGGCCCGCAACTTCGATCACTTTGGAGCCAAGACGCGGCCCGTTGGGGATGACGATCTGGGCGCGGGTGAGCTTCTCGCGCTCGGATTGTTCGGCCAGATCATTATAGGCGTTGATCCGGGCTTTGGATTTGGCCTGACGGGCCTTGGCACCTTGGCGCATCCATTCGAGTTCACGCTCGAGGGTTTTTTGCTTGGATTTGTCTTCGCGGGATTCTTGCGAGAGGCGTTTGGCTTTTTCTTCGAGCCAATCGGAGTAGTTGCCTTCGTTCGGGATGCCGCGGCCCCGGTCCAGTTCGAGAATCCAGCTGGTGATATCGTCGAGGAAATACCGGTCGTGAGTCACGATCAAGATGGTGCCTTTATAGGCGATCAAGTGCTGTTGCAGCCACGCGATGGTTTCCGCGTCAAGGTGGTTGGTCGGTTCGTCAAGCAGCAGCATGTCGGGCGCTTCGAGCAGCAATTTGCAAAGCGCGACGCGGCGGGCTTCACCGCCCGAAAGTTCGGCCACATTGGCATCGTCGGGCGGGCAGCGCAGGGCTTCCATTGCCACGTCGATCTGGCTGTCGAGATCCCACAGGTTTTCGCTGTCGATCTGGTCTTGGAGCGCGGCCATTTCATCGGCTGTCTCGTCGGAATAGTTCATCGCCAGTTCATTGAACCGGTCCAGTTTGGCCTTTTTGGCGGCAACGCCGAGCATGACGTTTTCGCGCACAGACAGGTTTTCGTCGAGTTTGGGTTCCTGCGGCAGGTAGCCAACACGCGCGCCTTCGGCATGCCATGCTTCGCCGGAGAAATCAGTGTCGATCCCGGCCATGATCTTGAGCAGGGTGGATTTACCCGCGCCGTTGACCCCGACCACACCGATTTTCACGCCGGGCAGGAAGTTCAGGTGGATGTTTTCGAAACATTTCTTGCCCCCCGGATAGGTCTTGGAGACACCGGACATGTGATAGACATATTGATAGGCGGCCATGGGAGATTCCCTCAATCGGAGTAACGGTTCGGCGCTTGATACAGAAGGGTCGGGCTCGGGGCAATTGCCAACGGGGCAAGGGATTGATCCGCAGCAAAGCCGCGCCGAATTTTCGACCATGGGGGGAATCGGCGGGGTATTCTGCGGCGCTATGCCGCAGGTTGTCTGGCCCTTGGAGGGGCGCGGCACCCTGCATAAATGCACAAAACTGCAACAAATGCCGCAAATTTTAGAGAAAATGCACCGTGTTTGGCTAAATTTTAGGCGAAATTACCGTAATTCTTGCGCTAAGCTGGGGGTGCCAGCACAATAGTCTGGCAAAAAGGGGAGCGCGTTAAAGCGCTAAACCCAGACAACAGGGGACAATAAAATATGTCAAAATCCACCATTATTGTGGGGCTGGATGGGTCAGATGCAGGCGAACGCGCGCTTGCATTTGCCAAACAGCAAGCAAAGCAGATTGGCGAATGCACGATTGCCATTTGCTATGTGATCGAATGGTCGCCGTTTTCTTTCCAGACGCCGGAAGAGAATGAACAGCGTCATAACCGCCGTGAAGAGGAGCTGAAACTGGCCCGAGATCGGGTGATCGATCCGGCGGTTAAGAAAACCGGCGATGAGGGTTTCGAAGCCATTGGCATTGTACGCCATGGCGATGTTGCCGACACGCTGGAGGCCTTGGCCAAGAAGCACAGCGCAGATCAGATCGTGGTGGGCCGGGTTGGCGCACGGGGTCTTAAAGAGCGTTTGTTCGGCGGCGTGAGCGGGCGGCTTGTGGCCTCTGCTTCGGTGCCTGTGACGATCATCCCATAAACGGAGTGCGACAAATGAAATTGATTAAAAATGCAGGTCTCGCAGCGGCAGCGCTGGCGACGCCTTCCATGCTCGCAGCGCAAGAAGCCGTGTCCATGGATGCCAAAATCGACGCGGTGTTTTCAAGTTCCACCGGGTGGTTTGTCAATCTGATCTTTGCGCCTTTGCCGGGCACAAGTTTCCCGTGGATTGTGCTGTGGCTGGTTGTGGCTGCCTCGATCTTTACGGTCTATTTCGGCTTTATTCAGATCAAAGCCTTTGGCCATGCGATTTCGCTGGTGAAGGGGGATTATTCCGATCCTGATGATGCGGGTGAGGTGAGCCACTTCCAAGCGCTTGCCACGGCCCTGTCGGGCACTGTGGGTCTGGGGAACATCGCCGGTGTGGCGGTTGCCGTGGGAATTGGCGGGCCGGGGGCCACGTTTTGGATGGTGCTGGCGGGTTTGCTGGGCATGGCGTCAAAATTCACCGAATGTACGCTGGGGGTGAAATACCGGAACGAATACCCAAGCGGTGCGGTTTCCGGTGGTCCGATGTATTACATGACCAAAGGCTTTAAGGAGCGCGGCCTGCCGGGCGGTAAAGTCTTGGCGGTGATCTTTGCGATTTTCACCATTGGGGGCTCGCTTGGCGGGGGCAATATGTTCCAAGCCAACCAAGCACATGCGCAGATTGCGGGCATTGTGGGCGATTATCCCGGTTGGATCACAGGTGTGATCTTTGCGGCAATCGTGTTTGCAGTGATCGTGGGCGGGATCAAATCCATTGCCCGTGTGACAGAAAAAGTCGTGCCGATCATGGGCGTTCTATACGTCACAGCGGCGCTGATCATCTTGATTGTGAATGCGGATCAAATTGGGTGGGCCTTTGGCCAGATCTTTGCAGGTGCCTTTACCGGGCTTGGGGTTGCGGGCGGCTTTGTTGGCGCGTTGATCCAAGGCTTCAAACGGGCGGCGTTCTCGAACGAGGCGGGCGTTGGTTCTGCGGCGATTGCACACTCGGCTGTGCGGACAAAAGAGCCAATCACCGAAGGTGTGGTTTCTTTGCTGGAGCCGTTCATCGACACGGTGGTGATCTGCACCATGACAGCGTTGGTTATCACCATTTCCGGTGTTTTGATCATTGATCCGGCCACGGGCAACTATCTGCTCAACGAAGCGGGTTCCTCGATCCAGACAGTGGGCGGGCACAGCGGCGTTGGCCTGACATCGGCAGCCTTTGAGACCGGGTTCAGCTGGTTCCCATATGTGCTGGCGGTTGCGGTGATCTTGTTCGCTTTCTCCACCATGATCAGCTGGTCCTACTATGGTTTGAAAGCCTGGACCTATTTGCTGGGTGAAGGCCAAGGCAAAGAAACCGCGTTCAAAGTGATCTTCTGCCTGTTTGTGGTGGTTGGCGCAGCGGCGCAGCTTGGCTCGGTCATCGACTTCTCGGATGCGATGATCTTTGCGATGGCTGTGGTGAACATCACCGCGCTGTATTTCCTGATGCCCATCGTGAAGCGTGAAATGAACAGCTATTTCGCGCGGCTCAAGAGCGGTGAGATCGTGAAGCACAAGCACTGAATGGTTCTAATCCATTGACAAAGGGGCAGGTGATGCTCCCTAACGGCCTCCGGAGATGTTTCGGGGGTCGTTTTCTTTGCGCCATAGCCTACCTTATGCTGCGCCCGGTCAGGTGATCGGGTTGCTGGGCGGATCGTTTGATCCGGCCCATTCGGGGCATGCGCATATCACCCGCGAGGCGATCAAGCGCTTTGGGCTGGACCGGGTGTGGTGGCTGGTGAGCCCCGGCAACCCGCTCAAATCGCAGGGGCCTGCGCCGCTGGCACAGCGGATTGCGCGGGCGCGCGAGGTGATGGACCACCCCCGGGTTGCGATCACGGATATCGAGGTGCAATTGGGCACGCGCTATACGGCGCAGACGTTGCGGCAGTTGCGCGCGCGCTATCCCGGTGTGCGGTTTGTGTGGCTGATGGGGGCGGATAATCTGGCGCAGTTTCATCTGTGGCAAGATTGGCGTGACATCATGAACACGGTGCCTGTGGGTGTGCTTGCGCGGCCCGGCCAGCGGATTTCGGCGCGGATGAGCCGGGCGGCGACGCTTTACCGGCAAAACCGTATTCCGGGGCGGTTTAGCGGTTTGCTGGGGCAGGCCGATGCGCCGGCGTGGTGTTTTGTGAATGTGCCGATGACGGATGCGTCGTCAACCGCGATCCGGGCGGCGGGGAAATGGTCAACGTAGCCGGGCAGAGAACAGCCCGGCCCCCAGGATGATCCCAAGCCCGAGCCATGTGTAGACATCGGGCAGTTCGCCAAACACCGCCCAGCCAAGCCCGACAGCCGCCAGCAATTGCAGATAGACCAGCGGCGCGATGGTGGTTGCGTTCACATGGCGGTAGGCAAAGAGCAGCAGCAGATTGCCCAGCATGGAGCAGACCGCCGAGATCGCGGTGAGCGCGGCCACTTGCGGCGAGGCGGCGGGCAGGGCGCTAAGGCCCAGAGGCAAGAGCAGCAGCGCGCTGATGGCCAGCTGCGTAAAGACCAGCGAGATCGGCGAGCCAAGCCCGCCAAGCCAGCGCGACATGGTCAGGAACACCCCGTAGGAGCAGCCCGCGATCAAGGCCCAAGCCAGCCCCGGATCAGGCGCGCCAGCCGGGCGCACCACCAGCAGCACCCCGGCAAAGCCCAGCGCGATGAGCGCGCTGCGCAGCCCAGAGATCGGCTCGCGCAGGAACACGGCGGCGAGCACATAGCTCAGGATCGGGCCAATGAAAAACGCGGCAAACACATCGGCCACAGGCGCTGTTTGCAGGGCGGTTTGAATACAGGTGATGCCCGCCGCCAAGATCGCGGCGCGCAGCCAGATGCGCCAGTCGCGAAACAGCGCCCATGTGCGGCGCGGCACAAAAGGCAGCACCAGCACGGTGCCAATGGCAAAGCGCGACCATGCGACAAACACCGGAGCCGCGCCCCATTGCCCGGTCAGAAGTTTGCCCGCCGTATCCCCGGCAGGGATCAGCGACATGGCGATGAGCATGATGAAAACGGCGCGTTGCATGGGGCTGCGCTATCACGGGAAATGGGGAAGGGAAATCTGTTTGAGGTGGCTTGTCGCGCCCTGCGATCTGCGGTTATCTCTGCGCGAAGGCGGATGGAATTGCATGGCAGGTAAAATGACAGAGCAGGTAACACGCCGCAGATTTCTGGGGGCATCCTTTGGCAGCCTGCTAAGCGCAGGTGTGGCGGCGGGCGCGCTGGGCCAAGCGGCAGCGGCGGAGCCGACGCTGACCTCGCTGCGCCCGGTGATGCGGCGCACCGATTTATACAAACGCGCCGTGCCAAGTGTGGCCGAGATTCTGGCGCAAAAGAAGCTGACCGGGAATGTGGCTTTTGCCGTAGCGGACGCTGCCACGGGGGCCGCGCTGGAGGCAAAAAGTCCGCTCAAGCCCAAGCCGCCTGCATCGGTGACCAAGGCGATTACCGCGCTTTATGCGCTGGAGGCGTTGGGGCCGGATCATCAATTTGAAACAGGGGTTTACGTCACGGGCGGTGTGTCCGAGGGCGAGGTTCAGGGGGATTTGATCCTTGTGGGCGGCGGTGATCCGACGCTGGACACGGACCGGTTGGCCAGCCTTGCGGCGAACCTCAAAGAGGCCGGGATCATTGGGGTGAAGGGCGCGTATAAGGTCTATGACGGCGCGCTGCCGGTGATCGCGCGGATCGACCCCGAGCAGCCCGATCATGTGGGGTATAACCCCGGCGTGTCGGGGCTCGCGCTCAATTACAACCGTGTGCATTTTGAATGGAAACGCGGCGGCAATGGCTACACCGTGACCATGGATGCGCGCTCCGAGAAATACCGCCCCGATGTGGTGTCAGCCGCGATGCGGGTCATCGACCGCGCCAGCCCGGTTTATACCTATAGCGATGGCGGCGTTCGGGATGATTGGACCGTGGCGCGCGGCGCGCTGGGCGGTGGCGGGTCGCGCTGGTTGCCAGTGCGCAAGCCGGGGCTTTATGCGGCGGATGTGTTTGCCACCATGGCGCGGGCCAATGGCATTGATCTGGGCAAGCCGCAGATCGAGGGCGAGATGCCGCAGGGCGCGCCGCTTGTGCGCGACCAGAGCGCGCCGCTGCGGGTGATCCTGCGCGATATGTTGAAATATTCCACCAATCTGACCGCCGAGATGGTCGGGATGGCGGCCACCAAACAGCGGCTGGGGCAGGTCAGCGATCTGCGCGGATCAGCGGCGGAGATGAACGCATGGGCGGCGCTGCGGCTTGGGATGAAAGCGCCTGCGCTGGTGGATCATTCGGGGCTGGGTGATGACAGCACCTTGACCCCCGCCGATATGGTGAAGGCGCTGGTCACGGTGCAGGCCACGGATTTTCGCGATATTTTGAAACCGTTCTGGATGCGCGATGAAAAGCGGCGTGTCATTCAAGACCATCCGGTGCGGGTGGATGCCAAGACGGGCACGCTAAATTTCGCCTCGACCTTGGCGGGTTATGTCACGGCCAAGGATGGGCGGGTGATGGCTTTTGCGATTTTTGCCGCCGATGAGGGTGTGCGGGCCAAGATCACCCGCGCGCAGCGCGAAGGTCCGGCAGGCGGGGCGGCGTGGAACCGCCGCGCCAAGGAAATGCAGCAGGCGTTGATTGAACGCTGGGCTGTTTTATACGGGGAGGGGGACGCCTAGCGCCCCCTTCCCAAATGTTTAGACCGTGTGGCGGGCGCGGGCGCCGCGCTCGATTGCGGCGGCGTGCAGCCGGTCGATGTTCAGCTCATAGCGGACTTCTTCGAGCAGGCGCAGTTCGGCTTCGTTGAGGGTGCCATCAGCGGCGGCCACATCGCAGGCCAGCGCATAGGCGGTTTCAAACAGCCGCTCTGGCAGGGATTCGCGGATCAGGCCAAACAGCGCATCCAGCCCGTCTTCTTGTTCAAAGAGGTCAAAGACGGTTTGGCTGATGGTTTTGATCCGGTCGATGTCGTAATCTGCAAAGACCGGCAGCAGGTTTACGGAGGTTTGGATTTTGATCAGCTCTGTGGTGCGGATGTTTTCATCCGAGGCAGAGACGGCGATCATCAGGGCAACGAGGCAGTCCTGAGCGCTGAGCGAATGGGCGGAGGTGTCGTTCATGGGGGCTGACCTTCATCAATGTGTTGCAGTGCAGAATATTGACGGGCCGGGGGGGACGCAATAGGTACGGCGCGATGGGCAATAGCCCGCTGTTTTCGGGATGAATGTAATGACTGAGATGCGTGACGCGGCAATGCAGAGCAAGGCGTGGCCTTTTGAAGAAGCCCGCCGGGTGTTGAAACGCTATCAGTCGAAACCGCCTGAGAAGGGCTATGTGCTGTTTGAAACCGGCTATGGCCCCAGTGGTTTGCCGCATATCGGCACCTTTGGCGAGGTGGCGCGGACCACGATGATCCGCCGCGCCTTTGAGGCGATTAGCGAGATTCCCACGCGGCTGATTTGTTTCTCGGATGATTTGGACGGGATGCGCAAAGTGCCCGCCAATGTGCCGAACCCTGAGGCGCTGGCCGAGCATTTGCAGCGGCCGCTGACCTCTGTGCCTGATCCATTTGGCGAATATGACAGCTTTGGCGATCACAACAACGCCATGCTGCGCCGGTTCCTCGACACGTTCGGGTTTGAATATGAGTTTTATTCGGCCACCGAGTTTTACGGCTCGGGGCAGTTTGACGATGTGCTGCTGCGCGCGGCGGAAAAATATGATGAGATCATGGCGGTCATGCTCAAATCGCTGCGCGAAGAGCGGCGGCAGACCTATTCGATCTTTTTGCCGATCCATCCCGAAACCGGGCGGGTGCTTTATGTGCCGATGAAAGAGGTGAATGCCAAGGAAGGCACAATCACCTTTGACGATGAAGATGGCACCGAGATGACCCTGCCGCTGACCGGGGGCAATGTGAAGTTGCAATGGAAGCCTGATTTTGGCGCACGCTGGGCTGCGCTGGGCGTTGATTTTGAGATGTATGGCAAGGATCACTCTACCAACACGCCGATCTACGACAGCATTTGCCGGATCTTGGGCCAGAAAGCGCCGGAGCATTTCACCTATGAGCTGTTTCTGGACGAGAATGGCCAGAAGATTTCCAAATCCAGCGGCAATGGGCTGACCATTGATGAATGGCTGACTTATGCCAGCACGGAGAGCCTGTCTTACTTCATGTATTTGAAGCCAAAGACCGCCAAGCGCATGTATTTTGACGTGATCCCCAAGGCGATGGATGAGTATGACCAGCAGCTGCGCGCCTATGAGACGCAGGACATCAAGGCGCAGTTGAACAACCCGGTGTGGCATATTCACGGGGGCGATGTGCCCAAGTCGGATATGGTGGTGCCATACTCGATGCTGCTCAATCTGGCGTCTGTGTCTTCGGCGGAGGATAAATCGCAGCTTTGGGGCTTTATCCAGCGATATGCGCCCGAGGCGACGCCGGAAACCCATCCGGGGATGGATGCGGCGGCGGGTTTTGCGGTGCGGTATTTCAATGATTTTGTGAAGCCGACCAAAGTGTTCCGTGCGCCCAATGATTTGGAGCGTGAGGCGCTGGAAGAGCTGCGCGCCAATCTTTCCGTTTGGGAGGGCGGGCTGGATGCCGAGGCGCTGCAAAGCATGGTGTTTGCGGTTGGCAAAGAGCGGTTCGATCCGCTGCGCAACTGGTTTACCGCGCTGTATGAAGTGCTGCTTGGTGCGAGCCAAGGGCCACGGTTTGGCGGGTTCATCGCGCTTTATGGTGTGGATGAGACCGTTGCGTTGATTGACGATGCATTGGCCGGGAAGCTGAGCGCGGCGTGAAACTTTTGCCCCGCGTGGCCCGTGTCTTTGTCTGTAGCGATGCAAACAGGGAAGGATGCGGCCATGCGGGGGATTATACTGGCGGTGATGTTTTGCGTGAGTTGGGCCGGTTTGGCCCGCGCGCAGGATTTAGGGGCGCAGGCCACCATCACCCAGCAGTTTGAGGCTTTCAAAGCGGATGATTTTGCCGGGGCTTTTGCTTTTGCCAGCCCCGGTTTGCAGCGCTTTTTCCAGACACCTGAGAATTTCGAGCGGATGATCACCGGGGGCTATCCCATGGTGCATCGCCCCGGCGCGGTGCGGTTCCTTGAGAAGCGCGAGGCCGAGGGCGCGCTTTGGCAGCGGCTGAGCATCAGGGATGCAAAAGGCGCGGTGCATGTGCTGGAGTATAAGATGCTGCCCACGGATGAAGGCTGGCGCATTGATGGGGTGCAGTTTGTGCCTGCTGCCGGGCTGAGCGCCTGAGGCCACTGAAGCGCCGCGCGCAACAGCACCGTGACGGTGCTGTCAGGGCAGATTAATCTGTTGTTGATATTTCCTTTCCCGCAACGGCTGCGCGCCGAACGCGTGATCAACAGGGGCAGAGGCGGGCCGATCCGCCCTCTGCCGCCCTTGGAAAGGACAGTGGATGAACAAGGCAATCACCGATGGGATCAACTTTATGCCCGCCCCTTTTGCGCAGGGGCTTGGCGCCTATTCCAGCGGGCATGGCACGCCGGGCTCTGATACCTATGCGGGCGCACCCAATGCGGCATTTGTGCCAGCGGATCAGGATTTTGGCGGCGCGCTGGAGCTGATCAAGACATCGAGCACCCAGCGCCTGCGTTATATGGGGCAAACCCAATTGCTGCCGGGTTGTTACCTGCGCATCACCGCGCGGGTGAAGGCAATCAGCGGCGATCGCCCCTCGGTGCGGATTGCGGGCTATCCGGCCAAGGCGAATGGCACGGAAGTGACGGGGGTGGTGGGCTACGGGCCCTCCACCACGCTGGGCAGCTATGGCGATGTGGTGGAGGTGAGCGCGATTGTGGCTGCAGGCAACCGCAGCGGCGTCGATATGGTGTGGGGCACACAGGCGATTTACGGGCATTTCGGGCTGGACCTGACCGGGCCAAATGGCGGGTTGGTGCGGATTGATGATCTGGTGATCGAAGACATCACCGAGGCGTTTTTGCCGGATATGTTGGCCATTGTGGATGTGCGCGATTATGGCGCGCTGGGCAATGGCAGCACCGATGACACGGCGGCGTTTGAGCGCGCCAATGCGGCGGCAAACGGGCGCACCGTGCTTATTCCCAGCGGGACATTCCGGCTTAATGGGGATGTGACATTTGATGCGCCCACCAAGTTCGAGGGCAAGCTGAGCATGGCGACCTCCGCGATTTTACTGCTGCGGCGCAATTTTGATTTGCCGTCTTATGTTGAGGCGTTCGAGGATGAGGTGCTGGCGTTCAAAAAGGCGTTTCAGGCGCTGTTGAACAACGCCGATCACGATTCGCTGGATTTAGGCGGGCGCAAGATTTCCGTGAGCGCGCCGATAGATATGCAGGCGGCAGTGCCCAACCGCAGCGATTACGCCACGCGCCGGGTGATCCGAAACGGCCAGTTTGAGGCCGATAGCAACGGCGCGTGGGCGACGCAAACCGTGAGCAGTCAGGCCAGTTATGACCCCGGAAATGCGCGCCGTCTGAGCAATGTGACCAATGTTGCAAACGTGGCTGTGGGCGCGCGGGTGAGCGGAAACGGGGTGGGGCGCGAGGTATATGTGCGGTCAAAAAACGTGGCCACGCAGGAGATTACCTTAAGCTATCCGCTTTATGATGCGGCGGGCACGCAGAATTACAGTTTTAGCCATTTCAAACATGTGCTGGATTTCAGCGGGTTTAATTCGCTCAAGCAATTCATCATCGATGACGTGGAAATTCAGTGCAACAATGTGGCGAGCGGGATCAATCTGTCGCCTGCGGGAATCACCTTTACGCTGCGCGATTGTTTCATCAGCCGCCCTAAGGATAAGGGGATTACCTCCATCGGGGAGGGCTGTCAGGGGATGTTTGTGGACCGCTGTCAATTCCTGTCGGGGGAGGATGCGGATAACGTGGCGCAGCGCGTGTCGATTGCGATCAATGCCAATGCCAATGATGTGAAGCTGCGCGATAACCGTGCCACGCGGTTCCGGCATTTTGCGCTGCTTGGGGGCAGCAACAGCATGGTGCAGGGCAACCATTTTTTCCAAGGCGACGGGGTGGCGAACGGCCAGCGCACGGCGGGGATTATCCTGACGGAGCCGCATAATGCAGGCACGATCGTGGGCAATTACATCGATAATTCCTCGATTGAATGGACCAATGAACATTCCTCTGAACCGCACCGCGATGGTGGGTTTTCCTTTAGTGCGCTGGGGATTGTGGGGAATAACTTTTTGGCCAGTGATGTGGCATCGGGGTTCAGTTTCATTGTGGTGAAACCGCATGGCACGGCGCATGGGCTGAACGGGTTGAACATCACGGGCAATCGGTTCCGCTGTATCAACGGGTCGATGAACCGGGCCGAGCGGGTGGATACGAGTTTTTCGGACATTGACGGGTTTCGGAATAAGAACATCGAATATTCCGGCAATTCGTTTCACAATGTCACACAATATGCCGCCAATCCGCTGAAGTTTGAGCATACGGAAAACGCCGCCTCGACCACTTGGGTGATCGAGACCGGGACCGGTCTGCCGTTTGATGGCTGGGCGCGGGCGGTGGATTCCGTGGTGGCGGTGGGCAACATCCGCCGGTCAAACAACACGGTTTATTGGGGGCAGCCTTATGTGAAGTTGGAGCAAGGCTCTAACAACGACAAGATCCACCTTGTGTGGGAAACCGCCGTGAAAGGCACGGTGCAGTTGGCAGTGCGAATGGACGCCAACTCCTAAACTTCCTGACAGGGAAGCGGCCCCGGCTGGCGCTTGCTGGCCGGGGCATTTTGTTAAAACTCGGTCCAGAGCCCGAAATTAAACGCGGTGCGATCCGTCTTGCCCAGAGGGGTTTCCACGCCGATTTGAAAGCGAAAGCGGCTGTCTTTTGGGGTGAGGAGCAGCGAGGGGGCGAGGGTGGCGAAACCTGTGCTGTCTTGATGTGACAGGTAGAGTTGCAGCATGCCGGTGAAATGATCGGTGAAATCGAGGCCGAGCGTGCTGTCGAATTTCACCTCGTGGCGGTCTTGGGCGATGTCCCAGATCACGGCGGCTTCAAAGGTCATCCAACCCGATTTGCCCGCCCATTGTAGCCCGCGCCCATAGCTCAGCGCGGTTTTGAGGTGCGGCGCATAGGCCGCGCCGTGCCAATCGGTGCCTGCGCCAAGCTCATAGGCGAGTTTGAACGGGCGGTCCTGCGCGACAAGCGAGCGGCGCAGGAACAGCGTGGCAGAGCCGGAGGGCAGGGCGGTGAAGCTGCGGTATTGGCTGACATCGACGCCGATGGTCATGCGCGGCGAGAGCCCGTGTTCGATATAGGTGCCGCTGCTGGTTTCGAGATAGGCGTTGATGGTGAAGCTGTTGGCGGAGAAGGTTTTGCCCTTTTCGCGCAGCCATGGCCCCGCATCCAGCGCGGGCGCGGTGAGCAGCAGGCCGCAAATTACCCAAGATACCAAAAGAAAGACTGTCCGCACGGCATGCCTCCGGGATCAGTTTTGCTCAAGGATGGTTAACAAAGCATTACACAGGCCAGGGCGGCGCGTGAGAATTTAGGGGGGAAATGGGGAAAGCCCGGCTCGATTGGAGCCGGGCTTTGGGATCGAAAGGCGATGTGCGGTTATACGCGGGCGGCAGAACCGCGCGGGCCAGCGATCAGCCAGACGATAAAGCCAACCACGGGGAAGAACAGGATGCCCAGTGTCCACAGGATTTTGGACATGGCAGACGCGCCCGAGGTGAAGACTTGGTAGATCGCGTAAATGTCTGCGATCAGGATGATGAGGCCGAGAAGTCCATATTCCATTTTGTTGCTCCGTTATGTGTAGCGTTCCATTGCAGATATAACGCCAAACCCGCGCGGCGGTTCCATCGGGCCTGCGGTAGGGGGCAATTGTGCGCGGATGCGGGCAAGGGGAATGGGCAGGTTTTGGCCGCTGGAAATGCGGGCCGGGAACTGCGCGGCGCGGCGATACGTTGGAACAGCACCACCCTAGCCATGCAACCAATACACGAAAGGAATAGGCTATGAATGATATGTCACAAGCATCCCCGATGGTGTCTTCGCATGATGTGAACGGCACCAATGTACACGCGCCCGATGGCGCAAAGATCGGCCATATCGACCATCTGATGATCGACAAGGAAAGCGGCAACATCGCCTATGCGGTGATGGCATTTGGCGGCTTTTTGGGCATGGGCGAGGAGCATCACCCTGTGCCGTGGAAATCGCTGCGCTATGACACGGCGCATGAAGGTTTCGTGACCGACATCACCGAAGAGCAGCTCAAGGGCGCGCCAGAGCGGCAGGACCGCTGGACCAATGACCGCGATTGGGAAAAGCGCACCTTTGATCACTATGGGGTGCCTTACTACTGGTTCTAAAGAGCCGGTAAGTTCGGTGCTAAAGAGGCGGAGCCTGTGGCAGCAGGCTCCGCTTTTGCGTTTTTAAAGGTTAACGGCGGCCACCATACCGGCTTTTGCCGCCGCGCATGCCGCCGCGGCCACCGGTGCTTCGGCCTGAGGCTTTTTGCGCGGTGTCCACGGCTTTTTCCACCGCTTGTTGCCGGGCCATGGGATCGTCCGAGATGGCCAGATCGACAGCTTCGAGACGTTTGACCTCGTCGCGCAAACGGGCGGCTTCTTCGAATTCGAGGTTCTCGGCGGCTTTGCGCATGTCGGTGCGCAGACCTTCCAGCACGGTTTGCAGATTGCCGCCCGCCAGCGGGTTGTCGACCTTGGCGGTGACGCGGTTCATGTCCACATCGCCCTTATAAAGACCGGCCAGAATGTCATCGACGTTCTTTTTGACCGTGGCGGGGGTGATGCCGTGTTTGACGTTATAGGCGATCTGTTTCTCGCGGCGGCGGTTGGTTTCGGCCAGCGCCCGTTCCATCGACCCGGTGATGCGGTCGGCATACATGATCACGCGGCCTTCGGCGTTTCGCGCCGCGCGGCCAATGGTTTGCACCAGCGAGGTTTCCGAGCGCAGGAAGCCTTCTTTGTCGGCGTCCAGAATGGCGACAAGGCCACATTCGGGAATATCCAAACCTTCGCGCAAAAGGTTAATGCCGATGAGCACGTCAAAGGCGCCCAGCCGCAGATCGCGCAGGATTTCGATGCGTTCGATTGTGTCGATATCGCTGTGCATATAGCGCACGCGGATGCCCTGTTCGTGCATATATTCGGTGAGGTCTTCGGCCATGCGTTTGGTCAGCGTGGTGCATAGCGTGCGGTAGCCGTCGGCAGAGACTTTGCGCACCTCGTCGAGCAGATCATCCACCTGCATTTCCACGGGGCGGATTTCCACCACCGGATCGAGCAGGCCCGTGGGGCGGATCACCTGTTCGGTGAAAACACCGCCGGTTTGCTCGATCTCCCATTTGGCGGGGGTGGCCGATACAAAGACCGATTGCGGGCGCATTGCGTCCCATTCTTCGAATTTCAGCGGGCGGTTATCCATGCAGGAGGGCAGGCGGAAGCCATGTTCTGCGAGGGTCATTTTGCGCCGAAAGTCACCTTTATACATCGCGCCGATTTGCGGCACGGAGACGTGGGATTCATCGGCAAAGACGATGGCATTATCGGGGATGAATTCGAACAGGGTGGGGGGGGGCTCGCCGGGGGCGCGGCCCGTCAGGTAGCGCGAATAGTTTTCGATGCCATTGCACACGCCCGTGGCTTCGAGCATTTCGAGATCGAAATTTGTGCGCTGTTCCAAACGCTGGGCTTCGAGCAATTTGCCCTCGCCCACCAATTGATCGAGCCGCATGCGCAGTTCTTTTTTGATGCCGATCACGGCCTGATTCATGGTGGGTTTGGGCGTGACGTAGTGGCTGTTGGCATAGACGCGGATTTGATCGAAATTGCCGGTTTTTTCCCCGGTGAGCGGGTCAAATTCCACGATGCTTTCGAGTTCCTCGCCAAAGAAAGACAGGCGCCATGCGCGGTCTTCGAGGTGAGCAGGGAAGATTTCCAGCGCGTCGCCGCGCACCCGGAAGGACCCCCGCTGGAAGGCGTGATCGTTGCGTTTATAGGCCTGTGCCACCAGATCGGCGATCACTTGGCGTTGATCATAGCTGTTGCCGACATGGAGATCTTGGGTCATCGCGCCGTAGGTTTCCACCGAGCCGATGCCGTAGATACACGAGACAGAGGCCACGATGATCACATCGTCGCGTTCCAGCAGCGCGCGGGTGGCCGAGTGGCGCATCCGGTCAATCTGTTCGTTGATCTGGCTTTCCTTTTCGATGAAAGTATCGGAGCGGGCGACATAGGCTTCGGGTTGGTAATAGTCGTAATAGGAAACGAAATATTCCACCGCATTTTCAGGAAAGAAGCCTTTGAATTCGCCGTAAAGCTGGGCTGCGAGGGTTTTATTGGGGGCAAGGATGATGGCCGGGCGCTGGGTCGCTTCGATCACCTTGGCCATGGTGAAAGTTTTGCCCGTGCCGGTGGCGCCAAGCAGCACTTGGTCGCGCTCGCCCTCCATAACGCCGGCGGTGAGTTCCTTGATGGCCTTGGGTTGATCGCCTGCGGGTTCAAATTCTGTCTTCAATTTGAAGCTTTGCCCGCCCTCGAGTTTCGGGCGGCTGCGCACATCCGGGGCGGGATTGGCGAGAATGGGCATGGTTTCTGAGCGATCAGAATGCGCATAGGGCATGGGGGGAACCTTTCGTGAAGCCCTATAGGTGTCACCTTTGGCCAAAGGATCAAGGGGGCAGGGGGGATATGCTGGCAAAAACTGGCAAGAGGGGGGCGGCGCATTGCGGCAACCTTGCAAATTGCCCCGCGCTGGCGAATAAAGGGAGCAGGAACGCCAATGCCCGGAGCTTGCCCCCTATGCGCGCACGAATCTTCCAGCCTGCCAAAACCGCCATGTCATCTGGCACGGCCAAGACCCATGAGTGGTTTTTGGAGTTTGATCCTGCCGAGGCGCGGCGGGTTGATCCGTTGATGGGGTGGACCAGTTCTGACGACACGCAAAGCCAAGTGCGCCTGCGGTTCCCCACGCGCGAAGCGGCGGTGGATTATGCCCGCAGCCATGGCATTGATGCGCAGGTGCAAGAGCCCAACAAGCGCAAACCCAACATCCGCCCCGGCGGATATGGCGAGAATTTCGCAACGGGCCGCCGAGGTGCGTGGACGCATTGAGCGGTTCGGGTCGGTTTTGCCTGAGCTTTGCCAGGTTGAGCCGCCATGCGAGATTGCACCTTTAGCCTGCAATTGTTGTTTTGCGGAAAACCATTTATGGTATTTTGTGTGTCGACAAGAAAGTAGCCCATGTCAGCCAAACCAAAAACAACAGAGCGCAAGCGCGGGTCTGGGGTTCAGTATGTATATACAATCCTGCGGGATGAGATATTGGACCTGACCCTTGCGCCGGGTAGTCCGATTGACGAGATCCAATTGTCTGAGCGTTTGTCCATGTCGCGCACCCCCATTCGCGAGGCGTTGGTGCGGTTGGCGAGTGAGGGGTTGGTGACAACGCTGCCCAACCGCTCGACCGTGGTGTCGAACATTGATTTCATGAACCTCCACACGTTTTTTGACGCGATGACGTTGATGTACCGGGTGACAACGCGGCTTGCGGCGCAGTTCCAGACCCCGGCGGATATGGCGATTATCCGGGCGCGGCAGAAGGAGTTCGCAGCAGCGGTCAGGGCGCAGGATGCGCTGGCGATGATTGCCACCAACCGCGAGTTTCACGCGGTGATCGCGCAAGCGGGGCGGAACCCTTATTACGAATCGCTGTGTTTGCGGTTGTTGGACGAGGGGCGGCGGTTGCTGCGGATTTATTACTCGTCTTTTGATGATCAATTGCCGCTGCGATATGTGCAGGAACATGAAGACCTGATTGACGCGATTGAGACGCGGGATGTGGCGCGGGCAGATTTGCTTGCCTCGGAGCATGCCGATCAGATTGTTGAGCAGATTCAGGCGCTGATTTCGCGCGACCGGCGGCAGCACATCTCACTGTAACATCTTGAAAATAGAGGGCTTTAGGGTTCTTTTTAACGCCGTACATTTTTCTTGTCGACAAAAAGAATACAAAAGCTATTATGCAATCAACCCCAGTAAAGCGCTGGCATTCCTATGCGCCGAGTGGCTGGTTTCAATGATGGAGAACATGATGACCTCGACAATCTTTTCTGGCTGTATTCCAGCCTTGATGACCCCCTGCACCGACGCGCGGAAACCCGATTTTGATGCGCTGGTGCGTATGGGCAAAAAGCTGATCGCGGATGGCATGCGCGCGGTGGTGTATTGCGGCTCGATGGGGGATTGGCCGCTGTTGACCGATGCGGAGCGTATGGAAGGTGTGGAGCGTTTGGTGAAAGCGGGCGTGCCGGTGATTGTGGGCACGGGCGCGGTGAACACGGCGCTGGCGGCGCAGCATGCGGCCCATGCCCAGAAGGTTGGCGCGCAGGGGTTGATGGTGATCCCACGTGTCTTGTCGCGTGGCCCATCCGTGGCGGCGCAGCGGGCGCATTTTAAAGCGGTTCTGGCGGCGGCGCCTGATCTGCCTGCGGTGATTTACAACAGCCCCTATTATGGGTTTGCGACACGGGCGGATCTGTTCTTTGCGCTGCGGGCCGAGCATCCGAACCTTGTGGGGTTCAAGGAATTTGGCGGCGCGGCGGACATGCGTTATGCGGCGGAAAACATCACCAGCCGCGATGATGAAGTGACCTTGATGATCGGCGTCGACACCACGGTGTTCCATGGTTTTGTCAATTGCGGAGCCACGGGGGCCATCACCGGGATCGGGAATGTGTTGCCGAAAGAAGTGCTGCATATGGTGGCGCTGAGCCAAGCGGCAGCGCAGGGCGATGCGGATGCGCGCCAGAGGGCGCTGGAGCTGGAAGCGGCGCTTGGGGTGTTGTCGTCTTTTGATGAGGGCCCGGATTTGGTGCTCTATTACAAACACATGATGGTGTTGGAAGGGCATGGCGAATATGCGCTGCATTTCAATGAAGCGGATGCGTTGTCAGACAGCCAGCGCGGCTATGTTGAAGCGCAATATAATCTGTTCCGCAGCTGGTATGCGGATTGGAGCAAGCAAGGCGGCGCGGTTGCGAAATACGCAGCATAACCCACCTGCCACGCAGTTTTGAGCCGGAAAGAAAGGCCCTCCGTTTGGAGGGCCTTTTGCGTTAATCCACCGCGGCCAGCCCGCGGTCGAGCAGGCGGTCGAGGGTTTCGATTTCGGCAAGGGTGAGGCTGATGCCTTCCGCCTTGGTTTTTGCGCGCGCGGCAAAGCGGCGCTGGGAGGGGAGGCGCGCGCCTTGGCCCAAGATGGCTTCGAAAAGGGATTCGGCGCGGGCCATGGGATCGCCTGCGCGTCCTGCGGCAAAGCGGGCCGGATCAAAGGCGATGATCAATTCGCCATGGGTGGGCGCAAGGGTCATGGTGCCCAAAGCTTCGAGGGCTTCGGGGCTGGTTTGATCGCCAATCATCACGCCTGCCAGCAGTTCGATCATGGTGGAGATGGCCGAGCCTTTGTGGCTGCCGAAGGGCAGCATGGCCCCGGCCAGCGCGGCTTCGGGATCGGTGGTGGGGCTGCCGTCGGGGGCGATGGCCCAGCCTTCGGGCAGGGCGGTTCCGGCGCGGCGGTGCAGTTCAATCTCGCCGCGCGCTGCGACGCTGGTGGCGAAGTCGAACACATAGGGCGCGGCGCCGGGGCGCGGCCAGCCAAAGGCGAAAGGGTTGGTGCCCATCAGGGCCTGCGATCCGCCCGAAGGCGCCACGCTGGCATAGCTGGGGCACATGGCCATGGCGGCAAGCCCCAGATCGGTGAGCATTTCAATCTCGGGCCAGAGCGCGGCGAAATGGGTGCAATCATTGATCACCATAGCGGCGATGCCAGTGGTGCGGCACCGCTCTGCGAGGGCGGGCGCGCCCAGCTCGAAGGCAGCATTGGAGAAGCCGCCTTTGGCATCGATGCGCAGAATTGCGCTGGTGCCTTGGTGCAACTCGGGGCGGGCGTCGGGCACGACTTTTCCGGCTTTGATGGTGCGCAGGCAGCCTTCGATCCGGTAGATGCCATGCGATTTGCAGCCATCCGACTCGCCGGCCACAATGACCCGCGCCAAGGCGGCTGTGTGCAGCGGGGACAGGCCGCTGCGGTCAAAAATCTGGGTGACGATCTGGAGCAGTTCGTCTTGGGATAAAGCGGTTTGCGTCATGGGGGCCCTCATCTGCCTTGTTGGTTGCAATCTTGCATACATAATGTATTCAAGGCGCAGCGAAAGCAAGCTGACTTCGCGGCTGTGGCGGCGGGCTTGCATCTGTAGAACAAGGAGATGACCGATGGCCTTTACCCCTCATGGTAAACACCTGATTGCAGGCGACTGGATCGCCACCGAAGAGACATTCCGTTCCAGCCCGGCTCAGGGCGCGGCGCATGATTTTTGCGTGGGCACACCTGCGTTGGTTGCGCAGGCCTGCGAAGGCGCAGAGGCGGCGTTTTGGGAATTTGGCTATTCCACACGCGCCGAGCGCGCGGCGTTTTTGAACGCCATTGCTGATGAGATTGACGCGCGCGGCGCGCAGATCACCGAGATTGGCACACAAGAAAGCGGGCTGCCTGCGGCGCGTCTGGAAGGTGAGCGGGGGCGCACCGTGGGCCAATTGCGCCTGTTTGCGGATCACATTGAAAAGGGCGCGTATCTAGACCGCCGCCATGATGAAGCTTTGCCGGACCGGCTGCCTGCGCCGCGCCCGGCGATTTCGCTGATGCAGCGTCCGATTGGCCCGGTGGCGGTGTTTGGCGCGTCGAATTTCCCGCTGGCGTTTTCTGTGGCGGGAGGTGACACCGCTGCCGCTTTGGCGGCGGGCTGTCCTGTGGTGGTGAAGGGCCATTCCGCCCATCCCGGCACAGGCGAGATTGTTGCCGAAGCGATCCATGCAGCGGTTGCGCGCTGCGGGATTCACAAAGGGGTGTTTTCGCTGATCCAAGGCGGCAATCGCGCGGTGGGGCAGGCGGTTGTGCAGCATCCGCTGATCAAGGCCGTGGGGTTCACCGGCAGCCTAGCCGGGGGGCGCGCCTTGTTCGATCTTTGTGCGGCGCGGCCTGAGCCTATTCCGTTTTATGGCGAGCTTGGCTCGGTCAACCCGATGTTCATGATGCCTGCCGCTGTGGAGGCCCGCGCCGAGGCGCTTGGGTCTGGCTGGGCCGGGTCTTTGACTATGGGCGCGGGGCAGTTTTGCACCAATCCCGGCATTGCGGTGATTGTGGAAGGCGCTGCTGCGGATCGTTTTGTGAGCAGCGCGGCGGCGGCCCTGCAAGACGTCGCGGCCCAGACCATGTTGACCGATGGCATCGCGCAGGCGTTTTGCGCCGGGCGCGACCAGATGCGCGGCAATTGCGCGGTTCGGCCTGTGCATGTGGCGGATGGCGCGGGGCGCGCAGCGGCGCCTGCTTTGTTCGAGACCACGGCGGCGGAATTTTTGGCCAGCCCGAGCCTGCATGAAGAGGTGTTTGGCCCGCTTGGTCTGGTGGTGCGTGCCAGTTCAGTTGCGCAGATGCGCGAGATTGCCGCCGGGCTTGAGGGGCAGTTGACGGTGACCTTGCATCTGGATGACGCCGATCTTGATGCGGCGCGCGGTTTGATGCCTGTGCTGGAGCGCAAAGCGGGGCGGGTTTTAGCCAATGGCTTCCCGACCGGGGTCGAGGTGGTCGATTCCATGGTGCATGGCGGACCTTATCCGGCGAGCACGAATTTTGGTGCGACCAGCGTTGGGACATTGTCGATCCGCCGTTTCCTGCGCCCTGTGTCCTATCAGAACCTGCCAGCGGTGCTGATGCCGCAGGATGCTGCTGTTTAATCACGCGGTAGGGATGCGCAAAAGAGGCGGGCTGCTGGGCAACCAGTGGCCCTTTTTTGCATTTTTAGGCGGCAGGGATGCACGCGGCGCGTGAATAATCATCGGTGATTTCGCCGTTTTTCGCATTTGTGTATTTTTTGTGTCGACACAGTTAATGGCAGTTGTATTAATGCGACTCATTAGCCGCGGCCAAATGAAGCAGCGGGATTCCAGCACAGGAGACTATGATGTCTAATTTTTCCAAACGACTGGCTTGGGCGGGGGCGCTGTCGCTTTTTGCTCTGTCTGCGGCGGCGCAGGATGTGACATGGCGCGTGCCCACATCCGTGCCAGAAGGCTCGCCGTTTTATGTGAATTTCCTTGAGCGGTTTGCCGGGAATGTTGAGCTGCTGACCGATGGTGCGGTGGAAGTGCAGCCGTTTGGGGCGGGCATTTTGGTGCCAGCGCTTCAGGTGTATGACGGGGTGCGCGACGGGATCGTTGAAGCGGGCCATTCCACGCCGAGCTATTTGGTGAACCAAGATCCGATCAATGCGATTTTCTCGGGCTTTCCGGGCGGCATGGGGCCAGAAGCCTTTGCCACATGGATTTACGAAGGCGGCGGCAAGGAAAAGCTGCAAGCGGTGCGCGCCGAGGAAGGGTTCAAGTCTTTGGTTGTGGGCATTGGTTCATCCGAAGTGATGGCCCATGCCAACAAGCCGATCACCAAGGCGGAAGACCTCAAAGGGTTGAAATACCGCACCTCCGGCCCTTGGGCGGAAGTGATGCGCGACTATTTCGGCGCGGTGCCAACCGTGGTGCCGCCGGGCGAGATTTACACATTGCTGGAGCGTAAAGGCGTGGATGCGATTGAATGGGGCCCGCCATCGGGGAACCTGCCCGAAGGGTTTCACGAGGCCGCGCCTTATATCATTACCCCCGGTGTGCATCAGCCAACATTCCTGTGGGAAGTGGTGTTGAAGCAAGAGACATGGGATGCGCTGGACCCGGCGTTGCAGCCCAAGATCGAAGCAGCGGCGGAGCTTACCACGTTGCAATCGCTGATCAATTTCTACGATCTGGATATGAAGGCGATGGAAGTGTTCCGGGGCAGCAAAGCGGAAGTCATCGAGCTTGAGCCGGAATTTGCGCAGGCGCTGTCCGAGGCGGGTCTGGATTGGATCAGCAAAACCGCCGAAGCCCAGAAGCAAGATGGCAAGGCGGAGATGTCCGAGATCCTGAGCGATTACATCGCCTATAAGGACCGCTGGACCGCGCAGAGCGGCTATCTGATCCGCAACGGCAAATAAGAAATAGGGAGCGATCATGAAACGACTATTTTTGGCGTTGGCGGACGGTATCTCGGCGGGTTTGGGGTATGTTTCGCGGGCGATGGTTCTGATCCTGATCGCCTCTATGTTATACGAAGTGTTGGCGCGCTATGGGTTTGGCGCGCCGACGGAATGGGCCTTTGACATTGCCTATATGAGCACCGGGGTGCTGTTTGTTCTGGGCGCGGCGCAGGCGCTGCGCGAGGATGCGCATGTGCGGATCGATTTTTTATCGGCGCGCATGCCAGCGCGGTTGCGCCGGGGGATTGATGGCTGTGTGTATCTGTTCATTCTCTGTCCGGTCTTTGCAAAATTAACCTCTATTGCCGGGATGCGCGCATGGCGCGCCTTTTTGAGCGGGGAGGTTGAGCATGTGAGCCCTTGGGCGCCGCTGATGTGGCCGTTCTATGCCGCGCTGGCTTTGGGGCTGGGCGCGCTGGCGTTGCAGATCGCTGCCGAAGGGCTGCGGGCGCTGCTGCCTTCTGAAACTGACGATACATTCAAAATCGAGACCTGAAATGACCACTGCAGCTCTTATGTTTCCTGCGCTTTTTGCGCTTATCTTGCTTGGCCTGCCGGTCGCGTTTTCTTTGGTGATCGTTTCTGTCGGGGCGGGGCTGGTGGCCTTTGGCCCGGTTGGGTTCAATCAGCTTTATGGCTCATTCTATTCGGCCTCGACCAATTTTATCTTATCGGCGATCCCGATGTTCATTCTGATGGGCGCGTTGCTGGAGCGGTCGGGGATCGCGGAGCGGCTGTTTCGGGTGATGAACATGTGGTTGGGGCGGTTGCCGGGCGGGCTTGCGCTGGCGACCATTGCCATGGGCGCGATTTTTGCCGCTGCTGCCGGTGTGGTGGGCGCGGTTGAGGTGATGATCGGCATGATGGCGATCCCTGCGATGCAGCGGGCGCGCTATGACAACACCTTGATTGCAGGCACAATTTGCGCCGGTGGATCGCTGGGCACGATGATTCCGCCTTCGGTGATTGCGGTGATGTATGCCTCGCTGGCGCAGATGTCAGTGGGCAAGCTTTTGGCGGGGATGATGCTGCCGGGGCTGATGATGGTGCTGCTGTTTCTGGGCTATATCGCCATTCAGGGTTATTTGAACCCGCCTGTGCGGCTGGAGGATGACATGCCAGAGGAGCGGTTCACCTTGGGCGAAAAGCTCTGGGCGACGGTGACCACTTTGCTGCCGGTGTTTTTGCTGATCTTTGCGGTGCTTGGATCGATTTTGGGCGGGGTGGCGTCGCCCACTGAAGCGGCAGCCGTTGGCGCGGCGGGGGCTTTGGTGCTTTGTGTGGTGAACCGGCGGTTTGACTGGATTGTTTTGCAGGAATCGCTGGCCATTACGGTGCGTATTTCTGCGATGATTTTGTTGATTGTCGCGGCGGGCACCATGTTCATGGGGGTTTTTGCGGCCAATGGCGGGGCGCGGTTGATCCGTGATTTCATTGAGGGCGCGGGGCTGGGCACCACGGGGATGATCGTGTTCTTCTTGCTGGTGGTTTTTGTCTTGGGCTTTGTGCTCGATTGGACTGCCAATGTGTTGATCTGTGTGCCGCTTTTCACGCCGTTTATCCGGTCTTCGGGGATTGATCCGATCTGGTTTGCGACGCTGGTTTTGATCGTGATTCAAACGGGTTATCTGACCCCGCCGATGGCGTCTTCGATCTTTTATCTAAAGTCGATTGCGCCGCCGGACATGACCTATGGGCAGATGTGCCGCGGGGTGTTGCCCTTCATTGCCTTGCAGGTTTTGACGCTGATTTTGATCGTGGTTTTCCCCGAATTGGCGACATGGCTGCCGGATAAGCTGGTCGGTTAGGGAGGCTGTGCTTCTCGCGGCATCTGCACCTGTCTTTTCTAAAAATACTTATTGTATTTTTTCTGAATGCGTAGTTCTGTGACACCACCCGCAGCCCGGCCAGATCAGAGCCGGGCGCGACCAACCTCAAGGGGAGATACTCATGAAACTCAACTACCTTGCCGGGGGCCTGTTTGCCGCCGCTGTGATCGGGACCGCCGCTCAGGCTGATAAGCTGGATGACATCATTGCATCGGGCACATTGCGCTGTGCTGTTGTACTGGATTTCCCGCCAATGGGGTCGCGCGATGCGACCAACACGCCTGTTGGTTTTGACGTGGATTATTGCAACGATCTGGCCGCCGCATTGGGCGTCGAGGCCGAGATTGTGGAAACGCCTTTCCCAGACCGCATTCCGGCGCTGGTATCGGGGCGAGCGGATGTGGGTGTTGCCTCGACATCTGACACGTTGGAGCGGGCCAAGACGGTTGGTTTCTCTGTGCCGTATTTCGCCTTTACCAATGTTGTGCTGACCAAAGAAGGCACGGGCATTGATGGTTTTGACAGCCTCAAAGGCCACACAGTTGGGTCGGTTGCGGGCACGTTCGAAGCGATTGCGCTGGAGGAACAAGTAGACGCATGGGGCGAGGGCAGTTTCCGGTCCTATCAGTCGCAGGCGGATGTTTTCTTGTCCCTGTCGCAAGGCCAGATTGATGCCACGGTTGTGACCTCGACCGTGGCGGCCTCGATTGTGGCGAGCGGCAAGTTTGATGGTCTGACCATTGCGGGCGATGCGCCGTTTGACATTGATTATGTCGCGCTGATCGGGCTGCGCCAAGAATATGGTTTGCTGAACTATCTGGACCTGTTTGTGAACCAACAAGTGCGCAGCGGGCGCTATCAGGAATTGTTCGACACATGGGTGGGCGGCGACGCGCCTGACCTGACAATCGCCAAGTCCTATCGCTGAGGGGTGCGGGGGCCAATGGCCCCCGCCGTTCGGCAAACCCTAATCGGAGCACATGATGGGCAATTATACCTTTCAATGGCGGCAGGCGTTTCGCGCTTTCCCGGATATGATGGAAGGCGCGCTGGTGACGCTGCAACTGGCAATTCTGTCGATGGTGATCGGTGTGACCATCGCCGTTTTACTGGCGGTGGCGCGGGATGCGAAATCGCGCTGGCTGCGGGCTCCGGCCACGGCATGGGTTGAGGTGGCGCGCAACACGCCTGCGCTGTTCCAGATCTATATGGCGCATTTTGGTTTGGGGTCGGTGGGAATTTACCTCAGCCCTTATGCCGCGTTGTTGGCGGGGATTGCCTTTAACAATGCGGGCTATCTTTGTGAGACATTTCGCGGCGCGATGCGCGCCATTCCGGGCACGCAGTTGCGGGCCGCGCGCTCGCTTGGCATGGGGCAGGCAGAGGCGTTTCGTCTGATCATCATGCCGCAGATGTTCCGGATTTCATTCCTGCCCACCACCAACCAGATGGTTTGGGCGATTTTGATGACCTCGCTTGGGGTGACGGTTGGGCTCAATTCTGACCTTGCGGGTGTGACCCAGGATTTGAATGCGCGCAGCTTTAGAACCTTTGAGTTTTTCGCGCTGGCGGCGGTGATTTACTACGTGATCGCCAAGGCGGTGATGATTGGCGCGCGGCTTATGGCTGCTCGTTTGTTCCGGTATTGAAGGAAGAGATTGATGTTTGAAACGGCTCTGACCTTCAATGATTTGATGTTCATGCTCAAGGGCGCGGGGGTGACCTTGGCGGTGACTGCATTTGCCGTGGTTGGCGGCACGCTGCTTGGGCTGCTCTTTGGGGTGTTTCGCAGTCAGGTGAGTGTCTGGGCGGCGCTGCCGCTAACTTTTGTGCTGGATATTTTCCGCTCGGTGCCGCTGTTGATCCAGCTGATTTTGGTGAATGCGTTTCAGGCCATTGCAGGCTGGCAGATATCGCCTTTCACCACGTCCTGCATCGTTTTGGCGCTTTATACCTCGGCCTATTGCACCGAGATTGTGCGCGGCGCGATTGATGCTGTGCCTGCGGTGACGCGGCGCGCCGCGCGGTCGCTGGGCATGAGTTGGGGGCAGGATTTGACCCAGATCGTGTTCCCCATGGCGCTGCGGGTGGGGCTGCCCAGTTGGATTGGCCTGACGCTCGGGGTGATGAAAGACAGCGCATTGGTCATGTGGCTTGGCATCATCGAATTGCTGCGTTCCTCGCAGATTTTGGTGACGCGTCTGCAAGAGCCGATGTTCATCCTGCTTGTGACGGGTGCGATCTATTTCGCGCTCAGTTTCCCCATTGCCCGGCTTGGCGGCCGCTTGGAAAAAAGGTGGCAAGAAAATGATTGAGATTGAGAATGTCCATAAATCCTTTGGGGCGCTGCATGTGCTTAAAGGGATCAACCTGACGGTACAAAAAGGCGAAGTGGTTTCCGTGATTGGCGGGTCCGGGTCGGGGAAATCGACCTTGCTGACCTGTATCAACGGGCTTGAGCCGATCGACAGTGGGCGGATTTTGGTGGATGGCACCGAGGTGCATGCCCGCGCCACCGATCTGAACAAGCTGCGGCGCAGGATTGGAATTGTGTTCCAGCAGTTCAACGCTTTTCCGCATTTGACCGTGTTGGAAAATGTCACGCTGGCGCCGCGCAAGGTTAAGGGGATGGACCGCAAAGCGGCGGAAGAGATCGCGGTCAAGCAGCTGTCGCATGTGGGGCTTGGGGATAAGCTCGATGTATATCCAAGCCGCCTTTCTGGGGGGCAGCAGCAGCGGATGGCGATTGCACGCGCCTTGGCCATGTCGCCCGATTATATCTTGTTTGACGAGGTTACATCGGCGCTCGACCCGCAATTGGTGGGCGAAGTGCTGGACACGCTCAAATTGCTGGCCGATGAGGGGATGACGATGATTTGTGTCACCCATGAGATGAGTTTTGCGCGGGATGTGTCGGACCGTGTGGCGTTCTTTCATCAAGGTGTCATGGCGGAGATTGGGGTGCCGGATCAGATTTTCGGCAACCCGCAACATGAAGAGACCCAGAAATTCCTGTCGAGCGTGCGATAATGAAGCAAACCCAAGTGATCGTGGTTGGGGCCGGTGTGGTGGGGCTTTCCGTTGCATTGGCGTTGCAGGCGCGCGGCATGGCTGTGCGCGTGATCGATCGCGAGGGGCCAGCGGCGGGGGCATCGGCGGGCAATGCCGGGGCCTTTGCTTTTTCGGAGATTTTGCCGCTGGCCTCGCCGCGGATGATCCGGCAGGCGCCCAAATGGCTGCTTGATCCGCTTGGGCCGCTGAGCGTGCCGCCGCGTTATGCCGCGCGGATTGCCCCGTGGATGTGGCGGTTCTGGAAGGCCAGTTGGCCCGCGCAGTTGCGCGCATCGACAAAGGCGCAAACCGCATTGATGCGCCTGTCAAAAGCTGCGCTTGCGCCGCATTTGGCGCAGGCGGGGTTGGCGCATATGCTGCGCTGTGACGGGCAGTTGCAGGTCTATGAAGGGGCGGCGGAGTTTCAGGCGTCCTTGCCCGGCTGGCAGGCCCGCGCCGAGGAAGGCATCGCGTTTGAGCATCTGAGCGGCGCGCAGATTGCCGAGTATCAGCCCGGCCTTGCGCCCTGTTTTACCCATGCGACCTTCACCCCCGATTGGAGCGCGATTTCAGACCCCAAAGACTATGTTTTGGCTATGGCCGAGCGGTTCCGGGCCGGGGGCGGCGCGGTAGAGATCGCGCGGGCCTTGGGGTTGGTGGAGGGCGGTGTCGAGACCTCAGCCGGGGTGATGCGGGGCACAGTTGTGCTGGCTGCGGGGGCGTTTTCGCATCAATTGGCGCGCACCGCAGGGGTTAAAATTCCGCTGGAGACCGAGCGCGGCTATAACACCACATTGCCCGGCACGGCCTTTGATTTGGAGCGGCAGGTTACGTTTGGCGGTCATGGGTTTGTGATCAGCAAAGTCGGGGCGGGCCTGCGGGTGGGCGGCGCGGTTGAGTTTGGCGGGTTGGATTTGCCGCCAAATTTCGCCCGCGCGGATATGATCCTGAAAAAAGCTGCACGGTTCATGCCGGGGCTGAAAATCACTGGCGGCACGCAGTGGATGGGGTTTCGCCCCTCGCTGCCCGATAGCCTGCCTGCGATTGGTGCGCTGCGCGGGTGCGCGGATGTTTTTTGCGCCTTTGGCCATGGGCATTTGGGCCTGACGCAATCGGCGGGCACGGCGCAGATTATCGCTGATATGATGACCGGGGTCAGCCCCGGCATCGACACCACTCCCTTTGATCCTGCGCGTTTCACGAGGTAATCATGACGCAATACACATTCCCCTGCATTGACGGGCACACCTGCGGCAATCCCGTGCGGTTGGTCACGGGCGGCGCGCCCTTGTTGGTGGGGGCCGACATGCTCGAAAAACGCGCGCATTTCCTTGCTGAATTTGACTGGATCAGAACCGGGTTGATGTTCGAGCCGCGCGGCCATGATCAGATGTCGGGGGCGATATTGTATCCGCCCACGCGGGCAGATTGCGACGTTGCGGTGTTGTTTATCGAGACCTCTGGCTGTTTGCCCATGTGCGGCCATGGCACCATTGGCACGGTGACGATTGCGCTTGAAAACGGCCTTATCCGGCCTGCAACGCCGGGCGTGCTTCGGCTGGAGACGCCCGCGGGAGTGATCGCGGTGAGCTATACCCAGAACGGGCGGTTTGTCGAAGAGGTGCGTCTGACCAATGTGCCCGGATTTTTGCATGCCGAGGCGCTGACGGCCGAGCTTGAGGGGATTGGCGAGGTGGTGGTGGATGTGGCCTATGGCGGCAATTTCTATGCCATTGTCGAGCCGCAGAAAAACTATCGCGATATGGCGGATTTTTCGGCCTCGGAGCTGGTGGGGTTGAGCCCAAAGCTGCGTGCGGCGCTGAATGCGAAATACGAGTTTATTCATCCCGAACATCCCGCGATCAATGGGCTGAGCCATATTTTGTGGACAGGTACGCCGCGCGCGCCAGAAGCGCATGGGCGCAATGCCGTGTTTTATGGCGATAAAGCGATTGACCGGTCGCCTTGCGGCACGGGAACATCGGCGCGCATGGCGCAACTGGCGGCCAAGGGCAAGTTGCAGGTGGGCGATGAGTTCATCCATGAATCGATCATCGGTTCGATGTTCAAAGGCCGGGTTGAAGCGGCCAGCGAGGTGGCGGGCAAGCCTGCGATTATCCCGTCGATTTCGGGCTGGGCGCGGGTGACGGGGTTCAACACGATCTTCATCGACGAGCGCGACCCTTTTGCCCATGGTTTTGTTGTCACCTGATACGGAAGAGAGAAAAATGGCCCAGATGATTGTTCCTGCCTCGGCGCAAGGTGATGTGCTTGTCTGTACGGAGGGGCTCAGTTTTTGGGGCGGTGTTGACCCGACAGACGGGCGGGTGATTGACGCGCATCACCCGCTATGCGGTCAGACGCTGGCGGGCAAAGTGGTGTTGATGCCCACCAGTCGGGGGTCGTGTACGGGCAGCGGTGTTTTGCTTGAACTGGCGCTCAATGGCTTTGCCCCGGCGGCATTGGTGTTTCGCGAAGCCGAAGATATTTTGACCCTTGGCGCGGTGATTGCGGGCAGCATGTTTGACAAGCCGCTTGCGGTTTTGCGCTTGGGGCGCGGCGATTACGACAGGTTGGCGGCAGAGCCGCGGGCCGAGATCACCGCCGCAGAGCTGAGGGCGGGGCAGTGGCGCTTGCCGCTTGAGGCGCTGTCCTCGGCGCAGTTGGCGCTTTCGGCGGAAGATCAGGCCATGTTGGACGGGGCGCAGGGGCCTGCTGTGCAGCTGGCGATGCAGACGATCTGCACGATGGCGGGCGGGCAGGGGGCTGCGCGGTTGGTGGATGTGACGCGGGTGCATATTGATGGCTGTATTTACGCCAGCCCGGCCAATTTGCTGTTTGCCCAAACCATGGCCGATATGGGCGCAAAAGTTTGTATCCGCACCACGATGAACGCGATTTCTGTGGATCACAGCAATTGGCGCAAACAAGGGGTGCCGCCTGATTTTGGTCTGCCTGCGAGCCGTTTGGCGGATGCCTATGTCACCATGGGGGCGCGGCCAAGTTTCACCTGCGCGCCCTATCTGTTGGAAACTGTTCCGGCGCGAGGCGAGATGATCGCCTGGTCGGAATCCAATGCGGTGATCTATGCCAATTCTGTGCTGGGCGCGCGCACGGTGAAGCATCCCGATTTTCTGGATCTGTGCATGGCGTTGACCGGGCGTGCGCCGCTGTCGGGGGTTTATCTTGAGGCGCAGCGCGCCCCGCAGCGGGTGATCGAAGTGAACGTGCCGCAAGGCTTTGATGATGCGCTTTGGCCGATGCTGGGTTGGCTGGCGGGGCAGGCGGCACCGGATTGTATTCCGGTTCTGCGGGGGCTCGAGGAAAGCCGCCCCAGTGAGGATGATCTTAAAGGGCTGTGCGCCGCGTTTGGCACCACATCGGCGGCGCCCATGTTGCATGTGGCGGGGGTCACCCCAGAGGCGGGAATGGCGGTGCAGGCGGGCGCAAAGACGGTTCGCATCACCCGCGCAGATTTGATCCGTGTCTGGCGGCAGTTTAATGCAGGGGCGGGGAAGGTGGATTTGATCGCCTTTGGCAGCCCGCATTTTTCCTTGGCGGAGTGCCGCAAATTGGACGCCGAGATGGCGGGCAAAAAACGCCACCCAGAGACGGCGGTTATTGTCACAGTTGGTCATGACACCCTGAGCGCCGCCCGCGCGGAGGGGCTCATTGCGCGGCTTGAAGCGGCAGGGGTGCAGATTGTGCCTGATATTTGCTGGTGTTCGATTTCCGAGCCGGTTTTCCCGCCTTCGGCCCAAGTGTTGATGACCAATTCGGGAAAATACGCCCATTATGCCCCCGGCCTGTCGGGGCGGCAGGTGCGGTTTGGCAGCATTGCCGATTGCGTGGCAGCCGCGTGCAGCGGCGCCGCACCGCAGAGCCTGCCGGAGTGGCTGGCCGAACCCGCAAAAGGATAGAGTATGCGCAGCAGTAAAACCGTTCATGTGATTTCTGCCCATGCCGAGGGCGAGGTTGGCGATGTGATTGTGGGCGGGGTTGCCCCGCCGCCCGGTGCGACGATCTGGGAGCAGAGCCGATGGATTGCGCAGGACCAGACCCTGCGTAATTTTATGCTCAACGAGCCGCGCGGGGGCGTGTTTCGCCATGTGAACCTGCTGGTGCCGCCAAAAGATCCGCGGGCCGATGCGGCGTTTATCATCATGGAGCCTGAGGACACGCCGCCGATGTCGGGGTCCAATTCGATTTGCGTGTCGACGGTGTTGCTTGATGGGGGGATTTTGCCGATGAGCGAGCCTGTCACCGAGTTGACGCTGGAAGCGCCGGGGGGGCTGGTGAAGGTGCGCGCGGAATGCCGAGACGGCAAGGCCGAGCGGATTTTTGTGCAAAACCTGCCCAGTTTCGCGGCCAGTTTGGATGTGCCGCTCGAGGTGCCGGGGCTGGGGACGCTGCGGGTTGATACGGCCTATGGCGGCGATAGTTTTGTTGTGGTCGATGCCGAGGCGATGGGGTTTTCGCTGGTGGCGCAGGAAGCGCATGAGATTGCGCAATTGGGCGTGCGCATCACGGATGCGGCCAATGCAGCGTTGCAGTTCGAGCATCCTCAGAACCCCGATTGGCGGCATTTTTCCTTCTGCCTGTTTGCCGGACCAGTGCGCCGCGAGGAGGCAGGATTGCGGGCCGGGGCCGCTGTGGCGATCAAGCCGGGGAAGGTGGACCGTTCGCCCACGGGCACAGCGCTTTGTGCGCGGATGGCATTGCTGCATGCGAGGGGCGAGATGGGGATCGAGGAGAGCCTGACCACCGTGTCGCTGATTGGCTCGACCTTTACGGGGCGCATTTTGGGGCAAACAACGGTTGGCAGCCACGCGGCGATTTTGCCGGAGCTTTCCGGGCGGGGGTGGATCACGGGCATGCATCAGCACATGCTGGACCCGAGCGATCCGTGGCCCGGGGGCTATCGTTTGTCAGACACGTGGGGCGCGCGCAAAGCGTGAGGGAGTGATCAGTGTCGAGCCGTGATCAAATTTCGTTGATTGCGCAGGGAAAATCGATATTAGGGTGATATGCAGAGTTTTTCACATATTATCTCGCCCGCGCCGGGCACCTCCGAGACCTCGGCGACGCATCGCACCTATCTTGCGATCCAGAACCTGATTGTCACCGGGGCGCTCAAACCGGGGGAGAAGCTGAAGATCGAGGGATTGCGCGGCAGGCTTGATACCGGGGCTTCGCCGATCCGCGAGGCGCTGAGCTTGCTGACCTCGGATAATCTGGTGGAACGGATTGACCAGCGCGGGTTTCGCGTGGCCCCGACCAGCCAGAGCAATTTCGAAGAGATTTTGGAGCTGCGCTGTGATCTCGAAGAGCGGGCGCTGCGCAAGAGCATCGCCAATCGCTGTGTGGATTGGGAAGAATATGTGGTGCTGTGCCATCACCGGATGACGCGGGGCAAGCAGACGGATGATCCGGCCTTTGAGGCGCTGCATAAGGCGTTTCACATGGCGCTGCTGAGCCGTTGCGGCGCGCCGATCTTGATGAAATTCTGCTCGCAGCTTTATGATTTGAACATCCGCTATCGTTATCTGGCGGGCAGCGCGCTCAATTACACCAAGCGCGATGTGTCCTTTGAACATGAGGCGATCATGCAGGCCGCGATTGCCGGGCAGGCGGATAAGGCGACAGAGTTGTTGCTGACGCATTATCGCCAGACCGGCGCTTTTTTGGTGGGCGCGCTGAGCGCGGGGGAGCAGGGCTAGTCTGTTTCGCGCACCAATGTCAGGTCGAAATCGACCTGAAGGAAGGCGTCTTCTACTTGGCCTGAAAGTGCGAAACCTTCGGGGAAGCTGCCTGCGGGTTGGTGTTTGTAGCGCATCACCAGATCGTCGCGCACGCCAAAGACGGTGTCTTGGTCCAGATAGGGATCATCTTCGGGGAAAACTTCGGTCACGAGCGAGCGGAAACCTTCGGCTTTGACGATGAAATGCAGATGCGAGGGACGCCAAGGGTGGCGGCCTGTGGCGTTGAGGATATCGCCCACGGGTCCGTCGCTGGGCACGGTGTATTCCACAGGTTTGACGGAGGTGAACGCATAGCGCCCATCGGCCCCTGTGGTTTGCAGCCCGTGGAAGGAAAACGTATCTTGATCAGGGTCTTGGCTTGAGTAAAGCCCGTTGGGGGCGGTTTGCCAGATGTCGACGCTGGCGCCTTTGATCGGGCTGCCGTCGGTGTCTTTTACGGTGCCTTGGGCCACCAGCACGGGGCCGGGGAAATCCTGTTTCAGATCGCCGCCAACCGCAAGCGGCGGCGCACCGGAGATGTGGAACGGCCCCAGCACGCTGGAGGAGGTGCCCTCGGGGCGCGAGTTGATCATATCGACCAGCGAGGACAGGCCCAGCACATCGGAAAGCAGGACAAATTCATGACGCTCGGCATCGTCGATCTTGGCGGCGCGTTCGAGAAATTCGATCCCGATTTGCCATTCCGCATGGGTGAGTTTCACCTCTTTGGCGAAGGCGTGCAGATGGGTGACCAAGCCGCCCAGCACCTCGCGCAGGCGCGGGTCTACGCCCTCGCCCATATAGCCCATGAACACATCGGTGATGTTGTCTTTGGTCACATTTCTCATGGTTGTCTCCTTAGTTCAGCAGGGCAAGGCTTAGGATCGGGAATTCGATCAGCAGCATCAAAACGATCAGCATCACCCCGGCGAAGGGCAGAGCGCCGAGAAACACGTCTTTGAGTTTGATCCGGTCGTCATCAAGCGAGGCTTTGATCACAAAACACGAAATCCCGAGCGGCGGTGTGAGCAGGCCGATTTCGGCCCCCACCACGGTGATGATGCCAAACCACACAAGGCTCAGGCCCATGGGTTCGACCAGCGGCAGAAACAGCGGCACAACGATCAAGATGATAGATGCGGTATCGAGCAGCGTGCCAAGGAACAGCATCATGATGACATAGAGGATCATGATGGTCCAAAAGCTGGCTTGGCTGTTGGCGAGCAGGTCTGCCAGTTCATTTGGCAAGCCCGCAAGGCCGAGCATCCGGCTGTAGATCGAGGCGGCGGTGACCAGAAACAGGATGGTTGCGGTGATATGGCCGGTCTCGAGCAGCGCGTCCCAAAAGCCCCGCAGGGTCATTTTACGGCGCAGAACGGCGATGATGAGACCCGCGAGCGCGCCTGCTGCGCCTGCCTCAACCGGGGTGAGCCAGCCGGTGTAGATGCCGCCCAGCACGATGGTGATCAGCGCAAGCGTGGGCAGGGTTTTGCCTGCGATTTCGGACCATGGCATGCGCTCGTATTCATCCGCAGGGCGGCCCCCCACAAAGCCGGGGGTGTAGCGGCCCATGAACCAGATCGCCAAGACATAAGCGACGGCGAGCATCAGGCCCGGGATCACCCCGGCCAAGAACATCTCGCCCACCGATTGTTCAGCCACAAACGAATAGATGATCAGCATCGCGGAGGGCGGGATGATCATGCCCAGCACCGACGATCCGGCCACCACACCCACGGCAAAGCGGGGGTTATAGCCGTAATGCAGCATTTCTGGCACGGAAACTTTGGCAAAGACCGAGGCCGAGGCAATGGACGAGCCTGTGACTGCGGCGAAGGCGGCATTTGCGCCAACCGTGGCCATGCCAATGCCGCCTTTGACGCGGCGGCATCCGGTGCTCATGGCGTCATAGATGTCGTGGCCCAGCCCGGCCTTGGACACGATCAGCCCCATGAAGGTAAAAAGCGGCACGGTGGCGAATGTATATTCCATCACGCTGTCGCCGACGGCGATGCGCAGCAGGTTTATCGCCAGATCAAAATTATCCCGCATCAGCCAGATCGAGACGAAAGACACGCTGATCAGAGCCACGGGGATATAGACGCCGATATAGATCAGGGCGATGATCGCCAAAACCGAGATTGATCCAATTTCAATAGGGCTCATGTGGGGGTGTCCGATCCGGTCCGGCTCAGCACTTTGAGGGCAAAGATCACCGCGCAGAGGGCGGCACTGAGCAAAATTGTCAGTTTGATGGGCCACCAAGGCGCGACAAAGACGCCCGGAATGCCGAAGAAGTCCTGAGAGGCCCACATTTCGGTGAACTCGGGCAAGATCGCCACGGCGATCAGCGCCATGATGGTGGCCGACAGAAGGTTGATTAACCGCCGCAGGGTTGCGGCGAGTTTGGGGGATTTGGCGCCGATCACAAAGAGTAGCCCATCAGAGCGGGTCAGTCTGTTGACACGCACAACATCGGGCAGCTGCAAGAACACGATCAGCGCCATTGAGAATTGCACCACTTCGACAGCGCCGCGAAACGGCTGGTTGAACAGGCCGCGGGCCACCACGTCGTAATTCACGATCACGACCAGACCCAGCACGACCAAAGTGCCGATGATATTGGCTGTGGTGGAGATGGCACGGGTGACCCGTGCCAGCCCATCAACCAGCGTATGAAATAAATCCGTCACGGTTGCTGTCTCCGGTAAATGCTTGAAGGGGCGGGTTAGTCGCTCAGGCCCGCAGACCAGTCGCGCACGCCGGTGAACCCCGCATCATTCAATTTACCAAGATAGGCCTTGAGCATGCCGGTGCCGTCTTCGCCGCTTGCATCAAGCTCTTGTGCCCATTGTGCAGCGATGTCGGGCATGGCGTCGGCCCATGCTTTGCGGTCCTCTTGGGACATTTCCACCACGGTGCCGCCTGCGGCTTCATAGGCGGCGATGCTTTCGGCGGCTTTGTCCATGCTGAGCGCGGCCACGTGATCGCGGTAGGCGATGGCGACTTCTTGAAGGGTTTGCTGCACTTCTTCGGGCAGGCCATCCCAGTAGTCTTTGTTAATGGTGATGGTTTTGGAGTTCACCGAGCCCAGATCAGCTTTGAGCATATAGGGGGCGACTTCGGCGATTTTGAATGTGGCGGCGGATTCGGGCCAGAGCAGCGCATGTTCGACCAGCCCGGTTTGCAGCATGTTGTAGAAATCAGTGAGGCCGCCGCGCACGCCTGCGGCATCTTTGATGCCTTCGAGGTAGCGCAGGTTCATGCCCGCGCCCGCGACTTTGCCGCCCTCAAGATCGCTCAGGCCTGAGATCGGGTCTTTGCTGAAGACCTGATAGGTGTCGAGCACCACGCCTGTCGCGAGATAGAGCTGGTTTTGCTTGGCAAATTCATTTTGCATGGCGGGAAATTCGCGGGCGATTTCATCAACCGCCTTGGCCACGGCGCGCGCATCGGGCGAGACAAACGGGGTCACGGCGGCGATGGCTTGGCTGGGCAGTTTTGACGAATGGAAGATCGTGGTCACGATGCCAATATCGCCAAGCCCCAGTTTGATGCCGTCAAGCACGCCTTTGGGTTTGACGATGGAGCCGCCATAGCTTTCTTGCCATTCCATGACGTAATTGCCATTTTCCGCGAGGCGTTTATCGACCTCGGGGATGAAGAAATCGGTGAATTCCTGCACCCAGAGGGCACGTGCCGGATAGCCGTCGATCACCACCGCTTTGATGGTTTCCTGGGCCAGAGCTGGGATGGCTGCCAAACTGGCAAAAGCCGCACCAAGCGCCATTTGTTTTGTCCAATATTTCATAGTTTCCTCCCGTTGACGTTATTATTTTGGCCGATGCGTTTGCCGCGTGGCCTTTATGTTTTTGGTCCTATCAAACGTGGTTAAATGACCTCGCAGATGTCGTCGAAACCGAAGCGGGGCAGTTTTTGAAACAGCGCCGTTTCGTCGGCGTAGCCGATGTTGCACAGAAAATTGGACCTCCAGCCATTTTCCGCGAAAAACTCCTCATCGACGATGGCATTGGAGAAGCCGGACATGGCGCCCACATCCAGACCCAAGGCGCGGGCGGCGATCATCAGATAGCCGCCTTGCAGGGTTGAATTGCGGTAGGCCGTGTCATGGGCGTATTCCTCATTGCCCGCAAAAAGCGGTTTGCGGTCGTCATGGGGAAAGAGAAAATCCAGCCGCTGCCAGTAGTTGGGATCCCACGCGATGATTGCCGTCACGGGCGCGCCCATCATTTTGGGCACATTGAGCGGTTTCATGGATTTGGCCAGACGCGCCTTGGCCTCGGCGCTGCGCACAAAGACAAAGCGCGCAGGGCAGGTGTTCATGCTTGTGGGGCCGTTGATGGTGATGTCGTAAATCTCGCGCAGCAGATCGTCGCTGACCGGACGGTCTGTCCATGCGTAATGCGAGCGGGCATCGCGCAGGATCAGATCGATTTCCGCATCCTCTAAGCGGTCCAGCTTTGCGCGAAGATTGCGCACATCTTGCTGTGCGGCGGCGCGGCGCGGATCGGTGGCGGCCTGCGTCATCATTGCACCAAAGCGGGGCTGGGCAGGTCGGCCTCGTCCACGATGGGGCTGGCGCAGATGCCAATTTGTTCGATCTCGATCTCGACCACTTCGCCGGGTTTGAGCCAGCGGGGATTGGGTTTTTTGGCATGGCCCACGCCGGGCGGGGTGCCCATGGCGATCATGTCGCCGGGGGCGAGGGTGGTATATTCGGAAATGATTGCAATGGTTTGCGCGACCGACCAGATCATATTGCCGGTGTTGGAGCTTTGCAGAATTTCATCGCCCACGCGGCTTTCGATTTTTAGACCTTTGGCGCCTTCGGGCAACTCATCGGGGGTGACAACAAAGGGGCCAATGGCGCCGGTGTTGTCGAAGTTTTTGCCGGGGGTCCATTGGTGGGTTTTGCGTTGGTAATCGCGCACCGAGCCATCGTTGAACACGGTGTAGCCAAAGACATGATCAAGCGCGTCATCTTCGGAAATATGCCGCCCGCCTTTGCCAATGATCAACATCAATTCGGCTTCGTAATCGAGTTTCTCAGAGCAGGTCGGGCGGACAAGTGGCGCGCCGGCGGCCATGATCGATTTGGGGCCGCGCATAAACAGGGCCGGGTAGTCGGGGATGTCATAGCCGCCTTCTTTGATGTGTTCGACATAGTTGAGGCCAAGGCAGATGATCGTGCCGGGTTTGCTCAGCGGCAGGGCCGGGGTGATGTCGGCCACGGGGATTGCATCGCCCAGATCGGAGGCTTCGGACACGTCGCGGCGCAGCGCGGGATCGGCAATCAGACCAGCCAAATCGGCCCCGACTTTTGGGAATTTCGCGGTAATATCAAAGGCTTCATTACCCTTTGCAAGATATACGGCTGTTGAGGCCCCGGCTTTCCCCACGATAAATCGCATGATGATCTCTCCTAGTTGATTTGAGGAATGTTTGGCGATATTGATTTATTATGTCAAATAAAATCGATATTATTACCGGGTAAAAAGGAAAACGAGATGCCAGCATGGGATGAGTATAAAACGCAGGCACAGGGGCGCGGGGCGCTCGCCTTTGAGCTTTATGTGGCGATGAGCCTGCCCGCAGGGGCGCCGGACGAGGTGAAGAAGAACTTGCCCGATCATCTGGCCTATCAGGCCAAATTGGAGCAGCAAGGCGCGCTGTTTTTTGCCGGGCCGATGTCGGACGAGACAGGCACGCAGATGCAGGGGATCGGGATGATCGTCTACCGGGCCGCAGATTTCGAAGAGGCGCGAGCGCTGGCAGAGGCGGACCCGATGCACCGCTCTGGGGCGCGCAGCTATACGCTGCGCAAATGGTTGATCAATGAGGGGAGTGTTTCGCTTTCTGTGGGCCTGTCGACGCGCAAGGTTGTTTTGGAGTAGCGCCGGGGACGACCGCGAAGGGCACGCGCCCCAAGCCCAAAGGCGGGGTGGGGCGCGGCGATGTTACAGCTCTTTGGCGGTGCGGCGCAGGGCATCACCCGTGAGCACCAGCGCGGCCGCAAGCAGAACGATGTCTTTGAGCAAGAACTGCCCCGGCACCACGGAAAGCGCGGGAAAGCCGCCGAGGCTGGGTTCGGTCACCGGGGCCGTGAACAGAAAGCTGGCGGTGACAAAGAAGGTCAGCAGCGCCGAGAGCGCGCCGAGCAGTCCGGCTTTGGCAGATTTGAAACCAATCAGCAGCAACAGGGCCGTGGCGATTTCCGCCGTGCCGATCAGATTGGACGCGCCTTGCAGGCTGAAGACACTGTAGAGCCAGCTGGTCAGGGGGCTGGAGGCGACCAGCCCTTCGATGGCGCCGGCCTCGTAGGCGGTGAATTTCATCGCGCCGATCCAGCCCAAGACGGTGGCTGTGCTTAGGCGCACAGCGTGCAGGCTGATGTTTGAAACGCGGTCGCCAAGTTGGGCGAGGTTTCGAGCGGCTTGGGTGTTTGCGGTATTTTGCATGGATGTATTCCTTTATTGACCAACTGGTCTATTATTGAATAAAAAGCGGCGGCGTTGGTGCGGTAGCCCCTAGCTAGGCATTCAAGACCGTCCGGTCAATAATTGATAAGTCACAGATCTGTGAGGAGAGTTTCACGTGAAAACCCCCGGCCGCCCCAGAGAGTTCGACCCCGAAGAGGCTTTGGCCCAGATCATGAACCTGTTTTGGGAAAAGGGATATGAGGCCACGGGGCTGAGCGATATGATCGCGGTGACGGGGCTGGGGAAGGCCAGTCTTTATGCTGCGTTTGGCAATAAGCAGGCGATATACCTCAAGGCGCTGGCGCAATATGAGGGGCTGGTGGTGGATGTGGCGGCGCAGGCGTTGCGCGCGCAGAGCCACCCGCCGATGCAGCGGATCGAGGCGTTTTTGACCCTGCCGATTGCTGCGCTGCGTGATCAGGGGGATTGGCGGGGCTGTTTTTTATGCAATGCATCAGCCGACCGCGCAGCGCTTGATGCGGATACCGGGGCGCTGGTGCAGCGCGGCTATGAAAAGATGCGCAGGGCAATTGCGCAGGCCTTGGGCGAGGCTGACGCGCAGGGCGATGCGCAGGTGATCGCTGCGCAGGCGCAATTGGTGCTGGTGGTCTATTCGGGGCTGCGGGTGATGGCGCGTTCGGGGATTGCGGTGGAGCAATTGGAGCTTGCCACCCAGCAGGCGCTGCGGGCAGTTGCGCCTGTTTAGCCGCAAGGGGGCGCAAAAAATACGCCGCAGTTGGAACCTTCCAGCGCTGGAAGCTGGTTTGCCTAGCGTAAGCAGCAACCAGTAGGGAAGGGGGCGGAAATGTCCTATTACAGATTTTTTGCGATGATCCTGACATCAACATTGGTGATGTACGGGCTGATGTATTTGAACAGCTATGCGCTGGATCATGTGATATTCAGTGAAACGCGCAGCTATATGGCGATGTATATGGGCGCGGTGATGGCGGTGATCATGTTGGCGTTTATGCTGGGCATGTACACGGATCGGTTGGCGAATACCGCGATTTTCATCGGCAGTGCGGCGGTGTTTGCGATCTCGCTGTTTTTGGTGCGCAGCCAGAGCACGGTGGATGATACATCATGGATGCGCGCGATGATCCCGCATCATTCCATTGCGATTCTGACCAGTGAGCGGGCCAATATTTCGGACCCGAGGGTGCGGAGTTTGGCCGATGACATCATCAAGGCGCAGAAACGCGAGATTGCCGAGATGAAGGCGCTGATTGCTGATCTCAATGGCGGGCCAGCGGCCACGCCTGAGGTGGACGGCAAGTAGGCCTGCGGATCTTTGCAGCATTGCGCGCCGGGTTGATGGCGCGGCTATAGGTCGATCTCGAGGGTGCCGCCGGGGGTTACGGCGCGTGATTGGCACAGGATGATTGCGCCTTCGCGTTGTTTGGCCGAGAGCACGAAATCGCGGTGTTCAACCTCGCCTGCGGTCACGCCGCATTTGCACACGCCGCAGATTCCATCGCTGCATTTGAGATCAACCGGAACCCCTGCGTCGATCAACGCTTCGGCGGCGGAAAGCTCGGCCGGGACCGCGATTTCGCGGCCCGAGGCAAGGCGCAGGGTGAAGGGGTGGTTTTCGTATTCCGGCAGTTCGGGCGTTGAGAAATACTCAAGATGGCGTGCCGCGTCGGGGATGCCGGCCTCATCGGCGGCGGCAAGCACGGATTGCATGTAGGCATCTGCGCCGCAGGTGTAGACATGTGTGCCTGCGGGCGCGGCGGCCATGATTTGCGGCAAGACCGCGCGGGTACCTTCGGCGGAGATGTGCAGATGCACCTTATCGGCCCAAGGCATCGCCATGAGAATATCGCTAAAAGCGGCAGCGTCGCGGGTGGCGCAGGAGTAATGCAGCGCAAAGCTGCGGCCAAGATCATGCAGGCGGTGGGCGAAGGCGATCATGGGCGTGATGCCAATGCCGCCGCCCATCAAAAGCGAATGCGGCGCGGTTTCGACCAGTTCAAAATGGTTGGCAGGTTTGGAGACAAAGACCCGCCGCCCTTTGGTAAAAATTCGGTGCAGCAGAGCCGAGCCGCCGCGCCCTGTGTCTTCGCGCAGCACCGCGATCTGGTAGGTTTTGCGCTGGGCCGGATCGCCAGACAGCGAATAGGGCCGCAGGAATTCCGGGGCCACCACCAGATCAAGATGTGCGCCCGCCGTCCATGGCGGCAGATCGCGGCCATCGCTGGCAGCAAATTCATAAAGCATGGTGGCGGCGTTGAGTTTTTCCGCGCGGGTGATGTGCAGGTCAAGCACCGGGGTGTCTTGGGTTTCGGCGTAAAGATGCAGATGCCCCGTTTCGCCGCGCGCATTGGCGGCGCGGTGTTCATCGGCGGTGAGCAGCGCCGTGTGCGCGGCAATCCCCGCCTCGCGGTTCATCGGGTCGGGGTAGGGATAGGGATGCGGCGCAAGCGGGGCGGGATAGACCGCGATGGTTTGGTCTTCGAATTTCAAGTCGAGGTCTTTTTGCAAATCGCGCGCGTTCACCGGCGCTTTGGGCAGATCAAAGCGCCCGGTGGCGTCGCGTTCAATATCCCACCACCATTTTTTGGCGGGGTTGAGGCGGCCTTTGCCCACGGCGTCATCCATGCGCGCCAGCAGCGGTGCGGCGGCGGGCAGTTTCATGGCGGCCCAGCGGAAGGGCGCTTCGGCGAACAGCCCTTCGAGGTTCCAAGGGCAGGTTTTCATGCAGCGTCCGCACATGGCGCCGCCTTGGTTGGTGATGCGGTAGGTGGTGCATTTCTGGCTGTCGGATTTCCAGATCTCATAGCCGTTGAACATTTTCTTTGGTCCGGCGGTGATCGCCCCTGAGGGGCATTCGCGGGCGCATTTGTTGCAGGCTTCGCAGAATTTTTGCAGGCCAAAATCGATGGGGCTGTCGTGGACCATGGGCATGTCGGTGGTGACCGCGCCCGATTTGAGACGCGGGCCCATGTAAGGGTTGAGGATAACCTCGCCGATGCGGCTGACCTCGCCCAGACCGCTGAGCAGCAGCAGGGGCGGTTGCAGCACATCACCATCCATCACCGTATGGGCCTTGGCCTTGTAGCCCAGATTGCGCAGGTGCTGTGCGATGACGCCGCCCAGAATGGAAAAGCGCAGGTAGGCGCGCATGGATTGCGCCACGGCGATCCAATCATCGCCCGACGAGCCTTCCATCGTGTCGAACCCTTGGTCGATGATCATGCTGAGCGCTTGGTCATGGGGCGGGGTGATGGGGGTGCCTGCGGCGTCATGACTGTACCATGCCCAATCGGGGCAGGCGGAGATGCCAGCCGCGTCGGCCCCCAAAAAATAGCTGGCCGCTTTGATGTTATCGGCATTTTGCGCGGGGTCTGTGATGGTTTGCTCGGGGTTGACCGCGCCGTCTTGGAGCAAGATGAGCGCGCCAAGCAGGCGGCGCTGGGCGGCAGAGGGGGCGGATTTCACGATGTGATGCCCGCCTTTCATGGCCGATTGCACCTTTGTGCCCATATCGCCGAACTGGCCGCGCGCGAACATATCGGTGCGTTTAGGCACGCGGGGAATGTTGGGCGCGTCGATATAGGTGGTGGGTTCCTCCACACGTTTGAGCCGTTCAAACGGGTGCGGCCCATCGGCAAAATCGCGGGCGGCGTAAGGATCGTGGCTGGCGGCATTGGTGCCGCCATGGGTGCCAAGTTTCCACGCCAAGCCGCGGGTGATGCTGCGCGGTTGCTCGGCCATGGGGCGCAGCGGCATGTCAGCGGCCAGCGGCATGTCGGTGGTCACGACCGTGACGCCAAACCGCGTGCCGAGCCATGGGGCGGTCAATTGGCCGTCTTCCATCACGGCGAGCCCTGCGGCGAGCGCCAATTTGCCGGGGTGCACATCGGAGGTGGTGGCGCAGTGGGCGCGGGCGTCAAAACCCAATTGGCGGATATACTCGGCAAGCACTGTGGCGTTTTCACTGCCGCGCAAGCAGGCGCGGTGGGCCTGTGCGTCTTTGATCCAATGCGTGCCTTTTTCGCCGGGTTTGGGATCGCGCGGGTAGGCGGTGAGGATCACCAAGGCAAAGCGGTGATGGTCCATCGGTTGTTCGGGCGCGGTGGCCGCTTCGCGCAGGGAGGCCATGATCACGTCGATCCCGGCGGCGAGGGTTTTGGTTTGGCGTTCGGCCAGTTCCAGCGCCAAGGTCTTGGCCGCGGGCGAGCGGCGCGGGATGGCAAGGCGCGCCGCATCCGGCAGGGCGCAGACCCCCATCATCGAGGCGTCGTTGTAATAGCCAAAGGCCTTGAGGTGGTTGCTGCGGTTTTGCAAATCATCGGGGATGAGAGCGCCTGCGCCATTGATTGCGCCAGCGCGGATTGCATCCATCATCGCCTGAAACGGTGCCATGGCATTCACGATGCTTTCGGGCGTTTGAGGCCGTTCATAGGAAAGCTGCGCAAAGGGCAAATCGGGCAGGCGCGCCAGTGGGGCGGCCAGCCTGCGCAGGCGTTCGAGCGGGTAAGAGCCCAGATGTACGGGGCGCGACTTTCCAGAAAATACCTTCATATGCATATTCCTATACCTTGCTGCGCAGGGTTGACCAGCGTATCTCGCGCTTGACGCTGATGAATGTGCCGACCATGCTGACCGCTATACTTTCTGGGGAGAGAGAAAATGACCAATTTCAACCGCCGCGAAACGCTTTTGAGCCTTGGCGCGGCTACAGCTTTTGGGGGCTTGGCTGCGCCTGCTTTGGCACAGGGCAAGAAGATCACCGTGGGCGCGCTGCGTTTTACCAGCCACGCGGGCAGTTTCATTGGCTTTGAGCGGGATTACTTCAAAGACGCGGGTTTGGACGTTGAGCTGAAGTTCTTTCAGGCCGCGCAACCGATGGCGGTGGCCATTGCTTCGGGCGATGTGGATTACGCGATGACCTCGATTTCCGGCGGCTTGGTGTCGCTGGCGCAAAAAGGCGCGGTCAAGGTGATTGGCGGCGGTTTGCAAGAAGAGCCGGGCATTGACGGGCAAAAATTCCTTGCCTCGGATGCAGCGTTTCAGGCGGGTGTGACCTCGCCCAAGATGCTGGATGGCAAAAGCTATGGGATGACCACGGCGGGGTCTTCGTTCCATTACATGGGGGCCAAGATGGCGGCGGCGGAAGGGATTTCGCTCACGTTCAAGCCTTTGCAAAAGGTTGGCGCGATCATTGGCGCGCTGAAAACCGGACAGATTGATGGCTGGTCGATTGTGCCACATATCGCCAAGCCGCTGGCGGGGTCGGGCGCGGTGCATATCATTGGCGATGTGTCAGATTACCTGCCCGATTATCAGGTGACCACGCTGTTTACCTCGGCCAAAAATGCGGCAGATGAAAAGCAGATGACCGCAGATTACATCGCGGCCTATGCCAAAGCGGCGGGTGACTATAACGCCGCGATGATTGCACAGGATGGCGGCGAGGACGGCGTGAATGCCATGGTCGATCTGATCCATAAATATGTCTATGAGGATCAGCCCCGCGAGAAAGCGGCCAAGTCGATCATCAATGGCACCATGCGGCTCAATGAAGGGGCCGCGCTGAATATCGCGTCGGTGCGCGACCAGTTGGAGTGGTTCCAATCCGAAGGTTTGGTGGATGCGGATATCACGCTCGAGACGCTGGTGGACGGGTCTTATGTTGAAACCATTGCGGCCTGATCGCCGCTGATGGAATTGAAACTGGAACAGGTCGGCCATTTTTACGGGCCGACCGAGGTGCTGCGGGATATTAATCTTGATGTGCCCTCGGGCAAGATCACCTGCATTGTGGGGCCGTCGGGCTGTGGTAAATCCACGTTGCTGCGGCTGCTTGGGGGGCTGGAGCGGCCAAGCGCGGGGCGGGTTTTGCAGATGGGCGCCGCGCCGGAAGGCTGTTTGAACGCGCTGACCTATATTTTCCAAGATTTTGCGCTGTTGCCATGGCGCAGCGTGGCGCAAAACGTCGCGCTGGTGCTCGAAGATCACGGGCTGAGCAAAGCGGCGCAGGCGGCGGTGATTGCAGATGTGCTGGGCCGAACGCGGCTGAGCGAATTTGCCGATGCGCTGCCCAAACAATTGTCGGGCGGGATGAAACAGCGGGTGGCGATTGCGCGGGCGCTGGCGGTTAATCCGGCGGTGATGCTGATGGATGAGCCGCTGTCGGCGCTGGATGCGCAGACCCGCGAATTGCTGATGGATGATCTGGTGGCGCTGTGGACACGCCAGCCCTTCACCGCGGTTTATGTGACCCATAACCTGAATGAAGCCGTGCGCCTTGGGCACCGGATTGTGGTGCTGTCGCGCCGTCCGGGGCAGGTGGCGGAGGTGGTCGAAATTGACACGCCCTTGGCCGAGCGGGCGCATGGGGATGCCGCGCTGGAGCGCCAGCAGCAGCATCTTTGGGGGCTGATGCGCGATGAGGCGGCGGCGGCGGATGCGGAGTTGTTGCATGTCTGATCAGGTGGTTTTTCGGGGCGGCGGGTTTGCCCCGCAGCGGCGTCGCGGCGCGGGGTTGGTGGTTTTTGCCGTGCTGCTGGTGCTTGCGGAATGGGGCACGCGGGCGGGGTGGATTACCTCGCTGACCTTGCCGCGCCCCAGCGATGTGATGTGGACATTTGCCGAGCTGTGGGAATCGGGGTTGCTGTTCAAACATTTACTGCCGTCGCTGACGCGGCTGGCGGTGGGCGCGGCCCTAGGGGTGACGATTGGGGTGGCTGTGGGCGTGGCCATGGGGCTTTTTTCCTATGTGCGCGCGGGGCTTGCGCCGCTTATGGCGGCGCTGTTTCCGATACCAAAGATCGCGCTTTTGCCGCTTTTTGTGATTTGGTTTGGCATTGATGAGGGCAGTAAATACGCGCTGATTGCGTTTGGCACCTTCACCCCCACGGTTGTTGCGACCTATGCGGCGGTGGATAATGTGGACCGCAGCCTGATCCGGATGGGGCAGAGTTTTGGGCTGTCTTGGTGGTCTATTGTGCGCAAGATTGTTCTGCCCGGCGCGATGCCCGGCATTTTATCGGGGCTTCGGATTTCGCTGGCGATTGCGATTATTTTGTTGGTCGCGGCAGAGATGCTTGGGGCGCAATATGGCATTGGCGCGTATATTCTGGAGGCGGGGAGCCTTTATGATTTGGAGCGGCTGTTTGCGGGTGTTGTGATCTTGTCGGTGCTGGGGGTGGTGGTCAGCAGTGTGATTGCGGCGATTGAGCGGCGGGTGCTGCGCTGGCGCGTATAGGCCGAGGCGATGCGGGGGCTGCGCGGGCGTGCAGTGAGTATTTGGTGAAGGGTGAAGCGGCGGGTTTGTGCAAAGGCGCGCTGTTGGTGTGAGTTTTATAAGCTTTGTGCGCTTTGATGAAAGGTCGGCCCGATGACAGTTTCCCAAGCAGATGGCAGCGGTTATTTTCTGTATCATTCGATTGGTCAATACCCCGGTAAAGCGGCGGAAATGGCGCGGGCGACGGCAGAGTTTGCCGCAGTTTGGGGCGCGTTTGACGATGATCAATGGCCCCGCGCCTTGCAGCTTCGGCAGGGGTTTATGGATGCATGGGGGCAGGTGATTGGCGCGGCGCCGGGCAGTTTGACCACGGCGGAGAATGTGACCTCTGCGCTGTATTCGCTGATTGGCGGGCTGCCGCGGTCAAAGCTGCGGGGCAAGCGGGTTTTGGTGGCGCAGGATTGTTTTCCGTCGCTGCATTTTATGCTGGCCGGGATTGCGGAGCAGTTTGAGTTCACCTTGGATACCGTGCCTTTAAGGCAGGGGGCGGCTTGGGTTGAGGATGAAGATTTCATCGCGGCTTGGGGGGAGGATGTGGGATTGGCATTGTTGACTTGGGTCACGTCCACCGCCTCGCACCGCTGTGATTTGGAGGCTTTGGTGGCGCATGGCCGGGCCATGGGCAGTGTGATCGGGGTGGATATCACGCAAGGTGCGGGGCTGTTTGCCTATGATGTAAATGCGCCTGCGGTGGATTTTACGCTTTCGACCAGTTTGAAATGGCTGTGTGGCACGTCCGGGGCGGGGATTTTGCAGGTGGCGGGGCCGCTTTTGATGGAATGCGCGCCTGAGCTGCGCGGTTGGTTTTCGCAGCCCAATCCGTTTTCGTGGGATTTGGATGCGTTTGAATATGCGCCCGATGCGCGGCGGTTTGACCATGGCACGCCTTCGGTTCTGGCGTTGGCGGCGTCTTTGCCTGCGTTGCAGCGCAATTTGGCGGGGGATGGGGCGGCGCGGCTGGCGCATAACCGGGAGATGTCGGCGCAGATTATCGCGCTGGCGGATGAGCTGGGCCTCGCGCTTGGCTGTCCGCGAGATCCCGAGCAGCGGGGCGGCAGCGTGATGGTAAAACTGGGCGCGCCGGAGCGGGCCGCAGCGGTGGTTGGCACGCTCAAAGAAGCGCAGGTTTTTGTTGATACGCGGGGCGGCACGCTGCGGCTATCGCCGGGCGAGGTAACAGACCGAGGCGGCATTGCAAGGCTGGCGCAGGTGCTGCGCGGCTGAGGGTTACTCAGCCGGAGCGGAGGCTTCGCCGGAGGATTGGCTGGCCATCGTGTCGAGCCACGCGGTGAGTTGGCGCAATTGCCCGTCGAGCCAGAGCCGCAGGCCGTTCACAAAATCCACATAGGCCTGAAGCGTCTCTGTCAGGGCTGGCACCATCTGTGCCAGATCAGCGGCAAAGATGTAGATCAGCAGGGCAAAGACCAGCAAGAGCAGCATCACCAGAAATCCGGTGCGGAAGCCGCGCTTTTTGCGCTGTTCGGTGGGGGCGTCGATTTGCGCATGGCCATCGTCGCCTGCGGGGGCGCGGTCACTTGTGGAGCGCAGGGTGGAGTTGATTTCTTCGATGTCGGGCAGCAGATCGCGGCGCGAGCTGATCGCGGCGGCGGTGGCGGCTTCGTCGGAGATCTCGGGTTCTTCGCCGCGCAGTTTGGCAGTGTGGGTGCGGGCCGAGAGGGGGCGTGCATCGCTGGCATCAGGGGCGTCGAGGCCCAGATCAGGTTGGCTCTCGATGGATTGCGCTTCGCGGCGGCGCGCGGCGCGTTCGGCCTCGGCTTCTTGGCGCAGAATCTCTGAAACACTTGGGTCCAGCTCCTTGCGCTGGGGCACAGGGCGCGGCGTGGGCTGTGGCGGCGGGGCGGGCTGCGGCGATGCGGCAGGCTGCGGCGCGGGCATAGCGGGCTGCGGTGGCGGCGCGGTTTCCTCGTCGGGATCGGGGATGTTCAGGGCATCGGCATCCGCCTGATCCTCGTGATCGGGGTGGTGTTGATACCATGTTTTGCCGCAATTGGAGCATTGCACATCCCGCCCATCTTGCGGGATCACTTCATCGGGGACTTCGTATTGCGCGTCGCAATTTGGACAGGTCAGCCGCATGGTGTGTTTTGATGCCTATTGTTTATTCTGCCGTTCGTCTTGTCGCAGACTAGCATAAGTTGCGAAAACTCATACGAAAAGTGTTAATATTACATGCATTTCCAGTGGTGCATTGAAACCGCGTTGACAGTCAGGCAATAAGGGTCAGGTTCCCACACTGCATTTCAGGGGCCGGAAGTCCCAAGGGTTGTGCCGTGATCGAGCTAGAAAACGTGGCGTATAGTTATGGCGGGGGCGAGCTGCTGAGTGATATTTCGCTCAAGCTTGCTGCTGGTAGCTTTCATTTTCTGACCGGGCCCTCGGGGGCGGGGAAAACCACCTTGATGAAACTGTGCTATGGGGCGTTGTTGCCCACGGCGGGACATCTTTCGATTTTTGGCGCGGATGCGCGCGGTTTGAGCCGGGATGATCTGGCGATGGTGCGGCGGCGCATTGGTGTTGTGCATCAAGATTGCCAGTTTTTGAACCATTTGCCCGTCTCGGAAAACGTGGCTTTGCCGCTAACGGTGTCGGGCCGCCATGCAGAGGCGGCGGGCGAGGATATGGATGATTTGATGAGCTGGGTCGGCCTGTCAAACCGCGCGGATGCATTGCCGCCGGAGCTTTCTGGTGGGGAACGGCAGCGGGCGGCATTGGCGCGGGCGGTTATTATGTCGCCCGATGTGGTGCTGGCTGATGAGCCGACGGGCAACGTGGACTGGGAAATGTCGCAGCGGTTGCTGCGGTTGCTGATCGAGCTGAACCGCATGGGCAAGACCGTGCTTGTGGCGACCCATGATCTGAGCCTGATCCGGGCCACAAAATCGCATGTGCAGGCGCGGGTGCTGCGCATTGCCAATCGACGCATTCAATTGGCCGGGGCGGATCTATGAAAGTGGTGCAGGCAAGTCTTCGCAGCCTGCTGTCGGCAGACCGTCAGGCAGACCGGGTGGTGCCGCCCTCTGGGTTTACCGCGCAGTTGACGTTATTTGCTGCCGGGGCCATGGCGTTTTTGGCGGTTTTTGCGCTGGCTCTGTCGCTGGCGTCAGGGCGGTTGGCGCGCAGTTGGGGGCAGGAGTTGGCGCAATCGGCCACCGTGCGGATCATTGCGCCGATGGACCAGCGCGGCGCGCAGACCGATGCGGCGCTGGCGGTGCTGGAGACAACGCGGGGCGTGGCTTCGGCGCGGGCGCTGAGCGACGAGGAGCAATCGGCGCTTCTGGCCCCGTGGTTCGGCAATGCGGTGCAGCTTGAAGGGCTGCCTGTGCCACGTTTGATCGAGATTGTGGAAAACGGTGAGGGGCTTGATACGGACGGGCTGCGCCTGCGTTTGAGCGCTGAGGTGCCGGGGGCGACGCTGGATGATCACAGCCGTTGGCGCGAGCCATTGGTGGCAGCGGCGGCGCGGCTGCGCTGGCTTGGCTGGTTGTCGGCCCTGTTGATTGGCGGTGTGACGGCGGCGATGGTAACGCTGGCGGCCAATGCGGCGTTGTCGGCCAATGCGCAGGTGATTGCCGTGTTGCGGCAGGTGGGCGCAACCGATGCCTATATCGCGCAGGCTTTCATTCGCCGTTTCACCCTGCGGGCGCTCATCGGCGCAGCGGTGGGCACGGCGGCGGGGCTGATTGCCGTGCTGTTGATGTCGTTTGGGCAATCGCAAGATGCCGGGTTCCTGACCGGGATTGGTTTTAAGGGCTGGCATTGGTTGGTGCCAATTTTGTTGCCGCCGCTGGCGGGGGTGGTGGCGTTTTTGGCCACCCGTGCGGCTTCGACCCGCACTTTGGAGCGTTTGTCATGAATGTGCCGTTGCAATATGTCCGGTCGGTTTTGTTTTCGCTTCAGGCGACAATTGCGATGCCGATCATTGGCTTGCTCTATGCGCCTTGGGCGGTGTTTTCCACACGCGGCGCTTATGCGGCCTGTCATGCCTATGCGGGCTATGTGATTTGGAGTGCGCGCTGGATGGTGGGCTTGCGCTGTGAGGTGCGCGGGAATGTGCCGGATGGCGCGGTTCTGGTGGCAGCGAAGCATCAATCCTTCTTGGATATCTTGATGATTTTCCACGCGCTGCCGCGCACCACATTCATCATGAAAAAGCAGATCCTTTGGACGCCTGTGATTGGGCTTTATGCCAAGCGGATGCAGATGATTGCCGTAGATCGCGGCAAGCGCGGGCGGGCCATTGAGAAGATGGTGCGGGACGTCAAAAGCGGCAACCGCGAGCCGGGCCAACTGGTGATCTATTCGCAAGGGACGCGGGTGAAACCCGGCGTGCGGGCGCCCTATAAGGTGGGGACGGCGGTGCTGTATGGGCAGCTTGATCAGCCTTGCGTGCCGGTTGCGACGAATGCCGGCGTGTTCTGGCCCCGCCGCGGGTTGCTGCGGCGCCCCGGTGTGGCCGTGGTCACGTTTATGGCGCCCATCGCCCCGGGGCTGAGCAAACAGGAATTCATGGCAAAGCTGGAAACTGAGGTCGAGGCGGTCTCGGATCAATTGCTGGCGGAAACAGGAGTTTACCTAGATGCACCGGATCAACACGCTTGAGGCGCTGCACGCGCTTTATGATCAGCCCGGCAGCGTTTCGCTGCGTAAAGTTACAGACCATCTGACCCCGAGCTATGCGCGCTGGATTGCGGCGTCGAAGCTTTGTGTGCTGAGCACTGTGGGCGAGGAGGGCACCGATGCCAGCCCGCGCGGCGATGAAGGGCCGGTGGTTTTGGCGCTGGACAGTCGCACGCTTGCGCTGCCTGATTGGCGCGGCAATCAACGGCTCGACAGTCTGCGCAATATTGTGCGCGATGCGCGGGTGTCGTTGATGTTCTTTGTGCGCGGGTCGAACAATGTGATGCGGGTGAATGGGCGCGGGTTTCTGACCGATGATGCAGAGCTGCGGGGTCGGTTTAAAAAGAAGGACCATTTGCCTGCCACAGTGATCGTTGTGGAGATTGCCGAGGTCTATAGCCAATGCGCGCGTGCGTTGATGCGGGCGGGCACATGGGCGGGCCAGGATGACAGCGCCGGATTGCCCAGCGTCGGGGATATGATGGCCGAGATCACAAATGGCGAAGAGGGCGGCGCGGCATATGATGGGGCGTGGGGCGCGCGGGCTGCGAAAACCATGTGGTAGCGGGCCGGGCTTTGGTGCCGGGGCGGATATAAAAAGGGCGGACCTGTTAGGCCCGCCCTTTCGTGTTTCTAAGCCCTGAGCAATCAGGCGTGGATTGCGCCGTCGCCGCAGGCGAGGGCTGCTTCGCGCACGGCCTCGGAATAGGTGGGGTGGGCGTGGCAGGTCATGGCCAGATCTTGGGCCGAGGCACCAAATTCCATCGCAACGCAGACTTCGTGGATCAGATCGCCTGCGCCGGGGCCGATGATATGGCAGCCAAGGATCCGGTCGGTTTCTTTATCCACCAGCATTTTCACAAAGCCGTCGCCTGCGAAGACGGCCTTGGCGCGGGCGTTGCCCATGAAGGGGAATTTGCCAACCTTATAGGCGCGGCCCGCTTTTTTCAGGGTTTCTTCGGTTTCGCCCACCGAAGAGACTTCGGGGTGGGTGTAGATCACGCCGGGGATCACGCCGTAATTCACATGGCCATGTTTGCCTGCGATTTGCTCGGCGGCGGCCATGCCTTCGTCTTCGGCTTTATGGGCCAGCATCGGGCCTTCGATCACGTCGCCGATGGCATAGATGCCGGGCACGGAGGTTTGCCATTGCGCGTCGACGGCGATCTGGCCGCGCTCGGTCATTTTGACGCCAAGCCCATCAAGGCCAAGCCCGTCGTGATAGGCTTTGCGCCCTGTGGAGACGAGCACAACATCGCTGTCGAGCACATGTTCGCTGTCGTCTTTGCGCAGTTTGTAATGCACTTTGGCTTTGGATTTTGTGGCTTCGGTTTTCTGAACCGCTGCGCCCATGACAAATTTCATGCCCTGTTTTTTCAGCAACCGTTGCAGGTTTTTCTGAATTTCTGGGTCCATGCCGGGGGTGATGACATCGAGGAATTCAACCACGGTGACTTCGGTGCCGAGGCGGGCATAGACGCTGCCCAGTTCCAGACCAATGACGCCCGCGCCGATTACGGTCATGGTTTTTGGCACTTTGCCCAAAGAGAGCGCGCCAGTGGAGGTGACGACAACCTGCTCGTCGACCTCAACGCCGGGCAGGGAGGCAGGTTCAGAGCCCGTGGCGATGATGATGTTTTTGGCCTCATGGACCTCGTCGCCGACTTTGACTTTGCCAGCTTCGGGCACGGAGCCCCAACCTTTGAGCCAATCGATTTTGTTCTTTTTGAACAGGAATTCGATGCCCTTGGTGTTGGTGTCCACGGTGTTTTGTTTATAGGCCAGCATCTGTTTCCAGTCGACGGAAGGGGATTTCCCCTTGAGGCCCATATCGGCGAAATTATGTTCGGCCTCATGCAGCATATGCGAGGCATGCAGCAGCGCTTTGGACGGGATGCAGCCGATGTTCAGGCAGGTGCCGCCGAGCGTGTCACGCCCTTCGACGCAGGCGGTTTTCAGACCCAGCTGCGCGCAGCGGATTGCTGCGACATAGCCGCCGGGGCCGGAGCCGATCACGATGACATCATATGCGGACATGGAGGTGTCTCCTTAGGACTTGGGACAATGTGTGGTTAAGAGCCAAATTAGGGGGGCCAGCCCCCCGGCGCAAGCGCCTCCCCCCGGGATTTAAGGCCAATTGGAAAGTTAGAAGAGGGCGGCGATCAGCATGAGGGTGAGTGCGAGCCAGCTGACGCACCAGATGAGCGAGCGGTGCGGGCGCAGGCCAAGCGCATAGGCGGGGATATAGAGGATGCGGGCGATCAGGTAGGTCCAGGCGCAGGCTGCGGTGAGGGCGGAGTTTTGGCCGGAGACCTCGATCACGAGGGCTGCGATTGCAAAAAGGATCAGGGCCTCGAAGTGGTTATCGAAGGCGCGGCCCAGCCGGGCGGTTTTGTCAGACAGAGCGCGCGAGGGCGCGCGGTCGCGGGCGGACATGGTGTAGCCCGGCCCGATTTCGCGGTTGGCGGGCAGGGCATAGAGCAAAAATTGCACCACTTGCAGCAGGGCCGCGAGGGTAAGGACGGTTAGTTCAGCGCTCATACGGGGAGCCTTGTGTGGGGGCGGTGCAAGATCATTCAGGCGGTTTCGATGAAATAGGCGCTGGCATGGGTGACTGTGCCTTTGTCATCGCTGCTCAGGGCGATGGAGCGGTCCATCCATTCTTGGGCGCGGGTGCGGTCAGCGACGGTCATCAGGAAAAATGCGTGGCTGTCATCATCGGAGGCGCGCCAGATTTGCAGCACGGTCAGTCCGGCGTTGCGGCGCGATTCATCGTCTGCGTCAAAGGCAGCTTTCCAATCGGCAAAATTGGTGACTTCGAGGTGGCAGATCATTTGCATGGCATGGCCTTTCTGGGTTGCGGGGCGGTTAGGGTAACAACCCGCAATCAGGCTTTGTTGTTCCGGGCGGCGGCGGGGGTTTGCCGACGAGCCGCGCGGGGGGCGGTGTGAAGGCCAGTGTCCCGGCCTTCACGGTTTGCGTTTGTTTTACAGGTCCATCAGCAGGCGGCGGGGATCTTCGAGCGCTTCTTTCACGCGCACGAGGAAGGTGACCGCGCCTTTGCCGTCCACGATCCGGTGATCATAGGACAGGGCCAGATACATCATGGGACGGATCACCACCTGGCCGCCGATGGCCATGGGGCGGTCTTGGATTTTATGCATGCCAAGGATGCCCGATTGTGGTGGGTTCAGGATGGGCGAAGACATGAGCGAGCCGTAGACACCGCCGTTGGAGATGGTGAATGTGCCGCCCTGCATTTCGGCCATGGAAAGTTTGCCGTCGCGTGCCTTGGCGCCTTTTTCGGCGATGGCTTTTTCGATTTCGGCAAAGCTCATCGCGTCGGTGTCGCGGATCACGGGCACAACGAGGCCTGTGGGCGTGCCTGCGGCGATGCCCATATGCACGAAGTTTTTATACACGATGTCCGTGCCGTCGATTTCGGCGTTCACTTCGGGCACTTCTTTCAGGGCATGCACGCAGGCCTTGGTGAAGAAGGACATGAAGCCCAGTTTGACGCCGTGCTTTTTCAAGAACAGGTCTTTGTATTCGTTGCGCAGGGCCATCACCTCGGTCATGTCCACCTCGTTATAGGTGGTGAGCATGGCGGCGGTGTTCTGGCTGTCTTTGAGGCGTTTGGCGATGGTCTGGCGCAGGCGGGTCATCTTGACCCGTTCTTCGCGGGAGGCATCACCCGCCGCAGAGGGGGCGCGCGGCGCAGCGGCGGCGGCAGGGGCAGGGGTGCCACCAGCGGCCACGGCTTTTGCCACATCTTCTTTCATCACGCGGCCATCGCGGCCTGTGCCGGTGACTTGGTCGCGGGAGATGCCGGCCTCTGCCATGGCTTTTTTGGCGGAAGGCGCGTCTTCGATGTCTTTGCCGGTGCTTGAGCCTTTAGCCGCAGCGGCGGGCGCTGGCGCGGCGGTCTCAGCGGGGGCGGCGGCAGCTGCGCCTGCACCTGAAGAGATCACCGCCAGTTTGGCGCTGGCATCTACGGTGCTGCCTTCTTCGGCAAGGATTTCGGTCAAGGTGCCAGCGGCGGGGCTGGGCACTTCGACGCTGACTTTATCGGTTTCCAGCTCGCAGAGCATTTCGTCTTGGGCGACGGTGTCGCCGACTTTTTTGAACCACGTGCTGACGGTGGCTTCGGTGACGGATTCGCCCAAAGTGGGGACCATCACGTCGACTTTTTCGCCGCTGCCTTTGCTGCCAGAGGCTGCGGGGGCGGGCGCTGCGGCGGCGGGTTCTTTGGCGGCGGGGGCCGCATCGGAGCCTGCCGCGCCTTCGGTGACATTGGCCAACAGCGCATCAACGCCAACGGTTTCGCCTTCGGCTGCGACGATTTCGCTCAAGGTGCCGGCAACGGGGCTGGGCACTTCGACGGTGACTTTGTCGGTTTCCAACTCGCAGAGCATTTCATCGACAGCCACGGCGTCGCCGGGTTTTTTGAACCATGTTGCCACGGTTGCCTCTGTCACGGATTCGCCCAAGGTGGGTACGCGTACTTCGGTCATGGTTTATTTACCCTTTACTGTAAGCGCTTCGTCAATCAGCGCTGCTTGTTGTGCTTTGTGTTGGCTGGCCAGACCCGTTGCCGGGGAGGCTGCTGCGGCGCGACCTGCGTAGGTCGGGCGTGTGTGTTTCGCCTTGATGCGGCCCAGAACCCATTCGAGGTTGGGTTCAATGAAGGACCAGCCCCCTTGGTTTTTGGGCTCTTCTTGGCACCAATACATTTCCGCGCCTTTGAACCGTTCAAGTTCCTTGACCGCTGATTGCGCAGGGAAAGGATAGAATTGTTCGAACCGCAGCAGGTAGACATCATCGATGCCGCGCGCGTCGCGTTCTTCGAGCAGGTCGTAATAGACTTTGCCCGAACACATCACCACGCGTTTGATTTTGCTGTCGGCAACCAGTTTGGTGTCGGAATTGCCATGTTGCGCGTCATCCCAGAGCACCCGGTGGAAGCTGGAGCCAGTGGTGAATTCCTCCGCTTTGCTGACGGCCAATTTGTGGCGCAGCAGCGATTTGGGGGTCATCAGGATCAGCGGCTTGCGGTAGCTGCGGTGCAATTGGCGGCGCAGGATGTGGAAATAGTTGGCCGGGGTTGTGCAGTTTGCCACGATCCAGTTGTCGCCGCCGCACATGGTCAGGAACCGCTCTAGGCGGGCGCTGGAGTGTTCGGGGCCTTGGCCTTCATAGCCGTGCGGCAGCAGGCAAACGAGACCTGACATGCGCAACCATTTGCTTTCGCCCGAGCTGATGAACTGGTCGAACATGATCTGTGCGCCATTGGCGAAATCGCCAAACTGCGCTTCCCACAGGGTCAGGGCGTTGGGTTCGGCCAGCGAATAGCCGTATTCAAAGCCCAGCACCGCGTATTCAGAGAGCATGGAGTCGATGACTTCATATTCGGCCTGACCTTCGCGGATGTTGTTGAGCGGGTAGTACCGCTCTTCTGTGTTCTGGTTCACGATGCCGGAATGGCGCTGGCTGAAGGTGCCACGGGTGCTGTCTTGGCCCGAAAGGCGGACTTTGTAGCCTTCGGTGAGCAGCGAGCCAAAAGCCAGTGCTTCGCTGGTTGCCCAATCGAAACCCTCGCCGGATTTGAACATTTCGCGTTTGGCATCGAGCAGGCGGCTGATGGTTTTATGCACCGGATAGTCATCGGGCACAGAGACCAAAGATTTGCCAACCTCCTCGAAGGTTTCTTTGGAGACGGCGGTTTCGCCGCGCTGGTATTGCTCTTCTTGCTTGTCCAGATGGGACCATTTGCCATCCAGCCAATCGGCCTTGTTGGGGCGGTAGTCTTTGCCTGCCTCGAATTCATCATTCAAGAAGGATTGGAACTGGGCCTTCATATCCTCGATTTCGCCTTCGGGGATCAGGCCATCGCGCACCAGAAGCTCGGTGTAGAGGCTGAGCGTGGTTTTCTGGGTTTTGATCTTTTTATACATCACCGGGTTGGTGAACATCGGCTCGTCGCCTTCGTTGTGACCAAAGCGGCGGTAGCAGAAAATGTCGATCACCACGTCTTTGTGGAACTTCTGGCGGAACTCGGTTGCGACGCGGGCTGCGTGAACCACGGCTTCGGGATCGTCGCCATTGACGTGGAAAATCGGCGCTTCGACCACCAGCGCATTGTCGGTGGGGTAGGGCGAGGAGCGCGAGAAATGCGGCGCGGTGGTGAAACCGATCTGGTTGTTCACCACGATATGCATGGTGCCGCCGGTTTTATGGCCGCGCAGCCCGGAAAGGGCGAAACATTCCGCCACAACGCCTTGGCCCGCAAAGGCCGCATCGCCGTGCAGCAAGATGGGCATAACCGCGGTGCGGTCTTTGTCGCCCAATTGGTCTTGCTTGGCGCGGACCTTGCCGATGACCACAGGGTTCACCGCCTCGAGGTGCGAGGGGTTTGCGGTCAGCGACAGGTGGACTTTGTTGCCGTCAAATTCGCGGTCGGAGGAAGCGCCGAGGTGGTATTTCACATCGCCAGAGCCGTCTACGTCTTCGGGTTTGAAGCTGCCGCCTTGGAATTCGTTGAAAATCGCGCGGTAGGGTTTTTGCATCACATTGGCCAGAACCGACAAGCGGCCCCGGTGCGGCATGCCGATCACGATGTCGCGCACGCCAAGTTGGCCGCCACGTTTGATGATCTGCTCCATCGCGGGCACGAGGCTTTCGCCGCCATCAAGGCCAAAGCGTTTGGTGCCCATGTATTTCACATGCAGGAATTTCTCAAAGCCTTCGGCTTCGACAAGCTTGCTCAAAATGGCTTTGCGGCCATTTTTGGTGAATTCGATTTCCTTGCCGAAGCCTTCGATACGCTCTTTGAGCCAAGCGGCCTCTTCGGGGTTGGAGATATGCATGTATTGCAGGGCAAAAGTGCCGCAATAGGTGCGTTTTACGATATCGACGATCTGCCGCATGGTGGCGATTTCCAGCCCCAGCACATTGTCGATGAAAATCGGGCGATCCATGTCGGCTTCGGAGAAACCGTAGGATTGCGGGTCAAGTTCGGGTTGGTTGGCGGTTTCGCGCATGCCCAGCGGATCAAGGTCAGCGGCGAGGTGGCCGCGAATCCGGTAGGCGCGGATGATCATCAACGCGCGGATGCTGTCGAGCACGGCCTGACGGACCTGTGCATCGCTGACTTCAATCCCTTTTTCAGTGGCTTTTGCCTTGATCTTGTCGCCTGCGCCTTTGAGTTCGGCAGCGGGGGGGGGCGTGGGCCATTCGCCGGTAAGGGCGGCGGTCAGATCATCGCCGGGCATGGGCGGCCAATCGGCACGCGCCCAAGAGGGGCCAGCGGCTTCGGCCTGCGCATCGGCGGGGGCATCGCCCATGGCCTTGAAAAATTCGCGCCAGCTTTCGTCTACCGCGTTTGGATCCGTGGCATAGCGGGCATACATTTGTTCAAGGTATTCCGCGTTGTGCCCCTGCATAAAGGAAGAGGCGTGTAACTGGTCATTGGGGGATTGGTCGGTCATTAGGTCACCTCGGTGCGGTAGGGTGAACGGGTAAGACCCGCTCAGTCGCAAAAGCGCTGTTGCATGATCAAGCCGCAGGGGAGCGGCTTGATCGTTGTTCTATGACGCCAATCTGGCATCAGCCTTTGTTGATCGCTTCTTGTACGGCTTCGCCAAGTGTTGCGGGGCTGTCTGCCACCACGATACCGGCTGCGCGCATCGCTTCGATCTTGTCTTCCGCGCCGCCTTTGCCGCCAGCGACAATCGCGCCTGCGTGGCCCATGCGGCGGCCGGGAGGGGCTGTGCGGCCCGCGATGAAGCCTGCTGTTGGTTTCCAGCGGCCTTTTTTCTTTTCGTCGGCCAAGAATTGTGCCGCTTCTTCTTCGGCGGAGCCGCCGATTTCGCCAATCATGATGATCGATTGTGTTTCATCATCGGCAAGGAACATTTCGAGGATGTCGATATGCTCGGAGCCTTTGATCGGGTCGCCGCCGATGCCAACAGCCGAAGATTGGCCCAGACCCAGATCGGTGGTTTGCTTGACCGCTTCGTAGGTCAGCGTGCCGGAGCGGGACACAACACCAACGGTGCCGCGTTTGTGGATATGGCCGGGCATGATGCCGATTTTACACGCGCCGGGCGTGATGACGCCGGGGCAGTTGGGGCCGATCAGGCGGGATTTGGAGCCCTCGAGGGCGCGCTGAACGCGCATCATGTCAAGCACCGGGATGCCTTCGGTGATGCAGACGATCAGTTCCATTTCCGCGTCGATCGCTTCGAGGATCGAATCTGCCGCGAAAGGGGGCGGCACGTAGATCACGGAAGCATTGGCTTCGGTCACATGTTTGGCTTCGTGCACAGAGTTGAACACGGGCAGGTCGAGGTGGGTTTGGCCGCCTTTGCCCGGTGTCACGCCGCCGACCATTTTGGTGCCATAGGCAATGGCCTGTTCGGTGTGGAATGTGCCCTGAGAGCCGGTCAGGCCCTGACAGATAACTTTGGTGTTTTCGTTTACGAGTACGGCCATGATGGCTTTCTCCTTGTTAGTCGTGGCGCGAGGCAGCCACTATTTCATGTGTTGCGAGCCGCGCGGCCCGCAGGCAATTTTATCGGCCCCCCGGTGAAACCCGGCCCTGCGCCAAAGCTGCACAAAAAGGCAGCGCAGTGTGGCGCGCGATAGGGGCGGGGTTCAGGAGGGGGCAGGTTTTCATAAGGGTGGCTTAGCCTTTAACCGCTTTCACGATTTTCTGGGCGCCGTCCTTCAGATCATCGGCGGCGATCACGTCGAGACCGCTTTCGTTGATGATCTTTTTGCCTTCTTCCACATTGGTGCCTTCGAGACGCACAACCAGCGGCACTTTCAGGCCCACTTCTTTTACAGCAGCCACAACGCCTTCTGCGATCACGTCGCAGCGCATGATGCCGCCGAAGATATTCACCAAGATGCCTTTGACGTTTTGGTCAGAGGTGATGATTTTGAACGCTTCGGTTACTTTTTCTTTGGTCGCGCCGCCGCCTACGTCGAGGAAGTTGGCAGGCTCTGCACCGTAGAGTTTGATGATGTCCATGGTGGCCATCGCCAGACCCGCGCCGTTCACCATGCACCCGATTTCGCCTTCGAGGGCGATGTAGTTCAGGTCATATTTGGACGCTTCGAGTTCTTTGCTGTCTTCTTCGGTCTCATCGCGCAGATCGGCGATGTCGGACTGGCGGTAGATCGCGTTGCCGTCAAAGCTGACTTTGGCGTCGAGCACTTTGAGGTCATTGCCGGGCATGACGATCAGCGGGTTGATCTCAAGCATCTCCATGTCTTTTTCGATGAAGGCTTTGTAGAGGTTGCCCATCAGTTTGACGCATTGCTTGAGCGCCGTGCCTTCGAGGCCCAGCGAAAAGGCGATGCGGCGGCCATGGAACGCTTGGTAGCCAGTGGCAGGATCAACGCTGAAGGAGAGGATTTTTTCGGGCGTGGAAGCGGCAACTTCTTCGATGTCCATGCCGCCCTCGGTGGAACACACAAAAGAAACGCGGGAAGTTTGGCGATCAACGAGCAGGGCGAGGTACAATTCGCGCTCAATGTCGGAGCCATCTTCGATGTAGATGCGGTTTACTTGTTTGCCGGCGGGGCCAGTTTGGTGCGTGACCAAAGTGCGGCCAAGCATTTTCTTGGCTTCTTCGGCGGCTTCTTCCACGGAGCGGGCAAGGCGCACGCCGCCTGCTTCGCCAGCGTCGGCTTCTTTGAATTTACCTTTGCCGCGGCCACCAGCGTGGATCTGCGCCTTTACCACCCAAAGCGGGCCATCCAGAGCGCCAGCTGCGGTCTTGGCATCTTCTGCTTTCAAGACGGCGCGGCCGTCGGATACGGGGGCACCATAGCTGCGCAAAAGAGCCTTGGCCTGGTATTCATGAATGTTCATTACGGACGTCCTTGGGTCTGTTCCAGTTCGCCTCAAGCTAGCGATGCGGCACTGCCCTTGTAAGGGGTTTTGCGCAAACGGCCCCATATAATGCAGGAAAACCACATTTTGTGATCACACGATAAATGGCTGTGATCACAAAAATTCCACCAAAAGCCGAATCAACGGATATGTCAGAAAAACAGGGAGAATTTGTCAGCATTTCTGACCAAATTCGAATTGCAACTTGTTAGAACCATTGCCCCGGTTCCATCAAGCCAAGGTCCAGCAGTTGCCGCGAATGCCAATCAAATGGCGCGGAGTTGTGCCACTTGAATGTGTCGATTTCAAAGCGGCTGCCGGGGTTCGATTTGAGCGCTTTGGCCGTGCGGAACGAGCATAGCGCGGCGGTGATATTGTGGTGCCATGGGCAGGAATAGGTGTTGTATTCCTCGTCCGACAGGGTGTGATCGTCGCGCCATGTCAGCCCCGGTTTGGCGCGAAACAGGGCGATGCGGTCGATCTTGCGGCGGATTTGCGGCACATGTTCTTCGAAACGCCAGCGCAGCCCGCCGTAAAAATCGAGCTGTCGTTCTTTGGGGTGTCCGTGGTTGCCGGGGTCTGGGCGGGCCAATGCGTAATAGCCCGAACGGTCCAGATGGGCGCTGTCCAGCGAGACGGCATTGCTGTGTTGGTCCAGATCATCGGCATAAAGATCAACCACATAGGTCATCATCGCGTCGCGGCGTTCTTCGGTGTGATAGGTCAGCATTTCCCCAACAGAGCGGGTTTCGCAGAAGGGGAAAAACAGAAATTCAGCATTGTAGCAGTAGAAGAGCCATTGCCCATGTGCGGCCTCGATCAGGCGGTTCAGGGCGGCTTCGGTCTGGCCTTCGATGGCAGGATCAAGCGTGATGCGGTGCACGGTCTCTTTGAGATCAAAGGGCAGATCAAACGCGTCGGGCATCAGCGCCAGCACCGTTTCGAAGCCGCATTGCTGGTGGTGGCGCAGCGTGGTGTCTACTTCCACGTCGTCTTCGACCAAGATCACCGCGATTGGACCTTTTTTGAGGAGGTTGCCGTGGCTGTTTAGGAATTCGTCCAGAGTGCTGTGATGCATGCGTTCTCGGGTCCCTCGGGTCGGCGTGTGATTGACACTAGAATCGGCTAAATCGCCGCGCATTGCAAGACAGGCGCGGCGCTGTTAGGTCAGCGCAAGTTTCAACCCAACCGAAAGCCGCCCTCATGACCGCGCCGAAAAAGCTATTCATCAAGACCTACGGGTGCCAGATGAACGTGTATGACAGCGAACGTATGTCCGAGGCTTTGGGCGGGCAGGGCTATGTCGCCACGGATAAGGCGGAGGATGCGGATATGATCTTGCTGAACACCTGCCACATCCGCGAAAAAGCCGCTGAGAAAGTCTATTCTGAACTTGGCCGGATGAAGCCGCTCAAAGCGCTGAAGCCTGATTTGAAGATCGGTGTGGCGGGCTGTGTGGCACAGGCCGAGGGCGCCGAGATCATGCGCCGCCAGCCTGCGGTGGATTTGGTGGTGGGGCCGCAATCCTATCACCGCCTGCCCGAGATGGAGGCCAAGCTGCGCAGCGGCGAAAAGGCGCTGGATACGGATTTCCCTGAAGAGGACAAGTTCGAGCGGCTCAAATCGCGCCCCAAAGCGCCGCGGGCGCCAGCGGCGTTTTTGACCGTACAAGAGGGCTGTGACAAGTTTTGCGCCTTTTGTGTGGTGCCTTACACGCGCGGCGCAGAAGTCAGCCGCCCGGCGGAGCGTATCTTGGAGGAAGCCCGTGATCTGGTGGAGCGCGGCGTGCGCGAGATCACGCTTCTGGGGCAGAATGTGAACGCCTATCACGGCGGCAAAACATTGGCCGGATTGATCCGCGATCTGGCCGGGGTCGATGGGCTGGAGCGTATTCGCTATACCACCAGCCACCCCAATGACATGGGGGATGATCTCATCGAAGCCCATGCCGAAGTGCCTGAGTTGATGCCCTATCTGCACCTGCCTGTGCAATCGGGCAGTGACCGCATTTTGAAACGTATGAACCGCAGCCACACGGCGCAAAGCTATCTCAAGCTGATCGAGAAAATTCGCGCCGTGCGCCCCGATATTTTGATCTCGGGCGATTTCATCGTAGGTTTCCCCGAAGAGACCGATGCGGATTTTGAAGACACGATGCAGCTGATCCGCGAGGTCGGTTATGGCACGGCCTATAGTTTCAAATATTCCACCCGCCCCGGCACGCCAGCCGCAGAGCGCCCGCAGGTCGAGCCTGCGGTGGCTGATGCGCGGTTGCAGCGGTTGCAGGCGCTGTTGACGGAGCAGCAACGCGCCGTGCAGCAGAGCATGGTGGGGCGTGACCTGTCGGTTCTGGTTGAGAAGATCGGCCGCGAGGCAGGCCAGATGGTGGGTAAATCCGAATACCTCCATGCGGTTCATATTGATGATTGCACCGCGAAAGTGGGCGAGATTGCTAAAGTTAGAATCGTCGAGGCCCGAACAAACTCGCTGACGGCTCGGCAACTTTAACGCGATCTTCCTGCGGCGCTTTGCCGCTGGCGGTTGGAAAGCGGGCAGTTTCTGGCGATTTTTTGGCGCGCGGGCTTGTATCACCCACAGTATATGCCCCTGAGGACTTCACAGGCCGCAAAATACAGCATAGGCTGGATCAAAGCGCGAGGGCTGGAGCTTTATTATTGCTTTGCCTTGCCTTGGGGGAACAGAAATAAGGAAAGAGCCGTGGTTTACACAGTTTCAAAAATGGCACGGGCTATGGTGGGCATCGTGTTGACCGCTGCGGTTGCGTTTTCAGCGCCTGCCGCAATGGCACAGACAAAATCGCAAAAGGGCCGCGATAACGGTCAGTATATTCCCACCATCTGGGTTGATCCCGATGGGTGCGAACATTGGGTGATGGATGATGGCGTTGAGGGCTACATGTCGCCCCACGTGAGCCGCGATGGCATTCCGGTCTGCCGCCGGGGCAATGTTTGCGGTGTGATGGAGAGCGATCAGTTTTTCGCGACCAACAGCCACCGGATTTCGCCCTCGGGCAAACAGCGTCTGGCCAAGTTTTTTCAAGAGGCCGGGGCGGTTTCCTATATCATCACAGGCCACACCGACAGCCGCGCATCGGATGAATACAACATGCGTCTGTCGCTGAACCGCGCCAATGCGGTTGCCAAAGTGGCGCAATCATCGGGCGCACGTATTGCCGATGTGCGCGGTTACGGCGAGCGCCAGCCTGCGGCCTCCAATGGCTCTGCTGCCGGTATGGCCAAGAACCGCCGCGTTGAAATCATCTGCATTCGTTAAGGAACAAGCTTATGAAACTGATTAAACTGACATTGCTTGTGGCCGCAGCCTCTGCGCTGGCTGCCTGTGAGGATGCAACTTTCCGTGAAATCGGCCCGGATAAATCCATGGATGGCGGGATCGACAAGAAACACCTCAGCCAGTTGCAAGCGGGGATTTGGGTTGACCCCAACGGCTGCGATCACTGGATCATCGATGATGGCGTTGAGGGCTATCTGTCGCAGCGTCTGGATAAATTCGGCAAGCCGGTTTGCTCTGGTGTGGCTGCGCCGACCCAAACGGTTGGGGATTTCAAAGGCGGCTCGACCGGGATCATCGGAGACCCGATCTGATCTTCGGCGCTGCGCGCATATCGACAAAAAGGCCGGGGCGCAGCAGCGTTCCGGCCTTTTTTGTCTCGCCATGGACAGATGCCCATCGCACACTAACTAACAAGCTCTTTCGATTCTCACCTCTCATCCAAGGATCCGTTGCATTTGCCTGCTGATACAATTGATATGCCCGGCGCGGTGCCCGCAACACGGGCGCTCGAATTTCCTGACAATCGGCTGCTGATTGATTTATGCGGCCCCTTTGACGCGCATCTGACGCTGATCGAGACCACGCTGGAGGTGCAGATCGTGCGCCGGGGCAATCAATTGATGATCCACGGCGATGAGGTCTCGGCGACCCGCGCCGCAGATGCGATCAACGCGCTTTATGCTCGGCTGGAACAGGGGCGTGCGGTCACCCCCGCTGAAGTGAAATCAGAGCTGCTGATGGGCGGATCAGAGCTTGGCACCGGTGTGCGCGCGGGCGATCAGATGGAAATGCCCATCGGTAAGGGCATCGAAATCCATACCCGCAAAAAACGGGTCGAGCCACGGACCGAAGCGCAAAAGAAATATGTGCAATCGCTGTTCGATAATGAATTGGCCTTTGGCATCGGCCCCGCGGGGACGGGGAAAACCTATCTGGCTGTGGCGGTAGGTGTGTCGATGTTCGCCGCAGGCGAGGTGGACCGGATTATCTTGTCGCGCCCTGCGGTCGAAGCTGGGGAAAAGCTCGGCTATCTGCCCGGTGACATGAAAGACAAAGTCGATCCCTATATGCAGCCGCTTTATGATGCGCTCAATGACTTCCTGCCGGGCAAGCAACTGGCAAAACTTTTGGAAGAAAAGCGCATCGAAATCGCGCCGTTGGCCTTTATGCGGGGGCGCACGCTGGCGAACGCCTTTGTGGTTCTCGACGAGGCGCAAAACGCCACATCGATGCAGATGAAAATGTTCCTGACCCGCCTTGGTGAAGGCTCGCGTATGGTGATCACGGGCGATAGAACCCAGATCGATTTGCCGCGCGGCGTGGCCTCGGGGCTCGCGGATGCAGAGCGGTTGCTCAAATCCATCCCAAAAATCAGTTTCAACTATTTCACGTCAAAAGACGTGGTGCGTCACCCGCTGGTTGCAGCCATCATCGAAGCCTACGAAGCAGAGGCGGAACACCGCTGATGCTTTTATCATTCCAATTGGTTCTAAATCCCGGGGGGGTGGGGGCTGGCCCCCACGCAGGTTAGATGGACGCGCTGGACGTGGTGATCGAGGATGCCCGCTGGGCGGATTGCGATCTTGAGGGGCTCAGCATCCGCGCGGCGCGCGGCGCGCTAGAGCATTTGGGCCTGCCTGCGCAGCTGGCCGAGATCACGGTGCTGGGCTGTGATGATGCGCGAATTACAGTGCTAAACGGCGATTTCCGCGCCAAACCCAGCCCCACCAATGTGCTCTCTTGGCCTGCCGAAGAGCGCGCCGCGGCGCAGCCGGGAGGCAACCCCGTTGCGGTTGAGCCTGACCCGGACGGCACCTTGCCGCTGGGCGATATTGCCATCAGTTACGACACCTGCACCCGCGAAGCCGCGCAGGCAGGCAAGCCGCTGGCGGATCACACATTGCACCTGGTTGTTCATGGAATATTGCATCTTCTGGGATACGATCACGAAACAGATGCGGATGCGGCATTGATGGAAGGGCTCGAAACCGCCATACTTGAAAACATGGGTCTTGCGGACCCATATCATATATGACCAGTGCATTTCTTTCGCACGTAATTTAGTACAGGACCCAATGGGCGACACTGACGGATCTTCTAATGCGGCGCAGAGCGCGCTGTCTGAACCAGACACCCCCGATGATAATTCAAACAAATCAGTTGGCTTTTTTGCCCGCGTTTTTGAGGCGCTAAGCCCCTCGGAAGACGAGGCAGAGAGCGGCGATGGCGATGTCGCGCAGATTTTGCGTGCGCCGGCTCATGGCATGGGCAATCTGCGGCGCATGCGCGTTGATGATGTGATGGTGCCAAAGGTCGATATCACCGCCGTGCCTGTCACATCCACGATGGATGAGCTGGTTGATGTCTTCAAAGAAAGCGGCCTGACGCGGTTGCCGGTCTATGATGGCACATTGGACACGCCAGTGGGCATGGCCCATCTCAAGGATCTGGCGCTGACCCATGGTTTTAACGGGAAACCCGCCAATTTCGACTTTAAGGCGCTGCTGCGCCCGTTGATGTTTGTGCCGCCCTCTATGACCATTGGTGTGCTGTTGACCAAGATGCAGGCCGAGCGGCGCCATCTGGCATTGGTGATTGATGAATACGGCGGCGTTGATGGCTTGGTGACCATCGAGGATCTGATTGAGCAGGTCATCGGTCAGATCGAAGATGAACATGATGTCGATGAGGGCAAATATTGGAGCATCGAAAAAGCCGGTTCTTATCTGGCCCTTGCCAAGACGCCTTTGGAAGATTTTGAAGCAGAAATTGGCCGGTCTTTGACTGATCATGATGCTGTGGACGAGGAAGAGATCGACACATTGGGCGGTCTTGTTTTTATGCTGTCGGGCCGGGTTCCGGCGCGCGGCGAGGTGGTTTTGCACCCTGATGGCACCGAGTTCGAGGTGATCGACGCTGATCCGCGCAAGATCAAACGCTTGCGGGTGCGGGCCGGTCAGGGCCGCGACTAGGCTGATGATGAAGCGCGCCGCTTTTGCCGCCGCAGCCGGAGGGATTGCGGCCCTTGGGCAGGCGCCGTTTGATCTGGCGTTGCTGTGCTTTGTCGGAATGTGCGCGGCGTTCTGGATGTTCTGCCGCGCAGAAACGCCGCGCCGCGCCGCATTGATCGGGTGGAGCTTTGGCGCAGGGTATTTCGCGGTGGCGCTGCATTGGATCATGTCGCCCTTTATGGTCGATGCGGCCCGCCATGGCTGGATGGCGCCTTTTGCAGTGGTGTTGCTGTCGGGCGGTTTGGCGCTGTTTTGGGGGCTGAGCTTTTGGGCCGCGCGCAAGGTCTCGCCGCGCGCTTGGGCATTGGTTTTGATTTGGGCCGGGGCCGAATTGCTGCGCGGTTATATTTTTACCGGCTTCCCTTGGGCGATGCCTGCGCAGGTCACGGTGGATGTGATGGCGGGGCAGGCGCTGGCATGGGCTGGGCCTTATCTTTTGAACATGCTGATGATGGCCGGTGCCGCCGCGCTTATGTGGCGCGGCTTGCCCGCGCGCGCGCGGGCCGCGCAGGGGATCCTGGCGCTTGGGGTTATTGCGGTGATGGTTTTGCCGCCTGTTTTGCCGGGAGATGCGCCGTTGACGGGCCAAGTTTTGCGCCTGATCCAGCCCAATGTACCCCAGCATGAGAAATGGGACCGCGAGAAAATTCATGCGTTTTACGCCCGCCAGCTTGATCTAACGCAGGCCGAAGCGGAGCAACCACTTGCGGCGGTGATCTGGCCCGAAACCGCGATCCCATGGGCGCTGGATTTGGCTGGGATGGCGCTTGAGGAAATATCGGCCAGCGCGGAGGGCACGCCCGTGGTGCTGGGTGTGCAGCGGCGCAGCGATTTACGGTATTTCAACAGTCTTGTGGTATTGGAAGACGGCGGCGAGGTTTCGCAGCAATATGACAAACATCATCTGGTGCCCTTTGGCGAATATATGCCGCTGGGCGATTTGATGGGCAGTCTTGGGATTTCTGGCTTGGCGGCGCGTGAGGGGCAGGGCTATTCCTCTGGGCCGGGTCCGGCGCTGTTGGATATGGGCGAACTTGGCAAAGTGTTGCCGCTGATCTGTTATGAGGCGGTGTTTCCTCATGATGTAGGCGGCACGTCAGAGCGCCCCGATTGGATGGTGCAGGTCACCAATGATGCGTGGTTTGGCCCCGCCGCGGGGCCGCGCCAGCATTTGGCGCAGGCGCGGATGCGTGCGATTGAGCAGGGCCTGCCCTTGGCGCGCAGTGCCAATACCGGGATCTCCGCGATGATTGATCCGTGGGGCCGGATCACTGCGGCGCTGCCCATGGGGCAGGCGGGTTTTCTGGATGTGGCCCTGCCCAAACCGCGCCCGGCCACCCTTTATAGTAGAACCGGCGACGCGCCATTTGCACTGTTGCTTGCATTGCTCAGCGCGTGGGTTGCATATCGGCTATGGCGAAATAGCGATTGATCCGGCCCGCCTGCTCGCGTACCTGAGTTTGAAATGCGTCCCAACGGCTTCCTGACGGGACGATCTATATTCTAGTGGAGCGATTTCATGTCCCGTAATAACTATATCTTCACCTCGGAATCCGTTTCCGAAGGTCATCCTGACAAAGTGTGCGATCGCATTTCCGACGCTGTGCTTGATGCGTTTCTGGCTGAAGAGCCGCAAGCGCGGGTGGCCGCAGAGACGTTTGCCACCACAAACCGCGTTGTGATTGGCGGCGAGGTGGGACTGTCTGACCCCGACAAACTGCAGGATTATCTGGGCCGGATCGAGGGCATCGCGCGCGATTGCATCAAAGATATCGGTTATGAACAGGACAAGTTCCATTACGCCACCTGCGAAATCACCAACCTGCTGCATGGGCAATCGGCCCATATTGCGCAGGGGGTGGATGCCTCTGGTGATAAAGAAGAGGGCGCTGGCGATCAGGGCATCATGTTTGGCCACGCCACGGATGAGACCGCCGAGTTGATGCCCGCGCCGATCCATTACGCTCATGCGGTGCTGCGCCGTTTGGCCGAAGTGCGCAAGGACGGCACCGAGCCGACCCTGCGCCCGGATGCCAAAAGCCAGCTTTCCGTGCGGTATGAAAACGGCAAGCCTGTGGGGGTTTCCTCCATCGTGTTGTCGACGCAGCATGCGGATGAGAACCAAACCAGCGCGGATATCCGCGATATTGTTGAGCCATATATTCGCGAAATGCTGCCCGAGGGGTGGATTGACGCGCAGACGGAATGGTGGGTGAACCCCACAGGTAAATTTGTGATCGGCGGGCCAGATGGCGATGCGGGTCTGACCGGGCGCAAGATCATTGTGGATACCTATGGCGGCGCGGCCCCCCATGGCGGCGGCGCGTTTTCTGGCAAAGATCCAACCAAGGTTGACCGCTCTGCTGCTTATGCGGCGCGTTATTTGGCCAAGAATGTTGTGGCATCGGGCATGGCGCGCAAATGCACCATTCAGCTTTCTTATGCGATTGGGGTGTCCAAACCGCTGTCGATCTATTGCGACACGTTTGGCACGTCTGAGGTGGCGGACGCCGCCATTGAAAAAGCCATTGGTCAGCTGTTTGATCTGAGCCCGCGCGGCATTCGCGAACATCTGCAACTGAACAAGCCGATTTATGCCCGCACCGCCGCCTATGGCCATTTTGGTCGCGCGCCTGACGCGGATGGGGGGTTTAGTTGGGAACGGGTGGATATGGCCGACAAGCTGGCCGCAGCCGTCTGATTGCCGCTTCGCCAAGGCGAAAAACGCAAACCCCGCCTGAAAAGGGCGGGGTTTTTGCTTTGCAGCGCGGCGCAGAGCAGCTAAAGCGCAGCCATGACAGAAAACACACGCCCCCGCCGCAATTTCTATGGCCGCCTCAAAGGCAAATCGCTGAAGAAATCGCAGCAACGCTATATCGACGAAGATTTGGCCGCCCTGTCGCCGGGTGCGGTTGATTGGGATGCCAACCCCTCCCGCGATCCGCTTGATTTGCAGGGGCTGTTTGGTGGCAAGCCGGTGTGGCTGGAAATTGGTTTTGGCGGCGGCGAGCATATGGTGCATCAGGCCGCCAGCAACCGCGATGTGGGCATCATTGGCTGCGAGCCTTATATCAACGGTGTGGCGATGCTGCTGGGCAAGCTGCGCCGGGCCGAGGTTGAGAACGTCGCGATCCATCCCGGCGATGTGCGCGACATGTTTGATGTGTTGCCGGAGGCGAGCATCGACAAGGCGTTCTTGCTCTATCCTGATCCTTGGCCAAAATCGCGCCACCATCGGCGGCGTTTTGTGACGCCAGAGCATCTGGAGCCGTTGCACCGCGTGCTCAAACCCGGCGCGATTTTTCGTGTGGCCACGGATATCGAGGATTACGTGCGTCAGACGTTGGAAGAATTGCCGCGCCATGGGTTTGAATGGCTGGCCGAGAGTGCGACGGATTGGCAAAAGCCTTGGGACGACTGGATTTCCACCCGGTATGAGCAAAAAGCGCTGCGCGAAGGCCGGGTGCCGCATTACCTGACGTTCCGCAAACGCTGATCGCGGAGCGGCGGGCGCGGGAGCAATGGACGCGGCGGGGCAGCTAGGCTAAACCCTGCGGCAAGTTGCAAAGGATCATGCCCATGTCGAGCCACGGCACCCCCATTCCCATGACCGCGCGCGCCGCAGGGCCGCTTTCAGGTGTTGCCGATGTGCCGGGGGATAAATCCATTTCCCACCGCAGCCTGATTTTGGGCGCGATGTGCATTGGCGAAACCACCATTTCAGGGCTGCTTGAAGGGCAAGATGTGCTCGATACTGCCAAGGCCATGCGCAGTTTTGGCGCGGAAGTGACGGATCACGGCGGCGGCAATTGGTCCGTGCGCGGTGTGGGCGTTGGCGGTTTTGCAGAGCCCGATCACGTGATTGATTGCGGCAATTCCGGCACGGGTGTGCGGTTGATCATGGGGGCCATGGCCACCTGTCCGATTTGCGCAACCTTTACCGGAGATGCCAGCCTTAATGGCCGCCCGATGGCGCGGGTGACGGATCCGCTGGCGCTGTTTGGCACGCAATCTGTGGGCCGCGCCGGGGGGCGTTTGCCGATGACCGTTGTGGGCGCGGCGGAGCCGGTGCCGGTGCGCTATGTGGTGCCTGTGCCCTCGGCGCAGGTGAAATCGGCAGTGTTGCTGGCAGGCCTAAATGCACCGGGGCAGACCGTGGTGATCGAAGCCGAAGCCACCCGCGATCATACGGAGCGGATGCTGGCCGGGTTCGGCGCGGAAATTACCGTGGAAGACAGCGCAGAGGGCCGGGTGATCACACTGACCGGGCAACCTGAATTGCAAGCGCAGCATATCGACGTGCCGCGCGATCCGTCCTCGGCCGCATTCCCTGTCTGTGCGGCACTGATTGTGCCGGGCTCAGATGTGCTGGTGCCGGGGATTGGGCTCAACCCAACGCGGGCGGGGCTGTTTACCACGCTGCGCGAAATGGGCGCGGATCTGAGTTTTGAGAACGAACGCAGCGAGGGCGGCGAGCCTGTTGCCGATCTGCGTGCACGGTATTCGCCCAATATGAAGGGCATCGAAGTGCCGCCAGAGCGGGCCGCATCGATGATTGATGAATATCCGATCCTGTCGGTGGTCGCGGCCAATGCGCAGGGCGATATGGTGATGCGCGGCGTGAAAGAGCTGCGGGTCAAGGAAAGCGACCGGATTGATGCCATGGCCACCGGGCTGCGCGCCAATGGGGTGCAGGTCGAAGATGGGCCGGATTGGTGGATTGTCAAAGGGTTGGGCGCGGGCAATGTGCCCGGCGGCGCGATATGCACCAGCCATCTGGACCACCGCATTGCCATGTCATTTTTGATCCTTGGCATGGCGGCGCAGAGCCCCGTGAGCGTTGATGACGGCGGGCCGATTGCCACGTCTTTCCCGATTTTCGAGCCGCTGATGTCTGCATTGGGCGCGGCGGTAATCCGCGACAATACCTAACGCCAGCACGAGGGGCCGACATGAGTTTCGCCATTGCCATCGACGGGCCTGCCGCAGCGGGCAAAGGCACGATTTCCAAAGCCGTGGCCGCGCATTTTGGCTTTGCGCATTTGGATACCGGGCTGCTTTATCGGGCCGTGGGGGCCAAGGTGATGGCGGGGGAAGATCCGGTGTCGGCGGCCAAGGGGCTGGATACGTCGGATTTGGAAAATGACGCGCTGCGTATGCCAGAGGTGGCGCAGGCGGCAAGCCGGGTGGCGATCATCAAAGAGGTCCGCGCGGCCTTGGTGGATTTCCAGCGCAGTTTTGCGGCGCGGGCAGGCGGCGCGGTGCTGGATGGGCGCGACATTGGCACGGTGATTTGCCCGGATGCAGCGGTAAAGCTGTTTGTGACGGCCAGCGCCGATGTGCGGGCCAAGCGCCGTTTTTCAGAACTGGCCGGCAAGGGTTTGGCGGTGGATTTTGCCGAGGTTTTGGCGGATGTAAAAGCCCGCGATGCCCGCGACATGGACCGCGCCGAAGCGCCGCTGCGCCCGGCAGAGGATGCCCATGTGATCGACACATCGCAGCTTTCGATTGAGGATGCGGTTGCCGCAGCCGTTGCGATCATCGAGGCACGCCGCCAAGTCTGATCACCGATTGGTGCATTTTGTGTGAGCGCGGTTTTGGGCTAGGCTTTGGAAAAAGGAGCCTGCCATGAAGTTTTTACTGTCATTTTGCTTTGGTCTGATCTGGGCTGGCGCGGCCATTGCGCAGGAGGCCGAGCCGCCGATGACCGCCGCGCGTCTGGCCGCGATTGTGCAGGCGATTGACCCGGATGTGCAGGCGCAGGGGCCATCGCTTCAATTTACGGTGCAGGATATTCCGGTGCTGGTGATCATGGACAGCCGCGCCGATAGGATGCGCGCCATGGTGCCGATTGCCAGCGCTGAAGGGCTGGGCGAGGCGGATTTGCTGCGGCTGATGCAGGCCAATTTCGACAGCGCCCTGGATGCGCGCTATGCGGTGGCGAATGGGCGGCTTTGGGGTGTGTATATTCATCCGCTGTCGCCGCTGCAAAAAGATCAATTTCTAACGGGTTTGGTGCAGACAATGAATGTGGCGCGCAGCTATGGTCAGACCTATTCGGGCGGGGCCAATGTGTTTGGTGGTGGCGATTCCACCGGGATTTACCAAGACCTGCTGGAGGAGCTGCGCAAAAAGGGCGAGGCGCTTTGAGGCGTTGATTAATTCGCGTCTGCTGCTTTGTGTTCATAGGCGCTGAGATAGGCGATCATTTCGGGCGAGTTGAACACGGTCATATGGTTGTTGGACCAGATTTTGCTGGCGAAGCTGGCGGACATCACCGTGGCTTCAGCCGATTTCAGGGATTGCGGGTCTTCGACCCCGCCAAGCCGTGCGTTGCTGCCGTTGAGCAGTTTTGACAGGGCCAGCATGCGGTCGCTTTCGCTGGCAATGACAAGAAACGGTTGCGGCAGGCCCATCATATCGCGGCGCTGATGCTCGAAAAGTTCCAGATCAATATCAGGTGAAATCAGCGCCACGCCGGAGAGTTTGCCCCATTGCGCGCCGTCATTGCGAATGGCGTGTTGGCGCAGGGTTTCCATCACCAATTGCGCGCCCATGGAATGGCCAACCACGATGAAGCCCTCAAGGTCTGAGGCTTGCAGCTGATCGAGGAGCTGCTCTAGCGCGCTGCGCGAGCCAAGCACCGAATCGCGGTCATGCAGATAGGCATAGCTTTCTCCGGCGGAGGGCCAGCTGAACAGCACCGGAATTTCGGGGCGTTGATAGTCGTGCACCAGCTGGGCGTTTTGAAAAAGCGCCTCGGCAAAGGTGTTGTTGAACCCGTGCACATAGACGACGGCGCGGCGTTGGCCTTTGGGTTGGCTTTGGATTTCTTTGCGCAGCAGGGCGGCAAAGATTATGGGGTCTTGGGTGGTGGTGGCGGAGGTGATGCCAAATTCTTTTTGCGGATTGGGGCGGCTGTCGGGGTATTCGATGACGCCGAGTTGGTGGCCAGTGGGCACGGCCACGCGGATTTTCCCAAAGGTCGATTGGTCGCTGCGTGATGTGCCAAAGAGTTTTTCATTGCCCGCGCGGTCGGTGGCAAAAAGGATGTCATAGGACGCGGCCCCTGTGTCTTCGGGCACCACGGCAATTTGGTCGCGGGCCGCGCAAGCAGCTAGGGCGCAGAGCAACAGCGCAAGGGCGGGTAATCGCACATTCAGGCCTTTTGGGTGAAGATAGGAGGGAAGGTTGGGCCAGAGTGGGAGGGGCTCTGGCCCAAGGCAGGTTAGCCGCGCGGCGGTTTTGGCGCGTATTTGCCGAACACGTCATTCACGGTTTGAGCCGTGAGCGCGCCATTGTCGCCCTTGAGGCAATCGGCAATCTTGGCCGCGTTGGGGCGCTCTGGCTTGCCGCTGGTGCTGCGCGCGGGCATGCAGTTTTCCAGCGCCCGTTCGGAGACATGCAGCGCCGAGGCGATTTGCCCCAGATCAGGCTCCGGTGGGGCAGGGCGATTTTGCTGGGCCAAAGCGGCAACCGGGATCAAAAACGCCAAAGCGGTCATCCTCAACGTATATTTAGGTTTTTTAGTATTCATCGTTAGTCGTCCTGTTTGGTTCGGCCAGAAGTGCTGAACAAAGACTGTTACGGATGAGGTTTTGACTTCCGTCGCGCAAAAGTGAAAAATAATTGAATGCTGGCGGCGCTGCATCGGTTGCGCCTGCCGGGGCAGGGGGCAAAGCCCTTGCATATAGGGGTTTGATCCCTTATACGCGCCTTTGTCTAAGGGGCGATAACAGCACCGGACGCAAATTATGGGCAGGGTCGGTTTATCCCGGCCCTCTTTGTTTTGCGTTTAGGTGCATTGCTTTGGCGACCAACTGAAATCCAAAGACCGGCGGAGACAACCGCACGGCCCGTATACTCATTAGTTAGGAAAACGACGCCACATGGCAAATATGATGGACGAGTTTGAAGCACTCTTGAACGAAAGCTTCGAAATGGACACTCCCGAAGAGGGGTCCGTTGTTAAAGGTAAGGTCATCGCGATTGAAGCGGGCCAAGCCATCATCGACGTAGGCTACAAGATGGAAGGCCGCGTCGAGCTTAAAGAATTTGCCGATCCCGGCGAAGCTCCCAAAATCGAAGTTGGCGACGAAGTCGAAGTATTCCTTCGTCAGGTCGAAAACTCGCGCGGCGAAGCGGTTATCTCTCGTGAGATGGCGCGCCGCGAAGAAGCTTGGGACCGTCTGGAAAAAGCCTATGCCGCAGAAGAGCGCGTTGAAGGCGCTATCTTTGGCCGCGTCAAAGGTGGTTTCACTGTCGATCTGGGCGGCGCTGTTGCGTTCCTGCCCGGCTCTCAGGTTGATGTGCGCCCCGTGCGCGACGCCGGCCCTCTGATGGGTCTGAAGCAGCCGTTCCAAATCCTGAAAATGGACCGCCGCCGGGGCAACATCGTGGTATCGCGCCGTGCGATCCTCGAAGAATCCCGTGCCGAGCAGCGCGCCGAAGTTATCGGCAATCTGGTCGAAGGTCAGGAAGTGGACGGCGTGGTCAAGAACATCACCGAATACGGTGCGTTTGTTGACCTCGGCGGCGTTGACGGGCTGTTGCACGTCACCGACATGGCATGGCGCCGTGTGAACCATCCTTCGGAAATCTTGCAGATCGGTGAAACCATCAAGGTTCAGGTCATCAAGATCAACAAAGAAACCCACCGCATCAGCTTGGGCATGAAGCAGCTGCAAGAAGATCCATGGGATCTGGTTGCTGCGAAATACCCACTGGAATCAGTGCACACTGGCCGCGTGACCAACATCACCGATTACGGTGCATTTGTTGAGCTTGAGCCCGGTGTTGAAGGTCTGGTTCACGTGTCCGAGATGTCTTGGACCAAGAAAAACGTGCATCCTGGCAAAATCGTTTCCACCAGCCAAGAAGTCGAAGTCATGGTTCTGGAAATCGATGGTGCCAAGCGCCGCGTTTCCCTTGGCCTCAAGCAGACTCAGCGTAACCCATGGGAAGTGTTTGCAGAAACTCACCCCGAGGGCACCGAAGTTGAAGGCGAAGTCAAAAACATCACCGAATTCGGTCTGTTTGTTGGCCTGCCAGGCGACATCGACGGCATGGTTCACCTCAGCGATCTGAGCTGGGACCAGCGCGGCGAAGAAGCCATTCAAGACTACCGTAAAGGCGACATGGTTCAGGCCGTTGTCTCCGAAGTGGATGTTGAGAAAGAGCGTATCTCCCTGTCCATCAAAGGCGTTGGCGGTGACAAATTCGCTGAAGCCGTTGGCGGCGTGAAGCGTGGCTCCATCGTGACCGTGACAGTGACCTCCATCGAAGATGGTGGCGTGGAAGTGGAATATGAAGGCATGAAATCCTTCATCCGCCGCTCCGATCTGTCCCGTGACCGTGCAGAGCAGCGCCCTGAGCGTTTCTCGGTTGGCGACAAGGTTGACGTGCGCATCACAAACGTGGACGCGAAAGCGCACCGTTTGGGCGTGTCGATCAAAGCGCGCGAAATCGCAGAAGAGAAAGAAGCCGTCGAACAGTATGGTTCTTCCGACTCTGGCGCGTCCTTGGGCGATATCCTTGGCGCGGCGCTGAAAGGCGACGAAAGCTAATCGCTGCTTTGAGTTAAAAGTTTTGAAAGCCCCGCCTTCATCGGCGGGGCTTTTTTTTTGGCCAATGTGACCCCGGTTTTAGGGCTCCGAATCGCCCAGACCTGCCGCCCTGTTGTGCGGTGCTGGACAGGGCGATGGGCGGGCATTGATCAATTAGAGGGTGAAAAACCGTCAAAAAACAGGGTGTTCGGCCCAAAATTCCCCAAAGCTACCTATTCCCGTATGAGCGGAAACTTCCTATAGTCCTTGTTATAGAATGTTAAATTCAATCGCCCGGGGGGGAGTATCTGGATGATCCGATCCGAATTGATACAGAAGATCGCCGACGAGAATCCGCATCTTTACCAACGTGATGTGGAACGCATCGTGAATACTATTTTTGACGAAATCACTGGCGCCATGTCCCAAGGGGACCGGGTGGAGCTGCGTGGCTTTGGTGCGTTTTCGGTGAAGAAACGCGATGCGCGGGTGGGCCGGAACCCACGCACGGGTGAAACCGTTCAAGTTGAAGAGAAGCATGTGCCCTTCTTCAAAACGGGCAAACTGCTTAGAGACCGGCTGAACGGAAAGAGTTAATGCGTTATATTCGTTATGCGTGCATGGCCGTGTTTGCCGTGGCCCTGATTGCGGTTGCTTTGGCAAACCGGGTGATCGTTCCGCTGCAAATCTTGCCCACCGAAGTGTCGGGCTGGTTTGCGGTTAATCCATCCATCGAGATGCCGCTGTTTTTGGTGATCCTTGGCAGCATTCTGGTGGGGCTTCTGGTTGGCTTCATCTGGGAATGGATCCGCGAATATGGCCAGCGCGCAGAAGCGGCGCGCCAAGCCCGCGAGATGCGCCGGCTTGAGCGGGAGGTGGCCAAGCTGAAGGCCGCCAAACACGAGGGCAAAGATGAGGTGATCGCGCTGCTGGACAAAGCCAGCTAAGCGCGATGATTTCCTCAATCTCTGTGAAAATCTGCGGGCTGCGCCATGCAGCGGATGTCGATGTGGCAGCCGAAGCTGGCGCACGCTATGTCGGCTTTGTGTTCTTTCCGAAATCCCCGCGCCACTTGGAAATTGCGGCTGCTGCGCCATTGGCGGCGCAGGTGCCCGCGGGCATGGCCAAAGTTGCCTTGGTTGTGAACGCCGATGATGCGCAGCTCGACGCGATCACTGCCGCTGTGCCGCTGGACATGTTGCAGCTGCATGGCAGCGAAAGCCCTGCGCGGGTGGCAGAGGTTAAGGCGCGGTATGGACTGCCGGTGATGAAAGCCGTGGGCGTAGGCGAGGCGGCGGATTTAGCGGCGCTGGACAGCTATGCATCGGTGGCAGATCAGCTGTTGATTGATGCAAAGCCGCCCAAGAATGCAGTTTTGCCGGGCGGCAATGGGCTGGCTTTTGATTGGCAATTGCTGGCCGGGCGGCGCTGGCATTTGCCGTGGATGCTTGCGGGCGGTTTGACCCCCGATAATGTCGCAGAGGCCATCCGCCGCACCGGGGCGCAGCAGATTGATGTCTCCACCGGGGTGGAGCGCGCGCGGGGCGTCAAAGACCCACAATTGATCAAGGATTTCTGCGCGGCGGCACTGGGCGCGGCGTAATTGCGCCCTAGCATTGGCGCAAGTTTTCTGTGGCGGCATGCCCCCCTTGTGAACAGGGGCGTCGGCGCGTATTCAGACCAAGCTTTGCAGGAGTGTGCGATATGTCAGGTGATCTTTTCAACAGCTTCATGACCGGCCCCGATGAACAGGGGCGGTTTGGCGATTTTGGTGGGCGATTTGTGTCAGAGACACTGATGCCGCTGATCCTGAGCCTTGAAGAAGAATATGAAAAGGCCAAGACGGACGACAGTTTCTGGGCCGAAATGAACGATCTGTGGACCCATTATGTGGGCCGTCCCAGCCCGCTTTATTTCGCCGAGCGCCTGACCGACCATTTGGGCGGCGCGAAAGTTTACATGAAGCGCGACGAGTTAAACCACACGGGCGCGCATAAGATCAACAATGTGCTGGGCCAGATTATTCTGGCGCGCCGCATGGGCAAGACCCGGATCATCGCGGAAACCGGCGCGGGCCAGCACGGCGTGGCGACAGCGACTGTTTGCGCCAAATTTGGCTTGAAATGCGTGGTTTACATGGGCGCCCATGACGTGGAGCGTCAGGCCCCGAACGTGTTCCGCATGCGTCTTTTGGGGGCCGAAGTGGTGCCTGTGACCTCGGGCCGTGGCACGCTCAAAGACGCGATGAATGACGCGCTGCGCGATTGGGTAACCAATGTGCGCGACACGTTCTATTGCATCGGCACGGTGGCTGGCCCGCACCCATACCCCGCCATGGTGCGCGATTTCCAATCCATCATTGGCAAGGAAGTGCGCGAGCAGATGGACAAAGCCGAAGGCCGTTTGCCCGACACGTTGGTCGCGGCCATTGGTGGCGGCTCTAACGCGATGGGTCTGTTTTTCCCCTTCCTCGATGATACTTCCGTGAACATTGTAGGTGTCGAAGCGGGCGGCAAAGGCGTGAATGCCAAGATGGAGCATTGCGCCTCGCTGACGGGCGGGCGTCCGGGCGTTTTGCACGGCAACCGCACCTATCTGTTGCAAGATGATGATGGGCAGATCCTTGAGGGGTTCTCCATCTCGGCGGGTTTGGATTACCCCGGCATCGGGCCAGAGCACGCGTGGCTGCATGATATTGGCCGGGCGCAATATGTCTCGATCACCGATAAAGAAGCGCTTGTGGCGTTCCAGCTGAGCTGTGAGCTGGAGGGGATCATTCCTGCGTTGGAGCCATCCCATGCGTTGGCGCATGTGATGAAGATCGCGCCAGAGCTGCCCAAAGATCACATCATCTGCATGAACATGTGCGGTCGCGGCGATAAGGATATCTTTACCGTGGCGCGGGCGCTGGGGTTTGAGATGGGCGAATTTGCCTGACCCAAATTTAGGGTTTTAGGTTAGAGAATTGTAGGGGCGTGTGGGATCACCACGCGCCCTTTGCTTTTTGCCAATGCAGTAAAATCGGTGGGATGAACAACAGCACAAAGCCAAAGACGACAAAGCAGTAGATCATCGCGGGTATCCACAGCACGGAGATCACCAGCCCAACGCTGCCGGATATTCGCGAGGCGGTTTGCGCGGGCAAAAAGCGCAGGAGAAGCAGTTCAAACAGTTTGCCGCCATCAAGCGGATGCACGGGCAGCAGGTTCATCACAGCCAGAAACAGGTTTGTCGCGCCCAGCAGCCAGACAGACCAGCTCAGCAGGCCCGGCGGGAAATAGGTCCAGCTGAGCGAGGCGACGGCCCAAATCACCAGATTGACGATGGGCCCCATGGCGACGATCAATTCTTGCTGGGTGCGGCTGGGCGCGCGGGCATATTCGCAAAAGCCGCCGCCGCCATAGAGCATGACACGGCGCACTGGCACGCCTTGTATGATGCAGCCCCATGCATGACCCATTTCGTGCAGGAATATTGATCCCACCAGAAGCGCTGCAAATACGAGGTCATATTTTAGGGTCTCGGCGCTGCCGCCAATACCGACAAGCAGCAGGACCAGAAAGATCAGGCTGCTGCCGACCTCGATGGGAACACCCCAAGGACCGCGAAAGGTGAAAAGCGTGGGGCCTGTACCCATCATGGCGGATATCCTCGGTGTTTTTTGGCAACCTAGCCGAGCTTGCATCTCTCCGGAAGAGCGCAGCGGGTTGATGAGGCAATTTGCAACTAGCGGGTTAGTTCGAGAATATCCAAGTCGCTTTCTACGGCAGGCTGGGGAAAGAGAATGCGCGCGCGGCTGTCGCTGACCCGTTCAAACAGGCCTACCTGAGGCGCAATGGTGCCATTGCCGGTAAATCCCGGCTCTAGCGCGGTGTAATCGGGCGGGGCGGTATCGGCCACAAAGCCAACGCCCAGATAAACCGCGCGCCCGTCGCGCAGGCCAAGCCGCCCGGCGGTGCGCTGTGATCCGGTGAGTTTTTCGAAAACATATCCGGTCTCGCTTAGGGTGATGCGGCAGGAGAATGGGCTGTAGGCGGTCAGCCCGGTAAGCCCGCCCAGTTTAATCGTGCGGCAGGACCAATCGCCCACGATGCTGGGATCATAGGCGACAATGGGCGTGCCGCTCAGCGCGGTGGCGAGGGCGCTTCGGTCTGGGGCGGAGCCTGCGGCAAAAGCTTCGAGCAGCGCTGCCCCGGCTGTGGTTTCAAAACGGTCCAATTTGGCGGCATCATGCGGGCGCATGTCGCTCAGGGCTGGAGGGCCTGCCAAAGCGGGAACGCTGGGCAGGAACGCAAGCAGGAAGGGGGAGGCGGCGCGCAGGGTTTTTCTCATGTGGCGTGTGCCTCAAGCGTTTTCAGGGGCACGATTTCCAAAGCGGCAAGATGCGTGGCATCAAGGCGAACCTTGGGGCCGCAGCCTTCTTCGGCGGCCTGCAAAAAGCGGCCCGCGCAGAGGCACCAAGGATCGCCCGGTTTTAATCCGGCAAACCCAAATTCAGGCCGGGCGGTGGAGAGGTCATTACCCACATATTTGGAATAGGCCAGAAATTCGGCGGTCATTATCGCGCAAACCGTGTGGCTGCCGTGATCTTGGGTGCAGGTGTTGCACATGCCGTCGCGAAAGAAACCCGTGATGGGATCGCTGCCGCAAAGGGCCAATGCGCCGCCCAGGACGTTGATGCTCTTGTCTGGTTTGATCATTGCGATGCTTCCTTTGCGATGGCGCGGAACATGTCGATGTTCTGTTGATGCGCGCCGTCGGTGCGAAACCCCCGGTCGGCGGCATTCACGGCGATCACCACACCGGCGGGGCGGTTGATATAGATATACTGCCCATAGACGCCGCGCGCCAGAAATTCTCCTTCGGTGGCGCCCTGCGGTATCCACCATTGATAGCCATAGCTGATCTCGCCTTGTGCTGTGGGGGCTGTGGGCGCGGTGGAGGCATCGACCCAAGCGGCAGGCACGATCTGTTTTTCGTTATAGACGCCGCGTTGCAGATACATCTGCCCAAAGCGCGCGTAATCGCGGGTGGTCAGGTTCAGCCCGCCCAGCACAAAGGCCGTGCCAACCCCATCGGTCAGGTAATAAGGCTCGGCCTCTAGCCCCATGGGAGCGATGATCTTTTCGCTCAGCAGCTCGGCAATTGGGCGGCCTGTGGCACCCCGCACCACCATGGACAGAACATGGGTGTCGATGGATACATATTGCCAACGGCTGCCTGCGGGGGCGAAAGTTTCGGTCAAATCGGCGGCAAAGACATCCATTTCACCGCCCAATGCCAGCACCCGGCCCATGCGGTTGATGTCGGATTTAGGATCAAGATAGTCTTCGTCGAAGCGCACGCCGCTGGCCATGTTGAGCACATTGCGGATGCTGGTCCCGTCATAGGCCCCGCCTTTGAGCAGCGGCGCATATTGCGTGACGGGATCTTCGATGGAGGTAATCGCGCCCTCTTCGAGCAGGATGCCGATCAAAGCGGAGAGATAACTTTTGGCCACGGACCAGCTGATCCGCCGGTCACCCGCGCCCGTGCCAAGGTAGTAATCTTCATAGACCAGATTGCCGTCTTTGAGCACCACCAGCGCGGTTACGCTGCGCTCGGTTTGCCATGTTTGCGCGGCCTGCGGCAATGTCAGGCGGGCCGCTTGGGGCAGAGGCGTGACAGGCCCATCGCCGCGCGGCACGGGGCTGGATAGAAATGCCGCATCCATGTGGCTGAAATTATGGAGGATCTTTTCTTCGGAAAACAGCGAGTTCACGGCCAGCAGGCGGGTGATTTCCTCGCGTTTGATGACGCCGATCACAAGGGTGGCCAGCAGCAAAAGAAAGATCAGGCGCAAGGCCCATTTGAGAATAACACGCATGATCGGCTCCGGCCTATTGGTATGGAAATAGTCAATCATAGCGGCCCGGCCCGCGCCAGCGAGACATTGCGTTAACCGCGCGGAGTGTCATGAAACTGTAACTTGCTGGCGGAGAATTATTTTAATAATTCATGAAATATGGAAAAAATGATTCCCGATCTTCTGGCCACTTTGGGTCACCCGCAACGGCTTGCTGTGTTTCGGCTGTTGATGCGCCGTTATCCCGACCAGGTGCCTGCGGGCGAATTGGCAGCGACGCTGGAGGTCAAACCCAGCACCATGTCGACCTATCTGGCTGCATTGCAGCGGGTGGGGTTGGTTCGGCCTGAGCGGGCGGGCACATCACTTCGTTACGCGATTGAGATGACAAACGTGCAACAGATGTTCGGGTTTTTGCTGTCCGATTGCTGTCGCGGACGCCCGGATATTTGTCTTCCCTTTGAAATTGGAGCAGAGCCTATGACTCGCCGGAAATATAATGTGCTGTTTATCTGTGTGGGCAATTCTGCCCGGTCGATTTTTGCCGAAACCATCCTGCGGGATCTGGCGGGGGACCGCTTTGAAGTTTTCTCGGCGGGCACGCGGCCCTATTCCGAGCTGAACCCTTATGCGGTGCAGGTCTTGTCGGATAAAGGGCATGATATTTCTGCGCTGCGGGCGAAAAATCTGTCGGAATTTTCCGGGCCCGGCGCGCCCGAGTTGGATTTTGTCTTTACCGTCTGTGATAGGGCCGCCGCCGAGGAATGTCCCGCGTGGGAAGGCCAGCCAATCAGCGGCCATTGGGGCATGCCGGATCCGGTGAAAACAGGTGGGTCGGAGGCGGAAAAATCGCTCGCGTTTCAGCAAGCTTATGGCGCGCTGCGCAACCGGATTTCTGTTTTTGCGTCCTTGCCAATGGAGACGCTGGACCGGATCGCAATGCAATCGGCTGTCGATAAGATCGGCCGCAAAACTTCGAAGGATATGGAATGACCACCTATGCTGTGAACGGTCTTGGCCGGATGGGAAAACTTGCGCTCAAGCCGTTGCTGGAGCGTGGGGCCAAAATTGCGTGGATCAATGACGCGGTGGGCGATGCGGCGATGCATGCGCATTTGTTGGAATTTGACACGGTGCACGGGCGCTGGGACGCCGATTTCTCCAGTGATGAAAACAGCGTGACCATCGATGGCACGCGCATCCCATTTGTCGGGACGCGCGATCTGGGCGCGCTGCCGCTTAGCGGTGTGGATGTGGTGATTGACTGCACGGGCCTGTTCAAAACCGAGGCCAAGCTCGCGCCGTATTTCGACGCGGGCGTCAAGAAAGTTGTGGTGTCCGCTCCGGTCAAAGAGGCGAGCGCGGCCAATATTGTGATTGGTGTGAATGATGCCGAATACGACCCTGCGCGCCACAAGATCGTGACGGCGGCGTCTTGCACCACCAATTGTTTGGCCCCCGTGGTGAAGGTGATCCATGAGGGGATCGGCATCAAACACGGGTCGATGACCACGATCCATGATGTGACCAATACGCAGACCATAGTGGACCGTCCGGCCAAGGATTTACGCCGTGCCCGCTCGGCGCTCAATTCGCTGATCCCCACCACCACGGGCAGCGCCACGGCGATCACGCTGATCTATCCCGAGCTCAAGGGGCGGCTGAATGGCCATGCGGTGCGGGTGCCGCTGTTGAATGCGTCGCTGACCGATTGCGTGTTCGAAGTGATGCGGGAAACCTCTGTGGAGGAGGTGAACGCGCTGTTTAAAGCCGCCGCCGAGGGCGCGTTGAAAGATATTCTTGGCTATGAAGAGCGGCCTTTGGTGTCGGCGGATTACACCAATGATACGCGCTCAAGCATCATCGATGCGCCCTCGACCATGGTGGTAAACGGCACGCAGGTGAAGATTTACGCGTGGTATGACAATGAAGCGGGCTATGCCAACCGCTTGGTGGATGTGGCGTTGATGGTTGGGGCGAGCCTGTGAGCGAGCGGCCCGATGGGATGGCGGCCTATGTGGCGGTAACGGCGGCCTATTGGGCGTTTATGCTGACCGATGGGGCGCTGCGGATGTTGGTGCTTTTGCATTTCCACAGGCTGGGGTTTTCCCCGGTGCAACTGGCTTATTTATTTGTGCTGTACGAGATCGCAGGCATGGCGACCAATCTTGCGGCGGGCTGGATCGCGGCGCGGTTTGGGCTGACCTCGACGCTTTATGCGGGGCTGGGGATACAGGTGTTGGCGCTGTTGGCGCTGACCCAGCTTGATCCAAGCTGGGGGGTCGCGGCCTCTGTTGGGTTTGTGATGTCGGTGCAAGGCGCCAGCGGCGTGGCCAAGGATTTGGCGAAAATGTCTTCAAAATCAGCGGTTAAACTGTTAGCCCCCAGCGAAGGCGGCGGGCTGTTCCGCTGGGTGGCGCTGTTGACTGGGTCTAAAAACGCGGTCAAGGGCGTGGGGTTTTTGCTGGGCGCGGCGCTGCTTGCGGTGGTTGGGTTCACGTGGGCGGTGCTGGCTATGGCGCTGGTCTTGGCGGTGATTTTGATCACTGTTGTGATGTTGATGCCAGAGGGGCTGCCGCGCGGGCGCAAAGGCGCGAAATTCACGGAAGTGTTCTCTAAATCAGCCAATGTGAATTGGCTCTCGGCGGCGCGGGTGTTTTTGTTCGGCGCGCGTGATGTGTGGTTTGTGGTGGGCATTCCGATCTATTTTTACGCCGTTCTTTCGGATGGGACCGAGGCGGGCAACCGGGCGACGTTTTTCATGATCGGCAGTTTTATGGCGATCTGGGTGATCTTTTATGGCGCGGTGCAGGCCGCTGCGCCAAAGATTTTGCGCGCGGCCGAGCGGCCCGAAGCGGCGTTGATCCGTGCGGCGCGGGGCTGGGCCGGGGCGTTGTTTGTGGTGCCTGCCGCGCTTGCGCTTGCGGTGTGGCTGGCGGGCGCGCCAGCCCCTTGGCTGACGGTGCTGTTGGTGCTGGGGCTGCTGGTATTTGGCGCGATTTTTGCGGTGAATTCAGCGCTGCATTCCTATCTCATCCTTGCCTTTACCAAAGCAGAACGGGTGACGATGGATGTGGGGTTTTACTATATGGCCAATGCGGCGGGGCGGCTTTTGGGGACGGTTCTGTCGGGGCTGACCTATCAATTGGGCGGGCTGGGCTTGGTATTGGCCACCGCTGCGGTGATGGTATTACTGGCCGCGCTGATTGCGGGGAAATTGACAGATCAGCCCCAAGAAGCCTTGGCGTGAGCGCTTAAAAATCGCCGGGCGCGCATTGCAGGCAAGTCAGCCCGGCGCTGCGCCAAAAATCGACAACGGCGCTGCGGTCATCGACGACCAGCCAAGGGGTGAACCCATCGGCGTGGATGCGCGCCAATGCGGTGCGTTTGACCTCTGGGTCGCTGGCGCTGTCCTCATCTGGGGCGCGCAGATAGAGGGCGTCATGGGCGATGCCCATCTTTTCCAGCCAAGCCGAAGTGTGGTGTCGCCAGCCTTCGGGCCGGCCCGAGCACAGCACAATCGCCTCGCCCTGCGCGCGCAGTTTACGCAGCAGCCGCGCCACAGGTTCAACCAGCGGTGCCTTGGCCATTTCGGCATGGAAACTGTCCCAGTGTTTCTGCTCGCCGTGCACAAGATGGCCGAGCCGGGGCGCGTCAAATTCTGCCAATGTGCCGTCGATGTCGAAGATTACGCAGTCCATGAGATGTCTTTCTGAGTTAGTTTCGTCTCGCGCCAACCTGTTGGGCTGGGGGCGAAAAGATAGGGGGTGGTATTGTCGGGGGATGGGCCATGCGCCGTGCCGCCGGTGAGGTGACGGGCGGCGCGAATGACGCCGGAATGGGCCACAAGAACCGGCAGATTGTCTGCCGCCAAATGCACAGCGCGGTGCAGCGCGGCGGCGACACGGGAGAGCATATCATCCCACGCCTCGCCCCCTTCTGGGGTGGTCTCGCGGGGGGGGAGTTCCGCCACGGGGCGGTTCTCAAATACCCCCCAATCGCGTTCGCGCAGGCCCGGTAGCGGCGTCAGATCATGGCCGGGAAATGCCAGAGCAGCAGTTTCTAGGGCGCGCTGCTGGGGGCTGGCAAAAACCGCAAGTGCGCTGGGCCAAGGCCAATTTTGCAAAGCGGCAGCGCAAGCGCGCCCGTTGTCGGTAAGCTGGGCCTCGGTGACGCCTGCTATGCGCCCATCGCGGTTGGCATCGGTCTGGCCGTGGCGGATCAGGATAAAGGGGCGGGTAGGCAAGGTCATAGGGAGCACCGCTCATTCAGCAGCAGATCCGCGCCAAACCGCGGTTCCAGCAGGTAGTCTTCGGGTTGCGAGCAAAAAAGCGGCGCATAACGGGCGGCGCGCAGGCGTTTGACCATGGCGATTTGGTCGGGCAGGGGCGGATGCACGTTCCAGCGCAAAAAGCCCCCTCCTTGGGCCGCGACCACGCGGGCATGGGCGGTCATATGACCTGTGAACAGCACCATGGCATCGCGGCCAAGACGGTCCGTTTCATGCCAATCCTGCACCAGCTTTTGCGCCATGCCTGCATCGGCATTGGGGGTGTCGCAGATCAAAAACTGGGCGCTGGGGTCGAAGGGTCTGTCCAACAGCGGCGCAAGCCGGGCGGCGCTGCGGTTCAGGCTGCCACTGTTGAGCGCGCTGGCAATGGCGGCGCGGCATGTGTCGTCAAAGCTGACCGGGCCATGCGCCATCAGATGCAGCGCCAATTCGCCTGCCCGTCCTGATGGCGGTACGGGGAATAGGATGTGCCGCGCCGCGCTGTCTTGGAGGGCGCTATCCAGCGCCATGCGCCGCGCGGTTTGGGGAATGTCATCCAGGTGATAGGAGGAATCGATCAAGGCCGTGCCTGCGGGGGGCGGGGTGTCAAAGGCGAACCAATCGCTTTCCTCGGACCAATCGCCGGAAAAGAACAGCCCCTGACCCAGCGCAAAGTGAAACCACACGCCGCCCAAAGCATGGCCGTTGCGCCCGGTGGTAAGACGCACACCGTCCACGTCGATTTGCCCCCGCTCGGGCAGAAATTCGAGTTTGGCACCAGGGGGCAGGGCGCGGGCGGTCTGGGCTGTGCAATGGATCGGCAGCCCGGCGGCGATGGCATGGGCCGCGCCGCCGATATGATCCACGTGATCATGGGTGATGAACACCCGCTCGGCCCCCTTGAGCCACGCGGGATCGAAGGGGGAGGTCGCCTCGGGGCCGACGCCCACATCCAGCAGCCACAGCGCGTGGCCTGTCCAGAGGCGGATGCAGGCGGGGCCTTTTTCACCCAAACCGGATAGAACTTCGACCCATGGCGGGCCGCTAAAGCCGTTCTCACGCATGGGCCAATGCCTTTTGCATCATCAGCTTTGCGCCCGGATCGCGAAACGCCCAAAGGTCGCGCAGGGTCACGCCCAATGTCTCGCCTATGGCGGCGCGGCGGTGGGCAAAGGCAACCAGAGTTTCGCCCTCGGCCTCCAGCGTCAGGCGGAAGCGCCCGCCCAGATAGGTGCAGCCCGTGACCTTGGCGCGCAGCGGGGCATCGTCGCTCAGCGTGATGGCCTCCGGGCGGATGCTCACATGGCTGGGGGTGGCGGTTTTGCTGCGCACGGCCACATCGGTGCCGAGCACATCAAGCACCATGCGCCCGCCTTCGGATTGGCCGGTGCTGCGGGCCGAGACAACAGCGCCGTCTCCGACAAACCCGGCAACAAAACAATCGGCAGGCTCGCGGTAGAGGGTTTCGGGCGTGGCAAATTGGCGGACTTGGCCTGCTTCCATCACCGCCACGCGGTCTGCCAGCGCCAAGGCTTCGCCTTGATCGTGGGTCACGTAAAGCATGGTCGCTCCGGTGCGGCGATGGAACATGGAGAACACATCATGCATCGTGGCGCGCAGGGCCAAGTCGAGGTTGGCCAAAGGTTCATCGAGCAACACGGCGCGTGGATCAAAGACCAGACAGCGGGCCAAAGCCACGCGCTGGCGCTGGCCACCCGAGAGCTGTGAGGGCATACGTTCGGCAAACTTGGTGAGGCCCGTGAGTTCCAACGCCTCCGCCACGCGGGCCTCTTTTTCGGTGCGCGGCACGCGGCGCACCTCCAGCGGATAGGCCACATTGCCCTGCACGGATTTATGCGGCCAGAGCGCGTAGGATTGAAACACAATGCCGATGCCGCGGTCTTCGGGGGGCACAAAGGTCTTGCCGCCCGCCACCACTTTGCCGCCGAGTTTAATCTCGCCTGTGCTGGGCTGTTCGAAACCTGCGGTGAGGCGCAGCAAAGTGGTTTTGCCGCAGCCCGAAGGCCCAAGCAGGGCGACAAATTCACCCGATGCGATGCTGGCATTAATGCCTTCGAGCGCGGGCGCGCCGTCAAAATGCTTGGTTAGATTGGAGAAACTTAGCTCTGCCATGGGATGACACCTTTCGGGAAACGGCTTGCTCCGGCTTGCACCAGCCCCATGAGCAAGATGATAAGAAGGACGATGGACATGGCGAGAGCCGAGGCCATCACGGTTTCGCCGCTGTCTTCGAGATTGTAGATCACCACGCCGAGCGTTTCGCTGCCCGAGGACCACAGCAGCGCCGAGACGGTCAACTCGTTCACAGCCGTCAAGAACACCAAGATCGCCCCGGCGGCGGCAGAAGGGGCGGCCAGCGGCAAAACGATGTCGCGCAGTCGCCGCCCCAGACGCGCGCCGACACTGGCGGCGGCTTCTTCCATGGCGGGGTCAAGCTGGGCGATGCTGGCCTGAATGGGGCGCAGCATCACAACAAAGAACCGCGCCAGATAGGCCATCAGGATGATCCAAATCGTGCCATAGAGGGTCAGATCGGTGAAGGGCAGGTTGAGGAAGGTCAAAATGCAGGCGATCGACAGGACCACGCCGGGAAGGGCATAGGGCAGGTCAATCAACGTATCGAGCAGGCGGCTGAGCCGCGATGCGCGCCGTTCCATCAGCCAAGCCAAGGGCAGGCTGATCGCCAGCAGTATCGCCGCCGCGCTGAGCGCGAGGAAGAGCGAATTGGCATAGGCGCGGCGGGTGGCGGGCTGCACGAACAGTGCCTCGATCCATGCGCTGAACGTGGCGGTCTGGAAGGTCAGCGGCACGCCGTAAGCTGGGATCAAGGAGGTTGCCAGCAGCGCAAATAACGGCAGCGCGAGGATCACAAAGATGAACAGCCACAGCGCGATCTCAACAGGTTTGCGCGCCCGGCCAAGTGTCAGCGACAGCGGCGCGCCGGAGAGGCCCGAGAGGCCAAAGCCCTGGCGCGAGAGCATGAAACGGCTCAGCAATATGCCGCAGATCGCAACTGCGCCGATCAGAAGTGCCAATACGGCAACTTCGGGCAGAACGGCAGGGCCCATGCCCACAAGCCGTTGATAAATCAATGTGGGCAGCGTGGCATAGCCTGCGGGGATGCCAAGCATGGCGGGGATGCCAAAATTGCCAAGCGCGGTCACAAAAGCCATGCCGCCGCCTGCGATCAATGCAGGCACCGAGAGCGGCAGCACGGTTTGCCACCAGACGCGAAAAGAGCCAGCGCCAGACATGCGGGCGGCTTCGACCAGATCGGCGGGGATCATGCGCAGCCCTGCGCGCAGGGTCAAAAACACCAGCGAGGCGTGCTGAATGCCCAGCAATAAGATGATGCCGCCCGGCGAATGTAGCGGCTGCGGACTGCCCAGCGGCGGCGCAAGCCCGATCAGTTTCAAAATGGTCGAGGAAGGGCCCGCCATTTGCATCCAGGCCAGCGCGGTGATTTGCGGCGGGATCATCATCGGGATCATCAGGCAGAAAACCAATGCGCCTTTGCCGCGGATATTGGTCAGCGCGACCAGAAAGGCAAAAGAGGCGCCGATCAGGATCGACAGCACCGTGCCGCCGCCTGCTGTGATCAGCGAATGTTTCAGCGCCGTGCCGGTGGAGGGGCGCGCAAGGATGGTTTGCAAATGCTGCGTGGTGAACCCTTCGCCAAACCCGATGCCTTCAAGCAGCAGGCGCACCACCGGCCCCAGCGCGATGAGCGCAACGGGCAGCAGGAGAAGTGGCAACAGCCGGTCAAGTGACCGGCTGCCTCCTATGGTTTGATGCGCGGCGGTCATTGGACGCCGAAGACCTCTGCGAAGCGCGCTTTGTTGGCGTCTGTGTCGGCCAACGCTTTGGCAGGGTCGAAATCCATCAATTTGATGTCAGCCCGCGCCGGGAAGCCTTCGGGGCTCTCGATGCCATTGCGCGCCGGGATATAGCCCATGTCGACAACCAGTTCTTGGCCAGCTTCGCTGATCAAGAAATCCACGAATTTTTGTGCGGCGTCCATGTGCTCGGTTCCGGCCATGATCGCGACAGGTTCGGTGACGTAGGATACGCCTTCTTCGGGGAAGACAAATTCAACAGGCGATCCATCGGCCTTGGCGCGGATGGCGAGGAAATCGACCAACACACCATAGGGTTTTTCCCCTGCGGCGACGGCTTTGAATGTGCCGCCATTGCCGCCTTCGGCGCGGGTTTTATTGGCAGCAAGCTTTTCGTAATAGTCCCAGCCCAGCCCATCTGTTTCGGTCAAAGTGGCCAGATGGATCAGCGCTGCGCCCGAATAGAGGGGTGAGGGCATGGCGACCAGATTGGCCATTTCCGGTTTGCCCAGATCTGCCCAAGAGCTGGGCACGCTGTCTGCGCCGGTGTTGTAAACGATGCCGGTGGTGATCAGCTTTGTGGAGTAATAATACCCCTCGGCGCTGAACAGGGCAGGGTCAAACGCCTCGGCCTCAGGGGAGGTATAGCTGGCCAAGTGACCGGCCTGCGCCATGCCTTCGAGCGTGACCGTGTCTGCGATCAGCAAAACATCGGCCTGCGGTTTGCCGGCTTCGATCTCTGCGGCAACACGCGCCATGAGTTTCGTGGTGCCGTCGCGCACCCAATCGACTTCGATTTCGGGATTGGCGGCCATGAAGGCATCGACGGTTTTTTGTGCATCCGCATTGGGCTGCGAGGTGTAAAGGGTCAGGGTTTCAGCATGGCTGAGCGTGGGCAGGGCCAGCGCAAAAGCGGCTGCGACGAGGGAACGGGACATGAAATTCTCCAGACAGACGTTTGTTTCGTTCGAAAGGGGGCCGCGTTGATTCGACTCTCTTGCCTGCTGGTTAACGGTCCCATGTGACAGTTCTGTGAATTGTGATAATTTCCTATCCAGAGTTGATTTTATTGCGCTATCAAAAAATCCATGCCTATCTTGAGGGCAAAGATTAATGGATTTCGTACGAAAATGAATAATTCAGAGACTGCCCGGCGCCGGGACCGTATTATCAACCTGCTCTCCAGCTATGGGGAGCTGTCCGCCAGCGCGCTGTCGGAAATGCTGGATGTGACGGTGCAAACGCTGCGGGCCGATCTGCGGGCACTTGATGAGGCGCGGATTGTGCGCCGCCGCCATGGCGGGGCCAGCTTGGCCTTGGCGAATGACAACATTGATTACCAACCCCGGCAGGCGGTGTCACGCGATGAAAAAGACCGCATCGGTGCGGCGGTGGCGGCGATGATCCCTGATGGGGCCAGTTTGGCGTTAGGCACGGGCACGACGGTTGAGGCTGTGGCCCGCGCCTTGACCGGGCATGAAGGGCTGACTGTGGCGACCAATAATATCCATGTGGTCATGGCGCTGCGCATGGCCCAAGACATCACGATTCTGCTGGCAGGGGGCAAGGTGCGGCTGCGGGATCTGGATTTTATCGGCGCGGAAAGTTGCGAATTTTTTGACGGTCTGCAATTCGACCACGCGATATTTTCAGTGGGGGGACTGTCCGAAACCGGGGATTTGTTGGATTTTAATCTGGATGAAATCCGCGCGCGGCGGGCGATTTTTGGCTGTGCCCGCGAGCGCACGCTGGTGATTGATCACGCGAAAATTGGCAGGCAAGCGCCGCATCGCTGGGGGCATATGCATGATCTGGAACGGGTGATTTGCGGCGGCACGCTGTCTGAAAATTTGAAAAGCAGCGGACAAGATGCCCGCTGCGAAGTGATTGAGGTTTAACGCTAAAGCGCGGCGCGGCCCAAGGTCAGCCGTTTGATCAACACATAGAACCCCGGCACCATGAAGATGCCGATAAAGGTCGAGGCCAACATGCCGCCGATCACCCCGATGCCGATGGCATTTTGCGAGGCCGCCCCCGCGCCAGTGGCCGTGGCCAAGGGTAATACCCCCAAGATGAAGGTCAGCGCGGTCATCATGATGGGGCGCAAACGCAGGCGCGCGGCCTCGATTGCGGCTTCGGTGACGCTGCGGCCTTCGCGGCGCAACTCTTCGGCAAATTCCACAATCAAAATCGCGTTGCGCGCCGCAAGCCCGATGGTGGTCAACATGCCGACCTTGAAATACACATCATTGGCTTGGCCAAGCAGCCAAGCAGCCCCCAACGCGCCGAGCACGCCAACCGGCACGGCCAGCATGACGGAAAACGGGATCGACCAGCTTTCGTAAAGCGCGGCAAGCGCGAGGAAAACCACCAGCATTGAGATCGCATAAAGATAAGGGGCCTGATCGCCCGATTGCACCTCTTGATAGCTTAGCCCGGTCCATGCCGCCGCATATCCGCCGTCCATTTCTGCCACCAGCCGTTCCATCTCGGCCATGGCAGCGCCGGAGCTGGCGCCATTGTTGGGAGAGCCGGAGATTTCCAGCGCCGACGTGGCATCATACCGCTCGAGGCTGGGCGAGACCGGCTCCCACGAGGTGGTGATAATGGCGGAAAACGGCACCATTTCCCCCGCAGAGTTGCGGGCGTACCAGCCAAAGACGTCTTCGGTCTGCATCCGATGGGCCGCGTCGCCCTGCACGATGACGGGGCGCAGCGAGGCTCCAAGTTCGAAATCATTGACCTCTGTGCCGCCAAAAACGATGGAAAGCATGCTGTTCACTTCAGACAGGCTCAGCCCAAAGCTTTCGGCTTTTTCGCGGTCGATGCTGAGTTTGAGCGCGCTTTTTTCTTCGGTGCCATTGCTGCGCAGCCCTGTGACAATGTCATTTTGGGCAGTGGCAGCAACCAAGGTTTTTGCAGCCTCTTTGAGCGCGGTGGAGCCATTGCCCGCCTGATCAACAAGATACATCGAAAAACCGCCCGTGTTGCCAAGGCCGGGAATGGACGGGGGTTGCATGACAAAGATTTGTCCATCGCGCAGCTGAGAAAAGGCGCGGTTGGCGCGGCCTGCTACGGCCATGGCGCTCAGATCATCGCGGCCTTCGCGGATGTCAAAATGGCGCAGTTTGATGAACAACATGGCGCGGTTTTGGCCGCTGCCGCCAAAGCTGAAACCTAATGCGGCAAAGGTGCTTTCGACGGCTTCGGTCTCTTCGGTCAGCAGGTATTTTTCCAGTTTCTCAACGGTGGCCTGGGTTTGCGCGGTGGTTGCGCCTTCGGGCAGAGTGACGATGGTCATCAACACGCCGCGATCTTCGGTTGGAATGAACGAAGAGGTCAGCCGATCATTTACCCACCAGATGCCGCCGAGCACACCGGCCAACAGAACCGGCATCAAAATCGGCAGGCGCAGGCTGGCTTTTACGGTGGCACCATAGCCGCGGGTGCCACGATCCAGCAGCGTGTTGAACCAGCGGAACGGCACAAAACGCGGCGGGCCTTCTTTGCGGCGCAGCAGCCGCGAGGCCATGGGCGGCGAGAGCACAATCGCGACAAAAAGCGAGAGCGACATGGCGGTTACCATGGTCACGGAAAACTGCCGATAGATCACCCCAGTTGAGCCACCAAAAAACGCCATGGGCAGGAAAACTGCCGCCAGCACGATGTTGATCCCCAAAAGCGCCGAGGTAATTTGCCCCATGCTTTTGCGGGTGGCGTCCATGGCGGAAAGGCCTTCGTCTTCCATCAATCGCTCGACGTTTTCGACAACCACAATCGCGTCATCCACCAGCAAGCCAATGGCGAGCACCATGGCGAACATGGTGAGGGTGTTGATCGACATGCCGACCGCGAAAAGCAGCGCAAACGTACCCAGCAGCACCACGGGGATCGCCATGAGGGGGATCAAGGTGGCACGCCAGCTTTGCAAAAACAGCAGCAGCACGGCAACCACCAGAACCACCGCTTCGATCAATGTGTGATAGACTTGCTCAATGGACAACTCGACAAAGGGGGAGGTGTCATAGGCAATCTCGAACACGACCCCATCGGGCAGGGAAGGCCCCAAACGCTCAAGCGTGGCGCGCACGGCGGCGGCGGTATCCACCGCGTTTGCCCCGGTTTCGAGGTTCACGCCAAACCCCGCGGCGGATTGACCGCTGAACCGGCTGTCGCGGCCATAGGTCTCTTGGCCAATCTCAACCCGCGCCACATCGGCCAGATAAACCGCGCCGCCGCCAGTGCCCGATTTGAGCAAGATGCTTTCGAATTCATCAACGGTTGTCAGCTGGCTTTGCGCCGTGATCTGGGCGCTGAATTGTTGGCCCATCACCGCAGGCTGGCTGCCCAAAGTGCCAACCGAGACGGTGGAGTTTTGCGCCTGGACCGCGCTCACCACGTCTTGCGGGGTGAGCTGGTAGCGGGTCAGCGACAAGGGGTCGAGCCAGATGCGCATGGCATAGCCCGAGCCGAAGCTGCTCACCCCGCCAACCCCATCGGTGCGCTCGATCGCGCTCTCGACCTGTTCGGAGAGAATATTGCCCAGCTGCACGGTTTCATAAGTGCCGGTGGTGTCGACAATTGCGCCCACAAGCAGGATGGAAGAGGACGACCGCGAGACATTCAGCCCGGCATTCTGCACGGAGCTGGGCAGTTGCGATTCAATCTTTGAGACCCGCGTTTGCACATCATTTTGCGCGTCCACAGGCTCCACACTGTCGTCGAATGTGAGGGTCAGAGAAGAGGAGCCTTCGGAGGAACTGGCCGTCATATAGAGCAGACCTTCGAGCCCGGTCATGGCATCTTCAATCACGCGGGTCACGGAATTTTCCACCGCTGCTGCTGTGGCGCCGGGGTAGTTGGTGCTGACGCGCACGGTGGTTGGCGCGATTTCGGGATATTGCGCAACGGGCAGTGAGATCACCGAATAGCTGCCAGCAAGCATGACCATCAAAGCCAGCACCCAAGCAAAAACGGGGCGGCCGATAAAGAAGCTGCCCATGATTTATTCCTTCGCTTCGGCGTTATTTGCGGCGGGCAGATCCGTGACCACGCCATTTGGCGCGATGGTCACGGGAGTGGGGGCGATCTCGGCGCCGGCGCGCAGATTGCTCAGCCCATCGACGATGAGCGTCTCGCCGGCCGTAGCGCCGCTGGTGACGATCCATTTGTTTTCAAAAGCGCCGGCCTCGGTCAGGCTGCGCAGTTCTGCTTTGCCATCGGTGGCAATAAAGGCGGTTAACGTGCCATCAGCGGCGCGGCTGGTGGCGCCTTGGGGGACCAAAATCGCACGTGTGGTGCCCAGCTCAATTTCAACGCGCAGGAACTGGCCGGGTAGAATACGGCGGTCAGGATTGTCGAATTGAATGCGGATCTGTGTGGTGCCCGTGGTCGAGGACACCCGTGTGCCCGGAGCGACCAAAGTGCCAATGGCATCATGACGTTGGCCATTTTCGAGCCAGAGCGAGAAGTTGATTTTCTCGCCGCGCGCCATCAGACCTGTGTCGATCATTTGGCGCACTTCAGCGATCCGTTTGGAGGATTCTTCGGCGTCTACAAAGATCGGGTTGATGGTGGTGACGTTGGTCAGCTCATCGCTTTGATTGGCTGTCACAACTGCGCCGACGGAAACTTCGGCGGTTTCGGCGATCCCGTCGATGGGGCTTCGGATTTCGGTGCGCTCAAGGTTCAGGCGGGCCAATGTGAGGGCCGCTTCGGCAGAGCTTAGATCGGCTTTGTTTTGGAACACTGCCACGCGTACATCGTCCAGATCAGCGGTGGTGACCCCGGTGCCTTCGAGTCGTTCATAGCGTTTCAAATTTGCCTCGGCGGTGGTTAACGCTGCGGCGGCGCGGTCCACCTCGGCCTGCGCTGCGGCCAGTTCGGCTTGGTAGGTATCGCCGTCAATACGGAACAGCAGATCGCCTTTTTTTACTGCGCGGCCAGCCTCATAGGCCACTTCGCTGATCACCCCGGCGACGCGGGGGCGGATGGGGACTTCTTCATGGGCGGTGGCGCGGCCGGGCAGGGTGGTGGTGAAAGGCACGTCGGCTTGCTCGAGCGTGATGACGCCCACGGCGGTTGGGCCGCGCGCGCCGCCCATGCTGCCGGGGGCGGGTTGGGCAAGGCCGGGGTTTGTTAGGAATAAGGACAGGCAAAAAGCGGAGGCGGCGAGGCGGGAGAGGAATGAGACAGAGGGGCGCAAAAAGAAATTCCTTCGCTTTTGATCGGCAATTGCGGGCGTGTTTGCCCGTCGCGGATTTTGCGGCAAATGGCAAGTTACAAGAAGTTTAACACTGCAACGCTCAGCCGCTGGGGGGTGCCGATTGGTTTTGGGGTGGAGTAAAAAAACGCGTACTTATAGTTGGTTATGCCGATATGAGCACTGCGCGAAAATCATTTACATTGGTTAAAGTTGGGCCGGTGCGGATCAAATCATCAAGCGTATCGAAGAGCGAATAGCTGTCATGCGCCGCGAGATATTCTTGGGCGGAGAGGCCGGATTGAGCGCAGCGGGCGAGTGTGTTTGGGGAGATGAGCGCGCCGGCGGCGTCGTCTGAGCCGTCAATGCCGTCGGTGTCGGCGGCGAGGGCGTGGACATGGGGTAGGCCGTTCAGCTCGAGGGCGAGGGAGAGCAGGAACTCAGTGTTGCGGCCGCCGCGACCCGGTGGGGTTTTCCCAATGGTTACAGTGGTTTCGCCGCCAGAAAGCAACACGGCAGGGGCCGCGATGGGCAGGCCATGGGTGGCGGCGGAGCGGGCGATGCCACCCATGGTGATGCCCAATTCGCGGGCTTCGCCTTCGAGCGCATCGCCCAGAATGAGGGGGGTGACGCTGTGGGCGCGGGCCACATCGGCGGCGGCATGAAGCGCCATGAGCGGAGTGGCGATCAGGCGAAAATCTGGTTCAAAATCATCATGTTGCACGCCGGGTGCCAGTAGTATTTCGCGCGCCGATTGCGGTAAATCGGGGCCCAATTTGGCGACCAAAACGCTGAGATCTTCGGCGGCGGTGGGGTCGGGGACGGTGGGGCCGGAGGCGATGGCTTCGGGGGCGTCGCCGGGGACGTCAGAGATCGCGAGGGTGATCAGACGGGCGGGGAAAACCGCGCGGGCCAGACCGCCGCCTTTAAGCTGAGACAGGCGGCGGCGGATTTTATTCATCTCGTCGATGGCGAGGCCGGAGGATAGAAGCAATTGATTTACTTTAATTTTCTCGTCCAGCGTCACAGGGTCTACGGGCAAAGGCATCAGCGCAGAACCGCCGCCAGAGATCAGTGCGATGACCAAATCATCGGGGCCAGCGGCCTGCGCTGTGGCGAGGATTTCACGGGCAGCGTCCAGTCCGGCGGCGTCCGGAACCGGGTGAGAAGCCTGTATGATTTGCGTATGATTAGTGTGCACCGCATGTGCATAGCGCGTCACGACAACGCCGCTGATGTCGACGTTGGGCCAAGCGGTCTCTAGCGCCAATGCCATGGCGGCGGAGGATTTGCCCGCGCCGATCACGATGCAGCGGCCTTTGGGTTTTTCGGGCAGGTGGCGCGCCAGAACCACGGCAGGGTCGGCGGAGGCGATGGCCGCATCAAGCATTTTGCGCAGCAGTGCCTGCGGCTGGATTTCCGGCATGATGTGATCCTTTTTTGGTGCCTTGGCCCAAGAGCGGCCCAAGATTGGCCCGGCGTTGGTCCGGCAGGGTTTGGCGCAGAATAGCCGCTTTGGGGGGATTGTCGAATGGCCCTAAGAAGGGGACAAACGCGCGGCGCGGGTGGATGATTTACAGCAGCGGCCTGCGCTGGGGTGTTTCGACGTCCATCTGGGCAATTTCGGCCAGCGCTTTGAGGTTGCCGATGCGCAATGTGCCCTCGGACCAGCTGGCCATTTGGCGGTCGCGCAGCACAGCGAGAGTCTTGTTGGTGTGCACCAAAGACAACCCTAGCGCGTCTGCGAGGTCTTGTTGGCGGTAGGGTAGGGTCATGACAGAGCCATCTGTCATGCGCTGGCGCTGGCCGCGCTGAAATATTTTTACCAAAGCCCAAGAGATGGATTCAAGGGCGGTGCGCTGGCCCACGGAGAGCAGCGCTTCGCCCATGAAATGTTCCTCATGGGCGGCGAGCCACGTGAGATCATAGGCGCGTTCGGGGTGGTTTTTGAACAGGTTCCACACATTGGCCCGGTCAAAAACGCATAAGGTCATGGCGGTGGTTGCATCCAGCCCGTGATTCATTTCGCCCATCAAGCTGGCTTGTAATCCGATGAAATCACCGGGGAAAACGAAATTGACCACCTGACGCCGCCCATTGGGCAGGGTTTTATAGCGCAGGCCCATGCCTTTGAGCACGGTATAAAGCTGGGGGCTGTTGGCACCTTCGAGCAAAATTGGCGTTCCGGCATTGACGACAAGCTCGCCCACTTTAAAACGCTGCATGAAAGCGAGCTCTTCGGCGGATAGATCTTGAAACGCATCCAGCCGCCGGAGCGGGCAAGTTTCACATTTCTGCGCCAAATCGGCCTCCTATGTCTTAGTTTAATGCGCGGCGTTTGGGGGAAGATATGCTATCGTTAAGGTTGAACAGCAAGGTTAGATCAATGCCGCAAAGAATTATCGTGGTTTATAACGATCCAGTTGTGATGATGGATTTGGTTCAGACGCTGCAAAGCGTGGTGCCAGCCGCGAAAGTTGAGAGCTTTTTCAGCTTTGAAGAAGCAGAGAAGGCGGCCGAAGGCGGCGCGCCTGCGGATTTGTTGATCGCGGCAGCAGTGGAGGGGCCGATGAGCCTTGCACGCTATTTGATCCGGATCAGTGCCGATGTCGGGGAATTATGTGCCAAGGCTGGGCAGAGTGTTGTTCTGCCCAGCCCTTTCACGTCTGAAATGTTCAGCGAAGCGCTGCTTATGCTCGGGTTCGGTGGTCGGCCTTTGAGCCAGCCTGAAGTCCAAACAGAAACGCTTGCATGAGCGGCGGTGCCCCCGTTGCGGCGGGGGCGGGCGGCGCGCCGGGGGGCGCGGATGCTGCGCTGTGCGGGGCTGCGGCATGGGGCGCATGGCTGCGCGCCGATGAGACCCCGATGAGGATCAGGCCAAGCCCGCAATAGGCGCCGCCGAGAATCATCGACGCAATCAGCGCATCAAATTCCAGCGCCAGATAAATCCACGCGGCGCTGGAAAAAAAGCCAAGCCCCACCACCACGCAGAGCAGACCGCCAAAGGCGATGCCTGCGCGGCGGGCGGCGGCGCTTGCTTGATGTTTGATCTGGCCCAGCATCAGCGGCGCGTGCTGAGCATACCGACAAGGAACCCGGCACCTGCGGCGATGCCGAGCGCCATGGTGGGCTGTTCATTCACAAAATCGCGGGCTTGGTGCTCAACGTCGCGGGCACGGGCGCGGGCGTAATCTGCGGCCTCGCTGCCTTTTTGGCGCGCGGCTTCATATTGCTGGTTCGCGGCCTCGGAGAGCTTGTCGCCCTTGGCCTTGCCGATTTCCGCGATGGTGCCGGTGAGGCCATGCAGATCTTGGCGCAGGGCATCAATTTGTTCGCGCAGGTCCGCGAGATTTGGTTCTGCGTTGGAGCCGTTTACGGATGTGCGAGCCATGGTGAATATCCTTTTTGTAATCAATCGTTCATCTGACTGCTCAACGCGGCGCGGCGCGGATTGTTCCAGAAAATAAAGGGAAAATAGGGGGCGGGCAGGAATCTGCCGGGTCTATGCATTCACATTAACTTTTTGGAACTTGTGGGAGCCTGTCTTGTTGAGTCCCCCGAAGCGACTGGGGCCGCGCGCATTTTTTCGCGGGGCAGCCGGGGGGCGTAGTGCAAAGCCGGAAAGGACACCGAGATGCTATCATGGGCCGGAATATTTCTCGCCGTGGCGCTGATTGCTGCGGCTTTTGCCTATAGCGGCATGGCGGGCGCGTCAGCGGATGCAGCACGGGTGGTGTTTCACGTCTTCACCGTGCTGGGCGTTGGTGCGTTGGTGGCGAAATTGATTAACGACACGCCGCGATGAGACGCGAAGGCAGATGTAAAAAGACCCGGGCGCGCCAAGGCACGTCCGGGTCTTTTGGTCGGTGTAGAGCCGCGCAGATTTTAGCGTTTGAGCGTCTCGGTGGAGGCGAAGAACATCGCTTGGCTGACGGCGGATTGCACCTGTTCTTCTTTGTAGGGTTTGGCGATCAGGAAGGCTGGCTCGGGCCGTGTGCCGGTGAGCAGGCGCTCGGGGAAGGCCGTGATAAAGATCACCGGGGTGTTGCCCAGCGATTGCAGCAGATCATTCACCGCGTCGATGCCCGAGGAGTTATCGGCCAATTGGATGTCGGCCAAGATCAGATCAGGCTGGACCTTGTTGCCAAGTGCGACCGCTTCGGCGCGGGTGCGCGCGATGCCGGTGACTTCATGGCCAAGCTCTTCGACGATGGCGCTCAGATCGGTAGCGATGATCGGCTCATCTTCGATGATCATGACGCGGCCCGAGATGGTGTCTTTCATATCGCTGCGGGCAGTTTCGATCAGCTCGCGGACTTCGTCGCGCTCAATGTCCATGACGATTGCGATGTCGGCGATGGAGAAATCTTCAACCGTAGAAAGCAGCAAAGCCTCGCGGGTGTTGGTTCCCAGCGAGGCAAGATGTTGTTGAGCGCGGGCGATGGGCCCGGAACTGGTTTCTTCGACAGGCGCGCCGGTACTGGACCAAATCGCATGAAAACATTTGAACAGGCCCGTTTTGAGCGTGCAATCATTGTCTTCGATGATAGATCGATCCTGGAGCAAGGCTTCAAGTGTGGCGACGGCATAATTGTCACCGCTCGTTTGCGATCCGGTCAGGGCCCGCGCATAACGGCGCAGGTAAGGCAGCTGGGCTGCGACCTGATCTGAGAAACTGAGGGTATCGGTGGTGTGCGACATTCTTTTTTGCCTTTTTTAACATTTCTGGGAACCAAACGTCTGGTATTGGCGTTTGGTTCCAGTGTGTGAGTGAATTTTTTTTCAATATGGTTAGACGTGAGCGCATGACAGATAAAACAGACAGACATACGGATCGGGTTTCGGACTTGATCGATCAGAACCTTAAGATGGTTTATTCGGACCTTGTGCAAGAGGAGTTGCCGGACAGATTTAAAGATCTGCTCGCAGTTCTGAAGGCGCAGGATTCCGAGCAAAAGGGCCAGAGTTGATGGGCGGCGCAAGCGTCGATCCACGAAATGAGCTGGTGGAGCATCTGCCGGCGCTGAGGGCGTTTGCCCTGAGCCTGACGCGCAATGGCGCGACAGCGGATGACATGGTGCAGGACACTGTGGTGAAAGCGTGGACCAACATCGATAAATTCGCCGTTGGCACAAATATGCGGGCGTGGCTGTTTACGATTTTGCGGAACACCTATTATTCCAGCCGCCGCAAGATGAACCGCGAGGTGGCCGATGTGGACGGTGCCTTTACCGACAGCCTGTCGGTGAAGCCGGATCATGACGGGCGGATGCAGCTTCGCGATTTCAAGAAAGCGTTCGAGACTTTGCCAGACGAGCAGCGCGAGGCGTTGATCTTGGTGGGGGCTTCGGGGTTTTCCTATGAAGAAGCATCCGAGATGTGCGGCGTGGCGATTGGCACGATCAAGAGCCGGGCCAACCGGGCGCGGGCGCGTCTGACAGAATTGCTCAACCTTGGTGAGGATGAGCCGATGGAATTAACAGATGCCGCAACAGTGTCGGTCATCTCAAGCGCGGGCTCTATACCTCAGTGACACCTGAAGATTCCTATCCCCGGCGTTGGTTTTATAGCCTGCGCCTGCGTCTGGCTGTGATGCTGTCACTGGCTTTGTTGCCCATTGGGTTGATTGCCGTGCTGCAAACCAAAAGCGTCAGCGACAAGGCCCGCGAGAATGCGGAGCTGGCCCTGTTGGTGTTGACCGAGACGGCGGCGCTGAATGAGCGGTTGCTCATTCAGCGGGCCATCGGTTCGGCCACGCTTTTGGCGTCGCGGATGCCCGATTTGATGGATGACCCGCTGCTGTGCGAGCGGGTTTTCAAACGCTTTGTGACCCAAGAAGAGCAGTTCAGCTTTGCCGGGTTCATTCCGGTTTCGGGGAAGATGCAATGTTCCTCGGCGGGGCAGAATGTGGATTTTACAGGCGATAATTTCAAAGCCACGGTCGCGGGGGGCACCCGGCGGGTGCAGGTGAACCTGCAAGGGGTGATCAGTGAAACCTCCGTGGTGGTTGTGTCTGAGCCTGTTTATCAAAACGACACGCTGCTGGGGTTCATTTCGATCTCTATTCCGCATTCTTCGATTGATGCGGCGGCCAGCAAGATTGATGAAGATGCGCTCATCGATATCATCACGTTTAACCGCGATGGCGCGCTTTTGACCTCTCGGGCGGGGCTGGAACATGCCAGCGGACGGCTGCCTGATGACATCAATCTGGCCGATTTTTCGCGCTGGACCTCCACCAGCTTTTCGCAGGAAAGCGAAGGCGGCCAAGATCTGATCTACACGGTGGTGCCGATTGAAGGCGGGCAGATTTTTGTCATGGGTGTTTGGGACGCGGAGCGGGGCTTGGCGCAATCTTCCTACAGCGCTTTGGGGCCAAGCGTTTTCCCGCTGCTGATGTGGTTGATCAGCCTCGCGGTGGCGCTTTATACGGTGCACCGTTTGGTGTCGCGGCATCTGAAATTAATGGGGCGGCAAATGTCGCGCTTTGCCCGAGATCGGCATTTGCCATCAGAAGCGGCGACCCGTGAAATGCCCACCGAGTTGCGGATCATCCAAGATTCCTTTGCCAGCATGGCGGAATCTATCCTGAAAGATGAGGCGGCAATCGAAGATGCGATGCGCCAGAAATCGATCTTGATGAAGGAAATCCACCACCGGGTGAAGAACAACCTTCAGCTGATTTCTTCGATCCTGAACATGCAAATTCGCGAAGCGCGCCACGAGGATACCAAGATGATCTTGCGGCGGATGCAGGACCGGGTGCTGAGCCTCGCAACGATCCACCGCGATCTGTATCAATCGAGCAATGCGGGATTGGTCGATGTGGGCGCGCTGGTGAGCGAGATTGTCGATAAAAGCGCCGAGATCGGGCCGGGCCGCAAAATGGAGATCCGGTTTGAGACGGATATTGGCGAGGTGTTGCTGTATCCTGATCAGGCGGTGCCGATGTCGCTGCTGGCGGCGGAGGCTTCGGCCAATGCGCTCAAATATATTGGCAACACGAACGGCTCGGATTCTTGGATCACGATCCAGTTCCACTGCGCCGAGGATAAGACCTGTCGCTTTGTGATCGAAAATTCGGTGGGTGTGCGGCCTGAGGTGGAGAGCACCGGCATGGGATCGCGGTTGATTGCGGCCTTTGCCGTGCAGCTTGGGGCCAAGGTGGAGCAATCCGAAGAGGACGGGGTTTTCAAAATGTCCGTCGAGTTCAAAGCCGAGGAATTTGCGCCGGAAACCGTGGATTATTAAGCAGGCGCGGGCCCAAGCGAGCCGCGCAGGATCACTTGGGTATCAAGCGCGTGCGGCGCGGGGGCCGCGCCGGGCGTTTCGACCATGCCGATCAGAGCGCGCGCGGCGCGGCGGCCCATGTCGCGGTGCGGCACATGCACAGATGTGAGGCCGGGCGAGACGATGCTGGCCAGTTCCATATCGTCAAATCCGGTGATCGACAGATCGCGTGGGATCGACAGCCCAAGGTCTTGGGCGGCGCGCATTGCCCCCACCGCGAGCACGTCATTGCCGCAGATCGCCGCCGTGGTACGCGGGTGGTGTTTCATTAGATCCACCAGCGCCAGCGCGCCGTTTTCCATGCCGTAAGGCGTTTCAATCACCGGCACGGTTTCCGGGTCGATCCCGCCATTTTGCAGGGCGGTGCGCATGCCGCGCAGCCGCTCTGCGGTGCGGTCATTGCCCGCAGTGGGGGCGGTGATCATCGCGATGTTGCGGTGGCCCTGCGCCATCACGGCCTGCGTCAATTGAGACATGGCGGCGTGGTTATCAAAGCCCACGGCGGGCTGGGGGTTTTGCGCTTGATGCGCCCATGCCACCAGCGCCGGGGTGCGGTGCTGGGCCAGATAATCATAAAGCGCGGGGGGGCGGGCATAGCCGATCAGCAGCACCCCATCCGCGCCGCGTGAGACCAGCGCGCGGATTTGCTCTTCCTCGACGCTGGGTTGGTAGAGCGAGCTTGCCACCAGCAGCGTGTAGCCGCGGGCGTGCAGTTCTTCCTGAAAGGCCTGGATACCGCGGGCAAAGATCGCGTTATCCATGGTGGGGATCACCGCGCCGATGGTGAAGCTGCGTTTTGCTGCCATGACACGGGCGGCGAAATTGGGCGTGTAGCCGAGGGTTTTGACCGCCTGCATCACCCGCTCGCGCGTGGCCGTCACCACCCGTTCGGGCGAATTGAGGCAGCGCGACACAGTGGCCGTCGAGACGCCAGCGGCGCGGGCCACGTCTTGCAAGGTCGGGGTGCTGGGGCTTGGGCGCATCTGGGGTTTCTACTTTTCGCGAGTATGCGCCTGTTTAGCAGGTTTGGCGGCCCGTGCCTAGAAAATGTAAGCGCTTGCATTGCGGTAAATTATGGCGTTACGTCAAGCCAAGGGACGACTCAAGTTCGGGCGCCCGTCATGGAATTTAGCAGCAAGGGGCCAAGCGGCATGGGGCGTATCTATCTGAAAAAAGCGGCGCTGACGGCGACATCGGATGCATCGCAAGTGCACGGCACGGTGCAGGCGATTTTGGATGAGATCGAAGCGGGCGGCGATGCGGCGGCGCTGGCTTATGCGGCGAAATTCGACAAATACGAGGGCAATGTGCTGCTCAGTGCGCAGGAGATTGAGGCCGCTTGCGCCTTGGTGCCCGAGAAGCTGAAGGCGGATATTCGCTTTGCCCATGACAATGTGCGCCGCTTTGCCGAGATGCAAAAATCCACCGTGGCGGATGTGGAAATGGAAGTGATGCCGGGGTTTGTGGCCGGGCAAAAGGCGATCCCGGTGGATGCGGCGGGCTGTTATGCGCCGGGGGGGCGCTATAGCCATGTGGCCAGCGCGATCATGACCGTGACCACCGCAAAAGTTGCCGGGTGCCGCCACATCACCGCCTGTTCGCCGCCGCGCCCCGGCGTGGGGGTCGCGCCTGCGATTGTCTATGCCGCGCATATCAGCGGGGCCGATAAGATCATGGCGATGGGCGGCGTGCAGGGTGTGGCTGCGATGACATTCGGGCTTTTTGGTCTGCCAAAGGCGAATATTCTGGTGGGGCCGGGCAACCAGTTTGTGGCCGAAGCCAAGCGGATTTTGTTTGGCCGTGTCGGGATTGATATGATCGCGGGGCCAACCGATAGTTTGATCCTTGCCGATCAGACCGCCGATGCGCAGATTGTCGCGACGGATTTGGTGTCGCAGGCCGAGCATGGCTATAATTCGCCCGTGTGGCTTGTGACCGATAACGAGGCCTTGGCGCGGGAGGTGATGGCGCTGGTGCCCGGGATGATCGAGGATTTGCCTGAGCTGAACCGGGAGAACGCCTTTGCCGCGTGGCGCGATTATGCCGAGGTGATCCTTTGTGCGGATCGCGAGGAGATGGCAGCCTGTTCAGATGCCTATGCGCCAGAGCATTTGACGGTGCAGGCGGCGGATCTGGAATGGTGGCTGGAGCGGCTCACCTGTTATGGCTCGCTGTTTTTGGGGGAGGAGACCACGGTCTCTTATGGCGATAAGGCGACGGGCACGAACCATGTGCTGCCGACCTCGGGGGCGGCGAGCTATACCGGGGGGCTGAGCGTGCATAAATACATGAAGATTGTCACATGGCAGCGCGCCACCCGCGAAGGGTCGCGCAGTGTGGCGGAGGCGACGGCGCGGATTTCGCGGCTGGAGGGGATGGAGGGCCATGCCCGCGCCGCCGATGTGCGGCTTGCGAAGTATTTTCCGGGCGAGAATTTCGATCTTTCGGCAGATGGGTAGGCGCGTGTGATGCGGGCGATGGTTTATGAGGGGGTGGAAACCCTTGCGCTGCGCGAGGTGCCGTTGCCGGAGCCGCAAGCGGGCGAGGCGCTGATCAAGCTCGCGGCGGTGGGGATTTGCGGCTCTGATATGCATGCTTATTTGGGGCATGATGCGCGCCGGCCAGCGCCGCTGATTTTGGGGCATGAGGCGGCGGGCACCATAGCCAGCGGCGCGCGCGAGGGGGCGCGGGTGGCGGTTAATCCGCTGGTGAGTTGCACGCGCTGCGCTTTGTGCCGGGCCGGGCGCGAGAACCTGTGCGCGCAGCGGCAGATCATTTCCATGCCGCCGCGTGAGGGGGCGTTTGCACAATATGCGGCGCTGCCCGAGCGCAATTTGGTGGATGTGCCAGATCATGTGCCGCTGGAGATTGCCGCGTTGGCCGAGCCGCTGGCGGTGAGTTGGCACGCGGCGCGGCTGGGCCTCGATGCGCTGTGCGGCGGGGCAAATGGCTCTGCGCTGGTGATTGGCGGCGGGGCAATCGGGCTGGGCGCGGCGCTGTGTTTGGGGGCGATGGGCATAGCAGAGGTGACGGTGGCCGAGCCAAATGCGGCGCGGCGCGAATACCTCAAGGCGCGCTGCGGCGTTCGGGCGGTGGCGCAGGCCGAGGGGGAGTTTTCCTTGATCGTTGATGCAGTTGGATTGGCCGCGACGCGGGCAGCGGCATCGGCGCTGGCAAGCCCCGGCGGGGTGATTGTGCATGTGGGGCTGGGCGAGGACCGGGGCGGTTTGGACATTCGGCGCATGACCTTGCAGGAGATCACCTTGATCGGGACCTATACCTATAGCGCGCAGGATTTTCGCGATACTTGCGCCGCGATGTTTGACGGCAAGCTGGGGCCGCTTGATTGGGCCGAGCTGCGCCCGCTGGCGCAGGGGCCGCAGGCCTTTGCCGATATGCGCGCAGGCAAAGTGGCGGCGCCAAAAATCATCCTGACCCCATGGGAATGATGCGGCCCGGCGGCTAGGGTCGGCTAAGAGACAAATGAAAAGTGACCTGTCTGAAAGGGAGACACATGAATATCGACAAGAAGATCACCGATGATCTTGTTGCCAATGACATCTCTTTTGTGACCACCGTGCCATGCAAACAGCTGGCTGGTGTGATCGAAGAGATCGACAAGCGCGACGAGATTTTTCACATTCCGTCCAACAAGGAAGATGAGGGCATGGGCCTGTGCGCCGGGGCCTTTATGGGCGGCAAACGCCCGGCGATCATCATGCAGAACACGGCGATTGGGGTGACGATCAACACGTTGGCGACTTTGATCCAATATTACCGGATGCCGCTGCCGATGTTGATCTCCTATCGCGGCGAGCTGCGCGAGCCTGTGGCGTGCCAAGTGGAGATGGCGGTGCATACCAAAGCGCTCTTGGCGGAGATGAAAATCCCGACCTATCATTTCCACCATCAAAGCGATGTGGCGGAATTTGATGCGATTTTGAAATACACATTCATGTGCAACAAACCTGTGGCGATCCTGACAGATGCCAATTTCTGGGGAGGCTATGGGGACCAATGATCCGTTCTGAAATTCTCAAAGAAATCGCGCCGATCATTCGGGATCATCTGGTGGTGTGCAACATCGGTTTGCCCAGCCAAGAGCTGCATATGATCGACGATCAGCCGACAAATTTCTACATGCTGGGCACCATGGGGCTTGCGTCTTCCATCGGGTTTGGGCTTGCGCTGGCGCAGGATAAACCGGTGATTTCCATTGATGGGGACGGGTCTGTTTTGACCAATCTTGGCACCTTGCCGACCATCGCGAATAACGCCACCGGCAACTATACTTTGCTCATCATCGACAATGGCTCTTATGGCTCCACGGGGGATCAGCCGACCTATGCGGGTAAGAAAACATCGCTCACGGCGGTGGCAAAAGCCTGTGGATGCGACACGGTGATCGAAGTTCAGGACAAAGATTTGGGTCCGGTGCTGCAAAAAGCGATCGACAGCGACGAGATGACCATCATCGTGTGCAAATGCGACAGTGGAAACATAAAATTGCCAGTGATTACAATGGATCCCGTGGTGATCAGGGACCGTTTTATGAAGGCGGTTTCTGCCTAAAAAATGAACATGCGGCAGGGTTTGCCGCATGTTTTCCCCGCCTTAGGGGAGGATTTTTTGCGCTTTCAAAATTTTACCAATTGATAAAAAATCAACTTGTGGCAAGATCATCGGCAGTTTCACCGAGGAGCCGCCATGAACAGCCCACGCACGCCAGGAATTGTCCCAGCTAGGTTATCGACAGATGAGCTGGCGCAGAATTTCACTGATCTTCACGCCCCGCTCGCGCCCCATGAGGCGGCTGTGGCGGCGGACCGATGTTACTTTTGCCATGATGCGCCGTGTATGACGGCCTGTCCGACGGATATCGATATTCCGCTGTTCATTCGGCAGATCAGCACAGGCACGCCCGAGGCGGCGGCCAAGACGATTTTGAGCCAGAATATCTTGGGCGGCATGTGCGCGCGGGTGTGCCCGACAGAGGAGCTTTGCGAGCAGGTTTGTGTGCGCGAGATTGCCGAAGGCAAGCCGGTTGAGATTGGCCGTTTGCAACGCTTTGCCACGGATAAATTGATGGCGGCAGACGTGCATCCTTTTGCCCGCGCTGCGCCCACGGGCAAGCGGGTTGCCGTGGTGGGGGCGGGGCCAGCGGGCCTGTCTTGCGCGCACCGTTTGGCGATGCTGGGCCATGATGTGGTGATTTTTGAAGCGCGGGCCAAGCCCGGCGGTTTGAACGAATTTGGCATTGCCAGCTATAAATCCACCCATGATTTTGCCCAGCGCGAGGTCGATTGGCTGATGCAGATCGGCGGGATCACCGTTGAATGCGGCAAAGCCTTGGGCGATGCGATCACGCTGGACAGTTTGGCGGATGAGTTTGACGCGGTGTTTATGGGCACTGGGCTGGGCGGGGTGAACGCGCTTGGCATTGCCGGGGATGAGTTGGCGGGGGTGGCCGATGCGGTCAGCTTTATCGCCGATCTGCGGCAGGCCAGCGATTTGGCCGCTTTGCCCGTGGGGCGCAATGTGGTGGTGATTGGCGGCGGGATGACCGCCGTTGACGCGGCGGTGCAGTCCAAGCTGTTGGGCGCTGAGACGGTGACAATTGCCTATCGCCGGGGCCGGGGCGCCATGAGCGCCAGCCGCTATGAGCAGGATTTGGCGGCCTCGCATGGGGTGAAGCTGCTGTTTGGGGTGCAGCCAAAAGCCGTGACTGGCCGCGGTGCAGCGGCGCAGATTGAGCTTGAGTACACCGCCGAAGAGGCGGGCCGTTTGCGCGGCACGGGCGAGACGGTTGTGCTGCCTGCCGATCAGGTGTTCCGCGCGATTGGGCAGAGCCTGACCGCTGATGGCGGTTTGGCGCTGGAGGGGCGCAAGATTGCCGTGACCGGGGCAGGGCGCACCAGCCGGGAGGGCATTTGGGCCGGGGGCGATTGCGCCTTGGGCGGCGATGATCTGACGGTGACGGCCGTGGCCGAAGGGCGCGATGCGGCGATGGATATTCATGCAACCTTGCAAGGGAGCGTCTAAGATGGCTGATCTGACAACTGATTTTCTGGGCATCAAAAGCCCCAACCCGTTCTGGCTGGCTTCGGCGCCGCCGACGGATAAGGAATATAACGTGCGCCGCGCCTATGAGGCGGGCTGGGGCGGGGTGGTTTGGAAGACGCTTGGCTCAGAAGGGCCGCCTGTGGTCAATGTGAACGGCCCGCGATATGGCGCGATTTTTGGCGCGGATCGGCGGCTGTTGGGGCTCAATAACATCGAGCTGATCACGGACCGCGATTTGCAGACCAACCTAGAAGAAATGACACGCGTGAAGGCGGATTACCCCGACCGCGCGCTGATTGCGTCGATCATGGTGCCCTGCGAGGAGCAAGCGTGGAAAGATATTCTGCCCGAAGTGTCCAAGACCGGGGCAGATGGGATCGAGCTGAATTTCGGCTGCCCGCATGGCATGTCAGAGCGCGGCATGGGCGCGGCTGTGGGGCAGGTGCCCGAGTATATTCAGATGGTGACGGAGTGGTGTAAGGAATATTACGACCGCCCGGTGATTGTGAAGCTGACGCCGAACATCACCGATGTGCGCAAGCCTGCTGCGGCGGCGCGGCGGGGCGGGGCGGATGCGGTGAGTTTGATCAACACGATCAATTCGATCACCTCGGTGAACCTTGATAGCATGTCGCCCGAGCCGTCGATTGATGGCAAGGGCAGTCATGGCGGCTATTGCGGGCCAGCGGTGAAGCCCATCGCCATGTCGATGGTATCCGAGATCGCGCGCCACCCCGAGACCTACGGCATGCCGATCAGCGGCATCGGCGGGATCACCACATGGCGCGATGCGGCGGAGTTTATCGCGCTGGGCTGCGGCAATGTGCAGGTGTGCACGGCGGCGATGACCTATGGGTTCAAAGTGGTGCAGGAGATGATCTCCGGCCTGTCGCAATGGATGGATGAAAAAGGCCACAGCAGCATTGATGATTTTCGCGGCATGGCGGTGCCCAATGTCACGGATTGGCAATATCTGAACCTGAACTACGTGGCCAAGGCGAAGATTTCGCAAGCGGATTGCATCAGTTGCGGGCGCTGTTATGCGGCCTGCGAGGACACATCGCACCAAGCGATTGCCATGTCCGAGGACCGGGTGTTCACGGTCAAAGAAGAGGAATGCGTGGCCTGCAACCTATGTGTGGAAGTCTGCCCGATCGAGGATTGCATCACCATGGAGGCGATGGCCCCCGGCACGGTTGATCCGCGCACTGGCAAAGTGGTGCAGGGCGATTACGCCAATTGGACGACCCATCCCAACAACCCCGGCGCGGTGGCGGCGGAGTAAGAAAAGCCAAAGAAAGGGGCCGCGTTTTGCGGCCCTTTGCATTTGGTGGTGGGGCTTGTGGCGGGTCTGGCCTTGGGGGCATGATGGTATGTTTAGCGCAGGCTCTCGGAGATATTTTGGGGAGGTTTTGGGGCTGGTGGGAGAGATGCATTTAGAGGTGTTTGTGGAAATGGCCGCTCCCAGCCCAAAGCGGACATGGTTGTTCGACACCATGGGCGGATTGCGGACTTTCTCTACGAGAAGAATGAGGGGCCTCTCTCGTGGAAGGCAGCAAAAAACGAACGGCCACGCGCCTTTCCGAACGCATCCCAAGACGAAACACATGTTGCTCAGCAAGAAAGGAATTTAATAGGCTTTGAAAAGGAAATTCAAATTTAAAGAATCGGTATTATGTCGCTATTTTCCGGAACACCAAAACCAGAAGAAGTTTTCACTCCACGTTCTTCAGACGTAAATCGGCGATCATACGTTCCCCGACCAGAACTGGAGGAGGAACTCGCGGAGGGACTAACCGAAAGTCAGCATCTCATTATTTTTGGAGAAAGCGGCAACGGTAAGTCTTGGCTTTACAAAAAGGTCTTTGAATCTGAGCGCGTTACCTATGAAGTTATTAACCTTGTGCAAGCCTCAAGGTTAGGGTCTCTCGGTGCCGCCTTCGAAGATAGACTCTCAAGGCGTGAAGAATTGGAGAAGGTCGAATATGAACTGGCCAAATCCGGTGGCGTCAAGCCACAAGGGGTCGGAATCGATTTCGAGGGGACATGGAAGTTCGTAAAGGGTAAAAAGGAGCCTTTTGAACAGCTTTTAGCCTATCTCAGAAAGAAGGCCCGCAAGGGAAAGGCTGTTATCGTGTTGGATAATTTCGAGCAAATTTCTAGTGACGAGGAAATATGCAAACAGGTTTCAAATTGCATCGTTCTTTTGGATGACCCCACCTACTCTGAGTATGAGGTCAAGATTGTAATTGTTGGTACCCCTGCCGGAATAGATGAAATACTCTCAAAAAGTGGCAACCTTCAAACAATATCTACGCGACTGAAAGAAATTCCGGAAGTCGAACGAATGACGCCCAACGAGGCCAAGTCTCTCATGCGTTTAGGGCTCGAGAGCGCGTTGAAGCTCAAGGTGATAGGCAATAGCGATGTATTTTACGACCGGATGTTGAAGGTAACTGACCGAATTGCTCTCGAACTCCAAGAATTAGGCCTGAAGATCGCAAAAGAAGCCAAAAAAAAGGATGGCAAGATAGATCGCGTTGTTTTCGAGAGAGCCACGGCGAAATGGGCAAAGAATTCAATTCGTTCCACCTGCGCCATGTTGGCAGATCGTCTCAACTCAGTTGAAACAAAGGCAGGCAGACGGAACCAATGTTTATACGCTTGCGGGGAGATTACCAAAGACACATTTACCTACAAGGACGTAGAAGAAAAGATCAGAGAGCTATTCCCTGAAACCACCAAGGATGTGGCTCTCAATGTATCAGGAGAACTATCAAAACTGGCGAAGGGCGAGAACCCCCTCCTAAGGCGCATCGAAAGCCAAAAGGCTTATAGGCTTTCAAGCCCAAAGGTGCGTATGGCTATACGGACCATGTTGGGCCTCAACGACGGTAAAGTTGCGCGTATAGTAGGCGACATTTAACCTCCAGATGCTCAAATTTCATTCACCTCGGCTTTTTAGCGGCAATGATAAAATTGAAGCGGCGATCAGTTGAAAGTTGTTGCAGAAACCACGACCAAGAAAATTGACCATATGGCGGCCTCTGCTACTCTCTGAAAGAACACCACACTGTCCGCATGCCGTAAGTCAAGCCTTTGCCCATGGAGTGAACCCCGACTTTTTCTGGCCGCACCGCAGAAACTGTTACGTGGGTTGAAAGTGCGCTCTGGGCCGTTCGCGAGACTTTGCAAACTCCGCTCCCTGCGCAATGCCGCCATTCGCGACTGACGCAGCATCCGTCACTCCAGCCCCGAAGCGAATACTACGCTTCGGGGATCTGAGCCGCTCGACTGCACTGCGCCATCCAAATGGCAGAGCGCTTTGCGGCCCTTTCCCGATTTAAAACCCGGGCGGGATCAGACCGCCAGAGAGCGGCGGAACATGTGTTCTAGATGTGCGGCGGCGTCGTCATAGGGGTCGCCTTCGCCCAAAACTGCGCGCACTTGGACGTCGAAATCGGCGTAATGCTGGGTAAGCGCCCAGATCGAGAAGATCAGGTGGTGCGGGTTCACCGCGCCGATCTGACCGGCTTTTTGCCAGCGCCGGAACACCACGGCTTTTTCGTTCAGCAGGTCTTTGAGCGGGCCCTTGAGGTGGTCGATCATGCGCGGCGCGCCTTGCAGCATTTCATTGGCGAAGAGCCTGCTTTCGCGGGGGAAATTGCGGCTCATTTCAAGTTTGCGGTGCATATAGGCCACCAGTTCTTCGACCGGATCGCCATTGTCGTCAATCTCGCGCAGGGGCTCGAGCCACGTGGCCAGCAGGCCTTCGAGCAGGAGGGTGTAGATCTCTTCTTTGGAGGCGAAATAATACAGCACATTGGGTTTGGACATGCCCGCCGCCGCCGCCACCTGATCCAAGGTCGCGCCGCGAAACCCGTATTGGGAAAACACTTCCAGCCCCGCAGTAAGAATCGCTTCGCGGTTGCGAATTTGAATGCGGGTTGGGGTTTTGGATTTGTTTTTCTGCTGCATCTGCTTCGATCTGCCTTTTTACGCGGCAAATGCCGCTTGCGCGTTCCGTTTCCCTTGTAGAGCATAACAGCAGCCTTGACGAACAACTGGTGATATCGTTCATTTTACCAGATGGTAAAATAATTCAGGGCGACCCCGGGGGAGAAGATCAGATGCCAGCAATCGGTGAAAATCTGAAGATCAATAGTGAGCGGCTTTGGGAAAGTCTGATGGACATGGCCAAAGTCGGCCCCGGCGTGGCGGGCGGCAACAACCGCCAGACCCTGACCGATGAGGATGCCGAAGGGCGCGCGCTGTTCCAAAGCTGGTGCGAAGCGGCCGGCATGACGATGGGGCTTGATCAGATGGGCAATATGTTTGCCCAGCGTGATGGCACGGACCCGGCTGCGCTGCCAGTTTATGTGGGCTCGCATCTGGATACCCAGCCCACGGGCGGGAAATATGACGGGGTTTTGGGGGTTCTGGCGGGGCTGGAATTGATCCGCACGCTGAATGATTTGGACATCAAAACCAAACACCCGATTGTGGTGACAAATTTCACCAATGAAGAGGGCACACGCTATGCGCCTGCGATGCTGTCATCGGGGGTATTTGCGGGGATTCACACACAAGATTGGGCCTATGCGCAGGTGGACGCCGAGGGCAAAGCCTTTGGTGACGAGCTGAAACGCATTGGCTGGCGCGGCGAGGAAGAGACCGGCGGGCGCAAGATGCATGCGTTTTTCGAGCTGCACATCGAGCAGGGGCCGATTTTGGAAGCCGAGGGCAAAGATATTGGCGTTGTGACCCATGGGCAGGGTCTGAGTTGGACCCAAGTGACGGTGACGGGCAAGGACAGCCACACCGGATCGACCCCGATGCCGATGCGCAAGAATGCAGGGCTGGGCATGGCGCGGATATTGGAGAAGGTCGAAGAGATTGCGCTGTTGCATGCGCCCCATGCGGTGGGCGCGGCGGGGCATATCGATGTCTATCCCAATTCGCGCAATGTGATCCCCGGCAAGGTTGTCTTTACCGTTGATTTCCGCTCGCCTGATCTGTCGGTTATCGAGGATATGGAGCAGCGGTTGCGCGTGGAAGCGGGCAAGATTGCCGAAGATATGGGCATGGACATTGCCTTTGAGAAAGTTGGCGGATTTGATCCCGTGGCCTTTGACGAAGGCTGTGTGAGCGCCGTGCGCGCCGCCGCAGAGCGGCTGGGTTATTCGCATATGGATCTGATTTCCGGGGCGGGGCATGATGCCTGCTGGATCAACCGCGTGGCCCCGACGGCCATGGTGATGTGCCCTTGTGTGGGCGGGCTGAGCCATAATGAGGCGGAGGAAATCAGCCCCAAATGGGCCGCCGCCGGGACCGATGTTTTGCTGCATGCCGTGTTGGAGAGCGCGCAGGTGGTCGGCTGAGATACCGCGCCGGGGCAACGTCCCCGGCTGCGACAACAGACAAACAACAGGCGGCAGAAACTGCCCGAAGGAGGATGACAATGCCCAGCACCGTGATCAAGAACGGCACCATCGTAACCCATGATCTGACCTATAAGGCGGATGTGTTGATCGAGGGCGGCAAGATCACCCAGATCGGGGAGAACCTGGCCGGGGATGAGGCGCTGGATGCGACGGGCTGTTATGTGATGCCGGGCGGGATTGATCCGCATACCCATCTGGAAATGCCGTTTATGGGCACCTATTCCAGCGATGATTTCGAGAGCGGCACCCGCGCCGCATTGGCGGGCGGCACCACGATGGTGATTGATTTTGCGCTGCCCAGCCCGGGGCAGGGGCTGCATGATGCGTTGCAGATGTGGGATAATAAATCGACCCGCGCCAATTGCGATTATTCGTTTCACATGGCGGTGACATGGTGGGGCGAGCAGGTTTTCAACGAGATGGAAAGCGTGATCAAGGAGCGCGGGATCAACACGTTCAAGCATTTCTTGGCCTATAAAGGCGCGCTGATGGTGAATGATGATGAGCTTTATGCCTCGTTTAACCGTCTGGCGGAGCTTGGGGGCATTGCCATGGTGCATGCCGAGAACGGCGATGTGGTGGCGGAGCTTTCGGCCAAGCTGTTGGCGGCGGGGAACACCGGTCCAGAGGCGCATGCCTATTCGCGCCCGCCCCAAGTGGAGGGCGAGGCGACCAACCGCGCCATTATGATTGCCGATATGGCGGGGGTGCCGCTTTATGTGGTGCACACGTCTTGCGAGGACAGCCATGAGGCGATCCGCCGGGCGCGCCAGCAGGGCAAGCGCGTTTGGGGCGAGCCGCTGATCCAGCATTTGACCTTGGATGAGAGCGAGTATTTCAACAAAGATTGGGACCATGCCGCGCGGCGGGTTATGTCGCCGCCGTTTCGCAATAAATCGCATCAAGACAGCCTGTGGGCGGGGTTGCAATCGGGCAGCCTGAGCGTGGTGGCGACGGATCATTGCGCCTTTACCACCGAGCAAAAGCGCACGGGGCTGGGTGATTTCACCAAGATCCCCAATGGCACGGGCGGTCTTGAGGACCGGATGCCGATGCTGTGGACCCATGGGGTGAACACAGGGCGGCTGACACCCAATGAGTTTGTCGCCGTGACTTCGACCAATATCGCCAAGATTCTCAATTGTTATCCGCGCAAAGGTGCGGTGGCTGTGGGCGCGGATGCGGATTTGGTGGTGTGGGATCCTGAAAAGGAAAAGACCATTGCCGCCAAGACCCAACAATCTTCCATCGATTACAACGTGTTTGAGGGGCAAAAGGTCAAAGGCCTGCCGCGCTTTACGCTGACGCGGGGGCAGGTGGCGCTGTATGATGGCGAGGTGCGCACCCAAGAGGGGCATGGCAAGTTTGTCAAACGCGAGGGCAATGGCACGGTGAACCGCGCCCTGTCTTCGTGGAAAGAACTGACCGCGCCGCGCCCCGTAGAGCGCAGCGGCATTCCCGCCTCCGGCGTTTAAGACCAAAAAGGACGGTGCCAGCTTTGAGCCAGCCAACCATTATCGACGCCAAATCGCTTGATCTGACCTTTGCCACCAATGACGGGCCGGTTCATGCGCTAAAGGACGTGAATTTAGAAATCCGCAAAGGTGATTTTGTCAGTTTCATCGGGCCTTCGGGCTGCGGGAAAACCACGTTTTTGCGCTGTATTGCGGGGCTGGAGACGCCCACGGGTGGCAGCATCAGCGTCAATGGCATGACCCCGGACGAGGCGCGCCGGGCGCGGGCCTATGGTTATGTGTTTCAGGCGGCGGGGCTTTATCCGTGGCGCACGATTGGCGGGAATATCCGTCTGCCGCTGGAGATCATGGGGTTTTCGCGCACCGAGCAAGCCGAGCGCGTGGCGCGGGTGCTGGAGCTGGTTGAGCTGGCGGGGTTTGAGAAGAAATTCCCTTGGCAATTGTCGGGCGGGATGCAGCAGCGGGCGTCGATTGCGCGGGCGCTGGCGTTTGATGCGGATTTGCTGTTGATGGACGAGCCGTTTGGCGCGCTTGACGAGATTGTGCGCGACCATTTGAACGAGCAACTGCTCAAGCTTTGGGCGCGCACGCAAAAGACCATCGGCTTTGTCACCCATTCGATCCCTGAGGCGGTGTATCTGTCGACCAAGATTGTCGTGATGTCGCCCCGTCCGGGGCGGATTTCCGATGTGATCGACAGCCCTTTGCCGCGCGAGCGGCCTTTGGAGATCCGCGACTCGCCCGAGTTTATCGAGATTGCCCATCGGGTGCGCGACGGGCTGCGGGCGGGGCATATGGATGAGTGAGCCGGGCCTGCATATTCGCCGCGCAGGCGCGAAAGACGGGCCTGCCTGCGCCGCCATTGTGGATGCGTGGATTGATGCCACGCCGTGGATGCCGCGCCGGTTTGACCTAGAGGCATTGACCAAAGCGTTGGCGGAGGGGCTGCCCAAGCGCGAGGCCTATGTGGTTGGCGATCCGGTGCAGGGGTATCTTTCGATGGACCCCGAAGCCGCGCATATCTGGGGGTTTTATGTGGCGCGGCCCGGCGCAGGTTTAGGCCGGGCGTTGCTGGAGCAGGCCAAGCTGGGGCGTGATTATCTGCGGCTTAACACCCACCACGCCAATGCCCGCGCGCAGAAATTCTATGCCCGCGAAGGGTTTGCCCAGATCGGCGCGCCGCGCCCCGGCGAGGACGGCATAGATGAGATTACCATGGAGTGGCGCCGATGAGAGGCAGTTTTATTCCGGTGATGACAATCATTGCGGCGATCTTGGCGATCTGGACCCTCGCCGTGGTGCCGATGAACGCGCATATCACTGCCGATCAGGCGCAGCGCGATGGTATGGCGCTCAGCCCTGAGACGCCTGCCGGGCGGCAAGAGCTGAGCGGCGCGGCACTGGCGTTCAAGAACCCGCAGATCATTGCCCAGACCTATACGCAAAAGCGCCCGCGTCTGCCTTCGCCGCATCAGGTGGCGGTGGAGTTGTTTGATACGGTGCTGGCCAAGAACCCCAGTTCCAAACGCAGTCTGGTTTATCACGGCTGGGTGACGCTTTCAGCGACGCTGTTGGGGTTTGCGATTGGCACCTCGCTGGGGATTTTGCTGGCGGTTGGCATTGTTTACAACCGCACGATGGATAAATCGGTGATGCCTTGGGCGATCACCAGCCAGACGATCCCGATCTTGGCGCTGGCGCCGATGGTGATTGTGATGCTGGGGTCTATTGGCATTCAGGGGCTGCTGCCCAAATCTGTTATCTCGGCCTATCTGAGCTTTTTCCCGGTTGTGGTGGGCATGGTGAAAGGGCTGCGCAGCCCTGACAGTATGCAGCTTGATCTGCTGCGCACCTATCATGCGAGCGCCGCGCAGGGGTTTTGGAAACTGCGTTTGCCGGCCTCGGTGCCTTATCTTTTTACCTCGTTGAAAATCGGGATTTCGGCGGCGCTTGTGGGCGCGATTGTGGGCGAATTGCCCACCGGGGCGCGGGCCGGGTTTGGCGCGCGGATGTTGGTGGGCGATCAATATGGCCAGCCGATTGTGACATGGGCCGCGCTGTTTGCCGCGGCGATTACGGCGGCGGCGCTGGTGGCGATATTGAGCCTGCTGGAGCGTAAGACATTGCAGCGCATGGGCATGGGGGCGGCATGATGGCGTATTTAATTGCGGGTCTCATCTGGGCGCTGGGCTGGTGGATCAATGCGCGGCTGGCCCATAGCGCGGCTTCGGATGGGCGGGCGATCAGCCTTGCCATTCCGGTGATTTTTGGCCTGACGCTGGTGCTGATCTGGGAAGTGTTGGTGCGGATGCTGGGGGTGAGCGCGGTGATTTTGCCGCCGCCGTCGGATATTGCCGCGCGGTTTGTGACGGCGACGCCGCTGCTCTGGGCTGATTTTGTGCAGACCATCGTGAAAGGCGCGATGACGGGCTATGTGATTGGCGCGGCGGCGGCCTTTGGGGTGGCAATTTTGGCGGATCGCTCGCCGTTTCTGACCAAGGGGATTTTGCCCGTGGGGGCGTTTATGGCGGCGCTTCCCATCGTGGGGACCGCGCCAATTTTTGTAAAATGGCTAGGCAGTGATTGGCAATCCAAGGCTGCTGTGGTGGGGGTGATGGTGTTTTTCCCCATCCTTGTGAACACGGTGGCCGGGCTCAAAGACAGTTCGGTCATGCAGCGCGATTTGATGCGTACCTATGGCGCGGGCTATTGGCAGAGCCTGTTCAAGCTGCGCCTGCCTTCGGCGATGCCGTTTATTTTCAACGGGTTGAAGATTGCCACCACGTTGGCGCTGATTGGCGCGATTGTTGCTGAATTTTTCGGCTCTCCCACGCTGGGGATGGGGTTTCGCATCTCAACTTCGGTGGGTCAGCTTGCGCTGGATATGGTCTGGGCCGAGATTATCGTAGCCGCCATTGCCGGATCGACATTTTACGGCGTGATGGCGTTGATCGAAAAGCGGGTCACGTTCTGGCACCCGTCACAAAGATAACCAAAGCGGGAAAACCCGCATATCGCAACCGACTAGGAGGTCACAAACATGAAACATCTGATGAAGGCGACAGCGCTGGGGACGGCTTTGGCCGCAGGGCTGAGCAGCAGCGCGGCATGGGCCGAGACGGACCCGAACACCGTGGCATTGCAGCTTCAATGGGTCACGCAATCGCAATTTGCGGGCTATTACGTGGCGCAGGACAAAGGGTTTTACGAGGAAGAAGGTCTGGATGTGACCATTCTACCCGGCGGCCCTGATATTGCCCCGCCACAGGTTTTGGCGGGCGGCGGCGCGGATGCGATGCTGAACTGGATGCCATCGGCGCTGGCCGCGCGCGAGAAGGGTTTGCCCGTGGTGAACATCGCGCAGCCGTTCAAGACATCGGGGCTGATGCTGACCTGCTGGAAAGACAGCGGCATCACCGGGGTTGAGGATTTCAAAGGCAAGACCATTGGCGTTTGGTTCTTTGGCAATGAATACCCGTTCCTGAGCTGGATGAGCCAAGAGGGCATTTCCACCGATGGCGGCGAGGATGGTGTGACGGTTCTCAAGCAGGGCTTTAACGTCGATCCGTTGATCCAGCGGCAGGCTGATTGCATTTCGACCATGACCTATAATGAATATGGTCAGGTGCTGGATGCGGGTGTGAACCCCGATGAATTGGTGACGTTCAAATACGAAGATCAGGGCGTGGCCACCTTGGAGGATGGCATTTACGTGCTGGAAGAAAACCTGAGCGATGAGGTGTTTGTCGATAAGATGGTGCGTTTTGTGCGCGCGTCGATGAAGGGTTGGAAATACGCCGAGGAGAATGCCGAGGAAGCCGCCGCGATCATCATCGAGAATGATGAAACCGGCGCGCAATCAGAAGAGGCGCAGCTTCGGATGATGACAGAAGTGGCCAAGCTGACCGCAGGGTCGGACGGCACATTGCTTGAGGCCGATTACCAGCGCACGGTGGATACCTTGCTGGGCGGTGGGTCTGATCCGGTGATTTCCAAACAGCCCGAGGGCGCGTGGACATCGGTGATTACGGATGCGGCGCTGAAGTAAACGGCTAGGCAAGAATTGGCAGGGCGCGCAGGTGCCCTGCCGTTTTGGGCATGTCAGGCGAAGAGCAGCCGCGCCTCATGTTCCTCAAGACAGATGCGGGCGCAGGCGAATTGATCTTTGCCGCTGGGGCGGGCGAGGTCTGGGAAAATCTGCACCAACTCGCGCATGATCGCATCATCGCTGCCGTCAAATTTCATTTCATCGGGCTGGAAGCTCTCGGACCAGGCGCCATCGGCGCAGACAATTTCATGGGCGTCGCACATGAAGTGGATATAGGTGACTTCATCGGGGGTGGTGATGTCAACGCCGGGCAGGGCGGTCATGTGTTTGGCGGCGACCAGCGTTTCAGGTGTGGCAAAGAGCATCGCCATTTGCGCCGAGCGAAACAGCATGCGGTGTTGTTGCGAGAGCAGCATGTCGCGCTCTGGCAGGCCATCGCCGAGGCTGCCTTTGGCGATGCGCACGGGGTTCAGCTCGGGGTTTTGGGCAAGCTGCTCTTGGGAGAAGCTGTTGCGGCCAATCCAGCGGATCGGTTTGAAGCCGCTGTCGATGGTCAGCACGCGGTCGCCCAGTTTCAGATCTTCCACGGGAATTTCGCCCTGATCGGTTTTGATCAGCGTGCCGGGGGTGAAACAGGGGGTGGTTGGCCGGGCAGATGCCGCGTTTTGCGGGGCTGCGAAGAGATCGAATGGGCCGGAATGATCGGCGACTGCTGAGACACGCATGAGATACCCTAGAAACCGTTACAGAAACTTTTTGCCAAATTTTTATGGCTGCAACGTGGCGCGAATGCGTCGGCCCTGTGACCTTTGGGGGTGGGCGCAGGCAGCGGGCGCGATGGGCGAAACCCTGCGCGCCTTAATCTGGATGCTTGGCGCTGGCGGGGTGTTTGCGTATCATGGGCGGCAATAATCCAGCCATTAGAATAAATGAGCGAGCAGGCAGCATGACAGTATCACGGCGACATTTCACATTGGGGCTGACCGCGCTTGGCCTTTCCGCTTGCGGGGCAAGTAATTTGGGCCCGCGCGGGGCGGCGGATGCAGGCGGCGGCGGATTGCCTGCGGATCTGCGCCCCCAGCCCAACGCGGGCTATGACGCATGGGTGGCGGCGTTTAAATCGCGCGCCGCAGGGCAGGGGATTTCCAGCGGCACCCTATCGTCGGCCTTTCGCGGCGCGGGCTATTTGCCCGGCGTGGTAAAGCGCGACCGCAACCAGACAGAATTCAAGCGCAGCCTTGAGGATTATCTGGCCATTGCGGCCTCGGATGAGCGGGTGAGCAAGGGGCGCGCGGCCTTTGCGCGGCATCGCGGGCTGCTGAACACACTTGAGGGGCGGTACGGCGTGCAGGCCGAGATTATCGCGGCGATCTGGGGGCTGGAGAGCTTTTTCGGCGAGCGGCGCGGCGATGTGCCTGTGGTTTCGGCGACCTCGACGCTGGCCTATGACGGGCGGCGCGGCGCGTTTTTCGAAAAGCAACTGGTGGCGGCGCTGCGGATTTTGCAAAACGGCGATACCTCGCCCTCGCAGATGACCGGAAGCTGGGCCGGGGCCATGGGTCATACGCAGTTTATTCCAACGTCTTATCAATCGCTTGCCGTGGATTTCAACGGCGATGGGCGGCGCGATATCTGGTCGGAAGACCCCACGGATGCGCTGGCCTCGACGGCGAATTATCTGGCCAAAAACGGCTGGTCGCGGGGGCTGCGTTGGGGCGGCGAGCAAGGCAATGGCGCGCCAGCGGGGCGCAGCCTTCAGCCGCAACCGGGCGGGCCGACATTCAACGTGACGTCAAATTTCAACGTGATCAAACGCTATAATAATTCGGATGCTTACGCGATTGGCGTGGGGCATTTGGCAGACCGGATAGGCGGCGCGGGGCCGATCCGCGGGGCCTTCCCGCCCGATGCGTATGGGCTGACCAAAGATGACCGGATTGCGTTGCAGCAAAAGCTGACCCGCGCCGGGTATGACACGGATGGCAGCGACGGGGTGATCGGCCCCAACAGCCGCAAGGCGATCAGCGCCTATCAGGCCAGCCGGGGCCTGCCTGCGACGGGCGATCCATCGCTGGAATTGCTGCGCAGCTTGGGCTGAGACATGTGAAACAAAAAGCGCCTGCCAGACGCAAGTTTGGCGGGCGTTTTGTTGATTGGGTCCAGTTATCTTGGCTCTATTTCGGGTTCAGCCAAGTGGTTAGATAGCCCATGAGCCGTTCAGTGACACCTTGTTGGTTGTGCAGCGCGCAAAAGCTCAGCGCCATGGCATTTGTGCACAGGGCGAGGGTGCCTTCGGCCAATAGATCAGGCGAGACATCTTTGCGAAACGGGCTGTTTGCGATCACAGCCGCGAGGATTCGGTCAAGCCGGTAGAGCGCGTGGGAAATCGGGCCGATCTGCTGGACGGCAAGCGAGCCCGAGAGGCGAATAACCACATCAAAGATATAGCGCTCGCGGGTGGTGGCCTCCAAAAAAGGCAGCAACAGCGCGGCCAATTCTTCGGCATCAGCGACCTGCGTGGTGGTTTCCATCTGGTCCAGCAGCGCATCGAGTTTGCCGCCGATCAGCAAATCCATCAGCGCGTCTTTGTCTTTGAAATGCGCGAAGAAAGTGCCTTTGGCCACCCCTGCAAGCCGGACCACATCTTCGATGCGCAGGGCTTCGAAACCGTCTGTTTCAACGATGCTTTGCGCTGTGCTGAGCAACCGTGCGCGGGTTTCGATGGTGCGTTTTTGAAGGGGGCGGGTCATGAGGCGGTGTAACAGTTCTATTGACCGTGGTCAATTTCCGTGGGAATAAATGACCGTGGTCAATTTTTAGAAAGAATCTCATGGAAAAGAAACGTATTTTCATCCTGAATGGGCATCCTGCGCGGGCGTCTTTGTCGCATCATCTTGCCGAGACCTATGGCGCGGCGGCGCAGGGGGCGGGCCATGAGATACGGGTGATGCATCTGCATGATATGGATTTTGACCCTGATTTTGGCTTTGCCGGATATGCGCAGACCAAACCGCTGGAGGCGGATCTGGAACAAGCGCTGGAAAACCTGCGCTGGTGCGAGCATGTGGTGATGGTTGCGCCCATGTGGTGGGGCGGGGTGCCTGCCAAGCTCAAAGGGGTGTTTGACCGGGCGTTTTTACCGGGAACGGCGTTTGATCCGCGGCAGATGAAGCTTGGCACGCCGAAGCCATTGTTGGCGGGGCGCACGGCGCGGGTGGTGCTGACGTCGGACACGCCTGATTGGTTCTTCAGGTTGGTCTATCGCTATGGGTTGATCCACCAATTGCGCGCCCAAGTGTTTGGCTATGTGGGGATCAAACCCGTTGCCTTGAGCCATTTTGCGGCAGCGAGCCATCCCAAGCCAGAGCGGCTTGGCAGGTGGGTGAAAAAAGTAGCGGCGCTGGGGGCGGCGGGGAAGTAAGCCACGCGGCGGCAGGCTGGCCGGGGCCAGCGGTGCCGCCGCGCAGGGTTTAGACGGCAGCGAAACCTGCGTCGAGGGCGCTGAGGATTGTGGCGGCGTCTTGCTCGGTCAGAACCAAGGGCGGCGACAAGATCAGATTGGGACCGGAGATGCGCACCATGGCCCCGGCGGCGTAAGCGCCTTCATAGACTTTGGCGGCGCTGGCCGCGTCGATGGGCTTTTTGGTGGCGCGGTCAGAGACCATTTCAATGGCGGTCATCAACCCGTGGCCACCGCGCACATCGCCGATGATGTCGTATTTTTCCATCAAGGTTTTGCAGCCCTCAAAGAGCTGTGTGCCGCGTGCGGCGGCGTTTTCCACCACGTTGAGCCGTTTGGTTTCCGCAAGGCAGGCAATGGCCGCCGCTGCGCCAACCGGGTGGCCGGAATAGGTGTAGCCATGGCCGATTTTCGCGTCTGGGTTGCCCTCAAACGCGTCGATCATCCGCTCGCCCAGCATCACCGCGCCAAACGGGTAGAAACCGTTGGTGATGGCTTTTGCGGTGGCCATCATATCGGGTTTGATGCCCCAGAGCCGCGCGCCGGACCATGCGCCGGTGCGGCCATAGGCGGTGATGACCTCGTCTGTGATCAGCAAAATGCCGTTGCGGTTGCAGATCTCCTGCACCATGGGCGCGAAGGATTTATGCGGTGGGATCACCCCGCCTGCGCCCAAGATGGGCTCCATGATCATGGCGGCGATGGTGTTTGGGCCTTGGAAGGCGATTTCGTCTTCGAGGGCCTGCACGCAGAGCTGCGCCAGTTTTTCAGGGTCAGTTTCGTTAAACGGGTTGCGGTAGGTATAGGGGGCGGGGATGTGGAAACAGCCGGGCAGGAGCGGCTCGTAGGCGCTGCGGAAATTGGCGTTTCCGTTCACGCTGGCGCCGCCCATATGGGTGCCGTGATAGCCTTTTTTCAGGCTGAGGAATTTCACCCGCCCCGGATCGCCCCGCAATTTGTGATATTGCCGCGCAAGGCGCAGGGCGGTTTCAACGGAATCTGACCCGCCCGAGGTGAAGAACGCGCGGCTAAGCCCGTCGGGGGCGAAAAATTCAGCGAGTTCATAGGAGAGTTCGATGGCCGCGTCATTCGAGGTGCCCCGGAAGGTCGAGTAAAAGGGCAGGGTTTCAAGCTGGGCGGCGATGGCGTCTTTGACCGGTTGGCAGGAGTAGCCAAGGTTGACGTTCCACAGCCCGCCGACCCCATCAACCACACTGTGCCCGTCGATGTCGGTCACGCTGACGCCGCTGGCGGCGGTGATGATTTTTGGCGGGTTGTCGTGGCTGTCTTGGGGGGAGGTCATCGGGTGCCACATGTGGCGGGCGTTGTTTTCTTTCAGGAAGTTGGAGTCTTTCATAGCGGATGTTCCAATGCGTCTGAGGTGGAGAGGGTTTTGGCCCAGATGAGTTCCAGCGCCGGGGGGATTTCGCCGCCCCAGTTGCGGGTAATGTCGCGGCTGGCGGTGATGAGATGCTGTTGGCAAAGCTGCTCTAGCTCGGGGGTGAAACGGCTGGCGACACAGGCCACCGAGACCGCGCCCGCAAAGCCGCCGCTGCTGTCAAAGAGCGGGGCAGAGAGGCTTGAGACATCGGCTTCGAAGCTGCGCCGGGTGCGGCCAAAGCCGCTGTTGCGGGCCGATTGCACCGCGTCTTGCAGCGCTTCGGGGGATTGGATCGTGTGGGCGGTGAACGGTTTGATGTCACCGGTGAGCGCGTCCATCAGGGCGGGCGGGCCAAAGGCCAAGGCGCAATGGCCCGAGGCGGTGGCGTGCAGCGGGAAGCGGTCCAGATCGATCACAACCCGCGTGCTGTGGCGGGTCGATTCGCACGAGGCCAGCGAGAAGAGCGCCTCGCCCGACAAAATAGAGGCGTGGGTGGTTTCCCCTGTTACTTCGGCCAATTGGCTCAGCGCGGCTTCAGCGCCAGCTTTGCGCGGCACGGTCAGCTCGCGGGTGCGGGCCAGTTGCAGCAGGGCGGGGCCGAGGCGGTATTGTTTGCTGTCAGGATTTTGCTCAACAAAACCCGCGTCTTCGAGGGCCTGAAGGTGGCGGTGGGTGGTGGCTTTGTCGCGTTTTGCAAGACGGCACAGCTGTGACAGGCCGATCTCGGGGCGGGTGGCCGTGAAATAGGACAGAAGCTGGAGGGTCTTGGTGGCTGAGGACATTTTTTGAGCATCCGTGGTCTGAATTCAAAAAAAGTTTGACAGGTTATATTTATCAAGGCAATCTTTTTTTCAAAACAGCGGTTCAAAATATGAACCAGTAAACTGGGAGAGTAAAATGTCTAAGATTGTGCAATCTGTTGCCGCGATGACCTTTGTCGCGGGGGCCATGACCGTGGCTGCCACTGGCGCTGTGCAAGCGGAATATCCGGAGAAACCTGTTGAGTTTGTGGTGCCATGGCCTCCGGGTGATTTGGAGGATGTGCTGACGCGGATGATCGCGGAAGATTTCTCGGCGGCTTATGATGTGCCGACGGCGGTGGTGAACAAACCCGGCGGCGGCGGTGGCCCGTTCCCCGGCGCGATCGAAGTGGCGAAGGCGCCTGCGGATGGCTACACGGTGGGCTCGTTCCTCATTGCCATTCCCGTGGTTGGTCCGCAGCTTGGTATTCCGGATCTGGACCCCAACCCGTTTGAGCCGCTGGGCAATTTCCTGACCTATCCATTTGTGATCGCGACAAGCGCGGATGCGCCCTATGACGATATGCAGGGGCTGGCGGCATATGGCGCGCAGAATGACGTGGTTTTGGGGCATTTTGGGGCGCCTTTGGTCCCCACGCAGGTAACACTGGGTCTGGCCAAAAAGATGGGCTTTTCCTATGCGTCGGATGCCGCGTTTGATGCGCTGGATTGCAACACGCTGGCCTCGGGTGATGTGGATGTGATCAACACCACGCTGCAACTGATCCTGCCATGTTTGGACGAAGTGAAAGTTCTCGCCTCCATCGGGTCCGAGCGCATTGCCCTGACGCCGGATACCCCCACCGTGGCCGAGTTGGCACCGGATTTGGATGTGGCGCTGTGGAACGGGTTGTTTGTGCATAAAGACACCCCGCAGGACGCGCGCGATAAGATCATCGCCGTGGCGCAAGAGACCATGAAATCCGAGCGCGCCTTGAAATTGGCCGCCGAGACAGGGGCGCTGGTGTATTGGCAGAGCGCCGATGAGGTGACGGCGCAGATCGAAAAGGACATAGCCACATTGGGTGTCATCGACGGGCTGCTGTCTGAGTAAACGGCAGGTTTAGCGGATTGGCCGGGCGGTATTTGCCCGGCCAAACGCGGTGTTTTTACCCATTTGTGAACGCGCTTTTAGGAGCCTGCCCATGTCTCATGTTCAAACGCTTCGGTCCTTGTTCAAACGCTATCGCCGCCCCGGTGATATTGTCTTTGCGTGGCTATGCTTTGCGGGGGCGGTGTTTTTGCTGAGCCAGATTTTTGCGCAGACCGCTTATAAGCCGGGGGCGAAGCTTTTTGCGCAGCCGCGGTTTTGGCCTGCGGTATCGCTGGGGATGATGAGCATCTTTGCGGCGCTGCATCTGTTGGGCTCGGCGCTGTCGGAGCGCATCGAGGGGCGTTGGCGCGAGGTGCTGCTGTGGGTGCAATCGCTGGAATATGCCGGGTGGTTTATTCTTTATGCGGTGGCCGTGCCCTATGCGGGGTATCTGCCCAGCACGGTGATTTTTGCGCTGCTGCTGGCCTATCGGCTTGGCTATCGCCGCGCGCGGGTGCTGGGGATTGCCGCGCTTTGTGCGCTGGCCACGGTGGTTTTGTTCAAACCCATTTTGAAGGTGAACATCCCGGCGGGGGCGATTTACGAGCTGCTGCCCGAGGGGCCGCGCAAAATCATGCTGACCTATTTCTGATTGGATGAGTGATGGAAAACCTACTTGCAGGGGCGGAAATGTTGGCGCGTTGGGACGTGGTTCTGGCGTTGATGATCGGGTCGATTGGCGGGGTGATTATCGGGGCAATTCCGGGCGTTGGCCCGGCGGTTGCGATTGCGATCATGTTGCCTGCGACCTTCTCGCTTGATCCGATTGTGGGTCTGACGATGCTGCTGGGGATTTACGGATCATCAATGTATGGCGGCGCGATCCCGGCGGTTTTGATCAACACGCCAGGCACGGCGGTGAATGCGCTCACATCGTACGACGGCTATCCGATGACGCAAAATGGCGAGGCGCACCGGGCGGTATCACTGGCCTATAGCGCGTCGTTTTGGGGCGGGATTTTTGGCATTGCCTGTCTGATTTTGCTGTCACCTGTGCTGGCTTGGGTGGCTCCGATGTTTGGCAGCCGGGAAATTTTCCTCGCGGCATTGCTGGGGATTATCTTGGTGGTGCTGGCGCATCGCGGCCAGATCATGGCGGCGGGGATGCTGGCGATGCTGGGGATTTTCTTGCAGACCATTGGCCTTGATGCGGTGACCTATACCCAGCGTTATACGTTTGATCAGACGTTTCTTTCCTCGGGGATCAACCTGATCGTGGTGGTGCTGGGGCTGTTTGCGCTGAGCCAAGCGTTTTTTCTGTTGACCGCTGCCGATAGCAGCCCCGATGCCAAGCCTGTGTCGGGCAAGATGAGCGCGGGGTTTCGCGAGCTGTTCAAGCACAAACGCGTGGCTACGGTGGCCGCGAGCTTTGGTGTGCTGCTGGGGATGATCCCCGGCACGGGCGAGTTCACGGCGCAGTTCATGAGCTATACCTATGCGCAGAAAACCTCCAAGACGCCGGAGGCATTTGGCAAGGGATCGCCCGAGGGGCTGATCGCGTCGGAGGCGGCCAATAACGCGGTGCCAGCGGCGGCGATGATCCCGCTTTTGGCGCTGGGTATTCCGGGCGAGGCGCTGACGGCGATGATGCTTTCGGTGTTTTATGTGCATAACGTGATCCCCGGGCCGCAGCTGTTTCAGAACAATATTGATCTGGTGTACGGGCTCTATTTTGCGCTGATTTTGCTGAATGTCATTGTGATGGTGTTCTTGCTGTTTTCGACCAATCTGTTGACCAAGATCATCAAGATACCCACGCGGTTTTTGGGGATGATGATCCTGATCCTGTCGTTTGTAGGGGTCTATTCGCTGCGCAATTCGCTGACGGATGTGATGATTTCGGCGGTGTTTGGGGTGTTTGGGTTGATCTTGAAACGGCTGAACCTGCCGATTGTGCCGATCATTTTGGGCATGGTGCTTGGCGGGATCATGGAGACCAAGCTGCGTTCGGCTTTGCCGCGGTTGAAAACCCCGTTTGATATGATTGATCGGCCAATTTCCTTCATCATTTTCGCCATGATCCTTGTGGTTCTGGCGCTGCATATTCGAACGCTGATCAAAGAGCATAGGGCGCATCAGCCCGATGCAGATCACGATCTTCATGACACGCAATCACGGTAGGACCACATGGATCAGACGCAAATCGACGCCCTTCGCCGCCAACCCATTGCCTCGCGCGGGCATCTAATTGACGGGCAAAATGTGCCTGCCTCGGATGGGGGGGTGATGGATGTGCTCTCGCCGCTTGACGGGCAGGTGTTGACGCAGATTGCGCGGGGCACGGCGCAGGATATGACGCGGGCGATTGCGTCGGCGCGGGCGGCATTTGAGGATGGGCGCTGGTCTGGGCAGCCGCCTGCGGCGCGCAAGAAAGTGCTGCTTCGATGGGCGGAGTTGATTGAGGCCAATGCGCTGGAGCTGGCGGTGTTGGGCGTGCGCGACAATGGCACAGAGATTTCCATGGCGCTTAAGGCGGAGCCCGGATCAGCGGCGGCGAGCATTCGCTATTACGCCGAGGCGCTGGATAAGGTTTACGGCGAGATTGCCCCCACGGGGCGCGATGTTCTGGGGCTGGTGCATAAGGAACCTGTGGGCGTTGTGGGCGCGATTATTCCGTGGAATTTCCCGCTGATGATTGGCGCGTGGAAGCTGGGGCCAGCCTTGGCGATGGGCAATTCGGTCGTGCTCAAACCTGCCGAGACCGCATCGCTGTCGCTGATGCGCATGGCGGAGCTGGCGCTGGAGGCGGGCTTGCCCGAAGGCGTGCTTAACGCGGTCACGGGCGAGGGCGCGGTTGTGGGCGAGGCGATGGGCCTGTCGATGGATGTCGATGTGTTGGTTTTTACCGGCTCGGGCGCGACGGGGCGGCGGTTGATGGAATATTCGGCGCGCTCAAACATGAAGCGGGTTTATTTGGAGTTGGGGGGCAAGTCTCCGAACATTGTGTTTGCCGATGCGCCCGATCTGGAGGAGGCCGCGAAAGTGGCGGCGGCGGGGATTTTCCGCAATGCGGGGCAGGTTTGTGTGGCGGCCTCGCGGCTCTTGGTCGAGGCGTCGATCCATGATGAGTTTGTCGCCGCAGTGGCCCGCGCCGCCGAGGCGATGCGGGTGGGCGATCCGCTCGATCTGGGCACGGCGATTGGGGCGGTAAATTCGGAAACCCAGCTCGCGGCGAACCTTGGGTTTGTGCAAACCGCGCGCGATGAGGGCGGGCAGGTTGTCACGGGCGGGGACCGGATTTTGCAACAAACAGGCGGCTATTTCATGGCGCCGACGATTGTGACCAAGGTGCGCCCAGAGGCGGCATTGGCGCAAAAGGAGGTCTTTGGCCCGGTGCTTGCCGTGACGGCATTTGCCGATGAGGCCGAGGCCGTGCGGCTTGCCAATTCCACGGTATACGGCTTGGCCGGGGCGGTCTGGACCGCAAATCTGGGCCGTGCCCACCGCATGGTGCGCGCGGTGCGGGCGGGGGTGATGCATGTGAACACCTATGGCGGGGCCGACGGCACCGTGCCGCTTGGCGGTGTTGGGCAATCGGGCAATGGCCATGACAAATCGCTGCATGCGATCGAGAAATACATCAACCTCAAGACCGCGTGGATCAAGCTCTAGGAGGCTTCTCATGGCCGAAAAAACCATATTGATTGTAGGCACTTACGACACCAAAGAGGATGAGCTTGGCTATTTGGCGCAGGTGATTGCGGGGCAAGGCGGGCAGAGCCTTGCCATGGATGTCTCGGTGCTGGGCGATGCGGCGATGCGGGTGGATTTCAGCAAACATGACGTGGCGCAGGCGGGGGGCAGCAGCATTGCCGCCGCCATTGCCACGGGTGATGAAAACCGCGCGATGCAGATCATGGCCGAGGGGGCGGCGCTGCTTGCGGCGCTGCTTTTTGCGGAAGGGCGATTTGACGGGGTGATTGTGCTGGGTGGGTCCATGGGCACGGATTTGGCGCTGGATGTGACCTCGGCTTTGCCGCTGGGCGTGCCGAAATACATTGTCTCGACGGTGTCGTTTTCGCCGCTGATCCCGCCGGAGCGGTTGGCGGCGGATGTGCAGATGATCCTTTGGGCCGGGGGGCTTTATGGGCTCAATGGCGTGTGCAAAGCCTCGCTGAGCCAAGCGGCGGGGGCGGTGCTTGGGGCGGCGCGCGCGGTGGAGCGGCCAGACAGAAGTAAGCCGATGATCGGCATGACATCGCTGGGTAAATCTGCGCTGCGGTACATGGTACCGCTCAAGCCTGCGCTGGAGGCGCGGGGATTTGAGGTGGCGGTGTTTCACGCCACGGGCATGGGCGGGCGCGCCTTTGAGAGCCTTGCGGGGCAGGGGGCGTTTGCTTGTGTTTTTGATTTTTGCACCCAAGAGCTGGGCAATCATCTGCATGGATCGGAGATTTCTGCCGGGGCGGATCGGTTGACCAATGCCGGGCGCTGCGGCACGCCGCAGATCGTTTCGGCGGGCTGTTATGATCTGGTGGATATGGTGGGGTGGCGCGCGTTGCCGGATAAATGGGCGCAGCATGCCAGCCACGCGCATAACCGGTTGCTGACCTCGGTGGTGCTTGACCATGAGGAGCGCCGCGCCGTGGCCCGCGCCCATGCCGCGCAATTGCGCGGGGCCAAGGGGCCGGTGGCGTTTTTGCTGGCCGAGGAAGGCTTTGGCGAATGGGACCGGGCGGGCGGCGATTTGCATGACCGCGCCGGGCTTGAGGCGTTTTTAGAGACGCTGGAGGAAAACCTGCCGCCCAATGTGCAGGCGCTGCGGGTGGCGGGCCATATCAATGATGCGGTTTTTGCCGATGCGGCGCTGGCGCTGTTTGATGAATGGTGCGCGCAGGGGATTGTGCGCAAATCGGTTTGAGGTTTTGCGCGGTGCCTGAAATTTAATCCTCAGGCCGCGCATGCGGTGAATATTTGAGCAGAGCGGCGGAAGTTTCGCCGCAGCGGCGCGCAGGGCGGTCACTTTTGCGCCGGGGCGGTGAAAGATAGGGCGAATATCTGATCCGCCAAAGGCCATCGCCATTACGTTTCACAGCCCATATCCTGCGCCAGATGCCGCCAGCACAGCCGTGCCGCGCAGCCATGGCACGTTGCTTTTGTCGTCCAAGTCTTTGGGCGGCGGGCGCAGCGGGATTGCGACCTTGCGCAGTTCTGGCGCGATGAAAGCGCTGTTTCCAAGGGCGCAGGATGTGAGCGCGATTTTGATCAACACCTCGGGCGGGCTGACCGGGGGTGACCGGATCGAGATCGAGGCCGAGGTGGGCGCGGGCAGCCAGATGAGCCTGACCACGCAGGCCGCCGAGCGTGCCTACCGCGCCGACAGTGGCATCGCGCAGATGCGCAGCAAGGTCACGGTGCGGGCGGGCGGGCGGCTCAATTGGTTGCCGCAGGAGTTAATTTTATATGACGGCTGCGCGTTGCACCGAACGCTTGAGGTGTCACTGGCGGCGGATGCGCAGGCTTTGATTGTCGAGCCGGTTATTTTTGGGCGTTTGGCCATGGGCGAGCGGCTGAGCAGCGGCGTGTTTCGCGACCGGATACATGTCACGCGGGCGGGCGCGCCGATCTACCGCGATGCGGTGAACCTGTCGGGCGATATTGCCAGCCTGCTGGCGCGCGGCGCGGTTTGCGGCGGGGCGGCGGCCCTGTGCAGTGTGGTCTTTGCCAGCCCGAATGCCGAAGCGCAGTTAGAACCGCTGCGTGCGATGTTGCCGCCCAGCGGCGCGGCCAGTTTGCTTGGCCCGGACCTGCTTGTGCTGCGCCTTGTGGCGGCGGATGGATTTGAATTGCGCCGGGCGTTGCTGCCGGTGCTGGACCGGCTGACGGGCGATGCCCTGCCTGCTTCATGGAGACTTTGACTGGTGAACCTGACCCCGCGAGAAAAAGATAAATTGCTGATCGCTATGGCCGCCGAGGTGGCGCGCAAGCGGTTGGCGCGGGGGGTGAAGCTCAATCATCCCGAGGCTATTGCGCTGATCACGGATGCGGTGGTGGAGGGCGCGCGCGATGGGCGCTCTGTCGCGGATATGATGCAGGCAGGGGCCGAAGTAATTTCCCGCGCACAGTGTATGGCAGGTGTGCCCGAAATGATCCAAGATGTGCAGGTCGAGGCAACATTCCCCGATGGCACAAAGCTTGTCACTGTTCACAATCCCATTCGTTAGGAGACACTTACATGAAATTCGCAACCCCTTTGACGACCCTTGCCGCGCTGGCAGCCGCCGCCCCTGTTTTGGCCCATGACGGCCTGCACATGCACCCGCATGGCAGCTCGAGCACATGGGTTTGGGGCGTGGGCGCAATTGCCGTGGCCGTGGTTTTTGCCGCGTATAAAGCCCGTATGCGCAAGGCGCAGCGCAAAGCATGATCCCCGGAGAGATCATCCCCGCGCCGGGCGAATTGGAGCTCAATGCCCATGCTGTGGCGGTCACCTTGATGGTGGCCAACACAGGTGACAGGCCCATTCAGGTGGGCAGTCACTATCACTTTGGCGAGACCAATCCGGCGCTGGAATTTGACCGGAGCGCGGCGCGGGGGATGCGGCTTGATATTGCCGCAGGCACTGCGGTGCGTTTCGAGCCGGGCCAGCGCCGCGAGGTGCAGTTGATCCCGATTGCGGGCGCGCGGGTGATCTTTGGGTTTAATCAAGAAATTATGGGGGCGCTGTAAATGCCAGCACGGATCAAACGCGCGGATTATGCGGCCATGTTTGGCCCCACGGTGGGCGATAAGCTGCGGCTGGCTGATACGGATCTGATCATTGAGGTCGAGCGCGATTTGATTGCCGAGCGGGCAGGCGCGGCGCTGGGCGGCGGGAACGGGGCCAATGCGCTGATCTATGGCGAGGAGGTCAAGTTTGGCGGCGGCAAGGTGATCCGCGATGGCATGGGCCAATCGCAGGCCACCCGCGCCATGGGCGCAGTCGACACGGTGATCACCAATGCGCTGATCGTGGATTACACGGGCGTCTATAAAGCCGATGTCGGCTTGCTGGACGGGCGGATTGCCGGGATCGGCAAGGCGGGCAACCCCGACACCCAGCCCGGCGTGGATATTATCGTGGGCCCCGGCACCGAGGTGATCGCGGGCGAGGGGCGTATTTTGACGGCGGGGGGATTTGACAGCCACATTCATTTCATTTGCCCCCAGCAGATCGAAGAGGCGCTGCATTCGGGGCTGACCACCATGCTGGGCGGGGGCACCGGGCCAGCCCATGGCACTTTGGCCACCACCTGCACGCCGGGGCCATGGCATATGGGGCGGATGTTGCAGGCGGCGGATGCGTTTCCCATGAACCTTGCCTTTGCGGGGAAGGGCAACGCCAGCCTGCCCGGCGCGCTGGAGGAGCAAATTCGCGGCGGGGCCTGCGCGCTCAAGCTGCATGAGGATTGGGGCACCACCCCGGCGGCGATTGATTGCTGTCTTGGGGTGGCCGATGCGATGGATGTACAGGTGATGATCCACACAGATACGCTTAATGAGAGCGGGTTTGTGGAGCATACGGTGGCGGCCATGAAGGGCCGCACGATCCATGCGTTTCACACCGAAGGTGCGGGGGGCGGGCATGCGCCCGACATCATCAAAATCTGCGGCGAGGAACATGTGCTGCCGTCCTCGACCAACCCCACGCGCCCGTTCACGGTAAACACGGTGGATGAGCATCTGGACATGCTGATGGTGTGTCACCATCTGGATAAATCGATCCCCGAGGATGTGGCTTTTGCCGAGAGCCGTATTCGCCGCGAAACCATCGCGGCAGAGGATATTTTGCACGATATTGGCGCCTTCAGCATCATTGCCAGCGACAGTCAGGCCATGGGCCGGGTGGGCGAAGTGTTGATCCGCACGTGGCAAACGGCGGATAAGATGAAAAAACAGCGCGGGCCATTGCCAGAAGAAACCGGCGATAACGACAATATGCGCGTGCGCCGTTATGTGGCGAAATACACGATCAACCCGGCGATTGCGCATGGGATTTCCCACGAGATCGGGTCGATCGAGATTGGCAAACGCGCCGATCTGGTGCTTTGGGATCCGATGTTTTTCGGGGTGAAGCCAGAGATGATTTTGCTGGGCGGCACGATTGTGGCGGCGCAGATGGGTGATCCCAATGCGTCGATCCCCACGCCGCAGCCGGTCTATTCGCGGCCCATGTTTGGCGCGTTTGGGCGCAGTGTGGAACATTCTGCGGTGACCTTTGTGTCAGAGGCGGCGCAGGCCGACGGAATCGGTGATAAGCTGGGGCTGGCCAAGCGCACGCTTGCGGTGCGCGGCACGCGGGACATTGGCAAAAAGGACCTCAAGCTCAACACGGCCACGCCGAAAATCGAGGTGAACCCGGAGACCTATGAGGTGCGCGCCGATGGCGAGTTGTTGACCTGCCAGCCCGCAACCGAGCTGCCTATGGCGCAGCGCTATTTCCTGTTTTGAAGGCCCTGTTATGACCCAGCTTCCTTTGGCGCAAACGCTGCACCGCCACGCCCATGGGCAGGCGGATGACACCGTAATCCTGAGCTATGAGGGCCGGTTTTTGCGGCGCAAAAAGCTGGTGGCTGAGGGGGGCTTGAGCTTTGTGGTGGATTTGGAACAGACCACTTCGCTGGATCATGGGGATTGTCTGGAATTGGAGGATGGTCGCCGCGTGCAGGTGCAGGCAGCGCCCGAAGAGGTGTTGATTGTCACCGGGCCTGCGCTGGCGCAATTGGCGTGGCACATTGGCAATCGGCACACGCCTTGCCAGATCGAGCCGGCGCGGCTGGTGATCCAGAATGACCCGGTGATTGCGCATATGTTGCGCCATTTGGGCGCGCAGATTGTCCCGGCGGTGGAGCCATTTACACCAGAGGGCGGGGCCTATGGCCATGGGCGCACCCATGCCCATGCGCATGGGCATACCCATCATGCAGATTGATGCGCGGCTGTTGACGGCGGCGCAGTGGTTATCGCCGGCCTTCCCCTTGGGGGGCTTTGCCTATTCGCATGGGCTCGAACAGGCGGTGGCGGCGGGCTGGGTGCATGATGCGCAGGGGCTGGAAGAATGGCTGCGCGATTTGGCGCGGCTGGGCTCTGGGCAAAATGATGCGATCTGGATTGCGCTTGGATTTGGCTGTGAGGGCGCCGAGGAGGCGCAGGCGCTGAACGCGCAATGCCGGGCATTTTGCCCCGCGCCAGAGCGCCGCCGCGAGGCGCAGCGGCAGGGCGAGGCCTTTGCGCGCATCACCGCAGAGGTGTGGGATATTGAGTTGCCGGGGCTGCAATTTCCTGTGGCGCTGGGCCGGGCGGCGCGGCTGGCGGGGTTGCCGTTGCAGCCGGTGATTGCGCTTTATCTGCAAGGGTTTTTTGGCAATCTGGTGGCGGCGGCGCAGCGGCTGTTGCCGATTGGGCAGAGCCGCGCACAAGCGGTTTTGGCCAGCTTGACCCATGATTGCCTTGCCATGGCGGCGCAGGCCGAGGGGGCCGGGATCGAGGATATCGGTTCGGCCACGTTTCTGTCGGACATTGCGGCCATGGGCCACGAGACATTGCAACCGAGGATTTTTCAGTCATGAGCAAGATGAACGGCCCGCTGCGTGTGGGGATTGGCGGCCCGGTGGGCGCGGGGAAAACCACGCTGACGGCGCGGCTGGCAGAGCAGCTTAAGGGGCGGTTTTCCATTGGGGTGATCACCAATGACATCTACACCCAAGAGGATGCAGAGGCGTTGATGCGTCTGCAAATCTTGCCGCAATCGCGGATCATCGGGGTGGAGACGGGGGGCTGTCCGCATACGGCGATCCGCGAGGATGCGTCGATCAATCTGGCGGCGGTGGCGCAGATGCAAGAGCGTCATCCCGAGGTGGAAATTGTGCTGATCGAGAGCGGCGGCGATAATCTTTCGGCCACGTTCAGCCCTGAATTGGCTGATCTGACGATCTATGTGATTGATGTGGCCGCGGGCGAGGAAATTCCGCGCAAAGGCGGGCCTGCGCTGACCCGGTCGGATATTTTGCTGATCAACAAGACCGATCTGGCGCCGCATGTGGGCGCGTCGCTTGAGGTGATGGAGGCCGATGCGCGCAAGATGCGGCAGGGGCGGCCCTTCTTTTTCACCAACCTGAAAGCCGGGGATGGGGTGGATGCGGTGCTGGCGGCGCTGCTTGATCAGGCGGGGCTGGGCTAGACGAGTTAGGCTAGAGAAGCTGGGCTAGAGCGGCTGTGCTAAAAGCCATTGGCGGAACTGCGCAATATCGGGGCGGGTGCCCAGATCGTCGCGCTCGACCAGAAAGAACTGTTTGCCCATCGGGATCGCCAGATCAAACGGGGCCACCAGCGCGCCGCTGGCCAGATGCTGCTGGGCGAAGCTGCGGCTGATGAGGGCGCAGCCATGCCCGCCCGCAAGGATTTGCAGCGCGATCAGCGAGGAATCCGCTTTGATCCAATGGTCGGGGCGGGGCTGGTCAAAGCCGCAATGATCAAACAGGCGGTCCCAATCGGTTTCGGAGCCGGTGATTTGCACGATGCCCGCCGCGCGCAGGGCGTCCGGATCGGGGGCGGGGCCAAGCTGGGGGGCGAAGCTTGGGTGGCAAATGAGCGTGGCGTCTTGGATTTGCAGCGGGTGGGCGCGCATTTCGGGCCAGCCGCCATCGCCATAGCGCAGATCAAGATCGATGCTGGCGTCGCCCATCCGGTCGGCCCAAACGGTGGTGGAGAGCGCGATTTCGATCCCGCGATGGGCGCGGTGGAACGCCGCGAGGCGCGGCGCGAGGATCAGCGCGGCAAAGGAGATCGAGGCGCGCAGGCGGATCACTGATTTGCGTTCACTGCGAAACAGCCCATCTGTGGCCGATTGCATTTCCAAGAAAGATTTGCGGATCGGCAGGGCGTAGGCTTGGCCCAGATCCGTCAGCTCGACCCCTTTGGCGAGGCGGTTGAACAGGCGAATCTCTAGATGCTGTTCGAGTTGGCGAATTTGCTGGCTGACCGCTGCGGGGGTCAGGTTTAGCTCCTGCGCGGCGGCGCTGAAGGAGCTGTGGCGGGCGGCGGCCTCGAAGGCGCGCAGCCAAGTGACATGGGGCAAGCGGCGCATGTGCATTCCAATATGTTGCACGCAATCATGGCCAGCTTGCCCCGCAGGAGCAATGCGTTTGGCGGATTTATTGCGCCGCGCCGCGCGGGGCGCTTAGCCCGGTGGGGATCACCTCATAGCCCGGTTCTTCGGGTTCATCATCGACCATTTCGGCGGGAAAACCGGGGGCGGTGATGCTGAGGCCTGTGGCCTCTTCGAGGCGGCGGATGATGTTGGGCGAGAATTCACGCGGGCCAAAGCGGGCAATGCCATCGTTGAAAATCTCGATCATCAGCGGGCTGATTTCCAGCGGCACCCCGGCCTGATCCGCGATTTTCTGGAACAGCCCGATGTCCTTTTTCACCAGATCCATGGTGAAGGAAATATCGCGGGATCCGTTGAGGATCACCTGGCTTTCGGTTTCATGCACGAAGGAGGTGCCGGAGGAGATTTTCATCGCCTCATAGGCGGTGTTGAGGTCCATGCCCGCAGCTTTCATGGTGACCAGCGCCTCGCAGCAGGTCAGAAGATTGGCGGTGGCCAGATAATTGGTCATGACTTTGAGCAGCGATGCGCTGCCAAGCTCGCCCGTGTGCAAGACCCGGCGGCCAAGGGCGGTGAGCGTGGGCAGCATGCGCTCGAATGTGGGGCGGTCGCAGCCTGCGAAGATCGAGATATTGCCCGTGTCGGCGCGGTGGCAGCCGCCCGAGACGGGGCATTCCATGGCTGCGCCGCCGCGTGCCATGACCAGTGCGGCCAAGCGTTTGACCTCTTCGGCGTCTGTGGTGGACATTTCCATCCAGATTTTGCTGCTGTCCACGGCGGGCAGCATGGCCTCGACCACCATGGCAGAGGCGGCGGGCGAGGGCAGGCAGGTGATGACCGCATCGCAATTTTGCATCATGGCGAGGGGGCCAGCGGCGGGCTGCGCGCCAAGCGCGGTGAAGCGGTCCACCAGCGCCGCATCAAGATCATGCACGGTGAGGTCAAAGCCGTTGCGCAGCAAGCTGCCTGCCAATTTGCCGCCCACATTACCAAGGCCGATAAATCCGATTTTCATGCAAAGCTGCCCTTTTTTGAGTGTGTCATGCGCGCAAGGCTGGGGCAGTTGGTGCGCGGGGTAAAGCAACAGGTTTGAGGGCAATGGGGCTGGTTTGCTTACCTATATCGCTCTGCGGGCGCATTGGGTGCCCTATGAAAAACTGAGCAGATTGGGGGCGTTTTGCGCTGCTGGAACCAGCTCAATTTTGCATGCAAACACATATTTATTGACAGATGATATTTCTTCATCGCTAAATAGTTTAGGTGTGAATAAAAGCTAGGAGGCAAAGATGGCACAGCGCAGAGTGGCGGTTCTTGGGGGTGGAAACGGCTCATTTGCCGGGGTGGTTGATGCCGTGGAGCAGGGCCATGAGGTCACGTGGTGGCGCCGGGATAAAGCGGCTTTTGGGCCGGTGTATGAAAGCCGGACAGTTACGGTGATTGACCATGCGGGCCGCCGCGATGTGGCGGTAAACCCTACCGATGATCTGGGCCAAGCGATTGCGGGGGCCGAGCTTATCTTGGTGCCGACCCCGGCCACAGCGCAGGAAGATATCGCGCGCAATCTTGCGCCGCATTTGCAGGACGGTCAGGTGATTTACCTGCCGCCGGGCACATTTGGCAGCTATCTGATGCTGGCAGAGATTCGCAAAGCGGGCTGCACGGCGGATATTGCCATTGCCGAAACCGGCACGCTGCCGTGGCTGTGCCGCAAGCAAGATGCATCGACTGTGCGGATCAGCACCCGCGCCTCGCGGTTGCCCACAGGGGTGATGCCGCGCCGGATGCATGATGCGGCGCTGGCGATTATTTCCGATGTTTTCCCCGGCGCGATTGAGCCGGTGGAGGATGCGCTCTCGGCGGCGCTGATGAATGCGGGGCCGATCATTCACCCGCCGTTGATCTTGATGAACGCGGGGCCGATTGAGCATTTCGACAGCTGGGATATTCACAATGAAGGCACCCAGCCTGCGATCCGCGCCGTGCATCATGCGCTGGATGCCGAGCGTATGGCGATCCGCGAGGCGCTGGGATATGGCGCGCCGCATTTCCCGCTGAATGACCACTATACGACCAGCAATTGGATGTATGGCAATCTGGCTCATGACAAGCTGGTGGACAGCGGGGATTGGCATGAAAAGCTGAACCTGACCGAGCACCGTTATATGACCGAGGACACGGCGATGGGGCTGGCGTTTCTTGTGTCTGTGGGCAAATGGGCCGGGGTGCCTTGTCCGGTGGCGCAGGGGTTGCTGGCGGTGGCCGGGGCGATCAACAGCGCGGATTTTGAGCAAGGCGGGCGCACCTTGGCCAGCATGGGATTGGACCAGATGACGCGGGCGCAGATGACCGCGCTGCTGGAAGACGGGTTGTCCTGATGAGCGCGGAGATCATTGCCTGTATTGGCGCGGGGCGCATGGGGCGGGGGATCGCCCATTGCGCGGCATTTGGCGGGCATGAGATGCGCCTGCTGGATGCCAAACCGCGTGATGCGGCGGGGTTTGAGGCGCTGCGCACCAGCGCGCTGAGCGATATTGAAGCGGGGCTTCAGATGCTGGCGGGGCTGGGCGCGTTTGAGGCGCGGATCATCCCGTCGGTCATGGGGCGGATCAAGATCTATCCGCTTGAAGCCGCAGCGGAGGCGCTTGCGGGCACTGCGATTGTGTTTGAAGGCGTGCCCGAAACCCGCGGGGCCAAGGCCGAAGGGTTTGCACTGTTTGATGCCCATGCGCCCGAGGGGGCGGTGTTGGCCTCGACGACTTCGACAATGCTGTCGACGGAGCTGGCCGGGCTGACGCAGCGGCCAAGTCATTTTCTGAATGCCCATTGGTTAAACCCTGCGTTTTTAGTGCCGCTGGTTGAGCTGAGCCCGGCGGAGCAGACCAGCCCCGTGGTGGTGCAATATCTGCGTGATTTTCTAGAAGGGCTTGGTAAGGTTCCTGTGACCTGCAAAGCCGCGCCGGGATATATTGTGCCGCGTATTCAGACGCTTGCCATGAATGAAGCGGCGCGCATTGTCGAAGAGGGCGTGGCCAGCGCGGAAGATGTGGACAAAGCCGTGCGCTATGGGTTTGGCCTACGGTTTTCGGTGCTGGGGCTTTTGGAATTCATCGATTGGGGCGGGGGCGATATTTTGGCCTATGCCAGCGCCTATATGACCGAGGTGACCGGATCGGAGCGCTATGCCGCGCCCGATATCATCACGCGCAACATGGAGCAGGGGCATCTGGGGCTGCGCAGTGGCAAAGGGTTTTACGATTACACCGAGCGCGATGTTTCGGCGTGGCAGCAAGAAAAACTGGGCGCTTTTGTAAAGGCGCTGCGCGAGGCGGATCTTTTGCCGCCGCCCCCGCAAGACGCATAAAAATAACAACAATAAGAAACCAACAAACATAACAACGACCTTCAACAGAGGAGAATATCACAATGAAAAAAGGAAACCTTAGGGCGGCTGTGGCCGCAGCGGCGCTGGCTTTGGCGCCGTCTTTTGCATGGGCAGAGGAAGTGACGCTGCGGGCGGTGACGGCTTTCCCAAGCTCGCTGGCGTTTTCCAAATCCTTCCTAGGCTTTGTCGATTTGGTGAATGAGCGCGGCAAGGATGTGGTGCAGATCGACTATATCGGCGGCCCCGAAGCTGTGCCGCAGAACCAGCAAATCGATGCGCTGCGGCGCGGGATTGTGGACATGCAATATGGCCCGGCGAGCTTTTATCTGGGGCGGATGCCCGAGGGCGACGCATGGGTTGGCTCGAATGTCTCAGCGATGGAAGCGCGCGAGAATGGCGGCTTTGGGCTGATGCAAAAGGCGTTTTCGGAAAAGCTGGGTGTGAGCCTTTTGGCGCATATCGATACAGGTGTGCAGTTCTACATTTACCTGACCAAAGAGCCCAAGCGCACCGAGGATGGCGGCGTGGATCTGGAGGGTCTGCAAATCCGTTCGCAGCCGATTTACAACGCGTTTTTCGAGAGCCTTGGCGCGACGCCTATTTCGGTGAACGTGCCCGATGTCTACACCGGGCTGGAGCGCAACACGTTTGATGGCGCGGGCTGGCCGATCATCGGGATCAAGGATTTGAACTGGGATCGTTTCCTGCGTTACCGCATTGATCCGGGTTTCTTTCAGACCGATCTGGCCGTGGCGATGTTCCCGCAAAGCTGGGAAGGTCTGAGCGATGAGGCCAAGGCGATCTTGACCCAAGCGGCGGCGGATTATGAGCAGATTTCATATGATGCGTTCCAAGCCGAGATTGCCGCAACAGATGCCGCCGTGCGCGAAGAGGGGATGACGATCATCAGCCTCGAAGGCGAAGCGCGGGCGAAATATCTGGGCGCGGCTTTTGACAGCGCGTGGGCACGAATGGAAGCGGCGGGCAGCGATGACTATGAGGCGCTGCGCAAGGCTTATTACAAGCAATAATCCTTTGCTCTCAAAGAGGGGCTGCCCGGTTTGGGCGGCCCTTTGATGCCGACACACTGCGCCCATAAAGGAGTTGTTATGAAAACTTTGGCCCGGCTTTACGATCTGATTATTCTTGGCCTTGCCGCGCTGGCGGGGGCGGGGTTTGCGGCCATTACGGTGGCGATTGCCGTTGATGTTGTGCTGCGCAATTTCGGGATGCGCCCGTTTCAGCCCACCAGCGCGCTGGTGGAATATAGTCTGCTGTTTGCCACGATTGCCGCCGGTCCTTGGCTGGTGCGCCAAGGGGGCCATGTGGCGGTGGATAGTTTTGCCGCGATGTTGCCGGGCGGTTTGCGCCGCTTTGTCGGCCAAGCGGTGATGGCGATGAGCGTGCTGCTGCTGGGGCTGCTGAGCTGGCGTGCGGCTTTGGGTGCGGTGGATGCCGCGCAATTTGGCAGCACGGATATGCGCTCGATCAATATTCCTTATTGGATTGCTTATGCGATGCTCTCGCTGGGGTTTGGCCTGATGGCGACCGAGGTTATTCGCCTGCGGTTAACCGGGCAGACCGCGTTTTCCAGCAATGCCAACCACTAAGATTAAATAAAAGGAAATCCACCTGATGGGATGGGAATGGTACGAGACCTTTGCGATGATGATCGGGATGGTGCTGACGCTGATGGCGCTGGGCATGCCGGTTGCTTTTGCCTTTTTTGCTGTGAATATCGCGGGGGCGTGGCTGTTCATGGGCGGGATGCGCGGCGTTGATCAATTTGTGACCAATGCCACAGCGTCGATCACCAATTTCTCTTTGGTGCCTGTGCCGCTGTTTTTGCTGATGGGCGAGTTGTTTTTCAACACCGGGCTGGCCAAGCGGGTGTTTGATGCGCTGGACAAGCTGCTGGGCGGGATGCGCGGGCGGCTGTCGTATCTGACGGTGGGGGGCGGCACGTTATTTGCCACTTTGTCGGGGTCTTCCATGGCCAATACCGCGATGCTGGGTGCGTCGCTGACGCCCGATATGATGGCGCGCGGCTATAAGAAACACATGATTTTGGGGCCGATCATTGCCACGGGGGGGCTTGCGATGATCATTCCGCCCTCGACGCTGGCGGTGCTGCTGGGCTCGCTAGCGCGGATTGATGTGGGGGCGCTGTTGATTGCGGGGATGTTGCCGGGGCTTTTGCTGGCTTGCATGTTCTTTGTCACGATCCGGTTGCAGATTGCCTATGACCCCGATTGTGCGCCGGGTTATGTGACGGGCCGGGTGCCGCGCCGTGAAGTGGCGCGTGATCTGCTGGTGGATGTGGCGCCGATGGGCCTGGTGGTGTTCTGCGTGGTGGGGCTGATCCTGCTGGGCTGGGCCACGCCCACGGAAAGCGCCGCCTTTGGCGCGCTGTCGGTGGTTATTCTGGCGCTGTGCAAACGCTGTTTGAGCTTGGATGCGATCATCCGGTCGCTGCGCGGCACGTTGATGGTGTCGGTGATGATGTTGATGATCATCCTTGGCTCCACCACGTTTTCGCAAATCCTTGCCTTTTCGGGCGCGTCGCGCGGGATGATTGAATGGACCACGCAGCTTGGGGCGAGCCCCTATGTGGTGCTGCTGTCGATGTTTGTCGTGCTGGTTGTGCTGGGCATGTTCATGGATCAGCTGTCGATCATGATGCTGACCCTGCCGATCTTTATACCGCTGATCGGGGCCTATGGGTTTGATGCGGTTTGGTTCGGGATCATCATGTTGCTGGCGCTGGAGATGAGCCTGATCACGCCGCCATTCGGGCTGCTGCTGTTTGTGATGGTGGGGGTTGGTCCGCCGGGCACCACGATTTGGGAAGTGGTGCGTGCGGCGCTGCCCTATCTGTGCTGCACCTTGCTGCTGGTGCTGTTGTTGGTGGTGTTCCCGCAGATTGCCCTGTGGCTGCCTGCGGTCATGTTGAACTAGGCGCAGAGGAAGGGACGTAAACCCATGCGGATTTGGTATCAAAGCTTTGTTGATGAGGAAAATGGCGCGGAGTATTGGCGGCATTTGCGGGCGCATTTGGCGGCGATGGCCGAGCCGGGTACGGAAGTAACCGTGCATGGGATCACGCCATTTGACAGCTACGCCCATCCGATTGTGGAAATGCGCTGTGCCCGCGAGGTGGTGTGTAACGCGGTGCGCGCCGAGAGGGAGGGCTATGACGCCTTTGTCATCGGGCATTTTCAAGACACGGGTCTGCATGAATCGCGGACTGTGGTGGATATTCCGGTGGTGTCACTGGGCGAGGCGACCATGCTGCATGGTGCGACCTTGGGGATGCGCAGCGCGCTGATCACGATCAATCGGCGGTTCATTCCGTGGCACCATCACCAGATTAAGCGGCTGGGGCTTGGCGAGCGGGTGACGGGCGTGCACGCGATGCAGTTCGAGCCGGGGCAGATCCTTGCGGCGTTTGACCACCGAGACAGGTTGCAGGTGGTGCGCGAGATGTTCGAGGCGCAGGCCGCGCCTTTGGTGGCGGCGGGGGCCGAGGTGTTGATCCCGGCGGGGGGCATTCCGATGCTGCTGTTTTCCGCGATCAAAGCCCATTGTGTGGGCGATGCGCCGGTGATCAACGGCATTCCCATCGTGCTCAAACACGCGGAAATGGCGGTGAAGCTGCGGGCGTTGACGGGGCTTCAGGTCAGCCGGGTGGGCGATTACGTCAAAGCCCCGCCAGAGGTGATTGAGGAGTTCATGACCCATCCCAAGGGGCTTTGACGGCCCCCCGGCGCTTAGGCGGCGTAGTTCAAAATGGCGGCTTCTGAGCTCGACAATGTGCGGCGGGCAAAGCTGCCATAGGTGTGGGGGTCAAATTCCAGCTCGGGGTATTGGCCAAGCAGCCGCGCCCGGTCGCTGTCTTCGAGGGTGCTGAGCGCGGCAGAGGAGGGGTGGAAGCTTTCGGTTTCCACGCCATTGGCCCACATGATTTGATGCCGCTCTAGCAGCACGTGAATATAGGTCACCTCGCGCAGATAGGAATCCACGGTGATGGTGCTGTCATTGATCAAATCCTTGGCGGCGACCAAGACTTCGGGCGTGTTGAACAGGCTTTGGGCGGCGGCACCTTTGATCAGCAGTTTATGGTCGGGCGACACCAGCAGATCGCCATCGGGGCGGTGATTGCCCAGCACATTGCTGCGCAGGCGGATCGGGCGCAGATGCGGCATGGCAAAGAGCCGCGCGCCGGTCATGCGGCGGCTGCCGATCCATTCGAGGGGCTGTGCGCCGTCATCTTTGGTTTGCACCAGATCGCCTTCGCGCAGGTCTTCGATCAGCGCAAAACCATCCGGCGTGCGGATTTTCGTGCCGGGGGTGAAACAGATCACGCCGCCATTGCCGGGGCCGTGGCTGTCATTGCGCGACATGCCCAACGTGTGATGCACCACCCAAAGATCGCAGCCGCGCGGCGGCATTTCATCAAGAAACATCAGCAAGGGTTGCGAGCCGCGGCCAACCTCGATGAAGGTCACGGTAAAGCTTCGCGCCCCGTCGGTCACGACAAAGCTGTTGTCCATCAATGCGTTATGTGCAGGTTCCGCGGTTTTGCCAAGCGCGGCGGGATCAAAATCCAGCGCGGCGCCCACCAGCCGGTGCACCATTCGTGCCGCGCGTTTGCGCAGCTCTTCTGCTCCGTGTGCCCCATCCAGTCGCAATACATCCGGCGCGCCGTCCACTCGGACCGCGTCTCCTCGCCACGCCCATGCCGCACCCACTGTCAGGTTCTGCACAGGGGCCGCGTCGAGCCCGTCAATTTCTGTTTGCGACCAAGATATGACAAACGTGCCTTTAAAGCCCGTTCCCATTCCTGACTGCCTGCCTCGGTTCGTTTTTTATAATTGTTAACGACGCTAGCAGGGGCGATTCGTTCGGGGAAGGGAAAAATTGGGGCGGGGGGCAACTGTTGCGCTAAAACCTAAGCGGGCTACACGCAGGGGTAGAGAATGTCGCTTTGGCTGCTCAATCTTGGTTGAATTTGCCGATTTAACTGCCAAGTCAACCGCTTAGAAGTTGAGCTCGATCCGCAGTGATCCCACCAATTGGTCGTCGCTTTGGGCGGTGAACTCTTTGCCAGCCCAGGTGATTCCATAAAAGGCGGCGGCTTGCTCGCCTTGCCAATGCAGCCCCAGACGCGCGCGGTCGCGGGTGTCTGTGAGGGTGTAGCCGCGATTTTCGGGCAGGTAGATGCTGTCATAGACCTTGGCGATATCCGCGCCAAAGACCACGCTATAGCCAGAAGCGGGGCGTTCGACGGCGCGGTAGCGTTGCCCGGTGCCGGGATCGCGCAGCAGCAATTCGCCGCGCCCGATCTGGCCGATGGTGATGTCAAACCCGGCGCGCAGCAGGGTTTCGGCCCCGGCGCGGCCTTCGGCGTAGGGGCGGATGTGGGCGTTTGGGGCAAGCGCATAGCTGCGGCCGATTTCGGCCACGGCGGTGGGGTGCAGCCCGTTGCCGATTTGAGTGTCGAGCACGCTGGCGGCGGGCGGGGCCACGTTAAACGCGTCGTGCAGGCTGCCGTGTAGATCGCCCAGCCCGGTGTCTGCGCCCGTCATCACAAGGTCCGCGCCCAAGGAGACCTCGGCGCTGTGCCAGCTGAAATGGCTGTGCAGCCCCAGCGAGAGCGTGCCCGCATAGGGGCGATCGCCGGGGGCGGGGCGGGTCAGGTTGGCGGGGGCGAGGATGTCGGCGCGCAGGCGCAACTCCAGCAGATCACCAAAGCGCGGCGGCAGCGTGCCTTGCCATGCAGGGCCCCAGACATGGGAGGCCACGTAAGACGCGCTGCGCCAGCGGTCTTCGCCATCGCCGATAAAATCATTGCTGAGCAAATGGCCAAAGCCGAGTTTTTCGCGGGCCTGCGCCGGGGCGGATGCAAGGCAGATCAAGGCGGCCAGAGCGGCGGTAAGCGTTTGTTTGAACATGCAAGTTCCCCGTTAAAGCGCCCCCCGGCAAAAGGGTTTTACGGTGCGGGGCGGCGGGGCGCTAGTGCAGCAGGGCAACAGGTTTGAAACTAATGCCCGGGGCGGGGATGTCGCGCCGTGCTTGCGGGATAGCCGATAAACGCTAACATAACGCTGATAAAACACCAGCGAAAGGCGCGCCAAGATGACCAATTCCAACCTGCCCGAGCGGCGCATTGTTTCCTCGCGGCATCTGGCAGAGGGCGAAGCATGGGAGGCGTCGGAGTTCGAATACGGGCTGATCATTGCGTTCAACGCCTTTAGCCGCTGGATGACGCGCTGTATGGCGGCGGCGGGCAACCCCGATTTGACGCCGCTGGATATTCTGGTGCTGCATAACACCAATTCGCGGGGGCGGGAGAAGCGGCTGAATGACATTTGTTTTCTGCTCAACATCGAGGACACGCACACGGTCAATTACGCGCTGCGCAAGCTGTTGAAGGCGGAGCTGCTGGTGTCTGAAAAGCGCGGCAAGGAAGTGTTTTACCGCACCTCCGAGACGGGCGCGGGCCTGTGCAGCGCCTACCGCGATGTGCGGCAGAGCTGTTTGCTCGATGGGATCACGCGGATGGATATGTCGGGCGAAGACCTGCGGGTGCTGGCGGCGCAGCTGCGGCGATTGTCCGGGCAATATGATCAAGCCAGCCGGGCGGCCACGTCACTTTAGGCATATGAGAAACAATCGTTTCTGCTTTGGTGACAATTTGGTGGCTTGCGGGGGATTGTTGCGGTGGGCGCGCCAATCATTTGAAAAGGTTGAATAAGTCATTCAAATTGCAGCCCTGCTTGTCGTGGGGGCTTCATGCGTTTGATTCTGGCATTGGTGTTTTGTTTATTTGTGACGCTGAGCGCGTCACTGCTGTGGTTCTCTCCGGCGTTGGCCGGATTGGGCCATTAGCGCGCCAAAGACCGCGAAGGGCCCTTGGCAGGGGGCCTGAGTTAGCCCTTTTCGCTATCGACCAAAGCTTTGATGATCTGGCGGGCGCTGTCGCTGTGCCAATCGGCGTCGCCGCGCAGCCGGGCAATTTCGCGGCCCTTGGGGTCAAGCAACACGGAAATTGGCAGGCCAAAAATACCCATCTGGCTGGCCAGCGCCTGTTTGGGGTCTTGGTGGCGCGGCAGGCTGTCGACCCCGGCCTCGGCAAAGAAAGCGACAATGCCCTCGGGGGAGTTGCGCCCGGTGGCGATGGTCAGCACTTCGAAATGATCGCCGCCAAATTCCTTTTGCAGCGCGTTGAGTTGGGGCATTTCCTTGCGGCAGGGCGCGCACCATGTGGCCCAGAAATTCACCAGCACATATTTGCCCTGCCACTCGGCCAGCGAGGTTTTGCCCTTGCCGTCTTCGAGGTCAAATTCGGCGGCCGAGGTGGATTTGCCGCCATCATGCACCACCAGTTTTTTCATGTCCCCGTCGCGCAACGCCAAAATGGTTCCGGCGATATCGGCGCTGGCGGGGTTTGCACCCAATGCAAGGGCCGTATAGAGGATGACAGACAATATTTTCTTCATGGGGCCTCCGGGGCGGTGTAATGACTGACAAGACGTCGAACAAAATGTGGGGCGGCCGTTTTGCCGCAGGGCCGGACGCGATCATGGAGGCGATCAATGCCTCGATCGGGTTCGACAAACGGATGGCTGCACAGGATATCGCCGGGTCTCGTGCCCATGCAGCGATGTTGGCCGCCACGGGCATCATCACAGATAGCGATGCCGAGGCGATACGTGAAGGCCTCCTCACGGTCTTGTCAGAGATCGAAGAGGGGCGGTTCGAATTTTCCACTGCGCTGGAAGACATTCACATGAATGTGGAAGCGCGGTTGAAGGAGCTGATTGGCGCGCCTGCGGGGCGGTTGCACACGGCCCGGTCGCGCAATGATCAGGTGGCGACCGATTTCCGCCTGTGGGTGCGCGACCAGCTTGATGCCACCGAGAGCGGCCTTCTGGCTTTGATCCGCGCGCTGCTTGGGCAGGCCGAGGCAGGCGCCGATTGGGTCATGCCGGGGTTCACGCATTTGCAAACCGCGCAGCCTGTCACATGGGGCCATCATATGATGGCTTATGTGGAAATGTTTGGCCGCGATCTGAGCCGGGTTCGGGATGCGCGGGTGCGCATGAACATCTCGCCGCTTGGGGCGGCTGCGCTGGCGGGGACGTCTTTTCCGATTGACCGCGAGATGACCGCAAAGGCGCTTGGGTTTGATGCGCCTGCGGCCAATAGTCTCGATGCGGTGGCGGACCGCGATTTTGCGCTCGAATTCCTCAATTGCGCGAGCATCAGCGCCATGCATCTGTCGCGCTTTGCCGAAGAGCTGGTGATTTGGTCCTCGGCGCAGTTCCGTTTTGTGGCTTTGTCGGATCGTTTCTCGACGGGTTCGTCGATCATGCCGCAAAAGAAAAATCCCGATGCAGCCGAGCTGATCCGGGCCAAAGTGGGCCGGATTTTTGGCGCGCAGACCGCGTTGATGATGGTGATGAAGGGGCTGCCGCTGACCTATTCCAAGGACATGCAGGAAGATAAAGAACAGGTGTTTGACGCCGCCGATAACCTGATGCTGGCGCTGGCTGCGATGGAGGGCATGGTGCGCGATATGAGCGCCAACCGCGAGAGCCTTGCCGCAGCGGCGGGCAGCGGGTTTTCCACGGCCACCGATCTGGCCGATTGGCTGGTGCGGGTGCTGGGGCTGCCGTTCCGCGACGCGCATCACATCACCGGCTCGCTGGTGGCGCTGGCGGAGAGCAAAGGCTGTGATCTGCCGGACCTGTCGCTGGAAGATATGCGCTCTGTTCATAAAGAAATCACAAATGGCGTCTATGACGTATTAACCGTGCAAAATTCGGTGAATTCGCGTATGTCTTACGGCGGGACCGCGCCCGCGCAGGTGCGTGCGCAGATTGCCCGTTGGGAAAAAATGCTGTCATAGGGTGATGTTATGATGAAATGGTTGATGATCGCGGCGAGCCTTAGCTTGCTTGCAGGCTGCGGTGTGGATGGCGAGCCAGCCGAGCCCACCGTCACGCCGCCCAATGTGAACATCTCGCCCAGCGGCGTGAAAGTTGGCACAGGGATCGGCGTGGGCAAAGGCCCGCTTCGGGTTGGTCTGGGGCTGTCGATTTGAGACGTCTGGCGGCGGGGCTTTTGGCTTTGGCGCTGGCGGCTTGCGGCGCGCAGGGGAATGCCCCGCGCGCGGCCCATCCCAACCAACAGCCCAGCGTGACCGAGCCGGGGATACATATTTCGGGCCATGCAAATATCGGTGTGGTGCGGAATTTCTGAATGTCATTGCTGCGCAAAACCTATCTGGCTTTGGCGATCTGGGGTGCGGTGCAGCCGCTTTATTTCATCGCCCTTTGGCTGGGCGAGCATGGGTTTGATCTGGCCGCGCTGTTTGCTGCGTGGCAGGTCAATGCCGCCAGCAGCGCCTTGATGTGGGATCTGCTCATTGCGGCGGCAGCATTGAGCGTTTGGATCATCGCAGAGGTGTCTGTGCGGCGAAATTGGCGGGCGCTGATTGCCATTCCCGCCACCTTTTGCATTGGTGTCAGTTGCGGTTTGCCGCTTTATCTGTTTTTGCGGACAGCACCGATTAAATAGCTAGCTGGGCCTGAAATCTCATGGATCATTTCCTTTATCGCGACGGCGCGCTTTATGCCGAAGACGTGCCGGTGGCCGATATTGCCGCCGCCGTTGGCACGCCGTTTTATGTTTATTCCACCGCCACATTGCTGCGTCATTTCAAGCTGTTCGATGAAGCGCTTGAGGGGATGGACCATCTGGTGTGCTATGCGATGAAGGCCAATTCCAACCAAGCGGTGTTGCGCACTTTGGCGCAGGCCGGGGCGGGCATGGATGTGGTGTCGGGGGGCGAATATCTGCGCGCCCGTGCCGCGGGGGTGCCGGGTGACAAAATCGTGTTTTCCGGTGTCGGCAAGACCCGCGACGAGATCACCCAAGCGCTCGAAGGCGGCATCCGCCAGTTCAACGTGGAATCCGAGCCGGAGATGGAAGTGCTCAATGCGGTGGCATTGTCGCTGGGCAAGGTTGCGCCGATCACCATCCGGGTGAACCCTGATGTGGATGCGAAAACCCATGCAAAAATCGCCACGGGGAAATCGGAAAATAAATTCGGCATTCCGATTGCCCGCGCCCGCGAGGTTTACCATTTGGCGGCGTCCCTGCCGGGGCTGCAAGTGATCGGGATTGATGTGCATATCGGCAGCCAGTTGACCGATCTTGCGCCCTTTGAGCAGGCCTATGGCAAGGTCGCGGAATTGCATGCGCAACTGACCGAAGATGGGCATGTTATCAAGCGTTTGGATCTGGGTGGCGGGCTGGGTATTCCCTATGCGCGCGACAATAATGCGCCGCCATTGCCCACGGATTACGGCGCGATGGTCAAGCGCACGCTGGGGCATCTGGGCTGTGAGATCGAGATCGAACCGGGCCGGTTGATCGCGGGCAATGCGGGGCTGATGGTGAGCGAAGTGATCTATGTGAAATCGGGCGAGGGGCGCGATTTCTTGATCCTTGACGGGGCGATGAATGATCTGATCCGCCCGGCCATGTATGACGCCTATCACGACATTGTTCCGGTGATTGAGCCAGTGCCGGGCACCGAGCAGCAACCCTATGATATTGTTGGCCCGGTGTGCGAATCCGGCGATACATTTGCCAAGCAGCGCATGATGGCGCCGCTGGCCGCAGGGGATTTGGTGGCGTTCCGCTCGGCGGGGGCATATGGCGCGGTGATGGCGTCTGAGTATAACTCGCGCCCATTGGTCCCCGAGGTTTTGGTGCATGGCGATCAATTTGCGGTTATCCGCCCAAGGCCAAGCTTTGACGAAATGATAAATCGCGATACCATCCCAGAATGGCTATAGCCGTCAGGCGTTTTTGAGCCCACATGCGGAGAGATGCCCGATGGTGACTTTCACCCCCGATGATCTGCAAAAGCTGCTGCACGCGCTGCGTTGGCCGCTGCGGTTGACTTGGGCGGGGATGGTCGCGGAGCGGGCGGCGGCGGCGCTTTGGCCGCTGCTTTCGATCTGTTTGCTGGCGCTGGCGGCGCTGATGCTGGGGCTGCAAGACCTTGTTTCTGTTGAGATTGTCTGGGCGGCTATGGCGCTGCTTGGGGGCGGCGCGCTGGCGGCGCTGGTCTATGGGGCGCTGCGGTTTCGTTTGCCGCGCCGGGCCGAGGCATTGGCGCGGCTGGATGCGTCGATGCAAGGCCATCCGCTGGCGGCGCTGCGCGATGAGCAGGTGATCGGGCGCGCAGATGCGGCCTCCAATCAGGTTTGGCAGGCCCATCAGCAACGCATGGCGCAGCGCGCGCGCAGTGCCCGCGCCGTGCCCGGTGATCTGCGGGTGGCGCGCCGCGACCCTTATGCACTGCGCTATGTGGCGTTATTGGCTTTCATGGTGGCGCTGCTTTTTGGCTCGGTTTGGCGGGTCGGATCGGTGGCTGGCATGGCACCGGGGAGCGGCGGCGCAGGGCTTGCGTCTGGTCCGGTTTGGGAAGGCTGGGCAGAGCCGCCGCGTTATACCGGGCGGCCCACGCTTTATTTGAATGATCAGGCCGAAGGGGCGATGCCTTTGCCCAAAGGCACGTTGATTACGCTGCGGTTTTATGGCGCGCAGGGCGCGCTGGATCTGGCGGAGAGCGTGTCGGGCCGGGGCGCGGATGCGCCTGCGGGCACCGATCCGGCGCAGGATTTTACCGTGCTCAATGCGGGCGATATCGCGATTGAAGGACCGGGCGGGCGCAGCTGGCAGGTGGCGGTGATACCCGACAGCCCGCCGCAAATCGAAGGGCTGGGCGCGCCGGAGGTTTCGGCATTGGGCGAGATGGCGCTTCCGTACCGCGCCCAAGATGATTACGGCGTGGCGGCGGGCGAGGCGCGGATATCGCTCAATCTGGCGGCGGTGGATCGGCGTCATGGGCTGGGGCCCGCGCCTGATCCGCGCCCCGAGATCATCGTGCCGCTGGCCATGCCCATTGCCGGCGATCGCCGCGATTTTGAAGAAAAACTGACCGAGAATTTTTCCCAGCATGCCTGGGCGAATTTGCCGGTGACCCTGTCGCTTTCTGTGCTCGATGCAGCCGAGCAGCAGGCCGTGGCCGTGCCGCAAGAATTTGTGCTGCCGGGGCGGCGGTTCTTTGATCCAGTGGCGGCGGCGGTGATTGAAATGCGCCGTGATTTGCTTTGGACCAAGGGAAATGGCGCGCGGATCTCGCCGATTTTACGGGCGATTTCCTATCGCGCCGAGGATTTGTTTCGCAGCCAGACGTCAGCGCTGCGGCTGCAAAAGCTGATCGGGCGCATCGAGACGTTGGTGCGCTTTGATCATCTGGATGAGGCGGCGCAGGAGGAACTGGCCTCGGCGCTGTGGGATTTGGCGCTGGAGCTGGAAGAGGGTGATTTGGCCGATGCGCTGGAGCGGCTTCGCCGTGCCAAGGAGCGGTTGCAGGAGGCCATGAAAAACGGCGCGTCTGATGAGGAAATCGCGGAGTTGATGCAAGAGCTGCGCCGTGCCAGCGAGGCCTATATGCAGCAATTGCGCCGCCAGCAGGCGGAGGAAGGCGAGAGCCAGCCCGCGCCTGAGGGCGAGACCATGCAGATGACCCAAGATGATTTGCAGCGCATGATGGACCGCATTCAGGAATTGATGGAACAGGGCCGCATGGATGAGGCCGAGCAGGCGCTGCGCGAGCTGCAAGAATTGATGGAGAACATGCGGATGACCGAAGGCCAGCAAGGCGAGGGCGGCGATAGCCCCGGCGAGCAGGCCATGGAGGGGTTGTCGGACTCGCTGCGTGAACAGCAGGGCCTGTCGGATCAGGCGTTTCGCGATTTGCAGGAGCAATATAACCCCGGCGCGCAATCGGGCCAAAGCCAAGGCAATGAGGGCCGCAATGGCGGGCAGGGACGGGGCGAAAGCCATGAAGGGCAGGGCGGCGATGCCCCCGGCGAGAGCCAAGGGCAGGGCGAAGGCGAGCAGCAAGGCGATCAGGGCAATGGCCGCGAGGGCGGCACGGAGCAGAGCCTTGCCGAGCGGCAACGCGCGCTGCGCGATGAGCTGCGCCGTCAGCAGCAAAACCTACCCGGCCAAGGCAGCCCGGAGGGCGAGGCCGCGCGGGGTGCGCTGGACCGTGCCGGGCGCGCGATGGACGGGGCCGAAGAGGCGCTGCGGCAAGGGGATTTGCCCGGTGCGATAGATCAGCAGGCACAGGCGATGGATGCGCTGCGCGATGGGATCCAGTCGCTGGGCGAGGCGATGCAGCAGGCCCAGCAAAACCAGCAGCCCGGTCAGGGCGCGCAGCAATCTGATCGCCAATCGCAAAGCCGCGATCCTTTGGGGCGGCAGCAAGGGCAGGATGGCGGCGCGAGCGAGGGCGGGCCCTTGGCTGGGACCGATGATCCGCACGGGCAGGCGCGCCGGTTGCTGGATGAAATCCGCCGCCGCTCGGCTGAACAAAACCGGCCAAAGCTGGAGCGCGATTATCTGGACCGGCTACTGGATCGGTTCTGATCTGTCGCGGGGCGGGTCCGCATCAAAACGGGCCACATATTCTTGGGTAAAGGCGATATAGCCCGGTGCGGTCACGCCAAGATGGGCGCGGATATGGCTGTGAAACTGTGGCAAGCGGTGGAAGGGCACCTGAGGAAACACATGGTGTTCAATGTGATAGGGCATGTTCCACGCCAAGAACCGCAGGGTTGAATTGGTGAACGTGGTGCGGGTGTTGAGAAACATATCCGCCACTTTTGGGCAGCGCCCGTGTTCGGCCAAAAGATAGAGCCGCAGTGCCGGGAAGCCAAAGATCAGCGGCACCACCCACACCCAAAGCAGCACCGGCCCGGCGGCAAGGGTGATCAGCGCGGCGGCAGCATAGATCGCCACCATGCCGCGCGCTTCGCGTTTGAGGCGGGGGGTGATCCGCTCGGGCAGGTAGTCGGCGCTGATCTGGCCAAAGGCGAGTTGCCACAGCAGCGCCGCCTTGTCGCGCCAATAGCGCAGGCAAGAGAGATGCCAAAAGAAGCTGGGCCAATCATTGGGTTTTGGCAGGCCTGCAAGCTCGGGATCTTTGCCCTCGATATTGGTGAAGCGGTGGTGCATCAGGTGGAAATAGCGGAACCACAAAAACGGCTGAAAGATCAAAACACCGCAGAACCAGCCGACCCATTCGTTCAATTTTTCGTTTTCAAACGGGGTCTTATGGGTGGTTTCATGTTGCAAGGTGAACAAGAATGCCAGCGCGATGCCCTGCGGAATGAGCAGCAGCCCCCAGAGCGGAACTTGCAAGGCGATCAGCAAGCCAAGCGCCATGATCAGGCCCAGATGCAGCGCCAGATGCCGCAGGCCCGCGCTGTTGCTGCGGGCGGTGAGTTGGGATTTGGCCTCGGTGGGGAGCTGTTTTAGGAAAGTTTTGTGGTCCATCTTATCTGTCTTTCCTAGGGCTTGGCCCGCATCCGCGGGCTAGATGTCGAAGAAGATTGTCTCGCTCGGGCCTTGCAGGTGGATGTCGAAACGGTAGCTGTTGTCGCCCTCGGGCTGGGCTAGCAGGGTGGGGATGCGGTTTTGATGCTCTATGCGGCCAAGGATCGGGTCGGCGGCATTGGCGGCGTGTTCATCGGCAAAATACATGCGGGTGTGCAGCCCCAGATTGATGCCGCGCGCCACGACCCAGAAGGTGATATGTGGCGCTTGCAGCCCGCCTTGGGGCCATGGCACCGCGCCGGGTTTCACGGTTTCAAAGCTGAAAACCCCGGTTTCGGGATCGCCAGCAGAGCGGCCCCAACCGGTGAAATTGGGATCGGCGCGGCCCCGCGTTTCATTGGCAGAGGCAAAAAGCCCAGCGGCATCGGGTTGCCAAATTTCGATCATGGCGTCGCGCAGGGGGGTGCCTGTGCCGTCAAAAACCGCGCCGCGCAGGGTGATTTCTTGGCCCTGCACCGGGCCTGTTTTCATCACGGCGCCAAGATCGCTGCCGTAGATCGGGATGCCCGCCGCATTGGGCAGGCAGCCGATATGCACGTAAGGTCCGGCGGTTTGTGAGGGAGATTCTTTCAGGTAATCAAGCTTTTGCACCATTTCAGCCCCCTTCTACGCGGTTTTCAAAATAGGTTTGGCGGCGCCCGCGCAGCACGATGTCGAACTTATAGGCCCGTGCATCCATCGGCACGGTGCGGTGCATGTCGAGCGGCGCGATGAGCGCGTCGATGGCCGCTTGGCTTGGGATGGTGGCGACGATGGGGCAAAGACGGATCAGCGGGTCGCCCTCGAAATACATCTGGGTGATCAGGCGCTGTGCAAAGCCATGGCCAAAGACGCTGAAATGGATATGGGCGGGGCGCCAATCATTCATGCCATTGGGCCAAGGGTAGGGGCCGGGCTGGACGGTGCGAAATTCGTAGCAGCCGTTTTCATCGGTGATCATCCGCCCGCAGCCGCCAAAATTGGGGTCGAGCGGGGCGAGGTAGCTTTCTTTTTTGTGGCGATAACGGCCCCCTGCATTGGCCTGCCAAACCTCGATCAGCGCGCCGGGGATGGGGCGGTGCATTTCGTCGAGCACACGGCCATGCACGATGATGCGCGGGCCGATGGCGCTTTGGTCGGGGCCTGCGAAATTATGGATCAGATCACTGTCCAGCGCGCCCAGCATGGCATGGCCAAAAACCGGGCTGGTTTCCTCGGAGAGGGTCGAGGGAAAGGACAGGGGCGCGGCCTGCGGGCTGCGTTTTATTGAGGTTTTATAAGGCGGTGTCAGCGCGGGCGGGTGCCAGCCGCGGTCTCTGGGGATGTAGCCGCCCGGCTTGCTGCTTGTGCTCATTTGTCGTCCCCGCTCGCCTTCAATTGCGCCAACTCTAGGCGGCGGGGGCGCGGCGCTCAATAGGGCAGGCCGACATAATTCTGCGCCATGGCTTTTTGGGCCGAGGGGTTGGAGCGCAGGAACTCCAATTCGGCGATCTGGATTTTGAGATCGAAGGCCGATGTGTCGGGGTAGCGGTGCAAAATGGAGGAGAACCACCATGAGAAACGCTCGGCTTTCCAGACCCGCGCGAGGGCTTTTTGCGAGTAGGTGTCGATGCCGGTTTCGCTGCTGTTTTCGTAATAATCGCGCAGCGCGTTATAGAGGTAATGCACGTCCGAGGCGGCGGTGTTGAGGCCCTTTGCGCCGGTGGGCGGCACGATATGTGCAGCGTCACCGCAAAGGAAAAGACGGCCCCAACGCATTGGTTCTGTTACAAAAGATCGCAGAGGCGCGATGGATTTCTCGATCGAGGGACCGGTGACCAATTGGTCGGCCTGCGCGGAGGGGATGCGGCGTTTGAGCTCCTCCCAGAAAGCGTCATCGGACCAATCGCCGGGGCTCTCGGAGAGGGAACATTGGATGTAATAGCGGCTGAGGTTTTCGTTGCGCATGGAGCATAGGGCGAAGCCGCGCTCGGAGTTGGCGTAGATCAACTCGTGGCTGACGGGCGGGGTCTCGGAAAGCACGCCAAGCCACCCGAATGGAAAGATTTTTTCGTATTCGCGGCGCACATCGAGGGGGATTGCCTGACGGCTGACACCGTGGAACCCATCGCAGCCCGCGATGAAATCGCAATCGAGCCGGGTGACATGGCCATCCGCTTGGTAGAGCAGATAGGGCGCGTCGCTATTGGCATCGCAGATGCGGATATTTTCGACGTTATAGACAATCTGGCCGCCCGCTTTTTCGCGCGCTTCATAGAGGTCGCGGGTGACTTCGGTTTGGCCGTAAACCATGACGGGCGTGCCAGTATGTTCAGCAAAATCAATGCGAAACATCTCTTCGCCGTAGGAGATAAGGGTGCCATCATGGGCAAATCCTTCGGCGTGCAGACGCTCGGCGCAGCCCGCTTCTTCCATGAGGTTCACCAGCCCTTGCTCCAGCACCCCGGCGCGAATGCGGCCCAGCACATAGTCTTTGGTTTTGCGCTCCAGGACCACGCTTTCGATGCCGCGGGTGTGCAGCAATTGGGACAAAAGCAACCCCGAAGGGCCACCGCCGATAATGGCGATTTGGGTTTTCATGGCGGATGCGCTTTCTCGTGATTTTTGCCCATGCTGTCAGGATGGGCGGGCGGTGGCAAGATGGGCAAAATGCCTGTCTGCGATGCGTGCACAGCGCGTGCACCACCTGTGCACCGGCGCGGCCATCTGCCATACTGGGCGCAGGCGGGGGCGGAGGTTCGAGCGCGGCGCATGAAATCGGGGCATATTGAGACCATCGTGGCGATTGCCGACACGGGCAGTTTGCGGGCGGCGGCGGAGAAGCTGGGCAAGACGCAGCCGGCGCTGAGCAAGGCGCTTCGGCTGGCGGAGGAGGATCTGGGGGCGCGGCTTTTTGTGCGGGCGGCGCGGGGGATGGAGGCGACCAAGATCGGGCAGACGGTGATTGCGCGGGCGCGGATCATTCATGCGGAGCTTGGCAAGCTGGAGGAAGAAGTTCAGCAGATCAAAGGCGCGCAGACCGGCAGTTTGAACCTGACCGTGTCGCCGCTGGCGGCGGTGAAAATCATCCCTTCGGTGATGGCGCGGTTTCGCCAGCGGTTTCCGAAGGTGCATGTGCAGATCGCCGGAGGCCATCCGCCCGCGACCATGGCGAGTTTGCGTGCGGGGCACACGGATATTGTGATTGGCCCGATCCCCGGCAAGGAGGATCAGGCGGGGATTTCGGTGCGCAAGCTGCTCGATTCGCCGGTTTGTGTGATCACGGGTAAAAATTCGCGCCACCGGGGCGCACGGCATTTGGCGCAGCTGGTGGAGGGCGAATGGGTGATGATCGGCCCGCGCCAACGGGTGTTTGGCATTGGCAGCGATTTTCGCAAATTGGGCCTGACGGCGCCAGTGCCGGTGATCACGTCGGATTCTGTGTCAAGCCTGCTTGCGATGATCGAGAACAGCGATTTGCTGTGTTCGTTCCCGTCACTGCTGCTTGATGAGATGCAGCAGCATTGGGATATTTTGCGGCTGGATCTGTCGGGGCAGATTGCCTCGGTGCCGATTGGGGTGATGACCCGGTCGGACAGGCCGCTGACCCCGGCGGGGCGCAGCTTTGCCGAGTTGGTGTTGGCGCAGGCGGCGCGGGGCGGTTAATACATAACCAAAAGTTATATCAGTGAGGATAAGTTGCTAACTGGTTAAGGTTGAGCGATGCTATTCTGATGGGCAGGAGAGGCCGGGCACCGCCGGGTCGGGGAGATATAACGTGAATATTCTGTTCATCATGTATGATCAGCTGAGATTTGATTATCTGAGCTGCGCGGGTCATCCGCATTTGCACACGCCAAATTTTGACAAAGTGGCGGCCATGGGCGTGCGGTTTACCGATGCCTATGTGCAATCGCCGGTTTGCGGATCGAGCCGCATGTCGTTTTACACCGGGCGCTATCCGTCCTCGCATGGGGCGCAGTGGAACGGGTTTCCGCTGCGGGTTGGCGAGGTGACGTTGGGCGACCATCTGCGCAAGCTGGGGATGCAGGCCTATCTGCTGGGCAAGACCCATATGAAGGTCGATGCGGAGGGCATGGCGCGGCTGGGGCTGACGGCAGAGAGTGTGATTGGCGCGCGGCAGGCGGAATGCGGGTTTGACGTTTGGGTGCGTGATGATGGGCTTTGGGGCGCGGGGCCGGACGGTTTTTATGATGAAAAACGCTCGCCCTATAACGAATATTTAAAGACTAAGGGCTATGACGGGGAAAACCCGTGGGCCGATTACGCCAATGCGGGCGTGGACGGCGAGGGGAACATGGCCTCTGGCTGGATGTTCAAGAACGCCGATAAGCCTGCGAATATTCGCGAGGAAGACAGCGAGACGGTCTGGCTGACCTCGGAGGCGATCCGTTTTGTGGACAGCACCGAAGGTCCGTGGATGGCCCATGTGAGCTATATCAAGCCGCATTGGCCTTATATTGTGCCTGCGCCCTATCATCAGATGTATGGGCCGCAGCATGTGTTGCCTGCGCGCCGCGACCCGGCGGAGCGGGAGGATGCGCATCCGGTTTATGATGCGTTTATGTCCAACAAGATCGGCACAGCGTTTCAGCAAGAAGCGGTGCGCGAGAAGGTTATTCCGGCCTATATGGGCTTGATCAAACAATGTGACGATCAGCTGGGGCGGCTTCTTGATCATCTGGAGCAAAGCGGCCAGTTGCAGGACACGATGATTGTGTTGACCGCCGATCATGGGGATTATCTGGGCGATCATTGGCTGGGCGAGAAAGACCTGTTTCACGCGCAATCGGTGAAAGTGCCGATGATCATTTATGATCCGCGCCCGCAGGCCGATGCAACGCGGGGCAGCACCTGTGATGCATTGGTCGAATCCCTTGATTTGGCAGCAACTTTTGTCGAGGCCGCAGGCGGCGAAGTGCCGGGGCATATCATCGAGGGGCGCTCGCTTTTGCCATGGCTGCGCGGGGAGACCCCGCCAGATTGGCGCGCCGCCGCGATCAGCGAATATGATTATTCCGTGACCCCGATGCGCAGCGCCTTGGGCGTGAGCGCCGATGATGCGCGGCTGTTTATGGTCTATGACGGGCGCTATAAAATGATGCATGCCGAGGGCGGTTTCCGGCCCATGTTGTTTGACACGCAAGCCGACCCGGATGAGTTTTTCGATCTGGCCAAAGAGCCCGGTCACGAGGAGATTTTGGCGCGGCTCTATGAGCTTTTGGCGCGCTGGGGGCGGCGCAATGCGCAGCGGGTGACACGTTCGGATGCGGATCTCGATGCGATGCGCGGCAAATCCATGCGGCGGGGAATTCTGCCGTTTTTGGTGGATGGATCCGAGGTGCCAGAAGAGCTGACCCAAGCCTATCGTGGCCCGGCGCGGCAGAACCATACGGATGCGAATGGAGACGATAATGAATAGCGCGGTAGGGCGGGTGCGCGATGCTGTTGCGCTGATTTTGGCAGTGATTGCAATTATTTATGCAGCTTCAGGGCCGCTGAATGATTTTGTGCAATGGGTGATCGAGGCCACAACGCCGGGCTGGGAAGAGATGTCGCGCAAGGATCAGCGGTTGCTGGCGCGGTCCCATTGGCTGGGCGAGGCGCACCGGGTGTTTCAGCAAGATTTCCTGCGCCCGACGGGGTTGATCATTGGTCTGCCGATCCTGCTGTCTTTTGTGGTGTCCGCGCTGAGCCTTGAGGCGCCGCGATGGGCGCGCTGGCTGCTGGCGGGGATATCGGCGGCGGTGTTCAGCATTTGGATTGCCAAGATTTTTGCCATGGATGGCGGGCAGCTGCCCTCGGTGGCGGCGATTGATTATCTGGCCTTTCCGCTGGCGGTGTTGGTGACGCTGTATCTGACCTTTCGGATGTTCGGCAGTTTCATCGTCGGGTTTTGTCTGTTCTGGCTGATCTACTTCTTTATCCGGGGATATTTGCCAGAATGGACCGGGATTTTGGCCGGTTCCGAGGCCAGTGTGGCGCAGAATCTGCGGCAGATGGTTTTGGGGTTCTGGGCGCAGACCGGGGGCATGTTCGGCCAGCCGGTGCAGGTGGTCACGGGCAATGTGTTGGTGTTCATCGTCTTCGGCGCGATCATCATGGCCTGCGGCGCGGGTGATTTGTTGATGAAGATTGCCAACCGTTTAACCGGCGGCGTGACCGGGGGCGCGGCCCATGCGGCGATTGCGTCTTCGGCGCTGTTTGGCATGTTGTCGGGCGCGGCGATTTCGAATGTGGTCTCGACGGGGGCGATGACGATTCCGGTGATCAAGAAATCCGGCTTTCGCCCGGCTTTTGCGGGCGCGGTAGAGGCTGCGGCTTCGACGGGCGGGCAGATCATGCCGCCGGTGATGGGCGTGGTGGCGTTTTTTGTCGCGGGCCAGATCGGGATTGAGTACCGATATGTGGTGGTGGCGGCGATTATTCCGGCGCTGTTCTATTACATGGGCACGTTTTTGGCGGTGTATTTCGAGGCGCGGCGCTATGGTATTGGCGCGCTGACCCCGGCGGAGCGCCCGGCGTTGACGCGCCAAGATGCGGTCAATTCGCTGGTGTTTATCATCCCGATTGCGACTTTGTCGTATTTCCTGTTCACGCAGCCTTCGGTGCCTAAGGCGGGGTTCTTTGGCATTGTGGCCGCGCTGGGCAGTGCGCTGGTGTTGTTTCCGGCCTTTCGCGGCTGGGCGCAGGTGCGCAGCGCGTTGATCGGCTCGGGGCGCATGTGTGCGGGGATCATCGTGATTGTAGTGGCGATTGGTCTGATTGTCGGGCTGATCCAAAGCTCTGGTTTTGCCGGGCGGTTGTCGCTTTTGCTGGCGCAGATCGCCAATGGGCCGCTGTTTTTGGTGCTGATTGTGGTGGCGCTGGGGGCGATTGTGCTGGGCATGGGGCTGCCGCCGGGGGCGACGTATTTTATCATTGTTGTGGCCCTGTCTTCGGGGATCGACACGGTGGGGATTGCGCCGCTGACGCTGCATCTGTTTGTGGTGGTGTTTGCGATGATGTCCACGGTGACGCCGCCCGTGGCGCTGGCCGCGTTTGCGGCGGCGCCGATTGCCGGGGCGAATCCGGTGCAGACGGGGTTTCATGCGGCCAAGATTGCGCTGGCGGGGTTCTTGATCCCCTTCGTTTTTGTCTATCACCCGGCGGTTTTGTACAAAATGCAGGCGCTTTTTGCGTGGTTTGGCGGGGAGAAACCCGAGAGCCGCGCGATGATCGACATCGACACGGTGAGTTGGTTTGATCTGGGCTGGATCGTGGCGGCATTTGCGCTGGCGATGTGGTTGATTGCATCGGCGTTGGCCGGGTTTGACCGGGCCAAGCTGGCGCCGCTGGCGCGTCTGTTGCGCGGCGGCACGGGGCTGGTGGTTTTGGCGCCGCAGCTGTGGATCGCGGGGCCTGCGGTGCTGATCGGGCTGGGGCTGATTGCCTATGAGCGCGCAGCGGCGAAACGGGCGGTGCCCGCGCCGCAATGAAGTTTAACAAAATCATGACATCCAGGGAGGAAAACGTGATGACACGCAACGTAATGACCACTGCCGCGGCGGCGGCGCTGTTGGCGGGGGCCGTGCAGGCCGAGACGTTCAAAATGGCGACAATCGAGCCGAGCCTTGGCGCGGCGATCACCATGGCGACATTTGCCAATTTGGTGACAGATAAGCTGGCCGATGTGGAGATCGAGGTCGCGGGGGGCGGCGCGGCCACGGTGCATATGATGGAAATGGCGCGGGGCAATTTCGACATGTCCATGGCGTCGCCGACGATTTACCAGCTGATGCAGCAGGGCAAGGCGATGTATGCGAACCAGCCCGAAGCGCCAGAGCTGTCGGCCAATGTCAGCCTGATCATGTGGTTCCCTTACGGCGAATACCACTACACGGTGCGGCCAGATTCCGGGATCGACACATTGGATGATCTGGAAGGCACGACCGTGTTTTTGGGCCCGGCAGGCGGCGGCGCGTTTAACACGGCGCGCAGCTGGATCGAAGCCACAACCGGGTTGGTTGCGGGCGAGGATTACGAGGCGATCACGGGCAATTGGTCCACGGGGTTCCAGTCGTTCCTCGACGGCAACATTGACATGTATGTGAATGGCTGCATCGATCCGTGCCAGCAATTCTTGCAGATCACCGAGACAGAGCCGGTGAAATTCATCCAGCCGCAAGAGATCACGGGCCCAGATGTCGACGCGTTTTTGGGGCATTTCAGAGAGCTGTCCGAGATCGCGCCGGATGCCTATGACAACCAGATGAACGACGCGCCGATAGTCTCGCATGACACGGCCGTTGGCATTGGGGTGCGCAGCGATATGGACGCGGAAACCGTTTATCAGATCACCAAGGTCTTTTGGGAAAACCTCGATAGCATCACCTCGGATGCGCCATGGGCCAAGGCGATCTCGCTGGAATATGCAGTGCGCGACATGGCGGGGATGCCGATGCACCCTGGCGCGCAGCGCTATTACGAAGAAGTGGGCGCGATGTAATTTGCGCCGTTTTCGCCCGGCCTAAGCTTTTGGGGATTTGAGTATTTAAAGAAGGGTGAAGGGGCGCGCGGCGCTTTGGCTTCACCCTTCCAAAAATACTCAAATCCCTTTTTGTTTGCGCCGGGCGACCGGGTTTTAGGACGCGGTGTTTTGGGCAACCAGATCTTTGTAGAGCGCGCGGATGCGTTTGGTGATCGGGGTGTCGCCATTGCCGATGGGTTTACCATCGATGCTGGCCACCAGCGTTTGTGCGCCGAATGTGCCGGTGAGGAAGGCTTCGTCGGCGCCGTAGGCTTCGTAGAGCGAGTAGTTTTTCTCGTGCACGGGGATGTCATTGGCGCGGCACAGGTCGATGACTTTTTGCCGGGTGACGCCGTTCATGCAATAGTCGCCTGTGGAGGTCCAGACCTCGCCGCGGCGCACGATGAAGAAGTTGCAGGCGTTGGTGGTGTTCACAAACCCATGCGGGTCGAGCATCAGGGCTTCGTCAGCGCCCGCTTGTTCCGCTTGCAGGCAGGCGATGATGCAGTTGAGTTTTGAGTGGCTGTTGAGTTTGGCGTCTTGGCTCATCGGCAGGCCGCGCACTTGGGGCACGGTGGCAAGGCGGATGCCTTGGGACAGCAAAGTTTCCACCGCTTTGGAATGTTCGAGGATGATCACCAGTGTCGGGCCAGAGCGGCTGAGGCTTGGGTGTTGGAAAGGTTTATCTTTGCGCCCGCGGGTCAGCATCATGCGGCAATGCACATCTGTGGTCATGCCATTGGCGGCGGCGGTGCGGTTCAGCGCGTCCAGGATTTCATCCTTGGTCATGCCGATATCTAGGGAGACGGTTTTGCAGGAGTTGAAGAACCGGTCCATATGTTCATCAAAAAATGCCCATTTGCCGTTATAGAGCCGCAGCCCTTCCCACATGCCATCGCCCAGCATGAAGCCGGAATCGTAGACCGAGACTTTGGCCTCGTCTTTATGCACGATCTCGCCGTTCACATAGATTTTGATGTCTTTGTTACGGGGGTCTTCGGCGGCGTCATGGGTGGTGTGGCTGTCTTGGGTCATGGGGAGTTCCTGTTATAAATTAAGGCGCGCCTGCCGCCGTTGGGCTGTGGCAGGCGCGCCGATTGGGTGGGGCTGCGGAATTACATCCAGCCGCGTTCTTTGTAGTAGCGCACGGCGCCTTCATGCAGCGGTGCGATGTTGCCATTGCCGATCATGTCTTCTTCTTTGAGGTTTTCAAAGGCGGGGTGCAGCGCTTTGAAACGCTCAAAATTGTCGAAGATCGCTTTGACCACCGCATAGACCGCGTCGTCGCTGGTGTCCGTGGAGGTGACCAGCGTGGCCAGCGGGCCGTAGGTTTCGATCAGTTCCGGTTGGCCTTTGTACATGCCAGCAGGGATGGAGGCTTTGGAATAGTAGATCGTGTCCTCGACCAGCTTGTCGATCTTATCGCCCGCGACCTGCAAGAAGACCGTGTCGCAGGCGACGGTGGCTTCTTTGATGTTGCCGACGGGGTGGCCTGCGGAGAACATCATCGCGTCGATTTTATTGTCGCATAGCGCGGCGGATTGTTCGGCGGATTTCAATTCGGCGGCGAGGGAGAATTCGCCCACATCAATGCCGACGGTTTCCAGCAGCACTTCGGCTGTGGCGCGCGAGCCGGAGCCGGGGTTGCCGATGTTCACGCGTTTGCCGCGCAGATCGTCCAGCGCGGTGATGTCTGCATCGGCGCGGGCCACGATGGTGACCACATCCGCATGGGCCGAGAGCACGGCGCGCAGGTTTTCATTTGGGCCAGCCTCGGCGAAGGCGCTGGTGCCGTTCAGGGCGTGGTATTGCCAGTCAGATTGCACCACGCCGAAGTTCAGATCGCCTGCGCGGATGCCGTTGAGATTGGCGATGGAGCCGCCGGTGGCCGGGGCTGTGCAGCGCAGGTTGTTGTCTTCGGCGTTGCGGTTGACCAATTGGCAGACCGATTGGCCGACCACGTAATAGACGCCGGTTTGCCCGGCGGTGCCGATGGTGATGAAGTCTTCGGCCAGCGCGGCGGTGCCAAGGCTGAAAAGCCCGGCGCTGAGGGTGGCGGCGGTTTTGGTGATTAGGGACATTGGGGTGAACCTCCTGTTTTTTTGGTGCGGCGTTTTGGGGTGCCGCGATTGCCGGACGGGGGCGCGCGGGGGCCGCGTCACTTCCAGATTGTCCGATGGTCCTACAATCGACAATCGGGCAGGGCAGAGTCAAGATGCGGCGCGGGGAAGGTTTGCTTTTTGCGCGAAATTCGCGGATGAAGCGATAAGCTGTGCCAAATATTTGCGAAGGGGCATCGAGGATGGGCGAGATTTTCCTAGAGCCGGTTGAGACGGGCACTGTGCGGGACCGCGTGACGCAGCGGCTTAGCTATCACATTGTATCGGGGCAGTTTTCCCCCGGTCAGCGGCTAACCGAGCGGGAGCTTGCAGAGGCGCTGAAGGTGAGCCGGGGGTCGATCCGCGAGGCGGTGCGCGATCTGGTGCAGGTGGGATTGCTGGAGAGCCTGCCTTACCGGGGGCTTTATGTGCGCTCGATCTCGAAGCGGAACCTTGAGGAGCTGTATTCCCTGCGCACGGTGATCGAATCCTTTGCGTTTGAGCGGCTTTGGGCGCATCGCAGCGCGGCGGCGCTGGCGGATTTAGAGGCGCGCAATGCGGCGTTGATTGCCACGGTGGACAGCGGCGAGGACGGGCTTTTGTCGATCGAGCAGGAGCTGCATTTGCACAGCTGGTGTTATGAGCTGAGCGGGCATGGCTTGTTGCAGCAAAGCTGGCAGGGGATGCGGCCCCATATCCAGTTCTATTTTGCGATGCATCAGAACGCCCATGGCCGGGCCGGGCCGCTGCGCGAGTCGCATGATTTATATGTCGAACTGGCCAAGGGCAGCAGTTTGGCCAAGATGCAAAAGCACCTTGGCGATCACATGCGGCAGGGGCTTGCGAAAACGCTGGCGGCGCTGTCGGAAACCTTGCCGGGTTAACCTGCGAGGATCAGATCGCTGGCTTTTTCGCCGATCATGATGGCGGGGGCGTTGGTGTTGCCGCTGACGATCATTGGCATGATCGAGCAATCGGCCACCCGCAGCCCCGCCACCCCGTGCACGCGCAGTTTATCATCCACCACGGCGCGGCTGTCATGGCCCATTTTGCAGGTGCCGGTGGGGTGGTAAATCGAGGCGGTGTTGCTGCGGGCCCAATCAAGCGTCGCGTCATAATCATCCAGCGGCAGATCCGCCGGAGGGCGGTATTCTTCGGAGATTTTTGAGGTGAGCGGTGCGTGGCGGGCAATGCGGCGGGCGATGTTGACGCCCGCGACCACGGTGTCGCAATCGGTTTTGGTGGCGAGGTAGTTGGGAATGATCTGCGGGTAATCGCGCGGATTGGCCGAGCGCAGGCGGATTTCGCCCGTGCTTTCGGGGCGCAATTGGCACACGGACATGGTGAAGGCGGAGAATTTATCCGCGCCTTTTCCGGGGTTTTCCGCCGAGAGCGGTTGCACGTGAAATTGAATGTCGGGGGTGGCCAGTTCAGGGCGGGTTTTGAGAAACCCGGTGGCGAGGCTGGCGGCCATGGTCATGGGGCCTGCGCGGAACATCAGGTATTTCAGACCGATGCGGGCCTGCCCCAGCAGGCTGCCGACCTCATCGTTCAAGGTGGGTTCGTTGCATTTATAAACCAGCCGCGCTTGCAGGTGGTCTTGCAGGTTTTGGCCCACGCCGGGCAGGGCGGAGTTGACCGCGATGCCATGTTCCGCCAGCGCGGCGGGATCGCCCACGCCCGAGAGCATCAGCAATTGCGGCGAGTTGATCGCGCCGCCGCACAGCACCACTTCGCGGGCGGCGTTCACCGTTTGCGCGGTGCCGGAGCGGTCGGTGTAGCGCACGCCCACGGCGCGGCCATCTTCGATCAGCACCCGGTCAACCTGGGCATGGGTGATGATGGTCAGGTTGGGGCGCGATTTCACCGGGTTGAGATAGGCCACAGCCGAGGAACAGCGCCGCCCGTTGCGGGCGGTGAGCTGGAAAAAGCCGACGCCTTCTTGGTCTTTGCCGTTGTAATCGGGGTTGAACGGATAGCCTGCCGCTTGGGCTGCGGCGACCCATGCATCTGTGATCGGGCGCTGGATTCGCATGTTGCTGACCGAGAGCGGGCCTTTGTCGCCGTGAAATTCATCCGCGCCGCGTTCATTATTTTCGGCGCGTTTGAACAGCGGCAGCAGGTCATCCCAGCCCCAGCCCGCGTTGCCCATTTGCCGCCAGCCATCGTAATCTTGCGGCTGGCCGCGCACATAGAGCAGCCCGTTGAGCGAGGAAGACCCGCCCAGCACCTTGCCGCGCGGCCATTCGATGGAGCGCCCGTTAAGCCCCGGATCGGGTTCGGTTTTATAGCACCAATCAACCGACGGATTATGGATGGTTTTGAAGTAACCCACCGGAATGTGAATCCACGGGTTCCAGTCGCGCCCGCCTGCTTCGAGCAAAATCACCTTGTTCTTGGGGTCGGCGCTGAGCCTGTTGGCCAGCACGCAGCCTGCGGAACCAGCCCCGACAATGATGAAATCTGCTTGCATGATTTGCCCTCGAAATTGCTTGCGATGAAAAAACTCTATGCAAAAGACAAAGGGCAGGCTAGTCTTTTCGAGACAAAACGTCTCAATAAACGTCAACTGGGAGGAAGACATGGGAGTTGGAGATAAATTAAGCCAGATTTCGCGGCGGGACCTTTTCCGCGTTGCGGGGCAATATGGCATGAGCACAACCTTGCTGGCGGCGGGGAGTTTTGGCGGCGCGATGAGCCTTGCCAATTTGGCGTCAGCGGCGGAATCGACCTATGAAAAACGCTTTGCCAAGGAGCCCAAACACACGCTGAAATTTGGCGCGTCGGGGTTTAACGCACGCAACCTGCTGATTGAGCGGGCAGGGGCGTTGGAATTTGCGCGGGATTTGGAATCGCGCACCGATGGCGAAATCCGGGTGGAGTTTATCGGGGATAACCAGATTTGCGGTCAGACCTCTTGTGTGGAGAAAACCCAGCAGGGGATCGTGGATATTTACGCGGCCTCGACGCAGAACTCAGCCGGGGCGGCACCTTATTTGAACGTGCTTGATTACGCCTATATGTTCCGCAACCGGGCGGATCAGTATCACTTTCTTTACAGCCCGAAATCGCAGGCCTTGCTGCGCGAGCCTTATGAAAAACGCCATGGGCTGAAATTCCTGTTCAGCCATTGCGAATTGCGCGGCATCCAATTGGGGCTGTCATGGGAAGACAAGCCAACCGTGACCAAAATCGAAGAGCTGTTTGGCACCAAGAACCGGGTGACGGGCACGCAATTGGGGCGGATCGCCATGGAGGCGCTTAATCTGAACCCGGTGCCTGTGGCGTGGGAAGAGACGCTTGATGGGCTCAAACAGGGGTTGATCGACGGGGCCGAGACGTGGTCCTCGGCGGTGGCTTATGCGAATATGTCGCCTGTTGTGTCGCAATCTGTGCATCTGGATTTCTTCTGCGGCACGGAGCACACGGCGATGAGCGCATCGGTGTTTGATGGGCTTGGCGGCGAGTTGCAAGATGCGGTGATGGAGAGCGCCTATTGGACGCAGACCCATGTGCAGGCGGCAAATGAGGCGGCGCTGGTGAAAACCGTCGGGGCCTCTGATCCGCAATTGCCGGGCACAATTTTTGCCGAGCATAATGTGCGCAACGCCTTCCTGGCGAAGGAAGAGTTGAGGAAAGCCGAAGAGATGTGTTCGCCCGAATTCCAGCCGCAATTGTGGGAGCAATGGCGCGAGCGGATCAACAATTGGGCGGGCGGCGTTGATACCTATCAGGAGATTTACGACGAAGTGCGCACGATTGATGCGAATACTTTGCCCGAAAATGTCGAGCCGCGCCGCTGGTGGAAATCCTAAACGGGGCGCGAAAAAGCCAATAGGCCGGCGCTTTGCAGCGCCGGTTTTTCTATCTAGGGTGGTTTTTTGAGACTAGCCTTTACGAGATATTCTGGGAGGAATAGATGGGATTTTGGTCGGATTTCAGCGCGATTTTCACGGCGCTGGCCACGCAAGATAGTTTTGAGATGCGCAGCGCCTTTGCCAAAGATGCCGTGTGGCTGTTTGGCGCGCTGGTCTGTGCGATTGGCGGCGGTTTGGTGCTTTGGGTCTATAAAAAAGTGCCGCTGCTGGACCGGCATTTAGAGCGCTCGATCATGGTTTGGAGCTATCTGGCGATTGCGTTCATCATCTTTTGGGGTGTGATTGACCGGTTTGTGTTTTCCAACCAACAGCCGTGGTCCACGACCATTCCGCCGCTGCTTTTTATGATCATGGCATGGTTTGGCGCCGCGTTTAATGTGCGGCTGCGCACGCATCTGAGCTTTTCGGAATTTCGCAGCATCATGCCGCCCAAAGGGCAATTGGCGTGTTTGCTGCTTGATGCGGTGCTGTGGTTTGTGTTTTGCGTGATTGTTTTGGTGACCACGCTGCGCTCGACACTGCTGTCGGCATCGAATTTCCAGATCGTGCTGGGCACGGATGATGTGATGCAATGGTGGTTTTTGCTGACGGTGCCGCTGGCGTTTTTGCTGATGTCGGCGCGGGTTTTAGAGAATTTACTGGAAGATATCGGGAATTATCGCCGGGGTGCGCCGATGATCAAACAGGCTGTGATCGGGGGGGATGTGTGATGACCGATGCATCAATGGTGACGTTGATTTCGCTGGGCGTGACGTTTTTATTCATGCTGGGCGTGCCGGTTTTGCTGGTGATTGCCTATTGGGTGATTGGCTGTTCGTTTGTGCTGGGGCTGACCTTGGACAATATGGGGGCGGAGTTGCTCAATGTGTTCAACAAGGGGTTTGCCCTGCTGGCGATGCCGCTTTTTATCCTGACGGGGGATTTGATTAACCAGTCGGGGATTGCGCGGCGGCTCAGCGATTTTGCCTATAGTTGCCTTGGCTGGCTGCGCGGCGGTTTGGCCATGGCGGCGCTGGGGGCGTGCGGGCTTTTTGCGGCGATCTCGGGGTCGAACTCGGCCACGACGGCGACGATTGGCTCGATGCTGCATCCCGAGATGGTCAAGGGCGGCTATGACGAGCGGTTCTCGGCGGCGACGGCGGCGGCGGGGGGCACGGTGGGGATTATCATTCCGCCCTCGATCATTTTCATCGTTTACGGGTTTTTGATGAACCTGCCGATTTCCGAGCTGTTTGTGGCGGGGATTTTGCCGGGCACATTGATGGTGGTGGGCATGCAATTTGCCTGCTGGGTGATTTGCCGCATGAACGGCTGGGGCCATTTGATCCCGCTGCAATTGAGCCGGGTGCTGAAGACCGCCTTTGGTGCGTGGCTTGGGTTTTTCGCCATTGGGCTGGTGCTTTGGGGCATTTACACGGGCAAATTTTCCCCCACAGAAGCCGCCGGTGTCACGGTTGGGTTTTGTGTGATTGCGGGGCTGATCAGCTATCCGCTGAACCGGATCATGGGGGCGGATCGCGATAAGGATATTGCGGATAAATCCTATGCGGAGATGTTTGTGGTTGAAGGCTTCACCCTGCCCAGCATTCCGCAGGTTGTGATGCGCTCGGCGCAGATCACGGGGATTTTGGCGCCGCTGATTGCGATTTCAGTGGTGATGCAGCAGATCTTGTCGCTGCTGGGGGCGCAGGAGACGATTGGCAATTTTGTGACCTCGATGGGCGGCTATTACGCGGTGCTGTTTACCTCCATGGTGATTGTGTTTTTCTCGGGGATGGTGCTGGAAAGCCTGCCGGTGACGATCATTCTGGCCCCGATCCTTGCGCCGATTGCGGCCTCGGTGGGGATTGATCCGGTGCATTTCTCGGTGATCTTTTTGGTGGGCGCGTCGATCGGGTTTATCACCCCGCCTTATGGGCTGAACCTTTACGTGGCATCAGGTGTGACCGGCGTTCCCTATTTCCGGCTGCTGCGGTATACCGTGCCCTACCTTGTGGCCCTGCTGAGCGTGTGGCTGCTGGTGGCACTTGTGCCTGAGATTGCATTGGCCTTGTTGCCCAACAGATAGGATTGCCCATGGCCGAAGATGGCTCTGATACCCCAAAGCAAGCGCAGATTCCCACGTCGCTGCGTCTGTTTGCGGTGCTGGAAGCCATCGGGCAGCGGGGCGTTGCGATACGCCCTGCTGATTTGACCGAAGCGCTGGGTCTGCCCAAGCCGACGGTGCACCGTTTGCTGCAAACCGCTGAGGCGGAAGGGATTTTGCAGCGCGACATTGACGGGCGGTCTTATGGGCCGGGGCCGAGGCTGCGCAAATTGGCGGTGAATACGCTGTCGTCGGAGCATCTGCGTACGGCGCGATTGACTATTTTGAAATCGGTGGCGGAGGCGGTGGGCGAGACCTGCAATCTGGCCACCGCAGACCGCGAGGGCATGACCTATCTGGAGCGGGTCGAGACCCATTGGCCGCTGCGCATTCAGCTGCCGATTGGCACGCAGGTGCCGTTTCATTGCACGGCGTCGGGCAAGCTTTATCTGTCATCCTTGCGCGCGCGCACCCTTGATGGGGTGCTCTCGGCGCATCCGCTGACGGCGCATACGCCGCGCAGCCTGACCGAGCCGGACGCTTTGCGCGCCGCGCTGCGAGACACCCGAGCGCAGGGCTATTCCACCGATGAGGAAGAATTCATGGAGGGCATGGTGGCCGTAGCAGTGCCCATTCTAGACGGGCAGGACCGTTTGATCGCGACCCTATCGGCCCATGCCCCGGTGCAGCGCCGCAGCCTTGCGGATTTGGTGGCGCATCTGGATATTTTGCACAGCGGCGCGGCCAAGCTATCGGCATTGATGGACGCGTAGCGCCTCTGCGCGGGGCGCAGAGGCATGGGTTTATGGCGCGGGTTTATTCGGCGGCCAGACCGCGCGGTTTGCCCAGTTCGCGGCGCAGGGCGGCGCGGGCGCGTTCGGCTTGGCGGGCGATGGCGGGCACGCGCAGGCTGTGTGGGCTGCTCAGTTGCCAGCCGTTTTGCGGCAGTTCCACCGAGGACAGCGCCGAGAGCGGCACGGCCAGCACCAGCGAGGCGACAATCGGGATCAGCCACCATGACAGCAGCCCCGCCGCCAGCCCGGTCAGCAGCAGCAGCCCCAGCAGGGTTTCAACCCAGTGGAAGGCCAGCAGCGTGCGCAGCGGGTAGGGTTTGCCGTCGCGGCGCTGGGGGGCCCATGGCTCGGCGCGGCCAGAGAGGCTGCGCAGCACGGCCTTTGATTGCTGGATCATCAAGATCGGCGCATAGGCGATGGAGAGCACCACTTCGGTCACAAAAGAGGCGGTGAAGGCCATGCGCCCGCCAAAGCCTGCCATGGCGGCGCGCTGGGTCATCAAAATGCCTGCGGCGGCCAGTTTCGGGGTCAGCAGCATGGCGTACATGATGATCAAGAACACGGCGCTGTCGATGTGGCTCATGGCGGGGGGCCAATCGGGGAAAAACGGGTTGGCTTCGGAGAAATAGCGCACGACGTTGGTGTCGGCGTCTTTGCCCAGCAGCGACCAGAAGACCAGCAGCACAAACCACGCGGGGCTGAGCAGATAGGCCACGGCCCCGTGCAGCATGTGGAAGCGCGAGACCGGGTGCAGCCCCGCCGTGTGCAGCAGGCGCAAATGTTGCAGGTTGCCCCGGCACCAGCGGCGGTCGCGCAGCACATAGTCGATGAGCGTGGCGGGGGTTTCTTCGAAGCTGCCCGAGACGCGGGGCAAGAAGCGCACTTGCCAGCCTGCGCGGCGCAGCAGACCTGCCTCGACGAAGTCATGGCTGAGTATCAGTTGCTCTTCGCCGCGCCGCCCGCGCAGATGCGGCAGGCCAGCGCAGCTTGCGAAAGCGGCGGTGCGGATGATGGCGTTATGGCCCCAGTAATTGCCTTCGCTGCGCGCCCAGAGCGCGAGGCCTTCGGCCAACAGCCAGCCATAGGCGATGTTGGAGAATTGTTGCAGCCGGGCAAAGACGCTGCGCGCGCCGATCAGCATGGGGAAGGTCTGGATCAGCCCTGCGTCGGGATCGGCGGACATTTCGGATGCCATGCGGTCGATTGCGCGGCCTGTCATCAGGCTGTCGGCGTCGAGCACCACCATGGCCTCATAGGCTGCGCCCCAGCCGGTGATCCAATCCACCAGATTGCCGACTTTTTTATCGGTGTTGGTGGCGCGGCGGCGGTAATGCACGTCCATGCCTGCGGGGGCGGAGGCGCGCAATTGCTCGAAGGCCTGCCATTCTTGGGCGGCGATGTCTTCGTCGCGGCTGTCTGAGAGGACAAAAAGCGTGTAGTGATGGGCGCCCCGGCGGCGGCGCAGATCGTCGAGCATGGCGGCGGCATTGCCGAACACATCGGCGGGGCTTTCGTTATAGACCGGGATCAGCAGGGCCACGTTGAGCGGGGCGACAGGCCCGCGCAGCCCGGCATCGGCGCGGGTGCGCGCCAGCAGCCCGGCCACGGCCACGCCCACGGTGCTGACAGAGAGCGAGACCCACACGAAGGTCATGCCGATCATGATCAGCAAGATCCATTCCAGCGCCGACATGCCTTTGCCCGAGAGCCAGCCATACATGCCATAGATCAAAAACCCCGTGCCAAGCAGCGCGGGCAGGAAGGTGGCCATGCGCCAAAGCGCGCTGCGCTGCTGGGTGCCAGCGGGGCGCAGGGGGGCGCGGCGCGGGGCAGGGCAGGCGCGCAGGTTTTGCACCTGCATCGCCAGAGGGGCGGGTGCGGGCATGTGGCGCGGGCCGAGGTGGGAGGCACTATCTGTCATTTTAAAATCCGGAACCTAAAAAATTAAACTGTCCAACGATACAACCAGATCTCGCTCAAGGGGTTCCCGGCGTGGCGGAGCTGTGCGCGGAACTCTGCCGAGGTCGCGTCGCCGGGGGTGAAGGTAAAGGCCAGACGCGGCCCGCCGGTTTGCGGGTTGCGCTGGAGGATGCCGGGGGTGACTTCGCCTGCGCTGCTGCGCAGGATAATTTCGATGTCGTTTAGGTCTTCGGGCAGGCCGTTTGGCAGCGCGTCGCCATTGGCAAAATCAATCGCCATGACAAGCCCGCCTTCGGGGCGGCCCCCCATGGCGGTTTTGATCACGCGCAGCGGTTTGCCCGCCATCGGGGAGGGGTCGGCGCCCCAATCCAGACGGTAGGTCATTTTATGCGAGCCCCCCGCAGGCACGGGCGCATCGGGCCGCCAATAGGCGACGATGTTGTCGTAGATTTCCAGATCGGCGGGGATTTCCACCAATGTGACGCTGCCTGCGCCCCAGTCTTCGCCGGGGGTGATCCAGACGGAGGGGCGTTGGTGGTAGAGCGCTTCGAGATCGGAGAAATCATCAAATGCGCGTTTGCGCTGCATCAGGCCAAAACCGCGCGGGTCTTTGTCGCCAAAGGCGCTGATTTGCAGGGTTTTGGGGTTGGCGAGGGGCCGCCAGATGGTTTCGCCGCCGCCATTGTGGATCAGCAGCCCGTCGCTGTCATGTACGGCGGGGCGGAAATCGGAAAAGCGGCTGCGGTCGGTGTCGTCAAAGAGGAACATCGAGGTCAGCGGCGCGATGCCCAGATGGGTAAGCTCTTCGCGGGCGAAAATCTCGGCTTCGATCTGCATTTCGAGCACATCGCCATGGGTGATGGTAAAGCGGTAGGCCCCGGCGCAGGACGGGCTGTCGAGCAGGGCGTGCAGCACAACTTGGCTTGCGCCCTCGGCAGGGGTTTCGAGCCAGAAGGCAATGAAATCGGGGAATTCCTCGCCCATGGGATCGCCGGTTTTGAGCGCGAGGCCGCGGGCGGACAGCCCGTAAATCTCGCCTGTGCCGATGCCGCGGAAATAGCTGGCGCCTTGGAACACCGCGTATTCTTGGAAGATGCTGGGTTTTTCCAGCTCGGCGCGCAGGCGCAGGCCCGAATAGCCCAATGTGTCATCAAGCGGCAGTTCGGGGAATTGATCGGTGGTGTCAAAAACGCCCATGTCAAAGCGCACGGGGCGGGTCATGCCGCCCTCGACCACGCTCAGGCCCACGGGGCGCGGGAAATAGAGGCCCGGCGGGAAGAGGTCCACGCGCTGGGGTTTATCCGAGCCTTCCCAGAGCGCATTGCGGCTGTCGAACCAGATTTGGCGGTATTGGTCGTAGCTGAGTTTTTGCCATGGTTTTGGGATCGCGGGGCGCTGGGCATAGGGGTTTGCGGCCAGAATGCGCGCGCGCTCGCGCACGGTTTGCGCGCTGAAGGGCGCGGCATCGCCAAAACTGATGCCCGGCTCAAGCGGCTCGGCGCGGGCCAGATGCGGCGCGGCGGCGAGGGCGGCAAGGGAGGCAAGGAATTCGCGGCGTAACATCAGGCTTTCTTTCTCCAAGGTTGGGATTTGAACCAGCCAGCGCCATAGGCGCAGACCACCAGAACGGCCATGCCAGCAAGGTTCACCAGCCAGACCATTGCCGGGCCCCGGCCCAGCTGATCCATGGCGAAACCCATGACACGGGCAGCAAACATAGAGGTAACAAACACGGCGAGCGATTGCTGGCCGACTTTCAAGATCACCGCCAGAAGCCCCTGCCAGACACGGGCCGCCATGCTGCTGCCGGAGGCCAGCAGACGCGCGCCCTTGTCGCCTGCCGCCACCCAAGCAAGATAGGCAAGGGACAGGAAATGCGCATAGCGCAGGGGGCCGTGGTCGGTCTTGTCGAACAGCGATTTTATGGATTTTCGTATCTCGATCACCGGATTACCAGTTTCGGTGACAAAGAACCAGTCCTGAGATATGGCGCGGATGCCCACATGCGAAAGCGGGATGCTGGCCAGTACGACAAGTGCCGCCAGCCCGATCAGCAACGGGTGCACGGGCGGTTTGGGCAGCCAGCCGCGCATGAAGGCAAAGCCGGTAAAGAAGATCAGTTGCCATGCGAAAGGGTTGAAGAACCATGCGCGGGTTGACCATGGCTCGGCGGGAAGGGCCAGATGCAGATCGGCCAGCCCCAGCGCGCGCATCACTTCGTGTTGTGACATCAGCCAGAGCCCGCCGCAGAAGGCCGCCACCAGCCCCAGATGCACCCGCGACAGGGCCATGACGATGGGGATCATCATCAACACCACCATATACATCGGCAGAATGTCGAAATAATTGGGCACATAGGTCAGTGACATCAGCCCGACCATTTGCGGTGCGGGGTCTTGGAAGAATTTCCACAGGTTCAGCGAGCCGATATAGCGCGTGCCGCCTGCGTCAAACCAGATGTCGAGCGCGGCCATCAGCGTGGCTGTGGCGACAAACAACCCGATATGCACCCAATACACTTGCCAGACGCGGAACGCGGTGCGCGCCGTGCCAAGCCGCCAGCCCATCCGGTCAAACGCGCCGCCAAAGGCGATGGCGCTGGCCATGCCCGAGCAGAAGACAAATATCTCGGTGGCGTCGGAGAAGCCCCAGCGCGCGGGGATCCACGCGGCAAAAGCGTTGCCGGGGGTGTGGGCGATGAGGATGATGAACATCGCCAGCCCGCGAAAGAAATCAAGCCGCAGATCGCGCAGCCGCGCAGTGGGCGCGGTTTCAGCCGCACGGGCAGAGGGGCTGAGCATATCAGTTGCAGCAAGCGTCATGGGGGCCTCGTGGCAATTATTGCGCGGGGATTGCGCGGGCGCGAGAGATCCAGTCCAGCCGGGTTTGGGTGAAGCGGTCCTTGTGGCCGCCGCGCGATTTCAGCCGGTCAAATAAGATGCTCTCTGCGGCGCGGAAATGGCCCGCGCGCAGCCCTGCGTCAATGGTTAACCTTTCAAAAACATCGCGTTGAGCGTGACTCCCCCCAATTGACTGCATTTTAGGCCGAGTTCCGCTCATGGCGGTGAAAGCGGCGTCATAGCGGCCTTCGGCGAAGGCGTTTAGCCCTGCCAGAGCGGCGCGGCCCGGATCGGCCATGCGGCTGGCCATTTCGCCTTTGTTTTGCGCATCGCGGGCAAAACGGGCGGCCAAGGCGGCCTGTCCGCTGGCGTTTTTCACCCCGGTGAGGGCGAGCATGTAATGCAGATCGGCAAAGACCACGCAGCCGTCATCGATTCGGGTGGCGGCCAGCGCGCCAAGTTCGTCCCAGCGGGGGCCAACGTCGATGCCTTCGAGTTCGAGACGGGTCAGCAGCGAGGTGGCATTGGCGATGTCGCGGTAATCATCGGTTTTCTCGGCGCGGATTTGCGCGTCATAGAGGCCAAGGGCCACGTCCATTTCGCCAAGGTCCAGATGCAGCAGTGCCTTGTGCCACCACACATGGTAGCGGAAGTTGTTGCTTTGATCCCACGCGGCGCTGCGGGTTTCGATCAGGGCGATCCCGGCGTCGGGGCGGGCGGTCATGTCATGCACATGGGCCACCGCATGCAGCCCCCATGCATCATCGGGGGCAAGTTCGAGCCCGGCCAGACCGGTGCGTTCGGCGGCGGCGTAATCGCCGGTTTCCTCAAGCGTGAAAGCGTGGCAGCCCAGCAGATAGCCGCGCAGCGGGTGGTCTTCGGCATGGGCGGGCAGCACCCGTTCCACCGAGGCGCGCATCCCCGCGCCATCGCCCAAGATAAAGCGGATCCCGTGGCTGACCTTGGCGGAGAGCGTGTCGCGGGGATGGGCATCCAGCGCGCGCTCCATGGCGGCAATGGCGAGGGAGGGGTGGCCTTCGAGCCAGGTTTGCAAGGCGGTGATCCATTCCGCCTCGCGGGTGGAGATGGCGGATTTGGCGCGGGCGGCCTGTGCCGATTGCAAGGCGCTATGGGCGGTTTGGGTCAGCTCGGCCCGGCCCATCATCAGCGAGAATATCCCGCGCGCCGCATGGCCCATGGCAAAATCAGGCGCCGCCGTGAGCGCCGCGCCCAGATGCACCGGGGTCTGTGTGCCATGCGCCAAAAACGCGCGGATCATCGCATTCCACGAGGCGAGCGCGGCAGGATTGTCGAGGGTAACAGGGCAGTCGCACAGATCGGTTAACATGGGGGCGCTCACTTTGTTGGGGCATGGTTTCCCCTGTTTTTACCCCAAGATGCCCTGTGAAATATGTGCGCGGCCCCGTTCTGACACCAATGTGAAGCGCGGGGCCGGTTTCGTGAACGCGCGTGTTAGCTTTGCGCCGTTTTTGCTGTTTCTGCGTCCAATTCATCCCAAAATGTTTCGGTATCCTGCCCGAAATGCGGGGGAGGACGGCGAAATGTAACAGGGGTGGCGGAGAATTTCAGGGGATTGCCCAGCAGGCGCAGCGTGCCGCCCGCCATATCGGGGGCGGGCACATCGACCACAGCGCCGCGTGCGGCGGCCTGATCCGAGCCAAGCGCCTCGGCCACGTTGTTGATCGGACCGCAAGGCACGGAGGCGGCGCGCAGGCGGTCCAGCAGATCATCCTTGGTAAAGCGGGCCATGGCGGCGCGCAGCTGCGGGATCAGGGCATCGCGGTTTTGGATGCGGGCCAGATTGGTGGCAAAGCTGGCGTCTTGGGCCAGCGCGCCAAGCCCCAGCACATCGCAGAACCGGGCAAATTGCGGATCATTGCCCACGGCGAGCAGAATATGCCCATCGCTGCATTCAAACGCGTCATAGGGCACGATGTTGGGATGGGCGTTGCCGCGCCGCTCGGGCAGATCGCCAGAAGTGAGAAAATTCATCCCCTCGTTGATCAGCCACGCCATTTGCGTGTCGATGAGCGCCAGTTCCACATGTTGGCCTTCGCCGGTTTTATCGCGGTGGCGCAGGGCCGCCAGCACGCCGATGCAGGCGTACATGCCGCACATCACGTCTGCGATGCCGACGCCGACTTTGGTGGGCACGCCGTCTGGATCGCCCGTGAGGGACATGATGCCGCCAAAGCCTTGGGCCATCAGATCATAGCCGGGTTTGTCGCGGTTGGGGCCGTATTGGCCGTAGCCGGAGATCGAGCAATAGACGAGGCCGGGGTGGGCGGCGCGCAGGGTTTCGGCATCCAGCCCGTATTTGGCCAGCCCGCCGGGTTTGAAGTTTTCGATCACCACATCGGCGCGGGCGGCAAGTTTGCGCAGCAGCGCCTGGCCCTCGGGGGATGTGATATCGGCGGCGATGGAGAGTTTGTTGCGGTTGGCGGCCATGAAATAGGCGCTCAGGTCCGTGGGGTTGCCCGCCGCGTCGCGCGCATAGTTCGGCCCCCAGCCGCGCGTGTCATCGCCGCCGCTTTTGGGGTTTTCGATTTTCAGCACGGTGGCGCCAAAATCGCCCATCATCTGGGTGGCGGTGGGGCCTGCCAAGATGCGGGTGAGATCAAGGACAACCAGCCCGTCCAATGCGCCGTTAGATTTTGCCATCATATGCCCCTTGTTCGATTTCTGCCGCGATGACGGTCAGTTTATCCGACTGCATCGCATCTTGCAGGGCGGCGCGCAACGCGCTGCGGGTGCGGACCTGCACGCCGTTGCCGCCAAAGGCGCGGCCCATGGCGGCAAAGTCGTGGCGGGCGAAATCGACGCCGCGATTGGGCAATTGTCTTTCGCGCTGTTTCTTTTCGATCAGCGCCAGCGCGCCATCGACAAACACCACAAAGATCGGCGCGAGGCCAAGCTCGGCTGCGGTGGCAAGCTCGCCTGCGGTCATGAGGAAGCCTGCATCGCCCGAAAAGCTGATGACGGGGCGGTGCGGCGCGCCAAGTTTCGCGCCAATCGCCAGCGGCACGGCGCAGCCCATGGTGCACAGCGCCGAGGATTGCAGCAGCGAGCGGGGGGTATCGCACGGCCACATCTGGCTCAGCAAGATGCGGTGCGCGCCGCTGTCGGCAGTGGCGATCGTGTCTTGGGGCAGCGCGGCGCGGCATTCCGCGATCACCCCGGCGGGCCCCCATTCGAGGTCCGGGGGGAAGGCGGCGGCGAGGGCTGCGCGCAGGGCGGGGATCTCGCCTGCGGCCCATGTGGTTTGGGCGGGTGTGCCCGCGCTCAGGGCGGCGAGGCTGGCGCTGCAATCGCCGATGAAATTGAGGCTGGCTTGGTGCATGTAATGGCGGTTGGCTTGGGCTGCGATTTCGATGATGCGCTGGCGCTCGGGGGTCCAGACATCGCGCCAGCCTGCGCGCATTTCCACCGGGTCATAGCCCACGCAGAGGATCAGATCCGCCGATTGCACAAAAGGCACCAGCAGATCATCGGCCAGCGGCGACAGCCCTGCGCCGCCCAAGGCAAGGGCATGGGTTTCGGGCAACATGCCTTTGGCTTTGTAGCTGGTGATGACGGGGATGTTATGGGTTTGGGCAAATTCGGCGATGGCGGGGGCTGCGCCTTGGTTGAGCGCGTCAACGCCCACGATCATCACCGGGCGGCGGGCCTGCGCCAGCCAGTCGCGGGCCTGTGCCAGATCGTCGCCAGCGGGGGCCATGGGCGACAGGGCGCGGCGCGGGCTTGGCGGGGCGGCGGGCACGGGCGCGCCCGCCACAGAGATCGGGATGTCGATATGCACCGGGCCTTGCAGCCCTTCGCAGGCGATGTTCACGGCCTTGTCGGCGATCACATGGGCGGCCTGCGCACTTAGGGTGAAGCTGGCTTTGACGAGGGGGGCAAAGACGGCGCGTTGATCGACCACTTGGTGGGTGTAGGTTTGCGCGTCGAAATCATCGACGCAGCCCGAGAGGACGATGAGCGGCACTTGGTCTTGCAGGGCGTTGGCCACCACATTGACGCCGTTGAGCGTGCCGGGGCCAAGCGTGCCGAGCAAGATGGCGGGCGCGCCATCCATGTGGTGCAGCCCTTCGGCGATGAAGCCTGCGGCGTTTTCATGTTTGGCCAGAATGAAGCGGATGCCAGCGCGTTCCAGCGCATCAAGCATGGTGAGCACCTCGCCGCCGGGCATGCCCACGGCAAAGCGGCAGCCCGCCGCATAGAGCCGCCGTGCCAGCGCGTCAGCGGCGCGGATTGTATCGGGTTGGGGGGCAGATGGGGATGCGGGCATGGGGGGCGGTCCTTTGGCAAATATTTGTGCCAAGGACCACGCCGGAGCCTCCCGCGCAATTCATCATTGCGTGGGAAATGTTGCAAGAAACGCCCGCAGGGGGCGGTTAGCGGCGGCGGTCGCGCCGTGCGCTCATGGGTTGGAAGGCCACGCCGACATGCGCTTCGCAATAGGGTTTGCCCTGTTGCACAGGCAGGCCGCAGAACCAGAAATCATCGGTGGCAGGGTCGCCAACGGGCCATTTGCAGGTCCGCTCGGTCAGTTCCATCAGGCCGATTTTCTTGGATTTTTTCTCAATCTCGGAGACTTTAGCCAAGGCTTCGGGGCTGATTTCATTTGCCGATGGTTGTGGCGGCAGGGGTTGGCCTGCGGGAATGATTTTGGCGCGGGCAGGCAGGTTGGGCCGGGGCGCGGGGGCCGCTTCGACTTCCGGCTCTGGCGCGGGCTCTGCTGTGGTTGCGGCGGCCGCAGGGGCGGCCTCTTTTTTAGGCGCGGGCTTTTTCTTGGCCTCGGGCGCTGGCTTGGCGGGGGCGGCTTTTGGTTTCGCTTCGGCTTTTGCAGGCGCGGCGGCGGTGCGGTTGGACAGGCCAAGCCTGTGTACCTTGCCGATTACCGCATTGCGTGTCACGCCGCCGAGCTCCTTGGCGATCTGACTTGCGGATTGGCCTTCGCCCCACATCTTTTTCAAAAGCTCGACGCGTTCATCTGTCCAGGACATCGGGGCTTCCTTAGCTAAAAAGCGGCCCCTGTTGCGGGCCGCTATTGGTCAGTCGTGTATAAATTCAGTCCCCTATACTAATCACTGCACGCCGGGGCGCAAGGGGCGATGGTCAGGCAGAGACCCTTGTGGGGGGCGGTATCTTCTTGAGGCGGGCCTCGCGCAGGGCCAAAAGCACGGCCCCCGCGACGATGATCGCAGCCCCCAGCACGGTGACCCAATCGGGGATGACCTTGTAAAAGATCACATCATACAGCGCGGCAAAGATCAGCGTGCCATAGCTGAAAGGCGCAACAAAGCTGGCGTCTGCAAGGCCCATGGCGTTGATATAGCAGGTCTGGGCCACGGCCATGCAAAGGCCAAGCGCGGCCAGCAGCGCCCATTGTGCGGGGCTGGGCATTTGCCACACCGCAAGCACCGCCACAGTAGCCACGGCCAGCCCCAAAAGATTATTGGTCAGCAAGATCTGGAACGGGCCCATGCGGCCTGCGAGCTTTTTCATGAAGATCAGCTCGAGGCCCATGATCGCTGCCGCCCCCAGCGCCAGCAGCGCCGCAGGTTGGAACCCCGCCGGGGTGGGGCGCAGCAAGATCAGCGCGCCCAGCATCGCCATGACGGCGGCTGTCCAGCGGATGCGGCCGACTTTCTCGCCCAGCAGCGGGATCGCCAGCATCATGGCAAACACGGGATTCAAAAAGGAAATCGCCGTTGCATCAGCCAGCGGAATATAGGCCACAGAGGCAAACATCAGCGTCACCCCGCCCCAGCCGCAGATGGTGCGGGCAAGGTTGAGCCGCCAATGCGCCGGGCCAAAAGCGGGGCGCAAAATGGCGGCGGCGGTGCTCAGCCCGATGAAGGCAAAGAGAAACCGTCCTTGGCTGATTTGCAGCGCATGCAGCGGCGGGCCGAACCCGTCGCCGCCAAGCGCCTTGGCCATCAGCGTGGTGGCCGCAATGAAAGCGGTGGCCAGCGCAATCAGCAGCGCGGCAAGGGCCGGGTTCTGGGGTTTTGCTTCGAACATGCAACCGCTATCGCCTGCGCGCATGGTTTGGGGCAAGGGGGAAAATAACCTCTTGGCAAAGCGGGGCAGGGGCGGCTATGTCAGGCCCATGTTCAAGCATCTTCATATTGCCGTCCGACGACGCCTAATCTGATCCGCACCTGCCGGGCGTTATGCCTATGCGGGCGGCCCAAACCACGGGCAGCCTGAACTTTTTCCCAAAACCCGATGCCCAATGATTGACCTGCTGCGCCACCCGTGCACATTCTGCGTCTTTCTTCCGGCGATATCTTAAAAGGATGATCCACATGATCGCTTCCGTTCTGCCTACCTATTCACGTGCGCCCCTGAGCTTTGTCAAAGGCAGCGGCAGCTGGCTGATCGAGGCGGATGGCCGACGTTTTCTGGACCTTGGCGCGGGGATTGCGGTGAATGCGCTGGGCCATGCGCATCCGGCGCTGGTCAAGGCGCTGAGCGATCAGGCGCAGGCGCTGTGGCATACGTCGAACCTTTACCACATCCCCCAGCAAGAGGCGTTGGCGGATCGGTTGGTTGAACATACATTTGCGGACACGTGTTTCTTTACCAATTCGGGCACCGAGGCCTGCGAATTGGCGGTGAAGATGGCGCGCAAATACCACTATGAAAAAGGCGCAGAGGACCGCGTCGAGATCATCACTTTCTCTGGCTCTTTCCATGGGCGCTCTGCTGCGGGGATCGCGGCGGCGGGCACCGAGAAAATGACCAAAGGGTTTGGCCCGTTGCTGCCGGGGTTTGTGCATCTGGATTTTGATGCAGACGCCGACACAATTGCGGCGGCGATCAGCGATAAAACCGCTGCGATCATGATCGAACCTGTGCAGGGCGAGGGCGGCATTCGCCCGCTGGAAGACGCGCATCTGCAAGCGCTGCGCGGGCTGTGCGACGAACACGGCATCTTGCTGATCCTCGACGAGGTGCAATGCGGCGTGGGCCGCACGGGGCGGCTCTTTGCCCATGAATGGGCCGGGATCACGCCGGATATCATGATGGTGGCCAAAGGCATTGGCGGCGGGTTTCCCTTGGGCGCGGTGCTGGCCACGGAAAACGCGGCTTCTGGCATGACGGCGGGCACCCATGGGTCGACCTATGGCGGCAACCCGCTGGGCTGCGCCGTGGGCTGCGCGGTGCTGGATATTGTCGCGGACCCGGATTTTCTGGCGGAGGTGAACCGCAAAGCAGGGCTGCTGCGCCAGAAGCTTGAAGGGCTGGTGGCCAGCCACCCCGATGTGTTCGAGACCGTGCGCGGCACCGGGCTGATGCTGGGACTGAAATGCAAAATTGCCCCCGGCGATCTGGTCAATGCCGCTTATGCGCAAGAACTGATCACCGTGCCTGCCGCCGATAATGTGGTGCGCTTGCTGCCGCCGCTGACCATCACGGACGCGGAAATCGACGCAGCCCTCACCCGGCTGGACGCCGCCGCCACCGCGCTTGCTGCGGCCTGATCTTCACCCTTCCCAAATACTCATTTCCGGCAGATGCCAAGAGACTGAAACATGCAAAATTTTCTAGATATCAATACCACAGACCCGGCCGCCCTGCGCGCCATCATCGACAGCGCCGCCGCCATGAAAGCGGCGCGCAATGGCCGCCCGCGCGGCGCGCCGGATGATGATCAGCCGCTGAAAAACCACATGGTTGCGCTGATTTTCGAAAAACCATCGACCCGCACGCGGGTGTCTTTCGATGTGGGCGTGCGCCAAATGGGCGGGCAAACCATGGTGCTTTCTGGCACGGATATGCAACTGGGCCACGGCGAAACCATTGCCGATACCGCCCGCGTGCTGTCGCGCTATGTGGATATGATCATGATCCGCACCTTCGAGGAACAAACCCTGCTGGACATGGCCGAATACGCCAGCGTGCCGGTGATCAACGGGCTGACAGACCGCACCCATCCGTGCCAGATCATGGCCGATATTCTGACCTTCGAGGAACACCGAGGCCCGATCAAAGGGCGCAAAGTGGTCTGGTCCGGCGATGGCAATAACGTCTTTGCCAGCCTCGCCCATGCGGCGCAGCAATTCGAATTTGATCTGGTCTTCACCGGCCCGCCGCCGCTTGATCCCGAACCGGCGCTGAACGGGCTCTACACGATTGAGCGCGATGCCAGCAAAGCGGTCGAGGGCGCGGATCTGGTGGTCACCGACACATGGGTTTCCATGCATGATCCGCAATCGGCCCGCGAGCGCCGCCACAACCAGTTGCGCGGCTATCAGGTAAATGACGCGTTGATGGCCAAAGCGAAACCAGACAGCCTGTTCATGCATTGCCTGCCTGCCCACCGCGAGGACGAGGTGACAAGCTCTGTCATGGATGGCCCGCATTCAGTGATCTGGGACGAAGCCGAAAACCGCCTGCATGCGCAAAAAGCTGTCATGCGCCACTGCTTGGGCAAATAACAAAAGAAAAAGGGGGGTACGGCGCGGCCCCCTTCACCCTTCTTTAAATACTCAAACAGCCCGGCCCGCTGCGCGCGCCTTAGCCCGCGATCATCCGCAGCAGCAAGAAGATCACCGCCGACATCAACGCCGCAGCAGGCACGGTGATCACCCATGCCGCCACGATGGTCATGAAATGCGAACGGCGCACCAATTTGCGGCGGCGGCGTTCTTCTTTGGCGATTTTCTTGACCTTGCCAGCGGCGGTGCCGGGGCGGCGCAGGCGGCGCTCCATGTACCATTCGCGGTAGAACCCCACGCCAAATACCGCACCCACGGCGATATGGGTCGAGCTGACGGGCAGGCCCAGCCACGAGGCCACAATCACCGTGATCGCCGCCGAGAGCGCCACGCAATAGGCGCGCATCGGGTTCAGTTTGGTGATCTGGCTGCCCACCATGCGGATCAGTTTTGGGCCAAACAGGAACAGGCCAAAGGAAATCCCGAAGGCACCGATGATCATCACCCAATGGGGAATGACGATCTCGCCTGCGGTGTTGCCAAATTCCAGCGCATAGACAATTGCCGCCAGCGGCCCCACCGCATTGGCCACGTCATTGGCCCCATGCGCAAAGCTCAGCAGCGCGGCAGATAAGATCAGCGGCAGGGTGAACAGAGTTTTGAGCGATTTATTGCGGTTCTCCAGCCCTTGGGATTTGCGCGCAATCATCGGGCGGGTCACCAGATAGGTCAGCACGCCAATCACCAGCCCGGCAATAAGCGCGGTGCCCATGGAGACTTCGAGCACGCGTTTAAGGCCTTTGAGCCCCAGATAGGCCGAGAATGTCCCCGCCATGATCGCCATCAAGATCGGCACCCAGAAACGGGCGGCGGCGATTTTATCGTCTTGGTACATGACCCGTGATTTCAGCAGCGCCAGAAACAGCGCCGCGATGGAGCCGCCCAGCACGGGCGAGATCACCCAAGAGGCGGCGATCATGCTCATGGACGACCAATTCACCGCGCCAAAGCCAGCGGCGGCAATGCCTGCGCCCATCACACCGCCCACAACCGAGTGGGTGGTGGACACGGGCGCGCCAAAGAAAGTTGCGATATTGACCCAGAGCGCCGAAGACACCAGCGCGGCCATCATCGCCCAGATGAACACATTGGTGTCGCCCACGGCGTCGGGATCGATGATGCCTTTGGACACGGTCGAGACCACATCGCCCCCGGCCAGCATCGCGCCTGCGCTTTCGAACACGGCAGCGATGGCAATGCCTGCGCCCATGCTGAGCGCATTGGCCCCGACGGCTGGGCCCATGTTATTTGCCACGTCATTGGCCCCGATGTTCAGCGCCATATAGGCCCCGAACACCGCCGCCATCACGACGATATAAGTATGTGATGTGTCAAAAAACAGCGCCGCTGCCAGACCTGCCACAACAAGGAAGGCCAGCGCGACGCCGGGCGCCACAAGGGGCCGGGCCACATAGGCGGCGGCTAGTTCGACCCGTGAAATGCGGTCAAGGTCGGTGTCTAGCGTTTTCCACTGACTGCCCTGTGGCTTTTGTGTCATCGCGTTCATCTCCGAAATTTTCACGGAGCACTGACACAAACGGGGCGCAGAGTTCAAGCGTTAGTACGGTATCGCCGCGCGGCGCGTTGATGGGGCAGGAAAATTTAGGGACCTGTGGAGGCAATGCCGCAGCGCGCGCCACCTTTGGTCGCGGCGCGGCGGGGGATTTTCAACCCTAAGAGGCATGGCTCTAAGAAGCGCGGCGCGCCTGATTTCCGCCAATGGGGGGCGGGGGAATCAAGCGCGGTTGCTTTTAAAGATCGAGCAGGATCGCTTTGAGCTCGGGCTCATCCACCAAAGTGGCGGCCTCGGCGGGGGAGAACCATTTGCGCTTGCGCTCGCTGGCTTCTGGATAATCCTCGCTCAGGTCGCGGACCTCGGCCAAATAGACCTGCGCCACAACTGGGACGGTCATGTCGTCGACCAGACCCTTGTCATAGGTGTAGATGCCCACTGGCTCCGAGATAATATCGGCCTGTGACACGCCGGCTTCTTCCCATGCTTCTTGCAGGGCGGCCTGGGCGGCATCAAGCCCGTCGATGGGCCAGCCTTTGGGCACGATCCAGCGCCCTGTGTCACGCGAGGTGATCAGCAGAACCTGAGTTAAGCCTTTGTTTTTACGGGTGCAAAGTGCTGCGACCTGAAACCGTTTGGGGCGTTGTAGAATGGGCATGAGCATGTCTGCCCAAGCGCGTTTGAATGCATGTATCATAACCTGTTACCGCTGTTTTATTGTTCTTTTTCTTACCTAATAACCTTTAACATAAGACATATAGATGGGGTTTTCAAATTGTGATCCCCTGCAACTGCGCGATAAGCTGCTAAAAATTGTATTTAAAGGGCGCAGATCATGAGCAAGTCGCAAATCGGGGTTTACGGATTGGGCACCATGGGCAGCGCGCTGGCGCTGAACCTTGCGCAAAACGGGTTTGATGTGGCGGTGTGCAACCGCGAGGTCGATTGGATCGCGCCGTTTCTGGCCGAGGCGGGCGATTTGGCCGCGCGTTTGACCGCAGCGCAGGATCTGGCGGGATTTGTCGCCAGCCTTGCCACGCCGCGGGTGATTTTATTCATGATCCCTTCGGGCGCGCCGATGGATGCGATGATTGACGCGGTGACGCCATTATTGGCGCAGGGCGATACGATCATTGATGGCGGCAACGCCGATTTCCACGACACGCGCCGCCGCACCGCGCAATTGCAAAGCGCGGGGCTGCATTTTGTCGGCATGGGCGTGTCAGGCGGCGAAGAAGGCGCGCGGCATGGGCCATCGATGATGGTGGGCGGCTCGGCGCATAGCTGGGCGCAGCTGCGCCCGATGGCGCGGGCGATTGCCGCAAAATTCGAGGGCGATCCTTGTGTCGATCACCTTGGGCCCGATGGGGCGGGGCATTTTGTGAAGACGGTGCATAATGGCATTGAATATGCCGATATGCAGATGATTGCCGAATGTTACGGCGTGATGCGCGATGCGGGGGGCATGGTGCCCGGCGCGATTGGCGAGGTGTTTGCGGGCTGGTCCAAAGGACCGCTGAGTTCCTATTTGATCGAGGTGTCCGCCGCTGCGCTGCGCAGTGTGGACGAGGCCAGCGGCAAGCCGATGGTTGATGTGATCGAGGACCGCGCCGGCCAGAAAGGCACCGGGCGCTGGACCTTGATCGAGGCGCTGAAGATGGGGCAATCGGCCTCGACCATTGAGGCGGCGGTGGGCGCGCGGGGTTGGTCTTCGGAGAAAGAAACCCGGGTAATTGCGGAGGATTTGCTGCCTGCGGGCACGCTTTCATCGGTGATGCCAGATGCGCAGACGCTGGAGCAGGCGATGCTGGCCGGGCGGATCATCAGCCACGCGCAGGGGTTTCGGATTTTGGATGCGGCGGCGGCGGAATATGACTGGCCGCTGGATCTGGCGCGGATTTCCGAGATTTGGCGGGCGGGGTGCATCATCCGCTCGGCGCTGCTGGATGAATTTGCGGCGGCGTTTCGGGCAGAGTTGCCGCAGGGCCATTTGATTTTGGCCCCAGCCATGCGGACGCGGCTGGAGGGCAGCATAGCCGGGCTGCGCGCCGTGGTGGCCGCAGCGGCGGGCGCGGGGGTGGCGGTGCCTGCGCTGTCGGCGGCGCTGGCGTGGTATGACAGCATGCGCCGGGGCCGGGGCACAGCCGATCTGATCCAAGCGCAGCGTGATTTCTTTGGCCGCCACGGTTTTGTTCGGCTGGGCGATGCGCCGGGCAGCAAGTCGCATGGCATGTGGCTCTCGCTGGATTGAGCGGCGGTTTTCAGCGGAATTTGGGCGGAATTTGGCAGGTATCCCGTTAAACGGGTGTTTTGGTGTTAAAATGCTCTCCTAAGGGCAATTGACGCGTTTTTGCGGTAATTTTGTCTAAATTCTGCCTGTTTCTGGGGCGAATTGGTCAGCCTAAGCTGCTGTTTATAAACCTATTCGCGCCAAGAGACCTGCAATGCCCGAGACGAACCTGATTGTTAACGGAACGTTTGATGACGGATCAACGGGTTGGTCTGGCACGGATCTTGAGACAAATTACACCGAAGATGCCTATCTGAAGAACGGCTCGAGCAACCGCGTGGCGGAGATGGATGGGCGCGCCGGGCGGATCACCGTCATGGAGCAGAGCTTTGAGGTGAACAGCCCGTGGCAGACCGAGCTGACGCTGGATGCGGCGCTGCGCAACAGCGTGTCCAATAAGGCGGGCGTAGAGGGGCTGACGGCGGAAGTGCTGGATGCGGGTGGCAATGTGATTGCCACGCAGGTGATTTACCCGCAATCGACCAGCTATACCACGTTTACCATGCCGATCAGCTTTCCGTCGGCGGGCACCTATACGCTGCGGATGACCGAGCTGGGCACAGATAATTCCAACGGCGCGATCATTGATAATGTGGCCATCATGGTGTGTTTCCACGGCAGCACCAAAATTGCGGTGCCGGGGGGCGAGAAGCCTGCGCGCGAGATTGCGCCGGGCGATTTGGTGGTGACGGGATCGGGGCTGCGGGCGGTGCGCTGGGTTGGGCGGCGCCATGTGAGCGCGCAGGAAATGGCGCAGGATGCGAAATTTGCGCCGGTTCGGATTTGCGCCGGGGCGCTGGGCGATGGGTTGCCAAAGGCCGATCTGCTGGTGTCGCGCCAGCACCGGATGTGGGTGAATGCCGCGCCCTGTTTGAGCCTGTTCGGGGTTGAGGCGGCCTTGGTGGCGGCGGTGCGATTGACGGATTTGCCGGGGATTTATGCGGATCAGAGCGTGGGCGCGCTGGATTATATCCACATCTTGTTTGACCAGCATGAGGTGGTTTTTGCCGAAGGCGCGCCCAGCGAGAGCATGTTATTTGGCGCGCAGGCCAAAGCCGCGTTGACGGTGCAGGCGCGCGCGCAGCTGCAGCAGATGTTTGGCGATGCGCCCGAGGCGCAGGCGGCGGCGTTTATTCCGCCGCGCAAGGAGCAGCGTTTGCTGGTGCATAGTATCAAGCAGGCGGGGGTGCCGGCGCTGGCGGGGTATTGCGCCGCGCCGCTGGCCTTGGCGGGCTGAGGCGTTTCAGGTGCCCCGGCGTTTGGCGCGCAGGGTTGGGTCGGCCTCGGTGGGGTCTTCGGGCCAGGGGTGGCGCGGGTAGCGGCCCCGCATGTCTTTGCGCACATCGGCGTAGCTGTCGGCCCAGAAACCGGGCAGATCGGCGGTGACCTGCACGGGGCGCTGGCCCGGTGACAGCAAGGTGATCAGCAGCGGACGCCCCGCGACTTGCGGGTGCTGGGTGGTGCCGAAAAGCTCTTGCAGGCGGATCGAGATTTGCGGCTGTTCGGCGCTGTAATCGATGGGGGTTTTGCGCCCCAGCGGGGTTTGGAAATGCGCAGGCGCGGCGCGGTCAAGCTGCTGGGTCTGGTCCCAGTTCAGCCTTGCGCGCAGGGCAGGCAGCAGATCGAACCCTTTCCAATCAGCGGCGCTGCGCAGGCCTGTGATATGCGGCAGCAGCCAGTCTTCGAGGCTGTCCATCAGGTGCTCTGGGGAGAAATCCGGGAAGCTGGCATCTTGGGCGCAGACAAGCCGGGCGCGGGCCAAGAACAGGGCGGCAGATTTGCCGGGGCGGATGCCCAGTTGCCGCACGCCATCCAGCAAGGCGCGGGCGATTTGCGTCTCGTCTGCGCCGGTCCAGTTGCGATCAGCCAGCACCAGCGCGCCGAAGACCTCTTGTTGGCGGGCCAGTACGCGGGCGTCGCGTTTGGACCACAGGCACAGATCGCGCCATTCGATTTGATCGGGGAAGGCGGCGCGCAATTCTGCCTCGCTTAGCGCGGCGGCTTGGCGGATGCGGGCCTCGCGGGGGTCGCCGTCCAGATCGGTGGCGACCAGCAGGCGTTGTCCGGCCAGCGTGTCGCCGGGGGAGAGGATTGCGCCTTTGCCGCCCGAGAGCACATAGCGCGGCGCGTCGCCGCCCCGGTGCAGGCCGACGCGGTCGGGATAGGCCAGTGCGGCCAGCACGCCAAGGCTGTTTGGGGCATCGCGGGGGGTGTCGTTTTTGCGGCGGGCGAGGCGTTTTGCCTCTTGTTTGATGCGGGCGAGGGTCGCGGGATTGACCTCGGCGGCGACACGCTCGCCTTTGAGGGCGCGCAGGCGCAGGGCCAGATCGCTGGGTGCGCCGCGCAGCGGGTCGCGTTCGGCCAGAAGCGCCGCCAGCAGCGGGGCATCCGCGCCGCCGCGCAGCACCATATGCGCAAGGCGCGGGTGCAGAGGCAGGCGGGCCACGGCGCGGCCATGGGCGGTGATGCGGCCAGAGCCATCGAGCGCGCCAAGCATGCGCAGCACGGATTGCGCCTCCTCCAGCCGGCCCGGGGCGGGGGGCGTGACAAAGGCAAGATCGCTGGCCTGCGCGCCCCATTGCGCCAGTTCCAGCGCCAGCGCGGTCAGGTCGCACGCTTCGATTTCGGCGGGGGGGAAGGCGGCGAGCGCGCCCTCTTCGCCGCGAGTCCAGAGTTTATAGGCGACGCCTTCGCTGAGGCGGCCCGCGCGGCCTGCGCGCTGGGTGGCTTCGGCGCGGGTGACTTTTTCGGTGACGAGGCGCGACATGCCGGAGGAGGCATCAAACCGGGCGCGGCGGGCGCGGCCTGCGTCAACCACGATGCGGATGCCTTCGATGGTCAGCGAGGTTTCGGCAATCGAGGTGGCGAGCACCACTTTGCGGGTGCCAGGGGCGGCGGGGGCGATGGCGCGGCGCTGGGCGGTGAAATCCATTGCGCCAAACAGCGGGGCGATGTGCACATCGGGCGCGACTTGGCCGCGCAGCAAGGTTTCAACGCGGCGGATCTCGCCTTCGCCGGGCAGGAACACCAGCGCATCACCGGGAGAGCGGCTTAGCGCATGCAGCACCAAATCGGCGGTGGCGGTCTCTAGCCGGGTGGTTTTGGGCAGGGGGCGGTCGAGCCACTGGGGCGTGACGTCGAAGCTGCGGCCTTGGGCGGTGACGATGGGGGCCTGCATCATCTGGGCCACCGGGGCGGCATCAAGCGTGGCAGACATGACCACCAGTTGCAGGTCATCGCGCAGGGCGGCGGCGACTTCGAGGCAGAGCGCCAGCCCCAGATCGGCATTCAAAGAGCGTTCATGAAATTCGTCGAAGATCACCGCGCCGACGCCGGGCAGATCGGGGGCGTCTTGCAACATGCGGGTGAGGATGCCTTCGGTGACCACTTCGATCCGGGTTTGCGCGCTGACCTGCGCTGCGCCGCGCACGCGGTAGCCAACGGTTTGCCCCGGCGCTTCGCCCAAAGTGGCGGCCATGCGTTCGGCGGCGGCGCGGGTGGCAAGGCGGCGCGGCTCGAGCATCAAGATGCGGCCTTGGGTGATGCCTGCCTCGAGCATGGCCAGCGGCACGCGGGTGGTTTTGCCCGCGCCGGGGGGCGCTTGCAGCACCACACGGCCATGGGCGCGCAGGGCGCTGAGCAGGTCGGGGAGGATCGGATCAATCGGCAGGCTTTGGGTCATGGGGGTCTTATCTGTTATCTGCGCCGCCGCGCCAAGGGTGGGCGGCATGGGGCGGGGTCGGCATAGGGCGGGGGCGCTATAGGGCGGGGGGCGCAGACACAGGGCTTGCCTTTCTGGTGGTGCTGCCGGAAAACTCGGCGCCATGAAAAGAGACGTGAACATGCAAGATTTAGCAGCGGCAGTGGCGCGCGGTGAGCGGCGGGCCTTGGCGCGAGCGATAACGCTGGTCGAATCGGCGCGGGCCGATCACCGGGAGGATGCGGCGGCGCTGCTGGCGGCGCTGCCTGCGCGAGAGGCGCTGCGGATTGGGTTGTCGGGCACGCCGGGGGTCGGGAAATCGACCTTTATCGAGGCGTTTGGCATGATGTTGACCCAAAGCGGGCTTCGGGTGGCGGTTTTGGCGGTTGATCCCAGCTCGACCCGGTCGGGCGGCAGTATCTTGGGCGACAAGACCCGGATGGACCGTTTGGCGCGAGACCCCAATGCGTTTATTCGCCCCAGCCCCAGCCAGACCCATTTGGGCGGCGTGGCACGGCGATCACGCGAGGCGGTGCGCCTGTGCGAAGCGGCGGGGTTTGATGTGGTGTTGATCGAAACCGTCGGCGTCGGGCAATCAGAGACCGTGGTGGCGCAGATGGCGGATTTGTTTTTGCTGCTGCTGGCCCCTGCGGGGGGCGACGAGCTTCAAGGCGTCAAGCGCGGCATCATGGAGATGGCCGATCTGATTGTGGTGAACAAGGCCGATGGCGATTTGAAACCCGCCGCCGAGCGCACCCGCGCCGATTATGCGGGCGCGCTGCGTTTGCTGCGCAAACGGGTGCAAGACCCCGAGGGCTTTCCCAAGGCGATGCGGGTGTCGGCGCTGCAAGAGCAGGGCTTGGCCGATGTTTGGGATGAGATGCAGCATTTGGCGGCGTGGCGGCGTGCGCAGGGCCATTGGGAGCGCACACGGGCAGCGCAGGCGCGCTATTGGTTCGAGGAATCGGTGAAAAATGCGCTGCTTGCGCGGCTGGAAACCCCGCAGGCGCGGGCGGATTTGGGCCGCTTAAGTGCTGAAGTGGCAGAGGGAAAACGCGATCCGGGGGCGGCGGCGCGGGATTTTGTGGAAAACCTTGGTTAAAACGCGCCGGAGCGTCTGGATTGGGTTGACCGCCCCTGCGATTCCCCCTAAAGCCAGCTGACGAAATTCAAGGGCCGCCTGCGCCGTGGCCCCTATTGGTGTTGTGGGGGAAACCCCGCCTGCCGCCAGAGCCAAGAGGAAAAGCCCATGTCGCGCGTATGCGAATTGACCGGAAAAGGCCCGATGACGGGCAACAATGTGAGCCACGCGAAAAACCGGACGCGTCGGCGGTTCTTGCCGAACCTGAACGACACAACGCTTCAGTCCGAAGCGCTGGGCCGTGGGTTCAAACTGCGGATCTCTGCTGCCGCATTGCGCAGCGTTGACCACCGTGGCGGTCTGGACAAGTTCCTGGCCAAGGCGAAGGACACCGAGCTGTCCGACAACGCATTGAAGATCAAAAAAGCCATCGCCAAAACTGGCGGCGAAGCGGAAGTTCTTTCCTAAGCTTCGATTGGTTTTAGACCTTCGGGTTTGACGTTTCCAAAGCCCCGGACCGCAAGGCCCGGGGCTGCGGCGTTTTGGCGCTCGTTTTTTGGGGCGGGGCGGGCTATGGCTTGGGCCATGATGTGCCGCCGTTTATTCCATATTTTCTTATGTTTGACCCTGCTGCTGACCGCGCAAAGCGTGGCGGCACAGCGCGGCGCGTCGGCGGCCACCGGGCAGATGGTGATTTGCACCGGCACCGGGGTGATGGCGGTTTTTGTGGATGCGCAGGGCCAGCCCACCACCGCGCCGCATATCTGCCCCGATGCCGCATTTCAGGTGCCGTGCGAGGCGCATGCGCCCATGGCGGTGATGGTGCGGCGCGCGGCGCGGACGGTGCTGAGTGCCGCGCCGGGCCGAGCCCAGATCAGGGCGCGGGATGTGGCGCGCCCGCGCAGCCGTGCGCCCCCCTTGGCAGTTTGAAATCAATGCCTAAATTCAAACAAAACCAAGGAATGAAGAAATGAAATTTTTGATTGCAGCGGCTGTTGCCGCCTCTGGCCTGATGGCCGTGCCGCTTTGGGCGGATGGGCTGATGGTCGAGGATGCCTATCTGCGCGCCTCGCGGCCTGATGCGCCTTCGGCGGCGGCGTTTTTCACGTTGATGAACCACAGCGGCGTGGATGACCGTTTGGTGGGAGTTTCCTCAGATGTGGCCGAGAAGGTCGAGTTGCACAGCCACACCGAGGACGCCAATGGCGTGATGCGCATGGGCGAGATCGAGGGCGGCGTGGCCGTGGCGGCAGGCGAGAGCCATCACTTTGCGCGGGGCGGCGACCATGTGATGTTCATGGGGGTGAACACCCCGCTTGAGCAGGGCGCAGAGGTGCGTGTGACCTTGCAGTTTGAACATGCGGGCGCGGTTGAGGTGGTTTTCCCGGTGGATCATGCGCGCAAGCCCGATCATGGCGCGATGAAGCACGGCACGATGAAACACGATTGAGTCTAGCTGTTTAAAATCTCGTCCACCCAAGCGGAGACAGTTTGGGTGGCGGGGCCCATGCGGGCTTCGGCGAATTGGCTGCCCACGGCGGAGGGTTCAAGGTTGAACTCCAGCGTGTGCGCGCCAAAGCGGCGGGCCTCGGCGACAAAGCCTGCGGCGGGGTAGACATTGCCCGAGGTGCCGATGGCGGCGAAGATATCCGCCTGTGCCAGATGCTCGAAAATCTGGTCCATGTCATAGGGCATTTCGCCAAACCACACGATGTCGGGCCGGGCCTGCGGCGCGTGGCAGGCGGGGCAGGGATCGCGCGGCGCCATGACCATGGGCGCGGCCCAGCGGTGATCGCAGGCGGCGCAAAGCGCGGATTTGAGCGCGCCATGCATGTGCATCACGGATGTCGAGCCGCCCTGTTCATGCAGATCATCGACGTTTTGGGTGACCACGATCACCTCGCCTGAATGCTCGGCTTCGAGCCGTGCCAAGGCGCGGTGGGCGGCGTTGGGGCGGGCGGAGGCTGCCTGTGCGCGGCGGGCATTGTAGAAATCGACGACCGGTTTGGGATCGCGGGCGAATCCCTCCGGGGTGGCCACGTCTTCGACGCGGTGCTGCGCCCAGAGCCCATCGGAGGCGCGGAAGGTTTCGATGCCGCTTTCGGCGGAAATGCCCGCGCCGGTGAGGATTACAATTTTGGTCATCTGCGATTTTCCTTCTGCGCCCTCGTGTCGAACCCCATATCAGACCGGGGGCTGCCTGAAATCAAGGCGATTGCGCGGGCGCGGGCGCAGGGGCGGGCAAGGCGGGGCATTGCCGCCTTGCGGCGGCGCGGGGATGGGGCCATATATTTGATCAAAAGGAGATTGCCATGAAAATCGCGACATGCGGCTACCCGCTTGATATTCTCACATCTTGGGCGCAATTCGAAGACAAGCTGCATGCTTGGGTGTCGGATGCGGCGGGTAACGGTGCGGATTTATTGGTTTTTCCTGAGTATGCGGCGATGGAACTGGCCACGCTTGACGGGCTTGAAGTGGCAGGGGATCTGGAGAAATCGCTGTTCTCGGTCTCGGATAAGCTGGCGGATGCGGATGCGCTTCATGTGAAGCTGGCGGCGGAATTTGGTGTGCATATTGTCGCGGCATCAGCCCCGGCGGCCACAAAGACGCGCCCTGTGAACCGCGCGCGTCTGATCACGCCCTGCGGCAAGATCGGCGTGCAGGACAAGCAGATCATGACCCGGTTCGAGCGCGAAGAATGGGACGTGATTGGCGGCAATAATTTGCAGGTGTTTGACACGGCATTGGGCAAGATCGGCATTTTGATTTGTTACGACAGCGAGTTTCCGCTGCTCGGGCGGGCCTTGTCGGAATGCGACATCATCGCGGTGCCTTCGGTGACCGAAGCGCTGGCGGGATATTGGCGCGTGCGCATCGGCTCCATGGCGCGGGCGCTGGAAAATCAATGCGTTACGGCCATGTCATCGGTGACGGGGCAGGCCAATTGGTCGGAGGCGCTTGGCACATGTTATGGCATGGGCGGGGTGTTTTGCCCGCCCGATACGGGCTTTCCCTCCACGGGTGTTTTGGCTGAAGGGCAGATCGGCACACCCGGTTGGACCTATGCGGAGGTGGAGCTGAGCGCGATTGCCAATGTGCGCGCCGATGGGGTGGTGCTCAACCGCCGCCACTGGCCAGAACAGCATCCCCGCGACGGGCAGGCCACAGTTGTGCCACTGAAACAACAATAGCCCTTGAAAACCTGCGAAATTGCGCCCATTTAGGCGTCGTTGCCGGATTTGGGCAATAGAGTGTTCAAGGAGAGACCATGGCCAAGGAAGATATTCTCGAATTCCCCGGTGTCGTTAAGGAACTCCTGCCGAACGCGACATTTCGGGTCGAGCTTGAGAACGGCCATGAGATCATCGCACATACGGCAGGCAAGATGCGCAAAAACCGCATCCGTGTTCTGGCGGGCGATAAAGTACAGGTGGAAATGACCCCCTATGATTTGACCAAAGGTCGGATCAACTATCGTTTCAAATAACCAAACGCGCCCCGCCCGGCACCCGGGCGGGCGCATCTGTGCATTTCAGGCCGTCCCCCGGTCGTTGCTCTGGGCGCTGTCATGACATCTGTTATTCCCCAAAAATCCCCCCGATTGATCCTTGGATCAGGCTCGCCGCGCCGCCGCGAATTGCTGGCGCAGATCGGCGTTGTGGCCGATGAGATTCGCGCCCCTGATATTGACGAGACCCCGCAGGCCGCCGAGTTGCCGCGCCCTTATTGTGCGCGCATGGCCCGCGAGAAGCTGGCCGCGATTGAGGCGGCACCGGGCGAGATTGTGCTGTGCGCTGATACCACCGTGGCGCTGGGGCGGCGGATTTTAGGCAAGCCCGAGAGCCGCGCCGAGGCGGAGGCGTTTTTGCGTCTGATGTCGGGGCGGCGGCACCGGGTGATTTCGGCGGTGGCGGTGAAATGCGGCGACCGTGTTTGGGAAAAAGACGTGGTCAGCGCGGTGCGCATGAAGCGTCTGTCGCAATCTGAAATTACGGCATATCTGGACAGTGGTGATTGGCAGGGCAAGGCGGGGGGCTATGGCATCCAAGGGCCGGCTGCTGCGTTTATCCCATGGATTTCCGGGTCTTATACGGCGATTGTTGGCTTGCCTTTGGCCGAAACCGCCAATCTTTTGAACGCTGCGGGGTGGCAAGCATGAAGGGTCGAAGCATTATTCTGGATCATCTGGGCGAGGCGGAAGCTGCTGCGTTGATGGTGGATGGGCTGATCGAAGATCTGCTGATTGATGGCGAAGCGCCGCGCCCCGGCACGGTGTACCGCGCCATAGCCGACCGGCCTGTGAAAGGGCAGGGGGGCATGTTCCTCAAGACCCCCGATGGGGCGGCGTTTTTGCGCCAGGTCAAAGGTCTGTCGCCGGGGCAGAGCCTGTTGGTGCAAGTGTCGGGTTATGCCGAGCCGGGCAAGGCGATACCGGTCACGACCAAGTTGCTGTTCAAGAGCCGTTTTGCCATTGTGACCCCCGATGCGCCGGGGCTGAATATCAGCCGCGCGATCCGCGACGAGGCGCGCCGGGATGAATTGCTCGAAATTGCCCATGATGAAATGCAGGGCTGTGATTTTGGTCTGATTCTGCGGTCTTCTTGCGAGGGCGCGGCCAGCGACGAGATCGCCGAGGACATCGCCGCCATGCGCGATTTGGCGACCACAGTGGCCGAAGATGCAGGCCAAGAGGCCGAGACCTTGATTGAGGGTGACGGGCCGCATGTGCTGGCTTGGCGTGAATGGACGGACCCTGCCGAGGTTGTGACCGAAGCGGGCAGTTTCGAGAGCCACGGCGTGCTGGACGCGCTGGAGGCGTTGAAATCACCGCGCGAGCCTTTGGGCGGCGGCGGGTTCATGTATGTGGAGCCCACACGCGCCTTGGTGGCGGTGGATGTGAACACCGGAGCGGATGCGTCGCTGGCGGCGGGGATCAAGGCCAATATGGCCAGCGCCCGCGCCTTGCCACGTGCGCTGCGGTTGCGGGGGCTTGGCGGGCAGATTGTGCTTGATCTGGCACCCATGCCCAAGAAGGACCGACGCACCTTTGAAAGCGCCCTGCGCGCCGCGTTTCGCGCCGATGGGGTGGAGACTGCGCTGCTGGGGTGGACAGTTTTGGGGCATTTCGAATTGCAGCGCAAACGCGCCCGTTTGGAGCTGCGCGAGGTTCTGAAATGAGCTGTCCGATTTGCAGCGGCGAGACCACCGCGAAATACAGACCTTTCTGCTCGCGCCGCTGCGCCGATATTGATTTGTCAAAATGGTTTTCGGGCAGCTATGCCGTGCCATCGCGCGACCCCGAAGACATTGAAGCCGCAGCAGAAGCGGCAATTGAGGCCGCAACATCCGGCCCGCAAAAGCCCCATTGAGATAATCGGGTAAGAAAGGGAAAAAAGAGGCTGGACAGCCCCGCCCAGACCTCCTAGAACCCGGCTCACCCCACCACGAATGTGGAACCCGTGCCCGGGTAGCTCAGGGGTAGAGCAGTGGATTGAAAATCCTCGTGTCGGTGGTTCGATTCCGCCCCCGGGCACCATTTTAAGCAATTGAAATATATAGGTATTTCCGTTGCAGATTGTCGGTCAGTACTGATCCTTACCTCGTCGGGACGACAGCGGGACGACAGACTTCTCTCCTTCATTCGTTGCATGAAGTCGACATCCTCGCACATTTGCATTTCCGATGAAACCAGATCGACATCATTTCATCTTCAGTTGATCACTTGGAGATGACAGATGTACAATACAGCTACTGCCCACGACGTTTTGCTACCTATCGGGAAGGTATGCGAAATCCTATCGCGCTCGAAAGCAAGCATCTACCGGGATATCGACCGGGGAGCATTCCCGAAGGCACAGAAGTTGGGCCGGTCGAGCCGCTGGCGGCTGTCCATTGTCATGCAAGTGGTCGAAGGCACTTATCCGCCAGAATGCTTAGATGACCTGACTTCGGTGGAAGGGTCTTCAACCTCTGATCCAAAAAATACCTCTGAGGCGGCCGTCGCTGAAGAAGGCGTTTCTCCGACGAAGGAACCTTGATGCGATATCTTCGCTATAGCTGACAGAACAGCATGGGACCGACGCTGAAGCACATCCGAGTACCTCCGGTTACCCTCCACCTGGCAAAGGCAAGCACTCACAGGTGGATCTGGGCCTCTACCTGAGCAGCCAGATCCGAACCCTTCACTCGCTTCATCACTCTTTCGGCGGTATCTATGTATCATGTCCACTCAAGGTAGCGCACTCGAACTGAACGTAGCACCCTGCCTCGGGCAATTCTGCGGTTTGCTTGCAGGCCCGCGGTGGTTGCGAACCAGTGCTTGATGCCGCAGGACGTCTTTTTAGAAAGCGTAAACGCAATTGCCGCAAAGAAGGTTTGTTGTTTCCACCCTCCGGAACAGCCCTCGATCTGATTTGTCCTTCAATTAGTCCATGATGGCTGCACGACCAACTCGCTTTTGGCATAGGAGGTTTGCCCCAGCGTCGTTCATGTCAGGGCGACCGTTAACCCATCCCAATTTGGAAGCCGCACCCGTGCAAAACCGGGCGACAGCCATCCTGATATCCTTACCCAATATGCAGCTTGCTTTGTGATCGGTTTTGTAAAGCTCTTTGTATAAGATGGTTTCTTTAGTTTGATTCTTCGCATTAATCTTTTCGCTGTGACTACAAACTGAAGGGTAGCCTGCCGGGTTTGGCAGGCCATGGTTGGCTTATGGCTGACAAACGATCGTTCCCGTTGCTCCAACCTCCGTGCATGCAGAAAAGAAAGATTGTAGAAGCCAATAGAGTTGCACAAACGTGTGAGTGGGTCGGTCTCCATTCTGAACTGCGCTAAATGCGGCCTCAACTGCCTGCTTGCTAAGCGAAGACGTCACGATCATCGCTCTCCGGCGTACATCGGGTGCCGTTCGTGCTCGAGCAATCACGTTAGCAAGTTCATCGATATCGCTTCTAATAAGTCTCCTAATCTGCGTTGGTTGATTTGGCGCATTGTAACTGGTTGTCCAACCTTGAATCTTTGCCTCCATCCTCTCTGACGGAAAGGCCATATTACCAAGGTTCTTGATTGCTTGGCTCACGGCCACGTGAAAAGAGCCGGCACTGAGGGTCAAATCATCATGCTTGGCGTGATAAAAGCAAACTTGAACAAATCCGTCCTCCTCCCTAATACCGATAAAGTCGGCCCACTCATCTCCGAGATCGTCGCAGATTAAGACGTTGTCATTCGATGCGATGTGATCAACGATGGCTCCAAAAGCAGAATTCGCTTCAAACTGCGTTTGGCCTGCTACAAAAGTACCTTTCTCAGAAGTCACGATTTGAAGCGATGGATCCGGATGTAGATACGGAAGAAATGATTGCCCTCCATCAAGCAGCGTTTCATCTCGAAAAACTTGACCGTCTATGTAGGAAATTCGAACGTCGCCAAACAAGACAATGATGGCGTTCTCCCCATCCAGATAAGAACAAAGTGATCGGCGTTCCGGATCTCCTCCCAACTCCATGTCCAATGTCTCAACCTCTACCCCGTTAGCGTTGCCAAGGGTTAACGACCTAAGTGCGATGCGCTCCTTATTCAGACTTAGTTTGGCAGCTTCTTCATCGTTTTCCGGATGCCTTGCAATTCGCAACTTCCCTTCACCCTCAATGAGGAGCGCTTGGTCGAGCTGTATCAGGAGCTCGTTGAGCTCTTCAGTAGAGAGTTCGATTAAATCCTCTTCGCCATGAACCAATCGAACAGTAGCTTCGTCACCTGAAACCGCAGCCGCAAGCCGCGCCGTGTCCACGGCGATAGCTGTGGGCTGTGAAGCAGCAAGCGCATCTGAAAGCGACATTGGGCGGGCAAACGTTTTGATGAATGGCGAAACATCTGTCCGATCTGCCCGTAAGCCATCAATCATGGTTGTGGCGAACTCAATGAGCTCACCGTGTCTCACTCTATCAGATCTAACACCGATGCGACCTGTGCGCGGCGTGACCGTTGTATAAACGCCGTCGGCCGATACAGCATACGACTGAGGGGCATACCTTCGACTACCCGCAGGGCCCACAACATTCGCCAAGTTGGGGGCTTCTAAGGTTTTGTTCCGCATTACGAGTGGCGATACTGACATGTTTCGCAGGCGCATCTTTTGGAACAATGCGCTCTCATGGGCAATTGCAGCCTCAACTCGTTCTACCCCAACTGGCGCAAGGTGGCGCGATTTGAATGCTGCTGGCAATCCCAGACGCGAGGCAAAAAACGCCGCGTGTTGCTCATATTCAACAATCATCAAGTATCCGATTAGCTTCTCTCTGAGGCCAGATTCCTCATCGAGAAAGGATGGGGATGTTTCATACTCGAAGCATATGGCGGACCACCGCGTATTGCCTCGCGTTTCACGGACGTACCTAAAAATATTGTTTGAGGTTGCGTTGTGCTTTCGGCGAATAACCGTGAACAAATCTGACACGGTCTTTTGGGATAAATTTTTTTTTACGGTAAAAAACGACGCTGACTTCGGGACGGCAAGATTGTCTATCATATTTAACCTTCTAATGTGAGATGCCATAGGTATAGTCCGTATTTCTTCGACGTGGGTCCAGAGCGTTTTGGAGCGTTCGGGAAATTTGGGTGGTTTAGCTAAGCAGCAGCAGGCTCCACGAGCAGAGGGCAGACCTGGTACGTTCGCACCTCGGGAGATCGAGAAGACGCTTTTCCGACCCTAATGACAGATTAGCGAATAACTTTTTCCCGGTCAGAATACAAAACGTGTGTTCCGGCACAGTGTCTTCATCCAGAATGGCCACAAGCGCCGTACAGCTTCGCTGCGGCTGATCCGGGGTGAAACTCTGACTGGTCATTTTTGCCGGTTGGCCATTCATATGACCTACAGCCATTTAGAACAGTACGTGGTTTTCGGCGGGCCCCATGCCGTTCAAGCACCTGTCGAAGAACGCTGCCAAATTGAACAGATGGCCGCCAGCGGACCGGCGCCTTCAAACCTCATGTTCTTCCGTCAAAACATGTCCCAAGCTGCACAAGGTGGAACAACTGAACGTGCATCTATTGTAACGTCTAAACAACTCGAGCAATGTGGTAAAAAAATCGGGGCATTGCGAAGGCTCTCCCTGTTGAAGCTATTAAGTAGGGCGCAATGACAATTAGTTTTGAAGTTTTATTTAGTGATGAAGTTGGTTCATTTTGCGATCACAAGGATCTTAACGTCCCCCAGAATAGGCTGCTCAGTCTGCTCAATGACTTCGAAGATGGATGTTGGATGGAAGCTAAGTTCAATAACTTCATCTGGGACAACGTAGCCTTAACGGCTCTGTCGAAACGCGAGCGAGATGCACTTGCAGGCAAATCGCAAACAGAGCTGGCAGCCGCAGCGAGAAATCTAAGACTGACCGATAAGGATCCCATCGGTGAGGGGAGCGAAATTGCAGAGATTATCCTATACGGAATTATGCACGATCACTATGGAGCCCTACCAGTGGTTCCGAAGATCTTCTACAAACAGAACAGTCAAGACAATGCGAAGGGTTCGGACGGCGTTCACATTGTCGTAGATGGCGATGACTTCACCATTTGGTTTGGGGAAGCAAAGTTTTATAACTCCATCGAAGATGGGCGATTGGATAGTGTAGTTGCTTCCGTTTTAACATCATTGCGTACTGACAAACTGAAGAAAGAAAACTCAATCATTACGAGCGTTCAGGATCTTGATCTCTTGGCCGCACCCTCAGCGGTTCTTGAGAAAATAAAAGACGCCCTAAGCCCGTCAACCTCAATCGATCATCTGAAAGCGAAAATCCATATCCCCATCCTATTGGTTCATGAATGTACCATAACCGGATCAACCAATCAAATGACCTCCCAATATCGCCAAGATGTTTTAGAATTCCATCACAAAAGGGCGGAGCGGTATTTTTTGAAACAATTTAAGAAATCGAACGAAGTTCACAAGTATGCTGACGTCCACTTTCACCTGATACTCCTGCCCGTGCCGCAGAAGAAAGCGCTTGTTAATAAGTTTTCTAAGGCTGTCGAGTTTTACCAGGGCAATTAATATGGATATTTTTGAATCTTGCCAGAAGGCAAATGACTTTCTCACTCAAGGCCAAGATAAAGCAGCACGTAACACTTTGATTCTCCTCTTAGACACTCTGTCCAAATCTGGAGTCCCGTATCCAGAACTGCTAAATCAGATGTTACGGGAAACTGGTCTGTATCCTTATATGCAGTCCTCGACTTCGAGTTGGGACCAACGCTACTTGATAAGCGCATTTTCTGCGCAAACTGGGCTATCTCCTAAGAACAAGCTCACTTTGCATCGAGAACAGTCGCGCGTTCTGCGCCTTCTGCTGCAAGGAAAGAGTGTATCCGTAAGTGCTCCGACAAGTTTCGGAAAGAGTCTAATTGTTGATGCATTTATAGCTGAGAATAATCCTGATTCTGTGATGATCATTGTTCCAACGATCGCTCTCATGGATGAAATGCGGAGAAGATTGAACCGCGGATTTGGCAGCTTGTACCGAATTGTTACAACTACGGACGCCAAACCCAGAGACCGAACGATCTACGTGTTTCCACAAGAACGCGCGCTCGCCTACGTCGGGAAAATTGATAATCTGGATTTGTTGATCATAGATGAATTCTACAAGATCAGCTCAGTTCACGACAAAGAAAGGTCCTCTGCACTATACAAGGCGGCTTTGAAGTTTTCACCTATTTCCAAACAAAGATACTTTCTTTCACCGAACATCTCCCACTTGCACGAGAATCCAATTACGGATGGTATGCGGTTTGTTGAACTACTACAGTTCAACACTGTCTACCTTAGGGAGCACAACCTCCATCGGGGGATCAAAAGGGATGTTAGTAAGAAATTTGCGGCACTTGAAGATATCCTCTCCGGGGGTCCTGGAAAGACTCTAATTTATGCTGGATCATATACGGAAATTGAGAAGATCTCCAATTGGTTCAGGAACGTAACGCCTGTAAACCAATCGGGGCTTCATGTCGATTTTGCGAAATGGCTCGCTGAGAATTACTCAACCGATTGGCACCTTCCGCACCTTGTCGCCCGGCGGGTCGGAGTACACAATGGAAGAATGCACCGGTGTTTGTCTCAGTTGCAAGTCAAGCTATTCGACCTCAAAGAAGGCGGACTGGATGTACTTACTTCAACTTCTTCAATAATTGAAGGAGTTAACACGAGCGCGCAGACGGTCGTCGTATGGAACAACAAGAACGGTGGGCGGAACCTTTCCAGCTTTTCTTATAAAAATATTGTTGGTCGAGGCGGCCGTATGTTCAAGCATTTCGTCGGCGACATTTACATCCTTGAGAAACCTCCAGAGAACAAAGAAACACAACTCGAAATTGATTTTCCGGAAAAAATTTTGGGCGGGCTGGATGCTGATAAGGATAAGGATTTCTTGTCAGCCAGTCAGGTGGCTCGGATTGGTGACTACGATACTGAGATGGAGGGGATAATGGGGAGGGAGCGATACCGCAGGGTCAAATCGGAAAGCCTTCTCTCCGATAGCGATGCCAACTTTTTGCTGAACCTCGCCCGTAGCATGAAAAACCAGCCACGAGACTGGAACGGACTCGCTTATCTGAATTCCCATAGGCCCAGCGAGTGGGATGCGACTATTTATAAGGTCCTCCGTCTGAAGCCGGGTGCTTGGGAGGGTACTCATACTGATACAGTCAGGTTCCTCCATGTTATTTCTCAAAACTGGAGACTTGATATGAGAAATATCCTCCAGCGAGCTTCGAGCATTGGTGTCGATGTTGAAAAATTCTTCCAGTTGGAGAGAACGGTAAGCTATAAGTTGTCTTCCCTCATTTCGGACGCAAATGTTCTCTATCAAAGCATCATCGACGATCGAGTCGACGTGAGCCCATTTGCAACACGTGTTGGATACGCATTCCTTCCGAAGTTGGTATATCAACTTGAGGAAGCAGGTATGCCACGAATGATTTCTCGAAAGATCCATAATTCTGAATTATTCAATATGGAGGCCTCCGATGTAACTGTTTCGGAGGCATGCGATGAATTATCAAAGATCGGAACAAGCCGCCTCTCTGCAGCAATAGCGGCTTCCTCCTTCGAAGAGTTTATTTTGGATTACTTTGTCGAAGGCGTGACCCCGGAGCCGATAGATAGCGCACCGGAGCAGAATGGAAGCGATGAAGGTCCGTCCTTCGTCATGTAGATCACAATTAACGCTATTGCCTTGGTGTTTGTGTGGCTCAGATGCACAGATCGGGTGATGTCGCTGTTTTTTCCAATCCAATTAACCTGCCACTATTCGTTCATCCAGCGGCGATATGGGTCCGATGGTTGTTTATGCCGTTCGGCGCGGGTTGAGCCGCGTAATGCAGTACAATTGAAGGGCGAAGTAATCTGGTATGGATGCAAGGCCGATTGGCGGGGTGAGGGCGATTACTGAGTGTCCTTCCTTCGGTTGGTTTGTGTTGAGTTCATGCGGTGAATCTTCAGATGCCGCCCGTAGTCGAGCAAGGTGGATTTAGCCAGCGTGCCAATATTACGCCATTCATGCTCGCTCTCTCACGCTGCTTCGGCCTGATCCATCTGTCGCTCCAGCGCCTGCCGCGCCAATCCTACAACGTAGGAAAGATCCTCAATCCTGTTCAGCCGTACCTCGGAGTTGCCATTGCCCCATCTGCCCACGCCTGTCACGTCTCCTACCATTCCTCGGGGATCGCTAATGTCTTGCGGCTCGATGTTAAGCGAGATGCGCAAGCCCTTCGCCTGAGGAACCACGTCCGCGAAATTTGTTTCGGCCTTGAAGGCAACATAAAGCTTCAGGAACTCGCGGGTCACACAAGGATCAAGGGCAAGGATCCTCTGCTCAAATGCGTCAAATAGTTCTCTGCTATGCCCTCCCGCCAAATGATGGTGATCTTGAATTGTGTATCCAGTTGTAGGCACATCCTTGACAACGTTGAGCGAGGCGAGCTCTACATCTGTCAGGACCGGCGCGGCCCAAACTTTGGCCGCTTCCTTCGCCAATTTTGCTGCACGCGCTTGGATCGCTTCCTCGTTCCAAGCCTCTGTCGCTCCAAGTCCTTCGTTTACGCGGAGAGGGCTGTGCTTGAAACCATCTTTCATGTCGCGTTTCTCGCAGAAAGCACGATTGCTATATTCGGAATTGTAGCCGGTGAGTGTCAGGTTGCCGAGCGTGTGTAACCAACGCTCCTGCACCTGTTCAGCCTCAGGACCAAGTTCGGATCGCCACTTGGCCGAAAGGTTCGGGTCTTGGGGCAGAATGTGTTCGATCGTATAATCGTCGACATGAACGCGCTCCTTGCGACCATGATTTTCGAAACGTCGGAGCCAGTAGCTTCGCCGCGGGAAGTTATACAGATCTCTGGTCTTGAGCTCTTGAATGAACTCTTCATCGCGCGGGAAGCGCCGGTATGACTTCATGCCGAAGAAGTAGGTCCGCACACTGCTCAGATAATCATTCTTATCAATCGTTCGGGCGAAGTTGGCAAAGGTCTTATTGAGAGAGTTCGTGGGGATGGAGCAGATTGCACGGCGGAAGACATAAGCCTCGACCATGCGTAACACATCGTGGAACTCCGCACTGGTTAGGCACCCATTGTCGAAGTCATCGAATACCTCAAGAAGGAAAGGGTAGGCGACATCTACCTTGAGCTCCCGAATATCCTGGAACGCTTCTGCTAATTTGGGTTCGGTTTGATGACCCAAAGCGATGACGCAGTAGAATCGGGCATAGGAGCGGACTTCTTTCACCAGATCCTCGATGGTACCGCCTTTGGATTGCACCTGGCGTGCATAGGCTTTGTAGGCCTCGTAGACATCGCCCAAGCGGGGGATATTGCCTGTTCGTACCGTCAGGTAGTGGCGCATGAAGCTGTCAAAATGTGCTGTGTACGCGGCCTGACCGAAATCTTCCTCCATTGGGTGCCAGTAATGCTCGTAGAGCTTCGTTTGGTAGTCGGGCTCAAGCCCCATAAGCACGAAGTTGCGAATGAGGTCTGCTTGGCTGAGCTCACGTCCGGTCGAGTTCATGCTTTCAAAAATGAGTTGTGGATTGTCGTGTTCCCGGCTCAGGGCGATATCTACCATAATCAGCTTGCCGAGGCCTTTGCAGATCGTCTCAACAACAGCTTCGCCTGCCACCAACCGGGCCTTGAACGCGTCATAATTCTCGACGATACGATCAGACTTGGGCGTGGGAAGGTCAAGTTGCCCGACAATCGCTTTGAGAGTATCACGGTCGGTCCGCGTCAGCAGCAGCTTATAAAATTCATCGCCACTGCGCCGATGGTTGGTCAGGAGGGTTTCGCGGATTTCGTCTGCAGTAAAGCCTTCGACAGGCTCCTCATCACCAACAGCATCGGCGAGCGCAGCTAATAGCAAAGTGATGGTAGTTAAGCGTTGTTGACCATCAATAACAAGGTTGGGCGCCCGCTTTGTGTTATTTGACAGCCCATCCTCAATGTAGACGATGGAGCCGATAAAATGTACATCAATACTTTCGTCCGACCCGGCTTTATAGACGTCCTCCCAGAGCTGGGTGCACTCTTTTTCTGTCCAAGAATAGGTTCTCTGATAGATCGGAATGACAAATCGCGGGGCAGCTCTGAGGAACTGGAGGAGGCCGGCTTCAGTAGCTTTCACTGGGTCACCTAAATTGACAAATAAAACCTTGGGTTGAACTTAGCCTAAACTGTTAAACAAATGAATGACAATCCGTTTGTATTGTTAGGGGGCCACAATTGTTGAAAGCTGGGCTGGTGGAAAAGTACGATATCACATACCATTTCGAACTGCTCTGCGTCCCCCACGAACTTGATTTAACCGTCCGGGCCGCCCTAAATCCTGCAATAGGCGTATCGGTAGCGCTTCTGTTGGGATTTCCTGACCCCTTAAAGGCCAAATATTTTCAGACTAAGAATAATTTGCGTCCTTCGATGCCGTTCAGTTAGACTGTGAAATACACCTGAACCAGAAGAGAGATACCGTGATAGGTATTATCAGCACAGAAATCATCGTTGCCGGCGCACTCATTCTCGTCAGCGGCGTTCTGATTGTGACTGGGCTGCTGATGACGCTTCCGCAAAAAGAAAAGAAGTCAAAAGTTGATGTCGAAGCCGCGGTTCGAAACGCTCCCTATCACCTATTGGCCGACATAGGCATCAAAGTATCGCCGCCGTCGGGGAGACAAAGGTAGACCTATGATGGATGCGCCATCAGTCAGTTAGCTGATCTATAGGGCGAGGCTTCAAATGTGGGTGCTGCAGTCCAAACCGACCTTCATGTAACATCCGTTGCGTCGTCCAGCGCTGAGCTCAGATGTCCATGTTTTGCGGCGCTGTCCTTCTGACGCTCCTGTCGTCGTTGGCGCAGATTCGTCGCGTGCATCTCTGCCACGTGTTCCTCGATGTAGCTGATCTTGACGAGTTGTGTACTGGAGTGATGTGCCGCTGGTTTAGCAAGTTCAATGCCTGCCTTCCCGTTCGCCGCGATTGCATCTGTATAGAGCATGCTTCGGAGCGTCGTGAAGCTGTTGTCTGTGAGTGTTTTGAATACACGAGGTATATACGTGGCGGCCGCAGGGGTGCCATCATGCAGAATGAAAAGTTGGCGTTTCTGTTTCTGCAGGCGTTCTCGCAGGACAGGTAGCATTGCCGGCGATGCTTCTCCAAGAACAACAGCATCGACAAAACGTCCAACTTCTTCGTGGAGGGGTAGAACATACATCTCCGGCCGCGCTGTGTGGGTCTTCTGGATCTTCATTCGAATGATCCACTCGTGTTCCTTCCACAATAGACTCTCGCCAAACACCAGTTGTGCGGATGCATTTCGAAGTGGTGCATTTGCAAAGATACTAAGAATTGCGGCACTGTTGCGCATTTGATGACGCTTTTTCAGGCGAACCTCTGCGGAGACCCCTGTTAGAAGTTTATCGGCGAGGTCAAGAACGCGGTCAGTTGTATTTCCCGTGCGCAGCAATGCGAAAAACTTTAGTGCTCTTTGACCCTCTTCTCGGGCCGCATATTCACGCGAATAGCCCTTTAGATGACCGATGATGTTCGGAGGTGCATCGCTGTATCGGGCAAAAAGATACAGTCCGTCAGCAGTCGCACGCATGCTTGACCACCGGAGGCCGTGAGTTTTCTTCGCCAATCGTTCTCTCAGGTCCTTAAGATATGCATCAATCCCTTCAACGCTGAGTTCCTTACCCATGCCGTGGCGCTGAGCCGACCAAGCGTGCCCGCAAAGTTTTTCGCGCATTCTCTTAACCATGCTACGCGCAGGAGCCTGCACGGTGGCGTCTCGGCTTGGCAATCCGTCTGCGGCTCGGCGTAGTTCTTGCTGGTAATCGGAAGGAAGTTCATGAGGATGGATCGTCACCCTTCGGGGTCGCGGGGGCCGGCGACTGGGCCGCGCGATGGGATCCCAACCATCCGATTCATGAATTGGCAGGGATGTGTTCGGCCTAATCTCCGAATTTGGTTGCGAGGAAGCGGATGTAGCGTTGATCGGCTTAGGCAGCGGTACAATCGGCCTGCGATGAAGCGCCTCCCTGATCGAAGGCAAGAAAGCAGGCTGAAAAACCGCGAAAGCTTCTTGCAGGTGATCGAGACGCATAGCTCTCTCTGGGTCGGGGAACTCGCTCAACCAGTTCTCGATGTCCCCGACCGTGGGAGACAAAATTTCAAATTTCAGGATGAAGTCAAAGAAGTCGTCAGTGGTTAGGATTGTCGGGCTCGAGATTCTTGCGAAGCCCGGTTGCTGGATCAAACGCTGCCATACTGGTTTCCCAAGGATTTTCTGAACGTTCATTCCATGCCCCCTTTCGAAATAGTCGAAGTCGACTGGCGCATGGCGCGCCGGTCAAATCGTTTCTGCTGAAGCGAGCGGCTCTGCCGTTCCCTGTCGATGAAAGCATAGTGCTGGCGCAGGGTTGCAGTTGTATCGCCCGTCAGGGTTTCGAGCTCTTCGAAACATGTTGGGTCATGGAAGATCTCCAACGTACATACTCCGTGGCGAAAATTATGCGGAAGAAGATACAGTCCGATGCTCGCGGAACAGGCCGCGAGCCACCCGTCAAATGTCGAGAGGACGAGCGGACGGGTTTCTGCATGCAATGCAGGGAAGACGTGGTCTGAATGGTCTGCCCCAGGAAACAGAGGTCGGATTTTAGAGAGATAAAAGGACAAGATACGGAACCCTTCGCAACCGAGGCCACCTTTCTCAAAAGTGAACCGTGGTAGGTATTGGCTGCGACGTGTCATTGCCTGACCGTTTTTAAGCAACTCGTTCGGAAAATATACTTCGTACCGGGGATTTAGCTTATCATCTCGGTGATCGAAAAAGGTCTGTGGATGACCAAAAAGTTTTAGATCATTGATCACGTTCGACTTACGAAATGGTGCGCCTTCAAGCTCGATCGCGGCGAATGCCGCGCAGACTCCGTACATCCTTGCCTGGTCAAGAAGCCGGGTCGCCAGACGCGCTCGTTCTGGTGACAATGCCTGTCTTTCCGGAAACCTGCTGAATGCTTGAAGATCAATGTCTTCGATGCTCGCCAGTTCAATCGCGGCAAGCGCCTTTTCAACATATCGAAAGTGTTGAGTTTCGAATATCTCTGCAGCGAGGGGGTCGCTTATGAGATTTCGACACCATACCTCAACCTTAGGAGACATGATTTTGCTGGCTGCCTGCCCTTGGACGAGCAGGGATAGAGTCTTGATAAGTCGTTCTACCTTCTCAGAGGCTGTCGTGAGGTCTTGATCTGCAAGAACTCGTTTCAAAACAAGTGAGTAAGAGAACAAAGTCCGAGGGGCCAAACCGCCTTTCGTATCTGATCGTCCGCATTGGCGCGTTAACGTTTTTTCGATCAGATATGGCTCGAAGAGTGCGGTAAGACCATTAACAGAACGAAAATCACAAAACTCGCTGGCCGTCATAATGTAGTGGCGCAACGCTGCGGTGTAGACCCCTTTACTGCTGTCTGAATAGGACTTGGCCGTAGCCTCCCGTGCTTCCTCCGTCACCATATCTTCTTGATAGACGACGGTTGCCTCTTTAACCCAAGTCTTTGCTTCATCCGCCAAGAAATCAGGAATGATTTCGTCCAACCGAAGTACTCCGATGAGGGATCCGATCGCGGATGGAGGCAAAAGGGACAGACAGGTCGGGAATACGCGCAGATAGTCGAGGAATGCGGCTCCTTGCTTCACTCGCCCCCACTCATCTGAGTTCAGACAATCTTCACGTAGGGAAATCACCCGATCACGCGTGATGTCGGTCATGTCCCATTCCCGGGCGCGGGCCAGATCGAACAGCCTTGGAAGGTTGCGCGTCTGGCCCGCCTTTATCAACCCGCCTTTGACAAGATCGGGCAGAACCGCTTGCAGGCGTGCAAAGCCATCTTGGCGCGACCGTCGCTCGCGGCGCTTTTGCAAATCGCCGTAGTAGCTGTCTATTACTCTGCGCCCGTCGGTCTGGTATTGTTTGTACGTCTTAGGAGTTATGCCCCAACTGGAAATCTTGCCCATCAAATGGGCGTCATTTACGCTGAACTTCGGAGCAACTTGAAGATATACCTCGAGGGTGCCGTCAAGCGCCTCAAGGTGCCGATCGGCATACCCACGCTTTTTGAACATTAGCTTTAGATGTTTCTCATACTGGCATGCGGTTTTACCTTCCTGGCGCTCTCCGAAGCGAAGAATGTCCAGCATTGTGGGCGTTTTATCTGTCATCGTTATTGTCCTTTTGATGTGGTCGTTAATAGGGAGATTGGTCGTTATCGGGCGGGCGGTAAGAAAAACCGGGGAATTTACCCACTCCGAAAATTCCCCGGGGGGTCTTATTTTTAGCGTTATTGGGACAGCGGTGGATTGCCGCCATGAACCAGCGAGAAAAGGTCCTCGAGAGGCTGCTTATCTGCCTCTTCACGCGCTGATGCCGTGTCTATACCGGTGCCCACACTGGGCGGGGCCAATGGTGCAACGACACAGAAATTTGGAGTTGCTGAACCAAGCCGCTGGTTCCGTATCAGGCTGGGGATCCAGCGGCGAAGACGCGGGGCAGTGGAACCGGTTTCCTCACCCAGCTGTATGCCCGGATCATATTGCCAGCGCTCGTTGCGAAGATGGTGCCTCAGGGTAGACATCGGGACACCCGTTGCTTGCGACACCCATCGAACATCAGCGAGCGGCTCTCTAAGGGCGTCTCTGGCCGCTTGATCTGACGGTTCAAGACCGAATAGCTGGCGCCACAGAACGACCTCGGGGACGATCCCGTGTAACTTCGTGATCCCGAAACGGAGCAAGATCGGCGATAGCGCGTCACGCCCGACATTGAGGTATTGGCGAAGCTCAGTCGTCGTCAGACCCGCGAGATTGCATGGAATGATTGGTTTTCTGAAAAGCTCGAATGGCATTTGCCCTATCTCCTTTTTTAGGAGATGGGACGTTTCCAATCTGTTCGGGAGAAATTAGAGGCGCAACCGATAGAATAATTAAATAATCAACGATAATAGAAATTTATGCATCCGTTTGGCCGAATTCTTCCATACCTTCGACGCGGGACGAAAGTAAATCTGATCCAACATCGAGGCGCACAGTAGCAGAGCTCAGAATGCCGAAAAGGGCGGCATTCGCCGCCCTTTCTTACATGTTCTCGGACGCGTTATGTCTTGCTTCGTTGGCTCAGAATGCCTTCGATCCGGGCGTAGGCCATTAAGTTCTCATGACTCGAATGTTGGCCATTGCAGGACGGGCACCTGTAGGTATCCCCGCCCGTATCTTCGATGCTGTATCCGAGCGCTACAAAAGCTTCGAACACATGCGCCACTAACGGAACAGCAGCCAAGCGTACGCTCGAAACACTTATACCAGCAAATTCACGACCACGATGGGTGTAGTGTCGGTAGACTACCAGCCGGGCATTCGAAAGTGGGTACTTCTGCCTAAGCCATCCAGTTACGTCGCATATATCTTGTTCCGGCCCGAACTCACCTGGGTGTTTTCTCAGGCGGTGCTCGCGCGCGATTTGCACCCTACAGCGCCCCTCTGCGTTATTTGGCATGGCGGAAACGGGCGAAGAGTTCACTGATCCTTGCGCCATTGTAGCGCACCATGTCGCAGCAGGGAAAGTTCCGTTCTCGCCCAATACGATCAAGTGATGATGTGGATTGATCAGCGAGAAAGCGAACAATATCGTGTAGGGCATCTTCGATCGCATCCGCATCAGGGAATGGTACCGAGAAGGCACTATGCAATCTACAAAGCGCTTCAAACCCCGCCGGGTCATCGAGCGCGTCGAGAAGATCACAAAGTGCGCCACCACTTCGACGCAGATACTTTTCCGTCGCAGCTATAGCATCGTAACGCGCTTGGCTGAGGCTCATGTGCCCGGGGTTGAACATGCTTTTCTCCTTTGGATTTGTGATGTGGTCTTCTGGTGCCTGTTTCATCGGCGTCATATTTCACATCCATCGGAGCGGTATTGTTCGTGGCTAAGCCTTTCTGTTTAGTTATGCGCACTTATGCGGATGCATCCCTGACAAAGATGATATTGGCCACCCTTGCTCATGGCGAAGAAGAAATTTCGAAATCTTAAAGTTTTTCAGAACTACTTTTGTTCGGAGCGGCTCGATCTTCTCCGACTTGCTGTCAAAGGGAGAAGTCTGAAAACGGAAGGTAAGTTTCCTTTACTTGTCTAATTTGCTGTTGAGTAAGATGTGAATTTTCTAATAGAAACTTTCCATCAGTATCTTATCTCAAACTCGTTTCTGGTTCAGGCTTCTGACTTAATTCGCTTGCCGTCGCCGTCAGCTAAGTTTGAGGTTTGGGCCTTATCAGGCCCAAACTTCTATTGATCCCTAAGAGATCGGTTTCTTTCTCATACGCTTGATGCCGCTCGCGTGCCGTGGCAATAGGTGGCCGGGCAGATCATCGCATTGTATCAGAGCGTCGATAACGAAAGCACCGCTGCGGAAGGCGCGGCGGTCAACATCCGAAAGACGCTGGTCTGTACCTTGAAACCATTCCGGATTCAGTTCATGCGGTGCCAGCCCATCCGCGACGGCGTGTTTTGAGACATAATGCGTACCGTGGATCATCTCAGTCTTGCCGTGTAGTCGTATTTGCCTGCGAAACTCGACCCAAGCTTCTTGTATAGGTGACAGCGTGCTGTCGCGTATGTAGGGGCCGAGCGAAGAGTACTTCCAAATATGCCTAATATAAGTCTGAAAAGTTGCTTTGGTCGGGCTGCGAAAGCCGTGCTCGGCTGGATCGATCTCAAACATAGGCTTTAATCGCAACGCGAGTTCATTAAGTGTTGGGTCATCATCATTCGACAGCGCCCCCGTGTGGAGAGCGAAACGATAAGCAAAAGGCATTGCAGCTTTCAGCAAGGTCGCACCATCCGCGAATTCTGTTGCGAGTTTCGGTGGCAAGGGAGCGTGGTACACATGGCTGCTGGGAGCGGGTAGTTGCCCGATATTTTTGGTTGGCAATAGATGTTGGACGCTTTGCGCAAGCTGCGCTGTCTGAAGTTGGTCGATGACGGAGAGCGCCCTGCGAAATGGTGGTCGATCTTTCGGATCGAGCGATTTGTCCAAAGCGAGCGCGCTTTCTGCATTAAGATCACAAATTCGGCGATTTGCAGGAAGAATTTTTCGCAGAATGGATAATTCGCTGGGTTTCTCGGTGATGAATTCGAGACGAGCAATTCGCATCAGCGCAGCGATGTCTTCCATATCCGCGGGTCTACCCATATCGAGTAGGTAAAGATCGAATAGTGCACGACGCCACCCCCTGTACCGGGAAAGCTCCTTCTTGAAAATTGGCTGTGCATGAAGAGGGACGACATCATGCGGGAAGCGATTGCAAAGGTCCGCCGCCGTATAGGTAAGACCCATTAGCGGGACCCCCTCCATCCTCTGAAGGAGAGACAGGTGGGTGGCCAATTGGAAGGGAGTGCCAGCGGGTTCGAGATGCGGCGGCGGGGTCGGGGAGGTCAAAGCCTCATATAAGTGTTGTATATCCATACAGAGGACATTGGTCGCTTTTTTGAATGCGGAAGAAATTTCTTCGCGGTAGCGCCAGACTTTGATTGCAACAACTCCAACAGTGCCATCGGGATCTTGTATGGGCGGACCTATTTCCGGGTCAGCATGCAGCATTCACGCCTCGGAATGGTGTGAACGGAAATGACGCAGATCAGATATCCGCGATCTGAACTTGCTCGGCAGTCTTCAGGTTGCTCAGGATCCCGCCCATAGCTTACGCGCATTAACCGGCGGCTAAGCCGTAGGTGACGGGTTGCCAGCGCCGGTATCCGCGCCGAACTTCTGCATATTGCTGACCAACTGTTGAAGAATTTCGTTTCCGCCTCGAAGCTTGCTCATCTCAACTTCGGCAGCTGCCAGATTTTGACTGAGCCTTTCGATCTCGATTGACCGCTGGTCTCGCTCCTCAGAGACTGCCTGCTTTTCCTGTTCCAGCGCTTCGATCTTCTCTTCCAGCTCTGAAATATGCCACTGCGCAGAGCGCTTATCGGAAAGAACCTCATCCAATCTCTTGTTCGTCTCAAGCTTTGCTATTTGGTTCTGCTCTGCCAACATGAGTGAGAATGAATGGTGTGCGCCGGTCATGAACTCATCCAGTGACGCTTTCACTGAGCCCGGCAGATCCGCAATAAGGCGTTCATGCCGCCTGGTGATGAACTCTTCAACAGCATCGTCGATCAGCCTTTGAAGGGTCTCTGGCCGTATGTTTTTGCTTGCAGAATAGACGAGGCAAAGCTTGTCCTTGACGAGTGAAGTCGTTATCTCATCAGCAGCCGCCCCGGCGGTGAGAAGTTCCTCGACGATTTCGTAGACATCCTCGGGCCGATAGCTAAGCGGGCGTCCACCGTTATTGGGCTTATCTTTGGTCATTCGGGGTTTGTCCTTCTATTTGTCAAACCGAGTTTGTCATACCCGGTGGGTGTTGTAGCTTACTGTCAGTAAGTTGGATGCAGTGCGGATTGACGGAAGAAGATTTTGTTCTCGGCAAGGCAGATTTCTTGCGCGGATGGTCAGATGATGTGAACTCGACCTTTCACATTTTTGTGCCGTCCCAAGTGTTCGCTTGAGCCAATTTTTTTTCGAAGGCGGCGGGGTTTTCCACACATTCGGAATGCAGGATCAATAAAATAACAAGTTCTGTGGCGAAGTGGCAGCCCGTAGGGGAAACCGACCCAGAAGCTAAGTGATCGATAGTGGGGGAAGCAGTGTCCCACGCCCCCTGCCAATGGGGGCTAAGGCGATCAATGGGTTAGTCACTGAGTGACCCACGGTCCAAAGCCCGTTGACCATACGCCAGTTAGACTTAAAGCGTGTTAGAGTTGCCGCGAATAGTTGATTTTGGCACCTCGCGCTCGAACGCGATGAGGCTTTTGCGATGCATGGTTGCAGCATTCGGGGTGGCCAGCGAGGTGCAGCTAAAGTTCTCCTCGCATTCGGACCCGACAGCCAGCGGACCGCAGCACGCAGGGGGCCAGCCATTCTTCAGCTATTCCGACAATTACCTGATCGACACGGATCATGGTGTGATTGTCGATGTCGAAGCCAGGCGATCCATCCGGCAAACCGAGGTCGGATCGACCAGCAGTATGCTCGATAAGGTGAAGGCCAGGTTCGATCTGCATCCCGAACGCCTAATCACGGACACTGCCTACGGCACGGACACACCTTAGCAAACGCGAAAAGCCTGACAGGAAAGGCGCTCGTGCCGCATTTTGCATCGCGTTCGCCAAGATCGCTGGCAAAGAACGATCGGGGCTACATTCTGCCGTAGGCCAAGCGAACTGTTGCTACAGCCTTGCATACTTCGCATACCTTCTGCTCAACCGCTTAGGCCGCTTCCATTCGCCGTGCCTCTACCCAGCAACTGATAAGACGCTCGAAACGCTCTTTCATCATCTTCTGAGCTGTCGCATCATTGATATCGTTTGCAAGCCAACCCCGCGCTGCATCGCCAAAAATCGTGCGTCCTACTGCAAAACCGCGCACATGGCGGCTGCCTGCCGCGCGCGCGATACTGCTTTCAAGCTCGTCGAATGGTGCATCCAGGCCGAGCAATAGGATGCCTCGGCACCACCGATCATTGCTTTCAATCACCGCGCTGATCGCCGCCCAGCCTGCATCGGTTTGGTCGGTTAGCTTCCACCAGTCCGGGCGGATACCCTCGTTATAGATCTGCTGCATGGCCTCTGAGGTGGCCATTTCTCCCATCTTGCCCTCTGCTGTTCCGATTACCTCGATTAGAAACTCATGGCGGCTGAGACGAGCCGCGGAGGCGAGGCGGTGCAATTGATCCAGCTGCTGACGCCGCAAGGCTTCCGGATCGTCGGGATTGTAAAAGACAAGACACTTGATGACATGATCGTTCGG
>JBPOFD010000005.1:0-207918 GCA_051252055.1 Sulfitobacter sp.
GGCTCGGGCGGCACCAAAGGGTCCGGTTCCGGTGGCACAAAAGGTTCAGGCTCCGGCGGCACCAAGGGCTCCGGCTCTGGCGGCACCAAGGGTTCCGGCTCAGGTGGCACCAAAGGCTCAGGCTCAGGCGGCACCAACGGTGGCGGCACCAACGGTGGCGGCGACACGGGCGGCGGTACAACCGGCGGCGGGACAACTGGCGGCGGTGATACCGGCGGCGGCGATACTGGCGGCGACGAAAAGACCACCTACACCTACCAGATGGGCAACCCAAGCGAGGTCGAGATTGATGTGACCCTCTCCCCGGAAGGTTCGTTGTTCTTCGTGGTCAAACAGGCCAATTACGATGGCAATGACGCCGACATCGACGGGGTGATGTTCAACGTCGCGGAAGACAGCACAGTGGACGAGCTGGCGGTCTATCCCGATGAGAACAACACAGACCAAGGTGATCTGACCGGGCTGCAACTCAATGCCAATGGCGTGACCGAACTCAGCAATGGCGCTGGCGACGGCAATGCCTATGACATCGGCCTGCAATTTGGCGAAGTCACCAGCAGCGTCGAGGGCAACATCACCCAGACCAACTTCACCCTGCGCTCCGAAGACGGAAGCCCGCTGAGCTTTGACGATATCGACCTGAACAGCATGAAGGTCATCGTGAACTCCGAGGGCGGCAATGGCGAAGTTCTGGGCGTGACGGGCAGCGACAACCCAAGCTGGACCAGCTCCGAGCCGAACCTGAACGACATCATGGGTTTGATGAACCAAGAGGTCGAAGACGAAGACGAGCCACTGGCAGAAGACCAGATGGACGATGAAGACGATATCGCCTTTATCTAAGCGCCACGTCTAACCATCTAACAAAAAAGGCAGCAGGGAAACCTGCTGCCTTTTGCGTTTGAAACGGACGGAGCGGCGTGCCGCAAACCCGGCGCGCCAAAATACGTTTAGAAAAAGTCGATGGAAACCTGCATCAATTGCTCCACCTTCGGCACATCTTCGGCCAAGGCAAATACCGCAATCACATCACCCTCGTCGATCCGCGTGCTGCCCGTGGGCCGGATCACTTCGCCGCCCTTGCGGATCGCGCCAACCAAGACCCCTTCGGGGAAATCAATCTCCGACATGCGCTTGCCCGCCAAAGGCGAGGTCGAGAGCACTTCGGCCTCGATCATCTCGGCCTCGGCATCGCCTACGGAATAAACCGCCCGCACCCGCCCATGGCGAATATGGCGCAGGATCGAACTCACCGTGGTGGCGCGCGGGTTGATATAGGCATCGATCCCCAAAGGCTGCATCAGCGGCACCAACGTGGGGTCATTCACCAACGCAATGGTAAACGGACAGCCCTCCGCCTTGGCCCGCACACAGGCCAGCATGTTGGTCTTGTCATCATCGGTCACGGCCAACATCGCATCGGCGCGGCTGATGCCCGCCTCGGCCAGCAGCGCGGCCTCCAGACCATCGCCATTGAGCACAATGGTCCGCTCCAGCGATTCCGCTGCGCGCTCGGCGCAGGCGCGCGATTTCTCGATCACCTTGACGCGAATGCGGTTAGAACCCTGCTCCAATGCCTGCGCCACGGTCAGGCCCACATTGCCGCCGCCCACCAGAACCACCCGTTCTTGTTTGGCCGATGATTTGCCAAAAATCTCCATGGTGCGGGAAATGTCGTCTTTATGCACAAAGACATAGGCCTCATCGCCGACAAACATCTGATCCTTGGATTCCGGCGCAAACAGCGTGCCATCGCGGCGCACCCCGACAACCACAGCCCGCAAGGTGGAAAACAGATCCGACAATTGCCGCAGCGGCGTGTTCACCACCGGGCATTCATCCTCAATTGCGATCCCCACCAAATGCGCTTGGCCATCCATAAACACTTCCGTGTCAAAGGCGGCGGGCGCGGCAAGGCGCTGCAACGCGGCGGCGGCGACTTCTTTTTCGGGGCTGATCACCACGTCAATCGGCATGTGATCGCGGCGATACAGATCAGAATAGATCACATCCAGATAGGATTGGCTGCGCAGCCGGGCGATCTTGCGGTTCACCCCAAAAACCGAATGGGCCACTTGGCAGGTGACCATATTCACCTCATCGGAATGGGTGGCGGCGATGATCATCTCCGCATCGCGCGCGCCTGCCCGGTCAAGCACCTCAGGATAGCTTGCGAACCCCGCAACCCCCTGCACATCGAGCGTATCCGTGGCGCGGCGGATCAAATCGGCGTTGCTGTCGACAACGGTCACGTCGTTCTTTTCGCCCGACAGGTGGCGCGCAATCTGCCAGCCGACCTGACCTGCCCCGCAAATGATGACTTTCATGGCTTCTGCCCTTTCGGCCGCTTGGCGCAAACTCAGTCAGCAGGAATGGCAGAGCACCATGGGCGGGTCAATTCAATTGTCGCGCCGCGTGCTTATGTGCATAATTACGCTATGAAACATCACCTCGCCATTTTCGCGCTGGGCGCGAGCCTGCTGGGGGCCTGCGTGCCCCTGTCGATCTATCACAAACCGGGGGTTGCGGTCTCTGTTATGGAGCGCGACCGCACCCGCTGCGAAGTGAGCGCCGCCCAAGATGTGCCGATCTCGCGGCAATTGCGGCGCACCCCGCCGCGGTATATTCCCGCGCAGCGCCGCTGTGACGGGGCGGGCAATTGCACGGTGCGCGAAGGCCATTACCTGCCAGGGCGTTCCTATACGGTGGATATCAACGAAGGGCTGCGCAAACGCGCCGCCGCGCAATGTATGGCCGATCGCGGCTATCTGCCCGTGGACATCCCCACCTGCCGCCAGAATGTGGCGCAATCACTGCCCGCGGCAGCCACACAAGTGCTGCCGCGCCTTGGCCCCAATGCCTGCGTGATCCGCAACCAAGGCGGCAGCTGGCAGATCGTTAATCCTTAAACACTTGGTTGCATCCCGGCTGAGGGGCAAGCCGGGGCGCTGCCCCGGACCCCGGGATTTTGTACCAATTGGAAAGCACAAGGCGGCGGGCTACTCCGCCGTCTCGTCTTCTACATGGGCAATCCGCGCGCCCGATTTGGCCGAGGTGACCACCCCAAGGCTCTTGAGCTTGCGGTGCAGCGCCGAGCGCTCCATGCCAACAAAATTGGCAGTGCGGCTGATGTTGCCGCCAAAGCGGTTGATCTGGGTCAGCAGATATTCGCGCTCAAACGCCTCGCGGGCCTCGCGCAGCGGCAAGGTTGCCAGCGCGCCAGACAGAACAACGCGCCCGTCTTCTTCGGCCACATCATCTTCGCCCGGCAATTCACGCGCCTCAATCGGGCCGGTCCCATCGCCAAGGATCAACACCCGCTCGATCAGGTTCTTGAACTGGCGCACATTGCCCGGCCAGATCATGGTTTGCATCAAGGCAATCGCATCTTCGCTCAGATTGCGCAGGGGCAGGCCTTGGGATTTGTTGAACTCCGCGATGAAATGCTCCGCCAGCAGCGGGATATCCTCGCGGCGCTCTTCCAGCGATGGCACAGAAATCGGCACCACGTTCAGACGGTGATAGAGCTCTTGGCGGAAATTATCGACTTTGATTTCCTCTTCGAGGTTGCGGTTGGTGCTTGAGATCACCCGCAGATCGACGCGCACTTTTTCATTGCCGCCCACACGGGTGAATTGCTGGTCAACCAGCACCCGCAGGATTTTGCTCTGGGTGCCCAGCGGCATATCCGCGACCTCATCGAAATAGATCACGCCGCCATGGGCCTGCTCGAGCAACCCCGGCTCAATGCCGCGCCCTTCGGTCTCGCGGCCAAACAGCACTTCTTCCATGCGGTCCGGCTCTACCCCGGCGCAATTGACCGTGATGAACGGCGCGCTGGCGCGGGCCGAATGGGCGTGAATATAACGCGCGGCCACTTCCTTGCCCGCCCCGGCAGGCCCGCTCAGCATCACGCGCCCGTTGGATTTGGTCACCTTATCGAGCTGCCCGGTCAGAATACGGAACGCCGGCGAGGTGCCGATCATCTCGGTGCTGGGCGCATCGCGGCGCTTGAGGCTCAGGTTCTCGCGGCGCAACCGCGAAGTTTCCATCGCCCGGCGGATCACCACCATCAACTGGTCAATGTTGAAAGGCTTTTCGATAAAATCATAGGCCCCTTGTTTGATCGCCGCGACCGCGATCTCGATGTTGCCATGACCCGAAATGATCACCACCGGCACGTCAGGATTGTCACGTTTCACCGCTTTCAGGATGTCGATCCCGTCCATCTGGCTGTCCTTGAGCCAGATATCGAGGATCATCAACGCGGGCGGCGCGCTGTTCACCGCCGCCATGGCATCGTCGGAATTGCCCGCCAGACGGGTCTCGAACCCTTCGTCCTCCAGAATATCTGAAATCAGCTCCCGGATGTCACGCTCATCATCCACGATTAAAATATCACTCATTTTCATCTCCTGTATCAGATAGGTTGCCCCTTTGCGGCAACGGCAGGGTAATCACCGCCATCGCACCAAAATGGGTTTGCCCTTCAAATGGGGGGGCGTTGTCGAGCGTCAGGCTGCCGCCATGCTCTTCAATAATCTTTTTCACGATGGGCAGGCCAAGCCCTGTGCCCTCGCTGCGGGTTGTCACATATGGCTCAAACAGCTGCGCCCGGTCTTCGGGCAGACCAATGCCATTGTCGGCAATGGTTAACAGCGCATGATGCCCTTCGGCTTTGAGAGCAAGCGCGATCTGCGGGCGATGCCCCTCTGGCGCGCCTTTTTCTTTAAGGGTTTCAATGGCCTCGCCTGCGTTCTTGATCAGGTTGGTCAGCGCCTGCGACAGCATCGTGGCATCCACCTCTGCGGGCATCGGCGCATCTGGCATCTCGGCGCGGATCTGCACACCGGGCTGGCCGCTTTGCTGAAGCAAGACCGCATCGCGCAGGATCTGGCACAGATCTTCGCTGCGCCGCATCGGCTCTGGCATGCGCGCGAATTTGGAAAACTCATCGACAATCCGCCGCAGATCACCCGTCTGGCGAATGATCACCCCGGTCATCTGCTCCAGCGCCTCGGCATCCTCGGCCAGCTTGGGCGCAAATTTGCGGCGTATCCGCTCGGCGCTAAGCTGGATCGGCGTTAGCGGGTTCTTGATCTCATGGGCAATCCGCCGCGCCACATCCCCCCAGGCCGCCATCCGCTGGGCACTGACCAGATCGGTCACATCGTCAAACGCGACCACAAACCCCTCCAGATGCCCCTCCTCGGCGCGCCGCGTGGCCACCCGCACCAGCAGGTTCTCGGTCCGCCCCTGCCGCGACACTTTCACCTCGCCCTGCGCGGTTTCATTGCCGCCCTGCTGGATCATGTCAAACAGCGGCGTAAACTCCGGCACCGCCACGGCCAGCGCCAGCGATTGCTGATCCTCCGACCAATCCAAAAGCCGCTTGGCCGATCGGTTCACAAAGGCCACGCGCCCCTCGGGATCAAGCCCCACAACACCCGATGTGACCGAGCTCAGCACAGAATCAAACAACCTGCGCCGCCGCTCAATCTGGCGGGTATTGTCCAGCAACGTATCGCGCTGCGCCTTAAGCTGCCGGGTCATCTGGTTGAAATACCGCCCCAGCATGGCGATCTCGTCATCGCCCTCTTCCTCGCGCACCTGCACACCCAGATCGCCGCCGCCCACTTGTTGCGCCGCCCCGGTCAGACGCCCCACAGGCCCCGACAACCGCTCCGCAAACCACAGACCCAGCCACACCGCCGCCAAGATCAAAATCACCGCAAAGCCCAAGTAAACCAGACCAAATTCAAACAGAATTCGCCCCCGGTCACTCTCCAACTGGGTATAGAGCCGCGCGGTCTCTTGGGTCTCGTCCAACAGGCTCAAAATCTCGCCATCCACATCGCGCGCCACATAAAGAAAGCGGTCCACATGCGAGTGCAACCGCACCAACGCGCGAAATTCATTATTGGGCCAATCCTCGATCACTTTGACGCGGCTGTTGCTGGCCTCGATGATCTGCTCTTGCGCAGGCTCGTCGTAATCAAACAAATAGCTGCGCACCCCGCGGGTGCGAATTTGCCCTGTGCCATCAATCAGATAGGCCTTGCTCAACCCGCGCTGAACCAGCAATTGCCCGTCTTCGAGCACGCGGGTATCAGGCACAGCCGCCCCCGCCTCGCGCACATTATCCACATAACGCGCCAGCCCCACGGCATCCTCTGCGATGTCCTCATGCTGCTCGCGCTCATAGGCTTCGGCGGCGGCCACAGAGGCGCCAATCACATTGCTCACCCGCTCCGAAAACCAGCCCTCAAGCCCGATATTCACCGTCAGCGCCGCAAACACCGCCACCGTCACCGTGGGGATCAACGCCATCAGCGCAAACACACCCGTCAAATGCAAATGCAGCCGCGATCCGGCAGATTTCGCCCGCCGCGCCGCCACCAGCCGCGCCACTTGGCTCAGCACCAATGCCGCGACAACCGTCACATAAACAAAATCGAGCAGTAAAATCAGCCGCAGGCTCAGCGCAGAATTCCCCTGCCCCATCGGTCCTAAAACCAGATAGGTCGCAAAGGTCAGCACCGGCCCCAAAACCACCAAACCAAGCGTGCCCATATTGCGCAGCTTCTTGGCCCGGCGCAGACGCCAAAGCTTGTTCAGATGAGAATTGCGTGATCTCGTTGCCACACGCTGCCCTCGCCCATAATGCGGTGCCACATGCACCAACCGCCATATTCTGTGGCTCTGCCTCGGGATTGCGCCCGAACGGCCACGGTTATGTTGCGGTTTTACATCATTTTGCGGCCCCGTGTCACCTCTATATCAAGCTCCGTGATCTTCTTTCGCAGCGTATTTCGGTTGATCCCCAGCAAATCGGCACATTTCGCCTGATTTCCCGCTGTTGCAGCCAAAGAAATTTCTATCAACGGCACCTCAATCTCGCGCAAAATCCGCTGATACAGCCCCTCTGGCGGCAACATCCCGCCATGCTGATCGAAATAGCGCTGAATATGCCGCGCCACCGACGTGCCCAAACGGTCCGAATCCCCGATGGTGGTGATCTCCGCCACACCCGGCTGCCCGGCCAACGCGGTTTCCGCCTCCGCTTGGGTGATGTTCAGCCCCTGCGCGCTCAGCGTCAGCTGCGCCATCACATTCTCAAGCTGCCGCACATTGCCCGGCCATGCGTATTTCACCAGCACATGCGCCGCCCCATCCGTCAGACTGCGGCTAGGCGCCGTGCCCGCCTGCAAGAAATGCTGGGCCAGCAGCGGAATATCCTCGGCCCGGTCGCGCAAGGTTGGCACATGCAATGTCGCCCCGGTCAGACGGTAATACAGATCCTCGCGCAGCAACCCCTTGGCCAAAGCCGAGGCCAAATCAGGGCGGCTTGTCGCCAGATACCGCGGCACTTGCTCGCCCGGCGCATCCATCATCCGCACCAACCGCCCCTGGGATTCCAGCGGCAAATCCGCCACCTCATCCACCATCAACGTGCCGCCGCGCACCTTGGCCAGCAATTTTGCCGGGCCTTCCAGATCCGCCAGATCCTGCGCCGTCACCTGCACAAAAGGCAGCGAGCGGCGGTCGGAAAAATCATGGATCGCGCGCGCAATCAGCGATTTGCCCGTGCCCGATTCCCCCCAGATCAACAGCGGCATTTCCGCGCTGATCATCCGCGCCACCAGCCGGTAAAGCGATTGCATCACCGGGGTGCGCCCCACCATCGGCAGGTCATCGCGCGCCTCATCCACCGCCTCGCCCGCGCCCCGGTTGCGCCGGGTCGAGCGGTCCAGCGCCCGCGCCGTGCGCTTCATCAGATCGGGCAAATCGAACGGTTTGGGCAGGTAATCAAACGCCTGCGCCTCTTCGGCGCGAATGGCGGTCATAATCGTGTTCTGAGCCGAGATCACAATCACCGGCAAATCAGGCCGGTCCTGCGCGATTTTAGGCAACATTTCCAAGCCATTACCGTCGGGCATTGCCACGTCGGAAATCACCACATCACCGCGCCCTTCACCAACCCAGCGCATCAGCGTCGTCAGCGAAGACGTGGCATGCACCCGGCAACCCGCCCGCGTCAATGCCTGCGTCAGCACCGTGCGAATGGTGCGATCATCATCGGCCAGAAGTACCGTACCGTCCATCTAACTCTCCTTCTCTGCACGCGGCAGCGATATGCGAAAAACTGTTTTCCCCGGCACCGAGCTGAGCGAAATCCACCCGCCATGGTCCGAAATGATCTTGGCCGTCAGCGCCAGCCCAAGCCCCGTGCCATTCTCGCGCCCCGACACAAACGGGTCGAACACATCGGCGCGAATGTGGTCCGGCACGCCGGGGCCATCATCGATCACCTCAAGCTGAAGCGGCAGCAATTGCCCGCTGCCATCGGCACGCCGAAGCCGGAACGAATGTTCATAATAGCTGCGCAGCCGGATGGTGCCACCCTGCCCGCCCGCCGCCTCTGAGGCGTTCTTGATCAGGTTGAGCACGACCTGCACCAATTGATCCTTATCCCCCCGCGCCAGCGGCAGCGACGGGTCGTAATCCTCAATGATGCTCATATGCGCACCAAATCCCAGCAGCGCCGAACGCCGCGCCCGGTCCAGCACATCATGCAGGTTCACCGGCCCCTGCTCCGGCGCGGTCAGATTGCCAAATTGCTCCACCTGCTCCAACAGCTTCACAATCCGCCGCCCTTCCGCGACAATCAGATCGGTCAGTTCCAAATCCTCAGGCCGCAGGCTCATCGCAATCAACTGCGCCGCCCCGGTGATCCCCGCCAGTGGGTTTTTGATCTCATGGGCCAGCATTTCCGCCATGCCAATGGCCGATTTCGCCGCCGCTTTCACGCTTTGGTTCTGCGTCGCCCGCCCCGCCAATTCACGCGGCGTGATCATCAAAATCATCTGCCCCGGCGCGCCGACCATGGGCGCAATCTGCAAACTACATTGCAGCGGCGCGCGGCGGCCACTGCCCACATCCACGTCATTCACAAACAACGGCGTGCCATCGTTGCGCGCCCGGTCAAACGCGCTCTCCAGCGGGTCATCAATGGCAATCACGTCCCACACGGGCTGGCCCAGCAGCGCCTTGTTCGAGGCGTTCAAAAACCCCTCCGCCGCCGGGTTAATGTCGGCAATCATATTGTCTGGATCGATCAAAATCGTCGGCACAGGCAGCGAGGCCCAAAGCGCGCGCTCGCCCTTCATGCCGCCACCTCGCCCGCACAGCTCGCATCCGGGGTTTCCATCGCCTCAGGCAAATGCTGCAACACCGCCGCTGCGCTTTTCGCGGTCAGAACCGCCCGGCGCAGCGCCGCCTGCGTGCCCACATGATCCATATACCAACCCATTTGTTTGCGCGCCACGCGCAGCCCCAGATCCGCGCCATAAAACGCCATCATATCTTCGTAATGCGCGCCAACCATCTCGGCCAAATCAGCGCCTTGGGGCGCATCCGGCGCCGCCCCGCCATAAAGCGCCGCCGCCACCTGCGCCAAAAGCCAGGGCCGCCCGCGCGCGCCGCGCCCAATCATCACGCCATCCGCGCCCGACTGCTCCAGCGCGCTTTGCGCCGTGGCCGCATCCACAATATCGCCATTGGCAATCACCGGAATGCGCACCGCATCTTTCACCGCTGCAATCGCTGCCCAATCGGCTGCGCCTTTGTAAAACTGGCACCGCGTCCGCCCGTGAATGGTGATCATCTGCACGCCCGCCGCTTCGGCCCGCGCGGCAATCTGCGGCGCATTCAGCATCGCATCATCCCAGCCCAGCCGGGTTTTCAGCGTCACAGGCACATCCACCGCCTGCACCACGGCCTCAATCAGGCTCAGCGCATGGTCCGGCGTCTTCATCAGCGCCGATCCCGAATAGCCCTGCGTGACCTTCTTGGCTGGGCAACCCATGTTGATATCAATGATCCGCGCTCCTTGCGCCGCCACCATCTTGGCCGCCTCCGCCATAGGCCCCGCCTCGCGCCCGGCCAATTGCACCGCCGTGCCCTCAACCCCAAGCCCAAGCTCCGCTTTCTCGCGGGTGCCGGGCCGTGCATTGATAATATCGACCGAAGCGACCATCTCCGACACCACCAACCCCGCGCCAAACCGGGCCACCAATTTGCGAAACGGCAGATCAGTAATGCCAGCCATCGGCGCCAATAAAACGGGCGGGCCATCTATAAAGGGGATCGCGGTCAAATGCCTAATTCCTGTGCAGATGCCTTTGATCTAGCGATTCCAACGGGAAACCTCAATGAATACACGCTCACATTCCCGCAACTCTGGGGGGTGCTGCCTCTTTTTTAGGCAGACACCCCCGATTGCACCGCCCCAGCGCCTCGCATAGACAGATCACATGACCCAACCCGCCGCCAAAACCTTTGCTGCTTTGATCGTCGCTGCCGGGCGCGGCACCCGCGCGGGCGGCAACCTGCCCAAACAATGGCGGGCGCTGGCAGGCAAACGCGTGATCGACCACAGCATCGCCGCTTTGGCCCGCCACCCAAAAATCAGCCAGATCATCGTGGTCATCCACCCCGACGACACAGCCCGCGCCCAATACCTGACCGCCGATGGCGTGCAATTGGTTCAGGGCGCAGACACCCGCGCCGCCTCCGTCCGCGCAGGGCTCGAAGCCTGCCAAGACGCCACCCATGTTCTGATCCATGACGCGGCACGCCCTTGCCTGCCCCTCGCAGTGATCGACGGCGTGATCGCCGCGCTGGAACACGCCGATGCCGCCGCCCCCGGCCTGCCCGTCACCGATGCGCTCTGGACAGGCATTGATGCCCGCGTCACCGGCGTGCAACCGCGCGAAAACCTCTTTGCCGCGCAAACCCCGCAGGGCTTTGCCCTCGCCCCCATCCGCGCCGCCCACCGCAGCTATAGCGGCCCCGCCGCCGATGATGTGGCCGTGGCCCGCGCCGCTGGCATCCCCGTCACCATCACCGCTGGCGACATCAATAATATCAAAATCACCGGCCCGCAGGATTTTGCCCGCGCCGCCCGTATCTTGGAGACCTCGATGGATATTCGCACCGGCAACGGCTTTGACGTTCACGCTTTTGGCGCGGGCGACCACGTGATGCTCTGCGGCGTTAAAGTCGCGCATGATCAAGGGCTTGTTGGCCACTCTGATGCAGATGTCGGCCTGCATACCCTCACCGATGCGATCTACGGTGCATTGGCCGCAGGCGACATCGGCACCCATTTCCCGCCCTCCGATCCGCAATGGAAAGGCACCGCCAGCCACGTGTTCCTCTCCCATGCCGCCGCGCTTGCCCGCACCCGCGGCTTTGCCATCACCCATGTGGATTGCACGCTGATCTGCGAGACCCCCAAAATCGGCCCGCACGCCGCCGCCATGCGCGCCGAAGTCGCCCGGATCATCGGCATCGACCTTGATCGCGTCTCGGTCAAGGCCACCACCTCCGAACGCCTCGGCTTCACCGGGCGCGGCGAAGGCATCGCCTGTATGGCCACAGCAACATTGGTGAAATCATGAACAAACTCGCGCATCTCATCGGCACCGTGCTGGGCGTGGGCCATATCCGCCCCGCCCCCGGCACTTGGGGCTCGGCTGTGGCCTTGCCTTGGGCGTGGCTGCTGCATGAAATCGGCGGCTTCCCCCTGCTGGCCCTTGGCGTGATCGCGGCCTTTGCCAAAGGCTGGTGGGCCACCGCCCAGATGACCCGCGGCGCCGCCGATCACGACCCCTCACATATCGTCATCGACGAGCTGGTCGGCCAATGGATCGCCCTTCTGCCGCTCTCCTATGCCGCGTGGCAAATGCAGATCATCATCCTCGCGCTCTGGCCCGGCTGGATCGCGGCGTTCTTGCTGTTCCGCCTGTTCGACATCACCAAATGGGGCCCCATCGGCTGGGCTGACCGGCGCGGCGATCCGCTGGGCGTGATGCTGGATGACGTGATCGCAGGCATCTTTGCCGCTCTGGGCGTGCTGGCCCTCGCCGCGCTGTATCACGGGGCATAACCACATGAATATCGCCGCGCAAATTCTTGAAATCGCTATATCTTCTAGCAAGATGGTCACCACAGCAGAAAGCTGCACTGGCGGCATGGTCGCGGCGCGGCTGACCGATCTGCCCGGCTCCTCGGCCCTGATGGAGCGCGGCTTTGTCACCTATACCAACGCCGCCAAACGCGAGATGCTCGGCGTCACCGCCCAAAGCCTAGATGCTTACGGCGCGGTCTCTGAACAGGTGGCGCTGGAAATGGCGCGCGGCGCGCTGGCGCGCTCACACGCGCAAATCGCCTGCGCCATCACGGGCATCGCTGGCCCCGGCGGCTCGGATCACAAACCCGAAGGCCGGGTCTGCTTTGCCATCGCAACAGATGCATCCGCCCATGCGGAAACCGTCGAATTTGGCCCGCTGGGCCGCGATATTGTCCGCGCCGCCGCCTGCGATCACGCCCTCAAGCTGATCCACGCCGCGCTGCAAACCTAGCCATAAAGCGCTTGGGCGCGTTTCTCGAAGGCGCGCACAATCCGCTGCATCGCCTCGTTGAACACCACACCGATCACCTTTTGCAAAATCACATTGCGAAATTCGAAATCCACGTCGAAATGCACCAAACAGCCGCTTTCCGCCTCCTCGAACCGCCAGTTCGAGATCATATGTTTGAACGGCCCATCCAGATATTCGGTATTGATGCGCTTTTCGCCGGGCCACAGCACCACACGGCTGGTAAATTTCTCACGAAACACTTTGAAACTGATGATTAAATCCGCATCCACCACCTCATGATCATCCCGGTCCTCCCGGCGCAAAATCCGCGCCGCAGCGGTCCAAGGCAGAAACTGCGGATAAGATCCGATATCGGCAACAAGGTCATACATTTGCTGCGCGCTATAGGGCAGCGGCTTAATCTCTGAATGGGAAGGCATTGATTTCCTGATGGTCGGGGACTAGGGCTTAACAAAGAGTGAAGTGCCGCGAATTCAAGAGAAAATCAATGACCGACCGCCCCTATGTGATTGACGAAATGATTTCGGCCAAGTCCATTGCCGCCCGTATCGAAGAGCTGTGCCGCGAAATCCGCACCACTTTTGCCGATACCGACAAGCTGGTTGTGGTGGGCCTACTGCGTGGCAGCTTTGTGTTCATTGCCGATCTGGTGCGCGAGCTGGACATGACCGTCGAGGTCGATTTCCTCGAAGCCTCCTCCTATGGCGACGCCATGGAATCCAGCCGCGAAGTGCGCATCTTGAAAGACCTGCGCGGCGCAATCGAAGGCCGCGATGTGCTGGTGGTCGAAGACATCGTCGATACCGGCCACACGCTGCACCACGTCATGGCCCTGCTGCGCTCGCGCAACCCCGCGCATCTGCGCTGCATCGCGCTGCTCGACAAACCCGAGCGCCGCGAGGTGGACATGCGCGCCGATTGGATCGGCTTTGAAATCCCCGATGAATTTGTCGTCGGCTACGGCATTGATTACGCACAGCGCAATCGCAACCTGCCCTTCATCGGCAAGGTGCGCTTCACATGAATTTCACCCAGCTGCTGCGCATGGTACGCTGGGTGCGCCACCCGCCCTCCTGGCGCCGGGTACAGCTGATCGCGGCAGTGATCGCCATCTGCCTTGTGATTGTTGCCATTGAATGGCTCGGCTTCTGGCCCGAATGGGCCACCAGCCCCTACCAGCGCGGCCCCGGCGCACGCCCCTGAGCCGCTGGCCTAACCCGTTGGCTCTACCCGCTGGCGTAACCACTCCCTAACCCTTGCGCGAAAACCCTCCCCGCGCCATGATCACAAAAACGTGGCCAAGGCCCCGCGCGAATCTGCTAGTCTTTTATCAGTAACAGGGAGAGTTCTTATGAAAACAACCGTGAAAACCATGCTGGCCTGCGGCCTCGGCGCCGGGCTGATCGCCACGGCAGCCTTCGCCGAAAGCCATTCCAACGAGACAAACAAAGCCGTCTCGGCGCGCCACGCGCAAATGGAAATGATCGCCTATCACACAGGCATCTTGGGCGGCATCGCCAAAGGCGAAGCGGAATTTGACGCAGACACCGTGCGCGCCGCCGCTGAAAATCTCCAAGCCTTGGCCTCACTCGCCCCCGCCACACTCTGGACACCGGGCACCGAGCAAGGCGCCGTCGAAGGCTCCCGCGCCAAAGCTGAGGTTTTCAGCGACATGGCCGGGTTCGAAACCAAACTCGCCGATCTCGCCAATGCCGCAGGCGCGGTTGCTGGCGCGGCTGACGCTGCCGCCGTGGGCGCAGGCATGGGGGCCGTTGGCGGCGCCTGCAAAGCCTGCCACGAAACCTACCGCGGCCCAAAAAACTAAATGCTTAAACGCGCAGGCTATATCCTTGTGGCCTGCGCGGCCCTTGGCGCAGGCGCGGCTTGGGTGCTCTCGCGCCCCGCCGATCTGCCCGCAGATTTCACCGCCCCCCGCGCCCCAGACGCGCAGGCTGGTGCCTTGGTCTTTGCCGCAGGCGGCTGCCGCTCCTGCCACAGCGCGCCCGGCACCCAAAGCCTCGCAGGCGGCACAGCCTTCCCCAGCGATTTTGGCACATTCTACGCCCCCAACATCTCGCCCGACCCTGATCACGGCATTGGCGGCTGGACCCAAGCCGAATTTGCCCGCGCCCTGACCCTTGGCGTCTCGCCCGCCGGGCAACATTACTACCCCGCCTTCCCCTACACGTCCTACAGCCGGATGACGCCCCAAGACGTGGCCGATCTCTTCGCCCACCTGCAAACCCTGCCCGCCTCAGACAGCCCCAGCAAACCGCATGACGTGGGCTTCCCCTTCAACATCCGCCGGGGCCTTGGGTTGTGGAAATGGGCCTTTGCCCATGATGATGATATCTTGCAGGGCGCGTTTGATGCCCAAATCACCCGTGGCCGCTATCTGGTCGAGGCCTTGGCCCATTGCGGCGAATGCCACACACCGCGCTCACCGCTGGGCGCGCTGACCTACAGCCAATGGCTCAGCGGCGCGCCCAACCCCTCTGGCAAAGGCCGCATCCCCGGCATCACCCCCGCCGCGCTTGATTGGTCTCAGGCGGATCTTGCGGAATATTTCACCAGCGGCTTCACCCCCGATTTCGACAGCGCAGGCGGCGAAATGGCCGAGGTCATCGAAAACCTAAGCCAACTCCCCGACAGCGACCGCGCCGCCATCGCCGCCTACCTCAAAGCGCTGCCCTAAGGCCGCCCCCGGCCCTGCTGCATCTCGCCAAAACCCGCCTTGCCCCCCGCCAAAAACGCGCGTCCCAAGGCTTTCACCTTTCCCCAAATACTCAAACCCACCAGCGCATCAAATGGCAAGAACGCGTCCAACCGACGCGGCGCTGGCGTCAAAGACCCGCTAAACCGGATCGGCTGGAAGCTCGATCCCGGGCGCGTGAAGGCCACTAGGCGAGCATGTGAAAACCTCGAAACCGTCGGATGTCACGCCAATTGAATGCTCGAATTGTGCCGAAAGGGATTTGTCACGCGTTACCGCCGTCCATTCATCTGCAAGCATTTTTACGTCCGCCCGCCCTAGGTTGATCATCGGTTCAACTGTAAAAATCATGCCCTCTCTCAGCTCCAATCCGGTTCCCGCGCTGCCGACGTTCAAGATGTCGGGGGTATCATGAAAGACTTGCCCGATGCCGTGACCGCAAAATTCGCGAACCACAGAGCAGCGCTCACTTTGCGCATAGCTCTGTATCGCATGGCCGATATCCCCCAGACGCGCGCCGGGACGCACCACTTTGATCCCCTGCATCATCGCTTCATGCGCAATCTGGATAAGACGCTCCGCCGCGCGTTTGGGCTTTCCAACCACATACATCCGGCTTGAATCGCCATGCCACCCGTTCAGGATCAGTGTGACATCAACATTCACGATATCGCCGTCGCGTAATTTCTTCTCGTTGGGAAATCCGTGACAGACCACATGGTTAACCGATGTGCAGCAGGCGTATGGATAGCCTTTATAGCCCAAGGTCGCTGGTGTGGCGTCATGTTTGGCCGCGAAATCAAGGACGAAGCTATTGATCTGCGACAAGGCAGTCCCGGCGCAGATAAGATCGGCAATGGCGTCAAGACACCTCGCGGTTAAGCCCCCTGCGCGGCGCATACCGTCAAAAGCGTCAGGCCCATAAAGCTTGATCCTCTCGGTTCTACGGGCATGCTCCGCCTTGGGAGCGGTAAAAACGTCGATATATCTGTCCATAATAAGGTCACTTTGAAATTATCATCGTGGCAACAGCCGTCAGATTGACCTCAAGCTGGCACAACATTATACGAATCATATATGGATCATATAAACTAAATCTAGGAGACCCGTCGATGGGCATCGTAAAAATTGGGGACGAAATGCATGAGCAACTGCGTAAGTCCAGCTCAGTCATGTGCCGTTCGATCAATGCGCAGGCTGAATTCTGGATGAAGGTCGGCATGCTTGCCGAAGCAAACCCAACCCTGCCGTTCACGGAAATTATGGCCGAGCAACTCAGAAACGCCGATGTGCAGGTCCCGGAAATCGAAGCCGCCTAAATCCAGACGTCCCTAGTTCAAGAGAGAAAGCGGCCCTCTGCTTGGCCGCCTCAAACCACCCCACAAAAAAGGCCGCACACCAAAGCGCGCGACCTTAAAACATCTCCAACCAGCCCCGAACCGGGCCCGCTCTAAAACCCTAGCCGTTACCGAGCTTTTTCATCCGGGCGGCGCGCAGACGGGCGAAATCATCACCCGCATGATAGGATGACCGCGTCAGCGGCGTGGCCGATACCATCAAAAACCCTTTGCCATAGGCCGATTTCTCATAGGCCGCGAATTCATCAGGATGCACAAACCGGTCCACCGCATGGTGCTTTGGCGTGGGCTGCAAATATTGCCCGATGGTCAGGAAATCGATGTCCGCCGCGCGCATGTCTTCCATCACCTGAATGACCGATTGCCGATCTTCGCCCAGCCCCACCATGATGCCCGATTTGGTGAACATCGTCGGGTCGAGCTCCTTCACCCGCTGCAACAGCCGCAGCGAATGGAAATACCGCGCGCCGGGGCGCACTTCGGGATAAAGGCCCGGCACCGTTTCCAGATTGTGGTTAAACACATCGGGGCGTGCCTCGACGATCATCTCCAACACTTTTGGATCACAGCGGATAAAGTCAGGCGTCAAAATCTCAATCGTGGTGCCGGGGCTGCGGTGACGAATCGCGCGGATGGTCTGGGCGAAATGCTCCGCGCCGCCATCCTCGATATCGTCCCGGTCAACGGAAGTAACCACCACATGATTGAGCCCCAGCTTGGCCACCGCATCAGCCACCCGCCCCGGTTCAAACACATCCAGCGCCTCTGGCGGCTTGCCCGTGGCAATGTTGCAAAACGTACAGGCGCGGGTGCAAACTTCGCCCATGATCATCATGGTGGCATGGCCCTGGCTCCAGCATTCGCCCACATTGGGGCATCCCGCCTCTTCGCACACGGTCACCAGCTTATTCTCGCGCATGATCTTGGCGGTCTCGGCATAGCCCTGCCCGCCGGGCGCCTTCACCCGAATCCAGCTTGGCTTTTTGGGCTGCGGATTGTCGGGCTTACGGGCTTTTTCCGGATGCCGCTGCTCGGGGATTTTAAGATCACGCATTTGTCATACACTTCCTTTAGCCTTTGCAATCATATAAACCACGTTCCACCATATCAAAAGCGCTTCCGTCGGTTGGCAGCTTTGCACCCACCGCAAACCGCGCAGGCAAAAAGAACTTGCCCTCAGAAATTCACGGTTTAGAAACATTCTAAGTAGAACCATTCTAAACACACCACAAAGGGCGGCCCCCCGCCCGCAATATACTTCGGAGTATCTCATGGACGGCGACGCAAAATGCCCCTTCTCGGGTAAAAGAATTCAGCAAACAAATCGTGACTGGTGGCCAAATCAGCTCAATCTTTCCGTGCTGCACCAGCATTCCCAAAAATCCGATCCGATGGGCGCAGATTTCGACTATGCTGAAGCCTTCAAATCGCTTGATCTCGAAGCCGTCAAAGCCGATCTGCGCAACTTCATGACCGACAGCCAAGACTGGTGGCCCGCAGATTACGGCCATTACGGCGGCTTCATGATCCGCATGGCATGGCACTCCGCAGGCACCTACCGCACGGCAGATGGCCGTGGCGGCGGCGGCGCGGGCCAACAGCGCTTCGCCCCCCTCAACAGCTGGCCTGACAATGGCAACCTCGACAAAGCCCGCCGCTTGCTCTGGCCGATCAAACAAAAATACGGCAACGCGCTGAGCTGGGCCGACCTGTTCATCATGGCCGGCAACGAAGCGATCCGTTCTATGGGCGGCCCGGTGTTCGGCTTTGGCGGCGGCCGCGCCGACAGCTGGGAGCCAGAACAGGACGTTTACTGGGGTTCCGAAAACGAATGGCTGGCCGACAGCACCCATGAAAACACCCGCTATTCCGGCGAGCGTGACATGGAAAACCCGCTTGCCGCTGTGCAAATGGGTCTGATCTATGTGAACCCCGAAGGGCCAGACGGCAATCCAGACCCCATCGCTTCCGGCTTTGATGTACGCGACACATTCGCCCGCATGGGTATGAATGACGAAGAAACCGTTGCCTTGGTTGCGGGCGGTCACACGTTCGGCAAAGCGCATGGCGCAGGCGATCCGGCCCTCGTGGGCGCAGACCCCGAAGGCGGCGCGCTGCATGAACAAGGTCTCGGCTGGGCCAACACTTTCGAATCCGGGCGCGGCGTACACACCACGACCTCCGGCATCGAAGGCCCGTGGACACCAAACCCAACCCAATGGGACATGGGCTATTTCGATGTGCTCTTCGGCTATGAATGGGAATTGACCAAATCTCCCGCAGGCGCGCATCAATGGAAACCCGTCGCCACCAAAGACGAAGACCGCGCCCCGCAGGTTGATGGCAATGGCACCGTCGATCTGATGATGACCACCGCCGATATGGCCATGCGCATGGACCCTGAGTATGAGAAAATCTCGCGCCGGTTCCACGCCAACCCCGACCAGTTCGCCGATGCATTTGCCCGCGCTTGGTTCAAACTGACCCACCGCGACATGGGGCCAAAAGCCCGCTACTTGGGCAATGACGTGCCCGCCGAGGAGCTGATCTGGCAAGATCCGGTGCCAGCAGTCGACCACCCGCTGGTCGATGATGCCGATGTGGCATCCCTCAAAGGCAAATTGCTGGCCGCCGATCTGAGCATCGACGATCTGGTGCGCACCGCATGGGCATCGGCCTCTACCTTCCGCAGCTCCGACATGCGCGGCGGTGCCAATGGCGCCCGCATCCGTCTGGCACCGCAAAAAGACTGGGCGGTGAACAACCCGTCCGAGCTTGCCCGCGTCTTGGGCGTGCTCGAAGGCATCCAAGCCGATTTCAACGCCGCTGGCGGCGCGAAAATCTCCATGGCTGACCTGATCGTTCTGGGCGGCGCTGCGGCCATCGAAAAAGCGGCAAAAGACGCGGGCACAGATGTGACCGTGCCCTTCACGCCGGGCCGCACCGATGCCACCCAAGAGCAGACAGATGTGGAAGGTTTCGCGGTGCTTGAACCCATCGCAGACGGTTTCCGCAACTATCTGAAAACCCAATACCGCCTGACCGCCGAAGAACTTTTGGTGGACAAAGCCCAGCTTCTGGGGCTTTCCGCACCAGAAATGACCGTTTTGGTTGGCGGCATGCGCGCCCTTGGCGCCAATTGGGACAACAGCAAAACCGGCCTCTACGCCGAGACTGGCAAGCTGAGCAACGATTGGTTCGTCCATGTTGTGGACATGCGCACCGAATGGACCCCTGTTGACGACAGCGAGCAGGAATTCATTGGCCGCGACCGCAACAGCCGCGATGAAAAGGTACGTGGCAGCCGGATTGACCTGCTGTTTGGCTCCAATTCGCAACTGCGCGCGCTTTCCGAGCTTTACGCACAATCCGACAATAACGAGAAATTCGTGAAGGATTTTGTTGCCGCTTGGACCAAGGTAATGATGGCAGATCGTTTCGACATCGCCTGAACCATCGGCACATGACAACGCAAAGGGCACCGTATCGCGGTGCCCTTTTGTATTTCATTGACCTTAGGTAAAGCCGTTGACGCTACTACCTTTGCGTGATTTCCTAATCCTGCGCCCATTGGGCGGCGCAGCGCTTCTTGGGGGAACACGCTTTGACACCATCACTTGTCACCGATGTTTGTATCGTCGGATCAGGGCCCGCCGGGCTACAGGCTGGCTATTTGCTGCATAAAAAAGGGATCGACTTCACGATCTTGGAAAAAGCCCCGCATGTGAGCAGCTTCCTGCGCCGCTACCCGCGCCACCGCGAATTTATCTCGGTGAACAAGGTCAACACCGGGCTGAGCGATCCAGACACCAATCTGCGCCATGATTGGAATTCGCTGATCAATGATGAAGGGCTGCTCTTTGGCAATTACAGCCGCGCCTATTTCCCCAAAGCCGATGATTTTACCCGCTACGCCGAAGATTTCGCCGCCCCTTTCAAGGACCGCATCCGCTTTAACTGCGATATCGTTGAAATCGCCAAACCCGGCGATATGTTCGAAATCCGCTGCAACAATGGCAGGTTGATGCAGGCCAAACAGGTGATCATCGCCACGGGCGTCTCACAGGCCTATACCCCCGATATCGAAGGGCTCGAACTGGCGGAAAACTACACCGAATTTGACCCCGATCCCGAGCGTTACCTAAACAAACGCGTGCTGATCCTTGGCAAAGGCAACTCCGCCTTCGAGACCGCAGACGCCCTCACCGCCCATGCCGCCTCCATCCATGTGATGAGCCCAAATCCGATCAAATTCGCGTGGCAAACCCATTTTGTCGGCCACCTGCGCGCCGTGAACAATAATTTCCTCGACACCTACCAGCTTAAATCCCAAAACGCCGTGCTCGACGCCGCCCCTTTGCGGATCGAAAAAACCGATGACGGCTTGGTGGTGCACGCGCAAATGCAAGCCGCCGAGGGCCATGAAATCACCCTCGCCTATGATCACATTATCGCCTGCACGGGCTTTCGCTTTGATCCGCGCATCCTCGCGCCAGCGCTGCGCCCCAACATGCTGCATTTTGGCAAATTCCCCGAAATGACCGCCGAATGGGAACATCCCAGCGCGCGGGGGCTGTTCTTTGCGGGCACCATCATGCAATCGCGCGATTTCAAACAAACCATGTCGGGTTTCATCCACGGCTTCCGGCACAATGTGGCCTGCCTCACCGATCTGATCGCCGAACGTTTGGGCCGCGCCCCCTTCCCCCAGCAGCAAACCCCGCTTGATCACGCGGCCCTTCGCGAGTTGATCATCACCCGCATCAGCACCGCCTCAGGCATTTTCCTGCAACCGGGTTTCCTATGTGACCTGATCGAACTTTCCGGCGCGGAACAAGGCCGCCATCTGCGCGACATCCCCGCCGCATGGAGCGATCATGGCGGCACCTACGCCGCCGGAGACAAGCTGCGCATCACCTTGGAATATGGCGATTTTGGCGGCGATTCCCTGCATGTGAAGCGGGAAAACAACATGTTCGGCAAAACCCCCGACGCGTTCATTCACCCCGTTATCCGCCACCTGCGCGATGGCGAGGTGATCGACGAAATGCATCTGGCCGATCATCTGGATGCCGATTGGCGCGCCCCGGCGGCCCGCGACAAAGGCGCGCAAACCGTGCTGGCGATGACCTTCCGCGATGCAGGCGGCGCGGTGCCGCCCTATAAAATCGCGCGCAGCCAGCTTGATAAGTTTCTCACCCGCTGCTTTGACGGGCGCGCCGCCAACGCTGCCGAATAGCGCAGATTTCAGGCGGCCCGGCTCACCCCGGCCGCCTGCCCGCTTTGCGCCCGCGCAAATAGGCCCCAAGGCTCCATTGATCGCGCGGGATCAGCAAGATCAGCGCAATAAACGCCCCCAACACCGCCAGATCAATCACCTGATTGCGGTTCACCGGAAAGCCTTTTTCATTCAGCGCAAAAGGATCAATAAACCCCTCCCAGCGCCGGGTGATCGTATAGAAATGCATCACCGCCAAACTGCCATAGCTCAGCATGCGAAACAGCCCCAGCGCCGCCAGAACACACAGCGCAATCTGCACGCCGCCCACCGCGTAAATCTGCGCAAAACTCACCTCGACCCCGTCATAAAACTTGGCAAGTGATTGATATTGCTTGGGCGTGATCAGTTTATGCGCAGCCCATAGAAACATGAACCACACAAGCCCCAGCCGCAGGATCAACACAGCAGCAGCGTCGCGGCGGGTCTGGGATATCATGGTAAATTCCTTTGAAAATGCGGCACGACACAACATCTGCCCGATCCGCGCGCCCCTGTCAGCGCCCCGCCGCACATCACACGTCAATGTGACTGGATCTACCCGATCATCATCCCCCCCGGCCCCAGATTGGCGGCGTAGTGATCCTTGAGCCGCATCAGCGCAATGCGCAGCACAATCTTCCCCGACCGCGCCGACCAACCGAGCTTTTTCTCGGTACATTCCAGCCCCTCAAGATGGCAACAACAGCGCAGCGTCACATCCGCAAGCCCCGGCCCCAACTCCTCCAGCGCCGCCGCCACACGCGCCCGCGCATCCGCCGCGCCATGGCCCGAGAAATTGCCCTTGGCCGCGCCGCGCTGCACCCCGGCAGTCAGGAAATGATCCCAGTTCTGGGTGATCCCCTCGCCAATATGCGACAGCTCGAAATCCTCGCGAAACCGCTCGCCCGCATGCACCAGATCGGGGCTCAAAAACGGCTCGCCATCCTTGCCGCGCCGCCGCGCCAGCGCATAGATCGGGCTCTCCACCACCCCGTATCTGATCTGCCGCCGCGCTGCGTTTGGCGCGGCAGGCGCGGGCGCAAACGCGGCCTGCGCATCGGCAAACCCCGGCCCCTCTTGCACGCCCTCTCCCATTTCATCGCGCAGCGCCGCGCGCCCCGCCGCGGTGATCGCATAGCGGCGAATGCGCCCGGTATCGCTGGTGGAAATCCACTCGCGGATCACCATCATCGCGGCCACCTCGCTGCCCGTGACCGCCGTGCGCGCCGTGCCGCCCGAGCCATTGTCGCGCAGCACCACGGCTTTCTCCATGTCTGCGGCCACCGCCAGCACCGCGCTGGCCTCACATAATCTGCCCAAAATCCGCGCCGCGTCGCGCAGCAATTGCGTCTCGTCTTGGGATTGAACGGGTTTTTTCTTGGCTTGCATTGGCAGTATGTCCTCACCGGAAAGAGCAACGCCGCCTGTCTCCAGACAGGCTTCTAGACTGCGAAATGCGGCATCAACCAGCGGATCATCCCGGCGCAATTCCGTGCGCCGCACCTGCCGCAGAATGGTAGAGGCATGCACCCCCGCCCCCCGCGCCAAAGCCCGGATCGGAACCCCTGCGCCGATATGCGCAAGGTAATGCCGTGCAGGATCAGGCAGCCATCCGGGCAACCCGTCGACCTGTTCAATCTCTGAGACGATCGTGTTGCAATCTGGCGTCATTTTTCCTTTTCCCCGCATAAAATCCAGTGTTTTCCACTGGTTATCCACATATTTATCCACACAACCTAAAAGCGCATTGGTTACTCGTTTGTTAAAATCAAAGCGCAAACACATGATTGTTTCTAAAAGATAAACACTGGTGAACACCGCGTTCGGGCTGTGTCCTCAATGCGCAACACCCTCATGAGTTGTGGTTAGCTGAGCCTTGCGGGGCGCTTTCCTGCCCCGTCTGAAGGAGCAAATTCATGCAAGATATTTTGACCATGTTGAGCCAAATTCACCGCCCCCGCCTGCTGATGCGCGCCGCAAGGATCGGCGCGGAGACCTACCGCCGCCGGGCACATCTGCCGCGCCTTTTGGGCTATGGCGCTTTGCCGCGCCAAGGGCCCGCGCTGCTGCATTTGATTGAAATCGAAGCCGCCCTAGAGGCACAGCGCGCGGGCGCCGACGCCAGCTATTCGCTGCTGCGCCATCTGGATGTGCTGATTGCCATGGTGGCCGAGGCGCGGGTGCTGCGCCAAATTCAAGGGGCCACGCGGGCCCCTTGAAAGATCACTTTACATAAAGCTGTCAGGCTCTGCCGCTTTGCGCTGCGCCACAAATGCATCCAGCGCCTCGCGGATCGCCGGGTCCATCGGCGGTGCCTGATACTGCCCCAGCAGCTTTTCAACCCGCGCAGAAGCCAGCGCTTGGCTGTCGCGCTCGCCCTCATCGGCCCATGTTTCAAAGGGTTTGTAATCCAGCAGATCGGATTTCCAGAACGCCTCTTTGAAATTGGCTTGGGTGTGCGCACAGCCAAGGTAATGCCCGCCGGGGCCAACCTCGCGGATCGCATCCATGGCTTGGGCGTTTTCGTCCATCGCCACGCCCCGCGCCAAATGATGCAACGTGCCAAGCTGGTCCGCATCCATCACGAATTTCTCAAAAGACGCGACAAGCCCGCCTTCCAGCCAGCCGCAGGCATGCAGCATGAAATTCACCCCAGAGAGCAGCCCCATATTCAGGCTGTTCGCCGTCTCGTAAGCCGCCTGCGCATCAGGCAGTTTCGAGCCACAGAACGATCCCGCCGAGCGGAACGGCAGCTTCAACCGCCGCGCCAATTGCCCCGCACCATAGGTGATATGCGCAGCCTCCGGCGTGCCAAAGGTCGGCGCGCCCGAGTTCATGTCGATCGAGGTCACAAATGCGCCAAAAATCACCGGCGCGCCGGGGCGCACCAACTGGCTATAGGCGATCCCCGCCAGCACTTCGGCCAACACCTGCGTCAATGTGCCCGCCACAGAAACCGGCGCCATCGCCCCGCCCACAATAAACGGTGAAATAATCGCCGCTTGGTTGTTGCGCGCATACACTTCAAGCGCGCCCATCATCACATCGTCAAATGTCATGGGCGAGTTGATGTTGATCAGCGAGGTCATCACCGTGTTTTCTTGCACAAAATCCTTACCAAACAGGATCTCGCACATGTCCACACTGTCCTGCGCGCGGCTTGGCTCGGTGACCGATCCCATAAACGGCTTATCGCTCAGGGTCATATGCGCATAAAGCATGTCCAGATGGCGCTTGTTCACCGGCACATCGGTGGGCTCGCACACGGTGCCGCCCGAATGATGCAGCCATTTGGACATATAGCCCAGCTTCACAAATTTATGAAAATCCTCCAGCGTGGCATAGCGCCGGCCCCCCTGCGCATCGCGCACAAAAGGCGGGCCATACACCGGGGCCAGCACAAGGTTCTTACCCCCCACAACCACATTGCGCGCGGGGTTGCGCGCGTGCTGCACAAATTCCGACGGGGCGGTCTCGCACAGTTTGCGCGCCAGACCTTTGGGAATACGCACCCGCTCGCCCTGCACATCGGCCCCGGCATTGCGCCAAAGCTCAAGCGCGGCAGGATTGTCCAGAAAGTTCACGCCGATCTCTTCGAGCACGGTTTCCGCGTTATCCTCGATGACCTGCAATGCTTCCTCGGTCAGCACCTCGTAATTGGGGATGTTGCGCTCGATATATTTCGCCGTCTCGAAAGAAACTGCGCTGCGCTCTGCCCGCCGTGCGGCACCACCGCCGCCGCGTGCTCGTCTTGCTGATTCCGCCATTCGTCTTCACCCCTTGATGGATTTTGCCTTTGACTACCCCATCCAAGGGGCGGGCCTGTCGCAATTTGCGGCCATGGCGGGCAAAAAGCGACATTCGCCGCCATCGACACTGTTGCAGCGGGGCAGTCAAGGCTTGCCAGCGCCCGCGCCCGCGCATAATCAAGGCCCATGAACCAGACATCCCATGACCGCCTCCTTATCATCGACTTCGGCAGCCAAGTGACGCAGCTTATCGCGCGCCGCCTGCGCGAGCTGAACGTCTATTGTGAAATCCATCCCTTCAATACTGTGGACGACGCGTTCCTGCGCGACTTCAGCCCCAAAGCCGTGATCTTCTCCGGCGGGCCGTCCTCTGTATTTGCCGAAGGCGCGCCGATGCCGCCCAAATCGGTGTTTGACCTTGGCGTGCCGATCCTTGGCATCTGCTATGGCCAACAGGTGATGATGCATGTGCTGGGCGGCCATGTGGAACGCGGCCACGGCACAGCCGAATTTGGTCGCGCTTTTGTGACGCCAAACGCGGACAAGCTTGAACTGCTCGAAGGCTGGTTCGAAACCGACCGCGAACAGGTCTGGATGAGCCACGGCGATCACGTCAGCAAAATCGCCCCCGGCTTTCAGGTCTACGGCACCTCGCCCAACGCGCCTTTTGCCATCACCGCCGATGTCAGCCGCAATTTCTACGCGGTGCAGTTCCACCCCGAAGTGCACCACACACCCAATGGCGCGCGGCTTTATGAAAACTTTGTCCGCATCGCCGGGTTCAAAGGCGACTGGACCATGCGCGCCTACCGCGAAGAAGCCATTGCGCGCATCCGCGAACAAGTGGGCGACGCCAAGGTAATCTGCGGCCTCTCCGGCGGCGTCGACAGCTCGGTTGCCGCCGTGCTGATCCACGAAGCCATTGGCGATCAGCTTACCTGCGTCTTTGTCGACCACGGGCTGCTGCGCAAAGGTGAGGCCGAAGAGGTCGTCACCATGTTCCGCGACCATTACAACATGCCGCTGATCCACGCCGATGAACAAGAACTGTTCCTGGGCCAGCTCGATGGGGTCTCCGACCCTGAAACCAAGCGCAAAATCATCGGCAAACTCTTCATTGATGTGTTCCAGAAACACGCCAAAGACGTGGGCGATGCGACTTTCCTCGCCCAAGGCACGCTCTATCCCGATGTGATCGAAAGCGTCAGCTTCTCTGGCGGGCCATCGGTCACCATCAAATCGCACCACAATGTGGGCGGTCTGCCCGAGAAAATGGGCCTCAAACTGGTCGAGCCGCTGCGCGAGCTTTTCAAAGACGAGGTCCGCGCCCTTGGCCGCGAGCTTGGCCTGCCGCCCAGCTTCATTGGCCGCCACCCCTTCCCCGGACCGGGCCTTGCCATCCGCTGCCCCGGCGAGATCACCCGCCAGAAACTCGACATCCTGCGCGAAGCCGATGCGGTCTATATCGACCAAATCCGCCGCCATGGGCTGTATGACGAAATCTGGCAGGCATTTGTCGCCATTTTGCCCGTGCGCACTGTGGGTGTGATGGGCGACGGGCGCACCTATGATTTTGCCTGCGCCCTGCGCGCGGTGACCTCCGTCGATGGGATGACAGCGGATTATTACCCGTTCACCCATGACTTCCTTGGTGAAACCGCCACGCGGATCATCAACGAAGTGCCGGGCATCAACCGCGTGACCTATGACATCACGTCAAAACCTCCGGGCACCATTGAATGGGAATAATCCCCCAAACCTGCTACCGGGCCGACCCTTCCGGCCCGGATAGGCGTTGAACAGCACGTTCAAAGCTGCGCTGTGGATGACAGGGGCCATCGTGTCCTTCTCCTCCATGGCGGTGGCCGGGCGCGAATTGTCTGCCCGGTTCGATACGTTTGAAATCATGATGTACCGCAGCGCCTTTGGCCTGCTCATCGTGCTCGGCTTTGCCTTTGCCCTTGGCACGTGGCGCGAGCTGCCTACCAAACGTTTCAAACTGCACCTGATCCGCAACATGGCGCATTTTACGGGGCAAAACCTGTGGTTCTTTGCGGTCACCATGATCCCGCTGGCACAGGTCTTTGCGCTGGAATTCACCACGCCGCTCTGGGTGGTGCTGCTGGCGCCGTTCTTGCTGGGCGAGAAAATCACCAAATTCCGCGCCATTGCCGCCGCGCTGGGGTTCATCGGCATTTTGATCGTGGCGCGCCCGCGCCTTGATGCGATTGACGCCGGGGTCATCGCCGCCGCCAGCTGCGCGGTCTTCTTTGCCCTGACGATGATGTTCACCAAAAAACTGACTCGCGATCAATCGCTGACCCAGATCATGTTCTACCTCACCGCGCTGCAATTGCTCTTTGGCGTGATCAGCGCAGGCTTCGATGGCGACATCGCAGCCCCAAACAGCGCCACCCTGCCCTATCTTTTGGTGGTCAGCGCGGGCGGGCTACTGGCACATTTTTGCATCACCAACGCGCTCAAGATCGCGCCCGCCTCTGTGGTGGTGCCTTTCGATTTCCTGCGCCTGCCCGTGATCGCGATTGTCGGCATGGCGCTTTATAACGAATCTTTGGATATTTACGTGGGTTTAGGGGCGCTGCTGATCTTTGGCGGCAACTACCTCAACGTATGGGCCGAGACCCGTAGGAAATTCGCCACATAGTTGTTATTTTTACGCTACGTGATCACAGCCAGCTTCCCCTGCGTCACGAATTGACGCAACTTGGATCAGCAATCTAAGATTATGACCGAGATGGCCCAACGCTATCCGTTCTGGGAGGAACTTACATGAAATATCAAACCGCAGCCGCGGTGGTGCTCGGGCTTGCCAGCACAACAGCACATGCTGGCGGTCTGGACCGCTCTGGCCAGTCCATTACCGCAATTTTCGAACAAGGTCGCTATGCCGAATTTTCCTTCGGCAGCATTTCGCCGGAAACCTCAGGCGCAGCCGTGGCGCCGCTCGGCGGCTTCGATTCGGGCGATCTGACCCCAAGCTTCTTGCAGCTGGGCGCGGCCTACAAAGCCGACATTAACGATCAATGGTCCTACGCCTTCATCTATGATCAACCTTTTGGTGCTGATGTGGCCTATCCGGCTGGCACGGGCTATTTCGCCGGCGGCTCCACCGCCGAGCTGGACGTGCACGCCCTCACCGGTATCTTGCGCTACCGCATGCCCAACAACCTGAGCTTCCACGCAGGTCTGCGCGTGCAATCCGCCGCCGCCGAAGCTGCCGTGCCATTTGTCGCAGGCTACACCGCCGTGGGTGACCGCGACGTGGCCGTTGGCTATCTGGCAGGCGTCGCCTACGAGCGCCCCGACATCGCCCTGCGCGTGTCGCTGACCTATAACTCCGCCATCAGCCACGATCTGGACACCACAGAATCCACGCTGACCACCGGTGTGGTGAACAGCGTCACCGAATTTGAAACACCCCAATCGGTGAACCTCGAATTCCAAACCGGCGTGGCAGCAGACACATTGGTCTTCGGCGGCGTGCGCTGGACCGATTGGTCGGAATCGCACATCACCCCAATCGTGTACCAAGGCGCAACAGGCGGCTCCCTCGTCAGCTATGACGATGACGTCTATTCCTACTCCTTGGGTGTGGGCCGCAAGCTGAATGAAACATGGTCCGTGGCAGCCAGCCTAGGCTATGAAAAATCCAACGGCGGTTTCCAATCCAACCTTGGCCCAACCGACGGGATCAAAAGCATCAACCTCGCTGCGATCTACTCCAAGGATAACATGAAAATCACCAGCGGCATCCGCTATGTGAAAATCGGCGATGCGCAAACCGAACTGGGCGGCGTTGCCTCCCCCGCGGCCAGCTTCGACGATAACAGCGCCGTGGCCTTCGGCGTCAAAGTCGGCTTCTCTTTCTAAGCTGCCCTAGACGCTGCGCGCAAAGCGCAAGAAACGGGTCGTGCCCCCAATTTTCAGCAGGTAAAGCTGGGGGCATGACACTTAAAACCTCTCCCCAAATGCAAAAAACCATCTCAGCCCGCGCATGGGGCGAGTTGGCGCTGCTTGCCTTGATCTGGGGTACAACCTTCCTCAGCACGCGCATGGCGCTGGATGAAATAGGCCCGCTTTGGGTGGTGGCGCACCGTGTTTTCTGGGCTGCGCTGGTGCTCTGGGCCATTGTCCTGCTGCGCCGCCTGCCGCTGCCACGCGGCTGGCAAATCTGGGCCGGATTTGCGGTGATGGGGCTGCTCAATAACATCCTCCCCTTCACGCTGATGGCATGGGGACAACTCCACATCACCTCCGGGCTGACCTCGATCCTCAATGCCGCCACCGCGATCTTTGGCATGCTAACGGCGGCGATTTTCTTTACCGATGAACGGCTTAGCGCACGCAAACTCTTTGGCGCAGCCCTTGGGTTTCTGGGCGTTGCCACCGCCATCGGGCTTGAAAACCTGCTGCGCTTTGATCTGCGCAGCCTTGCGCAACTGGCCGTGATCGCAGGCACGATCTCCTATGCGCTGGCCTCGGTCTGGGGCCGCAAACGCCTCTGCGGCCTGCACCCGCTGGTGGCTTCTGCGGGCATGCTGGGCGGCGCGGCTTTGGGCATGCTGCCCATCGCATGGCTGTTTGAAGGCCCGCTTGATACCAGCCTCGCGCCGCGCACCATCGGCGCGCTGGGGTTCATGACCGTGATCGCCACCGCTTTTGCCTATCTGCTCTATTACCGCGTGCTCGCCATGGCAGGCAGCGGCAATCTGATGCTTGTCACCTTGCTGATCCCGCCGGTGGCCATCGCCATGGGCGCTGCGGTGCTGGGCGAGAGCCTGCGCGCCTCGGCCTTTGGCGGCTTTGCGCTTCTGGCGGCGGGGCTCTTGGTGATTGACGGGCGGGTGCTGCGCGCCCTTGCACCTGCCAAATCCGGCAGCTAGGACTCCCCAACCGCAGCAAAAACCCCGGATGCCCCATGCTTTACCCCGATGCCAAAACTTGGCGCAACGCCACCCACCGCAACGTGCTGGTCTTTGGCATGTCCGGCCTTGGCAAAACCCATCTGGCGCAATTGCTGCGCCGCACGGGCGACTGGTTCCACTATTCCATCGATTACCGCATCGGCACGCGCTATCTGGGCGAAACCATCGCCGATAACGCCAAGGCCGAGGCGATGAAAGTGCCTTTCCTGCGCGAGCTGCTGCTCTCCGACAGCATCTATATCGGCTCCAACATCACCTTCGACAATCTGGCCCCCGTGGCCACTTGGCTGGGCAAACCGGGTGATCCGGCCAAAGGCGGCATGGATTTTGCCGAATATTCCCGCCGCCAAGCGCTGTTTCGCGACGCCGAAATCTCAGCCCTGCTCGACACCAACCATTTTGCCGCCCGTGGCCGTGCGCTCTATCAATACCCGCATTTCATCTGCGACACGGGCGGGTCGGTCTGCGAATGGATCGACACGGATAACCCCGACGATCCGCTGCTGCAAAAGCTCAAGGAAAACAGCCTGCTGGTCTGGATCAAAGGCGACGAGGCCCATACCCAAGAGCTGATCCGCCGCTTTGACCGCGCCCCCAAACCCATGGCCTACCAGCCCGAATTCCTCGCCAAGGCTTGGGCGCGCTACCTGTCGGAAAACGGCCTGCAAGAAACCCAAGTAGACCCCGACGCCTTCATCCGCTGGACCTATGCCCAAGCGCTGGCGCACCGCCAACCGCGCTACGCGGCCATGGCCCAGCACGGCGTGACCATCACCGCCGATGAGATCAGCGCACTAAGCAACACCCAAGACTTCAACGCTTTGATCGAAAGCCGCCTCTAACCAAAACCGCCCCCACACACTGCCACCAAATCCGCCCCGAAACATCTGGTCCGGAACTTGTGAACGGCGCAGGGCTTGAGCCACCGCCCCCTGCGCGGTATCAGGCAGGCTCTGTAAGGAAAGTTCATATGCCTATCAAAATACCATCCACCCTGCCCGCCTATGATGTGCTGACCCGTGAAGGGGTCATGGTGATGGACGAAGATCAGGCCATGCGTCAGGACATCCGCCCGCTGAAAATCGCGCTGCTCAACCTGATGCCCAAGAAAATCCAGACCGAGAACCAATTCGCCCGGCTCATCGGCGCGACCCCGCTCCAGATCGACCTGAGCCTGATCCGCATGTCCGAACACCATTCGCGCAACACGGCTGCGGAACATATGGAAAGCTTCTACCGCCCCTTCAGCGAAATCGGCGACGAGAAATTCGACGGGCTGATCATCACCGGCGCGCCCATTGAACATATGGATTTCAACGAAGTCACCTATTGGGACGAGCTTAAACAGGTGATGGACTGGACCCAAACCAACGTGCATTCCACCTTCGGCGTCTGCTGGGGCGGCATGGCGATGATCAACCATTTCCACGGGGTCAAAAAACACCTGCTGGACGCCAAAGCCTTTGGCTGTTTCCGCCACCGCAACCTCGCGCCCGCCTCGCCCTACCTGCGCGGCTTCTCCGATGATTGCGTGATCCCGGTGTCGCGCTGGACCGAAATGCGCCAATCCGAAATTGACGCAGCCCCCGGCCTGACCACCTTGCTGGGCAGCGACGAGGTCGGCCCCTGCCTGGTCCAAGACCCAGACCACCGCGCGCTCTATATCTTCAACCATTTTGAATATGACCGCGACACGCTGAAACAGGAATATGACCGCGATGTCGAAACCGGCACGCCGATCAATGTGCCGCTGAACTACTACCCCGATGATGATCCCTCGCGCCCGCCGCTCAACCGCTGGCGCAGCCACGCCCACCTGCTTTATGGCAATTGGATCAACGAGATATACCAAAGCTGCCCCTATGATCTGAACGAAATCGGGCGCTAAATGATCTGGCTTTTGCTGGGCATTGCGGCGCTGGCCGGGGCCACCTATGCCCTAAGCCAGCGCCGCGAACACGCGGCCCGCGCCCACCCGCCCCAAGGCCGCATTCTCGCCATCAACGATGTGCCCGTGCATGTCTGGACCCAAGGGGTTGGCCCCGATCTGGTGCTGCTGCACGGCGCCAGCGGCAATCTGCGCGACTTTACTTTTGCCTTCGCCGAACGCCTCTCAAACCGCTACCGCGTCATCGCCTTTGACCGCCCCGGCCTTGGCTGGTCCGGCCTGCCGCCGCAGTGGGATCAAAGCTGGCAAAGCGCAGGCATCTCCCCCGCCCAGCAAGCCGCGATCTTGCAACAGGCTGGCGATGCCATCGGCGTCAAAAACCCCATCGTGCTGGGCCATTCTTACGGCGGCGCGGTGGCGCTGGCTTGGGCGCTGAACCGCCCGCAAGACACAGCGGCGCTGGTGCTGGTCGGCGCGGCCTCCAACCCTTGGCCCGGCTCGCTGGGCTGGTTCTACCGGCTCTGCGGCACCCGGCTTGGCGGCGCGCTGCTGATCCCCCTGCTGAGCGCCTTCGTCCCCCAGCGCATGGTCGACGACAGCCTCGCCGCGATTTTTGAACCAGATGCCGTGCCGCAGGGCTACGCCGCCCATATCGGCCCCAACATCACCCTGCGCCGCCGCGTGCTGCGCGCCAATGCGCGGCAGGTCAACGGGCTGCGCCCCCATGTGGTGGCCATGGCGCGCAAATATGGCCGCCTGACCATGCCCGCCGAACTGATCCACGGCGAGGCCGACACCATCGTGCCACTTTCGGTGCACAGCGAACCTTTGCTGGCGCAACTGCCCGGCGCCCGGCTGACCGCCCTGCCCGGCACAGGCCACATGCCGCATCACACAGATCCCGATGCCGTCGAGGCCGCAATTGACCGCGCCGCCACCCGTGCGGGTTTGCGTTAAGCCGATTAACATTACATATAGGGAATAACAGTTTACAGGAGCCCCCCATGGACCTGCCCTTCGACGGCGCAATTTCGGCGTTTTTCAACGATGACGCCCCCGCAGAGATCCGCAACGCCATCAAACGCGCGGATAAAGACGACATCATCACCGATAGCTACCCCCACAGCGAACGGCTCAAAAGCAAACTCTACGAAAAACAGCTCGAAGCACTGCAAATCGAACTGGTCAAATTCCAAACATGGGTCCGCGCCACAGGCACCCGCGTGGCCATGGTCTTCGAAGGCCGCGACGCGGCTGGCAAAGGCGGCACCATCAGCCGCTTCCGGCAAAATCTGAACCCGCGCAGCGCCCATGTGGTCGCCCTCTCAAAACCCAGCGAAACCGAAGCCAGCCAATGGTATTTCCAACGCTACGTGGCCCATCTGCCCGCGGCGGGCGACATGGTGTTCTTTGACCGCTCTTGGTACAACCGCGCCGTGGTGGAACATGTCTTTGGCTTTTGCACCCCGGCCGAGCGCGAAGATTTCTTCGGCCAAGTGGACCCGTTTGAAAAACTGCTGGTCGATGACGGCATCCACCTGTTCAAATTCTGGCTCAACGTGGGCCGCGCCGAACAATTGCGCCGCATGCTCGACCGCGAAGGAGACGCGCTGAAACAATGGAAACTCAGCCCGATTGACGTCGCAGGTCTCGCCAAATGGGACAGCTACAGCGCGGCCATCCACGAAACGCTCGAACGCACCCATACCGCCACCGCGCCTTGGACGGTGATCCGCACCGACGACAAACGCCGCGCGCGGCTCAACGCGATCCGCTGCGTGCTGCACCATTTCGACTATGCGCGCAAAGACACCAAAGCCATCGGCCCCATCGACAGGGAAATCTGCGGCAGCCCCGGCATCTGGGATGCCTAAACGCGGCTATCACCACGGCAACCTGCGCCAAGCGCTGGTCGATGCCGCCTTCGCCTTGATCGAGGCGCGCGGCCCCACGGGCTTCACCCTCTCCGAGGCCGCAAAACAGGCCGGCGTCACCCCCGCCGCCGTCTACCGCCACTTCGAAGGCCGCGAAGACCTCATCGCCGAGGCCGCGCTGCAAGGCTATGGAATCTTTGCCGAATTGATGGAATTTGCCTATCAATCGGGGCAACCTTCCGCCCTGCGCGCCTTCGAGGCCACAGGCCGCGCCTATCTGGCATTTGCGCGCAAATACCCCGGCCATTACATCGCCATGTTCGAAAGCGGCATCTCGGTGAACCGCACCCCCGAACTCGCCGCCGCCTCAAACCGCGCCAATGGCGTGCTGGAAAAAGCCGCAGGCGATCTGAGCCACCATATCCCCGCCGATAAACGCCCCCCCGCCTCCATGTTCAGCGCGCATATCTGGGCGCTCAGCCACGGCGTAGTGGAACTTTTCGCGCGCAACTCACCGGGGCGCGCCTCGCCATTTTCCCCCGAAGACCTGCTCGAATCCGGCATCGGCATCTACCTGCGCGGCCTCGGCCTGATCCGCCCCGACACAGATAGCCCCGCCGCAGCCAACCCCGCCAAACCGCCCCCGATCCCGCAAAAACCCGGCTAGAGCTTCACCCTTCCCAAAATACTCAAATCCGCCGATTCATCCCCCGCGCGTTTTTTCCCCGTAAATCTTCCGCAAAACCTGCGATGCTGCCCGCAATACGCATGTAAAACCTAAGGAAGATCCACCATGAGCCTTATGAAAACACTGGCAAAAGTTGCCATCGGCGTCGCCGTGGCCAAAGGCGCCAGCGCGATGATGAAAAATTCCGGCACCAAATCCGCCTCCAGCGGCCAACAGGGCGGGCTTGGCGGCTTGCTCGGCGGCCTCACCCAATCATCGCCCAATGCCGCAGGCGCAGGCGGCGGGCTTGAAGACATGCTCGGCGGTTTGCTGGGCGGCGGCGCATCAGGCGGCGCAGGCGGTCTGGGCGGCCTTTTGAACCAGCTTGGCGGCTCTGGCGGCACAGGCAGCTCCGGCGGGCTTGGCGGCCTCTTGGGCGGCCTTGCTGGCGCAGCGGGCGCGGGCGGCCTGCTCGGCGGCGCGTCCAAATCCGTTGACCGCGCGCCCGAAAGCAACAGCCGCAGCTTCGGCGAAGTGCTCAACTCCCAGTTTGACGCCACCCCCGAGCCCGAAATCACCCCCTCGCGCGAGCAAGAAGCCGCCGCAGGCCTGATGCTCGCCGCCATGATCCAAGCCGCCAAATCCGACGGCCAATTCGACGACAGCGAACGGGCCAAACTGCTCGATAAACTGGGCGATGTGGACGCAGACGAAGCCGCCTTCGTGCAGGCCCAACTGCAAGCCCCCATCGACATTGACGGGCTCGCTGCACAAACGCCCCAAGGCATGCAGCCCCAAGTCTACGCCATGTCCCTGCTCGGCATCGACCTCGACACCCAAGACGAGGCGCAATACCTGCATAAACTGGCCAAAGCCCTCAATATCGACCCAAAAGATGTGAACGCGATCCACACCCAAATGGGCATGCCCACGCTTTACACCTAAAAACCAAAACGCCCGCAGAACCCCATCCTGCGGGCGTTTTACAGATGACATGCCGCCCCCGCCATGCCAGCCTGCGCCCCAGGCACAGCATCACAATAACGGGGCCCACTTATGTTCTTGAAAAACGCTTGGTACGTCGCCGCTTGGGACCATGAAATCACCCACGCGCTGCAACAAATCACCGTGCTTGGCGAGAACATCTGCGCCTTTCGCACCCAAACAGGCGAGCTTGTCGCCCTCGAAGACGCCTGCCCCCACCGCAAACTCCCCCTCAGCAAAGGCCGCATCAAAGGCGACACCGTCGAATGCGGCTACCACGGCCTCACCTTCGATTGCGCAGGCCGCTGCGTCTGGGCTCCGGGCACAGGCCGCATCCCCTCCAACGCCAAAGTCCACGCCTACCCGCTGCATGAAAAATACGGGTTGGTCTGGATCTGGATGGGCAACCCCGCGCTGGCCGACCCTGCCGACATCTTCGAGATTGAAAACTTCGACAACCCCGCATGGGGCATCAACCGCGGCGCGGCGATGGAACTCGACTGCAACTACCTGCTGATGTGCGACAACCTGCTCGACCCCACCCATGTGGCATGGGTCCACCAAAGCAGCTTTGCCACAAGCGCCACCAAAGACACGCCCCTGCGCATCACCAAAACCGACAGCGGCGTCATCGTGCACCGCTGGATGCTCGACCACGAGCCCGCCCCGTTTTACAAAAAAGTTGTGGAATTCGAGGGCAATTGCGACCGCTTGCAACATTACGAGGTCCGCTACCCCTCCCACGCGCTGATCAAAGCGGTCTTCACCCCCGCAGGCACCGGCGGCCCGGACGGTGCGCTGCACGACCAAACCTTCGTCATGGACAGCTATAATTTCATGACCCCCACAAATGAGCATCAAACCCGCTATTACTGGTTCCAACTGCGCAACATCCGCCCCGACGACGAAGCCCTCTCGCAAATGATGACCCAAGACGTCCAGCACGCCTTTGAAGAAGACCGCGACGTGCTCAACGCCGTGCAAAAAGGCATGACGGAAAAAACCACCCCCCACATAGACCTGCCCATCGACGGCGGACAACTCCGCTTTCGCCGCCAATTACAGGCGATGATCAACGAGGAAAAACAGGTCGATCAGCAAATGGCGCAATAGGGCGTTATGCGCTGCGCTGTTCTAGCGCTGCTCGTATTTGTCCCAGATATGCATCCGGCCCTTTTGGCGCGCATCCGCCAAGAACAGTTTTTTGCGCACCTCCGGCACTTCGTATTGTTGATACATCCCGCCCGAAAACTTCGGCCAATCAATCGCCAGACCCAATTTGACCATCTCGGCAGAAAGGTCGCGCCCATCAGGCAAACGGCAATAGGCCACCGTGCGCCCATATTCATCCATTTCCGTGATCTCCGCTTGAACCTTCTGCCCCTTACAAAGTTTCACCAAGGCCCATTTTGCCTTCTGCCCAAACGGATGGTTAAGCTCGGGCGCATCAATACCGAACAAACGTATTTGGGTCTTTTTAATCGTAATCGTATCGCCATCCACTACATAAGCGGGGCCAGACAAAAACTGCACCTCCTCAAGATGTTCCGCGCTGTTTTTGTTAAAACCGCTTGATTGCGCAGGCTCACCATCTCTAAATGGATAGCCATTTGGCACCAACGGACGGGGTATTCGCGTTTGATCCCGCAATGACTTTTTCCGCCGAAGGCCAAAAAAAACGCCCCCTGCGATTATAACTATAGCAATAAAAATTTCCACGAGTTTGACCTCAATCTAATCGCCCTACTGAATGCGCATATGCAACAATGTCATCCAGCACCGCCGCTGGATACCTGCACACCTTGGAGCAGGCGCGCAGCCTATACAAGAAATGGAATAGCGCACCGTTAAAAGGACCAAACGTGAAATTGTATTCTTTGATCTAGTCGAGAAAGCAGCGAGCGATTATCGTTCATTCGCACAAACTGAAGAAAGAACTTTGATGAGCAAGCGAATTATCGGAAGACGGTTCTCCCACGTTCATATCACCCGGGGTGAGCCCCTTAAAGATGGCAAAAAGGCCAGGTTCCGCGCGGCACAGTTAACGGATGAGCACTTTAAGTCGGCCACAAGAAATAACGCAGAATACAAAAAGCCTGCAATTAAAAAGCTCGAGAAAGAACTTGGTATGAAATTTGGAACTCGCTCTACTAGTGGCCATAGTTTCCAAAGCTTTGAGTGGTTCTTCGACCGTATCACTATTCTTGAGTTTCTAGATGCGTTGACAATTTTAGTTATATTGCGCAACGCACGATATAGTACCGGGGGCAACACCTATTTAGCTGAACTAAGGCGTATTTTCCTGGAGGAAAACTTGGCCTACGAATTTGACGACGAAGGTGGTGTTCATCCTCTTGTAGACGGAGTTTTTACGGCGAACACCAACAGTGCAATCGCCGCTCTCGAAGGCGAACGGTACGCAGGAACCCTCGCGCTGATTGACAGTATAGACGAGCATCTGATCCAGAACCCGTGTAATTATGTAGGTGCAATCCGTGCGGTGTTTGGTGCTAATGAGAATCTTTTCAAACTGATGTTCGGGACCAATCAACTCAATGCAAGGTTCGCTGCTGACCACATAGGTCCAATTCAGCAACGCCTATATAACGGGCACCCGCTCCAGCTTGGCTCTAACAGCAAAATGTTAGCCGGGTTCAAACAATGGATCGACGCCGCTCATTTCTACCGCCACGAACAGGGTGCGGTGTCACCAACTCAACCAAGCGAAGAGTTTTCTGTGCTATTCGTTTCACAAGGTTTGAGTTTTATTCGTTGGTTAGCGCAAATCGACCGCGTCGAAACGGCTGCGAACGTTTCATGATGAAACATGGCCGGGGGGGCCTCTTACCCCCCCCAACAACAAAAAAGGGAGGCCGCAGCCCCCCTTCCTTCAGTCTCATGCAGCTTTGCTATTCCCGCCGCCGCCGCCGCTGGGGCGCCGTTTGCGGCGTGCGCCGCCGCCCGGTTTGCCCGCGCCGCCGCCCGGTGCACCGCCGCCGCCGCCACCGGGACGACCGCCGCCACCGCCGCCGCCGCCAGAGCGGCCACCACGGCCACGCCCATGCGATTGCTTGGGTTTGTCAGGGATTTCCGCCCCGGCCCACGGACGCCCAGAGGCCACAGGGATCGCAATGCCCATGGTTTTCTGAATGTCTTTCAATTCGCCCATCTCGTCAGGCGCACAGAAGGCCACAGCCGCGCCGTCTTTGCCCGCCCGCGCGGTCCGGCCAATCCGGTGCACATAATTATCGGGCACATTGGGCAGCTCATAGTTATAAACGTGTTTCACATCCGGAATATCCAGCCCGCGCGCCGCCACATCTGTGGCCACCAGCACGGTGATGCTGCCCGATTTGAACCCGTCAATCGCCCGGTCCCGCTGACCTTGGGATTTATTGCCGTGGATCGACGCCGCATCAAACCCGGCTTTCACCAAGGTTTTCATCAGCTTTTCCGACCCGTGTTTCGTGCGCCCGAACACCAAGGCACGCTCGCCTTTATGCTTGGCCAGCAATTCCATCAACAGGTTGGTTTTCTCGGCCTTGGCGATGAAATGCACCTCTTGGGTGATCTTATCCGCCGCCTTGCCCGGAGGCGATACTTCCACCCGGATCGGGCTGCGCAAATAGGTGTTGGCAATCTCGTTCATCAACTTCGGCATCGTCGCCGAGAACAGCATCGTCTGCCGCTCTTTGGGAATAACCGAAGAGATTTTACGCAAATCGTGGATGAACCCCATGTCCAGCATCTGGTCCGCTTCATCCAGCACCAAGAATACCGTCTCGTCGAGCTTCACCGCCCGGCGGTCCATCAGGTCGAGCAAACGCCCCGGCGTTGCCACCAACAGATCCACACCGCGCTCAAGACGGTTGATCTGCGGATTGATCGACTGACCGCCCACAACCATCTGCACTTTAATCGGCGTATTTTCCGCAAAACCGCGCAGGTTCACGGCAATCTGGCTGGCCAGCTCCCGCGTCGGGGCCAACACCAGCCCGCGCACATGGCGCGGCTTTGGACGGCCCTGAATCTCCAACATCTGCGCCACAAGCGGAATACCAAACGCCGCTGTTTTGCCGGTGCCGGTCTGCGCCAGACCCATCACATCGCGGCCATTCATCCCATGCGGGATGGCTTGTTTTTGAATGGGCGTTGGGTCTTTCAAACCCATCTCCGCCAACCGTTTCACAAGGCTGGCAGGCAGCCCCATCATGTCAAAATCGCTCATATCTCAATCTCACTTCGCACGCCAAAACCCAATTCAAGGGCTCTTGGCGCGTAGGTTCCAGACGACCGCAAAAAGGCAGGGCTGCATGCCACACATTCGGATCGCGTTCGGCCCCACGCGTGATTTTGGGAACAATGGGCGGCCTTTAATGACAGATCACGGTTAAGTGCTGCAACTGCTCACGCGGCAGAAGGCGTCGCCTAAAGGGGCAAATGACCGCTTTGCCCCGCAATGTCAACCACCCCGCCGGGAAGCCCCGCGCAAAACCCGGCTTTTCTTGCCGCGCCAACAGCGTTAAAACACCCGTTACACCGACACGCCGGAGGGCCGACATGCGCGCACCCATCATCAAACGCTGCGAAGATCACGGGCTGCGCATGACCGGCCAACGCCGGGTGATCGCCCAGGTCTTGCAAGACAGCGACGACCACCCCGATGTGGAAGAACTCTATGCCCGCGCAGCAAAGGTCGATGGCAATATCTCCATCGCCACCGTCTACCGCACGGTGAAACTCTTTGAGGAATCGGGCATTCTGGACAAGCTCGAATTTGGCGACGGCCGCGCGCGCTACGAAGACGCACAGCGCGCCCACCATGACCACCTGATCGACCTGCAATCAGGCGAGGTCATCGAATTTGTCGATGCCGAAATCGAAGCGCTGCAAGAACGCATTGCCGCCAAACTCGGCTATGAATTGCGCGGCCATAAACTCGAACTCTACGGCGTCCCGCTCAAGAAATAACGCCCCCACCTCAAACCGCCCCCAAACCCCAAAGCCAATCGCTCTCGCGCCCCCTTGCGCCCGCCCGCCGTTCGCGGCAAGGCAGGCCCAGGCACGCATCAAGGAGAACGCGACATGGACAATATTCGGGGCGCGGTTTTGATGGTGCTGGCAATGCTCGGCTTTGCCATCGAAGATATGTTCATCAAATTGATCGGTAACCGCCTGCCAGTGGGGCAAATCTTGCTGGTTCTTGGCACGGGCGGCGCGGTGATCTTTGGCGCAGCGGCCGTGGCACGGGGCGACCGGCTCTGGTCGCCGCAATTTCTTTCGCTGCCCGTGATCCTGCGCGGCCTTGGCGAAGTTATCGGCACCATGGCCTTCGTCAGCGCCATTGTCCTCACCCCGATCTCCTCGGCCTCCGCGATTTTGCAAGCCACCCCGCTGGTGGTCACCTTGGGGGCGGCGCTGTTTCTGGGCGAAACCGTCGGCTGGCGCCGCTGGAGCGCGATTGGCGTGGGGTTCGTCGGTGTGCTGATGATCATCCAACCCGGCACAGACAGCTTCTCGCCTTTGTCGCTGCTGGCGCTGCTTGGCGTCTTTGGCCTTGCCCTGCGCGATCTGGCCACCCGCAAAACCCCCGCCTCGGTCACCTCCATGCAGCTCAGCTTTCTGGGCTTTGCCGTGATGATCCCCGCCAGCCCCTTGATGATGTTTGCCACATCAAGCGCCTATATCATGCCCGCGGCCCAAGATTGGGGCCTGCTGGCGCTGGCCCTGAGCATCGGCGTCTTTGCCTATTACGGCATTGTCGCCGCCATGCGCGTGGGCGAGGTCAGCTTCGTGACCCCCTTCCGCTATACGCGGCTGGTCTATGCGCTGGTGATCGGCGTGACCGTCTTTGGCGAAACCCCCGATGCGATGATGCTGCTGGGCGCGGCGGTGATTGTGGCCTCTGGCGTTTATACTGTCCTGCGTGAGCGCAAACAGCGCCGCCGCACCCTTTCCAACCCGGTGGCAGCCCGCTAAAAGCGCCTCAAACGCCCCTATTGGACGCATAAAGGAACGCTTTAAATGAGCATCATCATCGACCTGCACGCCCGCGAGATCCTCGACAGCCGGGGCAATCCCACCGTCGAAGTCGACATCACGCTCGAAGACGGCACCATGGGCCGCGCCGCCGTGCCATCTGGGGCCTCCACAGGCGCTTATGAAGCCGTTGAAAAACGCGATGGCGACAAAGACCGCTACATGGGCAAAGGCGTGCTCGAAGCCTGCGCCGCCGTGAACGGCGAAATCGCCGAGGCGCTGGTGGGCATGGACGCCACCGAACAGGTCGAACTTGACGAAATGATGATCGAGCTTGACGGCACAGCGAACAAAGCGCGCCTTGGCGCCAACGCCATTCTGGGCGTCTCCATGGCCGCTGCCAAAGCCGCATCTGAATTCTGCGGCCAGCCGCTTTACCGCTACATCGGCGGCACCTCTGCGCGTGTGTTGCCCGTGCCGATGATGAACATCATCAATGGCGGCGAACATGCCGACAACCCGATCGACATCCAAGAATTCATGATCATGCCCGTGGCCGCAGAAGACATCCGCGATGCCATCCGCATGGGCTCCGAAGTGTTCCACACGTTGAAAAAAGAGCTTTCCGCCGCAGGTCTCGCCACCGGTGTGGGCGATGAAGGCGGCTTTGCACCCAACATCAGCTCCACCCGCGATGCACTTGATTTCATTCTGAAATCCATCGAAAAAGCGGGCTATAAGCCCGGCGAGGAAATCCACCTCGCCCTCGATTGCGCCGCCACTGAATATTACAAAGACGGCAAATACGTGCTCTCCGGCGAGGGCAAAACCCTCAGCTCCGACGAGAATGTCGACTACCTCGCAGCCCTCGTGCGCGACTATCCGATCATCTCCATCGAAGACGGCATGTCCGAAGATGACTGGGACGGCTGGAAAGCCCTGACCGACGCGCTTGGCGACAAGGTGCAACTGGTGGGCGACGATCTGTTTGTCACCAACCCAGAGCGCCTCGCCATGGGGATCGAGCGCGGCTCGGCCAACTCCATGCTGGTCAAGGTCAACCAGATCGGCACGCTCACCGAAACCCTGCGCGCCGTGGACATGGCGCACCGTGCAGGCTTCACCAATGTGATGTCGCACCGCTCGGGCGAGACCGAAGATTACACCATCGCAGATCTCGCCGTGGCCACCAATTGCGGCCAGATCAAAACCGGCAGCCTTGCGCGGTCTGACAGGTTGGCAAAATACAACCAGCTGATCCGCATCGAAGAAGCCCTCGGCGCCTCCGCGATCTACGCGGGCCAGTCGATCCTCAAAGGCTAAAATGCCATGACCGCCCCCGTTCAGATCGCGCCAGCCACCTCTTTGGCCGATCTGGACGCGGTGCGCGATCTTTGCTGGGCCTACCGCGATTTTTTGTCGGCCCATGCCCCGGTTGAGGCTGAAATCACCCGGATTTTCTATCCACCCGAGAAATACGCCCAAGTGATGACGGCCCTGCCCGATCTGCACGCCAGACCGCGCGGCATCATCTTGCTGGCGCGCATTGATGGCGCGCCTGTGGGCTGCGGCATGAGCCACGGCCTCGACGCTGCCCGCGCCGAGATCAAACGCCTCTTTGTCACCCCCGCCGCGCGGGGCCGCTCCGTGGCGCGCCAGCTCTGCACCGCCCTGCTGGACCAAGCCCGCAGCGATGGCTATGCCCGCGTGCTGCTGGACACATCCTCAGGGCTGCTGGCCGCGCAAAACCTCTATGCGCGGCTCGGCTTCACCCCGCGCGGCCCCTACCAGCCCGTACCAGGCGACATGCTACCGCATCTGCGTTTCTACGAATATAAGCTCTAGGGCCGGCTTACCGTGCCGCCGCCCACCGTGGCCCGCACCCCGGTTGTGCCGGGGCAAGAGGTCGGCAAGCCCCGCGCCACCCGCACCGCCAAATAGGCAAAGGCCTGCGCCTCCAGCATATCGCCATCCAGCCCCACTTCTTCGATGGGCACCACCGGACAATCAAGCGAGACTTCCAACATCTGCATCAACACCGGGTTAAGCCGCCCGCCCCCGGTCACCAGCACCTTCTCGGGCAGCGCCGGACAATGCTGCATCGCCTCGGCCACCCCCGCCGCACACATGGCGGTCAATGTCGCCGCCGCATCCGCATCCGGCAACTCCGCCACCAGCGCAACCATCTCGGCAAAATCGTTCCTATCCAGCGACTTGGGCGGGATGCGCGCAAAATACGGCTCCGCCAGAAACAGCTCCAGCGCCCCGGTCTCAACCGTGCCTTTCGCCGCCAGCTTGCCACCCTCATCAAAGGCTTTGCCAAGCCGCTCCTGCATCAGATCATTGAGCGGCGCATTGGCAGGCCCTGTGTCAAACGCCAGCAACGCGCCGGGGCTCTCGGGGCTCGGCGCGTTTGGATCGACCCAGGTCAGGTTCCCCACCCCGCCAAGGTTCAAAAACGCCACAGGCGCGCGCGCCCCAATGTGCCGCGCACAGGCAAAATGGAAAAACGGCGCCAGCGGCGCACCCTCGCCGCCAAGCTCCACATCCGCGCTGCGAAAATCCCACACCACAGGCAGGCCTAAATCCGCCGCCAACGCGGCCCCATCGCCCACCTGCAACGTGCCGCGCGTGCGCGGCGCATGGGCCAAGGTCTGCCCGTGAAACCCAACCAGATCAATGCCCTCGAACCCGGCAAGCAAGGCGCGATGCGCATCCTCAACCACCCGCGCCGCCGCCTCGACCTCCGGCCCTTCCCAACGGCCAAACCCGGCGGCAATCACCTTGCGCTCGGCCTCGCTATAGGCCCGATACCCGCTTTGCCCAAAGCTCTCGATCACCTGCCCATCGCTGCGCAGAACAGCCGCATCCACCCCGTCCAAAGACGTGCCAGACATCGCGCCAAGGGCCGTTACAACCCCGGTTTTAGAAATTGCCCTACTCATGGACTGCTCCGGCCCTTCCACTTCTTGCTTTTCAGCCCTATAGATGCCCCGCAATTAAAGGACAGGGCAAGTGCCATGACATACCATCCCAAATCTGAATTCATGACTGTGATGATCGAACGCGGCTTTCTGGCCGACTGCACCGACTATCAAGGTCTGGACGACGCCTTGCGCGCTGGCATTTCCCCCGCCTATATCGGCTATGACGCCACGGCGAAATCCCTGCATGTGGGCCATTTGATGAACATCATGGTCCTGCGCTGGCTGCAAAAAACCGGCCATAAACCGATCACCTTGATGGGCGGCGGCACCACAAAAGTGGGCGATCCTTCCTTCCGCTCGGACGAGCGCCCCCTGCTTGGCCCCGACCAGATCGCGGAAAACATCGCAGGCATGCAAAAAGTCTTCGCCAAATACCTCGCCTACGGCGAAGGCCCCACCGATGCGGTGATGGTCAACAATGCCGAATGGCTCGACAATCTGAACTACCTCGAATTCCTGCGCGACATCGGACGCCATTTCAGCGTCAACCGCATGCTCAGCTTCGAATCCGTTAAATCCCGGCTCGACCGCGAACAATCGCTGTCTTTCCTTGAATTTAACTACATGATTCTACAGGCCTATGACTTCCTCGAGCTGAACCGCAACTATGGCTGCGTGCTGCAAATGGGCGGCTCCGATCAATGGGGCAATATCGTCAACGGGATCGACCTGACCCGCCGGGTGCTCGACACGCAAATCTTCGGCCTGACCACACCGCTGCTCACCACATCGGATGGGCGCAAAATGGGCAAAAGCCAAGGCGGCGCAATCTGGCTCAACCCCGACATGCTCTCCTCCTATGATTTTTGGCAATTCTGGCGCAACACCACCGATGCCGACACGGGTAAGTTCTTGAAAATCTTCACCGAACTGCCTGTTGAGGAATGCGACCGGCTGGGCGCGCTCGAAGGCGCCGAGATCAACGAAGCCAAGATCATTCTGGCCCGCGAAGTCACCACAATGCTGCACGGGGCCGAGGCCGCTCAGGCCGCCGAAGCCACCGCCCGCGAAGTGTTCGAAAAGGGCGGCATTGGCGATGATCTGCCCACGCTCACCCTCTCCGCCGCTGACATCGGCGAGGGCATCTCCATCGTGCAGCTCATCGTTAAATCGGGCCTCGCGGCGTCGGGCAAAGAGGCCAAGCGCCTGATCTCCGAAAACGGGGCGCGTCTTGACGATGCCCCCCTCAGCGACGCCGGGCTGATGCTCGACGCCGCCGCTCTGGCCAAACCGATCAAGCTCTCGGCGGGTAAAAAACGCCACGCGCTTGTGCAAATTGGCTGATCTTGTGATTTCGTTAACCGCGCGTTCATGAGAATCTGATCCGGTGGGTGGATGTTTCACAGCGTCCCCCACCAAGATCACCCCCTGCAACAAGATCCCGCCTTCGCCAGCGCCCTGCGCCTGTTCGGCCGCAATCCGCATGTCTTGCCCAGCGGCCTTGTCCTGCTCTATCGCCGCATCGCGGGCGTGCCCGTGGCGATGCTGCCCCGCGCCCTGCCCCCGCCTGAGCTGCGCCAGCAACTCACGGCGGCGGGTCTGGGCCGCGTGCCGCTGATCCTATCGCCCGAACGCCCGGTGCCCTGCCGCGGCCTGCCCCTGCGCCGGGGCTGGCACAGCGCAGAACTTGATCTCACCCGCTCCGAACACGCGCGCCGCGCCGTGCTGCATGGCAAATGGCGCAACCAATTGCGCCGGGCCGAGGTTGCGGGGCTGCGGGTCGAAAACCAGATTTTCGACAGCAACAGCAATCTGATCGAACGCAACGCCGCACAGGGGCGCGCGCGCGGCTATGCGCCGTGGCCCATCGGCCTCACCCGCGCCTTTGCCATTGCCGCGCCGGGGCAAACCCGGCTGTTCACCGCCAAACTCGACGGTAAAATCGTGGCCGAGATGCTGTTTTTCCTGCACGGCACCCGCGCCACCTATCACATTGGCCTCACCACCCCCGAAGGGCGCCATTGGCACGCCCATAACCTGCTGCTCTGGCAGGCCCAGAACTGGCTCGCCAAACGCGAGATACGGCGGCTTGACCTTGGCATCCTGCACCCAAGCACCCCGACACTTAACCGCTTTAAATTGCGCTGCGGCGCAGCAAGAAACCCTATGGGTGATACGTTTCTACTCTGGACCCCATTTAAACTGCGTGATTAACAGAACACGCGTTCAAATAAAGAGGCTCAGATATGCAACTTTCGACAACCGCAGCAGTCATCACAGGCGGGGCTTCGGGCCTTGGCGAAGCCACCGCACGGCATTTTGCCGCCAATGGCGCGCAGGTCACCTTGCTTGACCGCGATGCAGAACGCGGCGCCGCCGTTGCCGCCGAAATCGGCGGGCATTTCATTCAGGCCGATGTGACCGACGAAGCATCCGTCAAAGCCGCCATTGATGGCGCTGTCCAAAAAATGGGCAAAATCACCTGCGCGGTGAACTGCGCCGGGATCGCCATTGGCGTGAAAACCGTTGGCCGCGATGGCCCGCACCCGCTCGACGCATTCCAGCGCGTGATCGACATCAACCTCGTAGGCAGCTTCAACGTTTGCCGTCTGGCCGCCGCCGCCATGGCCCAGAACGAGCCTGACGCGGATGGCGAGCGCGGCGTGTTGATCAACACCTCCTCCGTCGCCGCCTTCGACGGTCAAAAAGGCCAAGCCGCCTATGCAGCATCCAAAGGCGGCATCCGCGCCATGACCCTGCCCATGGCCCGCGATCTGTCAAAAGACCGCATCCGCGTTATGGCCATCGCGCCCGGCATTTTCGCCACCCCAATGATGACCGGCATGCCCCAAGAAGTGCAGGATGGTCTGGCCGCAGATGTGCCAAATCCGGCGCGTCTGGGCCACCCCTCCGAATATGGCCGTCTGGCCGGGTTCATTGTGGAAATGGGCTATCTCAACGGCGAGGTGATCCGCCTCGATGGCGCGCTGCGCATGCGCTAAAAAGCAAGGGGCGGCACCCGCCGCCCCGGTGCACAGATGTCATACGCGCTGTGCACGCAAAAAATACCGGGTGATCCGCGCCTTTTAGGGGCAGATCACCCCGCTTCGGCTTTCGCCTCAAGCTCCAGCCATTCCTCTTCAACCGCATCCAGTTTCGCCTGCCGCTCGATCAAAGCATCGGTGGCTTTTTGAAATTTCACGGGCTGCGTGGTGAACAGATCAGGGTCGCTCATCAGCTCTTGCAGCTTGCCGATCTCCGCCTCCAGCCGCGCCATCTCGGCGGGCAAAGCTTCCAACCGGTGCTTTTGGGTAAAGCTTAAGCCCTTCTTTTCGCTGGGCTTCTCCGCGTTCGCTTTGCTCGGCGCCGCGGCTTTATTCTTGATCACGCTTTGCGAAAAATCATCCTGCTGGCGCTGGTTCAGGTAATCGCTCCACCCGCCCGCATAGACCGTGGCCCGCCCGTCGCCCTCCATCGCAATGGTGGTCGCGGCCACCCGGTCCAAAAAGTCCCGGTCGTGGCTGACCAAAAGCACCGTGCCATCATAGGCCCCCAGCAGGTCCTGAAGCAGGTCCAGCGTCTCCACATCCAGATCATTCGTCGGCTCATCGAGCACCAAAAAGTTGCTCTCCCGCGCCATTAATTTCGCCAGCAACAACCGCGCCCGCTCGCCCCCCGAAAGGGACCGAACAGGTGCCCGCGCTTGTGCCTCGTCAAACAGGAATTCTTTAAGGTAACCAACAACATGCTTGGGCATGCCGCGCACCAAAACTTGGTCGGCTTTGCCGCTCACCCGCATCTCGGGATCGCCTGTCAAACTGTCCCAAAGAGACATGTCACCGTCCAGTTGCGCACGCGCCTGATCGAACAAAGCGATCTGCAAATTCGTGCCCAGCTTGACCTGCCCGGCATCGGGTTCTTCGCGCCCGATCAGCATGTTCAGCAGGGTGGTTTTCCCCACCCCGTTTGGCCCAACCAAGGCGATCCGGTCGCCGCGCTGCACCGTCAAATCAAAAGGCTGCAAGATCTTTTTATCGCCAAAGGATTTGGTAATCCCCGTGGCTTCAATCACTTTACGCCCGGATTTTTGACCCGATTCCAATACCATAGCCGCCGCGCCTTGGCGGTTGATCTGCGCCGAGCGTTCCGCGCGCAAGTCTTGCAGCGCCCGCACCCGGCCCATGTTCCGCTTGCGCCGCGCCGAAATGCCTTCCACAGCCCACCGCGCCTCGGCCTTGATCTTGCGGTTCAACTTATGCCGCTGGGTGTCTTCTTCTTCCCAAATCGTATCGCGCCATGCTTCAAATCCGCCAAAGCCAATTTCCTGCCGCCGCACCTGCCCTCGGTCAATCCACAAGGTCGCCCGCGTCAGCGCATTCAGAAACGCCCGGTCGTGGCTGATGATCACATAGGCCGCGCGGGTGGTGCGCAGCTCTTCTTCCAGCCAGCCAATGGCCTCAATGTCCAAATGGTTCGTCGGCTCGTCCAGCAACATCAAATCAGGCGCTTCGGCCATCAATCTGGCCAGTGCCGCGCGCCGCCGCTCCCCGCCCGAGGCGGTTGCAACCGGGCGATTGGGATCAAACTTAAGCCCCTCACCCGCACGCTCAACCTTGTACATATCCGCAGGCCCAAGCCCGTGCGATGCAAACTCGCCCAGCGTCTCAAACCCTGCCAAATCAGGGTCTTGTTCCATGTAGCCCACGGAAAACCCCGGTCCGGCCACCACATCGCCGCTGTCGGCTTCGACGATGCCCGCCATAACCTTCATCAGCGTTGATTTGCCCGACCCGTTGCGCCCAACCAGCGCCACACGGTCCCCGCGCTGGACCACCAGCGACAGATCATCAAAAACAGGATCGCCGCCAAAGGTCAGCGAAATTTCATTCAGTTGTAAAAGAGGTGCTCTAGCCATGCACGCCAGCTAGCTGCCCTTTGCGCTCAGGTCAATCGGCCTTAGCGCCCGCCCGCAAAAATCCCCGCAGCGCGCCCGCTTCACCCTTCCCAAAATACTCAAAAAGACCAAATCCCACCACCTGTACGCCGCCAACTTACACCAAGGCCCTCAAAAGCCGTTTGCGCGGCTCAGGAATGGTGCCAATCTCCAACCCCGTAAACACATGCAGCGTGCCCAGACCCCGATCAATCACCGCGTGGTCGCTGACCCAGCCACCCATCAGCAGGTAGGTCCGCAGCAGCGGCGGCATGCTCGCTTGGGCCTTTTGTGCATTGGGCCGCCCCGTCACCTCATCGGCATAGCGATACACCTCAGGCGCTTTGATCTGCGGCTGCCACTGCCCCGGCGCAAGATGCCGCGCCTTAAGCAGGCCAAACGCATCGCGATAGCGCTGCGCATCAGTGCCCCAAAAGGATGAGCAGCCAAACAGCATTTGCACCCCCCGCTCATCCACAAGCCCCGTCACAACCGCCCAAGCAAAGCGCAGCACATCAGGATCTTTCAAATCGGGATGAATGCAAAATCGGCCCAGTTCCAGCATCACGCCTTCATATTGGCTCAACCGCTCCAGCCCGTAGAACTGCGCGGCATAGCTGCTGGAAACCTGATCGGCGCGGTATTCGCGCAGGCGGTAGGTGCAAACCAACTGCCCGCTGCGGTAATCACGGATCAGCACCTGCACCGCATCTTCATCGAATCTATCTGGTGTTGTCGCTTCGCCCGGGCCAAAACACAAAACCCGAAGCGCCCGCGCGTCAGCCAGATCGTCCGGCCCGCGCAGGCTATGCGCCTGATAGCGCCCTTTGGTTAGATTAAGCTCAAAGCCATCCACCGCTTCATCCCACCGTGGAAGTCTCTGATCAGGGTCACTTGTCTACCCCTATCCGCCCAGACCGGCGGGATTGAAACGGCCAATATTGCCCAACAGCTGGCGCAGGAATGTGTTATCCGACACGCCCGGCGTGGTCACGCGGCGCGACAACGGCACCACTTTGCCGCGCTCAAGCCCGAACAATTCAACGTTGCTCACCACACCGCGTGTATCGAAAGAAACCGCCAGAACCTGCCGCTCAATGACCTTGGGGGCGAACATCGCCACGGTTTTGACCCGCGAGCGTACGTAATAAAGCCCGGTGTCATTCACCAACCCAGCAGAGGCAGGCACGCCAATGGTTTCTTCAACCGTGGCGCGCGTATCTACGCCAACAGTGATCTGCGCCAGATCCTCTTGTGGAGGGATATATCCATGGTTTTTATATTCCGCAGCACAGGCAGAGAACACCGCCACTGCGCCCAGTGCGCAGACAAGTTTGCTGAAAAATCGAAGGCGTGCGAAGATGTTCATGATGCTGCCCTGATGCCCTTGTATTGGTCGGCTTTTTTCCGGCATACACGCACCGGCCCGCTGGTTCAAGAATTGAGAGCACAATATATGTCTGCCCCCCTGCCGAGTGATTCAAAGTTTCGCGTCTCGTCGCTTTCGCAAAACACGCCATCGCCTTTTGAGATCCGCCCCAATGCTCCTGCATTGGCGCAGATTGCCCAAGAAATGGGCCTCGATGGGCTGCGCAAGCTGAGCTTTAAAGGCCAGATCATCGCCGATGGCAAAAATGATTGGCGCCTAGACGCCCGCCTTGGTGCAACGGTCATTCAGCCCTGCGTGGTTACGTTGGCCCCTGTCACCACCCGCATAGAAGAAGACGTCACCCGGCGCTTTATCTCAGATTTCTCGCATCCTGATGAGCCTGAGGTGGAAATGCCGGATGATGACAACTCCGAGAAGTTAGGCACGTGGATCGACCCTGAGGCCATCATGATAGAGGCACTTACCTTGGCCCTGCCGCTCTATCCGCGTGCCGATGAGGCCGCGCTTGGCAGCAAACAATATGCAGCGCCCGGCGTCACACCCATGCGCGACGAGGATGCCAAACCCTTTGCCGGGCTCGCTGGCCTGCGCGATGCGCTTGGCGGCGCGTCGCCCAAAGACGGGGATTCGGGCGAGGATTAAGCCATTTTCCGGGTTGCATCAGCAATTTTTCACAGTATTTTGCGCGCCTCACCCCAATTTAGGTTGGACAATCGCGCAAGCCGGGCATATGCCCCCTTCAGCACGTTCAACCGCATTTGCGGCGAATGATCCGAAACACGGCCCGTTGGTGCATATGCGCCGGTTATGGCCCCGAATTCAAAGGCACCCGATATGGCTGTCCAGCAGAACAAAGTCTCCAAATCGCGCCGCAACAACCGCCGCGCTCACGATTCGCTGTCGGGTGCAAACCCCAACGAATGCTCCAACTGTGGTGAGCTGAAGCGCCCACACCACATCTGCGCATCTTGCGGCCATTACGACGATAACGAAATCGTTGGTCTCGAAGATGAAGTTGATCTCGAAGACGACGCCGCTTAAGCTCCGGAACTGAGCAGTAAGCAAAGGCGGTCGCACCAAATGACGGCTTCGACCGATCCAAACAGCGCGAAGGCAGGTCCGACGCTCATCTCGGTAGACGCGATGGGCGGCGATCATGGTCCGGCAGCGGTGGTTGCTGGCTGCGCCAAATCTGCCAAGCTCAATGCCGATATTGCGTTTATCTTGCACGGCCCCATCGCCGAGCTTGAGCCACTTGTGGCCAAGCGACCGCGCCTTGCGGGCCGTTGCGAGATTCGCAATGCGGACCGGGTTGTCACAATGGATGACAAACCAAGCCAAGTTGTGCGCAACGGCAAAGGCACGTCCATGTGGTCGGCCATTGAATCCGTGCGCACTGGCGAAGCTGCCGCTGCGGTATCTTGCGGAAACACCGGCGCGCTTATGGCGCTGTCGACCATCCGTCTGCGCCGCCTGCCCGGCGTAAACCGCCCGGCGATTGCAGTGCTTTATCCTTCTTCTGGCCCGCATGGGTTCAATGTGATGCTCGACGTGGGCGCAGATGTGCGCGCCGATGCCGATGATTTGCTGCGCTATGCGCTCATGGGCATGTCCTATGCGCGCAACGGCATGGAAATCGAACAGCCCCGCGTTGGCCTGCTCAATGTAGGCACCGAAGAGCACAAAGGCCGCGCCGAATTAAAAGAAGCATTTGATTTGATTCGCAGCCAAGAATCCGCTGCCGGTTTCAATTTTGTGGGTTTTGTCGAAGGCAGCGATATTTCGGGCAAAAAAGCCGATGTGATCGTCACGGACGGGTTCACCGGCAATGTGGCGATCAAAACCGGCGAAGGCACAGCCAGCCTTGTGGGTGCGCGGCTGCGTGAAGCGTTTCAATTCTCGATCATGTCGCGCATCGCTTCGGTTCTGGCCTTTCCTTCTCTGCAGCGATTGAAGAAACGAATCGATCCTCGCCGCGTCAATGGCGGCGTGTTCTTGGGCCTCAATGGGACCATCGTGAAATCCCATGGCGGCGCCGATGCCACCGGGGTTTCCGCCGCGATCAAATTGGCCGCGCGCCTGTCCGAGAGCAAATTTACCGATAAACTCGCCGCACGGGTGGCCGCGACGCTGCCCATGGACGAAGATAAAGAAGAGAACGTGACATGACCCTGCGCGCCGTGATCCGTGGCGTGGGCCACTACCTGCCCAAACGTGTGGTTGAAAACGCTGAATTCGAAAAAACTCTCGATACCAATGACGAATGGATTCGCAGCCGTTCGGGGATTGAGCGCCGCCATTTCGCCTCGGACGGGGAAACCACTGCCTCCATGGCCACAGCGGCCGCGCAAAACGCGCTCAAAATGGCGGGGCTGACCGCCGACGACGTCGACGCCATTGTTCTGGCGACCTCAACAGCAGATTTCACCTTTCCCTCGGCGGCCACCATGGTGCAGGCCGAACTGGGCATGACCCGCGGGTTTGCCTTTGACGTGCAGGCCGTTTGCGCAGGTTTTGTTTATGCCTTGGCCAATGCCAATGCGCTGGTGGTCTCGGGCCAAGCGAAACGCGTTTTGGTGATTGGTTCTGAAACTTTCAGCCGCCTGATGGACTGGACCGACCGTTCTACTTGCGTGCTGTTTGGTGATGGCGCGGGCGCGGTATTGCTCGAAGCGCAGGAAGGCGAAGGCACGCCGCAAGATCGCGGAATTCTGGCCACTGACCTGAATTCAGACGGTAATTTCCGAGAGTTACTTTATGTGGATGGCGGCGCCTCGACGGGCACAACTGGCTATCTGCGCATGCAGGGCAACCAAGTGTTCCGTCATGCGGTTGAGAAACTCGCCTCGACCGCCACCACCGCGCTTGAACGCGCCGGGCTTGGCACCGATGACGTCGATTGGATCGTGCCACATCAGGCCAATATCCGCATCATTCAAGGCACAGCAAAAAAGCTCGGTCTGCCGATGGAGCAAGTCATCGTGACGGTGCAAGATCACGGCAACACATCCGCCGCATCGATTCCCCTCGCCCTGTCTGTTGGCAACCAGCAAAACGCCTTCAAACCCGGTGATCTGATCGTCACTGAAGCAATCGGCGGTGGTCTGGCATGGGGCGCAGTCGCTCTGCGTTGGTAAAATCCGGCAAAAACAGGGGCATGCGGCTCGTCCTTGTTGACTCGGAAAATTCTCCCGGCCTATGCTGGTCGAAACTTGGGGGAATGACACCATGACCGAGAACACTCTGACACGTATGGATCTGAGCGAAGCTGTATTTCGCGAGGTTGGGCTTTCGCGCAACGAAAGCGCACAGCTGGTTGAATCCGTCTTGGAACACATGTCCGATGCGCTGGTGCGCGGCGAACAAGTGAAGATTTCATCTTTTGGCACTTTCTCAGTGCGCTCCAAAACCGCCCGTGTGGGCCGCAATCCGAAAACAGGTGAAGAAGTGCCGATCGACCCACGCCGGGTTTTGACCTTCCGCCCTTCCCATCTGATGAAAGACCGTGTGGCCGAGGGCAACAAGCGATAGATCATGGCAAAGTCAGCAGACGCATTTCGCACCATCTCCGAAGTCGCTGACTGGCTGGACGTCCAAGCCCATGTGCTGCGCTTTTGGGAAAGCAAATTCACCCAAGTAAAGCCGATCAAACGCGCAGGCGGGCGGCGCTATTACCGCCCCGGCGATATGCTGTTGTTGGGTGGCATCAAAAAGCTGCTGCATGATGATGGGCTGACCATCAAAGGCGTGCAAAAAATCCTGCGCGAAGAAGGCATGAGCTATGTCTCCAGCCTCTCGGCGCCGCTGGATGAAGAAGATCTGGCCGAAGCCGAAGAGATGGCAGATGAAGCGCCAATGATCGAAATGGTGTCTGAGCCGGAACCTGCGGGAATTGTCTTGCCCTTCGATCAGGAAAAATCCGCAAAGAACAAACCTGAATCCGTTGAAGAACCTGCCCAAGCGCCGGAGCCGCTTGCCCCTAATGAACCGGCAGCGAAGGAGGAGGAAGCGCAGCCAGAGCCGCCTGCGCAAGAGACCCTCCTCGCCGAATCTGAGCCCAGCCATTCTGAGGCGCTGCAGGAAGATGAGCCAACGGAGCCAGAACCCGCCCCCGAAGCGCAGCCGCGCGGCAAACTGCCTGGCTTTATTTCGCGCAGTGCCGCAGATCCTGCGGAAGAGCCCGCTCAGGAGGTCGAGCCGCAGATCTCAGAGACCGCAAACAGCGAACCAACCGAGATCGTGGAAGACATCGCGCCAGACACTCTTGAGGCGCAGCTCGAAGACGTGCCCGCCGCCGTTGAGGATACCGCCAGCGCTGCTGAGGAAGAGGTAGCGGCACTTGAAGCGGACGCGCCTGAGCAGGCTTTGCCCAAAGCGGAAGCGGAATCATCAGAGCCCGCGCCGCCCCCCGCGCCAAAACCACGGCAAATCGAGTTGCCCAGTTTCACACCAGAAAAAGATCAACCCGCAGCCCCTGGGATTTTGAGCAAGCTGAGCAAAACCAGCAGCCTTCATCTCAATGACGCGCAGAAAATCAAACCTCTCTTGGCGGAATTGACGGCGCTGCGCGACCGCATGGCCCAGAAAAAACCCACCAAAATTGCTAGGTGACCGAAGATCAAAACTATTCCCGGCAAGAATTGGTATTTGCCCCTTGCGCACGGATACAGTTTCGTTATTTAGCAGCCTTAGTCGGGCTATGGCGCAGCCTGGTAGCGCGTCCGTCTGGGGGACGGAAGGTCGCAGGTTCGAGTCCTGCTAGCCCGACCAATCGACAAAAATGCCCGCGCCTTACCAGCGCGGGCATGTCTATTTTGAGCGAGACCACATGAACGGCGTGCTTCCCAACCAAACCATCCAAGCTATGATCGCTGCTGGTGAAATCACCGCCGATCCGGCTGTGATCGCGCCGCAAATCCAACCCGCCAGCCTTGATCTGCGCCTTGGCACTGTTGCCTACCGGGTGCGCGCTTCGTTCCTTGCGGGTAAGGGCGCAAAAGTTTCTGCGCGGCTGGCTGAATTTGAAATGCACCGGGTTGATCTGACGGGCGGCGCAGTTCTTGAAAAGGGCTGTGTCTATGTGGTGCCGCTGATGGAGCATCTGGCCTTGCCGACAGGTGTCTCTGCTGTGGCCAATGCCAAAAGCTCGACCGGGCGGCTTGATCTGCTGACGCGCACCATCACCGATGGCGGTACAGAGTTTGACCGGATCGCAGAAGGTTACCACGGCCCACTTTATGCCGAGATTTGCCCCCGCTCCTTTTCGGTGCTGGTGCGGCCGGGCATGCGCCTGAACCAAATCCGATTTGGCCGGGGCGACGCGGTGCTTGATGATGCGGCCATGCTGGCGCTGCACCGCGAAACGCCGCTGGTGGATGGCGAGGCGGTAATTGATGATGGTTTGGGCTTTTCCGTCGACCTACGGCTTAAGGGCACCACGCTGGTGGGCTACCGCGCCAAACCGCATACGGGGGTGATCGATCTGGATTTGATCGGCCATTACAACCCCGCGGAATATTGGGAAGAAGTTCACAGCAACAATGGCCAGATCATCCTTGATCCCGGTGCATTTTATATTCTTGTCAGCCGCGAAGCGGTGACGATCCCGCCCCATTATGCCGCTGAAATGGCACCGTATTTGGCGATGGTTGGCGAATTTCGTGTGCATTACGCGGGATTCTTTGACCCCGGTTTTGGCCATGATGACGCGGGCGGCGCCGGCTCGCGCGGGGTGCTTGAGGTACGCTGCCACGAAGCGCCCTTTGTACTTGAGCACGGGCAGGTCGTGGGTCGTTTGATCTATGAAAAGATGGCCGAGGCCCCTACCCAGCTATATGGCCGGGAAATTGCCTCAAATTATCAAGGCCAAGGGCTGAAACTGTCGAAACATTTCGCAGCGCCCTAAAACCCCAATTTTAAAACTTTGACATCCGCCGGGCCATTTTCATGCTCTGCCGGATTTGTTTGCCGTTATGTGTACCGTGCTGGGGCTTGCCTGCCCCCTGCCCGCGTTTCTGGCGGGTGGCGGCATTCATGCCAGCGTCCACGCCTTTATTGATCAGCCGGCGGGTGATCTGCCGGATGATCATATTGATGATCTGGTTCATGCGAACCCCTCTCTCATTGCCTCAGGTGACAATATAGGGAGAAATGCGGCGATTTTGAGGATCAATCTTCGAAGAGTTCCGATTGCCCTGTGGTGGCTTCTTCTTCGATCTCGCCTTCGCCCATCAGTGGCACGGTGCCCGGTGGTGGCCGGTTTTCGAGCAGGCCCGCCGCGCGCAGTTCTTTCAAGCCCGGCAAATCGCGCGCGTTTTCCAAGCCAAAATGATCCAAGAAGCTTTGGGTGACCACAAATGTCACGGGCCGCCCCGGTGTCATCTTGCGGCGGCCAAAGCGGATCCATTCCAGTTCGAGCAATTGGTCAACAGTGCCGCGCGACACGCTCACGCCGCGAATCTCTTCGATTTCGGCGCGGGTGACGGGTTGGTGATAGGCAATGATCGCCAGTGTTTCGATGGCAGCGCGGCTCAGCTTGCGCTGCTCAGTGGTTTCTTTTTGCATCAAGAAACCCAGATCAGCCGCCGTGCGGAACGCATAGGCATCGCCAATTTTCATCACCTGCACGCCGCGCCCGCCATAGCGTTTGCGCAGATAGACCATCGCCTCGCCCGCGTCGCTGCCATGTGGCAGACGCGCCTCTAATTCGCGCAGGGTGATGGGTTCGGCGCTGGCGAACAGCACCGCTTCGATCATGCGTTCTTGTTCGGCCATGGGCGGGGCTTCGAACAGGCTTTCTTCTTTTTGCTCAGTCTCTTGCGTCACGTGGCTCGTCTCTCTTGCGCAGCTGGATCGGCTCGAATGTGCCGGACTGCCGAATTTCCAAATGGCCTTCTTTCACCAATTCAAGTGAGGCCGCAAAGGTTGCCGCCGTGGCCGAGCGGCGTTTGACCGGATCGCTTTCCCAGCCTTCGGGCAGGTAGCTGAAAAGATCGCCCCAATCGCCCGCATAGCCGATCAGCCCGCGCATCCGCTCCAGCGCCTGTTCCATTGTGAACACCGCCTCGCGGTCCATCACGAAAGGGCGGAATTCGTCGCGGGTGCGGATGCGGGCATAGCCTTGCATGAGGTCCAGCAAGGTGGCGGTATAGGTCACTTTGCGCAGGCGTTCGACCTCATGGGTCTGGCCGCGTGCAAAGAAATCGCGGCCCAATTGATCGCGTGCCATCAGCTTTGCGGCGCAATCGCGCATGGCTGCCAGGCGCTCTAGCTGAAACGCCAAATGCGCGGCCAGCTCTTCGCCTGAGGGGCCTTCTTCTTCGGGGTCGGGCGGCAACAGCAGGCGCGATTTAAGGAAGGCCAGCCATGCCGCCATCACCAGATAATCAGCAGCCAGTTCCAGCCGCAGCGCTTTGGCCTGCTCCACAAAGGTCAGATATTGCCGCGCGAGTTGCAGCACGGAGATTTTACGCAGGTCGACCTTTTGCGTCCGGCTAAGTGACAGCAGCAGGTCAAGCGGGCCTTCGAACCCGTCCACATCCACAATCAGCGCCTCGGCTGCCAGCCGGTCCTGCACCGATTGAGTGTCTTCTTGAAAGGGGGTTTCAGCCATGCAATGCCCCGCCCAAAAGCGATTTGAGTTTCGCATCGAGGGCGGGAATGTCAACGTCATCAGGGGCGCGCCGTGCGGCAAGCGCCCGCAATGCGCGTGTCTGGCCTGCGTCACTCATGCGGCCCGCGGCCTGCGCCACTTCTTTTCGTTCGGCCAATGTGCCGTTGCAATGCAAGACCACATCGCAGCCTGCGACCAGTGCTTGGGCGCTCAGATCGGCCAAGCTGCCGCTGAGGGCTTTCATGGAAATATCATCGGTCATGATCAGGTTATCAAAGCCGATATCCTCGCGGATCACGCGCATCACGGCGGGCGACAGCGTCGCGGGGGCTGTGTCAATCGCGCGGTAAACCAGATGCGCGGTCATCCCCATGGGCATGTCTGCCAGCGCGGCAAAGGGGGCAAAATCCACCGCGTCCAGCGCGGCGCGGTCTTCGGTGACTTGTGGCAGGTCAAAATGACTGTCGAGCGTAGCGCGGCCATGACCGGGGATGTGTTTCACTACGGGCAGCACGCCGCCTGCAAGCAAGCCTTCGCCCGCCGCGCGGCCAAGTTTCGCCACCCACGCAGGCGTGGTGCCATAGCAGCGATTGCGCAAGAAATCATGGGTCTGCGCGGAGGCCACATCGACCATGGGCGCGCAATTGCTGTCGATGCCAAGCGTGTAAAGCTCATGCGCGATGAGGCGGTGGCGCAGATACATGGCCTCTTCGGCGGAATCGCCTGCGGCCTCGACAAAATCGAGCGGCGGCAACCATTCACGCCATGTGGGCGCGCGCAGGCGCTGCACCCGGCCGCCTTCTTGGTCGATGGTGATCGGGGCTTCGCGGCCCACGGCCTCGCGCATTTCGCTGCACAGGGCCGCGACTTGTTGCGGCGTGTCGATGTTGCGCGCAAAGAGGATAAAGCCAAAGGGATCGCTGTCGCGGAAAAAAGATTTCTCCGCCGCGCTCAGCCGTAGCCCTTCGGCATCGGTGATAAAAGCGCCAAAATGGCTCATCGTGTGACCACTGGGATGCAATCGGTGTTTTCTGCCACAAGTGCGGAGCAGAAACGCCGCGCATCTGCGATGTCGTCAAAACCCATGGCGCGCAGGCGGTAGAACACGCGCCCGCCGCTGGTGGCTTTTTGGATCACGTGGGATTTGCCTTCGAGGTAAGGACCAAAACGCTGGTTCAGCTTTTCCCATTGGGTTTGCGCCACTTCGGGGCTGTCGAAAGCGCCGAGCTGGGCCAGACGGGTGCCTGCGGGCAGGCTCGTCGGGTCGACCGGGGCGGCGGCGACGGTGCGGGTGGGCTGCGGCGAGGCAGAGGCTTGGATCACGCGGTCCGCCATTGCGGGGCGGTTTTGGGGGCGTTTGGACAGGTTCATGCCCGGCCCGCTCAGCACCGCATTGGCGGCGCTGCCAAGATCATCGGCAGAGGCAACGGCAGAGATGGTTTTTGCCTCCATCTCTTGCAGCGGCGCAACGCCATTGGTCAGCTGCGCCACAAGATTTGTCACATCACCTGCTTCCATCGCGGCGGCGACATCAAAGCTTTCGCCCTCAGCGTCACTCTCATTTTCAGCGCTCATCTCCGCGCCGCCCTGTGGCATTGCCGCCACGGCCATTGTGGCGCTTGGCTGGTCTTCTTCGGTCAGATCAACGGGTTTGGGGGCCAATCGCAGCGCATCGGCTGGCGCGGCGGCCACCCCTTCGGCGGCAATTGTGTTCACGGCAAGCCCTTGGTGTTTGGCCAATTCGCCTCCCGGATTGCTGGGGCGGGCGCGCATTTCGCCTTGGACGGCGCGCACAATGGGAATGCCGCTGACATCGCGCACCAGCAGTTTATAGCCCCAGATACCTACCCCCGCCACAAGCACCAGAGACACAGCCGCACCTGCAAGGTTCGTCAGTGTTCCCAACCGGTTAGCGCGCGGCTCTGCGGTTTCTACATAGAGTGAATCGCTCTCGTATCCCGTCCCATAGGACGAAGAATTGAAATCTGCCATTTTTGCCTCTCTGTCCGCCGGATACATTGCCCGGCAGGATCTGATCGTGGTTTGCCCGTGTGCGGCACTGGCTGCGGTTATCGCAGCTCGTGTGCCGGCTTGACCCCAAGAATACCAAGGCCTGCTGCGATTACAATCATCGCGGCCCGCGCTAGGGCGATTTTTGCCTGTGATGTGCCCGTGTCGCCCTCTTGGATAAAGCGCAGCCCGGTTTCATCATTGCCTCGGTTCCACAGCCCGTGGAAGTCGCCAGCAAGTTCATAGAGGTAGAAGGCCACGCGGTGCGGCTCGTTGCTGCGCGCGGCGGTTTCGACCAAACGCGGCCATTCCGCGATTTTACGCAGCAAGGCCAGCTCTGCCTCGTGATCGAGCTTGCTCAGATCAGCGGCGGCCAAAGCGGCGTCATCCGTGATAATTTCCGCCTCGGCGGCTTTGCGCAGCACGGAAGCCACGCGCGCATGGCCGTATTGCACGTAAAACACAGGGTTTTCGCGGCTTTGTTCGAGCACTTTGTCGAAGTCGAAATCCAGCGGCGCGTCGTTTTTGCGGGTCAGCATGACAAAACGCGTGACGTCGCTGCCCACTTGTTCGACCACATCGCGCAGGGTCACAAATGTGCCCGCGCGTTTGGACATTTTGAACGGCTGGCCGTTTTTATAAAGCTTCACCAGCTGCGTCAGCTTTACATCAAGCGGCACGGTGCCGTCTGAGAGCGCGCTGACGGCGGCTTTCATGCGTTTGACATAGCCGCCATGATCGGCGCCAAACACGTCGATCAGCGCGTCATAGCCGCGGCTGACTTTGTCGTAGTGATAGGCGATATCAGGGGCGAAATAGGTCCATGAGCCATCGGATTTTTTAACCGGGCGGTCCACGTCATCGCCGTGATCGGTGGACTTGAACAAGGTTTGCTCGCGAGGTTCCCAATCATCGGGCTTCTTGCCTTTTGGCGGCTCTAGGTAGCCCTCATAGATCAGACCTTTTTGGTCGAGCTCCTCGATCGCGGCTTCGATGCGGCCTGTACCATAGAGCGATTTTTCCGAGTAGAATACATTCATCTCGACGCCAAGCGCGGCCAGATCCTCGCGGATCAGCTTCATCATTTCTTCGGTGGCAAATTCGCGGATTTCGGCCAGCCAGACGGTTTCGTCTTTGCCCACATAGGCATCGCCGACCTTATCCTTGAGGGCTGCGCCGACCGGGATCAGGTAATCGCCGGGATAGGTGCCGTCCTCGAATGCGACCTCTTGGCCATGGGCTTCGAGGTAGCGCAGATAGACCGAGCGCGCCAAAACATCGACCTGCGCGCCGCCGTCGTTGATGTAATATTCGCGGGTGACGTCATAGCCTGCGAAATCCAGCAGCGAGGCCAGCGCATCGCCAAAAACCGCGCCGCGAGTGTGGCCTACGTGCAAAGGCCCGGTGGGGTTTGCAGAGACATATTCCACATTCACCTTTTTGCCCGCGCCCAGATCGCCCCGGCCAAAATCAGTGCCAGAGGCCAGCACAGCGCCCACGATGCCCTGCCAGACCGATGGGGCCAGCGCGAGGTTGAGAAACCCCGGCCCTGCGACTTCGGCGCGGGTGATGCGTGGGTCTTCGGTGAGTTTTGCGGCCAATGTATCGGCAATATCGCGGGGTTTGAGCTTGGCCGGTTTGGCCAGAACCATGGCGGCGTTGGTGGCCATATCGCCATGGGCTGCATCGCGCGGGGGCTCGACGGTGACATTGTCAAAGTTCAAGCCTTCGGGCAGCGCACCATCGGCAACCATGACGGTCAGCGTGTCGAGCACAAGCGCGCGAATATCAGCAAAAAGGTTCATCGGTTCTGGCCTTTCTCGGGAGTTCCCGCCCATGTACCACCTTGAGGGGCGCAGTCAATCACAGTTGGGCCTTTGGGCGGCGCGGTTTGCGGGCCTTTTTGGGTTAAAATGCAGCGTGATCAAGCGCGATACGCTGGGGGGCCATGCCTTGGGCGGCGGGGCTGGCGAGGAAGCGCAGCGCGGGAATAGCGCTGTGCAGCGCATCATCCGGGGCGCTCACCAGATGCAGGCGCAGACCGCGGGCAAGCAGCACTTGGCCTGCGCGGGTTTGGGCCGCATGCAGTGCGCCGGACATGGCGGCGGCCTGAAGGTCGAGCGGGTCTTTGGGGCTGCTGGTCAGGGTGATCAGCGCGCCCTGCCCTGCGATCAGCCCGCGTGCGGTGGCGCGCAGGATATGGCCCAGCTTTTTGAGCGCGCCATTCACATCTCGCGGCGCGCTCAGCGGGGTGAGGTTGATCGCCACATCGAGCGGCGCAGCGCCCCAAGCAGCGCCCAGACGCTCAAAGGCGGCGCCGTCGAGGGCAGCCATAGCCAAAGGCTCAATCCGGCCCGCACAGGGCTGTGCCAGCGCCTGTAGCGCCGGGCCATTGGCACCAAAGGCCACCACCCGCGCGCCGCGTTTGGCCAGCGCCAGCGCCAGTTCGCGCCCCGGTTCTTGGCAGGCACCCACAATCAATATGCGCGGCTCGCGCGCTCCGTCAGAATTTGCCACGGCATCCCCCATGATCCCACTTAGGCCAAGGCGCAATATAGCGAAGCCTGCGCGGTTGCGCAGTGGAAAAATAGCGTTTGGCTTAACGTTTCAAGAGGCGCTCGTGGGTTTCGATAGCAAAACGGTCTGTCATCCCCGCCACATAGTCGCAGACCATGCGGGCCAGCATGGTTTGATCGCCCGCTGCCTGCGCGATGCGTTTGGCCCAATGTTGGGGCATCAGATCGGGTTGATCGAGGAACCAAGGGAAGAGGTCTTCGACAACTTTTGTGACCTCTTCTCGCTTGGCCATGACGCTGGGAGCGCGGTACATTTTGGAAAAGAGGAAGGCGCGGATCTGCCGCAGATCGGCCCAGAGCGCATCCGAGAAACGGATCACCGGGCGGCCCAGATGGCGGATGTCGGCAGAGGAGCCTGCGCCGGAGGCCTCTAGCGCCGCCCGCGAGGTATCGATCACATCGGCAACCATCACGCCAAAGACGCGGCGCAGCGCTTCGTGGCGGCGGCGATACGGGTCAAGCCCCGGATATTGCTTGTCAACTTCGGCATAGGCACCGCTCACGATGGGCAGTTCGGCGACTTGTTCTTCGCTGAAAAGCCCGGCGCGAAGGCCATCGTGCAGATCGTGATTATTATAGGCAATGTCATCGGACAGAGCGGCCACCTGCGCCTCGGCGCTGGCGTGGCTGTGCAGTTCCAGATCATGCAGCGCGTTATAATCGGCCAGCGCATAAGGCAGATCGCCCGTGACCGGGCCATTGTGTTTGGCGATGCCTTCGAGCGTGTCCCAAGTGAGGTTTAGCCCGTCAAATTCGGCGTAATGCCGTTCTAGGTCGGTCACAATGCGGATCGCCTGTGCGTTGTGATCAAAACCGCCGTAGGGCAGCATCAGCGCATGCAGCGCGTCTTCGCCCGTGTGGCCAAAGGGCGTGTGGCCCAGATCATGCGCCAAGGCGACGGCCTCGGTTAGCTCGCCGTTGAGGCCAAGCGCGCCTGCGATGGTGCGCGCAACCTGCGCGACCTCGATGGAATGGGTCAGCCGCGTGCGAAAATAATCGCCCTCATGCTCCACAAAAACTTGGGTTTTGTGTTTGAGCCTGCGGAATGCGCTGGCGTGAATAATTCTGTCGCGATCACGTTGGTAGCATGACCGAAAATTGCTTTCCTCTTCCTTAAACAGCCGTCCCCGGGCTGTCTTTGGGTCCGAGGCATAGGGCGCGCGCATGCCTGTGTCCTTGTGGCCTGTCCTTGGGGTTTCTATATATAGAAAAACCCCAGGATGAAACCGTTTGGACGTATCACCATGAATTTGCCCCCAAAAGTGACCTCTCGTGCCTTTGAACGGCTTGCGGAAATTGGCGCATCTGCTGATGGAAAAGTGCTGCGCGTTGCGGTGGAAGGCGGCGGATGTAGCGGATTTCAATACGAAATTGCGCTTGATGAACCGCGCGAGGATGATCTGATTTTGGAGAATGCGGGCGAGCGTGTGGTGGTGGATGCCGTGTCCCTGCCCTTCTTGTCAGGCGCGACAATTGATTTCTCGGAAGAGCTGATCGGGGCGCGGTTTGTGATCGAAAACCCCAATGCGACGGCCTCGTGTGGCTGTGGCACATCTTTTTCCATGTAGGGCAAAAACCCCCCGTATGATATGCGTAATGATATGCGTATGACTTGCGTATGACATCTGTACACCGCTGGGGCGGCCCGGCGCGCCGGATACATCTGTATTAACATCTGCGCGATTTGCGGCTGGCGGGTGCTGGACGCCGCGCAATGCAATCCCTATATAAAAGCTAAGAATACGCCACGACCCAATGCGTGAGGCCCCAATGAACGATCTAACACAGCCCATGGAAGGCGCGCCCTTGATTGCGCCATCAACCACCGATCACGCGCTTTATGAGCCCGTGGTGGAAGCGTGCCGGTCGGTCTATGACCCGGAGATTCCGGTTAACATTTATGAACTGGGGTTGATCTATACGATCGACGTCAACGCCGAGAACGAAGTGCGCATCAAGATGTCGCTGACCGCGCCGGGGTGCCCTGTGGCGGGCGAGATGCCCGGCTGGGTGGCCGATGCGGTGAATGCGATTCCCGGCGTGAAGCAGGTCGATGTGGATCTGGTTTGGGAGCCGCCTTGGGGCATGGAGATGATGTCGGATGAGGCGCGGCTGGAGCTTGGCTTTATGTAAAGCCCCCCTGCCTCGCATCCGCGTAGGTTTATTTCAGGTAAATTAGGAGGCCGCGCGCAGAGTTCTGCGGGCGGTCTTTTGCTTGCGCGGGCGGGCGCTTGGTGCGACTGTTGAGCGCAAAAAGGGCATCCCATGGCAGAGCTTGCGGTTCTTACAGGCGATATTGTGAAATCAGGCGCGCTTCCTGCGGGAGGGCTTGAGCGGATTTTTGACGCGCTGCAAAAGGCAGCGGATGAGATGGGCCGCTGGCAGGCAGAGCCGCCGCGGCTGACGCGGTCTCGGGGTGATGGCTGGCAGGTGGTGACACCGCCGCAATTTGCCTTGCGGGCCGCGCTGATTTTGCGCGGCGCGGTGCGGCAGACGGGCAAGAGCCATGACACGCGGCTTGCCATCGGGTTTGGCGCGGCGGATTTGCCCAGCGATGATCTGGCGGAGGCGTCGGGCGCGGGGTTTGAAACCTCGGGCCGTGCCTTGGAGGCCATGGGGCGCGGCGCGCGCATGGTGGCCGAAGGCGGGCCGAAGGCATTACAAAGCGCCCTGCCCCTTGCGGCGCATATTTCCGGTGGCTGGACCGCGCGGCAGGCCGAGATTGCGGCGGTGTATTTGCAGCAAAATGATCTGTCGCAAGAGGCATTGGCCGAGCGGTTTGGCGTGCGCCAGCAGAGCATTCAGGAACAATTGGACAGCAGCGGCTGCGGCGCGCTGCTGTTGGCGTGCCACGTGTTGGAGCGCGGCGCGTGAGGGGCTTTACAGGTTTAATCGCCTGTAGTGGTGAGTTACAGGTTTATTCGCCTGTATTTGGGGAATACAGGGGCGGCGCGGGATGCTGATACAGAGCTTTATCTTGCTGCTTCTGGCGCATCTGCTGGCGGATTTTGTGTTTCAAACCAATTGGATGGTGGCGAACAAGCGCAGGCCAGCGGTTTTGGCCCTACATGGGGGCATTGTTTTCATCTTGAGCGCAGCGGCGCTTGGCGGGCAACTGCCGCTTGCGCTGGGGCTGGCGGCGGCGCATCTGGCGATTGATGCGATCAAAACCTATGCCGCGCCGCCCCGGCTTTGGGCCTATCTGGGCGATCAGGCGGCGCATCTGGCCACAGTTATGTTTGCGGCGTATTTTGCGGGCCAAGCTTTGGTGCCGCCGCTGCCGCCGGAGCTGCTGCATCTGGCGTTGATTGCGGCGGGGCTTTTGGCGGCGACGCTGGCGGGCGCGCCTGCGGTGGGGCTTTTGATGGCGCCGTTTCGCTTGCCCGCCGAGCCGGAGGGTCTGGAAAATGCCGGGCAAATCATTGGCTTGCTGGAGCGGGGTTTGATTTTTGGCATGGTGATGATTGGCGAGCCTGCGGGGGTTGGTTTTTTGATCGCGGCCAAGTCAATTTTGCGTTTTGACACCGTGTCAAAGAACCAAAAGATCAGCGAATATGTGATCATTGGCACGCTGGCCTCCTTTGGCTGGGCGATGATGTGGCCTTTGCGGTGCAATTGGCCGCCGGGCGTCTGGGCTATTGAGATTGCAGGGCACAGGCCCTATCTAAGAGACAAAGGAGATCTGCATTATGTTCGGCATTCCCGGCAAACAAGCCGTTACGATTACACCCAAGGCTGCGGCCCAGATCACCAAGCTGATGCAGTCAGCGGGCCATGCGGGCCTGCGGATTGGCATCAAAAAGGGCGGCTGTGCGGGCATGGAATATACCATGGAATATGTCGACGCGGCGGATCCGAACGATGAGACCGTCGAGCAAGACGGCGCGCGGGTGATGATCGCGCCCATGGCGCAGATGTTTCTGTTTGGCACCGAGATCGACTATGAAACCAGCCTGCTTGAGTCCGGGTTCAAGTTCCGCAATCCCAATGTGACCGAGGCCTGCGGCTGTGGCGAATCCATCAAGTTTGACGAGGCACTTGGCGCGAAGTGAGCGTTTGCGCGGCTGACATCGCCTTTGCCTGCGATTTGTTCAGCGACCAGCCCAGCCTGACCACCCGCAAGATGTTTGGCGCCCTTGGGATCTATTCCGAGGGCGTTATTTTTGCGCTGGTCTTTTCGGATGGGCAGGTGATGCTCAAGGCTGCCACGGCGGAATTTGCCGCAAAGCTGGCGGCGATGGGCGCGGAGCGCTGGGTGTACACGCGCAAGAATGGCGGGCAATCGGCGATGCCTTATTGGAGCCTGCCGGGCGCGGCGCTGGATGATCCCGAGCTTGCCAATGAGTTGGCACGCGAAGCGCGGGCGGCGCTGGGGTAGCGCGGCTATTTGGTTTGCAGATGCACGTAGGTGTCGTTGAAACGCTGGGTCAGGTGATCGCCTGCGCGGATCACTTTGCCCGAGCCCTTGGGGGCCACATTGGCGTCAAAGCTGGGGTTGAAGAACAGCGGCACCGAGAGGCGCTCGGCCATGCTGCCGATGACGCGGTGCGGGGTGGCGCGGATTTTGCGGTCTGACCACAGTTCCATCATCTCTCCGAAATTGATCACAAAGGCGCCGGGCGGGGCCGAGAGCGGCAACCAGCCGCCGCCGCGTTTGCGCACTTCGAGCCCCGGCGAGCCATCGGTGGCCAGCAAGGTCAAGCAGCCGTAATCGGTGTGGGCGGCGATGCCAAAATCGCGCGACGTGGCCTCTGCGGGGCGCGGCGGGTAATAATTGCCGCGCAGCAGGGCCATCGGCGTGTCAAACGCCGCGTCAAACGTATCGCGCGGCGCGCCGATGGATTGGGCCACGCCGCGCAGCACATCCATCGCCACCGCGCAGGCATCGGCGTAGTAGCGCGAGATTACGGGGCGAAATTCGGGTGGGGTTTGCGGCCAGCGGTTGGGCGCGTAGACCGAGATGTCGCGGCGCGGATCATCAGCGGGCAGCTCAACGCCGCAGTCAAAAAACTGTTTGTAATCAGGGTTTGCATCCGGGTCGACCTGTTCGGAGCCCGGCGCGCCCCAGCCGCGATTGGCCCCGGTTTGCGCCATGTCGAGCCCGCGTTTTGCGGCCTCTGGTTGGCGAAAGAACTGGCGGTAGATGTCGATGACCTCGCGCACACGCGCCGCGCTGATGGCGGTGTTGTGGACCGTGGCAAACCCCGTGCCGGTGGCGGCCTCGTGCATGGCCGCGAGGGTTTCGCGGTCGCCGCTGGTGAGTTTGGCCAAATCCAATGTGGGGATCATGATCATCTGCCTTTTGCTCTTGGTGGAACAGGCATAGCTTAGGCAGCTCTTTGGCAAAAGCCCTAGCATTGCCCAGCCGTCAGGCCGATGTTAGGAAAGCAAAAAAGGGAGCCGTCATGACACGCAAGATCGCCGCCGGAAATTGGAAGATGAACGGGAATGCTGCCGCTTTGGCGGAGTTGGAGGCTTTGGCGGTTGATTTGCCGGAGGGGCCCGATGTGGTGATTTGCCCGCCTGCCCCGCTGCTTTACCGAGCGGCGGAAGCGGCGGCGGGGCGCGGGATTGCGATTGGCGCGCAAGATTGCCACCGCGAGGCCCAGGGCGCGTTTACCGGGGATATTTCTGCGGAAATGATCGCCGATACCGGGGCGCAATATGTGATTGTTGGCCATTCGGAGCGCCGCGATGCGCATGAGGAATCCAACAGCGATGTGCGTGCCAAGGCGCGGCAGGCATGGGCGGCGGGGCTGACGGCGATCATTTGCATTGGCGAGGCGCTGGAGGACCGCGAGGCGAATAACACGCTTGATATCATTGCCGGGCAGCTTTCGGGGTCTTTGCCCGATGATGCGGCGGCGGCAAACACGGTGATTGCCTATGAGCCGATCTGGGCGATTGGCACGGGCAAAGTGCCCAGCCTTGAGCAGATCATCGAGGTGCATGATTTCATCCGCGCCAAGTTGATTGCACGCTGCGGCGCGGATGTGGGCGGCGCGATCCCGCTGCTTTATGGCGGGTCGGTCAAGCCCGATAATGCCGCCGTGATTTTCCGTGCGCAGAATGTCGACGGGGCATTGGTCGGCGGCGCGTCGCTGAAGGCGGCGGATTTTGCGCCGATTATCAAAGCTTTGGCTGCGTCCTAGGCGCTTTTAAATCGGCAACATCGTGGTGGATTTGATCTGCTCCATCGAGAGCAGCGCCGTCACGTTATAGACCCGCACCTCTGAGATCAGCGCCTGATAGAAGGCGTCATAGGCGCGGGCGTTTTGCACGCGGACCTTCAAGATATAGTCGATGTCGCCCGCCAAACGGTGGGCCTCTTGCACCTCGGGGCGGTCTTGCAGCGCCTTGAGGAAGGTCTGTTGCCATTCGGCCTCGTGCTCGGAGGTGCGGATCAGCACAAAGAAACAGGCCTCGAACCCCAGCGCATCGGCATCAAGCACAACCGTGTGTTGGCCGATCACCCCTGCATCGCGCAGTTTGCGAATCCGGTTCCAAACCGGGGTCTTGGAAGAGCCCACAGCGCGGGCGATATCGTCCAGAGACTGCGATGCGTCGCGTTGCAGCTCTGCGAGGATTTTCCGGTCCATCTCGTCGACACGAACATTCATACCAGCGGTTCCTTAATTCCAAACCAAATGTTCTGCACCAGCGCCGGAGCGGAACAAATTTCCTTATCTACGCCAGCCCATGGCGCATAAGGGGGAATATTTCCTATATTCAGCTCAAGTCAACCGCAATCACGGGACAAAGAGCCATGAACCATTTTCCGATCTTCCTTGCCACAAACGGCGCGCGCATTGTGCTGTCGGGTGGCGGCGATGCGGCATTGGCAAAGCTTCGGCTGCTTATGAAGACCGAAGCGCGGATTGAGGTTTTTGCCGCCGAGGCCGCGGGCGAGATTGCGCAATGGGCGGCGGCGGGCCGTTTGCATCTGGTGCGCCGCGCCTTGCGGGCGGGGGATGTGGCAGGGGCCAAGCTGTTTTACGCCGCCGATGAGGATGACGCCGAGGATGCGCGCACGGCGGCGATTGCCAGCGCCGAGGGCGCGTTGGTCAATGTGGTGGATAATCTGGCCGACAGCCAGTTTATCACCCCCGCCATTGTCGACCGCGACCCGGTGACCATTGCAATTGGCACCGAAGGCGCGGCCCCGGTTCTGGCGCGGGCGATCAAGGCGGATTTGGAGGCACGCTTGCCCACCAGCCTTGGCACTTTGGCGCGGATCGGCAAGGCGTTTCGCCATGCGGCAGAGGCCCTGCCCTTTGGGCGGGCGCGGCGCGATTTCTGGCGCGCATATTATTTCGACGCAGGCCCCAAGGCGATGGGCGCAGGCGAGGCCCATGTGGCCCCTGCGCTGGATGATCTGCTGGCGGCGCATTTAACCGCGCAGGCGCGTGCGGGCCATGTGGCCTTTGTGGGCGGCGGGCCGGGCGATCCGGAGTTGCTGACGCTTAAGGCGCGGCGCGCGCTGGATGAGGCGGATGTGGTGATTTACGACCGGTTGATCAGCGCCGAAATTTTGGAGTTGGCGCGGCGCGAGGCCAAGATGATTGATGTGGGCAAAGAGGGTTTTGGCCCTTCCACCACGCAAGAGCATATCAATGCGCTGTTGGTGGAACATGCCGCCGCGGGCGCGCAGGTTGTGCGGTTGAAATCAGGCGATGCCACCGTATTTGGACGGCTCGACGAAGAGATTGACGCGGTTGAGGCGCAGGGCATTGCGTGGCACATCGTGCCGGGCATTACCTCGGCTTCGGCGGCGGTGGCGAGCATTGGCCAGAGCCTGACCAAACGCGGGCGCAATTCGGCGGTGCGGTTCATCACCGGCCATGACACGCGCGGCTATGCCGATCACGATTGGCGCGCGCTGGCGCGGCCCGGCGAGGTGGCGGCGATCTACATGGGCAAGAAATCGGCCCGGTTCATTCAGGGGCGTTTGCTGATGCATGGGGCGGATCGCCACACGCCAGTGACCTTGATTGAAAACGCCAGCCGCGCCGATCAGCGGGTGCTGGAAACCACGCTGGAGGCTTTGCCCGCTGCGCTTGAGGCGGCGGCGATGAACGGCCCTGCCCTGACTTTTCTTGGCCTTGCCCCGCGCGCGGCGCTGGCGGCCACCCCTGACATTCGACTTGAGGAACTTGCCTGATGCCCAAAGCATTCGCCCCATCTGTGATCACCGCCAATGCGTTGCTGGAAGGTGACGTGATTTATTTAACGCCCGAGGGTTGGACCCGCGATTTGGCGCAGGCGGAGGTGTTCACCGACGAAGCCATTGCGCAGGATCGGTTGATCGAGGCCGCCGCCCAAGCCGACCGCGTTGTGGGGGTGTATCTGACCGAGATGGACCCTGCCGGGCCAAGCCCCGTGCATTTCCGCGAAGCCTTTCGGGCCAAAGGCCCCTCAAATTATGCCCATGGCAAACAGGAGACCCTGTAAATGTATTCCTACACTGAATTTGACCGCGCCTTTTTGGCCGAACGCAATGCCCAGTTTCGCAGCCAAGTCGAGCGGCGCATTGATGGCTCGCTGACCGAGGATGAGTTCAAGCCGCTGCGGTTGATGAACGGGCTCTATCTGCAATTGCACGCCTATATGCTGCGGGTGGCGATCCCTTATGGCACGCTTAATGGCGATCAGATGGATCAATTGGCGTTCATTGCCGATAAATGGGACAAAGGCTACGGGCATTTCACCACGCGGCAGAACATCCAGTACAACTGGCCCGAGCTGCGCGATGTACCTGATATGCTTGATGCCTTGGCGCAGGTGAACCTGCATGCGATCCAGACGTCGGGCAACACCATTCGCAACGTGACTGCCGACCATTTTGCAGGTGCGGCAGCCGATGAGGTTGCCGATCCGCGCCCTGTGGCCGAGCTGATCCGGCAATGGTCCACGGACCATCCGGAGTTTCAATTCCTGCCGCGTAAATTCAAGGTCGCGGTGAGCGGTTCGCCGCATGACCGGGCGGTGATCAAGGCGCATGACATTGGGTTGCGCATTGTCGAGCGCGATGGCGCGCGCGGCTATGAGGTGATTGTGGGCGGCGGTTTGGGCCGCACGCCGATGATTGGCAAAGTGCTGTATGATTTTGTGGCAGAGGCCGATTTGCTGCCCACGCTGGAGGCGATTGTCAGCGTTTATAACCTGCTGGGGCGGCGCGATAATAAATACAAAGCGCGGATCAAGATCACGGTTCATGAGAACGGGATCGAGGATATTCGCGCGCGGGTCGATGCGCGGTATGCGTTGATCCGGTCTCAGTTCACCGGGGTGGATCAGCAGATGCTGGCGCGGATCGAGGCGGATTTTGCGCAGCCCGCGTTCAAACAGGCCTCTGAAGCCGCGTTTGAGGCGGCCTATAGCAATGATCCGGTGTTCCGGTCTTGGGCAGATACGAATTTGGCCGCGCACCGGGCGCCGGGCTATGCGATTGTGTCGATCTCGCTCAAGGCGCATGGGGCAACGCCGGGCGATGCCACGTCGGACCAAATGCGCGTGATGGCGCAATTGGCGCGTGAGTTTGGCCATGACGAGCTGCGCATCAGCCATGAGCAGAACGTGATCTTGCCGCATGTGCACCGGGGCGATTTGCCTGCGCTGCACCGCGCGCTCAAAGAAGCCGGGCTCGCCACTGCGAATATCGGGCTGATCAGCGATATCATCGCCTGCCCCGGCATGGATTATTGCGCGCTGGCCACGGCACGCTCGATCCCGATTGCGCAAGAGATCGCCACGCATTTTGACGGGCTGAAGCTGGAGCATGACATTGGCCCGCTCAAGATCAAAATCTCGGGCTGCATCAATGCGTGCGGGCATCACCATGTGGGCCATATCGGCATTCTTGGGCTGGACCGTGCGGGGGTGGAGAACTACCAGATCACGCTTGGCGGTGACGGCACCGAAGATGCGGCGATTGGCGAGCGTGCGGGGCCGGGTTTCTCAGCCGATGAGATCATCCCCGCCGTGGAGCGGATTGTGATGGCCTATCTGGATCTGCGCGCCGATGCCTCTGAGGCGTTTTTGCAAACCTATCGCCGGCTGGGGCTGGCGCCGTTCAAAGCGGCGCTTTACCCGCAGGCCAAAGCCGATGCGGCCTGAAGGAATGGACATGAATGTGATCGTAACCGACAGCGGCTTTGCCGCAGATGACTGGACAACGGGGTTTTGCGCCCAAGGCGGCGCAAATGATTGTGTGGCGCTTGACCTGGCTTCGGATGCCAACCCCGAGACGGTTGAACTTTCGGCCAGTGTAAAAATCATCCGGGTGGATTTCCCGTCTTCGGCGGATGGGCGCGGCTTTACCATTGCGCGGGCGCTGCGGCTGCGCGGCTATGCCGGGCGCTTGCGGGCGCGCGGCCATGTGCTGGCGGATCAATATGCGATGGCGCGGCGCTCTGGCTTTGACGAAGTCGAAATCGACGCCGCGCTGGCCGCCCGCCAGCCGCAGGAGCAATGGCAATTCAGGGCCGATTGGAAAGCCCATGACTATCAGGCGCGGCTGCGCGGCTGATTGCCACCTTTCCACCTCCCTTCCTTCCCCTTATAGACAGGAGCCGCGGGCATCCCCCCGCGGATTTTACATGACCGAGCAGAAACCAGTGAACACAGATACAGCAAAAGCCGTGCCCACCCTGCCAGATGCGCAGACCGTGACTTCCGTAAAACATTGGTCGGACCGGCTGTTTTCCTTCCGGGTGACACGCCCTGCCACGCTGCGTTTTCGCTCGGGCGAGTTTGTGATGATCGGGCTGATGGGTGATCCGCACCCCGAGACGGGCCAGCAAAAGCCGCTGCTGCGCGCCTATTCCATTGCCTCGCCCGCGTGGGATGACGAGCTCGAGTTCTATTCCATCAAGGTGCAGGACGGCCCGCTGACCTCAAAGCTGCAACATATCCAGCCCGGCGACGCGCTGATCTTGCGGCCCAAACCTGTGGGCACATTGGTGCATGACGCGCTGCTGCCGGGCAAACGCCTGTGGTTTTTCGCAACCGGCACGGGGTTTGCGCCTTTTGCCTCGCTGCTGCGCGAGCCGGAGACCTATGAGAAATTCGACGAGATTGTCATCACCCATACCTGCCGCGATGTGGTGGAGCTGGAATATGGCCGCAGCCTGATCGAAAACCTCAAATCAGATGAGATGATGATCGAACTGCTGGGCCAAGAGGCGCTGGATAAGATCCGCTATTACCCCACCACCACGCGCGAGCAGAGCCCCAAAATGGGCCGCATCACCAATCTGCTCGAAGATGGCACGGTGTTCCGCGATCTGGGCATTGATCCGATCAACGCCGATGTGGACCGCGCCATGGTCTGCGGCAGCCTTGATTTCAACAAGGACATCACCCGCATCCTCGAAGGTTTCGGCCTTGAGGAAGGCGCCAATTCCGACCCCAAAACCTTTGTGGTGGAAAAAGCCTTCGTCGGCTAAGCGCCTATTTCCAATTGGTAAAAAATCCCGGGAGGTCCGGAGGGCTGGCCCTCCGGGCTTTTTTTTGTTGCGCTATGCTGCAAAGAAAAAGCCGCGCCCGTTGCGGGGCGCGGCTGTGGTTTTAGCGGTCAGGCGTTTGGGCTTAGTTCAGGCCCATTGCCTCGCGGATGTTGCCCAGCACTTGCTCGAGCAGTTCTGGATTGTCCTTGGCCGCGTCCAGACCGGTTTTCAGCGTGGTTTTCTGGATCGCGCCCAGCTCGCTTTCGTCGATCATGGTGGCGACTTTATCAAGGTCAAAGCCATCAACGCTCAGCAGTTGGTCAACCATGCTCACGCCTTCGGCGGCAGTGGCTTCCATGACCTCTTCTGTGGCGGCGGCGGCTTCTTCTGCGGTGTCCGCAGCGGCGGCGGCTTCGGCAGCGGCTGTGGCTTCTGCTTCGGCAGCAGCGGCCTCGGCGGCGGCAGCAGCTTCGGCAGCGGCGGCCTCAGCGGCGGCGGCTTCTTCGGCGGCGGCAGCTTCAGCAGCGGCGGCAGCGTCTGCGGCGGCTGTTGCGGCAGCTTCAGCTTCGGCTTCTACGGCAGCAGCAGCTTCATCCGCAGCAGCAGCGGTGGCGGCGGCAGCGTCTTCGGCGGCGGCGGTTGCCTCATCTGCGGTCTCGGCCGCGTTTTCAGTCGCGTCTGAGGCTACGTCGCTGACTGCGTCTGCGGCATCCGAAGCAGCTTCGGTTGTGGCTTCAACGGCGGCGGCCGCGGTGTCGGCAACAGCGTCTGCGGCTTCGGCTGTGGCTTCGGCGGCATCGGTGGCCACGTCTGCAACGGCGTCGCCAGCAGCAGTTGCGGCTTCGGTTGCAGCCTCGGTGGCCTCGGAGGCGGTTTCAGCAACAGAGCTTGCGCCTTCGCTGACCGCGTTTGTGGCTTCGGTGGCCACTTCCTGTACGGATTTGCCGGAATAAAGCATATAGCCGCCCACAGCGATCACCGCTGCGATAACGATCCAAATGAGATTTTTCATGATAGTTTTTCCCCTAGTTTTGGCGCCTCTTGGCTTTTCAGTCACGATTGCGCACCATCATGAGGGGAAATGCGCGCCGGAGCCTTTATGTTCAAGGGGAAAATGCCCGCAACTGCCCCCCTTGCGCCGTTTTGCACCTTGAAGTAGCGCCCTGCCAAGGTTAGGTTACAGCCTCGTAAACACTCACCAAATCCTACATAACAATCAAAGGACGATCACCATCGCTCGCAGACCCCATAATGCGCCGCCTCAACGTGACACAGGCCCGCGCGTCAATGACAACATCCGCTCTCCCGAAATCCGCCTGATTGGCGCTGATGGCGAGAATGCCGGCGTTGTAACCCCTGCCCGCGCCATGGAAATGGCCGAAGAAGCGGGGCTTGATCTTGTAGAAATTTCACCAAACGCCAATCCGCCTGTGTGCAAGATTATGGATTTTGGTAAATTCAAATATGAAACGCAGAAACGCGAAGCCGAAGCGCGCAAGAAGCAAAAGATCATCGAGATCAAAGAAGTCAAATTCCGTCCCAACACGGATACCAATGACTACGATGTGAAAATGCGCAATGTTTTCAAGTTCTTGGACGCTGGCGATAAGGTTAAGATCACCCTGCGGTTCCGGGGGCGCGAGATGGCGCACCAGAATTTGGGCCGTGAGCTGCTTGAGCGTGTGGCAGAAGATACCAAAGAGATCGGCAAGGTGGAGAACTTCCCCAAGATGGAAGGTCGCCAGATGGTTATGCTGATCGGACCGCTGCCGAATAAGTAACCCTTTTGGGGGCTTCTCATCGTGCGCCTAGCGGCGCACGACTGCCAGCCCTCGGCATTGGCAAAGCCAACGCCTTGGAAGGTCGCCAGATGGTTATGCTGATCGGGCCTTTGCCGAATAAGTAACCCTTTTGGGGGCTGCGCAACCTGCGCCTAGCGGCGCATGATAAGAAGCCCTTGGCATTGGTAAAGCCAACGCCTTGGATAAATAAGCCCCGGCATTTGCCGGGGCTTTTTCATGTCTGGCTTAGCGCAGCAGATCGGTGATGTTGCGCACCACCGCGCGGCGGTTGGCGGGTTCGGCAACGGTTGTGGGCACTTTGAGCGCGCTTTCGCCGTAGCCTTGCGTGATCAGATTCTCTGGCGGCACGTCGAAATATTCCGTCAGCGCCAAGGCCACGGTTTCCGCCCTACGGTCAGACAGGGACAGGTTATAGGTGGCGTCGCCCACCGCATCCGTATGGCCTTCGACCAAGAACACCGTGCGCGGGTTGTCTGCGATCATATCCGCCAAAGTGGTGCCGAGCCGCGAGAGGCTGCGGGCTTGGGCGGGCTGGATCGCGGCGGAGCCAGTGGGGAAACGCACGGCATCCAGCTCGATCTCGGGGGCCAAGGCGCGGACCTGCGAGATTTCACGGACCTGGCGCAGCGAGAATTGGCGATCGCTGCCAAGGGCTTGCTCGGCGGCCAGCGCAGCGCGCAGATCGGTTTCGGCGTTGATCCGATCTGGCACGGGGCGCGGTTTGATCTGCGGCAGTTGCGAGACAATCACTTCTTGTTCCGCGACCGTATCATCAAACAGCAAGACCTCTTGGCCGTCTGTGCCAATGCGCGAGCGGCGCAGCACCGAGCCGTCAGCGGCGCGGATCGTCACAATGCGCGAGCCGTCTTCGCGGTCAACCGTGGTGCGGGTGGAGCCATCGGAGAAGGTTTCGGTTTTCACATCGCTGCCCGGTTGGCGCAGCAGGGCATCGTCGTCTTTGAGCACATGCAGCTCGCCGTCGCGTTCCACAATCACGCGGTCGCCGGAGTTGCTGACCACTTTATCGCCATTCTTGAGCACTTGGCCGACAACGGCAGCGCCAAGCCCCAGCAGCAGGGCTTTTTCTAGATTGCTCAGCCCGCCATCATCGTCTTTTTCAAATTCCTGATCCGAGGCGCGCACGTCTTCGCGGCTTAGGCGCTGCTGGCGGACCTCGGCGGCTTCGCGGCCCGAGGCGGCGGCGGATTCGCGGCGGGCGCGGCGGCGCTCTTGGCGGGCTTCCTGCTCGGCTTGCGCGCGGCGCTCCTCGGCTTTGCGTTCCTTGCGGCGTTCGGCTTTGTCGCGGGCCTCTTGTTCGGCTTTGCGCTCGGCTTTGGTTTTCTTATCGTCTTTGGCGTTTTTGTCTTTCTTGTCTTTCTTATCCTTTTTGTTGTCTTTGTCCTTTTTATCTTTTTTGGGTTTCTTGTCGTCTTTGGCGTTTTGCTTTTTGGGCTTTGGCTGGGGCTTATCCGCGTCGATGCGCGCGCGGGTCAGCTGGGCGTTGGCCTCATCGAGCAGCCGGTCAACCCGGTGCAACGCATCCATCGCCTTGGTGGTGTCTTTCTCGGCATCACGCAGACGGACGACGTTTTGAATGGCCTCGGTGCGCTGGCCATCCAGATGGGAGATGCGCTTCTCCAGCATCTCGACGCGGCTGTTCACCACATCACCAATTTTCATTTTGCAGGGGTAATTGTCGCCATTGCCGCAGGGTTTGGCAGATTGCGCCCAAGCGCCACCAGGCAGCGCCAAAGACATGCATAAGGCCAAAGAGGTGGTCGTTTTCAAGATCGATCGCATAGGGGTACTCCTTAGGTAACTCATACGCCCGGCCAGATTTGGGCCGCGCTCTACAGATAGAATTAGCGTTCTGCCGAAGATATCCAATATCAATGCAAAAACGCCGCCTCCCAAGGGGAAAGCGGCGCTTTGTTATCGAATAACCGGGCGGATTTTACGCGATGGCGGCAACGGCCCGTTTGGTCATCACGGCGCATAGATGCGCGCGGTAGGCGCCGGTGCCGTGCAGATCGCTGATCATGCCGCCGCCATCCAGCGCAAGCCCGGCCAGCGCATCGGGGCTGAAATTGGCGCTGAGCGCGGCTTCGGCTTCGCTCCAGCGAAACACGCCCTCCTCGGATGCGCCGGTGATCGCCACGCGCACCCCATCGGCAAACCGCGCCACATAGGCGGCCACCAGCGGAAAGCGCGAGGCGGGCTGGATGTGCTTTTCGTAATGCGCGGCCTGCGGCACGGGAAAGCGCAGCTCGGTGACAATCTCGCCTTCCTCTAGGGCCGTGGCGAACATGCCTTGGAAATAATCATCCGCTGCAATCTCGCGGGTGTTGGTCACAACGGTCGCGCCGCTGCCCAGCACGGCGGCGGGATAGCAGGCCGAGGGGTCATTATTGGCAACTGAGCCGCCAATTGTGCCGCGGTTGCGTACTGCCGGATCGCCAATGCGCGCGGCAAGCCCCGCCAGCGCGGGGTAATGCGCGGCGGCTTCTTTGGCCACAACCCCGTGCACTGTGCCTGCGCCGATGCAAAGCTGGCCCTGTTCCATCTTGACGAATTTCAGCGCCTCAATCCCAGAGAGCGACACCAAAGACCCCGGCGCGTTCAACCGCGCCTTAAGTGTGGGGATCAGCGTTTGCCCGCCGCCGAGCGGCTGGGTCTCTTCATCGCCAAGCGCCTGCACCGCTTCTTCGATGGATGTGGGCCGGATGATCTCGAAATTATACATGTTTCATTCCTTCTTGTGGCTGAGGGCGGCGGGCGGGCACCCTGCCCGCTTCACCCTTCTCCAAATACTCATGCGCCCGGCCCGCGCCGGGGCAGCTGTTACCCATTCATCGCCGCCCAGACCCGTGACGGGCTTAGCGGCATATCCATATGCGCGACATTCTTGCCGCCCGAGCGCATGGCGTCCAGCACCGCGTTGACCACAGCGGGGGGCGAGCCGATGGCCCCTGCCTCGCCGCAGCCTTTCACCCCCAAGGGGTTGTGGGTGCAAGGGGTTTGGCACGAATGATCCACATCATAGAACGGCAGATCGCTGGCGCGCGGCATGGCGTAATCCATGTAGCTGGCGCTGAGCAACTGCCCGTCGCTGTCATAGCTACAATTCTCCAGCAGCGCCTGACCGATGCCTTGGGCCAAGCCGCCATGCACCTGTCCGGTCACAATCATCGGGTTGATGATATTGCCAAAATCATCCGCCGCGCAGAAGCTTTCGATGGTGACTTGTCCGGTTTCAGGGTCGAGTTCCACCTCGCAGGCATAGGCGCCCGAGGGGTAGGTAAAGTTGGAGGGATCGTAGAACGCGGTTTCCTCCAGCCCCGGTTCCAGATCTTCGAGCGGGTAGTTATGCGGCACGTAAGCTGCCAGTGTCACATCGCCCCAAGCCACGGATTTATCCGTGCCTGCCACGCTGAATGCACCGTCTTTGAGCTCGATATCATCTTCGGAAGCTTCCAGCAGGTGGCTGGCGATTTTCTTGGCTTTGGCGATGATTTTCTCGGTGGCGCGCACCATGGCCGAGCCGCCCACCGCAATAGAGCGTGAGCCATAGGTGCCCATGCCCATCGGGGTGTTGGCCGTGTCGCCATGCACGATTTCCACCATGCCTTCGTCGATGCCGATCATTTCCGCGATGACTTGCGGAAAGGATGTCTCGTGGCCTTGGCCGTGGCTGTGGCTGCCGGTCATGACCACCAGCCCGCCTGTGGCGTTGACCCGCACGGTTGCGCTTTCATAAAGCCCGGCGCGCGCGCCAAGCTGGCCCACAAGGTTGCTGGGCGCGATGCCGCAGGCCTCGATATAGCAGTTCACGCCGAAGCCGCGCAATTTGCCGCGCGCCTCGGAAGCTTGGCGGCGCGCCTCAAACCCTGCGCGGTCGGCCATTTCTTCGAGCTTGTCCATCGTGGCGATGTAATCGCCTGTGTCATATTCCACGGCCACGGGTGTGGCATAGGGAAATTCCGTGATGAAGTTTTGCCGCCGCAGCGCGATCGGGTCCACGCCCAGCTCATGCGCGGCTTTGTCCACCACGCGCTCAAGCTGATAGGTGGCTTCGGGCCGGCCCGCGCCGCGATAGGCATCGACGGGCACGGTGTTGGTGAACACGGCCTTGACGTTCACATAGATCAGCGGGGTTTTGTAATTGCCCGCCATCAGCGTGCCATGCAGCCAAGTCGGCACGGACGAGGCAAAGGTGCTCAGATACGCGCCCATATTGGCATAGGTGTCGGTGCGCAGCGCGGTGAAGTTGTTATCTGCGTCCAGCGCCAGTTGGATGGTGCCCACATGGTCGCGCCCATGGGCGTCTGACATGAAGGCCTCGGAGCGGCTGGAGGTCCATTTCACCGGACGATTGCAGGCTTTGGCCGCGAAGGTACAGAAAGCTTCTTCTTGGTAGTGGAAGATCTTTGTGCCAAAGCCGCCCCCCACATCGGGGGCAACAACGCGCAGTTTATGCTCGGGGATGCCAAGCACAAAAGCGCCCATCAGCAGCCGGATCACATGGGGGTTTTGCGAGGTGGTATAAAGCGTGTGATCGCCGGTGCTGCGGGCGTAATCGCCGATTGCAACGCGCGGCTCCATCGGGTTGGCCACAAGGCGGTTGTTCACCAGATCAAGCGTGGTGACATGGGCGGCCTCTTCAAAGGCTTTGTCCACGGCGGCTTTGTTCTCCTCAACAAAGCCCCAGTCGTAGCACAGGTTCGAGGTCAGATCGTCATGCACCTTGGGCGCGCCGTCTTTCACGGCGTCTTTCATGTTGATCACGGCAGGCAGATCGGTGATCTCGAGCGCGATGGCTTCGGCGGCGTCGCGGGCCTGTTCGAGGGTTTCGGCCACCACGGCGGCGATGGGTTCGCCCACGTGGCGCACTTTGCCATGGGCCAGCACCGGGTGGCGCGGCTCTTGCATGGGTTGGCCGTGTTTATCGGTGATCAGCCAGCCGCAGGGGATGCCGCCGACTTCGGTGAAATCGGCCCCGGTGAAGATGCGGACCACGCCGGGCATGGCTTCGGCATCCGCGGTGTCGATGCTGTCGATTGTGCCATGCGCAATGTCGGAGCGCAGGAAATAGACATGCGCCTGACCGCGCAGGTTGATGTCATCGGTGTAGTTGCCTTCGCCGGTGAGAAACCGGATGTCTTCGCGCCGTTTGCTGCTGGCGCCTATTCCGCGTTCCTTTGGTGCATTATCCTTTGGCATGTCTGTCTCCTCCCGTGGATGCGGATGTAAAAATCCGCCTGACATTGCGCGCGGCCCTCCCAAAGGGGGCGGCTTGTCCACCCCTGCCGCGCGCAGATTGCATGTGGCGCGCCCGGCCAAAATCGGCGGGCGCGGGTAAGATCATTCGGCGGCGATGCGGCTCACGTCCTGCCCGGAGGCGGCCATGATCGCTTTGACGATGTTGTGATAGCCGGTGCAGCGGCAGATGTTGCCATCCAGATAGTGGCGCACTTCGGCCTCGGTGGGTTTGGGGTTGTCCTTGAGCAGCGCTGCCGCAGACATCACCATCCCCGGTGTGCAAAAGCCGCATTGCAGCCCGTGGTGATCTTGGAACGCCTGTTGAATGGCGTTGAGCGTGCCATCGGGGGCGGCTTGGCCTTCGATGGTGGCAACCTCGGCGCCATCGGCCTCAATGGCGAACATGGTGCAGGCTTTGACCGCTTGGCCGTTCACATGCACAACGCAAGCGCCGCATTGGCTGGTGTCGCAGCCCACATGGGTGCCGGTCAGTTCAAGGTTTTCGCGCAGAAATTGCACAAGCAAGGTGCGGCCTTCGACTGCGCCAGACGCAGCTTTACCGTTCACCGTCATTGAGACCTGTGTCATGTAATCCTCCCTATTTTTCGTCTTTGAGTAGAGTTAAGCACGTCATTGCGCGGTTGAGAACCATAAATATGCGGCGGGCCGCGTTTGGCCAGAATATCCGCATCATCCACGCCGGGGTTGCGGGCGGGTTGGGATTTCTTTGAGCAGCCCCCCCACCCCCATGGCGGCGATGTCGCGGGCCGAGACCGGCAACCCGCAGATCACCCGCGCCAAGACCCAATCGGCCCCGTTGAGCGCGGGCGAGCGGGCGCAGCCCGGCAGGCCAATCACCGCGCGCCCGGCAAGATCACCGATAAACAGCAGATTGCCGGGATCAACTGGCATGCCAAACCGCGCCACCTGTCCGCCTGCGGCACGCAGGGCGCTGGGGGCCACATCCATTGGATCGGAGGTGGCCGAGCCTGTGAGCACCAGCACCAGATCTTCGGTGGCGGCAGATATTTGCGCGGCGATGGCCCGTTCTTCATGCGGGCAGCGCGCAACCGTTAGCTGAGTGATGCCAAGCGCTTCGAGGCGGGCGGCAATGGCGCTGCGGCCTTTATCCCCTGCCCCGCCGGGCACATCGGAGATGATCAGCCGGGCGGTTTGCAGCAGTGGCGGGGCTAGATGCAGCGCGCCTCGGGCGGCCTCGATTGCCGCCGCCAGCGCAGCGCCGGGCACGGCGTAGGAGATGATTTTGATTGTCGCCAACATGCCGCCCGAGGCCATTTGGTGAAAAGGCGGCACGGTGGCGAGGGTGATCATGGGATCAACCGCATTCACCGCCTCGATCGCGGCCACGTCGAGCACCGCCACCCCCGGCCCTGCGACCAGCACATTGGCGCGTCCGGTGAAGGCGCGGGAAATTTCCAGCCCTGTGCCGTGATCCACCAAAGCGGCGGCAAGCGCGGCGGCGGCGTTGTCTTCGCCCACATCGCCGGGCTCTAGCTGGGCGGCGGTGATCTCAAGCAGGCCAGTTTGCGCGAGCGCGTCCACATCGGCGGCGCTCAGGACGCGGCCTTTGCGCAGGCGGCCAGCAGCCACGGGCAGGGAATGGGCGAGGATCGCGCCCTCGGCTTGGGCGAGCGAGAGCGTGCCAAATTTCATGATTGGCGCAGCGCCGAGATCATCTGGGCCAAGATGGAGACGGCAATTTCAGCCGGGCTGGCCGCGCCGATGTTGAGGCCCACGGGGCCGTTGATGCGGGCGATTTGATCGGGGGTGAAGCCTGCGTCTTGCAGGCGCTGGCGGCGGGCTGCATGGGTGCGGGTGGACCCCAGCGCGCCGATGTAGAAACCCGGGGCGTTCAGGGCCAGATGCAGCGCGGGATCATCGAGTTTGGGATCATGGGTCAGCAGCACCAGCGCGGTGCGGGAATCAATGCCGATGTCTTTTAGCGCAGCATCGGGCCAATCGTTGATCAGCGCCGTATCCGGGAAGCGCGCGGGCGAGCCGAAGGCTTCGCGCGGGTCCACCACGATGGGGTCAAACCCTGCGATGCGCGCCATGGGCACCAGCGCCTGCGCGATATGCACCGCCCCCACCACCACAAGGCGCAGGGGTGGGTTGTGCAGACCGATGAAGCGGCTGGCGTCTTGGCTCAGGCCTGATTTATCCTTGGCAAACAGATGTTCATAGCCTGCGCGCACCAGACGTCTGTCGGAGAAATCCAGCGCCACCTCATAGGCCACGGGGGCGCGGGCGGCGCGGGCTTTGACCAGTTCTTGCAGCAGATCCGGCGGCATGGCGGGGCCGATGGGTTCGACCAGCACGCGGATTGTGCCGCCGCAGGCAAGGCCCACGGCAAAGGCGTCGCCGTCGCTGACGCCATATTCCAGCAGGCGGGGCGCGCCGTTTTCCAGTGCCTCTAGCGCTTCGAGCACCACCGCGCCTTCGACGCAGCCGCCCGAGACCGAGCCTTGCATTTCGCCGTCCCCAGCCACGACCATTTGCGCGCCAACGCGGCGCGGCGCCGAGCCCCATGTGTCGATCACCGTGGCCAGCGCCGCGCCGCGCCCGGCCTTGGCCCATGCCAGCCCAAGTTCGGGGATTTGCTCAGACATCTGAGGCGGCACGTCTTTTGGTTGTTTCACATCGGATCCCTTCGCTGTTGGGGTTCAATCTACTGCGCCTGCCACGCCTTGCAACCATAACCATTTGCTGCTGCGGCTAGCCGCTTGCACACGGGGCGCGCGGGCACTACATCTTGGGAGGTAACAGACCACGTTCGGAGCCGCCCTATGCCCATGCAAGCCAACGAGATCGAAGATCTTATTCGCGCCAGTTTTCCAGATGCCAAAATCACCGTGGAAGGTGAGGATGGCGTTCATATGGCCGCGATGGTGGTGGATGAAAGTTTTCGCGGCATGAACCGCGTGCAGCAACAGCGCGCCGTTTATGCAGCCCTGAAGGGCAAAATGGATGGCAGCCACGGTGAATTGCACGCGCTTGCCCTGACCACCAAAGCGCCTGATTGAGCATGCTGGGCTGGCTGATCTTATCGGGGGCAATCGCCCTTGTGGTGGCGATCAGCGCAGTTCAGTATCGGCGCGGCGCGCGCCAGCACCGCAGCCTTGCCAGCCGCAGACCGGAAGCCGCGGCCCGCGAGGTGCCGCTTGGCATGGAAGCGACAGATTTGAAAACCGTGGCGCGCATAGCGCGGGCCAACCAGCGGTTTGAACGCAACAACCTTGCTTGGGTATTCGGAAAATCGAACCGATTCCTAGGCGATCAAGACAGAGATATTGAACAAGCGCCCGAGGATCATAGCTATGCTGCATGGTTCCACCGCTCTTTCATGAAGAACAAGGATAAATGATGACCGACGCAAAGACACAGATCCAAGACAGCATTTCCAAAAGCGACGTTGTGCTGTTCATGAAGGGCACCAAGGAAATGCCGCAATGCGGGTTTTCCTCGCGGGTGGCCGGGGTGCTCAATTACATGGGTGTTGAATATACCGATGTGAATGTGCTGGCCGATGAGGGTGTTCGGCAGGGGATCAAGGAATTCTCTGACTGGCCGACAATTCCGCAGCTTTATGTCAAAGGCGAGTTTGTTGGCGGCTGTGATATCATCACGGAGATGACCCTGTCGGGCGAGCTTGATACATTGTTCGAGCAAAACGGTGTGACGTTTGACAAGGATGCCGCGAACACGATCCGCGAGCATAACGGCTAAGCGCCGCTATTTGAGTATTTGAAGAAGGGTGAAGGGGGCCGCCGGGCCTCCTTTTTCCGTTTGAGGGTCAGCGCCAGAAGGCGAGCCATTCCACAAGGTCGGCAAATTTTTTGCCCAGGTAGATAAAATGGCTGTCGCCGAAGAGCATGCCATCAATCACCATTCCCAAGACAAGAAAGAGCCCTAGGAACAAAGCGATGCGGTTGGTCATGTGAGGCTCCTGCGTGCGGGACTGCCCCAGTGATAGGCCAGCCCCGTACCGATGCGCAAGTCTTGGTGATCAGCCCAATTGACCCATCGCCACGGCCACATCGGCCATGCGGACCGAGAAGGCCCATTCATTGTCATACCAGCCCAGCACGCGCACGGTGCGCCCGGCGACCACGATGGTTTGGTCGGGGGCGAAGATGCAGCTTTCTTCGGTATGGTTGAAGTCGATCGAGACTTTTTGTTCCGGGTCGTAGCCCAGCACGCCTTTGAGGTTACCAGCGGCGGCGGCTTTTGCGGCGGCGTTGACTTCTTCGACGGTGACATCGCGCGAGGCGGTGAAGGTGAGATCAACCGCCGAGACATTGGGTGTGGGCACGCGCATGGCGGTGCCGTCGAGTTTGCCTTTGAGCGCCGGGAGCACTTCGCCCAGAGCTTTGGCGGCCCCGGTGGAGGTGGGGATGATCGCCATGGCGGCGGCGCGGGCGCGGTAGAGATCGCTGTGGCGGCGGTCGAGGGTGGGTTGATCGCCGGTGTAGCTGTGGATCGTGGTCATCAGCCCGCTTTCGATGCCGATGGCGTCGTTCATCACCATAGCCAGCGGCGCCAGACAGTTGGTGGTGCAAGAGCCGTTGGAGATCATCGTGTCGGATTTTTGCAGCTGTTGGTGGTTCACGCCGTAGACAATCGTGCGGTTGACGTTTTTGCCGGGCGCAGAGAGCAGCACGCGTTTGGCGCCCTGTTCCAGATGCACGCGGGCTTTGTTGCCGTCGTTGAATTTGCCGGTACATTCGAGCACCACGTCGCAGCCGGACCAGTCCAGCTCGTCGAGGTTATAGGTGGACATCACTTCTATGTCGTTGCGGCCAAGGTTGAGGTAATTGCCGTCAACTTTGACTTCGCCGGGATAGCGGCCATGCACGCTGTCGTATTTGATCAGGTGGGCGGCGGTTTCAATCGGCCCGGTGGCGTTCAGTTTCACCACCTCGATGTCTTCGCGGGCGGAGGCGGAGATGTGGCTGAGGGTGGCGCGGCCAATGCGGCCAAACCCATTGATTCCAACTTTGATCGTCATGGCGGTATCCTTTGTGAAAGGTTTGGCTGTTCTATAAAGGGCATGAGCCCTTGGGTTAAAGGGTTAAAACCCTTCCGCGCCGATATGTTAGCGATAAATCAACATGTTAGCGGAAACAATCGAGCTGCGCGCGCAGGGCGGCGTGGCGGCTGGGCCTTTCCAATTTTGATGCAGGTGCTATTTGTTGGGCAACCCAAGAAGGAGCCTAGGCATGAGCGGATTAATTGCATTGTTGGATGACGTGGCCGCGATTGCCAAAGTGGCGGCGGCATCGGTGGATGATGTCATCGGGCAAGCCGCGAAAGCCGGGTCCAAAGCCGCAGGGGCGGTGATTGATGACGCGGCGGTGTCGCCCAAATATGTGCAGGGCTTTGAAGCATCGCGCGAATTGCCGGTGATCTGGCGGATCACCAAAGGCTCGCTGCGCAATAAGCTGGTGTTTTTGCTGCCTGCGGGATTGGCGCTTTCGGCATTTGCGCCTTGGGCAATCTCGCCTTTGTTGATGCTGGGGGGGGCCTATCTTTGTTTTGAGGGGGCGGAAAAAGTTGCCCATACGCTGGGGTTGAGCGAAGGGCATGGCGATTATGCCAGCGATCAGCCGGTGATCGACGACCCTGCCCGGCTTGAAGAAGAAAAGGCCGCCGGGGCGATCAAGACGGATTTTATTCTGTCGGCGGAGATCATGACCATCGCGCTGGCGGCGATCCCGCCGAGCAATTTCTGGATGGAAGCGGCGACATTGGCCGCTGTGGCGGTGATGATCACCGTGGCGGTCTATGGATCGGTTGCGGTGATTGTGAAGATGGATGATCTGGGGCTGGCCATGGCGAATAGGGGCAATTTTGGCCTGACGCGGCGCATCGGGCGCGGATTGGTGGCTGCGATGCCGGGGTTTTTGAAGCTGCTGACGGTGATTGGCACGGCGGCGATGCTCTGGGTGGGCGGATCGATTATTCTGCACGGGATGGCCGAGCTTGGCTGGCCTGTGATTTATGATTTCATTCACCACACGGCAGAGGCGGCTGTGCACGGGCTTTCGGGGCAGATCGCCGGGGTGCTGGAGTGGATTTTGGTCGCCGGGATGGATGGTATTTTTGGCGTGGCGCTGGGGCTCGCGCTGATCCCGATTGGCGAGAAGATTGTCACGCCGCTGTGGCGCAAGCTGTTTCACCGCAAGAAGGTTGCGAAGGCCTGAAGGGGTCTGCGCGGGCGGCTTAGAAAACCTCGCGGGAGCGGAATTCGAGCTGGTTGATGCGCATGTCACTGGTGGCAGCGATACAAGCGCTGTTGCCGCCGCAGGCGTTGCGCTCGGCGATCCATGCGCGTTGTTCGGGGATCAGCCGCTCTTTGGCCCGCTCTCCAAGAGCGCGGCGGAGATCGGTGTATAGCGCTGAAATAACTTGGTCTTTTTGAGACAGTTCCGGCGAGGCGCAGATGGCGTGTTCGGCCGGGGTGCCGGCGCGGGCGCAATCAAAGCTGGGGCCCTGAGCCTCGGCGGTGCGGGGCGCAGCAGCGATGCCGGCACAGGTGATCGCGGCGATGGCAGTGGCGGTGAAAATCCGTTTCATGGGACAGCTCCCTTAGGATTGAATGCCCGATGATAGCAGATTTTTGGGGATTTTAACAGCTGCCCTGCCCCGGCAGATTGTGGCCGTTATTTTCGCGGCAAAGCGGCGCGGCGCGGCAGGGCGAAAAGCATGGCAAGCATGGTCATGATGGCCAGATGGCCCATCAAGAAGAAATGACAAGCGGCCAACCAGAGCGGGTTGCCCATGCTAAGGCAGATGCCCGCCACGATGAGGCCAGCGAGGCTGCCGATTAGTAGATATGCAATGCTCATGGGTGCCTCCCTCGCTTGGTGCCCGCGTGATTTCAATATGTCAGGTAAGGATTAACCGAGAATTAACCGCTGATTGCCTAATCTATTGAAGCACACGTTAAAGGGGAGAATCTATAAGGAAGTTTCTGCGCGATCAAAATAATCAACCGCGCAGAAAAGAGGATCAGAGCAGCGCTTTGGCGCGGTCTGCGACGTTTTGCGCTGTGAAGCCGAATTTCTCGAACAGCTCTTCTGCCGGGGCGGAGGCGCCGAAACGGTCCATGCCAACAAAATCGGCTTTGCCGTATTTGCCGCGCTCGCCAAAGAGCCAACGGTCCCAGCCGGATTGAACACCCGCTTCGATGCCCACGCGGACTGCGCCGCCGGGCAGAACCCGTTTGCGGATTTTCTCGTCCTGAGCGGCGAAAAGCTCCATGCAGGGCATGGAAACCACACGGGTGCCGATGCCTTGGGCATGCAGCAGGTCGCGCGCTTGCATGGCCACATGCACTTCGGAGCCGCTTGCGATGAGGATCACTTGGCGTTTGCCTTCGGCATCGGCCAGCACATAGGCGCCCTGCTCGACCAAGTTTTTGGTCTTATGCTCGGTGCGCATCAGCGGCAGGCCCTGACGGGTCAGCGAGAGCACGGAAGGCGTTTTGTCTTGGGTCAGCGCCACTTCCCAGCTTTCGGCGGTTTCGACCGCGTCGCAAGGGCGGAACACCAATGTGTTGGGCGTGGCGCGGCTGATGGCGAGATGCTCGACTGGCTGGTGGGTGGGGCCGTCTTCGCCCAGACCGATGCTGTCATGGGTCATCACATAAACCACGGGCACCTGCATCAGCGCGGAAAGGCGCATCGCGGGGCGGGCGTAATCGGTGAAACACATGAAAGTGCCGCCATAGGGGCGGATGCCGCCATGCAGCGCCATGCCGTTCATCGCGGAGGCCATGCCATGTTCGCGGATGCCCCAATAGACGTAGCGGCCTTCGCGGTTGTCCACATCAAACACGCCCAGATCGGCGGTTTTGGTGTTGTTGGAACCGGTGAGATCGGCAGAGCCGCCCACGGTTTCGGGCATGATCGGGTTGATCACTTCGAGCGCCTTTTCAGAGGCCGCGCGGGTGGCCAGTTTGGCACCGCTTTCGGTCATCTGTTTTTTGAAGGCTTTGATGGTGGCGCTGAGCTTGGCGGGGGCTTCGCCCGCCAGCGCGCGGTTGAAGGTTTCGCGTTTGCCGCGGCCCATCTGGTCGAAACGCTCTTCCCAGTCCTTGCGCTCGGCCACGCCGCGGCTGCCGATGGCTTCCCATGCGGATTTCACATCGCTTGGCACTTCGAAGGGGCCGTAGTTCCAGCCATATGCTTCTTTGGCAGCGGCCAATTGTGCCGCATCGGTGAGCGCGCCGTGGCCTTTGGAGGTGTCTTGCGCCGCGTGGCCCAGAGCGATGTGGGTTTTGCAGGCAATCATCGAGGGGCGGTTGGTTTTGCGCGCTTCGGTCAGGGCGGCGTCGATTTCTTCGGGGTTGTGCCCGTCGATTTCGATCACATGCCACTGGGCGGATTTGAAGCGGGTGATTTGATCGGTGTGGTCAGAGAGGCTGACTTTGCCGTCGATGGTGATGTCGTTATTGTCCCACATCACGATCAGCTTGCCCAGTTTATGGCGGCCCGCCAGCGCGATGGCTTCTTGGCTGATGCCTTCCATCAGGCAGCCGTCGCCTGCGATCACATAGGTGTAATGGTCGACAACTTTTTTGCCGTATTGCGCGCGCTGCATTTCCTCGGCCATGGCGAAACCCACGGAGTTGGCGATGCCCTGGCCAAGCGGCCCGGTGGTGGTTTCAATCGCATCGGCGAGGAAGTTTTCCGGGTGGCCCGCGGTGCGAGCGCCCATTTGGCGGAAATTCTTGATCTCTTCGAGGGGGAATTGCGCGTAACCTGTGAGGTGCAGCAGCGAATAGATCAGCATGGAGCCGTGGCCCGCCGACAGAATGAAACGGTCGCGGTCAGGCCAGAGCGGTGCGGAGGCGTCAAATTTCAGGTGTTTTTCAAACAGCACCGTGGCCACATCGGCCATGCCCATCGGCATGCCGGAATGCCCGGAATTGGCAGCGGCCACCGCATCAAGCGTCAGGGCGCGAATGGCGGTCGCCTTGGACCAGTGATCGGGATGAGCGTTGCGCAGCTTCGTCAGATCCACGGGATTTTATCCTTTATTGGGGATGGGCATATGCCCCGCTGCATAGCAAGAGATACCCAAAGATCAAGCACCCAGCGGGCCAATGCGCCGATCCGCGCCCTGCCCGCACATCAACAAGGCGGGCCAAGTGCATGATAAGTAAGGTGCAGCCCCGTTAAAGGGGGGCGCATTTGCGAAATAGATTGAGTAGGATTGAAGGGATTGATGCCTGTGAGCGATTCGCGGGCGCTGTTTGGGCAGCCGCCCTGCCCGTTTGCGGCTTGGGCTGTGCGGGTTTGCAGCGCTGGTGGAACGCGTTTGAGGCAATGCCGGACCCGGTGCCGGCGCGATACACAGGACCGCGATACACAGGACCACGACGCCGATGAAAAAGGGGCTTGGCCAATGAAGGAAATCGAAGAACTCCAGCGGCGCATCACTGCGGCCATGGATCAGGTGGCATATGGGCTGGACCAGTTATCCAGCCGCGTCGAGCCCGATCCAGAGGTACAAAAGGAGCTGGACGAAGAGCGCATTGCCAATGCGCAGCTGAAAGAGCGCGTGCAGACATTGCGCGACAAGCTGACCAACCAGACCACCACGATGCGCGCCGCGCTGGATGAAAGCGAAGCCCGTGTGGCGGCGCTGGATCTGGAATTGCAGCGGGTGCGCGGGGCCAATGGCGAATTGGCCGCCGCCTGCGCTGCGCTGCGCGAGGCCAATGCCGAAGGGGTTGGCGATGCGCATTTGATCAACAAAACCATGCTGACTGAGCTTGAAGCGCTGCGGGCCTTGCGGGCGGCAGATGCCGCGGAGGCCAGCGCGATTGTGGACAGTTTGACGCCGCTGGTTGAGGCGGCAGAGCAGAATTCCGATCAAAAGCCTGAACAAAAGCAGGAGGATAACTGATGCCCGAAGTACAGATCACCATTGGCGGGCGCCAATTTGAAGTGGCCTGCCAAGAGGGCGAGGAAAGCTATCTGCATGCGGCGGCCAAGATGCTTGATGATGAGGCGCAGGTCCTGTCCGATCAGGTGGGCCGGATGCCGGAATCGCGCATGTTGCTGATGGCGGGTTTGATGTTGGCCGATAAAACCGCCAGCGTTGAAGACCGGATTGCCGTGGTGCAGGCCGAATTGGCAGAGCGCGAAGCCGAGCTTGAAGGGCTGCGCAATGTGGTGGTTGAGCCCGAGCGCATCGAAGTGCCCGTGGTGCCGCAATCGGTGACCGACACATTGGCCGAGCTTGCTGCCCGCGCCGAAGCGCTGGCGGCGCAGGTGGACGAAAAGGCCAGTTGACACTGCTCGGCAAGGGCGCATCTTAGCATCGGAAATTTGATCAAAAGGTGACGCCATGCCGATACGAGTCGCGATTAATGGATTTGGCCGGATAGGGCGAAACGTGCTGCGCGCGGTGATTGAACGCGGCAATAGTGACCTGCAAGTTGTTGCGATCAATGATCTTTCGCCGCTTGAGACCTCGGCGCATCTGTTTGAATTTGACAGTGTTCACGGGCGGTTTGGCCATCCCGTTGAAACCGGGCCCGACTGGATTGATGTGGGCACGGGGCGCATTCGCTATAGTGCGGAGCGCGCGCCAGATAAGCTGGCTTGGGATGATGTGGATATTGCGCTGGAGTGTACCGGATTTTTCCGGGGCGCGGATGAGGCCGGGCTGCATTTGAAAAACGGCGCCAAGCGGGTGTTGATTTCTGCGCCGGGCAAAGAGGGCATCAAAACCATCGTTTACGGGGTGAACCACGGCGAGATCGCGGCGGGGGATGTGATCCTTTCCAATGCGTCCTGCACCACCAATTGTCTGGTGCCTGTGGCGCATGTGCTGGACCGCGAATTTGGCATTCGGCGCGGGTTTATGACCACGGTTCACAGCTATACCGGCACGCAATCGGTGCATGACCGGGCGCATGATGATCTTTACCGCGCGCGGGCGGCGGGGCTGTCGATGATCCCCACCACCACCGGGGCGGCGGAGACATTGGGCGCGGTGTTGCCGCATCTGGCCGGGGCGATCCATGGCACGGCGATCCGGGTGCCGACGCCGAATGTGTCATGCATTGATCTGGTGGTGGAGTTGGACCGCGCGGTCACCGAAGCGTCGGTGAATGGCGCGATGCAGGCGGCGGCGGAAGGTGCGCTGGCCGGGATTTTGGGAGTGACCGAGCGCAAGCTGGTGTCGATTGATTTCAACCATGACCCGCGATCAGCGATTTTTGCCGCCGATCAGACCGAGATCAGAGGCGGCAATATGCTGCGGGTGCTGGCGTGGTATGACAATGAATGGGGGTTCTCCAACCGGATGCTGGACACCGCCATGGCCTTTGCCAGAACGCTGTGATTGCGGTGCGGGCGCTTAGCGCACCCGCTCCAGCACCGCTTGTTTCACTGGGGGCGTCACGAATTTGCTGATGTCCCCGCCCAGCCGCGCGATTTCTTTGACCAGCTTGCTGGCAATCGCTTGGTATTGGGCATCGGCCATCAAAAAGACGGTTTCGACCTCGTCGTTCAATTGGCGGTTCATGCCCACCATTTGATATTCATATTCGAAATCCGCCACAGCGCGCAGGCCCCGGATGATCAGCCCCGCGCCCACATCTTCGGCGCAGTGGATCAGCAGGTTTTCAAACGGATGGGCGACAATTTCAACGCCGGTTTGGGCGGAAAGCTTGTCACATTCGACCTTGATCATATCCACACGTTCATCGAGCGAGAACAGCGGGCCTTTGTCGCGGTTGATGGCGACGCCGATCACCAGCTTGTCCACCAGCGTGGTGGCACGGCGGATAATATCGATATGTCCCAAGGTAATCGGGTCAAACGTGCCCGGATAAAGGCCAACGCGCATGGTGACGTTCCTTTTTAAATTCAAGTGTTTATGCGAAGGAGTTAAGGTCAGTGCCCCATGATCATGCCTTGCAGCGCGTCTTTTTCCATCGACAGTTCCATCAGACGGGCCTTAACCACGTCGCCCAAGGAAATCAAACCGACAAGTTCGCCATCTTGCAACACTGGCATGTGGCGAAAGCGGCCATCGGTCATTTTTTGCATGATCTCTTCGGCGCGGTCATCGCGCGAGCAGGTGACCAGTTTTGCGGTCATCAGCTCTGATACGGTTTTGTTCAGGCAGCCGCTGCCTGTGGCCCCCAGCGCGCGCACAATGTCGCGTTCCGAGAGGATGCCATCGGGGGTTTTGCCGTTGCGTGACACCAGCAATGTGCCGATGCGTTTTTCGCTCAGCATGGTTGCGGCCTCTGAAACTTTTAAGTCGGGTTGCACCGTGATGACGGCGTCGGTGGCTTTGGATTTCAGAATTTGCGACACCAGCATGCTCAGCGTCCCCCCTTTTAATGAACCAAGGATTTCAGCGTTGCCTGTACCCTGCGCGCTGTCAAGTTTTAGTCGCGGTTTTCGTCGCGGCTGGCGGTGCGGGCGGCGGTTTCAAGCCGCGCCACTTCGCCCCGCACCCCGGCGGCGATTTTTTCGGCCAGCCGGGTCAGGCGGGCGTTTTTCTTATCGTCCAAATGGCGGATCAGGTAGAAAGCGCGGGTCAGGCTGAGCTGCTCGGGGAGGACGCGGCGCACGTCTGGATGGGCGGGCAAGGAAAAGTCATGGGCAACGCCGACCCCTGCCCCTTCGGCGATCATACGAATCTGTACCGCGACCGAATTGGAGGCCAGCGCCACACGCGGCACCGACAGATCGGCCAGATAATCAAGCTCGCGGTCGAAGATCATATCGGGGATGTAGCCCACGACCTGATGGCGGCGCAGGTCTTCGACATGGGTGATGGGGCCATGCGCCGCCAGATAGCTGTCGGCGGCGGCCAGATGCAGGTGGTAATCGGTGATTTTCTGCACCATGAGCCGCCCGGCGGTGGGGGCGCTGACGCCGATGGCCAGATCGGCCTCGCGGCGCGAGAGGTTGAACACCCGCGGCAAGGCGACGATTTGCAATTCCAGCCCCGGATGTTGGGCGGCTAGCCCGGCGCAGACCTGTGGCAGCACGTAATTGGCGCAGCCATCGGGCGCGCCGATGCGGATTTGTCCGGTCAGATGCTCGCTTGGCGGGGCCAGCCCGGCGGTGGCGGCGCGCATGGCCTGTTCGGCAAGCTCGGCGCGCTCCAGAAGCTGCGCCCCTGCTTCGGTCAATGCGTAGCCTTGCGGGGATTTCACAAACAGCGCGGTTTGCATGTTTTCCTCAAGCCGGGTCATGCGGCGGCCCAAAGTGGCCGGATCGAGCCGCAGCAATTTGCCAGCGGCAGAGAGGCTTTGTTCGCGCGCAACAGCCAGAAACAGCCGCAGATCATCCCAGTTTTGCGCCATTTTGCTGTGTTCCTATCCGCTAAGGTTCTGATCTGGCGGGCTTTGCAAAAATGCAAAACAACTTTGCCACCTTTCCTCTGTTAAGCCTCTTTTTGCAAGACTAACCTGCGGGTCAGAACACTTGGAGGATTCCCATGCAAGAACTGACCCATTACATCAACGGTGCCCATGTCAAAGGCACGTCTGGCCGTTTTTCCGACGTCTTCAACCCCGCAACGGGTGAAGTGCAGGCGAAATGCCCGCTGGCCAGCACCGAAGAGATGAACCAAGCGGTTGAGATCGCAGCCAAAGCCCAGCCTGCTTGGGCGGCAACCAACCCGCAGCGCCGCGCGCGGGTTTTGATGAAATTTGTAGCTTTGCTGAACCGCGACATGGACAAACTGTCCGAGGCGCTGAGCCGTGAGCATGGCAAGACCCTGCCCGATGCTGCTGGTGATGTGCAGCGCGGCCTTGAAGTTGTGGAATATTGCATTGGCGCGCCTGAGCTGCTCAAGGGCGATTACACCGATAACGCGGGCCCCGGCATTGACATGTATTCCATGCGCCAAGCCTTGGGTGTGACAGCGGGCATCACGCCGTTCAACTTCCCTGCGATGATCCCCATGTGGATGTTTGCCCCGGCGATTGCCTGTGGCAACGCGTTTATCCTCAAGCCATCCGAGCGCGACCCATCTGTGCCGCTGATGCTGGCGGAACTGCTGGAAGAAGCCGGGCTGCCCAAGGGCATCATCCAAGTGGTGAACGGCGATAAAGAAGCCGTGGACGCGATTTTGCACAATGATGTGATCCAGTCGGTCGGCTTTGTCGGCTCGACCCCGATTGCGGAATATATCTATGCGACGGGCTGTGCCAACGGCAAACGTGTGCAGTGTTTTGGCGGTGCCAAGAACCACATGATCATCATGCCGGACGCCGATATGGACCAAGCGGCAGATGCCCTGGTGGGTGCCGGTTACGGCGCGGCGGGCGAGCGTTGCATGGCGATTTCTGTGGCTGTGCCTGTGGGCGACGACACGGCGGACCGTCTGATCGAGAAGCTGGTGCCGCGCATTGAAGCGCTCAAAGTTGGCCCCTACACCTCGGGTAAAGATGTGGATTACGGCCCGGTTGTGACCGCCGCCGCCAAGGCAAACATCGAGCGTCTGGTGCAAACCGGGATCGATCAAGGTGCCAAGCTGGTGGTTGATGGGCGTGATTTCAGCCTGCAAGGCTATGAGGAAGGTTTCTTTGTTGGCCCGCATCTGTTCGACGATGTGACGGCAGATATGGACATCTATACCAAAGAGATCTTTGGCCCCGTGCTGTGCACCGTGCGCGCGCAGAACTATGAAGAAGCGCTCAAGCTGGCGATGGATCACGAATATGGCAACGGCACCGCGATCTATACCCGCGATGGCGATGCGGCGCGTGATTTTGCCAACCGGATCAACATCGGCATGGTCGGCATCAACGTGCCAATCCCTGTGCCGCTGGCCTATCACACCTTTGGCGGCTGGAAGAAATCCGTCTTTGGCGATTTGAACCAGCACGGCCCGGATGCGTTCAAATTCTACACGCGCACCAAGACTGTGACCGCGCGCTGGCCCTCGGGCATTAAAGAAGGCGGCGAATTCTCCATCCCCGTGATGGAATAAGCCAAAGGGGGGCGCAGCGGTGAAAGCTGCGCCCCCGCTTCCTTGTTGCAAAACTTGTGTAACAATGTGAATTTAACGTCTGTTCAATTATCCAAGCATCGGGAGGAGTTGCCGTGGATTTTGCGCTTACAGAGGAACAATCCGCCATTTTTGATATGGCCCATGATTTTGGGCAGGAGCATATCGCCCCCTTTGCCCGGCAATGGGAGGCCGAGGGCACGATCCCCAAGGATTTGTGGCCGCGCATTGGTGCATTGGGATTTGGCGGGCTTTATGTATCTGAAGACAGCGGCGGCTCTGGCCTGTCGCGTTTGGATGCCACATTGGTTTTTGAGGCGCTGAGCATGGCTTGCCCCTCGGTGGCGGGGTTCCTGTCGATCCATAACATGTGCGCCAAGATGCTCGATACATTTGGCAGCGATGAATTTAAGGCGCGGGTGATGCCCGAAGTGCTGAGCATGGAAAAAGTGCTGAGCTATTGTTTGACCGAGCCCGGCTCTGGTTCGGACGCGGCGGCGCTCAAGACGCGGGCTGTGCGCAGCGCGGAAGGGTATTGCCTCAATGGCAGCAAGGCGTTCATCTCAGGCGGGAGCTATTCTGACGCTTATGTGGTCATGGTGCGCACCTCAGATGAGGGCGCGGCGGGCGTGTCTACGGTGCTTGTCGAAGACGGCACCGAGGGGCTGAGCTTTGGCGCATTGGAAGATAAGATGGGCTGGCGCAGCCAACCGACGACCCAAGTGCAGTTTGACAATTGCAACATTCCTGCCGGAAATTTGGTGGGCGAAGAGGGTAAAGGTTTCAAATATGCGATGATGGGCCTTGATGGGGGCCGTTTGAACATTTCCGCCTGCTCGCTTGGGGCGGCGCAGACCGCGCTGAATGCGACGCTGCAATATATGGGCGAGCGTCAGGCTTTTGGCAAAACCATTGACCAGTTTCAGGGGCTGCAATTCCGCTTGGCGGATATGGAGATCGAGCTGCAAGCGGCGCGGGTTTTCCTGCGGCAAGCGGCGTGGAAGCTGGATCAAGGCGCGCCTGATGCGACCAAGTTCTGTGCCATGGCGAAACGCTTTGTCACCGAGACCGGCAGCAAAGTGGTGGATCAATGTCTGCAACTGCACGGCGGCTATGGCTATCTGGCGGATTACGGCATCGAGAAGCTGGTGCGCGATTTGCGGGTGCATCAGATCCTTGAGGGCACAAATGAAATCATGCGCGTGATCGTTGCGCGGGACATGTTAAAAAACCGATGAATGATATTGATATCAGAACAGTGGGCCGTGCCGGGCGTATCACCCTGACCCGGCCACAGGCGCTTAATGCGCTGAGCTATGAGATGTGTTTGGCCATTGAGGCCGCCATGGATGGCTGGGCGCAGGATGATGCGGTGGCCTTGGTGATCATTGACGCCGAGGGCGAACGGGCGTTTTGTGCGGGCGGCGATATTGCCGAGCTGTATGAGACCGGGACCAAAGGCGATTACGCCTATGGGCAGAAGTTTTGGGCCGATGAATATCGGTTGAACCACAAAATATTTAGCTATTCCAAGCCTGTCGTCAGCTTTCTTCAAGGCTTTACCATGGGCGGCGGTGTGGGGATTGGGTGCCATGGCAGCCACCGCATTGTCGGGAAGACCAGCCAGATCGCCATGCCCGAATGCGGCATTGGATTGGTGCCTGATGTGGGCGGCTCGCTGATGCTGGCTTTGGCACCGGGGCGTGTGGGGGAATATCTGGCCACCACGGCGGTGCGGATGAATGCGGCTGATGCGATTTTCGCTGGTTTTGCAGATAGTTACATCGAAGAAGTAAAGTGGCACGGCCTGATTTCGGCGCTGGAGGAAAGCGGCGATGTGGCGGCGATTGCGGCGCAAGCCAGCGCGCCAGAGCCCGGCCCGCCAAAGCCCGGCCCGATTGAGGCGCAGCGGGCCCAGATTGATGCGTGTTTTGATGGCGAGGCGCTGGGTGATGTTCTGAGCAATCTGGAAACGCTTGGGGATGAATTTGCGCAAGCCACGCTCAAGGCAATGCGGCGCAATTCGCCGCTGGCCATGGCCTGCGCCATCGAGATGCTGCACCGGCTGCGCGGCCCCAGCCTGAGCCTCGAAAAGGCGCTGGAGCTTGAGTATCGCTATACGTTCCGCGCCATGCAGCAGAGCGATTTTTTAGAAGGCATTCGCGCGGCGATCATCGACAAAGACCGCAGCCCCAAATGGCAACATGCAGGGGCAGATGTGCCTCTGGCTGCTGTGGCTGCGATGTTGCAACCCCTTGGGCCTGATGCCCTGAAACTTTGAGGAGACAGCGATGAGCAAAATTGGCTTTATCGGACTGGGAAATATGGGCGCGCCCATGGCGGCAAATCTGGCGAAGGCCGGGCATGAGGTGGTCGGGTTCGACATGGCCCCCAGCGATGTGGCAGGCGTGAGATGGGCCAGCAGCGCGGCAGAGGCGGCATCAGGCGCGGATATGGTGATCACCATGCTGCCCAATGGCGCGATTTTGCGCGCGGTGGCGGCAGAGCTGGTGCCTGCGATGAGCGCTGGTGCGGCGTTGATTGATTGCTCGACCGTGGATGTGGACAGCGCACGCGCGGCGGCGGAACTGGCGGAAAACGCAGGGCTTTTATTTGTCGATGCGCCGGTTTCAGGCGGCATTGGCGGCGCGGCTGGCGGCACATTGACCTTTATGGCGGGCGGCAGCGAAGCGGCATTTGCCAAGGCGGCGCCGCTGTTTGAGATCATGGGCCAGAAAGCCGTGCATTGCGGCGAAGCGGGCGCGGGGCAAGCGGCGAAAATCTGTAACAACATGATTTTGGGCGTCACGATGATTGCCACCTGCGAAGCCTTTGCCATGGCCGATAAGCTGGGGCTGGACCGCCAGAAGATGTTTGATGTGGTGAGCACCTCGTCGGGTTATTCATGGTCGATGAACGCCTATTGCCCTGCCCCCGGTGTGGGGCCGCAATCGCCTGCTGATAATGGATATACCCCCGGTTTTGCAGCGGAATTGATGCTCAAGGATCTGGGATTGAGCCAGCAAGCGGCGCAGAGCGCGGATGCGGATACGCCGATGGGGCAGCTTGCCTTGGCGCTGTATCAACGGTTTGTTGAGGAAGAAGGCGGCAAGGGCAAGGATTTCTCGGCCATGTTGCCGCGCTTTGAAGGGCGTGGGCGGGGCTGAGTTTTTTCGCACTCGGGTTTTAGAAAAATAACGCCGCGCTTGGGGGTAAGCGCGGCGTTTTGAGTATTTGCAGAAGGGTGAAGCCGGCGCGGGTTATTCGGCGGCGACCTTGGCGCGTTTTTGCAGCATCGGTTTGAGGTATTTGCCCGTGTAGCTTTCGGGGACTTCGGCCACGGCTTCGGGGGTGCCTGTGGCCACCACCTGGCCGCCGCCATCGCCGCCTTCGGGGCCGATGTCGATGATGTAATCGGCGGTTTTCACCACGTCGAGATTATGTTCGATCACCACAACGGAATTGCCCTGATCCACCAGTTCATGCAGCACTTCGAGCAGTTTGCGCACGTCTTCGAAATGCAGGCCCGTGGTGGGTTCGTCCAAGATATACAGCGTGCGCCCGGTGGAGCGTTTGCTGAGTTCTTTGGAGAGTTTGACGCGCTGTGCCTCGCCGCCTGAGAGGGTTGTGGCCTGTTGGCCGACCTTGATATAGCCCAAGCCCACGCGCATCAGAGCATCCATTTTTTCGCGGATCGAGGGCACGGCGGTGAAGAAGCTTTGGGCGTCTTCCACGGTCATGTCGAGCACATCTGCGATGGATTTGCCTTTGAATTTGATCTCAAGAGTTTCGCGGTTGTAGCGCGCGCCTTTGCAGGTTTCGCATTCCACATAGACATCGGGCAGGAAGTGCATCTCGATTTTGATCACGCCATCGCCTTGGCAGGCCTCGCAGCGGCCGCCTTTGACGTTGAAGCTGAAGCGGCCGGGTTTATAGCCGCGCGCCTTGGCTTCGGGCAGGCCAGCGAACCAGTCGCGGATCGGCGTGAAAGCCCCGGTGTAGGTGGCCGGGTTGGAGCGCGGGGTGCGGCCAATCGGGCGTTGGTCGATGTCGATCACCTTGTCCAGATGTTCGAGCCCTTTGATGGTTTCGCAAGGCGCAGGGGTTTGCCGCGCGCCGTTGAGGTTCATCGAGGCGGTTTTGAACAGGGTTTCGATGGTCAGCGTGGATTTGCCCCCCCCCGACACGCCGGTGACGCAGACAAATTTCGCCAGCGGGAAATCAACCGTGATGTTTTGCAGGTTGTTGCCCGTGGCTTTGACCACTTTGATCTTTTTCTTATTGCCCTTGCGCCGGGTGCTGGGCACAGCGATTTCGCGTTTGCCGGTGAGGTATTGGCCGGTGACGGAGTTTTCATCCGCCGCGACCTGCGCCGGGGTGCCGTGCGAGACCACGCGCCCGCCGTGCACGCCTGCGCCGGGGCCGATGTCGAAGACGTAATCTGCCTCGCGGATCGCCTCTTCGTCATGTTCCACCACGATCACCGTGTTGCCTTGATCGCGCAGGTTTTTCAGCGTCATCAACAGGCGGTCATTGTCGCGTTGGTGCAGGCCGATGGAAGGTTCATCCAGCACGTAGAGCACGCCTGTGAGCCCCGAGCCGATCTGGCTGGCGAGGCGGATGCGTTGGCTTTCGCCGCCCGACAAGGTGCCGCTGTTGCGCGAGAGGGTCAGGTATTCGAGGCCGACATTGTTGAGGAAGCCGAGCCGTTCGCGGATTTCTTTGAGAATGGCGCGGGCAATCTCGTTTTTCTGGACTGTCAGGTTTTCGGGCACGGTGTTGCACCAGTCGAACGCTTCGCGGATCGACATTTGCACCACCTGCCCCACATGCAGCAAGGTGTCCGGGCCGCCATTGGCCGGGCCGATTTTCACGGCCAGCGCTTCGGGGCGCAGGCGGTAGCCGTCGCAGGTGCCGCAGGGGCGGTTGTTTTGGTAGCGTTCGAATTCTTCGCGGATCCAATTGCTGTCGGTTTCGCGGTAGCGGCGCTCCATGTTGGGGATCACCCCTTCGAAGACGCGCGAGACCTCGTAGACCCGGCCCCCTTCGTCGTAGCGGAATTTGATCTCTTCCTTGCCAGAGCCGTAGAGGAAGACTTGTTGCACCTTTCCGGGCAGGTCTTTCCAGCGGGTGTTCTGGTTAAATTGGTAATGTTTGGCGATGGCCTCGATGGTCTGTTTGAAATAGGGCGATTTGCCCTTGCGCCAGGGGGCCAGCGCGCCGTCATAGACTTTGAGGCTTTGGTCGGGGACCACCAGCCGCTCGTCGAAGAACAGCTCTTGGCCCAAGCCATCGCAGGAGGGGCAAGCGCCAAAAGGCGCGTTGAAGGAAAACAGGCGTGGTTCGATCTCGGGGATGGTGAAGCCACTGACGGGGCAGGCAAATTTCTCGGAAAAGGTGAAGCGATCCCCCTCGCCTTCCGCCGGGGCGGTTTCCAGTACGGCAATGCCATCGGCCAAATCAAGCGCGGTGCGCAGGCTGTCGGCAAGGCGGGTTTCGAGCCCTTCACGCACCACGATCCGGTCCACGACAACGTCGATGTCGTGGCGGAATTTCTTGTCCAGCGTGGGCGGCTCGTCCAGCTCGTGAAACTCGCCGTTAACCTTAACGCGCTGGAAGCCGGATTTGCGCAGTTCGAGGAATTCCTTGCGGTATTCGCCTTTGCGGTCGCGCACGATGGGGGCAAGCAGATAGGCGCGGGTGCCCTCCTCCATGGTCATGATCCGGTCAACCATATCCTGGACCTGCTGGGCCTCGATCGGTTTGCCCGTGGCGGGGGAATAAGGTGTGCCGACCCGCGCATAAAGCAGGCGCATATAGTCGTAAATCTCGGTCACGGTGCCCACGGTGGAGCGCGGGTTTTTCGAGGTGGTTTTTTGCTCGATGGAAATCGCAGGCGACAGGCCCGAGATGTGATCCACATCGGGTTTTTGCATCATATCAAGGAATTGCCGCGCATAGGCAGAGAGCGATTCCACATAGCGGCGCTGCCCTTCGGCATAGATCGTGTCAAACGCCAGTGAGGATTTCCCAGAGCCCGACAGGCCCGTGATCACCACCAGCTTGTCGCGCGGAATGTCCACATCGATGTTTTTCAAGTTATGTTCGCGCGCGCCGCGCACTTCGATATTCTTTAGCTCAGCCATGAACAGCCCCCATTAACAAGATGTACATAGGTGCTGGTTTAGGATTCTCCAATGAAATTTTGAGAACAAGCCAAGAACATCATAAACCGGCCTGCGCGCGGCGGCGCAGCAGGGCCAATGTCAGATGGGCCAGCACCCCCAGCGCAAAGGCTGTGCCCCCCAGCAAAGGAAGACTGAGATAGCCAAAACCCGCCAGCGCCGCCGCCATGATTGGCGTGCCCAATGTGTTGCCCAGATTGCCCATTTGCGCCATGGCGCCATTGGCCTGTGCCTGCGCATCTGCGCCTTGGTTCAGCTGTGGCACAGCGGCAAAGCTGGCGCCTTGGATCAGGCCCATGAAAGCGGCAAGCATCAGGCAACCCGCTGCGTTGGCAGGGAAAAGCCAAAGCCAGAGCATGGAGAGCGCCGAGCCGCCAAAGCCCAGCAGCACCACCTGCACCGCAGGCAAGCGGCGCAGCAGCGCCACGCCAAGGGTCATGGAGATGGCGATGCTGACCAAGGGCATGGACCCCATGATCAGCCCGCGGCTGGCCGGAGGCAGGTATGGCGGCAGCACCGTGAGGATCGAAACAAAACAGAAAGTGTAGAACAACCAGCCCGCCGCCGGAGCCGCCAGATAAGGCGAGCGGTAAATTGCCGCGTGATCGCGCAGGATGCCGCGCAGGGAAAGCGCAGGCTGCGCGCCCTCCAAGGGCAAGGCGCGCAAGAACCGCGCGAGCAGCAGGGCGATGAGCACCATGAAACCCGCGTGCGCCGCGAAGAGGGCTGGCAGGCCATGGGACAGGGCAAGCGGGCGGCCTGCCCATGTCATCACGGCAAAGGCCACGCCAAAGAACGTGCCCCAGAGGGTCAGCGCCAAGCCGCGCTGCGCGCTGGGGGCAAGCTGGGCGATCAAGGTGGGGCCAGCCACCACGATGCCCAGATGCGAGAGCCCTTCGAGGGCGCGCAGGCCCAGCATGAGGGGCAGCGGCGGCAAGAGCGCCTGCAACAGCGAGACAGAAGCCCCAAGCCACAGCGCGCCCAGCAGCGCCCGGCGGTAGCGGATGCGCGCCACCAGCAGCCCTGCCACCACGCCAAAGACCACGCCGAGCAGCCCCACCAGCGAGACAATCCACCCCAGCGCAGCGCCGCCGCCGGGATAGGCATCGCCCAGCAGATCAAAGATCACGCTGAACTTGGCATATTGCGCCGCGCCGCCCAGCCCTGCGGCCCAGATCATCACGACCAGCAGCGCGGCGTGACGCGAGCTCATAAACGCCGCCCAGGACGGGCGGTCGCGGGCGGAATGCGGGGGGAAATGACCATGCGTGCGGACCTGTTTTGGCTTCGGCGCAACCTTCCAGATTTGACGCGGCGGTTCCAGCGGCTTTTCGGGGGAATTGGTTTTCGCAGGGCTTGGGGCAGGCTTTGTGGTCTGTTTGGCGGGATCAGGGGCAAGGCCGGGAAAGCGAGGGCGGTTTTGGGATTTGGCGGAGTCCGCGCCCTGCCCGTTCGGGATCAGAATACGCTCGCGGTTTTGATGCGGGATGGTGCCGGATCGGTGTGGGGGCGGATTAGCGGCGGGGCGATAATTGGTAGCGCGCGCGAGAGTGCGGGCGGATTACGCAATGGCGGCGCGGGAGAGGGTTTGGCGGCGTGTGTATGGAACGCAGAGGGGTTTGATGCGGAGAGAGAGATGCTGGATCGGTACTCTGGCGGATAGGCTTGTCGTGATTTGAGTTATTCGGGAGGTTGCAGTGGCGTTTTTTGGCCGCGAGGTACCTGCGATGCGGGCGATTGCGCCGCATGAAACGCAAACGGCGCGCCGGGGTGCGGCGCGCCGGGGATGATTTGCCCCTGCGGCGGGGCGGATCACATGTGGATCACTTGATCATAGGCGTCGAGCACGGATTCATGCATCATCTCGCTAAGAGTCGGATGCGGGAAGACGGTATTCATCAGGTCTTCTTCGGTGGTTTCAAGCTGGCGGCCCACCACATAGCCTTGGATCAGTTCGGTGACTTCTGCGCCGATCATATGCGCGCCCAGAAGCTCGCCTGTTTTTGCGTCAAAGATGGTTTTGATCAGACCGTTAGCTTCGCCAAGCGCGATGGCTTTGCCATTGCCGATGAAGGGGAAGCGGCCAACTTTGATGTCATAGCCAAGCTCTTTCGCCTTGGCTTCGGTGTAGCCGACGGAGGCGACCTGCGGGTGGCAATAGGTGCAGCCTGCGATGCTTTCGGGTTTGACGGGATGGGCGTGTTTGCCTGCGATGAGGTCGGCAACCATGACGCCTTCGTGGCTGGCTTTGTGGGCAAGCCACGGCGCGCCGGCGATGTCGCCAATGGCGTAGAGCCCCTCGACGCCGGTGCGGCAGAATTCATCGGTGATGACATGGGTGCGGTCGATTTTCACGCCGAGCTCTTCCAGCCCGAGGTTTTCCACATTGCCCACGATGCCCACAGCCGAGATCACTGTGTCAAACTCGTGTTTTTCAACTTTGCCGCCAATTTCGATATGGGCGGTGACCTTGCCACTGGCGCGGTCGAGCTGTTTGACCATGGCTTTTTGCATGATCTTCATGCCTTGTTTTTCAAAGGCTTTTTTGGCGAGGCCGGAGATTTCAGCGTCTTCCACGGGCAGCACACGGTCCATCACTTCGACCACGGTGGTGTCTGCGCCCAGCGTGTTGAAGAAGCTGGCAAATTCGATGCCAATCGCGCCGGAGCCGATGACCAGCAGCTTTTTGGGCATATGGGGCGGTTGCAGCGCGTGTTTATAAGTCCAGACCTGTTTGCCATCGGCCTCGAGCCCCGGCAATTCGCGGGCGCGCGCGCCGGTGGCGACGATGATGTTTTTGGCGGTGAGTTCCTCGGTGCCCTTGTCGGTTTTCACGCTGACTTTGCCTTTGGCGGGCAAGGAGGCTTCGCCCATCACGAGGGTGATTTTGTTCTTTTTCAGCAGATGGCCCACGCCGCCCGACAGTTGTTTTGCCACGCCGCGCGAGCGGGCGACAACCGCGTCCAGATCGTAATCGATGTTATCGGCTTTGAGGCCAAATTCCTTGGCGCGGTGCATCAGGTGGAAGACTTCGGAGGAGCGCAGCAATGCCTTGGTCGGGATACAGCCCCAGTTCAGACAGATGCCGCCCACATGTTCGCGTTCAACCACGCAGACATTCAGACCGTTCTGTGCGCCGCGAATGGCGGCGACATAGCCACCGGGGCCAGAACCGATAACAATCAGATCAAAAGACTTGGACGACATAGACAAACCTCACAAGTTACGCAGGGCAAATATAGTTTACCATTAAACTACATCCCCCTGCGCAGCAATGCGAGAATCTGAAACGGCGCGCGCGCGGCGGTTACGCCGCGACGGCGGCCTGCATTTCGCGCATCGTGTGGCCGTAACCACCTGCGGCGATATAGGCTTTTTCTTCCTTGGTGCTGGGGCGCGAGAGCGCGTCATTGCGATACGGGAAGCGGCCAAATTGGCGGATCACGGCGCGGTGGGCGCGGGCGTGGAAGAGGTTGCTTTGGTCTTTGACCATCCGGTCGCACATCAGGCGCACGCAGCGGTCTTGGTCGCAGAGCGATTCCGAATGCATCAGGGGCATGTAGAAAAACTGGCGTGCCGGTTCGTCGATGCGCAGATCCCAGCCTTTTTCGATGGCTTGTTTTGCCGCCGCCAGCGCGATTTGGTCAGAGGCAAATGCCTTGCCCGTGTTGCGGAACATGTTGCGGGAGAATTGATCCATCAAGATCAGATAGGCCAAAGTGCCCGAAGGGTAAGTGAGCCAGAGCGAGAATTTGCCTTCGCAGGCGGCTTCCCATGTTGTCTCGAACTTGGCGCGAATTTCTGCGTCCAAGTCATCGGAGACGGCGTACCAGCCTTTTGGACCGATCTTATCGAGCCAAAAATCCAAGATCTGTTCCGGACCCATCATCTCCACAATCCCTTCACTGCTTGCTTGCGGTATGTCATTGAATCTTAATCATCATAAGAACACGAATTGAAGACAAGTTTTGCAACAAAACCGACACATATGGCAGGTTTGCCCCATGTTTTCGCAAACATCTGGTGCGGTTTTGTCGCGGCGCTCAACCTAAGGGTTATTTTCCGCCTCTGTTTTAAGCTTTTCTTCGGCAGCCTCTTCGGCCTCGGCTTCTGCCTCTGCTTCGGCCTCTTCTTCAAGCTCGGCTTCGATCACATATTCCTGTGCATATTCCACGGCCACAGCGGTGGCGGTGGGCGAGACGGCCACATAGCTGGCGGTGTCTTCGACAGAGATGGTCGAACGCTGGGTGGCGCGGTAGCCGGCGTAGATTGACAGCGCGGCAAAGAGCACGGCGGTAAAGAGGTAGAACCCCCCCGGCCCCAGCGACGTGCCCATCATCCAGCCTGTGATGATCGGCCCCAAGATCGCCCCCAGCCCGTTGATGAACACCATGCCGCCCGACGCGGCAGCCATGTCTTCGTGTTCCAGAAAGTCATTGGTGTGGGCGATCAGCAGCGAATAAAGCGGGTTTGCCATGCCGCCCACAGTAAAGGCGGAGATCAGCAAGATGTTGAACTGGTGGCCCAGCAGCATGCCCAGCACCGAGCCAAGCCCGCCGATCACGCTAACGGCGATGATCAGCACGCGGCGGTCCATGCGGTCTGACATCCAGCCGATGGGGTATTGCAAGATCACCGCGCCGACAAAGAACATCGCCACGAAGGTGGAGATTTGTGCCACGCTGAGCCCTGCTTCGGCGCCGTAGACCGAGGCCATGCCGAATTGCGCCGAAAAGACACCGCCGAGCAAGAACATGCCCACAGCCCCCAGCGGCGAGAACCGCGCCAGCGCGATCAGGCTCATGGGTTTGGTGGTGTCAAAGGCCGGGGTCGGGCTGATGGAGAGTAAGATCGGCGTGATGGCGATGCTGACGAGCACCGAAGGGATCACAAAGAGGATGAAGCCCGAAGGGTCCGCTGTGAGCAGCAAGGCCTGCGCGATCACGATGCCGAACGTTTGCACGATCATGTAGAGCGAGAGCGCTTGGCCGCGATTGGAATTGTCGGCGGCGTTGTTGAGCCAGCTTTCCGCCGTGACATACACCGCCGAGAAGCAAAACCCGATCAGCACGCGTCCGGCGGACCACACGATCACATTGGGGAAGGTTGGATAGAGGATCATCACCGCCGAGATCAGCGAGGCCAGCGCGGCAAACACCCGCACATGTCCGACCCGCCGGATCATGCCCGGCGCCATGCGCGAGCCGCCAAGGAAGCCGACAAAATAGCAGGACATGACGATGGACATCTGGAAGGTCGAGAAATTCTCGATCTCGCCGCGGATACCCAGCAAGGTGCCTTGCATCCCGTTGCCGACCATCAAAAGGCCAATACCAAGGAGAAGCGCCCAGGCGCTGGAGAGAACTTGCATCATGGCGGGAGGCTCCAATTGGTGCAGTTTGCGGGATCAGGGTGGTGTTTTTATCAAAAGCCCGCAGGCTTATGAGCGACTCAATGTTTCGCTTTTGCGCTCCGGTATCAGCAAGGAGGCATCACCGTAAGAGAAAAAGCGGTAGCCCTGCGAAATGGCATGGGCGTAGATGGTTTTGATTTGCTCGACCCCCATCATCGCGGAAACCAGCATCATCAGCGTGGATTTGGGCAGGTGGAAATTGGTCATCAGCGCATCGGCCACGTTGAAGTGGAAACCGGGGGTGATGAAGATGTCTGTGTCGCCCTCCCATGGGGCGATCTGGCCGGGGCGGCCTGCGGTTTCGATCAGGCGCAGCGCCGTGGTGCCCACGGGGATCACGCGCCCGCCTGCGGCTTTGGTGGCGGTGATGGCGGCGGCGGCGGCTTCGCTGACTTGGCCCCATTCGCTGTGCATTTTATGGTTGGAAATATCATCGACCTTGACGGGCAGAAACGTCCCTGCCCCGACGTGCAAGGTCACATAGGCGAAATTCACGCCGCGCGCTTCGAGGGCTGCGAGCAGCGCGTCGTCGAAATGCAGCGAGGCTGTGGGGGCGGCCACGGCGCCTGCGTGGCGGGCCCAGACGGTTTGGTAATCGTCTTTGTCGCGGGCATCGGCGGGGCGTTTGGCGGCGATATAAGGCGGCAGCGGCATGGCCCCTGCGGCGTTCAGCGCGGCGTCAAAATCATCGCCCGTGCAGTTGAAGCGCAGATGCGCCTGCCCGTCTTGGGTGCCTTCGAGCACGGCGCGCAGATCATCGCTGAAGATGATCTCTTCGCCGGGTTTGATTTTCTTGAGCGGTTTGACCAGCGCCGACCAGCAGCCATCGCTGCGCGGCTCCAGCAAGGTGGCTTCGATCTTGGCGGCCATCGGCCCCTGCGCCGTGTCACGGTGGCGCAGGCCAGACAGGCGCGCGGGGATCACGCGGGTGTCGTTGAGCACCAGCAGATCGCCCGGCGCGAGCAGGTGCGGCAGATCATGCACAGCGCCGTCGCGGATCGTGCCGTCTTGGGCGATCAGCAGGCGTGCGGAAGAGCGCGGCTGGGCGGGGCGCACGGCGATGCGATCTTCGGGCAGATCAAAGTCAAAATCACTCAGTTTCATAAAGCTGCCGCTAACGCCCCTCGGGGCGCTGTTCAACCCGGTTTTGTGGCTCGGGCTCGGGATTTGGCAAAGTGCTGCCGGTGATCCCCTCTACGGCGGGCAAATCGGGGGGCGGCGCGCGGAACAGATCGCGGAACATGCCCGGTGTCAGCGCCGAGAGCGGGTTGACCGAGACCTGCGGGTCTTTGGCATTGCCCGACAGCGTGTAGTTAAAGCCGATCAGCCCCTCGCCTTTGCGGGTCAGCACCGCGCCGATGCCATTGAGCAGATAGACCGGCGAGATCACGCCCTGCATGGCGATATTGCCGGTATCCGTGGCATAGACCCCATCAATGGAGATGCCCATGGAGGCGCCCACCGCGCTGGCTTTGGCCACGGTGATGCGGTTCGGGGTCAGGCGGAAATCGGCCTCGACCGTATCGAAATAGATGCCTTCGCCGTCCATCTGTTCAAGCAGCCCCACCACGGAAATCGCGTTGAGCAGCGCGGCGATGGAGGGCGCGTCTTTGATGCGGGTGTTGGCGATTTCCAGCCGCCCGTCAAAAGCGCCGCCCGAGCCGACGGGCAGCAAGGTGAGGGTGAGCGCGCCGCCCACCCCTTGTTTGAGCACATCAGCCGCGCGCAGCACAGCGCCTGCATCATCGGCCTGTACGCGCACCGCGCTGCGCCCGCCTTGGGGCGAGATGCGCCCCACGATGGGGGCCTGATTGTTGAGCCGCGCCTGAAAGGTGCCATCGAGGCCGCGGGCCGTGTTGAACGTGCCATGCATGCTGGTGAGGGCGATGGTATCGGTGATTTGCAGCTTGTCGAGACGCAACTGCATGGGCGGGGCGGCGCTTGCGCCACTGGCTGTGCCGCTGGCACCCGCGCTGCCGAACTCGGCGCGGCGCATGTCGAGGCTGCCGCCATGCACCATCACTTGCGGGCTGCGCCCCGCGCCGCGCCCGACCAAATCCACCGGCACATCGAGCCAGCCGCCCACGCGCAGCCGGTCAAAGCGCACGCGGTCCAGCGCGCCGCCGGGTTTGAGTGTGACAGCGCCAGTGGCGGAGAGCCCCGGCGCATCGAGGGTGATTTTATCGACCTTTGGCGTGGCCCCGAGCCGCCCGGAGACCGCGAGGCTGCCTTTGGCGGCGGCGGGTTTAGACCAGCCCACTTGGGGCACGGAAAGGCGCAGCCCGCGCAGGTCTGAGCTGAGGGCGAAACGCGGGGCTTGGCCTTTTTCAAACTGAAGGTCCAATGTGCCGCGCCCCTGCCCGTTGAGCGTGCCGGGCGGCAGGGCGATGCCAAATGCGTCAAGCGCCGCTTGGTTCAGCACTGCCGCGCCGCGCAATTGGCTTTTGCTGCTGCCTGCGCCGATGGGCTGTTGCCATGCGCCCTCAAATGACACGCCGTCAATGCGGCCTGCGCCGCCGATGCTGAGGCTTTCGTTGCTGGCTGTAAGGGCCATTTTATCGGCGCGCAGATCGCGGCCTTTGACCAGCGTATCCGTGCTCAGCGCCAGCAGATCGCCGGTGACGTCAAACACCACATCGCCGGGTTTGGTGCCTTTTTTGAGCGGAAAGGCCAAGGTGCCGGTCATTTCTGCGCGGCCCTGTGCCACGTCCACGGCGATGCCTGCCTTATCCATGATCGACAGGGGCGGCAGGTTCAAAAGCGCGGTGGCGGCGGTGATTTGCGAGCGGGCGCGCAGGCGGGTCACGGCGGGGGTGCCGCCTTTGACGGTGACATCGGGCAGGATGAAGGACGAGCCTGCCAGTTGCACGGTGCCGCCTTGCGGCGCGGTGACCTGGCCGCTGTCCAGCGCCACCACAAAGCGGTTGTCGAGGAAGCTGGCATGGCCTTTGCCGCTCATTATGGGCGGCATGGTTTTCAAGAACCGCACATCGGCTTTGGCAAAATCAAAGCTGGCAAAGCTACGGATTGCTTGGCCGGGGGCAAGGCGCAGGGCCAGTTGCAGATTGGAGAGGTCAGCCGCCTGCACGTTATCCACCACCCAGTTGCGGGTTTTGGGTTTGAGCGCCTCGGGCCAAAGGGTCAGCAGCCGTGCGGGCGTGATGCCGTCGATGCTGGCATCCACCGCCATGTCCCAGCCTTGGGGCGTGGCAAAAAGATGCCCGGCGCTGCGCAGCACTTGGCCTTGGTCGGTGACCATCATCCGGCCCAGCTCGAAGCGGAAAGGGTTGAATTTGATCTGGTAATCCAGCTCGCCGCCTTCGAGCGCCAGCGGCTCGGGGTAGAGATCGCCGGGGTTTGCGGAGATGTCGCTCAGGGCAATCTGGCCGATCAGATTGGAGAGTTTGCCGTTTTCGACCTTGAGCTGGGCCTTGCCTTCGGCGCGGCCAGAGACCCATTGGCTGTTGATCGAAAGCTCGTCAAATTGCAGCTCGCCCGCGCTGGCGTCATAGGAGAAATAGCTGCGTGCCCCGTCAAAGGGGATGGGTTTGGTGGCGTCTTCGGGTTGCAGCGCCCCTGCCCCGATGTGCAGCGAGGCGTTCAGCGGTGTGAGCTTGCCATCGGGGCCGATGCCGCTGCGCACCGCGCCGGAAATGGGTGCGCGCAGCACGTCGAGCCACGCAAAAGCCGGGCCTTGGGCCGCGATGTCGCTGGCGGAGACCTCATCAAAGCTGATGCCGAATTCGGCCTCTGGCGCGCCGATCTCGCTGGCGAAATTGGCGGTGAGGATGGCCGCGCCTGCGCCGCCGCCCAAGATCGCCAGATCAGCGGCAAGATCCACCTGTTTGCCCTCGCGGTTCAGGCTGAGGCGGCCGCCATCCACGGTCCAGCGCCGCTCAGCGCGCAGGTCGATATAATTGAGGGTCAGGGCGCGCAGCTGCACCGATTTGAGGGCCGAGAGCGCGGGCAGTTCCAGCGCGGTTTCAAATTCCTTGATCAGCCCGTGCAAATTGGCCGATTGGCGGAAGGGCGAGCCGCCCCCGGTGCCGCCCGAGAGCGACACGCGCCCATCGACGCTGCGCTGTAATGTGGCAAAGACCCCGGTGAGCTCAATCGTGCTGGGCTGCAATTGCCGCGACAGCAGCGCAGGCATGGAAAGCGAGGTTTTCGCCTCGGAAAAGGAAATAATCTCGGTGCCTTGCAAGGATTCGACGGTGATGCCCCGGAGGCGCACGCGGGGCTCGCCCGTGGTTTCCACCAGCAGGTCGAGGCTGTCGAATTTGATGCGCAGATCCGGCAGGGCGTCGGCAAGACGGGCCTCGATGCGCGCCTCGATCCATGTGGGGGCCGTGATGGAGCGGCCCAGCATAAAGGCCGCGCCGCTAAGCAAGGTAATGCCGATCAGCACCGCCAGCACGGCGAAAAACATCACGACACGCCGCAGCCAGACCCGCCGCTTGCTGCGCGGTTTGACGCTGTGTTTACTTTTTGGCGTTAGGGTCGCGGGATTATCACTCATGACGGCCTGTACTGGCAAAAACCCACCCGCAGGGTTTTCCTTTGCGTGTGTCTTTCGAGTATGACAGCCCTGCGCCGGGGTTGCAAAGCCCCCCGCGCATCAAAAAGGAGCGACAGAGCATGGCCGAAGCAAACACACCCGCGCCCGATTTCACCCTGCCCGTGGCGGGCGGCGCCCCCGATGGCGGCAGTGAAGCCGGGCAGACAGTGACCTTGAGCGCGCTGAAAGGCGCGCCGGTGGTGCTGTTTTTCTACCCGCGTGACGATACGCCGGGCTGTACCAAGGAAAACATCGCGTTTTCGGAACATCTTGAGGCCTTTCGTGCCGCCGGTGCCCATGTTTTTGGCATCAGCCGCGACAGCTTGGCCAAACATGATAAATTTGCGGTTAAGCATAATCTGACCGTGCCGCTTTTGGCTGATGATGGCAGCGCCGTCGAGGCCTATGGGGTGTGGGTTGAGAAGAATATGTATGGCAAAAAATCCATGGGAATTGAGCGGGCGACGTTTGTGATTGATGCAGAAGGTAGGATTGCGCAGGTCTGGCGCAAGGTCAAAGTGCCCGGTCATGCGCAGGCGGTGCTGGACGCGGTGCGCGCGCTATGATGGCGCTGGCCCAGATGGCGGTTGCGGTGCTCAACTGCGCCGATGGCCGCGAGAAAACCGAGATGTCGCGGGGGTTTGCGGCCCAGTGGCAGGCGGCGCGCAAGGCCGGGGAGACACCGGAAATTGGCCGCGCCGATCCGCCGCTGCACCCGGCGCGCCCCGCCAAGCCAGAGCTTCTTTCGCCGCGCGATGTGCCGCGCCGCCGCCCCGGCACGCCCGAGGGGCGCATTGCCCTGCTGCATGCGGTGGCGCATATCGAATTGAACGCGGTGGACCTGCATTGGGACATTATTGCGCGGTTTGCCCATGTGGAAATGCCCATCGGTTTTTATGATGATTGGGTGAAATCGGCGGATGAAGAATCCAAACATTTCAACCTGATGTGCGATTGTCTGGAAGCGGAGGGCAGCTTTTACGGCGCCCTGCCCGCCCATGCGGGCATGTGGCGCGCCGCCGAGGATACGGTGGATGATTTTATGGGCCGTTTGGCCGTTGTGCCCATGGTTTTGGAAGCGCGGGGATTGGATGTGACCCCCGGCATGATCGAGATTTTCAAACGCGCAAAGGCAGATGGGGCCGTGGCCGCGCTTGAGATCATCTATGCCGAGGAGGTGCATCATGTGGCCTATGGCTCCAAATGGTTCCATTTTCTATGTGGGCGCGACAATCTAGACCCGACGCCAGAGTTTCACAGGCTGGTGCGGCAATATTTCCATGGGGCGTTGAAGCCGCCTTTCAATGAGGAGAAACGCGCAGAAGCGGGCATTCCGCCCGATTTTTATTGGCCTTTGGCCGAAGAAACCAAGCGCTAACCGCGTCTTGACCCGTCTGGTGCCGCTTTTGACTAACGTTTTGGATTAACGTTTTGTTAATGGATGAGCGGCGCCAGACAAGATGTTGGAATAGGCGGTTTTTTGCCAATTCGGCGGAAATCCGTGTATTGCCGCCACGGCTTGGGCCTGAACGCTTGCCCCAATGGGCGGGCCTGTCTAAGGACTACTGGACCGCGATCCAACTTCTGTCTCAGAAGCCGGGCCGCGCAAAGAACAAGATGAAGGATGACATCGTGCGCTCTAGGATAGCAATCAAGATCAACGCGAGTTTGGAAAAATACTTTCCTGAACGCCGCGTCTTTTTGAAATCCGACAGCGACACACGTTTCATCCGCTTGCGCCCCGGCACACAATTGATTGCCGTCACCGGCTCTGCGCTGCTGGTGGCTTGGGCGATCATCGCCACCGCGATTGTGTTGATGGACAGCATCGGGTCGGGCAATTTCCGCGAGCAGGCAAAACGCGACCAGCGCACCTATCAGGCGCGGTTGAATGATTTGTCATCGCAGCGCGACACCCGCGCCGAAGAAGCGCTGGCGGCGCAGGAGCGGTTCAACGCCGCGCTGACGCAGATTTCCGCGATGCAATCGGAGCTGCTGTCATCCGAGACACGCCGCCGCGAGCTGGAAACCGGGATTGACGTGATCCAATCGACGCTGCGTCTGACCATGCTGGACCGCGAGGCTGCGCGCAGCCAATTGGCGGACATGCAAAGCGAAGGCGGCACCGGCACGGTGCGGACTACCACCAGCAGCGCGCCGATGGATTTTATGGCCGAGGCGCTGGCCCGCACCGCCGCAGAGCGCGATCAGGTTGTGGAAGACGCGCAGGATGCGTTGCAGGCCGCCGATGATATGGCCGCCCAGATTGCCCTGATGCGCGATCAGAATGATGCGATTTTCCGCCAGCTTGAAGAAGCCATGACGGTTTCTGTGGCCCCGCTTGATAAGATGTTCCGCAGCGCGGGCATGCCCACGGACCGGATCATTGAAACCGTGCGCCGGGGCTATTCGGGCCAAGGCGGGCCGCTGACGCCGCTTTCCTTCACCACACGCGGCGAGGAGCCTTCGGCCGATACGCTGCGCGCCAACCGTCTGTTGAACCAGATGGACCGTCTGAACCTCTACCGGATCGCTGCGCAAAAAGCGCCCTTTGCGACCCCGGTGAAAGATTCTTTCCGATTTACCTCTCAATTTGGCTATCGCCGCGACCCTAAAACCGGGGGTCGCCGGATGCATAAAGGCGTCGATTTCGCCGCCGGAATGGGCACCAATCTCTATGCGACCGCCGATGGTGTTGTGGTTCACGCCGGGTGGTCATCTGGATATGGTAGGCTGGTGAAAGTCCAGCATGAATTCGGGATCGAAACCCGCTATGCTCACATGTCGAAAATGCGCGTTAAAGTAGGCCAAAGGGTCTCGCGCGGGCAACATATCGGTGATATGGGAGCTTCTGGACGGGTGACCGGAGTCCATCTGCATTACGAAGTGCGTGTGGGCGGAAAAGCTGTTAACCCCATGATCTATATCAAGGCTGCAAACGATGTTTTCTAAAAGCAAAATCAACGACCCTGCCCCAAACAAAGATGGTGACGCGGCTAAGTCTGCGCCATCGATGCCTTCAGCGGCGCCTGCAAGCGCAGCCCCCGCCCCCAAGGCAAATGAGTTCAAAGCCAGCGCGCCCAAGGCCAAGCCTCCGGCATCTTCGCTGTCTGCGGATCTGCATGTGATCGGCAACATGAAAACAACCGGCGACATCAATGTCGAAGGCACTGTGGAAGGCGACATCCGCGCGCATCTGCTGACCGTTGGCGAAACCGCCACGATCAAAGGCGAAGTGGTTGCCGATGATGTGGTGGTCAATGGCCGCATCGTGGGCCGCGTGCGCGGTTTGAAAGTGCGTCTGACGTCAACAGCCCGCGTGGAAGGCGACATCATTCACAAGACCATCGCCATCGAATCCGGCGCGCATTTCGAAGGTTCTGTGCAACGTCAGGACGACCCGCTGAACCCCGGCGCGAAGTCCCAGCCTGCACAAAAGCCGAACCCCGCTTCTTAAGCGGACCGATATTGCGCCACTGCGCTATTGGGCGCCGCATGTTGTGCGGCGCCTTTTCTATGTCTGCGGTTTTGCGTGCAGCCTTAAGCGGCATAGCAAAAAGGGCGGCGCCTGTTGGCACCGCCCTTTTGTGTTTTTAGAGCCGCGCGGAGGTTAGTCGGTCACGGTGACTTTTTGCATCAGGTCGGGCGCGCCGACCACTTTGCCATTGCCGCCTGTGCCCAGTTTGATCGCGTCGAGCACGTCCATACCGGAGGTAACCTTGCCCACAACGGTGTAATCGCCGTTCAGGAAATGGCCATCATCGAACATGATGAAAAACTGGCTGTTGGCGGAGTTGGGATCTTGCGAGCGGGCCATGCCCACCACGCCCCGGTCAAACGGCAGGTCTGAAAACTCAGCCGGAAGATCGGGCAGATCGGAGCCGCCCATGCCAGCGCGGCCCATGTCGCTTGGGTCTTTGCCAAATTGCACATCGCCGGTTTGCGCCATGAAACCGTCGATGACGCGGTGGAACACCACGCCATCATAGGCACCGCTGGCGGCAAGCTCGGTCAGGCGGGCGGCATGCTGGGGGGCCACGTCTTCGGCCAGATCAATGGCAATCACGCCATTGGCCTCGCCTGCGACGGTGATTTCCAGCCCCGCAGCCGCCGCGCCGCTCGCGAGGAGCGCGGCAACTGTGGCTGCTGCGAAATGCTTATGCATCTGCGGCGACTTTCACGCTGATCATGCGGTCAGGATTCGCAGGCGGCTCGCCTTTGGTGAGCGCGTCCACATGTTCCATGCCAGAGATGACCAGACCGTAAACGGTGTATTGGCCGTTCAGGAAGTCATTGTCTTTGAAGTTGATGAAGAACTGGCTGTTGGCCGAGTTCGGGTTGGCGGAGCGCGCCGCGCCGAGGCTGCCGCGGGCATGCGGGATTTTGGAGAATTCCGCTGGCAGGTCGGGCATGTCGGAGCCGCCTGTGCCTGCGCGGCCGGGGTTGTAGTTGTTTTCCATGTTGGCGTGCTCAACATCGCCGGTCTGGGCCATGAAACCGTCGATGACGCGGTGGAAAGCCACATTGTCATAAGCGCCGGCGCGGGCCAGAGTTTTCATACGCTCTACGTGTTTGGGTGCCACGTCGGGCAGCAGTTCGATGGTGACGGTGCCGCCGGGCAGTTCCATCAAGATTGTGTTCTCTGGGTCTTTGATCTCGGCCATTTGGGCGCTCCTTGCATAACTATTGCGCAAAGAAATAGGCCGAAGACCACGGAAAGCCAAGCAGGTGCATTGACCTGAGGCCCGGAAGCAGCAAAACACAGCCCAGAAGGCAATAAAGGGGAGCGGATCATGGGCTGGAAATCACTCGACGACATGGAATTGAACGGCAAGCGCGTTTTGGTGCGGGTCGACATCAATGTGCCGGTGGAGAATGGCCGCGTGACCGATGCAACGCGCATTGAGCGCATTGTGCCCACGATCACCGATATTCTGGCGCGCGGCGGCAAGCCGATTTTGATCGCGCATTTTGGCCGCCCCAAGGGGCGTGTGAACCTTGATATGTCGCTGCGCCCGGTCCTGCCTGCGCTGGAGAGCGCGCTGGGGCGCAGGGTGACGCTGCTTGAGACGCTTGGCGCGGCTGAGGCGATGACCGATGAGGCGCGCAGCGCGGATGTGATCTTGCTCGAGAACATTCGGTTCTATCCGGGCGAAGAGGCCAATGATGCGGCGTTTGCCGCGCGTCTGGCCGCGCTGGGGGATGTTTATTGCAATGATGCGTTTTCTGCCGCGCACCGGGCGCATGCCTCGACCGAGGCGCTGGCGCGGCTGTTGCCATGCTGTGCCGGGCGGTTGATGCAGGCGGAGCTGTCGGCGTTGGAGGCGGCGCTTTCGAGCCCCGAGCGTCCGGTGGGCGCGGTGGTGGGCGGCGCGAAAGTCTCCTCCAAGATTGAGCTGCTGGAGAACCTTGTGTCCAAGCTGGATCTTTTGGTGATTGGCGGCGGCATGGCCAATACGTTTCTGGGCGCGCTTGGCGCGGATATGGGCGCGTCTTTGCAAGAGCCCGATTTTTTCGACACGGCCCGCGAGATCATGCAAAAGGCCGAGCGGTCCAATTGCCGGATCTTGCTGCCCACGGATGGGCTGGCGGCGACCGAGTTCAAGGCAGGCGCGGCATATGAGTTGGTGCAGCTGGGGCCCGATACCAAGCTGCGCGGCGACCAGATGGTGCTTGATGCGGGGCCCGATACTATTGAGCAGGTGCGGCAGGGGTTTGCCGGGCTGCGCACGTTGATCTGGAACGGGCCGCTGGGCGCGTTTGAGATGTCGCCGTTTGACCGGGCCACGATGGACGCCGCCGCAGCGGCGGCGCGCCAGACGCGCGAGGGCGCGTTGATTTCTGTGGCGGGCGGCGGCGATACGGTGGCCGCGCTGAACCAAGCCAAGGCGGCGGATGATTTCACCTATATCTCCACGGCGGGCGGTGCGTTTCTGGAATGGATGGAGGGCAAGGAATTGCCCGGTGTTGCGGCGCTTGGGGGCTGAGGTTTTGGGGTACATTTGCGCCTAAGCCGCCCAAAAAGATCAACAATTTTCCGCCGATTCGTGAAAAATCGAATCGCGGGGGATTCACATAGCGAATCATTTGTGGCATAGCGGTAGCATGCACCCAAAAGAGGTGCGTTCGAGGACAGGCACCCATGACCCGCACCAGCAGACCCGCCTTTGGCACATTGCTCTTTTTCGCCATCGCTTTTGCGTTGAGCCTTTATTTCATGTTTGCCGCGATTCAGGGTGATTTTGGCCTATTTCGCCGCGCTGAGATCATGGTGGAGACGCAAGATCTGCGCGAGCGGCTGGCCGCTGTGCGTCTTGAGGTGGCGGAGATGGAAAACCTGACGCATCGTTTGTCGGATGATTATCTGGATCTGGATTTGGTGGATGAACGCGCCCGCGATGTGCTTGGCATGGTGCGCAGCGACGAGATCGTCATTCGCTGATTAAGCCGCGCGCGCGGTATCGCTGCGCAGCGCGCCGATCAGGGCTTCGGCCTCAAAACGCCGCAGACGTTGGCGCACAGGCGGGCCATATGCGCCCTGCCCCGCCAGAACCTCGCGGATTTGCGCCGCAGAGCCCGGCCCCAATGCCAATGTATCAAGCGCGCCGGGATAGAGGCTTTCGCTTGGCAGGCCATTTGCAAAGATCAGGTGATGCTGGGGCAGCAGCAGGTGGTGATAGCGCAGCGTTTGGCGCGGCGCGGCGGCGCGGATGCCCCGATGCCCGCACAGGTTTTTCGCGGCGATGAGCAGTTCGGGTTGGCCAAACATCAGATCACAGCGCCAATGGTTCAGCGCCACCGCATGGTTGGGCGACAGGTACAGATCGCGCAGCGGCGCGCCGATGCCAAAGCTATGGGCGGGGATGCAGATGGGGCGCGCGGCGGGATGCACGCCGCGCATCTCCACGTGGCCTTGCCACAAAATCGGCTGGCTGCCGCCGTCTTGGGTGAGCACCAGATCGCCTGCCCGCAGGGTCTCGACGGGCAGATCGCCTTGGGGGGTGCGGATCAGCGTGCCCGCGAGGAAACAGGGGATTGTGCCTGCGTTCTTGTCGGATTGGGCCGCATAGCTGCCGCCCTGATCGCTGGTTTCGAGCGATTGACCGCTGCCGGAGGTGCCAATGCCTGTGGAGGTCATGCCAGCGGCGGGGCCTTCCTTGGCGGTCAGGCTTTTGCCGAAAGACAGAAATTGCAACACCTCGCCGTCCACCACCAGCGCCACGGCGCCGTTGTGGTGGATGCCTTCGAAACTGTCGGTTTCGCCCTTGTCGATGACATAGACATCATGCCCCGCGATGGTGGCGTAAACCTCGTCCAGCGGGCTGATGGAGGTGATTTTTCCCGAAGGGTGATAGACCAATATCTGGATGTTCGACACATCTGTTCCGGCATCGACAACCACTTCGATGAAGTCTTCGGCTTCACCGTCGCGGTAGTTGATTTCTGACAGATATGAGGTAGCCATGTATTTCTGCGCTCAAGATCATCCTATAGTTGTGTCCATGTAACCCTACGTAAGGTCGGAAGTGAGACAGAAAAGCGTTTCACATGAGGCAACTAGATGGTTTGTTCGCGGTTGTGGCGCGCCTGCACGCTCCGCATCACAAAGCCTCTCGCAATTCGGGCGAAAATCCGATAATAGATAGTTTAATGCTAAACTATCTCTGACTGCGAGGAAGGACCTGTGCCTATGGCTGCCAAGAGAACGACCAAAAAGTCTAATGTTTCCGCTGAGGAATTGAAGGCCTATTACCGCGACATGCTGCTGATCCGGCGGTTTGAAGAAAAAGCCGGCCAGCTTTATGGCATGGGTTTGATCGGGGGCTTTTGCCACCTTTATATCGGGCAAGAAGCCGTTGTTGTGGGCCTTGAGGCCGCAGCAGAGGAAGGCGACAAGCGCATCACCTCTTACCGCGACCACGGGCATATGTTGGCCTGCGGCATGGACCCCAACGGGGTTATGGCCGAGCTGACGGGCCGCGAGGGCGGATATTCCAAGGGCAAAGGCGGCTCCATGCATATGTTCTCCAAGGAGAAACATTTCTATGGCGGCCATGGCATCGTGGCGGCGCAGGTGCCGCTGGGGGCGGGTTTGGCCTTTGCGGATAAATACAAAGGCAATGGCCGGGTGACCTTTACCTATTTTGGCGATGGCGCGGCCAATCAGGGCCAAGTCTATGAGGCGTTCAACATGGCCGCTTTGTGGAAACTGCCTTGTATCTTTGTGATCGAGAACAACCAATACGCCATGGGCACCTCGCAACAGCGCTCGACCTCCAGTGCGGAGATTTATGAGCGCGGCAAGGCCTTTGGCATTCCCGGTGAAGCGGTGGATGGCATGGATGTGCTGGCCGTGAAAGAAGCGGGCGAGAAAGCCGTGGCGCATTGCCGCGCGGGTGACGGGCCGTATATCCTTGAGATCAAGACCTATCGCTATCGCGGGCATTCCATGTCGGACCCTGCGAAATATCGCAGCCGCGAAGAAGTGCAGAAAATGCGCGACGAGCGCGACCCGATTGAAGCTGTGCGCTCGCTTTTGCTGACGGGCAATCATGCCAGCGAAGAAGATCTCAAGGCGATCGACAAAGAGATCAAAGCCATTGTGAATGAAAGCGCGGAATTCTCCAAAAACTCGCCCGAGCCTGCGCTCGAAGAGCTTTGGACAGATATTTACGCAACAGAAGTTCCGCAGGAGGCCGTGTAATGGCGACAGAAATTCTCATGCCCGCCCTCTCTCCGACCATGGAAGAGGGCACATTGGCCAAGTGGTTGGTCAAAGAAGGCGATACGGTTGTCTCGGGTGACATCATGGCCGAAATCGAGACCGATAAGGCCACGATGGAATTTGAAGCCGTGGATGAAGGTGTGATCGGCAAGATCTTGATCGCAGAAGGCACCGAAGGGGTGGCTGTGAACACCCCCATCGCGGTGCTGCTGGAGGAAGGCGAAGACGCCTCGGCGGCGGAAGGTCTGGGCGCGGCGAAACCTGCGGCACCAGCGCAGGCCAAGGCGGAAGCAGAGCCCGAAGCAGAGGCCGAGGCCCCAAGCGAGGGCAAGAGCCAGCCCAAGCCCGACGCGCCACAAAGCGACAGCAGCCCCGATTGGCCCGACGGCACGGCGATGAAACAGCAAACCGTGCGCGAAGCCTTGCGCGACGGCATGTCCGAAGAAATGCGCCGCGACGAAGATGTGTTCTTGATGGGCGAGGAAGTGGCCGAATATCAGGGCGCATATAAAATCTCGCAGGGGATGCTGGATGAATTTGGGGCCAAGCGGGTGATTGACACGCCAATCACCGAGCATGGTTTTGCGGGCATTGCCACAGGCGCGGCCTTTGGCGGATTGCGCCCGATTGTGGAATTCATGACGTTCAATTTTGCCATGCAGGCGATTGACCACATCATCAACTCTGCGGCTAAGACGCTTTATATGTCTGGCGGGCAGATGGGGGCACCGATGGTGTTCCGCGGCCCCAATGGCGCCGCCGCCCGTGTGGGCGCGCAGCACAGCCAAGATTACGCCGCATGGTACATGCAGGTGCCCGGTTTGAAAGTAGCGATGCCCTATTCGGCGTCGGATTACAAAGGTCTGATGAAGACCGCGATCCGTGACCCCAACCCGGTGATATTCTTGGAAAACGAGATCCTTTATGGCCGCACATTCGATGTGCCAGATGTCGAGGATTACACGGTGCCATTTGGCAAGGCGCGGATTTGGCGCGAGGGCAGCGATGTGACCATTGTCAGCTTTGGCATTGGCATGACCTATGCGCTGGAAGCGGCGGAAAAGCTGGCCGAGGACGGGATTGACGCCGAGGTGATCGATCTGCGGACTTTGCGCCCGATGGACACGCCTGCGATCATCAAATCGGTGATGAAAACCAACCGCTGTGTCACGGTCGAAGAAGGCTGGCCGCAAGGTTCGGTGGGCAATTACATCTCAAGTGTGATCATGCAAGAAGCGTTTGATTATCTGGACGCCCCGGTGATCAATTGCACCGGCAAGGATGTGCCCATGCCCTATGCGGCCAATTTGGAAAAACACGCGCTGGTGACCACCCAAGAGGTGATCGAGGCCGTGAAAAAAGTAACTTACAAGTAAGGAGCGGACACTATGCCTACTCAAATCCTCATGCCCGCCCTGTCGCCCACGATGGAGGAAGGCACGCTGGCCAAATGGCTTGTCAAAGAAGGCGATGAAGTCTCCTCTGGCGATATTATGTGCGAGATCGAAACCGATAAGGCCACCATGGAATTCGAAGCCGTGGATGAAGGTATTATTGGCAAAATCCTGATTGCGGATGGCACCGAAGGTGTGGCCGTGAACACGCCCATCGCGATCCTGCTCGAAGAGGGCGAAAGCGCGGATGATATTGGTGCAAGCGAGGCCCCTGCGGCCAAATCTGAGGCCAAGCCGGATGCCAAAGCCGAGGCTGCCCCTGCCAAGGAAGCAGCTTCTGCGGCAGCGTCGACCTCCCCTGCCCCTGCGGCCCCCAAGGGCGCAGATGGCGAGCGCATTTTTGCCTCGCCGCTGGCGCGCCGTATTGCGGCCGATAAGGGCGTGGATCTGGCAGATGTCAAAGGTTCCGGCCCGCGTGGCCGGATTGTGAAAGCCGATGTGGAAGGTCTGTCCAAATCGGATGCGCCCAAAGCCGCGCCTGCCGCTGCTGCTGCGGCCGCCCCTGCGGCGGCAGCTGCGCTTGCCTCTGGGCCCTCTGCTTCGGCGGTGGCCAAGATGTATGAAGGGCGCGAATACGAGGAAATCGCGCTCAACGGGATGCGCAAGACGATTGCCAGCCGTCTGACGGAGGCCAAGCAATCCATCCCGCATTTCTATCTGCGCCGTGACATTCAACTTGATGCGCTGATGGGGTTCCGTGCCGAGCTTAACAAGCAGTTGGAGCCACGCGGCGTGAAGCTGAGTGTGAATGATTTCATCATCAAAGCCTGCGCGCTGGCCTTGCAACAAGTGCCCGATGCCAATGCGGTTTGGGCGGGCGATCGGTTGCTGAAGCTGAAGCCCTCTGATGTGGCGGTGGCTGTGGCGATTGAGGGCGGGCTGTTTACCCCCGTGCTCAAGGATGCCGAGATGAAATCGCTCAGCGCCTTGTCGGCTGAGATGAAAGATCTGGCGACCCGCGCGCGGGATCGCAAGCTGGCCCCGCATGAATATCAGGGCGGCAGCTTTGCGATCTCGAACCTTGGGATGTTCGGCATTGATAATTTCGATGCCGTGATCAACCCGCCGCATGGGGCGATTTTGGCCGTTGGCGCAGGGGTGAAGAAACCTGTGGTTGGCGCGGATGGTGAGTTGGCGGTGGCGACGGTGATGTCTGTTACCTTGTCTGTCGATCACCGGGTGATTGATGGCGCGCTTGGGGCGCAGCTGTTGACCGCGATCAAGGACAACCTTGAAGCGCCGATGACCATGCTTGCCTAAGGGTTTAGAGTAGAACGCAAAAAGGGCGGCGAAACATTGGTTTCGCCGCCCTTTTTATGTGGCGCGTATCGGCCCCGGCGTTAGTCTTGCTTGGGGCCAAGCATATGGTTCATGGAGATCGCCGGTTGGTCGCAGCCCGCCTCGCCCACGATGCGGGCAGGGATGCCTGCGACGGTTTTGCAGGGCGGCACGTCTTCGAGCACCACAGAACCTGCGGCGATGCGGCTGCAATGGCCGACCTTGATGTTGCCCAGCACCTTTGCGCCTGCGCCGATCAGCACACCATCGCCAATTTTGGGGTGGCGGTCTTCTTCTTCTTTGCCGGTGCCGCCCAGCGTGACGGAATGCAGCATGGAGACGTTATCGCCCACCACGGCGGTTTCACCGATCACGATGGAATGGGCGTGGTCGATCATGATGCCCTTGCCGATTTTGGCAGCGGGGTGGATGTCGACGCCGAAAATCTCGCTGATGCGCATTTGGAAGAAATAGGCCAGATCGTATTTGCCGCTGGTCCATAGGTGATGGCCCACGCGGTAGGCCTGCACCGCATGGTAGCCTTTAAAATAGAGCACGGGTTGCAGTAGGCGGTGGCAAGCCGGGTCGCGCTCGAAGATCGCCACCAGATCGGCGCGGGACGCTTCGACGATGGCGGGGTCTTGGGCGTAGGCTTGCTCGACGATGTCGCGCAGCACCAGCATCGACATTTCATTCGAGGAGAGTTTCGCGGCGATCCGGTAAGACAGCGCTTTTTCGATGTTTTGGTGGTGCAAGATACAGGCATGCACAAAGCCGCCAATCAACGGTTCGTCCTGCACGGCGCGGCGCGCTTCGTCTTGGATGCGGTTCCAGACAGGGTCGACCTGCGAGATTTTACGTTGGGCTTCGGCCATGGGGGCGCTCCTAAAACACTTAGACGTGTGATAGAACATCTAAGCCCTATTTGCCAAACGCAAACCCGTGAGGGGCAATTTGTTTGGAATTGCCCCGCAGGTGGGCGGCACGGCGGCGCTGAATTTCCAGTGTGATCAACTGGATAGCTCCCAGCATCGCGGCATCGCCCCAAGGGCGCGGCGGCGCGACCCCGGCGGCAAAGGCCGCTGCCGCGAGGCTGCCATCGCCCCATTTGGGGTGGATTTTGCCCAATCGCTTGCGATAGCGATCCGCCAGATCGGCCTGCGCGCAGAGCGTTTTGGCCAAGGCGGCGCGCTGGGGCGGGGGCGCGGCGCAAAGCGCGCGGGCCGCGAGGCTGAGATCCACGCAGTGCAGCGCCCGCATCACAGCGCCGCCGCCAGATGCACCGCCAGCCCCGGCCCGTAAATGGCCGAGATTTGTGCCACTTCGAGCGCGATCAGCCCGGTTGCGCCATCTTGTGCCTGTGCGGCGGCGCTGTAGTGCCAGATCGGCGCGGTGAGGATTTCCTCGCGCAGCAATGCCCCGCCCATGTGGATGCGCAGCAGATAGGATTGGCTTTCTTCGCCCAGCGGTATTTCAGGCGTGTCCCAACTGTCGGCGCTGATCCGGCTGCGGCGCAGCCATGAGATGTCGAGACCGCCCGTCTGCAGGTCCGGCACGGCGCGCAGGTGGCACGGCGAGAGCGGGCGCAGGCCATTGCCTGCAAAGCTGCGCTGTTCATAGCGGTAGGAGGGATCATCCAGCGGGCGGTTGCCGGGGCCGATGCGCAAATGCTGGGTGATGCCGCGCTCCTGCGGGCTTATCTCCAGCTGCTGGGGCGCGCCATTGAGCAGCACAAACCGCGCCCCAGCGGGCCAGCTTTGCGGCATGAGCGCGTCGCTGCCTGCCTGTCCGCGCAGCCGCCCGGTTAGCGCATAGGTGCGCGGGGCGACCAGATCAGCGGTCCCGAATTGGAACAGTTCCCAATTATCTGAGGTGCCATCGCCAATCGCGGCCAGATTGGCCCCGCCCAGCAGCGCATCTTGGCCAACGGATTCCAGCGATCCGGTGGAAAGTTTCACCAGCAGCGCCGGGCCATGGTCGATCAGCCCAGCGCTGGCGGCGGGCAGATCGGTCTGGCTTCGGCCAAGTGTGGCGCGGCGGCGCAGCAGACCGCCCAGCGCATAGTTGCTGTCTTGCGGGGCCTGATAGAGCGCCACGCTGCCCGGCCAGGGTTTGGCGGAAGCCGCCACATAAGGCGCATGGGGCAGCTCGTCGCCGCGCAGCAGCGGCAGGTCCAGAAACAGTGCCGAGATTGGCGAGGGCGGCACAAAGGGGCGCAGCGGCACCAGCGCATCATCCAGCGGCGAGAGCTCATAGGTCTTTGGCTCAATCCGCTGGGCCTCGATGAGTTGGTATGCGCCTTGTTCAACCCGGTCGATCCGGTAGAGCGCATCGCCTTCACCTTGATCGGCGGGCAGCGCCACCACATCCCCCGCGCCCAGCGCCAATTGCGAGGGCGGCAGCGCGAAACGCACGCTTTCTCGGGCCACGCGGGCCTCGGTGAGCCAGCGTTCGGTGATTTGCCGCCCTTCGGCGCGGGTGAGCGACATGTTCAGCTCGGAGGCGGAGACCGCATGGGTGGCCTCATCGGCCAGCACGGCCTCTTCTGCGATCACGTCGAAATCGGCGTCTGACTGGACAAAGCGCAGGCGGATGCGCCCGGCGATCTCGGCTTCGGGGGCGCGGATTTGTTCGATCCCCCCGTCGATATTGGGGCTGTCCACCAGCCCAGCGCGGCTTAGGCCCGTGTCTTGCAGCCCGCTCCGCAGGCGCATCAGCAAGGTGCCGTCCCGTTCCAGCACGTCAAACCCGTAGCGCAGCATCAGCGGTTGCAGCGCCTGGCGGGCATCGCCCACCTGTGTCACCGCATAGCCGCGCACAAACCCGTGCAGATCGGGCAGATCGGTTTGGGTGATCCCGGCGGCTTGGCAGATTTCGTCGACCACTTGGGCAAGGTGCCGGCCCGAGCTGCGCCCATTGATCCAATGGCCTTTGGCGTAATTCTCGCCGTCCCCCCACAGGGCCGCATTATTGGGGAAAAACGGGAAGGGCCGCAGATCCCATGCCCAGACAAAAGCGCGGTGCATGTTGATCATCCGCCCGGCATAGAGCGTGGCATCGGGGTTGTTTTGGGATTTGGCCCAGTAATCATTGAAGGCGCGCAGGTATTGCATCTGGATCAGTTCATCGCGCGCGCCGTTTGAGTGGCGCGGCAAGCTGCTTTCGGAGCTTTTCTTGTCGAGGAATTTATTGGGCTGGTTGGTGCCTTTATCAATCGCGGCGCAGCCATATTCGGTGAACCAGAACGGTTTGGAGCCGGGTATCCAAGCGGTGGGGTCTATCTGGCGTTGCCCGCCGATGCGTTCGTGGTGGAAATGTTCCCACCAGCCGCGCAGGTCTTTGTAGCGGTAGATCCAATGCTCGCCATGCTCTGCGTCTGTGATGGGCGTGCGGATTTGTGCGGCGCGGGCCTCGTCGGAGTGGTAATACCAATCATAGCCCTCGCCGCCTTCGATGTTGGATTTGAGGTAATCCAGTTCATAGATCGCGCCCCAGCTCTCGCCGTCCAGATGCCCGTCTTCGCCGCGCCAATCGGACAGGGGCATGTAATTGTCGATGCCGATGAAGTCGATGTTAGGGTCGGCCCAGAGCGGGTCGAGGTGGAAGTAACGGTCATTGCTGCCGTCTTGGGGTTGGTAGCCGAAATATTCGCTCCAATCGGCGGCATAGCTGAGCTTGGTCTCTGGCCCCAGCAATTGGCGTACATCTGCCGTCAGGGCGCGCAGCTGTGCCACAGCGGGGAAGCTGGCCCCTGCCCCTCTGATCTGGGTCAATCCGCGCAGCTCTGATCCGATGCAGAAAGCCTCTACCCCCCCTGCTGCCGCACACAGCGCGGCGTAATGCAGGATAAAGCGGCGAAAGCTCCATTCGGGTGGCCCGCTATAGGTGACGGTGCCCTCTTCTACGGTGAAATCTGCGGCTGTGGCTGTGCCAAAGAAGGCGGCGACCTCGGCTTGCGCGCTGGCGCTGCCATCGGGGCTGCCGGGTTGGTCGGGGGCTTTGCTCAGCGTGATGCGCCCGCGCCATGGCAGGGCCGGTTGGCTGGGCGCGTCGCTATAGGGATCGGGCAGGCTGTTCCCGGCGGTTTGGTCCATCAAGATGAAGGGGTAGAACATCACCTCATGGCCATCGGCCTTGATCGCATTGATCGCCTCGATCACCGATTGATCGGTGGGGGTGCCGCCATAGACCGGGCGGCCTTCGATCTGGGTGATGACCTGCGCCTGTGCGCGCGGCAGGCCCGAGACGCCCCATGGCATGTTCTCGCCGTCGATCTCGCGTTTTTCGACCTTGGGCTGCACGGTGCAGGTGCCACAGCGCAGATCATCCCCGAACCAAGAGACCACAAGCGAGGCGGCATGTAGGCTTTCCAGCTCGCCTGTCAGGTTCTCCAGCGAGGTGGCAAAATCGGTTTTGCCCGAGGGGGTGGTGACGTTGACGCTCCAACTGGCGTCGGGATCATCGAGATGCACCATGGTCACCGGGGTGGTGGCGAGGGTGTATTCCCCCGTACCGGGCAGCAGGGCCACGCCCTGTACCGCGTGGCTGGGCGCGTGATAACCGCCCGGCGTGCCGCGTTGATCGGGGCGGATCACCTCGAAGGAGAATTGCGGCACGCGGTTGCCAAATTGGCCCAGCGCGAGGTTCTCCATCACCACATAGGCGGTGCCGCGATAGGCGGGCACATTGCCTGCGCCCTCGACGGCCTCCATGGCCGGGTCGGGCAGTTGATCTGCGCTGCCGTTATAGACGCGCAGGTTCAGCGCATCGCGGGCGATCTCTTCGCCATCGGCCCAGACCCGGCCCACCCGTGTGATGACGCCTTCGCATAGGGCCACGGCGAGGGTGATGCTGTAGCTATATTGTGTGGTCTCGGGGCTGGGGGCCGTGCCTTTGCCGCCGCCGCTGACGGTGGTGGTTTCCTCAAAATCCGAGGTCCAGATCACTTGGCCGCCGATGCGCATGCGCCCATATACCTGCGCCACGGCGTCGCCCTCGCCTGCATTGGTCAGGCGGAAGCGGTCTACCTTGCCGGTTTCCACCGCTTGACCGCCGGAGCCCAGCAGGCGTTGATCCACCATGCGCCCCAGCGTGCCGCCCACTGCGCGGCCAATGGCCACCGAGGAGAGCCCGGCAAATGTGCCCCCGATGGAGCCGCCAAGTGCCGCCCCTGTTGCCGAAAGAACCATGGTTGCCATTAGATACCCTCTCTTGGAAATTCAAACCGCGCCACGATGCGCCGCCGCCAAGGCGCGCTGAGCGGGCTTTCGACCACCCCATGCCCGCTATAGGCATGGATGAATGTTGCGCGCGGCCCGGTGGCCCCTGCGATGCCCAGATGTTTGGCCACCCCCCCGGCGCGCATGCGAAACAGCAGCACATCGCCGGGGGCGTCTTGGTGCAGGGGTTTTTCCAGCAGATGACGCCGCGCCGCCGCCCAGAGACGTTCCTCGCCTTGTGGCTCGGACCAATCCATCGAATAGGCAGGCACGGTTTCGGGATCATCGCCGCCATGCAGCCCGCGCCAGACACCGCGCAGCAGGCCCAGACAATCACAGCCCGCGCCTTGCTGGGCCGCTTGGTGCAGATAGGGCGTCCCGATCCAGCCCCGCGCAAGGGCGGCGGCGCGCTCACCTTGCGGCGTCAAGGGCGCGCTCATCGCAGACTGCCTCCGGTGTTGGGATTGTGGCCCTTTGGCACGGCCACGGCCCAATCATCGCCGGGCAGATCGGGGAAGCCCTGGAAATTGATCAGATTGGCGAATTTATCGCGGCAGGTTTCAAAGCGTTTGTCGCAGCCTGCCACCAGCCGCAATTGGGTGCCGGGTTCTACCGCGCCCCGGATCGGCTCCCATAGGGTGATGTGGCGGGTCTCGCCTTCGAACCAGTCATGTTTGATGATGCTCCACAGCCCCGCTGCGGGGCCATCGAGCACTTCGAGCCGCCCACGGGTGAACCAGCCCTCGGCGGGGCCCAGAAACCCCGGCCAGATATATTCGCGCCGCTCGATCACCTGCTGCGCGGCCAAGCTCTCGCTATAGCCTTCGGTTGCAAGGTTGAACTGGCATTGCGCATCGCCCAGCACCGCCGCGCAGGGTTTTTGATAGACCCGGCCCAAGGGGCGGTTGAGCGCCTCTGTCAGCCCGCGCAGTTCGGCGCGAAAGGCATTGCCGTTGCGCTTTACCTCGCCAATTGTGCCGCGAAACAGCAAGGTCCGCTGGGCCGGGTCGGCCCAATTGACCCGCCAAGCGCGGATCTCGGCCCCGTCATAGCGGCCCTGTTCGATCTCATCCTCGCGGATCGCATCATCGCTGAGCGCGCCCATGGCTTCGCTGTTATCCACTGACAGCCCTGTGGCCTGCGCCAGTGCCGCTGCGCTCAGGCCGGTATCGGCGCGAAAGATGTGCCCGTCAAACCCCAAGGCCATGTCATGATCGGTAAAGCCCAGCACCGCGCCGTCTTTGCGGGTGATCAGCCAGCAGTGACACAGCAGCGTGACGCCGCTTTGCAGGTGGGTTTGCAGGTTTTGCGGGAAATTTGCCATCACACACGCACCTCGATCACGGGGACATTGGGCGCTTGGCCTGCTTGGAAGCTGGCGACGCTGACCAAAATCCGGTCTGTGTCAAAGCGCACGGGCACGTCAAATTCGAACCCCGCCAGCACTTGCATCTGGGGATCGGGCGGATGGGCAAAGCTGATCACGCCGGTGCTTAGGTCCACTTCGTAATCAATGCCCTCTTGCAGCGCGTCTTGTTCGACCCCCACGCGCACGGTGCCTTGCACGGGTTTGGTGATGGGGCGCACATAGTGATGCGGGCCGGAGCGGTAGGTTTTAACCAGTTGATAGTCGCTTTGCACCCCGTCGCCATAGCCCAGATGCTGGTCCTCAAAGCTCACCGCTGCCGAGGAGAGGCCGGATTTGTAATCGGACCAATCTTTCCAGCGAAACCCGTACATCTGGCCAAAACGCGCCTCGAAAAAGGCGATCAGCACCTGCACATCATCAATCGAGCGCATGCCGAGCCCCGCATCATAGACGCGGCGCGAATGGGCCCAAGGGGTGTTGCGTTCTTCGAACCCATTGGCGAGCGTCACCACATCGGTGCGGCGCTGCGGGCCGCCAAGCGAGCCGAAGGTCAGGTTTGGGGGGAAGCGCAATTCGTGAAAATCCATCGGGGGTGCTCCTGAGTTTAACGGTTGCGATTGCCAGCGGCCAAGGCGCGGCTCATCTGGGCGGCGATCTGGCTTTGGGAGCGCTGGAACCCCTGCACATCGGGGGTGGAGATGTTCATCACCACGGATGCCGCCGCTGGCAGGTACGATCCTGCCGCCGCGCTGGTGGGAGCCGCGCTGCCTGCGCCCCCGCCCAGCCCCAAGGGCAGCGACGCGGCGGGGCCAGATGCGGCGGCAAAGGGCAAGGCGCTTTGCACCAGCCCCGACACGCCTTGGGTGATCAGCCCGCCAACATGGTCGGTGACGGGTTTGATTGCCGCGTTATAGGCGGAGTTTGACAGGGATTGCGCCACGGTTTTGAGCGCGTCCGACAGTTTCATCCCGTCGAACATCACCCCGTCAAAGGCGCGGCGCAGCCCGCTGTTTAGGCCCTTTTCCAAGGTGGCCACGTCTTTGCCTGTGGCCGCCAAAGCGCTGCGCATGCGGCGCAATTCGCTGTCAAAGCCGGACACCAATGTGCCGCTTTCGCCCAGCGTCTGGTTCAACGCCTCGGCGTAATCGCTCAGGTTTTCGAACCCGTCATAATTGCTCATCATCGCTCTCCCTTGTTTGATCGGGATAGGCGGCCATCAGCGCCGCCAACCCATCACCCAGCAGCGGCGCGCCTGCGCCCCCTGCCCCCAGTTTCATCGCCAGCTCTGCCGGGGTGAGCGCCCAGAACTCAGCCGGGCTCAAGCCCAGCCCGCGCAGGCCCGCGCGCATCAGCATGGGCCAATCGAGCGCGGTTTGGTTCAGCCCGGTTTGGTTCGGCGCCGCGCTCATTGCGGCACCACAAAGGCGCGGGCCAGCAATTGCGCGGCGGCTTTTGCGGCGGCCATGGGCCCGCCCTCGATCCGGGCATCGGCCAACGCCGCCGCGCTCAGATCGCTGCCGCCGCCGCGCAGGCCAGCGGCAAGCACCGCCAGCACATCCCGGCTGGTGAAGGCGCCGCCCTCGAACCGCGCCACCAGCGCCATGAGCGAGCCTGCGCCAAGCGCTTCTTCCAGCTCGGCCAAAGCCCCAAGGCTCAGCCGGGCGGCATAGCGCTGTTCATTGATCACCAGCGCCACCTCGCCTTGCCACGGGTTTGCCATGGCTCAGATCACCGGATCGGCGGTGAAGTTCAGCATGCCCGCCGATTGCAGGCTCAGATCAAACGTGGCCTCGCCATTGAGCTGCCCGCTATATTCCAGCGCGGTGACCTGAAACGGGCCTTCGACAATGCCGAAATCGGGGATGATCACCTGAAAATCCGGGGTCATGCCATCAAAGAAAAGCTGGCGCGTGCGCTCGTCTGTGCCCGCATCGCGGAACACGCCTGCGCCGCTGATCGCCGCCGAGCGCACCCCCGCCCCGGCAAGCAATTCGCGCCAGCCGCCCGCGCTGTCGAGTGTCGTGACATCCACCGGTTCCGCGTTAAAGCTGACCTGCGTGGCGCGCAGCCCGGCGATGGTTTCAAAACTGCCATCGGTGGACATATCCACCTTGATCAAAAGGTCTTTGCCTGCTTGCACAGCCATAGGGTTTCTCCTGTTACATCGGGCACGAGGCCGCTGGGTTGGCTTGGTTATCTTGGTTAATCGTCCTGCACCCGCGCGCGAAATTGCAGGTCGATCTGCCGCGCGCTGGCGGTGTCGATGCGCGCGGCGGTTGCTTTGTGAAACTGGAGCCAGACCAGCCGCCCCCGGCTGAGCGGCAAATCCGCCGCATGCAGCGCATCGCTGATTGCGGCGGCGGCGGCTTTGGCCCCGGCAAAACCCGGCTGGGTGGTGATCACCGACACCGTCACCACATGCAGCGCGCCTGCGCCGCTGGCGTCCGAGGCATCTTGCGCCGCCTCGCCGCCCAGCCGCACATAGATCGGCGGCAGGCTGCCCCCCGGCACCGCGTCATAGATCGCGCTGCCCACCAGCGCAGCAAGGGCGCTATCGGCGCTGAGCGCGTCAAAGATCGCGGCCTGAAGCGGGCCTGACATGGCATAGCTCATAGGGGGGTCTCCTCTTGGGCATAGCAGACCAAGAACCGCCCTTCGGGGTCTTTTTCGGCCACAGCTTCGATGGCGTAGATCCGGGCGGCTTCGCGAAACCGCTGCTGCGCTGTGGGGCGGGCGGGCGAGCCGGGCGGCGCGCCGCGCACCACGATGCGAAACCGCGCCTGACTGATCGGTGCGCCGATCTGCGCCGTCTCGCGCCCTGTGCGCAGCGTGACCTCGGCCCAAAGCGTGCCAAGCGCGCTCCAGCCTTCGGTATAGCCGCCCGCCCCGTCGCTCACCCGCTGAGGCGCTTCGAGCAGCAATTGCCGGTTCAGCCGCGGCGCGCTCATCCTGCACCGCCAAGGCGCAGGGCGCGGTAGCGGTCAATCAGGCTGCTGACGCCAAAGGGCATGCAGCCCTCGCTTAGCGTGGTATCGGCGCGAAACTCGTAATAATGCGCGCTGAGCATCATCACCGCTTGGCGCAGATCGGGGGGGATATCCTCCCATGCCGCGCCAAACCCGGCGCTGAAATCAACCCGCGCCTGCCCGCCGCTGGGGATGGTTGGCAAACAGGTGGCGGCGGCGCGCAGCACGGGGCGCTGGGGGTCGGCTTCGAGCCGATAGCTCTGGGGCGCGGCGATCACCTCGGCGCCGCTGGCATCCACGATCACCAACTGTGCAATCTGCACGGCGGGCGCAATCGGCAGCGCCTGCGCTTGGCCATCCCGCCAGCGCGGCAGGCTCCAGCGAAAGTTTCGCCCAAACAGCGCCTTGCCGGTGCGCAGCTCAATCGCGGCAAGGGCCGCCCGCAAGAACCCTGCGAGCAGCGCATCTTGCAGATCTTCCACGCCAAACCCACTGCCCAGCCGCAAATGCGCCTTGAGCGCGTCTAGCGGTAGGGCCAGATCCGGCACCGGGGTCTCTTCGATCAACATCATCGAAATCTCCATTTCTCACTTCCCGTCCTGCCAGCCCAAATGGACCCGGACGCACATCCGCAATCATGTTGCTCGGTCGGAGGGGAGCAGCTAGACAACACGCCGCAAAATTCATGCGCGCCCGGACCAAGGCCGCGAGGAATGTCCCCCCCAGCCCTGGCTTCGGCCCGCCCTTAGGCCAGACCGAATTTCAACAGCTTGATGGCTGCAAAATCGCTCACATCGCCGCCCACACGTTTGGTGGCGTAGAACAATACATGGGGTTTGGCGCTAAACGGATCGCGCAGAATGCGCAGATCGGGGCGTTCGGCCACGGTATAGCCGGCACGGAAATCGCCAAAGGCAATCGACATGGTGTCACTTGCCGCATCGGGCATGTCCTCGGCCACCAGCACCGGATAGCCCATGAGCCGCGCCGGTTCCGCCGCCGCCAGCCCATCTGACCACAAAAACCGCCCGTCATTATCCTTGAGCTTGCGCACCAGACCTGCGGTTTTGGAGTTCATCACAAACGATCCGTTGGCGCGGTATTGCGCCCCCAGCGCATAGACCAGATCGACAATCGCATCCGCCGTCACATCGCCGTCGAGCCCGGAGGGCACATAGCCCAGATTGCCCCAGACCCAGACGTCGTTATCCACCGCGCTATGGGTTAGGAAACCTTTGGGTTTATCAAGCCCGTCGCCGCTGACAAAGGCCGCGGCCTCGGCGCGGGCGAATTTATCGGCAATGCGCCCGGCCAGCCAGCCTTCGATGTCAAAGGCGCTGTCGTCCAGCAGGCGCTGCGAGGCTTTGGGCATGGCGCTCAGCTCATGCAGCGGAATGGTGATCCGGTCGAGCTGCGGCGTGTCCGTCTCGCCCATAGCGGCGGTTTCGGTGGCCCAGCCTGCGCCCACATCGGTGTGATCGACCAGCACATCAAATGAGGTCGCCTCGACATTGACCACAGCCGCCACAGCCCGCAGCGAAGCAGTGGCGCGCAGCACGGAATTCACCCGCTCTGAGGTCTGCGGATCGACCAGATAGCCACCATCGGAATTGACTGAGGTGGACATGGCCTTGCCCTCAAGCTCCAGCCCGCGCAGCCCGTCATCATCGCCTGTGCGCACATAAGAGCCAAAGGCGGCGCGGTGCGGCGCTGTGGGTTCTGTGGCCCCGGCCAGATGCGGGCGGGATTGAAAGTTCATCTTACGGTCCAACATGGTCATTCGCTCTTCTGCTTGTTGCAATTTACGGTCAAGGTTGTCTTGAAAACCCTTGAAGTCATTGGCAAAACCGATTGCGGCTTGCCGGACTTCCTCGGCAGGGCTCTGCGCCGTATCTGGCGCGTTGATGTGGGTCTCTTTCATGGTCCTATCCCCTTGGTTGGAATGTCGTGAATTGATCGCGCGCGGCGGCGCTGGCCGCCGGGTGGCTCTCGCTGCGCCGCATCATGCCCCGCGCCGCGTGCAGCCCCGCCGCAAAGCCGCGCAAGGCCTCGCAGAGCGCCGTATCACCGGGGGTTTGGGACTTCCCCGCCACCCGCGCCGCTGGCAACATCGGAAAGGTCACCAAGGAAACTTCCCAAAGATCAAGCTCCGTCAGCAGGCGCTGGCCTTGGGCGGTTTTGCTGGCCCGCACGGTGCGATAGCCGATGGAGAGCCCGTCAATCGCCCCCGCCGCCAGCAGCTCCGCCGCCTCGCGCGCCTTGGCCACACCGCCCAGCAACCTGCCCTGCACAAACAGCCCCTTGCTGTCTTCGCGGATCTCGTCCCAGATGCCGATGGGCTGGGCCGGGTCATGCTGCCACAGCATTTTGATGCTGCGCCCGGCGGCGCGTGCCTTGGCCAGCGAGGCCGCATAAGCCCCCGCCGCCACCACATCGCCGCCCTGATCTTGCGCGCCAAACAGGCTGGCATAGCCGCTGATCACGCTGCCGCCATCTACCTGCACCGGGCTGCCGGATTGGGCGAATTTTCTTTCAAAACCGGGCAAAGCTTCCCCGTTCCCCGGCGCTGGGCCGAGGTCAAAAACCGCATCTTTCATTGTCATCTCCTCAAAACTCAGCCCGCAGGTGCCACCACCAGAAATGACTGCACCGCCTGCGCCAAAATCACCGCAACCACACCGTAAACCGTGAGCCATAGGCGTTTTTCCAGCCGCTCCATCATCTGCTCCATACGGTCTAACCGCCGCATGACATTCTCATGATGGATCTCGCTGACCCGCTCATGCGCCTCCAGCCGCAGGCCCGGCGCGCAATAGAATTTCTCCAACTCCCCCACATCAGCCCCCCTCGGCCAAAGGCGGCAACCCCAGCAAGGCACGTTTCTCCGCCTCGCTCAGAAACGCCGCCTCCGCGACCCGGCGCCACTGCGCATCGCGCTCGCTGGCCAGCGCGGGCACCTGATCCAGATCGGGTTTGATCTCCACCTGCTCGCCGGTGTAGCCCGACAGCCAATGCGCCAGCGCCGCCGTCACCCGCGTGGCGAGCGGCAACACCGTCAGACGGTAAAACGCCCTATGCGCCTCTTGGTAATTGGCATAGGTCGCATCGCCCTGAATCCCGATCAGCATCGGCGGCACCCCAAAGGCCAAGGCAATCTCGCGCGCGGCGGCCTCTTTGGTCTTTTGAAACTCCATATCCGAGGGCGAAAACCCCATGGGTTTCCAATCAAGCCCGCCTTCGAGCAACATGGGCCGCCCGGCATTGCGCGCGCCTTGGTGGTGGCTTTCCATCTCGCTGACCAACCGCTCGTATTGGTCGTTGCTCATGGTGCCCTGCCCCTCGGCCCCATTGTAAACAATCGCCCCGGACGGGCGCGCCGCATTATCCAAAAGCGCCTTGGACCAGCGCGAGGCGGAATTATGCACATCCAGCGCCATGGCCGCAGCCTGCATCGGGCTGAACCCGTAATGATCATCCTGGGGGTGGAAATTCTTCACATGACAGACAGGCGATACTGCCCCGCCCGCGTCAAACCGGTGTTTGCGCCCCGCCACGGCATATTCATAGGCCACAGGCCAGCCATCCGCCCCCGGCACCACAGACATGCGGTCAGCCCGCAACACATGCAGCTCCACCGGAAGATCCTGCGCATCGCGCACCGCCTCCACATAGGCATTGCCGCTCAGCAGCAGCTGCGCATAAAGCGCCTCAAACAGCTCGGCCCGGCCCTGCGCCGCATTGGGCCGGTTGATCAGGCCCAGCAGCGGATGCTGCTCATAGCGGCGCGCACAATCTTGCACCACAATGGGCAGGGCCGCCGCCGCTTCGGCAATCAGCTTGACCGAGCGGAACCCCACCGGATTGCCGGAAAACCCGGCCCGTGTCAGCGACACCGCATCACGCGGGCTCCAGGCCACGCGGCCAGAGGTCTGAAAAGCCACCACTGGCCCGGTAGCCGATGCTTTTTGCTCTGGCAGTGCCACCGCCGCATTGCGCCGCAAAAAATTAAACCCCATGTCCCGCTCCTATTCTTATCCGCCGCCACTCGGGGGCATCCCCTTGGCTCACCGAATAATGTCTCACCAAAAGGTTAAAACCGCGCCACCACTGCGCGCGCTGCCCGTTGCGCTTTCCAATTGGACCAAAATCCTCCCCGAAGGGCCGGTCAGACCCGCGCGCCCTCACAAGGACCGCACAGCGGGCTGGCGCCACTTTGCGGCAGGCTCGATCATCAGCTCATGTATCGCCCAGACCAGCGCATCCACCCGGTCAGGGCTGCCGCCGCCCTGATAGCCTTGGGCGGTCATGCGCGTCATTTGATCCTCCAGCGCCTCCAGCCCCGGCACATGGCTCACCCGGCCCTGTTCATAGAGCGCGGCCACAGGCTCGGCCCGCGCCAGCTTGCCCCGGCTGGCATGTACCGCCTTATAGGGCACCAGCGGATCAACCTGCCCGATCACCTCGCGCACCATCTGGCCGCCTTGGTTGACCTCGGCCACAAGCCGGTCTGCGTTGAAACGCGTCATGGCGGCAATGGCGGCGCGGGCCCATTCACTGGGGCTGGCCCCGGCCACCGTGCAATCGGCCAGCACACAGGCGCGCCAATTTTGCGGTGGGCCTTGGGTCTGCGCCCCCACCACCACGATGCCGCATTCATCCGATCCCGCCCCGGCGGTGGTGGCCGGATCCAGCGCCACGACCACCCGGTCAAATTCAGGCGGGCCCGCCACCCGCGCGGCCTCCAGCATGGCGCTGCTCCACAGCGCGCCCTCGGCATCGGCCAGCAGCACCCCGTCCAGCTCTTGGCGCGCCAGCCGCGTGCCGCGATACCGTGCGCGAACTTCCTCCAGAAACGAGCTTGCCAGATTGGCGCGGTTCGCCTCGGTGGGCGCATGGGTGCTGACGGTCGAGGGCGCGGCCAGCAGCGATTTGAGCGCAGGCACATTGCGCGGCGTGGTGGTCACGCAAACCTGCGGGCGCGCCCCAAGCCGCAGCGCAAATTGCAGCATGTCCCATGTCTCTTGGCTTTTCTTCCATTTGGCGATCTCATCCACCCATGCGCCATCAAATTGCGGCCCGCGCAGCCCTTCGGGGTCATGCGCGGAATACACACCCGCAATTGCGCCATTGGGCCAAAGCAGCCGCTTGCGCCCCGCCTCCCATTGCGGACTGCGATCCGGGGGCGAACAGGCCATGATGCCGCTGTCGCCAAAAATCATCACTTCGCGCACCTGATCATGGGTTTCGCCCACCAGCGCGATGCGTTTGCAGCGGCCCGGATCTTGCGGCCTGCTGCCCTCAACGGCGCTGCGCACCCATTCGGCCCCGGCGCGCGTCTTGCCCGCGCCGCGCCCGCCCATAATCACCCAAGACCGCCAATCGCCCGGCGGCGGCAATTGATGCGGCATGGCCCAAAACTCGAATAAAAAAGGGAGCGCCAGCAGCGCTCCCTCTTCCATTTCACTCAGGAATTTCTCCTGTATCGCAGGCGCAGCGGAGACGATCCAACTGGCACCCGATCGCAGCCCGTGCGGCGTCAAGATCGAGGGATTGCCCCCCGGCGCCCCCGCCCCCGCCGCCCTCTGCGCTGGCTGATTGATGTTGCTTGCAGACATGCAGTTTTAACTCCGCGCTGTGGCATGCCGCGACCAACCCGCTCAAAAAGCGCAGGCTCTGGGCTGCCTTGGTTTCACTTATTCCTCCCCCGGCTTTGGCCTGTTCACTCAGGCTCTCAATATCGCGGCGCAATGCGCCTAGGGAGTTGCGGATCGACGTGACAATGTCTTCGAGCGCCGCAAGCTCCTGCTCCGGGGTATTTATGGTCATCTACCTTACTCTCGTTGGCATGATCCAACCGAGAGACATGAAAAAACGGCCACCGAGGGATAAACCTCGGGGCCGTTTGCCCATCTCTTCTAGCATGTCAAAAATCTAAGTTCCGGCGCGCGCAAAGTCAATGAAAACTGTGTTAACGCAATACCTTAGGGCCGTTCGTTTGGGGTATGACCGCGGCAAATTCAGGGGCGCAGATGCCGCGCCCCTGATGGCCTGTCAATTGCCGCCTGTTGACGCGCCGCCCGCAGCCTCAGCGCCGCGTTCGGCTTCGATCTGCCGCCAGCGGGCGACATTTTCATTATGCTGCGCAAGGGTTTGCGCAAAAGCATGGCCGCCTGTGCCATCGGCCACAAAGAAGATAAAATCGGTCTCTTCTGGCTGGGCCGCTGCCATCAGGCTGGCCCGGCCGGGGTTGGCGATGGGCGTGGGCGGCAGGGCTTCGATCACATAGGTGTTCCACGGTGTCGCCGCCCGCAATTCGCTGCGGCGCAGACCGCGCCCCAACACGCCCTTGCCCTTGGTGATGCCGTAAATCACCGTGGGGTCGGTTTGCAGACGCATGCCTTGGCGCAGACGGTTCACAAAGACGCTGGCAACCTGCCCGCGCTCTGCGGCAACGCCGGTTTCTTTTTCCACAATCGAGGCAAGGATCAACAGCTCTTCGGGGCTCTCAATCGGCAGATCAGGGTCGCGCGCTTCCCATGCAGCGGCCAGATTGGCCTTTTGCGCCGCTTGCATCTTGGCCAAAAGCGGGCCGCGCTCATCACCTTTTTGCACATCATAGCTGTCGGGGGCGAGCAGGCCCTCGGCAGGCAGATCGCCGGTTTCGCCTTCGAGCACGTCAATGCCCTCAAGCGCATTCACGATCTGCCAAGAGGTCACGCCCTCGGCAATGGCGATGCGGTAGCGCGTGTCGGCTTTCTCGCGCAGCTCGGTATAGACCGCGGGGGTCTCTTCCTCGCCGGGGGTGAATTGCGCTTGCTCGACAAACCGGTTGGTGGCCGGGTCCAGCTCGCGCACCTGTACGCTCACACGGGTCACGCCGACGCGGTAAACCACTTCGGTGCCGCATGTGTTGGCCCCGCCTTTGGTCACCACATCGACAATGTCGCGCATGGTGGCCTGCGGCTCCACAAGGAAACTGCCCGCCTTAAGGTTTTGGGTCTTTTCCTCGTAATCGGCCCCAACGCGGAAAATCGCGGCGGAACTCACTGCCCCTTTTTCGACCAGTTGCTGGCTGACCCGGCGCATGTTGGAGCCCCGGTCAACCTGCACACAGATCGCCTCGCCGAGCGGGCCGGGCGTGTCATATTGGGCTTTGCCCCAGATGATGACGCCGCCCAGTAAAAACAGCCCGAGTGCCAGAAAGGTAAAGGCATTTGCCGCGATGTGACGCCACATTTAGCTGACTTTCCCGAACAGGACGCTGGCGTTTGTCCCGCCAAAGCCGAAGGAGTTGCTCAGCGCCACGTTGATCTCGCGCTCAACCTTTTTGTTGGGGGCCAGATCAATCACGGTTTCAACCGCTGGGTTGTCCAGATTGATGGTGGGCGGTGCCACTTGGTCGCGGATGGCAAGGATCGAGAAAATCGCCTCGATCGCGCCTGCCGCGCCCAAAAGATGCCCGGTGGCGGATTTGGTCGAGGACATGGTGACCTTGCTGGCCGCATCGCCCATCATACGCTCTACCGCGCCCAATTCGATGGTATCGGCCATGGTCGAAGTGCCATGCGCGTTGATGTAATCCACATCCGCAGGCTCCAGCCCCGCGCCTTTGAGGGCTGCGCGCATGGAACGTTCGCCGCCTTCACCGTCTTCGGAGGGGGCGGTGATGTGATAGGCATCGCCCGACAGACCATAGCCCAGAACCTCGGCATAGATCTTGGCACCGCGTGCCTTGGCATGTTCGTATTCTTCGAGCACCACAATGCCCGCGCCCTCGCCCATGACAAAACCATCGCGGTCGATGTCATAGGGGCGGCTGGCTTTTTTCGGATCATCGCCGCGTTTGGTCGACAGCGCTTTGCAGGCGTTGAACCCGGCAATGCCGATTTCGCAGATCGCGGCCTCGGCCCCGCCTGCGATCATCACATCGGCGTCGCCGTGCTGGATCAGGCGGCTGGCATCGCCAATCGCATGGGCCCCTGTGGAACAGGCGGTCACCACCGAATGGTTTGGCCCTTTATAGCCATACCGGATCGACACCTGACCCGAGATCAGGTTGATCAGCGCGCCGGGCACAAAGAATGGCGACACACGGCGCGGGCCTTTTTCGGCCATCATCACGGCCGTATTGGCAATGGAATTCAGCCCGCCAATGCCGGAACCGATCAGCACACCAGTGCGCTCAAGGCTCTCGCGGTCCTGCGGGGTCCAGCCTGCGTCTTCGACGGCTTGCTGGGCGGCGGCCATGCCATACATAATGAATGTATCGACTTTGCGCTGCTCTTTGGGCTCCATGTAGGTGTTGGCATTGAACGTGCCGTCACTGCCATCGCCCCAAGGCACTTCACATGCATATTGGGTGATCAGTTTGCTGGCATCAAACCGCTCAATCGGGCCTGCGCCGGATTGACCGTCCAAGATGCGCTTCCAGCTTTCTTCGACCCCATCGGCCAACGGCGTTACCAGCCCCAAGCCCGTCACAACCACTCTGCGCATAAAGATGCCTCACTTATCATAATTGTCCTGTTGCAGCCGTATATCGTGGGCATGCCCCTCGATTCAAGAGCGCATGCCCTACGCGCCCCTCGCGGCGAGAGGCGCGCGCGCCTTACGGGCTGACGGGCGGGCCTTTGCGGGTCATCAAGAGAATCGTCTCGCCCTCCACCTTGGCCTCGCGCAGCGGCGTATACCCCAGCCGCGTGGCCAATTTCAGCGATCCGGCATTTTCCGGCGTAATGCCGCACACCGTGCGCCCGGCCACGATCCGGTCAAACCAATCATGCGCGGCTGTGGCGGCCTCAAGCCCCAATCCCTTGCCCTGCGCCTCAGGGTCCAGCACCCAGCCTGCCGAGGGATAGGGGTCAAAATCATCCCCCAGCCCCCGCGCGCCAAAAAAGAACCCCACGTGGCCGGATAAATCGCGCTGGCCATGCACCTGCACACCCCATTGGCCAAATCCCGTGATCTGCCAATGGCCGGCATTGCGCAAAAACGCATCCCAACTGTGGCTTTTGCTTTGCGGCGTGCCGGTAATATGCGCCACCACCTCTGGCTTGGCCCAAATCTCGGCAAAGCGGCTGAAATCTTCAGCGCGCATGCCGCGCAGGGTCAATCGGGCCGTATTTATGGTGGGTGCGTTCCGCGACATCAGCACTGCGCCTTTGGGTTAGGTTTTCTCAGAGGGTAAGGCTTCACCCCAGCGCCGCCGGGTTTCAAGCCCCCCTGCCCGATTGGCACAAAAAAACGGCGCCTATCCGCAGGGGACAGACGCCGTTTGAGAGGTATTTCGCCGACCCAAACGGGCCAGCGCATCCGATTAGGACGCTTCTTTGATGAATTTCACTGCATCGCCGAATGTCTGGATGTTTTCGGCCGCATCATCAGGGATCTCGATGCCGAATTCTTCTTCGAACGCCATCACCAGTTCAACTGTGTCCAGGCTGTCTGCGCCCAGATCGTCGATGAACGATGCGTTTTCGGTTACTTTGTCTTCTTCAACACCAAGGTGCTCGACAACGATTTTTTTCACGCGCTCTGCGACGTCGCTCATTTTTAATTCCTCACTTCAGTGGGCCATACCGGCCCCTTTTTGGTTTCCGCCCGTGCCTTTCACAGACCCGGTTGGAGGATGCCCCAAAAAGGGGCGGCTCGATTCCCTGTTTGCACAAGGTCCGCTGCACAATCAAGCGCAAGCGGTTTGAAAACTGCGCCCCCTTTAGCACATGATGCTGGGTTGGCAAACGCTTTGAACAGCGCTTTTACAACATGGCCATACCGCCGTTTACATGCAAGGTCGTGCCCGTGACATAGCCTGCCTCAGGGCTTGCAAGATACAGCACAGCCGAGGCGATCTCCGCGGGATCACCCATACGTCCGGCAGGGATTTGCCCCAAGATACCAGCTTTTTGATCCTCCGTCAGCTTATCTGTCATCGCTGTGGCGATGAAACCGGGGGCCACTGCGTTGACAGTGATGCCGCGGCTGGCAACCTCGCAGGCAAGGCTCTTGCTCATGCCGACCATGCCCGCTTTGGAGGCCGCGTAATTGGCTTGGCCGGGGTTGCCCGTTGCGCCTACCACGCTGGAAATATTCACAATCCGGCCCCAGCGGGCTTTCATCATGCCGCGCAGCACGCCTTTGCACAGCTTGAATGTCGCGTTCAGGTTCACGTTGATCACGCTGTTCCATTCGTCATCCGACATGCGCATGAACAGGTTGTCGCGGGTGATGCCGGCATTGTTGACCAGAATATCAACTGATCCCATCGCCTCTGCGGCCTGTTTGGGCAGCGCGTCCACCGCTTCCATATCGCTCAGATTACACGGCAACACATGCGCGCGTTCGCCCAGCTCAGCGGCCAGCGCCTCAAGCGGCTCTGTGCGGGTGCCAGACAGGCCCACGGTTGCGCCAGCGCCGTGCAAATGCCGGGCGATATCAGCCCCAATGCCACCGGACGCGCCAGTGATCAGCGCATTTTTTCCTGAAAGATCAAACATAGATTTCCCTCTTTATAAGGCCTGCACGGGCTGCGTCAGCAGGCCGAACCGGTCAATTTCTTCCTGATTCATGATGTATATCCCGTCTGAGGGCGCGGCGTGCAAGGCGAACCAGTAAAACGCCTCATCGCCCAACATGTCGCGCAGATACTGCAAATACAGGCGGTGTTCCGCTGCATCTGCGGGGTAATCAGCCCCCTCGCCGCCGCCATCAGCCCAACTGCGCAGGCCGATCTGCGCGCCCTCGACCATGCGGCGCTCTGTGCCAGCCAGCAGCAAAAACACCGCTGCGCCGCGCAGGAAACTGTCGCTTTGCAGCGCAACATGTAGGCCGCGCTGGCGGATCAGATAGCCCATTTGCAGCGCCGCTGCTTCATCCAGCGCGCCGGGCATGTCTTGCAACACGATGGTGGTGATGCCGGGATTATCTGCCAAAACTTCGGCAAATTGCAGCGGCGTGCGGGCCGTGATCATGCCCGACATCATCAAGCGGTCATTGACCAGCCGGTAATCCACCGCTTGGCGCAGGGTCCCCGCCACAGAACAACCGCCAAGCGCGGCAAGCCCCAAGAGGATGCCGCGCCGTTGCATTTTAAATGTCATCTGATGTTCTCCGCCGCGCCGCTCAGGCCGCCTTGAGCGCCTCAATGTCGCCCGGCGTGCCAATGTTGCGCAGCACCGATTCTTTGTGGATCCGGCGGATCATGCCAGACAGCGCCTTGCCCGCGCCGATTTCCCAGAACTCGGTCACGCCGTGATCGACCATCCATTCCACCGAGGTGCGCCAGCGCACCCGGCCTGTCACCTGATCCACCAGCAGCGAGCGGATCAGCCCTGCGTTGCTGACCCCGGCGGCCAGCACATTGGCAACTACAGGCACCGCCGGATCGTTCAAATCCACATCCCCCAGCGCGCGGGCCATTTCCCCGGCTGCGGGCGCCATGAGCGAGCAATGGAACGGCGCAGAGACGGGCAGCATCAAAGCGCGTTTTGCGCCTGCTTCTTTGGCCAGAACCACCGCGCGCTCAATCGCGCCTTTGCTGCCGCTGACCACATGCTGCGAAGGATCGTTTTCATTGGCGACTTGGCAAATCTCGCCCTCGGCGGCGTTTTGCGCAATCTTTGCGGCCTGCTCGAAGGTCACGCCGAGCAGGGCCGCCATTGCGCCCTCGCCCACTGGCACCGCGTTTTGCATCGCCTTGCCGCGAATCCGCAAAAGCCGCGCCGTATCGGCCAGCCCCAGCGTGCCCGCCGCGCACAGCGCCGAATATTCGCCCAAGCTGTGCCCGGCCACATAGGCGGCCCGGTCCAGCCCGAAACCCTCGGCCTCCATGGCGCGCATCGCGGCCATCGAGGTGGCCATCAACGCAGGTTGCGCATTCTCCGTCAGGGTCAGGGTTTCAATATCCCCCTCCCAGATCAGCGCCGAGAGTTTCTCTCCCAAGGCATCGTCTACCTCGTCAAAAACCGCCTGCGCCGCAGGATAGGCCTGTGCCAATTCGCGGCCCATGCCGATGGTCTGCGCCCCTTGACCGGGAAATACGAATGCAATGCTCATGTGCGCCCTCTCATTTTAAGCTATCGGACATTAACCTGCCGCCCCGGTGCAAACAAGCCTGCACGCCTTCTGTGCGGCCCTGTCCATTGCGGCAAATGCCAACTGTGTTTAACTGCGTGCAATCAAAATTGCGGAGCATTTTCATGGCCCTTACCAATACCGAACTGCGCTATGGCGCTGTTACCAAGACCTTTCATTGGCTTACAGCGCTGCTGATATTGTCGCTGATTCCCTTGGGCTGGTACGCAAACCAGCTGCCCTTTGACACGTCCGAAGAGCTGGCGCGCAAGGCATGGTTGTTTTCGCTTCACAAAACGCTCGGGGTGGCGGTGTTCTTTGTGGCGCTGGGGCGGATCGCTTGGGCGCTGTCGCAGCCCAAACCGGGTTTGCTCAATGCCGATCACAAAGCAGAGAGCTTTGCCGCAGAATTGGTGCATTGGCTGCTTTATGGCGCGTTGGTGATTGTGCCGCTGTCCGGCTGGATCGGCCATGCCGCCGCCGAGGGTTTTGCACCGATTTGGTGGCCCTTTGGGCAAAACCTGCCTTTGGTGCCCAAAAGCACGGATATCGAACATATCTTTGGCGCGCTGCACTGGGCCGCGACCCGGGTGCTGATTGGTGCGGTGCTGTTGCATATTGCCGGGGCGTTGAAACACCATGTGATCGACCGCGACCCAACCTTGCGCCGGATGTTGCCGGGCGAAGCGGCAATTGGCCAGCTGCCTGCGCAGCATCACAGTCGCCTGCCCGGCGTTGCCGCGCTGCTGATCTGGGCCGCGACTGTGGGTTATGGCGTGATGCTGGGCCTGCCCGGCCAAACCGACAGCGACGCCCCCGCCGCCTTGGCCGAGGTTGCCTCTGACTGGCAGGTCGAGGAAGGCAGCATTGAAATCACCGTGATGCAATTTGGCTCCGAAGTAACGGGCAGCTTTGCCGATTGGACCGCCAGCATCAGCTTGGATGAAACCATCCCCGATGGCCCCGCAGGTCAGGCCGAGGTGACAATCTCCATTGCTTCGCTTGCCCTTGGCTCGGTCACGCAGCAAGCGCTGGGGCCGGATTTCTTTGATGCCACCGCCCACCCCACGGCGGTGTTCAGCGGCCCGATCCTGCGCGTGGCCGATGGCTATGAGCTGCAAGGCACGTTGCGGATCAAGGATAAGAGCATGCCCGTCACCCTGCCCTTCAGCCTCAGCTTGGATCAGGACAAAGCCAGCGCCTTGGGCCGCACTACGCTTGACCGCCGGGACTTCTCCATCGGGGATAATATGGGCGACGAGGCGTCGCTGGGGTTTTCAGTGGCGGTGAAGGTCAACCTGACAGCACAGCGCACCGCACAATAAGCGCCCTTAGCTGCACAAGAAAAAACCCGCCGCGAGCAAACTCTCGCGGCGGGTTTTCCATTTCATCAATCAGCGTAAAAGCTTACTCGGCTTTGCCCGCTTCGATAGAGATGTTCACCGACACTTCGTCGCTGATGTTTGGCACAAATTTGCCAAGGTTATAGTCAGAGCGCAGCAACGTGGTGGTGGCATCAAAGCCCAGCCACGGCTTGCCCGCCATTGGGTTGTCTGCCGCTTGGTTCAGCTTGGCATCCAGCACAACAGATTTGGTCACACCATTCAGGGTCAGATCGCCGGTGATGTTGGCAGTATCGTCGCCTGTCACTTCGATTGCCGTGGAGACAAAGCTCACCAGCTCGTCATCTGCCGCGCCAAAGAAATCATCGGACATGAAATGCGCTGTGCGGGCTTCCCAGCCTGTCAGCATGGATTTCACGGGCATGGACACGTTCACCGAAGATTGCGCAGGATCTTCTGCGTCAAACATAATCTCGCCCTCAAAGCCAGAGAACATGCCATAGGTCGTGGAGAAACCAAGGTGCTGGTAGGAGAACAGAATTTGGCTGTGGCTCGCGTCCAGTTCGTATTTATCGGCAGCCATGGCAAAGCTGGCTGTGGCAGACATCAGAGCGGCAAGTACAAAAGATTTCATCGTATTTCCTTTAAATAGGTTTGCGTCGCTTCCTATGTGCGTTTTTGCAAAGGCTGCGGCAATTGCGCAGAAGTAAACATCTTGTGCGCGCAAACGAACAACGCCAGAAACCGGCGGAAAACTGCTCAAATAATTGGAAACACTCAGCTCTTGGCGGAAAGCGAACCGCTCAGGACAACTTGCCCGCGTCGCGCAGCTTGTCGAGCAAGATCGCCACGGCGCGGCGATTGCTCACCGTGACCTCGGCCAACAGCCGCCCGCCCACGCCCCAAAGCCGCAGATGCGTGCCGCGCAGATCGGCGCGCTGAAGATCGTCAAACTGGCAACGGTGCAGCAATTCATGCCCGCCCCCCGCCACCCGGCGCATCAGGCGCAGCTCTTGCCGCTCCAGATCAATCTCCACCTCCGATTGCCGCGCAGGCATCGACGCCTGCAACAGCCCCAGCCCGGCAATCCCGGTGATGACCGACAAGATCAGCTTGAACAGCATCACGTCGGGCTCCCAACTGGCACCGGGCGACAGCCAAAAAGCCAAACAAATCCCCATCGCGCCAAGGCCCAAAATCCGCAGCAATGCTTGCATCACCCCAGAGCCTGTGCTGCGCGGTCTTGCCGGCGCGGCAGGGCTGTCACTTTCACCAAGCGGGGCAAATACGGTCATAAACGGGGATTCCTTGGCAGATTCTTGAATTTGCATCAATCTGCCGTTACAAAAGGGCACAATCACGGCAGCGTGATGAATAAGTCGGGGCAACCGCTAAAGTTGCGCATTTGCCCTTAACCGCGCCGCGCCCCTTGCGATACGCGCCAATGCGTGTATATGGGCGCTTCCTTTGCATGAATTTTTGAACCGCGCAGACTCTCGTGGTGGGGCCGCAAAGGATCCTTGCCCTACCTATGAAATGCGCCTTGATAGAAATAGGAGAGCACATGCCGCTTTATGAGCATGTCATGATTGCGCGTCAGGATTTGTCCAACACGCAAGCTGAAGGTCTTATCGAACATTTTGGCACAGTCCTTGCCGACAACGACGGCAAACTCGTGGATCACGAGTATTGGGGCGTCAAAACGATGGCCTATAAGATCAACAAGAACCGCAAGGGCCACTATGCCTTCCTGCGCTCGGACGCACCTGCGACCGCCGTACAGGAAATGGAACGCCTGATGCGCCTGCATGATGACGTGATGCGCGTTTTGACCATCAAGGTCGACGAGCACAAAGAACTGCCTTCCGTGCAGATGCAGAAACGCGATGAACGCGACACCCGTCGCGAGCGTCGTTGATCTCCAGCTTGAAGAAGAGGACATAAACCATGGCTGCAAAACCATTTTTCCGCCGTCGCAAAGTCTGCCCCTTCTCGGGCGACAATGCACCAGCGATCGATTACAAAGACACACGTCTGCTGCAACGCTACATCTCTGAGCGTGGCAAGATCGTTCCATCCCGTATCACTGCCGTATCGGCCAAGAAACAACGCGAGCTGGCCCGTGCCATCAAACGCGCTCGTTTCCTCGCCCTGCTGCCCTACGCCGTGAAGTAAGGAGAGAAACATGCAAGTTATCCTTCTGGAACGTGTGGCCAAGCTTGGTCAAATGGGCGAAGTTGTTGACGTAAAGCCTGGCTATGCGCGCAACTATCTGCTGCCCCAAGGCAAAGCGCTGTCGGCCTCCAAAGCCAACATCGAAGCTTTCGAGGGTCGTAAATCCCAGCTTGAGGCACAAAACCTTGAGACCAAGAAAGAAGCCGAACAAATGGCTGACAAACTTGGCGGTCAGCAGTTTGTTGTGATTCGCTCGGCATCCGATGCCGGCGCGCTTTACGGCTCCGTGACCACCCGCGATGCGGCCGATGCAGCAACTGCTGAAGGTTTCACCGTGGACCGCAAGCAAGTGGTTCTGGTCAACCCGATCAAATATCTGGGTGTGCACAGCGTCAACGTCGTGCTGCACCCCGAAGTGCAAACCACCATCGAGCTGAACGTTGCCCGTTCGCCCGAGGAAGCCGAACTGCAAGCGGCAGGCAAATCCATTCAGGAATTGGCCGCCGAAGAAGAAGCAGCTGCTGAATTCGAAATTCAGGAACTCTTCGACGATATCGGTTCCGCACAAATGGACGACATGGATGATGGCGACGCGCCAGCACCTGCCGCTTCCGAAGAAGACGACAGCACCAACTAAGCTGCCGCTTTTTGCACAGATCAAAGGCCGGGTGTTCTGCACCCGGCCTTTTTTTATGCCGCCCATCTGCGAAATGCCGCCCATTGCCCCGCAGCTGCGCGCCTGCACTCTTGCCGCAGCCCCGCCCATGGCTAAGCTGCCCGGTGATATTCACAAGGCTTGGCCAATCGCATGCATTTCACCCGCCGTTATATTTTCCTCAGCGCCCTTAGCTTTTCCGCCCTTTCCGCCTGTAGTGGCCGCAGCGCAGCCCCCGCGCCGCGTGCGCCCTTTGATCCGCCGCTCTATCCCAACGAGACACCGCAGCTGCGCGCCAAGATCAACAAGTGGGCCGATCATTACCAAGTGCCGCGTGCGTTGGTGCACCGGCTGGCGATCCGCGAAAGCACCCATAACCCCGCCGCCCGCAACGGCCCCTATTACGGGTTGCTGCAAATTTTGCCCGCCACGGCGCGCACCATGGGGTTTCGCGGCAAACCTTCGGATTTGCTCGATGCCGACACCAATCTGCAATACGCGGTGAAATATCTGCGCGGCGCGTGGCTGCTCTCGGGGGGCAGCCACGACACGGCCATCGGGTGGTATGCGCGCGGATATTATTACGAGGCCAAACGCCGCGGCATGTTGGTCGAAACCGGGCTTAGACCGGCGTAAACCGCGCGCCCGGCGCAAGGATCGGCGGCGCGTCATTGGTCTGGTCAATGCCATAGCCCGCCGCTTTTTTGTAATTGGCCGCATGGGCGGCCATTTCCGCGTGGGAAATCACATCGTTGATATGGTCAAACTGCCCGCCGCTGCGCTGCTCGACCAGATCAATGATCTGATCGGGGCCTTTGCCCCGGTTCAGCGTCACCATCTTTGAGGTCGCCGGGCGCATCTCGGCCTCGTACGCCTCCAGCGCCTCGGGCCGCAGCCCATGGGCCAGCAGCGCCGCCGCCAATTTACGCGCATCCATGATCCCTGCGCCCGCGCCGTTCGAGCCCACAGGATAGGCCGCATGGGCCGCATCGCCCATCAGGCTGACCCGCCCGAATGTCCAGCGCGGCAGCGGATCGCGGTCCACCATGGGATATTCGAAAACCTGCTCGGCCCCTTTGATCAACGCAGGCACATCGAGCCAGTCAAAAACCATATCCTCAAAGCCGGGCAGGAAATCCTCCAACGGCGCGGTGCGGCTGTAATCTTCTTTGTGAAACCCCGCGGCGGGATCGCGGCTGCGTTCTGCGATCCAGTTGATCGTGGCCAGCCCGGTTTTGGGGTCGGGTCTGGAAATCGGATAGCTGACAATCCGGTGCCCCAGCGGCCCGATCATCACCATAGACGCGCCCGATAGAAACGGTTTCGCTAGGCTGGTGCCGCGCCACAGCACCATCCCGTTCCAAATGGGCGGGCCTTCTTGTGGCGCGATCTGCGCGCGCAGGGCCGAATGGATGCCATCCGCGCCAATCAGCAGATCACCGCGCAATTCGCGCGCCGCGCCGCTGCGCGACTGCATCTGCAAAATCGCCGCGCCGTCGCGGTTCTCAAACCCCGTGGCGCGCCATCCCGTCAGCACGGCATCTTCCCCCGCCCGTTCAATCAAGGCGCGGTACAGCATCATATGAAACGCGCCGCGATGCACCGAATATTGCGGCCAATTATATCCTGCGTTGATCCCCCGCGGCTCGGTCCAGATCTCTTTGCCTTTGCTGGAATAAAGCCCGTAATCCGCCAGCCGGATGCCAACCTGCTCGAGCCCCTCTTCCAGCCCCAGCGCATAAAGCTCGCGCACGGCGCTGGGTTGCAGGTTGATCCCCACCCCAAGCGGGCGTAGCTCTGCTGAGGATTCAATGACTTGGAAGGGTATGCCGATCTGATGAAGGCTCAGGCCCAAAGCCAGCCCGGATATGCCGCCCCCTGCGATTAATACGGTCATTTGTGATCCTCCCCGATCTGATTTTGCCGCGCCAAACACCCCCAAACCGGCGCAAAAGATTCGCGGCCCGCGCCAGCCATGCACCCCCTGCATAGCCGCCCCGTGCTTGGTAAACCAGCGGGCGCGGCAACCCCGAACACCGCTCCGCGCGCACGGGTTTTTGCAAAACACTTATCCTGCGCGCTTGCCCTGCGCTGGAACGTTCTACCTTATTTGCCAAGCCGCATTGATGATGACCCCGCAATGGCCAATTTAGCGGTTCAACGCATTAGGAGTTTTTACAATGCTGAAATCTTTCGCACTGGCCGCCGCCACTGCCGCCAGCTTCACCGCCGCGCTCTCAGGCAGCGCCGCCGCACAAGACACCCAAACGCTGCGCGTTGGCATGTCGGGGGGCTACTTCCCCTTCACCTTCGTGCGCCAAGACGAGCTGCAAGGTTTCGAAGTTGACGTGATGAACGCCGTGGGCGAGACCGCAGGCGTCGAGATCCAGTTTGAGACCATGTCCTTTTCGGGCCTGATCGGCGCGCTCGAAGCAAGCCGCATCGACACCATCGCCAACCAGATCACCATCACCCCCGAGCGCGAGGCGAAATTCGCCTTTTCGCAGCCCTATGTCTTTGATGGCGCGCAGGTCGTGACCCGCAAAGGCAATGAGGAAATCTCCGGCGTGGCCGACCTGACCGGGAAAACCGTCGCGGTGAACCTTGGCTCCAACTTCGAGCAATTGCTCAATGATCTGCCCAACGCCAATGAGATCGAGATCAAAACCTACGATTCTAACATCGCGCAGGAAACCGCGCTTGGCCGGGTCGATGCCTTTGTGATGGACCGGGTTTCCTCTGCGCAGCTGATCCAAGAAAGCCCGCTGCCGCTGCAACTGGCCGGCGCGCCTTTTTCGGAAATCCGCAACGCTCTGCCGTTCCGCAATGATGAAGATGGCGCGGCCCTGCGGGACAAAGTTGACAGCGCCCTGACCACCCTGCGCGAAAACGGCACCCTGTCCGAGATTTCGCAAAAATGGTTCGGCACTGACATCACACAGGCGGAGTAAACCCAATGCGAGGGCTGGATCTGGACTATATGCTGGGGCTTTTCCCGGTCATCCTTGGCTATGTGCCACTGACGCTTGCCATGGCGGCCAGCTCAATGGTGCTGGCGCTGGCCCTCGCCTCGCTGCTGGCGGTGGAGCGGGTGTATAAAATCATCTGGCTCGACTGGCTGGTGGTGCTGTTCATCAGCTTCTTTCGCGGCACGCCGCTGCTGGTACAGCTGTTTTTGTTCTATTACGGGCTGCCGCAGGTGCTAACCGTGCTGACCCAGATCAACGGCGTAACCGCCGCGATCATGGGGCTAACGCTGCATTTTGCCGCCTATATGGCCGAAACCATCCGCGCCGCCATTCTAGGCGTCGACCGCAGCCAATGGGAGGCGGGCCAATCCATCGGCATGACCCAATCGCAACTGATGCGCCGCATCATCCTGCCCCAAGCCTCGCGCATCGCAGCCCCCACATTGGTGAATTACTTCATCGACATGATCAAAGGCACCTCGCTGGCATTTGCTCTTGGCGTGACCGAAATGATGGGCGCCGCCCAAAAAGAAGCCGCAGGCAGCTTCCTCTATTTTGAAGCCTTCCTTGTGGTGGCCCTGATATATTGGGCCATGGTCGAAGTGCTCAGCCAAGGCCAGCAGCGGCTCGAAATCAAGCTCAACAAGGCGTATAAACGATGATCAATGTCACCTCTCTGACCAAGCGTTTTGGCGATACTGTTGTGCTCGATAACATCGATCTTCAGATCGCGGATGGTGAACGTGTGGTGGTGATTGGCCCCTCGGGTACGGGCAAATCCACCTTGCTGCGCTGTCTCAATTTCCTTGATCACCCCCAAGCGGGCCAGATCACCATTGGCGATGTCAGCGTCGATGCCGCCCGCGCCAGCCGCGCCGAGATTCTCGCGCTGCGCCGCCGCACCGGGTTTGTGTTTCAAAACTACGCGCTTTTTGCCAATAAAACGGCCAAGGAAAACATCATGGAGGCGCTGATCACCGTGCAAGGCCAGCCCCGCGCCGCCGCCGAGAAACGCGCCCTTGCCGTGCTGGCCGAAACCGGGCTTGCGGAAAAAGCCGATAGCTATCCGGCCAATCTATCGGGCGGCCAGCAACAGCGCGTCGGCATTGGCCGCGCCATGGCGCTTGGGGCGCAGCTAATGCTGTTTGACGAACCCACTTCGGCTCTTGATCCTGAATGGGTGGGCGAGGTGCTCGACCTGATGGCTTCCGTGGCGCAGCAAAAGCAAACCATGCTGATTGTCACCCATGAGATGCAATTTGCCCGCGAAATCGCTGACCGGGTGCTTTTCATGGATGGCGGCAAGATCATCGAGGCCGGCCCGCCCGCGCAAATCTTTGATGCGCCGCGCGATCCACGGCTGCAAAAATTCCTCGCGCGGGTGTCGCGCTAGCCGCGCCCGCGATACGGCGGCACGCCTTGATCGGGGATCCACACATCGCCCGGCATCGCGCCTGTCTGCCAGAACACGTCAATCGGAATCCCGCCGCGCGGATACCAATAGCCGCCTATCCGCAGCCAGCGCGGCGCAAGCTCCGCAACCAGCCGCCGCGCAATCGACACGGTGCAATCCTCATGAAACGCCCCATGATTGCGAAATGAGCCCAAAAACAGCTTGAGCGATTTGGATTCCACCAACCACCCATCTGGCACATAATCTATCACCAGATGCGCAAAATCCGGCTGGCCCGTCATCGGGCAAAGCGAGGTAAATTCCGGCGCGGTGAAACGCACACAATAAGACACATCCGCTTGCGGGTTTGCCACCCGCTCCAGCAGCGCGAGCTGGGGCGATTGCGGCAGCTCCGTCGCCCCGCCAAGCTGTTTTAGATCACTGTAAATCGTTTCCATCACATTCTCCGATCGCAGGCCTATACCCCGCGTTTATTACCCCAAAGCAGCACATGCAGCTGCGGCAGAACCCGCGGCGCAAACCACCCATCCGCCATTGTCTTCTCAACCAACCAAAGCAGACGGTCCGCCAAAACCTGCGCTGGCACCGCCACTTGCGGATCGACCTGCGCATTGCCGGGCTGCAAATACAGCGGCAGCGCGGGATAAAGCTCCGCCACCCCCCGCGCCCAGGCGTAATCCACATCGTCAAACACCACGATTTTCAACACCACACGCCCTGCCCCTTTGGCTGCCTGCAAACAGGCGTCAAACTTCTCCCAATCGACGCTTTGCCCGCTTGATGGCGGCTTGGGGCTCAACACCAGACAGTATAAATCCGCGAACCACGGCTTGGCCACCGAGCCTTGGGTCTCGCAGGCAAAACGGTATCCCGCACGCCGCCCCCGCGCGATCAGCGCGCTAAAATCCTGTATCGCCGGGTTGCCCCCCGACAAGGACACGGTCAGCGGCTTGCCCCCCGAAAGGCGCTCCACCTCATCCCAAACTTCAGCGCAGCTCATCGGCGTCCAATCGGCGCGAAACGCCGGGTCCACCGCATGCATGCTGTCGCACCACACACAGCGGTAATCACAGCCGCCCGAGCGCACAAATACGGTTGGCTCGCCAATCAACGCGCCTTCGCCTTGGATCGTCGGGCCAAAAATCTCGGCAATGCGCAAATCGTTCATGGCCGGTACTCCGCCCATGTTTTTGGCGTCTCGCTCACCTTCACCGCCGCCGTCTCGGGCCAGCGCGCGGCGCACCACTGGTAAAAATGCCGCGCCAGATTTTCCCCCGTCGAAGGCTCCTCCAGCACATCATTCAGATGCCGATGGTCAAACCTGTCGTCGATATAGGTCTTGAGCGCCGCCAACTCGCCATAATCGCGCACAAACCCGTCGGCATTAAGCCTGCGCGCGGCCAGCTCGACCACAACCACGTAATTATGCCCATGCAGCCGCGCACATTGATGGCCCTGCGGCAAATGCCCCAGTTGATGCGAAGCCGAGAAATGAAACTCCTTGGTGATCCGGTACATCAGCCCGCCGCCTTGCTGGCCACGGCCGCCCGCCAAAAATCCGGGTCCTCATAGGGGGTCGGATCTTCGATCTGCGCCACATGAAACGCCTCGCGCCGCTCCACACAGGTGCCGCAGCGACCGCAATGCTGCGCGCCGCCCTTATAGCACGACCATGTCAGCGCAAATCGCGTGCCAACCCGCGCGCCCGCCGTGACAATATCCGCTTTGCTCTGATGCACAAACGGCGTGTAAAGCGCCACCTCCGCATAGCCATCAAGCGCCTTTTGCTGCATCGCTTCAAAGGCTTGCGTGAAATCCGGGCGGCAATCAGGATAGATGAAATGATCCCCCCCATGCACCGCCGTGGCCACAGCGCGATCGCCGCGCGCCGCCGCAATCCCGAACCCTATAGAGAGCATGATCGCATTGCGGTTGGGCACCACCGTGACCCGCATGGATTCCTCCTCGTAATGCCCATCAGGCACCGCCACATCATCGGTCAGCGCCGACCCGCTCAGCGCCGCGCCAACGCCGCGCAGATCAATAATATCATGGGGCACCCCCAACCGCTGGGCGCAAAGCGCGGCACAATCCAGCTCCTTGCGGTGGCGCTGCCCATAATCAAAAGACAGCAGCCCGCTCAACTGGCGCTCCTGCGCCACCATATGAGCAAGCGACACAGAATCTAATCCGCCGGAGCAGATGACAATCGTTTTCATTTTTGAACCCTTGTTTTGTTACCCGGGTAGGCTGCGACCGGGAAACGCGGCTCTTAAACCACGCAGGCAGATATGCCAAGCCCCCGCTTCACCCTTCTGCAAATACTCAAATCCCCCGCCCTCGGCCCCGCATCGCCCCTCTGGCGGAGCCGCCGCCCAGCCCCTAAGCTGCGCGCATCCTTCACCGCCAAAGGGACCGCCTCATGCAGATTGTGAAACATTCAGAGCTTATCAAAACTCCTTGGAAAAACGGCGGCGGCATCACCCGGCCCATCGCCAAAGGCCTGCTGGCCGATCACCCGGTCTGGACCCTAAGCCGCGCCGATGTGGCCCAAGACGGCCCGTTTTCGGATTTCTCCGGCTATACCCGCATCCTCACCGTGGTCAGTGGCGGCGCGATGGCCCTGCGCGGTGATGGCGCGGCTCTCACCGCGCAGCTTTGGGAGCCCTTGCGCTTTGACGGCGCGCTGCGGCTGACCTCCACGCTGCTCGGCGGCCCGCTCACCGATCTCAATTTGATGTTTGATCCCGCGCAGTGCAGCGGCGATGTGCAGGTGATCCGCGGCGCAGGCACTCGGCGCCTTGCCTCTCCTGCGCAGGGGCTGCGCGCCCTGCATGTACTCTCTGGCCGCCCGCAGATTGGTACTGAGCATCTGACCTCAGGCGATACCGTCTTTCTCGATACCGCCCCGGCCCAGATCACCCTCACGCCGCAAGACGCCCTGCTGGACATCTCGCTGGGCTATTTGGATCACAGCGCCGCCATCAGGCTTTGCATCGCAGCGCGGTAATCCGCCACAATCTCATCGCGCTTCACATGCCGCCTTGCCTGCACCGCATGCCGGCCCGCAGACCAAACATCCGTGACCACATCATCCTTGGCCGCAAAAACAAGCCCATCCAGCAGCTGTTCGCGGCGCAGCGCGCAAAGCGCAGGCGCATCGCTGTCAATCGCCACCAGATCCGCCAGCGCGCCCGGCGCAATCTCGCCCGCGCCGCGCCCCAGCGCCTGCGCCCCGCCTTTGGCCGCGCCCAGATACAGCGTCTCGCCCACCGAGCCTTCGCCCACCACCATCACATTGCGCGCCAGATCGCGTAGGCGCTGGGAATATTCCAAGGTCCGGAGCTCTTCTGTCAGCGAAATCAACACATTGGAATCCGATCCTACCCCAAACGCGCCGCCCGCCTTGAGATAGTCCGGCCCATTGAAAGGCCCATCGCCCAAATTGGCTTCGGTCACCGGACACAGCCCCGCCACCGCGCCAGAGCCTGCCAAATTGGCGGTCTCATCTGCGGTCATATGGGTGGCATGGATCAGGCACCAATCGGCCCCCACAGGCGCATTGCCCAGCAGCCATTCCACGGGGCGCGCCCCCAGCCATGCGCGAATATCGGCCACTTCTTTGGGCTGCTCTGCGATATGAATATGCACCGGGCCTGCGCCATGCGCCGCCAGCAAACGGGCCAGATCATTGGGCGATGTGGCGCGCAGCGAATGCGGCGCGATGCCCACAATGCAATCCTCGGGCAGGTCCGCCACCGCATGTTTTGCCCGCAACACCAGATCATTGAACCGGTCCACCGAATTGCCGAACCGCGCCTGCCCCGGCTCCAGCGGCTGCTTCGCCGCGCCGCCATAGCTATACAGCACCGGCAAATGCGTCAGCCCAATCTGCGCGCGCTGTGCCGCCGCCGCGATCCGCGCAGAAAGCTCGCCTAAATCCGCATAGGCTGCGCCGCCCGGTTGGTGGTGCAAGTAATGAAACTCGCCCACACTGGCATATCCGGCCTCTTGCATCTCAAGAAACACAAATGCCGCAATCGCCTCAACCTGCTCGGGCGTGAGATGCGCGGTAAAGCGGTACATCAACTCGCGCCATGTCCAAAAACTGTCTTTCCCGGCCATGCGGTATTCGCTCATCCCGGCCATGGCGCGCTGGAAACTATGGCTGTGCAGGTTCCCCAGCGCGGGCAGCAACGTGTCCACCGCTGTATCGCCGGGCTGCGCAGCCCCCCCGGTTTCGATCTGCGCAATCCGCCCCCGCGCCAGCGTTATCCGAATATCTTGCGCCCACCCACCGGGCAATCTCGCTTGCTTTGCAAAAATCATCTCAGCGCCCCTTGCTTTTATGTATAGACATAAAGCATGTTTATGCGTACCAGAAAAGCAATATTTTAGACCAGTGGTGATCCAAAATGCCCCAAGACTCCCGCGTCTTTGTTGATCTAAACGCCGCCAGCTTGACCGAATCGAGCGTGGCCTATGGCATGACCCACGATGCTGCAATCGCGGTCTGCGCGGGTCTGATCGAGTGGGTTGGACCCCGCGCCGATCTGCCGGAAACTTATAAAAACTGGCCCCAGCACAGCCTTGGCGGGCGACTGGTGACCCCCGGCCTGATTGATTGCCACACGCATATTGTGCATGGCGGCGACCGCGCGGTGGAGTTTGAGATGCGGCTCAACGGGGCCAGTTACGAAGAGATTGCCCGCGCGGGCGGCGGCATTGTCTCGACGGTCACCGCCACCCGCGCCGCCAGCGCGCAGGAGTTGCTGGCCTCGGCGCTGGCCCGCGTGGATGTGCTGATCGCCCAAGGCGTCACCTGCATCGAGATCAAATCCGGCTATGGGCTTGATCTGGAAACCGAGCTGCGGATGCTGCGCGCCGCCCGCGCCATCGGCCAGCAGCGGGCAATTACCGTCAAAACCACCTTTCTTGGGGCCCATGCCACCCCCGCAGAATATGCGGGCCGCGAAGATGCCTATCTGGACGAGGTCTGCATCCCTGCCCTGCGCGCCGCCCATGCTGAAGGGCTGGTGGATGCGGTGGATGGGTTCTGCGAAGGCATCGCTTTTCTGCCCGGTCAAATCGCCCGCGTGTTTGACGTAGCAGCGCAGCTTGACCTGCCCGTCAAACTCCACGCCGAACAGCTTTCAAACCTTGGCGGTGCCAAACTCGCCGCGCAATATGGCGCGCTGTCTGCCGATCACATCGAATATCTGGACGAGGACGGGGTGATCGCCATGGCCAAGGCCGGCACCGTCGCCGTTATCTTGCCCGGCGCGTTTTATACCCTGCGCGAAACCCAAGCCCCGCCCATTGCCCTGCTGCGCAAACACGGCGTGCCCATGGCGCTGGCCACAGATATCAACCCCGGTTCCTCGCCGCTGAACTCGCTGCTGCTGGCGCTGAACATGGGCTGCACCTTGTTCCGCATGACCCCCGAAGAGGCCCTGCGCGGGGCCACATGCCATGCCGCCCGCGCCTTGGGCCTGAGCGACAGAGGCAGCATCGCGCCCGGTCTGCGCGCCGATCTGGCGGTCTGGGACATCACCCATCCGGCCGAACTGGCCTATCGCATCGGCTTTAACCCGCTTCATGCCCGCATTTTCGGAGGCACATTATGACGACCCGCCTAACCCTGACACCCGGCGCTGTCACCCTTGCCGATCTGGCGCAAATCTATTGGCACGAGGCCCCGGTCCAACTTGATCCCGCCTGCCACGGCGATATTGAACTGGCCCATGCGCGCATCACCGCCGCCGCCGCCGGAACCGAAGCGGTCTATGGCGTGAACACTGGCTTTGGCAAATTGGCCTCGGTCAAGATTGAGGCCAAAGACACCGCCACTTTACAGCGCAACCTGATCTTGTCCCATTGCTGCGGCGTTGGCCCTGCGATCTCGCGCCGCCACGCACGGCTGTTGATGGCGCTCAAACTGCTCAGCCTCGGGCGCGGCGCATCTGGCGTGCGCCTTGAACTGGTGCACCTGATCGAAGCCATGCTTGCCAAAGGCGTCACCCCGGTGATCCCCGCCCAAGGCTCGGTTGGGGCGTCGGGCGATCTGGCGCCGCTGGCACATATGGCCGCCGCGATGATGGGCCACGGCGAGGCGGAATATAACGGCCAAGTCATGCCCGGCGCACAGGCCTTGGCAGCGGCTGGCCTGACACCGATCGAGCTTGGCCCCAAAGAAGGGCTGGCCTTGATCAATGGCACGCAATTCTCGACCGCTTTTGCGCTGGCGGGACTGTTTGGCGCATGGCGCGCGGCACATTCCGCGCTGATCACCTCGGCGCTTTCCACCGATGCGATCATGGGATCCACCGCGCCGCTGCAACCGGAAATCCACGCCCTGCGCGGCCACCGCGGCCAAATCGAAGCAGGCCAGACCATGCGCGCATTGCTGAGCGGCTCCGCCATTCGCGACAGCCATGTGGCGGATGATGCGCGGGTCCAAGACCCCTATTGCATCCGCTGCCAGCCGCAGGTCACGGGGGCTGCGATGGATGTGCTGCGCATGGCCGCCCGCACGCTGGAGATCGAGGCAAATGCCGCCACGGATAACCCGCTGGTGCTGATTGGCGCAGACCTGATCGTCTCGGGCGGCAATTTCCACGCCGAACCTGTGGGCTTTGCCGCTGATATGATCGCGCTGGCCATCGCCGAGATCGGCGCAATTGCGCAGCGCCGTGTCGCGCTCATCGTTGATCCGGTGCTCAGCTTTAACCTGCCGCCGTTCCTCACGCCCAATCCGGGGCTGAATTCGGGCTATATGATCGCCGAAGTCACCACAGCCGCATTGATGAGCGAAAACAAGCATCTGGCGAACCCTTGCGTGACCGACAGCACGCCAACATCAGCCAACCAAGAAGACCACGTGTCCATGGCCGCCCATGGCGCGCGCCGCCTTGGCCAGATGAACGAGAACCTAGAGCGCATCTTGGGGGTGGAATTGCTCTGCGCCGCGCAAGGCATTGATTTCCGCGCCCCCTTGGCCACCAGCAAGACATTGCAGCAAGTGGTCAGCCGGGTGCGCCAAGACGTGGCCCCGCTGGGCGAAGACCGCTATCTCGCCCCTGATCTGGAACGCGCCGCCCAGATGATCGCCAGCGGCGACATCGTGGCCGCCGCCGGGATCGACATGCCGGGTCTTGGCGCATGATGCCGGTTGAAGTCTCGCAAGGCACCGGCCCCATCGTGCTGGGCCTGCCGCACACGGGCACCTATGTGCCGCCGGAAATCTTTGCCAAGCTTAACACAGGTGGGCGCGGTCTGGATGACACGGATTGGCATATTCACCAACTTTACGCCGATCTGCTGCCCGGCGCGACCACCGTGCGCGCCACATTCCACCGCTATGTGATCGACGCCAACCGCGACCCGGCGGGCGGCTCGCTTTATCCGGGGCAAAACACCACCGATCTGGTGCCGCTCACGGATTTCGACGGGCAAGACATCTGGCAAATCCCGCCAAGCGCCGCCGAGATTGCGCAGCGCCGCGCAGAGTTCCACGCGCCCTATCATGCCGCACTGGAGGCCGAGCTTGCCCGCGTGCACGCCCTACATGGCTGCGCAATTTTATACGATTGCCACTCGATCCGCTCGGGCATCGCGTTTTTGTTTGACGGCACCCTGCCCGATTTCAACATCGGCACCAATATGGGCGCTACCTGCGCGCCCGAGATACAAAGCGCCGTGCAAGACATCTGCGCCGCTGTCCAAGGCTATAGCAGCACTCTCAATGGCCGTTTCAAAGGCGGCTGGACCACGCGCCACTATGGCCGCCCCGCTGCGGGGTTTCATGCAATCCAGATGGAGCTGGCGCAAAGCACCTATCTGGCTGATGAAACCGCCCCTTGGACCTATGACCTTGGCAAAGCCGCCGCGCTGCGGCCGCATCTGGCCAAAATCCTGCGCGAATTGGCAGCGCTTGCCCCCCAACTCTCCTCCAACCAGAAAGGCACATCATGAGCGATCCTCGCAAAAACACCCGTGACGTTTTTCCCGCAACGGGCAACGAGCTGACAGCAAAAAGCTGGCTGACCGAAGCGCCCCTGCGGATGCTGATGAACAACCTGCACCCCGATGTGGCGGAAAACCCGCATGAACTGGTGGTTTACGGCGGCATTGGCCGCGCTGCGCGCACGTGGAAAGATTTTGATCTCATCGTCGCCGCCCTGCGTGATCTGGAAGAAGATCAAACCTTGCTGGTGCAATCGGGCAAACCTGTGGGCGTGTTCCAAACCCATAAAGACGCGCCCCGCGTGCTGATCGCCAACTCCAACCTTGTGCCGCATTGGGCCAATTGGGACCATTTCAACGAGCTCGATAAAAAGGGCCTCGCCATGTATGGCCAGATGACCGCTGGCTCGTGGATCTACATCGGCAGCCAAGGCATCGTGCAGGGCACCTACGAGACTTTTGTCGAGGCAGGCCGCCAGCATTACGGCGGCGATCTGACGGGCAAATGGGTTCTGACCGGCGGGCTTGGCGGCATGGGCGGCGCGCAGCCTCTGGCGGCGGTCATGGCGGGCGCGTGCTGCCTTGCGGTGGAATGTAACCCCGACAGCATCGATTTCCGCCTGCGCACCCGTTATGTGGACGCGCGCGCCGAGACGCTTGATCAAGCGCTTGAGATGATCACCCGCTGGACCCAAGCAGGCGAGGCAAAATCCGTGGGCCTTTTGGGCAATGCGGCTGATGTGTTCACCGAATTGTCCGCGCGCGGCATCCGCCCCGATATGGTCACCGATCAAACCTCCGCCCATGACCCGATCAACGGCTACCTGCCCCAAGGCTGGAGCATGGGCGAGTGGAAAGAGAAACGCGAAAGCGATCCCAAAGCGGTGGAAAAAGCCGCCCGCGCCTCGATGAAAAACCACGTAAAAGCCATGGTGGATTTCCATGCCGCAGGGGTGCCCACCTTCGATTACGGCAATAACATCCGGCAGGTCGCGCTGGACGAAGGCCTCGGCAATGCGTTTGATTTTCCGGGCTTTGTGCCCGCCTATATCCGCCCGCTGTTTTGCCGCGGCGTCGGCCCGTTCCGCTGGGCCGCGCTCTCGGGCGATCCCGAGGACATCTATAAAACCGACGCCAAGGTCAAAGAAATCCTCGCCGACGATACCCATCTGCACAATTGGCTCGACATGGCCCGCGAGCGGATTGCCTTCCAAGGTCTGCCCGCGCGCATCTGCTGGGTTGGGCTGGGCGTGCGCCACAAGCTGGGGCTGGCCTTCAACGAAATGGTCCGCAACGGCGAGCTGAGCGCGCCCATCGTGATTGGCCGCGACCATCTCGATTCCGGCTCTGTTGCCTCGCCCAACCGCGAAACCGAAGCCATGAAAGACGGCTCTGATGCTGTCTCCGACTGGCCGCTGCTCAATGCGCTGCTCAACACGGCCTCGGGGGCCACATGGGTCTCGCTGCACCATGGCGGCGGGGTTGGCATGGGCTTCTCGCAACATTCGGGCATGGTGATCTGCTGTGACGGCTCCGAAGACGCCGACCGCCGCATCGCCCGCGTGCTGTGGAATGATCCGGCCACAGGCGTGATGCGCCACGCCGATGCAGGCTATGACGAGGCGCTCGATTGCGCCCGCGAAAACGGGCTGAACCTGCCCGGCATTTTGTAAACAAACGAAGGGGGGCGTTGCGGCGCCCCCTTGCTATCAATAGCGCGTGGTCAGCCGGTAACCGGGGCGGTAGGTCAGGCGCACACAGGTCACCGCATTGCTCTCCCACCATGTGGACCGCTCGACGATGAACACCGGCTCGCCCGGCGCACAGGCCAGATAATCGCTCAGCCCCTGATCGGCCAAACCTGCCGAAAGACTGATCTCAACTTCCGAAAACGGGATCGTCGCCAGCAGCCATTCCGAGGGCCCAACCTGCGAGAAATCAGCCGCCTCCGCCTCGGGCAAGGCGCTTAGATTGATCCAGCGGTCCTCATGCTCATAGGCCACCCCATCCGCGTAATGCATGCATACCAAATGCAGCGCCTTGCCCTTCGCGGGTAATTGCAACTGCGCGCGCAGCCAATCGGGCGCGACCTCGACCGAGCGGGTCACCAGCGCATAGCGATAGGCCGCGCCTTTTTCCTCCACCTCGTCGCGCACCACCGGAATGTCAAACCGCGCCTGCCGAATGGGCGTCATCCGCACCCGCGTGCCCGCCTTGCGCCGCCGCTCGATGATCCCCTCCTCAGCCAGCTCGCGCATAGCCCGGTTCACCGTGGCGCGCGCGCAGCCATATTGCTCGGCCAAATCCATCTCGCTCGGCACCAAATCCCCCGGCCCCCACGCGCCGCTGGTGATTTTGCCCATAATCTCGGATTTAACCTCCCGGTAGGTGGCTTTCATGACCGCTCGCTCCTTCAACTCTGCCCCTGCCTTCTTATAAAACTAGACATATTGCAATCAGCCAAGACATAACAGGGGCGGTTGGTGTCCCCTCAGAACACCACCGGACGGGTCTGCCCCGTGACCACATGGATCAACCCCTCTGGCGCATGGTCGCTCTGGGCCACGAGGTTCCAGCGCCACGGCGCGCAGGTCAGGGTGGCAATGGCCAGACGCTCGGGGAACCCTGGCTGCCAGCGCGGGTGGAACGAGGGCTCGTAGATCCAATCGACCTGCTCTGCCGCTGCATAAAGCGCGCGCATCTCGGCGTCATTCGCCTCGGCGGGGCGCGCGGTCATCAGCCCGGCGATCTCATAGCGCACCTTTGCCACCACCTCGCCCCGATGCACCAAGACCCAGCCGCCGCCCATGTCTTGCAGCGCGTTCACCGCCTGCGCCATGGCTGCATCGGATGATCCCACACACCAGACGTTATGTTTGTCATGCGCCATGGAACAACACAGCGCCGTCTCCGGGTCGCGCGGCCCGCACCCCAGCCAGAACATCTTGGTCACCGCGCCCTTGCCGGAGAACCGGTCAATGATCGAAAACTTGGTGACATTTTGTGCGGCGTCCCGCTGCACCTCGCCATCCTCGACAGGCAGCGTCTTGATCGGCACCTCGTCGCTCCAATGGAACGGGCGCAGCACCGGCGCTTGCATATCGCGCCGCCCCTCATGCGCCTTGATCGCAAAATCCGCCGCGCTGAGACGGCGGCCAATTTTCACCGTGTCTTTTGCCCAATCTGGCCAATCGATTTGCACCGGATCTGGCAGGTATTTTGTGCCTTGCGACACTTGCGCCCCATCGGCCCAAACCTCGCTAATCTCAAAATTCTCCACATCCTCCAACAGCACCACATCGGCAAACCGCCCCGGCGACACGCTGCCCACCCACGGCGTCAGGCGCATGTGCCGCGCAGGGTTGATCGTGGCCAATTGCACCGCGATTTCCGGGCTTAGCCCCGCCTCGATCGCGCGGCGCACATTGTAATCCGTGCCCCCCAGCCGCAGCGTATCGGTGGCGCTGCGGTCATCCGTGGTCACGGCAACTTGGCTCCAATCCTTCAAGCCTTTGGCCAACAGCCCTTTGATGATCTCGTCCATCGTGTGCACGCGAATTTCGATGAACAATCCGCGCCGCAGCTTGTCCCATGCCTCATCGGCGGTCCACGCCTCATGGTCCGAGGCCAACCCCGCCGCCGCAAAAGCGTTGATATTGGGCAAATCCCGCAGCCCCGCGCCGTGGCCCTCGACCACGCCGCGGGCCGCCAATGTTGCGCCGATCATCGACCACAGGCGGCTGCGCCCGGGGTTGTCTACTTCGGTGATTGCGGGCCAATCCATCACCTCATCCAACCCGGCGGTCATCGGGTTGCCCATAAACCCCGCCTGATCGCCCCCATCCAGATGCGCGCCATGCTCCCAGCCCGTGGGCGGCACCGCCGATCCCGGCAGCGGAAAGATTTTAAGCGGCGAGCCTGCCTCGCGGGCCTTGAGCCAAAATTCCAACGTCTGTTTGGGCAGCACATTGGACAGCTCGTGACTGGCCTCGCAGGTCCATGTATTGCCGCGTGGCAACACCAGCGCGGCCTCAAATTCAGGCGTGATATGCGAACTTTCGATGTGTTTATGCACCTCGCCAAGCCCCGGCACCGCGCTCAGATCGCGGCGGTCCACACTCTGCGCCGCCTGCCCCTCATAGCTGCCGCGCGGCCCGACAAACGCGATGCGCCCGCGCGAGATGACAATATCGGCCTGCTCGATCCACGTGGCCGTGCCAGTATCAAGCAGCCGCCCGACCTGTAGCAAAACATCCGCCTGCTCGCGCCCCAATGCCACCTGCACCAAATGCTGACGCAGCGGCACTTCCGCTGCAAAATCAATATTGCCTGTCATATCCGCCCTCTCGAAATTTCTGCTTTGCAACCGCGCGCCTTACGGCGCCTGCCAGCCGCCCGCGCCGCGCTGCAAAATCGGCGTGCAAAACGCGCCCTCCACCGGGCACGCCACCTGATCTCGCCACGCATCGCCCTGCAACATCGCGGCGCCAATTACCGCGGGCGCGATCTGTTGCTGCGCCAGCAGCCGCAGCACCGCCCCGATGGAACTGCCCGTGGACAACACATCGTCAATCACCGCCACGCGGCCGCGCAATAAAGGCACCATGCGCGGATCAAGATAAAGCCGCTTGCCCGGTCCCGGCGAGGTGATCGAAGACATCTCGACCGACAATGCATCCTCATACCAGAACTTGCGCGAATTGCTCAGCGGGATCATCCGCGCATGACCCAGCCGCCGCGCCACCGCCTCGGCCAATGGCAGGCCCAGCGTCGGCACCGCCACAATCACATCGGGCGCATAGGGCGCAAGCCGCGCCGCCAGCGCATCCGCCAAAACATCCAGCACGGCAAAGCTGGCTTGGTTCAAAATCAACGAAGCCACCCCGCGCTGCCCATCGCCAAGCGCGCGGATCGGCAGCAAGATCGCCCCGGCCCCCAAGTCTACGGCAAAACTTTCCTGATCTGGCTGCACGCCGCCCGGCAAATCATCACGCAGCTCTTGCCAAACATCGGTTCTCATTGGGATTTCTCCTTGTCACTGGGGCGTTCCTGCCCGATCTTGCACGCAGAATTAAAGGATTTCGACACATGAACACCTCCCCCGCCATGGCAACTGAAACTTTGGCCGAACTGACGGCGCTGCGCCGCGATCTGCACCGCCACCCGGAACTGGGCTTTGCCGAACATCGCACCGCCGCCATCGTGGCCGCGCGTTTGCAGGCCGCGGGGCTCGAGGTCACCCAAGGGATCGGCGGCACCGGGGTTGTGGGCACATTGCGCAAAGGAAATGGCAACCGCGCCATTGCCCTGCGCGCCGATATGGATGCGCTGGCCATGCCCGAGGAAACCGGGCTGCCCTATGCCTCCACCGTGCCGGGCGCGATGCATGCCTGCGGCCATGACGGCCACACCACCATGCTGCTCGCCGCCGCCGAAGCCGCCAAGGACATGGCGTTTTCCGGCACCGTGCATTTTGTCTTTCAACCCGCCGAAGAAGGGCGCGGCGGGGCCAAAGCCATGATCGAGGACGGCTTTTTTGACCGCTTCCCCGTGGATGCCGCCTACGGGCTGCATAACATGCCGGGGCTTGATCTGGGCGCGGTGGCCGCCGTTGAAGGCCCGCAACTGGCCAGCTCCGACAGCTGGACCGTCACGTTCAACGGCATCGGCAGCCATGGGGCCAAACCCCATCAAGGGCGCGATGCGGTCACGGCGGCGGCAATGTTCTTGGCGCAAATCCACACGATTGTTGCGCGCGAAGTCGACCCGCTGGAACCTGCGGTGATCTCGGCCTGCGCGCTGTCGGCGGGCGATTTTGCGGCGCTGAATGTGATCCCCGACAAGGTGCAAATCGGCGGCACCGCGCGGGCCTATAGCGCGCCCGTGCGCGACCAACTGGCCGAAGCCATTGGCCGCCACGCCGCCGCAGTTGCCACCGGGTTTGGCATCAAGGCCGAGTATAATTTCATCCGCCGCATTCCCCCTGTGGTCAATGCCGCCGCCCCCACGCGCATCGCACAAGACGCCGCCGCCCATGCGCTGGGAGAGGACATGCTGCACACGGTTTTCCCGCCCTCGACCGCAGGGGATGATTTTGCCGAATTTGGCACCCGCGTGCCCGGCGCCTACGTCTGGCTTGGCATGGGCGAGACCCGCGAAAACGGGCAGCACCACAACACCAATTACGACTTCAACGATGCCTGCATCCCTCACGGCGTGGCCTATTGGTGCGCCGTGATCGAAAAAGAGTTGGGCTAGCACGAAAGCCCCTCAAGCAGCGCGCGGCGCAGCCCATCGGCATCCAGCCCCATCGCCACGTGCACGGCGTGGGGCCCTGCAACCAGCGCCCCGGTCTCAAGCTCCACCTCAAGCCCGCGTTCTTCCATCCGGAAGAGGCCTGGATGCATCGCCAACAGCGGCACACACGGATCATGCAGCGGGCGGCTCTCTGCGCCGCTGGTTGCGGCAAAATACGCCTCGATCAGCGCCGCGGACGCCACCGCAGGCGCGCTTTTCGTCTGGCGCAGCGCCTCGATATACGCCGCATCTGCGCGCAGCTGACGCGTGGCATCCAGCGGGATCAGCGTGAAAGGCAAACCCGCCGCCAAAACCGCCGCCGCCGCATGGGGATCATGGGCGATGTTGAATTCGGCCTTTGGCCCCACATTGCCCGGCTCATCCACTGCGCCGCCCATGGCAATTACCCGGCGAATCCGCGCCGCCGATTGCGGTGCACGCTCCAAAAGCAGCGCCAGATTGGTCAACGGCCCAAGGCAAAATAAATCCACGCTCTGCGCAGGTGCACCGTCAAGAATGGCGCGCATCGCCGCCACAGCATCCTCGCTCGCTGGCGCAGATTGCGGCTCTGGGAAATCCACCCCGCCCAGCCCGTCATTGCCGTGAATTCCCGTTTCGGGCCGCGCCTCTTTGCCCAAAGGCGCAGCGGCCCCCGCATGCACAGGCACCTCCACACCGCCAAGTGCGCAAATCCGCAGCGCATTGCGCGTGGTCACCGACAGGCCGATATTGCCCGCCACCGTGGTCAGGGCGCAAATATCCAAACCCGGATGGCGCAGCGCATAAAGAATGGCAATTGCGTCATCAATGCCGGGGTCTGTGTCGATAATAATTGTCATTGGCCAAGCTCCTCAATGATCCGCACCCAAGACCGCATCCCACCGCGAAAGCTGGAAAGGTCATATTTTTCATTCGGGCTGTGAATGCGGTTGTCAAAGCGGCCAAACCCCACCAACAGCGCATCCACCCCCAGTTTATCCCGCAGCGCCCCGATGATCGGAATGGTGCCGCCCGTCCCGCAGGTGGTCGACCGCCCCCATTCCGCCGCCAGCGCGGTCAATGTCGGCGCCAAAAAGCGGTTCTGCGTGTCCATCGCCCAAGCAGGCGACAACCCGTGATCTGAGAAACGGACATCACAATCTTCGGGCAAACGGGCGCGCACATGCGCTTGGAACGCGTCGCGGATCGCCTCAGGCTCTTGCCCCGCCACCAGCCGGAACGACAGTTTCGCATGGGCCTCACAGGGGATCACGGTCTTGAAACCCGGCTCGGTATAGCCGCCCCAAACTCCGTGCACCTCGCATGAAGGCCGCGCCCAAACCTGCTCAAGCACCGAGCGCCCGGCCTCGCCCGCAGGGGCGCTTAGCCCGACATTTTCCAAAAACCCCGCCTCGTCAAACGGCAGCTTGGCCCATTCTTGCGCCACAGCTTCGGGCAGTTCCTGCACCCCGTCATAAAACCCCTCAATCGCCACGCCGCCATCTTCGCATCGCAGCGAGGCCAGCACATCCGACATCACCGCCAGCGCATTGGCGGCGGCATTGCCAAACATACCCGAATGCAGATCGCGGTCGCCCGCGCTGATCGTCATTTCTTGGCCCACCATCCCGCGCAGCATGGTGGTCACGGCGGGCGTCTCGCGGTCCCACATATCCGTGTCGCAGACCAAAACCACATCGCAAGCGAGTTCCTGCGCGCTGCGCTCCAAAAACCCCGGTAAGGAGCGCGAGCCGCTTTCCTCTTCGCCCTCAAACAGAAAACTCACCCGGATCGGCAGGCGGCCTTTGGTCTCGATCACCGCCCGGCAAGCCTCGACGAAGGTCATCAGCGCGCCTTTGTCATCCGACGCGCCCCGCCCCACAATATGCGTATCGCCCTCGACCGGCACCAAAACCGGCTCAAACGGATCGGTGTTCCACAGCGCCAAAGGGTCCGGCGGTTGCACATCGTAATGGCCGTAAAACAGCACATGCGGCGCATCCGCTGGCCCGTCCAAATGCCCCACCACCATCGGGTGGCCTTCGGTCTGGTGCAACGCCGCATCCGCGCCCATATCGCGCAGGCTCTGCGCCAACCACTCTGCGGCGCGGGCAACCTCCGGCGCATAGTCCGGGTCGGTCGAAATGGACGGGATGCGAATGAAATCAAACAGCCGCGCCAGCAGGTCATCCATCGTGGCATCAATATGGGAAAGAGTGTCGCTCATGGGCGGGCCTGGCTTGCTGTCTGGTCAATCTGGGTGATGCGGGCCTTGAACTGGCCCGCCACTTGCAACGCATCGCCCAAGGCTTTGCCCGCTTCAATCGTTGCGGTTTCGCGCTCCTGCATCAGCCATTTTCCCGCCACCATCGTGGCGCGCACATCGCTGGGCATGGTGGCAAATACCAACATGGAATAGATGTCATAAATTGGATGCAGCCGAGGATCGCTCAGCGAAATGCGGATCAGATCAGCCTCTTTGCCGATCTCAAGCGATCCGGTCTTGCCCGCCAGACCAAGGGTCTGCGCCCCCTCGATTGTCGCCATACGGATCACCTCGCGGCAGGGCAAACTGCCCCGCGAGCGCCCCGCGATGTTTTGAAACATCGTGGCCGGGGCCAATTGCGAAAACAGGTCCAGCGTGTTGCCAGACATTGGCCCATCCGTGGCAATCCCCACCTTGATGCCGCGGCTGCGCAGCGCTGTGATCGGGGCAATGCCTCTGCCCGCCTTGCCGTTGGAGCGCGCGTTATAGGCCACATGCACGCCGCGCTCGGCCATCAAATCCATATCCGCTGGCTCTGGATACATCACATGCGCCGCCACCAATGCGGGGCTCAGCAGCCCTGCGCGCTCGGCCACCTCAACCGTGGTGCAGCCATGGGTGTCTTGCGCCCATGCCAACTCGGCCTCGGTTTCCGCCAGATGCATCTGCACGGGCAATCCGGGGTGATCACTGGCCCAGCGGGCCACACGTTCCATCACCGCCAGCCCCGTAGAATAGGGCGCATGCGGCGCAGCCGACGCGGTGATGCGCGGATGGCCTCGGTACATATCGGCCAATGCCTCCAGCCGGGCAAAGCCTTCGTCGAAACTGCCATGATCCGGCGCTGCAAAATTGGCCAGCGTTTGCCCCACCACACCGCGCAGCCCCGCCTCATCCAACACCGCGCCCACGCGATCCTCGAAATAATACATATCCGCCACGCAGGTCACCCCGCCCCGGATCAACTCCAGCGCCGCAAGCCTGCTGCCGATCTCGACCAGATCCGCAGTCATCAAGGCGCGCTCCAGCGGCAGGATATAGCGGAACAGCCGATCATCCACATCCTCGCCCAAACCGCGAAACAGGGTCATCGCCATGTGGCAATGCGGATTGACCATGCCGGGCATGATCAAATCGCCCTGCATGTCCTCGGCACGCCCCAGACCTGCCGGGGCATCGCCCGCGCCCATGGCGCTGATCTTGGTGCCGTCCACGGCAATCCAGCCGCGCTCAATCTCGGTCATCTGGCCATCAACGGCCAGAATCCTCGCATTGCTCAGAACACGCATCACGCCTCAAGCGGCAGCAGGCAACATTGCTCCGGCTGGGGCACCAGAACCGCCGCGCTGCCGGGCTCTAGGGGCTGCGACAGCGGCCCGTTGGCCAAGACCGTGCCGCCCGGCGTTTCGCAATGATATTGATAGGCCCGCCCGATATAGGTCCGCATGCCCAGCGTGGCAGGAATACCGCCGCCATTGCCCGCTGGCACCACGCTCAGCCCCTCAGGGCGCGCCGCGAAATTGAACCGTTTGCCCGGCACGGTAAATTGCTCTTTGGAGAGCTCCAGCACATGGCCGCCCGCCATTTGCGCCTGCACGGCGGGGCCATCGTCTTTGATAACCTCCATCTCGATCATATTGTCGAAACCGACAAAATTGGCGACAAATGCGTTGGCAGGTTTGGAATAAAGCACCTCTGGCGTGTCGAGCTGCATGATGCGGCCCTTTTTCATGATCGCCACCCGGTCCGAGATTGAGAACGCCTCTTCTTGGTCATGCGTGACATAAAGCGCGGTTGTGCCATTGGCCTGCTGCAAGCGCCGGATTTCCACGCGCATATCCACCCGCAGCTTGGCATCAAGGTTCGACAATGGCTCGTCAAACATCAGCAAAGGCGGCTCAATCACCAAAGCCCGCGCCAAGGCCACCCGCTGGCGTTGCCCGCCCGACAGGTTCGCCGGATGCCGATCCGCAAGCTCGCCCAAACCAACGCGCTCGATCATTGCATTCACGCGGGCGGTGCGCTCTGCGCTGGAAATGCCGCGCTGCTTGAGGCCAAACCCCACATTGTCGCGCACCGTCAAATGCGGAAATAGCGCATAGGTCTGGAACACCAAACCAATGTTGCGCGCATGGGCAGGCAACCGCGTCAGGTCCCGCTCGCCCAGACGGATCGTGCCCGCCGTTGGCTCCAGAAACCCGGCCACCAGCCGCAAGGTCGTGGTCTTGCCGCAGCCAGAAGAGCCCAGCAGCGACACCAGCTCCCCCTCGCCGATGTCCAAGGAAAGATCCTTGAGAACCTGAGTGGAACCATAATGCGCAGAGATATTCGAAAGACTGAGAGGTTGGGTCATTTTGTCAAAAACGTAAGTCCAAGGGTCCGTTCGACCACAGCCATAACGGCAACTGTGATGCCCATAAGCAGCACCGACACCGACGCGATTGTCGGGTCAAAGAACTGCTCCATATGAGCAAGCAACTGGATCGGGAGAGTTGAAACGCCCGGTCCCGTCAAAAAGATCGAGATCGAAACGTCATTAAGAGAAGTGATAAATGCCAGAATGAAACCAGCAATAATCCCGGCGCGGATATTGGGCAGAACCACGGTGAAAAACGCTTTGATGCGCGAACATCCCAGCGAAATCGCCGCTTCCTCAATCGAGAAATCGAAACTATTGAGCGACGCGCCCACCACCCGCACCGTATAGGGCAGCACAATCAACGCATGACCAATCAACAGCGCCGCCATGATCGGCAGGCCATAACCGCTGGCCAATGATTTCATCAGCGAAAAGCCCAAAACAATCTCGGGGATCAAAATCGGCAGAACAAAGACATTGCCCAAAAACGCGGGCAATTCGACCCGGTATCGCGCCAGCGCATAGGCCGCCGGAATCCCGATCAGCATCGACAATGTTGTGCCGCCAATCGCCAGTATAAACGAAGTGCCCATGGTGCGGGTAAAGGCCGACACCTCAAAGATATTGCTGAACCAATGCAGCGTGAACCCCTGCGGCGGAAAGGTCAGATAGCTGGTCTCGGACACAGCCGAGCCCAAGATCACCACCAAAGGCCCCAGAAGGAACAAAAAGGTCAGCACCGTAAAGGCGATCAGCAGCGGGTGAATACGTGTTTTCATCTGGATTACCCCGCCATCGGATTAAGCTTGCGCGCCACGCGCGACATGGTCAGCACCGTGGCCAATGTCACCACCACCATCACGGCGGCGATGGTTGATGCGCCCACCCAATCAAAGGTGACCATCGCGCGTTGATACAAGAATGTGCCCATCATCATCTGGCGCTCCCCGCCCAGCAGTTGCGGCGTGGCATAAGAGGTGAACGAGCCAGTGAAAACCAACACCGCCCCCACAATCAACCCCGGCACCGCCATGGGCAACACCACCTGCCGGAACGCCGCCGCAGGCTTGGCCCCCAGCGAGGCCGCCGCATCGGTCAGGTCTTGCGGAATGCCTTCCAGCACCCCCACCAGCGTCAAGATCATCAGCGGCACAAACAAATACACCATCGCCACAATGACCGAGCCTTGCGTATAAAGCATCGAAATCGGCTCTGCGATGGCGCCAATCGACAGCAGGAAATTGTTCAAAATCCCGTTCTTGCCCAAAATCACCAGCCACGCAAAAGACCGCACCACAACCCCGGTCAACAGCGGGAACACCGCCGCAATGATCAAAAAGCTCTTGAGCCGCGAAGGCGCGCGCGCCACCACCCATGCGGCGGCAAAACCCACCGCCACGGAAATGATCGTGGTGATCAACGCCACTTCCATCGTGCGCCACAAAACCGTCATGCGGAACCGCGAGTTGAAAAACGCGCTATAGGTGGCAAATGGCCCTTTGGGATCGCCAAAAGTGGTGAGAAATGTCGCCAGAACCGGCAACCCGAGAAAGACAAAAACAAGCAAAATCGCGGGCGACGCGAGCAGCCATGCCTTCATGCGACTGGACATTTTCTTTCCTTTTTAACAAGGACGCGAAGCACCGGGTGGTGCTCCGCGTGGCCTTTTATGCGCTATGGGTGGCTTAGAGGCCGAAGACTTCGTTCCAGCGGTCAATCCAATCGATCTTGGCCGCGTTCATCTTTGCGTAATCCATCTGGTTCAACTTCGCGATGGCCTCCGCCCCATAGGTCCAGCCCGCCGCCTGTTCTGGCGTCAGCTCAACACCCGTGTGCACAGGCGCATCCACGCCCTGCTCGGCGTTCAACTGCTGAACTTCACGCGACAGCACAAAATCGATGAACTTATAGGCCAGATCGACCTTTTCCGCGCCAACCGGAATGTTCACCGTGTTGAGCGTGGCAATATCGCCATCCTCAAGCTCGGCCCATGCCATGGATGGCACCGCCTCGCGCATCGAGGCCAGGGTGAAATCCTGCGCAATCGCCACTGACGCTTCGCCTGTGGAAATCAGGTTCACCATTTCCGACCCGGTGTTGTAATTCTTCACCGAATTGGGCTTCAATTCTTCAATCGCGCCAAAAGCCGCATCTGCATCTTCAAACGCATCAACGCCCGCATGTTTGCCCGCCTGAACAACCACCATCGGCCCCGCCGTGGTGGTGATGCCCGGCAAGGTCACCGCGCCTTTCAGGTCTTCGCGCCACAGATCATTCCACGAGGTCGGCGCCTCGACCGTATCTGCATTATACACAATGCCCACGCGCCCAACGCTATAGGCCGGGCCAAACCCGCCCTGCGGATCGCGGGCCATCTCATAAAGATTGTCCAGATTTGTCAGGCGCGAGCGGTCCAACTCAAGGAACGTGCCCGCCTCAACGCCAAGCTGCGAATAGCTGTCCGTCAGGTAGATCACATCCACGCCTTTGCCGCCGCGCGCCTGCAACTTGCCCAAACGGTCCGCGTTATTGCCGGTCTCGAACACAACCTCGCAGCCGCAAATTTCCTCAAACGGCTCGACGATATTGGCCTGAAGCTTTTCGCCGTTATAGCCCCACCATGAAATAGTGAAGGTCTCTGCATGGGCCGCCGTGGCCATCAGCGCCGCCATCACGGTCGCAGTCATTGGTGCAATCTTCATGGATTATCCTTCTTCCCTAATTCAAAGAGCCGTTATGAAACACGCTATACACAGCCATTTCCCGGAATGCCAATCCACGCCACCCGCCAATCACTGCAAAATCGTTTCGGTTTCGCTTGAAAAACAGGCGCCTAGACCTTGGCCGCCCAAGTTCTAAGCAAAGCATAAACTTGTGCATCTGCATTTAAAAGCCCGAAGAAAATCAAACTCGCGCCGAAGAAGTATACGACCCACGCCCAGCAACTTATCCGGGCACTTTGATCTGGATCATAGCGCCCGCGCCCCTTAGGCATATTGCTGAGTGGAAAAAGGGAGAATGTCATGCGCAGCACAATCTGGAAAATCTCTGGCCTCGGCCTCATCGCGGCGGGGCTTGTTGCCTGCGCGCAAGAGGCCGCTATGCCCGACCGCACCGATGGCGCGGCATTCTTCGCAGGCAATTGCGCCTCCTGCCACGGCGCGCGCGGGCTTGGCGATGGGCCTTTGGCAGCGGACCTGAGCCCCAAACCCACAGATCTCACCACGCTGAGCCAAGCCAATGGCGGCAGCTTTCCCGCCGCACGCGCCCTGAGCTATATCTACGGCGACCCGCAAAAAGCGCATCTGGCCCGCGTCATGCCCGAATTTGGCGGCGCGATGGCCGAAGACCTTGTCCCGGTGGAAATCGACGGCATCCTGACGCCAACACCGCGCGCTCTGGCCGGGCTTTTGGCCTATCTCGAGAGCATCCAAAGCTAACACTTCGCCGCCCCTATACCGCCGGGGCGGGCCGCGATACATGCCGCCTGCCCGCCCCAGCTAATCCTGCCGCCCCGCGCCTAAACCTGCGCCAGCGCAGGATTATTTTCGCACCCCGTTTTGCGCGCGCCCTTCCCCCAATCGTGGTTCAATCGCAACACCCGCCGCAATTATGTCAGAAAATCTGTCAGAAGTTGCCACCTGCGCGCCTTACCCGCGCTATCAGTTGGTCACTAATACATCACTATGTTCTACCCCCCGGCCTTCCGCTTCAAAAGCGGGGGGCACCACCCACGACCCTGATCGACGACATCTTAAAAGACCCAGCGACTGAGGAGCCTTCCCCCAAGGCAGGGTGAAGAAATCACTTCCTCCTCTCTCGCTTCGGTCCGGTTGATTTTTTACCAGTCATTTTCGGAATTTAAACCGAGCTACGGGAGGTCACCCCCCGAGAGCCCGCCCAATATGGCGCGCATCTCGCAGCCTCCGGCAGCATCATAACAATATAAACACGCGAGCATTTTATGACACCAGCACTCCAAACCAAACAAATCCGCGGCGGCCGTTTGGTCAAATACAAAGGCGTGGTAGGCAGCATCGCGCCCTGCTTTGGGGTGCTGGCCGTCGGAGCCGCCGCCACCGTCATCTTCTCCGCCTCGCAACTGGCTGCCGATTGTACGCCCGCAGGAACGGCAGGCGATGATATAGTAAGCTGCACCGGTGCCGTTTCCGGCTCTTTCGACGCGGGCCTTGGCGATGACCTTATTTCGCAGAATTTTTCCGGTATATTGGACACGCTGGATGCAGGTGGGGGCGCCGACGTTATCACACTGGACTTTGGTACTGTAGGGACCTTGCTGGGTGGCGACGGCGACGATCGCATCAACCTTCGCAACGGTTCGGTCAGTAATGAAGTCTATGGCGGCAACGGCAATGATATCATCAGTGCCACTCAAGCAGAATCCACCCTCATAGACGGCGGCGAGGGTGACGACGAAATTGGCGTGACGGGATCAATAGTGACTGACACCATCGATGGCGGCGCGGGCGCTGACGTAATATCTCTCCTTCTAACACTCACGAGCCAGGTGAACGGCGGTGCGGACAATGACGATATCAGCATAGCCGCCAGTACCGTGACCGGTGCCGTGGACGGCGGCGCAGGCAACGACTACCTGCGCCTTAGGAATGACAGCTCCATAGGACAGGTGAATGGCGGCGAGGATGACGACACAATCGTTCTTGAACATGCAGTTATTACCGGAAACATCAGCGGCGACGGCGGAAACGACCTCATCTCGCTGACTGTCGGTAGCGCAAAGAATGCGCTCGGCGGTGACGGCAACGACGACATTAGACTATCTGGCTCAACAATTACCGAAAATGTCGACGGTGGCGCGGACAACGACACCATCGAACTCTCCTCAGGCAGCGCAAAGAATGTGCTCGGCGGCGAGGGTAACGATAATATCACACATCTTGGCTCAACCATCAGCCAAACCATCTACGGCAATGCGGGCAACGACACCATCACGCTTCACTTCGGCACTGTGGAAAACGTCAGTGGCGGTGAAGGTGACGACACTATCGCGCTGGATCGCGGAATTGTTACAGAAACCATCAACGGCGACGACGGCAGAGACACCATTCTGCTTATATCAGGGACTGCGAAAAACGCGCGCGGCGGCGCGGGCAACGATACAATCTCGTTAACGGACGCAACGATTGCCGAAAATATCAACGGCGATGACGGCAACGACAGTATCGGCCTATACTCAGGCACCGCAAAGAATGTGTTTGGCGGCGAAGGCGCCGACATACTCGTGCTGTCGAACGCAACGATTGCCCAAGATATCGACGGTGGCGGCGGAAATGACATTTTCTCCCTTTCCGCAGGTCATTATTATGCCGAGAGAGTGCAAAATGTGCGTGGCGGGGAGGGTAACGATAACATCTCGCTGAATGGCGCAGGCGTTGGCCAAGGCATCCACGGCGACGCGGGCAACGACACCATCGTGCTCTCCGCAGGTTCTGCCCAAAACGTGAACGCGGGCGATGATAACGACTACATCCTGCAAAAAGGAGCAACGATTGCCCAAACCATCAACGGCGACGCGGGCAACGACACCATCACGCTTTACAGTGGCGGTTCGACCGATGTGCGCGGCGGCGAGGGTCACGATTCAATCACGCTCGATGGCGCAACCATTGACGAAACCATCTACGGCGATGCTGGCAGCGACACCATCGAGCTTAAGTCAGGGACTGCAAAAAATGTGCGCGGCGGCGATGATGACGACTACATCACGCTCGAGGGCGCAACCATTAGCCAAACCATCTACGGCGACGCGGGCAACGACACTCTCGTGCTTTCCGGGGGACGCGCTTTTGAAGTGCTTGGAGACGCAGGTAACGATAGCATCACTCTCAGTGGCGCTGCTATTCAACAGTTTATCCAAGGCAATGCTGGCAACGACATCATTGTGTTAAACTCGGGTTCCGTTTTCGGGGCCTATGGCGGCGCTGATGACGACCACATTACGCTAAATGCCGTTGACGCAGGCCTAGGGGTTTACGGCGGCACGGGCAACGATACGCTCATCCTTAATACATCAGGTCGCTCATACGCTGTCCGAGGCGGCGATGGCGAAGATAGCATCACGCTAAGTGGCGCATCGATTGAAGACAACGTCTACGGCGACGCGGGCAATGACACCATTGAGCTGAACGCGGGAGAGGCACTTGTGGTCTTCGGCGGCGAAGGTGACGACCAGATCACCATGAATGGCGCCAGAGTTCGAAATTACATCGACGGCGAAGGGGGCAACGACACGATCGTGCTTAATTCCGGCGACGTGGGGTTCGTTCAAGGCGCTGGCGGCGACGATCACATCACGCTTGACGGCACTGTAACGATCCGTCTGATCAGCGGTGATTTCGGCAATGATACCATCCTCCTGAAATCAGGAACCGTGGCGGGCGCTTATGGGGGCGGGGGTCACGATGTGATCACCCTAGCCGGCGCGACAGTCGGCGGAGCTCTCATAGCCAATGGAGGCGATGACACGATCGTTCTTTCTGGAGGCACCGCTCCTACCGTAACCGGTGACGAGGGCGCGGATCACATTACCTTAAACGGTGCTCAGATTGCCCACTATATCGACGGCGGCGCTGGTAACGATACTATGGTGCTGTCCTCAGGCACGGTAGAGCGTGTTCAGGACCAAAATGGCGACGACGTCATCACCTTGGCCGGGGCCACGGTTAACCAAGACATTGTAAGCGGTGTTGGGAATGACACGGTCAACTTCCTGAGCGGTGCAGCCGCAAGCATTGATACCGGTGAAGGGGCCGACCTGCTCACCATCGGCGCATCGGCGGTAACCGCCGGCATCAGCTTTGAAGGCGGCGAAACCACCGATGGTCACGGCATCGCCTTTGATGCGGGCTGGCAAGCAGACGCGCTGAAATTCTTGGGCGGCACGCACAGCATCACTGGCGCGTCGTTCACAAGCTGGGAGGCGATCACCCTCACCGATGGCACCGACCTCACGCTTGACGGCGATCTAACGGTTGGCACCCAGGTGCAGGTCACCACGGCTTCCGCCGAATTGGCTTCCATGACCCGAGGGCTGATCCTCGAAAACGGCGCAACATTCCGCATCGCTGGCCTGCGCGCGCAGATCACCGGCGATGTGACAAACGGCGGCGCGATCGATCTGCAAAACGGCTCCGCAGGTGATGTGCTTGTCATCACAGGCGATTACTACGGCGGCGGCGCGCTGAAACTCGACAGCACGCTGGGCGGTGACAGCGCCGCCTCTGACCGTCTGGAAATCTCCGGGGCCACTGCGGGTGCGACCGATCTTTACGTCACTAACGCAGGCGGCGGCGGTGCCCAAACCGTGCTCGGCATCCCCGTGGTTTTGGTGGACGGCCTGTCTGACGGGACATTCTCCCTCGCGGCGGGCGATTACGTCAACACCAGCGGTCTCAACGCGCTGATCGCAGGGGCGTATTCCTACACGCTGAACAAAGCCGCCGATGGGAATTGGTATCTGCAATCTGTGCCCACCCCCATCGAGCCACCTGCGCCAGTAGAGCCGCCTGCGCCAGTCGAACCGCCTGCGCCAGTCGAACCGCCTGCGCCAGTCGAGCCACCTGCGCCAGTCGAGCCGCCTGCCCCAGTCGAACCCGCCGAGCCTGCCGCACCAGCAGAACCCGAAACCCCGGCGGAACCCGCCGAAGTGGTAGACACCCCCGATCCGCTCGACCCGTCCATCGCGCCGGAGCATGAATATCAACCCGGCGTGCCCGTCTACGAAGGCTACAGCCAAAACCTGCATGCATTAAACAGCCTGCCGGGCCTGCACCAACGCGCAGGCGCGCGCCACCAAGCGCAATTCGCGCTGGGCGCGGGTTTCGACACAGATACCAGCCTCAAAGACCGCAGCTGGGTCCGCGTTGAAGGCCGCTACATCGATCTGGCCGGGGAATCCACCACCTCCAGCGCCTTCCAAACCGATGTCACCAAGCTGCAATTTGGTGCCGACTTCATGGATGGCGAACACGCAAATGGCGTCTTTGTGCTGGGCGTGAACGGCTATATCGGCCAGGCAAACACCGCTGTCACCTCGACCTATGGCAATGGCACCATCGACACCAACGGCTATGGCATTGGTCTGACCGGCACGTGGTACGACACCCAAGGCGGCTACATTGATGTTCAGGGCCAATACAGCAAGTTCAAGACCAACCTATGGTCCAGCGTGCTTGGCGGTCTGGCCCAAGAAAACGAAGGCAAAGGCATCGCCCTTTCCGTCGAAGCGGGCCGCAAGTTTGACGATTTCGCCAGCTGGGCCCCCGGCTGGGACATCACCCCCCAAGCGCAACTGGCCTATTCCAAAGTGTCCTTCAACGATTTTGCAGGCCCCAGCGGCGAAGCGGTCTCTGCGCTCAATGACGAAAGCCTGCGCTTGCGTCTGGGCAGCACATTCGACTGGGTCGCCCCCGAGGATGAAACACGCGGCGGCCGCCGACATTTCTACGCAGCGGCCAACATCAACCATGAACTTCTCGATGCCCCCGGCGCAATCGTCAGCGCCACACAGGTCTCCTCCGAAATGGACAAAACATGGGGCGAGCTGACCATCGGCGGCAACTATTCATGGGACAACGCCGCCTACGCGATCTACGGCGAAAGCAGCTACAGCACGAGCCTTGAAAACGTCGGTGATCAATATGCGGTTCAGGCCTCCTTTGGCTTCCGCATGCGCTGGTAACCAGGAGACAAACCTTTGAAAATAACGCCCCCGGCCCTTCTTAGGCCGGGGGCGTTTTGCGTCAAATCGCCGCCGCATGGGCGCGGTTTGCGCTGGTGAACGCGTCCAGATCGCTGGCAATCACCCGCGCCAGAGGGAATGTCCCTTCCCGCATCTCAAGCCCAAAGGCGCGCTGCTCAAAAACATCCCCATAGCGCGCCATCAACGCCGCCGCCGCGTCCTCGATCACCTGCGCCTGCTGCGCAAACCGCGCGATCAATTCTTGGACGGGAAAGCGGAACTGGCACATGAGGGCCTCGATCATCGCGGCCACCAACACATCCGGCCCCGTCATCTCATAGCCCTTATGCCCCGCAAATCCGCCCGCCGCGATGCGCTCTTGATAGGCCGATGTGGCAACCGCGTTTTGAACATAGCCCTGCGCGAACCTTGAAATCGCCGAGGCCCCAAAGCCGATCAATGTCTCGCTTTGATCATCCGTGTAGCCTTGGAAATTGCGCCGCAGCCGCCCGGCCTTCTGCGCGGCAAACAGGCTGTCGCTTGGCTTGGCAAAATGGTCGATTCCGATGGGAAAATACCCCGCCGCCCGCATCGCGCCATTGGCGATTGCGGCCAGATCAAACCGCGCTCTGGCGCCGGGCAAATCCTCGGCTTTGATCATCACTTGGCGTTTGGACATCCATGGCACATGGGCATAGCCGTAAATCGCTAACCTGCTGGGCTCCATTGCTAAAATCTGATCCAGCGTGGCGCAAAAACTTTCCGGGGTTTGGTGCGGCAAGCCATAAAGCAGATCAAGGTTAATCGCCTCTACCCCGCCTGCCCGCAACACCTCGATCACTTCTTGGGTTTGCGCCACAGTCTGGGGGCGCCCGATGGCCCTTTGCACCGCTGGCGCAAAATCTTGCACCCCGATGCTGGCGCGGTTCATGCCAAAACCGATCAAGCATCGCAGCAACTCTGGCGCGGCTTCCGTGGGATCAATCTCAACCGAGAACTCAAACCCATCTGCCTTTGGAAATGCCTCAAACACTTCCCCCAGCAGCGCCTCCATCGCCACGCAAGACAGGATCGTGGGCGTGCCGCCCCCCAGATGCAGGCGGCCCATCTTGACCCCATCCGCCATCTTGGCCCGCACCGCCCGCAGCTCTTTTCGAACCACCTCGACATAGGCCTCCACCGGGCGATTGGTCTTGGAGCCTTGGGTGCGGCACGCGCAAAACCAACACAGGCGTTTGCAAAACGGGATGTGAATATAGACCGAAATCACCGCGCCTTCTTCGACACAAGACAGGTAATTCAACTGCGACCGCTGCCCCACATCATTTTGAAAATGATTGGCAGGCGGATAGCTGGTGTAGCGCGGCACTTTGGCATCAAACAGACCATGGCGCGAAAGGGTATCGATATTTTCCATAAACCTATCTAGACAGGCCACTTACTCCCGCACCTTGATACAGATCAAAATGGCCAAATTAGACCTCTCAGCCGAAAAATGCAGCGAATGCCCGATCCGCCACCGGGCGGTATGCTCGCGCTGTGAGGGGGACGAGCTTTTGACCCTTGAGGCGATGAAATCCTACCGCACCTATTCCGCAGGCGAGGTGATCTTGTGGCGCGGCGAGCCGCTGGAATTTGTTGCCTCCGTTGTCTCGGGCGTGGCGAACCTGTCCAAAACCCTCGAAGACGGTCGCACGCAGATGGTCGGGCTGTTGCTGCCCTCCGACTTCATCGGCAGGCCGGGCCGCAGCCATGTGGAATTTGACGTGATCGCCACAACCGATGTGACGCTTTGCCGTTTTCACCGCAAACCGTTTGAAAAACTCATCGAGGAAACCCCCCATGTGGCCCAGCGCCTGATGGAAATGGCGCTTGATGAACTGGACGCCGCCCGCGATTGGATGATCCTTCTGGGCCGAAAATCGGCCCGCGAAAAAATCGCGACATTCTTGGATTTGCTGGTGCGCCGCAGCAGCCTGAGCGCCAACGCGCCGCAGGCCAGCGTGGACATGCCCATGACCCGCGACCAGATCGCCAATTTTCTTGGCCTCACCTTGGAAACCGTCAGCCGCCAAATGAACGCGCTCAAAAAAGCGGGCGTTATTTCCTTTTCAGGCCGCAAACAGCTTGATGTGATCGACCACGCCGCCCTGCGCCGCGCCACGGGCGATGATGCCGATGGTGGCATGATCATTTGACAAAATGATCATCTTAAAAAGTTCTCATTTGACAAAATGATCATCTTAAAAGGTTTTCATTTGACAAGATGATCATCTTGAACGGCGTACATCTGTCCAAATGCCCCGCGCAAATGCGGCCCAACAATCTTCCAAATCTTTGCGCTTCTTGACTCAGATCAAAGAACGCAGCCCTGCCCCCCCATAGAACCGCCCTGCGAACAGGGGCGTCTTTTAGGTGCTCGACCTAACCGTGAGGGCATTTTATGGACTATGTGAAACTCATCCTACTGGCACTTGTCACAATCATCGCCGCGATTGGCGCCAATTGGGCGCATGACCCGGCCTATGCGCTGCATGCGATTTTGATCATGCTGGTCGCTGGCGGGATGTTCATCTGGGTGCTGCGGCAAGTGGATGAACCAAAAGCACCCCAGCAAGACGGCATTTACTTTGATGGCGTCATCCGCGCCGGGGTGATTGCCACAGCGTTCTGGGGCATCGCGGGCTTTGTGGTTGGCACGTTCATCGCGTTTCAACTGGCCTTCCCGGCACTCAACTTCGACTGGGGCCAGCCCTTCACAAACTTTGGCCGCCTGCGCCCGCTGCACACCAGCGCGGTGATCTTTGCCTTTGGCGGCAACGCCCTGATCGCCACCTCTTTCTACGTGGTCCAACGCACCAGCGCCGTGCGGCTTTGGGGCGGCAATACCGCGTGGTTTGTGTTCTGGGGCTATCAGCTTTTCATCGTGCTGGCCGCCACAGGCTACCTGCTTGGCGCAACCCAATCCAAGGAATATGCCGAACCCGAATGGTATGTCGACATCTGGCTCACCATCGTCTGGCTTGCCTATCTGGCGGTGTTCCTCGGCACGATCTTCAAACGCAAAGAGCGTCACATCTATGTAGCAAACTGGTTCTACCTCGCCTTCATCATCACCGTGGCGATGCTGCATGTGGTCAACAACCTCTCCATCCCGGTGAGCTTCTGGGGCAGCAAATCCGTACAGGTCTTCTCGGGCGTGCAAGACGCGATGACCCAGTGGTGGTACGGCCATAACGCGGTTGGCTTTTTCCTCACCGCCGGTTTCCTCGGGATGATGTATTACTTCGTGCCCAAACAGGCCGAGCGTCCGGTCTATAGCTATAAACTATCCATCATCCACTTCTGGGCGCTGATCTTCCTCTACATCTGGGCCGGACCGCACCATTTGCATTACACCGCCCTGCCCGATTGGGCCTCCACCCTTGGCATGGTCTTCTCGATCATCTTGTGGATGCCAAGCTGGGGCGGCATGATCAACGGGCTGATGACCCTGCAAGGGGCGTGGGACAAGCTGCGCACAGACCCGATCTTGCGGATGTTTGTGCTCTCGCTGGGCTTCTACGGCATGTCCACCTTCGAAGGGCCGATGATGTCGATCCGCGCTGTGAACGCGCTCAGCCACTATACCGACTGGACCATCGGCCACGTGCATTCCGGCGCGCTTGGCTGGAACGGGATGATCACCTTCGCCTGTCTCTATTTCCTGACACCGCGCCTGTGGGGCCGCGAAAAGATGCACTCCATGACCGCCATCAACTGGCACTTCTGGTTGGCGACAATCGGCATCGTCCTCTACGCCGCCTCCATGTGGGTCACCGGCATCATGGAAGGGCTGATGTGGCGCGAGGTCGATGATCAGGGCTTCTTGGTCAACAGCTTTGCCGACACGGTCAGCGCGAAATTCCCGATGTATGTGGTGCGCGGATTGGGCGGGGTGCTGTTCCTCAGCGGGGCGCTGGTGATGGTGTGGAACATGTGGATGACCATCCGCGGCGCCAAACCAGCGGCCAAAGCCCTGCCCCACGCAACCCCAGCTTTGTAAGGATCACATAGATGAGCTTTCTTGATAAACACGCGATCCTTGAAAAAAGCCCGACATTGCTGCTGATCGCCAGCCTTGGTGTCGTGACAATCGGCGGGATCGTTGAAATCGCGCCGCTGTTCTGGCTGGAAAACACCATCGAGGATGTGGCGGGCATGCGCCCCTACTCCCCGCTGGAACTGGCCGGGCGCGACATCTACATCCGCGAAGGTTGCTATAGCTGCCACAGCCAAATGATCCGCCCCATGCGCGACGAGGTCGAACGCTACGGGCATTACTCACTGGCCGCCGAGTCGCGATATGACCACCCGTTCCAATGGGGCTCAAAACGCACCGGGCCGGATATGGCCCGGGTTGGCGGGCGCTACTCGGACGCTTGGCATGTGGACCACCTGAGCGATCCGCAATCGGTTGTCCCCGAAAGCATCATGCCAAAATACGCGTTCCTCTCAGACAAGGTGATTGAGGGCGATCACATCCAAGACCTGCTGCTCACCCACCGCTTTGTCGGCGTGCCCTATACCGATGATCAAATCTCATCGGCCTATGCCGATTTCCGGGTGCAGGCAGACCCCGATGGCGATTGGGACGGGCTGGTGGAACGCTACCCCGGCGCGGTTGTCTCCAACTTTGACGGGCAACCCGCCCTGACCGAGATGGACGCGCTGATCGCCTATCTACAGATGCTCGGCACCTTGGTCGATTTCTCAACTTTCACACCAGACGCCAGCCGATAGGAGGCCCAAATGGATACCTATTCTTTGCTTCGGCAAATCGCAGACAGCTGGGTTTTACTCGCCATGTTCTGCTTCTTTGTGGGCGCGGGCATCTGGGCCTTCCTGCCCAGCCAAAAAGCCGCCCGCGAAGATGCGCGGATGATCCCTTTGCGCAATGACACAGATAAAAAGCCCTGCACGGGCCGCTGCGAAACCTGCGCCTGCGCGGGGCTTGCGGCACCATCGAAAGGGCACAATCATGGCTGACCCCAAAAAAGATCCGACCCTCGACCAAGAAACCGGCGTGGAAACCACAGGCCACTCTTGGGACGGCATCCAAGAGCTGAACAACCCGCTGCCGCGCTGGTGGCTTTGGACCCTCTATCTCACCATTATCTGGGGCATCGGCTATACCGTGGTTTATCCCGCATGGCCGCTGATCACCGGGGCCACCCAAGGGGTGGCGGGCTGGTCCACCCGCGCCGAGCTTGCCAAATCCATCGCCGCCCACGACGGGCAAAACACCGAACTTGTCACGGCGCTTTTGGCGGCGGATATGACCGAATTGCCCCGCGATCCAGAGCTCAACCGCTACGCAGTTGCGCGCGGCGGTGCAGTGTTTCGCGCGCAATGCTCGCAATGCCACGGCTCTGGCGCGGCGGGGGCCACAGGCTATCCCAACCTTCTGGACAATGACTGGCTCTGGGGCGGCACAATGGAACAGATCGTGCAAACCGTCCGCCACGGCATCCGCAATGAAACCGACCCAGACGCCCATTGGTCGCAAATGCCTGCCTTCAAGGAGATTCTCACCCCCGATCAAACCGCCGCAACCGCCGAATTTCTGCTGTCCCTCTCGGGCACAGAATATGACGCAAACCTCGCTGAAACCGGCGCGCCGCTCTTTGCCGATAACTGCGCCGCCTGCCATGGCGATGCGGCCAAGGGCAACCGCGATCTTGGCGCGCCTGATCTGACAGATGCGATCTGGCTCTATGGCGGCGACCGCCAATCGCTCACCTATACCATTGAAAACGCGCGCTTTGGCGTCATGCCCGCGTGGGGGGCGCGCCTCACCGAAGAAGATGTGCGCGCGGTCTCGGCCTATGTTCACGCCTTGGGCGGCGGCGAATAACCTGACGCCTGCGCCCGCCTACTACGCGGGCGCAGGTCAGTCCCGAAATGGCCCTGTTCGCAAAACGCGCCGTTTCGGGACTTCTTGATGCAGATCAAAGCGCCCCGGTACATCTGCGCCGTAAACTAGGGGGGCGAACAGGAACCAATCTTATGCCCCACCCCACACAACCGCTTTACGCGCCCCAAGAACCCGTCTTTCCCCGCAAGGTGAAAGGCTTTTTCCGCACATTCAAATGGGCGATCATGGTCTTCACCTTGGGCATCTATTACCTCACCCCATGGCTCCGCTGGGACCGCGGCCCAAACCTGCCGGACCAAGCGGTGCTGATCGATATGGCGCACCGGCGGTTCTATTTCTTCTGGATCGAAATCTGGTCGCATGAATTTTACTTCGTGGCAGGGCTGCTGATCATGGCGGGTTTGGGGCTGTTTCTCTTCACCTCCGCCTTGGGCCGCGTCTGGTGCGGCTATGCCTGCCCGCAAACCGTCTGGACCGATCTTTTCATTCTGGTCGAGCGCTGGATCGAGGGCGACCGCAACGCCCGAGTGCGCCTGTGGAACGGCAAATGGACCCTTCGCAAATGGCGGCTGCGGCTGACAAAATGGGCCGTGTGGCTTTGCATCGCCGTGGCAACAGGGGGCGCGTGGGTGTTTTACTTTGCCGATGCGCCAAGTTTGCTCGCCGATCTGCTACGCATGGATGCCCACCCCGCCGCCTATATCACCATCGGGATTTTGACCGCGACCACCTTTCTTTTTGGCGGCTTCATGCGCGAACAGGTCTGCATCTATATGTGCCCTTGGCCCCGCATCCAATCCGCGATGATGGACCCCGACACCATCACCGTCGCCTACCGCGATTGGCGCGGCGAAGACCGCAAAAACTCTGCCGCTGTGAAATCCGGCGCGCCGCAGGGCGATTGCATTGATTGCATGGCCTGCGTGAATGTCTGCCCCATGGGCATCGACATCCGCGATGGGCAACAAATGGAATGTATCACCTGCGCGCTGTGCATTGATGCCTGCGACGATGTGATGGCCAAGATCGGCAAGCCGCGCGGGCTGATTGATTACCTCGCGCTGGCCGATGAGGACGCCGAGCGCGCAGGCGCCGACCCGCGCCCTTTGTGGAACCACATCCTGCGCCCCCGCACCTTGCTATATACTGCGCTTTGGTCGGCAATCGGCGGGCTGATGGTCTATGCGCTCTTTATCCGAAGCGACATTGAACTCACCGTCAGCCCCCTGCGCAACCCCACCTATGTGCTGCAATCCGATGGGGCGATCCGCAACATCTATGACCTGCGCCTGCGCAATAAACTGGGCGATGCGCGGCAATTCGAACTGGGCCTGACCAGCGACCTGCCCCTCACCCTGAACCTCGAAGGCACGGGCGGCCTCAACGCTGTCACCGTGCCTGCCAACACCACCTTGCTGCAACGCGCCTATATCACCGCCCCGCCGCAAAGCCCCGCCTCGGCCCATGCAAGCACCCCGCTGCGGCTCTGGGTCCAAGACAGCCTCAGCGGCGACAGCGCCAGCCAAGCCACCATTTTCAACGGAAAGGAAACCCAATGAAAGAGATCAAAGGATGGCATGTCTTTGCAGGCTTCGCCGGCGCATTCGGCATCATCATCGCGGTGAACCTCACCCTCGCCTTCAAAGCGGTTTCTACCTTCCCCGGCTTGGAAGTGAAAAACTCCTACGTGGCCAGCCAATCGTTTGACGCTGACCGCGCCGCGCAGCTCGCGCTTGGCTGGGAGGTCTCCGCACAGCTTGACGGCCACACCCTATCGCTGGTGATCTTGGCAAACGGCACCCCCATCGCGCCGCAAATCGAAGAGGCCATCTTTGGCCGCGCCACCAATGTCGCCTTCGACGAGACCCCGGCGTTCGAATTTGACGGCACCGCCCTGCACGCCCCGGTGATCGCAGGGCAAGGCAATTGGAACCTGCGCCTCAAGGCCCGCGCCGCCGATGGCACCTTGTTCCAACAGCGCATCATCGTTCAGGTGCGCTCATGAGCGCCGCCTGCCCCGCCTGCGTGGCGGTCCCGGCCATGGGTGATCTTGAAACCGGCCCCGGCCTGCAATTCTCCGTGCCCACCGTGCATTGCGCCGCCTGTATCGGTAAAATCGAACGCGGGCTGGCCTGTGTAAACGGTGTGCAATCGGCGCGGGTTAACCTTTCGCTCAAACGGCTCACCGTCAACGGCCCGGCAAACCCCGAACACATCCAAAACGCCCTGCGCGATCTGGGGTTCGAAGCCTACGCCCTCAACCTTGAGGAATTAAACGCCGCGCGCGACACCGCCGGGCGCGATTTGCTGATGCGCATGGCCGTGGCTGGGTTTGCCATGATGAATGTCATGCTGCTTTCGGTCGCGGTCTGGTCCGGCGCCGCCAATGCCACCCGCGATCTGTTCCACCTGATCTCTGCCGCCATTGCCCTGCCCGTGGTCGCCTATTCCGGCCAGCCATTTTTCCAAAACGCGTGGTCTGCCCTGCGGGTGCAGCGGCTCAACATGGATGTGCCAATTTCCCTCGCGATCTTGCTTGCCGCTGGCATGTCGCTGTTTGAAACCCTCAACGGCGGCAGCCACGCCTATTTTGACGCAGCCCTGTCGCTGACGTTTTTCCTGCTGATCGGGCGCTACATGGATCACCGCACCCGCAGCGCCGCGCGCTCCGCCGCCAAGGAATTAACCGCATTAGAGGTCCACAGCGCACAGCGCGTCATCGGCCAAGACATCAAAACTGTCCCTGTCTCCGACCTCGCCGTGGGCGATGTCATTTCCGTGCCAACCGGCGCGCGGGTTCCCGTCGACGGCATCCTTTTATCGCATAGCGCCCTGATGGACCGCTCGTTTCTCACCGGCGAATCCGCCGCAATAGAGGCCGCTCAAAACGCCGCGCTGCAAGCAGGCGAGATCAACCTCGGCGCGGCCCTGACGCTGCAAGCCGTGGCCGTGGGCCAAGACACCTCTCTGCGCCGCATGGCCCAAATGGTGGAAACCGCCGAAAACAGCCGCAACAGCTATACCGCGCTGGCCGACCGCGCCGCGCAAATCTACGCCCCGGCGGTGCACCTGCTGGCCTTTTTGGCCTTCGCAGGCTGGGTCTGGGCCAATGGCGACATCCGCCATGCGCTTAACGTGGCCATCGCGGTGCTGATCATCACCTGCCCCTGCGCCTTGGGCCTTGCTGTGCCCGCTGTCTCCACCGCCGCCATCAGCCGCCTGTTCTCGATGGGTTATCTGGTCAAACACGCCACCGCGCTGGAACGTCTGGCCGAAACCACCCGCGCCGTTTTTGACAAAACCGGCACGCTCAGCGCGCCCTGCATCCGCCTGCCCGCCTCCATCCCGCCAACGGCCCGCGCCGTGGCAAAGGCGCTGGCGCAAACCTCGGCCCACCCGGCCTCGCGCGGCGTGGCCGCCGCCCTGCAAGACGTCCATGCCGCCCCTGTCACAGACATCCGAGAGACCGCAGGCCAAGGCATCACCGGCACATGGCAGGGCCAAACCGTGTCCCTTGGCCGGGGCGCGTGGCTTGGCGCAGATTTCGACGGGCTTGGCCTGCAAATCGGCAGCGCCCCCCCGCAGATGATCGACACCGCCGAAGCTCCCCGCACAGGCGTGGCCGAAGCCCTCGCCGCCCTCGACCTGCCCGCTGAAATCCTGACAGGCGACGCCGAAGCCCCCGCGCAGCGCTTTGCCGCGCAGCTTGGCCTGCCCGTCACCGCCAATCTGCGCGCCGAGCAGAAATTACAGCGACTAGAAGCCATGTCCGCCATAGGCGCGCGTGTCTTGATGCTGGGCGACGGGCTCAACGACACCGCGGCCCTCGCGGCGGCCCATGCCTCCATCGCGCCCGCCTCTGCCTTGGACGCCTCGCGCTCTGCCGCTGATGTGGTGATCCTTACCGACAGTTTTGCGCAACTGCCCTTGGTGCTCAAAATCGCCAAAGCCTCAAGCCACCTGTCCAAACAGAACTTTGCCATCGCCGCGCTTTATAACTGCATCGCCATCCCCGTCGCGCTTGCCGGTTTCGCCACACCGTTGGCCGCCGCGCTTGCCATGTCCGCCTCCTCCATCACCGTTCTGCTCAACTCCCAGCGCATCAGGTACATCACATGAACGTTCTCGTGGTCCTCATCCCCGTGTCTTTGATCCTTGGCCTTGGCGGGCTGGTCGCCTTTGTCTGGACCGTGCGCAGCGATCAATATGATGACGACCAAGGGAATGCCGCACGGATCTTACTGGATGATTAACCAAGGCACGGCACAGGCCCTGCGCGGCACAAAAAGCACAATACAAAGGGCTTTGGGCCCGCGCGGGTTCCCAAAGCCTCATTAATGCCGCATTAATCTACTTTAAGTTGATCCGATATGCAGAAATGCAATCAAGTTAAAGGTGCCCTAATGTTAAAAACTACTATGACGATAAAATCCTATTTCGCGCTGGCGCTGTTTCTTCTCGCCCTGCCCGTTTCTGCCCACGCCCAACAGGTCTTGACCGTCGAGGCAAATGGCACTGAAAAATCCTACAGTTTCGAAGAGCTATCGCAGCTGCCGCAAACCGAGGTCATGACCAAAAATGACTATGTCGATGCCACCACACGTTTCTCCGGCCCAACGCTGCGCATGATCCTCGAGCAAAACGGCATCGCATCCGGCGCCGAGATCAACATGCACGCCTTGAACGACTTTTTCGTCACAGCCCCCGCCAGCGACGCCTATAATTACGATGTCATTCTGGCGCTCTTGATGAATGGCGAGCCGATGTCCGTGCGCGATAAAGGCCCCATTTGGATCATCTATCCGATGGATGATCATCCCGAGCTTTCCGATGATCTTTATAATGGCCGGCTCGTTTGGCAGCTTGATAAAATCACCGCTAAATGAAGCTCATCAAGAACAGAATAAGGGCCGCCCTGCTTATTCTCTTCATCGGTGCGACCGCCCTAAGTGGCGGCGTGCTTTGGGCGTTGAACCAACATCTGAAAAAAGTGAGCGTCATCGAACAGGGTGATCCGCTTTGGATCGCCGCGCAGATGCAGTTCGAACTGCTCAGGCTCAAAGACGCGCTCTACCGCTACGCCAATGAAACCGCCGCCCCCCGCGATGTCAGCTTGCGTTTTGACATCGCCTGGAGCCGGATCAATGTGATGCAAACGGGCCGAATGGGCGAAGTGGCCTCCGCGCTTCAACACAGCGATGACCCGATCAATGCGCTTGAGAAAACCTTTGAAACCATCGAGCCGCTGATCATGGCCCTGCCTGAAACCCCCACCGCTGCGCGCGCCGAAACCGCCGAGACCCTGCTGTCCGCGCTGCGCCCCTATGATCTGCGCCTGCGCGAATTTGCCATTGTGATGGCGCAATCCAAGGCCGAGCGCTTGTTCAATTTCCGCGCCAACGGCCTCTCGCTCTCCCGCGCCATTGCCTATCTCTTTACCGGGCTGATGATGCTGGCCATGACCTTTTGCGTGTTCTTGCTGCTGGACCTGCGCGAAAGCCGCGCCACCAGCGCCAAGCTTGAAAAACTGGCCGAGGAAGCAAATTCCGCCTCCGCCGCTAAAGACAAATTCATGAGCGCCGTCAGCCACGAATTGCGCACCCCTCTCACCTCAATCCGAGGCGGCATCGGCCTGTTGAAAAAAAGCTTCGAGACCCTCCCGGTCGAACAAGCCAAAAAGCTGATCAGCATCGCCGAGCGCAATTGCGAGCGCCTGCTTACCTTGGTGAACGACATTCTCGATGCGCAAAAAATCATGGAAGGCAAAGTCACCCTGCGCCTTGCCCGCACCGATATTTCCCAAACGGTCCAAGCCGCCATCGAAGATTGCCACCCCTTTGCCGAGCAATATAACGTCACCTACCAGCTTGACCTGCGCGATGCCCCGCTGATGGCCGTGGTCGATGAAGACCGCATCTCCCAAGTGGTGTGCAACCTGCTGTCCAACGCGGCGAAATTCTCAAAACCAAACGATGAAATCATCGTCCGCGCCTATAAATCAGGCGATCTCATCAAGGTCGAAGTCGAAGATCACGGTGTCGGCATCGCCTCCGCTGAACACGCCAGCATCTTCACCCGCTTTCACCAGATCTCTCCCGGCGAAACCGGCCCGAACAAAAGCAGCGGCCTTGGCCTGAGCATCTCAAAAGAGCTGATCGAAATGCACGGCGGCCAAATCGGTTTCTCCAGCGACCTAGGCGAAGGCGCAACCTTCGCCTTCTGCCTCAAAAACGCAGATGCCGCGGCCTAAGCCCCAACCAACCTTGGTCAATCGCCCCCTAAAATAGCCGCCAGATCATCCTGCGCCTCAGGGCGCGCCGCCATATCAAGCCCGCTTTGAATGTGGCTCAGATGGGAAATCAGCAATTTTTCGGCCATTTCAGCGTCACGTGACTGGATCGCCCGCAGGATATCGCCATGCTCATCATCCGGGCAACTGGCGTTCTCAGCCGAGCCAAAAAGCCCCACAATAAGCGAGGTTCGCGTGACCAACTCGCGCATCATCCGCGAGATGAATTTATTGCCGGTCGCTTGGGCTAGCTTTGTGTGAAACTCTCCCGACAGACGGATGATCTCGGTGCGCTGTTTCTTCTCGCGCGCCGCGTCCTCTAGGGCGATATGCTCACTGAGCAGCGCCAGATCCGCCGCCCCCGCGCTTTGCGCCAATTGCCGCACCAGCGGCGGCTCAATCAGCATCCGGGCCGCAAAAACATCATTCGCCTCAGAGCGGTCAGGGCAGGCCACATAGGCCCCGCGATTGGACTGAAGCTCGATGATCCCCTGACTGGAAAGCAACAGCAACGCCCGCCGCACCCGCATGCGCCCCACCCCAAATGTCTCGCAAAGCCGCGCTTCGCTGAGTTTGGTCTTGGGCGCCAAGCGCTGTTCCATCACCGCCTTATAAATCCGCTCAACGATGATGTTTTCATCCGTTCCCGGCTTTGGATCGGCGGCGTCTATGCTGTTTTTCTGCGGGCTGGAGGACACAAGAACACTTTCACGGCAAAAATAAGGGTCACAGGCCAAGACTGGCTGCGAATGCTTAAACTTCAATCAGTCTAAGGCCAAGCTTTAGAATTTGTCGACCAAAATACTAAAATTGTTGACAATGATTGTTAGCAATCGTGAACTGAGGGGGCGGCATGCATGGGCGTTCCATCTAACTGCCGGCCAAGAATGGCGCAAAACGCGTCGAAACGACATTCAACGGGAGTTACAACATGCAACGAAGAACACTCATGAAGGCGGCCTTCACCGCCGCAACACTCACTGCTTTTGGCGCAACAGCTGCCCTCGCCGAGAACCCGGTTCTGAAAATCGGCTTTGTCGGCGTCACCAGCGGCCCTGCTGCTGCTTGGGGCATTTCCAACCAACGCTCAATGGAAGTCCGGGCGGCATGGATCAACGAAGCAGGTGGCTACACCATCGGCGAAACCACCTATGACATCGAAATCGTGTCCTTTGATGATCAAAAAGACCCAAAACGCGCAATCGCCGGCATGGAAAAAATGGCCCAAGAAGGCATTCACTATGTCGTTGGCCCCAATGTCGATGACGGTGCCGCAGCGGTGCGCCCGGTGGCTGAAACCAACGGCATCATGTATTTCCCCTACGCTTTCCCCAAATCGCTCTACGAGGCCCCTGCCTCCAACGCGGTGCTGGGTATGGTCGCAAACTACCAATCAGGCCCCGCGATCTATAAATATCTGATGGAAAGGAAATCCATCAAAACCGTGGCCTTCATCGCCGCCAACGAGTCCGATCCGCTGAGCCAGCGTGACGGCGGCGTCGAAGCGGCAAAGGCCTTGGGCTTGGAAGTTGTCTCCGACAACGTGACCTATCAGGTCGACACCACCGATTTCACCCCCGTCCTTACCCCGGTGATGCGCGCGCGCCCTGATCTTCTGGTGCTGTCGGGTGTCTCGCCTGCCAATGCGCCCCAGCTGATCCGCTCGGCGCGCGAGCTTGGCTTTGAAGGCATCATCTCAACCGAAACCGCGCAGGACGCAGGCGTTCTGGCCGAAGGTGCGGGCGATCTGGCCGAAGGCTTCATCTCTGTTGGCGGCGCCTCCACACCAGAGCTTGCCTCGCCAATGATGCAGGAATTCGTTCAGCGCTACACAGATATGTTTGGCGAATATAACGACGAATCCAACACCAAGGTCTACGCTTTGGAATACATCCTTGAGACGCTCAAGGCCGACCCTTCCGCGATCGACGATGTGGATGCGTTCCAAACCACCATGGACACATTCGAAGCGCCAAACCCCTATATGAACGGCGAAGCCACCCTGCGTTATGTGGGCATGACCTCCTTTGGCCAGCGCCGTCAGGTATCGGTGCCTTTGGTGGTGAATGTCTATCAAGACGGGGCGTTTGAAACGCTGTTTGTCGCTGAAGTCGACTAAACCGCGCCACCTTCCACGCAGAACCTCTCCGGGCCAGATCGGCCCGGAGCTTTCCAAAGAAAGAAACGCTCCATGGAACAGATACTAGCCAATGGCGTCTATCTGGGGTCGCAATATGCGATGATCGCGCTTGGTCTGACCCTGATTTTCGCCCTTATGAACGTCCTCAACTTTGCCCACGGTCAGATGTATGTCATTGGCGGGTTTGTCACCTATACGTTTTACGGCCAATGGGGCGTGCCTTTCGTTTTGGCGCTGGTCATGTCCTGCCTCACATTGGCAATCCTTGGGGCGCTGATTGAGAAATACCTCTTTGCGCCGGTGATCAAAGGCTCCTCCCGCGAAGAAAGCACCATGCTCTTGGCCGCAGGCATCGCCTTTTTTCTCGATGCAGTGATTTTGCTGGTCTTTGGCGAGAAACAGCGCGGCGTGCCAAAGATCGTCGATGGTGTGTTCAATTGGGATTTCCGGGTCATCATGCCCTATGACCGCATCTTGATCTGCGCGCTGGCGATCTTGTCGATCGTCGCTTTCATCGGCTTGATGCAATATACAAAAACCGGCCGCGCTCTGCGCGCCTTGGCCCAAGACCGCACCGCCGCCCAACTGATGGGCGTCAACGTCGAACGCTATTCCATGATCGGCTTTGCGCTTGGCGCGATGCTTGCGGGTCTGGTGGGCGGGCTGCTTGTCACCATCACGGGCGTGAACCTTGGCATGGGCGGCCCCACCTCGATCAAAGCCTTCATGATGGTCATGATCGGCGGCGCAGGCGTGATCTCCGGCGCGATCTGGGGCGGCATCATCCTTGGCTTCATGGAGGCCATCGGCCTCGCCCTGCTCTATCAATATGGCGACATCACCTACCTGCTGATCTTCGTCTCTTTGATGATTTTCCTCGCCATCAGACCGCAAGGCTTGATGGGCAAGCCATGGGGTTGATATGATGCTTGGATTTACTTCAAAACAGCTCATCGGCGTCGGGATTTTCCTCTTCGCGATCTTCATCGGCGTGCCGCTGATCATTGGCCTCACCGGGCGCTGGGACTTCTACTTCACCCTTACCTCCGTCGCGCTGCTGTCCATCGCCAGCGCGGGCGTCTGGCTGACCTTCTACATTGGCCGCATCAACATCGGCCAAGGCGCCTTTGCGCTGATCGGTGCCTATGTCTCGGCGATTTTGGTGGTCAAAGCGGGCTGGTCCTTTTGGATCTCCCTGCCCGCCGCTGGCCTCTTTGCCGCCCTTGTCGCCATTCTCATCGGCCTGCCCATCTTGCGCCTGCGCGGGGTGTATTTCGCGATGATCACGCTGGTCCTGACCCAAGTGGTCACGCTCACCGCCCTCGCCCTGCCCATCACCAACGGCGCAAAAGGCATCTCCAACATCCCGCTGCCCTCGGGCATTTCCCTCTTTGGCATCCCGATCCTGCCGGATTTCGCCGCGATGGAGAACACCAAGCTGGCCTTCTATTACACCGCCTGCATCATCATGATCCTGACCTATGCCGCGCTCTACCGGCTGGTGAATTCCCGCCTCGGGCATCTGTGCCGCTCCATGCAGCAAAACGAGGAACTGGCCAGCTCCATCGGGGTGAATATCTCCTATATCCGCATCGTGATCTTCGCCATCTCAAGCTTCTTTGGCGGCATCGGCGGGGCCATGTTCGGCTCCATCGCGCAATCGGTCTATCCTTCCAGCTTTCAAGTCGCAGATTCCGTCAACTTCATGCTGAACTGCTTTCTGGGCGGGCTTGGCTATGTGTTTGGCCCGATGCTCGGCACGCTGGTGCTCTACTTCGGCTGGGACGTGCTGTTTGAATTCGGCAAATACCAGATGCTGATCTACTCGACGATCCTGATCCTCATCATCCGCTTCTTGCCCAATGGCTTGCTGAGCATCCGTTTGCGCAAAGGAGATGACAAATGAGCCCGCTGCTTCAGGTCAAAAACGTCACCAAGAAATACGGCGGCCTCACTGCCAATAATGACATCAGCTTCGATGTCGCCGAAAATGAAATCCTCTCGGTGATCGGCCCGAACGGCGCGGGCAAATCGACGCTGTTCAAAATGATCGCCTCCTTCACGCCAACCACCTCCGGCGAGGTGCTCTATCGCGGCGAGCGGATTTCAAACCTCAAACCGCATATCGTGGCGCGCAAAGGCGTTGTGCGCACCTTTCAGGAAACCACGATCTTCAAAAGCATGACCGTGCGCGAAAGCGTTGTGGTTGCGCAGCACCTGCGCGCCAAAGCCTCGCTTGCTGGCTATTTCTGGGGGTCAAAAACCGCCAAACAAGACGTCACCGCCTTTGAAAAATACGCCGATGAGTTGCTCGAATTCCTCGGCATGCGCGACATCGCCAATGAACAGGCCAGCACCCTGCCCCAAGGCAGCCTGCGCGCCCTTGGCATTGCCATCGGCTTGGCCACAGACCCGAAGGTGCTGCTGCTGGACGAGCCTTTTGCCGGCATGAACCATGACGAAACCATGAATATGGTGAAACTGGTGCGCTCGGTGCGCGATGAACGCGGTGTGACGGTCATGCTGGTAGAACATGACATGCCCGCCGTGATGAACATCTCAGACCGGATTGTCGTGCTCAATTTTGGTGAAAAAATCGCCCAAGGCACGCCCTTGGAAATCCAGAACAATGAAAAAGTCATCGAGGCCTATCTGGGCAGCGTCGACGATGAGATCGGGATGTAAACCATGACAGCCATGTTAGATTTCAAAGACGTCGAACTTTACTACGACCACGTCTATGCGCTCAAAGGCGTCTCGCTGCACGTGAACCAAGGCGAAACCGTCGCGTTGATCGGCGCCAATGGCGCGGGCAAATCCTCGATTTTGCGGGCCATCACCGGGCTTGCAAAACCCGTCAAAGGCTCCGTCACTTTCGAGGGCGCACGCGTCGACGGCACCGAGCCCTCAGACATCGTCAAACGCGGCATCGCAATGGTCCCCGAAGGCCGCCGCGTCTTCCCGTTCATGTCCGTCAAAGACAATCTGATGATGGGCGCTTTCACCCGCAGCGACAAAGCCGAAATCGACGCCACACTCGACAGCATCCTCACCCGCTTTCCGCGCCTCAAGGAACGCTACAGCCAAGCCGCCGGCACTCTCTCGGGCGGCGAGCAACAGATGATGGTGATTGGCCGCGCCTTGATGGCCAAACCCAAATTGCTGCTGCTGGACGAGCCAAGCCTCGGGATCGCGCCCAAACTGGTGCAAGACATCGCCCGCTCAATCGTGGCGATCAACCGCGACGAAGGCGTCTCCGTGCTGCTGGTCGAGCAAAACTCGCGCATGGCGCTGAGCATTTCAAACCGCGCCTATGCGATGGCAACCGGCAATGTGGTGATCGAAGGCCCCTCAAAAGAGCTGCTGCACGATGACCGGATCAAGGCCGCCTATCTTGGCGGCGAGGTATGAGTTGATATGAAAATCCTAGTTATAAATCCCAACACCACCGCCTCCATGACGGATAAAATCGCCATTGCGGCCCGCGCGGTTGCCCGCCCCGATACCGAAATTGTCGCGGCAAATTCCCAAGATGGCCCGGCCAGCATCCAAGGCTATCTGGACGTCGCAACCTGCATCCCCGGCCTGCTGGCCGAGGTCGCCCGGCACTCCGATGTCGACGCCATTGTCATCGCCTGCTTTGACGATACCGGCCTCGACGCGGTGCGCAGCTTGGTGTCGGTGCCCGTCGTGGGCATTGGCGAAGCCGCCTATCATGCCGCCAGCATGATCGCCAATAAGTTCAGCGTTATCACAACCTTGTCCCGCTCTGTACCGGGGCTGGAAAGCAACCTTTTGCGCTACGGCCTCGCCCAGAAATGCGCCCGCGTTCGGGCCACGGATATTCCCGTCCTCAAACTGGAGGAAGGCGATCCGGCAACCTTGTTCAAAATCAAATCCGAAATCCGCGCCTCGATCGAGCAGGATCAAACCGAAGCCATCGTGCTGGGATGCGCAGGCATGGCCGACCTGATGACCCAACTCAGCCACGAATTCGGCCTCCCCGTCATCGACGGCGTCGCCGCAGCCGTCAGCTTCGCAGAAGCGCTGGTAAACAACCGCCTAACCACCTCCAAAATCGGCGCCTATTCCCAAAGTTAACGGCGCAGCACACAGCCCCTTGCCCGCCAATGGCTGGTGGGCAAGGAGCTCTGCCTAGCAAAGGTAATTACTACCATCTTGCACCCGCTGAATTGCGCGTCAAACCATCAAGACTAAGATGGCAATCGCCGAATGCATAAACGGGCTCTGCAATCTGCGCCGGCGGCACTCAACACTGTCTTGGAGCCATCCCCGTCATTTTCGTCCGCAAGTTGACTTAAATGAACGCTAGGGACCGCAAACATTTGGGCAATTGCCCCCCAGATCCGAGGCGGGTTTTGGCCCCTCATGCAGCCGCGGACACCCTCCCGAAAAAATACAGCGCGCCTCAATCCACCACCATAACGGGAAGTCACCCAAAACACCTTTACGGCGCCGCTCAGCTGTTGCCATATACAACCACAACATGTAGTCAATCGCTGTAACAATTCCTCTGGTTTTATCACATTTCCCTGATCTGCCCCAAGGCCTCCTGCTCACGCAAGAGGCCTGATAAATATTGAGAACCTATATGACCGATATCAAATCTTATTTTACCAATAAAAAGGTCGTCGTGACTGGGGGCGTTGGCTCCGTCGGCCGCGAGATTGTAGAACAACTTCTTAAACTCGGCGTCCAGCATGTGCGCGTGGTCGACAATAACGAAAGCGGCCTTTTCGATCTGGAAATGGCCTATGCCGATCATGACAACATTGATTTCTACCTCGCGGATATTACCGATGAGCGTGAGATCAGCCGCACCTTTACCAACATGGATCTGTGTTTTCACTCTGCCGCGCTGAAACATGTGCCTTCTTGTGAACGCAGCCCTTTTTCAGCGGTGAATGTGAACATCACCGGCTGCGAAGTGATTGGCCGCGCCGCGATTGATGCTGGTCTGGAAAAGGTGATCTTTACCTCTTCGGATAAGGCCGTGAACCCAACCAATGTGATGGGTACAACCAAGCTGATGGGCGAGCGTTTGTTCACCGCGATGAACTTCCTGCGTGCCAGCAAAAGCAAGACAAAATTTGCCTGCACCCGCTTTGGCAATGTGCTGGGCTCGCGCGGTTCTGTTGTGCCGCTTTTCGCCCGCCAGATCGCCGAAGGCCGCCCTCTCACCCTGACCGATGAGCGGATGACCCGTTTTGTCATGACCATGGAAGAGGCCGCAGATTTGGTGATCGAAAGCATGCTGATCGCCAAAGGCGGCGAAGTTTTCATCACCAAGATGCCCGTGCTGAAAATCTCCGACATGGCCCGCGTGATGATCGACAAACTGGCCCCCGCCTTTGGCCATGATCCGCAAAGCATCGAGACCCGGATCACCGGCGCACGTCCCGGTGAAAAACTCTGGGAAGAGCTGTCAACGGATGAAGAAGCCGGGCGGCTTTTGGAGAGCGAAAAATTTCTCGCAGTGCTGCCCGCCGGGCATACCGCCTCACAGCGCGAGCAGACCTATCTCTATGAAGAGGTCACCTTTGAAAAAAGCGATGTGATCTATCACTCGGACCGCCAGACGGTGATGAGCGATGACGAAATCTGGGCAATGCTTGAGCAGCCCGGCGTGCTGCCGGATGACGTTCAAGCCGCTTTGAAGACCAAGTAACGGGACAAATTATCATGCGTATTCTTATTCTGGGCGGCGATGGCTATATCGGTTGGCCAACGGTTATGAAACTTTCCCAAGCCGGGCATGAAGTGATGGCAGTGGATAATTATCTGCGCCGCAATCTCATGCGCGAGATTGACTGCGATGCCCTGTTCGAGGTGCCCAACCTGCATCAGCGTGCCAAGCTATGGGAAGAAAAATCCGGCAAATCCGTGGATGTGCGGATCGGTGATCTGAACGATTGGAGCTTTATCTCTTCGGTGTTCGAAGAGTTCCGCCCCGAAACCATCATCCATTACGCCGAGCAGCCCTCGGCCCCCTATTCCATGATGGACCGTACTGCGGCGCGCCTGACGCTGGATAACAATCTCGGTGTGACCTTCAACACCATCCACGCGATGAATGAATTCACCCCCGATGCGCATCTGGTGAAACTGGGCACCATGGGGGAATACGGCACGCCCAATATTGATATCGAAGAGGGCTGGCTGGAAGTCGAGCATAAAGGCCGCAAGGATAAATTCCTGTTCCCGCGTGCGGCTGGATCGCTGTATCACACGACCAAAGTGCTCGATACCGATCTGCTTTGGTTCTATGTGCGGGTCTGGGGCCTGCGCGTGACCGATCTGATGCAAGGCCCGGTTTATGGCCTGACCACGGATGAAAGCGGCGCAGATGATCAGCTGTACTCCTTCTTGAACTATGATGAGGTCTTCGGCACCGTGTTGAACCGCTTCATGGTACAAGCTGTGGCGGGCTATCCGCTGACGGTTTACGGCAAAGGCGGCCAGACCCGTGGTTATCTGCACCTCAAAGACGCGCTGCAATGTGTGCAACTGGCTGTGGAAAGCCCTGCCGATCCCGGCGAGTTGCGGGTCTTCAACCAATTTGTCGAAACCTTCAGCGTGAACGACCTGGCAGCCCGTGTGCAGCAATCGGGCGATCGGCTTGGGATCAACGTTGAGGTTAAGAACCTGCCCAACCCGCGCAAAGAAGCTGAAGAGCATTATTATAATCCCACCCATACCGGCCTGCTGGATCTGGGACTCAAGCCCAACAAACTGAGCGATGAGATGATGGATGAGATGATGCGCGTGACCCTGCGCTATCAAGGTGACATCGCTCATGACCGCATCTTCCGCGGCGTGAAGTGGAAGAAGTAAAGCGTTTGGCACGTTGCTTTGCGGCGTGCCAAATCTTCTGCATTTTTTGATCACCATCTTCAAAGGACGTTGCATGACATACGATGACGCCCGCGAGACCAACGCCTCCCAAACTTTCCCCGTTTCAGCGGGACAGGTCTATGAGCTTCGTGCGCTTGTACAGGCGCATGACGCGGCCTCTGCCATGGCAACCACCCCCATTTCTTTGGTGTTCTACGATGAAGCCGGCCAAACGGTAGACCCCCGCTTGGCGGTGGGCATGCCTGCCCTGCCCGGTTGGGATCAGCCCCAGTTCGAATTGGCTCCGGCAGGATCGCTTAGCGATGCAGCCCGCGCTGCCGCCGAAATTGCGCGTTTTGTGATAGCCCCGCCAGACGCCGCCCGCGCCGTGCTTGAGTTGCAAACAAATGCGGCCAGCTTTGCTTTCGCCGATCTCACCCCGGTCTCCGCATCTTGGTTCGGCCCAGAAGGTAAAAACATCGCCCGCGCAGCAGCGCGCATTGCACAGATGCGCGAAACCCTGACCACCACCGCACTCGCAGACCCGGATCTCGCAGCCGCTTGGCAGCCCCTACTGCATCTTGCCTCCCAGCAGGCCGACACCCTTTGCGATATTTTCACCACCGGCGGCAATTGGTCCCCCGTGGCCGAACAACTAAGCGATCCAAAAGAGCTCGATGAACATGACACACGCCTGACCCGGCTGCGCTCGGATGCCCAAAACCCGCCCCGGGTTGGGTTCATCGGCAGCCCGCGCGGGCGCGAAAAGCTCATGGGCATGGCCGATATCATCTGGCTGCGCGAGACCAACTGGCGCGATCAACTGGCCTATCTTGATCTGGAATTGGTCATCATCGAAGCTGCCAATTCCAGCGGCGCAGGCGATGACACACATTGGCAACTTGCATTTTCCAGCCTCGAAGGCACATTGCCCGATTTGGGTCGCGCGCTGTTCAGCGCCGCCCAAGAGCAGTCCCTGCCCATTCACCTCTGGTTCACTGGCGATTGCGGAGCCGCTCCCATGTGGCGCGAGGCAGCAGAACACGCCACCAAAGTGATCGCTGAAGGCCCCCAGCACAGTTGGGGCAGCGTCCAGCCCGGCCATTTCAGCCCCATAACAACCGAGCCCGCCTCGGTCTCGCTCGCGCATTTAGGGCAGCGCCCGGATGATCTGATGCTGGTGCCGGTCACCTCCGACATATTCCAATTCCCGCAGTTCAACGCATTGGTGAACCTGCCCTCTTTGTATGCCAACGCCCTGTGCGAGGTTGACTATGAGTTTGACACAGGCGCGCTCGCCAATCGGTTGAGTGACAAGACATTCGCCGTTTTCCCGCGCAGCAACCGCGCTCAACAACGCAAACTCTATCAATCGGCCCGTATCGTGCTTTTGTCGGCACAAAGCATTCGCAGCGAAATCATGCTGGCGCGCATCGCGCTTGACGCCATCGCCGCAGGGGCGATCCCGGTTCTGTTTGGCCAGTATTCAGGCGAAGATGAGATCCTATCGCGGTTGGATATGGTCTATGGGGCAGATGATCTGACGCGGCTTCAGGCGCTTTGGCGGGTGCCATGGCTGCGCGAGCGGCGCTGGCGCAATCTGCACCGCCATGTGATGCGCCACCATGTGATGCGTAGCGCTGACCGCACCGCTCTATTGGGGCGTGATCCTTTTGCCGGCACGCACGACATGCCAAAAATCAGCGTCGTTACTCCCACGATGCGCCCGCATCTTCTGGCCAGCTGCCTGAAGCGGTTCCGCCGCCAGACATGGCCTGAAAAAGAACTGATCATGGTGTTGAACACCGGGGAAATCCCCCCAGATTTGCCGCCGCTGGAGGCAAATGAACATATCTTTGCCCTGCCGCCTTCCTCGCCGATCGGGGAATGCCTGAACCGAGGAATTCACCACGCCACGGGGCGCTATTGGGCCAAAATGGATGATGATGATTTCTACAGCGCGGCCTATCTGGAAGAAACCGTTTACGCCTATCGCAGCACTCAAGCGGATGTGGTTGGAGGGCAGTCTGTTTGTTTCTATTTTTCGGGTTCGGACTATACACAATGGCGGGGAGCAGGCCTCCCGCGTTCTTTTTCACTGTTCCAAGGTACAGGTCATATTTCTGGCGCAACTCTCACCGGTGATAAACAATACAGCATCCCCCTATTTCCTATTACTGAACGAAACTCGGTGGATTCGAGCTGGGTATTCAACAACGTGCGCGGCGGCAGCCGTGTCTACAGCGGGGGCATGTCCATGATGGTGGCCTACCGCGATGCTGATGAAACCCGGCACACGTGGAAAATGAGTTCCGTAGAAGGCATTGCACAACAACTCAGTGATCTTTGCGCTGGCAATATCATGGCGCGGCTTGAAACGGGGGTACAAAAAAATGACTGAACGTCCCGTCATCGGCTCCATGGCGACCTTTCCCGCTCGGTTTGAAATCCTGCGCAGTACTATCGGCAGCATCGCGCCACAGCTCGACAAATTATATGTATATGTGAACGATACAACCGACGGCTTCCCAGACTTCTCAGACATGCCAAATGTGGAGATAATGGATGGGCGCGACCATGCCGGAGACCTCTCCGCCAGAGGCAAAGTTTATCCGTTGCAATTCATCTCGAACAGCCGTGTCTTCACGTTCGACGATGATTTTATTTATCCACCAGATTATGTTGCCCGCAATCTGGAGATGTTGGATAGGTTTGACGGCAAATGTGTTGTAACGACACATGGTTCGATATTGCCTTCCAGAGCTCAGTGGTATTACGAGCGCAGCAAGGTCTTCATGTCTACCCGAGAAGTCCAATCGCCAGAACTTTGCACTTTGGCTGGCAGCGGTACATTCTGTTTCGATCAGAACACTCTACCGCTGGATCTGGATGATTTGCTTGGCATCACCATGGTCGATATCAAAGTCAGCCTCGCCGCGCGCGCGGCGGGCTTACCAATTTGGGTTCTGCCTCGCCCAGAAGGGTGGCTAATCAATATAAAAATGCCCGGCCTATGGGAGCAATTCACCGACGCACAGCTCACACCCCACACCCATCTGGCCCGCCAGATTGATTGGAGTTTTTCCCATTACGCCCGGATAGCGCGCGACGCCATGCAAGAGGTCGGTTTGCTCGGCTCCGACCTTGGCCTCAGCTTGGAATTGGCCCGCGCCATCGAAACTGATGAACCTCCTGTTTATTGGAAGACCTCCCGTATCTCTTTCACTACGCGAGAAAGATATTTTAAGCTGCTGAATGAGATGGAAGGAAACTAACATGACCTGTGCTTTTGTCATCGGCACCGGGCGCAGCGGCACTTCATTGGCGATGCAAGCTCTCGAAGGGTTGGGTTTTGCCCTGCCGAATGATCTCATCCCAGCCAGTGAGAACAATCTGCGCGGTACCGGCGAATCGGAAGTGCTGCGCGACAAGATACTTGATCTAGGAAAAACCATCGGCCCCATCGTAACCTTTCGCCCTGATGGCTGGCGCGAACATCCTAAAACCCAAGACATGACAGCTTGGCTCATCGATTACCTCACCCAAAGGGAGGCCGAGACAGAAGGCCGCTTTGCCGTGAAATTTCCGCTCTCGGCCCTCTACCTGCCGCTTTGGATCGAAGCCGCCGCCCAGGCAAAAGTGACGCTAAAAACCATATGGGCCACCCGCCCAGCTGCGGAAACCGTGGGATCGCTTATGCGTAGTTACGGACGTCCAGAAGAGGCCGCTGCGCGTGTCTGGGGGCAACGTAATTATTACATTCTGCGCGATGCCCCCGATGATACCCACCTGCTGCCGTTCGCCGGATGGCAGACGGATGTCATACGCCATGTGCACGCTTTGGCATCCCATCTTGGCACCGAAAAGGACGTAGATATTGCCGCCGTCGCGGACCGTTTTTCCGCCAATCTGGCCCACCCTGCCCCATCCGATCTGTCGCTCCCCCCGCATTGGAAAGAGCCCGTGGCAAATCTGGATGCCTTGCTGGGCGGCGTCCAGGCAACACTTGCCGACACAATCAACCGTGATGCGCCCGAACACGTTAAACGTATGATTTTGCTGGCTGATGCCCTGCGTCAAAGCAATCCCAACATACCGCTGAGCCAAGAAGAAACAGAGATGCGTCTGCGCTTGGTGCACCTACCGCAAGCCACTGGAGGCCTTGAAAACAACATGCAAGAAGAGTTCGAAGTGCTAAGCCGCCGCCTGCGCGAAGTCGCCGCAGAAAATAAACAACTGCGCAAATCCCCTCCCCCCCCCAACAAAGAGCTCGCCGCCGCAGCAAGCAAGATTGAAGATCTGAATTCAGAGCTGCTAGCCATGCGACAAACACGCGATGCCGCCCAAGCGGAGCTGGAAACAACGCGGCAAACACGCGATGCCGCACAAGCAGAGCTGGAAACAACGCGTCAAACACGCGATGCCGCACAAGCGGAGCTGGAAACAACGCGGCAAACACGCGATGCCGCACAAGCGGAGCTGGAAACAACGCG
>JBPOFD010000006.1:0-204012 GCA_051252055.1 Sulfitobacter sp.
AAATGGAGGCGAGTAGGAGAATCGAACTCCTGTACACGGATTTGCAATCCGCTGCGTAACCACTCCGCCAACTCGCCGTCCTCTTGGTGTGGTGCAGCGCTTCTAGCGGGCGGGGGGGCTGCGTGCAAGGGGATGGAGGGGGGCGGCGCAAAAATTATTGCGCCGCTTTGAGTGTTGTTAGTTGCTTGGCGGTTTCGGCCTGTACTTTTTCGGCGGCGGCTTCTTTTACCGGGCCATAGCCGCGAATTTCCATCGGGGCGCGCAGCAGGGCGAGCAGGGTTTCGCGCGGGGCTGTGTGGCTGTTTTCGGCGCAGCGGTCGAGCACGGTTTCATACCAGCCGATCAGCGCGCGTTCCAGTTTGCGGTCCGCGCCATAGGCAAACGGGTCGGCCCATGTGCCGCGCAGGAATTTGCCTTTGGCCAGCAGGGTGAAACCCCGGCCCATCCATGCGCCAAACTGGCGTTTGAAGGGGCGGCCTCTTGTGTCGTGGCCTGTTGGCCAGAGCGGCGGGGCGAGGTGGTAGTTGAGCTTGTAATCGCCCTCAAATTCCTCGGCCACGCGGTCGCGGAAACCGGTTTCGCTGTGCAGGCGCGCGACTTCGTATTCGTCCTTATAGGCCATGAGTTTGAACAGGGATTTGGCTGCGGCCATGGTCAGTTCATCATCGGGGGCGGGCAGGGCGGCGGCGAAGCTGGAGAGCAGGTTTTGGTAGCGTTTGGCATAGGCTGGGTTTTGATATTGGGTCAAAAACGCTGCGCGCCGGGCGATGAGGCTTTGCAGGCTATCGTCTGGTGTGTCTGGCTCTGCGATGTTGAGCGCGGCCGGGTCTGCGGACATCAGTCGGCCACAGGCGAAGGCGGCTTTGTTGCGGTCGGGGGCCACGCCGTTAAGCTCAATCGCTTGGTAGAGCGCATCAAGCCCGATGGGCACCAGCCCTTGTTGCCAGGCAAAGCCCAGCATCATGACATTGGCAAATACCGCGTCGCCCATCAGGTCTTCGGCCAGTTTATTGGCGTCGAAAGCGGCCACATGATTGGCCCCCACGGCGGCGCGGATTGCGGCCTCGCGGGTGTCGATGGCCAGATCGGCGTCGCGGTTCAGCACCAGATCGCCCGTGGGCATTTCGGCGCGGTTGAGCACCACGCGGGTGCCGCGGCGGTAGTGGGCGGAGGCTTTTGGCGCGGAAGAAACCACCATGTCGCAGCCGATGACAGCATCGGCGGAGGCGTTGTCGATGCGGACCTGATGCACGTCGGCGGGGGATTTTCCGATGCGGACATAGCCCAAAACAGTGCCGAATTTCTGGGCAAATCCGGTGAAATCAAGCACGGAGGCACCTTTGCCTTCGAGATGCGCGCCCATGGAGATCAGCGCGCCGACGGTCACAACCCCGGTGCCGCCAACCCCGGTGACCAGCAGGTCGTAGGGATCTGCAAGATCGGGCAGGGCGGGCAGGGGCAGGCTGGCGGCTTTGGCTTGCAGGTCTGCGCCGGGGCCGGATTTGCGCCGCCGCGTGCCGCCTTCGATGGTGACAAAACTGGGGCAGAACCCGTTGAGGCAGGAGAAATCCTTGTTGCAAGAACTGAGGTTGATTTTGCGTTTTGTGCCAAATTCGGTGCGCTTTGGCTCCACGCTGAGGCAGTTGCTTTCGAGCGAGCAATCGCCGCAGCCTTCGCAGACCAGATCGTTGATCATCACAAAGCGTTTTGGATCGTCAAGCTTGCCGCGTTTGCGTTTGCGGCGTTTTTCCGTGGCGCACATTTGCTCGTAGATCAGCACGGTGACGCCGGGGATTTCGCGCAGCTCGCGCTGGACCGTGTCCAGATCGCGGCGGTGGTGAAAGCTGGTGCCGCTGGGGAAGTCGCTATGGGTGAATTTTTCGGGCATGTCGGAGACCAGCGCGATGCGCTGCACGCCTTCGGCGCGGGCCGATTGGGCAATGCCTGTGACGCTGACCGGGCCGTCGACGGGTTGCCCGCCTGTCATGGCAACCGCATCATTATAAAGGATCTTATAGGTGATATTGGTATTGGCTGCGACCGCTTGGCGGATGGCGAGCGAGCCGGAGTGATACCATGTGCCTTCGCCCAAGTTCTGGAACACATGTTTGCCGCCGTTGAACAGTGAGGTCGCGATCCATGGCACGCCTTCGCCGCCCATTTGGGCAAAGCCTGCGGTGTCGCGGTCCATCCAAGAGGCCATCACGTGGCAGCCGATGCCGGAATTGGCGGTGGAGCCCTCGGGCAATTTGGTGGAGCTGTTATGCGGGCAGCCCGAGCAGAAATAGGGCGTGCGGTTTGCGCCTTTGACATCGATCAGCTGGGGGGGCTGATCGGTCAGGGCGCGGGCTTTTTCGATGAGGTTTTCCTCGGGGAAGAAACGGTGCAGCCGCGCGGCGATGATGGGGATCAAGATCAGCGGCGACAGCTCGCCCGTCCAAGGGATGAGTTCCTCGAGGTTTTCGTCATGTTTGCCGATCATCCGGTCGGGCTTGCGGCCGGGCCAGTCATAGAAGGCTTCTTTGAACTGGCTTTCGATGATGCCGCGTTTTTCCTCGATCACCAGCACTTCGTTTTTGCCGGTCACAAAATCTAGCGCGTCGCGGCGGGCCAGCGGCCAGACCATGCCGATTTTATAGATGTCGATGCCAAGGCGGCGGCAGGCGGTCTCGTCCAGACCCAAGAGGCGCAGGGCCTCCATCAGGTCCAAATGGCCTTTGCCGGTGGAAACGATGCCGTAAGGCGCGTCTTTGATGTCATAGATGCGTTTGTCGATGGGGTTGGCCTCGACAAAAGCTTCGACCGCTTCGAGTTTATGGTGGATGCGGGTTTCGATGGCGGCGGAGGGCAGATCGCCGAGGCGCACATGCAGCCCGCCTGCGGGGGCGGTATAATCGGGCTGGGCAAAGATGCGGTCGCGGGGCAGGTCAATCGACGCGCCTGATTCGACGGTTTCTGAGATCGCTTTGAAGCCGACCCATGTGCCCGTAAAGCGCGACAGGGCAAAGCCATATTCGCCAAATTCGAGAAATTCCGCGACAGAGGCAGGGTTTAGCGTGGGCATGAACCACGCCATAAAGGCCACATCAGATTGGTGCGGCATGGAGGAGGACACGCAGCCGTGGTCATCGCCCGCCACCACAAGCACGCCGCCTTTGGGGGCCGAGCCGTAGGCGTTGCCATGTTTGAGCGCATCGCCTGAGCGGTCGACGCCGGGGCCTTTGCCGTACCACATGGAGAACACGCCTTCGACCTGCGCGTGGGGGTCCAAAGTGGCTTGCTGCGCGCCCAAAACAGCCGTGGCACCGAGGTCTTCGTTGACGGCGGGCATGAATTTCACCTGCGCCGCGTCAAGATATTTGGCATTGCGCCACAATTCCTGGTCGAGCCCCCCCAACGGCGAGCCGCGATAGCCCGATACAAACCCCGCCGTATTCATCCCCGCCGCCCGGTCGCGCCGCGCTTGGTCGAGCATGATGCGCACCAAGGCCTGCGTGCCAGTCAAAAACACGCGCCCTTGATCACGGGTGTAGCGGTCTTCTAAATTATATGTTTGAAATTCGTGGTTTGCGTGGGTCATATGGGCCTCCTAAGTCCTGCAACCATAACAGGTATTTTGCGGGGAATTTGACCAGTTATTACCGTTTTATTCAGAGTTATCGGTCTACTATTTAAGTATTATTGGGTTTTTTGAAGGATTTTTTCAATTATGGAACTAACGCGGAAAGATCATGCGCTTTTGGATCTGTTGCAGCAAGATAGCCGTTTGTCTCATGCAGAGATGGCGGATCGCTTGGGAATGTCTGCTTCTGCGTGCTGGCGCCGGGTGCGCGCCATGGAAGAATCAGGGGTGATCACGCGCTATGCGGCGGTGGTTGATCCGGGACGTATGGGGCTGAGTTTCGAGGCGATGTTGCATGTGCATTTGGCGCGTCATGAGACGGATGACCTGAGCCGGTTCATCACCGCGATCGAGCGGCGCAGTGAGGTGATGGAATGTTATGCCACAACCGGGCAATGCGATTACCATATTCGCGTATTGTGCGAGAATATCGACGCCTATAACCGCTTTTTAGAGGGGTTTTTGTTCAAATTGGCCGGGGTGAACAGCGTGCAAACCAATGTGGTGCTGCGCAAGATCAAGTCCAACGCGCCAGTGCGCGGCGCGCAAGAGTAACCAGTGCGCGGCGCGCAAGATTAAGATGCTCAATCGGCGCGCCAGCGATGCTGCGCGCCGATTGTTTTAATGGGGGGCAGCTTAGCCGCAGGTGAAGTTTTTCACCAGACCTTGATCATCCACATTCACATTGATGCGGGCGGGGTCAAAATCGAGCGTGACCGCATCGCCGGGGTAGATCACCCGGTAGGTGGCGCCGCTTTCCAAAAACGCACTGCCGACGCCGATGGGCGCGCCAACCAGCGCGATAAACTGGCGTGAATTACAGCTGTCATTGCTTGCAAGGACCGCAACAGGGGCGGGTGATTGCCCGCCCGTGCCGCAGGCGGCAAGGAGGAGCAGAAGGGGGAGTGTTTTCATCATGCGCCCATGATGCCCCTCGCGGCGGGGCTGTGCAACCCGGCGCGCAAACGGCATTGAAACTTGGCGCTGTTTCAGACAGCTTGGGGGGTGATCCCGCTGGCCCTGCCGCGGTTGTTTTATGTTCAGGAGAGACCAATGCGCACCAGAGCCGCCGTTGCCGTGGAAGCGGGCAAACCGCTTGAGATTATGGAAGTCAATCTGGAGGGCCCCCGCAAGGGTGAGGTTTTGGTTGAGATCAAGGCCACGGGCCTGTGCCATACCGATGAGTTCACCCGCTCTGGCGATGATCCCGAGGGGATTTTTCCGGCGATTTTGGGCCATGAGGGCGCAGGCATTGTGCTCGAAGTGGGCGAGGGGGTTACCACGCTGGAGCCGGGCGATCATGTGATCCCGCTTTATACGCCCGAGTGCCGCGAATGTGAGTATTGCCTGAGCGGCAAGACCAACCTTTGCCAGAAAATCCGCATCACCCAAGGCCAAGGTTTGTTGCCCGATGGGACCACGCGGTTCTCCATGCTGGATGGGACGCCGATCCACCATTACATGGGTTGTTCGACCTTTGCCAACCACACGGTGGTGCCGGAGATCGCGCTGGCCAAAGTGCGCAAAGACGCACCGTTTGATAAGATTTGCTATATCGGCTGCGGCGTGACCACGGGGATTGGCGCGGTGATCAACACGGCCAAGGTCGAGATCGGGGCGCGCTGTGTGGTGTTTGGCCTTGGCGGGATCGGGCTTAACGTGATCCAAGGGCTGCGGCTTGCCGGAGCGGATCAGGTGATTGGCGTCGATCTGAACGATGATAAAGAAGAAATTGGCCGCTATTTTGGCATGACCGATTTTGTGAACCCCTCCAAGGTTGAGGGCGATATGGTGGCGCATTTGGTCGAGCTGACCAAAGGCGGCGCGGATTACACGTTTGACGCCACGGGCAATACCAAAGTGATGCGCACCGCGCTGGAGGCGGCGCATAAGGGCTGGGGCGAGAGCATCATCATCGGTGTGGCCGCCGCCGGGGCCGAGATTTCAACCCGCCCGTTCCAACTGGTCACGGGCCGGGTTTGGAAGGGCACGGCGTTTGGCGGTGCAAAAGGGCGCACCGATGTGCCAAAAATCGTGGATTGGTACATGGATGGCAAGATCGAGATCGATCCGATGATCACCCATAAGCTGACGCTTGATCAGATCAACGAAGGGTTTGAGCTGATGCATCAGGGCAAATCCATTCGGGCTGTGGTGGAGTTTTAAGCGTCCCGCGAATTCGAGTGGCGGATTTGAGTATTTGAAGAAGGGTGAAGGGGGCCGCGCGGCCCCTTTTTCTATGCGCCGAAGGTGAGGGCGGCGGTGATGAGGTGGCGCAGCTGCGCCTCATATTCCCCGGATTGGTGATGCGCGATGCCGGGCAGGTGCAGCGATTTTTCTGCAAGGCTGAAGCCGAGCAGCACGGCCATGAGCAGGGCGGCGCGTGTGTCGCTGCCCAAGAGGGCGGCGAGGCCGTTTTGCATTTTATCCGCATGGGCGCGGCGCAGGGTCTCGCCGATCTCGGGGTCTTTGGCGTTCATTACCAGCAATTGCAGCGAGGAAGGGTTTGGCCCGCCGCGCGGCGCTTGCATGAAAAGCTGTACGATCAGGTCTTCGAGGGCTTTTGCATCTGCGGTGGGGGGCAGATCGAAGGCGGTTTCGAGCGTGGCCTCAAAGAGGCCCATTTTGCTGCCGAAATAGCGCGAGATCAGCGCCACATCGACGCCAGCAGCCCCGGCGATTTGGCGCAGGGAGACGTTCGAATAGCCTTGGCCCCAGATCAATCTGCGCCCTTCGGCCAAGAGCCTATCGCGTGTGTCGGATGCTTTGGTCATGGGGCATCTCTAGCGGGCGGGGGAAATATGTCAACGGGTGTTGACTGTGGCGGGTGGCTGCCTATTTTGGGTGTCAACGCTTGTTGAATTTTGCCCGCGTGGTCTTGAAACCATGTTAGGGTTTGAGTGCCTGCGCGGCGCGCATCGCAATTTTGGAGAGCCTGTTATGAAGCTACATGTGAACGGGGCCGCCTATGAGGTGGATGTCGAAGAGGACATGCCGCTGCTGTGGGTGCTGCGCGATGAGCTGGGGATCACGGGTGTGAAATACGGCTGCGGCATTGCGCAATGCGGCGCGTGCACGGTGCATATGGACGGGGTTGCGGTGCGGTCTTGTCAGGTGGCGGCGGCGGATGTGACGGGCGCGATCACCACGATTGAGGGTTTGGGCACGCCGCAGTCGCTGCATGCGGTGCAAGAGGCGTGGATCGAGCATCAAGTGGCGCAATGCGGGTATTGCCAGTCCGGGCAGATCATGCAGGCCGCGTCGCTGCTTGATATGACGCCTGCGCCGGATGACAGCCAGATTGATGCGGCCATGAGCGGAAACCTTTGCCGCTGTGGCACCTATCCGCGTATTCGTGCGGCGGTGAAAACCGCTGCTGCCAAATTGGCGGAGGGGTGAGCATGGGACGTATGAAAACCATTGCGCGCCGGTCGTTTCTCATCGGCTCTGCGGCGATTGTTGGCGGGGTGGCGTTTGGGGCCTATGCGCTGCGCAAGCCGCATGACAATCCGTTGCAGCAGGATTTGGCCGAGGGGGAGGCGACGTTTAACCCTTGGATCAAGATCAGCGCGCAGGGGATCACCTTGATCACGCCGCATCCCGATATCGGGCAGGGCGCGCAGATGATGCAGGCCATGTTGATGGCTGAGGAAATGGATCTGGAGCTGGACCACTTCGAGACGAGTTTTGGTGTGCCCTCGGCGGCCTATTATAACCGGGCGCTGGCGGGCGAATCGGTGCCGTTTATGTCGACCGATACCTCGATGGCAGCAAGCGCGATGCGCGGGGTCATGGGCGGGATGTTCAAGCTGATCGGGGCGCAGCTGACCGGGGGGTCAAGCTCGGTGCCAGATAGTTTCGACAAGCTGCGCGAGGCGGGGGCGGTCGCGCGCGAGACGCTCAAAGCGGCGGCGGCGCAGCAAAGCGGTATTGATGTCGCGCAGCTGCGCAGCGAGAGCGGCGCGGTGGTTTTGCCTGATGGCACGCGGCTGGCCTATATGGATCTGGCGGCGTTGGCGGCGGAGTTGCCGATTGCCAAGGCGCCTGCGCTGCGCGATCCATCGCAGTGGCGGTTGATCGGTAAGCCATTGCAGCGGTTGGATATTGTGGCGAAATCCACCGGCACATTGGATTACGGCATTGATTTGCAAATGGAGGGCATGTTGCATGCCACGCTGCGCTGTAACCCCTATAAGCTGGGTGAATTGCGCGGCTTTGATGCGGCAGAGGCGCTCTCGCTGCGCGGGGTGCGCCATGTGCTTGAGGTTTCGGGCGGCATCTGTGTGGTGGCCGATAACACGTGGCGTGCGTTCCAAGGGGCGCAGGCCGTGAGCTGTGACTGGGGCGAAGGGCCCTATCCGCCCGAGCAGGCCGATCATTGGGCCGCGATTGAGGCGTCGTTCACAAAGGCGCATCTGGATAAAGCGTGGCGGCGCGATGGCAATGCCGAGACCGCGCTGGCCCAAGCGGAGGCGGTGGTGGCGCAGTACCGCGCGCCCTATGCGGCGCATCAGCCGCTGGAGCCGCTCAGCGTGGTGATGTTGGTCACGCAGGAGGCCGCGCATGTATGGACCTCGCATCAGGTGCCGCGTTTTGCGCAGGACCGGGTGGCAGAAATCACCGGGTTGCCGGTGGAGAATGTGCATCTGCACAATCAATTCGCAGGCGGCAGTTTTGGGCATCGGCTCGAGTTTGATTACATCGACCGCACCGCGCAGGCAGCGATGCAGATCAAGGGCACGCCGATCAAAATGACCCTGCGCCGCGAGGAGGATTTTATCCAAGATTACACCCGCCAGATTGGCATGGCGCGTGGGCGCGGAGCGGTGTCGAACGGGCAGGTCGAGGCCATGGTGCTTGATATCGCCACCCCTTCGGTCAGCCGCTCGCAGGCTGGGCGGCTTGGCATGCCTTTGCCCGGGCCCGATACGCAGATTGCGGCGGGGGCGTGGAACATGCCCTATGATCTGCCGCATCTGTCGATCTCGGCCTATGCGGTGCCAGAGCTTGCGCCGATCTCCTCTTGGCGTTCCGTCGGGGCGGTGACAGCGGGGTTCTTTGGCGAAAGTTTCCTTGATGAGCTGATCCATGCGGCGGGGGCCGATCCGATGGAGGAACGGCTGCGCCTGTGCAATGATCCGGTGGCGCGAAAAGTGCTGGAAGCAGCGGCGGAGATGTCCAATTGGGGCAGCGCGCTGCCTGCGGGGGCGGGGCGCGGGGTTGCGCTTGTGAACTCTTTTGGCGTGCCTGTGGCCGAAGTGGTTGAGCTGCGCCAAACGCCGGCGGGCATCAAGATCGATAAGGTCTGGACCGCGCTGGATGTGGGCCGCGTGGTTGATCCGGTCAATTTTGAGAACAACGTCCAAGGCGGTGTGATCTGGGGGCTGGGCCATGCGATCAATGCAGAGATCACCTATACGGATGGGATCGCGGATCAGGATAATTTTTACACACATGCGGGGCTGCGCCTCTATCAAACGCCGGAGATCTTTGTGAAAGCGCTGGAAAACTCCAGCCAAATCAGAGGGGTAGGTGAGCCGCCCGTGCCGCCTGCCGCGCCAGCGCTGGCCAATGCGATCTTTGCCGCGACAGGCACACGCCTGCGCGAGATGCCCTTTGCCAACCATATGGATTTTGTCTGATGCGCCTGCACCTCGCCAGCCTATGGGCTTTAACCCTCAGCGCCGCCGCCCTGAGCGCGGCAACCGATCTAAGCACCGAGCCGCAAGCGGTAATTGCGCCGCCTGAGCCCGGCTCTGTCACCCGCGCAGAAGCGCTTGGCGCATGGGACCGGATCTATGAGGTCACCTCGCATCCGCGCTGCACCAATTGCCACGTGGGGCAAAGCGATGCACCCATGTGGTCGGGGCCCAGCTATGGCAAAGCGCAGCCTCATGGCATGGCGATCCGCGCGGGAGAAAGCCGCAATGGCGCTGAATACATCCCCTGCCGCACCTGCCACGTGACCAATAAAATTGGCGGCAATGACCGCGCCCATGCGGCGCCCCAGGTGGCCTCTACGTGGCAATTGCCCCCGGTTGAGGCCGGGTGGTTTGGCAAATCCAGCGATGAGATCTGCGCCCAGCTGCGCGACCCCGCACGCAATGATGGGCGTGATTTTATGGCGCTGGCGCAACATCTGAGTCATGATGTGATCCTGCATTGGGCGTGGAACCCCGGCGGCGGGCGCGAGCCGGCGCCCTATAGTTTGCAGGCCCACACGGATGACCTGCTCGCTTGGGGCGTGGCGGGCATGCCCTGCCATTTCGACGATTAGGCGCTTTGGCTTCACCCTTCCTTAAATACTCAACTTCAACGCGGGCTGCCATTTGCGCGAATCTATCTTGACCGGGCGGGGCTGCGCAGGGTGGAGTGGCGCCATGGATATTTCACACCGCCCTTCGCCCGATTGCGCCGCCCTGCTGCCCAACGTTTCTGCCCTTCGGTCTGCCGCATGAGCGGCTTTCCCGAGGCCGAATACCAAGCCCGGACCGAGCGGGCGCAGGTGATGATGGCGCAGCATGGGCTGGCGGCGCTGCTGCTGACCTCTGAGGCGGATCTGCGGTATTTCACGGGGTTTCTAACCCGGTTTTGGGAAAGCCCCACGCGGGTATGGTTCGTGATTGTGCCAGCCGACGGCAAGCCCATTGCGGTGATCCCTTCCATTGGCGGGGCTTTGATGCGCCAGACGTGGCTCGACGAGGTGCTCACATGGCAGGCTCCTGATTACGCGGATGACGGCACGGGGCTGCTGGCTGAAACCCTTGGTGAGCTGGCGGGCAATGGCCGGGTGGGGCTGCCCATGGGCCGCGAGAGCCATTTGCGGATGCCTCTGGCGGATTGGCAGCGGCTTCAGCGGTGGTGTTCAGCCACATTCTGCGCCGATGCGGGGATCATGCAGCGGCTGCGCGCCATCAAATCCGATGCGGAAATTGCCAAAATCGAGACCGCTTGCCAGATCGCGGGCCGCGCTTTTGCGCGGGTGGGCGAGATCGCGGGCCAAGGCATCACGGCAGCGCAGGTGTTTCGTGATTTTCAACGTCTCGCGCTCGAGGAAGGCGCTGATTATGTGCCTTATCTGGCGGGCGGCGCGGGGCCGGGCGGCTATAGCGATGTGATCTCGCCCGCCCGCGATGTGCCTTTGGCGGCGGGTGATGTGCTGATGCTGGACACGGGGTTGGTGCATGACGGGTATTTTTGCGATTTTGACCGCAATTACAGCATCGGCGCGCCCAGTCCTGCCACGGCGCAGGCCCATGCAAAACTGATTGATGCGGTGGACGCCGCCGCCCAGATCGCCCGGCCGGGCACCACAGCGGCGCAGCTGTTTCACGCTATGGATGATCTGCTGACGGGCGGGCTGGGTGGCACGGGCGCGGCGCGGCTGGGGCATGGGCTGGGGATGCAGTTGACCGAAGGGGTATCGCTCATTCCTGCTGATGACACGGTGCTGGCCCCCGGCATGGTAATGACCCTCGAGCCGGGGATAGAGACCGCGCCGGGGCGGATCTTGGTGCATGAGGAAAACATTGTCATCCAAGAGGATGGCTGCCGTTTCCTGTCGCCGCGTGCAGGGCGCGAGATGGTGCAGATATGAGCGCATATGGCTATCGCACCGCACCCGAGGAAGGCCCTGGGCTGGGGTTGATTGTCTTGCAGGCAGATGAACGGATCGAGGCGGATTTTCGCGCGATGTTGCCCGCCGCGCAGCCCTTGTTGGTCAGCCGCGTGCCATCGGGCGACGCGGTGACGCCTGCGACATTACAGGCCATGGCGGGGCATTTGACGGCTGCGGCGGCGCTGTTTCCTAAGGGCAAAAGGTTTGCGGCGCTGGGCTATGGGTGCACATCCGGCGCGGCGCAGATCGGCGCGGCGGCTGTAGCGGATCTGATGCGCGCAGGCGCGCCCGCGGCGCAGGTGAGCAACCCGCTGAGCGCGCTGATCGCGGCTTGCGGTGCGTTGAATATCGACCGTATTGCGCTTTTGTCGCCCTATGTGGCGCAGGTGTCAGAGCGGCTGCGCGATGCATTGCGCGAGGCGGGGATCGAGACGCCAGTTTTTGGCAGTTTCAACGAGAGCGAAGAGGCCAAAGTGGCGCAGATTGACAGCGGCTCGGTGCTGGAAGCCGCTTGCGATTTGGCAAGCAATGACAGCGGCGCTGCGCCGGTGCAGGCGATTTTCCTCTCCTGCACTAACCTGCGCAGCCTGCCGGTGATTGCGCAAATCGAGGCCCGCACCGGTTTGGTGTGCCTGTCCAGCAATCAAGTGCTGGCCTGGCATATGGCGCAGCTGGCCGGGGTGCAGGCGGTGATCCCCGGCGCGCTGGGCCAATGCGCTTAGCAGCAGCCGCAGGGCTTGCCCGCCGTGCAGCGCAGCCAGCTCCACAGGCGCGAGAGCGCCAGTTGCAATTTGCCCGGACGCGGGGCGGGGCGATGGGCGAGGTTCAGCGGGTGGCGTTTCATGATCTGTCCCTTTTATGCAGCGATCGGGGATAGGAATAATTGCTCAACCATGGTTGAGGTCAAGCGGTGTTTTGCGGGTAGGTGGGCTGGATGGGTTTTTTAGCGGCCCGGCGCGGTCTGCGACAATGCACCGCTTGACGCTGGCGGGGCAATCGCCTACCCAGACGTCCAGGCGCGGGTATGGTGAAATGGTATCATAAGAGCCTTCCAAGCTTAAGGCGCGGGTTCGATTCCCGCTACCCGCTCCAACCCGGCCCCTAGCGGCCAAACCGGCCACGGAACAATGAAAGACTGCCCATGGCCCGCTCCTCTACTCCGCGAAATACCCCCCGTGAAGAACGCGAAAAATCCCGTAAAATAGGGGCTTTGCGCGCGTTGTTGCCGTTTTTATGGCCCTACCGTATGTTGATGATGCTGGCGCTGGCGGCGCTGGTGCTGACGGCGGTGATTTCGCTGACCTTGCCGCTGGCGGTGCGCCGGGTGGTGGATAATTTCAACACAGATCAGGCGGCGCTGCTGGATCAGTATTTTGGCGCGGCTTTGGCAATTGCGGCGCTGCTTTCGGTGGGGACGGCGCTGCGCTATGCGCTGGTGACGCGGCTGGGCGAGCGGGTGGTGGCAGATATCCGCAACGCGGTGTTTGACCGGGTGATCGGCATGAGCCCGAGCTTTTTTGACCGATTGATGACGGGCGAGGTGCTGAGCCGGATCACCACGGATACGACCTTGATTTTGAGCGTCATTGGTTCGTCGGTGTCGATCGCGCTGCGCAACCTGTTGATTTTCATCGGTGGGCTGGGGCTGATGCTGCTGACCTCGGCCAAGCTGACGGCGCTGGTGCTGCTGATTGTGCCGGTGGTGGTGGTGCCGATCCTGACGCTGGGGCGCCGCATGCGGGTACTGAGCCGGGAGAACCAAGATTGGATTGCCGAGAGTTCTGGCAATGCCTCCGAGAGCCTTGGGGCGGTGCAAACCGTGCAGGCCTTTACCCATGAGACCCTCAGCCGGGCGCATTTTGCGCAGCTAACAGAGCAGTCTTATGACGCGGCGCGGCGGCGGATTTCGACCCGCGCGTTGATGACGGCGATTGTGATTTTCCTCGTGTTTTCAGGCGTTGTTGGCGTGCTTTGGATTGGCGCGCATGATGTGCGGCAAGATGCGATGAGCGCGGGCGCGCTGGTGCAATTTGTGATCTATGCGGTGATGGTTGCGGGGGCTGTGGCGGCCTTGTCCGAGATCTGGGGCGAGCTGCAACGCGCAGCGGGCGCGACCGAGCGCTTGGTGGATTTGCTCAGCGCGCAGGACAGCGTCAGCGACCCTGCCGTGCCGCAGACCTTGGCCAGCCCGGTGCAGGGGCGGATAACCTTTGAGAACGTGTCGTTTGAATATCCTGCGCGGCCCGGCATGCCGGCGCTGGATGCGATCACTCTGGAGATCGCGCCGGGGGAAACCGTGGCCTTTGTGGGCCCGTCAGGCGCGGGCAAGACGACAATTATCCAGCTTATTCAGCGGTTTTATGACCCGTCTTCGGGGCGTATCACGCTTGATGGTACGGACCTGAAGGCATTGGCGCGGCATGAGTTCCGCAAGCATCTGGCCTTGGTGCCGCAAGACCCGGTGATCTTTGCCGCTTCGGCGCGGGACAACATCCGCTTTGGCTGTCCAGATGCCAGCGACGCGCAGATCGAAGCAGCGGCGCAGGCGGCGGCGGCGCATGAGTTTATCAGCGCCTTGCCCGAGGGCTATGACAGCTATCTGGGCGAGCGCGGTGTGATGCTGTCGGGCGGGCAGAAACAACGCATTGCCATTGCCCGTGCGATATTGCGCGATGCGCCTGTGTTGCTGCTCGATGAGGCCACCAGCGCATTGGACGCGCAAAGCGAGCGGGCGGTGCAATCGGCGGTGGATGGGTTGGCGCAAAATCGCACCACATTGATTGTGGCGCACCGTTTGGCGACGGTGAAAAAAGCCGACCGGATTGTGGTGCTGGAAGCGGGGCGGATCGTTGCGACGGGCAGCCATGATGATCTGGTGGCCAAGGACGGGCTTTATGCAAAACTGGCTCGGCTGCAATTCACCGATGGGGTGGCGGCGGAGTAATTCCCCTTGCTTTTGATCCAGTTAGCGCCAAAACATTATTCCGACTATTTTGGTAAAATGGAGACCTGACATGGGTTTGTGGAATTTCGTAAAAGGCGCTGGCAAAAAAGTATTTGGCGGCGGCGATGATGAGCACGTGACCGGCGCGGCGCTGAAGGATGAGCTTAAAGAGCTGGGTCTGGACGCCGATGATCTGGACATCACCGTGGAAGGCGACAAGGTCAAAGTGACCGGCAAAGCCGTCAGCCAAGAGATGAAAGAAAAGGTCATTCTGGCCGTGGGCAACGTTGAAGGCGTGGCCGCGGTTGAGGATGAGGTGGAAGGCGGCGAAGGCGAGCCGACATTCCACACCGTGGAAAAGGGTGACACGCTGTGGGCTGTGGCAGAAAAAGCCTTGGGCAATGGCGCGCGCTATACCGAGATTTTCGAGGCCAACAAGCCGATGCTGAGCCACCCGGACAAGATCTATCCCGGTCAAGTGCTGCGCATTCCTGCGGCCTAAGTCGGCGGATTGATCTGCCGTTGAGATGAAGAAATGAGAGGGGCGGCGGCGCGAGGCGCGGGCGCCCCTTTTGCGTGGTTGACGCTGCGTTGCGCGAAATTATGACGCCGGGTCTTGGCTTGTGATTTAAACACTTTGCGCACATGCTGATCGATAGGGAAACAAGAGGCTGGCAAAGCCTTACGGGAGGACGACACGATGACCTTTGCGGGTATGGAAGATCGCAATGCGATCGAAGCGGAAATGCCATGGGAACAGCGCAACGAAGAGAAGACGTTATGGGGGCTGCTGTGCAGTACCGCGTCGAAATTTCCAAACCACCGCGCGGTCAGCTATCAAATTTTTTCAGGGCCTAAGGACAAGGCCGAGACCCTGACATGGTCGCAATTGCGCGACCGAACAGGGCAGGCGGCGAACCTGTTCCGCTCGCTCGGGATTGGCGAGAATGACGTGGTGGCTTATGTGCTGCCCAATGCGACGGAAACTGTTGTGACCTTGCTGGGCGGGGCGGTGGCGGGGATTGCGAACCCGATCAACCCGCTGCTTGATCCCGAGCAAATCGGCTCAATCCTGCGCGAGACAGGGGCCAAGGTTGTGGTCACGCTCAAGCCTTTCCCAAAAACCGATGTGGCGGAGAAAACCGCTGCTGCTGTGGCGCTGGCGCCGGGGGTGACCCATGTGGTCGAAGTGGATTTGCTGCGCCATATCAGCGGTTTGAAGTCGTTTATTATCCCGCTGATACGGCCAAAGTTGAAAGTTAGCAATCAGGCAAAGTATCTGGATTTCACCCAAGAGTTGGACAAACAGCCCACCAGCCTGAGCTTTGAAGATGTGCAGCAAGACCGGGTGGCGTGTTATTTCCATACGGGCGGCACCACAGGAATGCCCAAAGTGGCCCAGCATAAATATTCCGGGCTGATCTATAATGGCTGGCTGGGGCATCGTTTGTTGTTTTCCGAGGAAGACAACATCATGTGTCCGCTGCCGCTGTTTCACGTTTTTGCCTGCCATGTGATTTTGATGGCGGCGGTGCATTCGGGGGCCCATGTGGTATTCCCCACGCCGCAGGGCTATCGCGGCGAAGGGGTGTTCGACAATTTCTGGAAATTGGTCGAACGGTGGAAAATTTCATTTATCATCACTGTGCCAACGGCGATTTCCGCAAAAATGCAGCGGCCCATTGATGCGGATGTCTCGACTGTGAAAACCGCATTTTCCGGCTCGGCGCCTTTGCCGCTTGAATTGTTCCGGCGGTTTGAAGAGGCCACCGGGGTGACCATTGTTGAGGGTTATGGGCTGACGGAGGCGACATGTTTGGTGTCTTGCAACCCTACGGATGGTCTTAAAAAAGTCGGCTCAATCGGCGTGCCGTTGCCCCATACTGCCGTGAAGATCGTAAAAAATGGTAAAGAAACCGCCACGGATGAGATTGGCGAGATTTGCGTGTCGAACCCCGGCGTGTTTCCGGGCCACACCTATACCGAGGTCGATAAGAATAAAGACCTGTATTTTGAGGATAAATTCCTGCGCACAGGCGATCTTGGGCGGGTGGATAGTGATGGCTATCTTTGGATCACCGGGCGGGCGAAAGATTTGATCATTCGCGGCGGTCATAACATTGACCCGGCGGAGATCGAAGAGGCGCTGCTGGGGCATGAAGCGGTGGCCTTTGCCGGGGCAATTGGCCAGCCTGATGCGCATTCGGGCGAGCTGCCCTGTGCCTTTGTGGAATTGGTCGACGGGGCATCCGTGACCGAGGCGGAATTGATGGCGTTTTGCGAGGAACATGTGCTGGAGCGCGCCGCGCGGCCCAAGCATATGGTGATCATGGATGAGCTGCCTAAAACCGCTGTGGGCAAGATTTTCAAACCCGATCTGCGGCGTCATGCGATTACACGTATCTATAACGAAACGCTGGAAAAATCGGGCTGCGCTGCGCGTGTTTCCGGGGTGATCGACGATAAGAAGCGCGGGCTGGTGGCGCAGATTGCGATGCACGGCGCGAGCGAGGATGAGGTGGGCAAACTGCTTGGTGATTTCATCCGGCCTTGGGAGGTTGCCGCGTGAGCAAGCCTGATTATCGGCAACTGTTGGATGCAGAAATCTGGGCCTATATTTCGCGCTCGGAGAGCTTTTATCCACCAGATGCCGTTGATCTGAGCATCGAAGACCAACGCCGCGTATATGACGAGATGTGCGCGGCGTTTCACCAAGGAAATCCCGAGGGGGTAACGGCCCGCGACATCGCATTCGGCGGGGTTCCCTGCCGCCAATATGAGAGCGGCGCGGCGGGTGTCACGGTGGTTTATATCCATGGCGGCGGCTTTGTTGTGGGCGGCCTAGACAGCCACGACGACATCTGCGCCGAGATTTGTGCGCGCACAGGAAACCGCGTGATTTCAGTGGATTACGGGCTGGCCCCAGAGGTGATTTTCCCCGGGTGTTTCAATGACGCCTGGGCGGCATTTGCGGCAATTGCGGCCGCGTTTGACGGGCCGATTGTGCTGGCGGGCGACAGTGCGGGCGGCAATCTCTGTGCGGCTGTGGCGCATCATGCGCGGGGGCGGTTAGACGGGCGAATTGCGGGCCAAGTGTTGATCTATCCGGGGCTGGGCGGGGATGAAACGCGCGGCTCTTATGTGGATCATTCCCATGCGCCGCAGTTGACCGTTGCGGATATGGCTTTTTACAAAACCTTGCGCACGGGCGGCGCGCCTGTACCCCGAGGGGATGCGCGGTTTGCGCCGCTGCAAGACAATGATTTCAAAGACTTGCCGCCCAGCGTGTTGATCACGGCAGAATGTGATCCGCTGGCCAGTGATGGCGAGGCCTACCGTGATGCGGTGCGCGCGGCGGGGGGGCGGGCGGTTTGGTTCAACGAGGCGGGCGTGGTGCATGGCTGTTTGCGGGCGCGGGTGATGTCGCGCCGGGCGGCGGCGCTGTTTGACCGCGTGGTTGATGCCATTGCCGCGCTGGGGGCGGGGCAATGGCCCTATGAGGCTGATTTAGCTTAGGAAACTCTTGGCGCTCATGCTGGCCGGGATCTCTGCGCCGAGGCGTTTGAGAATGGTCGGGGCCAGTTGCAACTGGTCGATCACCGTGTTCTCCGAAGGGCCATTGGCAGGACCGAAATAATAGAGCGCCGCGTCTTGTTGCAATTCGCCGCGCCCGCCGTGGTGGCCGCGCTCATCTTGGCCGTGATCGGCGGTGACGATCACCTCATAGCCCATGGCGCGCCAGCGCGGGATGAACGGGGCGAGCATCTCGTCCATGACAAAGCAGGCGTGGTCCATCTCCTTGCTTTCATGGAAGAATCTATGGCCCATGGAATCGAGCGTGCAGGTGTGCAGCATGCCGTAATTGAGGCCAAAACGCTGGCTTAGGTTGGTCAGCGTGGCAAAGAGATCAAGGTCAGAGGGCGTCATTTGATTGTCGCCGCCATAGCCCGTCATGGTGTGAAAACGCCCATGGTTGATGGTCTTGGAATTGGGCTCATCATATTCGATGTCGCGGACAAAATCGAACGGGTGGCGGTTGAAAAGTTCCGACCAAAAGCTGTGGGCCACGGCCCCGGTGATGCCGCCGGATTTGCGGGTTTGGCCAAAGACATCAGCGTGTTTGAGCCTGAAAACATTGCCATTTCCGGTGCAGCCATGTTCCGCAGGGGCGACGCCTGTGTGGATCGAGGCATAGCAGGAGGCCGAGATGGAGGGCAGCACGGAGCGGATTTTCCAGACCCGTGCATTGCCTGCGTCCACATGGCCTTCGAGGTTGCCAAAGAGGCGGCGCCAATTGCGATAGGGCACGCCGTCTAGAATGATCAGGAGCAGTTTATTTTCCATGTGAATCCCTCCGCCAGTTAGCCGCATATGAGCGTAAGAGCGGCGGCGGCGCAACGTGTAAGATTGGGGCGCTGAGTGGGCCTGAGCTGCCGCCAAAACACCCTGTCACACCCCGTGCACTGCGCGTGCACCGCCTGTGCACCGGCGCTACATCAGCCATTCGATGGGCAAGATGCCCATGATCCAGAGCAGGGCGCGGTCTGTGGCGGAGGAGCCGGGCTCATCGGTCGTGGTGAACACGGTGCCATCGTCGCGGGTGATCTGCCATTGCAGATCGCCGCTTTGGGTGCGGGTCACGCGGTAGGCGGCGCGGTCGAGGCCGGTTTCGAAATTATTGCGCATGGCGCTGGCCAGCGCGGGGCTGTGCACGAGAAAGCCCATTTCGCAATTGAGCAGCGCTGAGCGGGGGTCAAAATTGAACGAGCCGACAAAGACCCGGTTTTCATCAAGCGTCACGGTTTTGGCGTGCAGGCTGGCTGCGGAGCCGCCGAGCAGGCCAAGGGCTTTTGCCTCGGCGCGGCCTTGGTCGCGGGCGAGTTCATAGACATGCACCCCGGCGTCGACCAATTCATCGCGGTATTTCACGTAGGAGGCATGCACGGGCAGCACATCCGTGGCTTCGAGCGCGTTGGTCACGGTGCGGGTGGCGGTGCCTGCATGGGCGCTTTGGGTGAGGTGGGATGCGCCGCGCGGGCCGGGGACAAAATAGGCGGAGACCAGATCAATGCTCTGCTCGGCCTCGCCCAAGATTTCACCAAGGCGCACGATCATAAGCTGGTCTTTTGCCGCGTGGCCCAGCCCTTTGGCGGGATCGTCGCTCACCAGCTCGACCGCCGCCCACTCCAGCGGCAAGGTGCCGCGCCGGAGCGATTGCACCAAGGGGGTTTGGGTGAGCGCGGTTTCATAGCGCTGGTTGGTTTCATCGGCGCGCACCTGCGCCAGAGCGCTGGCCAGCGCGGTCAACCCGGCGGGGTCTGGGGCGACGATATCGCTGTGCGGATAGGCCGATTGGCTGTTCCAATAGCGGTCAAAATCATCCGCCACATCTTGGACCGCATCGCCCACAATCAGCAGGTCAAAATCAGAATATTGCGTGGTTTCATCGCGGGAGAAATAGATATCGCCCACATTGCGCCCGCCGACGATGGTCGCGATTCCATCGGCGTTGAAGGATTTATTATGCATCCGGTGGTTTAGGCGCGGGAAATCAAACAGATAGGAGGCCATGCGCGGGCTGCGCAGGGTGAAGGGATTGAAGATGCGCACCTGCATATCGGGCAGGGCGTTCAGGGCGGAAAGTTCGGGATCAAGCCCGCCTGTGCCATTGTCATCCACCAGCAAACGCACCCGCACGCCGCGCAGGGCGGCGGCGCGCAATTCATCGAGCAACATCAAGCCAGTGCTGTCTTTTTGCCAGATGTAATAGCGCACATCGAGCGAGTGTTCGGCGGCGCGGGCGAGGGCCATGCGGCTGGCAAATGCCTCGGCGCCGGCGCTGAGCGGGTAGACGCCGGAGAGGCCGGGATGGGCCTCGGCTTGGGGCAAGATGCCTGCGCCAAGCGCGGTTTGGGCGCTGGGGGGCAGAGCGGCGCTGGCGCTGCGCCCGTCGAGCGAGGGCAGGGGAAACAAGAAGCGGGCCAGCATGATCAGCCCGGCACCAAGCGCGCCCAGCACCAGCAGCCCTGTGAGGAATTTCTTCATCTTGCGTTTCCTTTTTGATGCCGCGTGGTTTGTTTTAATGTCGTTATTTCAGAGGTTTGTGCGGTTTTTGATAGTGTGGCCAGGCATCGAAACCATTTCGTAATTCTCTGGCGGGTATGATCAGAGGCGTCCGGTGGTTGCCCTGTTCTGGCCCGCTGCCGGTTAATTTAGAATGAGTATTTGAGAGAAAGGTGAAGATGCGTCTGGCGTTTATTACGTTGATATTTTGGGTGATTGGGTTTTTGGCAGCGCCGCAGGGGCAGGCCGCGATTTGCGCGTGCGGCGGCGAGATCGGCCAAGCGGGCGCATATGGTCTGAGCCAAGAGGGCCGGGGCCAGAAAGCTGGCGCCGCGGGCGAGCAGAGCGCGTATAAACATGCGAAACCTATTACCTTAACACAGGCGTATCCTAGGGGGCGACCGCGCGGAGTTCAACCTGCGCGGGGGGCGCAAAGCAAAAGGGCGGAAGGTTTCCCCGCCGCCCTTGTAAAAATAGCAGTGTATAGACCTGCCGGGTTAATTGCCCGCGCTTTGCATTTTGCGGGTGGCAAGAACCTCTTCGAGCCAGCCCAGTTTCATCTCTGGCACAGAGCTGAGCAGCAGGTCGGTGTAATCGTCGAAGGGCGGGGAGAGCACTTGGGATTTTGGCCCGTAGCGCACAACCTCGCCTTGGTACATCACGGCGATGCTGTCTGCGATGGCGCGCACCGTGGCCAGATCATGGGTGATGAACAGATAGGCCACGTCTTCGATTTTTTGCAGGTTCAGCAACAGTTTAAGGATGCCATCGGCCACCAGAGGGTCCAGCGCGCTGGTGACCTCATCGCAGATGATCAGCTTGGGTTTGGCGGCCAAGGCGCGGGCAATGCACACGCGCTGTTTTTGGCCGCCGGAAAGCTCGGCGGGGTAGCGGTCCTGGAAGCCTTCGCCAAGTTCGATTTCATCCAGAAGTTCCTGAATCCGCTTTTGTTTTTCCGCGCCTTTGAGGCCGAAATAAAACTCCAGCGGGCGGCCGATGATCGTGCCAACCGTCTGGCGCGGGTTCATGGCCGTGTCGGCTTGCTGGTAGATCATTTGCAATTCGCGCAGATCTTCGAGCGGGCGGGTCGCCAGATCGGGGGTAAGGCTGCGCCCGGCAAAGGTTATTTGCCCGTCCGATGGCGGCAAAAGCCCGGTGATTACCCGGGCCAATGTGGATTTACCCGAGCCGGATTCGCCAACCACGGCGAGGGTTTGGCCGGGGTGCAGCTCGACGTTGATGTTTTTGAGCACGTCAAAATCAGTGCCGCGATAGCGCGCGGTGATGTTCTCGACCTTGAGCACCGGATCATCGCTGGGCGTTTTTTCCTCATGGCGGATGGAGCGGACCGAGACCAGCGCTTGGGTATATTCCTCTTGCGGGTTGGTTATGATCTGCTCGGTCGTGCCATATTCGACCTTCTCGCCCATGCGCAGCACCATGATGTGGTCGCTGACCTGTGCCACCACGGCGAGGTCATGGGTGATATAGAGCGCGGCCACGCCTGTGTCGTGGATGGCGTCTTTGATCGCGGCGAGCACGTCGATCTGGGTGGTCACATCAAGCGCGGTGGTGGGTTCGTCGAACACCACCAGATCGGGCTCGGGGCAGAGCGCCAGCGCGGTCATGCAGCGCTGAAGCTGGCCACCGGAAACCTGGTGCGGATAGCGCGAGCCGATATTCTCGGGATCGGGCAGGCCAAGTTTGCGGAACAGGTCAACGGCGCGTTCTTCGGCTTCTTTTTTGGTGAACTTCTTGTGGCGCACCGCCGCTTCGATCACCTGTTCCATGATCTGTTTGGCGGGGTTGAACGAGGCTGCCGCCGATTGGCTGACATAGGTCACTTCGGCGCCGCGCAGGCCGCGCACATCGGCGCTGCCCGATTTGAGAATGTCGCGCCCGTTGAACCAGACCTCGCCGCCGGTGAGTTCAACACCGCCGCGGCCATAGGCCATGGCCGAGAGGCCGATGGTGGATTTACCCGCGCCGGATTCCCCGATCAGGCCAAGCACTTTGCCCGCTGCGAGATCGAAATCAATGCCATGCACAATTTCGATGTCGCGGGGGCGTTCGCCCGGTGGGAAGATCGTGGCCCCGATTTTCAGGCCACGCACTTTGAGCAGTGGTTGATCGCTCATCCCCGGCCTCCTTTCAGCGATGTGGTTCGGCTGAGGATCCAGTCCGCCACGAGGTTGATGGAAATGCACAAGGCAGCGATGGCAAAGGCGGGGTAAAGCGCGGCGGAGATGCCGTAGTTGATCCCGTCTTTGTTCTCTTTCACGATGCCGCCCCAATCCGCCAAGGGCGGTTGCACGCCAAGGCCAAGGAAGGAGAGGGTAGAGATGAACAGCACCGCGAAGATGAAACGCAGGCCCATTTCGGCCACCAAGGGAGACAGAGCATTGGGCAGGGTTTCGCGGAAAATGATCCAGCCGATTTTCTCGCCGCGCAGGCGGGCAGCTTCGACGTAATCCATCACCGTGATGTCCACCGCCACAGCGCGGGCCAGACGGTAGACGCGGGTGGCGTCCAGCAGGCCCATCAAGATGATCAGCGTGAACATGGTGGTCGGCAGCACCGAGAGTACCACAAGCGCGAAGATCAGCGTGGGGATCGACATGATCAGATCGACAAACCGCGACAGGGCTTGATCGAGCCAACCGCCGGAGACGGCGGCAAAGAAGCCGAGCACCGAGCCAAGCACGAAGCTGAGCAAGGTGGCGGCAGTGGCGATGAAGATCGTGGTACGCCCGCCATAGATCATCCGCGACAGCAAATCGCGGCCAATGCTATCGGTGCCGAGCAAGAACTGCGCGGAGGAGGGCTCCCAGACATCACCGACAACTTCGGCCATGCCGTAGGGCGAGATCAGCGGTGCAAAGACCGCAGCCAAAAAGAACAGACCTGTAAAAAACAAGCCGATGAGGGCGGAAAGAGGAATGTTCTTCATTTTGGATGCCTCAGGCGCGGGTTGGCGACGATGGAGACCACGTCGGCAATCAGGTTGAGGCCGATATAGACGGCGGCAAAGATCAGACCGCAGGCCTGCACCACAGGCAGGTCACGTTTGGCCACGTGATCGACCAGATATTGACCCATGCCGGGATAGGCAAAGACCACCTCGATCACCACAACGCCGACCACCAGATAGGCCATGTTGAGCATCACCACGTTCACGATGGGCGCGATGGCGTTGGGAAAGGCGTGTTTGCGGATCACGGTGAGCATCCGCAGGCCTTTGAGTTCGGCGGTTTCGATATAGGCCGATTGCATCACATTGAGGATCGCCGCGCGGGTCATGCGCATCATATGGGCCAGCACCACCAGCGTCAGCACGAGGATCGGCAGGGTGATGGATTTAATCTTCTCGATCAGGGTCATGCTGTCATTGATCAGCGCCACGGAGGAGAAGCGGAAATTGGCCAGCAGCCAGTTTTGCACGCCGCTGCCGAGGAAATCGGCTGCGTTAATCCATTGCGGCAATTGGATCGCCAGCACAAAGATCAACACATAGCCGAGCATAAATTCGGGAATGGAGATCGTGGTGAGGGTGATCGCGGAGATCAGTTTATCGGGCCAGCGGTCTTTGTAGCGCACGGCCAGCAGCCCCAGAAAGATCGCCAGCGGAATGGAAACCGCAGCGGCCCAGAAGGCGAGGAAAAGAGTGTTTTTAAGGCGCGTACCGATGCTTTCGGTAATGTCGCGGCCATTGGTCAGGGCGGTGCCAAGATCGCCTTGAAGTACCCCACCAAGCCAGCTGAAATAGCGCGTTAGGGCGGGCTCATCGAGGCCCAATTCCGCACGCAGGTTGGCAAGAGCCTGCGGCGTGGCCGATTGGCCTAGGATCTGCTGCGCGACGTCCCCGGGCAGCATGGTTGTACCGGCAAAAATCAAAACGGACGCGGCAAACAACAGCAGAATGCCCAGCGTAAGCCGCTGGGCAATCAATTTTATAACGGGGTGCATCACGCGTTCTTCAACCAAGTCAAAATATGGGACTGGTTGTTCATGACGGGACCGTTTGGATCATCGACCCAGCCGCCAATGTCATTGCTGACCCCGGCGATGAAATCGTTGAACATGGGCAGGATCAGCCCGCCTTCGTCGCGCACCATGCGGCCCATTTGGGAATACATTTCTTTGCGCTTGGCTGTGTCCAGCTCGGCTTTGGCTTCGGTCAGCATCTTGTCGAAATCGTCGCGTTTCCAGCGCGTGTCGTTCCAATCGGCGGTGCTGAGGTAGGCGGTGGAGTACATTTGGTCCTGCACCGGGCGGCCGCCCCAATAGGATGCACAGAAAGGCTGTACGTTCCACACTTCGGACCAGTAGCCGTCATTGGGTTCGCGTTTGATTTCCAGCGGAATGCCCGCAGCCTGCGCCGATTGTTGGAACAAAGCCGCCGCATCGACCGCGCCGGGGAAGGCGCCATCGGCCACGCGCAGGATGATCGGGCTGCCATCATGGCCGGAAGCTGCGTAATGCTCCTTGGCTTTTTCCAGCGAGAATTCGCGCTGGGGGATGGAGTCGTCAAACAGCGGGTAGGCGGCGTTGATGGGCATGTCATTGCCGATCGTGCCATAGCCGCGCAGGATTTTATCAACCATTTCTTCACGGTTGATCGCGTATTTTAGGGCCAGACGCAGTTCGTTATTATCGAAAGGCGCTGTGTCGATATGCATGATGAACACGTAATGGCCGGGGCCAGAGACGCTGCGCACTTCGAGGTTCGGGGCGCGGTCCAGCAGGGCGGCAACCTTTGGGTCGACGCGGTTGATGATTTTAACCTGACCCGATTGCAGGGCCGCTGTCCGGGCTGTGGCGTCGTTCAGGACGATTTGCTCGAGCTCATCGGCCCAGCCGCGGTTGTCTGAATCCCAGTAATCTTCGCGGCGTTTGAACGCGTGGCGCACGCCGGGTTCGTCGATTTCAACGGTGTAGGGGCCTGTGCCGATTGCCGCGCCGGGATTGTCGAAACCGCCGTCGGGCTGAATGATCAGGTGATAATCGGTCATCAGATAGGGCAGGTCGGCGTTGGGCGCGTCAAGTTCGAGCACCACTGTGTCGCCGTCGACTTTCATGTCGGAAATGCCTTTTACGATGCCAAGGGCACCTGATTGGCTTTCTTCATTGGAGTGGCGCTCAAGCGTGCGCAGCACGTCTTGGGCTGTCAGGTCTTTGCCGTTGGAGAATTGCACGCCTTTGCGGATCTTGAAGGTCCAGGTTTTGGCATCATCGGAGGCGCTGTATTCTTCCGCGAGGCGGTTTTGCAACGTGCCATCGGGCGATGTTTCGATCAGCGTTTCGCCCCAAGAGTAGAGGTTGTTCAGCGGCACTTCGGAAGCGGTCAGGGCCGGGTCTTGGGTGTTGGTGGATTCGCCGCCCGAGGAGCCAAAGCGCAGCATGCCGCCGCGTTTGGGTGTGTCGTCTTGGGCTTGGGCTTGCTGGGCCAACATGGTGTTGGCGACGGCAGCTGTCACGCCAAGCGCTGCGGCGCGGCCGACAAATTCGCGGCGCGTCATCAGGCCTTTCGAGACCTTGTCGCTTAAAAATTGAAGTTGTTCGTTCATTGGAAACTCCCCAGTAGGATTCGAGCGTCTGTTGCGCTGGTTTTTAAGATTGTTCCCTAAAGCTTGCGCATTTCTGGCGGTATCGCAAGCGTTAATACAAAAGCGACCTGAACGCAGACCGGCCCGCAAAAGGCGGGCCGGAGGGGTGTTTTGTTGTTTTAATTCAGCATCTTATAGGTGATCTCGGGTGATGCTGTCGGTGATGTCGCGTTCATATATCAATTTGTCGTTTTCATACGCTTCGACGCGCGCGGTCAGGTGGAAATGCTCTGCATCTGACCACATGTGGGAGTGGGTTTCCGTACGCATGCGTATGTCGCCGCGCTCGACCTCTTCGGTCCAGTGGCAGGTGCCGCGCGCGGAAAGCGGATCATCGGGGTGGATTGCCCATGTTTCCCGCGCCACGCTGCCTGCGATCAGCCCATGATCGGCGTCGCGGACCTTGCCAAAATCATCTTCGATTTCGAGCGTGGTTACGCCGCTCACCATGTCGGTGTTTTGCCGGCGGATGTGGTTTTCCTCGCGCAGCGTGTCGATTTTCCACGGCTCGGCGGCTTGGGGCGGCGGGAAGGCGACCTCGTCTGCGCCGGAGGTGGGGCGCTGGGGGATGTCGATTTGCCCGGCGCTGAGCGAGAGGGTGGCGGCCTGCGGGGCGGGCCAGATCAGCGGCCAATAGGCAGAGGAAATCGCGATCCGCAGTTTGTGGCCGCGCGGCACCCGGTAGGCGATGTGATCCAGATCAAGGGTGATTTCTTGGGTCTCGCCGGGGGGCATGGGCGCGGGATCCGCCGAGCCTGCGCGGTGTGACAGGTTGAGCACGCCGTAGGTGATGCGCGTGCTGGCCCCGTCGGGGTGGATGTGGTTGAGCCGCACCGCCATTTGCGCCTGTGCGTGGCTGGCGGCGAGGGAGAGGGTGATGCGCGGCGCGCCCAGAATATCCATATCCGCCGAGAGTTCTGCCGTGTCGAAACAGGCGGACATGGCATCGTCGCGCCGTTGGTCGCCGGGCATTTCCGGGCCCAGCCAGATGGCGCAATATTCGCCGGAATTTGCGCCCGTATCGGCGGGGGAGGCCACGGTGGCAGCCACCGGCGCGGGGTCTGCGGCCAGCGCGGTGCCAGCCAAGAACAGGCGTTGGCGCGGCAGATGCGCAGTGGCACCGGATTTTTCAGCGATCCAGCGGCCGGGACGGTTTTCATACCATGTGGCGGGGCGCACCCCGTCCATCAGATAGGCGCGGTAATCGGGGTCTTTGTCCACGCCGCTGTCGATGTCTTTGAGCCAGTGATCCCACCAGCGCAGGGCCTCTTGCAGAAAACCGATGCGCGGTTCGGGCACGGCGAAATGCGGGTATTTATGCACCCATGGGCCGACGATGCCTTTGGCCCCATCCAGCGCTTCGACCAATTGCGGCACGGCGTTTTTATAGCTGTCGCCCCAGCCGCCAACGGCAAGCACTTTGGCTTTGATACCGGGGAAGTTTTCGATGACAGAGCCATGCCGCCAATAGGCGTCGCGGCGTTGGTGGCGCAGCCAGACGGAGGGCAGGAACGGTTCGGCCTTGAGGCGTTCGAGCCACATTTCGCGCCAGTTTTCACGTAGGGCAGGGTCTGGTGCGCGGCTGGAGAAGGACCACATGGTGGCGCCCCAGCCGAGGTTTTCATTAAGCAGATTGCCGCCCTTATAGTGGATGTCATCGGCAAAACGGTCGACGGTGGAGCAAAGGGTGATCACGGCTTTGAGCGCCTCGGGGGCCATGGCGGCGACTTGCAGCCCGTTGAACCCGCCCCAAGAGATGCCCATCATGCCCACACGCCCGTTGCACCAAGGCTGGGCGGCGGCCCATTGGATCACCTCGACCGCATCATCGAGTTCTTGCTGGGTATATTCATCTTCCATCAACCCTTCGCTGTCGCCATTGCCGCGCATGTCGACGCGCAGGCAGGCGTAGCCGCGCTGGGCAAACCACGGATGGGTGAGCGCGTCGCGGGCGCAGGTGCCATCGCGTTTCCGGTAGGGGAGGTATTCGAGAATGACGGGAACCGGATCATCAATTGCATCCTGAGGTTGCCAAGCGCGGGCAGAGAGCCGCGTGCCGTCAGAAAGTGTAATCCCCAGATCGGGATTTTCGGTGATGTCGCGCAATGCGTTTTGGGTGTTTTTCATGGGCCGAACCTCGAATTGTGGTGCAAATATGTCAATGGGCAATCGGGGTGACGCTTTTCTGCCGTAATTGATCCGCGGGTCAAAAATGCCTGTAAAAGAGGAAACTTAGCTGGTTTCAACCTGTTGCGCAGAGGTTTCAGAAAGCTTTGGGGGGAACGAATCTCTAAAAAAGACCTAGCGCATTTGAATTATTTTCGTCTATCAAGGCAGCATAAAGGCAGAACCCGTCGCGCAGGCAATTGCGGCGGGGGTAACTGTTAAAAGAAACAAAACAGAAATGCCGCGTGAACGGTTTTTCGAGGTAGAGTGGTGGTGCTATGATGGCGATTGATTTCGTGGTCCGTGACAATGCGGGCGGTGTGCAGCGTGGGACGATTTCCCAAGAGGCGCAGAACCAAGTTATTCAGGCCGGTTCCGGCCAAGAGATTTCCCTAAATTTGAGCCAAGTTGACCTGGTTTCGCAGGTCCGTGATGGCAATGACTTGATCATTTCGCTGGCCGATGGCCGCGTGATCAACATCAGCAACTACTTCAACGAGGGCGGCGCGGCAAACCGGCTGTTCTTGTCCACCGATGGCTATCTCAATGAGGTGACCTATGTGGAGCAGGCGGGCGGCGCACTGCATGCGCAATACGGCCCGACCGAGCAATGGGGCAAATGGAACCCCTCCGATGATCTGATCTTCTTGGGCCGGACCGATCTGGCACATTCCGGCGTTATTGCCGAAGAAAACGAAGTGTCCATGCTGGGGGCGGCGCTGCTTGGTGGCGGCGGTCTTGGTCTGGGCGGCGGCGCAGCGGTTGCGGCAGGTGTTGTGGGCGGCGGTGCCGTTCTGGGCAGCCTGAGCGGCAGCGGCGAGAGCGAAACCGGCGGCGACGGCGAAGAAGGCACTGCACCGATCGTTTCGGACGGCGGCGAGACCGGCGGCGAAGGCGATGGCGATGAGGGCGACGGGGACGGCACCGGTGGTGGTGACGGATCTGGCGGCGGTGATGGTGACGGCGGCGAAGGCGGCGGTGATGGTGACGGCGGCGGTGATGGTGACGGCGGCGAAGGTGACGGTGACGGCGGCGATGGCGGCGGTGACGGTGACGGCGGCGATGGCGGCGGTGATGGTGACGGCGGCGATGGCGGCGGTGATGGCGGCGGTGATGGTGACGGCGGCGGTGACGACGGCGATGATGGCGACGACGATGACGGCGATGATGGCGGCGACGGCGGCACGCCTGATCACGCCACGCCTTACGTCAATGACGCGTCCAGCAGCACCAATTTGGGCGGCGACGATAGCTCGACCCACACGCTGACAGTCACGGGTGGCGGCGAGCCCGGCACCGCAGTTCAAGTGGTCGTTGGCGACAAGACATTGACCACTGTGATCAACAGTGGCGGCACGTTTGAAGTGACATTCGAGGGCGATGATTTCCCCGAAGATGGCACACATGAAGCGGTTGTGAATTTTGGCGGCGGCACGGATGGCGGCACTGTTTCGCTCGACGGTCCGGGCTATGTTATTGATACGGTTGCGCCTTTTGTTGAGTTCACCCAAGGCACCGACGGTGTGGGCGATTTCTTCAACGAGGTCAGCTTTGGCAATGGCGTGACATTGAACGGCACAGGCGAGCCGGGTGCCACGGTGGAAGTCACCGTGCAGGGCATCACGCGCACCGCAACTGTGGCGCAAGATGGCAGCTTCTCTGTGCATTGGCAGGCGGGCACATTGGTCGAGGGGGAATATAGCTCCGAGATCACGGTGAAAACCTCCGACAGCTTTGGCAACACCCGCAGCAGCACCGAGACGCTGGTTGTGGACACGGTGGCCGAAGTGGCGATCAATGACAGCACCGTTGAGATTGACGGTGTGGTCAGCGCCGCAGAGCGCGAAGCCGATGGGGTGGATGTGACAGGTACGTCGCAGCCCGGCTCTTCTGTTGAGGTGACCATGAACGGTGCAACACGCACTGTGACCGCCGACAGCTCGGGCAATTGGACCGCGAATTTCGCGACAACCGAAGTGCCAACAGGCGAAGTGATGGTTGGCATCACAGCGGTTGCGACAGATGGCTTTGGCAACACAGCCACAGCCACAGGCGAGATCGAGGTGGACACGATTGTGACCAACCTTGGCATCAACGCCGGCACAGTGGGCGGCGACGGCGTGATCAACGCGGTTGAATCCAACGGCACATTGATCGTGACCGGGACCACGGAAGTGGGCTCGACCTCGGTTGTGGTGGCGATGGGCGAGGCGTCTGTTACTGCAACAGTGGATGCGGCAAACGGCACCTGGAGCGCGGTATTCCCCAGCGGGTCCATCGAAGCGGGCACCCGTCAGCAGGCCATCGACGTGACGGCCAAAGATGCGGTTGGCAACGTGGGCTCTGTGACGCAACTGGTTCAGATTGATACCGAAGTTGTGCCTTTCACCAACACCAGCACCCTTGGCGGCCAAGATGGCGTGCTCAACGCGGCGGAAGCTGCGGTGGGGATGCAATTGGGCGGCTCGGTCGAGGTTGGCTCGAAGGTTGTCGTGAACTTTGGCGGCAAAGACTATAACGCCACAGTGAACAGTGCAGGTGCGTGGAGCGTGAACATCCCCGCCAGCGGCATTGCTGCGGGTGAATATGACGCGCCAATCAAAATCACAGCGACCGATAAGGCGATGAACGTGGCCGTGCTCAACGATACGCTGAGTATTGACACATTGGCGCCAAATGGTCCGGTGATTGAAGCGCAGACCGAAGGAACCGTCGGGTATCGCGGTATCGTGACCAGCCATGCCACCGAAGCCGATGGCAGACGTGTGGCGGGTGAAGAGACCGATGTTTATCAGGTCAACACCGATGGCTCTGTTAAAGAGGTTGTGAACTCGCAGTCCTTTGACACTGGGTTTGGTGAAAACACCATTCGCTTTGCCTCTGATGTGCCAGATGGCTCGCATCTGATCGTTACCGACACAGATGCGGCGGGCAACTCATCGGGCACCTATATGGTGTTGGATGACAGCAAAACAGGCGAAACAACTGTTTCCCTGACCAGCCCGGCCTTTGGCACCTATCAGATCGAAACGGTTGATCTGCAATTTGCCGAAGACGCGCATTTGACCATCAACGAGGAAACGCTTGTTGGCCTGTCCACCAATTCCAACGAATTGTTGATCAGAGGCGGCAGCGATGACCGGATCTCGATTGAGGGCGGCGCGAAGCGTGATGGTGAGAGCCACACGGGCGATGATGGCGCGACCTATGATGTCTATGATGTTGGCGAAGGCGTGATCTATGTCGACCCAACCATCGAAGTAAACACAATCATCTAAGTTGAGACAACACGCGCGGGCGGCCATGTATCGCCCGCGCACCCAATAAGAATACCGGCACGTTAAGGGCAGGATATGGGGCATGGTGTAACAAGGGCAGGGGCCGCGTGTGTTTTCGCGCTGGCTCTGACGGGGTGTATGTCGGATTTAGGCCGGGCCGGAAGCGGTTTGGTGGATCGGGCCGGAAGCGGTTTGATGGATAGATTCAAAAAGCCTGATGCCACTTCGGTGGTGGAACCCAGCTATCAACAAGAACTTAGCGCAGACAGCGTGATCATTCAGGGGCTTGCCGCGCGCAGCTCTGCTTTGCCTGCGGCCAGCGCCTTTGATCAGGTGGCGGGCGGTGTGCTGGCGGCCAATTCGCGGGCGGCGGAATCCGAGCTGCGCAGCGCGTTGCTGCGTTCGGAGGCGGCGTCGAAGAACTGGTTGCCCACGATGGGCCCGTCTGTGAGCCTCAATGATCTGGGCTCGGTTGTGGCCAATCTGGTGGTCGATCAGGTGTTGTTTGACAATGGCCGCAAGAAGGGCGAGCGCGAATATGCGATTGCCGATGTGGAGGTCACAGCCGTGGCCTTGGCGCAAGATACCAATGACCGTGTGTCGCAGGCGCTGCGGCTTTATATTGACGCAGCCGAGGGCCGCGAGAAAACCGCCATGGCCGAGCATCAGCTCAAGGATATGGGGCATTTCGAATATGTGATGGCCGAGCGGGTGCGCGGCGGCGTGTCGGATATGTCGGATCTCAATATCCTGCGCCAGAAGCTGGCTGAAATTCAGGCGGACCGCGCCGCCAATGCAGAAGCCACGCAAACCGCGATGGCCGAGCTGAACGCGATGTCGATCACGCCGCTGGGCGATTTGCGGGGGCTCACAGATGTGTCTGTGACGCCGCAAAGCGCGCAGCCTTTGGCCGTGACATTGGCCGAGGCGCAGAAAATTCGCGATGTGGCCGAGGCGAAAGTGGAACGGGCGGGGCTGTTGCCGGGTCTGTCTGCCGGGGCGCGGATTGGCGAAGGCGGCGGCGCGGCGATCAACCTTAATGGCGGCAATATCGGTTTTGGCACGGGCGCGTCCCTCAAGGCGATCAAGGCCGCATCGGAGGCCGCAGGGCGCCGGGTGGCGCAAGCCGATGAAGACGCGCGCCGGGCGCTGCGCAAGCTGGAGACCCAAGTGGCGGCCACCAAGCGCCAAGCGGCGGAAGCGGCGGTTTTGACGGCGCAGGCCAAGCAGAACCTTGATCTGTTTCAGGCGCAATATGATGCGGGCCAGCGGCAGGTGATGGATGTGGTCGGGGTCTATGAGACCTATGCCAGCCAGCAAGCCGCCGAGGTGACGTTGAAACACGATGCAGCGCGGCTGCAGGTAGAAATGGCACGCATCCTGGGCGTTCTGGCGGATGGAGATGCAATTTGAGCACGAAACTTTCCCTGACAGTCATCAACGGCCAAGATGCGGCAAAAGTCGCCGCGCCCAAGGCCGATAATTCCAATCGCATTGAAGATCGGCAGCGCGCGCGCGCCGATCTTTGCGGCGTTTTGGCGGGGCTGCTTGGGGTCAATGCGTCGAGCGCGGATATGCAAGAGATCATCGCGCGCCATGCGGTGGAGGGCAAAGACGAGCCTTCGGCCCTGCTGGCGGCGATCAAATCCAACGGGCTTTTGGCGCAGGTGTTGCCGGTGCGTGCACCGCGTGCCGCCCATTGGCCGGCGCTGGCGTTTATGACATCGGGGCAGGTGTTGTTGGTGCTGGAGCAAAGCGACAGCAGCGTGACGATCTATGATCCAAGCAGCCCCGATCACCGCATGGATGTGGCGATTGCGGAGTTTGCGCCCTATTTTGCGGGGCGGATTTTGCGCGCCGAGGCGACGCTGGACAAGCTGGCGCAGACCCATAAAACCGCCGATGAAGCGCCGCATTGGTTCTGGGGGCAATTCCCCAAGTTCCGCCGCCAGATTGGCGAGATCGCGCTTGGCTCGTTTGTGGCGAACCTGCTCGCGGTGGCGGTCGCGCTGTTTTCCTTGCAGGTTTATGACCGGGTTATTCCGCACCAATCGCAGGCGACGCTTTGGGTTTTGGCCTTGGGCGCGATGCTGGCGCTGGTGATGGAAGCGTTTTTGAAAATCGCGCGGGCGCGGTTGATGGATGGGGCAGGGCGGCAGATCGAGCTGTCGGTGCTGCAACTGTTGATGCGGCGGATTTTGGGGGCGCGGTCGGATATTGCCGGGCGCTCGCCGTCGCAGACGTTTTCCTCGATGCGCGAATTTGGCTCGGTGCGCGAGTTTTTCACGGCCTCGACCATTGGCACGATTGCCGATGTGCCGTTCATCTTTGTGTTCTTGGCGCTGGTGGCGTCGATTGCGGGATCGGTGGTTTGGGTGCTGGTGCTGGGCGGTATTTTGATGGTCGTGCCGGGGTTCTTTTTGCAAAAGCGCATGATGGCCCTGACCCGCGAGACCCAAGGGGCATCGGCCAAGTCATCGCGTCTGTTGCAAGAGGCGGTGTTCGAGCTTGATACGATCAAATCGACCCGCGCCGAGGACCGTGTGGCACGGGTTTGGGCCGAGCTTAACGCGCTGTCGGCGGCCAAATCATCCGAGCAGCGCAAGCTGGCATCGGCGCTGACATTCTGGAGCCAAGCGGTGCAGCAGGCGACCTATATCGCGGCGGTTGTGCTGGGCACCTATTTGGTTTTTGCGGGTGAGTTTACCGTGGGGTCGATCATTGCAGTGGGGATTTTGACCAGCCGCACGCTGGCGCCGCTGACGCAATTGGCGGGCACTATGGCGCGCTGGGGCAATGTGAAGACGGCCCTCGACGGGCTTGATCTGATTGCGCAGGCACCGCAGGACCGGGGCGCGGGGCGCAGCTATTTGCGGCGTGAGGCGCTGAGCGGGCAGTTCGAGCTGCGTGATGTGACGTTCCGCTATGAAGATGACGGGCCGCCCACGTTGGAATTGCCGGGGTTGAAGATCAAGCCGGGGCAGCGGCTCGCGATCCTTGGGGCCAATGGCTCGGGTAAGTCATCGCTGCTCAAGCTGCTCAGCGGGCTTTATGCGCCCAGCAAGGGGCGGATTTTGGTTGATGGCACGGATATGAGCCAGATCGAGCCACGCGATTTGCGACGGTTGATTGGGTATCTGGGGCAAGATGTGCGGCTGTTTAGTGGCACGTTGCGGGATAATTTGAACCTGACCATGCTGGAGCGCGATGACGCGCGGTTGATGGAAGCGCTTGATTTTGCCGGGATTGGCGAATTTGTGCGCAACCACCACAAGGGTTTGGATTTGGAGATCCGCGAGGGCGGTATCGGGCTGTCGATTGGCCAGCGGCAATCGCTGGGCTGGGCGCGGCTGTGGCTGCAAGATCCGAAGATTTGCCTGCTGGATGAGCCGACTGCCGCGCTGGATCAGCGGCTGGAGGCGACGCTGGTGTCGCGGCTTGAGACATGGATGGAAGGGCGCACGGCGATCATTGCCACGCACCGCGCGCCGATCCTTGCGCTTACTGACCGGACGATGATTTTGCAGGCCGGGCGTTTGGCGATGGACGGGCCGAAGGATAAGGTGCTGGCGCATCTGCATGGCGGCAAGGAGGGCGCGGCATGAGTGTGATCGACGGTACGGGATTGGGTAATACAGGGCTTGATGCCCAGTTTGAGCAGGGCATGAAGCGGCCTTCGATGGTGATTTACCTATGCGGGGGCACGGTGTTGGTGTTCCTGATTTGGGCGGCTTTTGCGTGGATTGACGAGATTGTGCGCGCCGAAGGTTCGATGATTTCATCCTCGCGGCCCCAGATTATCCAGAACCTTGAGGGCGGGATTTTGGCCGAGCTGGCCGTGGCCGAGGGCGATGTGGTCGAGCGCGGCGCGGTTTTGGCGCGGCTGCACAGCACGCAGTTCCAATCCTCGGTGGATGATTTGCAAGACCAGATCAGCGCGTTTGAAATCCGCCGGTTGCGGCTGGAGGCAGAGCTGGCCGGGCAGTATAATTTTGATGTGCCCGATGAATGGGCCAGCCGGACGCCCGATATTGTGGCCTCCGAGCAGACATTGTTGCAGGCGCGGCAGTCTGATTTTGTCTCGCGCAGTGATGGGGCCAAGCGGGTGCTGGCCGAGGCGCAAAAAGAGCGCGACATGATGGGGGATCTGCTGGAGCGCAAGATCGTGAGCCAGATTGAATCGACCCGCGCGCGCAAGAATTACGCCGATGCGCGGATTAAATATGACGAGATCCAGACGCAGACCGAGCTGGACCGGGCGCAGGAATATTCCGATGTGCTCAAGGAGCTGTCGACCTTGCGGCAGAACCTGACGGCGAGCAAAGACCAGTTGCGCCGGACGATATTGCGCAGCCCGATGCGCGGCATTGTGAACAACCTCTCGGTGACCACCATTGGCGGCGTTGTGCGCCCCGGTGAGGAGATTTTGCAGATCATTCCGCTGGATGAAGAATTGTTTGTCGAGGCGCAGGTGGCGCCCAAGAACATCGCAGGTGTGCGGGCGGGCCAAGAGGCGACGATCAAGCTATCGGCTTATGATTACACGATTTATGGCACGCTTAAGGGGCGGGTCACGTTGGTTTCTGCGGATACGTTCAAAGATGAAACCAGCCGCGATCCCGAAGCAGAGGCGCATTATAAAGTGACGCTGGCTGTGGATACGGAAAACCTGACGCCGCGGCAGGCCTCGTTGCAGTTGCGGCCGGGGATGCAGGCATCGGTGGAGCTGCACACGGGCGAGAAGACGGTGCTGCAATATCTGCTCAAGCCGCTGTATAAATCGCGTGAGGCGTTCCGCGAGCCGTAAGCGCGGATTTTGAGTATTTTTGGAAAGGTGAAGCGGGGCGCTTTAGGGGGCCGCCGTGTCGAGCCAGATGGTGACGGGGCCGTCATTGGTGAGGCTGACCTGCATGTCCGCGCCAAAGCGGCCCATTTCCACATGGATATCCAAGGCGCGTAGATCGGCGGCGAGGCGCTCATAAAGCGGTTCGGCCAGATCGGGTTTGGCGGCGTAGGAAAAGCCCGGGCGGGTGCCGCGTGAGGTGTCTGCGGCAAGGGTGAATTGGCTGACCAGCAAGAGGCTGCCGCCTGATTGGGCGAGGTTGAGGTTCATCTTGCCGGCGTCATCTTTGAACAGGCGCAGTTTTGCGATTTTGGCGGCGAGCGATTTGCCGATTTCGGGTGTATCTTCGGGCATGGCGCAGACCAACACCAGCAGGCCGGGGCCGATTTTGCCCAGAACCTCGTCTTGGGAAGTGACTTGGGCCGTGTTGACCCGTTGCAGGAGGGCGCGCATTTATTCTTTCCACTCGATGATTGTTTCAGGGGCCGCGCGCTCGGTTCGGAATTGGTTCACCGGGGCGGCGCTGTCTGCGTAGCCAAAGGAGATGGCGCAGAGGATCAGCCTGTCGGCTGGCAGCGCCAGATGGGCGCGCAGCAGAGGGGCGTAGGCGGCGATGGCGGCCTGCGGGATGCTGGCGATGCCAAGCGCCGTGGCGGCCAAGGTGAAGCCTGTGACAAAGCCGCCGCAATCCATCGCGCCATACGCGCCAAGTTCCGCCGGGGAGTGCAGGATCGCCACATGGGGCGCATCGAACAGCGCGTAGTTGCGCAGCATTTGCGCGTGGCGCGCGGCGCGGTCTGATTTGGCGATCCCGGCGGCGTCATAGAGTTGGAAGCCGCAGGTGCGGCGGCGGTCGGCGTAAGCGCCGCTGTAGGTTTTGGGCCAGTCGAGATCGGGGGCGGGGGGCGTGCCTTGGGTGGCGGCCTCTAGCAGGGCGCGGCGCAGGGCCTCGGTGCCGTTGCCTTTGGTGATGGCCACCTGCCAAGGCTGGGCGTTGCACCAGCTGGGCGCGTGGCGGGCGGCGCGCACGATTTGGGTGATCTCGGCGTCTGGCACGGGTTTGGGCAGGAAGGCCCGGCAGGAATAGCGGGTCTGCATCAGCTGGGTGAGCGTGTCGAGGGGCGGGCTCATTGCTGGGTGGCCACGATAAAGCCGATGGCGGCGGCGGCGATGAGGCCAAGCACCACGGCGATGGTGATTTTGATCGCGGAATAGGGGCGTTCGCCCTGTACCCGGCCTGTGCGGCCATTGACCACAAAGCGGTAGGTTTTGCCGCGGTATTTATAGGCCGCCATCCAGACCGGCAGCAGGATGTGTTTGAAGGTCAGCCCGCCGATGTCTGTGTCGATGCCGTGGACGCGCTGGCGGTCGCCGCCGATGTCGAATTTCACATCGCGTTCGATCATGCGGTCCATGTAGTGGCGGGCTTCGGTGAAGCCGTCTTCGAGGGGCACGGTGTAGCCTTCGGCGCGGAACCCGGCGAGATATTCGGGCGTGTAGCGTTCGAGGGCGGAGAGATCCCATGGCTCGAGCCCGTCGGTGTAGGATTTGGGCAGCGAGGTCGAGGCCAGCACCAGCACATCGTCAAAGAAGCGCGCAACCCGGCCAGAGACGCTGCGCCAGCGGGTTTTGGCGACTTGGATCTGGGTGCGTTTGCCATCGCGCATCACGGTTCGGGTTTCGTAATAGATCGTGCCCCGCTCGCCGCGATATTGCGATTTGGTATCGGCGTCGAAGGTCCAGTAGGGCACGTAGATGCCATCCATGCGGCGGTCTTTGCGGGCATAGTCGCGCAGCCCGTTTGGGGCGAACCACAGCTGGCCGAGCCAGTCTTTCATGGCATTGCGGGCGACGTCTTCGGTGAGGGCGAAGGGCAGCACGCCGCGCGGTTTGATGTGGCGGTGGGTGCCCGAGCCGATGACCACAGGCGTGGCGCAGAACGGGCATTCGGCGCTGTGGCGGTCGGCGTCAAATTCCACCTGCGCGCCGCAATTGGGGCATTGGCTGACGCGGGTTTCTTCCATGTCCGTTTGGGGAAGGTCTTGGGCCAGCGCGCGGCGCAGGTCCAGCTCCGCGATGGGGCGGGTGGAAAAGCCGGAGCCTTCGATGTTTTCGCTGTTGCCGCAATGGTCGCATTTTAGCTGCCCCGATTGCGGCTCGTAGCGCAGATCGGAGCCGCAGGTGTTGCAGGGGAAGCGGTGCTCGGCCTCAAGGGCCGGAGACACAGGGGCCGGGGACAACGGGGCCGGAGAAGGGCCGGGCGGTAGGTCGGGGGGCTGGGTCATCAGGCGCTACTTGGGGTTTAGGCGCCGGGGGGCGGGGGCGGCAGGACGGTGAAGAGCTGGGCCAGTTCGGCCACGTCTTCGGCGCGCAGCCAGCCGTCTTGGCCCGGTGTCCAGACGTAGCTGTCCCGCGAGAGCCCGCCTTCGGCGGCTTTGCGGCCCATGGCGGCTTTGGAGAAGGGGCCGGTGGTTTTGCCATCCACCGCGATGTGCCAGACGCGTTCAACCGCAGGTGGGGGCGGCGGGGTTTGCGCGGCGGGGGCGGGCGCGGCAGCAGCAGCGGCAGGGCGGGCGCCCCAAGGGCCCGCGGCCATGGCCTGTTGGCCGATTTGCAGGCCAAGCCCCGCGCCCATGCCGGTTTGAATGGCAGCCGCGCCTGCGCCGTCGCGGCCCAGAGCCTCGGCGGCTTGGAATTGCATGTATTCGCCCAGATTGCCGATCACGCCCATGGCGGAGCGTTTGTCCATCACCTCTTCGACGGCGGGGGGCAGGGAGATGTTTTCGATGTAAAGTTCCGGCATGGCGAGCCCGTATTCCGCCAGTTGCCCGGCGATTTCGCTGCCGACCAATTTGCCCAGCTCGCGGGTGTTGGCGGCCATGTCGAGCACGGGGATTTGGGCGCGGGCGATGGTGCGGGAGAATTCCTGCACGATGATGTTGCGGATCTGGAAGCTGATTTCATCCATGGTGAATTCGCCGTCGGTGCCGACGATTTCGGACAAGAAACGCGCGGGGTCGGAGACCTTGACGCCGTAAGTGCCAAAGGCGCGCAGGCGGACGGGGCCAAATTCGGGGTCGCGCACGATGATCGGGTTTTTCGTGCCCCATTTGAGATCGTTGAACCGGGTGGTGTTGACGAAGTAAATCTCGGATTTGAAGGGGCTTTTGAAGCCGTGGTCCCAATGTTGCAGGGTGGTCATGATCGGCATGTTGTTGGTTTCGAGCATGTAAAGCCCGGGGGTGAAGACATCGGCGATCTGGCCTTCGTGCACAAACACAGCCGCTTGGCCTTCGCGCACGGTGAGTTTTGCGCCGTATTTGATCTCGTGGGCTTCGCGTTCAAAGCGCCAGACCATTGTGTCGCGTGTGTCGTCTGTCCAGTGGATGACGTCGATAAATTCGCCGGAGAGGAAATCAAAAATGCCCATTAAAAAGACCTTTCGTTAGATGCGTTTTGGCCGTGCCCCAAGGGGGCCTGCCAGATGTGGGTATGTGAAGCTGGGCGCGCTCATACGTCGCTGCCTGTCAGCTCGCGCGCGATGGTGAGCACGGTTTCCCGGGCCTGAGCCGCGCTCATGCCGGGGCGCAGGCGCGGGTCGTAGAGCATTTTGAGCAGCAGCTCGTCATGCGGGGTGAGCAGCGCAAATTCATCATCATCATTGAAGATGGAGGGCCGGGCGGCGGGGCTGTCATTGGCGAGGCCAAGCCCTTGGGCCAGTTCCTCGTGGATGCAGGACAGGCGCAGCAGATCGGGGTTTTCCGCGCGGATCACCGCCACGGCGGCGGTGTAGGTGTTGGGATCGCTGCCCGAGGCGAAGGCGGCCACGGCGCAATAGGTGTCGCGGCGCAGCACTTGGAATGGGCGCAGGCTGTTTTCGCTGACGCCGGGCAGGCGGGCGGCGGCCTGGGCCAGCAAATCGCCGCGGTCGTCCTCGCTGGCGACGATGACGATGAAATTGGCTTTGCCGCCGATCTGGACCGGGTGTCCAGTGGCGCGGGCGAGGCGGGCGGCATAGGCGCTGATCAGCCCGCTGTCATTGCTGCGTTGGGAGGGCGGGATGCCCTCGCCAAAGAGCATTTGCATGCGCACGGGCGCGGTCCAGCGGCGCAGGGGGCTGGGGCCGCCCGCGCCGGAAAACGCGCCGTCATATTCATTGTAGAACGCGATCTGTTCAAAATCGCGGGCCAGCATTTCGGCGCTATAGGGCGCGTCAGCGGCGCCGCCATCCCGGCGCAGCAGCCCTTGGGACAGCTGGGCGGTTTGTACCTGTGCCAGATAGCTGCGCAATTGCGCGCTGGCCTCGGAGGTGGGTTTGGCGACTTTGATCGGGGCGGGCGCGGCGGCGGCGGGGGCCGCCGGGCGCGCGGGCGGGGTGAGCACCGGCTGCACCGGCACCGGGGTGCAGGCAGCCACCAGCGCAAGGGCAATCGCCCCTGCGCTCAGCCGTGGATGAAACTGGCCCCCCGCCTGTGCCATTTAGCTGCCTACGGAAGTGGCGGCAGTGTCGCCCAGCCCGGTTTTCTTGGCTTTGGCGGAGGCCAGCGTGTCGCGCAGTTTGGCTTCCATTTCCTTGAGCTCCTGTTCGGCTGCGGCGCGTTTGGCTTTGCCCTCATCCGCGATTTGCAGCGATTCCTCGATGGTGCCGATCAGATCGGCATTGGCCTCGCGCACGGCGGCGATGTCAAAGACGCCGCGCTCCATTTCCTTGCGGATCATGCTGTTGCTTTCGCGCAGGTTTTTGGCGTTCGAGGTCAGCAGCTCATTGGTGAGGTCATTGGCATCGCGCACGGCGGCGGCGGCTTCGGCGGAGCGCTGGATGGTGACGGCTTGGGCCAGTTGAGTTTCCCAAAGCGGCACGGTGTTGACCAAGGTGGAGTTGATTTTTGTGACCAAGGATTTGTCGTTTTCCTGCACCAGACGGATGGAGGGCAACGATTGCATGGTGACTTGGCGTGTCAATTTCAGGTCGTGCACGCGGCGTTCCAGATCGTCGCGCGCGGCGCGCAGATCGCGCAGTTCCTGGGCGACCATGACCTTGTCATTCTCGGCGGCGGCTTCCACGTCTTTTTCCTTGGCGGGGATGGTGGTCGCGTCAAGCTCGGCCAGTTTCGCCTCGCCTGCGGCGATGTAGAGCGCCAGTTCGTCGTAGAAATTCAGGGTCTTTTGATAGAGCATATCAAGGGATTTGATGTCCTTGAGCAATGTATGCTCGTGGGTCAGCAGATTGTCGGTGATTTTGTCGATCTGGCCCTGCACGTCTTCGAATTTTGCGGTGAATTTCGCAAAAGGCGCGGCGCGGCCAATGAGTTTTTCCCACCATGAGCGGTCTCGGCGCACGTCGAGTTCGCTCACGGAGAAGCCGCGAATTGTGGTCACGATGTCGCGCAGGCTGTCGCCCGCAGGCCCTACGTCCTTGTTGCGCACGTCTTGCAGCATGGCTTGGCTGATCTCTTGCAGCTCGGCCTGCGCGCCAGAGCCGAAGGCCACGATGGATTGCGTGTCGGTCATGTTGATTTCCGACATGCGTTTTCTGATCGCGGCGGATTGGGTTTTATTGGCGTCGGCAAGGGGCATGACAGTGTTGGCATCCGTAGGTTCGGGCAGGGCGATGGCGGCAACTTCGGCAACCAAAGATTGGCTTTGCGCGGCTTTTTGACGAACGGTTTCAGACATAAAAAGGTTCCTTGAGATAACGGGGGTTCAGTCCAGCCGGACCCCTTCACGTGACAGCCGCTCGCGCAGCACGTCGATTTCAATATTCAGATCGCCCCGGTCTTCGATCAGGGATTTGCGGGTGCGATCGGCAAAGTTCTGGATCAGATCATCAAGCAGGGCCATGTAATCGCTGCGGGCCTGTTCATCGCGCGATCGGGCGTAGATATCGGCAAATTTCACCGTCGCGTCGCGGGCACCGCGCAGGTAAACCACGAGGTATTTACGCGCAGCGGTCAGATCGCGCGGGTCTTCTTCGACGGTGCGGATCAGGGCGCGGGCGGTGAGTTGAAATTCGGCCAGTTTGGCCTGCGCGCCGCGGTCGCGGGCGCGGGTGATTGCATCGGACATGGCGGCCAGATGGGTTTCGGCCTCGTCCACCACGCGCGCCACGCGGTCTTGTTGGAATGTATCGATGCCTTCCATGCCTTTGGAGGCCAGCGGGTCGATGCCGAAACAGGCCAGATGCAGCGCGGCGGCGGCGCTGGCAAAGAGGATCGCGGGCAGGAAGCCGCCCGTGTTTTGATGGGCCAGCACCGCCAGCGCCGTGCCAAACCCAACCAGCAGTGCCGCGAGGATTTTACGCGGCAGGGCTGGGCGGCGCGCGACTTTGCGCGCGTCATAGGCGGCCTGCGCGCGCAGCCCTTCGCGCAGCAGCCATGCGGCCAATGTCCAGATGCCCGCGCCCGCCAGCCCCAGCGCCATGGGCAGCGCGCCATCGGTCAAGGTGGTGGCAACCAGCACAGCCGCGGGCACAAACATCACATTGGCGCGCCCGCCCACCGGGTCAAGCGCCAAGGGGGCATGGGAGGTTTTGGGGGCGGATTGCGGATCATCGCCCGCTTCGGGGCTGAATTTGCCGCCGTAACGCTGGGCCATTTACAGCCCCCCCAGCCAGCCAGAGGCCGTGCCAAACAGCAGCACAATCAAGGCCACATAGGAGATTTTCTGAAATCCACTGGTTCGCATCGATATTCCTTCACGGGCCGGGCAGCATGAGGCGCGCCCCGGTGTCTATACACCGGATGCCGCCCCAAGGGTATCACTCAACTGCGTCAATGATAGCCTCGATTGGCAAGAATTACAGGAACATTTTGGGGGAAACTTCCCCGTTGGTTTGGGGGGGGGAGTGAGGTTTGTTCTTTGTTAGATATGTTTTATTATATCGTTATTAGATTACTCATTTTGCGCAGGAGATTTCATTAATGTCTTTTGTCAGCCATGTGGTACCGGGCCGAGTATATGAAACGGCTACGATCTATCGTCCCGATGAGTGGATTCACAGCGTGACTTTGGGGCACTGTGACGATGATGGTGTACAGGTGAAGGCGATCGTCGCCGCCTATTTGGACCCGCCCTATGATACGCCCCCAAATATGGTCGAGCTCGTTTTCATGATCTCATTTGTGGGGCCAGATGGGGCTTCCAGAACGGAACTGGATGGTTTGCGAACCAAGAAATATCTGGTTGGCGAGGATCGAACGATGGCGCTGAGCGTTATCTGTATTGAAACAAATAAGGTGTTGAAAGTTGCACAGCCGGATTTTGTAGGGATTTCGACGAGCCAAAAGAACCTTCCGCTAAAAGCTTTGACCAAATACCTTCCGGTTTGCGAAGCGGTTCGTTTGGCGGGTTACCAAGGCGGTAAGGTGGATGATTTTATGGGGCATCACGCGTGGCTATTTGAAAAATCCACATGACTGGACTATGTTGTAGATACTAATTAGGCGATCGCTGTTGATTCGCCGGATAGGAATGATGTGATGAGCACTGCACCATTGAAGAGAGATGAGCAGCTCCGTTTTATGACGGAGGCTCCCGCACGCCATGCCGCTCTTATTGAGCGCTGGATGGATGATCCACAGATCAGTTGTATGCTGACGCAGCGTGTGGAAGTCACAGAAAGCTCGGAACTTTCTGACGCCGAAGTCTATATGCAGGCCCGCTTAGCCTGATCCCATCTTTGGCTGAATTTTTTCGTTACAATTAGATGTAGATCAATTTACGTGATGTGATCCTGCGCTCTTCCGAGCGTGGGTTGATTTCGCGCAGGTTTATTCTTGGCCCGCGCCCCGGCCGCTATTTGCGGCGGGGGGTTTTGCTGCTGAAGGTTTTGCCGCCGGTGGGGCGGGGGCTGGATGGTTTGGCGTTTGCGGGTTTGCTGCTTGCGGGTTTGGCCCCGAAGGGCTTGCGGCCTGCGGGTTTTGCGCCGAACGGTTTGGCACCCGATGGTTTGTTGCTGGGTCTGCCGCCGGGGCGGGCGCCGGGGGGGAGGGCTTCTTCGGGTTTGGGCAGGCCGGGTTTGCCAGCCATGGTGCTGCGCGATTTGGGTTTGCTTTTGCCCTTGAAGCTGGGTTTTGGTTTGGGGCGGGCGGTGCCTGTGGGGTCTTCGGCGGGCATGCCAAGTTGGTCGCGCACGATTTTGCGGCGCAGCTCTTCCACGGCGCCGGGTTTCAGCTCGCCCAGTTGGAAGGGGCCGTAGCTGATGCGGATCAACCGGCTGACCTTGAGGCCGATTTCTTCCATGGCGCGGCGAATCTCGCGGTTTTTGCCTTCGCGGATGCCCACGGTGAGCCACGCGTTTGCGCCTTGTTGGCGGTCGAGCGAGACGGTCATGGGTTGGAACGGCTCGCCGCTTGCGACAACGCCTGCGCGCAGCGGTTCGAAATCGGCGTCCTGAGGGCGGCCATTCACGCGCACGCGGTAGCGGCGCAGCCAGCCGGTGCTGGGCAGTTCCAATTTGCGTTTCACGCCGCCGTCATTGGTGAGCAGCAGCAGGCCTTCGGAGTTGAGATCGAGGCGGCCGATGCTCATCACGCGGGGCATGTCTTCGGGCAGGTCTTCGTAGATGGTTTGGCGGCCTTGCTCGTCGCGGTCCGTGGTCACCAGCCCGGCGGGCTTGTGGTAGAGCCAGATGCGCGGGGGTTCGGGTTCGGCGATGGGTTTGCCGTCCACGGTGATGGTGTCGGTCTCGCTGACATTGAGCGCGGGCGAGGAGATTTCCGCGCCGTTGACCGTCACGCGGCCTGCTTCGATCATGCGTTCTGCGTCGCGGCGGCTGGCGACGCCTGCGCGCGAGAGAACTTTGGCGATCCGGTCGCCTTTTGGGGTGTCATCATTCATTGCGCAGCCTTAGCGCGTTTGTGGGGCTTGCGAAAGGGCGCATGATCGGGCCATCAGGGGGAATGGTATTTCGCTCGCATATGGCTGCTGCATTGGAGGAGGCCCGCGCTGCTGCTGCGCGCGGCGAGGTGCCTGTGGGCGCGGTGATTGTCGATCCGGCGGGCCATGTTGTGGCGCAGGCGGGCAACCGCACGCGCGAGAGTTGTGATCCCACGGCCCATGCGGAGATTGTCGCGCTGCGGGCGGCCTGCGCGGCGGCGGGGTCCGAGCGGTTGGTGGGTTATGATTTATATGTGACGCTGGAGCCTTGTGCCATGTGCGCCGCTGCGATTGCGGCGGCGCGGATCGGGCGGGTTTATTACGGCGCTTCTGATCCCAAGTCGGGCGGTGTGGCGCATGGGGCGCGGGTATTTTCCCATGCGCAGGCCCATCATGTGCCCGAGGTCTATGACGGGATTGCCGCGCGGGAGGCGGAAGAGTTGCTGCGGGCGTTTTTTGCGGCGCGGCGCTAGGCCTTTGGGCAATTCGTCTGTGATGGGCGGCGGATTTGAGTATTTTTGGAAGGGTGAGCCGGGCAGGGGGCGGCCTGCCCTTGGCAAGCGCGGCGCGGGGCGGTAAACGGCAAGAAAGAGACGGAGTATCCCCCATGTCCATTGATGAAAACACCGCCGCGCGTGTGGCAAAGTTGGCCCGGATCAAAGTGGCGCCCGAGGCGTTGCCCGCGCTGGCATCCGAGTTCAACACGATCCTTGGGTTTATCGAGCAACTGTCGGAGGTTGATATCGACGGGGTGGAGCCGATGACATCGGTTTCGCCGCAGCGGCTCAAGCGGCGTGTGGACGCGGTGACGGATGGCAGCCAGCAAGCGGCTGTTTTGAAAAATGCGCCCGATGCGCGCGAGGGGTTCTTTGCTGTGCCGAAGGTGGTTGAATAATGTCTGATCTGAATAAGCTGGGTTTGGCCGGGGCGCGGGATGCGTTGCGGGCCGGGGATGTGACATCGGTTGAGTTGACCGAGGCCTGTTTGGGCGCGATCGAGGGGGCAGGGGCGCTTAATGCGTTTGTGCACCACACGCCGGAGATTGCGCTGGAGCAGGCGCGGGCGGCGGATGTTCGCGTGCAGGCGGGCGATGCGCCTGCCATGTGCGGTTTGCCCATCGGGATCAAGGATTTGTTCTGTACCAAAGGCGTGCCGAGCCAAGCCGGATCGCGCATTTTGGAAGGGTTTTTGCCCGAGTATGAGAGCACCGTGAGCGCGAACCTGTTTGAGGCGGGGGCGGTGATGTTGGGCAAGTTGAACATGGATGAATTTGCCATGGGGTCGTCCAATGAGACATCGGTTTATGGCAATGCTGTGAACCCGTGGCGGCGCGGCAATGATGAGGCGGCTTTGACGCCGGGCGGCTCTTCGGGCGGGTCGGCGGCGGCGGTTGCGGCGGATTTGTGTTTGGCGGCAACGGGCACCGATACGGGCGGATCGATCCGCCAGCCTGCGGCGTTTACCGGCACGGTTGGGATCAAGCCAACCTATGGCCGGTGTTCGCGCTGGGGTGTGGTGGCGTTTGCCTCCTCGCTTGATCAGGCCGGGCCGATGACCAAATCGGTGCGCGATGCGGCGATCATGCTCGAGGCCATGTGTTCTTATGATCCCAAGGACAGCACCAGCGCCGACATGGCTGTGCCGAATTTCGAAGCCGCGTTGAGCGGGGATATTCGCGGCAAGAAGATCGGTATTCCGCGTGAGTACCGCATGGATGGCATGCCCGAAGAGATTGAAGCGCTGTGGCAGAGCGGCATTGCGATGATGAAAGATGCGGGGGCGCAGATTGTTGATATCTCTTTGCCGCATACAAAATATGCGTTGCCTGCTTATTATGTGATTGCGCCAGCGGAGGCGTCTTCGAACCTCGCGCGGTATGACGGGGTGCGCTATGGCCACCGCGCCGCGATGGATGCGGGCGATGGCATCACCGAGATGTATGAAAAGACCCGCGCCGAGGGGTTCGGCCCCGAGGTGCAGCGCCGGGTGATGGTCGGGACTTATGTGCTCTCGGCGGGTTTCTATGACGCTTATTACAACCGCGCGCGCCGGGTTCGGGCCTTGATCAAGAAAGATTTTGACGACGCTTTTGCCAGCGGCATTGATAGCATCTTGACCCCTGCGACACCGTCGGCGGCCTTTGGGCTGGGCGAGATGAAAGACGCAGACCCGGTGGCGATGTATCTGAACGATGTGTTCACCGTGACGGTGAACCTTGCCGGGTTGCCGGGGATTGCCGTGCCCACGGGGCAGGATAAGACCGGCTTGCCGCTGGGGCTGCAACTGATCGGGCGTCCGTGGGAGGAGGCAGATCTGCTGTCGACCGCCTATGCGCTTGAACAGGCCGCTGGGTTTGTGGCCAAAGCGGATAAATGGTGGTAAATATCGGGCCAGATACCGGTGCATAAATGAATAGGCTGAGTTGATGATGATACGCGCGGCGATTGGGGTTTTGTCATTGGCGGGGCTGGTTGCATGCCAGCCTGTTGCGCCTGAGGATAGCAATTTCGGAACTGGCTATAATCAGACCTTTGAGGCGCAAAAAGCCAACCGGGATGCGCAATTGGCGGGCTCTGGCGGTGCATCGCCGCTTGGCTATGGCAGTGCGGCCACGGCGGTGCCTGCCGCGCCCGGGGTAAGCACCGTGCCGCTGAGCGATGATGCGGCGCTGGCGGCGGATACGGCGCGGATATTGGCGCAGACCGACCCAAGCGGGGCGGCGGCCAATTCTGGCGTGGCCCCGGTGGCGGCCAGCCCCAGCAATCCCGCGCCCCCCGTGGTCAATGCCGCCGGGATCAGCCAGGAGAACAGCTTTGACGCGGTGGCGGGCCAGCGCAGCATTCAAGATGATGCAGCCCGCGCGGCGGCGAACCGTGCGCAATATGAGGTGGTGCAGCCCGAAGCCCTGCCCACACGCGGCGATGTTGGCCCCAATGTGGTGAGCTATGCGTTGTCGACCTCGCATCCGGTGGGCAGTAAGCGCTACAGCCGTTTTGGGTTTAACAAACAGTCGAAATTCCAGCGCAACTGTGCCGAGGAGGCGTCGGCCAATCAGGCGCAGCAGACGTTTTTGTCACTGGGCGGGCCGGAAAAAGACCCGCGCGGGCTGGACCCTGACGGGGACGGCTATGCCTGCGCATGGAGCCCGGCGGACTTTCGGCGTGCGGCCGCAGCGGCTTCGCAGTAACGCGGAGCATGTCGGCGCGCTGGCATCCTTCGCCCAATTGCGGGGCGCGGCGCGACGGGCTGGTGCCGCGATTGATCGTGATCCACTACACTGCCATGCAAAGCGCGCAGTCCGCGCTTGAACGCCTGTGCGACCCGAGCGCCGAGGTTTCGGCGCATTACCTGATTTCTGGCGCAGGCGAGACCGTGCAGATGGTCGAAGAAGCGCAGCGCGCTTGGCATGCGGGGGCGGGCGAATGGGCGGGGCAGAGCGACATTAATTCACGCTCCATCGGGATTGAGCTGGACAACCGTGGCACCCATCCGTTTTCCGAACCGCAGATGGCGGCGCTGGAGCAGCTGCTGCGCGGCATCATGGCGCGCTGGGGTATCGAGCCGCATTGTGTGATTGGCCATTCGGACATGGCGCCGGGGCGCAAATCCGATCCGGGGCCGCATTTTGATTGGGCAAGACTGGCGCGGCAGGGGTTGGCGCAGGGCGCTGGGCGTGCAAAGCCGCCCGCTGAGGCGGATGCGGATGAATTTGCGCGCGAGGCCCGCGCGGCCGGGTTCACCGCCCCTGCGCCGGATGCTGTGCTGCTGGAGGCGGTGCGGCTGCGGTTTCGCCCATGGGGGCGCGGCGCGCTTGCCCCCGAGGATCACGCGGCGCTGCCCGGCCCTTCCAATTGGTCATAAATCCCCGCCGGAGGCCTGAAATCAATTGACGGGGCCCTGCGCGGCGCGCTAGGCCCGCGATTGCGCGGAAGGCTGGATGGCCGCGGCTCTTGCAAGAGGGTCGAGGAAAGTCCGGACTCCCAAAAGAAACGGTGCCGGGTAACGCCCGGGCGGGGTAACCCGACGGATAGCGCCACAGAGAACAGACAGCCCTGCATGCAGGGCAATGGTGAAACGGTGGGGTTCAAAGCCCACCGCGTCCTTGGCAACAAGGATGGCACGGCAAGCCCCACCGGGAGCAATGCCAAATAGGAACCGCGCGCCTGGCAACAGGCGGGGCCGCTTTTGCCCCAGCAGGTTCGGGTTGGCAGCTAGAGCTTTGTCGGTAACGGCAAGGTCAGAGGAATGGTCATCATCAGGTTCTGCCTGATACAAAATCCGGCTTATAGGCCCTCCGCGCATACTACTCTCTTTGGCGATTCCACCCGAGGCGATTGGCCGATTTGGGGGGAAACGCCAAAAAAACCAAAATTTTGCAGGTCTGAGCGGGGGAATCGCGGGAATCTGGCAGAATCCGGTTGACAGGAACGCGGGGCTGACTAGAACCCCGAACTCAGGATTACCGGGCCACAGGTGTGTTGCCCGAGCAGGAGAAGCGATATGGCGAAGCCAACCACGATCAAGATCCGTCTGAACTCGTCCGCGGGCACAGGCCATTTTTACGTCACGAAGAAAAACGCGCGGACAATGACCGAGAAAATGGTCATCAAAAAATACGACCCCGTTGTGCGCAAGCACGTCGAATACAAAGAAGGCAAGATCAAGTAAGATCGCCTGACTTTGGTAGCTAAGGCCGCGCGTTTGCGCGGCTTTTTGCGTTTTGGGGCCTGAGATCCGGGCGGTGTGGGGCCGGGGCCTTAGCCCAGATAATCGATGATCGGGCAATCGGGGCGGTCGTCGCCGCGGCAGGCGGTGACCAGATGCGCCAGCTCATCACGCAGGGATTGCAGCTCTTTTTGCTTTTGCTCGATCTGGGCCAGCCGATTGGCGGCGATGTGTTTCACTTCGGCGCTGGGGCGGGTGCGGTCTTGGTAGAGGTCCAGCAATTCGCGGCAATCTTCGATGCTGAAATCAAAGGCCCGCGCCCGGCGTATAAAGCTGAGTTTGCGCAGGGAGGCGGCGTCATAGACGCGGTAGCCTGCCTCGGAGCGCCCGGCGGGGTTCACCAGCCCGATATCGGCATAATAGCGGACAGTTTTCACCGGCAGACCGGCAGCTTTGGCGGCGGCTGAAATATTCATGATTTCTCTCCTTGACCTTCCAGTTACTGGAGAGCTTAGCTTGCCTGTTGAAGCCGCGCAACTAGGTGTTGTGTTGGATGAGACCTTGTCTGGAGAGAGACCATGCCCAAAGATACCAACGAGAAAACCGCCACCCTGTACCGCATGGTGATGACGGATCACATGTGCCCCTACGGCCTGAAATCCAAGGATTTGTTGGAGCGCAACGGCTATACGGTGGATGACCGCCATTTCACGACCCGCGAAGAGGTGGATGCGTTCAAAGAGCACCACGGGGTTGCCACCACGCCGCAGACTTTCATTGATGGCGAGCGGGTTGGCGGGTTTGACGATCTGAGCGCGTTTCTGGGCAAAGCGGTGGCCGCGAAGGACGCGGTGACTTATCGCCCAGTGATTGCGCTGTTTTCTGTGGCCGCACTGATGGCGGTGGCGGTGACGTGGCTGGTGCTTGGCACGGTTGTGGCCGCGCAGACCCTGCCGTGGTTCATCGCCATTTCCATGGTGCTGCTGGGGCTGCAAAAATTGCAGGACGTGGAGAGATTCGCGACCATGTTCCTCAATTATGATCTGCTGGCGCAGCGCTGGGTGCGCTATGGCTATATCTATCCCTTTGTCGAAACCGGGGCCGGGGTTTTGATGCTGGCAGGTGTGGGCACGTGGCTTGCGGCCCCTGCGGCGTTGATCGTGGCCACGATTGGCGCGGTGAGCGTGTTCAAAGCGGTCTATATCGACAAGCGCGAGTTGAAATGTGCCTGTGTGGGCGGCGACAGCAAAGTGCCTTTGGGTTTTGTCTCGCTGACCGAGAACCTGATGATGATCGGCATGGCGGTCTGGATGCTGCTCGCGATGTGAGCGGGCGCGCCGGGTGCGAGCAGGGGCCTGCGCCCGGCGGTTGGTTGAGAAAAGGATGAAGCGATGAATAAAGCAGTTTTGGTGGTGGTAGCGCTGGCCCTTGGGGCGGGCGCTGCTTCGGTGTGGATGCAGCAAGGGAGCGCGCCTGTGGCGGGCTCTGAAGCTGTGTCTGAGGCGGCTATTGAACCGGGCGCGCCCATGGTGCAGGTGACCTTGCCTGAGGCGCTGAGCGGGCAGGCGCAGATCGGGCAGCGGGTCTTTGAGGGGGCCTGCGCGTCTTGTCATGGCATCAATGCCGCCGGGCGCGAGGGCACGGCCCCGCCGCTGGTGCATAAGATCTATGAGCCAAGCCACCACGGGGATGAGGCGTTTTACCGGGCAGCGGAGCTTGGGGTGCGCAGCCATCATTGGCAGTTTGGCGATATGCCCCCGGTGGCGGGGCTAACGCGGGCCGATGTGAGCACGATCATTGCCTATGTGCGGGCGGTGCAGCAGGCCAATGGCATCAACTGAAAGCGCGCGCGGCGCGGGGTAAAAGAAAAGGCCGGTCCCTTGCGGGGCCGGCCTTTTTTAGTGTCAGCATGTGCTGCGATTATTCGCGGTTGCCCAGCAATTGTAGCAAGAACATGAACATGTTGATGAAGTCCAAATAGAGGTTCAGCGCACCCATGATGGCCGATTTGGCAAGCCATTCAGTGTCGCCCTGATGGGCATGTGCGATGTATTCTGTTTTGATCTTTTGCGTGTCATAGGCGGTCAGCCCGGCAAAGATCAGCACGCCGATCATGGAGATCGCATACATCATGGCTTCTGATTGCATGAACATGTTGACCAGCGAGGCCACGACCAAGCCGATCACACCCATGATCAGGAAGCTGCCCCAACCGGAGATGTCTTTTTTGGTGGTGTAGCCGTAGAGCGACAGGCCCGCAAAAGCGATGGCGGTGATGAAGAAGACCTGAACGATGGAGCCGCCGGTGAAGACCAGGAAGATCGAGCTGATCGAGGCGCCCATCAGAGCGGCAAAGACGTAGAATACCAGCTGTGCGGTGGCAGCGGAAATGCGGTTGATCCCGGCGCTCATGCCGAAGACCACGGCCAGCGGTGCCAGCATCACAACCCAGCGCAGCGGCGAGGCGTAGATCGCATAGCCAAAATCGGTCAGGTATTTGGTTTCGCTGAATTGATAGGCGGTGGGTTCCGTTGACAAAGCCAGCCCCGACAGCGCCCAAGCGGCGGCGAAGGTGATCAGCATGCCCACGGACATGGTGCCATATACTTTGTTCATATGGGCGCGCAGGCCCTGATCAATCGCGGCGGCGTTGACGCCTACACCCGACTGCATCGTTCTAGTGTCTACCATTTTTTCCTCCAAAAAGGTCAACCTCGACGCGGGAGGGGTCTCCACACGTTCTTGGGGTTAAATATTGGGTTTTTGCCGCCGCTTTACAAGGTTTTTAGCGGCGTAATTCCCTAAAACTAAAAGGGATTGGCAGGGCTGCGACCATTTGTCTGGCGGGCGGGGCGCGAAGCGCGGCTTTGGCAGGCCAAAAAACGCCCCTCAGGAGGGGGCGCGAAAAATGATTTGGAGAAATGCCAGACTCTCGTTAAAGTTGCCGCAGAATGCATTCGGCAGATTTGAGGGGAATACTGCCGGAGTTTGATACAATTGCGCTGATTCTGTCACAGGTAATGTTACAGAGGCGCGGCAGGGGGAATCCGTCTTCTTTTGGTTGTGCAACTCAATTCTGACCGGGAAACCCGCACATTTGTGTGATTTCTGTCGGAAACGGCTTGCGAAAGGGACGATTTTCAATGTTTGTTAAATATATTCACAAGGTGAGCCCCAAAAAACCGCGAGGGAATTAGGGGTTTGGTTAGAAAAGTTGAACTATCTTTCAAATGATCAAATCTTGATTGGTCAGGCAAATATGTTGCTGAAAGCGGGGCGCTCCTATGGTAGTCCCTTTCCCCACGCGGAGGTGCAGGGAAGTTAGTTTGCGCTTTTTGGTTGCATGTTAGGCGCATCTGTTTTGCGTCTCTTAAAGAGGATAAAAAAATGGCACATGTAGTAGATGTCCATGTCGGTAAACGTGTTCGGCAACGGCGCTGGTTGATTGGAATGACCCAGCAGAAACTGGCCGAAATGGTCGGTATCAAATTTCAACAAATTCAAAAATATGAGACCGGGGCCAATCGGGTCAGCGCATCCCGGCTTTGGGATATTGCCGATGCGTTGGGTGTGCCTGTGTCGTTCTTCTTTGAGGGATTGAAGACCGACGAAACCGAGCGCACCGCGCAGATGGACAATGTGCCAGATGATTTGATGGGGGATAAAGAAGCGATGGATCTGGTGCGGTCATATTACGCGATCCCGGAAAACCAGCGCCGCCGCCTGTTTGAATTGGCGCGTGTGCTGAGCGATGTCGCCTGAGGGCAGATCGCGCCGCGGGGGGTGACGCAAAACCGCTTATGCGGGTGCTGACGCCGCGAAGTTCTTGCAAAGGCCTGCCCAAGCTGGCAGGCCTTTTTGCATGAAAAATACGCAAAATTTTGACCCCGATATCGAGATCACTGCCCATGTTATGGCCGATGCAGCGCGGGCGGCAATCTTGCCGCATTTCCGCTCGGCCAGCTTGGGGGCGGATAACAAACTGGCAGGCGGCTATGACCCGGTGACCGAGGCCGACCGCGCCGCCGAACGGGCGATGCGCGCCGTTTTGGCCGAGCGCCGCCCGGATGATGCGATTTTGGGCGAGGAATACGGGGCCAGCGCGGGCACATCGGGGCTGACTTGGGTGTTGGACCCAATCGACGGCACGCGGGGCTTTGTTTCTGGCACGCCCACATGGGGGGTGCTGATTGCGCTGAGCGATGCAGCGGGGCCGTTTTTTGGCATGATCGATCAGCCCTATATTGGCGAGCGGTTCACCGGCAGCCCCAAGGGCGCGGAACTGGTCGGGCCGCATGGCACGCAGATGATCCGCACCCGCGCGCCGCGCGCCTTGGGCGAGGCGGTGATTTTCACCACTTTTCCGGAAGTTGGCACGGCTGAGGATGCTCGGATGTTCGCTGAATTGGCCGGGAAATGCCAGCTGACGCGCTATGGTATGGATTGTTATGCCTATGCGCTATTGGCGGCGGGGCAGGTGGATTTGGTGATGGAAGCCGGGCTTAATGCCTATGACATTCAAGCGCCGATTGCGCTGATCCATGCGGCGGGCGGGATTGTGACGGATTGGAACGGCGGGCCAGCCCATGAGGGCGGGCAGGCATTGGCGGCGGCCAATGCGGAGATTCACGCCGAGGCGCTGGCGGTGATTGCCGCGTCGCAGCGGGGCGCGCGCCATGGGTGATACGCTGATCCAGAAGATTGACACGCTGATCACCATGGATGATGCGCGCCGGGTTTTGCATGGTGTGGATCTGCGGCTCTCGGGCGGGGTGATTGCCGAAATTGGCCATGATTTGCCGCAAGGCGATGCGGAATTGGTGCAGGGGCGCGGCTGTGTTGTGACCCCCGGTTTGGTCAATACCCATCACCACCTCTATCAAAGCCTGACGCGGGCGGTGCCGGGCGGGCAGGATGCGCTGTTGTTTGGCTGGTTGCAGACGCTCTATCCGATTTGGGCGCGGTTCACGCCGGAGCATTTCCATGTCTCGGCGCAGGTGGGTTTGGCGGAATTGGCCCTGTCGGGCTGTACGCTGAGCGCGGATCATCTGTATCTGTATCCCAATGGTGCGGCGCTGGAGGATACGATCCACGCGGCGGCGGAATTGGGGCTGCGGTTCCATCCCACACGCGGCGCGATGAGCATTGGCGAGAGCGATGGCGGCTTGCCGCCCGATGCGTTGGTGGAGGATGAGGCCGCGATTTTGGAAGATTGCATCCGCGTGATCGACCGGTTCAATGACGCCAGCGAAGGGTCGATGTGCCGGGTGGGCGTGGCCCCCTGTTCGCCGTTTTCGGTCAGCCGGGAGTTGATGCGCGATGCGGCGGTCTTGGCGCGCGATAAAGGCGTGATGATGCACACCCATCTGGCGGAAAACGATGAGGATATCGCCTATTCGCTAGAGAAATTCGGCTGTCGTCCGGGGCAATATGCGCAGGAATTGGGCTGGGTTGGCCTCGATGTCTGGCATGCCCATTGTGTGAAGCTGGACCCGTCCGAGATCGCGCTTTTTGCGCAGACGGGCACGGGGGTGGCACATTGTCCGTGCTCCAATTGCCGCCTTGGATCGGGGATCGCGCCGGTGCGTGCGATGCGCGATGCGGGGGTGCGCGTGGGGCTGGGCGTGGATGGATCGGCCAGCAATGATGCAGGCAATTTGATCGCAGAGGCGCGCCAAGCGCTGTTGCTGCAACGGGTGGCGCAGGGCGCGGATGCCATGAGCAACCTTGAGGCGCTTGAGATTGCCACGCGGGGCGGGGCCGATGTGCTGGGCCGGCCTGAGTGTGGGCGGATTGCGCTTGGCAAACGTGCGGATGTGGCGGTTTGGGATGTGTCGGGCATTGAAATGGCGGGCAGTTGGGATTCGGCGGCGCTGCTGCTGTGCGGGCCCAGCACGGTGCGCGATCTGTTTGTGCAGGCGCGGCAGATTGTGCGCGATGGGCAGGTGGTGACGCTGGACATGGGCGCGCTGGTTGCGCGGCAGCGCCAGATGGCGCGGCAATTGCAGGGGCTGTGATGCGGAAATTTCTGTCGGGCGCGCTGGCGGCGCTGATGCTGGGGGGCTGTGTGGCCGCGCCCGCGAGCACTCAATCAGCCGCGCCTGCGGCGGTGCAATCGGGCACGGCTTTGGCGCAGGTGAACCAGTTTCGCGCAGCGCAGGGGCGCGGGGCGCTGCGCCGCTCGGCTGCGCTGGATGCGGCGGCGCGGGCCCATGCCAATGACATGGCGCGGGGCGGCTTTTTTGCCCATCGCGGATCGGATGGCGGCAAGCTGCGGCAGCGGTTGCAGCGGGCGGGCTATGGGTTTTGTGCAGCGGCGGAGAACCTGGCCTATGGTTCGGCCAGCGCCTCTGGGGCCTTGGCGCAGTGGCGCGGATCGCCCAGCCACCGGGCAAATATGCTGGGGGCGCGCTATTCCCAGATGGGGCTGGCGCAGGCGGGTGGCCGCTGGGTGATGGTGCTGGCTGCGCCGCGCGGCAGTTGCTGACGGCTTTAGGGGCGCATTGCGGGGCGCGGCGGGGCTGTGTAACCCTTGGCGCGGCGATTTAGACATGGAAGGGCCGGGCGGATGAGCGACACGTATTTGGGGATCATCGGGGGATCGGGGATCTATGAGATTGAGGGGCTTGAGGGTGCCGAATGGACGCAGGTTCAGACCCCTTGGGGCGCGCCCTCGGATGCGATCCTGACCGGGGTGCTGAACGGCGTGAAAATGGCGTTTTTGCCGCGTCACGGGCGCGGGCATGTGCATGCGCCAAGCGATGTGCCCTACCGGGCCAATATTGATGCGCTCAAGCGGCTGGGATGTACCGATGTGATTTCGGTCTCCGCTTGCGGGTCTTTCCGCGAGGCCATGGCACCGGGCGATTTTGTCATTGTAGATCAGTTCATTGACCGCACGATTGCGCGGGAGAAGTCGTTCTTTGGCTCGGGTTGTGTGGCGCATGTTTCGGTGGCGCATCCAACCTGTCCGCGTCTGAGCGATGCCTGCGAGACCGCGGCCAAAGCCGCCGGGGTCACGGTGCACCGGGGCGGCACGTATTTGGCGATGGAGGGGCCGCAGTTTTCCACATTGGCGGAATCCAAAATGTACCGCGAAAGCTGGGGCGCGGATGTGATTGGCATGACCAACATGCCCGAGGCGAAATTGGCCCGCGAGGCGGAGCTTTGTTATGCGTCGGTGGCGATGATCACCGATTATGACAGCTGGCATCCCGATCATGGCGAGGTGGATGTGACGCAGATCATCGCGACGTTGATGGGCAATGCCGACAAGGGCCGCGCCATGGTTGCGCGCCTGCCTGAGCTGCTTGGGGCCGTGCGCGAAGCCTGCCCGCATGGCTGTGACCGGGCGCTGGAATATGCGATTCTGACGCGGCCCGAGGCGCGTGATCCGGCGCTGGTGGCCAAGCTGGACGCGGTGGCGGGGCGGGTGCTGTAATGCGCGTTTTGCTGGCGGCGATCTGGGCGGTTTTATTTTTGGGGGGCGCGGCGTTGGCAGCGCCGCCCACCGATTATGTGGAGACCGAAGGCGAGCTGTCGGATCGGGATTTTTACCGGTTGGTGGCCTGCGCCGCGCCGCCGGGCAAGCCATGTGCACGGGCGATGCTGCGCTGGCGCAAGCGGGATATTTCTGTGGGGCTGGTCCATGTAGACCGGGCGTTTCTGGGCAAAAAGATCAAACGCGCCGAGGCGTCGATCGAGCGGGCGGTGCAGCAGATCAACGGCATCGATTTTCCCATACGCATGCGTATGGTGCCAAACGGCCAGCGCGCAGATATTTCCGTTTACCTGATGGATACGCCGCGCAAACAGGTGATGCGCGCGCCGCAAGTGCCCGAGATTAATGGCACTTGGGTGGGCAATGCCTCGACCCGGATTATGGCAAAAGGCCAGAGGATCACAGCCACGCAGGTGATATTCTCGCGCGATCTGGGGATTGGGGCGTATGAATCGGTGATGCTGGAGGAATTGGTGCAGTCGCTGGGGCTGATCACCGATATTAAGAACCCCTATTACGAAAAGCGCTCGATTTTCACCCAAGAAGGCGGCAATCATCGGCGCAATCTGAGTTATAAAGACCGTATGTCCCTGCGCCGCCATTATGAATGACGCCTTTATGAAAGGCGCCCTTATGAAAGAGGCGGGGGCCTGCTTTGCTTGTCGCAGCTTGCGTGATGATTTATGCGCGGGAGCTGGGCGTTTTGACTGCCTGATCTTGCCGGAGACATTATGAAACAAGTTCAAGACTATATCCGCACCATCGTTGATTTCCCCCATGAGGGGATCATGTTTCGCGATGTGACCACGCTGTTTGCCGATCCGCGCGGGTTTCGCATGGCGATTGACCAGATGCTGCATCCCTATGCGGGGATGGAGATTGATAAGGTGGTCGGGCTGGAGGCGCGCGGCTTTATCTTGGGCGGCGCGATTGCGCATCAGCTTTCGGTGGGGTTTGTGCCGATCCGCAAGAAAGGCAAGCTGCCGGGGCGGACGATCAGCCAAGACTATACGCTTGAGTATGGTGAGGCGATTGTGGAAATCCACGATGATGCGATCAAACCCGGTGAGAAGGTTTTGGTGGTGGATGATCTGTTGGCCACGGGCGGCACTGCAGAGGCGGGGATCAAGTTGATCCAGCGGCTGGGCGGTGAGATTGTCTCGACGGCATTTATCATTGATCTGCCCGATTTGGGCGGGCGCAAGCGGCTTGAAGCAATGGGCATGGAAGTGAACGCGCTTTGTGCCTTTGCGGGCGAGTAGCGCCGTGAGGGTGCGCGCCGCTTAGTAAGGGTGCGCGCGCCCGTCCCATGTTTCAAAACAGCCGGTGTTTGCCATGGTGAGCGCGTCGAAACGCGCCATGAGGCCGCTGACGGATTGCGCGGTGGTGATGTCGCCCTGCGCGCCGCCCATATCGGTTTGCACCCAGCCGGGGTGGTAAATGCCCACGGCGATGCCTTCGGGTTTCAGATCGGTAGAAAGATTGCGGCCAAGGTTGAGCGCGGCGGCTTTGGAGGCGCGGTAGATGTAGCTGCCGCCTGGCGCGCGTTCATGCGAGGCCATTTGCGAGGAAATGATCGCGATTTTGGCGGATTTTGCCATGCGAAGCTGTGGCAGCAGCGCCTGGACCGCGAGGAAAACGCCCGTGACATTGGTGGCAAAGCTTTGCGCCCACAGATCCGCGCCAAATCCGGTATCAAGGTCATCGCCTTTGTCGAGATAGACCCCGGCGTTGCAGATCAGCAGATCGACGGGGCGCGCGCCGATGGTTTTTGCCATGTTTTGGTGGCTGGCAGGATCGGTGACGTCGAGTTGCAATTGCGCGTCTGGCGCGCGTCCGGTGCCGATGACGTCGGCGCCGGACGCGCGGTAGGCGGCGGCGAGGCCTGCGCCAATGCCGCGGCTGGCCCCGGTGATCACGATTGTCATGTGGGCGGTCCTTTTGCGGTTAGTTGGTGTTGCGCTTGGGCATGAAGGGCAGGGGGGCGACGGGCACGCCTTCTTCGATCAGGGCGCGGGCGTCTTCGGGTTTTGCCTCGCCGTAGATGGCGCGTTCGGGGCTGTCGCCCAGATGCATGGCGCGGGCCTCGCGGGCAAAATCGCGGCCTACGTAATCGGCGTTTTTCTCGACTTTGCGGCGCAGCTCTTTGAGGGCTTTTTCGATTTCACTGTCCGGGCGGGCCAGCACTTGTTGGGGCTGTTTTTGCACGGCGGGCGTTTCGGGCGCTTTTGGCGCATGGGTGATTTTAGGCGCCATCAGCGCTTTTTTCACATCACCCGAGCCGCAGATTGCGCAGCTAAGGTGCCCTGAGGCGGCCAAGGTTTCAAAACCCGCAGCGGATTGGAACCAGCTTTCGAATTCATGTCCTTGTGCGCAGGTCAGAGCGTATTTGATCATCTTGCATATCCAAAGGGCCGTTCTGTCATCAAGAAATGGGCTGCATTGGGGGACAGGTCAAGGGGCGCGGGGGGCGGGCGCGCTATTTGGTGCCCATATGAGCGGCAAACTCGAGAATCAGTTTTTGCAGCTCGGGCTCGGAGATCAGGCGCGCGGCTTTTTTAGGCGAAACCCATTGGCGGCGGCGCTGTTTATATTCGGGGAAACGTTTGGCCACGGATTTGACTTTGACCGGGTAAACCATTGCAAGGCATGGCAATTCATCGGGCGCGCCTTGGCGTTTGGCGTAGGAATAGACGCCAATGCAATCGCCGCGCGGCTTACCGGTGACGCCAGCTTCTTCCCATGCTTCTTGCAGGGCGCTGGCGGCGGGGGTTTTGCCCTCCATTGGCCAGCCTTTTGGGATGATCCAGCGTTTGGTGCGCCGGGCCGTGACCACGAGAATTTGCAGTTTTTCTTTGCGGATACGGTAACAAAGTGCCGCGAACTGGGTTCGGGCCTCACCCTTTTGGCTGCCGTGCAGCGATATGGGGAGTTGCTTGATCATAATGGGGAATTCCTTAAACGTCGAAAGCGCGCTTGGCCATATGGCTCTTGCTGCTTTTAGCGCGGTCGCGTTAACTCGGTCTGAAATGATCAAAATTGCCACAATTGCCCTTTCGATTTTCTGCCTTGGCGCTGCGGCGCGGGCGGAAACGGTTATTTTTGCAGCGGCCAGTCTGCGCGGTGTGCTTGAGGAGGTGTTTGCCGGGCAGGAGGATCTGCGCATTGCCTATGGGGGGTCGGGGGTGATGGCGCGGCAGGTGGCGGCGGGCGCGCCTGCGGATGCGATTTTATTGGCGCATCCGCAGTGGGCCGCGTGGTTGGTCACGCAAGGGCGCGTTGAGGCCGGAGCGGTGCAGGAATTTGCCGCCAATTCCATGGTGCTGGTGGCGCGGGCGGGCAGTGATATTCCAGATTTCGGGACAGGCGTGACCGCTGCGGATTTGCAGGCGGCGCTGGGGGGCGGGCGGTTTGCCATGGGCCAGCGCGGGGCGGTGCCAGCGGGGCGGTATGCGATGCAATGGTTGCAGCATTTGGGCGCGTGGGAGACGCTGGCTGCGCAATTGGCCGAGACCGATGATGTGCGCGCGGCGCTGGCGCTGGTGGCGCTGGGGGCGGCGCCGCTGGGGGCGGTTTACCGCAGCGATGCAGCCGCCGAGCCGCGGGTGCGGATTGTCGCGCAGGCCGGGCCGGGGGCGCATGACAAGGTGCGCTATGTCGGAGCGGGGCTAAACCCGGCGGGGCAGGCGGCATTGGCGCAAGTGCAAGCGGCGGGCGACGTGTTTGCGCGCCACGGGTTTGGCGCGCCATGAGCGGGTTGGACGCGGCCGCATGGGAGGCGCTGCGCCTGTCGCTTTGGGTGGCGTGCTGGGCCACGGCGCTGGCGGTGCCGGTGGCGCTGTGGACCGCGTGGATTTTGGCGCGGGGGCAGTTTCGCGGCAAGGCGGTGCTGAGCGCGCTGGTGCATTTGCCGCTGGTGTTGCCGCCTGTGGTGACGGGCTATGCGCTGCTTTTGGCGTTTGGGCCTGCGGCGCCGCTGGGGCGGGCTGCGCAGGCTTTGGGCGTGCCTTTGGCGTTTCATTGGACGGGGGCGGTGCTGGCCTCGGTGATCATGGGGTTTCCGTTGATGGTGCGGGCCATGCGGCTGGCGATTGAGGCGGTCGATCCGGGGCTGGAGGCGGCGGCGGCGACACTTGGTGCGCCGCGCTGGGCGGTGTTTTGCCGGGTGAGCCTGCCGCTGATTGCGCCGGGGATTTTGGCCGGGGCGGTGATGGGGTTTGCCAAGTCCATGGGCGAATTTGGCGCGACGATTACATTTGTCGCCAATATTCCGGGGCAGACCCAGACCTTGCCATCCGCGATTTGGACCGCGTTGCAGATACCGGGGGCGGAGGGCCGTGCGCTGGGCATGGTGGCGCTGGCGGCGGCGGTGGCGATGGGGGCGGTGTTGCTGTCTGAGATCTTGGCGCGGCGGGTGGCAAAAAGGATCGCGGGCGCATGAGTTTGGAGCTGTCGCTGCGCCACAGCTTTGGCGCGTTCGAGCTGGATTTGGCGTTTGAGGCCGGGGCGGGGATTACCGCGCTGTTTGGCCGTTCGGGCGCGGGGAAATCCACGGTGATAAAGGCTGTTGCGGGGCTGTTGCGCCCCGATGCGGGCTGGGTGCGGTTTGACGGCGAGATGTTGCTTGACCGGGCGCGGGGCGTGGACCGGCCAGCGGCGCAGCGCCGCTTTGGTGTGGTGTTCCAAGAGGCGCGGCTGTTTCCGCATTTAGATGTGCGCGGCAACCTGATGTTTGGCGCGCGGTATGCGCCGCGCGGGGCGGCGGGGCCGGGATTGGCGGAAGTGTGTGATCTGCTGGGGCTGGAGGCGTTGCTGGGCCGTGCGCCGGGGGGGCTGTCGGGCGGAGAAAAGCAGCGGGTGGCGATTGGCCGCGCGCTGTTGTCGCGCCCGCGCATGTTGCTGATGGATGAGCCGCTGGCGAGTTTGGACGCGCCGCGCAAGCAGGAGATTTTGCCCTATTTGGAGCGGCTGCGCGATGGGCGGGTGCCGATACCGGTGCTTTATGTGAGCCATGCGCTGGATGAGGTCGCGCGGCTGGCGGATACGATGGTGTTGATGCAGGACGGCAAGCTGGCGGCGGCGGGGCCGATGGCGCAGGTGATGGCAGACCCCGCGCATGTGCCGCTGATTGGTGCGCGCGAGGCGGGGGCGGTGGTGCAGGCGCGCATCGAGAGCCACGGGGCGGATGGGTTGACCACGCTGGCGCTGTCGCAGGCCAAGCTGCATGTGCCGCGCATTGACGGGGCGGTGGGCCAGAGCCTGCGGCTTCGGGTGATGGCGCATGAGGTGATCATTGCGACCCAAGCGCCGGAGGGGATTTCGGCGCTCAATATCCTGCCCGTGACGGTGGAGGCCCTGCGCCAAGGTCAGGGGCCGGGGGCGATGGTGGTGCTGCGCAGCGGGTCAGACCAGTTGTTGGCGCGGGTGACGGCGCGGGCGGTGCAGATGCTGGATTTGCGGCCCGGCATGGCGTGTTTTGCGATTGTGAAAGCCACATCCGTTGCGCCGGGTCAGATTGGCGCGGGGCATTAACGCTCCAGCGGCGCGCAGCCCATCAGCCCCGCGGGCAGCACAAGATGCGCCCCGGCGCGGTAGAGATCGGCCACAAAGCCGGGGTCATCGCTGATCAGGACCAGCCCCAGCGGCAGATCATCGGTGATGGCCACATGGGCGGGCAGCGCGGCGATGAAGCCGGGGCCCGCGAAGGGCACCAGCGCGGCGGGGGGCGCGGCGCTGAGATGCATCACGGCGGCCAGAAGCGCGATCCAAGCCGCGCCAAGCAGGCACAGCCCGGCGAGGATTTTAGTAATCGTGGATATGTTCAACGTGGGTGCCTTCGCGCGCATAGAGGCGCAGTTGCGCGGCCAGATCGGTCACTTTGAGCCCGACAATATGGCGGTAATCGCCGTAGCCTTGGCGTTTCATGGTGCTGCGGGCGTTGGGGAAATCGGGCGCATCTGAGATCACGGTGAGCATGATGTCGTCATTGCCTGCGATTTCGATGAAATCAATGCCGCTGGCGGCCATTTGCACCAAGATATGCGTGAGGGCGCGGTAGCGCGGGGTTTCAAGCTCGATGCCCTCGGGGCGCTGGGCGATGGGGCGCACCCCTTCGATATCGGGGTCGGCGCTGGCGATGAGGCGCAAGGTGAGGGCGTCTTGGCCCACTCCGGCGACCGCATTTTCAATGACTTTGGCATAGGCGGCTTTGGCGCGGTATTCGAGCCCGAGCGCCACGCGGCGTTCGCGGTCGCGAAAGCGGGGGGTGGCGGCGGCATCAAGAGCGGCGGCGTCTGCAGTGAAATCCCATTGATACCACGGCACTTGTTGCAAGAACTGCGCATAGGCGCGGGCCTGCGCGGCGGAGAGATCATCAAGCGGGCTGTGATCGGGGCCGCGCACCCATGTGGCGATGTGGCCAAGGGTTTCTTCATAGGCGGCTTTGGCGAGCATTTCGGCGGTGAAGCTGGTGCCGATGACATAGACCATTTGTTTGGTTTCAAACGGCACGCCGCCATGATCGGCGGCGGTTTCGCTTAGATCGCAGAGCGCGGACCAAAACCCGGTGATGGCGCGCAAGTAGCTGTAATCATGCGGATCACCTGTGCGGATGACCTGTGCGTAATCATCATAGGCATGCACGATGTGCCATTCAGGATAGGTGAGGTAGCTGCGGCTTTCGGCGCGGTGATGGATCGGCGCAAGCAGGGAGTTATAGGTGTTTTCGGCGGTGGGGCGCTGGCAGGCAAGCTCCACATAGCCGACGGGCAAGAGCAGCCCGCCGATGAGCAAGACCAGCAGCAATGCGGCGCGTTTGCCCCAGCGCCAGAGCCCGCGCGCCATCAGCCGCGTTCCCGCGTCAGCCCGGCCCACAGCGCAAAGCTGCCCAGTGCCAGATGCGGGACATTGGCCGCGAGGCGCAAGAAGGTGAAGGACAGGCCCGCGTTGCCATTGGTGAAAATACCAAGGTCGAGATAGCCATAGCCGGTGAAAAAGCCAAAGACCCCATCGCCCAGATAAAGCGCGCCAAAGGTGACGAGGAAGAACCGCGCGGCGCGCTGGGAGATCAGTGCCGCCGCCAAGGCCCAAAGCGCGGAGGCCACATGCAGCGCATCGTCGAAAATATCGAGCGCGAAGATGCCAAAGGCCAGCCCGTTTTCATCGGTCAGCCCCGGAATGTAATTCAGCGAGGCGGCGATCATCAGCGCGGCAAAATAGCCAAGGCAGATTTTTCTAAGCAGGGTCATGAGGTTAAAGGCTCCAGATAGCGGTTCCAGAAGCCGCTGCGAAACATGCCGTTGGGATCGAGGCTTTGTTTTGTGGCGGCAAATTCGGCGGCGCGGGGGTAGGCGCGGGTGAATTGATCGAGGCTGGCATGGGGGCGGTAGGGCAGATAATAGGTGCCGCCGATCCCGGTGATGCCGTCGATCAGGGCGCGGGTCATGCGGGCCATGTCGGCCTCGGCGCGGGTGGTTTTCTCTTGGCTGAAGGACATCACGGCGGCGATGCGCGGCTGGGGCGCATAGGCCAGCCAGCTGGCATTATCGGCTGCGATGTAGCGCAGGGTGACGTTGAGAAATTCTTGATAGGAGCCGGGGATCACCGCGCGGCAGAGCGCCAGAAATTCGGGGAAACGCGCGGGCGAGACAAAATATTCATGCAAGATGTCCACGCGGTTTGTATCGCCATCATCCAGCGTGACCACAGGTTCGTTGATCAGCGAGTTGCGCGTGGTTGCGCCGCCGCCCACCGCCGGGCCAAGCCCGGTTTCAAACCACCAGCGCAGCGCCTTGCCACGTTCATTGCCCAGTTGCGCGCGGTAGATGCGGCCTGCGATTTTCGAGATCGCGCCAGAGCCTGCGGCGGGGGGCAGATCAGATTGATCCTCGCTGGGGCGGTAGGTGATCATCAGGGCTTTTTCGAAAAAATCATCATGGCTGACGTTGAGCCTCCCGTAGGCCATGTTCACGGCGGGGTCTTGCACGGCGGCCACAAAACGCGCGCCAAACTCAGCGGCGGGCATTTTGTCGAAACGGGGTTCGAGGCGCAGGTTGGGGGCGGCGGCGACGTTCAATGCGGTGATGGCTCCGGTGAGGCCATAGCCGCCCATGGTCATGTTGAAGATGTCGGTGTTTTGCGCGGGGCTGGCGGTGATCAATTCGCCATCGGGCAGCACCATGTCGAGCGATTGCACCGTGGCCCCCATCGGGCCGAAGGGCACGGGCCAGCCATGGGCGTTGACGCAAAAAGTGGCGGCGAGGCCAAAGTCATTGTTCGATTGCATGACCTGCGGCGAGAGCCCGGCGGGATCAAGCGCGGCGATGATCTGCGACCAGCGTGCGCCTGCATGGGCGCGGTAGCCTTGGGCTGCGCTGTCGATCTCGATCGCGCCATTGTCAAAGGTGATCGCATGGCCGCCGGGGGGGATGGCCTGCGCGCCCATGGAGTGGCGGGCGGCGCCAATGTTGACGGGGCGGTTTGCGGCGCGGGCCTCTTTCATCTCGGCGCGGATGGCGTCGACGAGGGCGCTGCCGGGGTCTTGGGTCAGGGTGATGTGGCGGTGAACAGAGGTCGCGCTCAGCTCGCTGGCATCATTGAGAAGCTGCGGGCCGGGTGTGGGCGCGGGGCCGATCAGGCGCGGCGCGGTGCGGGTGATGTTGGGGTGCCAGTGGTTTGCAGCCAGCACGCCAAGGGCTGCGCCGCTGCCAAAGAGCGCGGCGCGGCGGGTGAAGGTTTTCAAAGATTTACGGTTGCGCATCACGGCCCCTGCACTTGGTTTTGTTATGGGTAGCACCGCGAGGCCGCCGCGCAACAGGGGGAATTGCACGCCAGTGGCACCGCGCTTTGCCGCGAAATGCCGCAAGGGTGGGGCGGGGTTGGGGATTTTATGCAGTGATTTTGAAATGAATTCGCAATGAAATGGCCTTGTTGCGCTTGTTTGTCCCGCCGCAACAGCGTAAGGCGCAGCCGTTGGCCAAAAGCGAGGAACCATGCCCGTTCTGGTAATGAAATTCGGCGGTACATCCGTCGCCACATTGGACCGCATTCGCCGTGCCGCTAAACGCGTGGGCGTTGAAGTGGCCAAAGGCTATGATGTGATCGTGATCGTATCTGCCATGTCTGGCAAAACCAATGAGTTGGTGGGCTGGGTCAATGAGACCTCGCCGCTGTATGATGCCCGTGAATATGACGCGGTTGTCAGCTCGGGGGAGAATGTCACGGCGGGGCTGATGGCGTTGACCTTGCAAGAGATGGATATTCCGGCGCGCAGCTGGCAGGGCTGGCAAGTGCCGGTCAAGACCACCTCGGCGCATAGTCAAGCGCGGATCGAAGATATTCCGCCACAAAACATCAATGCGCGTTTTGCCGATGGCATGCGGGTTGCGGTTGTGGCCGGGTTTCAAGGTGTGAGCCCCGAGGGGCGGATTACCACGCTGGGCCGGGGCGGATCGGACACCACGGCGGTGGCCTTTGCGGCAGCATTTGAGGCCGAGCGCTGTGACATCTATACCGATGTGGACGGGGTTTACACCACCGACCCACGGGTCAGCGAAAAGGCCCGCAAGCTCGATAAAATCGCCTTTGAAGAGATGCTGGAATTGGCATCTTTGGGCGCGAAGGTTTTGCAGACCCGCTCGGTTGAGTTGGCGATGCGGTATAAGGTCAAGCTGCGGGTGCTCAGCAGTTTTGAAGAACAATCCGACGAGGCCGGTACGCTGGTCTGCGACGAGGAGGAAATCATGGAAAGCAATGTGGTATCTGGGATCGCGTTCAGCCGCGATGAGGCGAAGATGACGCTGGTGTCGGTTGCGGACCGTCCGGGCATTGCGGCGTCGATCTTTACCGCGCTGAGCGAAGGCGGCGTGAACGTGGATATGATCGTGCAGAACATCTCGGAAGAGGGTCGCACGGATATGACGTGGTCTTGCCCGGTTGATCAGGTGAAACGCGCCGATAAAGCGATTGCGGATGCCAAAGCGGCGGGTGTGATCAACTATCACGAGATCATCGCCGACGAGAATGTCGCCAAGGTATCCGTGGTGGGCATTGGCATGCGCAGCCACACAGGCGTTGCTGCCAAGATGTTCAAGGTGCTGAGCGCCGAGGGCATTAACATCAAAGTGATCACCACATCAGAGATCAAAATCTCTGTTCTGATTGACCGCAAATACATGGAATTGGCCGTGCAGGCGTTGCATGATGCGTTTGAATTGCACAAGGCGGGGTAATCCATTCCCCGCCGTTTACGCAAAAACTGTCGTGTTCGCCGCGTTTATGAATTAAACCTCCCTCTGAACGGGTAGAGGGCAATTTAGAATGGCTGAAAGTCACGAAACAGAAAGCCGCAAACTGCTTGGCAGGCTGCGCGATGCCATGGCATCGGAGTCTGCGGGCCAAGAGCGGCTGGATAAGATCACCACGCTGATTGCGTCCTCTATGGGCTGCGAGGTTTGTTCTATCTATTTGTTTCGAGACGAAGAAACGCTTGAGCTTTGCGCCACGGAAGGGCTGAACAAAGCGGCGGTTCACGAAACACGCATGAAGCTTGGCGAGGGTTTGGTGGGCCGGGTGGCGAAACACCGCCGGGTGATCAACACCGCAGATGCCCCCCAAGCGCGCGGTTTCCGGTTTATGCCAGAGACCGGCGAAGAGATTTTTTCCAGCTTCCTTGGTGTGCCAATCCAGCGTGTGGGCGACCGTTTGGGCGTTTTGGTGGTGCAATCCAAAGCAGCGCGTGAATTTTCAGCAGATGAGATTTATGCGCTTGAAGTGGTCGCCATGGTTTTGGCCGAGATGACCGAATTGGGTGTGTTTCTGGGCGAGGGCGCGGCCATGTCGGCGCGCCATTCGCAGCCCGTGCTTTTGCCCGGCACCGTGGCCCAAGAGGGCGTGGCGGAGGGGCATGTGTGGCTGCATGAGCCGCGTGTGGTTGTCTCCAACCCGATTGCCGATGATCCGCATAAAGAAGCTGTGCGTTTGGAGGCGGCGGTGGATGATCTGCGCGTGAGCGTTGATCAGTTGTTGACCATGTCCGCCGATAAGGACCAGCGGCAGGTGCTCGAAGCCTACCGGATGTTTGCCAATTCCAAGGGCTGGATGCGGCGCATGCAAGAAGACATTGCGCGCGGTCTGTCTGCCGAAGCGGCGGTGGAAAAAGAGCAATCGCTGGCGCGCACAAGAATTGGGCAGGCGAGCGATCCTTATTTGCGCGAGCGCCTGTCGGATCTGGATGATCTGTCGAACCGTTTGCTGCGCATCCTGACCGGGCAGGGCAGTGATACCGGGGCAGAGATGCCCGTTGATCCCATCCTTGTGGCCAGCAATATCGGCCCGGCGGAGCTGCTTGAATATGGCCGTTCGCTCAAGGGGATTGTGCTGGAGAACGGCTCGGTTGGATCGCATGCGGCGATTGTGGCGCGGGCCTTGGCCATTCCGTTGATTGTACATGCGGGGCGCATCACCTCAGAGGCGCTCAACGGTGATCACATCATGGTGGATGGCGAGCAAGGCGTGGTGCATTTGCGCCCCGATGACACGGTCGCCACAGCGTTCCGCGATAAGATCGCCATGCAGGCGGCGGCGCAGGAAAGATACGCCTCGATCCGCGACAAACCCGCGATTTCCAAATGCGGCACCACTGTGGGGCTGCATATGAATGCAGGGCTGATGGCTGATCTGCCATCGCTCGAGGGATCGGGCGCGGAAGGCGTGGGCCTGTTTCGCACTGAGCTGCAATTTCTGGTGCGCAACAAGATGCCCAAACGCTCTGAGCTGTCGGCGCTTTATGCGCGGGTGCTGGATGCGGCGGGGGGCAAACGTGTGGTGTTTCGCACGCTTGATATCGGGTCGGATAAGGTGCTGCCTTATATGAAGCCCAATGACGAGCCGAACCCCGCGCTGGGCTGGCGCGCGATCCGGGTGGGGCTGGATAAGCCCGGCGTGATGCAGATGCAGTTGCAGGCGTTGCTGCGGGCCGCCAATGGGCGCAGCCTGTCGGTGATGTTCCCCTTTGTGGCGCAGTTCGAGGAATATCGCGCGGCGCGCAATGCGTTGACCAAGGCGCTGGCCCGCGAGGAGCGGCTTGGCCATGCGCTGCCTGCGCGGATTGAAGTGGGGGCGATGCTGGAGACGCCGAGCCTTGCCTTTGCGCCCAATCAATTCTTTGAAGAGGTCGATTTCCTGTCAATTGGCGGCAATGATCTCAAGCAGTTCTTTTTTGCGGCGGACCGGGAAAATGAGCGGGTGCGGCGGCGCTATGACACGCTCAATGTAAGTTTCCTGACGTTTTTGGAGCGCATTGTTGAGCGCTGTGAGGCCACGGGCACGCCATTGTCGTTCTGCGGCGAGGATGCGGGGCGCCCCGTAGAGGCTTTGTGTTTTGCCGCCATTGGCATTCGCAGCCTGTCCATGCGCCCGGCGTCTATTGGTCCGGTGAAAAACCTGATCCGGCGCAGCAACATCGAAGAGGTTCGCGCCGTGATTTACCAAGCGCGCGACCGCGGAGAGATGTCGGTGCGCGGCGCGGTGATGGAGTATTTGCGCGGCCAGTCGGGGCAGGCGTGAGGGCGGGGTCGAGTATTTGAAGAAGGGTGAAGCGGCCATTTCGGGGCGGCTTCGCAAAGTGTCGTTGCCGCAGAGCCTGTGATGTGGCAAAGGTAATGCGATAGATTCTGAACGAAAGAGTTTACTTCCCATGACAGATTTTGACGCGCGCCGTGAAGTGATGGTTGATACGCAAATCCGCCCGTCGGATGTGACCAAATTCCCGATCATTGAAGCGATGCTGGCTGTGCCGCGCGAGGATTTTGTGCCCGCGGCCCGGCGTGAGGCGGCGTATCTGGGGGAAAACCTGTCGTTGGGGCAGGGGCGGGTGCTGCTTGATCCACGGACCCTGGCCAAGATGCTGGATGCTTTGGCAATTGGCGCGGATGAGATGGTGCTCGATATTGGCTGTGCTATGGGCTATTCGGCGGCGGTGATTGCGCGCATGGCCGAGGCGGTGATTGCCGTCGAAGAAGAGCCGTCTTTTGCCGCCGAGGCGCAGGAGGCTTTGGTGGCTGTGGGCGCGGATAATGCGGTGGTGCATGTGGGGCCATTGGTTGGGGGCGCGCCGCAGCACGGCCCTTATGATGTGATCATTGTGCAGGGCGGTGTGGGCGTTTGGCCAGTGGCGCTGAGTGATCAGCTCAAGGATGGCGGGCGCATTGCGGCGCTGTTTATGGAGGGCGCGCTGGGCGAGGTCCGGATTGGCCATAAGCGCGGCGCGGATCTGCATTGGCGCCGGGCGTTTAATGCCAGCGCGCCGGTTTTGCCGGGCTTTGCCCCTGAAGCTGCGTTTCAATTGTAATAAAATGCGCGGGCTTGTGCCCGGCGCGACGAAACTTTCAAGAGGCGAATGATGACGTTTTTCAACAAAGGCAAAGAGCGGCTGGCGGCTGTTGCGATGGTGGTTGCGGTGGCGATGCCGCAAAGCGCGTGGTCGGAGACATTGGCCGATGCTTTGGTGGGGGCGTATAATCATTCGGGGCTGCTTGAGCAGAACCGCGCTTTGCTGCGGGCGGCTGATGAGGATGTGGCCTTTGCGGCCTCGGCGCTTAAGCCCATCGTGAGCTGGAGCGCCGCCGTGACGCGCAATTTTGGCCATGCGGTGATCGACAGCACGGTTTTGTCGCGCAGCCAGCTTGAGGAAACCTCGGCGAGTTTGGCGATTTCGGCCAGTTTGCTGCTTTATGATTTTGGCAGCACCGCGTTTCAGGTAGAGGCCGCCAAAGAGGTGGTTTTGGCCACGCGGCAGCAATTGGTCAGCGTGGAGCAGGGCGTTTTGCTTGATGCGGTATCGGCCTATATGGGCATGATCAGCGCGGCGGAATTTGTTGATCTGCGGGAAAATAACATTCGGGTTTTGACCCAAGAGCTGCGCGCCGCGCGGGACCGGTTTGAAGTGGGCGAAGTGACGCGCACCGATGTGGCGCTGGCCGAAGCGCAATTGGCCGAGGCCCGTGCGGGTCTGGCTGTGGCGCAGGGTGATTTGGCTGTGGCACGTGAGGAGTATAAGCGCGCTGTGGGCCGCACGCCGGGCCGTTTGGCCGGGCCGCCGAGCCTGCCGCAATTGGCGGGGAATATCGCCAATGCCAAAGCGGCCGCTGTGCGCCGCCACCCCAATATGCTGGCGGTGCAGCATCAGGTTGCTGCTGCGGATTTGACCATTCGCCGCGCCGAAGCTGCGATGAAACCAACGGTGAAGTTGAACGGGTCTTTGTCCCTGTCGGAGAGCCTGTCGGACCGGGACGCGACGCGCTCTGGCTCGGTTGGTGTGAGCGTTGGCGGGCCGATTTACCAAGGCGGCGCGCTTTCGTCCTCGGTGCGCCAAGCGCAGGCGCAGCGCGATGCGTCGCGGGCGAATTTGCATGTGGTGAAGCTCTCGGTGGAGCAGGCGGTGGGCAATGCCTATGCGCAGCTTAGCTCTGCCAAGGCGGCGCTTGAGGCCTCGGAGCGGCAGATTCGCGCCGCGCGGATTGCCTTTGACGGGGTGCGCGAGGAAGCGACGCTGGGGGCGCGGACCACATTGGACGTGCTGGATGCGGAGCAATCCTTGCTTGATGCGCAGGCGAACCGGATTTCGGCACGCTCGAACCTTTATATTGCCTCCTACGGTGTGTTGGCGGCCACAGGCCGGTTGACCGCATTGGACCTGAAATTGCCGGTTCAGCAATACGATCCAGCAGCTTATTACAATTTGGTTAAAGACTCGCCGACCAAAGCATCTAAGCAGGGGCAGGCGCTTGATAGAGTTTTGAAATCACTTCAGAAAAATTAATCACCGCAAATTCGATACAAGTTTTACGGGTTCTATTTTCTCCGGTCTATTGTGAGAATCTATAGGCGGCTGTAGACTGTGCGGTGAGGCAAGAGTGGAAGTAATATGTCTGACCCCGTGACAAATGCCGAGGTAGAGGACGTTCTGTCGTCGATCCGCCGTCTGGTTTCCGAAGATAAACGCCCGCAAACCGGCGCGCCAACGGCTGTGCCTGCTGCGGAGCGCCCGCAAGGCAATGCTGCGCCGAACCGCGATGCGGGACGGTCGAGCCTGCGCTCGGATGGGCGGCTGGTGTTGACCCCGGCGCTGCGGGTCGCGGCGCGCGATGGGGCGGAACCCCCCGTGGAAGAGCCTGCTGTGGAAGAGCCTGCTGTGGATGAGGCGCCCTTTGTGGATGTCGATGCGCAGAAGGCGGCACATGTGCCGGAGCCGAGTGAAGCATCTGCGCCTGCGGAAGACGCGGTGGAGAACATGCTGGCTGATTTGCAGTCGGATGATGCGACTGCGCCGGATGAGGGTGATATGAGCGCGCCGTTTTTCCGTCATGCAGTCGAAAAGACAGCGGCGGAAGAAACTGCCCGTGACCGTGCAGAGCAAGCAGAGCCCGCGCAAGAGCCTGAGAATGATCCGTTTATGCCCAGCGAGGGGCTGTTGTTGAAAGCCGCCGGTTTGGTGGCGGAAGACGCGGAAGAGGGTGTGATTGTGGATGGCGATGCGCCGGGCTCCACGCCTGCGACGCTGAGCGCGAAGATTGCGGCGCTGGAGACGGCGATCGGGTCGATCCGGCAAGAATGGGAACCCGATGACACGGGCACCGATGAATATTCAGGCACCGAAGCCCCGGCCATGGCATGGGAAGATGACATCGCGGTCGAGGCCGAGCAAGCGGTGCGGCGCAGCCTTTCGGATGCGGCAAAAGAAGCGGCGTTTGAGCTGTCTGATCAGGATCGGCTGAGCGAGAGCGCTGCGCCGGAGGCTGATGTTGCGGCAGCAGCGGCGGGGTCGATGGGCGCCACAGCTGCGGCAGAGGATGCCCAGACCATCGATGAAGACGTGCTGCGTGAGTTGGTGGGCCAGATGGTTCGCCAAGAGCTGCAAGGTGTTTTGGGCGAGCGGATCACCCGCAATGTGCGCAAATTGGTACGGCGGGAAATCCACCGCGCCTTGGCGACGCAAGAGCTCGAATAAACGGCCCTCTCCGCGCCCTTTCGGGGAGAGCGGAGGGGGGCATAGTGTGCTGGGGCGGGTTTAGCTTACTGGGCTGGACTTGGCCTGCTGCGGCGCGGGGATTTCGGCGGCGAGCGACAGCAGAAGATCCACATCAAAACAGCTTTCGATATGATCGGCCAGCGCGTCCAGCGTGCTGTCGACCATGGATTCGTAGCCCATTTGTGCCTGCGCACCAAAGCCTTGCAGATAGGCAGCGCGGAAGCTGTCACTGCTGAAAATACCGTGCAGATAGGCGCCTTGTACCAAACCATTGGCGGAAGTAGCGCCCTCGGGCGTGCCCTCAAAGCGCAGCCAAGGGCGGGCGCTGTCGGGGCCTGAGGTTTCGCCCATGTGGATTTCATAGCCGGTGATCGGGGCTGCGCTGGCGATATGCGTGCCTTGGCGCAGGGAGAGGTGTTTGACCGGGGCAAGCACGGTGTCCACCGCCAGATGGCCAAGGCCCGCGACCTGGCCTGCGGGGCCTTCGATGCCATGGGGGTCTGCGATGGTTTGGCCAAGCATTTGATAGCCGCCGCACAGGCCCAGCACATGACCGCCGCGCCGGATATGGGCGGCCAGATCAATGTCCCAGCCTGCTGCGCGGAAAGCGGCGAGATCGGAAATGGTGGATTTGCTGCCGACCATCAGCACCAGATCGGCGTCGCCGGGCAGGGGGCTGCCGGGGGCGATAAGGCGCAGATCGACGCCGGGTTCGGCGGCAAGCGGGTCGAGATCGTCAAAATTGGCGATGCGCGGCAGTTGCGGCACGGCGATGACACAGCCAGCTCCGCCAGAGCGGCGGCGCGCGGGCAGGTCCATCACGTCTTCGGCGGGCAGGCGGGACGCCCCATCGAACCACGGGATCACCCCAAGGCAGGGCCAGCGGGTGCGGGCGGCAATGTCATCGCGGCCCCGGTCAAACAGCGAGACATCGCCGCGAAATTTATTGATGGCAAAGCCGCGGATCAGCGCGTTGTCGGCGGCATCCAGCACCGCTTGTGAGCCAACGATCTGGGCGATGACGCCGCCCCGGTCAATGTCGCCCATCAAGATGACGGGCACGCCTGCGGCTTGGGCAAAGCCCATATTGGCCACATCGCCTGCGCGCAGGTTGGTTTCGGCGGGGCTGCCTGCGCCTTCGACGACGATCATGTCGCATTGCGCGGCCAGCCGGTGGAAGCTTTGCAAGATGGGGGCCATGAGCGCGGCTTTGCGCTGGCCATAGGTTGCGGCCTCTTGGTGGCCCCAGATCTGGCCTTGCACGATGACCTGCGCGCCTGTGGCGGTCTGGGGTTTGAGCAGCACGGGGTTCATATCTGTGTGCGGCGGTGCGCCAGCGGCGCGGGCTTGTAGCGCCTGCGCGCGGCCAATTTCGCCGCCATCGGCGGTGACGGCGGCATTGTTGGACATGTTTTGCGGCTTGAACGGGCGGACGGTGATGCCGCGCCGCGCGAGGCTGCGCAAAATGCCGGCCACGATCATGGATTTGCCGACATTGCTGCCGGTGCCTTGGATCATGATCGCTTTGGTCATTTGGCGCTCCCTTTTGTGCCGGGCCACAGTGGCGCAAACTTGGGCTTAGGAAAAGACAGGTTGCGCGGGGCCGGGCAACGAAAAACGCGCCCCCGGTGGGAGGCGCGCTTTTTCAGTTCGCGATGTATAGCCCGCGATTGGCTGCTCTCAGGCGGCTTCTGCCTGTTGGGCAGCTGCATTGCGGCGTTCGCTTTCTTCGCGAGACAGGGCCACAGAGGTCCGAACACCTTTGCCAACAAATTCCATGAGGCCATTCACAACGCGCTCGTTTGGATCGATACCCGCGCAAGACAGCACTTCGCGGCCATCACGGGAACGGGCCCAACGGGCGATTTGTTCAGGGCCATTGCCATATTTTTTGTCATCTGCAATAGCGTCGTCCAAAGCAGCCAACACAACAGCTGCAAAGAGTTTGCGGGCACGGTTGCCTTGCTCGTTATTGAAAGCTGTACCGTCAACGAAATCTTTCATCTCGTCGTCCTTTCGTTATTCTTGCTCTTGTCATTTCGGCGTGAGGCTCCTTATGACGGATAAGCATCGATTCGGATACCCCGATTTAGCATAGCTGCCATGCAAATTTCACATAGCTCTCTGCGGGTGCAACACGAGATAGGTTGTCTTGCACGGGGTGACACCTCCAGATATAGAGCGTGTCAAACATTCATCAAGATATCCTCAAGGTTTTGTCACAATGCCAAAGATCAATGGAAATGAAATTCGCCCCGGCAATGTGCTGGAACATAATGGCGGTTTGTGGGCGGCTGTGAAGGTCGATCACGTAAAGCCCGGAAAAGGCGGCGCTTTTGCGCAGGTCGAAATGCGCAACCTGCGCAACGGGTCAAAGTTGAATGAACGTTTCCGGTCTGCCGATAAGGTTGAGCGCGTGCGTTTGGAGCAAAAAGACCAGCAATTCCTGTTCGAAGATGACGGGATGCTGACGGTGATGGACACTGAAACCTATGAGCAGGTGCAGCTTTCCGCCGATCTGCTGGGCGATACGCGCCCATTTTTGCAAGATGGCATGATGATCGTTGTCGAATATCACGACGCAGAAGCGCTCAATGCGCGGTTGCCGCAAAAAGTGATCTGCAAAATTGTCGAGACTGAGCCAGTGGTGAAGGGTCAAACCGCCGCCAACAGCTTTAAGCCTGCGATTTTGGACAATGGCGTGAAAGTCATGGTGCCGCCGTTTGTGGGGCAGGACGAGGATATCGTCGTGAACACCGAGACGATGGAATACGCCGAACGCGCTTAAGCGCGATGGAATATGCCGAACGCGCCTAAGCGCGGGGACAGCGAGAATTTGGCGCGGCGGGGGAAACCCTGCCGCGTTTTGCGTTTATGCGGGAGTTTCGGACGCGTCCCAGATCACCCGCGCATCGCCTGCGCGCATCTCGCTGTCTTTGGCGCGGTCAAAGCGCAGATAGGCGATGGCGGCGCTGCCCGCGACGCTGTGCAAGGTGCCGGCGGGTTTATCCCCGGCCATGATCGGCGTGCCGGGGGCGGCGGTGCCTTCCAGCGTGACGCGGGTAAAGCCTTTGCGCAGCTCGGTTTTATGGCGCATCCGGGCGGTGACCTCTTGGCCCACATAACAGCCTTTGCGGAAATCCACCCCATCCAGCCGGTCAAAACCGGCCTCTAGGATAAATGTGTCGGGGGTAAGCTCTTGGCCCGCTTGCGGGATCAGGTTGGCGACGCGCAGAGCATCCCAATCTGTGTCATCATCGGTTTGCGGATGATCGCGGTAGGCGCGCCAGCCAAGGGCGGGGCTGCGCGGATCGGGATAGGCATCGCCGGGCAGATCGCCCAGCCCCCGGTGCAGGTGCAGATCGGTGGGGGCAATCTGTACATCGGCGCGCAGTTTATACATGGAGAGCCGCTGGGCGAGCATGTCGCCTTGGGCCTCAGTCACGTCGATAAGAATGTCGCTGACATCCGCCGCGACAAAGAAATCCGCGATATATTTGCCCTGCGGGGTCAGCAGCGCGGCATAGATCGGCCCTTGATCCAGCTTGTCCATATTATTGGTGATCAGCCCTTGGAGAAAGCTGCGGGTGTCTTTGCCAGAAAGGCGCAGGATACGGCGGGTCATGGGGGGTGCCTTTGGTTGAGATAAGTGACATATAACATCGCAACCTCAGGACGAAAGACCCATGCGCGCACCAATTTCCATTGTGATCCCGACCTTGAATGCCGAAACCGGCTTGCCGCGCTGTTTGGAGGCGCTGGTGGAAGGGCTGGAGGCGGGGATGATCCGTGAATTGATCGTGTCCGATGGCGGATCAAGCGATGCTTCGGGCGCGGTGGCGCAGGCATGGGGCGCGCAGGTGTTGCAAGGCGCGCCGTCGCGGGGCGGGCAGTTGCGCGCGGGCTGCGCCGCAGCCAAGGGCGAGTGGCTGTTTGTGCTGCATGCCGACAGCGTGTTGCCGCGCGGCTGGACCGGCCCGGTGGGCGCGCATTTGAGCAGCGGCAAGGCCGGGTGGGGCAGGTTGCGGTTTGATCGCGGCGGGCTGCGCGGGCGGATCGTCGCGGGCTGGGCCAATCTGCGCAGCGCGGTTTTTGGCCTGCCTTATGGCGATCAGGGATTGCTGATCCCAAGGGCGCTTTACGAGCAGGTGGGCGGTTATGCCGATCAGCCGCTGATGGAGGATGTGGCGCTGGCGCGGGCGCTGCGCGGGCATTTGGCGCCGCTGGATTTGAGCGTGACCACCAGCGCGGATAAATATGTAGCGCAGGGTTGGCTGCGCCGGGGTGGGCGCAACCTTTGGATTTTGCTGCGTTATTTGTCGGGCGCTGCGCCCGAAGCCTTGGCGCGCAGCTATCGCAAATAGCGGCTAGTCTTCTGTGTGGGTCAGCTTGGGCACATCGGAAGCCCCCGCAGAGCCGCGCCCGGAGAGGGACGGGTTTTCCATAAAGAAGCGGTGGCAGTTGAAGGCAAATTGCCCTTCGGGCAGATCGGGCCGGGTAAAGGTGCCATCGGGGCGCAGCACCCAGCTTTGGGCGACATCGGCCAGATTGGCGGCCATGACCTGCGAGGTGATCTGGGCCTTTACCGTGGCGTTTTCAATCTCGACCAGCGTTTCGACGCGGCGGTTGAGGTTGCGGCCCATCCAATCGGCGGAAGACATAAACACCCGCGATTTTTTATGCGGCAGCCCGTGGCCATTGCCAAAACACACGATGCGCGAATGTTCCAAGAAACGGCCCACGATGGATTTGACGCGGATGTTCTCGCTCAGGCCTTCGATGCCGGGGCGCAGCCCGCAGATGCCGCGCACCACAAGGCTGATTTTCACCCCTGCTTGGCTGGCGGCATAGAGCGCGTCGATGACTTCGTCGTCGATGACGCTGTTCATCTTGGCCCAGATTTCGGCGGGGCGGCCTGCGCGGGCGTGATCGGCCTCGGCGGCGATCAGTTCGAGCAGGCGCGGTTTGAGCGTGGTGGGCGAGATCGCCAGATTGTCGAGCCCGTCTGGCGTGGCATAGCCCGAGAGGAAATTGAATACTTTGGTCGCGTCGCGCCCCAGTTTGGGATCGCAGGTGAACAGTGACAGATCGGTATAGATGCGCGCCGTGATCGGGTGGTAATTGCCGGTGCCGTAATGGGTGTAGGTGACAAGCTGGTCACCTTCGCGGCGCACCACGGTGCTGATTTTCGCGTGGGTTTTCAAGTCGATAAAGCCGTAGACCACATGCGCCCCCGCCCGTTCAAGGCGGCGCGATTGGCGGATGTTGGCGGCTTCGTCAAAGCGGGCTTTGAGCTCGACCAAGGCGGTGACGGATTTGCCCTCTTCGGCGGCTTCGCAGAGCGCCTCGACGATGGGGCTGTCGCGCGACGTGCGGTAGAGGGTTTGTTTGATCGCCACCACATTGGGATCGCGGGCGGCTTGTTGCAAGAAGCGCACCACCATGTCGAAAGTCTCATAGGGGTGGTGCAGCAGCATGTCTTTTTGCCGGATCGCCGCAAACATATCGCCGCCGTGGTCGGTGATGCGTTCGGGGATGCGCGGGGTGAATTGCGGCCAAAGCAGATCGGGACGGTTGTCATTGACCAAGGCAGAAAGATCGCCAACGCCGATCATGCCGTCGATCTCGATGACCTCGGAGGGGCCGACGCCCAACTCATGCATGATGGTGGCTTTGAGCGCCTCGGGCGCGCCTGCGGAATGGGTCAGGCGCACCACTTCGCCGCGGCGGCGGCGTTTGAGCGCGACTTCGAATTCGCGCACCAGATCTTCGGCTTCGTCTTCGACTTCGAGGTCGCTGTCGCGCAGTACCCGAAATTCGAAATGCGCCTTGAGGCGGTAGCCGGGGAAGAGGACGGGGATTTTCAGGACCAGCAGGTCTTCGAGCGGCAGGTAGCGTTGCACACCGTCAGGGGCGGGCAGGGCGACAAAACGGTCGATCTGGGCCGGGATCGGCAGCAGGGCTTGCAGGCTGCGCTTGTCGCTTTTGCGTTCCAGTTGCAGGGCCAGCGCATAGCCAGTGTTGGGGATGAAGGGGAAGGGGTGCGCGGGGTCAATCGCGAGGGGCGAGAGCACCGCGAAAACCTGGTTCAGGAAAACGCCGCCGAGGTAGTCAATGTCTGCCTCGGACAGATCAGCGATGCGTTCGAGCATGATGCCCGCGGCGTCCATTTCCTCCATCAGGGCGACGAGGATGCGCTGCTGGGTTTGCATCAGGCGGCGGGCGTCTTCGTTGATCATCACCAGCTGTTCGGCGGGGGTCAGCCCATCGGAGGCAGGCACGGAGTTGCCCGCATGGGCCAGCTCGCGCAGGCCCGCGACGCGCACGGTGTAGAACTCATCAAGGTTCTTGGCGCTGATCGAGAGGAAGCGCAGGCGTTCCAGCAGAGGCACGCGGGGGTTCTCGGCCTCCTCTGCCACGCGCCAGTTGAACGCGAGCCAGCTCAGCTCACGGTTAAAGAACCGCCCCGGACCGGTAATATCCAGGTCAGGCAGCGGGGTGGGCGCATCAAAGGGCGCCTTTAAGAAATCAGCTTGGCTCATCGCGGGCGGTATCGCATTAAATTGTGAGGGTTATGTGACAGTTATCGCGCTTATGACGCGGATTTGTCCAGCACAGACGCGGCCAAGCTGCGGGTCAGCGGGCGTTTGAGTGCGATACTGGCGGCATCCAGCCGAGCCACGATGCGCCCGGCATCGGCAAAGCTGCGGTCGATGCGGCCCAGAAGATAGGGAATCAGGTCGGGTTTGGGGGTCAATTGCCGATCCGCCAGCAATTTCACCATAACGGCGGCCAGCAGCGCATCGTCGGGCGCATCGAGCGTGGCCTCGGTTGCGCCTTGCAGGCGGCTGGCCAGATCGGGCAGCGAGATGCCCCAGCTTGCCACATTGCCGCGCCCGGTCAGCAGCAGCGGCAGCCCGCTCGCGGCCATCATGTTATGCAGGTGAAACAGAGCGGTTTGGGCCTCGGGGTCGGCATTGATGGCGGGGATGTCCTCGACTGCCAGGGGGCATTGCGCGAGGGCGGGCACGGCGTCAGCGGTCAGGCCTTTGGCGGGGATGATCTGGGCGCCGGACAGGTCGGCCCACACATGGGCCAGATGGGTTTTGCCCGCGCCTTCAGGCCCCGAGAGGGCCATTTTGCCCGAAGGCCAGTTTTGCCATGTGTCGATCAGCGCCACCGCCAGCGCATTGGAGGGCGCGACAAAAAAGTCAGCGCGCCCCCGCGCAGGGCGCACGGGCAAATCAAAACCTAGTTGTTTAGCCATATCAGTCGTTTTCTACCGGCGGTGTGTAAGTGCCTTGGTAAAGCAGACTTTGGCGGTATTGTTCAACGGCAAACCGGGCAATCACGCCAAGCGATGCGGCCACAGGCACCGCGACCAGCATGCCGACAAAGCCAAACAGCGTGCCAAAGACCGACAGGGCAAGGATCAGCCAGACCGGGTGCAGCCCCACGGAATTGCCCACCAATTTGGGGGTGAGGAAATTGCCCTCGATGACTTGGCCGATCACAAAGATGCCTGCGACAAGCCCGATGGAGACCCAATCGCCCCAGAATTGGAACAGCGCCAGCCCGATGGCCAGCACGCCGCCAATCAGCGCGCCCAGATAGGGGATGAAGGTGACAAGTCCTGCGACAAAGCCGATGACAAGGCCAAATTGCAGCCCCACCAGCATCAGCGTGGCGGCGTAATATGTGCCAAGGATCAGGCAGACCGTGCCCATGCCGCGAATAAACGAGGCCAGCGTTTTATCAATATCGCGCGCCAGACGGCGGATCGTGGGGGCGTGATCGCGCGGCAGCAGCCCGTCAACCTGCGCCACCATGCGGTCCCAATCGAGCAGCAGATAGACCGCCACCACAGGCACGATCACAAACAGCATGATCACGTTCAAGATCGAGGCCGCCGAAGCCAGCGCGGTGTTGAGCAGCTCGCCGCCGCGTTCCTGCACCGCTTGGCCCAGCGAGATGATGGAATTGCGCAGGGTGGAGCCTTCTTCGGTGAGCGAGGGGAAACGCTCGGTCAGGAAAACGGTGGATTGTCTGGCCAGTTGCGGCGCGGTTTCCGACAGGTTGATCGCTTGGGACACCAGCGTCGGCACCACCAGCAGCGCCATGATCACAAAGATCAGCAGCCCGCAGATGGTGATCACGGCGGTGGCCAGCACCCGGCTTAGGCCGAGGCGCTCGAGGCGGTCCGCCAGCGGGTCGAGGAAATAGGCAATCGCGCCGCCCAGCACAAAAGGCAGCAACACATTGCCCATGAACCACAGCACGATGATAAAAAGCCCGGTGGCAACGCCCCAGTATTTCAATTGGTCACGGATGGGCAGGGCCATGGGGCCTCCTGGGTTTTGTTCAGATCAGACATCGCGCATGGCGGCGCTTGTTTCAAGGGTTGCGGGTTGAAATCCGCCCTTGATTGGCCTCTTGTTGCGCAGAAATCCAAGGGAAGAGGCGGGCTTATGTCATTTGATGCAGAACTTGAAACGCGGCTGGTGCGGTATGCGGCGGTGGACACGCAAAGCGATGCGCAAAGCCCCAGCAGCCCCAGCACGGCGCGGCAGCTTGATCTGTCGCGGATGCTGGTTGCGGAATTGGAGCAGATGGGCGCGCAAGATGTGCGCCTGATGGAATATGGTGCGGTGCTGGCGACGATACCGGGCAACAGTGCGGGGCCTGTAATGGGCCCGGTCATGGGCTGGTGCGCCCATGTGGATACCGCGCCGCAATTTCATGCCAGCGGCGTGAAACCTGTGGTGCACCGGGGCTATAATGGCGGGGATATCACCTTTGCCGATGCGCCTGATCTGGTGCTCAGCCCAGAGGTTTCGCCGCATTTGGCCAAGTGCAATGGCCATGACATTATCACCGCCAGCGGCACCACGTTGCTGGGCGGCGATGATAAGGCGGGCGTGGCGATTGCCATGACGGCGGCGCGGCATTTGCTGGAAAATCCCGAGATTAAACATGGCGAAATCCGGCTGGCCTTTACGCCGGACGAGGAAATCGGGCGCGGGGTGGATGCCCAGTTGCCCGGTGACATGGGCTGTGATTTTGCCTTTACTTTTGACGGGGCTTTGCCCGGAGACATTGAATTCGAAAGCTTTTCTGCCGATGGGGCAGAGGTGACGGTGCGCGGGGTCTCGGCGCATCCCGGCTATGCCAAGGGCAAAATGGTCAATGCGCTGCATCTGGTGGCCAAGATCATCGACACCTTGCCGCAACAAACCATGGTGCCTGAACTGACCGAGGGGCGGGAGGGGTTTATCCATGTCAGCGAGGTTGAGGGCGGCTTGACGCAGGCGGTGATCCGGCTGATCCTGCGCGATTTTGAGCGTGAGGGGTTGGCGCAGAAGGGCGCAATTTTGCGCGCCGTATGCGACGCGGTACAGGCGGGCGAGCCGCGCGCGCAGATCACCTGTGAGATCACGCCGCAATATCGCAACATGCGCTATTGGCTCGAGGAGGATATGACGCCGGTTGAATTGGCGCGCAAAGCGGTGCGCGCGGCGGGGATGGAGCCTAAATCAGTGCCCATTCGCGGCGGCACCGATGGGTCGCGCCTGACGGAGCTGGGGCTGCCTTGCCCGAACCTGTTCACCGGGATGCAGGAAATCCATGGCCCGCTGGAGTGGATTTCGGTGCAGGACATGGGCAAAGCCGTGGCTGTGGCACTCGAATTGGCCAAGGGGACCGCGTAAGCCCCGTATATTTTTAGCCAAAGCCCTAAGCGGTGATTGTGTCGGCGCGCCCCTTGGCTTAGGCAAGGCGTGCTTGTGAAAGACCATTGGAGCCATCATGCGACTGAGCCGTTATTTCTTGCCTGTGCTGAAAGAGACCCCTTCGGAGGCGCAGATTGTCAGCCACCGGTTGATGTTGCGTGCGGGGATGATCAAACAATCCGCGGCAGGGATTTATTCGTGGTTGCCGCTGGGCTTCAAAGTGCTGCGCAAGATCGAAGATATTGTGCATCAAGAACAGGCGCGTGCGGGCCATTTGGCGATGCTGATGCCGACCATTCAATCGGCGGATCTGTGGCGCGAAAGCGGGCGGTATGACGCCTATGGCGACGAGATGTTGCGCATCACGGACCGGGGCGGGCGCGATATGCTGTTCACGCCCACCGCCGAGGAGTTGATCACCGATATTTTCCGCAGCCATGTGAGCAGCTACCGCGATTTGCCGCTGACCATGTATCAGATCCAGTGGAAATTCCGCGATGAAGTGCGCCCGCGTTTTGGCGTGATGCGGGGCCGCGAGTTCTTGATGAAAGACGGCTATAACTTTGATTTGACAAAAGAAGACGCGCTGCATGCGTATAACCGCCATCTGGTCAGCTATCTGCGGACCTATGAGCGGATGGGGTTGCAGGCGATTCCGATGCGCGCCGATAGCGGCCCGATTGGCGGCGATGACACGCATGAGTTCCTTGTGCTGGCCGACACCGGCGAATCGGAGGTGTTCTATGACAGCGCCGTGACCGATCTGAGCTTTGGTGACCGGGACATTGATTTCACCGATGTTGCGCAATGTGCCGCGATCATGGAGGAATTCACCTCCAAATATGCGCGCACCGATGAGACCCATGACGAGGCGCTGTTTAACGAAGTACCTCAAGAGCGCCGCCGCACCGCACGCGGCATCGAAGTTGGGCAAATCTTTTACTTCGGGACCAAATATTCCGATGCGATGGGTGCCAAGGTGCAAGGCCCCGATGGCAAGCCTGTGCCGGTGCATATGGGCAGTCACGGGATTGGCGTGAGCCGTCTGCTGGGCGCGATTATCGAGGCCAGCCATGACGATAAGGGCATCATCTGGCCCGTAGGCGTGACGCCGTTCCATGCAGGTATTGTGAACCTGCGCCAAGGCGACGCCGAAGCGGATGCGGCCTGTGAGGCGATTTACAGCAGCCTGCAAACGCTGGGTCTGGACCCGCTTTATGATGACCGCAAAGAAGGCGCGGGCAGCAAATTTGCCTCGATGGATCTGATTGGTCTGCCATGGCGGATCACCGTGGGGCCACGCGGGCTCAAGAACGGTGTGGTTGAGCTAACGAGCCGCCGCACGGGCGAGAGTGAAGAGTTGCCGCCAGAAGAGGCCGTGGCGCGTTTGGCGAAAATCTACGCGGGCAAGCTGTAACGGCTTGGCCTGCGGCGCGCGGAGGGCGAGGCGGCAATGATCCTGCGGGCGCTGACAGTTGCGGGAGGATTGGCAGGGGCGGCGGCAACGTCGCAATTCCCTGAATTCTCTCAGCAATATGTGCAGCGTCTGGGCGGGGCCGTGGATGCGCTGGGCGAGGTTGTGGCGGATTTTGACGCCTCAGCCGCCGCCGAGGGTTTGAGCCGCGAGGGTGCGTTGGCGCAGATGCAGGGCAATGATTTCATTGCCCGCCGCCGCGCCGATATGGCGCGCAGTTTTGCCCGATATGACAGGTTGAGCGCGGATTTGCAGGCGTTGCAGGGGCAGGGGCCGTTTACCCGCGCCTATCAACTGCAACGCTTTCGCGACCCCGAGATTGCGCGTGCCGCTTGGGCCGCCTATCAGCCCGCCGTGCCGATCAATTTTGCGGGGCTGAGCTTTGCCGGGCTTGGCTTTGTGCTGGGCATGCTGGGGGCGGGGATCTGCCTGCGGCTTCTTGCTTGGCCCTTGCGGCGCAAGCCAAGGCGGGCTTGACCGCGCCCCGGCAACAGGCGAGTTTGCCGAAAAACCGAAAGAGCAGGCAGTATGGCCCATAAAACCCCTCCCTTTGCGCCGTTTGAATGGATGATCGCCTGGCGTTATTTGCGCGCGCGCCGTGCCGAAGGCGGGGTGAGCGTGATGACGTGGATCAGCCTGATTGGCATCACCTTGGCGGTGTTTGCGTTGATCGCGACCCTATCGGTGCGCGCCGGGTTTCGGGCGGAGTTTGTCGACACGATCTTGGGGGCCAATGCCCATGTGACGGTCTATAGTTTTGGCACGGTCAGCGAGACCGGATTTGTTGACCGCACCATTCCTGATTACCCCCAGTGGGTGAGCGCGGTTTCGGCGGTGCCCGGTGTGACCCGTGTGGCGCCTTTGGTGCGCGGGCAGGTGATGGCCAATGCGGGCCAGCAAAACGCGGGCGTGCAGGTTTATGGCATCGCTTTGCCCGATCTCAAGACCATTCCGCGTATTGCCAACCCCGACACAGCCGAAGGGGATATTGAGGCATTACAAGGCGATAGCGTGATTGCTATTGGGTCGGGCGTGGCGCGGGAATTGGGGGTCGGGCTTGGCGATCGGGTCAAGCTGATCTCGCCCAATGGGGTGAAGACCGCCTTTGGCACCAGCCCGCGGATCAAGTCGTATGAGGTGGTTTATGTGTTCAGCGCCGGGCGCTATGACATTGACCGCACGCGGGCCTATTTGCCCTTTGAGGAGGCGCAGAGCTTTTTCAACCGCGAAGGGGTGGCGGATGAGCTTGAGGTGATGATCACTGACCCTGACCATGTGGAGGAGATTGCGCCCGCGATCCAAGTGGCCTCGGGGCCGCTGGGGCAGGTCTGGACGTGGAAAGACAGCTCTGCCTCGTTCCTTTCGGCCTTGGATATCGAGGATAACGTGATGTTTGTGATCCTGTCTGTGCTGGTGCTGATTGCGGCGATGAACATCACCTCGGGGCTGATCATGTTGGTGAAAAACAAGGGGCGCGATATCGGGATTTTGCGCACCATGGGGCTGAGTGAAGGCTCAGTGTTGCGGGTGTTTTTCATCTGCGGCGCGTTTACCGGGATTATCGGCACGGTGGCTGGGGTGATTTTGGGCTGTCTGTTTGCGGTCTATGTGGACCAGATTTTTGCCGTGGTGAATTACCTGTCGGGCGGCGATGCGTGGGATCCTTCGATCCGGGGGATCTATGCGCTGCCAGCGAAATTGCAGCTGGTGGATGTGTTGTCGGCGGTGGCTTTGTCGCTGGGGCTGTCTTTTGTTGTGACCATTTTTCCGGCCCGCCGTGCGGCGCGGATGAACCCGGTGGAGGCGCTGCGCTATGAGTGATCCTATTTTGCGCCTGTCGGGCATCAGCAAAGCCTATAACGCGGGAAAACCCAATGAAGTGAACGTGTTACGCGGCATTGATCTGGAGTTGCAGCCGGGCGAGATTGTCGCGCTTGTGGCCCCGTCGGGGGCGGGGAAATCGACGCTGCTGCATATTGCGGGGCTGCTGGACGTGGCCGATAGCGGGCGCGTTGAGATCGGCGGGCAAGACATGAGCGGCAAACGCGACCGGCTGCGCACGCAGGTGCGGCGGCAGGATGTGGGGTTCATTTACCAGTTTCACCATCTGCTGCCGGAGTTTTCCGCGTTGGAGAATATCGTGCTGCCGCAGCTGGCCAATGGCATCGGGCGCGGGCAGGCCGAGCAGCGCGCGCGCGATTTGCTGGAGCAGGTGGGGGTGGCCCCGCGCGCCGCGCACCGACCCGCAGCCCTGTCGGGCGGCGAGCAGCAGCGGGTGGCGTTTTGCCGGGCGCTGGCTAATGCGCCGCGTCTGTTGCTGGCCGATGAGCCGACGGGAAATCTGGACCCCAGCACCTCGGAGCAGGTGTTTGCCGCGCTGCTGGAACTGGTGCGCAGCACCGGGCTGTCGGCATTGATTGCGACCCATAATCTGGAGCTCGCGGGGCGGATGGACCGGCAATTGCGCTTGGAACAGGGCCAGCTAATTACCAGTCTTTAACCATATTGTGACCATATTCCCCTCATAGGTTGCTGTTAACCAGATAGGGAACAACCGCAATGACCGCTTGGATGATCATGATGCTTGTCGCAGCAGGGCCGATGATGGCGCTGATGGACAGTTTCGGCGATGACGAAGGCGCGGATGACAGTGGCGACGAGAGCGGCGATCAAGACCCGGTTGATCAGACCGGCGTAGACCTGTTGGACAGCGTCGATACTTCCGGCGATGAAGACGTTGATGCGGATGGCGATGCAGAGCCTTTGGTAAACGAGCAGAGTTTTACCGACGGGGACGATGAATTTACCGGCACAGATGCGGCGCGGCAGTTCCTTGATATGGGCGCGGGTAATGATGCGGCCAGCGGCGGGCGTTTATCCGATGTGATCCAAGGCGGCAGCGGCGCAGACACGCTTTCGGGCGGCGGTGGCGGCGATTATCTCTATGCGGATGATGCCAATTCGGCCTCTGCCTCGGATGAGGATGTTGATTTTCTTGATGGTGGCGCCGGGGCGGATTACCTCTATTTTGGCAATGGGGATGTGGCCACGGGCGGCAGCGGCGAGGATATTTTCACGTTGCGCCAAGACCTTGATGGCAATGCGACAATCACTGATTTTGACAGCAATGCCGATACGATTGTGTTTGAAACCGATGATCCAGAGGGACTGAGCATTGCGGCGCAGATCTTTACCGACACGGGTATGATTATTGAGCTGAGCAATGGCGCCACGCTGACGCTGGAAGGCGCGGAAGGCCAGATTGAAGAGAGCCAGATCAGCTTTCAAGAAGTGATCGGGCTGAGCTAGTTTCCGGAGCGTTACGGGGCGCTGCCTTGACCACGTTGCCTTGACGGGGGCGGGATGGCTTGGGCATGCTGGGTGTATTCCGAGTTGAAAGGGTACCCCGACATGGCAATGATCCCGCTGGACCAGATTGAAACCACCACATTTGAGGCGCTGCGCCGCGCGGGAGCGGATGAGTTTCCCGCCCGCGAAGTGGCCCGCGCCGTGCGCGAGGCCGAGGCTACAGGCAACCGCATTTGCGGGCTTTATTACGTTGAGAGCTATTGCCAGCAGTTGCGCTCTGGCCGGGTGAAGGGCCAAGCGCGGCCCAAGGTGCAAATGCCGCGAGCGGGTATGGTGCGGGTGGATGCGGGGTATGGGTTTGCCCAGCCTGCCTTTACCGCCGGATTGCCGCAGGCCTTGGCGGCGGCGCGCAGTTGCGGCATTGCCAGCCTTGCGGTGGGCGCGGCGCATACCTGTACCTCGCTGGGCTATTTCACCGGGCAGATCGCGCGCGCAGGGATGATCGGCATCGGCTTTACCAACGCCTCGCCGATTGTGGCCGCGCCGGGGGGCAAAAGCCGGGTGATTGGCACCAATCCCATCGCGTTTTCTGTGCCCGATGGGCAGGGCGGCGTGGCGCTGCAATTTGATCAATCGACCACCACGGTGGCGCTTGGCAAGATCACCATGGCCAAGGCGGCGGGCGAGAAAATCCCCGAAGGCTGGGCGCTGGATGCGCAGGGCCAGCCCACGACGGACCCGGCGGCGGCGCTGGGGGGATCGCTGGTGTCGATGGGCGGCTATAAGGGCTGGGGTTTTGGGTTGATGGCGGAGCTGCTCGCGGCGGGCATGGCGGGCGGGGTGCTGTCGCGTGATGTCAAACCGCTCAAGGCGCCGGAGGGTGCGCCGCATGATCTGGGGCAATATTATATCTTGATTGATCCAAATGGCGCGGAAGATTTTGACGCGAAACTGGCGGCGCTGAGCGCTGCTGCTAGCGCCGATCCGGGGGCGCGGATGCCGGGGCAGAGCCGGGTTTTTGCCGATCCGGTCGAGGTGCCGCAGGCGCTTTGGGAACAGATGTCAGGGCTTGCCGAAGGGGTAGGCGGTTAGCCGCAAATCCCTTTGATTTCAACGCCGTCCCACGGCAGGCCCACGGCGGATTGCCGCGCCTTCGAGAGCGGGGCGACGGGCATGACTTCGGCAATCATCGCGTGCAATCGCTGGGTTCGGGGGGCCTGCGGGGCGAGGCTGCGGCAGCAGACAAATTCCTCGACGATGGCGCCTTGTTGTTCAAAGGCGAAATCCAGAAAACCGGCGGTGCCGCCGATTTCAAACAGATAGGGATCGCCGCCGGGGCTGTGTTCGGAGGCGGCGCGCAGGGGCGAGTATCCGGTGAGTTTGCGGTTCTGCCACTGCCAGACATGGGTCAGCTCATGGGCCAGAAACATCGCGGCGACCAGACCGATTTTATCAGGGTATTCAGGTAGATAGTCGTCGAGATACCAGTCTTTATCAAAGAGCACCGTGTTGAAGAGCGCAACCGCTGCGGGTTTTGAGGTGACGGTGGTTTCCTCGGGCGGCAGCGGCGGCAGGATCAGCTCGCGGCAGGTGGTGCGCGGGCGCGGTTTGCGCCGGAAAGTCACGGCCCGCGTGGGCGCGCCGTCATGCAGGCGGACCTTGGACATGTCGAGCCCCGCGCCGTGGATCGTGCCTGCAAAAGCGCGCTCGGCCTCGGTCAGCGGACGCCCGCAGGAGGCCAAAAACAGCAAAAGGATCAGGGCGCGTTTCATGCCCGCAGTAAGGCGCGGGGCGCGGGCAGGTTCAAGCGGTTTTTGCGTAAATCGGCGTACACGACATGTGCACCGACTGTGCACAGAGCGTCTGCCGGGGGCGCTTAGCGGGCGAAGGTGGCTGTGGCGAGGGCGACTTCTTTGCCGGAGGGGTCGGCCAGCAAGGTGCAGCGCGCGAAGATCATGGATTTGCCCGCCCGCGTGACCTGCGCGCGCGCGGTGATCTGGGTGCCGCTGGCGGGGCGCAGGAATTGCGTGTCGAGGGTGACGGTGCCCACGGGGATCATCTCGCCCAGATGCCCGCCGATGGCGAGGACCATGGCGGTGTCGGCGAGGGCGGTGAGCGCCTGGCCGCAGACGATGCCGCCGGTGCGCGCCAGAGCGGAGGTGATGGGCATGGTGAGGGTGGTTTGCGCGGGGGTGATTTGGGCGACGGTGATGTCGAGCGCCTGCACCCACGGGGCGAAGTTTTCTGCGAGGAAGGTTTGGGCGGTTTGGGGTGTCATGGGGTGATCCTTTGGGTTGGGATCAGTTTAGGGGGATGTGGGGGGAGGGGAAGGGGGATTTGATTTTATGGGGAGCAAGGGACGGTTAGGGAATGCCAAAAAAGGCCCTTGCCGGACACTGCACAATCCAACGCATAGGGATACGAAAGAGCGATAATAGCGATTACAACGGGGACAGCCAAATCAATCGCTAGAAACTCGAGTGCTTTCAAGAGTTGAAATAAGCGATCGAACAGTAGCTCTGTTTGGCGTTCTTGATAAGCAAATTTTTCTTTGTGATTAGCAAGGTTCTCTTCTGGTGTGTCTGGCGCGCTCGCCGGAGAGTAGATGTCGCCTATCATCCATGAAATGTGCTTTTCATTCCTGATCTTGGATCGTGCGATTTGGTTCGTTGCGCAAACCTCGAAAATGCGAGGTATCTCGCGAACGAGAAAAGTGAAAAGGAAAAATGCCGTAAGGATTTGACCCGCTCGAATAGCTTTCGGTGGCGAAATCAAAATTTCGAGGCTTAGAAAATGTAGAATATTTTGGGTGAAGTCGAGCGAAGCGAATATGAGGGTAAAGCTAGCCGCTGAAATTAGCGCTCGCTTTGCGCCTTTGCTGCTACTTGCCGTAATATCATTAAAATACAATTGTGGTTTCCCTCAAACATCCAATTCCTCAACAAATTTTGCGTTCTCTTGAATATATTGAAAACGCAACTCTGGCTTTTTGCCCATCAGGCGTTCGACCAGATCGCTGGTTTCGCCGGGCATGTCTTCGTCCACGGTCACGCGGATCAATTTCCGCGTGCTGGGGTCCATGGTGGTCTCTTTGAGGTCTTTCGCGTCCATTTCACCCAGACCTTTGAAGCGAGAGACGTCGATTTTGCCTTTGCCGCCAAGGCCTTTTTCCAGCCAGACGTCGCGTTCCGCTTCGTCGAGGCAATAGACGCGTTTGGCGCCTTGGGTCAGGCGGAAGAGCGGCGGGCAAGCCAGGTAGAGGTGGCCTGCGTCAATCAGCGGGCGCATTTGTGTGAAGAAGAATGTCATGAGCAGCGCCGCGATATGCGCGCCGTCCACGTCGGCGTCGGTCATGATGATGATCTTGTCATAGCGCAGGTCATCGAGGTTGAATTTTGTGCCCATGCCCACGCCAAGCGCTTCGCAGAGGTCGCTGATTTCGGCATTGGTGTTGAGCTTGCCCGAGGCCGCGCCCAGCACGTTGAGGATTTTACCTTTCAGCGGCAGCAGCGCTTGGTTCACCCGGTTGCGCGCGCCTTTGCCTGAGCCGCCAGCGGAATCGCCCTCGACGATGAAGAGTTCCGTGCCGATGCGGTCTTTGCTGGTGCAATCGGTGAGTTTGCCGGGCAGGCGCAGTTTCTTGGTCGCGGTTTTGCGGGCGGTTTCTTTTTCTTGGCGGCGGCGCAGGCGTTCTTCGGCGCGCAGCACGAGGAAATCGAGGATCGCGCCTGCGGATTTTGTATCGGCGGCCAGCCAGTTGTCGAAGTGGTCGCGCACGGCGCCTTCGGTCATTTTGGCGGCGATTTCTGAGGAGAGGCGGTCTTTGGTTTGGCCAACAAATGCGGGCTCTGCGATGAAGCAAGAGACCAGCGCGCAGCCGCCAGACATCAGGTCTTCGCGGGTGATTTGCGCGGCTTTTTTGTTGTTGGCAAGTTCGCCGTAAGCTTTGATGCCTTTGAGGATGGCGGCCCAGAAACCTGCCACATGGGTGCCGCCTTCGGGGGTGGGCACGGTGTTACAATAAGATTGGATGAAGCCATCGCGCGACGGGGTCCAGTTGATGGCCCATTCGACCTTGCCCGCTTCACCGAATTTCTCGCGGAAATCGACGGTGCCGGCAAAGGCGTTTTCGGAATAGGTGGTGGCTTTGCCCAAGGTTTCGCCAAGGTAATCGGAGAGGCCGCCGGGGAAGTGGAACGTGGCTTCGGTGGGGGTTTCGCCGTCATTGATGGCGGTTTTCCAGCGGATTTCCACGCCGGAGAACAGATAGGCTTTGGAGCGGATGGAGTTGAACAGCCGCGCCGGTTTGAAACGGTGGCCGCCAAAGATTTCCGCATCGGCGTGGAAGGTCACCGTGGTGCCGCGCCGATTGGGGGCGGCCCCGACTTTCTCCACCGGGCCAAGCGGCAACCCGCGCGAAAAGCGTTGCTCATAGAGCTCTTTGTTGCGCGCGACCTGCACGATCATACTGTCCGAGAGCGCGTTGACCACCGAGGCGCCAACCCCGTGCAGACCGCCCGAGGTCTCATAGGCTTTGCCCGAGAATTTGCCCCCCGCGTGCAGGGTGCACAAGATCACTTCGAGGGCGGATTTATCGGGGAATTTTGGGTGCGGATCGATCGGGATGCCGCGGCCATTGTCGCGGATGGTGACGGAGTAATCTTCGTGCAGCTCCACCTCGATGCGGTTGGCATGGCCTGCCACCGCTTCGTCCATGGAGTTGTCGAGCACTTCGGCCACCAGATGGTGCAGCGCCCGCTCATCTGTGCCGCCGATATACATGCCGGGGCGCTTGCGCACAGGCTCGAGCCCCTCCAGCACTTCAATGGAGGAGGCATCATAATCGGAAGCTTCGCTGGCGCTCAGAAGGTCGGACATACGGGCTGCTCATCTTGTTTTGATTGCTGGCCACTATGGCAGAGCGCGGCCAATGGGGGAAGGGGCTGCGGGGGTTTTCACTGTGGATAAACCCTGCCAATCTGGGCGCGTGCGAAAAGGAGCAGCCAATGCCGTGGATCAAGACCATTCCCTTCAACGAAGCGACCGGAAAGCTCAAAGAGCTTTACGCCCGCGTGACGGGGCCGAACAATAATGTCGATAACATCATGATGATGCATTCGCTGCGCCCGCACACGATGGAAGGGCATATGGCGATCTATAAATATGTGCTGCACCACCGCGACAACCAGATCCCCAAGTGGTTTCTGGAAGTGCTGGGGGTTTGGGTCTCCTCGCTCAACGACTGCACCTATTGTGTCGAGCATCATTTTGCCGGGATGAAACGCTTGCTGCGCGATGATGCGCGCAGCGATGCGATCCGCGCCGCGATTGAGACGCGCGACTTGGCGGCCCTGCCGCTGGACGGCGCGCAACTGGCCGCGATGCGCTATGCGCAGGCGCTGACCTTGGCCCCTGCCGATCTGCGCGCCCTTGATGTCGAGGCGCTGCGCATGGCGGGCTGGAGCGATGGCGAGATATTGGAGATCAATCAGGTTTGTGCCTATTTTGCCTATGCCAACCGCACGGTGCTGGGGCTGGGCTGCTCGACCGAGGGCGACATCATCGGGCTGAGCCCCGGCAATAATGATGACCCGGACGATTGGGGCCACGCCTGAGGCCGCGCGCCGCGCTTTGGCTTCACCCTTCTAAAAATACTCAAATCCCGCGCTCTGACCTTGCGTGGCGGGCCGGAGGTATGACCGGGGGCCGGGGGTGGTTGCCAAAATCCCACCACCCCGCGCGCAATGCGAATTTGCCAGTTCAGCGCGCCTTTCCAAGCGCAGCGCCCCTGCGTAAGGAATAGGCATGATACAAACAATGACATATCCCGGCCATGTACGGGCGATTTTGAAACTGGGCCTGCCGCTGATTGGCGGGCATTTGGCGCAGATGGCGATTGGCGTGACCGACACGGTGATGCTGGGCTGGTACGGGGTGGAGGCGCTGGCGGCGGTGACGCTGGCCTCGACCTATTTCTTTGTGCTTTTCATTTTCGGCTCGGGTTTTGCATGGGCGGTGATGCCTATGGTGGCCTCTTATGCCGCTGAGAAAAACGAGACCGGCATTCGCCGCGCCACGCGCATGGGGCTTTGGTTGTCGCTGGCCTTTGGCTTGCTGGCCTTGCCTTTGATGATCTGGTCCAAGCCGCTGTTGTTGATGCTGGGGCAGGGCGATGCGCTGGCGGAGCTGGCTTCGCAATATCTGGCGGTGGCGGGCTGGGGCATTGTGCCGGCGCTGCTTGTCATGGTGCTCAAGAGCTATCTGGCGGCGCTGGAGCGCACGCAGATTGTGCTGTGGATCACTGTTTTGGCCGCGATTGTGAATGTTTTCGCCAATTACGCGTTTATTTTCGGCAATTGGGGCGCGCCTGAATTGGGCGTGGTGGGGGCGGCGCTTGCGTCGCTCTCGACGCAGTTTGTCTCGCTGCTGGGCGTGGTGGGTTATGTGCTGTGGATCATGCCGCATCATGCGCTGTTCCGGCGCATGTGGAAGGGCGATGTGCAGATGTTGGCCCAAGTGTTCCGTTTGGGCTGGCCGATTGGTTTGACCGCGCTGAGCGAGGTGGGTTTGTTTGCCGCCTCTGCGGTGATGATGGGCTGGCTGGGCACGGTGCCTTTGGCTGCACATGGGATTGCGGTGCAATTGGCCTCGATCACCTTCATGATGCATTTGGGGCTGAGCAATGTGGCCACGATCCGCGCGGGCAATGCCTATGGGCGCAGCGATGCCGATCACATGGCGCGCGGCGCGAAAGTGGTGATCATCATGTCGCTGGTGTTTTCCGCCCTGACCATTGCCATGTTCCTTGCCCTGCCGGAGACCCTGATTTCCGTTTTCATGCGCGAGGGGGAGACCGCCCGCGCCGAGATTTTGGCAATTGGTGTGGGGCTGCTGGCGATGGCGGCGCTGTTTCAACTTGTCGACGGGGCGCAGGCTGTGGCGCTGGGGCTGCTGCGCGGGGTGCAGGACACGCGGATTCCGATGATCTTTGCCGGGCTGAGCTATTGGGTGATTGGCATCCCCTGTTCCTATCTGCTGGGCTTTGTCTGGGGGATGGAAGGCATTGGCGTTTGGGCCGGGTTGGTTGTGGGGCTTGGCGTGGCGGCGGTGCTGCTCAATTGGCGGTTCTGGGCTGTGACCCTGCCCAATGTGCGGCGCACAGCGGGCAAGGCGCGTAGCGCAGCTTAACCCCGGCTGCCCAGCCACACACAGGTGAGAACCACCCCCGCGCCCAGAAATTGCGCGGGGCTGAGCGTTTGGCCCAGAAAACCCCAGCCAAGCAGCACAGCGGTGAGCGGGCTGAGGAAGCCAAAATTGGTCACAGCGGCAGGGCCAAGCCGTTCAATGCCGCGAAACCAGAAAAAATAGCTCAGCGCCGCGCCGATCAGGCCGAGCCATGCAAGCCCTGCCAGATTGGCCGCGCTGAGCGAGGGCAGGGGCGGCTCGAGCCACAAAGCCACCGGCAAGAGCAGCAGCCCGCCAGCGGTGAGTTGCCAAGCGGTAAAGGTCAGCGCGCCCACGGGCGGTTGCCATTTGCGCGTCAGCACCACGCCCGCGCCCATGGAGACCGCGCCAATCAGCGCCGCCGCCACGCCCCAGGCATCCAGCGCCGCCCCCGGCGACATCACCAGCAGCGCCACGCCAAAGATACCCGCCGCCGCCGCGCCGAGCCTGCGCGCCCCCAGCGGCGCGCCAAGCGCCAGATGCGCCAGCAGCAGCACGATCAGCGGCTGCACCGCGCCCAAGGTGGCCGCCACCCCGCCGGGCAGGTGATAGGCCGCAAAGAACAGCGCCGCCCAGAAGATCGCGAAATTCAGCGCCCCCAAGACCAGCAGCCGCCCCAGCCAGCGGCGCGGCGGCATTTGCCGGGTGAGCGCCATCAGCAGCAGCCCCGCAGGCAGCGCCCGCAGCGCCGCCACGCTGAGCGGCATATCTGCGGTTTCGGGCAGCAATTGGGTGGCGACGATATAGCTGCTGCCCCAGATCACTGGGGCCGAGGCCGCCAGCGCCAGATCAAGGCGGCGCGTGTTGGGCGCAGAGGGCGCGAGTGGGGCTGAGGTCATGGGGGCATCCTTTGTCTTGACGTCAAGCTAGTTATCTTGAGGTCGAGATAGGTGTGCGGTCTCTTGATGTCAAGATACCTGCCATGTTAGGCAGGGGCATGGATCAAGTTGATAAAATTCTGGCGCAGTGGCGCGCCGAGCGGCCCGATTTGGATGTGAGCGCGATGGGGGTGTTTGGCCGGATCAAGCGCCTGTCGGATCATCTGGGGCGGGCGCTGAATGAGGTGTTCCTGCGCCACGGGCTGAACGCTGCCAATTTCGATGTGCTGGCGACGCTGCGCCGGGCGGGCGCGCCCTATGCGCTTAGCCCGTCGGAATTGATGGAATGGACCATGGTGACATCGGGCACCATGACCAACCGTCTGGACCGTTTGGAGGCCGCAGGGTTGATCGAGCGGCGCAGCAATCCGCGCGACGGGCGCGGCTCGCTGGTGGCGCTGAGCCCGGCGGGTTTGGCATTGGTGGATGTGGTGGTGAGCGATCACGTGGCCAATCAGCAGCGCCTTTTGGAGGCGCTGCCGGAGGCGATGCGCGCCCCGCTTGATGCGGCGCTGGCCGCGTGGCTGGCGGCGTTTGAGGGGGCGGAGTAGCGCCCCCGTTTGGCCGTTCCCGCGTTAATCGTCGCGGGTCAGGCGGTCGGCTTTTTTGCGCACGAGGGTGCTGCGCAGGTCATGCATGGCCAGCAGCAGCGCGTCGGTGACAGCGTCGAGTTGCTCGTCCGTGGCGCGGCTTTGCACCCATTGGGTGGTCAGGTTCATATAATCCACAGCGCGGTGGATGTCGTCGATGTCGCGGTGCGCCAGCACAGCGGCGCGGTTGGCCATCCATGATTTGATCTCGTCGAGATCTTCAGGGGTGAGCGTGCGGTCGCCTTGGGGTTTGATCTCGCCGTTGCGCATGTTCACAACGGCGATTTGATCCATTTCGATGCGGCGTTGGCGGTTTTCCGTATCGACACGGAAAACCGCTGCGCCATTTTCACGCACGCGAAAGTAGTAGTTGGGGAGTTCGCCAGCCATGATCTGCCTTTTTAGGTGAGCTTTGCACAAAAATCCTGAATGCGGGTGCAGGCTTCTTTCAATGCGTCGTCGGAGGTTGCGTAGCTTACGCGGAAATTGGGCGACAGGCCAAAGGCTGCGCCAAAGACCACAGCGACTTTGGCTTCTTCCAGCAGGGCGGCGGCGAAAGTTTCGTCATCCGCGATTTTGGTGCCGCCTGCGCTGGTTTTGCCGATCAGCCCCGCGATGGAGGGGTAGACGTAGAACGCGCCTTCGGGGGTGGGGCAGGTGATGCCGTCAATCTCGGAGAGCATGGAGATCACCAGATCGCGGCGGCGTTTGAACATTTCATTGTTCGGGGCGATGAAATCATGGGTGCCATTGAGCGCCTCGACGGCGGCCCATTGGCTGACCGAACAAGGGTTCGAGGTGGATTGCGATTGGATCTTGCGCATGGCGCCGATCAGCTTTTCCGGCCCCGCCGCATAGCCGATGCGCCAGCCTGTCATCGCATAGGCTTTGGACACGCCATTGACCGTCAAGGTGCGGTCGTAAAGCGCGGGTTCCACTTGGGCAGGGGTGCAAAATTCGAACCCGTCATAGGCCAGATGTTCATACATGTCATCCGACATCACCAGCACATGCGGGTGGCGCATCAGCACATCTGTGAGGCCTTTAAGCTCCTCGCGGCTATAGCCTGCGCCGGTGGGGTTGGAGGGCGAGTTGAAGATGAACCATTTGGTTTTGGGGGTGATGGACGCTTCGAGCGCCTCTGGGGTCAGTTTGAAATCTTGCTCCAGCGTGGCGGTGGCGATGACGGGCGTGCCGCCAGCCAGCAGCACCATGTCGGGGTAGCTGACCCAATAGGGCGCGGGGATCACCACTTCTTCGCCGGGGTTCAGCGTGGCCATCAGCGCGTTATAGAGCACCTGTTTGCCGCCCGACGACACGGAAACCTGCGCGGGGGTGTAGTCCAGCCCGTTGTCGCGTTTGAACTTGGCGCAGATCGCCTGTTTCAGCTCGGGGATGCCGTCAACGGCAGTGTATTTGGTTTTGCCAGCGTTGATCGCGGCGATGGCCGCGTCTTTGATGTGCTGGGGCGTGTCGAAGTCAGGCTCGCCTGCGCCGAGGCCGATGACATCATGGCCCGCTGCCTTCAGTTCCTGCGCCTTTGTCGTCACGGCGATGGTGGGAGACGGCTTGACGCGGGCAAGGGTTGAGGAGAGCAGTTCCATATCGACCTCTGATTGGTTATGTGTGCGCAACACTCTTAGGAACAGCGCCCCTGCGGATCAAGCGCAAAGGGCCGTGCAGCACAGGAGAGAGCGATGACAGATGGTGATGACGACTGGTATGGCCCCGATACAGCCACGTTTGGCGACCGGGTGGCCGCCGCGCGCGAACAGACGGGGATGAGCCAAGGGCAATTGGCCCGCAGGCTTGGCGTGCGTCAATCGACGCTGCGCAAATGGGAAGATGACATCAGCGAGCCGCGTGCGAACCGCTTGTCGATGCTGGCGGGGCTGCTCAATGTCTCCATGCGCTGGCTGATCAACGGCGAAGGGCCGGGGATTGCTGCGCCTGACGCCGCCGAGCCTGTGCCGGAAGACACATCCGCCATTCTGGCCGAGCTGCGCGCCCTGCGCCATGATCTGATGAGCAAGGTTGAACAGCTGGGCCGTTTGGAAAAACGCCTGCGCGGCACACAGGTGGCTCGGCGCAATGACTGAGCTTCGTGAACACCGGGTAAAACGGCTCGCCATGCGTTCGATGCGGCGCGGGATCAAGGAAATGGACCTGATTCTCTCCAGCTTTGCCGATGGCAATTTGGCGGCGATGGATGAGGCTGCTTTGGATCATTACGAGGTGCTTTTGGAAGAAAGTGACCATGATCTTTATGCTTGGGTCTCTGGAAAACAGCCGACCCCGCCGCAATATGCAGCTTTGATTGGTGAAATTTCCGAGCAATTTCAACCGCTCAAACGGTGATCTTCGCGTTTAACGAAATATTCTGATTTTTTCTTCATTTTCCTTCCGAGCAGATAGAGTCGGAGAAGAAAAAATGAGCATTCAAGACCCGGTAGGGCAGGCCCGCACAGATCAGGGCTTTATGGTGGGCTATCTCGAAGCCCTGTCTTTGGTTGAACGGTTGCACCGGCTCTTGCTGGATGTGATCAAGGATGAGTTTGAGCGCGTGGGCGTGTTGGAGATCAACGCGGTTCAGGCGCTCTTGCTGTTCAACATCGGTGATCACGAGGTCACGGCTGGCGAGTTGAAATCGCGCGGTTATTATCAAGGCAGCAACGTCAGTTATAATCTCAAGAAGCTGGTGGAGATGGGTTATATGCACCATCAACGCTGTGAGATTGACCGCCGTTCGGTGCGGGTGCGGTTGACGGAAAAGGGCCGCACGGTGCGCGATGTGGTGGCCGGGTTGTTTGCCCGCCACGCAGATGGGCTGGAAAGCCGCGGCGTGCTGGGGCCCGATGGCATCACCGAGATTACCGGATCGCTGAAACGGATGGAGCGGTATTGGAGCGATCAGATCCGCTATATTTACTAGCGGGCAGCTGTGAGACTTGCAGGCCGTCGGTTTCGCGCAGCAGCTTTGTGGCCATGGCATTGGCGTAATCATCAAACCCCTGCGCGGTGATCACAAATGCGCCGGGGCCAAAGATGACCTCCTGCGTGAAATAGTCGGACAGATCGCCAATCGCATCAAGGCCGATTGCCCCGGCGGGCGGGCGCAGCGCCCCGATCACCAGCGCATTGAGCGTCAGGGCGGGGGGGGCGCGGGCCTCAAGCACCTCGCGCACCTCGCGGGGGCGGGGGCCAAGGTTGGATTTGCCATCGCCGGAAATATCAAGCGTGTGCTGCCAGCAACCGGGCTGCTGGGCCAGATAGGCAGCACCCAGCGCCATGGCCCCGCCAAGCGCGGTGCCCGGCGTGCTGGGGACGCGGCGGGTTTGTCGCAGGGTTTCAGCCAGCGCTTCGAGCGCGGCAGGTCCGGTGATCTCGGTCCAGGGCAGCAAGAGCCGCTCGTCGCCCGGGCCGGACCATTCATAAACCAAGATGCGCAGGGGGGCATCGGGCAGATCCAAAAGCGCGGCGCGGACATCGGGGCGCAGCAGGGCCAGCGCCAGCCCGTCGAGCTGCAAGCGATATTCACGCGCATCAACCGAGCCGGAAACATCGAGCCCCAAGGCCAAGGCTTGGCGACATTGCGCGGCGAGCGGCGCAGCGGCCAAGAGGCCAAAGGCGAGGGCGGCGGCGCGGATCATGACGCGGGGCGTGCAGGCGCGCGCGCTGGCGCGGCGGGCAGGCGGGGTGCCGCAGGGCCAAAAGGCCCCGCGATCAGACAAAGCAGGGCGATGGGCCATGCGGATCTGCCTGAGGTGATTTTACCAATGGCCCGTGTTTTCCATGCTGGCCCAAGGTTCTTGCGGCGCAAGCGCCTCGCCTTCTTGCAGCAGTTCAACGGAGATATTGTCGGGGCTGCGCACAAAGGCCATGTAGCCATCGCGCGGCGGGCGGTTGATGGTCACGCCATTGTCCTGCAGGAATTGGCAGGTTTCGTAGATGTTTTCGACGGAAAACGCCAAATGGCCAAAATGGCGGCTGTCGCTGGGCAGGGCATCATCGCCATCCCAATTATAGGTCAGTTCCACATCAGCATGGCCGTCGGTCATGCCGGGGGGGCAAAGATAGACCAGCGTGAAACGGCCTTGCTCGCTCTCGTAACGGCGGCGCTCCACCAACCCGAGCAGGGTGTAAAAGGCAATCGAGGCGTCCAGATCTTTGACGCGCACCATTGTGTGCAGGAATTTAATGGGCATGAAGGCTCCTTGGGAAGTGATGCCCCCGGCGGCGCGGGGCCTTTGGGGGGTGATTTGCAATCTCATGCAAACCTAACACGCAGGGGCGGCGTGTCGAGATGGGCCAAGCAGGCCCAGCCCGGAAATTGCCTGCGCGCGCATTTAAAAGGCGGAGCGCACCCCGAGGCTGATGCCAAAGCGGTTCACATCAAACAGCCCGATATTGCTGTCGGTGGAGGAGGCCGAAACCGTCACGGCGGGGTTAAACCCATAGTAATCAATCTGGTGGAAAGTGGCGGTGACATCGGCAAAAATCCGGGTGTCTTCGCGCCCATCCGGGTCATGCACCGAATATTCATAATCGCGCAGCGCCGCGCCCAGACCAAATTGCAGCCCCGCGCCAAACACCGGTTTGGCCTTGGCATAGATCGCCCGCAGCTCTAGCTGGTTATATTCAGCGTCGCGGTTGTTATCCGAGATCTGCCGCGTCACGGCGGCCTCGAAAAACAGATTATCGCCGGTTTTCAACTGGCGAGTCAGGCTGGTGGCAAATTCGAGCCGCTCTGTATCGGAAGTGCGTTGGCCGTTTTGCACTTCGCCCAGCAAGGAGAATTGCAGCCGATCACGCGGGTTGATCCGGTAGGATTGCGAGACCCGCCCGCGCAGAAAAGACGCATAGCGCGCCCCGCCATAGAAGCTTTGGCCCAGATCGGCGTTGAGGGAAAATTCGCCGCGCCCGTCATGGGTGATTTGTTTGTAGCCATAGCCGAGGCTGAGGCTGCCATAGGCAAAATCATCGCCGGAGACATCGGGGGCATCATCTTCGGCGCTGCTGGAGAGCACGAAGCTGCGGTAGCTGCCCAAGATGTGCAGGTCATGGGCGGTGGTTTCGGTCTGGTTGAAGCGGTAACGGCTGTGCAGGGCTGCGCCATATTCCAGCCCCGAGAGGGCGCGGGCCGCGCCGCCGAGCACATATTCTACAGGCTCGCCAAAGAGCAGTTCGGAATAGACGTAATTGAGTTGGGAGGTCTCGCGCGCCGAGCCATTGTTGATGTTGGAATTGGGCGCGAGGGTGAAAGAAACTTGGGTGTTCCAAGGGTTTTGCTGGCGCACATAGTTAAAATCGCGGGCCGCTTTGCCCTTGAGTGCCGGGGTGGGGGCGTGTTGGACCGCGCGGCGCAGCCAGAGCTGGGCGCGGGTGCGTTTGCCATCCGAGGAGAGCGCTTGGGCCATCACAAGGGCTGCGGCATATTTGTCGGGATCGCTTTGCGACAGGGTCCAGCCGCGCCGAGCGGTTTTGAGGGCGGCGTCATATTGCCCAAGGTCGCGCAGGGCGCGGGCGCGCAGCAGCAGCGCTGTCATGTCGCCAGCGTCGCGGGCCAAAAGCGCATCGGCAATCGCCAGCGCCTGCGCGGGGTTGCGCCCTTGCAGGCTTTGCATGCCAAGCGTGCCAAGCTGGGCTGCGGTGAGATTGGTTTGGGCAAAACCGGGGGCTGCAAAAGTGATGGCCAATGGCGCGCACAGCAGAGCTGCGGCGCTAAAGGCGATCAGTTTTTTGTGCAATTTCAGCAGGTTCATCGCCTGTCCCTTAGCGGTAAACGATGAAGCCGCTGGTATCGCGCACGGTGACGCTGTCGAATTCGGCGTTGTTTTCCAGCACCATGACGCCAACAATTTCATCAGGGTCATCGCCGGAAACGATGGCGTAGTAATTGCCCGATTCATATTCGACGGGATCGCCTGCGTCATTGGTGAAGGAGCTGTCGAGCACGCCGATCAACTCGCCATTGTCATCGAGCACGCCGGGGCCGACGGTGAAGACGGCGGCGGGCAGGCTGGTGAGGCTGGCTTCGTTTTTCGTGTTGATCCGGCCAAGCACATCATTGGTGATGTTTTCGCCGTCGATGTCATAGATTTCGCGGTTTGTGAGATTGCCGCGTACCGCATCGCCGCGCGAGCCGGTGGAGCTGTTGAAATCGTCAAAATCGATGGCAATTGTCATGTTGCCAGTGGAATATTGCACGCCAGCGGCCCCGTTAAAGTCGCGGATACCGGCGGCTTGGCCTTGGAAAATCGCCTGACCTTCGGTGGGCAGGGTTACGCTGCCGCTGCGTTGATAGACAAAACCGCCAAAGCCGTAATCGCGGTAGGCCCCGGTGCGCACGATGGCGAATTGCGTCGCGGGGTTGCCATCGGCGTCTTTGTTGGTGCTCACGCCGTAGATCGCGCGGTGGCTGAATTGGTTAATCTGCGCTTGGGTCAACGAGTCTTCGAAGACATTGTCGCCCTCATAGACCGCATATTGACCGTTCGCGAGGCTGCTGACGGCTGTGCCGCGTGAATAGGTGTTGCCGCCATCGAAGCCGAGGTTGTCGACCGAGAAAGTGTCGGTGTCGCCATCATAGGAGATCGACGAGGCGTAGCCATTGCCGAAATATTCGCTGTCGGTGCTGCCGGAGGCTTCGGAGCGGAAAAGCCCGGAACCTGCGGAGGGGGATTCGGTGCCCGGTGGCAATTCGCCATCGCGTGAGATGCCTGTGGTGTCATCGCCAGCACTGGCATCGGTTTCATCGGTGGTGTCTTCGAACGGGTTGCCGCCGCTACAGCTTGCAAGGAACGCGCAAAGCACCAGGCCAGTTGCCTTAAATTTCATTTTTGCCTGCCTCTGAATAATGTTTTTTCTTACAATCCATGTCGAATACGCTCTTTGTCAACTGAACCGGGGTGTGGGCGCGCGATTGGTTCGCGATCATGGCCAAAAAACAATACCGGATATGGCGGTTCCTGCACCCGGTTTGCGCAGATATAGTGGGCAACGAATCCATATATGGCGCGTCAAACCTTAGGCGCGCCGGGGCCGTAAAAACAAAGACCGGGGTCAAGATGCAGCAATATCATGAAGCGTTACGAGCGATATTGGAGATGGGCGAGGAATCGAGTGACCGCACGGGCACCGGGACGCTTTCCTATTTCGGGTTGCAGTCGCGGTATCGGCTGGCGGATGGGTTTCCATTGGTCACGACCAAAAAGCTGCATCTGAAATCGATCATTCATGAGCTTTTGTGGTTCCTCTCTGGCGATACCAACATACGGTATTTAAAGGAAAATGGCGTCTCGATCTGGGATGAATGGGCCGATGAGAAGGGCGATCTTGGGCCGGTTTACGGGCATCAATGGCGCAGCTTTCCGGCGCTGGAGCCGACGGGGCAGATGCTGGATGGCGAGCCGCTGTTTACCGGGCGCGGCATTGATCAGATTGCCCAGTTGGTGGAGATGATCAAAACGGCGCCGGACAGTCGGCGGTTGATTGTCTCGGCGTGGAACCCCGCCGATGTGCCGCGCATGGCGCTGCCGCCTTGCCATACCATGTGGCAGGTGCGGGTGCTGAACGGGAAATTGCATTTGCAGCTTTACCAACGCTCGGCGGATATGTTTCTGGGCGTGCCGTTCAACATTGCGTCTTATGCGTTGCTTCAGGTGATGTTGGCGCATGTGACGGGGTACGAGCCGGGTGATTTTGTGCACACGTTGGGTGATGCGCATATTTATTCAAATCATATGGATCAAGTGGCGTTGCAGCTGTCGCGGACGCCAAAACCGCTGCCTCGTTTGCGGATCAAACGCGATGTGGCGTCGATTTTTGACTTTAAATTCGAGGATTTCGAGATCACCGGCTATGAGCCTGATCCCGCGATCCGCGCAGCTGTGGCGGTCTGAACATGATTACATTGGTTGTTGCGCGGGCGAAAAACGGGGCGATTGGGCGGGATGGGACCATCCCGTGGCAGGTGCCGGAAGATTTGAAAGCGTTTCAACGCGAAACGCTGGGCGGCGCGTTGATTATGGGGCGCAACACCTGGGACAGCCTGCCGGTGAAACCGCTGTCGCGGCGGCTCAATATCGTGGTGTCGTCGCGGGAAGATGCGGCAGATATTGTAGTGCCGTCGGTAGCAGCGGGTGCCGCGTTGGCCTCGGCGCAGGGCTATGACCGGATTTACGGCATTGGCGGCGCGGGGATTTACCAAGAGATGATGCCGCTGGCGCATCGGCTGCTGATCTCTGAGGTTGATATGGACGTGCCTGATGCGGATACGTTTTTCCCACCGTTTGACGCGGCGGAATGGCAGGTGATCTCGGAGCGGGTGCTGCGGGCGGAGGGGCCGGGGTGCTTGGTGCGGGAATATCTGCGGCTGCGGTAGGGGCGCGGCGATGCCCTCTGGACAGTTACGTTTGGGACGGTCATCAATTCTTCATGTTTGATCTTGAAAATCCCCCCGCTGGCTTTGTTGAAAACCCCTTTGCGCATTATGATAGGTTGCTGCGCGAGGCGCCGGTCTGTGTGCAGCGCGACGGGTCGGTTCTGATCAGCAAACATGCGGATTTGAACGCGATTTACCGCGATACGGCGACCTATATCAGCGATAAACACGCAGCTTTTGCGCCGAAATTTGGCCGCGATACGCCGCTGTTTGAGCATCACACCACGTCATTGGTGTTCAACGATCCGCCGCTGCATGGGCGGGTGCGGCGGATTATGACCTCGGCGCTGACGCCCAAAGCGTTGCAGCGCATGGAGCCGGGGTTGATCGCGGTGGTGGATCAATTGCTGGAAGATATGCCGCAAGAGGCTGATCTGATTGAGGATTTTGCCAGCACGATCCCGATCCAGATCATTGGTAACCTGCTGGATGTGCCGATGGCAGAGCGGGGACCGCTGCGCGATTGGTCACTGGCGATTCTGGGGGCGCTTGAGCCTGTGCTGAGCGCCGAGCAGCTTGAGGCGGGGCATCAAGCGGTCAGGGAGTTCAAAGCCTATCTGCAAGATTTGATTGCGCGGCGGCGTGCGGCGCCCGGTGATGCGGAAACCGATGTGTTAACGCGGCTGATCAACGGCGATGACAGCGGGAAGCTCACGGAAATCGAGCTCATTCAGAACTGTATTTTCATCCTGAACGCGGGTCATGAGACGACGACCAATCTGATCGGCAACGGGTTGGCGATGCTGCATGATCACCCCGAGCAAAAAGCGCGGCTTTTGGCGGATTGGGGGCTGATTGATACGGCGGTGGAGGAGGTGCTGCGGCTGCGCTCGCCCAACCAGTTTGGCAACCGTGAAACCACCGCCGATGTGACGCTGCGGGGCGTGGATATTCCGGCAGGCAGCAACCTTCATTTGTGCATTGGTGCGGCGAACCGCGACCCTGAAGTGTTTGAGAACCCTGAGGTTTTTGATATTACACGCAAGCCGAACCGGCATCTGGCCTTTGCGGGCGGGCCGCATGTTTGCGTCGGGCTGACCCTGGCGCGGATGGAAGGGCGCATTGCGATCGAGCGGTTTTTGCGGCGCTATCCGGCGTATGAAATTGGCGCGGCGCGGGTCAGCGGCGGGCGCATTCGGTTTCATGGCTATGCGTCGCTGCCGGCCAAGATCGGGGGCTCGGGCGCATAAGCGTCGAGGCCGCGCAACCCGGCACCGCGCAGGGTGCAAGCCGCGTTATGCCCTGTGGGAACCAAGGGCGGCTCTTTTTGTTAACCACTCGTGAAGCATGCGCCCCGCAAAATGCAGGGCGGCTGCGTCAGAGAAGTTTTAGATCGCTTGCCATTTGTCGGCCATCGCGCCCTTCGGTGAGCTCGTAGCTGATCTTTTGATCATCGGCCAAGCCGGTCAGACCGGATTGCTCGACAGCTGAAATATGGACAAAAACATCACTGCCACCTGCTTCGGGCGCAATAAACCCGTAGCCTTTGGTGGTGTTGAACCATTTCACGGTGCCATTTGGCATAATTCCCCGTGCCTCCTTCGTTTAGTCAAGTTGCCGCAAATCGCGGCATGGGGACGCACCCCACACCTAGCAAGATTGCGCAATCTCAAATAAAATCAAGTTCTGCGTCGATTTTATTGCAAAGCGGCGGCATAAGCGCTGAAAAATCAGGAGAATTTTAATGAAAAGCGAGACTGAGGCGCAGGGGCGGCTGTTTGGGCTGAAAAATTGCGACACATGCCGCAAGGCGCTGAAAGCGGTGCCGGGGCTGGCGCTGGTGGATGTGCGCGCCGATGGGGTGCCGCCGGAGGTGATGGCGCGGGCGCTGGCGGAATTTGGCGCGGCTTTAGTGAATACGCGGTCGACCACGTGGCGGGGCTTGGATGAGGCGCAGCGGGCGCGGCCCGCTGCGGAACTTTTGGCAGAGCATCCGGCGCTGATGAAGCGGCCTTTGATCCTTGCCCAGTCGCAGATGTTTCTGGGCTGGAGCAAGGAGGTGCAGGCGCAGGTTGAGGCTCTGGTTTAACCGATGGATTTGGCGCGCAAGGCCCGGTCGAGGGACAGGGGGCCTGCGCCTTTGATCACAAGGACGAGCAGCAAGAAAACCCAGAATGCGCGCTGGTCGAGGATGATCGCGTCTGGGAAACGGTCAAACCATGCGCCGAGGACTTTGGGGTCTTCGAAACCGTTGTGGCCGTAGAGATCTGTGAGCGATTGCAAGGTGATAAAGCCGATCATGCCAAGCGCGGAGAGGCGGGTCAGCAGGCCGAGCACCACCAGCGCGGGCAGGATGAATTCGCCCCATGTGCCGCCCATGACGACCAGCGTGTGAAAGATGCTGAGCTGGTCTGTATCATAGCCTGCGGCCTCCATCGCGCGGGGGAAAATCTGCGCGTAGGCCCCCACGGAGGGGGAGAAAATGCCGGCAAAGCCTTCGCCAAGTTTGGTCAGGCCAGAGACCCAGAAATAGATCAGCAACACGCCCGCAAAGATCAGCCGGGCGAGGGTGGGCAGGAGCCAATCGCTGCGGTCGAGGGCATCGGCGAGGCGGCGGTAGGCGGAGAGAAGTGCGTTCATGGTCAGTCCTTTATGGGCCGGTGTTTAACCAGCGGAAGGGGGCGCGCAAAACGCCCCGGCGGCGAGGGTCAGGCCAAGGGCCTGTGCCAGATCAAAATCGGGGGCAGCTTGGGCGGCAGCCTCGCAGGCGCGCTGCAGCGGCGCGCCGCCGCGCAGGGTTTCGAGCCATGTGGCCGCGCCCGAAGGGAGGGCGGCAGGCATTGGGTCAAACTCGGGGCGGGTGATGAGGATGTCTTGGGGAACGGGGGCGGGTTTGGGCGCATCCGCTTGGGTGTTGAAGCGCCAGATGTCAAAAAGCGGCCAGTCGGAGCGCAGGATAAGCGTAGCCGGGGCCAGCGGCAAATGCAGCGCCATGAGCGCCTCTGGGGGCAGGGCCGCGAGGCTGGCGGCGTCGAACGGGGCGGCATCAGCGGCATGGTAGGAGCGGCGCAGGGCCAGATCGAGGGCCGCGCAATCGGGCAGGTAACCCAGATGGGCCAGCGGCGCAAACCCATGTAAAAATTCAGGGAAATCAGCGCCGTAATGCATCATCAGCGGCGATTTTGGCGGGTGGGCGCGCACAAAGATCGGCATCAGGCTGTCGAAGTTTTGCGGCCCGATGATTTTGCGCACCAGCGGGAAGGCGGTTTTCATCGCTTCGATTAACGATGTGGTGACATTGTTGCGATACACATCATAGCGGCGCCCGGCGGGGCGGCCTGCGCCGTCGATCAGCCCGTCGGGAACGGGGCTTTGCGCGTCGAGCAGGGCGGCGCGGAATTGCGATTGCGACAGGGTCATGCGGGGGCACCTGCGGGCAGGGCGATGCGGCTGAGCGCGGCGGCGGCGCGGCTGGCCTCATCGCGTAGAACAGGCCAATCGGGCACGTCATTGTCCCATTCCACCAGCACCGGGCGCGGGCCGGAGCGGGCGAGGGTGTAATCAAGCAGGGCCCAGACGGGATCAACCACCGCTTTGCCGTGGCTGTCGATGAGCAGGGGCGCGCCGTGATCATCGCTGTCTTCGTCGTGGCCGCCCACGTGAATCTCGCCCACGGCATCAAGCGGGAAGGCGTCGATATAGGCCTGCGGCGAGAGGCCAAGATTGGTGGCGGAAATGAACACATTGTTCACATCCAGCAAGAGACCACAGGAGGTTTTGTGGGTAAGTTCGGAAAGAAAGTCCGTTTCGGACAAGCTGGAATCGGCAAAGGCGAGGTAGCTGGAGGGGTTTTCCAGCAGCATTTGGCGGCCCAGCACGTCTTGGACCTGGGCGATGTGATCCGCGACGCGGGCCAAGGTGGCGGGGGTGTAGGGCAGGGGCAGCAGATCATTCATGAACTCGGCCCCATGGGTGGACCATGCCAGATGTTCGGAAAAGCTGGCTGGATTGCTGCGGTCGATCAGGGTTTTGAGGCGGGCAAGATGCGCCGTATCAAGCGGGGTTTCACCGCCGATGGACAGGCCAACCCCATGCACGGAAAGCGCAAATTCGGCGCTGAGGGCGGCAAGCTGGGCCAGCGGTCTGCCGCCATCGCCCATGTAGTTTTCCGCATGCACTTCGATCCAGCGCACCGGGCCGGGAGCGTCGCTAAGCTGTTGGAAATGTTGGGGTTTATAGCCTACCCCCGGCGCATGTGGCAGGGATGTGAGGCGGGGAGGATGCTGTGTCATCGCTGGCCCTATGTCCATTTGGAGATGTCCGTTTGGAACGGTGCGTTTTGAAAGCTGTGGCGGCAGGCGCGGGGGCCTGAGATGCCCTGTTCGGCTTGGCGCGCAGGCCCGAGGATCGGAGCGTGGCCAGAGCGGGACCGGAGCTGTGGCCGGGCAGGCGCGGGGCCTGCCCGGAGCCGCAATTTATGCGGGCAGATCGCGGTCGAGCGCGGCCAGAGAGCCTTTGCGCGCGGTGCCGTCTGCCATGGCGGGCAGGTCCATGGTTTCGCAGGAGCCTGCGTCAACCAATGTCCAAGCGTTGCCTTGGTAATCTGTGACCGATGTGCCCGCGCAGGTGGTGCCGGGACCGGCGGCGCAATCATTGGCGCCTGCCAGGGAAACGCCGTAGCATTTTTCTTTGGACGCGGCCTGCACGGTGGTGGCTTGGGCGGCCAGAGCAGCGGCAACGGCCCCCGCGATTGCGAATGTTTTAACTGTTGTCGACATGGATCGTCTCCTTTGGTTTAGAACGAAAACCTGTTTGATGGCACCAATAGATCAGCCTTGGGGGCCGGGGGCCATTCACGAGACAGTGTGTCACATCCGCGTTAGGAAATCCGCTCAAACATGGGGAATTCCGAAACATTTGACGGATTCTGGCGCGGGGTTGTAACAAAAACGCCGCAGCGCCCGGCCCGCGATGGGGCCGGGCGTGAGAATTGTTACAGAAGATCTGGCGGGGTGGCGTCGCGGCCCAGCGAGGCGGCGACTTCATCCAGCGGTTGCACCGAAGTTTGTTTTTCGCCAAGGCGGCGGACAGAGACTGTGCGTTCTTCGACTTCGCGCGCGCCCACCGCGAGGATCACCGGCACTTTGCCAACGGAATGTTCGCGCACCTTGTAGTTGATCTTTTCATTGCGGGTGTCTGCTTCGGCGCGCACCCCTGCGGCGCGCAGGGTTTCGACCACTTCGTTCACATAGTCATCCGCCTCGGAGGTGATCGAGGCCACAACCACTTGGCGCGGGGCCAGCCAGAAGGGCAATTTGCCTGCGTGTTCTTCGATCAAGATGCCGATGAAACGCTCAAAGCTGCCCAAAGTGGCGCGGTGCAGCATGACGGGGCGGTGTTTGGCCCCATCGGCGCCGATGAACGTGGCGTCGAGCCGTTCGGGCAGGTTGGGGTCCACCTGAAGTGTGCCGCATTGCCAGTTCCGGCCAATCGCGTCGGTGAGGGTGAATTCCAGTTTCGGGCCGTAGAATGCGCCTTCGCCTTCGAGCAGTTCGTATTCGTAGCCCGCCGCCTTGCAGGCATCGCCCAAGGCTTTTTCCACGCGGTCCCAGCTTTCGTCGCTGCCGATGCGTTTTTCGGGACGGGTGGAGAGTTTGATGGTCCAGTCGTGGAAGCCCAGATCGGCGTAGACTTCCGACAGGAAGGCGATGAAACGCGCGGTTTCATCGGTGATCTGGTCTTCGGTGCAGAAAATATGCCCGTCATCTTGGGTAAAGCCGCGCACCCGCATGATGCCATGCAGCGCGCCCGAGGGCTCGTAGCGGGCGCAGGAGCCAAATTCGGCCATGCGCAGTGGAAGGTCGCGATAGGATTTCAGGCCCTGATTGAAGATCTGCACGTGGCAGGGGCAGTTCATCGGTTTGAGCGCGTTGACGGCTTTTTCGCGGGCATGTTCTTCGTCCACTTCGACGATGAACATGTGGTCTTGGTATTTATCCCAGTGGCCGGAGGCCTCCCATAATTTGCGGTCGACGACCTGCGGGGTGTTGACCTCGACATAGCCGCCTTTGCGCTGTTGGCGGCGCATGTAATCTTGCAATTGGGTGTAGATGCCCCAGCCGTTGGGGTGCCAGAAGACTTGGCCGGGGGCCTCTTCTTGCATGTGGAAGAGGTTCATTTCGCGGCCAAGTTTGCGGTGGTCGCGTTTTGCGGCCTCTTCGAGCATGTTGAGATGGGCGCGCAGTTTCTCTTTGCCGGTGAAGGCCACGCCGTAGATGCGTTGCAGCATGGCGCGGTTGCTGTCGCCGCGCCAATAGGCGCCCGCGATGGACATGAGTTTGAACGCATCGCCGGGCACTTGGCCGGTGTGTTGCAGGTGCGGGCCACGGCACAGGTCTTGCCAGTCGCCATGCCAATACATGCGCAGCGGCTCGTCGCCGGGGATCGCGTCGATCAGTTCGACCTTATAGGGCTCGCCGCGGTCTTGGTAATATTGCACAGCGCGGGCGCGGTCCCAGACTTCGGTGCGCACGGCGTCGCGTTTGTTGATGATTTCTTTCATCTTTTTCTCGATCAGCCCCAGATCTTCGGGGGTGAACGGCTCGGCGCGGTCAAAGTCGTAATACCAGCCGTCCTTGATCACCGGGCCGATGGTGACTTGGGTGTCGGGCCAGATTTCCTGCACGGCGCGGGCCATGATATGCGCGAGGTCGTGGCGCACCAGCTCATTGGCTTGGTCTTCGTCGGCCATGGTGTGGATCGCGATGGCGGCATCGGCGTTGATGGGCCATTGCAGGTCAAAATGCTGGCCATCCACGGTGGCGCTGATGGCTTTTTTGCCCAGCGAGGTGGAAATGGAGGTGGCGACTTCGGCGGCGGTGATGCCTGCGTCGAAGGATTTTGCATTGCCATCGGGGAAAGTGAGAGAGATCTGGGCCATGTCAGGCGCTCCTCGTCAGTTTGGCGCCCACGAGACGCCCGGTTGCGGGTTATGTGTTTCGCCCTATTTGGCTTTGTCATAGGGGCAAGTCAACACGGGAAACGGCAGATGGCAGGCAGCAAAGCGCAAAAAGCATTTGGTTTGATTGCAGGAAATGCAGGCAGCAGCAGCCCTGATGCGGGCGGTTTGCCGCCCCGCGCGGCGCAGGCCGAGCCGCGCAATGGGCTGCGTCATGCGGCGTCTTTGTCGATGACGAAAGTGGCGGATGGGCTGATTGATCCCAAGCTGGTGTTGAGCTGGTTGCTGACTGCGTTGGGCGCGCCTGCGATCTATGCCGGGGCTTTGGTGCCGATCCGCGAGGCGGGCGCGCTGTTGCCGCAGATTGTGCTGGCGGGCTGGGTGCAGCGCATGGCGCGGCGCAAATGGGCGTGGGTTGCCGGATCTGCCGGGCAGGGTTTTTTTGCGGCGTTGATTGCGCTGGCGGCGCTGGCGCTGGAGGGGGCGGCGGCGGGGCTGGCGATTTGCGGTGCGCTGGCCGCGCTCGCCCTGTGCCGGGCGATGTGTTCGGTGTCGTTTAAAGAGATTTTGGGCAAGACCGTGGGGCAGGCGCGGCGCGGGGCGGTGACCGGGCTGGCGGGGTCGATATCGAGCATTGGGGTGCTGATTTTTGCGGGGCTGCTGATGTCGGGTCTGTTTCAGAGCCGGGGCGTGGTGATTGGCGCGCTGCTGCTTGCGGCGGCGCTTTGGGCGGGAGCGGCGCTGCTCTTTGCTGCGCTGGAGGAAGAGCCAAGCGAGGCGGGGCCAGATGCGGGGGCCACATGGGAGGTTTTGCGCGGCAATAGGGTGCTGTGGCGGTTCATTGCCGCGCGCGGGCTGTTGGTGTCGACCGCGCTGGCGCCGCCCTATCTGGTGGTGCTGTCGGGGGGCGAAGGGCAGGGCAGTTTGGGGCATTTGGGCGGGCTGGTGCTGGCCTCGGCGGCGGCGTCATTGCTCAGTTCTTACGTCTGGGGGCGGTTGGCGGATCGCTCCAGCCGCTGGGTGCTGATGGCAACCGGCGTGGTGGGCGCGGGGGCCATGGCGCTGGCGCTGGGGTTTGAGTTTGCGGGGCTGGCGGGGAGTTTCTGGGCGATGCCGCTGGCGCTGTTTGTGTTGATGATCGCCTATCACGGGGTGCGGCAGGGGCGATCGACCTATTTGGTGGATATGGCCCCGCAGGACCGCCGCGCGGCCTATGCGGCGGTGTCGAACACGGTGATCGGCGGGCTTTTGCTGTTGGCGGGGATTGCGGGCGGCGGGGCGGCGCTGTTTGGGGCGGTGCCTGTTTTGCTGTTGTTTGCGGGTATGGCGCTGGCGGGCTGCGCGGTGGCGTTTGGTTTGCCCGAGGCGCAGGAGTATCGTGCGCCGGGCTGAACCCTGCTGACTGAACCTTGCTGACCGATCTTTGCCGATGGGGCGGCGCAGGGGTGTCTGCGCGGTTGCGCTTGGGGCGGGGCAGGGCCATGATCGCGCTAAATCTCAAGGCGAGATCCCAAGGAGAATTCCATGAGCGAAATGCAGCATTTCACCACGCCCCAAGGGCGTAAGCTGGCCTATCATTTGACCAAAGGTGCGGCCCCTTATGTGGTGTTTCTGGGCGGGTTGAAATCTGACATGGAGGGCACGAAGGCCCTGCATCTGGAGGCATGGGCCAAAGCGCAGGGGCGCGGGTTTTTGCGGTTCGATTATTCGGGCCACGGGCAATCCGGGGGCCGGTTTGAAGAGGGCGCGATTGGCGATTGGCATGAGGATACCGCCGCGATCACCGATGCGCTGATTGAGGAGGCGTTTGTGGTGGTTGGCTCGTCGATGGGCGGCTGGCAGGCGTTGTTGCTGGCGCGGGCGCGGGCCGAGCGGATTGCCGGGATGGTGACGATTGCCGCCGCGCCTGATTTCACCGAGGACGGTTGGTGGGCGAATTTTGACAGTTTCCAGCGCGCGCAGCTAAAGCGCACCGGGCAATTGGCGCTGCCTTCGGATTATATGGACCCATATTATGTGACGCAGCGCATGATTGACGACGGGCGCAAACATCTGGTGCTGCGCGAGGTGTTGGAATTGCCTTTCCCGGTGCGGTTCTTGCAAGGCACGGCGGATACGGCAGTGAGCGTTGAGACCGCCAATAAGCTGCTGGAACATGCGCGCGGGGCGGATATGCAATTGGTGCTGGTGAAGGATGCCGATCACCGGTTTTCCGATGGGCCCTGTTTGGGGTTGATCGAGGCGGCAGTGGCGCAGGTTTTGGCCTGAGGAGGCGATGATGCAGCAGCGGATTAGTTTGATCACTTTGGCGGCGCGGCAGCCCGATGTTTTGACGGCGTTTTACGATGCGCTGGGCTGGCGGCGGGTGGAGAGCCCTGATGGGGTGGTGGCCTATGATCTGCTGGGGCAGGCCTTGGGGATTTACCCCGCCGAGATGTTGGCGCGGGACATGGGTGTGCCGCTTGAGAGCCTTGGGCATGGCGCGATGACCCTGAGCCATAATGTGCCCGAAAAGACCGATGTGGCCCCGATGTTGTCGCGGGCCGAGGCGGCGGGGGCGAGGGTTATCAAACCCGCGCATGATGTTTTCTGGGGCGGGCATATCGGGTATTTTGCCGATCCCGAGGGGCATGTCTGGGAGATTGCGTGGAATCCGCATAGCCCGCTTGGGGCGGATGGCGCGTTTCGCTGGAACGGGTATTGATGCGCAAACCGGGCAGCATGTGGAGCCTTGAGAATTTTGGCCGGGTGCGCCTGTCGCGGCATTTTTACATGCGCGATTTTATGATGTCGGAGATATCGAGCTTTCATGGGGTGCCAAATCTGCCCGATGATCCCGATCTGGCGATTGAAAATGGCGCGGCGTTTTGCACGGCGCTGCTTGATCCGCTGGAGGAGACATTTGGCCGGGTTGCCGTGCGCTCGGGCTATCGCAGCGCGGCGCTGAATGGGTTTGGCAATGCGCAAAAGCTCAATTGTGCGGCAAATGACAACCCGGCGGAGTGCCATATCTGGGACCGGGCCGGGGGCGCGCAGGCGATTGCCGGGGCCAGCATTGTGATCCCGTGGTTTGCAGATCGCTATGCCAGCGGGCGCGATTGGCGTGATTTGGCGTGGTGGGTGCATGATCATCTGCCCTATTCAGAGATGTGGTTTTTCCCTAAATTGGCGGCATTTAATTTGGTGTGGCGGCCCCAGCCACTGCGCAGCATTTCAAGCTATATCGCGCCGCGCGGCATGTTGTTGCGTGCAGGCGATGCGCCGGGCGAGGCGGCAGAGCAGCGCGCGGCGCGCTATCGTGATTTTCCGGCCCTGCGGGGGATTGCCTATCCGGCGTGACCGCCCCTTGCAGGCCGGACGGCAACAGGCCAAAACAGGGCGCAACTCCTGAAGGGGAAGAACCATGGGCGAGGCGCTGGTATTCTTACCGGGCATGATGTGTGACGCGCGGCTGTTTGGCCCGCAAATCGCTGAATTTTCAGCGGATACGCCGCTGATGGTTGGTCCTGTGACCCAAACGGAACGGGTGGAAGAGACCGCCTCGAGGCTGCTTGATGCGCTGCCCAAGCGCTTTGCGCTGGCGGGGCATGGATTGGGCGGTGTGGTGGCGATGGAGATATTGCGCCGCGCCCCGGACCGGGTGTCGCGGCTGGCGCTGCTGGGCACCAGCCCGCTGGCGGAGACCCCGACCGAAGCTGCCAACCGCGAGCCGATGATTGTGAAGATGCGCGCCGGGCGTATGGGCGAGGTGCTGCGCGAGGAAATCAAGCTGAGCCATTTGGCGCCGGGGCCCTACCGCAACGAGGTTTTGGAGCTGGCGATGGACATGGGCACGGTGTTGGGGCCAGAGGTGTATATCCGGCAATCGCGCGCCATGCAGCGGCGCAAAGACCAGCAGGCGACGCTGCGCAAATGCAAAGTGCCGACATTGATTTTATGCGGGGCGTATGACACGCGCTATTCGGTGAAACGCCATGAGTTTATGGCGGAGCTGATCCCCAATGCGCGGCTGCATGTGCTTGAAGACGCAGGACATTTGCCGATGTTGGAACAGCCGGGCCAGACCACGGATGCGCTGCGCGAATGGATGCGCTGGTAGCGGTTAGCGGTCTTTTGGCAGCAGGGCGCGGCGGTCAGCATCGCAGACCACGACCACCGGGATGATCGGCAGTCCGTCTTTTGCATCAAACAGCAGATTATGACGCCAATCGCCGCTTAGGAAATGCCTAGCGGCGCGGCTCATACCGCCCCAAAGCAGGTGGTGCAGCCCTTTGTGGCGGGTTTTACCGCCGGGGGCAGGGATATGCGCCTGACCGCGCAGCGGCCCGAGCGGGGCTTTATCGGCAAAAAGATCATAATTGATGCCGATAAACGAAATTTTAGGATTGCGCGGGGTATTAAACAGCGGTGTGCCGCAGCACCCCGCATACCACCGCAGCAGATTTTTAGGACCAAAGGAGAAAACCCGCAGATGATCCATGCCGCCGTCGATGCGCAGACGGTCTGGCGTGGTTTGAAACAGCGCGACCGGGCCGGGGGCAGGATCGGGCGCGCCGCAATAGACATGGCCCGCGCGGCAAGAGCGGCAAAAGCACTGTGCATGGTTGCCGGTGCGCGGGCTGACGCCAATCACTGCGCCGTTGATTTTGGCGCAGGCGCAGCTGATGGCGACGTTTTTCATGGCTTTGGGGCTTTCAGGCTCTTAGGCCGCGGCGTTTTTATTGGCTGCGGGGCGACGTTTTTTGGCGCTGTTTGCAGATTGGCTTTCAGGGGCTTCATTCGCGTCGATGAAATCAAGCACCAAGGGCCGGATGTTGTTGCGCCAGCTGCGCCCGGCAAAGATGCCGTAATGGCCTGCGCCCTCTTCGAGGTGGCTGAGTTTTTTGCTGTCCGGCAGGCCGGTGCACAGATCCAGCGCGGCGATACATTGGCCGGGGGCGGAAATGTCATCGTTGGAGCCTTCGACGGTCATCACGGCGACGGTGCTGATCTTGCCGATGTCGACCTGTTTGCCAGCCACGGTAAAGACATTGCGGGCGATTTCGCGGTCTTTGAACACGCGCTCGACGGTGGAGAGGTAGAATTCGGCGGTCATGTCCATCACGGCGAGATATTCGTCGTAGAATTTATTGTGCTTGTCATGATCGTGGGATTCATGGCGCGCCACGCGGTTGATCTGATCGACGAAGGCTTTGGTATGGGTTTCGGCGTTCATCGAGATGAAGGAGCTGAGCTGCAACAAACCGGGATAGACCTTGCGGCCCACGCCTGCGTATTTGAAGCCGACCTGCTGGATCATGGTTTCTTCAAGCTGGCCCATGGTGACGCTATGGCCAAAATCGGTGACTTCGGTGGGCGCGGCATCTGGATCAATCGGGCCGCCGATCAAGGTGAGCGAGCGGGGCTGTGCGGCGGGGTCTTCTTCGGCCAGATAGGCGGTGGCGGCGAGGGTCAGCGGCGCAGGTTGGCACACGGCGATCACATGGGTGTCGGGGCCAAGTTCACGCATGAAATCGACCAGATAGAGCGTGTAATCTTCCACGTCGAATTTGCCCGCGCTGACGGGGATATCGCGGGCATTGTGCCAATCTGTCACGTAAACGTCGCAATCAGGCACCAGACTGATGACCGTGGAGCGCAGGAGGGTGGCGTAATGACCGGACATGGGCGCGACGAGCAGCACTTTGCGTTTGGGTGTGTCGCGGCCCTGCACGTTGAAGTGGAGCAGATCGCCGAAGGGGCGCTCGATGACTTTTTCAACGGCAACGAGGCGGTCTTGGCCTGCGTCATTTGCGAAGGCCGGCACGTTCCAATCGGGTTTGACCACCATGCGGCCAAAGGTGCGCTCAGTCACTTCGCCCCAAGCGCCCAGCCAATCAAGCGCGGGGTTGGGGAACATGGCAAAGCCAGGATAAGCGGCAAGCGCCTGCGCAGAAGCGCCGAGGAACTGATTTGTGTTTCGCAAACTTTCCATCAGGTCGTAGGATGCCATGTAGCGCATAAGGGAACTCCTGTAATTTACCCTTTTTGGGTATTTTGCGATCCCCCCACCGGGATGCGGAGGCTGCAATGCTGCAGGTGCGAAGGTAGGAGGTAATGATTAAGATGACAACAAAAACCACTGGTACAGAGGCCCCAGCCGAGCAATCTCTGCCGCGGCTGACCGAAAACCTTAAGAAAGTGGAAGAGCTTACGCTGCGGTTGCATCATGTAATTTCGACCCGTTCGACACATCAAGCGGCGCTGGATGGGCCGAATCAGGAACTCTTTACCAAGGCCGCGCAGTCCTATTTGCACGAGGCAATGACCAATCCGGCCAAGGTTTTAGAGCATCAGATGTCTTTTTGGGCAAAATCTGTGACCCATTATATGGAGGCGCAGCAGGCGCTGGCCAAAGGGGCGCTGAGCGCGCCTGAGGATCGCGGCCCCGAAGACCGGCGGTTTGCCAATCCGCTATGGCGCTCGCACCCGTATTTTAACTTTGTGAAACAGCAATATCAGCGCAATGCCGAGGCATTGGCGCAATCTGTGGATGATGTGGAGGGGATGGAGGGCCACGAGAAACAGCGGCTGCAATATTTCAGCCGCCAGATCATTGATATGATGTGCCCGACGAATTTTCTGGCCACCAACCCTGATGCGCTGGAGCGTGCGGTGGAGACCGAAGGCGAGAGTTTGGTGAAGGGGCTGGAAAACCTGATTGGCGATCTGGAGGCCAATAACGGCGAGTTGGTGGTGCGGCTGGCTGATGAAAAGGCCTTTGAGCTGGGCGGGAATATTGCCACGACCCCCGGCAAAGTGGTGTTTCGCAACCGCATGTTTGAGCTGATCCAATACAGCCCCAGCACCGAAGAAGTGCATAAAACCCCGCTGGTGGTGTTTCCGCCGTGGATCAATAAATTCTATATTCTGGACCTCAAAGCGCAGAATTCTTTTGTGAAATGGGTGGTGGATCAGGGTTATACGCTGTTCATGGTGTCTTGGGTCAATCCGGGGCGCGACTATGCGCAGGTCGGCATGGAGGATTACCTTGAAGAGGGGTATCTGGCCGCGTTTGATCAGGTGAAGCAGATCACCGGCGAGAAGAAGGTTAACGCGGTGGGCTATTGCATCGCGGGGACGACTTTGTCGCTGGCCTTGTCGCTGCTCAAACAGCGCGGCGATAAATCGGTGAAATCGGCCACGTTCTTTACCGCGCTGACGGATTTTTCCGATCAGGGCGAGTTTCGTCCGTTTTTGACCAATGATTTCATAGACGGGATTGAGGCGGAGATTGACGATAAAGGCGTGTTGCCGTCGATTGTGATGGCGCGGACCTTTAGCTTTTTGCGCTCCAATGATCTGGTCTATGGGCCTGCGATCAAAAGCTATATGATGGGCGAGACGCCGCCCGCCTTTGATCTGCTTTATTGGAATGGCGATGGGGCGAACCTGCCCGGTAAGATGGCGGTGCAGTATCTGCGCGGGCTGTGCCAGCGCAATGAGCTGGCTGAGGGCGGGTTTGAATTGCTGGGGCATCGGCTTCAATTGGCGGATGTGGATGTGCCGCTTTGTGCGATTGCCTGTGAGACCGATCATATTGCGCCGTGGAAGGACAGCTATCGCGGCGTGCAGCAGATGGGCAGCACGGATAAGCATTTCATCATGACGCAATCGGGGCATATCGCGGGGATCGTGAACAGCCCTTCGCGCAATAAATACGGGCATTACACCCATGATGATCTGAATTTGGATTATGAGGATTGGCGCGCTTCGGCGAGTTTCCATGAGGGGTCGTGGTGGCCGCGCTGGGAGAAATGGCTCAGCGGGCATTCGGGCAAGATGGTGCCGGCGCGACATCCCGGCGAGGGCGGCGCGCAGGTGCTGGGCGATGCGCCGGGCAGTTATGTGCAGGTCAAAGCGCGGGCCTAGAGTTTGGCAGCGCCGGGGTTATTTGAGTATTTTTAGAAGGGTGAAGGGGGCGCGGTGGCGGCCCCTTTTTTGTGCTGCAGTGCAATAAATTTCTCGTAAATCGGGGCTGCGCGTCCATATTTATAAGGTTATCAAGGATTTACCCTAGGGTAGAAATTTTATGCTGCACTGCGGAATAAATCTTGAAATGCTGCGGTGCAGCATGTATATTGGTTTCAGACGAGAAACGCCGGGGATGGCCTCGGATTGATAGTTTAAGGATGAACCCAATGACTAAGACCCAAGATTATTCCGCGATGTTCAAAGACGTCATGGGCAGCTTTCCAGTGGACACAGCCGCCATGGAAAATGCGTTCAAATCTTCCGCTTCTTTGAATGAGAAACTCTCAGGTGTGGCGCTGAATGCGGCCGAGAAAACCACCGAGATTTCCACCAAATGGACCAAAGAGACACTGACCAAATTGGCAGACATGTCCAAGGCCAAGCAAGAGCCCGCAGATTACGCCAAAGCGATGACCGATTTCGCATCGGCTTCTGCTGAAGTTGCTGCCGAGCACATGGCCGCATTTGCCGAGATCGCCAAGAAGGTCCAGATGGACACTGTTGAGTTGATGATGGCTGCGGGCAAAGACATGCAAGAAGAAGCAACTTCGGCTGTTAAAAAAGCATCTGACGATGTGCAAGCTGCGGCCAAGAAAGCCACAGCGAAGTAAGCCGTGCCGCAAGGCATGTGCGATCCATAGCCGCAAGGCGATGCGCGTCCGATCCTCCCTCGGTGGCGCGCAAGAAGGGGCGGGCTTGGTGACAAGCTCGCCCTTTGTTTTTGGGGGCCTTTCTTTTTCTGCGCCGCCCCCCTAAGCTGCAATGCAGCACTCTTGCAGGAGGAATTTTCCGTGGCCACAAGCGACAAGCCATTGCTGATCAAGCGGTACGCCAGCCGTCGGCTTTATAACACTGAAACCAGCGATTACGTGACGCTCGAGGATATTGGCGGGTTCATCCGCGATGGGCGCGAGGTTCAGATTGTTGATCTGAAATCGGGTGATGATCTGACGCGGCAATATTTGCTCCAGATCATTGCCGAGCATGAGAGCCGGGGCGAGAATGTTTTGCCGGTGGATGTGCTCAATGATTTGGTGCGCAGCTATATGACGGGCAATGTCAGCGTGGTGCCGCAGTTCTTGCAGACCTCGTTTGCGATGTTGCGCGAAGGGCAGAGCCGGGCGATGGAGAATATGAGCGCCATCAACCCGATTGCCAAGATGCCCGGTTTCGAGGCCATGCAGGCCCAGCAACAGGCGTTTTTCAAAGCGATGACAGAGACCTGGCCTGCGGGCAGCAGCGGGCCCGAGCGCGGCGCTGGCAAAGAGACCAAAGAAGCGGGCGGCGATGATTTGAACGCCATCAAGCAGCAGCTTGCCGAGCTTCAGGAAAAGCTGAGCAAGCTGAAGTAGGTTTTGCGGGATCAGGCCGGTTCTGACGTGGCCTGATCCAGAGCATCCAGCAGCGCGTCTGCCACCACATCACATTGATCGATACTGAGTTGCACGGGCAGGCGCACGTCGCAGGCGCGCATCAGCATGGCGCGGGTGCGCGGCAGGTCGGGCATCTCTTCGATGAATTGCCAGTTCCAGAAGGCGCGGGCATTATCGGCGCTTTGGCCAAAGACCTGTACCTTTATGCCGCGCTCTGCGGCGGCTTGGACAAAACGCGCGGTGGCTGTGCTGTCCATGCCCATCAGGTTGAACTGGATTGAATCGGGCGCGCGGGTTTCGGCGGGCAGGGGGGCGGGCACGTTGATTTGCGGCGCGGCGCTCAGGCGGGATGCCATATGGTCGTGGTTGCGGCGGCCTTGCGCCACCCGGCGGGGCAGTTCATCAAGTTGCGGGCGGATCAGCGCCGCCGAGAGGTTGTTGAGCCGCAGGTTGTAGAGCGGCAGTTTGTTCTGCCAGCGCGCAAAGGCGTTTTGCAGCACGTCATGTTTGCGCCAATTATGCTCGTAAGCGCCGGACATGATGATGGCGCGGGCCACCAGATCGGCGTCATCGGTGATCAAGATGCCGCCTTCGCCTGCGTTGACCATTTTGTAAGATTGGAAGGAGAAACAGCCGACCCGGCCAATGGTGCCGATTTTCCGGTCGTGCCAGAGCGTGCCAAGCGAATGGGCCGCGTCTTCGATCACCGGGATATCTGCCGCATCGCACAGCGCCATGATCGCGTCCATATCGGAGGTGTGGCCGCGCATGTGGCTGATGATCACTGCTTGGACCTGCGGCAATTTGGCTTCGAAATCGCCCAGATCGATGCGGTAATTTTCGCCCACTTCGCACAGGATCGGCTGCAATCCGGCGTGGATCACTGCCGAGGGCACGGCGGCGAAGGTGAAGCCGGGAATCATCACCTTGGCGTCATTTGGCAGGTCCAGCGCCTTGAGCGAGAGGAACAGCGCCGCCGAGCAGGAGGAGACAGCCAACGCAAAGCGGCTGCCCATCAGCGCGGCAAATTCGCGCTCCAGCAGCATGACAGGTGCGTTATCGGCGGCGGTATAGCGGAACAGATCGCCCGTGCTCAGCAGGCGGTCGACCTCTTCGCGGGCGGCATCGGGGATGGGTTCGGCGCTGTGCATGTCGGGAAGGGTCACGGGGGGCAGTCTCCAAAGCAATTGGCGCGTCTTAACGCGTGTCGCAACTTAACGCATGTGAAGATTAGGTGACAACCAAAGAGCGCGGCGTCAAAGCCCTATCCGGTCGCGCATGGCGTACCAGCACATGGCCAGCACCAGCAGCGGATTGCGCAGGGCTGCGCCGCCGGGGAATGGCGAGGTGGGGATGCGCGACATGGTGTCGAACCCATCGCCATCGCCTATAATCGCCTGCGCCATCAGCTTGCCCGCATGGGTGGCGGTGCCAAGCCCGTGGCCCGAATAGCCCGAGGCAGAGAGGATGTTTGGCGCAACCCGCGCCATATAGGGCAGGCGTTTGAGGGTGATGGCCAGCGTGCCGCCCCATGCGTAGTCGATTTTCACATCGCGCAGGTCTGGGAAAACCACAGACATAGGTTTGCGCACTTTGGCGGCTATGTCGGTTGGAAAGCGGTAGCCATAGCTTTCGCCGCCGCCAAACAGCAGCCGTCCATCATGGCTCAGCCGGAAGTAATTCACCACAAAGCGGCTGTCAGCCACAGCCACGTCGCGCGGCATGATCTGGGCGGCGCGATCCCCCAAAGGTTCGGTTGCGGCGATGAAATTGTTGATCGGCATCACGCGGGCGGCGACCTTGCGGTTCAGCCCGCCCAGATAGCCATTGCAGGCCAGCACCACATGATCGGCCTCCACATGGCCCGTGTCGCAGCGCAGCACAGCGCGCGCGCCTTCGTCGATGTTGTGCACGGCGCTGCCTTCAAAGATCTGCACCCCGGCGGCCACACAGGCGCGGGCCAGCCCCAGTGCAAAATTCAGCGGGTGCAAATGCGCCGCGCCCATATCAAGCAGACCGCCTTTGTAATCGGGCGATGCGCAGACGCCGCGCATGGCGGCATCATCCAGCGCCTCGATCTGGTCGTAGCCATAGGTCTTTTGCAGATGTTCCGCATATTCATGCAGATGCCCCACCTCGCTGGCGCTGGACCCTGTCCAGGCCACGCCGGGTTTGAGGTGAACCCCTGCCATGTCATGCTCGGCGATCAGGCCCTTGACCAAATCCTTGGCCTCTTCGCCCATTTCCCACAGGGCGCGGGCGTCTTGATGGCCGAGCAGTTTCTCAAGCCCGTCTTGCTCCACCCGCTGGCCCGAGCCAAGCTGTCCGCCATTGCGCCCGGAGGCACCAAAGCCCACGCGCTGGGCCTCCAGCACAATGACCCGCCGCCCGGCCTGCGCCAGATGCAGCGCAGCAGACAGGCCGGTATAGCCCGCGCCCACCACACACACATCAGCGCGCTGCGCGCCTTGCAGCGGCGCAAACCGCGCCAAAGGCGTGGCGGTGGCGGCATACCAGCTTGCGGGGTATTCGCCCACACGGTCATTGGCATAAAGCAGGTTCATGGCTTCACCCTTCTAAAAGTACTCATGCACAGCAGATGCTGCGCGGTCACACGTTCATCAAAAGATGCTCGCGCTCCCACGGGGAAATCACTTGCAGGAACTCGTCATATTCGGCGCGTTTCACGATGGAATAGACCCGGGCAAATTCTGGCCCCAGCACTTTGTGCAGGGCTTCGGCTTGCTCGAACAGGTTCAGCGCATCGCCCATCACGCGGGGGATGTCGCCATCGCCCTCATAGGCATCGCCTTTGAATTCCGCATCGGGTTTTTTGCCTTCCATCAGGCCCAGATAGCCGCAGGCGAGGCTGGCGGCGATGCCCAGATAGGGGTTGCAATCCATTCCCGCGAGGCGGTTTTCCACCCGGCGCGCGGCGGGGCCGGAAAGCGGCACGCGGATGCCCGTGGTGCGGTTGTCGCGGCCCCAGCACAGGTTGATTGGTGCTGCGTGGTCTTTCACATAGCGCCGATAGCTGTTCACATAGGGCGCAATCACCGCCAGCGCGTCTGGCATGTGGTTTTGTAGCCCTGCGATGAAGTGGTAAAACGCATCGGTTTCGCCGCCGTCGCTGTCGGAGAAGATGTTTTTGCCTGTCTCGCTGTCCAGCACCGAGTGGTGGATATGCATGGCGCTGCCCGGCTCGTCTGCGATGGGTTTGGCCATAAACGTGGCATAGCAATCATGGCGCATTGCAGCTTCGCGGATCAGGCGTTTGAAATAGAACACCTCATCGGCCAGTTTCACCGGATCGCCATGGGCGAGGTTGATCTCGAGCTGGCCTGCGCCGCCTTCTTGGGTGATGCCGTCGATCTCGAAGCCTTGGGCTTCGGCGAAATCATAGATGTCGTCGATCACCGGGCCAAATTCATCCACTGCGGTCATGGAATAGGCTTGGCGGGCGGCGGCGGGGCGGCCCGAGCGGCCCATCATGGGTTTGATCTCATGGGCGGGATCAAGGTTGCGCGCCACGAGGAAAAATTCCATTTCGGGGGCCACAACAGGTTCCCAGCCTTCGGCGCGGTAAAGCTCGACCACGCGTTTAAGCACGTTGCGCGGGGAATAGGGCACCGGGTCGCCATCGCGGTCATAGGCGTCGTGGATGACCTGCAAGGTCCAATCCCCGGTCCAAGGCGCGGCGGTGGCGGTGGTCATGTCCGGGCGCAGGATCATGTCTTTTTCGATAAAGCCGTCTTCGCCTGCGGCTTCGCCCCATTCGCCGGTGATGGTTTGGTAAAAGATGCTGTCGGGCAGGTGGAAATAATCCTGACGGGCAAATTTGCTGGCGGGTACGGCCTTGCCGCGGGCAATGCCGGGCAGGTCGGGGATGATACATTCAACTTCATCAAGCCGCCGGCCGCTCAGGTAATCGCGCGCGGCGTCGGGCAGGTCTTGGGTCCAGTCAGACATTACGATCTCTCTTTCTTGAAGAATGCCGCCATTTGATCCGCAACGATCTGGCTGTCGATCGGGGCCTGCAAGGTGGCGTTGGCCGCGTCGAGCTGTTGGTCGGGCACGGTGCCCTTGCCGCGGGTGCGCAGCAGCCCCTCGACAAAATCGGAATTAAACTCGGGGTGGGGTTGGATGGTCCAGATCCGGTCATCATAGATCAGGGCGGCATTTTCGCAAAAGCTGGACGAGCCAATAACTTCGGCGCCTTCGGGGCGCTGGGTGACTTGGTCTTGGTGCCATGCGTTGAGGGCCACGGTTTTGCCGTCCAGATCATATTCGACCCGGCCCACGGACCAGCCGCCGCCGAATTTCTCGACTTTGCCGCCAAGCGCTTGGGCGATGATCTGGTGGCCAAAGCACACGCCAATCATGGGCCGCCCATCGGCATAGGTTTCGCGGATGAAATCCTCGAGCGGCGCAATCCATGGGTGATCTTCATAGGCCCCGTGTTTGGAGCCAGTGATCAGCCAGCCATCGGCCCTGGTGATGGCATCTGGAAATTCGCCATCCACCACGCGCCAGCTTTCAAATTCGAACCCATGCCCGCCCAGCAGGCGCGGGAACATTTGTCCGTAATGGCCATGCTCGGGGACCAGTTCGTCGGGCGCGTGGCCTGTGATTAAGATGCCGATTTTCATGGGTTACACCGTGTCCAGATAGATCTCTGTTTGCTCTGCCGCGTCAAGCTCGGACATGTGCAGCAGCTCTTGCCGTTTGGTCATCACAAAGTTGCGGATCAGGTTTGGCGCAAAAATCCGCGCCATATCGGCGTCTTTTTCAAACGCGTCGATGGCATCGCCCCATGTGGAGGGGATTTGCGGCAGATCGGCTTTATAGGCGTTGCCGGTGATGGGTTCGGGCGGCAATTTGCCATCCTCGATCCCGTTGATCGCAGCGCCCAGTACAGCCGCCAGCATCAGATAGGGGTTCACATCGCCGCCCGCAACGCGGTGTTCGATGCGCCGCGCGCGGCGGTCGCCCGAGGGAATGCGAATGGCGGCGGTGCGGTTCTCATAGGCCCAAGACACGCCCGTGGGCGCATGTGCGCCGGGCACCATCCGTTGATAGCTGTTGGCATGAGGCGCAAAGATCAGCGCCGAGCCGGGCATGGCCGAAAGACAGCCCTGAACCGCGTGGCGCATCATGTCTGTGCCCTTTTCGGTGCCATCGTCAAAGACGTTATTGCCGTCTTTATCCAGCACCGAGAAATGCACATGCAGGCCAGAACCGGCGTAATCCTCATAGGGTTTCGCCATGAAGCTGGCGGCGAAATTATGCCGCCGGGCCAAACCTTTGACCAACATTTTGAACAGCCAAGCATCATCGGCGGCGCGCAGGGCGTCGTCGCTGTGCATCAGGTTGATCTCGAACTGGCCCAGACCTGCCTCGGAGATCGCCGTGTCGGCGGGAATGTCCATTTCTTCGCAGGCGTCATAGAGATCGGTGAAGAATTCATCGAACTGGTCCAGCGCCCGCAGCGACAGGATCTCGCCCGCCACCCGGCGTTTGCCAGAGCGCGGCGAGGGGGGCACTTGCAATTTGCGGCCCGAATCGTCGATCAGGAAAAACTCAAGCTCGACCGCGCAGACCGGGGTCAGCCCCAGCGCGCGGTAGCGATCCAGCACGGCGTTGAGCGCATGGCGCGGGTCGCCCTCAAAGGGGCGGCCATCGTCGTAATACATCCAGATCGGCAGCAGCGCGGTGGGCGCATCAAGCCATGGCATGGGCATGAAGCCGCGCTCGGTGGGTTTGAGCACCCCATCGCGGTCGCCGCTGTCCATGACCAGTGGGCTGTCGTCGATGTCTTCGCCCCAGATGTCGAGGTTCAGCACCGACATGGGAAAGCGGGTGCCGCCTTCGACGGCCTTATCCGCATAGCGGGTTGGAATACGCTTGCCGCGCGGCTGGCCGTTAAGGTCGGAAGCCGCCACACGGATTGTGCGCACGGAAGGGTTTTTGCGAAGCCAGTTCTGCATGTCTCACCTGATGGGCGGTGGGCACATGGCGCTGCCGGGGTGGCAAGGGCTCAGCGCCCACGCGCTGATAATTTGATCAAATTATGGATACTACCGGATCAGATTAAGACGCAAGCGCAATTTTTGCACCTTTGCGACGGGCAGGTGTTTGTTCAGGTATTTGTTCATAATTCCAAACAGGCCAATCAGCCCCAGCGATAGGATGATGAAATATAAGGCAAGAATAGGATAGGGAATGAACGGGTTATAGGTTTTATCCGCAATATAGCTGGCATAATAGAGCGCGTCGCCGCGTTGCTGCCATGTGGGGAAGCCTGTCATGAACACCAGCGTTGTGGCGTGGAATAAAAAGATCGCCTCGTTGGTGTAGGACGGCCACGCGAGCCGCAGCATGGTGGGCCAGATGATGCGTTTGAAGCGCGGCCAGCCGGACATGCCGTAGGCATCGGCGGCCTCGACCTCGCCTTTGGGGATGGATTGCAGCGCACCGTAGAAAATCTCGGCGCTATAGGCCGAGGTGTTGAAAAACAGCACCACCAGCGCCCCAAGCCATGCGGCTGTGAACGGGGCCATGAAGGCAAATTCGCTTTTCAGTGCGGAAAACAGGAAATATCCAAAGAAGAATTGGATGAACAGCGGCGAGCCGCGGAACACAAAGATGAACCAGCGGGCAGGTTTTTGCAGCCACGGGTTGGCGCTGGCTTTGCCCATGGCGAGGGCGGTTGCGAAGAAAAACCCAAAGGCCAGCGCCACCACGCCAAAATACACATTCCAGATCAGCCCGGAGCCAATCAGGGTGAATTGCTCACACAGGGTGAAGTTGCCACGCGGCAGCATCCGCTCGCCGATGCCGATGGAGCGCAGCCCATAATCGGTGAGGGTTTGAACGCAGCTCATGCGGCTTTCCTTTGTGCTTCGCCGCCCAATGTGGCCTGGCCGCGCGTCAGGCGGCGCATGAGCTTGTCGAGGACAATTTCAGAGACCCGCGTGAAGGCCAGATAAAACACCAGCAGCGCGAGGAAATACCACAGCATCCAGTCGCCATGCGGGTAGTCGGTAAACCGCGCGGTTTTGGAACCGCCAAGTTCGCGCGCCCAATAGACGATGTCTTCGACGCCCAAGAGAAACAGGAGCGGCGTGGCTTTGATCAGCACCATCCACAGATTGCCAAGGCCGGGCAGGGCATAGACCCACATTTGCGGCACCAAGATACGCCAGAAGGTCTGGCGGGTGTTCATGCCATAGCTTTCGGCGGTTTCAAGCTGCGCGCGCGGCACGGCGCGCATGGCGCCAAAGAGGATATTGGCCGCAAAAGCGCCAAAGACGATGGCAAAGGTGATGACCGCCAGCGCAAAGCCGTAGACCTCGTGCACCCATTGCGCAGAGGTGCCAAGCGGGGCCTTTGCAATGGCGCAGACGACAAAATCATTGCCTTGGCGCACAGGCGCATCCCATTCGGGGCAGAGCGCCTTGTGGCGCAGAAATTCGATGGCTTGATCGAGGGCAATTACGAAGAACAGAAAAAACGCGATGTCGGGCACGCCGCGCACAATGGCGATATAGGCTTTGCCCAGCCATGACAGGGGCGCAAACCGCGCCCGCGCTGCCATTGCGCCGCCAAAGCCAAAGGCCAATGCCGTGGGCGCAGTCACCGCCAGCAGCAGCAGCACGGTGCCAAAGGACATGTAGAACGCCATGTGTTTGCCCGTGGTCAGATAGCAGCTGAACCATTGGAGGCCATCAAGAAGGGCCGGATCTGCGCAATAGGAAAATATGGCGGGCCTCGTTAATCAAAGCGGTGCAAAGCGGAGAAGGGGGGCGGCAATGCGCCCCCCTTTCCAGATGTTTTGGCAGAGAGGCGTTTAGAATTTGCCCTCGATTTCCCATTTGTCGAGCATCGCGTTGAGCGAGCCGTCAGCTTTCATCGATTCGATGGCCGCGTCGAATTTGCCGCGCATCTCGTCGTCGGACTGGCGGAAGGCCATGCCGATGCCGTCACCGAGGAACACGTCTTCGCCCACGAATTTCAGCTCGCCTTCGGCAACGATTGGCACGAGGAAGTCTTTGTCCGCCATGACCACGTCAACTTCGCCAGATTTCACCGCCGCAACGGTTTCGTCAGGTGTGGGGAATTCAACCAGCGTTGCCGCTGTGGTGGCCACATGGGAGGCTTGGATGGTGGAGGCCTGCGCCGAAACCGCGCCGGAGTTTACGTCAACACCTTCGGTCAGAGCCGCATAGGCGGAAGGCGAGGGGCGGGTGTAGCCGGTGGTGAAGGCCACAACTTCGCGGCGCTCGTCGGTGATGGACATGCCCGCGATGATCGCGTCGTAGTTGCCCGACAGCAGGTTCGGGATGATGGAATCCCAGTCATTGGTGACCCATTCACAGGTCATCTCGGCGCGTTTGCACAGCTCATCGCCCAGCTCGCGCTCAAACCCGTCTACTTCGCCTGCATCATTGATGAAGTTGTAGGGAGGGTAGGCGCCTTCGGTGCCAAGACGCACAGTTTTTGCGTCATCGGCGTAGGCCAGACCAGCGGACAGGGCAAGCGCAGCGCCTGCAAAGATGAATTTTCTCATAACAGTAACTCCCGTTTTGTTTTTCTTAAGGTTATGCGGCGTGGGTCGCAGACAGAAACCCGCGCAGACGCTCGGATTTGGGTGCGCCGAACAGATCGTCCGGGGCCCCTTGTTCTTCGATCAGGCCTTGGTGCAGGAACACAACCATGTCCGACACATCAGCGGCCAGTTTCATATCATGGGTCACAATCATCATGGTGCGGCCTTCGGCGGCGAGGTCTTTGATGACTTTGACAACTTCTTGTTCCAGCTCCGGGTCGAGCGCGCTTGTTGGCTCGTCAAAGAGCAGCGCCTCGGGTTCCATGCACAGGGCGCGGGCGATGGCGGCGCGCTGTTGCTGGCCGCCGGAAAGCTGGGCGGGATAGACATCGCATTTGTCGCCAATGCCGACCTTGTCGAGATAGGCGCGGGCAGAGGCTTCGACCTCGGCGCGGTCGCGGCCAAGCACGGTGAGCGGGGCCTCCATCACATTTTGCAGGATCGACATATGCGCCCAGAGGTTAAACTGTTGAAACACCATGGAAAGATTGGTGCGGATGCGCAGCACTTGTTTAGCATCTGAGGGGCGGCGGGCATGGCCCGTGCCGCGCCAGAGCACCGGATTGCCGTTGAACAAGATCTCGCCCTGCTGGCTGTCTTCGAGCAGGTTGCAGCAGCGCAGCAAGGTGGATTTGCCCGATCCAGAAGAGCCGATCAGCGAAATCACATGGCCCTTCGGGGCAACGACATCTACGCCTTTGAGCACTTCGAGTGCGCCATAGGCTTTGTGGAGATTACGGATTTCGATGACAGGATTTTGGGAAGTCACGGGGAATGCAGCGCCGATCTAATTGTTACAGTAAGGCATAAAGCGATAAATTGCCGAGCATTGCAATCCGCTATTTTTCACGGCGAAATAATGCGTCTTGGGGTGACGTTAGGGCAGGTTTTTCTGGGGGGTGCCGCGCTGAAGCTTACTGTGCGGCTTGGGCTTTTTGCCGGGCGAGGGCGCTGTCTGTGTCGCTGACGCCCAAGAGGTTGGCGACCAGCCGCAAAAGCGCGTCTTCTTCATCGGCGCGGCCCCCATCGGCCAGCACAACGGACCACATGGATTGGATCACGGCGCGGCGGTCTTCATAGGGCACGGCGTCTTTGATGTCGCGGGTGAAGCGCACGGTGTCGGGGGCTTCGGCCTCCAGCGCCTCGGCGCGGGCGCGCAGATCGGCGGTGGCGGCGGGGTCGAGCGCATAGCGCTGGGCGATGATCTGGTCGATCCGGGCGCGCTCTGCCGGGGCGTAGTGATTGTCCGAGCGGGCAATGCGCACCAGCAGGGCACAAAGCGCCAGACGTGCATCGGCATCGGGCAGGGGCGCGCCAGCGGTGCCGGAGAGTTTTTTCAAAAATTCCGCAAACATGGGCGCGTTATCCTTTGCCGAGGGCGTTATCGCGGGCGGCGGCCATGTCTTCGTCGGTCAGGCCCAATGCGGTTTCAATCGCGAGCAGCTGGGTTTCTTCCAGATCGTCGCGGTTGCCATCGGCCAAGGCCACGGCCCACATGGCCCCGGCCAGCGCCTTGCGGTCTGCATAGCTGACTTCTTCGCGCAGGATTTTGGCGTATTCCGGCGTGCCGGGGGCATGGATTTCCAGCGCCTCGCAGGCGGCGCGCAGCTTGGCGGCCTCAATCGGGTTGAGCTTGAACGTGGCGGCAAGCGTTTTGTCGATCTGTGCCAGTTCGGTGACGTGATATTCGCGGTTGGCCAGCGCGACGCGCACCAAAAGCGCACCAAGCGCAAGCTGGGCGTTGGGCTGGGGCAGCGGCTTTGGGCTTGGGGCCCGGCGGGGGAAAAGACGTTCTAACATAGGCGGCTATCTAGCCCAGTTCGCGCCAATTGCCAAAGCGGAATTACACGCGCCGCGGCCAAGCCCCGGCGCGTGGGTTTTTTGGGCATCGCAGGCGGCTTATTCGTAGCCTTCGACAATCACGAGGCTGCCGTCGGAGACATTGAGGCGGATGTCTTTTGCGGCCTGATAGGCGGGGCTTTCGTAACAGGCGACGGCCTCGGCGTAGCTGGCAAATTCCAGCACCACAGTGCGGGCGCGCGATTGGCCTTCGCGCAATTGCTGTGTGCCGCCGCGCACCAGAAATTTGGCACCGAAATCGGCAAAGGGTTTGGCATTGGCGGCGCGGTATTTGTCATAGATTTCAGCGTTATGCACATCCATGTTCGCGATCCAGTAACCTTTGGGCATTTATATCTCCATCAAGAATTTAAAGGGTCAAACAGCGCTTTGATCCGCGCCAATTCATCGGCCAGCCCATACGGGGCATTCATGATAAACAGGCCCGATCCCACCATGCCGTGGCCGGGGCGCGCGGGGGGGAAGCGGACCTCATGCAGCAAGCCGTTCGCCAATGTGCTGCGCAGCTCGCGGGTCATGTCTTGATGCGCGCCATTGGTGAGGATCGGATACCACAGCATCAATACGCCCACATTCCATGCGCGGTTCAGCTTGACCAGATGGCGGGGAATGTCGGTGTAATCGGTTTTGATTTCATAGCTGGGATCCACCAGCAAAATGCCGCGCCGGGGCGTGGGGGGGATCTGCGAATAGGCCATGTTGAACCCATCGCGGTTGTGGCATTGCGCGCGGTAGGGCGACATGGCCAGATCCAGCGCCGCATGTTCGCGCGGGTGCAATTCGGCCAGATGCATCGGGTCGGTGGGCCGCAGCAATTGCGCGGCGATCAGCGGCGAGCCGGGATAGGCATCAGCGCCGTGGCTGGCACGGGTGGCGTCCAGCACGCGGCGGTAAGGGTGATCGGGGTCAAACCCTTGGGCCAGACGCGCCACGCCTTGGGCCGCTTCGCCGGTTTTGAGCGCGGCGGCATCGGTCAGATCATAGCTGGCGCGCCCGGCGTGGGTTTCCAGATAGCTGAGCGGTTTGTCTTTGCGGGTGAGATAGTCCAGCGTCCACGCGAGGGCTGCGTGTTTATGCACATCCGCGAGGTTTCCGGCGTGGTAAATATGTTGGTAGCTGAGCATGGGGCATTATCCGCCAGGGCCGCGCAAGGTGCAACGCGGTAAACGCGGCGGGGTTGAAATCAGGCGGCGGAGCCGCCTGAAATTTGCGCCGGGAGGGCGGCTTAGACCAGCCGCGAGTTTTCCTTGGCGGCGCGGACAAAATCCTTGAACAGCGGGTGCGGTTTGAAGGGTTTTGATTTCAGCTCGGGGTGGAATTGCACGCCGATGAACCACGGGTGATCGGACCATTCCACGATTTCTGGCAATTTGCCATCGGGGGACATGCCCGAGAAGGTCAGCCCGGCTTTTTCAAGCTGTTCGCGGTAGGCGGTATCGACCTCGTAGCGGTGGCGGTGACGTTCGTCGATGGCGGTTTTGCCATAGATTTCCGCCACGCGAGAGCCTTCTTTGAGGGTCGCGTCATAGGCGCCAAGGCGCATGGTGCCGCCTTTGTCGTCGCCCAGTTTACGCTCGACCTTGTGGTTGCCCTGTACCCATTCTTTGAGGTGGTAAACCACGGGTTCAAAACGCTTTTTGCCCGCTTCATGGTCAAATTCTTCGGAGCCGGCGGCGCTCAGGCCAGCCACGTTGCGCGCGGCTTCGATGACGGCCATTTGCATGCCAAGGCAGATGCCCAGATAGGGGACATTCTGTTCGCGGGCATATTGCGCCGCTTTGATTTTGCCTTCGGTGCCGCGCTCGCCAAAGCCGCCGGGCACCAAGATTGCGTGGAAGCCTTGCAGATGTGGGGCCACGTCTTCGGATTTGTCGAACACCTCGGCGTCGACCCATTCGATGCGGACCTTGACGCGGTTGGCCATGCCGCCATGGGTCAGGGCTTCTGCGATGGATTTATAGGCGTCTTCAAGCTGGGTGTATTTGCCGACGATGGCGATTTTCACTTCGCCTTCGGGGTGGTGCACGCGGTCGGAGACGTCTTGCCACACGCTCAGGTCGGGTTTGGGCGCGGGAGAGATTTGGAACGCGTCCAGCACGGCCTGATCGAGGCCTTGGGCGTGATAGGCCAGCGGCGCGTCATAGATGGTGGGCAGGTCATAGGCGGCGACAACATGTTCGGTGCGCACGTTGCAGAACAGCGCGATTTTCTCGCGTTCCTTATCGGGGATCGGGTGTTCGGAGCGGCAGACCAGAATGTCGGGCGCGATGCCGATGGATTGCAGTTCTTTGACCGAGTGTTGGGTCGGTTTTGTTTTCAATTCGCCCGAAGCGGAGAGGTAGGGCAGCAAGGTCAGATGCATGAAGATACATTGGCCACGCGGTTTGTCGTGGCTGAATTGGCGGATGGCCTCAAAGAAGGGCAGGCCTTCGATATCGCCCACAGTGCCGCCGATCTCGCAGAGCATGAAATCAACCTCGTCTTCACCGATGTGAAGGAAGTCTTTGATTTCATTGGTAACGTGCGGGACGACCTGAATGGTTTTGCCCAAGTAATCGCCGCGGCGTTCTTTTTCGAGCACGGTGGAATAGATGCGGCCCGAGGAGACGCTGTCTGTTTGGCGCGCAGGCACGCCGGTGAAGCGTTCGTAATGGCCCAGATCCAGATCGGTTTCCGCGCCATCATCGGTCACAAACACTTCGCCATGTTCAAAGGGCGACATCGTGCCGGGATCAACGTTCAGGTAGGGGTCGAGTTTGCGCAGACGGACGGAGAAACCGCGTGCCTGCAAAAGAGCCCCCAGCGCGGCGGAAGCGAGACCTTTGCCCAAACTGGAGACCACACCGCCGGTGATGAAAATATAGCGTGCCATGTGATCTGATAACTCCCGTGATCTGCGTCGCAAAAAGGTGTGCATAGCGCAGCACCACGGGATTTAAGACTAACAGGATTCGGGGGCGCGCCGCAAGGGCGCTGCCTCAATATCCTGTTGCAAAAATGCGGTGTTACGCAAGCTATTGTGTTGGTTGGCCTTAGTCGGCCGTGGGCACCAGCGGTGCATTGTCGCCTTGGGCCGGGGGCAATAGCCCGCCGCCTTCTGGCAATGCTGGCGCATTGGATTGGTTTTGTGCGGGCGGTGTGGCGCTGAGACGGTCAATGACCGAAGAGCCCGCGGATTTCTGCGCTGCCAAGATGGTCAGGGTGATCGAGGTGATGATAAAGGCGATTGCCAAGATCCAAGTCACTTTGCTGAGCGCGGTTGCTGCTGCGCGGCCTGACATGGCCCCGCCACCGCCGCCGCCCATTCCAAGACCGCCGCCTTCGGAGCGTTGAATGAGCACGACCCCAATCAGGCCAAGGGCCAGGATGAGGTGGACGATCAGAACAACATTTTCCATTGGGGTCTCTCGATTGCGCAGGTTCCGGGCGTATCTAGGCAAGATTGGCGCGCGGGGCAAGGGCCGATGGCATGGCAAAGCCGCACAAAGAGCGGGCCGTAGGGGAAGGCGCTGTAAATGCGGGGAAGTTCGGGGGAGGGGGATTGCGGGGGAAGGGATTTTGGGGGCGCGGATTTTGGGAGGCGCATAAGACAAAGACCGTCACGCTGGGGTGGCGGTCTTTGGTAAGCGGGCCTCAACCACGCCATGTTTAAGAGGTTCATCCTGGAATTGAGCTGGATCAGCACCGCTTTGTCCCTTCACCATAGCATAAAATGCCTGATTCTGCGCCTGTTAAATAAAGCGTCATTCCAACGGGTTGCGGGCAAGTGGGGCAGGCGCGCGGCGGCGCTGGACAAAGGGCGGCGGCGCGGGCAATGATGCGCCTATGCCTCATGATCATCACGACCACCCGCATTCGCTTTTGCCCTCTGACCCTGCTTTGCGGGTTAAGGCGCTGGAATCTTTGCTTGAGGCGAAGGGGTTGATTGACCCTGCCGCGCTCGACGAGATTATCGACACCTATGAGAATAAAGTGGGCCCGCGCAATGGCGCGGAGGTGGTGGCGCGGGCATGGACCGACCCTGATTTCCACGCCGCATTGATGAGCGATGCCACAGCGGCGGTGACGCAGATGGGGTTCTTTGGCCGACAAGGCGAGCATATGGTGGCGGTTGAGAACACGCCGCAGACCCATAACATGGTGGTTTGCACCCTGTGCAGTTGCTATCCTTGGCCGCTGCTTGGGATACCGCCGGGCTGGTATAAATCCGATGCTTACCGCGCCCGCGCCGTACGCGAGCCGCGCAAGGTTTTGGCCGAGTTTGGCGTGGCATTGGGCGAAGATACCGCCGTGCGCGTGTGGGATTCGACTGCCGAGGTTCGCTATTTGGTGATCCCGATGCGCCCGGCTGGTACGGAAGGCTGGAGCGCGCAGGCGCTGGCTGATCTGGTGAGCCGCGACAGCATGATTGGCTGCGCCATAGTGCCCGCGCCGCAGGCCGCGCCATGAGCCGCCCGCATGATATGGGGGGCCGTTTTGGCGATGGGGCGGTGATCCCTGAGCCGGAAGACAAGGTTTTTGAGGCTGAGTGGCATAGACGCGCGCTGGCTTTGACCTTGGCGGCGGGCAGTTTGGGGCAATGGAACATCGACACCTCGCGCCATGCGCGCGAGCGTCTGTCGCCCAAGGATTACACGCGGTTTTCCTATTACGAAAAATGGCTTGGCGGGCTGGCGGATATGCTGGTGGACAAGAATATTGTCAGCGCGGAGGAGCTGCGCGGGGCTGCGCCTGCGCCCAGCGATCTGGCGGAGCGCAAGCTGACGGCGGCGAAAGTGGCGGGGGTTTTGGCCTCGGGCGGGCCTGCGGATCGGGTGTCGGATGTGGCGGCGCGCTTTGCCCCCGGCGATGCGGTGGTGACGCGGCGATTGGCGCAAAACGCCGAGGTTGATGGCGGGCACACGCGGCTGCCGGCCTATGCGGCAGGGGCGCGGGGGCGGATTTTGCGGCTGCATGGCACGCATGTTTTTCCCGACAGCAACGCCCATGGGCGCGGCGAAGCGCCAGAGCCGCTCTATGCGGTGGCGTTCCCGGCGGCAGAGCTTTGGGCGCACCCCGAACATCCGCGCGATGAGGTCGTGCTCGATCTATGGCAGAGTTATCTTGATGCGTCCTGAACCGGTTTTTGAAGCGCCGTGGCATGCGCAGGTGTTTGCCCTGACCGTGCATTTGAACGAGGCGGGGCAATTTGCCTGGGGCCAATGGGCCGAGCGGTTTGGCGCGGGGCTCAAACATGCAGGACTGGCGCGCGAGCTTAATGGCGGCGAGGATTATTTCGCGGTTTGGCTGGAGACGCTGGAGAGCTTTCTGGCGGAGCTGGGCATTGCGCAGGCGGGCGATTTGGCGGCGCTTAAGTCACGCTGGGAGGCGGCCTATTTGGCGACGCCGCATGGCGCGCCCGTGCGTTTGGAAGCGGCGGATTAGACAGGGGTTTTTCCTTACATATCAACGTCATCCACATCAGATTGGCCCGACATGGCGCGGCGCACATGGCTCCAGCTTAGGCCGATGCCAAGCACGAGGCTGACGGCAAAGAGACCCAGCCAAACATTCATGTTGGAATTGTTCAGCCGCAACACGCCCAGATCATACAGCACCCAAAGCCCGGCGCCGACCAGCGCCAGCACCAGCACCATGCCCACCGCTCCGATGGAGCGGAAAGTGGCGCGCAGGTAGATGATGTAACCGATCAACAGCAGCAGCCCAAAGAGCACCGCAATAGACAGGTTCATATGCCCGTAATCGCGCGCCCATTTCACGTAGTTATATTGTGTGGGGTTGAACGTGGCCGCGAGCAGCAAAAAGGCAAAGAGCCAACGTGTGAGAAACCCCATGGAACTGTCCTTTTTGCGGGTATGGATCGCTTGGGGCAAAATATCCGGCAATGGCGGGCAAAGTCCATCACGCTTTGTGGGGGAATAATTGCGGCGAAATCACCTGCGCGGTGCTTTAGCAGTTTCGCTGGGGCGCGGGTGCCGTTATACGGGCGCGGGTTTATCAAGAAAGCGGAGACCAGATCATGGCAAATGTCGTTGTCGTAGGCTGCCAATGGGGCGATGAAGGCAAGGGCAAGATTGTCGATTGGCTGTCTGAGCGTGCCGATGTAATTGCGCGATTCCAGGGCGGGCATAATGCCGGCCACACGCTGGTAATCGACGGAGAAGTGTTCAAATTGTCCTTGCTGCCTTCGGGTATCGTGCGCGGCGGCAAATTGTCGGTGATCGGCAATGGCGTTGTGCTGGACCCTTGGCATTTGGAAAAAGAGATCGCGGGATTGCGCGGCCAAGGGGTGACGATCACCCCCGAGACGCTGATGATCGCGGAGAACACGCCGCTGATTCTGCCGATCCATGGCGAATTGGACCGCGCCCGCGAAGCGCAGAGCGAAGTGGCCAAGATCGGCACCACGGGGCGCGGCATTGGTCCGGCCTATGAAGATAAAGTGGGCCGCCGTTCGGTGCGCGTGGCCGATTTGGCCGATGATGCGACGCTGGAGCTTCGGGTGGACCGGGCGCTGGTGCATCATGATGCGCTGCGCCGGGGTCTTGGGCTGGAGCCTGTGGACCGCGACGCGCTGCTGGCGCAGTTGCGGGCGATTGCGCCCAGCGTGCTGGAATATGCAGCGCCGGTTTGGAAAATTCTGAATGAAAAGCGCAAAGCCGGCAAACGGATCTTGTTTGAAGGGGCGCAGGGCGCGCTGCTCGACATTGATTTTGGCACCTATCCTTTTGTGACCTCCTCCAATGTGATTGCAGGGCAGGCCGCGACGGGCACGGGGATTGGCCCCGGTTCGATCGATTTTGTGCTGGGCATTGTCAAAGCCTATACCACCCGCGTGGGCGAAGGCCCGTTTCCAGCCGAACTGGACGATGCGGATGGTCAGCGTTTGGGCGAGCGGGGCCATGAATTTGGCACTGTGACCGGGCGCAAACGCCGCTGTGGTTGGTTCGATGCGGTGCTGGTGCGCCAGACCTGCGCGACCTCTGGGGTGAATGGCATTGCCTTTACCAAGCTTGATGTGCTCGACGGGTTTGAGACGCTGAAGATTTGTGTGGGTTATGATCTGGACGGCACGCGGCTGGATTACCTGCCTACGGCGGCGGATCAGCAGGCGCGGTGTACCCCGATTTACGAGGAAATGCCGGGCTGGTCGCAATCGACCGAAGGCGCGCGCAGCTGGGCCGATCTGCCAGCGGAAGCGATCAAATATGTGCGCCGTGTGGAAGAGTTGATTGAGTGCCCTGTGGCGCTGCTCTCGACGTCGCCGGAGCGCGAAGACACGATTTTGGTCACCGACCCGTTTGCTGATTGAGCGGGATGGCGCTGAGCTATAAATCCCGGCGGCGCTGGTCGCTGTTTGTGCTGCTGGTGGGGGTGCCGGTCTATATTATCGCGGCGTTGAATGTTGCGATATGGATCGGCGAGATGCCCATGCTGGTGGAGTTGCTGATCTATGTGCTGATGGGTGTGGTGCCTGCGTTTTTGCTGCGCTCGATCTTCAAGGGCGTGGGGCAGGCCGATCCGGATGCACCGCAGGACAGCGACCTGTAGCGGCGCAAAGATTTGAGTTTAAACGAAAAAGGGCGGTGCTATTGGCACCGCCCTTTGTTTTTCTGCGCAGCGCCGCGGGGTTAGCCAGCGGCGCGTGCATCGGGTTTGAAGCCGATTTGTTCGGAGACCTGAAAGCGGCCACCTTGCATTTTTTCGATTTTGCCTTCGCGCAGCAATTTGCCGAACCAGCGCAAACCTTCTTCGCGGCTGAAATCGCTTTGTTCGACTTCGCGCACTTTGTTCATCAGCTGCGGGCGGGAGAAATGCTCGCGGCCTTCGACGAGGGACATGTAGGCGGCGGCGGCTTCGAGCAGGTCGGGCAATTGCACAGCGCCCATTTCCTCGGCGAAATCGGCAAAGCCGCTTTCGGCGGGGGCGAGGGTGCGGGCAGCGGCCACGCGGCGGGGGCGCACGGGGCCTGCGCTGCGGGTTGCACCTGCGTCGACCCGTTGTTCGGCCACCAGTTTCAGCGGTGCTGGGCGGGTGTCGACGGTGGGACGTGCGGTGCGGCCTGTGCTGCTGACGGGGCGGCGCGGGCGCACCACATTGGCCAGATCGGCGCGGTAAGCATCGCCGCCATCGGCTTCGCTTGTGTCGGCGCCCATGGCAACATCAGCCTGTTTGGCAGCAACGGCGGCGCGCAGATGCGAGAAAGCATCGCGGCGGCCTGCGCTTTCGACATCGCCCATTTGGCTGTCGGTTTTGGCCATCAGGCGCGAGACATCGCCGCTTTGACCATCTTCGTCGATGGCGGGCAGGCGGTGGCGCGGCGCGGCTTTGGCGTCAGCTTCTTGGGTTTCTTCCTCGGTTGAAAGCAGCTCGTCTGTGTCCAGCTCATCTGTGTCCAGATCGTCTGCTTCCAGATTCTCTTGGGCCAGAATGTCAGAGAGGGCGTCCTCTTCTTCGGCATCGCCCAGATTGTCAAATTCAGCTTCGACTTCGGCCAATTCGCGGGCCAGATCGGCCTCGTCTTCGGCGCTGAGGGTTGAGTTTGGATTGAAATCCGCAGGGGTGCCGGGCAGGTCTTGTTGCGCGGCGGGAGCTGCGGTTTCTTCTTCTTCTTCGTCATATTCTTCGAGCGCGCCGGTTTCGATGGCGGCGTCGAGCTGGGAGCGTTTGACCTTCATCACGCGGATGCGGGGGCGCTGGGGCTGGGGCGCTTCTGGGGCGGGCTCAGGCTCGGCTTTTGCATCTGCTGTGGTGAGCTCTTCGGCGGTGTCTTCGTCAGAAGTTGCGGATAATGTGTCGCCGCCAAAGAGGTTGCTGAGCGTGTCTTCTGCTTCGGGGTCGAGATCGGCGGTATCGTCGTCTTCTGCGATGATGGAATCGCTGCCGATCAGGGTTTCCGTCTCGGTTTGGCCAATTTCGTCGCTGTCGCCGGAGGCCGCATCGCCCATGGCGTCGCTGATGGCGCGCAGGGAGGAGAGGTCGTCTTCGTCGTCAGTGTCGGTTTCCGCCTCGGCGTGGCCTGCGGCCATGTCGGCGGAGGCGGCCAGTTCGGCGCTGTGGTCGCTGTTGGTCAGGCGGGCGAGGATGGCGTCGATGTCGTCATGGTCAACGTCGCTGTCTTCTTGAGCGGTGGGCTGAGTGAATGTGGCCTCTGCCGCGTCATCTGCATCCAGCGCGTCTTCGATGTCGCGCAGGGTGTGGGCCATGACGCCGGGGGTGGCCGCGCGCGGGCTGGCTTTGGCGGCTGGCTCTTCGGCGTGCTCATCCTCGGTATATTCGGGGGCGAGGTCTTCTTCGGCTTGCTGAGAGACCACGGCGCGGATGCGTTGCAGTTTATCAGCAATGCTGTCGCCGCGTTTTGGCGCAGGGGCGGGCATGTCTTCTGCAGTGTCGATTGCTTTGGCTGCGGGGGCTTCGGCCTTGGCCACCGGGGCGGCGGGGGCTTCTGCGATTTCAGCAGTTTCGGCAATCTCTGCGGCGTCGGCGGTTTCAGCTTCGGTGTCCTCGAGGGCGGGCTCGTCGCTGGGGCTGTTGGCGAAGAAGGCTTGCACATCGGAATCGGGTTGGCCCGGGACGATGTCATTTTCGTCTTCTGCGTCGGCCAAAACTAAGTCGTCTTGAACCTCATCGGCCTGAACCTTGTCTGCCTGAACCTCGGCCACGGCTTCTGTGGGAAGCGGGGCGGGTTTTGCGGGCGCGGCGGCTGTGTCTGCCACGGCGGCTGTGTCGGCCACACCGGCGGCGAGCGCGGCGGCGGCGGCTGGCGGCGCAGCAGGGGCGCTGTCTTCGGCATGGGCGCTCAGGACAATGCGGCCTTCTTGCTCGCGGGCGTCGACGCGGCGGGAAATTTCCTGCTGGGCGATGTGGGCCAGCATTTGGGCATCCGGCTGGGCCGGTTCGGCGCCGAAGTAACGATCGCCTGCGGAGAGATCGCGGAAATATTCCGCAATCGCCTTCATGGTGCCGAACGAATCATCGAAACCTTCCAGCGTGCAGGAGAATGTCCCGTAGGAAACCGTTAGAATCTTATTGTTACTCATCATCGGATGCTCGTCCTCTGTGTCTTTCACAATGTCCTGTTTACCATAGGGTACAAGACCAAAGCGGCCCGAAACTGTGCCATTAAGCGTGCCATTTCGTGACCAGATTGTGGTCACGCGGTAAAAGAGGCATGAATATTGCTATGTCTCATGCTGTGATCCATCGAATTACCCCGCTTGTTAAAAGCTCTTCACCCATCACATTGATCGGTGGGGGTATGGTTACACCCGAAGATCTTCAAAAAGCGTTAACCTTGGCGCCGATTTGTGTCGCAGCGGATGGCGGTGCGGCGCAGGCCGTGGCGGCGGGGGTGATTCCGCAGGCCGTCATTGGGGACATGGATTCGCTTGGCGAGGATGTTCAGATGCAGCTGCCTCAGGATAGGCTGCACCGGATTGATGAGCAAGATAGCACGGATTTTGACAAGGCGCTGCGCCATGTGGCGGCGCCTGTGGTGATCGGTGTGGGGTTTTGCGGCGGGCGGATTGACCATCAACTGGCGGCGTTTCACACGCTGTTGGCGCGGGCCGAGCGGCCTTGTATTTTGCTGGCCGGGGCGGAGATTGTGTTTTTGGCACCGCGCCATGTGGTGATGGATTGCGGCGCGGGCGACGTGGTCTCGCTGTTTCCGCTGGTGGAGATGCGGATGCAGAGCACGGGGCTTGAGTGGCCCGTGGATGAGGTGCGGTTTAACCCGGCAGATACCATCGGCACGTCGAACCGCGCGGTGGGGCGGGCCGAGTTGCGCACGGATGTGCCGGGCATGTTGGTGATCGCGCCCGCCGCCCTGCTGGCGCAGGTGGCGGGGCAGATGGGGCGCGGGCGCGGCTGGGGTTAGGCGTAGCGCCTAGCAGTTCGGCACGTTCACGGCCAAGCCGCCCAGCGAGGTTTCTTTGTATTTCTCGCTCATATCCACGCCGGTTTGGCGCATGGTTTCGATACAGGCATCCAGCGGCACCAGATGGGTGCCATCGCCGCGCAGGGCCAGCGAGGCGGCGGATACCGCTTTGATCGCGCCCAGCCCGTTGCGTTCGATGCAGGGCACTTGGACCAGCCCTTTGACGGGATCGCAGGTCATGCCAAGGTGATGTTCCAGCGCGATTTCTGCGGCGTTTTCGATTTGCTCGGGGGTGCCGCCCATCACGGCACAGAGCCCGGCGGCGGACATGGCGGCGGCACTGCCGACCTCGGCTTGGCAGCCAGCCTCGGCGCCGGAGATGGAGGCGTTGTATTTCACCAGCCCGCCAATCGCGGCGGCGGTGAGCAGGAAGTCTTCGACATGGCTTTCGGATGCGCCGGGCACGTGATCTAGATAGTAGCGCAGGGTGGCGGGCAGCACGCCTGCTGCGCCATTGGTGGGGGCGGTGACCACTTGGCCGCCAGCGGCGTTTTCTTCGTTCACCGCCATGGCATAGACGCTCATCCAGTCGTTGATCGTGTGGGGCGGGCTTTGGTTGAGGCCGCGTTCCGCTTGGAGCGCATCGTGGATCGCTTTGGCGCGGCGTTTGACCGAGAGGCCGCCGGGCAAGATGCCATCGGTGGCCAAGCCGCGGTCGATACAGTCGCGCATCACTTGCCACAGGCGTTTGCTGCCGTCGCGCAGGCGCAATTCGCCGTTGCGCGAGATTTCATTGGCGCGTTTCATGCCAGCGATGGATTTGCCCGAGGCGGCGGCCATTTCCAGCATTTCAGCGGCGGATTTGAAGGGGAAGGGCACGGGCGCGCCTGCGTCTGTGTCTTTGCCAGCGGCAAGCTCTGCCTCGGTCATCACAAAGCCGCCGCCGATGGAGTAATAGGTTTCGCGCAACGTCACGTCGCCTTGGGCATCGGTGGCCATGAGCATCATGCCATTGGCATGGCCGGGCAGGGCGGTGTCATAGTCAAAGATCATATCGCGGGCGGGGTCAAAGCGCAGGGGCGGCAGCCCGTCCACGGTGATCTGCCCGGTTTCATGGATGGATTTGAGCACGGTTTCGGCGCGCTCGGCGTCGTAATCTTCGGGGGTGAAGCCCGCGAGCCCAAGGATCGTGGCGCGGTCTGTAGCGTGGCCAACCCCGGTGAAGGCGAGGCTGCCGTGCAGCGAGGCGCGCAGCCCGCCAAATTTGAAGGGCGAGGCGCGCATCAGGTCCAAGAACCGGGCGGCGGCCACCATGGGCCCCATGGTATGCGAGGAAGACGGGCCAATGCCCACTTTGAACATGTCGAAAACGGAGAGGAACATTAAAGGGCACTTCCTTCGGGAGGGGTGGGATAGGCGGGCCGGGTGAAGGGCTGGGGGCCAAGCCCTTCGGCGATGATGGCAGATTGCGCGCTGGGCAGGGTTTCGATTGCGGCGCAGAGCGCGCGCAGATGCGGTGTGTCGTCCAGCGAGAACCACGTGCGGTCGGTCTCGAGCGGGTAGAGCGCGCACCAGCGCAGGCAGGTGGCGGTGTAGAACCCCAGCGCGCCGGGGTAATCCGCGTTGAACCAATCGCGCCGGGTGGCGGCCAGCGCGTCAAGCTGCGCGAGGCTTTGGGTGATCTGGGGCGCAAGGCCCGCCACAAGCGCGTCGCGGTTGCCGTCTGCGATGAATTTTTCAGGGTAGAACATCATCCGCAGGTGAGTGTGCAGCGTGTTTGAGGTGAAGAACAGCCATTTCAGGAAATCGCCCCGCTCTGGCGCGCCGGGCACCGGGCCAAGCCCGCCGTGGCGGTCGGCCAGCCAGAGCAAGATCGCCCCGGTTTCAAACAGCGCGCCCTGCGGCGTTTCCAGAACCGGGATCAGCCCGTTTGGATTGAGCGCGCGGTAGGCCGGGCTGGTTTGTGCCTTTGCGGCGCGGTCGACCAACACGCTTCGATAGGGCAGGCCCAAATGTTCCAGCGCCAACCGAATGATCAGCGAGGCATTGTCCGGGGCGTAATGTAATACATATTCCATCGCACTGAGATACTCCGCCGCGCGCCTTTGCCATAGAGGCAAAGCGACATTTTATACCAAGATTAAGCCATCGGTAACATGCACCGGGATAAGGGCAAGGGGAGGGCCAATTTTATGCATCCCCTCTCGCACCTTTGCAGCAATGGCCCTATAACCCAGACAAGCATTCAAGGAGCGCCGCCTATGTCCGACCTTTCGCCCATCGACAAAGCCAAATTTGTCGCCGCCAAACGTGCGGCGGAATTTGTGGAGGACGGGATGCGTGTGGGCCTTGGGACCGGGTCTACTGCCGCGTGGCTGGTGCGTTGCCTTGGGGAGAAAGTGCGCGAGCAGGGGCTGCGCATCAAGGGGGTTCCGACCTCGACGCGCACCGCAGAACTGGCCCGCGATGTCGGCATTGAGGTGATTTCGCTTGATGAGGCAAAATGGCTGGATCTGACCATTGATGGGGCGGATGAGTTTGACGGCGATCTGAACCTGATCAAAGGCGGCGGCGGCGCGCTGCTTCAGGAAAAGATCGTGGCGACGGCATCGGATCAGATGGTGGTGATTGCCGATATTGGCAAAGAGGTTGAGCATCTGGGCGCGTTTCCGCTGCCGGTTGAGGTGATCCCTTTTGGCTGGCAGACCACGCAGGCGCTGGTTGAGGAAACGTTGATTTCGATGGATGTGCTGGGGCGCAATTCCACCTTGCGGATGAATGGCGATGTGCCGTTCATCACCGATGAGGGGAACCATATTCTGGACCTGCATGTGAAGCGTATTGGCAACCCGCGGCAGCTTTCTTTGGTGTTGAACCAAATGCCGGGGATTGTGGAAAACGGGCTGTTCATTGATATTTGTGACGTGGTTGTGATCGGCTTTGGGGATGGCAGGGTAGAGCTTCGCGACATAAATGAAGGTACGGTATCCACCGAGCGGCATGATTTTGTCGAAGGCGATAACCTGTTCAACGATCTGTCCTGAAACGACTGCCCAAATAAACGATCCGAATGAAAGGCCCAAACATGAGCGATTTTGACTATGACCTATTTGTAATCGGTGGCGGCTCTGGCGGCGTGCGCGCGGCGCGGGTTGCGGCGGGCGAATATGGCGCCAAGGTCGCGCTGGCCGAGGAAGACCGCTATGGCGGGACATGTGTGATCCGGGGCTGTGTGCCCAAAAAACTGATGGTTTTTGCCTCGGGCTACAGCGATATGGTTGAGGATGCCCGCGCCTATGGCTGGGATTTGAACGATGGTCCGTTCAACTGGCAATCCTTCTCGGGCAAGCTGCACAGTGAGCTTGACCGTTTGGAAGGCGTTTACCGCAAGTTGCTGGACGGGTCGGGCGTTGATAAGTTCGATGCGCGCGCCACGCTGGAGGATGCGCATACGGTGAAGCTCTCCACCGGGGAGACCAAGACCGCGAAACATATTCTGGTGGCCACAGGCGGGCGCCCGGTGCGGCCACCGCTGGACAATGCCGAGCTGGGCATGATTTCGGATGATATTTTCAATCTGGAGAAGCTGCCCAAATCGATGTTGATTGTGGGCGGCGGCTATATCGCCTGTGAATTCGCCTGTATTTTGCATGGGCTGGGCGTGGAAGTGACGATGTATTACCGCGGCGCGCAGATCCTGAACGGGTTTGACGATGAGGCGCGCGGTCTGGTTGCGGAAATGATGCGTGCGCGCGGCATCGACATGCATTCGGGCGCGAATATCCTTGAGATGCAGGATCAGGACGCTGGCACATGGGTGAAATCCTCGCATGGGCAGGAGCGGGTTTTCGACAAGGTGTTCTTTGCCACGGGGCGCAAACCCAACAGCGACAACATGGGCCTCGAAGAGATCGGCGTGAAGCTGGGCCGTAATGGCGCGGTGGAGGTCGATGAATACAGCCAGACCGCCGTGCCATCGGTCTATGCGATTGGCGATGTGACCGACCGGGTGAACCTGACGCCTGTGGCGATCCGCGAGGGGATGGCCTTTGTGAAGACCATTTTTGGCGGCGAGCCGACACCTGTGGATCACGCGTTGATCCCATCCGCCGTGTTCACCCAGCCCGAAATGGGCACGGTGGGCATGACCGAAGAAGAAGCGGCAGAGCGCGGCAAGATCGAGGTTTACAGCACCTCGTTCAAGCCGATGCAGCAATCCTTTGCGGGCCGCGACGACCGGGTGATGATGAAACTGATCGTGGACGCAGAAGAGCGCACGGTTCTGGGTTGTCATATCGTCGCACCGCAGGCGGGTGAAATGATCCAGCTGGCAGGGATTGCGGTGAAGATGGGCGCTACAAAAGAGCAGTTTGACGCCACTTGCGCGGTGCATCCCACCATGTCCGAAGAGCTGGTAACCATGCGCAACCCAATTCGTACGGCTTGAATTTCAGGTCCAAACACACAATTTTGAAGAGAAGCGCCCGGATGGGCGCATTCTGAGGGGAATAATAACTAATGGCTGGAAACACGGGCGGCCCATGGGGCGGCGGCGGCAATTCAGGCGGCGGCGGTGAAAAACGCGGCGGCACTCAAGGGGGCGGCAACCAAGGCGGCAATCGCGGTGGTGGCAATCAAGGCGGCGGCAATGAGCGCCCGCCGATTCCCGAAATCGACGAATTGGTCAAGAAAGGCCAAGAGCAGCTGCGCGTCCTGATGGGCGGCGGCGGTGGCCGGGATCGCGGCAATGGCGGCGGGCGCGGCACGGGCGGCGGCGGCAACGGCCCAGCGCTGACACGCGGCACGGTTGGTCTGGCGGCGCTGGGCGCGGTTGTGGTCTGGGGGCTGGCGAGTTTTTACACGGTGCGCCCCGAGCAACAATCGGTTGAGCTGTTTCTGGGCGAGTTCCAGAGCATCGGCACTGAGGGTCTGAACTTTGCCCCTTGGCCGTTTGTGACGGCGGAAGTTTTTGACGTGACCACCAACCGCACCGAAGAGCTTGGCCAAGCGAACAGCCAAAGCGCAAGCCGGGCGCGGGGCAGCAGCGAAGACCAAGATGGGTTGATGCTGACCACGGATGAAAACATCGTCGACATCGATTTTCAGGTGGTTTGGAACGTGAAAGATGCGCGCAAGTTCATCTTCTCGCTCGAAGATCCCAAAGCCGCTGTGCGCGCGATCAGCGAATCGGCGATGCGCGAGATCATCGCGCAATCCGAGCTGGCGCCGATCTTGAACCGCGACCGTGAATTGGTGGCGGATCAAGTGAAAGAGCTGATCCAATCCACGCTCGACACGCTTGAGACCACCCAGCAAGAGCCGGGCACCGGGATCAACATTTTGCGGGTCAACGTGAACAAGGTCGACCCGCCAAGCGATACGGTGACCGTGACAGACCCCCAAGGGCGCACCAGCGAAGTGTCGGTTGTGGATGCGTTCCGCGACGTTCAGGCCGCCGAGCAGGAGCGTGACCGGGTCGAGCGTCAGGCGGATGCCTATGCCAACCGCAAGACCGCCGAAGCGCGCGGTGAAAGCGCTCGTTTGCTGGAAGCTGCCGAAGGCTATCGTGCGCGGGTTGTGAACGATGCGGTGGGTGAAGCCAGCCGTTTCTCTGCGGTTTTGCAAGAATATCTGGCGGCGCCAGAGGTGACACGCAAACGGCTTTATCTGGAAACCATGGAAAAAGTCTTTGGCGATGTCGACAAGATTATTCTTGAAAACCAGACAGGCGAAAGCGGGCAGAGCGTTGTGCCTTATCTGCCGCTCAATGAGCTGCGCCGCAGCAATGGAGGATCAAACTGATGCGTAATGTAAGCTTTCTGATCCCTGTTGTGGTGATCGTTATCGCGGGGCTTTTGTCCTCTATTTTCATCGTGGACGAGCGCGAAAAAGTGCTGGTGCTGCGGTTTGGCCAGATCAAGCAGGAACGCACGGAGCCGGGCATCGGTTTCAAAGTGCCGATGCTGGATGAGGTTGTGCGCTATGAAGACCGCGTTTTGTCGCTGGAGACCGAGAAATTCGAGGTGACCCCAGCCGATGACCGCCGTTTGGTGGTGGATGCGTTTGTGCTCTACCGGATCGACAACATCCGTCAGTTCCGCGAAGCGCTGGGCGCGGATGGGGAACGTCAGGCCGAGATTCAGTTGCAAGATATTCTGAACTCGCAAATCCGCGCCGTGCTGGGTTCGCAAGGCGTGACATCGAACACGATCTTGTCGCCCGAACGGTCGGCCTTGATGGACCAGATCGAGACCCGTTCAGATGCACGGGCAGGGGCGCTGGGGCTTGAGGTTGTGGATGTGCGGTTGCGCCAGACCAACCTGCCGGACCAGAACTTTGACGCGACTTTGCAGCGGATGATTGCGGAGCGCGAGCGCGAAGCCACGGATGAGCGCGCACGGGGTCGTGAGGCCGCCGCGCGGGTGACAGCTTTGGCGGACCGGACCTATGAAGAGATCCTCTCGGAGGCCCGCCGGGATGCGCGGATCACCGAAGGTGAGGCGGATGCGGCGCGGAACAAGATCTTTGCCGAAGCCTATACCAAAGACCCGGAGTTCTTTGAATTCTACCGCTCGCTGAGTGCCTATGAATTGGCGCTGAAGGGGGAAAACTCGACCATGGTCCTGTCACCTGAGAGCGAGTTCTTCAACTACTTCAGCTCTGATCAAGGGCGCAGTGCCAAGGATGCGGCGGCGGCCGCGGGGCAGTAACCCCGCCCGCCATGCGAGATGAAAAGGGCCAGCACTGCGCTGGCCCTTTTTTATTGCTGTTGCGCCGATGGGGCGGCGATCACAATAAAATGTCCCAAAATCTGCCTCAAAGCCGCGTTTTATGATTTGAAATTACCGCAGCGAACCCCATCTTTCATGTTGCAGCAGTCACGGGCAGGATGCACTCTGCCCCTATAATTATTGAGGAGAAGCTGAGCATGCAGTCCAAAGCGGTAGCATTGTCGAAACCCATGCCGGATGGCGCCGTGATGCGGGGATGGCTGATGGGGCTTTTGATCCTTGCCTTTGTCGCTTTGCAGACCGCCGCCGCCTGGGCCAAACCCGAAAGCCTTGCGCCGCTGGCTGAAAAGATCAGCCCGTCTGTGGTGAACATCACCACCTCTACTTTGGTGGAAGGGCGCACCGGGCCGCAGGGCATCGTGCCAGAAGGCTCGCCGTTTGAGGATTTTTTCCGCGAATTTCAGGACCGCAACAACCGCGATGATGAGAGCCCGCGCGCGCGGCGCTCCTCGGCTTTGGGCTCGGGGTTTGTGATTTCCGAAGACGGTTATGTGGTGACGAACAACCACGTGATCGAGGGCGCGGATGAGATCACCATCGAGTTTTTCTCGGGCGAGGAGTTGGTCGCCAAGGTGATTGGCACCGATCCCAACACCGATATTGCGCTGCTCAAGGTGGAGGCCTCTGCGCCGCTGCCATTTGTGAATTTTGGCGACAGTGATCTGGCCCGTGTGGGCGATTGGGTGATCGCCATGGGCAACCCGCTAGGGCAGGGTTTTTCTGTTTCCGCAGGGATCGTTTCGGCGCGCAACCGGGCGCTTTCGGGCACCTATGATGATTACATTCAGACCGATGCCGCGATTAACCGGGGTAACTCTGGCGGGCCGCTGTTCAATATGAACGGCGAAGTGATTGGGGTGAACACCGCGATTTTGTCGCCCAATGGCGGGTCAATCGGGATCGGTTTTTCCATGGCGTCCAATGTGGTGACGCGGGTGGTTGATCAGTTGCAGGAATTTGGCGAGACCCGCCGCGGTTGGCTGGGTGTGCGCATTCAGGATGTGACCGATGATGTGGCCGATGCCATGGGGCTGAGCCGTGCGGCGGGCGCGCTGATCACCGATGTGCCAGAAGGCCCGGCCAAAGAGGCAGGCCTGTTGACCGGCGATGTGATCACCATGTTTGACGGGGTCGAGGTGAATGACACACGCGGTCTGGTCAAACAGGTGGGCAACAGCGCCGTGGGTGCAACCGTGCGCGTGACCGTGCTGCGCGAGGGCAAGACCCAAAGCGTGAAGGTCGTTCTGGGCCGCCGCGAGGATGCGGATTCGGCAGCAACATCCGAGGGCGGCGATGAAGACGCGCCAGAGGATGAGGCCGAATCCAAAGATCTGCTGGGCCTGACCCTGACGCCGCTGACAGATGAGCTGCGCGAGGAGCTTGGCGCAGAGGCGGGCATGACAGGGTTGGCTGTGACCGATGTGGCGGATGGCTCTGAGGCGTTTGACAAAGGGCTGCGCAGCGGCGACGTGATCACCGAAGCGGGCCAGCAAAAGATCAGCACCATTGCCGAGCTGGAAGGCCGGGTGAAAGAGGCCAAAGACGCAGGGCGTAAATCGCTGCTGCTGCTTGTGCGCCGCGCCGGGGATCCACGCTTTGTGGCGCTATCGCTGGGCGAATGAGGCCCGGTTAAATTGTTAAGGAAGAGGGCGCCGGTTGGGCGCCCTTTTTTGTTGGGGGTGATCGTAGTTTGAGCATAAGCTACAACTTAAGCGATCTTATTGCATAGATTTACCCTTATAGGTCGGTTAGCGTTATATCGCAAATTATGTGCCATCCAACAAAAGAGAAATGAAGTGTCCAGCTTTAAACCTATTTGCCCGCCAAGCCGCATTTTGCGCCATCGGCGCGAGGCAACAATTAATGAACGGGTGTTTCAATACGGTCTTGTTGAAGAGTTAAGGCTGATTGCCGATATTTTATATAAGGACGGCAGTCCCCCTTACATTGGCAAGAAACCGAACCGGTGGGTGAAGTCTCTTAAGCAAATCGCCTTTCCAGGAAAGGGAGCGCAAGAGGCAGAGCTGGAAGGTAAGGAACGTCTTTACAGTTGGCACGATGCAGAAGCTGTTACGAATTTAATGCATCAAACAATGGATGGCGGGGCAATTGCCACGAAATTCATGAATTACCAAAGCTTACGGGCATTGGGGCAGGGGTTCAGAACAGGTTGCCGTTGGAAAGCTGGGTCGCCTATTTGAAAAAATATTATCAAGATCGCGGAGTGAAGCTTTTTACCTTTTCGTTTGGTTTGGAAGATCGGGAAGCACAAGGTCGGCTTTTTCGGGAAGAGGTTTTCGACACTGTATATGGTGAAAAACAACAGAAGTTTTTTACTCAAGGCGCGACACACGAACGCAGCGGCTTGAGAGCTTCCGGTCGAATAATTCATCGGGGCATTTTGAAGCTGATCGATTTCCACTCCGAAAAACAAAATATATCAGAGGGGCTGCGGTATACCATTCCGAATAAGCTGGAAGGGTACAGTCACACCAGTCACTTCTTTGGAGCCTCTGAGATATTTGGCACTCATCTTGAAGATCATGGAACGATCCCATCTCAATACAGTATCTTTGTAGGAACAGTAGGAGAGCGCGTGTTGAACCACGCGGCAGCGGGGGTGAATTTCATCGATGTTGTTGCGCGTATGCTCAGCACGCATATTGCGTCTGGTGATACGGTGTTTCTGGTACTGCCGTTCGCTGCCGCTGCTTGTTCTGACCTTGTTGTCGACTTACAGGGCGAAGCACTTTTTGACAGTTCTCATGTGACACCAATTGGGGCGGAGGTTGTTGCGCGATCTTTGTGGGAGGCCCAAGCTGAAGCGGGAGAGGCCGTGCCATTGCCCGTGCCGAAGGATTACCAAATCGCGGATAAATTGGCTGAAATCTACCGGGGCATTTTGATCCGGGTCGAGGCGGAAGAGTATAACAGCGAAGAGATTGCGGAGTATCGCGGCTATCTTGCTGCGGCGCGCTTTACTGAATTTGCGCCCGAAGCACCGATCATTGGCAGCGTTGCGGTGAACTGCAACCCCATAACCAAAGGGCATTTGGCGCTTCTCGAATTTGCCCGCAGCCAGGTGGATTACCTCTATATTTTGGTGATCGAGGAAGACAAAAGCGCGGTTAGTTTTGACGATCGGTTGAAGATGGTCGAGGCGGCCTGCGCGCATTGGCCCAATGTGAAGATTCTACGAGGGGGCCAGTTTGTTTGTACGGAATACATCGCGCCGGAGTATTTTGACAAAGATGCTGTTGATCAGGTGGGTGGTGATTTCCATCTTGAGTCATTCTATTTTGGGACATTCATTGCGCCGGAGCTTGGCATTACCAAGATATTCTTAGGCGAAGAGCCGATTTGCAAAGTGACCCGCGCCTATAACGCACATATGCAGATCGCTATGCCGCATTATGGCATCGATTTAACGATTATCCCGCGCATTGCGGCGGCGGATGGCAATCCGATCAGCGCCTCTCGGGTGCGGGCCTTTGCCAAAGAAGGCAACTGGCAGGCGGTTCAGCAACTGATGCCTGAGGCGGCGTATGAATATATGAGGGAGCAGGTGAAGCTGTGACCTGCGCCTCACTCAACCTCTTCAAGCGGGATGATGACCAGTCCTAGGCTTTGGGCGGTCTCCATCGAGATGACATCGCTGTCGAGGCCCTTGGCGCGCTGCATGGCGCGCACGGCGGTGCGGGTGGCTTCGTCCATGTTGCCGCTGATTGGGCCGCTGTAGAGGCCGCGCACCTGGAGGGCGCGTTGCAAGGTTGAGACAAATTCCACCGTGAAGCTGGGCGGGCAGGGGATTTCGAACCATTGGTCTTGGCGCGGGGTCACGATTTCCTGGCTGTCTTCCGAGCGGTAGACGGGCAGCGCCGAGATCGTGCCGTCTTGGTTGAATTTGGCAGGGGTCACCAGCACTTGGCGCGTGACGGTTTCGATCACGGCGGGGGACGAATACTTCGCCCAGCAGGTGCCTTTTGGTGCGCCGGGAGGGGCGAGGCCATTGCCGCTTTGGGTGGTGGGTGCGTTTGCGGTGGGGCCGCTGGGATCGCAGCCAGCAAGCGCCAGTGCGGCGGCGGCCAAGAGGGGGAGTGCCTGTGTGAGCTTCATGTCGGCCGTGTTCCGGGCGCTGTTATTTTGGAGCAGCCTAGCCAGTTTGGCGGCCCGTGCAAAGGTCATATCCCGCGCAGGCAATGCGCCTTTTGGGGGCGGCGGGGGAGCGCCTTGTAAATCGGGGGTGGCATGGGCCTGCTGGCATGGGTAAACAGGGGAAACACACGTCATTACCAAGAGGCCCAGCATGGCAAAAATTACCTATGTCGAACATGGCGGCACCGAACATGTGGTCGAAGTGGCCAATGGCCTGACGGTCATGGAAGGCGCACGCGACAATAACATTCCCGGCATCGAAGCCGATTGCGGCGGGGCCTGTGCCTGTTCGACCTGCCATGTCTATGTGGATGCGGATTGGGCGGAAAAGCTGCCTGCCAAAGACGACATGGAAGAAGACATGCTTGATTTCGCCTATGAGCCTGATCCGGCGCGGTCGCGTTTGACCTGTCAGATCAAAGTGACAGATGCGCTCGATGGGCTGCGCGTGCAGATGCCTGAAAAGCAAATCTAATGCAGTGCCGCCGCTTTGGGGTTTTGGTCTGTCTGGCGATGCTGGTGGCCGGGGCCGGGGCGGCGGATATTGTGCAAAACGGCGGCGCGCGCCAGATCACCAGCGCGCGCTATGTGCTGCCGGTGCGGGATTATCCGCATGGCGCATTGGGTGATGATGTCGAGTATCGCGGGTTGGAGTTCACCCTTGAGGGCGGCGCGCGCAGGCGGATCACCCTGCAAGATACCCATGTTTTTGAAGATACTGCCCCGCGTTTGGCGGATGTGACGGGGGATGGCGCGCCAGAGTTGGTTGTGGTTGAAACCCATATGCAGCGCGGCGCGCAGTTGGCGGTATATGATGCCGCGGGCCAAAAGATTGCCGCGACCCCTTATATTGGCCAGCGCAACCGCTGGCTCGCACCGCTCGGGGCGGCGGATCTGGACGGGGATGGCACGGTGGAGCTGGCCTATATTGATCGGCCACATCTGGCCAAGATCCTGCGGGTTTGGCGGTTTGAGGCGGGCGGGCTGCGCGAGGTGGCGATGCTGCCGGGGCTGACCAATCACCGATTTGGCGAGACCGAGATTTCGGGCGGCATCCGCCATTGCGGCGGCGCGGCGCAGATGATTGTCGCCACGGGAGATTGGCGCGGATTGGTGGCGGTGACGCTCAGCGCGGGGCAGTTGACGGCGCAAGACATTGGCCCTTTGACCGGAGCCGCAGATTTCAACCAAGCAATGAGGTGTCAGTGAGTTTTCTGGTAAAGAGTTTAACGATTTGCGCGGCGATGCTCATTGGCGCATCTGTGCAAGCGCAATCGCGCATTACCCCTGAAGCGTTCATTGAAGCGGCCAAGGGGCGGACCCTGACGTTTGTCACATTTCCCGGCAACCGCCCCGTTGGGGTGGAGCAGTTTTTGAGCGGCCAGCGCTCTGTCTGGGCGCGCAGTGACGGCAGCTGCACCTATGGGCAGATCACCCTGAGCGGGCTTTATATCTGTTTTGAATATGAGGATGACCCGGCAGGCCAGCATTGCTGGGTGCCGTTTGAGCATCAAGATGGGATGCTGGTGCGCTCGGTTCAGGGCTCTGTGCAGCGGGTGTCAGAGATTTCGAGCGCGCTAGTGGTGTGTTTTGACGCGCCACTATCCTAGGGCGCGCCAGCCGATGTCGCGGCGGCAAAAGCCTTCGGGCCAATCGATTGCATCGACCATCCCGTAGGCGCGGGCCTGTGCCTGTGCTAGATCGCTGCCGCGTGCCGTGACGTTGAGAACCCGGCCCCCGGCGGCGGTATACTGGCCTTCGCTGCGGGCGGTGCCTGCGTGGAAGACCATGTTGAAGCTGTCGCCTTCGAGCGCGTCTAGCCCCTTGATCACAGAACCTTTTTCATACGCGCCGGGATAACCGTTGGCGGCCATGACCACCGTGAGCGCGTGGTCTTCGGCCCAGATCACATTGGTTTGGGCCAATTTGCCTTCGGCGCAGGCCAAGAGCAGATCAAGCGCCTGTGCGCCCAGCCGCATCATCAAGACCTGACATTCAGGATCGCCAAAGCGCGCGTTATATTCCACCAGACGCGGCGCGCCGTCTTTGATCATCAGCCCGGCATAGAGCACGCCTTCATAGGGCATGCCGCGCCGTTTCATTTCGGCCATGGTGGGTTTGACGATTTCATCGAGCGCGCGGGCGGCGATGGCGTCGGTGAGCACGGGGGCGGGGGAATATGCGCCCATGCCGCCGGTGTTGGGGCCAGTGTCGCCATCGCCTACGCGTTTGTGGTCTTGGGCGGTGCCGATGGGCAGCACATTGTCGCCATCGCATAGCACAAAGAACGAGGCTTCTTCGCCGTCCATGAACTCTTCGATCACCACTTCAGCGCCTGCGCTGCCGAATTCGCCGCCGAACATATCGTCAATGGCGGCTTCGGCTTCGGCCAGATCCATGGCGATGATCACGCCTTTGCCGGCGGCAAGCCCGTCGGCTTTGACCACAATGGGCGCGCCTTGGGCGCGGACATAGGTTTTGGCGGCGCCTGCGTCGGTGAAATGGCCATAGGCGGCGGTGGGCGCGTTCACGGCGGCGCAGATTTCTTTGGTGAAAGCTTTGGAGGCTTCGAGGGCGGCGGCGGCTTGGGAGGGGCCAAACACCAGCAGCCCTGCGTCGCGCAGCCGGTCAGCCACACCTGCGGCGAGGGGCGCTTCGGGGCCGATGATGACAAAATCAATTGCTTCGGCTTCGGCAAATTCAGCGACGCGGCCAGGGTTTTCGATGTCCAGTTTCGCGCAGGTGGCGATGGCGGCAATGCCCGCATTGCCCGGCGCGACGATGAGTTTGTCGCATTTGGGGTTTTGCATCACGGCCCAAGCCAAAGAATGTTCGCGGCCCCCGCCGCCAAGGATCAGGATATTCATCTATGCGCGCTCCACTGGCCGTTGCTTGGCGGGGTTCTAGTGGGTTTGGCGCGCAGTTGGAATAGGGTGGCGGCAGATGGGGCAAATTGGGGCGCATTTCGGTTTCACCCTATGGCGAAACGCCCTAAACTGGGGGCTAAGAATGCAAAAAGGACGCAGCCCCATGGACTTGCTCGACGATCCCCAGCCGGGGTCCAATACCCCTGAGTTTACGGTCTCTGAAATTGCCGGGACCGTGAAAAAGCTGGTTGAGGGCGAGCTTGGCTGGGTGCGGATCAAGGGCGAAGTGGGCCGGGTGGTGCAGGCCCGTTCGGGGCATTTGTATTTCGACCTCAAAGACGACCGTTCTGTGCTGTCTTGTATGACATGGAAGGGGCAGGTGGCCGGGTTGGGGCTGGTGCCGGAGGAAGGCACCGAGGTTGTGGCCGAGGGCAAAATGACTGCCAGCGGCTTTCAGTCGAAATACGCGCTGAATGCGCAGCGCATCACCATTGCGGGTGAGGGCGCGCTTATGGCGCTGCTGGAAAAACGCAAAAAGGCGTTGGCGGCGGAGGGGCTGTTTGATCCGGCGCGCAAGAAGCCGCTGCCCTACCTGCCTGATATCATTGGCGTTGTGACCTCCATGCAGGGGGTGGTGATCCGCGATATTTTGCACCGGCTGCGTGACCGTTTCCCGCGCAAAGTGCTGGTCTGGCCTGTGGCGGTGCAAGGCGCGGCCTGCGCGCCGGAAGTGGCGCGGGCAATTGCGGGGTTCAACGCGCTGACGCCGGGGGGCGCGTTGCCGCGGCCTAATTTGATCATTGTGGCGCGGGGCGGCGGATCGGTTGAAGATCTGTGGGGGTTCAACGAGGAGATCGTGGCGCGGGCGGCGGCGGGTTCGGATATTCCGCTGATTTCAGCGGTGGGCCATGAGACCGACACCACGTTGATTGACTTTGTTTCGGACCAGCGCGCGCCCACGCCCACGGCGGCGGCGGAGTTGGCGGTGCCTGTGCGCCATGAGTTGGCTGCGTGGCTGGAGGGGCAGGGCGCGAGGATGCAAACCTCGCTGAGCCAAGGCGTGTCGCGCCGGGGCCAGAGGTTGCGGGATTTGGCGCGGGCTTTGCCGCGGGCAGAGAGCCTTTTGGATACGCCGCGCCAGCGGCTGGACCGGGCGGGTGACAAGCTGGGGCCGGCGCTGACTTCGGGGGTGCAGCGCCGCCAGGTGCGGCTTTCGGATATGAGCGGCGCGCTGCGTCCCGCGACATTGCGCAACCAGATAGCGCAGGAACGGCGGCGGCTGGCGGCGCTTGAGGCGCGGCTGGATCCGGCGCTGTTGCGGGCGGTGGCGGGCAAGCGCGAGCGGCTGGTGCATCAGGCGCGGGGGCTGCGGCCAGATGCGCTGCGCCGCGAGCAAATGCGGCAGGGCGAGCGGTTGCAGGTGGCTGTGGCGCGGCTTTCTGGTGCGGGGACGCGGCAGATTGATGGCTGGCGCAAACAATTGGGCGGGCTGGAGCGGCTGCGGGTGACGCTGGGCTATGAAGCGACGCTGGAGCGGGGCTTTGCGGTGGTGCGCAGCGGCGCGCAGATTGTCACCTCGGCCAAGGAGGCAAAAGCCGCCAGCGCGCTGGAGATTCAATTCGCTGATGGGCGGGTGCAATTGGGGGCGGGCAAATCCGCCAGCACTGCGCCTGCGCGCAAGAAACCGGACACGCCGCCAGAGCAGGGCAGCTTGCTTTAACGCGGGTTAAACGCCCACTTTCGGCCCGAGGCAGAGCATTTCTTGGCTTTGGTCTTGGGCCTCGTAAAGTTCGGTTGTGGCGGGGCTGTTCTCAAATCGGGCGATGAGCCCGGCCTCGCCGCGTGCGAAGCTCCAGCATTGGGGATCGGGGTTGTCGGTGTAGGTGAAGCAGATCAGCCCGTTTTCTTCGTACCATGTGCCGTCTTTGCAATCGCCGTCCAAGAACGACCAGCGCACGCGGCGGCCGGGCAGGTAAACCTCTGCGCCGTAAGCTGCGCCGTCTCGGCCATAAAACAGGGTTTTGCCCGTGGTGTAGGCGTCAAATTCCGCCGCGCTCATCGGGGATTGCGCAAGGGCGGGCAGGGCGGCGCAAAGGCCAAGGCAGAGGGCGATGTATTTCATGGGGGCAGATTGGCAGATTTGCCGGGGGCGTGCCAGTGCGGCGCGGTGCAAGCAGCGGGTTTAAGCGCGGTATTTAGATGCGGTGTTTGAGCGCGCGCGGGTCCATGACGCGGCGCCAAAGCGGCGGGAACAGAGCCAGCACCGCCATTTGCGGCAGGGAGCGCGGCAGAAGCGGCATGGCCGGGGTGAGCCGCAGCGCCGGGTAGGGGCGCGCGGGGTTTTGGTGGTGGTCGGAATGGCGCGGCGCGTTGAGCATCATGGCACCCGAGTACCACGGGGCGGCGTTCCAGCTGTGGGCGGGGCCGATGGGGGCAAATTTGCCGCCGCCAAGGGCCGCGCGGAGAAGCCCGTAATGTTGAACATAATCAGAGAGGTAGAGTTGTAGTTGCGCATAGGCGCAGAGGGTTAGATAGGCGATGATTCCGCCCCAGCCTGCCAGCAAATAGGATAGGGCAAAGCAGATCAGAGCCGCCGCCCCATAGCCCAAATAGGGGTGGCGGTGGGGCGCGCAGCGGCGACGCTCGGCCTCAAATCCGGCGGTAAATTCGCCGCAAATCGCGCGGCGCAAAAAGCGGTAGAACCCCATGCCCAGCGGGGCGGAATTGGGATCACCCGGCGTGGCGGCGCGCACGTGATGCACCAGAAGATGCGCCGAGGCGTGATGGCCGTGCAGCAAGCTGGCGTAGATCAGGCAGCCAAGCCGCCGCCAGCGGCGCTGGGGCGCGTGGATCAGCTCATGGGCGTTGGAATTGGACACTTGCCCCAGCCAGAGCCCGGCGCAGAGGAAGATCAAAATCTGGTCAAGCGGGGGATGGTTTTGGCCGCCCGCGAGCGCCCAGACGGCGAAGGGCAGGGCGCTAAAATGGCAGGCGGCGAGCACCGCGTTGACCCAGCGCCCCGAGCCGGGGCGCGCGGGGCGCGAAATACGCAAACGGTCGGCGCATAGGGCCAGCGCCGTGATGGAGCCAAATGCCAACCACGCCCAGATGCCGCCCAAAACCCCGGCAAAACTCAATAAGACCACCGGCAACATGCCGCAAAACAAATACCAAAACATCACCGCCAGCTTGCGCCCAAAAGATTAACAAAGCCGGGGGAATAACGACGCGGGAAACGCAAACTGCATTGCAATTGTCGCTTTTTGTACGTGGCCATTTGATGCGCTTTGATAGAACCCTAGGCACAGGCATGTGGGGGAGGTTCATAATGGCGCTGGACGAGCAGGAGAAAAAACCGGGCAAAGGGGTCTGGAAATCGGGCAAAGGCAAGGGGCGCCACCACACCAAGGGGCGGCAATTGCTGGATGGTCCGTGGGAGGAAATCCGCGCGTTGCTGGGGGATGCACCGCGCCGCCGTGATTTGCTGATCGAGTATTTGCATCTGATTCAGGATGAATATGGGCATCTGTCTGCCGCCCATCTGCGCGCCTTGGGGGAAGAGCTGCGGATGGCGATGGCGGAGGTCTATGAGGTGGCTAGTTTCTATGCGCATTTCGACATTGTGAAGGAAGATGAGACGCCGCCGCCTGCGCTGACGATCCGGGTGTGCGATTCGCTCAGCTGTGAGATGGCAGGGGCGCAGGCGTTGAAATCGGCGCTGGAGGATGGCGTCGACCCGGCGCAGGTGCGGGTGTTGCGCGCGCCGTGCATGGGGCGCTGTGATATGGCGCCGGTGCTGGAGCTGGGGCATCATCATATTGACAATGCAACGCCCGAGAAAACCTTGGCGGCGATTGCGGCGGGGCAGACCCATGCGCAGCTGCCTGAGTATGAGACCTATGAAAAATATGCGGCGGGCGGTGGTTATGCGGCGCTGAAGAGCTTGCGCGCCAGCGGCGATTGGGAAGCGGTGCAGCAGCAGGTGCTGGACAGCGGTTTGCGCGGGCTGGGCGGGGCGGGGTTCCCGTCGGGCAAGAAATGGGGATTTGTGCGCGCCAATCCGGGGCCGCGCTTTTTGGCGGTGAATGGGGATGAGGGCGAGCCCGGCACGTTCAAAGACCGCTATTATCTGGAGCGCGTGCCGCATCTGTTTTTGGAAGGCATGTTGATTGCCGCATGGGCTGTGGAGGCGGATAAAGCCTTTATTTATATGCGCGATGAATATCCGGCGGTGCTGGAGATTTTGCGCCGCGAGATCCGCGCGTTGGAGGCCGCGGGGATTGCCGAGCCGGGGTTTATTGATCTGCGGCGCGGGGCGGGAGCTTATATCTGCGGCGAAGAAAGCGCGATGATCGAGAGCATCGAGGGCAAGCGCGGGATGCCGCGCCACCGCCCGCCATTTGTGGCGCAGGTGGGGATATTTGACCGTCCGACGCTGGTGCATAATGTTGAGACATTGCACTGGGTTGCTAAGATTTGCCGCGAGGGGCCGCAGGTGTTGTCGGCAACCGAGCATAACGGGCGCAAAGGCCTGCGCAGCTATTCTGTGTCGGGCCGGGTGGCCAAGCCGGGGGTGCATTTGCTGCCTGCGGGATCGACCATTGCGGATGTGATCGCGGCAGCGGGCGGCATGGCGGCGGGCCATGTGTTCAAAGCCTATCAGCCGGGGGGGCCGTCTTCGGGGCTGTTGCCTGCGTCGATGAGTGACATCCCGCTCGATTTTGACACGTTGCAGCCGCATGGCAGTTTCATTGGCTCGGCAGCGGTTGTTGTGCTCTCGGACGCCGATAGCGCGCGGGGGGCGGCGCTCAATATGCTGCGGTTCTTCGAGGATGAAAGTTGCGGGCAATGCACGCCTTGCCGGGTGGGCTGTGAGAAAGCTGTGAAGCTGATGCAGGCGGAGCGCTGGGATCAGGGCCTGCTTGAGGAGCTGTCGAGCGCCATGGTGGATGCGTCTATTTGCGGTTTGGGGCAGGCTGCGCCGAACCCCATTCGCATGGTGATGAAACATTTCCCTGAGGAGATCTGACGCCAGCGGGCTGTAGATTTGAGTATTTTAAGAAGGGTGAAGGGGGGCGCGATTGTGCCTCCCTTTGCTATTTATTGGGGTAGACGGCGCAGATGCAGCCTGCGCTGCGGATTTTGAGGCACAGGCGGTCGGCGGCATCGCGGCTGTTGCGGCCAAGCCGGGCCATGATGTAGCCGCGTTTGCGCGAGGCGCGGTGTTTGACGTAGATATAGTCGGGTTTTTCGCCTTTGACCGCGCTGGCGCATTGGCGGATGCGGCGGCTGTAATTGGCTTCGGCCAATTTGCGCGAGGTGCCGAAGGCCAGTTGCACGCCCCATGGTTTGACCAAAGGTTCGGGTTTGCGCAGGGGGGTGAGCCTGCGGTTTTTGCCCATCTCGTAGCAGGCGGGCAGGAAATCCAAGGTTTCGGACAGGCGCATGTCGTGGTTTTGGGGCGGGGCGTCGCGCCATGTTTCGGCGTGCAGCCCGGTGATGATGGGCACGTAGTTGATGGTTTCCGTGGCCAGCCCGCCGCCGTCGAGAAAGCCAGCCGCGCGGGCTTCGCCGCCGTTATAGCCGATGGCGGCCATGCCTTCATTGCCAAAGCGCGCGGTCATTTCCGCGAGATATTGCGCGGAATGTTCCAAGGCTTCGGCGGGGTTATAGGGGTTGCTCAGGCCGCGCAGTTTTGCGGTTGAGGGGATGAATTGCGCGATGCCTTGGGCATTGGCGTGGGAGAGCGCATTGGGGTCAAAGCGGCTTTCTTGCCAGATCAGCCGGGCGAAGAAATCGCGGTTGAGCCCGTGGCGGCGGGAGAAGACATCAATCGCATTGCAGGTGTCATAGACAAAATGCGCGTCGCGGATGCAGTGGATCTGGCCCCATTTGGGGCTGCTGCATTGGCGGTCTGGCGGCTCTGCCCAAGCGGGCGCGCCATAGGAAATCAGGAAAATCAGGAACAAAAAACGCATGGGGGAGTGGTGCTGTGTTCAGGGCGCGCTGTCAATTGGGGTGCGGCCCTTCCCTCTGGCAAGGGGAGGGGTTAGATCAATAAGCAACAAATTCGGAGGCCTGCGGTGGCATTGTTCAAGAAACTCAAAGAGCGGATGTTCAAATCTTCGTCCAAATTGGATGAAGGGTTGGAGGCAATCGTTAATGATGGCGGCTTGGCTGAAGAGGCGCAGGCGGATGAGGCGCTAGCGGGCGAGACGCTGCGGGCGCAGGCGCTAGCGGCCGAGCGTGCAGAGCAGGCGGCGCAGATCGAGCGCGATGCGCAGGCTGCCGCGCAAGCCGCGCAGGAGGCCGCAGAGCGTGAGGCGCGCGAGGCAGATGCGGTGCCTTTGGCGCCGATGCCGGAGCCGAAGATGGAGCCTGCGCCGGTGGCCAAACCAGCGCCAGTGCCAGCAGCTAAGCCGGCGGCCAAGCCGGGGTTGCTGGGGCGGTTGATGGGGCGCGCTGCGCCTGCGGCGGAGCCTGTGGTGCGCCGGGTGCTGGATGATGAGATGCTCGAGCAGCTTGAAGAGCTGTTGATTTCGGCGGATATGGGCGTGGATACGGCGCTGCGGGTCACGGCGAATATGGCCGAGGGGCGGTTTGGCAAGAAACTCTCGGTGCAGCAGATCAAGGAGCTGATGTCGGCGGAGATTGCGCGGATCATGGAGCCTGTGGCGAAACCTTTGCCGCTTTATGCCAAGACGCCGCAGGTGGTTTTGGTGGTCGGGGTCAATGGTTCGGGCAAGACCACGACCATTGGCAAGCTGGCCAGTCAGTTCCGCGCGGCGGGCAAGAATGTGGTGATTGCGGCGGGCGATACGTTTCGGGCCGCAGCGGTGGAGCAGTTGCAGGTTTGGGGCGAGCGGGCCGGGGTGCCGGTATTGACCGCGCCTGAGGGCAGCGACCCGGCGAGCCTTGCTTTTGACGCCATGACAAAAGCGCAGGCGGATGGGGCGGATTTGCTGTTGATCGACACGGCAGGGCGGTTGCAAAACCGGGGCGATTTGATGGAAGAGCTGGCCAAGATCGTGCGGGTGATCCGCAAGAAAGATGAGACAGCGCCGCATAACACATTGTTGGTCTTGGATGCCACGACGGGGCAGAATGCGGTGCAGCAGGTCAAGGTTTTCCAAGAGATTTCAGATGTTTCGGGCTTGGTGATGACCAAGCTGGATGGCACGGCCAAGGGCGGCGTGTTGGTGGCGCTGGCTGATAAGTTCGGGTTGCCGATCCATGCGATTGGGGTGGGCGAGCAGATTGATGATCTAAGCCCGTTTGACCCCGAAGAATTTGCCGATGCCTTGACCGGGGTTGAGCGCGGGTGAGGGGGCCCGTTCAGTCGTGGGTGCCCCAGAACCGTTCGATCTGCCGCAGCGCGGCGAGCACGGTGACCACCATGCCAGCGGCCAATGCGGCGAGCATAATTTGCCCCGCGCCGCAGGCCAGCCCCACAGCCCCGGCGAGCCACATGGATGCGCCTGTGGTGATGTTGCGCACCTCGCCATTGGCGGTGAAGATGATGCCTGCGGCAAGGAAAGCGACCCCGGCGGTGACCGCTTCGATCAGGCGCAGGGGATCGACCTGCATTTGGTCTTCGGCGCCAAAGCGCATGCCGCTGAGTTCCACGCTGATCAAGATGAACAGGCAGGCGGCGACGGAGACCAAGATATGTGTGCGCAGGCCTGCGGGTTTTGAGCGGCGTTCGCGCTCGAATCCGACAAGCCCTGCGAGCAGCGCCGCCGCCGTGAGGCGGATGATCGCCACGGCGACGGGCACCTGTGCGAAATTGCCGGTGATTTCTGTGGCGATTGTATCAAACAGCGTGTCGAGCATGGGGACGGCCTTTGTTGGACGGGGATTGAAAGATCAACACGCAGGTGATTTTTTGGTTCCGGTTTTGCGCGGCGCGGAGCGCGGGCGCGTATGACCGAGTGGATTCACAGCATTGAGGGCACGGCGGCGGGCCATACGGCGGCCATGTGGTTGGCGCTTATGGCGGCGCTGCTGCATGCGGTGTTTGGCGCGCTGCAAAAGGGGCGGCATGATCCGTGGCTGACGCGCGGGGCGATTGACGTGTCTTACGGATTGATGGCGCTGCCGATTGCGCTGTTTGTGGTGCCGTGGCCTGAGCCGCATATGTGGGTGATTTTTGCCGGGGTCTGGGTGATCCATACCGGGTATAAATTGTTGCAGGCCATGGCCTATAGCCGGGGGGCCTATACGGTGGTGTATCCGGTGGTGCGCGGCACAGGGCCGCTGTTTACCGTGATCGGGGCCTATCTGATTTTTGGCGAAAGCTTTGCGCCGATGCAATGGCTTGGGGTGGCGGTGCTGGTCTCGGGGATTTTCGGGCTGGCGGCGTATAATCTGGTGTATTTGCAAGCGGCGCGCGAGACTTTGCATGCGGCCTTGGGGCTGGCGGTGCTGACCGGGCTGACGGTGGCGCTTTATACCACCTATGACGCTTACGGCATCCGCGCGACGGATGATCCGTTTACCTTTTTGGCGTGGTTCTTTGTGGTGGATAGTTTGACCATGCCGATACTGGCATGGCGGCGCTGGCGCGCGATGGAGGCGCCGCCGCCTTTGGGGCCGCTGATGCGCAAAGGGGTTTTGGGCGGGTTGATCGCCTTTGGCTCGTTTGGGGCCGTGATGCTGGCCACGCGGCTGGATAAGGTTGGCGAGGCGGCGGTGCTGCGCGAGACCTCAACGGTGTTTGCCGCGTTGATCGGTTGGCTTTTCCTGCGCGAAACGGTAGGTCCACGGCGCATTGCGCTGATGGCGCTTATTGCGCTGGGCGCGGTGATTGTGGAATTCGGCGGATGACGGCCAAGGGGCTGTTGCTGCGGGTCAGAAAGCGGGAAAACGCATGACACAGGAAGATAAGGCACAGATGAAGACCAACGCGAGCAAACAGGTCAATCCATTGCTGAAGATGGCATTGGAATACGGGCCTATCATTTTGTTTTTCATCGCTTATCTGCGCATGAAGGATCAGGTTTATACCATTGGAGAAACCGAATATAGCGGGTTCATTTTGGTCACAGCCGGGTTCATTCCGCTGTTGGTGGCGGCCACGGGGGCGATGTGGGCATTGACCGGGAAGCTGGCCAAAATGCAGGTGGCCACGGTGATTTTGGTGGTGGTGTTTGGCGGGCTGTCTGTGTGGCTCAATGATGATCGGTTCTTCAAGGTGAAGCCGACGATCATTTACCTGTTGTTTGGCGGTATTTTGGGGGCCGGGTTGCTGCGCGGACATTCCTATTTGCGGTATGTCATGGAAGAGATGTTGCCGCTGGAGCCTGCGGGCTGGATGATCTTGACGCGGCGCTTGATGGCGTTTTTCTTTGCGCTGGCTGTGGCGAACGAACTGGTGTGGCGCAATTTCCCGACCGAGACATGGGTCTATTTCAAGACCTTTGGTCTGACGGCGGCGATTTTTGTGTTCTTTATCTTTCAGGGCAAATTATTTGCGGCCTATGGGACGCAAAAGGACGAAACGCCAAAAGACGGCGGTTAAACACGGCGAGCAGCTTGGCCGGAAAGCTGCGCGGCTGCGCTGCGCTGCGCAGCAGGTGCCAATCCAAGCTGCCCGGCGCGTGGATCATGCGGCGATAGAGCCGCAGCGCGCCGGGGGCGGTATAGACCGACCAATGGCAGATCGGGCGGCGCGAGGCGGCCAGCGGCGCGCCAAGCTGGTGCAATATCTCGCGGGCGCGGGCGCAATCGAGCCGCAAGGTGACGGCGTTTGGAGCCGCGATGCCGCGCCCCAGTGCCCGGTCGCCGGGTTTGGGCGGCGCAATCAATGTCTCGAACAGGCGGTTGAACAGGGCGTTTTGCGCTGTGGTGGCGTTGATCAGCCGAGCGCTGCGGCCTGCGGGGCTGTTGAGGGCGGCAAAGGCGGCGCTTTGATAGCTGGCGGCGGCCATCACAATTACTTGTTTCACGCTGCCTGCGGGGGCGGCGGCGAGGGCGCTGAGGGCGACTTCGGCGCCCATGGAATGGGCCAGCAGATGCACAGGGCGCTGCGGCGCGGCGCGGTGCAGCAGGCGGATCAGCCGCGCAAGCTCGCGCCCGCTTGAGCGCGCGGCCACAAAGGCGCGGCGCAATTTGCCGCGCGCGCCCCAGCCAAAACCGATGCCCAGCGTTGCGCCGCCGGGTGTGATGCCCAGCCCGTCAGGCCAGCTATGGGGTTGGTCTGGCGAGAAAATCGAGGCATGCGGGCAGTTATGCGCGCGGGAGGGCTCGTACTTATAGCCGTGGATCATGATCACGATGGGGGCGATGCTGCGCGGGGATTGGCGCAGGCTGCGCAGCAGGGCGGTTTCGGCGCGGATCGCGGTTTGATGTAGCTGCGCGCGCCCGGTCTGCGGGTTCACCGTGAGATTGACCAATGACATGCGTGCCCCTCGCATTCCGATCTGTTTACCAAGGGCTAGCGGGCGGGTGTGACACTTGGGTAAAGCCCTTGTTACAAGGGCGTGACGCTGTTGCCCTTTACGTCGAATGGGGCTATTGGCGCTTGTGTGGCGATTTGTTACCGGATTGCGGGCCACGTTAAACACGCCGCTAAAAGGTCAGGATGAAAGCCCCCTTTCGCTTGACCGCGTTTGGGGGTTTTTCCGTGGCAGGGACTGTCGCGCAGGAAGGAATGGATATGACTGAGACTTTGAATAAACGCACCCTTGCCGTTCATGGCGGCACCCGCCGCAGCCAATATGGCGAGGTGAGTGAGGCAATTTTTCTCACGCAGGGGTTTGTGTATGACACAGCCGAACATGCGGAGGCGCGTTTCGAAGAAGCGGGGCCGGATGAATTTATCTATGCCCGTTATGGCAACCCGACGGTGGCAATGTTCGAGGAAAGGATTGCCGCGCTGGAAGGTGCCGAGGATGCGTTTGCAACGGCGTCTGGCATGGCGGCGGTGTCTGGCGCGCTGACGTCCGTTTTGAAAGCGGGCGATCATGTGGTTGCGGCGCGGGCGCTGTTTGGCTCGTGTATCTATGTGCTCGAAGAAGTGCTGGGCCGGTTTGGTGTTGAGGTGACATTTGTCGATGGCACGGATCTGGATCAATGGCGTGCGGCGCTGCGCGACACCACCAAAGTGGCGTTTTTCGAGAGCGTATCGAACCCGACATTGGAAGTGGCCGATATCCGCGCCATTGCGGCGCTGGCCCATGCCAAGGGTGCATTGGTGATGGTCGATAACGTATTTGCCACGCCGGTGTTTTCCGATGCGGTGGCGCAGGGCGCAGATGTGGTGATTTATTCGGCCACCAAACATATTGACGGGCAGGGCCGGGCGCTGGGCGGGGTGATCCTTGGCACGCGTGACTTTATCCGTGGCACGGTCGAGCCCTATATGAAGCATACGGGCGGCTCCATGTCGCCGTTCACCGCGTGGATCATGCTCAAAGGGCTTGAGACCATGAGCTTGCGGGTGTCGGCGCAAGCGGGCAGCGCGCTGGTTCTGGCGCGCGTGCTTGATGGGCATGAGAAACTGTCCAAAGTGCTTTATCCGGGGCTGCGCAGCCATCCGCAGCATGATCTGGCCATGGCGCAGATGGAGCAGGGCGGCACGGTTTTGGCGCTGGAGCTGGCGGGCGGCAAAGAGGCCGCGTTCCGGTTCCTCAATGCGATCAAGGTTGGCATTTTGTCTAACAATCTGGGCGACGCCAAGACGATCTTGACCCATCCGGCCACCACCACCCATCAACGTTTGCCGCAGGACCAAAAAGAACTGCTGGGCATTTCGCCGGGTTTGGTGCGGGTTTCTGTGGGGCTGGAGGATACGCGCGATTTGAAGGCGGATCTGCTGGCGGCGCTTGATGCCGCGTAACGGGCATTGGTAATCATGGGCAAAACGCTTATCTTGCCAGCAGACAGTGCAGGGGGGCGCGCCCATGAATATCGTTTCACCAGTGACCGGTAAGGCCGAAAAAGAATCGGCGCGCGCGGCGCTTGAGGTGCTGCGCGCCTGGGCGGCCAGCGCCGATCCGGCGGATGTGGCCGCGCTTGACCCGGTTGTGGCAGGGCTTATTCCCGGCGCGCAGGCGCGGGAATATCCGGCCATGTCGCGGGCCTATCCGCAAGATTTCGAGGCAGGGCCGAATTACAAAGCTACCCTGCCGGATTTGCAAAACGGCCCGTCGAGCCTGATTAAAGGCGCGCACCGGCAAATCCAGCATGTGGGGATTTCCAATTTCCGCCTGCCGCTGTCTGTGCATACCCGCGATGGCGGTGATCTGACCTTGGAAACCTCGGTGACCGGGACGGTCAGTCTTGAGGCGGATAAGAAGGGCATCAACATGTCCCGCATCATGCGCAGTTTTTACAAACACGCGGGCAGCACCTTTAGTTTCGAGGTGATGGAAGCGGCGCTGGATGATTACAAAACCGATCTGGAAAGCTTTGATGCCCGAATTCAGATGCGGTTTTCCTTTCCCATGCGGATTGACAGCCTGCGCTCGGGGCTGTCGGGCTATCAATATTATGACATCGCGCTGGAACTGGTGGAGCAGGGCGGGCTGCGCCAGAAGATCATCCATCTGGATTATGTCTATTCCTCGACCTGTCCTTGTTCGCTGGAGCTGAGCGAGCATGCGCGCGAGACACGCGGGCAATTGGCCACGCCGCATTCGCAGCGCTCTGTGGCGCGAATTTCGGTGGTGATGGATTGCGCGCAGGAATGTCTGTGGTTCGAAGACCTGATTGAGGCGTGCCGCCGCGCTGTGCCGACCGAGACCCAAGTGATGGTCAAGCGCGAGGATGAACAGGCCTTTGCCGAGCTGAACGCAGCCAACCCGATTTTTGTCGAAGACGCGGCGCGGCTGTTTTGTGCGCAATTGCTGGATGATGCGCGGATCAGCGATTTTCGGGTGATCGCCAGCCATCAAGAGAGCCTGCACAGCCATGATGCGGTGAGCGTGCTGACCGAGGGGCCGACCTTTGCGCAGGCCAGTTTTGACCCCAAGCTGTTCAGCACCTTGTTCCACGTCGGTTAGGCCGTGCCAGCGGCCAGCCATGTGCGGGATGCATAGAACGCGGGACGGCTATGCAGAAATGGCGGTTCTGCTGCACCGCAGCAACGCCTATGTGTTGGTCAACGCAACAAACACTGAATTGAGCATAGATATGGCACATGTCACATCACCGACCCGCAGCATTCTGGCCCATACTCTGAGCAGCTTTGGCCAGTTTTTCACCAATTTCTTTGACCAATTGGCCCATGCCGCCGAAGCCCAAGCCCAAGGCGATGCCCGTCTGGTTCGGGTGCGCGCCTTGCAAGCCAAAACCGACGCAGAGCTGGCAGAGCTGGGCCTGCAACGTGACGAGATCGTGCGTCATGTTTTCCGGGACTATTACTACCTCTGAACGCTTGACACTTTACCATGGGGCGCACAAACCTGCGCCCTATGGTGGATATGCGCCCAGTTGGATATGTAATCGGCCTTTTGCTGGCTGTGTTGGGCGCCGCCATGTTGGTGCCCTTGATGGTGGATATCGCCGAAGGGCGAGAGCATTGGCCGGTCTTTGTGCAATCGGGCCTGATCACCACCTTGAGCGGTGGTTTGATCGCCCTGAGCTGTGCCAATGGCGGCAAGCAGGGCCTGAGCATTCAACAGACATTTTTGCTGACCACGGGTGTGTGGCTGGTGTTGCCGATCTTTGGCGCGCTGCCCTTCGTGTTTGGCGCGACCGAAGCGCGGTTTGTCGACGCGTTTTTTGAAGCCATGTCAGGGCTGACCACCACCGGGGGCACGGTGTTTACCGGCCTTGATGATTTGCCGCGCGGATTGTTGATCTGGCGGGGCATCTTGCAATGGCTGGGCGGGATCGGGATCGTGGTTGTGGCCATGGTGTTCCTGCCCGAGCTGCGTGTTGGCGGCATGCAGATTTTCAAATCAGAAGCCTTTGATACCTTTGGGAAAATCTTGCCGCGCGCAGGGCAGATCGCCTCGCAGATCTCGGTGATTTACGTGTGGATGACCATTGCTTGTGCGTTGGTTTATATGGCGCTGGGGATGAATATCTTTGACGCGACCGTGCATTCCATGACCACGATCTCCACCGGGGGATTTGCCAATTACGATGCGTCTTTTGGGCAATTCAGCGGGCCATTGGAATATGCGGCAACGTTTTTCATCATCATGTCGGCCCTGCCATTTGTGCGCTATGTGCAATTGGCCAATGGGCATCACGCCGCGCTGCACCGCGATCCGCAGGTGCGCGGGTTTATCATGACGGTGGCGGTGATTGTTGCAGTGCTGTGGGTGTCCGTGTCGCAGGTGGTGCCGCAGCATTGGGAAGTCACGCTGCGCGAAGTGCTGTTTAACGTGACCTCGATCATTTCGGGCACGGGATATGCCAGCGCCGATTACATGCAATGGGGGCATTTTGCGGTTGCGATGTTCTTTTTCATTGGGCTGATTGGTGGCTGTGCGGGATCGACCGCCTGTTCGATCAAAATCTTCCGCTATCAATTGCTGTTTGCCTCGATCCGCGCGCAATTGCGGCGCATCCGCTCTCCGCATGGGATATTCACGCCGCGTTATGACGGGCGCCCGGTGGGGGCGGATGTGTTATCCTCGGTGATGTCGTTCTTTATGTTCTTTACTGTGACGCTGGGGCTGATTGCCGTGGCGCTGGGCATGACGGGGCTTGATTTCACCACGGCTGTTTCTGGCGCTGCTGCGGCGCTGGCGAATGTGGGCCCCGGTCTGGGTGATCGGATCGGCCCTTCTGGCAATTTTGCCACCCTGAACGATACGGCAAAGTGGATACTAAGCCTTGCCATGCTGATTGGCCGGCTGGAGCTTTTGGCCGTGCTTGTCATTCTGACCCCTAATTTCTGGAGAGCCTGATGCCGAAACATCAAACACGCCCCTTGGGCGCACAAATTTCCCATATGCTGAAAGATCGGGGTGTGGATGTGATTTTTGGCATTCCGGGGGTACATAACCAAGAGATGTACCGCGGGATCGAAGAGGCGGGGATCACCCATGTGCTGGCGCGGCACGAACAGGGCGCGGGGTTTATGGCCGATGGTTATGCGCGCGCGACGGGCAAGCCGGGGGTGGCTTATGTGATCACCGGGCCGGGGCTGTGCAACATCATGACGCCCATCGGGCAGGCCTATTCTGACAGTGTGCCGATGCTGGTTTTGTCGTCTTGTTTAGATGAAACGGCGGCGCGGCGCGGGCAATTGCACCAGATGCTGGACCAGCGCGTAGCGGCGGGCACGGTATCGGATTGGTCGCATGAGGCGCGCACGGCGGATGCCACCTATCAGTTGATTGACCGGGCGCTGGGCGAGTTCCAGAGCGCGCGGCCCCGGCCCAAACATATCCAAGTGCCGATCCAGCAGTTGGAAGCCATGGCCGAGCAGGGCTGGGACGCGGTGCAATCGGCAGTGTTGTCGCGCCCGCAGCCTGTGCCGCAAGCCGTGGCCGAGCTGGCGCAGGCGTTGCAGGCGGCAAAGCGCCCGATCTTTGTGCTGGGCGGCGGCGCGGCAGGGGCCAGCGATCTGGCGCGGCAGGTCTTGAGCCAGAGCGCGGCGGCATCGTTTTGCACCTATGCGGGGCGCGGCATTGTCGCGCCAGATGCGCCGCTGTTCTTTGGCAGCTATTTGGCGCGCCCGGACAGTGCGGCGGTGTTGGCCAAGGCCGATCTGGTGATTGCTGTGGGCACGGAATTGGCCGAGGTGGATATTTGGCGCGATCATTTGGGCCATGACTGCACCATGGCGCGGGTGGATATTGACCCGGAGGTTTTGACCACAGGCGCGGGCGGCGATCTGCGCATTCATACGGATGCGGCGGCGTTTTTTGAAGCGCTTGGTGCGGCGCTGGGCGAGGATGCGGGTCAGAGCGATTGGACCGCTGCCGAAGTCACCGCCGCGCGCAAACGCTGGCGCGCCGAGGTTGAGGCGGATTACGCCAGCATTCCCACGCTGGCGGATGCACTGAAAGACTGCTTGCCTGAGGGGACGATGATTTATTCGGACATGACGCAATTTGCCTATGCGTCCAAAGAGATTTGGGACATGGACCGCCCCGGCCATTGGCACCACCCCTACGGGTTCGGCACGCTGGGCTATGCCACCCCGGCGGCGATTGGCGGCGCGATTGGGCGGCCTGGCCTTCCGACCATGGCGGTGATCGGCGATTACGGGTTCCATTACACCATGGCCGAGCTGGGCGTGGCGGTGGAATTGGGGCTGAGCCTGCCGATTTTGCTGTGGGATAATGCCAAGCTGGGTGCGATTGAAGCCAGCATGGTATCGGCGCAGATTGCGCCCAATGCGGTGATCGCGCGCAACCCTGATTTTTGCAAATTGGCCGAGGCCTTTGGTGCGCATACTGCGGCGCCAAAGACGTTGGCACAGATGCAAGAAGCCGTGGCAGCCGCGTTCAAGGCGGATGGCCCGACCTTAATTTACGTCACGCCTCAGGTGCTGGGTTAAGGCCCGGCATCTGCAGGTCTAATAGCGGTAATCGGCAAAGGCGCGCACCACGATGCGGGTGCGGCATTTGCGGTGGGCGGTGTTGATGATCAGATACCAGACCTCTTCGCCGGGGCGGCCTGCGCGCGAATAATCGCAGCGATCGGCGGAGGTGAACCATTGCCCCTGATAGCCCGGCGGCGGCGTCATGCCATCGGATGCCGCCGCTGGCATCGCGGCGGGTTGGGCGCTGTAGGTTTGAGCGCCATAATTTTGACCAGCAGCAGGCAGGGCCAGCAGGGCAAAGGCGCCTGCACTCATTAGGATTTTACGCAACATGTCGTGGCCTTTCTATCTGGCAGTTTGGCCCCCACCAAAAATTCCCCCTGATCGTAGAGGCCGCTAGATTACTGGTTCCTTAACAAAACCGCCGCGTCCCTTGGGAGAACGCGGCGGTTTTTAGCTGTTTTGGATTGATCGCCCGTTTGGGCGCGGGGGGTTATTCCCAGCAGGAAACCAGCACGGTCATGCCCATGGCCTGCGCGGTGAGCTCCACCGGGGCAAGCCCGCCTTCGGAGCCGTCGGAGGCGGCCACATTGACCCCGGCCTGCGCAGCGGCGGAGATCAGGGCGTTGCGGTCCAGTGCAAAGCTGACCTTTTCGGGCAATTGCTGTGCGCCTTCAGCACGGGGCAAGAGCATGCCCATGACATTGCCGCTGGCGTCCATGACCGGGCCGCCTGCATCGCCGGGCTGGGCGCCGAGGTCGAGACGGGCGAGGTTTTCTTCGCCTTGCAGTCCGCGCAGATCGGCCAGTTTGCCAAAGGTCACAGAAGCCGCACCAAGCACGCCTTCATAGGGGAAACCGGCCACGGCGATCTCTGATTGCAGGCGCGGGGCGGCGGCGCTGAACCGGGCCACAGAGAGCGGTGCCAGCGCGGTTTTGGGGCGCAGCAGGGCAAGGCCAGTGGCCGCATCATCGGCAATCACAGTGGCTTCGGTGTCTTGGTCGAGCGTGATGCGGGTGCATGATTGCACGGCGTCTGATGTGGTGGCCACGGTGCCTTTGGCATCAATGAAGAATCCCGAGCGCGAGAGTTTCGGCAGGCGGATTTGCAGGCCCGAGACCAGATCAACCGATTGGTCTTCGCTGTTGCCTGCGGCGGGGTCCAGAACGGCGGGCAGTAGGTCAAAGCTGGCCTGCATTTCGCTCAGCAGCCGGGTGCGGCGTTCTTCGTCGCCTTTGGGCCAGATCAGCGTGAAACCTTTGATGTGGCCATTTTTCAGACTGGCCTCGGTGTGGCTGATGAACGCGCTGTTTTCGCCTGTCAGCTCGAAACTGTCATTCTTGCGGCTGCGCGGCCCGTTTAGCGGCACAATGGCGAGGGTTTGCATGATTTCATACAGGCCAAAGAGCGTGTCTTGATCGCCCGGTTGGCTGATCAGCAGCAGGCGGGCCTGTGCGATTTCGCCTGTGGCTTCGTAGTGCACGAAGGGCGGCTCTTCTTGGGTGCGGGTGACGATTTGCGTGGGGATTTTCAGGGTGATCCCGGCGGCCGCATCGGTGACCAGTTGCAGGCCAAGCCCATCGAGTACGGCGTTATATTGGGCAAAAAGCGCGGCACGCTGTTTGGTGGTTAGGATGCCGGTTTTGTCATAGCCGTTGGCCTCTTGCCATGCGGCCATGGAATTGCGGGTGCCGCGGCCAAAGGAGCCGTCGATGCCTGCGCTATAGACCCCGGCCCATTTCAGGGCGATTTGCAGATCCATTTTCTCTTGGCGCGAGAGTTGCTGTTCGCTGCGCCGGGCCTCGGTTGGGGTTTCATCGGCGGGTTCGGGCGCGGGGGCGGGCTCTGCCTCGGCGAGGGGCTCTGGGGCGGATTCCGGCGCGGGCTCGGGCGCCGCGCCTGGGGCGGTAGGTTCGGGGGCGGTAGGTTCGGGCGTGGTTTGCGCGGGCGGCTCAATCACGCCGCGGTCGAGCACATTGGCGCCCACAGGCCAGAATTGCTGGCGAAAGGAGGTGGAGAATTGGATGAAGCTGTCGCGCGGGATCAGTCCGTCGCGCAGATAGCTGCGCAGCACCACTTCGGCGTCGGCGCGCCGGTAGGGGCCGACCGCGATGGCATACCAGCCGCCGCCCAAGGCAAAGCCATTCACATCCTCGAGCAATGTGCCATAGGCGCGGGCGCGGTCTGTGGCGGAGGCCAAGCTGGGCTGCGCTTCGATTTGGACCCAGACCACCTCATCATCAGATTGCGCCCAAGCGGCGGAATTTTGGACAAAGAAAAGGGCGGCGGTTATGGCCAATAGAAAGCGCATCATGGATTGGGGGTGCTCTTATGTAATAAAATTTGCCGGAGATAAGCAGCTTTTGGCTAGATTCGCCATGGCTGAAACACGCGGGGCGGGCATGCGGGCATCTGATTGACGCAAGCCCGCCACGCCCCTATGGAGGACGCGACGAATTACGAGGTGTCCCGCATGTCCGCTGCTTCCAATAATGCCCCCAAATCATTTCAGGAAATCATCCTTAGGCTGCAAAGCTATTGGGCGGGTAAGGGCTGTGCGATTTTGCAGCCCTATGACATGGAAGTGGGGGCGGGCACGTTCCACCCCGCGACCACATTGCGCAGCCTTGGCGACACGCCTTGGGCCGCCGCCTATGTGCAGCCTTCGCGTCGCCCCACCGATGGGCGTTATGGCGACAGCCCCAACCGTTTGCAGCATTATTACCAGTATCAGGTGATCATCAAACCCAGCCCGCCGGATTTGCAGGCGCTGTATCTTGGCTCGCTTGAGGCAATTGGGATTGATGCGGATTTGCATGACATCCGCTTTGTCGAGGATGACTGGGAAAGCCCGACATTGGGCGCTTGGGGGCTTGGCTGGGAAGTGTGGTGCGACGGGATGGAGGTGAGCCAGTTCACCTATTTCCAACAGGTTGGCGGCTATGATTGCGCGCCTGTGTCGGGCGAGCTGACCTATGGGCTGGAGCGGTTGGCGATGTATGTGCTGGGCGTGGATCATGTGATGGACATGCCGTTCAACGATCCGCAAACCGCGATCCCGCTGACCTATGGCGATGTGTTCCGCGAAGCCGAGGCGCAATATGCGCGGTGGAATTTTGACGTGGCTGACACGGATATTCTGTTGCAGCATTTCAAAGATGCCGAGGCCGAATGTGCGCGCATTTTGGCGCAGCCTGCCACGGACCCCAAAACCGGCCGCCGCATTGTGATGGCGCAGCCAGCCTATGATCAATGTATCAAGGCCAGCCATGTGTTTAACCTGCTGGATGCGCGGGGCGTGATTTCGGTGACCGAGCGTCAGGCCTATATTGGCCGGGTGCGGACGCTGGCTAAATCCTGCGCCGATGCGTTTGTGCAGACCGAGGCGGGCGGCTGGCGCGCGGCGCAAGCCACGCCAGAGACAGCGGCATGAAGGGCAAATTTGTCGGAGGCGCGATATTGATCAGTGCAGCGATTGCGGGGGCCGCGCTTTATTACACGCAGGTTTACGCTTATTATCAGACCGTGGATGCCCCCGCCGAGGGGACCACGATGATTTCGGTCAACTCGGGCCAGCCCGAGGCGATTGCCACAGATAACTACCAAGCGATTGACGCGCAAAGCTCGCCCATCCGCTACCGCGCGTGTTTTGACACGCATTTCAGCCTTGCCATGTTGAGCGAGACCTATCAGCTGGCCGATAAGGCCGTGCCGCGCAATGCGCCGGGTTGGTTTGACTGTTTCGATGCGGCGGCTTTGGGCGCGGCTTTGGAAAAGGGCGAGGCGCTGGCCTTTGTCGGGCAAAAGAACGTGGCCTACGGGGTGGACCGGATTGTTGCGGTGACCGCCGAGGGGCGCGGCTATGTTTGGCATGAGCTGAATGAATGCGGCGCCAAATCCTATGATGGCACCGTGATCGGTGAGGCCTGCCCGGAGCGGCCTGCCGACTGAGGCCAGATGTGATAAACGGGGCTGGCTTTGCGCTGGACCCATCTAATTTGCAGGCCTATGCCTGCGCCAACACGACAGACGACCAAAGGGGACACCCGTGCCAGACCTGCTGATTGAACTTTTCTCTGAGGAAATTCCTGCCCGGATGCAGTTGCGTGCGGCTGAGGATCTGAAAAAGCTGGTGACCAATGGCATGGTTGAGGCGGGTTTGACCTATGCCGGGGCAGGGGCCTATGCCACGCCGCGCCGGTTGGTTCTGGCGGTTGAGGGGATGCTTGATGCCAGCCCTGCGCAGGTTGAAGAACGCAAAGGCCCGCGTGCTGATGCGCCGGAAAAGGCGATTGAGGGGTTTTTGCGCGGTGCGGGCCTGAGCCGTGATCAGTTGGAGACCCGCGAAACGCCCAAAGGCGACATTCTTTTTGCCAAGATCGAAAAGCCGGGCCGCCCGGCGGCGCAGATTGTGGGCGAAGTGCTAGAGGCGGCCATTCGCCAATTCCCATGGCCAAAATCCATGCGCTGGGGTGCGGGCAGTTTGAAATGGGTGCGTCCGCTGCATTCGATCTTGTGTGTGATTTCCGATGAGAGCGGCGCGCAAGTGGTGCCGCTTGATATCGACGGGATTGTTGCCGGGGCCAGCACCCAAGGCCACCGTTTTATGGCGCCAGCCAGTTTCACCGTCTCGGGGTTTGAAGATTACGCGGCCAAGCTCAAGCGCGGTTTTGTGGTGCTGGACAGCGCCGAGCGGGCCGAGACGATCCGCAATGACATGAACAATCAGGCATTTGCCAGCGGTTTGGAAGTGGTTGAGGATGCAGGGCTTTTGGCCGAAGTGGCCGGGCTGGTGGAATGGCCCGTGGTGTTGATGGGGCGGATTGGCGATGCCTATCTGGACCTGCCGCCAGAGGTGCTTCAGACTTCTATGCGCGAGCATCAGAAGTTCTTTTCGCTGCGCAATCCCAAGTCCGGGCAGATTGAACGGTTTATCACCGTGGCCAACCGTGAAACTGCGGATAACGGCGCGACGATCATTGCGGGCAATGAAAAAGTGCTCTCGGCGCGGCTGGCGGATGCGAAATTCTTTTGGGAAAACGATCTGCGCGTGGCGACATCGGGCAAGGCCATGGGCGAATGGCTTGCCAGCCTTGCCAATGTGACCTTCCACAACAAGCTTGGCACGCAGGCCGAGTTGATTGAGCGTATGGCGATGCTGGCGGGCGAATTGGCCCCGGCAGTGGGCGCAGATGCGCCCGAGGCCGTGCAGGCGGCCAAGCTGGCCAAGGCTGATCTGGCCTCGGAAATGGTCTATGAATTCCCGGAACTTCAAGGGGTTATGGGGCGGTATTACGCGCAAAAAGCCGGGTTTGGCGATGCGGTGGCCGATGCGGCGCGTGATCACTATGCGCCGCTTGGGCCGTCGGACGCTGTGCCAACTGCGCCGGTTTCAGTGGCGGTATCGCTGGCGGAAAAGCTTGATAAGCTGACCGGGTTCTGGGCGATTGATGAAAAACCCACAGGGTCGAAAGACCCGTTTGCGCTGCGCCGTGCGGCGCTGGGGGTCATTCGGATTTTGGTTGAGAATAAGATCAATCTGCCGCTGCGGGCGCATTTGCCCGAGGCGCAGGCGGATGATCTTCTGTCCTTCTTCCATGACCGTTTGAAGGTTTATCTGAAAGATCAGGGCATTCGCCATGACATCATCGATGCGTGTATCGCGATGGAGGGCAATGATGATCTGTCCTTGCTGGTGAGCCGTGCCAGCGCGCTGAGCGGGGCGTTGAAAACCGATGATGGGGAGAACCTGATCCAAGGGTTCAAACGCGCCAATAACATTCTGAGCCAAGCCGAAGAGGCTGATGGGGTGGAATATTCCTATGGCGCGGATGTGAAATTTGCCGAAACGGACGAAGAAAAATCGCTGTTTGCGGCGTTGGATGAGGCCGAGGCAAAGATTGCCCCTGCCATGAAGGCGCAGGATTTTGCGGCGGCTATGGGCGCCATGGCGGCGCTGCGCGGGCCGATTGATGCGTTTTTCGACGCGGTGCAGATCAATACCGACAATGCGACAGTGCGGCGCAACCGTTTGAACCTGCTGAGCCGTATCCGCAGCACCTGTTCCTTGGTGGCCGATCTGACGCGCATCGAGGGGTAGTGCGGGGATAGATGCGGGCGGGGCTTGTCACGGGGCAGGGGCGGACTATGCTGCGTAGATCATAAAGAGGTGCTGCAGTGCAGAATAACCCGCATACCACGTTGATCACCCCCAGTGCGCCCATCGCCAACGAGACCCATGGCGGGCGGGCAAAATGTTTGCAACGTTTGCTGCGGCTTGATCTGCCGGTGCCGCGCACGGTGGCGCTTTCTTTTGGTGCGGTGCATATGATCGCGCAGGGTGAACTGCCTGATATTGCTGGAATTATTGAACAATTTGACCCCGATGCGGTGCTGTGTGTGCGCCCGTCGAGCGAAGATCCTGATTGGGGCGGGCCGGGGGCTGTGCTCAACATCGGGATGAACGATGCGCGGTTTGACGCGTTTTGCACAACCATGGGCGAGGGGCCAGCGGCGGCGCTTTATACGCGGTTTGTGCAGGGTTATGCGGTGAATGTGGCCCGGCTTGATCCGGATATGTTTGACGGTGTGGATGGGGATGGGCGCGCGGCGCTGGAGGCGTCTTTGCGCGCCTATGAGCAAGAGACCGAGGAGCCCTTCCCCCAAGATCCAGCGGTGCAATTGGCAGGTGTTTTGCGTTCGATGGCGCGGGCTTGGGAGGGCACGTCGGCGCGGCTTTTGCGCCAAGCCAAGGGCGCGCCTGCGGATGCGGGGCTTGGGCTGGTGGTGCAGCATATGATGTTTGGCGTCGGCTCTGATCTGTGCGGATCGGGGGTGTTGCAATTGGTCAATTCCGACACGGGCCTGCCGCAGATCACCGGTCGCTATCTGAGCCAATCGCAGGGGCGCGATGCGCTTGAGGGCGACGCGGCGGCACTGTTTATCAGCAAAGACAAGCGCGGCCCCTCGTTAGAGGAAACCCAGCCCGAAGCGTTTGAGGCGCTCAAGCGCCATGCGGATCTGATGCGGCGGCGGCTGCGCGAGGAAATGCAGGTGGAATTCTGCATCGACAATGGGCAGCTTTATATTCTGGACGGTGTGCGGGTGGTGCGTTCGTCCCGCGCGGCGGTGCGGATTGCCGTGGCGCTAGCCGAAGACGGGATCATCCCGCAGGCCGAAGCCGTGATGCGGATCACGCCCAACACGCTTAATGAAATGCTGCACCGCCAGATCGCGGCGCAGGCCAAGCGCGATATTATCGGGCGCGGCATTGCCGCCAGCCCCGGCGCGGCCACGGGCAAGATCGTGTTCTCCGCTATGGAGGCGCAGGCCAGCGCAGCACGCAGCGAGGCGTGTATTTTGGTGCGCCGAGAAACCGCGCCCGAAGATATTCGCGGCATGCATGCAGCGCAGGCCGTGGTGACAGAGCGCGGCGGGATTACCTCACACGCGGCAGTGATTGGCCGGGGCATTGGCCTACCTTGTGTGGTGGGCGCGTCCGACATGACGTTTGATTTGCTCAAAAAGACCCTGACGACCCGCGATGGCCGGGTGTTCAATGCGGGTGACGAGATCACTGTGGATGGCACAACTGGGCAGGTTTTGGCCGGGGCCGCCAAGATGCAGGAAGCGGCGCTTGATGATACGTTCCGCACCTTGATGGGCTGGGCCGAGGTGGAGGCCGATATTGGCGTGCGCGCCAATGCCGACACGCCCGCCGATGCGCAGACCGCGCGCAATTTCAACGCCCATGGCATAGGCCTGTGCCGCACCGAGCATATGTTTTTCGAGCCGGGACGCCTGACGGTGATGCGCGAGATGATTTTTGCCGAGACGGGCGAGGACCGCCGCGCCGTGTTGGAGCGTTTGTTGCCGATGCAGCGCGAGGATTTCATCCAGCTGTTTCGGATTATGGAAGGCATGCCCGTCTGTATCCGTCTGTTTGATCCGCCTTTGCATGAATTCCTGCCCTCTGACCGGGCGGGGCAGCGCGAATTGGCCGAGGCGCTGGGGTTGAAACTGTCGGATGTGACGCGCCGTGTGGAAGCGCTGAGCGAATATAACCCGATGCTGGGGATGCGCGGCGTGCGGTTGGGCATCACCGTGCCCGAGATTTACGAAATGCAGGCCCGCGCGATTTTTGAGGCCACGATCGAGGCCAGCAAAAAGGGCGATCCTGTGGTGCCAGAGATCATGATCCCGCTGGTCAGTGCCAAGCGCGAGGTCGAGATCATCAAAGCCGCGATTGACGCCGAGGCCGCCGCTGTGCGCGCCGAGCGGGATGTGGATTTCACCTACCGTTTGGGCGTGATGGTCGAGACGCCGCGCGCGGCCTTGCGGGCGGCGGATATTGCCAGCCATTGCACCTTCCTTTCCTTTGGCACAAATGACCTCACGCAGATGACCTATGGTCTGTCGCGCGATGATGCGGGGCGGTTCATGTCCGATTACGTCAAGCAGGGCGTCTATGCCGAAGACCCGTTCCATGTGCTGGATTTTGAGGGGGTGGGAGAACTGCTCAAACTGGGCGCACAGCGGGGCCGCAGCGCCGATCCGGACATCACTTTGTCCATTTGCGGCGAGCATGGCGGCAACCCCGAATCGATAGCATTTTGCCGCGAGGCGGGCTTTAATTACGTTTCTTGCTCGCCGTTTCGCGTTCCGGTTGCAAGATTGGCTGCGGCGCAGTTGGCGATCGCTGACAAGCTTCGTTAGGAAAGTGCAGGATTATCAGCGGCTTGTGCCTGCGTTGCGCGGGATGCCGCGTAAAATGGCCCGCAAAGGTTTACCCATCGGCTAATAATGTCTAAGCGCCCTCTGGATGAAACGACAGAAGGGTGCGGGTATGCGCTTTGGATTGAAAACATGGGTTCTGGCGATTGCTGTCGCTGCTGCCGGGGTGCCAATGGTTGCCGAGGCGAATTCCGAGAACGCCAAGAAACTGGCGCGGATCGAACAGCAAGGATTGAAATCCGTGGGCGCGTCGCGCCTGAAGTCCATCATCGATGTACCCACTGCCACCCGCGGCAAGGTGAAATTCACCCGCGCGTGGCTTGATAACCAGCCCAAAGCGTCAGGCGGGCCAGAGTTCCGCTGCTTGGCCGAGGCGCTTTATTTCGAAGCGCGCGGCGAGACGGTCAAGGGCCAGTTTGCCGTGGCCGAGGTGATCCAGAACCGGGTCAAGAGCAACCGGTTTCCGGGCAGCTATTGCGCCGTGATCAACCAAGGCACAGGGCGCAAATACCAGTGCCAGTTCACCTATACTTGCGATGGTCATGCCGAGGTGATCCGCGAGCCGGGCGCATATTCGCGCGTGGCCAAGATTGCCCGCGCCGTGATTGATGGCTCCGCGCCTGATTTGGTCGAAGGTGCCACCTATTACCACACAACTGCCGTGCGTCCGCGTTGGGCGTCGAAATTCACCCGCACCGCGCAGATCGGCGTGCATTTGTTCTACCGTTCGGGCAAGCGCACAGCCAGCAACTGAATTCATTGCTGGACCGGGGATGCACTGTTAAGAGGGCGGAAACCTAAAAAGAGCCTGCCCTGATGTCATCTGAAATTCGCCACGCCTTTGCGCATCCCTCAGAGCGGTCCCATGCCACGGATGAGGGCATGCCGCTGGACCGTATTTCCCTGCGCGATCATATCGTGGAGGTCGAGATCGGTGCGTTTCAGGCCGAGCGCGGCGTGACCCAGCGCATCAGTTTCAACGTGGTGGTTGAGGTCGCCCCTCTGACCGGGCCGGTTGATGATGATGTGGACCGTATTTTAAGTTATGATCGGGTGACGGAAGCCATCGCCCATGAGCTGCTGGATGAGCGGCTCAACCTGCTTGAGACATTGGCCGAGCGGGTGGCAGACCGGATTTTGTATGAGCCGCAAGCGCAGCGGGTGTTTGTCCGCATTGAAAAGCTGGACCGCGGCCCCGGCGCGTTGGGTGTCGAGATTGTGCGCGCACGCGCCAAGGAAGAGGCGGGGGCGGCGGACGTGCTGGCCCAAGATGTGCCGCATCCTGAATTGGTGTTTCTGAGCAATGAGGCAATTGCCTCGCCGCATCTAAAAGGCTGGCTTGATCAGCTGGAGGCGGCGGGACAGCCCGTGATCTTATGTGTGGGCGCGCCAAACAGCCCTGCGCCGCAATTGCCGCATCGCATGGCGCAGCGGCGCATTGATTTGCTGGCGATTGAGCAAAATTGCTGGGTTTTGGCGGCCAAGGATGACCGCTGTGTGGTGGTGGAAACCCGCACCGAGCTGGATTGGGCCATGAAGAACGGCCAGACCTCGGTTTGGGCACCGTCGAAAATCGTGCTGGATGCGGTGGATGTGCCCTCGGCGCAGCCGCGCGATGCGGTGGCATTGGCCGCGTGGTTTGCAGCAACATTTGATGCGCAGGAAATGCTGGTGATTGGTGCGGGCTTGCCTGCGCAGGCCTCGGTTCCTTTGCGCGCGGTGGCGGTTGATGACGCGCGCCTGTGACAGCTATCTGCGCCCTGTGGTGCAGATCGGGCCGGGGCGAAGCGCGCAGGCGCTTGCGTTGGCCGGGGGCTGGGCGTGGTTTGACCACATAGAGGTGCTGCGCCGGGATGCGCCGCCGCAGGTGCGCCCGGTGCAGGAATTTACCCAAGCAGAGCTGGCACCGCTCACCGCGCCGCGCGGCGATATTGCGGGGCTGAGCATGGATTTGCCCCGGGTGATGGGCATTGTGAATGCGACGCCAGATAGTTTTTCCGATGGCGGGCTGCATGGCAGCGGCGCGGGGGCTGTGGCTGCTGGCTTGGCTATGGTGCAAAGCGGCGTGGATATTTTGGACATTGGCGGCGAATCCACCCGCCCCGGTGCGGATCTGGTGCCAGACGCCGAAGAAACCGCGCGGGTGGTGCCGGTGATTGAGGGGCTGCGCGGCGCGGGGCGGTTGATTTCCATCGATACGCGTAAATCCGCCGTGGCGCAGGCAGCTGTGGCCGCAGGGGCCGGGCTGATCAATGATGTGTCGGGCTTTACCTATGACCCGGCCCTTGCGCCTTTGGCGGCAGGGGCGGGCATGCCGGTGTGTGTGATGCATGCGCTGGGCGATCCGACCACCATGCAAGACAACCCGCAATACGGTGATGTGCTGCTCGATGTGTATGATTTCCTAGAGATCCAGATCGCAAAGCTGGAGCGTTTGGGCATTGAACGCAGCCAGATCATTGCCGATCCCGGCATCGGGTTTGGCAAAACGCAGGCGCATAATCTTGCGCTGCTTCAGCGGATCAGCCTGTTTCACGGCTTGGGTGTGTCGGTACTGCTGGGGGCGTCGCGCAAGAAATTTATTGGCACCATCGGCGGCGCTTCGCAGCCCAGAGACCGCGCGCCCGGTTCTATCGCTGTGGCACTTGCAGCCATGGCGCAGGGCGTGCAGATTGTGCGGGTGCATGATGTGGCCGAAACGATACAAGCGGCGGCATTGCTGCGCGCATCTACAGGAATATAAATTATGACAAAACTATTTGGCACGGACGGCGTGCGCGGCACGGCGAATATCTATCCTATGACAGCCGAGATGGCGCTGCGCATTGGCGCGGCGGTTGGCACCTATTTCCGCCGCGATGGCGCGGTGGCGCACCGGGTGGTGATTGGCAAGGATACGCGCCTGTCGGGCTATATGTTCGAGAGCGCGCTGACGGCGGGGCTGACCTCGACGGGGATGAATGTGCTGTTGCTGGGGCCGGTGCCGACCCCCGCGGTGGGGCTTCTGACGCGCTCGATGCGGGCGGATCTGGGCGTGATGATTTCCGCCAGCCATAACCCGGCATCGGATAATGGCATCAAGTTTTTTGGCCCAGATGGGTTCAAGCTGTCGGATGCGGCAGAGGCCGAGATCGAAGCCTTGGTGGCCAATGGGGTAGAACCCAGCCCCGCGACACAGATTGGCCGGGCCAAACGCGTCGATGACGGGCGGTTCCGCTATATCGAGCGGGTCAAATCCAGCTTTCCGCGCCAGATGCGTCTGGATGGGCTGAAGGTTGTGATCGACTGTGCCAATGGCGCGGCGCACCGGGTTGCGCCGGATGCGCTTTGGGAGCTGGGGGCGACGGTGATCCCGGTGGGCACCACACCTGATGGTTATAACATCAACCGGGGCTGCGGCTCGACCCAGCCGCAATCAGCGGCGGAAACCGTTGTGGCCCATGGGGCGGATGTGGGTATCTGTCTGGATGGGGATGCGGACCGGGTGATCTTGCTTGATGAAAACGGCAAGGTCTGTGACGGCGATCAATTTATGGCGCTTATGGCGTCGCGCTGGGCGCAAGAAGAGCGTTTGGCGGGCAATGCGCTGGTGGCGACCGTGATGAGCAACCTTGGGCTTGAGCGGTTCATGGAAGGCAAAGGGCTTCGGCTTGAGCGGACCGCCGTGGGGGATCGTCATGTGGTGGAGCGGATGCGCAAAGGGGGCTTTAACCTTGGCGGCGAGCAGTCGGGCCATATTGTGATGACCGATTATGCCACCACGGGTGATGGGTTGATGGCAGGCATGCAGTTCTTGGCGGCGATGGTCAGCGAAGGGCGCAAAGCGTCGGAGTTGCTGAACCAGTTTGATCCGGTGCCGCAGCTGCTCAAGAACGTGCGCTTTGGTCAGGGGCAAACGCCGCTGGATACTGACAGTGTGAAGGCAGCGATTGCCGGGGCCGAGGCCGATCTGGCAGGCGGCGGGCGGCTGTTGATCCGCAAATCGGGCACAGAGCCTTTGGTGCGGGTCATGGCCGAGCATGAAGATGCGGTGTTGATGGAACGTGTGGTCGACAGCGTTGTGGACGCGGTCAGTGCGGCTGTTAGCTAGGTTCTGAAAGATATCAAAGGCGGGGCAGGGATGCCGCGCCTGCGATCAGCGCGCGCCAAACAAGCGGCGCAGCGCGCCATATTGGCTCAGGCCCACGCCGATCAAGATCAGCGTCATGGCCACCAGCAGCGATGAGGGCAGCGGCTCGGACAGCAGCAGCACCCCCAGCAGCACCGACCAGACCGGCACTTGGTAGTTCACAAGGCTCATGAAAACCGGGCCTGCGCTGCGCACCACAAGAACCCGAAGGAAATTGGCCGCGGCGGTGGGCACCAGCCCTAAGAATGCCAGCACGGCCCAGATCTCCGGGCTGGGCAGGGGCGGCGGGCCTTCGGCGATGAAGGCAATTGGCACGGTCAGCGCCGCACCGATAAGCAGCAGCACGGTAGACAGGCCAATGGGATCAACCGCAGGCAGGCGGCGCATGGTGATGGAGCTGATTGCATAACATGAGGCCGCGCCCAGACAGGCGATGCGGCCCGGGGTTTCAAGCGAGGTGCCGCTCGATTCAAACGCCTGACCGCCTATCAGCAGGCAGACCCCGACAAAGCCAATCAGGAAGCCTGCGGTTTTGCGCGGCGTGAGCCGCTCGCCGGGGACCAAGAAATGCGCTAGTGGCAGCACAATCAGCGCAACCGCGGCCATGGAAACCCCGGCAAAACCAGCGGTGACATATTGCTGGCCCCAAGCGAGCAGCACAAAAGGCACAGCAGAGCTGAGCGCGCCAATCACAAAGGTAGCAGACCAGGTGGAGGCAGGCACGGGGCCGCGAAATAGCGGGAACCCCATGGCAGCCCAGATGACGCACATCAACAGGGCGGCAAAGCCGACACGGGCCGCAGCCAGCCAAAACGGGGTCATGCCGGTGAGGGCGATTTCAGTGACCAGAAATGTGCCGCCCCATGTCAGGCCTAAGATGGCAATCATCAGCCAACTGCCTGCGGTGATCTGGGGGGAATTGTCCATGAAATCAGTGCCTTTTGAAACGCAGTTGACCCCGGCGCGGGGCCGGGGTCAACCTAGATCAAGTTGCGCAGAGAACCGCGCGGTTAGATCAGCTTAGTTCTTGGCTTTGTCGACCATTTTGCCAGCGGAAATCCAAGGCATCATCTCGCGCAGCTTGGCACCAACCTGTTCGATCTGATGCTCGTCATTCAAGCGGCGGGTTGCTTTGAAGGAAGGCTGGCCCACGGTGTTTTCTTGCATGAAGTCACGCACGAATTTGCCGTTTTGAATGTCGGTCAGAACCGCTTTCATCCGTGCCTTTGTCTCGTCGTAGGGCAGGATGCGCGGGCCGGAGACATATTCGCCATATTCAGCCGTGTTAGAGATCGAGTAGTTCATGTTGGCGATGCCGCCTTCATAGATCAGGTCCACGATCAGTTTCACTTCGTGCAGACATTCGAAATAGGCCATTTCGGGCGCGTAGCCTGCTTCGACCAGCGTTTCAAAGCCCATGCGGATCAGTTCAACCAGACCGCCACAAAGCACGGCCTGTTCACCGAACAGATCGGTTTCGCATTCTTCGCGGAAGTTGGTCTCAATGATGCCGGAGCGCCCGCCACCGATGGCGGAGCAATAGGACAGGCCGATTTCCAGCGCTTTGCCCGATGCGTCGCGGTCAACCGCAACAAGGCAAGGCACGCCGCCGCCTTTGGTGTATTCGCCGCGCACGGTGTGGCCGGGGCCTTTTGGCGCCATCATGATCACGTCGATGCCTTCTTTTGGCTCGATCAGGCCGAAATGAACGTTCAGGCCGTGGGCAAATGCGATGGCTGCGCCTTCGCGGATGTTGTCATGCACGTATTTTTTGTAGGTTTCAGCCTGCAATTCGTCGGGCATGGTGAACATGATGACATCGGCCCAAGCGGCGGCTTCGGCGATTTCCATAACCTTGAGGCCTTCGCCTTCGGCTTTTGCTTTGGAGGCAGAGCCTTCGCGCAGCGCAACCACGAGGTTTTTCGCGCCGCTGTCGCGCAGGTTGAGGGCGTGGGCGTGGCCCTGCGAGCCATAGCCGAGGATCGCGACTTTTTTGTCTTTGATCAGGTTCACGTCGCAATCGCGGTCATAATATACGCGCATGGGGGTCATCCTTTGTTGATGTCTATTCTGAGGAGTACCATAGCCAGCATTGCGTGAGAGACCATTGTTGTTTTATGAGTATTTGCAGAAGGGTGAAGAAAACTATTCGCCTTTTATGAGATAGGTGGAGAAATCATGCTTGATGATGCGGATCGGCGTTTGCTGCGCTATTGGCAAGAAGACCCAAGCCTGAGCCCGGGCGAATTGGCCGAGCGCTGCGGGATGAGCGCGGGCAAGGCGGCGCGGCGCATTGCGCGGATGGAAGAGGCCGGGATTGTGCGAGGTTTGGGCGCGGTGATTGATTGGGCCGCATTGGGTTTTGCGGTGGAAGTGTCCTTGCGGGTGACGCTGGATAAGACGCAGGGCAATGCGTTTGATGCGTTTCAGGCAGCCGCGCGCAAGGTGCCGGAGGTGATCGAGATGCAGACCTTTCTGGGCCGGGTGGATTTGCGCCTGTCGGTGGTGGCGCGGGATATGGGGCATTATCAGCTGATTTACCGCGACCGTATTCTGACCCTGCCGCATATCGCCGATATTGAGCCGCTGATGCATGTGGCGTTGATCAAGAACCGCGAGGTGTTGCCGCTGTGATTGGGCTTGATGAGATTGACCGCGGGTTGCTGCGGGCGTTGCAGCGCGATGCGCGGCAAAGTGCGGGGGCTTTGGGGCGGCGTTTTGGCCTGTCGCAACCCGCCACGTGGCGGCGGATCAAGCGGTTGGAGGAAGCGGGGGTGATCAAGGGGCGGGTGCTTCGGCTGGATGCGGAAAAGCTGGGGTTTGGGGTGACGGTGTTCTTGGGGGTGAAGCTGGCCACCAAGGGGCGGGTGAGCCTTGAGGATTTTGAGCGCGCGGTGTCGGCCATTCCTGAAGTGCAGACGGTGGAGCATATCTTGGGGCTTTATGATTACCGGTTGCGCGTGGTGGCGCGGGATTTGCCGGATTTTGAGCGCGTGTTGCGGCGGCGGATCATGACATTGCCGGGGGCGGGGGATGTGGAGGCCAATGTGGTTTTGAGTGAAGAGCGTTTGCCCGGGCCGATTTGAGGCTTTGCGCCGCGCCATTTGGGCGGGTATGCAAGAGGAAAGCAGATAGGAGAGTTTCAGATGGCATTGCTAGACACAGTTGATCCGGCGGGTATGGATGAGTTTTCGGTGGTGTTTACCGACCGGTCCTTGAACCACATGTCGGCCACGTTCCAGCAGGTGATGCGGGACATCTCGGGGTTGATGCGCGAAGTGTATAACGCGGATGCCGTGGCTTTGGTGCCCGGCGGCGGCACCTATGCGATGGAGGCTGTGGCCCGGCAATTTGCGCGCGGCGCAGATGTTTTGGTCGTCCGTAACGGCTGGTTTTCTTACCGCTGGAGCCAGATCATCGAGACGGGTGGTTTGACGGCCAAAGCCACAGTGATGAAGGCGCGGATGCAGGGCAACGCCAGCCCGGCGCCGTTTGCCCCAGCCCCAATTGACGATGTGGTGGCGCAAATTCGCGCCGATAAGCCCGGTGTGGTTTTTGCCCCGCATGTGGAAACCTCTGCCGGGGTGATCTTGCCCGATGACTATATTCGCGCCATGGCGGAGGCAGCCCATGAGGTGGGCGCGCTGATGGTGCTTGATTGCATCGCGTCGGGCTGCATCTGGGTCGATATGAAAGAGCTGGGCGTTGATGTGGTGATTTCGGCGCCGCAAAAGGGGTGGTCGGCCTCGCCTTCGGCGGGGATTGTGATGATGTCGGCGCGGGCCGAGGCGCGGTTGGCTGAGACGCAATCGGATAGTTTTGCTCTGGATCTGGCGAAATGGCGCGCGATGATGAAAGCCTATGAGGATGGCGGCCATGCCTATCATGCCACCATGCCCACGGATGCGTTGCGGGTGTTCCGTGATACGGTGCTGGAAACCAAGGAATATGGGTTTGAGCGCCTGAAAGAGGCGCAGTGGCGGCAAGGCGAGGCGGTGCGTGCCCTGCTTGCGGAGCGCGGCGTGACCTCTGTGGCGGCGGCAGGGTTTGGCGCGCCGGGGGTTGTGGTCAGCTATACGGATAATCCTGAAATCCAGTCAGGCCGGGCGTTCGCAGCGCAGGGCATGCAGATTGCCGCAGGCGTGCCGCTGCAATGTGATGAGCCTGAGGGGTTCAGCACCTTCCGTTTGGGTCTGTTTGGATTGGACAAGCTTTATGACGTGGACGCGACCCTCGCGCGGTTGAAAACCGTGCTGGATAAAGTGCTGTAACCACTCAGTGCAGGCCCAGCCCCATCTGCATTAAGGCTTTGCGCAGGGGGGCTGCGCCGTAAAGCGCGCTGAGACCTTTGGCGCGCAGATCGCGGGCCAGCGGCCCATGCGCTTGGCTGGCGCGGTTCAGCAGATCAATGCCGCGGCTGCGCAGGGCAATATCGGGATGGCGGGCGCGGTGATACGCGTCCAGCATCGCGGCATCGCCCAAACCCTCGCGGTTGGCGAGCGCCAGATCCAGCAGCGTTGCGATATCGCTAAGCGACATGTTCAGCCCCTGCGCGCCGATGGGGGGCAGCACATGGGCGGCCTCGGCAATAAGAGCAAGACGCTGGGCGCTGAGGCGCTGGGCCTGTTGGCCAATGATCGGCCAGATCTGCCGGGGGCTGGCGAGAGTGAGGGGACCGTAGAGCGCGCAGCTTCGGTCCGTGGCGTCGGCCTCGAAGCTTGGCACATCTTGATCCAGCCGCGCTGCGCTGAGCGGGCCGTCATCCATCCACACCACCGCAGAGCAGGGCATGCCGTCTCGGTCCGGCAGGGGCACCAGTGTGAAAGGGCCGCCTTGGCGGTGGATCTCGGTTGAGACATTTTCATGGGGCACGGGGTGGGTGACGCTGAAGGCCAGCGCCTTTTGCCCGTAGCGGCGGGTTTGCACCGTGATGCCTGCGGCTTCGCGCATGGGCGAGCTGCGCCCATCGGCGGCGATCACCAATTTGGCGGTGACGGCGCTGTTATCGCTGAGCGAGACACGGGCGCTGCCCATGCGGGTGAAAAGCCGCGTGGTGCCTGTACCGGGGCGAAAATCGACCAAGGGTAGTGTGTTTAGCCGGGTCAGCAGCTCGCGTTTCAGCAGCCAATTGGGGAAGTTCCAGCCAAACGGATCGCCGGAGAGATCAGCGGCGTTGAAATCGCGGGTGACGCGCACGCCGCCCGCATCATCGGAATCCACAAGCCGCATGATTTGCAGCGCCGCGCCATGCGGGGCGAGCGCCTCCCACAGGCCAGCGCGGCCCAGCAGATCGCGGGCAGGTTGCAGCATTGCCGTGGAGCGCAGATCAGCGCCTTGCGCCGCGGCTGCTGTGACGGGGGGGGCGGGATCGACGCAGATCACCGAAAACCCGTTGCTGCCAAAAGCCGCAGCGGCGGTGAGCCCGGCGATGCCGCCGCCGGAAATCAGGATATCACAGTCAAAAGTCATGGCAGGCTCCTAGCGCGTGATGAGCGATAGGAAATGAGATAGGTCATTGGTGTGAAAATGCACATGCGGCGCGTCGGCGCGGTGCTCGGCCACATGTACACAGGCCATGCCCAGCCCATGCGGCACCGCCAGATTGCGCGCATCATCTTCGAACATGGCGGCGCGGGTCGGGGTCAGCCCATCAAGGCCAAAGACAATATCATAGGCGCCCTGTTCGGGTTTGGGCAGAAATTGCGCATGTTCCACGCCGTATATCGCATCAAACAGCCCGCTGAGCCCGCGCGCGGCCAGCACGCGTTCGGCGTAGGGCGCGCTGCCGTTGGTGTAGACGATGCGCCGGCCGGGCAGGGCGCGGATGCGCGCGGCAAGTTCGGGATCGGGGGTGAGGCTGTCCATGGAAATATCGTGCACATCGACCAGATAGGGGGCCGGATCGACCCCATGTTCGCGCATCAACCCGGCCAAAGTGGTGCCGTATTGCCGCCAGTAGAGCGCGCGCAGGCGGTCGGCCTCTGGCTGTGCGACGCCGAGGGTTTGCATGACCCATTTGGTCATGCGGACCTCGATCAGGTCAAACAGCCGCGCCGAGGGCGGGTAGAGCGTGTGATCAAGGTCAAAGACCCAAGTGTCGACATGAGAGAAATGGGATGCTGGCATGGGGCGTTGGTATTGCGCGGCGCGCCCGCTTGCAAGGGCTATGGCGCAGGGCGCGCGGCCCGCGCCGGGGCTTGCGCAAGGGGGCGCGGGCGCTAGAGTGGCGCGAAGAATTAAAGGAACTGCCATGACTGCCGCCCCGCGCCCCACGCCCAGCGACGCCTATACGATGATACTCGACGCGATTGACGGCGGCACCTATCGCCCCGGCGACCGTTTGGTCGAGAGCGAATTGGCCGAGCGGCTTGGCATGTCGCGCACCCCGATCCGCGAAGCGTTGCAGCGGCTGGAGACCCAATCTTTGTTGGTGCGCGATGGGCGCAGTTTGATTGTGGCCTCGCTTGATCACAATCAGATGGCCGAACTTTATGTGGTGCGCGGCGCGCTGGAGGGACTGGCCGCACGGCTGGCAGCGCGCCATGCCACCGCCGAGGAGGTGCGCCTGCTGCGCCAGATGGTTGATAGCGACAATAAGCTGGTGGATCAGCCAAAGGCGCTGGCCCGTGCCAACCGGCGGTTTCACCGGCAGATCCACCTTGCCTCGCATAACCGGTTTTTGGTGCAGCAATTGGATTTGGTGCACCGGTCTATGGCGCTGATGGCGACCACCTCGCTGGCGATTGAGGGGCGCGGCACGGTTGCGCAGGCCGAGCATGACCGGATCGTCGCGGCGATTGAGGCGCGCGATGAGCCGGGAGCAGATGAGGCGCTGCGGGCGCATATTTCGGTGGCCTTTACCGAGCGGTTGAAGCAAGAAGCCGCGGCATTCGACAGCGGGGCCTGAGCGCGGGGCTATTGTGCGGCAATCGGGCGGTTCTCTGCGGGGTGCATTTGGCCGGAAAGTGGCCACTGAGGCGCCTCAGAGCTTGGCAGTTTGGGCGGCGCGCCTGCGGTGGCCTGCGCGATGCCATGGTCGGTTTTATCCCAGTAGAACGGTTTCAAGATCAGCTCAAAAATGGCTTTATAGGCGGCCAGCATGCCGAGCGGATAGTAAAACAGCGTGGTTGGCACATAGCCGAGCAAATGCCGATGTTCGCGGCCAGAGACGGCCATGAGCGATAGGGTCATGTTGATCGCCTCTGCCAGCATGAAAAACACAATCATCGCCCAAGCGGTGGTCGCCCCAACCGTATATTCAAGCGGATGTGTGAACCCCAGCAGCATCAGCCAGAAAGACCACAGCAGCGGCGCGCAGGCAAATTGCGAGACGGTCGCCAGAAAGATGGTTTGCAGGCCCAAGAAGCGTTTCAGCCCCACCTGGCGCAGCAATTGCCGAGGTTGTCGCATGTGCACGCACCATGTGATCAAGAAGCCTTTGAGCCAGCGCGAGCGTTGCCGCACCCAAGGCCACGCCCGGCAATTGGCCTCTTCATAGGTGGTGGTGGGCACCAATTCGGTGACATAGCCGTGGCGCGCCAGCCGCACGCCCAAATCGGCGTCTTCGGTGACGTTATGGGCATCCCAGCCGCAGAGTTTTTCCAAAATCTCGCGGCGAAAGAACAAGGTGGTGCCGCCCAGTGGCACGATAAGGCCCAGCCGCGCGATGCCGGGGATCACCATGCGCCACCACGTGGCATATTCGATGGTGAAACAGCGGGCGAGCCAGTTTTGGCGCGGGTTGTAATAATCAAGGATGCCTTGCAGGCAAGCGACGTTTTCGGGCGCTTCGTGAAAGCGCATGACGATGCGTTCGATCTGGTCCGGCTGGGGGGCGTCCTCGGCGTCCCAGACGCCAATGATGCTGCCTTTGCAGAAATCGAGCGCATAGTTCAGCGCGCGGGGTTTGGTGGTGAGCGTGCCCCATGCGGGCACTTCGATCACCGACATCCAATCGGGCAATTGGGTGCGGGCGATGGTTTCGCGGGTGATGCTGTCGCTTTGCTCCAGCACCAAAACCACTTCTAATTGCGATTTGGGATAGGTGAGGCGCGAGAGGCGCTGCACCAGTTTTTCAGCGATTTCTTCTTCGCGCAGCAAAGGCACCAGCACCGAGACGCGGGGCAGGCGGAAGGGCGTGTCGAGATATCGGGCCGTGTCGACGCGCGGGGCGGGGCGGTGGCTGATTTGCGAGCAAAAGGCGGCGGCTTTGAGCGTGGTGGTCATGATCAAGGTCAGCAAGGCCCAGAACATCGCCACACTTAGGCTCCACATGGGGGCCGCGACCAGCGCCGCGCCAGCGGCGCAGAGCGCGGCCAAGGCCCAAAGCGGGCGGCGGCGGCTGGAATTGGACCAGCTGCGGCAGCTTTCGGCCAGCGGCACGCGCTGCGAGGCTTGGCGGGCAAGCTGTTTACCATAAAGCAGGTTGATATAGCGGGTGATCTGCTGGGGCGCGGCGACAACGGGCAGCAGGCGCGCGCCGCGTGTGCCCAGCCGTGCGCGCAACTGATCAAACCGGTCAGGGCGGGCGGTGGCGACAAACAGCAGATCGCCCAGCCGCATCCACGGCACGGCCTGAAATTCGAGGCAGAGCGAGGGCGGCAGATCGCTGGCCAGATCCGGTGTGGGGGGCGCATCCTCCAGATCGACAAATTGCGCGCTGTGTTGGCGGGCCAGTGCCTGAAGCACTTGGGCGGAACTTACCAACCCTTGCGCGCCCAGCACATCGCCCAGAGGCGCGTCGACATACCGTTGCATGTTAAGCGCATAGGCCAGATCACGCGGGGTGATCAGCCCGTCATCGACCATTTGCTGCCCCAAAGGCAGTTTCTGATCGGGTGCCAGCGCCGGCATTGGCTGCGGCAGTTGAAGCCGAAGATCGCGCATGTGATGCCCCATCCCAAGTTATGGCCCTTTCTGGACCGCATCAGGATCAAACATTGCAGCGAGATGTTAACGTAGATTTAAGAGGTGGTTAACGCCGCGCAGGATTGTGCTGCGCGGCGTTGAATTTTTGGCGCGGGGTTCAGGCTGCGCGGTCGGCCATGGCTTTGGCAAAGCGTTCGAACAGGTAATAGCTGTCTTGCGGGCCGGGGCTGGCTTCGGGGTGGTGCTGAACCGACCAGACGGGGCGGTCTTTCATGCGGATGCCGCAGTTGGAGCCGTCAAACAGCGACACATGGGTTTCCTCGACCCCTTGGGGCAGGGATTGTGCGTCGACTGCAAAGCCGTGGTTCATCGAGGTGATTTCCACCTTGCCGGTTTCATTGTCTTTGACCGGGTGGTTGGCCCCGTGGTGGCCGTGGCTCATCTTGATGGTCTTTGCGCCAAGCGCCAGTGCCAGCATTTGGTGGCCAAGGCAGATGCCAAACACCGGCAGATCGGTTTTATCCAGCACATCGCGGATCATCGGCACGGCATAGGCGCCAGTGGCCGCCGGGTCGCCGGGGCCATTGGACAGGAAAACCCCATCAGGCTCGTGCGCCATGATGTCATCATAAGTGGCAGTGGCCGGCAGCACAGTCACATCGCAGCCCGCCGAGGCGAGGCAGCGCAGGATGTTGCGCTTTGCGCCGTAATCCACGGCCACAACCTTGTGTTTGGCGGCCAGTTGCGGCGCGTAGCCATCGGGCCATGCCCAACGCATCTGATCCCAGCGGTAGGATTGGGCGCAAGTGACGTCTTTGGCCAGATCCATGCCTTCGAGCCCGGCAAAGCTGCGGGCGGCGGCAACCAATGCCTCGACGTCAAATTCGCCGTCGGGGTTATGGGCCAGCGCCGCGTGAGGCGCGCCTTGTTGGCGGATGGCGCGGGTCAGGCGGCGGGTGTCGATGCCGCCAATGGCGATGCGACCGCGGGCGGCGAGCCATTCGGAGATCGGTTGGACCATGCGCCAGTTCGACGGCTCGGTTGGCATCCATTTCACCACCATCCCGGCGGCGACCGGATCACCGGTTTCGTCGTCCTCGGGATTGGTGCCGACATTGCCGATATGGGGGAAGGTGAAGGTCACGATCTGGCCCGCATAAGACGGGTCTGTCATGATTTCCTGATAGCCTGTCATGGAGGTGTTGAAGCACAGTTCTGCCTCGGTTTGCCCGGTGGCACCGAAGCCCATCCCGTAGAACAGCGATCCATCAGCCAGAGCGAGGCAGGCGGTGGGTTTTGCAGGGGGCATCATGGCCATGAGAGGTCCTTTCAAGGGCAGCAGGGAGCGGGGCAAACGGGGGGAACATAAGCCATGCAGAGGTGGCGGGTCAATGAGTCGCCACTAATTACGATTAGCCTATAAATCAGCACCTTACGTGGCAGCAACCCCATTGCAAGCGCTTGGCCGCTTGAGTATGGTGGAAAGCTAGCCGACAGACACTGAAAACAGGATGGCATCATGGCACTTCGCGCAGCGATTTCGGACGCTTTGAAACAAGCAATGAAAGACAAGGATGCTGAGAAGCTGTCCACCCTCCGGCTGATCAATGCCGCGATCAAGGACCGCGATATTGCGGTGCGCGCCGAGGGCAATGACGAAGGTGTGGGCGATGCGGACATTCTTGCCATTCTAGGCAAGATGGCCAAGCAGCGTCTGGAAAGCGCGCGCGCCTATGAAGAGGGCGGGCGGCTTGATCTGGCAGAGCGGGAACGCTCGGAGATTGTTGTGCTTGAGGAATACCTGCCCCGGCAATTGACCGCAGAGGAAACCGCCAAAGCGGTGGATCAAGCGGTGGCTGAAACCGGTGCCTCATCCATTCGTGATATGGGCAAGGTGATGGGTGTGCTGAAGGGCAAATACACCGGCCAGATGGATTTTGGCTCGGTTGGCCCGATGGTCAAAGATCGGCTGAGTGCGGGCTGAGCCCTGCGCGATTATCTCAATTATACAATAAGCTAGCTGCGGCGTAGGGCGCTGAGCAATTCGCCGTAAAGGGCGATGCGCTCCTCCTCGCTGAGAAAAGCGCCGATCTCAACCTCGCGGCCATTGCCGCGCAGGGTGATGTAGTGCGGCACTGGGCCGTCTGTTTCATATTTCTGGACCTGCACCCAATAGCGGTTGCAGTCCCATTGTTTGACATCGCCCGCTGCTGTGCGGTGGCGGAGCGACACTGTGTCTGCGCGCAGGTGCAGTTGTTCCTCGATCTGGCGGGCCTTGTGGTTGCGCGACAGGGCAAACCAGACGCCGCCCACCGCCGCCATGGCAAAGGGCAAGAGCCCCCATAGAGTTGCCGAGCCGAGCACCGCAAAGAGCGGGATGGTGATCATGGTGAATGTTGCCAAGACAAAGGCCGCCATGCCGCGTGCGGGCAGGGATTGATAGGGCCAAAGCCGCAGGCTCTGCGAGCCGGGATTGGCGGAGCGGGTCCATTCGTAGGGCATAGGGCGCAGTTTACCGCAGCAACGCGCAGCATCAACGGGCAGAGTGCCGCAGCCCAATTCGCGGCAAAAAAATACCCCAGCTAAAAGCCGGGGTATTTTTGTTTTTCAGAACCTGTGCCGGTTAGTGGCTGGGGTGTTTGTCCCAGTCTTCCTGCTTTGGCAGCTGCTCGAACGTGTGTTCAGGCGGCGGGCTGGGCAGGGTCCATTCCAGCGTATCGGCATATTCGTTCCAAGGGTTGTTCGCGGTTACTTTTGCGCCCCGTGTTAGCGTGTAGAAGATCACACCGAAGAAGAACAAGAAGGAAGCGAAGGACAAGAAGGCCCCCATGGACGACCAGAAGTTCCACAGCTCGAACGCTTCTGGATAGTCGATATAGCGGCGCGGCATGCCCTGACGGCCCAAGAAGTGCTGGGGGAAGAATGTCAGGTTTGCGCCGATGAACATCATCCAGAAGTGCAGTTTACCTGCCCATTCAGGATACATGCGACCGGACATTTTTGGCAGGTAGAAATACATGCCAGCAAAGATCGCAAAGATCGCGCCAAGGCTCATCACATAGTGGAAGTGTGCCACAACATAATAGGTGTCGTGATAGGCCCGGTCGACTGCTGCCTGCGACAACACGATGCCGGTCACGCCGCCAACGGTGAAGAGGAACAAGAAGCCAAAGGCCCAAAGCATTGGGGTTTTGAATTCAATGGAGCCGCCCCACATGGTGGCGATCCAAGAGAATACTTTCACCCCGGTGGGCACGGCAATGACCATGGTGGCCAGCATGAAATAGGCCTGTTGGTTCAATGTCATACCGACGGTGTACATATGGTGCGCCCATACGACGAAGCCCAAGACGCCGATCGCGATGATCGCCCAAACCATTGGCAGGTAGCCAAAGATCGGTTTGCGCGAGAAGGTCGCGATGACATGGCTGATGATGCCAAAGCCGGGCAGGATGATGATGTACACTTCTGGGTGGCCAAAGAACCACAAGATGTGCTGGTAGAGCACCGGATCACCGCCGCCTGCTGGGTCAAAGAACGCGAAACCAAAGTTACGGTCCATGAGCAGCATGGTGATGGCACCCGCCAAAACGGGCAGGGACAGCAAGATCAGCCAGGAAGTGACAAAGATCGACCAAGCGAACAGCGGCACTTTGAACAGGGTCATGCCGGGGGCACGCATGTTCAAGAATGTGGTGATCATGTTGATCGCGCCAAGGATCGAGGACGCGCCAGAGACGTGCACCGCGAAGATCGCGAAATCCATCGACATGCCGCCTTCTTTGACGGAAAGCGGTGGGTAGAGAACCCAGCCCACGCCCGACCCAAGCTGGCCATTGCCGCCCGGTGTCAGAACCGAAATCACCGCCAGCGTTGTGCCGAAGACATAAAGCCAGAAGGACAGGTTGTTCATGCGCGGGAACGCCATATCCGGCGCGCCGATTTGCAAAGGCATGAAATAGTTGCCGAAACCGCCAAACAGGGCGGGGATCACGACAAAGAACATCATCAAGATGCCGTGGCCGGTGATCAGCACGTTCCAAAGATGCCCGTTGGGCGTGCAGGTTGATGCGCTGTCAGCGAGCAGACGCGCGCCTTCCATACACATGTATTGAACGCCGGGTTCCATCAGCTCAAGCCGCATATAAACGGTAAAGCCGACGGAAATCAGGCCCACCAAGGCCGAGACGATCAGGTAAAGAATCCCGATGTCTTTGTGATTGGTGGACATAAACCAACGGGTGAAAAAGCCGCGCTCATCGTGGTGTTCGTGGCCGTGAATGGCTGCGTCTGCCATGCGATGCCTCCTAGTAAAAGATTGGACACACCGCACCCAAGGCCTGCGCGCGATGTCGAGTCCCGCCTGTTTTAGTGCGGCTGATCAAGATGGGCAATGGGTGGGATTGCCGCAGCGAAGAAAAGCGTTGCACGTAATGGTTGATTTTGGCTTAACAAATGTTAACATAAGGTGAGTGAGTTTGTTGCACTTGCCAATAATCACTTGTGTGAGGGGTACAAAATTGTATCCGGAGTTCTTTTTTTTGTAGCCGCCAAAGCCAACGAAAACTGGTTTAAAAACGGCTCACTAGTTTGCGTAAGATTGTAGTAATGCCCTTGATCGCGAGGGGGCTGTTGGTATTGAGGAAACAGAAATGAACATAAGAAATATGGCAGCAACATTCGATTGCATCGATGAGCAAACCACGAAAAAGCTTATGATTGAAGCTGCTTGCAGTCAGCTCGAAGAGGCGGCACAAGCCGTTGAGCATGTGGCATTTGATCTGGCCGGTGAAGTACCGTCACACCGCATTGAGGCCTTGATTTTGATCGCGGCTCAGCTTGAGAAACAAGCAAAAGAAGTCATCGCATATCGACAGGCTTATCGGGCCGCCTAAAATTATTTTGGGAACTTTTCAGCCGCTCCGGGATTGATCTCTTATTGGGAATCTCGGTAGCAAATAGCATGAGCGTATCTTCTGTTTTTGGTGACAATCTGCGGGTATTGGCAGAGCAGCGCGGCACGCAAGCCGCAGCGGCCAGAGATTTGGGATTTTCTAAGGTTCAGTTTCAACGCTACTTGCGCGGCACATCCATCCCCAAACCCTACCAATTAAAACAAATTTGCGATTATTTTGATGTAAATGCCCGCGTTCTGCTGGAGCCATTAACAGATGATTTGCTTGCAGAAATGCGTGTGGTCCGCGAAGGGCTGACGCATAAAATTGCCCGTAATGGCATGCTTGAAGCCGCTGAGTTTGCCTGTGGCAGCAGCGATTATTACGCCGAAGCAAGCCGCTTGCCGGATGGGTTTTATGGCATGACGCGGCAGTCGATGGTTTATGAAAACAAATTTGTGCGCCTGCTGTTTTTTGTGAAAACTCTGCAAACAGCGCAGGTTTTGCGGGGCTATGACCAAAAGCAGATGTATTCTGAAGAGGCATTACCGCCGCAGCGCGAGTATCGGGGCATCATCTATCCCCAGCAGGATGGGTTTTCTGTGGTTTGTCACCGGCGCCCGCCCGCCTCGTGGGTCGTGCATATGTATTTCAACACCTTTGTGTCGCGCTTTGGCAATGACGCCTATTTGGGATTTGCCGATGTGGGGCGGGCGGAGCTGCCGGGCCGGGTGCGGTTTGCGCGCATATATGTGGAGCATCTAAAAGGGGGCCTGCCTGAGGCGCGCGCCTTTATGGAGGTCAAAGCTTTCCCAGATGTGGAAGAATTGCCGCCCCATATCCGTTCGGTCATCACGCAGCCTGCTGCCTGAATTGGCGGCTACCCCCCCCCCCCCGGCGCGAACCGGAGGGGTTGTTTTTTCGAAGCCAAATTAGCCGACCATCGCGCCATCGCTGCGTTTGACCGCGATCACGGCGGAGCGGGGCAATTTGCCTTCGCCATCAGGGAAGGGCGCGCTTGGGTGCTGGATGCCGACAAACATGGTGCGCCGATCAGGCGACCATGTCAGCCCGGTGACTTCCGCGCCATTTGGCCCGGTGAGGAAGCGTTCGATACGCCCAGAGACCGGATCACCCACCAGCATCTGGTTGTTGCCCATGCCGGCAAAACCTTCTTCGTTGCTGTCGTCGCCGTCGGTTTGGATCCAGAGCAGGCCCGTGCTGTCGAACATCATCCCGTCGGGCGAGTTGAACATATTGCCCGAGTTGACGTTGCGCGACCCGGCAAAGGCGTCTTCATGCACATCGGGGTTGCCCGCCATTACATAAAGATCCCAAGTGAATGCATCCGCTGCGTGATTGTCATCCGCAGGGCGCCAGCGCACGATTTGACCGTAGTTGTTTTTCTCGCGCGGGTTTGGCCCGGTGGCGGGGGTCTCGTCGCCGCCCGCATTGGGTTTCACGCCGCGATTTTTATTGTTGGTCAATGCGCAGTAGGCCTCGACTACATGGGGATTCACCGCTACCCATTCGGGGCGGTCCATTGTGGTTGCGCCCACAGCCGAGCCCGCTTGGCGGGTGTGGATTGCGATCATGGCCGCGTCCATGCCGGTTGCGTCTGGCGTCAGTGCCAGCCATTTGCCGGTGCCATCGTCGTTGAATTTGGCGGCAAAAAGCTGGCCATCATCGAGCAGGGTGGATGTATCTGCACCCGGCGCATAGGTGCCGTTCGAGACGAATTTATACAAAAACTCGCCGCGCTCATCATCGCCCATATAGACCACAACACGCCCATCGGGGGCCAAGGTGACGGCGGCGTTTTCATGTTTGAAACGGCCAAGTCCGGTGTGTTTCACCGGGGTGCTTTGTGGGTCGGCGGGATCGATTTCCACGATATAGCCTGCGCGGTGCGGCTCGTTCGGGTTTTGGGAAATGTCAAAACGCGGATCGAACTTTTCGTAGGCGTAGCGGCTATCAAGCCCAATGCCGTAGCGGTCATAGCCATCGGGCAGGGTGGTTTGCGCATCGGTCGCGCCGAAATAGCCGTTAAAGTTTTCTTCGCAAGTCAGGTAGGTGCCCCAAGGCGTGCGGCCTGAGCCGCAGTTGTTGAACGTGCCCAAAGCCTGTGTGCCGCTTGGGTCGGCCTCGGTTTTCAGCAGATCATGGCCAGCGGCGGGTCCGGCGATTTTCATCGGTGTAAGGTGGGTGATGCGGCGGTTGACGGGGCTGTCTTTGACCACCTGCCAGCCGCTGTCGGTTTCGGCCAATTCAACCACGGCCACGCCCTGAAGGTTTTGCAGTTTCTTGACGTCTTCGGCTGTGGTGGGGGTGCCGTCATCGGTTTGCGGCAGGTTGATTTTCGGGTTGGCGTATTCATGGTTTACCGCCAGCACGGTGCGGCCTTGGATGGTGAAAATCTCCATCCCATCAGTGTTCTCGCCAAAGACGCGGTCTGCTGTGGCGGCGTCGCCGCCTGAGGCGTGGTCAAATTCCGCCGCATCGCTGAACAGGGCATCACCCCAGCGCACCACGGTTTGCCACTCATAGCCCTCGGGCACATGGATGGTGGAATCGGTGAAAATGGGGATTGGTTTGAAGGGGATGCGCGCGGCGAGCGTGTCTGCTGAGGCGCTGTCGAGCAGGCCAGAGCCCATCACCGCAGCGCCAGAGCCCATGGCAACAAGGCCGCCCAGAAAGCCCCGGCGGCTCAGTGCGCTTTGGACGACATCATCAAATTCAGTGTTTTCGGGGCGCGGGTCGTGAAGCTCGTCCCATTCGTCCCAGCTGAGATCATCATGATTTGGCATGGCTGCAATATCCTTGTTGCTTTGCAATCGCTGCGCGGTTGATGCCGGGGGGATGCGAAGCCCTAATTGCGTCTGGATGAAGATTTCATGACGGTTTTTGGGGGTGGGGAATATCGTGTGCGTTGATCAGGAGGCGCAGCTGGCGGGGTCACTGCCTAAAACGGTTTCGAAACTCCGGCGCAGGGCGATGTCCACATCATCCATGGTGACGGGCAGGCCCAAATCGACCAGCGATGTGACCCCGTGATCGCGGATGCCGCAGGGCACGATGCCGCCAAAATGGCTCAGATCGGGCTCTACATTGATGCTGATGCCGTGAAAGCTGATCCATTTGCGCAGGCGGATGCCAATAGCGGCGATTTTATCCTCGGCGGGGTTGCCATCGGGGGCAGGGGGCTTTTCCGGTCTTTCCACCCAGACGCCAACACGGCCGGGGCGAATCTCGCCTTTGACGTTAAAGCTGTCCAATGTGGCGATCACCCACGCCTCAAGCTGGCGCACGAAGCAGCGCACATCGCGGCCGCGCGCACCCACGTCCAGCATGACATAGACCACCCGCTGGCCCGGCCCGTGATAGGTATATTGCCCGCCCCGTTTGGTGTCATAGACAGCAAATCGGTCCGGGTCGGTCAGATCGTTTGGATTTGCCGAGGTGCCAGCGGTGTAGAGCGGCGGGTGTTCGACCAGCCAGATACATTCATCCGCCGTGCCCGCCGCAATCTGTGCGGCGCGCGATTCCATAAAGGCTTCGGCTGCGCGATAATCGGTCAGCCCGTTAGAAGTGATCCATTCCACCATGGCTGGTTTCTATCCGGTTCAGGGGGCGACCAAAAGGGGCCAGTCGCGGCGGCTGCGATCAGGCAGCCGCTTTTTCGTCGCGCAGTTTGAGCAGCATCTGCGCGTAAGTGTCCGCGCCTTGTGCGCCGGTCAGCAGATATTTCCCGTCAAACACCATGGAGGGCACGCCGGAGACGCCGCGCGAGGTCCAGAATTGCTGGCGCGCGCGGGTTTGCTCGGCGTGAGAGCCGCTGGCCAGAACCTCAAGGGCTGCGTCTTTGCCCAGACCCACACTGGCTGCGACCTCGGCCAGAACCTCGGGGGTGGAGACATCGCGCCCCTCGGTGAAATGCGCCGCAAACAGTGCCATTTTAAGCGGGTGCTGTTTGCCGCTTTCTTGTGCCCAATCAAGCAGTTGGTGCGCGGCGAAAGTGTTTACGATGCGGCTGTCTGGGGTGAAGTTGAAAGCAAAACCCAAATCAGTGCCAAGCGCCTCAAGGCGTGCGCGGTTCGATGCGGATTGCTCGGGGCTGGCGCCGTATTTCTCGGCGATATGTTCGGTGAGGTTTTGGCCTTCGGCGGGCATTTCGGGGTTCAGCTCAAACGGGTGCCAGCGAATGAACGCCCCGGTGCCTGTGGCGCTCAAGGCGCGCTCCAACTGGCGGTAGCCGACGATGCACCACGGGCACATCACATCAGAGACTATATCGACCGTAAAGGTTGGCTGGTCGGCGGCGGGCGCGGGCTGGGACATGGGGCTTCCGTTCATTGCTGTATCTGCCTCAGGAAATGCGCCTGATTTACCTGTATTTCAAGGCCGCAGATGCCGCTCTGCGTGTATTCACCTCTATTTACCTTAGGTTTTTTTCAGATGCGCGCTCAGGTGGCGCGATGCGCGTGCATAATTTTATCGATGCTAGGCGGTTTCTTTGCCGATTGCCTCTTGATGCCCCACAGGGTTTTGGCTAAAGCACCCCCACCATCCATGGCGTGCGGTCGTGGCGGAATGGTAGACGCGCAGCGTTGAGGTCGCTGTGGGGTAACACCCGTGAG
>JBPOFD010000007.1:0-101752 GCA_051252055.1 Sulfitobacter sp.
GTTTTACCGTGGTCAACGTGGCCAATCGTGCCGATGTTGACGTGTGGTTTGTTACGTTCAAACTTTGCCTTTGCCATCTGGGCGCCCTTCCGGTTTGCCGGACCAACTTCTGGGCCGGATATTGCATATTGCGCGCCACATATTGAGTCTTGGCGGTAAAATCAAGCAGGTTTGCAATGGCAAGCCCTAATCAGGCGGGGCCAAGGGGGCGTGTTTTTGCCGGGAGCGAAAATTTCTGAACGATTAGGAGGGGTTCTGGGGTATGGCTGGGGCGTTGGGTATTTGTGTATTCTACACGCCCCTGCCAAGCGAAGGATGGCTTGATGACAGATGCAACCAGCGATGCGCGCCCCCAGTCCCCTCCTCAGCCCGCCCGCCTGCCAGTTCGGGTGCCTTTGGTCACCGAGCCATGGGGCATTTTGAAAAGCCTCGCGGCGGCGCGGCGCAATGTGTTGTCGATCATTCCGCAGATCGCGGTGCAGCAGCCGATGGTGTCGGGCAAGACAGGCAAGCGCTGGCATATGGTGATGGACCCGCAGGCGATCCGCGAGATGCTGCTGGAGCGGGTGGATGATTACCCCAAGTCACTGGTGACCAAGAACCTGCTGCGCCCCGCCATTGGCGAATCGCTGTTTATTGCCGAGGGGGCGCATTGGCGCTGGCAGCGGCGCGCAGCGGCCCCGGTGTTTTCGCATCGCAATATGCTCAACCTTGCGCCGATCATGAGCAATGCCGCCGAGCGCGCGGCCCAGCGGGTGGCCGATGCCGGGCCAAAGGCGCTCGATTATCTGGATGAGATGGTGACCACCACATTTGATGTGATTTCCGATGTGACATTTTCGGGCGGCGATACCTTTGACCGCGACGGGGTACACCGGGCGATTGATGATTACATCGCGCAGGCGGGCAAGATCAGCCTGTTTGATATTCTGGGCCTGCCTGCATGGGTGCCGCGTCCGGGGCGGATGATGTCTGGCGCGGGGCTGAGGGATATGAAGGCGCTGGCCGATGAGGCGATCGAGGCGCGGCGGGCACGCGGGGCGCAGGGGCTGCCGGATCTGCTCGATCTGCTGCTGGCGGGCGAAGACCCGCAGACCAAACGCCAGATGAACACCGCTGAATTGCGCGATAATCTGCTGACTTTCATCGTGGCCGGGCATGAGACAACGGCGCTGACGCTGGCGTGGTCGATGTATTTGATGGGGTTTGATCAAGCCGCGCAGGCCCGCGCCCGCGCCGAGGCGCAAGCCGTGTTGCAGGGGCGCGCCGCCACCGGGGAGGACGTGGCCCGCCTGCCCTTTATTCGCCAGATCATCGACGAGACGCTGCGGCTTTATCCGCCTGCGGGGATCATTTCGCGCACGGCGCAAGCGCGCGATACGCTGTGTGGGCGCGAGGTGTTGCCGGGCGATACGGTGATGATCCCGATCTATGCGCTGGGGCGGCATGGGCAGCTTTGGCAGGAGCCAGACGCCTTCCGGCCCGAGAGATTCGCGGATCGCAAGGCGATTGACCGCTATGCCTATTTGCCCTTTGGCGATGGGCCGCGGATTTGCATTGGCGCGTCTTTTGCCTTGCAAGAAGCGGTGATCATTCTGGCGACGCTGCTCTCGCGGTTCAAATTCACCCCGGTGCCGGGCAAGGAGCCGGAGCCTGTGATGATCTTAACGCTGCGCCCGCAGGGCGGGGTGTGGCTGACGGCAGAGCCGGTTTAATCCATCTCGTCCCAAGGGAAAGACGCATCGCGGGGCGGGCAGACCTCTTGCAGGGCCTGCCATTCTTGCGCGGTGACGATGGGGCCGTAATCGGCCCCGGCGCGGGCGGCGTCTTGGGCGTTTTGGATGCGCGTGCCTAGGGTTGGGTGGCTGATGAAATGCGCCTCGATCCCTTCGGTATCGCCGTATTTCTCGCGGAAACGCTCGAACATATCGCCCAGCGCGGCGGGCGAGACATTGGCCTGTTCCAGCGCGCTATAGGCAAAGACATCCGCGCCGGTTTCGGCCTCTTGCGAATATTTCGCGGCGATCAATTGATTGGCGAGGAAAAGCACCGCTGTGCCGCCTGCAAAATCGCCAAAGATCAGCCCCAGCACCCCGATGGACCCCGCCGAGCGCATGGCGTGGCGGGTAGGGTCGCGGTGGGCCACATGGCCGATTTCATGGGCCAGTACGGCGGCGACTTCTTCGGGGGTTTCGGCGGCCTCGATCAGCCCGCGAAAGAACACCACATAGCCGCCCGGCAGGGCAAAGGCGTTGACCATCGGGTGATCTAGCACATAGATTTCAACCTCTTGCGGCAGGTCCAGATGGCCGGAGAGGCGGGTTTTCATCTTTTCCAGCGTGGCCAGCCCTTGGGGGTTTTCACACAGGGCCAGCGGCTCGTAGCCGCTGTCGTTCAGGGCGCTGCGGATCTGGCCGAAGGTCGCATCGCCCAGCGCGCGTTCGCCCTCGGGGGGGATGTAGACCGCAAGCCGGTCCGCCAGAAACGGCACCAGCACGGTGATTTGCAGCGCCACCGCAGCCACCGCCGTGACAGCCCAGCCAGCAAGGCGCGCGCGCCCTTTGGGCGGGGCGGATTTCAGGCGGTTTGGCAGATGCGGCAGCAGTGTGGGGTTGGAGAGCAGCAGCCGCGCCGTGGGGTCAGCGCGCCAGTGCAGCACTGTGCCAGCCTGCCCTGCCATATCGCGGGTTTGCCGGATTTCGCCCAGCGGCCATTGCACCAGCGTGCCGCCCTCGATCAAGATATCCAGACAGCGGGCGGCATGGTCGATGTGCAGCTCAATCTGATGCGGGATCGGGCTGTCGCCATCGAGATAGAACGAGCCATTGGCATCAAAATGTTCAAGCGTTTCAGGGCGCGGCGTGAGAGAATTGGTCATATGGCGGCCCCCAGATCCAAGGCATCGGCAAAGCCTTCGGCCTCGGCAAATTCATCGCGGGCGCGTTGGCTGACCCCGGCCAGCCCTTCGCAGCGCGGCAGGCGCAGCGTGGCGGCCATGTGGCGCATCAGCGGATAGGTGACAAAGGCGTTGTAAAGCACGCTCCACATCAAAAACGCGGCGAGATAAACGGCAGCGCCCAAGGCGATGATCAGCCATTGCGGAAAGTTGTCTAGCGCCGCGTTGTTTGCGATGAGGGCAAAGCCGAAGATCATCGCGCCCACCATCACCGCCGCGCCGATGCCCAAGATCAGCATCAGATAGGAGACAAAACTGCCCATGCTGAAGATGCCCACCACACGCGGGCCGCTTAGCTCTGAGTGCAGGGAAATACCGTCAGCGGTTTTGTGATTGGCCAGCAGGCGTTTGCACACATAGCGGTAATGCAGCGCGCCATAGAGCAGCAGCGCAATGCCCGGCAGGATCAAAAACAGCCGCGCAGGCATGTTCAATTGCCCGTCATAAAGCCCTGTGCCCAGCAGATCGAGAAATTCGATAAATTCACCGGGCATTTCGTCAAGCGAGACAGAAAGCACCGGATCAAGCAGCATCCACAGCGCGGCAAAGGCAATCAGCCCTGCCCCGATCATCGAAGGGATCGCGGCGCGGTAGAGCATGGGCCAGCGCCCGCCCTGATGCAGCCGCGCAGAGCCAAAGAACGTGCGGTCGGTTTTGTATTTCTCAAGATAAAACGTCATGCGCGGCCATAAGATGCCGCAAGAGACAATCGTGATCGCCCAATGCATCAGTGCGCGCAGCGCATAGCCCCATGCGCCTTTTTCCAGCCCGAAGCGCACGCCGCGCCAGCGGGTGCGCGCCAGAACATAGCGGCGGGCGCGGTATTGCGCATAGAACCAGACCGGGATGATCCCTGCGACACTGGCCAGATAGCCCGCGCCATTGCCGTTAAACACCGAAAAGCTGACGAACATCAGCAGCAGGTTCACAATGCCGATGTAGAAGGTCAGCACCACCACGGCGATGAAAAACCCCAGCAGTTTTTCCCACGGATCACCGACATATTCCATCGGGTGCCCGCCGGGGCGGATGGCCGACCAATACCAGCGGCGCATGCGGGTTTTCATCCAGAAACGGTAAAATCCCAAGGTCAGAATTGTGTAAAGCCCGGTGATCATCGCCAGTTTGAACAGCGCGCCGCGACTGCCCACAAAACCGACCTGCATGGATTGCGGCACGGGGGGCGGGGTCTGGGCGGCGGCGGCGTGAAGCAAGGCGGGTTCCCCTTAGGATATGTGCTGCGCCGCGCGGCCCCCCAATGCGCGGGGCCGCGCGGCGCGCCGATCAGTTAAACCGGTTGTCTCTGGGGAAGCCGCGCGGTGCCATGCGGCCTGTGCCTGCGCGTTTGCCCGTCCATTCGGCAAGCTCGGTTTCGGTGCGGGTGCGCCCGGCCGGGTCTTGCCAGCTAAGCCCATCGGCCAGCGTGAAGGTTGTGGCGTCGGACATGCCGCCGTCTTTGTAGCGTTGCAGGCGCACGCCTTTGCCGCGGCCCATTTCGGGCAGTTCTTCGAGGGCGAAGACCAGCACTTTGCGGTTCTCGCCCACCACGGCCACGTGATCGCCTTTGACGGGCGAGCAGACCTTGGCCGAGGCCGGGCTGCGCACGTTGAGCACCTGTTTGCCGCTGCGGGTTTGCGCCACAACTTCGGTTTCAGGCACCACAAACCCGTCGCCTGCGCTGGAGGCGACAAGCAATTTGCGGTCGGGCTGGTGGATGAACAGATCGACGATCTGCGCCTCGTTTGGCAGATCGACCATCAGGCGCAGCGGCTCGCCCATGCCGCGCCCGCCGGGCAGGCTGGCGGCGGAGAGCGTGTAGAAACGCCCGTTCGAGCCGAACACCAGCAAGCGGTCTGTGGTTTCCGCGTGGAAGATGAAGCGCGGGGCATCGCCGTCTTTGAATTTGAGCTCGCGGGCCAGATCGATATGGCCCGTCATGGCGCGAATCCAGCCCATTTGCGAGCAGACCACGGTAATTGGTTCGCGGTCGATCATCGCCTCGATGGGCACGTCTTCGACTTCGGCGGCTTCTTCGATTGTGGTGCGGCGCGCGCCCCCGGCCCAGTCTTTGCCAAACTGTTTTTTGGTTTCGCGCAGTTGATCCGCGATGGAGTTCCATTGCAGCTCTTCGCTGTCCAGCAGGTCTTCGAGCCCGGCGCGTTCTTCCATCAAGGCGGTTTGCTCGCGCAGCAGCTCCAGCTCTTCGAGGCGGCGCAAGCTGCGCAGGCGCATGTTCAAGATCGCATCGGCCTGCACATCGGACAATTCGCCATCGCCGGGAGGCGGCGTGACGTAATCTTTTTCGTCCATGGCGCGCACAAGATCGCGGCCCCAGTCTTCGCGCATCAGCGCGGCTTTTGGGTCCGTGTCATAGCGGATGATGTCGATCACCCGGTCGAGGTTCAAGAAGGCGATGATAAAGCCTTCGAGCACTTCGAGACGGTGGTCGATTTTCTCCATCCGGTGGGTCGAACGGCGCTGGAGCACTTCGCGGCGGTGATCAAGGAAGGCGCGCAGCACTTCTTTCATGCTGCAAACTTTGGGCGTTACCCCGTCGATCAGCACGTTCATGTTCAGCGAGAAGCGAATCTCCAGATCGGAGTTGCGGAACAGCATCCCCATGAGCACATCAGGATCAACCGAGCGCGAGCGCGGTTCGATGATCATGCGCACGTCTTCGGCGCTTTCGTCGCGCACATCGCCCAGAATCGGGATCTTTTTGGTGTGGATCAGTTCCGCGATCTTTTCGATCAGCTTGGATTTCTGAACCTGATAGGGGATTTCGGTGATGACAATCTGCCATTGCCCGCGGCCCATGTCTTCGACTTCCCAGCGGCAGCGCAGGCGGAACGAGCCGCGCCCGGTCCGGTAGGCGTTGGCGATGTTCTCGGGGGGTTCAACCAGCACACCGCCGGTGGGGAAATCAGGGCCCGGCACATAGTTGAGCAGCGTGTCATCGCGCGCATCGGGGGTTTTGATCAGGTGGATACAGGCATCGACCAGTTCCGCGATGTTATGCGGCGGGATGTTGGTGGCCATGCCCACGGCAATGCCCGAAGAGCCATTGGCCAACAGATTCGGAAACTGCGCGGGCAGCACTACAGGTTCGGTCAGCGTGCCATCATAGTTTTCGCGAAAATCGACGGCATTTTCATTCAGCCCGTCGAGCAGCGCCTCTGCCACGGCGGTCATGCGCGCCTCGGTATAGCGGCTGGCGGCGGGGTTATCGCCGTCGATATTGCCAAAGTTACCTTGGCCATCGACCAGCGGGTAGCGCACGTTGAAATCCTGCGCCAAGCGCGCCATCGCGTCATAGATCGCGGCGTCGCCATGGGGGTGATAGTTCCCCATCACATCGCCCGAGATCTTTGCGGATTTACGGAAACCGCCCGAGGAGGACAGCTTCAACTCTCTCATTGCAAAGAGGATTCTGCGGTGCACGGGTTTGAGGCCGTCGCGGGCATCTGGCAGGGCGCGGTGCATGATCGTGCTAAGCGCATAGGTCAGATACCGATCGCCCAAGGCGCGGCGCAGCGGTTCGGAAAGATCGGCAGAGCCGTCGTCGGAAGGGGTGGTTATATCTGACATGACGTTCCTTGTAATCCGCCGCGCAGACCCCGGCAAGCGGATGTGACAGGGCAATGCACGGCATGGGCCGTCAAGTGTTGCTTAGTTGCGTCTTGGCACAGGGGCCAGACTTTTTCCCCTCAATATGCTAGGATGGTTTGTATAGGTGAACTCTTGGGGGGAGTTCGGCGTTGGGCTTCCAAGTGAAGTCTATGGTGGAGCATTCTGGCGATGAAAAAATTTATCCTACTGTCTTTCGTTTTTCTGGGCTGGGCATTTTATGAAATGAGCGATGGCGCGGATTTTGAACCCGCCAGCGCGCAGCTCAGCGCCGTGCCGGATGTGACCACCAGCGAAGTGGCAAATGCGGCGGCGCCTGCGCCCGAACCTGCGGCCCCTGCCCCGATTGCGGTTTCTGTCTCCAACACTTCTGCCGCCACGGCGCAAGCCGCAGCCACCGCCGATGACACGGATACCCCCACCCGCGTATCGCTCAACCTGACCACATTGAGCAGCGCGGAGGCGGCGGAAAATGACGGCGTGCCGATCACCGATCCGACCCTGACCGACAGCGCCAGCACCCCCGCGATCATCCCAAGCCTGATTGTGCCGGGCGAAGGCGCAGCGGTGCAAAACGCGGCGCTGAGCAGTTCTGGTGGCCGCGATCTGCGCGAGGTGACGGGCAACCGGGTGAATGTGCGCGGCGGGCCGGGCACCAGTTTTGGCATCGTGTCGCGCCTGACCCGCGGCGATGCGGTTGAGGTGGTGCAGGATAATGGCGATGGCTGGGTGCTGATGCGCCCCATGCTGGGCGGGCCTGAGGGCTGGATGGCCGATTTCCTGCTCACGGCGAACTAGCCCGCTTGTCTTGACCCGCGCCGCGCTGCATGAAGGCCCTATCTTACTCAGGGCCTTTTTTCATGTCTGCACCTTCTATTTTGATCACTGGTTGTTCTTCTGGCATCGGGTATGCCTGTGCCCACGGGCTTCGCGCGCGGGGCTGGCGGGTGTTTGCCTCTTGCAAGCAAGAGCTTGATTGCGCCCGGCTGCGCGACGAAGGTTTTGAGGCCCCGCGCATTGATTACACCGATACCGATAGTATTCTGACTGGGCTGTCAGAAGTACTGGAGGCCACGGATGGCCGGCTCGATGCGCTGTTTAACAACGGGGCCCATGCCACGCCGGGGGCGGTGGAAGACCTGCCGACCGATGCGCTTCGGGCGATATTCGAATCGAATTTCTTTGGCTGGCACGAGTTGACGCGCCATGTGATCCCGGTGATGCGCGCCCAAGGGCATGGGCGGATTGTGCAATGTTCTTCCGTGCTTGGGCTGGTCGCTCTGCCGTGGCGCGGGGCATATAATGCGACGAAATACGCGGTTGAGGGGCTCACTGATACGCTTCGGCTTGAGATGCGCGGCACGCCGATTGACGTGTGTTTGATCGAGCCCGGCCCGGTCACGTCAAAAATCCGCGCCAATTCCATCGGGCATTTTGAACATTGGGTGGATTGGGAAAATTCGCCGCGCGCAGAAGATTACCGCGCCACCTTGCTCAAGCGGCTTTATGAGCCAGCGGGCGATCCTGACAAGTTCGAGCTGCCCCCTGAGGCGGTGCTGAAAAAACTCATCCATGCGGTGGAAAGCCGCCGCCCGCGCCCCAGATATTATGTGACCACGCCGACCTATATCGCAGGGCTGCTGCGACGATTGCTCTCAACCCGGGCGCTCGACAAGGTGATGGGCAGAGCCTAGGCTTTGCACGCATCCGGCCCGCGCCGCACAGGAGAAATTCGCCATGTCTGACCCGTTTCTTATTCTTTTAATCGTGGCGGTGGCCGCTGTGGCGATTGTGCTGATCATGGGATTGGGCAGCTTTGCCGAGGGCGGCAAGTTCAACAAGCGCAACTCTAACAAGCTGATGCGGCTGCGGATTTTGGCGCAGTTCATCGCGGTGGTGCTCATTGTGGTTTACGTTTGGTTCATCAAGGGAACGTCATAATGGTGGTGCTGAACAAGATTTACACGCGCACGGGCGACAAGGGCGATACCGCGCTTGGCAATGGCGCGCGGGTGGCGAAACATGATTTGCGCGTTGAGGCCTATGGCACGTCGGATGAGCTGAATTGTTTTGTTGGCGTGGCGCGGCTTGAGGCGCGCGACGAGACCGACACGGCGCTGGCGCGTATCCAGAATGATCTGTTCGATCTGGGGGCTGATCTGTGCCGCCCGGACCTGACCAAAGATGCCGAGGCGGAATATCCGCCGCTGCGCATGGCAGATGCGCAGGTGGACCGTTTGGAGGCCGAGATTGACGTGATGAACGCCAGTCTATCCCCGCTGCGCAGCTTTGTTTTGCCCGGCGGGCGGGCGCTGGCGGCGCATTTGCATGTGTGCCGCACCGTGGCGCGGCGGGGCGAGCGGCTGGCCGTGGCGCTGGCGGCCAATGAGGAAGTGAACCCGGCGGTGATCCGCTATCTCAACCGGCTCAGCGATTGGTTTTTTGTGGCCGCGCGCATGGCAAATGACGCGGGCGCGCAGGATGTGCTTTGGGTGCCCGGCGCAAACCGCTGATTGGCGGCACGAAAGAAAATTGCGCAGAACGTCTGGTAAGTTTTTGCTGCAAGTGCACATATTCACCCAAATCGGTTGAAACGCGGCGTCCAATGCACCGCATTTGCCGATTTTAGGCTGTTTTCGTGGGCCCGCCTTCGATAAACCGCAAGTTAGCGATGCAAAAGGCTGGGCCATTTGGCCGAGTCGCAACCAAGGAGAGAGACGCTTATGAAGGTATTGGTGCCTGTCAAACGCGTGATCGACTACAACGTGAAAGTGCGCGTCAAAGCGGACGGATCGGGTGTTGATCTTGCCAATGTGAAAATGTCGATGAACCCGTTTGACGAGATTTCCGTCGAACAGGCCATTCGTCTGAAAGAAGCCGGTCAGGCGGATGAAGTTGTTGTCGTCTCCATCGGCGTCAAACAAAGCCAAGAGACCCTGCGCACGGCACTCGCCATGGGCGCGGATCGGGCCATTCTGGTTGTGGCGGCAGATGACGTGCATCAGGACATTGAGCCTCTGGCGGTTGCCAAGATTCTCAAGGCGATTGTGGACGAAGAGCAGCCCGGTTTGGTGCTCTGCGGCAAACAAGCGATCGACAATGACATGAACGCCACCGGGCAGATGCTCTCGGCGCTCATGGGCTGGAGCCAAGCAACATTTGCCTCCGAGATCGAGATTGCTGGCGATAAGGCAAAAGTGACCCGCGAAGTGGACGGCGGCCTGCAAACCATCGAGGTTTCCATGCCTACCGTTGTCACCGTGGACCTGCGCCTGAACGAGCCGCGTTATGCGTCGTTGCCAAATATCATGAAGGCCAAGAAAAAGCCGTTGGAAGAGAAAACAGCCGCGGATTATGGCGTTGATGTTTCCAACCGTTTGGAAGTGGTGAAAACTGTTGAGCCCGAAGCGCGTGCCGCTGGGATCAAAGTGGCCTCTGTGGACGAGCTGGTGGCGAAACTTAAAGAAGCGGGGGCTGTGTAATGGCTGTTCTACTCCTTGCAGAAGTAACCGACGGCGAATTGGCGATGGACGCCACGGCAAAAGCTGTGACGGCAGCCAAAGTGCTGGGCGAAGTGACGGTTCTGGCGGCGGGCAGCTCTGCTGCGGCGGCGGGCGAAGCGGCGTCAAAGATTGACGGCGTTGCCAAAGTGCTGGTCGCGGAAGATGCGTCTTTGGGCCACCGTTTGGCCGAAGCCACCGCTGCGCTGATCGTGTCGCTTGCGGGCGATTACGAGCATATTGTGGCCCCGGCCACAACGGATGCAAAAAACGTGATGCCCCGCGTGGCGGCATTGCTGGATGTGATGGTGATTTCTGACGCTTCGGGCGTTGTGGATGCCAACACATTCGAGCGCCCGATCTATGCGGGCAACGCGGTTCAGACCGTGAAATCCTCGGATGCGAAAAAAGTCATCACCTTCCGCACATCGACATTCGATGCGGCGGGCACAGGCGGTTCCGCTTCTGTCGAGACCATCAGCGCAGTTGCCGATCCTGGCCTGTCCTCATGGGTTGAAGACAAGGTTGCCGCAAGCGACCGCCCCGAGCTGACATCGGCTGGTGTGGTTGTGTCAGGTGGCCGCGGCGTTGGCTCCGAAGATGATTTTGCGCTGATCGAAAAGCTGGCGGACAAGCTGGGCGCGGCTGTTGGCGCGTCCCGCGCGGCGGTCGATTCGGGCTATGCGCCGAATGACTGGCAGGTTGGCCAGACGGGCAAAGTGGTTGCACCGGAACTGTATGTTGCCGTTGGCATCTCGGGTGCGATCCAGCACCTTGCCGGGATGAAAGACAGCAAGATCATCGTGGCGATCAACAAAGACGAAGAGGCGCCTATTTTCCAGGTGGCCGATTACGGTCTGGTTGCCGATCTGTTCCAAGCTGTGCCTGAGCTGATCGAAAAGCTGTAATGGCGCGCGGGGCTGCGGCCCCAAGCCAAAGCATTGAAAGGCCCGCCATTTCTGGCGGGCCTTTTGCGTTAGGAGCCGGGATTTAACAGCGGCGCAAGTGCAGGCAGCAGCGCCTGCGCCACTTCTTCATGGGCCAGTGGCCCGAGGATTTGCTGGGCGGCGAGACTCTCCATTTCGGCAAAGATCATGCCTTGCGTGCCCGCTGCCTGTGCCTGCGGCGAGGCGATCACCTTGACCAACCCCGCCGATAAAGGCGCGACTTTATCCAGCATGGGCCCGGTCACAAAAAGCGGATCAGGCCCCAGCAGCCCGCCCGGCGGCGCATCCACAAAGGCGGGGGCATGGCCAGCGAACCACAGCAAGATACTGTGCCCGCCCAATTGCCGCAGCAACATGCGCATGCGCGCCAGCCAGCCTGCCTGAAGGTCACGGCGGATCGGGGCGAAACGCTGGGGCGAGACATCCCAAAGCCGTTGCAACATATGTTTGGTGAAGTGGAATTCGGCAAAATCCACCTCGGGGTAGATTGATTGCAGCAGGTCAGAGGCGCTGAGGAAGCGGTCGTTGCGGCGCGGATGCACCGTGTAGAAACGGTTGCTCATGTTCTGCGCGCCCATCACCTGCACCACATTGGCGCGGGCGCGGGCGGCGGTTTCCAGCACCAGACGCTCGGCCGAGAACACATCGATCCCGGCATTGAGCAGGCCAAAGTTCACCGACGTCAGCCCCGTGGCCTGTTCAATCAGATCGGGAAAGGGATTTTCGATAAATTTGCCGTAGGTTTCCGTACCGCCAATGAAGGCGACATAGGGATCGTCGAGCGTGCGGCGCGGGCCGCGAAACGCAATTTTGGATTTGCCGTATCTGCACGGCAGATAGTCAAGGGCCCCCGGCCCCAGCATGTCATAGGTCATCACACCCACCTTGTTAAATTCACCCGAAGCCAGAATGCCCGGGCGGGCGTGACGATTCTGTTAACGTGTTGATTTACCGAAAATTCAGTCTTTCAGGGCCATGGTATGGGCGCGCAGCCATGCCATAAAGGCACGTGGGTCTTCGCCGCGCGCATGCACCTCGTCCTGCGGAATGGGGTGGCCAACCACAGGGGCCTGCGGCTTGTCCATCGCGTGCACAATCTCGTGCAGCAGCAAGCCCTGCCGCAGCATGGGCGAGAGCAGATTGGCGATCTGATAGGCGCGGCTGTTTTGGCCCGGAAAGCGCATCGGCACCACGGTCGCGCCGGAGCGGCGGATCATTTTAGCGGTGAAGACGTTCCATTCGGCCTCAACCGCGGGGCCAAACCATGTCTCGGAGGTGGCAACCACGCCCGACGGGAACAGCGCGACAACCCCACCCTCTTTGAGGTGGTTCATCGCTTTGGCGCGCATTTCCACGCCTTTGCGCTGTGCGTCGGGGTCATGGGGAAAAGGCACCGGGATCATGAAACTGCCCGCGACCTCGTCAATCGAGGTCAGCAGCGAGCGGGTCAGGATGCGGTAATCAGGGCGCACGCGGCCAATCAGATCGGCAAAGATCATGCCGTCGACCATGCCATGCGGGTGATTTGCCACCACCACCACGGGGCCCTCTTTGGGGATGCGGGCCAATTGGTCGCGCGGGGTGGTCAGATCAATGCCCATTGTATCAAGCGCGGCACGCCAGAAGGCCTGACCGCTGGGTGCGCCGCGTTTCTCGAAATGTTTGATTCGGCGCAGAATGGTGAGCTTGCCCGTCAGCAGTTCCATCGCGCTGATCATGCGCGATTTCCACGGGTCCTCGAAGGTGGACGCATAGGAAAGGCTGCGCCGGTCGTATTTGGTAAATGTGACCGTTTCGCTTTCTTTGGCGCCGATGGGCACACCGGCAACGGGCTGATGTTCGTTATTCAAAAGCTACACCCTAAATCCTAGTTACCTTCACCAAACTTGTCGCCGACGAGGTTGGTCAGGGCCTCGGCCAATGCATCGGCATCCGGCCCCATCGTTTCAATTTCAATGGTGCTACCACGTTCTGCGGCCAACATCAAAAGCCCCATGATGCTGTCGCCAGAGGCGCTCATGCCGCCTTTGGACACTTCGGCACGGGCATCGAATGCCTCGACCACCTCAACCAATTTGGCAGAAGCCCGCGCATGCAGGCCTTTTTCATTTACGATTTTCAGGGAAATCTGGGTCATTTAAAGGGGCTTTCGTTAATCAGCGCTGATGTTCTGGCTGTCGATGTATTTCTTGCCCGCTTCGAGGGCGGCGCGCACGGCGTCCGGCAGATCTTTATCGCGGCTTTTGGCCAGCTTGATCAGCATCGGCAGGTTGGCACCATAAAGGATGCGGCGGTTGGCGGGTTGGCAGGCCAACAGGCTCAGGTTGGAGGGCGAGCCGCCAAACAGATCGGTCACCATGACAACGCCGTGGCCCTGATCGACCTCATCTGCGGCAACGCAGATTTCGGCCTGTTTCGCGGCGCGGTCGTGGTCGGCCAGAATGGAGATGGCGCGCACCCCGGTTTGTGAGCCCACGACATGTTCAATGGCTGCAAGGTATTCCTTGGCCAATCCTCCATGCGCGACAATCACAATTCCGATCAATGTTTCGCCTCTTTGCCGTCCTGCCGGTTCAATTCGCGGTGTCTTATAGACACCTGCCAGCCCTGCTGTGCAAGGTGCAAAGCGTGTCTTTCGGCCAAGGTGACGGAACGATGTTGCCCCCCGGTGCAGCCAAAGGCGATGGAGACGTGGCTTTTGCCCTCTTTTTGGAAGGCAGGCAGCAGCAGATCAAGCAGCCCGTTTACTTGGGTAAAGAACCCCTCAAACAAGGGATCGCCGCTGACGTATTCTTGCACAGGCGCGTCGCGCCCGGTGAGCGCGCGCAGCTCGGGCTCCCAATAGGGATTGCGCAGGAAACGGCAGTCAAACACCATATCGACGGCGGGCGGCAGGCTGCGTTTATAGGAAAACGATTGCACCGAGACCGTCAGATGATGGGTGCCGCCGGGGGCGAACCAACGCTCCACTTGGGCGCGCAGCTCGTGAATGTTCAGCTCGGAGGTGTCGATCAGCACATCGGCGCGGGCGCGGATCGGGCCAAGCATTTCTTGCTCGCGGCGGATGCCATCGGCGGGGCGGTCCGCAGGGGCCAGCGGGTGCCGCCGCCGGGTTTCGGAAAACCGCCGCAAGAGCACGGGCGTTTCGCAATCAAGATAGAGCAGATCGGCGGTCAGATCGCTGCGCGCGCGCAGCTGTGCATAGATGTCGAGAAACCCATCCGCCGAAAAGTCGCGGTTGCGCGGATCAATGCCAAGCGCGATGGGCCGCGCGGGGCCACTGGCCTCGAGCAAAGCGGGCAGCAAGCCGAGCGGCAGGTTGTCGATGCTCTCGAACCCGGCGTCTTCGAGCACGCGCAGCGCGGTGGAGCGCCCGGCGCCCGATGGGCCGGTGACCATTACCAAACGGCGCGGTGCTTGTGGGTCAATATCCGCCATGTGGTTCCTTCCGTTCTCCCGCTAAAAACGCCATGAGCGCTGCGGGAAACTGTGCATGGTCCAGCTTGTGCAGGCAAGGCAGGGTCACGTCCAGCAAAGTTTCGCGCCTATACGGCGGCAGGCGCTGGGTTTCAATCTGGTCCATTTGGACAATGACCGAAATTACCTGATTTTCCAGATAAGGCAGGCGCAGCAGGCCCATGCCGCGTGCCTCGATCAGCCCCGCGATGGCGGGCGGCGGCGCGGCGCGCAGCACGCCCCCTGCCCCGGTCACAATTGTTTGATCATCAGCCACCAGCGCGGCGCCAAGGGCGATCATCTGGAGGGCCAGCGCGGATTTGCCGCTGCCCGATTCGCCGCAGATCAGCGCGGCGCGGCCCTTGTGGGCCACGCAGGTGGCATGCACCGTCACCAAAGAGGGCGGCGGTGCCATGGGTTAGATCGGCAGGCCCACGACAAAGCGCGCGCCCAAAGGTTCGGAGGTCGCGTCTGCTTCGGTGGGGCGGATGTTTTCGGCCCAGATCACGCCGCCATGGGCTTCGACGATCTGTTTGGAAATCGCGAGGCCTAGGCCGGAGTTATTGCCAAAATGTTCATCCGGGCGCTGGCTGTAGAAGCGTTTGAAGATTTTCGACAGCGCCTGTTCGGGAATGCCGGGGCCGGTGTCTTCGACCACAACCAACACGCGGTTGTCGCGTTTGCGCGCCCAGACGCGGATGGCATCGCCATCTTCGCAAAAGGAGATCGCATTGGTGATCAGGTTCACGAAGACCTGCGCCAGACGGGCCTCCAGCCCATGCACGGTGATGGGGTTGGCAGGCAGATCGGTGATGAAATCAATGCCTTGGGCCTTGGCGTCCTCGCCCAGATATTGGCCCAGATTGCCCAGCATATGCAGCAGGTTGAAGGGTTCTTCTTCTTCCTTCACCAATTCGCTGTCGAGCCGCGAGGCGTTGGAGATGTCGCTGACCAGACGGTCAAGGCGGCGCACATCATGGTCGATCACATCGAGAAGTTTCTCGCGCTGGTCTTCGCGTTTGATCATGCGCAGCGTGCCCACAGCAGAGCGCAGCGAGGCCAGCGGGTTTTTGATCTCATGGGCCACATCGGCGGCAAATTGTTCGTTGCCATCGATGCGGTTATAAAGTGCGCTGACCATGCCGCGCAGCGCGCCAGAGAGGCGGCCAATTTCATCAGGGCGCGCGGTCAGATCCGGGATACGGATGCGGCCGGGGTTCATTTTGCGGGCGTCTTTGTCGCGGCCAAGTTCGGCGGCGGCGGCAAGATCGGCCAGCGGGTTGGCGATTTGCGAGGCCAGCGCGAGGCTTAGGCCAATGCTGACCAATGTGGCGATGACAAAAATCTGCAACACGCGTTCACGCTCGCCGCGCACCAATTTGTCGATCTCGCCTGCGGCGCTGATCATGGCAACAGCGCCCACGGTGGCGCCGCGCAGCTCAATCGGGCTGATCACGGTAAAGACGGTATCGCCGCCCTGCCCCGTCACTTGTTCGGTGATGGTGCCACGTGCGAAACTGTCGCTAACGCTGTTTTGCAGGCGGGTTTCGATGGAAATTTCGGCGTCGCCCGACCCTTGGAAGGGCCAAGAAACCGTATCCCAGAGCCAGTTCAGCCCGTTGGTCAAAACGGTGCGGTCTTCTTCGCCGTCTTGCGCCGCGCTGGGGCCAGTGGTTTTGCCAACCAAGGCTTCGCTTGCGTCAAACACAAACACTTCTACGCCGCTGCGCAGGGTGATTCCGTCCAATGCGGCGGGCAGATCGGGAGTGGCACCCGGTGCAGGCGCGTCTGCGGGGCTGGCCAGCAGGCGGGCTTCGACCACATCGGCAACAAGCTCGGCTTCGCTGACCAAGGTGCTGGCCCGCTGCGAAGCGAGGCTGTCGCGCGATGAGTTGAGATAGAGAATGCCGCCCACAAGCACGTTGAGGGCGATCAAATTGAAGGTGATGATCTTTCGCGTCAGGGGCGACGAGCGCAGGGAAAACAGCCCCCGTCTTTCGCGGCGGACACGCAATTCGTCGCGGGCGGCGCTGTCTGGTGCGACCCAATCGTCGCCCAGAACCACGTCACCATCTCGCGCTGGCGGAGTAATGTCCCGCACGAAGCTCCTTTCGGCCAAAGCCATCGCTCAGATCACTCTTCGTTATATCTGTAGCCAATGCCATAGAGTGTCTCAATCGCGGAGAACTCATCATCGGCGGTACGCATTTTCTTGCGCAGACGTTTGATGTGGCTGTCGATGGTGCGGTCATCCACATAGACCTGATCATCATAGGCCACGTCCATCAGCTGGTCGCGGGATTTCACAAAACCGGGACGCTGTGCCAGCGCTTGCAGCAGCAAAAATTCGGTCACGGTGAGCGACACGTCTTTGCCTTTCCAAGAGACGGCGTGGCGCAATGGGTCCATGCGCAGCTCGCCGCGCTCCATTACTTTGGTGTCTTCGGTATCGGCAACCACTTCGCCGGCTACCGCGTCTTGGCGGCGCAGCAAGGCGCGGATGCGTTCGACCAGCAAACGCTGTGAGAACGGTTTTTTCACATAATCATCAGCGCCCATACGCAGGCCCAGAACTTCGTCGATCTCATCGTCTTTGGAGGTCAAGAAGATCACCGGCATCGCGGTTTTCTGGCGCAGACGTTGCAACAGATCCATCCCGTCCATGCGGGGCATCTTGATGTCCAGTACCGCCATATCGGGAAGCTTTTTGTTAAAAGCATCCAACGCGGCCTGACCGTCATTATATGTCTCGACCTCAAAACCTTCGGCTTCGAGTGTCATCGATACCGACGTCAGGATGTTCCTGTCATCGTCGACCAATGCAATCTTTGACATTGCCTGTTTCCTTATGCTGCTCAATTTATTATTTTTTCCACATTGATCGCCCGTTTACCGCCTCGAATCAACGGCTAAGTGCGAATCAGCGCCATTGACGGTCTTGATTCAGCCATAATTTACTTACCAATGGCTAAATTGCCGCACATGGCGCCCGCGCCCAGCCGCATGTTTGCGGTAAACCACCCGGCCTTTGCGGAGTGCTTAGGCAAAGTTTCTAGTTGGTGGCGCTAACTGTGACAAGCTGCCTGTTCAATTCACAAATCACCATGTTATGACCCCGCTACCGCCCCCCATTCAGGAGGGCCGCGTCAGCGCCGCAACCGAAACCCGCGGCACCACGAGGAGATTATTCATGACAGCAGGACGGGTTAACCCGCAATTTCGCCTAGAAGATCAAGGGATCGAAGGGCTGGGATCAGTTCAGTATAACCTCATGGAACCGGCGCTCATCGAAGCGGCGCTGGAGCGTAAAGAAGGTAGATTGGGCAAAGGCGGCGCCTTTTTGGTGACCACCGGCAAGTTCACGGGCCGCTCGCCCAAGGACAAACACATCGTCAAAACCGACAGTGTGGCAGATAAAATCTGGTGGGAAAGCAACGCCGCCATGTCGCCCGAAGGGTTTGACGCGCTGTATGCTGACATGTTGGCCCATATGAAGGGCGGCGAATATTTTGTGCAGGATCTGGTGGGCGGCGCCGACCCGAAATATGCGATCAACGTGCGGATGGTGACCGAGCTGGCATGGCATGGCCTGTTCATCCGCCACATGCTGCGCCGTCCTGACAGTGATGCGCTGGATGAGTTCATCGCGGATTTCACCGTGATCAACTGCCCCAGCTTCAAAGCGGACCCGGCCAAGCATAACTGCCGTTCGGAAACGGTGATCGCGATGAATTTCGACCGCAAGATGATCTTGATCGGCGGCACGGAATACGCGGGCGAGAACAAAAAATCGGTTTTCACCCTGCTGAACTATCTGCTGCCTGAAAAAGGCGTGATGCCGATGCATTGCTCGGCCAACCACGCCACGGGCAACCCTGTGGATACGGCGGTTTTCTTTGGTCTGTCGGGCACGGGCAAGACGACGCTTTCTGCCGATCCGGGCCGCACACTTATTGGCGATGACGAGCATGGCTGGTCTGACCGGGGCACCTTCAACTTTGAAGGCGGGTGCTATGCCAAGACGATCAACCTGAGCCGCGAAGCCGAGCCAGAGATTTACGCCACAACCGAGAAATTCGGCACGGTGATCGAGAACATGGTCTTTGACGAAGAGACCAAGGAACTCGATTTCGACGATGACAGCCTGACCGCGAACATGCGCTGCGCCTATCCGCTGCATTACATCTCGAATGCCTCGGCCAAGGCGGTGGGCGGTCATCCCAAGAACATCATCATGCTGACCTGTGACGCATTTGGCGTTTTGCCCCCCATTGCGCGGCTGACCCCGGCGCAGGCGATGTATCACTTCTTGTCGGGCTTCACCTCGAAAGTGGCGGGCACAGAGCGCGGCGTGACCGAGCCAGAGCCCACATTCTCCACCTGTTTTGGTGCGCCTTTTATGCCGCGCCGCCCTGAGGTTTACGGCAATCTGCTGCGTGAAAAGATCGCCCAGCATGGCGCGACCTGCTGGCTGGTGAACACCGGTTGGACCGGCGGCGCTTATGGCACAGGCAGCCGGATGCCGATCAAGGCAACCCGCGCCTTGTTGACCGCCGCGCTTGATGGCTCGCTGGCCAATGCAGAATACCGCAAGGACGAGAATTTCGATTTCGAAGTGCCTGTGGCCGTGGACGGTGTGGCGGATATCTTGCTTGATCCGCGCCGCACATGGGGCGACGCCGATGCCTATGACGCGCAGGCGGCCAAGCTGGTGGGCATGTTTGCCGACAATTTCGGTCAATACCTGCCTTATATTGATGAAGATGTGAAAGCCGCAGCCATCGGTTAAGCCGCGATTTCAGATTGTCAAAAGGCCCCCTGCGTTGACGCGCCGGGGGCCTTTTGCGTTTCAGGCCGCGCGTTCGGTCGCGATGAAATCGGACAGTGGCATATCGAGCACAAAGCGCATTTCGGCGCGGCCCATATAGGCCATGTAGCCTTCGATGGGCGTGTCTTGCCCGCGCAAGAACCAACGCAGCGCGCCCGGTTCCACATGCATATAGGCGTGGCGCGCGGCGAAGCCTTTGAACACCACGGATTTTTGCATGAAGGCAAAAACGTAATCGGGGTCCCAGCGGCGCCTGGCCTCCCAGAACGCATAGCGGCCCAGAATGCTCGACAGGCCGGTGCCGCGAAATTCGCGGGGGGTTTGGCCGATCCAATATTCACCGTGATAACAGACGCTGCCCTCGATCGATGCGCCCCCCGGCCCCGCGCGATAGCGCGAGCGGTGCAGATCAAGATCAACGCCAGACGGCGGGAAGGCGCGGAAATTATTGCGTAAATAATCGGCAAGTCCCATGCCGTAAGTGTCGATCATCCGCATGGCTTGGGTGTGCATCAACTGGCCTTTGGCGTTGCGGCCCACAATCCACAGCGCATTGCTGGCATCCATCTGGTGCAGCCGCGGCTCAAACGGATCGCCAAGAATATGGTCTGGGCGCGCCTCGCGCAGCAGCTCTCGGTAGGTCTCAAAATCATGGCCAACCGTTAATTCTATGCCGGAATCGGCCAGAGCCTGCAGACTATGCGCCGCGAAACGGTCGCCGTGGCCTAATGCTTGTGTCGTCATGTGTCCCGCTCCCAGAGTGTGATTCACCCTAAGGTAGCGTATTCGCCACAATTGTGCTCGAATTTTGCCTCAATCACGCCTTATTTTTTGAGACGAATTTGGACGTCGCATCGGGCGGCATGTCATCCAGCACGGATTGATCCAATCCGGCGATGCGAATCTCTTGGACTCGGTCAACAACTGCGATCAAGGCGAGGCTTCCGTCGGGGAACTCTCCGCCCAAAAGCAGGCGCTGATAGGCCAAAGGCACGGGCGCGCCGCCCTCTTCGCGAGGGATTTGAGTAACAACTTCGTCAAGTCGCACCCCGCCATTGGCCTTCACTTCGTGGAACGCTTGGTTCAGCAGGCTCTCGAATTCCCGCCCACCGGGAAATTCACCCAGGTTGCGGCCGACGCTGCTGCGGGCGTTTTTCCAGCCCCACCACTGCGAGTAGAAAGACTCCTCGCCGATCTCGACACAGAGCCAACCATGCGGCGTGTCGCGGTAGACCAGCACATAGGGGCGCACCGATTGAAAATCATCATGCTCCAACTGGCCATTGCATTGGCACCAGCGGGTCATCACCTCGGGCAGCAAGCGGCAGGTGTTGGTCCACATATGCGATAGGGGCTGTTGTTGCTGGTAAAAGCTCCAGCCGTTCGGCTCCTCATGGGAGAAACCCATCAAGTCATTGACATGACGCGACTTTCCCGCCGCCCAGAGCCGCCCACGCGACAGCAATTCATCCGCTTCGGGCAGCATTTCCGCCCCATGTTGGGTCAGGTGGTAATGGCGGTCCTGGACCAAAAACAGCTTATCATTGGACATTTCTTCAAGCTGTGCGATGTGCCGGCGCACGGTTTGGCGAGTGCTTTTAAGCTCTTCCACAGCATGGCTTAGATTGAGCGTGCGGGCCAAAGTTGTGAAGGAGCGCATCATCTCATAAAGCAGCGCAGGCGCATGCGGCAGACCCTGCCCGGAGACGGGACTCGAATCGGAAATCGGGTCTGGGGTATTGCTAACATTCATGGGAATATGGTAAATAAATCATACAGTAATGCAATATCTATCATACGGCACCTGTAAGAAATTCACTCCAAGCGGGAAAAATCTATCCAATTGCATGAATCCGAATCTTCGTGGATTACGGTAGGCAATTACAACCTGAGGTATTCAAGATGTCCCATCCCGTTGATGTTCATGTCGGTCGCAAGCTGAAACAGATCCGCACGCTGCGCCGTCTTTCGCAAACTGATGTTGCCCGCCAGCTGAACCTGTCGTTCCAGCAAATCCAGAAATATGAAATCGGTTCGAACCGCGTTGCTGCCAGCCGCCTGTTCGAATTGGCGCAAATTCTGGACGTGACCCCCGGCTTTTTCTTCGAAGGCCTGCACGACAATGAAAACACAGCACCTGCCGCCGATTCCGGCCTGCAAATAGTGTCTGCTTTGGCATCGATTAACGATGAAGACGTGAAAACACGTATCGTCACCTTCATCGAAGATGTCTCGGGCGTGACCGTTGCCCGCCGCAGCAGCAGCAGCTGAGCTGTTGCTGTCTTAGACGAAGACCGCGCGTCTGATCAGATTGGCACCGGCGACCAGCAGCACCATTAGCGTTGCCCGCCGGAACGCCGTCTGATCAAAGCGGTTCATCACCTTACCGCCAAGCCACATCCCCAGCAGCGCCGGGGGAATCATGGCCAGTGAAAACGGCAAGGTTTCGCTGCGCAGCACGCCCGATCCCAGATGGGCGAGCAACAGCGCAACCGCGCCCAGCCCATAGATCACGCCCTGCACACGCATTTGGTCGTGTTTTGGCGTGTTGAGCGCGGTCAGATAGGCCACGGTTGGCGGCCCCCAGATGCCTGACACACCGCCCAAAGCCCCGGCAAAGGCGCCGACACCGGCCTCGATGCGGGCGCTGGGTTGGCGCAGGGTGAAGATTTTCCCGGTCAGTTGCAGCAGGGCAAAGAACACCACCGGCACTCCGATGATCAGCAGCATCAACTGGTCAGGCAAAACTCGCACCATTTGCGCCGAAATCACCAGCGTGACCCCGCCGCAGAGCAAAAACACCCGAAACCGTTTGATTGAGCCCATCGCGGCGCGCGGCCCTTGGCGCAGCGCCTGAAACGCGTTGGTCATCACCGTGGGCAGGATCAGCCCCGCCAGCGCCAATTCCGGCGCGATAAAGGTCGTGAGCCCCGACACCATGATCAGCGGCATGGCAAAGCCAACAACGCCTTTCACAAAGCCGCCGCAGAGGGCGACCAGCAGCGCGAGCAGGATTTCTTCGGGTGTAAACAACGGGAAAAGCCAATTCATGGATGTTTCATAACAGAAAGATTTCCGGCTGCACGTGCAATCAATCACGAAATATAAGAATAAAGCGGCGCAGCATTTAGCATCTTTGTTGCGCTGCGCCTGCGAAGGCTTTATGCCATCCCCACGGAGGAGCGAAGGGGAATCAAATGGCACATGATGGGGCACCGATGACACAGCAAAGCACAGTAATTCTGGAGGATCTGATGGATCTGACCGGGGCGGCACTGGCACCGGTGGAGGAAATCCTGGCGAAAGCCAAACATGCGGTACGCGGCGCGGTCAGCGCGGAGGGGCGTGTATCGGCCAAATTGATTGAGGCGCATCAAACCGCCGCCCACGGGTTGGCATGGCTTGCCACCTATGCCCAGGCCCTGCAACAGATGCAGGCCTGGGCCGAAAAATTGCAGGGTCAGTCGCGTTTTGGCGAGGTGGAGCAATTGCTGCATCAGATCGGCTTTGGCGAGTATCTGGCGCAGATCAGCGGCGGCATCCAGATGAACCAAGGCGAGATGATCCGCCTGAGCGATCTGGGCCTTGAGGCGCAAGACCATGCGCCGCTGGAAAGCGCCCCGGTGCAAAAGCTGATCCGGCAGGGCAACACCCAAGCTGCGCGGCTTCGGCTGGTGGCGCTGATGCAGGAGCAATCGGCCAATGTGACCGTGGGGGCCAGCGGGCTTGAAGAAGAGCTGGAGATGATCCGCGATCAGTTCCGCCGCTATGCGCTGGAAAAGGTCGAGCCCTTTGCCCATGACTGGCATCTCAAAGACGAGCTGATCCCGATGGAGGTGATCAACGAATTGGCCGAGATGGGCGTGTTTGGTCTGACAATCCCTGAGGAATTTGGCGGGCTGGGCCTGAGCAAAGCGTCGATGTGTGTGGTCTCGGAAGAGCTGTCGCGCGGCTATATTGGTGTGGGCTCGCTTGGCACCCGCTCGGAGATTGCCGCAGAGCTGATCCTTGCGGGGGGCACGGAGGCGCAAAAGGCCAAATGGCTGCCGCGCATTGCCAGCGCCGAAACCTTGCCCACAGCCGTGTTCACCGAGCCAAATACCGGCTCTGATCTGGGCAGTTTGCGCACCCGCGCCGTGAAAGATGGCGACACGTATAAAGTGACGGGCAACAAGACATGGATCACCCATGCGGCGCGCACCCATGTGATGACCCTGCTGGCGCGCACCGACACGAAAAGCGATGATTACAAAGGTCTGTCGATGTTTCTGGCCGAGAAAACGCCGGGCGATGAGGCCAACCCTTTCCCCACGCCCGGCATGAGCGGCGGCGAGATTGAGGTGCTCGGCTATCGCGGCATGAAGGAATATGAGCTGGGGTTTGACGGATTCGAAGTGAAGGCCGAAAACCTGCTGGGCGGGGAAGAGGGCAAGGGTTTCAAACAGTTGATGGAGACCTTCGAGAGCGCCCGCATCCAGACCGCCGCCCGCGCCATTGGTGTGGCGCAATCGGCGCTGGATATTTCGATGCAATATGCGCAGGACCGCAAACAATTTGGCAAATCGCTCATTGAATTTCCACGGGTGGCGTCAAAGCTGGCGATGATGGCGGTGGAGTTGATGATCGCGCGGCAGCTGACCTATTTTAGCGCGTGGGAAAAAGACCATGGCCGCCGCTGTGATCTGGAGGCGGGCATGGCCAAGCTGCTGGGCGCGCGTGTGGCATGGGCTGCGGCGGATAACGGGCTGCAAATCCATGGCGGCAACGGCTTTGCGCTGGAATATAAAATCTCGCGGGTGCTGTGTGATGCGCGGATTTTGAACATCTTTGAAGGAGCGGCGGAAATTCAGGCGCAGGTGATTGCGCGGCGCTTGCTCAGCTAGGCGATCACTGCGCTGCAACGGCGGGGCGGGCGTGGCGCGATCCCAATCTGGGGTGCAGACGCCGCGCCAGCAGCCCCGCCCCCAGCATCGCGCCGCCCGACACGGCAAATATCCCCGCCAGCGGCATCACCAGCAGCACCAGCGCCGAGGCCGCCGGGGTCAAAATGCCCGAGACATCGCGAAAGCTGGTATAGACGGCGGACATCTCGGTGCGTTCCGAGGGTTTCACGGCCATCAAAAACGGCAGACCGCCGCAGACGTCCAGCATCACCAACATCACCGAGCCGCCCGCCAGCGCCAGCACCGTGAGCCATGGCAGATCCGACAGCGCCCATGCGCTTGCGAACAAGATACCGCCCAAAGCAAATGCGGTGCTGACCGAGGCACGCACCCCGATGCGCCGCACCAGCAGCAACATCAGCGGCGCAGCAAACAGCAGCAGGTTCGACAGCGACAGCGCCGCCGCCCCCACCGTATCGCCAAGCCCCATTTCCACGCAGAAAATCGGCAGATACACCACATAGACCCACCAACCGCAGGAGCGCACCACCGCAAAAACCCAGCCCGCAATCAGCCGGGGCTGTGCCAAAAAGCGGCCAAGGAATTGCCAAGGCAGCGGCGCAGGTTTGCGCGCCCGGCTGATCTGTTTGCCATTGCCCAGCCGCAGCCGCCAGAACGTCGCGATCTGTGCGAGCACAAAACAGCCCGCCAGAATGAACGGAGCCGGGGTCCACCAATTGAGCAGCCACACGCCAATGATCGGCCCCGCCGCCCAGCTTGGCCCGCTATAGACCAAGCGCAGGGTCTCGGATTTGCCCAGATCGGTGCGGGCGATGTAATCAAGCACATAGGCATTGAGGCACACAGCCACGGTCACGGTGGCCATGCTCAGCAGCGCCGCCCCCAGCGCCTGCACCAACGGGCCACCCGTGGCCGCCAGCACAATGCCCATGAAATAAAGCGCCGAGCCCACCGTATACATCCAGCGCCGCGACAGGCGCGCGGCCAGCCATGGCACCATCATCCCCGTCGCAAGCGACGCAATACCGATCATGAAATAGATCGCGCTGACCACTTCGGCGCTGCCAAAGGCACGGTAGATCACCAGCGGCATCACGGACATAAGCGTGCCGCGAATCCCAGCCTCCAGCCCTGCAAGCAAGGCAAAATCCTGCACCCGTGGCAGGGGCATATGGGTCAGGTGCAAAGGGGCGCGCGGGGCAAGCATGGGCAGAGGCTAAATCCCCCTGCCCGCGCTTTCCCCCACCCCAGCGACAAACCGCGCGTCGATATTTGGCCTCTTGCGAGCGACCCGCCGGGGTCGTTATCAAACCATATGACCCAAACGCGCCTCTCGCCGGATCGCTGGATAAAAGCCGGGCTCGATGCCCTGCGCGCCCATGGCCCCCATGCCTTGGCCGCTGAACCGCTGGCCCGGCAATTGGGCAGCACGAAGGGCTCATTTTACTGGCATTTCAAAGATGTTCCCGCCTATCAGCAAGCGCTGCTGCGCCATTGGCAGGCGGCGGCGCTGGCCGATATCATGGGGCTTCTGGCCTCGGATGGTGCGGTGGACCAACGGTTGCGGCGCTTTGGGGAATGTGTGCTGGCTGATCCGGTTGAACCGGCGCTGCGGCACTGGGCGCATGGCCCTGCCGCCGAGGTTCTGGCGGTGGTGGATGCCGAGCGGCTGCGCTATTTGCAACATCTGCTGGCGCAGCAAGGGCTGCGCAACCCGGATTTCGCCCACGCATTGCTGGCTTGCCTGATTGGCCTGCCGCAGCTAAGCGGTGATAAAACGGCGGCGTTTGACAGCCTCGTTGATACAATTCTTGCGCTTTCTTAAGGACGTAACGCCATGATGAAACTCAGCATCGCGCTGGTGGTCACCGCCGCTTTCACCGCCTGCAAGGGGGATGAAACCCTGCGCAGCTATGGCGCGGCGGATCAGGTCTGGAAACTGACCACGCTCAATGGTGCGGCTTTTGCGCCCACGGCCACGCTGCAATTTCCCGAAACCGGGCTGCTGAGCGGCAAGGCCCCCTGCAACAGCTACCGCGCCGAGATGTCCGCGCCCTACCCGTGGTTCGAAGCAGGCCCCATCGCCGCGACAAAACTCGCCTGCCCCGATCTTGCTGCCGAGACCGCATTTTTTGACGCGCTTGCCGCCGCAAGAGAGGCCGAAGTGCTGGGCGATACGATGGTGCTGTCGAATACCGAAGGGTTGGAGATGGTGTTCAAAGCGTCCGAATAAACGCATCCACAAACCGCGCCCGCGCGGCGGGCAACGGGCGGTTGCCCAGATCAGCCGCCAAATGCGCCGACAAGAAATGCCCGGTGGTGGTGAGGCCCTGCAAAATCTCGGCGTCCGGCCCCGGCCCCTCGCCGCGCAGCACCGGCGGCAGCGGCAACAGCCGATCCGCCCATTCCCCCGCGCCCCGCGCCGAAACCGCGCGCCCGGTTTTGGGCGAGACGTAAATCAACTCATCAGCCACACCCGTCACGGCGCAGGACGTCAAATCCAGCCCATAGCCAAGCTCCTCGAGCAGCGCCAATTCCCACCGCAAATAAGCCAGCGGCCAGATGTCGCCCTGCCCCAGTAGATCGAGCAGATCACAGCTGCGCTGGTACAGGGGGGCATGCGGCTCGCGCTCTGGCAAGGCAAAGCAAAGCAGCCCGGTCACAGCGTTCAGACCCGCCAGCGACAGGCGCCCGCCCATGGCGGCGGCGGCGCGGCTGCGCACAGGTTCAACGGTGAACGCGCCAATATGATCCTCAAGCCGGGCGCGCCACACCACATCAATCTGCGCGCCGGGCTGCAAAATGGGCGCGATCTTGCGGCTGGTGCCGCCGCGCACCACACCCGCATGGCGGCCCTGCTCGGGGGTGAAAACTTCGATGATGGTCGAGGTCTCAGCGTGGCGGCGTGCGCTCAGCAATATGCCCTGCCCGCGCCATTCCATCAGCTCAGCCCATCCTCATCCAGCAAATGCCGCCCCTGACGGTCTTCGACCTCAATAACCCAAAGATCGGGATCAAAGCCGCGCTGGCGGGTGATGGCCTCGTCCACATCGCGCTCTGCGCCTTTGGACAGTTCCGCCCAAATCCGCGCGCCGCTCATCAGATCGAAACTGCGCTGGAACAGCACAGCTTGGCCATCAAGCGTGCTGAGCTTTACCAAAACCGCGCCGCCCGTGTCATCGCCATGGGCAACCACAAAGGCCGGAATGTCATAAAACCGCAGCCGCGCCAGATAGGCATCCACCCAGAAACGCGCGGTCAGACGGGGCATGGCGCGGCCCCATTTCCAATTGGCAAAAAATCCCCCCCGGAGGGCCGATTTGCTGCGCGCCTAGTCATTGCCGTCTTTGAAATTCAGGCCCATCTGCTCATAGCGTTCGGATTCCTCGAGCCAATTGGCGCGCACTTTGACCTGCAAGAACAGGTGCACGCGGCGGCCCAGAAACTCTTCCATCTCTTCGCGTGCGGCTTTGCCGACGGCTTTGACGGTTTCGCCCTTATTGCCCAGCACGATGCCTTTATGCCCGTCGCGGATCACATAGATCACCTGATCAATCCGGCAGGAGCCGTCTTTGCGCTCTTCCCAGTTTTCGGTTTCCACCGTCATTTGATAGGGCAATTCTTGGTGCAGGCGCAGGGTCAGCTTTTCGCGGGTCATCTCGGCGGCGATCATACGCATGGGCAGATCGGCAATCTGGTCTTCGGGATAGAGCCATGGGCCTTCGGGCAATTCGCCCGCCAGCCAAGTCCGCAGCGCCTCAACCCCGTGGCCACGCTCGGCTGAGATCATGAATGTTTCGGCAAAATCAAACTGTTCATTGAGCTTTTGCGACAGGCCCAGCAGCACCGGCGCTTCGACCCGGTCGATTTTATTGATCGCAAGCGCCACTTTGCGGCCCTCGGCGATGTCCGCCAGCCCAGTCAGGATGCGCTCTACCCCTTCGCTCACGCCGCGGTGCGCTTCGACCAGCAGCACCACAACATCCGCGTCCGAGGCCCCGCCCCACGCCGCGGCAACCATGGCGCGGTCCAAGCGGCGGCGCGGTTGGAACAGGCCCGGCGTGTCCACAAAGACCAATTGCGATTGGCCTTCCATCGCCACACCGCGAATGCGGGCGCGGGTGGTTTGCACCTTATGGGTCACGATGCTGACCTTGGCCCCCACCATTTTGTTCAGCAGGGTGGATTTACCGGCGTTCGGTTCTCCGATCAGGGCAATAAAGCCTGCGCGCGTGGTCATGTTTCATTCTCCACTTGGTCCAGCAGCGCGGCGGCTGCGGCCTGTTGTGCCTGGCGTTTCGATCCGGCGGTGGCCACGGCAGATGCGCCGTTTTCCAGCCGCGCCCGAATGGTGAATTCAGGGGCGTGATCGGGGCCAGTACGGTCCATTTGTTCGTAAAGCGGTGGCGGCAGTTTGCGCGCCTGCGCCCATTCCTGCAAGGCTGTCTTGGGATCGCGGGCATCATCGTCGACGGTATCGATCCGCGTGTGCCACAGGCGCAGCACCAATTCGCGCGCCGCCTCGAAACCGCCATCAAGATAGACCGCCGCAATCACCGCCTCTGTGGCATCGCCCAGCAGCGCCAGTTTGCGCCGCCCGCCCGAGAGCATTTCAGAGCGCCCCAGTTTCAGCACCGCGCCAATATCAAGATCGCGCGCCACTTCGGCGCAGGTTTCCTTGCGCACCAGCGCGTTGAAACGCGGTGCAAGCTGGCCCTCGGTTGCGCCCGTGTCGCGCGACAGCAGCGCATCGGCCATCACCAGCCCCAGCACCCGGTCACCCAGAAACTCCAGCCGCTGGTTATCATCGCGGTTGGCCGAGGACATAGAGGCATGGGTTACCGCCTGCACAAGCAGTGCAGGGTTGGTAAATACATAGCCCAGACGCCCTTCAAAGGCTTTGAGTTCGGCGCTTATCTTCACTGAATTTTCTTAAAGAAGCGGTCGCTGCGCCATGTCCAGAAGAACAGCATGGAGCGCCCGGCAGAGCTGAACATGATGCGATCGGCGCGGCCAATGATGTTTTCATAAGGCACAAAGCCAACCCCGCCCGCATTGGGTGCGATGCGGCTGTCGGCAGAGTTGTCGCGGTTGTCGCCCATGAAGAAATATTCGCCTTCGGGCACGGTGAAAGTGCCTGTGTCATCCACATTCGAGCGGCGGATGTTCAGCACGGGATGTTCGACGCCATTGGGCAGGGTTTCGATGCTGCGGGATTTCTCGCAGCTGCCACCCTCGCCCACAGGTGCGTTCTCACAGCCCGGACGCTGGCCTTGCGGGCCTTGGCGCTCCATCAGCTCGGCAAAGGTGCCGTCGTCGCGCTGGGGCGCGGCGGAGCCGTTGATAAAGACCACACCATCCGTCAGCTGCACCTTGTCGCCCGGCAGACCGATCAGGCGTTTGATATAATCGCGGCCCGACACAGGGTGGCGGAACACCACCACATCGCCGCGCTCTGGCGTGCCGCCAAACAGACGCCCGTTGTCGCCGTCGAACACGCCGCAAATGTCTTTTGCATCCACGTTCAGACCCACAGCAGGCACGATCAAGCTGGGGCAAGACGCGTAGGAATAGCCATAGGCCATTTTATTCACAAAGAGGAAATCCCCGATGAGCAGCGTTGGTTTCATCGAGCCGGAGGGAATCCAGAAAGGCTGGAAGAACAGCGTGCGGAACACGCCCGCAATCAGCAGCGCATAGACGATGGTTTTCACGGTTTCGACAAATGCGTTGCCGGTTTTCTCTTTCGCAGCCATCGGGCGCTCCATTGGGATTTGGTTCATGGCTACATGCGGGCGGGCGGCCCCACTGTCAAGGCGGGCAGCCCTGCCCTGCGGCGCCGCGCCGCCCTTAAAACACAGGCGGGCGGCGTTTTTTGGCCAAAGCGCGGGTTGCGGCACGCAAAACCCCCGACCGCGCGGGGCGGCCGGGGGTTTGCATCTTGGGGCGCGCAGCCACGCTGCGGGCGGATCAAACTGGCGTTTAGCCCGCTTTGGACCACGCGAATTTTTCAAACACTTGGTCCACGGGCGTTTTGGCCAAGTGGTTGGTGTAGTTCGACATGATCTTTTGGCTATAGCCCAAGATCACTTCGAGGATGTTGCGTTTGGTGAAACCTGCATCAAGGAAGGCTTGGACCTTTGCGTCATCGACAAAACCTTTGTCGCGCACCACCGACAAGGTGAAATCGCGCAGCGCTTCGAGCTTGGCATTGGGCAGCGGTGTTTCATCGCGCAGCGCGTCTGTGATGGCGTCGTCGACCTTCATCATCTTGGCGATGCCTGTGTGCGCAGGCACGCAGTAATGACATTCGTTTTCCACGTTGATCGCCTGCCAGACAACGGTTTTCTCGTCATTGTCAAAGCTGGAATCCACGAACAATTGGTGCAGCACTTGGTAGCCTTCCAGCAGGCCGGACGCTTCGGCCATTGTGGCATGCAGACCGGGGATGCGGCCAAAGGCGGCTTCGGATTTATCCAGCAGCGGTTTGCTGGCTTCGGGGGCATCGTCTTTGGTGTAGCGGGTAAATTCGACCATTGGAAAACTCCATGTATTTTAGGGCGTGTATTGGGGCGGCTGCCCCTTGTTGATGCGCTCTATATCGGCATATTTGAGCGATCACTCAACCCCTTATTTGAGCGATCACTCAAATGTGAGCTTGCAAGGCCCATCCCCTAGAGACAAACGCGGAATTATCACGTAAAACCGCCCCATCATGACACGCGCCCGAGCATATGACCGCGACGCCGCCTTGGATGCGGCGATGACCCTTTTCTGGGAAAAGGGCTATCATGCGACGTCTTTGAAAGACCTAGAGGCGGCGCTTCGGATGAAACCGGGCAGCATTTATGCCGCGTTTGACAGCAAGGAAAACCTGTTTGCGCTGTCGCTGGAGCGGTATTTCACCCGCAACCACGCGGCGTTGCAGGCGGAGTTTGCCGCCGCCCCCACCCCGCTGGTGGGGCTGGCGAATTTCCTGCGCTCCATCGCGCAGGCAGAGGCGGGCACGCCCAAACGTCAGGCGTGTTTTTTGGTGAAATCCTTGCTCAACACCACCCAATCAGAGGCGCGGATCAGGGATCAGGTTTCTGACTATCTGGGCCAGATGGAAGCGTTGATGGCCGCGTTTTTCACGCAGGCCAAGCAAAGCGGCCAATTGCCTGCCTCGGCGGATGTGGAGGCTTTGGCGCGGCGCTATCAATCTGATGTCACTGCCCTGCGGATCGAAGCGCAGCGCGGCCTGCCCCATGCGCAACTGACCGCCTCGGCGGAGCGGCTGGCCAAGGGGATCGAAGACCTGGCGGTATTAAACTAAATTTTTGATATTTAGGCTTTGGGCCGTGCTTCGATCACCACAAAGGCCTGCGCCCACGGGTGATCATCGGTCAGGGTCACGTGAATGATTGCCTCATGGCCCGGCGGGGTCATATCGGCAAGGCGCTGCGCCGCCCAGCCCGTGACCTGCATCACCGGCTGGCCCGTGTGCAGATTGCTGACGGCCATGTCTTTCCACGCAATGCCCATGCGCAGCCCGGTGCCTAGCGCCTTGGAACAGGCCTCTTTGGCGGCCCAGCGTTTGGCATAGGTGCCGGGGGTATCGGCGCGGCGCTCGGCTTTGCGCTGCTCCACTTCGGTGAAAACCCGGTTGCGAAACCGATCGCCGAACCGCTCCAGCGTGCCGGCGATACGGTCGATATTCGCCAGATCCGTGCCGATCCCAAGGATCATTTGCGCGCTTCATCCATCAGGCGGCGCATCTGGGCGATGGCAGGTTCCAGCCCCAAAAAGATCGCTTCGCCGATCAAGAAATGCCCGATGTTCAGCTCGCGCACCTCGGGGAAGGCGGCGACCGGGGCGACGGTATCATAGGTCAACCCGTGGCCTGCATGGACCTCAAGCCCCAGCGAGTGGGCAAAGGCGGACATCTCGCGCAGCTTGGTCAGCTCGGCTTGCGCGGCCTCCATATGGCCTTCGGCAAATGCGTCGCAATAGGCGCCTGTGTGCAGCTCGATCACCTCGGCGCCGATGCGGTTGGCGGCTTCGATCTGGGCGGGCTCTGCGGCGATGAAGATCGACACGCGGCTGCCTGCCTCGCGCAGCGGTGCGATGAAATGCGCCAGTTTATTTTCCTCGCGCGCGACCTCAAGCCCGCCTTCGGTGGTGCGCTCTTCGCGCTTTTCGGGCACGATGCACACCGCATGGGGTTTGTGACGCAGGGCGATCTGCTGCATCTCGTCCGTCGCGGCCATTTCAAAGTTCAGCGGGATGTCGAGCACCTGCATCAGACCTTCGATATCGGCATCCGAGATGTGGCGGCGGTCTTCGCGCAGATGCGCGGTGATGCCATCGGCCCCCGCCGCCTGTGCCACTTGCGCCGCGCGCAGCGGATCGGGATAGGCCCCGCCGCGCGCATTTCGCACGGTGGCCACATGGTCGATATTTACACCAAGGCGCAGTTTGCTGGTCATTCGGAGGCCCCCTGTTCTGATTTGCGTTTCGTCTCTTGTTTATTGGCGGCAGCCTTGAGCTTCAACGCCTCGAATTTCGCCTTGAGCCGGCCCTTGCGGCGCTTTTGATAGGCGCGCACCAAAGGCACGGCGAAATAATAGCAAAGGCTGGCGCTGATCACGCCCGGAATGATCGCGCCGACCATATAGGGGTAGAAAATCTCGTGCCAGAACACGGTCAGCCCATGCCAATCGGCGCGCTCGGGGGTGAATATGGCGATGAAATTGCGCCACAGATCATTGCCCGCATCGGCAAATTTACCGCCCAGCGAGCGGTGCGCCGCGCTGTGCATTTCAGTGCCCAGCAGCCAATGCCCGGTTTGCAGCGAGGCAATGCCAATGGGCACATAGGTCAGCGGGTTGCCAAAAAACGTGCCCATCAATGCCGCCAGAAAATTACCCTGCATCAGCCGTGCCAGCAGCAAAGCCACCACAAAATGCAGCCCATAAAACGGGGTGAAAGCGGCAAAGACACCGGCCCAGATGCCACGCCCGATGCGCTCGGGGCTGTCGGGCAGACGGCGCATGCGGTGTTTGACATAGTGAAACGCCCGCGTCCAACCGCCGCGCGGCCAGAGAAACTCGGCAATGGCACGCGCTGCCGGCTTCGGATCACGGCGTTTAAAGATCAACAGATGCCTCTACGTTTCTTTGCCTTGGCGCGGCGCGGCGCTTGTTTCAATCGGTGCGGGCAGATCGAGACCGGAGCGCCCCGCAGTTTTGTCGCGGTGGCGGCTGACCTCGGCCACATCGTTTTGCGCCTCCAAGATTGATAGCAGCGAGTGCAGATGTGCAAGGTCGCGCAGCTCTACATGGATCAACAATCGGTAATAATCTGGTTTTCGGACCAAAAACTCTAGGTCAGAGATATTGGCCTCGGTCTCGCCGATCAAGGTACAGATGCGCCCAAGCACCCCGGCGTCATTGCTCATGGTCAGCGCAACGGAAGCGCCATATTCGGGCGCGTGGTTGCCCTCATGCCAGCGCAGATCGACCCAGCGTTCGGGCTGATCTTCGTAGGTGGCAAGGCGTTCGCAATCAATCGCATGCACGGTCACGCCCTTGCCGCGATAGGTGATGCCGACGATCCGCTCGCCCGGCAGGGGCAAACAGCAAGGCGCGCGGTCAAAGTTTTGCCCCGCCTCAAGCCCGACAACCGCATGTTTGGAGGCAATCACATCGCCCTGCTGTGGTTGCAGATCAGGGAAGACCGATTGCACCACTTCGCGGCCTGTCAGCTCAGCGCTGCCCAGACGGGCGAGGATTTCTTCGGCACTGTCGAGGCGCATTTTGCGCGCCGCCGTGCGCAGCGCCTTATCGGTGGCTTCCTTGCCCACGTTGGCAAAAGCCGAGCGGGCAAGCTCGCGGCCCAATTTCACAAAACGCTCGCGGTCGAGGGCGCGCAGCGAGCGGCGGATCGCGGCCTTGGCCTTGCCCGTGGTGGCAATGTCGAGCCATGTGACCTGTGGCACCTGCCCTTCGGCGGTGATGATCTCGACCGATTGGCCGTTTTTGATCCGGGTCCAGAGCGGCACGCGCATACCGTCAATCTTGGCCCCCACACAGGCCGCGCCAATGCGGGTGTGGATCGCATAGCCAAAGTCAATCGGCGTCGCCCCGCGCGGCAGCTTCACTACCTCGCCTTTGGGGGTAAAGCAGAAGACTTTATCCGCATACATTTCAAGTTTGACCGCTTCGAGGAAATCTTGGTGATCTTCCTCGGCGTCAAATTGTTCGGTCAGCTGGCTGATCCATTTGGCGGGGTCCACCGCAAATGGGTTTCGCGCGCGCACCCCGTCGCGATAGGACCAATGCGCCGCCACGCCGCTTTCGGCCACATCGTGCATCTGGCGGGTGCGGATTTGCACCTCGACACGTTTGCCATCGCGCCCCGACACCGTGGTGTGGATCGAGCGATAGCCGTTGGTTTTGGGCTGGCTGATGTAATCTTTGAACCGCCCCGGCACAGCGCGCCAGCGGCGGTGGATCGCGCCCAGCGTGCGATAGCAATCCTCGTCCGATCCGGTGATCACCCGAAAGCCGTAAATATCCGAGAGCCGCGAGAAAGATTGCTCTTTCTCCTCCATCTTGCGCCAGATGGAATAGGGTTTTTTGGCGCGGCCAAAGACCTCGGCCTCAATCGCGCCCTTGTCGAGCACGCCGCGCATGTCGCCGGTGATCCGCTGGATCACATCGCCGCTTTCGCGCTGCAAGGTGATGAAGCGGCGGATGATCGAGGCGCGCCCTTCGGGGTTGATCACCTTAAAGGACAGATCTTCGAGCTCTTCGCGCATCCATTGCATCCCCATGCGCCCGGCCAGCGGTGCATAGATATCCATGGTTTCGCGGGCTTTTTGCATCTGTTTGTCGGGGCGCATGGATTTGATCGTGCGCATGTTGTGCAAACGGTCGGCCAGTTTGACCAGAATAACCCGCAGGTCTTTGGACATGGCCATAAAGAGCTTGCGGAAATTCTCGGCCTGCTTGGTTTCCGAAGAAGAAAGCTGGAGATTGGTCAGCTTGGTCACGCCATCCACCAGCTCGGCCACTTCGCCGCCAAAGCGCTTTTCGACTTCGGCGTAATTGGCCTTGGTGTCTTCGATCGTGTCATGCAGCAGCGCGGTGATCAGCGTGGCATCATCGAGCTGTTGCTCGGTCAGGATCGCGGCGACAGCCACGGGATGGGTGAAATACGGCTCGCCGGAATGGCGGAACTGGCCCTCATGCATCTCGCGGCCAAAATCATAGGCCGCGCGGATGAGTTTTTCATTGGATTTGGGGTTATAGGCCCGGATCAGCGCCACAAGATCGTCAGCAGTGATTTCAGCGCTTTGCATCGCGAGGGCCTTCTTGGGCAGGGGTATCCCTGCCCCGGTTATGCAGCGGCTGTTAGCCTTGGCCCTGTGCAGCCATCAACTGGCGCAGCAGCATTTCTTCGGACATGCCGTCATCTTCTGGCTTGTCCTGCTCGGCACCCATCAAAAGCGCCATGGCGTCTTCTTCGGGCTCATCCACTTCGATCTGGTTCTGGTTGCTTTCGATCAGGCGCTCGCGCAGATCATCCGCTGTCTGGGTTTCATCTGCGATTTCACGCAGCGACACCACAGGGTTTTTATCATTGTCGCGGTCCACAGTGACGGGCGACCCGGCAGCGATTTCACGCGCCCGGTGAGCGGCAAGCATCACCAGTTCGAAACGGTTCGGAACCTTATCTACGCAATCTTCTACGGTAACGCGGGCCATCGGGGCACTCCAATTAATCAGATATCAGCCGGAAACATGGTATTTAGGGGGGATCGCCCACGGTTACAAGCAGCTATTACAGGCGAACGACCCCCTTTTTCGCCTCATCTGGTAAGGCATCACACATCTGCCTCACCGTCTTGCCCAGCACCGGGTGACGCCAATCGGGCGCAATATCGGCCAGCGGCACCAGAACAAAGCCGCGATCTTGCAGGCGGGGGTGCGGCAAAATCAACTGGTCCGGGGTTTGCACAAGCTGCGCATCTGGCGGCAAGTCACGCCACTGCTTGTGGGTTTGCAGGTCTGGCAACACCAAATCGTCGATTGCGATCAGGTCTATATCTAATGTGCGCTGTCCCCAGCGCTGTTGTCTTTCGCGGCCAAATTCAAATTCTATCTCGTGAAACACTTCCATTATGCGCGCGGCGCTCCATTTCACCGTAAAGGAGGCCGCCGCATTCACATAATCGGGGCCGTTCCCAACTGGAAAAGCAGGTGTGCTATATAATGGACTAATATCGCGAATCACCGCCCCGCGATTCGCAAGCTCCTTAAAGGCGAGTACAATGCTCTGAGCGGGTGCCCCAAATTTCGACCCTAGGTTAGCTCCAATTGCGAGCAGAATTAATTTTTCAGAAATGAGCCGAGTTTCGCTCTGCTTTTGCAGGTTTTTCGATTGCATAGACGAGAAAACCCCTTAGTTAAGCGATCCGGATAAAAAACCGACCCTCTACCACTGGTTGGTTAACAACTTACTAACGCTTCTCAAGTTTGGCCGAAAGGGTCAGCCGAAAGGAACCATCATGTTTTACAAAGACGAACGGCTGGCATTGTTTATCGACGGATCAAACCTTTACGCCGCCGCAAAGGCGCTCGGGTTCGACATCGACTACAAGCTTTTGCGACAAGAATTCATGCGTCGGGGCAAACTACTGCGCGCCTTCTACTACACCGCTCTACTGGAGAATGATGAGTATTCTCCGATTCGCCCTTTGGTTGACTGGCTCAACTATAACGGTTTTTCGATGGTGACGAAGCCCGCTAAGGAATACACCGACAGCATGGGCCGCCGTAAGGTCAAGGGCAACATGGACATCGAATTGGCTGTCGATGCGATGGAACTGGCGCCGCATGTGGATCACATTGTGCTGTTCTCGGGCGATGGCGATTTCCGGCCCCTGCTGGAAAGCCTCCAGCGCCAAGGCGTGCGGGTTTCCGTGGTCAGCACCATCCGCAGCCAGCCACCGATGATCTCGGACGAGCTGCGCCGCCAAGCCGATAACTTCATCGAGCTGGAAGACCTGCGCGATGTCATTGGCCGCCCCACGCGCGAAATTCCGCAGGACCGTGACAGCGACAATTGATCTTTGCGCGGCTGGCTTTACGCCGCCGCGCAAACTGCCTATTTGAAGGTCATGGAAAAAGCGCCTCTGACCCTCTACCTCGCCGCCCCGCGCGGATTTTGCGCCGGTGTTGACCGGGCCATCAAGATTGTCGAGATGGCGATCGAAAAATGGGGCGCGCCTGTCTATGTGCGCCACGAGATTGTGCATAATAAATTTGTGGTCGATGGGCTGCGCGACAAAGGCGCGGTGTTTGTCGAGGAACTCTCGGAATGTCCCGATGACAGGCCGGTGATTTTCTCGGCGCACGGCGTGCCCAAATCGGTGCCCTCTGCCGCGCAGGCCCGCAACATGGTCTATGTGGATGCCACCTGCCCGTTGGTCAGCAAAGTGCATATCGAGGCCCAGCGCCACGCCGAAGCGGGTCTTCAGATGATCATGATCGGCCATGCGGGCCACCCTGAAACTGTCGGCACCATGGGGCAATTGCCCGAGGGCGAGGTGCTGCTGGTGGAAACCGCCGCTGATGTGGCCGAGGTTGCCGTGCGCGACCCGGCGCAGCTGGCTTATGTGACACAAACCACCCTGAGCGTTGATGACACCGCCGATATCGTCGCCGCGCTCAAGGCGCGGTTCCCCGCCATTGTCGGGCCGCATAAAGAAGACATTTGTTACGCCACCACCAACCGCCAAGAGGCGGTCAAGGAAATGGCCCCCAAATGCGATGCGATGCTGGTGGTGGGCGCGCCCAATTCCTCCAACTCGCGCCGCCTTGTCGAAGTGGGCGCGCGGGCGGGCTGTGGCTATAGCCAGTTGGTGCAGCGCGCCACCGACATTGATTGGCGCGCGCTGGAGGGCATTCGCAGCATCGGCATCACCGCCGGGGCTTCGGCCCCCGAAGTGTTGATCAACGAGGTGATCGACGCTTTCACCCAGCGGTTCGAGGTGACCCAGCAGCTGGTGGAAACCGCGCAGGAAAACGTGGAATTCAAAGTGCCCCGCGTGCTGCGCACCCCTGCCTAAACGCGGGCAGGCGGCGCGCCTGCCGCCACCTTCTCTTCCAAGGATTCCCCCCATGTCCCCACGTATCCCCGCCGCTGCCCTGCTGATCGGATTTGCCGGATTGCTGCCGTTTTTATGGGGCGCGCTGGTGGTGGTGGGCTATTTTGACGCCGCCGCCGTGGTCCAGCCCAGCGGGTTTTTATCGTGGGTCGTGGTGCGCGACGGGCCGCTGCTGATGGCGCGCTATGGGGTGATCTTGCTGTGTTTCGCCACCGGGGCGCTTTGGGGTCTGTCGAGCAATGTCGCCGGGCTGCGGGCCAATATTTGCTTTGCCCTCTCGGTGATCCCGGCTTTGTGGATATTCCTCAACCCCGGCCAAGGGGCGACCTCGGCGCTGACCAATCTGATGATCGGCTTTGCTGCGCTTTTGATGCTGGATGCCGCGTTCTGGCGCTGGGGGCTTGCGCCTGCATGGTGGATGAGCCTGCGCCTGCCGTTGACCCTGATCGTGCTGGGCTGCCTTGCCCTTGGCGTCTGGGGATGAGCGCGCGCGCATCCGGGCGGTTGACCGCGCCGGGTTTTACCCGCACCTAAGGCCCCCGAACACACCCATGGATATCATACCCGCCAATGACTGAAATTTTCGCCTACACAGACGGTGCCTGCAGCGGCAACCCCGGCCCCGGCGGCTGGGGCGCTTTGATCCGCGCGGTGGAAGGGGGCAAGATCCTCAAACAGCGCGAACTCAAGGGCGGCGAGCCTGCCACCACCAACAACCGGATGGAACTGCTGGCTGCGATCCACGCGCTCGAAGCGATGGAACGCCCCACCAAGCTGACCCTCGTCACAGATAGCAATTACGTGAAAAACGGCATCACGGGCTGGATCTTTGGCTGGAAGAAAAACGGCTGGAAAAACGCGGCCAACAAACCGGTGAAAAACGCCGAACTGTGGCAACGGCTCGACGCGGCCAATGCGCGCCATGACGTGACGTGGAAATGGGTCAAAGGCCACGCGGGCCACCCTGAAAACGAGCGCGCCGATGAATTGGCCCGCGAAGGCATGAAACCGTTCAAACCCGCCAAATCATAAAGCGCCCCGCCCATGACCCTTGTGACCTTCCTCGATTTTTCCTCCGTGGTGATCTTTGCGATCACCGGCGCGCTGGTGGCCAGCCGCGCCCAGCTTGATCTGGTGGGTTTTGCCTTTGTCGCCTGCCTGACCGCGCTTGGTGGCGGCACGGTGCGCGATCTGCTGCTGGACCGGAACCCGATCTTCTGGATCGACACCCCCGCCTATCTGGGCGCAGCCTCGCTGGCGGCGCTGGTGGTGTTTTTCACCGCCCATCTGGTGGAAAGCCGCTGGCGCTTGCTGATCTGGCTCGACAGCCTCGCGCTTGCCGTGGCTGTGGCCGCCGGGGCGGGCGTGGCGCTGTCGCTGGGGCAAAGCCCCGCCATCGTGGTGCTGATGGGCATGATCACCGGCTGCATGGGCGGGCTCATGCGCGATGTGGTGGTGGGCCAAGTGCCCTTGGTGCTCAAACAAGGCGAGCTTTACGCCACCGCCGCCTTTGCGGGCGCGGGCGCCGCCGTTATCTTGCAAAACCACATGCTGCCCGCCCCTTGGGCGCTGCTGGCGGGGGCGGCGGTCACATGGGTGCTGCGCGCCGGATCGCTGTTTTGGGGCTGGCACCTGCCGGTCTACAAAAGCGCGCCGCCCAAAAACTAACCGCTTCACCCTTCGTCAAATACTCACAGCGCCGCGGCGCGCCGCGCTCAGCGCCGCCGGATTTGCGCCACCAGATGTGTCCAGCCGCCCGGCACCAGCACAAAGCTCAGGCCAAAGCCGCAGATAAACCCGGCCAGCTCCGCAATCCATTGGTCCCCTGCCCCAAACAGCAGCGACCACAGCAATTGCAGCCCCATCAAAAACCCGATCAGCGAAAACGCTTGCAGCTGCGCCGCCCCCGCCGCGCCAAGGCTGCGCCACATCACAAATGTATAGCCGCCGATCAACCCGTAGACATTGGGATAGGCCCCCACCAACATCCCCTCAGGCGACGCCAGCAGCGCATAGACCAACGCGCCGGTAATGCCGCTGGCGAAAAACAGCACCGCAACCGCGATCTGCCCCATGGTTTCGCCCACCATCTTGCCCAGCGCCAAAAGCAACACCGCGCCAAACACCGATGATCCAAAAGACCAGTGGATGAAACTATAGCTCACAATGCGGGCCACCTGATCCAGCGGCCAACTGCCGATAGCCCACATCTGTTGGAACACCCCGGCCGAAAACCCCCAGTCGCGCACCCATGACAGGCGCCAGCCAATGCCGCCGCGCCCGCCAATCAGCCCGGCCTCGGCCAGCGACAGCGCCGCCTCAACCCCGGCAAGTGCCAGAAACAAGATCACCACCACCGGGGGCAGCGGGTTCACGGGGGGCTGGAAATCGGGGTCTTGCATTGGCGCTCCTTGACGGGATGGGACGGCGTGGGTAAGCCGACGGCCTAAGCGTTATCAGAGCCAGGGGGCGTCTTCCATGACCGATGCACAATTCACACCGCGTGTTTTTTCCGGAATCCAGCCCTCGGGGAATCTGCATCTGGGGAATTATCTGGGCGCGCTGAAACGCTTTGCCGATGCGCAGGACAAGGGCGTGCAATCGATCTATTGCATGGTCGATCTGCATGCGATCACGGCCAAATTTCTCGACCCGGACACATTGCGCCGCAACACCCGCGAATTGGCGGCGGGTTTCATCGCCTCTGGCGTCGATCCTGAAAAATCCATCCTGATCAACCAAAGCCAAGTGCCCGAACATGCGCAGCTTGCGTGGATTTTCAACTGCGTGGCGCGCATGGGCTGGATGGGCCGCATGACCCAGTGGAAAGACAAGGCAGGCAAAAACGCCGAAGCCGCCTCGCTGGGGCTGTTTGCCTATCCTGCGCTGATGGCCGCCGATATTTTGATCTACCACGCCACCCATGTGCCCGTGGGCGAGGATCAAAAACAGCATCTGGAGCTGACCCGCGACATCGCGTCCAAGTTCAACCATGATTACGGCGTGGATTTCTTCCCGCTGACGGAACCGGTGATCGAAGGCGCGGCCACCCGCGTGATGTCTTTCCGCGACGGCACCAAAAAAATGTCAAAATCCGACCCCTCGGATGCCAGCCGCATCAACATGACCGATGATGCAGACACCATCGCCAAGAAAATCCGCAAGGCCAAAACAGACCCGGACGCTTTGCCCTCCGAGCTGGACGGGCTGGAAGGCCGCCCCGAAGCGCGCAATCTGGTGAACATCTATGCGGGCCTGTCGGGTCAAACCGCAGCGGATGTGCTGCGCGAGGTCGGCGGCCAGCAATTTGGTCAGTTCAAACCTGCCTTGGCGGAACTGGCCGTGGCCAAGCTTGCACCGATTTCCACGGAAATGGCGCGGCTGATGAATGACCCCGCCGAGATTGACCGGCTTTTGGCCCGCGGAGCCGAGCAGGCCCGCGAGATCACCGCCCCGATCCTCAAAAAGACCTATGAGATCGTCGGCATGGTCGGCCATTAACGCCGCACCAGCATAGCTAGGGGCTCTGCGCACCGGCGCACAGAGCCCGCGCGCGGCGGGCTCTTTTTAAACCCGCCGCGCAGCCCCATCTTGAAGATACCGATTTACGGAGTATCCAAGATGACCCAGACACCCCCAGCTGCCCCGGCAAACCAAACCACTCCCCACCCCACCATCGGCCATGTGCATCTCAAAGTGGCCGATCTGGAACGGGCCATTGCGTTTTACCGCGATGTCTTGGGCTTTGAGGTCACCCAGCGCTATGGCGCGCAGGCCGCGTTTCTGGGCGCGGGCGGTTATCACCACCAAATCGGGCTGAACACATGGGAAAGCGCAGGCGGCACCCCGCCCGGCGCAGGCCATACCGGGCTTTATCACGCGGCATTCCTTTATCCCGACCGCAAAAGCCTTGGGCGCGCGTTGCAGCGGGTACTCGATGCGGGCTATCCGCTCGACGGGGCCGCAGATCACGGGGTTTCCGAGGCGCTGTATTTGCGCGATCCCGATCAAAACGGGGTCGAGCTTTACCGCGACCGCCCTGCCGATCAATGGCCCCGCGATGCGCAGGGAAATCTAAACATGGGCAACGCAAGGCTCGACCTGCACGCCCTGCTTGAGGAAGGCGCAGCAGAGCCATAGACATTCACCCCGCCCTTGGGCAGGTTACGCCCAAACAAAGGAGTGCAGGCAGATGAGCACGGGTTTTTTCTGGGACGAGCGGTGTTTTTGGCATGCAGGGGGCAATTACGCATTCACCCTGCCAATTGGCGGGTTGGTACAGCCCTTGGCGGCGGGCGGGTTACCCGAAAGCCCCGAAACCAAACGGCGGTTGAAGAACCTGATGGATGTGACGGGTCTAAGCCGTGATCTGGATCTGCGCAGCGCCGAGGCCGCCGACATGACCACATTGGCGCGTGTGCATCCGCAATCCTATCTGGACGCGTTCAAAGCCCTGTCTGATGCAGGTGGCGGAGAGCTGGGCCTTCGCACGCCTTTTGTCCAAGGCGGGTTTGAAATTGCCGCGCTTTCTGCGGGGCTCTCTGTGGCGGCGGTGGATGCTGTGGCGCGGGGCGAATTGGAAAATGCTTATGCGCTGTCGCGCCCACCCGGCCACCACTGCCTACCTGATTTTCCCAACGGGTTTTGCCTGTTGGCCAATATCGCCGTCGCCATTGAAGCCGCCCGCGCCAAGGGGCTGGCCAAACGGTTTGTCGTGCTCGATTGGGATGTGCATCACGGCAATGGCACCGAGGCGATTTTCTATGACCGCGATGATGTGCTGAGCATTTCGCTGCATCAAGAGGGCAATTACCCGCTCGATACCGGCGCGATTGGCGATCGCGGGCGCGGCGCGGGGGAAGGGTTCAACATCAACCTGCCGATGTATGCAGGATCAGGCCACACCGCCTATCTTCATGCGCTGGAGCGGCTGGTGCTGCCTGCGATCACACAGTTTGCCCCCGATATGATCATCGTCGCCTGCGGCTATGACGCGGCGGTGCCCGACCCGCTCTCCACCATGCTGGCCACTGCCGATACGTTCCGCCAGATGACCGCCCGCGTGAAACAGGCCGCGCAAACCCTGTGCGATGGCAAGCTGGTGCTGGTGCATGAGGGCGGCTATTCCGAGGCCTATGTGCCGTTTTGCGGCCATGCCACGCTCGAGGCGCTCTCGGGCAGTGCGATCACCGCCCCTGATCCGCTTGCACAAGGCTTTGCAATCCGGCAACCCTCGCCCAAGTTTGATGCGTTCTTGCGCAGCAGCATTGATGATATGGCCACAGAACTGGGATACTGACCTTGCCCGATCCGAACCCACACGCGCTGGATTTCCTGCGCACCCGCCGCTCGCGCCCTGCCAAAACCTTGCAAGCGCCGGTGCCGGATGATGCCGCCCTGCACGATCTGCTGAGCATGGCGGCGCGCAGCCCCGATCACGGCAAGCTAGAGCCGTGGCGTTTCATCGTGCTGCGCCAATCCGCAATGCCGCGGCTGGCCGCATTGGCCGAAACGCGCGGCGCGGCGCTGGGGCTGGACGCCGAGCAAATCGCCAAAGGCCGCAGCCAGTTTGACCAAGGTTTGCTGGCCGTGGCGGTGATCGAGGTGCAAAAGCCCAACCCAAAAATTCCCGCGCTAGAGCAAACCTATTCTGCCGGGGCGGTTTGCCTTGCGCTGCTCAATGCGGCGCTGGCGGCGGGCTGGGGGGCCAATTGGCTCAGCGGTTGGCCAAGCCATGACCGCGCCTTTATGCAAGAAGGCTTCGGGCTGGCGCCGCAGGAACGCATCGCAGGCTTCATCCATATCGCCACCGAAACCGCCGCCCCGCCAGACCGCCCGCGCCCCGATGTGGCGGCGCTGACCACATGGGTAGAGACATGATTTTCACCGCCTTCGGGCTGGCCCTGAGCCAGATGACCGACCCGCGTTTCATCCGTGTGCTGCTGACCGGGGTTGGCGCGACACTGGGCCTGTTGATCGGCTTTGGGCTGCTGCTGTTTCACGGCACGGGCTGGCTGGTGGGCGATACGATCACCCTGCCGTGGCTGGGCGAGATGCAATGGGCCGCCAGCGCGCTAAGCTGGGGGGCACTACTGCTTCTCATGCTGCTGTCGGTGTTTTTGATGGTGCCTGTGGCGTCGGCCATCACCTCGCTGTTTCTCGATGATGTGGCCGATGCGGTTGAGGGCGAGCATTACCCCCACCTGCCCCAAGCGCCGCGCCTGCCGTTTTCCGAAGCGCTGCGCGATACATTTGTGTTTCTGGGGGTGATTATCGGGGTGAACCTGCTGGCGCTGATCCTTTATGTGATCTTTGCGCCTTTTGCCCTGTTCATCTTCTGGGCGGTAAATGGGTTCTTGCTGGGGCGGGAATATTTCACCCTTGCGGCTGCGCGCCGTGTGGGGCGCGAAGGCGCGCGCAAGCTGCGGCGCAAACATTTCGGCACGATCTGGCTGGCCGGGGTGTTGATGGCCATGCCGCTTTCCGTGCCGCTGTTTAACCTTTTGGTGCCGATCCTAGGCGCGGCGACCTTTACCCACCTGTACCATTTGCTGGTTGAAGCGAAGGGCGCCCCCCAAAGCGTTCCAAATCATCCACGGTGATCAGCCCCGACAGAATAATATAAGCCACCAGCGCCCAGACCAGCACGGCAATCACCGTGGTCCAAAGCGCCTTTTTCTTCAGGTGGTGATGCTCGGGCGCGCCTGCGTGGGTGCCCGGCACGATGTTGTTCAGATCGCCTTGGGTCTGCACCTTAAAGGGCAGCACGATCATGAATGTCATCGACCAGATGACCGCAAATAGCACCAAGCCGGATACGGGGCCCATCAGACTTGCTCCAACTCAACCAGCGCGCCGTTGAAATCCTTGGGGTGCAAGAACAACACAGGTTTGCCATGGGCGCCGATCTTTGGCTCGCCCGTGCCCAGCACCCGCGCGCCGGTGGATTTCAAATGATCACGCGCTGCGATGATGTCATCGACCTCATAGCAAATGTGATGAATGCCGCCCGCCGGGTTCTTTTCCAAAAACCCGTTGATCGGGCTGTCATCGCCCAGCGGATAAAGCAGTTCGATCTTGGTGTTGGGCAATTCGATAAAAATCACCGTGACCCCGTGATCAGGCTCGTCCTGCGGCGCGCCCACTTTGGCACCCAGCGCATTGCGGTATTGATCTGCCGCCGCGTCCAGATCCGGCACGGCGATGGCTACATGGTTCAAACGTCCGATCATGGGAGGCTCCGCTGTTATCACTGCCCGGCTTTATGAGCGCAAATTCCTGCAACCGCAATGTGGCCTGTTAACGCACGATTCACCAACCCTGCGTAACGATAGGCAGACCAGAGGTTCAAGGGAGAGATAAAATGCCAGAGATCCACGACCCGTTTCACACCAATATGCCTGCGCCCACCGTGCAGCGGCCCCTGCTGGGCTTGACGGTGCTGGTGGTCGAAGACAGCCGCTTTGCCTGTGATGCGCTGCGGCTGTTATGCCTGCGCTCTGGTGCGCGGATTCGCCGCGCCGATTGCATGCGCTCGGCCCGGCGGCATTTGCAGGTCTACCGCCCCAGTGTGGCGATCATCGATCTGGGGCTGCCTGATGGCGATGGCATTGATCTGCTGACAGAACTGTCCTCCACCCCGCCCGGCGAGGTCAATGTGCTGCTGGCGATTTCCGGCGAAAGCCACCGCCGCGCCGAAGCATTGGCCGCAGGCGCGCATGAATTTATGGAAAAACCCATCACCTCGCTGGCGGTATTCCAGCGCAGCATCTTGGCGCATATCCCGCCAGATCGCCGCCCCTCGGGCCTGCGCGAAGTGGTTGATGATGTGATCAACCCCGACCGGATCGCGCTCCAAGATGACATGGCCCATATTGCCGAAATGCTTGATGCGCCCGCCAATGACAAAACGCTTGATTACGCCGCGCAATTTCTCAGCGGCGTCGCCCGCAGCGCCAAGGACCGTATCCTCGAGGATGCCGCCCTCGCTCTGGCGCGCAAATGCACGCTGGGCGAGCCGTCAAATTCCGAAGTGGCACATCTTGCCGGGCTGATCCAACAGCGCCTGTCACAAAGCATCGCCATTTGATCCGGCGCGGTGGCAGCGGGGCGCGCCTAAAGCGCCGGGTCGCTGGCAACCCGCACCAGCCGCGTCAGATCGGCAAGGCTTTCGATCTGCTGGCCGGTTTGGTTGAAGTTTGTGGGAGATAGCCACGCCTTAAAGGCTTCTTTGAGGGCGGGCCATTCGCCATCAATTGCCGCAAACCACGCGGTGTCTCGGTTGCGCCCTTTGACCACGGCGGCCTGCCGGAAAATCCCCTCATAGCTCAGCCCCAACCGCTGGGCCGCGCGGCGCGATCCCATATTCGCGGCGTCGCATTTCCACTCGTACCGGCGATAGCCCGCGTAAAAAGCCCATGCCATCATCAGATACATGGCTTCGGTGGCGGCGCGGCTGCGCTGCAAGGCAGGGCTGAAATTGATATGGCCCACTTCGATACAGCCCATCTGCGGCGCGATGCGCAAAAAACTGGCAACCCCTTCGAAATGGCCGGTTTCCAGATTGCGGATCGCGTAAAACAGCGGGTCTTGCTGGCCCGCCACATCGCGCACCCAGCGGTGATATTGCGAGGCCGAGGAAAACGGCCCATAGGGCAGATGGTCCCAAACCCCGTCATGGCCTTGATAGGATTGATACAGCAGCGCTGCGTGTTTTTCAGCGTCCAGCCGCTCGAGCGCGGCAAATTTGCCACTCATCGCCGCACCCTCGGGGGCGGGCGGCGGGGTCCAATGCGCCAAAGGCGCGGCGGGGGTGTGTGCTTCGACGCTCATGCAAATCAGCCTAGGCTGCAACCGCAGACGCGCCAAGCACAAACGCGCAGCGCATCTCGGATAGTAACAGCCGCAGAACCCTCAACCCAAAGGCAAAACCCGACGCTACAGCATCAGCTTGGGATCGGACCCCATTTCCATGCCCGGAAACACCACATTTTCTAATGTCGCCCGGTCCAGCCCGGTTAACGCCTGCATGATCCACGCCGCCGGGGCGCGCACATCGCGGGTGGGCATCAGATCGCGGCGCTCGAACAGATCGGCCTCACTCAGCCCCGGCCATGTGCCGTGAATTTGCCCGCCGCGAATGGCGCCGCCCGCCATCACCATCAGCCCGCCCGTGCCATGATCGGTGCCTTGTGTGCCATTCTCGCGCGCGGTGCGGCCAAATTCGGTCATCACCACCACGGCGGTTTTGCCCCACACCCCCGCGCCCATTGTATCGCGCAGCGTCAGCAAAGTTTGCGACAATTGCCCCAGCGCCCGGCCAAGGCTGCGGTTTTGGTTGCGATGCGTGTCCCAGCCATTGAGCGAAAACGCCGCCACACGGGCATCACCGCGCAGCCGCTCGCCCGCAAATTTGGCAATCTCGTTATGCGCGCCTTTCACCTTGCCGCCGCCCATCATCGCCTCCTCTGGCGTCTCGGACAGCATCATCGCTTCGGCCAATGCCGCATGCATCTGCGGGTCCGCCTCCATAACCAATTCCGCAAGGCGCATCGCCTGCGGGCTTAGGCGCATCTCGCTATCGGGGGCCCAATTGGCCACGGGTGCCGCGCCCGACATCAGTTTCATATCGTTATGGCCAATCGCATAGGCGGTTTCGGTGGTAACCCCCGGCACATGCTGCAACATCCGGTTGAGCCAGCCATCGCGCACACCGCCGCCGATGTCATCGGTGCCCGCCTCCAGGATATCCTGCCCGTCAAAATGGCTGCGTTTGCTGCGATAGGGCGTGGATACCGCGTTCACAAACCCAAGCTCGCCCACCTGCCACAGGGGCAGCAAATCGGCCAACCCCGGGTGCAGGGTAAACCCCGAGGCCAGCTCTACCCCCCGCTCGCCCCCTGCCAGCGCCGGGCGCAGCGCGGCAAAATCCGGGTCGCCAAAGGGGCGCAGCGTATCAAGCCCATCCATCCCCCCGCGCAGGATGATCACCACCAACCGGTTGTCCCATGGCGCGGCGGCAAAGCTGACGGGGGTGATCAGAGGGCTGGCCGCAAGCGAGCAACCAAGCGCGGCGCTGCGGGTCAGGAAAAGGCGGCGGGACGTGGTGGTCATCATCAAATTCCTCAGCGGCGCTGGAAGGCGGGAGACATAAGAACAAGGCCAATCGCTTCGGCCCGGCTTTCGGCGGCAGAGGCGGCAAAACTGGCCGAGGCAGGCGGCGCGCTGCCCAGCGCGTCTGTCACAAAGATGCGCGGATCGGGCAGATCAGGCAACAGTTTCACCGGCACGCGCATCGCCCAATCCAGCCGGGCGGCAATGCCCTGCGGGGTGATCCAATCGGCATCCGCCTCGGCCCAGCCATCGGGGCCATTGGGCTGTTGCCAAAGCTGGCCCATGCGCATCATCGGCGTGAAAAACATGCCGTTCACATCGCGTTCTTCCAGCGCGGCAAAGCTTGCGTCGGGCGGGGCGAGCGCCCGCAAGGCGGCGCTGACAAACTCTACCGGGTGGCGCATGTTTGCGGCTGGCGCGGCCCATGTGGCCGGATGATCCAGCAGCGCCTCATAAACCGGCAAGAGCGCGCCCTCGTGAAATAAATAGGTTTTCTCTAGATGCGTCACCAAGGCGGGGTCTGGCGTGTCGGCCACAAAATGCACCGCCAGCTTTTGCGCTACATGGCGCGCGGTGGCCGGATGCAGGGCCAAATCCTCGAGCACGCGGTGAATGGGCTGCATGCCCGGCTTGGGGCCGTAGGATTTGCCAAGCACCTTTTCGGCCCCCGGCTGGGCAAAATCCTTGCGAAATTTTGCGCCATCCTGCGCCGAATAGGTCAGCCCGGTCAGCAGCTTGGCCAGTTGTTGCACGTCTTCTTGGCGGTAAGGGCCATTGACCCCCAGCGTGTGCAGTTCCAGCACTTCGCGGGCGAGGTTCTCATTCAGCCCCATGGTGCCATTTGCCTTGATCGCACGTTTGCTATCGGGCCCGACCGAGCGGTTTTGATCCAGATAATGCACCATCAGCGGATGGGTCACGGCAGATTTGAGCAGATCGGCAAAATTGCCCGCGATATGCGGGCGAATGGCGTCCTCGACATAGGGCGAGGTGGCGCGCCGCAAGACCCCGCCTTTGCCCAGCGCGGTAAAGTGATCGGCCCAGAAATACACCAGCCGCTCGCGGAAATTCTGCGTGCCATGGATGCGGCGGTTCAGCGTGGCAAAGAACCACTCGATCTTGGCCTTGCGCGCCCTTGCTTGCAGGCGCTTTTCGCGTTTGCGCAGCTTTTCCTCCGCCGGGGTGCCGCCTGCTTTGCGGCGTTTCTTGCGCAGCTCGGTTGCCTCGATCATCCGGGCGCGAAACGCGTCAAACCCTTCGATGGGAAAGCGCTGCGCCATCACATCGGGCGCGCTCAACCCCGCCAACATCGCAGCGGAAGACAGCGGCGCCGCCACATGGGGCGAGAGCCCATAGCCAAAACGGCGCTCAGCAAATTCAGGGGTAAAAGACACCGGTGCACAACCTTTGCTGCAAACTGCGTTGCGCCCAATATAGGCACATCGCGCCGAAAAATCATCGGGCAGTTTCGCCCCATTTTCCCCCTTTGGCAGCAAATCGCCATGGGCCTGCGGGAACCTGCGGGGCGGCCTGCGCGTTTGCACAGCAGTCCCCTCGGCAAACCCCTCTGGGCAAACCTCTGGGCAAACATGAAGGATATACCCCAATGGCTGCAATTTATGACATCATCAAAAAAGACCATGACGACCACCGCAAATTGCTCGACCAGATTGCGCAAACCGAAGGCGATAGTGAGACCCGCCGCAAGGCATGGTCGGATTTTTACAATGACGTGAAATCCCATGCCGCCGCCGAGGAAGAGACGTTTTACTCCAAGCTGATCAGCAAAACATGGGGGCAGGACGCGGCCCGCCATTCGGTGCATGAGCATCAGCAGATGGATGACATCATGGAGGAGCTCAACGAGATGGACATGTCCTCCTCCGGGTGGCTGACCCGGTTCAAAACGCTCAAGCACGACTATGAGCATCACATGGACGAGGAAGAAAACGAGGTGTTCGAGCGCGCCCGCGAGGTGATCCCCGTGGATGAGATCGAAGGCTATGGCCAGCGGTTCAAAGAGCGCAAAGAAAAAGAGCGCGGGCTGATCGCGGAGAAACGTGAAGACAGCCTAGAGGATTAATCCGCCCCCAACGTAAAAGCCCTAAACGCAAAAGGGCCGCATCGCTGCGGCCCTTTTTTATGTCGATCATGCAGCGCAGATCACTCCTGCGGGATCACCCGCAAGCCCAGCTCCATCAGCTGATCTGAGGTCGGCTCGGAAGGCGCGTTCATCATCAGGTCTTCGGCGCGCTGGTTCATCGGGAACAAGATCACTTCGCGGATGTTCGCTTCATCCGCCAAGAGCATCACAATCCGGTCGATCCCCGCCGCACAGCCCCCGTGGGGCGGCGCGCCATATTGGAACGCGTTGACCATGCCGCCAAAGCGCTTGCGCACTTCTTCTTCGCCATAGCCGGCAATTTCAAAGGCCTTGAACATGATCTCCGGCTTGTGGTTCCGGATCGCGCCCGACACCAGTTCATAGCCGTTACAGGCCAGATCATATTGATAGCCCAGCACCTTGAGCGGATCGCCCTGCAACGCTTCCATCCCGCCTTGGGGCATGGAGAACGGGTTATGTTCAAAATCGATCTTGCCGGTTTCTTCGTCTTTTTCGAAGATCGGGAAATCCACGATCCATGCAAAGGCAAAGCGATCTTTGTCGGTCAGACCCAGCTCTTCACCGATCACATTGCGCGCGCGCCCTGCAACGGATTCGAAGGTTTTGGGTTTGCCGCCCAAGAAGAACGCCGCATCGCCCACGCCAAGGCCAAGCTGCTGACGAATGGCTTCGGTGCGCTCGGGGCCGATGTTTTTAGCCAGCGGACCTGCCGCTTCCATGCCCTCGCCCTGATCGCGCCAGAAGATATAGCCCATGCCAGGCAGCCCTTCTTTTTGCGCAAAAGCGTTCATGCGGTCACAGAATTTGCGGCTGCCGCCTGTGGGGGCGGGAATGGCGCGGATTTCCGTGCCGTCCTGTTCCAGCAGCTTGGCAAAGATCGCAAAGCCGGAGCCTGCGAAATGCTCGGAGACAACCTGCATTTTGATCGGGTTGCGCAGGTCCGGCTTGTCGGAGCCATACCAGAGCGCCGCATCACGATAGCTGATCTGCTCCCATGTCTGGTCCACTTTGCGCCCGCCGCCGAATTCCTCAAAAATTCCGCCAATCACCGGCTGGATCGTGTCGAACACGTCTTGCTGGGTCACAAAGGACATTTCGAGGTCAAGCTGGTAGAAATCAGTGGGCGAGCGGTCTGCGCGCGGGTCTTCATCGCGGAAACACGGCGCGATTTGGAAATATTTATCGAAACCCGAGACCATCAACAGCTGTTTGAACTGCTGCGGCGCTTGCGGCAGGGCATAGAATTTGCCCGGATGCAGACGGCTTGGCACCAGAAAATCGCGCGCGCCTTCGGGCGAAGAGGCGGTGATGATCGGCGTTTGGAATTCGCGGAACTTCTGGTCCCACATGCGGCGGCGGATCGAGGAAACCACATCAGAGCGCAGCACCATATTGGCCTGCATCTTCTCGCGGCGCAGATCCAGATAGCGATAGCGCAGACGGGTTTCCTCGGGGTATTCCTGCTCGCCGAAAACTTGCAGCGGCAGATCGCCCTTCACATCACCCAGAACTTCGATGTCGCGCACAAACACTTCAACCGCGCCTGTGGGGATCTTGGAGTTCACCAGCTCGGGCGCGCGCGCCTTCACTTCGCCATCGATGCGGATACACCATTCGGCGCGTACTTTCTCCACGTCTTTGAAGGCGGCGCTGTCGGGGTCGCACAGAACCTGCGTCACGCCGTAATGGTCGCGCAGGTCGATGAACAAAATCCCGCCGTGGTCGCGCACCCGGTGGACCCAGCCGGAAAGCCGCACGTTTTCGCCTACATTCGCGGCGGTAAGTGCTGCGCAAGTGTGGCTGCGAAACTCATGCATATCGTATCCCTTCAAGGTCAAAAATCTGAGGCCTGATACACCTCTCTAACAGGTGGAAGTCAAGCAATGATGCGCGTTTTGCGCCTTTGCCGTGGCTTAGCGCCGCCAGCGGGCCAAAATCGCCTGTGCATCTTGGGGCTGAGCGAGTGCATCATGGGCAATGCGCCCCGGCGTGGCGCTCAGGCGCGGCGCGGGCGCGGGCTGCGCGCCGATAAATCCGCCGCGCGCTGTGATATGCGGATCGCGGCGCGCCTCCTCCATGCTCAGCACCGGGGTCACGCAGGCATCGGTGCCCGCAAACACCTCGGCCCATGCATCGCGGGTTTTTTGCACAATCCGCGCGGTGAATGCTGCGCGCATCTCGCCCCAGCGGCTTTGGTCGTGCTGCGGCGGCAGATCTTCCAGCCCCAACCCCTGCACCAGCGCGGCAAAAAACTGCGGCTCCAGCGCGCCCAGCGCAATATGCCCGCCGCATTTGCAGGTATAAACCCCGTAAAACGGCGCGCCCCCATCCAGCAGGTTCGCGGCGCGGCGGTCGTGCCACAGGCCCGAATTTTGCATCGAATAGATGATCGTCATCAGGTTGAGCGTGCCATCCACAATCGCCGCATCCACCACCTGCCCCTGCCCCGTGCGGCGCGCATGCAACAGCGCCGAGAGCATCCCAACCACCAGATAAAGCGAGCCGCCGCCAAAATCGCCCACAAGGTTGAGCGGCACGGCAGGGGCATCGCCGCCCATCGCATGCAGCGCCCCGGTCAGCGCGATATAATTAATGTCATGGCCCGCCCGCGCCGCCAGCGGCCCGGTCTGCCCCCAGCCTGTCATGCGCCCGTAGACCAGCGCAGGATTGCGCGCATGGCAGGCCTCAGGCCCAAGCCCCAGTTTCTCCATCACGCCGGGGCGCATCCCCTCAATCAACGCATCGGCGCTGGCGATCAGGTCAAGCGCGGTCTGTTGCCCTTGTGCAGATTTCAAATCCAGCGCGCAGAACTGCCGCGACCGGTTCAGGAAATCGGGGTCTTGCGGGATCAGCTGCGGCGCATTTGGCCGCTCGATCCGCAGCACCTCCGCGCCCAGATCAGCCAGCAACATCGCCGCATGGGGCGTCGGCCCCAGCCCCGCCATTTCCACAATGCGCAGCCCGGCCAACGGGCCATGCGCAGGCCGCTCAGACATCGATTGACCGCGCCACAAGTTCCTTCATCACCTCATTCGCCCCGCCATAAATCATCTGCACCCGCGCATCGGCATAAAGCCGGGCAATGGGATATTCCATCATGAACCCGTAACCGCCATGCAGTTGCAGACATTCATGCATGATCTCGTTCTGCACCTCAGAGCCCCAATATTTCGCCATCGACGCCGTGGCGGCATCCAGCGTGCCATCCTCCAATTGCTTCAGGCAATCATTGCAAAACGCCCGCAGCACCTCGGCCTTGGTCTTGCATTCCGCCAGTTTGAACCGGGTATTTTGCATGTCCATCAAGCGTTTGCCAAAGGCTTTGCGCTCTTGGGTATAGGCCACGGTCTGTGCCAGCGCATAATCAATACAGCCCAGCGCCGTGATCGCGATCAACAGCCGCTCCCATGGCAATTGCTTCATCAACTGATAAAACCCCTGCCCTTCTAGCGCACCCAGCAGATCGCTGGTGGGGATTTTCACATCATCGAAAAACAGCTCGGACGTGTCATTGCCCTTCATCCCCAGCTTCTTGAGGTTGCGGCCCCGGCGAAACCCATCCGCCCCGTCTGTGTCCAGCACAATCAGCGAAACGCCTTTGGCCCCTGCGGTTTTATCCGTCTTGGTCACCACAATGATCAGATCGGCGGTCTGCCCATTGGTGATGAATGTCTTTGAGCCATTGAGCAGATAGTGATTGCCCGATTTCTCCGCCGTGGTTGTCACCGCTTGCAAATCCGACCCGGTGCCCGGCTCTGTCATGGCAATCGCGCCGACTTTCTCGCCCGAGACCAGCGCAGGCAACCAGCGCTGTTTTTGCGCCTCGCTGCCATAGGTGCCGATGTAATGCATCACGATGGATTGGATGCCAAAGCCCCAGCCCACATCGCCGCGCGCCGCTTGCTCATAGATCGCCAGCGCGTCAAAGGTGATGCCGCCGCCCGATCCGCCATAGGCCTCGCCAATCGCGCCGCCCATGATCCCTGCATCGCCTGCTTTGGTCCAAAAATCGCGGTCCACCATGCCTTGATCGTTCCAGCGCTCAAGATGCGGCACCAATTCGGCGTCATAAAAGCGGCTGATACTATCGGCGAACATCTCGTGTTCGGCTTGTTTCCAGACATTGCCTGCGCTGAAAAATCCCATCTGGCGTCTCTCCCTTTGCGTTGGGGCAAGCCTGCCAGCGGGGGTGGCGCTCTGTCCAGATGTTACGTTGGGTGCGGCCCGCGCCGCCGCGCTAAACGCGGGCAGGCGCGGGCCGCATAGATTATCAGAACCAGCTGACGGTTTGCGCCATGCTGCGGCGGGTTTTGGGGTATTCGGGGTCTTTGGCGCGATAGCCAAAGGCGAACATCACCGCAGGTTTAAACTCGCTTGGGTCAATGCCGAAATCGCTTTGCAGCACGGCTTGGGTTTGGGCCATATCGAACCCTTCCATCGGGCAGGAATCCACCCCCAGCAGCGCGCCAGTGGTCATCATATTGGCCAGCACAATATAGGCCTGTTTGGCCGACCAATCGGTGATCTCGCGCTCGGTGGTGATATCGTGATCGGTGGTTTGGAAATTGCCATAGGCGCCATTGAACATCTCGATCACCTCGGCGGGCAGTTGTTTCACCTTGGCGTAAAACTCTTGCAGATAATCAGAACCCGCCGTCATGGTTTTTGAGGTCGAGGCCAGAATGATACCAAAATGGCTGGCCGTGCCCAATTGCCCGGTGCTGCCGTTCATCATGCCATTGGCTCCCCATGAAAATTCGCGAAACAGCTCGCGTTTTTCCGGGGTTTGGATCATCAAAATCTTGAAGGGCTCATGGCCAAATGATGTGGGCGACAGGCGGGCAGATTCCAAAATCGTGTCAAAATCGCTGTCGCTGACCTTGGCTTCGGGATCAAACACCTTGCAGGCGTGGCGGAAATTAAACGCCTCGATGATCTGGGATTGCACGGCGGCGTTATGGGGGGTGTCTTTCATCTTCTCGCTCCAAAAAATCATTGAAGCTGAGTTAGACTTTATCCCCCATCGCTATAAGCGGGCGCATTAGGAAAACAGTATTCGGTTTTTCCATATGATTGCCGCCTCAGGGCGACAGATCATCCTGATCCACCTCGCCCCAGAGCGCCATTTTCCGGTCAATCGTCTTGCGCGAAACGCCCAAACGCCGCGCAGCTTCAGCGCGGTTGCCCTCGCACAGGTCGAGCATGTGCAGGATATGCCGCTGCATCACCAGATCCAGATCCTCAATCGCCCGCGCCCCCGCTATGGAGCCACTGCCCGAGAAATCCTCGGGGAAACTGCCCAAAATCACCGAACGCTCGATCAGATTGCGCAGCTCGCGCAGGTTGCCCGGCCAATCATAACGCCGCAGCTTCAGCAAGGTTTCATCATCCAGCCGCAGCGCAGGCATGCCCAGCGCGCGGGAAAACTGATCCATAAAATGCGCCGCCAGCAGCGAGACATCCTCCGAACGGTCGCGCAGCGGCGGCATTTTCACCTTCACCACATTCATCCGGTGGTACAGATCCGCCCGGAACCGCCCCTCGGCCACGGCTTTTTCCAGATCGGCATTGGTGGCGAATAAAAACCGCAGGTTCAGCGGAATTTCCCGCTCGGCCCCCTCGGGCCGGATGCGCTGATCCTCCAGCACCCGCAGCAAAGCCGCCTGCAACGGCTCTGGCATCTGCGCCACCTCATCCAGAAACAACGTGCCGCCATCGGCCAGCAGCAAAAGCCCCGGCTTGAGCCGCTCATTGCCCTCAACCGTGCCAAAAAGCTCCGGCACAATCCGCTGCGGCGCAATCGCCGCGCAGTTCACCGCCACAAAAGGTTTATCGGCCCGGTCCGACAGGCGGTGCAATTGCCGCGCAGCCAGCTCCTTGCCCGTGCCGCTCTCGCCGGTGAACAGAACCGGGGTCGGCAGCGGCGCAAGACGGTTGAGCATGCCGCGCACGGCCTCCAGCGCTGGGGATTTGCCCAACATCTGCACCGCCGTGCCCGCATGCAATTCGCGGCGCAGCAACGTGTTGTCACGGCGCAGGTTCTTGCGGTCCAGCGTGCGGGCCAATGCGCCCAAAATCTGGTTGGCACGGAAAGGTTTGAGGACGAAATCGCTCACGCCCGCGCGCAGTGCGGCAATGGCGGTTTCCAGATCAGCATAGGCGGTGATCAGCACCGTATCGGCGTAAAACCCTTTGCGGCGCTGCTCTGTGACCCATTCAAGCCCGGTCTTACCCGGCATCACATTATCCAGCACCACCACATCAAAATGCACTTGGTCCAGCATCCGCGTCGCCTCGGCGGGGGATGCGGCCTGGGCCACATGTTTCACACGCGGCTCCAGTATCTTGGTCAGGAAATGGCGCATCCCCGGTTCATCATCAATGACCAGAACCGATGCGTCCTCCAGCGTGCCGCCATATTCATCGCTTGCCGCCATGCTGGCTCCTGTTTTGATCCGGCTGCGTCAGTCCACTCTGACGTTGTCGCTCGAATACATCTCTTGCGAGGAAAAGCCCATCTCGTGCAATCCGAAATAGGCAACAACCCCGATCACGATCACCCCTGCAAACCCTGCAAACATGGCTTTCATTGCCGCTATCCTTTTGTGCGGGCCGCTGCTTGGCGGCCTCAAATGACGCCCGCAGCCTGATGAAAGGCTGCGGGCTGGTGGTTATTCTGCCGGGCCGCGCTCGGCGGCTTGTTTCGCTTTGACCTCGTCAAGCCAGATCGAATGGTGCTGATGCGCCCAATTCTCATCCACCTCGCCCGAGCCCATCGCGTCATATGCGCCTTCCATGCCCAATGTCCCGATGTAGATGTGACCGATGATCACCGCCATCATCAAAAACGCGACAATCGCATGCCAGAGCTGGGCATATTGCATCTCTTCTTGAGCAGCCAGATGTTCAGGCAAGGCACCAAAGCCCAGCCATTCAGGCAGGCCCGTGCCGTTGAGCCATGCAAAGCTATGGCCAAACAGCGGCATTTCAAACGGAAACAGCAGCGACAGACCAGAGACAGAGACCGAAGCCCCCAGCAAGATCACCGACCAGAAAACGATCTTTTGACCTGCGTTGAATTTCTTGGCCGGGGGGTGTTTGTTGCCAATGAAACCGCCTGCTTGTTTGAACCACGTGATGTCCGTGCGGTCGGGAATATTGTGCCAAACCCACATGACAAACACCATGATCAACGCGATCATAAAGGCCCAAGCCACGTTGTTATGGATGAACTTGCCCCCGGTCAGCAGCACGGAGTTAAAGTCATGCCCCAGCACCGGCACCAGAAATTTGCGGCCAAACAGCGTGACCAGCCCGGTCAGCCCCAGCAAGATAAACGATCCCGCCAGCATCCAATGGGCAAAGCGTTCAATCGCTTTGAACCGCGTGATGGTGCGCCCGGCTTGGCCGCCCTCCACGCGCACTTTGCCGCGCAGCAGATAGAAAACCGCCAGCAGCGCAATGGTGCCCAGCAACAAGAACCCGCCATAGGTCGCCAGCGGCCCCTCGCGGAACGTCAGCCACCACATGCCGCCATCCTGCACCAGCACTTTGGCGGTGGGATTGAGCGTGCTGACCCGCAGATCAGCCTCGTTGTAGCGGATTGCGCGCCATTGGTCCGATTGCGACGCGCCGCCTTGCGGGGCCAATACAGGCTCAAAAGGGGCATCGCCGCCGATGTTATCGCGGCGGAAACTATCGTCGATCTGCTCGCCGCGCTGACGGCGCAGCACATCGTCGAGCGTTTGCGCGCCGCCCGTGGCGCTGCGGTCAATCACAGGCGCGCCGCCGGGGGCGGGATCAGCCGCCGTGACCGCATCTTGCGGTAGGCGCACATCTTGGGCCTGCCCCTGCACCGGCAAAGCGGCGACAAGTGCAAGAATGAAAAGTACCATCAGGTGGCGCAACATGAGAGTTTCCCCCAACATAGGAAAGGATGGTAAAGCCGCCCCATAGATGAGGCGGCTTTGATCAATGAGGTTCGCGGGCGCAAATTGCGCCGCGCGATAAGGAGTTATTGGCCCTTTTGCTCATAGGCTGTTCCCCAGCCCCAAGCGCCTGAACCAAAGCCGCGTGCAACCACACGCTCGCGGTAGATCGCAGAGACCATGTCTCCGTCACCCGCCAAAAGCGCCTTGGTGGAACACATTTCCGCGCAGATCGGCAATTTGCCTTCCGCAATACGGTTACGCCCGTATTTTTGGAATTCCGCTTGGCTGTGGTTCTCTTCGGGACCGCCTGCACAGAAGGTGCATTTGTCCATCTTGCCGCGCGATCCGAAATTGCCCGCTTGTGGATATTGCGGCGCGCCAAAGGGGCACGCGTAAAAGCAATAACCGCAACCAATGCACAGATCTTTGGAGTGCAACACGATGCCCTCGTCGGTCTGATAGAAACAATCCACCGGACAGACGGCCATACAAGGCGCGTCCGAACAATGCATACAGGCCACCGAAATGGAGCGCTCGCCCGGTTGACCGTCTTGGATGGTCACAACCCGGCGGCGGTTGATGCCCCAAGGCACCTCATGCTCGTTTTTACAGGCCGTGACACAGGCGTTACATTCGATGCAGCGCTCGGCATCGCAGAGAAATTTTGCTCTAGCCATTCTCTTGTCTCCTTACGCGGGGATGATTTTGCAAAGAGTCGCTTTGGTCTCTTGCATCTGGGTAACGGAATCGTAGCCGTAGGTCTGAACCGTGTTGGTGCTTTCGCCCAGCACGATCGGATCGGCGCCATCGGGGTATTTGTCCCGCAGGCTGACCCCTTCCATATGGCCACCAAAGTGGAACGGCATGAAGGCAACGCCCTCGCCGACCCGCTCTGTCACCATGGCCATGACCTTGATCCGCCCGCCTTCTGGGCCTTCGACCCACACATCCGCACCGTCCCGAACGCCCAGATTATTGGCGTCGCGGGTGTTGACCTCGATGAACATGTTCTGTTGCAGCTCGGCCAGCCACGGGTTGGACCGGGTTTCATCCCCGCCGCCCTCATACTCGACCAAACGGCCAGAGGTGAGGATGATCGGGAAATCCTTGGAGAAGTCGTTCTTTTGGATCGACGCATAAAGCGTCGGCACCCGCCAGAAGGATTTATCCTCATAGGTCGGATAGTCTTCGACCAGATCGCGGCGGTTGGTATAAAGCGGCTCGCGGTGAACCGGCACCGGATCGGGGAAGGTCCACACAACACAGCGCGCCTTGGCGTTGCCAAAGGGCGCACAGCCATGTGCAATCGCCACCCGCTGGATACCGCCCGACAGGTCGGTTTTCCAGTTCACGCCGCCCACTGCGGCTGAGTAATCGGAAGGCAATTCGCCTTGCTGCGAGGTCTCGCCGACTTCGGCGGTGCCCTCGTCTGCGTCTTCTGGCGCTTGGTAACCTGCCACATATTCGATGACACGCCGCTCATCCGCTGTCAGATCGCCGTCCCAGCCCAGATCAATCAACATTTGCATGGTGAATTCTGGATAGCCGTCTTTGATCTCGGAACCTTTGGAGTAAACCCCTTCGGCCAGCAGATTGTCGCCATCACGCTCCACCCCGAAACGGGCGCGGAACGTCAGGCCACCTTCGGCCACGGGCAAGGACATGTCATAAAGGTTCGCCGTGCCCGGATGGTTCATTTCCGCGGTGCCCCAGCAAGGCCATGGCATGCCGTAGAAATCGCCATCCGCAGGGCCGCCCACCGCACGCAGGGTCGTTTTGTCAAACGTGTGCTGGTTGGCCATGTGCATTTTCATCCGCTCGGGGCTTTGCCCGGTATAGCCGATGGTCCACATGCCTTTGTTGAACTCGCGGGTCAGATCCTCGACGACAGGCTCTTCGCCCACCACTTCGATGTTGCGGAACATACGATCCGCAAAGCCGAATTTCGTGGCGAATTTATGCAAGATCACGTGGTCCGGTTTGGATTCAAACAGCGGCTCCACAACTTTCTCGCGCCATTGCAGCGACCGGTTAGACGCGGTCACAGAGCCCGAGGTCTCGAACTGTGTGGCCGCTGGCAACAGATAGGTGCCATCGGTGCGGTCATGCAGAACGGCGGAAACGGTTGGATAGGGGTCCACCACGACCAACAGGTCGAGTTTCTCCATCGCCGTTTTCATTTCCTTCTGGCGGGTCTGAGAGTTGGGCGCATGGCCCCAAAGCACCATGGCTTTGGTGTTGTCAGGCTGCTCAAGGTTCTCTTTGGCCTCAAGCACACCATCGATCCAGCGCGACACGGGAATCCCGGTCAGGCCCATCATCTGCTTGTCCTTGCCATCGGCGCCTTTCATGACGTCGAAACGGCTTTTCAGGAAATCGATGTCTTCTTCCCAAACGCGCGCCCAATGCGCCCATGATCCGGCAGACAGACCGTAATAACCGGGCAGCGTATCGGCCAGAACGCCCAAATCGGTCGCGCCCTGCACGTTGTCGTGGCCGCGGAAAATATTGGTGCCGCCGCCTGCTGTGCCCATGTTCCCCAGTGCCAGCTGCAAGATGCAATAGGCGCGGGTGTTGTTGTTACCATTGGTGTGCTGCGTGCCGCCCATACACCAGATCACGGTGCCGGGACGGTTGTTGGCCAAGGTGCGGGCCACACGTTTGAGCTGCTCGCCGGGCACGCCGGTGACGCGCTCGACCTCGTCTGGGGTCCAGTTGGCGACTTCCTTGCGGATTTCGTCCATGCCCCAAACACGGGTGCGGATGAATTCCTGATCTTCCCAGTTGTTGTCAAAGATATGGTACAAAAGACCCCATACCAATGCCACGTCAGAACCGGGGCGGAAGCGTACATATTCATCCGCATGGGCTGCGGTGCGGGTGAACCGCGGATCGCAGACGATCAAAGGCGCGTTATTCTGCTCTTTGGCTTTCAGCAAATGCTGCAAGGACACAGGGTGCGCCTCGGCAGGGTTGCCGCCAATGATGAAAATCGCCTTGGAATTGTGGATGTCATTATAGCTGTTGGTCATGGCGCCGTAGCCCCATGTATTCGCCACACCGGCCACGGTGGTCGAGTGACAAATCCGCGCTTGGTGGTCCACGTTATTGGTGCCCCAATAGGCGGCGAATTTACGGAACAGATAGGCCTGTTCGTTGGAATGTTTGGCCGACCCCAGCCAATACACAGAATCCGGCCCGGATTTCTCGCGGATGTCCATCATCTTGTCGCCGATCTCGTCGATCGCCTGTTCCCAGCTGATGCGCTGCCATTCCCCGCCGACTTTCTTCATCGGGTATTTCAGGCGGCGCTCGCCATGGGCGTGTTCACGCACCGATGCACCTTTGGCGCAATGGGCGCCAAGGTTGAAGGGGCTGTCCCAGCCGGGCTCTTGCCCGACCCAAACGCCGCCCTGCACTTCGGCAATCACCGTACACCCGACCGAGCAATGGGTGCAGATGGATTTTTTGATCTCCATCGCGCCTGTCGCCGCAGCCGTGGCCGCCGAGGCCTGTTTCACAGTGCCGCCTGTCGCAGCAATTGCAGTCAACCCGCCAATGGCCAGTCCCGACCCGCGCAAAAATGCACGGCGGTCGATTTTTGACGTGGCCACGTCAGACAGGATACTTGTCCGCTGGGGGCGTCGCGCAACCCCGTTGGTCTTTTTCCTAAGCATATTTTCACTCCCTGAACACGGGGCCTTGCCCGCATTTGGTGGCTATTAAGGTGGCAATCACAGTCGGGCGTCACGCAACCAGTCGCTTCTTGCCGGTGTCACAAGGTCCGGGGGCCGGGCCTCGCAGTGGTATCGCTTTTCAATCGAAAGGCGTGTCTCAGAAACGGGCGCTTTCGTAATAGGCCCGCGTGTGCTCTGTGTCTTGCATCCGGTCCGAAGACAGATCGGGCGCAGCAGCGGCCTGCGCCTCGCCCGGGCCTGCCGCAACAGCAACCGCTGCCAAAGGTGCGGCCGTGCCGGCAAATTTCAAAAACGCGCGGCGGCCTTGTTCGGGCGCAGCTGCATCTGATTTGCGTGTCATGATAGTGCCTCCTGTTTCATCGTTGATCATTTTGTTGTCTCACTTAAGGCTCAGGCGGAACGCCTCGGCCTCAATCTCCATAAAGGCGCGGCCAATCTTGCCAACCGGCGCATAGAACACCGAGTTTTTCGCGCCTTCCAAATCGGCAAAGAAATGCCCCGCCCATGGGGCGATATGTTTGCCAAAAAACGTCTTTTGCTGCTCCAGCGTGGCCGGGGTGCCAAACCGCCCGGCAATCATCGCGCCCATCATCTCCATGAGCGAGGCAATGTTGTCTTCGGGCTCAAACACATTATCGGCCCGCTCCAGCCCGCGTGCCACCATGTCCCGGCGCAGCAGCGCCAGCGGCTTCTCGTTCAAGAACCCGGTCAGGTAATAGCTCGCATAGGGCAGCAATTCGCCCCGGCCCAGCCCAATAAACAGACGGTTGAACTCGATCTCCACCGTGCCCGGTTTGCTCAGCTGCGCCAGCTTGGCCAGCGTGGAACAACCCTGCCCCAGCTCGGTGTCATCCCCCGACAGCCCCGCGCATTGCGCCAGCAACATCTCATCAGGCGGCCCCGACAGGATCAGCCCGATAAAATTATAAAGATCCGCGCGCAGGCGGTCTTCTTCGGGAATGGCAATTGGGCTGGCTTGGGTCATCAGGCTGTGCTTTCCGCATCTGGGGCCGCAGCAAAGGCAAAGCGCATGCGCCGAAAGGTCGGCGCGGCTTCTTGCTCTGGGGCCTGTGGTTCCGGGGCCATATCTGGCTCTGTTTCTGGCAGGGTTTGGGCTGCGGCCACGGGCAGTGGCTCCGGCAAAACCTCTGGCGCTGCGTCCTCAGGTTCAACCTCTTGCTGAGGCGCGGCCTCCTGCTGGGGCTCGGCCTCCTGCACAGCGGCCAAAATACCTTTGCCCACCTGATACAGCGTGTTCACCGGTTTCCCGGCTGTGGCCGCTAAGGTGTAATCATCATCGTAATCATTGAGCCCGTCCAAACAGGCCAAAACCGGATTGCTGCGCCAAAAGCTGCGCAGCGCGCGGGTCTTGAGCCGCTGCGGCAATTGCGCTTTCAAAAACGCACGCAGTTGCTCGCCGCTCACCAGATCCTCTGGCGCGGGCAATTCAAACTCGGCCAGCAAATCTTCATCGCTGCGCTCTTCCAGCGCGGCCTCGACCTCGGCCTGCGCGATCTGCTCGGCGGCCAATGCCTCGGCCTTGGCCTCGGCTTGCACACCGGCGCGGCGCTTGCCCCAAAAACCGCTCATTGCAGACGCCTGCGTTTGAGCGCGGGCGAAGCATAGACATCCGCGCCGCTGTGCACACGCGGATCACCAATGCCGTCTTGCTGCTGGTCGGTGCGCTGCTTGTCGCGGCGGCGTTTCACAAATTCCTCGTCCTCGTGGAACAGCTCGACAAATTCGCGCACCCATGCCTCCAACCCGGCAGGCATCGCGACTTTTTCCACCACCTCTTCGGCGCTGTCGCAATAATCCTGCGCCTCATAGGGCGAGGCGGTGACCAACACGACGTCAAACGGGCGCTCTGCCGCGCCTGCCACCGGGCGCATCACCACGTAAACGCAGGGCACCCGCGCGCCCAAACCATGCACATAGGCTTCGGTCTCGGCGCCGTGCAGCTCAAGCGACACCGTCGCTGCGTGATATTCTTGAATGTCGCCCTCGGCGCGCAGCAGCTTCCAATCCGCATCGCTTGCGCCGGGCAAAACTGAGGTCGCCTTCCAGCTCCACGCCGCCCACCGCGTCACGCCGGGCGCGCGCTGCAAAACAATGCCAACCGGCATGCTGCGGAACATTTTAGGATTGTGGATCAACTGCTTCCTCCGTGGCCCTGATACTCCCCCGAGCGGGGGGCCCGTGGGAAGGCCTAACTGCACTCCCCCCTTTGAAAACCGCCCCCGGCGGACAAACTGGCCCGGTGATTTCCAGCCAAAACCCATGGCTGGACGTTTTGTCCAACCTGACAAAATTACTCGGAAAACGCCCGCCGCGCCGAAAACGAATCACTTCGCCCGATACGTGCAGTCCCGCCCCGCTCCCCAGCCCCACGCCCGCGCCGCGCAGCGGTTGATTGCGGTTGTGGGCAGGGGTTAAACCCGTCTAGCTTAGGCTCTGTTTAACGCTCAAAAGACTGGCTGAGCGCCGCGCTCAGCAGGGGGAATACCATGTCCAAGACACTGATAACATGTGACTGTTCAGGCACGCAGCAGATTGATTCTGACGGGTTGTCTGACGCGCTTGGCATGGCGGTGTCTGCGCCCTGCACCGCCCTTTGCACCCGGCAGATTGACCTTGCCGCCGCCGCAATGACCCAAGGGGATGCAGTTTTATGTTGTACCCAAGAGGCGCGGGTTTTCGAAGAACTGGCCGAAGAATTGGGCCTGCCCCCCGCCCCCCTGCTTGACCTGCGCGACCGGGCCGGATGGTCGGCAGACCCTGCCGATAAACTACCCAAAATGTCCGCCCTTGCCGCCGAGGCCCTGCTGCCTGCCCCGCCAGAAAAGACAATCGACGTGATTTCCGAAGGCATCTGCCTGATCCTTGGTGATGGCCCCGCCGCGCTGGAAGCCGCGCAACAGCTCAAGGATTTCCTCAGCGTGACCTTGCTGTGTGAAACCGCCCCGGACGGGGCCGAGGACCGCGATTTTGACGTGGTGCTGGGCAAGCTGCGCCGCGCCAATGGCGCGTTGGGACAGTTCGAACTGGTGATTGATGCGCTGCAACAGCTAGAGCCCGCCGGGCGCGGCCCGCTGCAATTTGGCGCGCCCAAAGACGGGGCCAACAGCCAATGCGACCTGATTGTCGATCTGCGCGGGGCGCAGCCGCTGTTCCCTGCCCATGAAAAACGCGAAGGCTATCTGCGCGCCGATCCCGCCCATCCGCCAGCCGTCGCCGCCGCCGTGCTGGCCGCTTCGCATATGACCGGCACGTTTGAACAACCGCTTTATGTGCGCACCGCACCGCTGCTCTGCGCCCACAGCCGCGCCGGGCAAACGGGGTGTACCAGCTGCCTTGATCTGTGCCCCACAGGCGCAATCACCCCGGACGGCGACCATGTGACCATCGACCCGATGATCTGCGCGGGCTGCGGCGCGTGCTCTGCCGCCTGCCCCTCGGGTGCCATCAGCTATGACGCGCCGCCGGTGGATTTTGTGATGCTGCGGGTGCAAACGCTGGCCAAAGCCTATCTGGCCGCAGGCGGCACCGCGCCGCGCCTTTTGGTGCATGATGACCACGGCAGCGAGATGATCGCGCTGGCCGCCCGCCACGGGCGCGGCTTGCCCGCCGATGTGATCCCCATGGCCCTGCCCGCACTGGCCGCCTTTGGCCATGCCGAAGCCTTGGCCGCGCTGGCCGCTGGCTTTGCCCATGTCAGCCTGCTGCTTGGCCCCAAAGCCGACCGCGCCGCGATTGAGGCGCAAACCGCATTGGCCCGCGCCATCGCAGGCGAGACCCGGCTTGCGCTAATTGACACGCCTGATCCAGACGCCCTGTCTGATCTGCTCTACGCCGCCGCAGGCGACGCGCCCGCGCCCGTGGCCCAGCCCGTGCGCCCCATGGGCACGCGCCGCCAGATCACCCGCCAAGCGGCCCGCGCGCTGCATCCGGGCCGAGACATATTGCCCCTGCCCGAAGGCGCACCATACGGGGCCGTATTGGTGGATCAATCCGCCTGCACCTTGTGCCTGTCTTGCGTGTCGCTCTGCCCTTCGGGCGCGCTGGGGGACAATCCCGATCTGCCGCAACTGCGCTTCCAAGAGGATGCCTGCCTGCAATGCGGCCTGTGCGCCAATATCTGCCCCGAAGACGCCATTACCTACGCGCCGCGTCTGAACCTGACCGATGCCGCGCTGGCCCAAGAGGTGATCAACGAAGAAGAGCCCTTTGGCTGCGTTGAATGTGGCTCGCTCTTTGGGGTGAAATCCACCATCGAGCGCATCACCGAAAAGCTGCGCGGCCATGCGATGTTTGCCGATGACGCGAAATTGCGCATGATCCAAATGTGCGATGATTGCCGGATCGTCTCGCAGCAGCACGCCATCGCCAACCCGATGACAGGCAAAGAACGCCCCCGCCCGCGCACCACCGATGATTACCTCAGCAAGCGGCGCGATCACTGATCCCCCGCCCATCCCGCGAAAGGAAAACCCATGAGCGATGATTTCAACATGTCCATGCGCAAGTTTCTCAAACAGGTCGGCGTGACCTCGCAGCATGCCATTGAAAAAGCCATGCAGGGCGCCGATACCGCCGGCAAGACCGTGCAGGTCAGCGCCGTGATCACCATTCCCGAACTGGGCATGACCCATGAGGTTACCGGCACCATCGCCGGGCCTGAAAACGAATAGGAGCCTCCTTTGACAGCCAGCAGGGACGCGGTTCTGGCCGCATTGAAAACCGTCACCGATCCGGCGACAAACACTGATATCGTGGCGAGCGGCGTGATGCGCGCGCTCAACGTGGATGCCAGCGGCGCCGTGCGCTTTGTCATGGAAATCCCGCCCGCACAGGCGCAGGTCTACACCGAAGTAAAGGCTCAGGCCGAGGCCGCGCTCGCAAAAGTGCCGGGCATTGGCACCGTCGCCATCGTACTCACCGGGCACAGCGACAAAGCCCCGCCACCCGACCTGAAACCCCAGCGCAAAGCCGAACCCACAGGCCCGCAGAAAATCCCCGGCATTGACCGGATCTTGGCCATTGCCTCGGGCAAGGGCGGCGTGGGCAAATCCACAGTGTCGGCCAATATCGCCTGCGCACTGGCCCAGATGGGGCGGCGCGTTGGTCTACTTGACGCGGATGTCTACGGCCCCAGCCAGCCGCGCATGCTGGGCGTGTCAGGGCGGCCCGCCTCGCCCGATGGCAAAACCATCCTGCCCATGCGCAACCACGGCGTGACCATGATGTCCATCGGCCTGATGACCAACGAAGATCAGGCGGTTGTCTGGCGCGGCCCGATGCTGATGGGCGCGCTGCAACAGATGATGACCCAAGTGCAATGGGGCGCGCTTGATGTGCTGATCGTCGATCTGCCGCCCGGCACGGGGGATGTGCAAATGACCCTCGCGCAAAAGGCCCATGTGGACGGCGCGGTGATTGTCTCGACCCCGCAAGATGTGGCGCTGCTTGATGCGCGCAAAGGCATCGACATGTTCAACCAACTGGGCGTGCCCATCGTGGGCATGATCGAAAACATGTCGACGCATATCTGCTCCAGTTGCGGCCATGAGGAACATGTGTTCGGCCATGGCGGCGTCACCGCCGAGGCCGCCAAACTGGGCGTGCCCCTGCTGGCCGAAGTGCCGCTTGACCTGCAAATCCGCCTCGCCTCTGACGGCGGCGCACCCATCACCGTCAGCCAGCCCGACAGCCCGCAAGCTCAAAGCTTTCAGGCCATCGCCCGCCAGCTTATCGACAGCGGTGCCGCATGAGCGAGACGCTAAGCTTTCCGCCCCTGATGACGGGCGAGGCCGCCATGGGCGGCGCGTTCGAACATGCAGCGATGCGCGCGGCCAGTGGTTGCGAAGCCGGGCTGATCGCGCACCGTCTGGAAGGCTCCACGCTAGAGGCCGCGCTGGTGCTCGCCCCCGAAGTGCCGCTGCGCGATGCAATGGCAATGCTGCCGCTTTGCGGGATCGGCTTTCAAAACGCCTTTGGCGCGCTGGCCCCGCCAGAGGTCGCCGTGCATCTGGAATGGGACGGCGGGCTGCGCATCAACGGGGCGCGCTGCGGCGGGTTCCGCTGCATGGCTGACACCAGCGATCCGGACGCCCAGCCCAACTGGCTGGTGGTCGGCTTCACCCTGCCGCTTTATCCGCCGCAAGACCCGGATCTGGCTGAAACCGGCCTGCGCCCGGATGAAACCGCGATCTATGCCGAAGGCTGCGCCGACATACAGCCCCCCGCCCTGCTCGAAGCATGGGCGCGCCACAGCCTGCATTGGATCAACCGCTGGGAAGGAGAGGGCAACGCGCCGCTGCACGCCGAATGGCGCGGGCTGGCGCATGGCATTGGCGACGACATCACCATGGCTGGCAAAACCGGCCAATTTCTAGGGGTGGACGAGCATTTCGCCATGCTGCTGCGCGACGCGCAAACCACCCATCTGATCCCCCTCACCACGATTTTGGAGCCAAGCCCGTGACCCAGACAGCCGACACCGCCGCGCTCAAACTGGCCCGCGCCATCCATTTCGACGAAAGCGACCGCAATGTTTTCGCCAGCCCTGCGCGCACCGGCGAATGGTGCATTTCTGGCGGTTTCGAGTTCTCCGACTGGACCGAAGGCGACCTGACAGGCAAAGCGCGCCAAGCTTTCGCCAATGGCTGGCTCGGGCTGGAAACCTTTGGCCGCGTCACCTTCGTTGCGATCACCCAAGTGACCGAAGCGGAAATCGCCACGCTGACCCAAATGCTGGCCGAGCATTTTGTCACCTATTACGGCGCGCCCGATGCGCAGGCCGCCTTTCCCGTCGCCGCCGAAGAGCTGCGCCAGATGGGCGACCTTTGCGCCGATCACGCGCCCAACACCCTGCTGACCGTCGCGCGCGAGCTGACCGAAGCCGGGGTGCGCGAATCCTTCCGCAGCATCGAGCCGCAAGATGCAGGGCTGGAACAATTCGCCATTCACGGCGATATGGACGATCACGGCCACAGCCACTGACGCCCGCCCCATAAAAAACGCCGCGCCCCCATCAACCGGGGCGCGGCGCAAATTTGCTCCGCCGCTTTGGCAGTTTTATTCCGCTGCTTTGGCGTTGAATACAAACAAGGTCTCGCCGTTGATCTTATAGTCATTGATCAACTCGGCCGCCCGTTCAGACACCAGCCACGCCTCCAGCTTCAACGCCAGATCGTTTTGCACATGGCCGTGCATCTCTGGGCTCACCGGCAAATAGGCGTATTGGTTAAACAGCACTGGATCGCCCGCATAAAGCAGCGCCAGATCACCCTTATTGCCAAAATTGAGCCAGCTCGCCCGGTCCGACATAATATAGGCCGGCACGCCCGACGCCGTGTTCAGCGCCGCGCCCATGCCCGCGCCCACGGCTTTGTACCAAGGGCCAAACCCATCCGGGTCCAGATCGGCTGCGCTCCACAAAGACAGCTCTTTTTTATGGGTGCCGCTGTCATCGCCGCGGCTGACAAATTCGGCCTCCGCGCTGGCAATGGCGGTCAAAGCCGCCGCTGCGCTTTGTGCCCCTGCAATCGCCGCAGGGTCCGCCGCCGGGCCGATAAACACAAAATCATTATACATCACTTCGGTGCGGTGGCTGCCATAGCCGCCTTCGACAAACGCTTCTTCGGCCTTGCGCGAATGCACCAAAATCGCATCCACATCGCCCGCTTCACCCAGCTTGATCGCTTGGCCCGTGCCAACCACCAACAATTGCACTTCCAGATCCAAATCCTTGGCAATCTCGGGCAACAGCACTTCGGCCAACCCGGAATTGTTGAACGATGTGGTCACCGCCATTTTCATCACATCTGCGGCCTGCGCCGCCGTGCTCAATAATACGCCCGCCAGGGCCAATGAAATATGTTTGATCATTCTACGATGTCTCCTCTTAGAAATGCGCGCGCCTGCGGCGTTTTTGCGCTGTTAAAAAATTCGCCCGCCGGGGCGCGCTCATGCAAACGCCCGCCCAGCAAGAACACCACCTCATCCGCCAGCCTGCGCGCCTGTCCCATGTCATGTGTCGACAGGATCATCCGCGTGCCCGCCGCTTTGGCGCTGCTTAAAATCTCTTCAATCTCCCGCGTGGCCCGCCCATCAAGCGAGGCACAAGGCTCGTCCAAAAACAAAAGCTTCGGATTGGTGATCAGCGCCCGCGCCAGCGCCAGCTTCTGCTGCTCGCCGCCAGACAACACCAAAGCCGGACGCTCCAGCAGCCCCGCCAGACCAACCCGCTCGGCCCAAGCTTGCGCCGCGCCGCGCGCTTGTGCTTTACTCTGGCCGCGCAGCTGCAACGGATAGGTCAGGTTCTCCAAAACGCTGCGCCGCAACATCACCGGGCGTTGAAAAACAAACCCCTGATGGTGCCGCGCTTCTTCGGTGGAACAGGCCCAATCAATCCGCCCCCCCGACAGGCGCGCCGTGCCATGTAGCAACCGCAGCAACGTGGTTTTGCCCGCGCCATTTGGCCCGATCACCACAGTGGTGCCCTCGGCCCCCAGCTCAAGGTCAATCGGCCCGCACAGGCGCTGACCGCGCCAACGCGATTCAACACCAACGGCGCGCATGGGGAACAGCTCGGCCATCACCAACGCCCCTCGCTCTCGGTGCGACCCAGCCAGTGGATCGCGAGATTAACCATGATCGCCAACCCGATCAGCACAAAGCCCAGCGCCAGCGCCAAGGCAAATTCACCCTTGCCCGTCTCAAGCGCAATCGCGGTGGTCAGCACCCGCGTCGCGTGATCAATATTGCCGCCCACAATCATAATCGCGCCCACTTCGCCGATTGCCCGGCCAAACCCGGCCAGCGCCGCCGTCAACAACGCGCGGCGGCAATCCCACAGCAATGTACGGATTTTTTGCCCCTGCGTGACATTCATCGAGATCAGCAGATCGTGATATTCCTGCCAAAGATCACGGATTGATTGATGCGCAATCGACGCAATCAGCGGCACAATAATCACCGTCTGCGCAATGATCATCGCCGTGGGCGTGAACAAAAGCCCCAGCACCCCAAACGGCCCAGAGCGCGACAAAAGCACATAGACAACCAAGCCGACAACAACAGGCGGCAACCCCATCAGCGCGTTCAAAATCGCGATCACAAACCGCCGCGCCCGGAACCGTTTCACCGCAATCAGCGCGGCCAGCGGAAACGCAATGAGCGACGCCGCAATCAGCGCGCTCAGCGTCACCCGCAGGGACCGCAGCGCGATCTCCATCAGTTCTGCATCCAGCCCCACGACCAGCCAAAAGGCCTGCGCAATGCCGCTCCATAAATCAACCATAACGCGGTTGGTCTCCTCCATGGGCGGGCGGCCAAGCCTCGGCCCGCTCCCGGCGCGACATTTGCACCTCATGAAACCAGATGCCAGCCCTTGCAAACGCCGCGCGGCGCTTGGGGTCAATCTGGGCAGCACGGGGTTTACCCGCGCGCCCCACCCGGACAGAATGACCCTAAGGCGCTAGGCCGCAGGCAACCAAACCGTGAATTCTGCCCCGCCGCCGGGGGCATTGCGCGCCGAAATAATCCCGCCTGCCCGCTGAATAAGGGTCTGCGAGATCGACAGGCCCAGCCCGGTGCCCTCGCCGCGTTTGGTGGTGAAAAACGGATCAAACACCGCGCCCAGCACATCATCAGGCAGGCCCCGCCCGCTGTCTTGCACCACCAGCGCTGCGCCGCCGCGATCGCCGCGCACCTCCGCCCGAAGCGTCAGCCGAAGCGTGCCGCTCTCGCGCATGGATTGCACCGCGTTCACCACCAGATTCACAATCACCTGCTGCATTTCGCCGGGATCAACCCGCACCAAAGGCACCGGGGCAAAATCACAGGTGACCTCAATGCCGCCCCGGCTCATCAAATGATCCACCAGCACCAGACAATCGCGCAGCACCGGCTCCAGCGTCACGGTCTCTTCGTAATCGGAAAACTCCGAAGGGGCCGCGAATTTGAGCAGCTTGCCGACAATCACCTCAATCCGCGAGATTTGTTTGTCGATCAAATCCAGCTCGGTTTTCACCGGGGCGGCCCCCTCGCCCAGCGTCATGCGGATCACATCCACATTGCCCAAGATCACCGCCACCGGGTTGTTGATCTCATGTGCCACCCCGGCGGTGATCTCGCCAATCGAGGCTAGCTTTTCGCTCATCACCAATTGCCGGAACGTCTGTTCCAGCTTCTCGTTCGCCTCGCGCAGCTGCGCCGTGCGTTCCTCGACCCGCGCATTGAGCTGCTCATTCCACGCGCGCAAACGGCGGTCGCGGTCCTGCACCTGCTCCAGCAGGGAATCGAGGTGATGCGCCACCGCGCCGATCTCGCCCTTGGCACGGGTCGCGCCAATCCGCGCCGAGAGCTCGCCCTGCCCCACGCGGTCCATCACTTTGGTCATCCGCTCCAGCGGGCTAAACACCCCCCGCGCCATCCATAAAAACACTGGCCCCGACAGCAACAGCACCCCGGCAAACGCCGCCATCATCCATAAAAACGCATCGCGTTTGGCGGCTTTGAACGGGGTCTCAAGGAACCCCACATAAAGCATCCCAACCCGGTCGCCAAAACTATCGGTGACAGGCAAATAGCCCGAAATATACCAATCATTCACCACAAACGCCCGGTCCAGCCAGGTGCGCCCCTGCCCCAGAACCAGCTCGCGCACCTCCGCAGACACCCGCGTGCCCAGCGCGCGCACGTCCTCAAACAGCCGCACATTGGTGGAAATCCGCACGTCATCCAGAAACAAGGTGGCGGTGCCTTGGCGGTCATGGCCGCTGCCTGTGTTGAGGTAAACCAGATCATTGATGCGGTCGATGAAATCAAGATTGCGGTTCAAGATCATGCCCCCCACCAAGACGCCGCGCTGCCCATCCAGCACGCCGGGGGCCGCCGCATGTACAGCCATGCCCCGATCTTCGGCGCGCCGCGTTGTGGGCACGGCGGCGGGGGTCTCTACCAGATCAATCCGTGCGCGCTGTGCCAAGACGGGCGACAGCGCGGCGAGTTTTTCATGCGAGAATATATCAATATGCGTGCCGGGTTTTCCCCGCGCCGCCTGCGCAATCACCGGCCAATCGGCGCCTTCCGCCTGCGCGGCAGCTTGCGGCAGGAAATACAGGAAATCCAAGTCCAGATCGGCGCGGGTGGCCTCCAGATAGCTGCCAATCCGCGCTTCGGGCGCACCTTGCAGCGCGGCAAATTCCACCGATCCGGCCACCGCCTGCAATTCATCGCCCGTCTTGGCCAACAGCCGCGCCAGATATTGCCGCGCGATTTTCAGATCGCTTTCGACATTGGCGATCAGCACATTGTCGTAATCCGCGGTCCAGCGGGTCATGCCCACCAAAAGCAACAGCGGCATCAACACAATCAACGGCGCAAGCGCCAGCACCAACAGGCGCAGACGAATAGAGGTCATCGGCGCGGCTCCCTCTTATCTATCGCAGGCGGCTACTCCGCCAAATGGCAGGCCACCCGCGCAGCCCCGACACGGCGCATCTGCGGGCGCTCGGCCTTGCAAATATCTTGGGCAATCGGACAGCGCGGATGAAAGGCACAGCCCGAAGGCGGGTTGATCGGATCAGGGATCTCGCCCTCGGGCGGCGTGGCTTCGCGGCCAAACCCGTCCATGCGCGGCGCGGCCTCCAGCAACATCTGCGTATAGGGGTGTTTGGGGTTTTGAAACAGCGCCTCGGGGGCTGCTTCTTCGACCAACCGCCCCAGATACAGAACCCCGATCTTATCCGCCATATGGCGCACCACGGTCAGATCATGGCTGATGAACACATATGTCAGGCCGAATTCTTCTTTCAGATCGCTCATCAGGTTGAGCACCTGCGCCTGCACCGACACATCCAGCGCCGATGTCGGCTCGTCGCAGACAATCAACCGCGGATCAGAGGCCAGCGCCCGCGCAATGCAAATCCGCTGGCGCTGCCCGCCCGAAAACTCATGCGGAAACTTGCCCGCATCCTTGACCGAAAGCCCCACCTGCTCGAGCAGCTTTTCTGCCAAACCAACGGTGGTGCCGCCGCGCGCGGCCACAGGCTCGATGATGATGTCTTTGACCCGCCAGCGCGGGTTGAGCGAGGCAAAAGGGTCTTGGAAAATCATCTGGATATCGGCGCGCACCGCGTCGATCTTGCCCGCATCAGGCTCGTTTGCCAGATCAACACCGTTGATCTCGACCTTGCCCGCCGAAGGGCGCAGCAACCCGACCAGCATCTTGCCGATGGTGGATTTGCCCGACCCGCTTTCGCCCACCAGCGCATAGGTGCTCTGCTCGGCCACTTCAAAATCCACCTCGGAAACAGCGGTCAGCAGGGCCTTTTCGCGCCCTTCCAACACCCGGTTCAACCAAGGTTTCGACACGTCAAAAACGCGGCTCAGATCTTCGACTTTTACCAATGCCATCAGGAAACCTCTTCTTGAACCAGCGGATGCCAACAGGCGGCTTTGCCGTTCTCTACCCTTGGGGGCGGCGGCTGACGGCACAAATCCGTGGCCCGCGGACAGCGCGGGTTGAACGCACAGCCATCTGGCACCGCATCCAGCCGCGGCATCGCGCCGGGGATTTGATGCAAACGGCTCTTGCCCGCCGAGGCCAGCGGCGTCGACGCCATCAGCCCATCGGTGTAGGGATGCGCAGGCCGGGTCAGCACATCGCGCACCGGCCCAAGCTCGGCCAGACGCCCCGCATACATCACCGCCACACGGTCGGTGGCTTCGGCAATCACGCCCATGTCATGGGTGATCAACATCACCGCCGTGCCCCGCTCGCGGCACAGCCGCTTGAGCAGCGCAATGATCTGCGCCTGCACGGACACATCCAGCGCGGTTGTCGGCTCATCCGCAATGATCAGTGACGGCTCGGCACACAGCGCCAGCGCAATCACCACCCGCTGGCGCATCCCGCCGGAAAACTCGTGCGGATAACTGTTCACCCGCTCTGCCGCGCCCGGAATACCCACCTCTTCCAAGGCCTGCACCGCACGTTTTTCCGCCTCTGACTGGCTGATCGGCAAATGGGTGCGCATGGTCTCGACCAGCTGATCCCCGATGCGCAGCAGCGGATTGAGCGAGGTCAGCGGGTCTTGAAACACCATGCCGATCTCTTTGCCGCGCAGCCGCCGCATCGCATCGCCCTTGAGCTGATCAATGCGCGTACCATTAAGCCAGATCTCGCCCGACGCAATATGCGCAGGCGGGCTCAGCAAGCCAATCACCGCATTGCCCGCCATGGATTTACCCGCGCCGGATTCCCCCACCACGCCCAATATCTCGCCCTTGGCAATGTCATAGCTGACATTATCCACCGGGCGCAAAATGCCGTGGCGCGTGGGGATTTCGACCGACAAATTACGGATCGACAGAACAGTTTGTGTCATCAGCGCAACCTCGGGTTCAATGCATCACGCAGCCAATCGCCCAGCATATTCACGCTCAGCGCCAAAACCATCAGCGTGCAGGCCGGAAAGAAAAGGATCCACCACTCGCCAGAGAACAAGAACCCCTGCCCGATGCGGATCAACGTGCCAAGGCTTGGCTGGGTCGGCGGCGCGCCCACCCCAAGGAAAGACAGCGTAGCTTCGGCAATAATCGCCAGCGCCAGCGAGATTGTGGCAATCACCAGCACAGGCGACAACACATTGGGCAGGATATGCCGCAGCATGATCGCGCCGGGCTTGCGCCCGATCAGACGCGCCGCCTGCACATATTCCTTGTTCTTTTCCACCAATGTCGCACCGCGCACCACGCGGGCAAATTGCACCCAATCGGACAGGCCAATCGCCAAGATCAGCACCCAGATCGCCATCTGGTCGCGGTATTCCACCGGGGTCACACCCTTGGCCACGCCAAAAATCAACATCGCCACAAGGATCGAGGGGAAAGTCAGCTGCACATCGGCGGTGCGCATGATGATCGTCTCGGTCCAGCCGCCCACATAGCCTGAAATCAGCCCCAGCGTGATGCCCAGCACCATGGCAAAAGCCACAGCCGAGACCCCGACAAACAGCGAAATCCGCATGCCATAAAGAATGGTCGAGAACACATCGCGGCCCTGATCATCCGTGCCCAGCAAAAATGTCTCGCCGGTAAAGGCGTTGGGCGTCATCGGGCCGGTGAACCCATTCATCAGGTTGAGCGAGGCCGGATCAAACGGATTGCTTGGCGCAATCAACGGCGCAAACAGCGCCGCCAGCAGCAGCAACAGCGCCACCGCCGCCGAGACCATCGCCACGGGCGAGCGGCGGAACGTGTAGAAAACATCGCTCTCCAACGCCACGCGCAAACGGGATTTGGGGCGCGGCGCGATAGGGGTATCGGTCATCAGTGGCCTCCCGAACGGTCCGCGCGCAAACGCGGATCAATAAAGAAATAAAGGATATCCACCAACAGGTTGATCCCCACGAACATGACAGAGATCAGCATTAGATAGGCGGCCATCACCGGGATATCGACAAATTGCACCGCATTGATGAACAGCAAACCAACACCGGGCCACTGGAACACGGTCTCGGTGATGATCGCAAAGGCGATGATCGCGCCAATTTGCAAACCAATCACTGTGATCACCGGCACCATGGTGTTCTTGAGCGCATGGCGGAAATTCACCGCCCGCTCCCGCAGACCCCGCGCGCGGGCAAAACGAATGTAATCTTGCCGCAGCACTTCGAGCATCTCGGAACGCACCAGCCGCATGATCAAGGTCATCTGATACAGCCCCAGCGTGATCGACGGCAAAATCAACGCCTGCAACCCGCTTTGCGTGAGGAACCCGGTTTTCCAGCCGCCCACGCTCACCACATCACCGCGCCCGAAACTAGGCAACCAGCCAAGCTCGACCGAGAAGATATAGATCAGCAAAATCCCGATCAAAAATGTCGGCAGCGACACCCCAATGAGCGAGCCTGACATGATCAGATTGGCCAAAAACCCGTCGCGGCGAATGGCGGTAAACACGCCCAGCGCAATGCCAAAGATAATCGCCAAAACCCCCGAAACCGCCGCCAATTCCAGCGTGGCCGGGGCGCGTTCAAGCAAGATTTCCGTCACCGGGCGGCCTTGGCGATAACTCACGCCAAAATTGCCCTGCGCGGCTTCCTTGAGGAAGTTGAAATATTGCACAAAGAAATTGCGATCCAACCCCAACTGCTCGCGCAGCCGCGCCACATCTTCCGCCGTGCGCTCTTGGCCCAGCATGTTGTCGATAGGATCGCCAACAAAGGTGAACATCGAAAAGGCCACAAGCCCCACGACCAAAAGCACAAGGAACGATTGTCCCACGCGCCGGATAATAAAAGCGAGCATCGCGCCCCCGTTAGGTTTGGGTGGAGGCCGCGCCCATGCGCGCCCCCTGCCTCGTCCTCGTTACGTGTCTTAGTTAACCGTCACCCAGCGCAGGATGAAAAAATCATCCGGGCGCTGCGTCAGGTCGATATTGCTGCGCGTGCCCCATACCAAGGGCTGCACATAAAGCGGCACATAAGCCACCTCATCGGCCATGATCTGCGCCGCTTCATCCAGCATGGCTTGGCGTTGCGGCGCATCGAGCTCTGACTGGATCAGCGGCAACAGCGCATCAATCCGCGCATTGGAAAACCCGCCGAAATTCCAGCTGCCCAGCTTTTGTTCCTCATTCGGTGTCGCCACCAGAAAACGGATCGGGTGCTCGGCGTCAAACGTGCCGGGCGACCAGCCCAGCAAGAACATGTCAAAATTCCCGGCGCGCATTTCGGGCCAGTAATTATTCACCGGCATCGCATCCAAAGACGCTTTGATGCCGACCTGCGCCAACATGCCCGTCACGGCTTGGCACACGGCCTCATCGTTCAGATAGCGGTCGTTGGTGCATTTAAGCCCAAAGGAAAACCCCTCCGGATAGCCCGCCTCGGCCAGCAACGCTTTGGCTTTTTCGGGATCATAAGCCGGTGCATCGGCCAGCGCCTCGGAATAGCCGCTCATCGCCGCGCTCACCAATTGGTTCACCGGCTCGGCATTGCCGCGCATGATGGTCTGCAAAATCGCGGGCACGTTGATCGCATGGGTCACGGCCCGGCGCACGCGCACATCCTCAAACGGGTTGGCGTCTTTGGTCTCGGCTGAGAATTTCAGCGCCTCTGCCTGATGCGGGAACCCCAGCATGATCACGCGCGCCTCGATCCCCTGTACCACATTCACATCGGGGTTGGATTTAAGCCGCGCCACATCCTGGATCGGCACCGGGTTGATGAAATCCACATCCCCCGACAACAGCGCCGCCAGCGCGGTGGCCGGGTTCTGGATCGGGGTCAATTCGGCGCGGGTGATGTTATGCTCGGCCTCGCCCCACCAACCCTCGAACGGCTCCAGCACGGTGCGCAGCCCCGGCTCGCGGGCGGTCACTTTGAACGCGGCGGTGCCATTGGCGTTGATCGTGGCATAGTTGCCGTTTTCCTTGTCAGGCAGCGCCGCGCCATTGGCCTCGGCCCAGCCGCTGTCCATGATCATCCAATTGGCAATCGACGATGGAAACAACGGGTTCGGCGCCGAGGTCATGATATCAACGGTGAAATCATCCACCACTTTCACGTCGGAAACCGACGCAAACCAGCTGCGCGTATCTGCCGCCTCAGCCGAGGCGCGGTTGTAGGAAAACAGCACATCCGCCGCATCAAAATCGCTGCCATCATGGAAGGTCACGCCCTCGCGCAGCGTGAACCGCCAACCCTCGCCCGCGCCAATTGGCTCCCATGCAGTGGCCAGCGCAGGCTCCACGCTCATGTCTTTGCCGCGGCGCACCAAACCTTCGTAAACATTGTTCAAGAACCCCAGAACCGGGGCCGAGTTCACAGCATGCGGGTCCATGGTTTGCGGGTCGGTGTTCACCGCCCATTTAAATTCTTCCGCCTGAACAGCAGAGGCACATATAGCGGCCAGTGCAGCCGGCAAAATCAGACGTCGCATGAGAGGGGTCCTTCCCGTTATGTCCCGCGCCTTTTTAGGGGCGGCGCAGGTTCAAGAAGCCGATAATGCCCCAAGTCCCGCGCACCGACAAGGCGCGCGGGCAAGGCACAATGGCTACCTGATCACTTAACCGTGAAATGCTTGATCTTGGGCTGATCCTCTGGATCTACCTCAAAACCAATTTTCTCGGACATGCCCCAGTTCAGAACTTGGTGGTGGATCGGGATATAAAGCGCCTCGTCCTGCACCACACGCCACAGATCGGCGATGTCGGCATTCCGCGCCTCCAGATCTACGTTCGAGGCCAGCGATTCGATCTTTGCGTCGATCTCGTCATTGTCATAGCCCGTTGCGTTCCACGTCCCGATATCGCCTTCACGCCCATGCACAAGGAAGTTGAAAACATATTCGGAATCGTAGGTCGGCACGCCCCAACCCAGCATGTAGAAATCTGTGGTCGCATCGGCAATCAGCGGGAAATGCTGCGCTTTTGGCTTGGCATCAAGGTTCACAGTGATGCCGATCTGGCCCAGCATACCCACAGCCGCCTGACAGATTGCCTCGTCGTTGACATAACGGTCATTGGGGCAATCAAGCCGGATCGAGAAACCCTCGCCGTAACCGGCCTCAGCCATCAACGCCTTGGCGCCTTCAATATCCGTCACGCCTTCGGCGTCCATCTCTTGGGTCCAGCCATTCACGAAAGGCGGCGCGATCATGCCCGCCGGGATCGACTGGCCGCGCATCACCACCTGCTGGATCGCATCGCGGTTGATCGCCTTCGACATGGCTTGGCGCACGCGCACATCGGCCAAGGGATTCTTGCCTTCGACATTATCGCTTTCGATGTCATCCGCGCCCACATTCAGGCCAAAGAAAATCACCCGGTTTTGCGGCGCTTGCTTCACGGTCAACCCGTCCGCGCCGCTCACCCGTGTGATGTCCTGAACCGGCATGTCTTGCAGGAAATCAATCTCGCCCGACAACATCGCAGCCACCCGCGTGGCGGGGTTCTGGATCGGGGTATAGATGATCTCGCTGATGCCCATCTCGAACTGGTCAATGCCCCAATAGGCATCGTTGCGCGTCATCACGGTTTTCACGTCAGGCTCGCGGCTTTGCAGCACATAAGGCCCGGTGCCGTTAACATTTGTGGTGGCAAAAGTGATCTCGCCGCCTTCGAAATCCTGCACTTTGGCGGTGTTATTCGCCTCAGTCCAATCCTTGTCCATGATGAACAGGTTGGTCAGGTTCGAGGGCAAAATCGGGTTCGGCCCGCTGGTTTCCATCTCGACGGTGTAATCATCCACCGCGCGCACGGTTTCAATCGACCCGATCAATTCTTTCATGTCGGAATTGGGCTGTTTGGCGCGCTCAAAGCTGAAAACAACATCCTCGGCGGTGAAATCCGCGCCATCGTGGAATTTCACACCTTCGCGCAGCTTGAACACCCAGATGTTCGGGTTGCCCTCTTTGGGCGCCCATTCCGTGGCCAGCGCAGGTTCGAACTCGCCGCTCACATCGCGGATGATCAAAGGTTCGTACATCTGGTGGCGCACTGTGTGGCTTGGGCCTTCGTTTTGCGCATGCGGATCAAGTGTCAGCGCATCGCCCGACCGCGCCCAGCGCAGCGTCTCGGCGCTCAGTGTCGCGGTGCTGGCCAGCAAAGCGCCAACCATAGAAAGAGCAAAAGTCGTTTTCATCAAACTTCCCCGTGTTTGTTTCGTTTATTATTTATCGATAGCTGTATCGACCTGCGATCAATCTTGGGCACATCGGGCAGATTGGCAAGAGCAGACTTGGCGTAAATCACCTCTAGATTGAAAAAACGCGCCCGCCGAACCGGCAAACGCGTTAATGTTTCTTAATTTCAAAAGGCTAGAGGATCAGCCCTGCGCCGCGCCATATCCCGCGCGCCGGCCAAACACCGCCCCCGAGGTCAGTCCCGACCCGCCCGGATAGCCCGCATAGAACACACCGCCCACCAATTCACCGCAGGCAAAAAGCCCGCCTATCGCCGCGCCGTCCGCATCAAGCACTTCGCCCGCCGCGCCCACTTTCAGGCCGCCATAGGTAAAGGTGATGCCGCCCGTGACGGGAAATGCCTTGAACGGGCCTGCGTCCAAACGCTGCGCCCAGTTGGATTTGGGCAACGCCAGCCCCCGCGCCGCTTTGCCATCCAATACCGTTGGATCAAACGCCGTGTCCTCATCCACCGCCGCGTTATACTCCGCCAATGTGGCCCGCGCCGCCTTTGCGTCAACGCCCTGCATCTGGTCAATCAAAGCGTCCAGCGTCTCGGCCTCGACAAAATGCGCGTCATGGAAACGGTACTCCCCATAAAGCAGATCAAAGACCTTGCTGTCGAACACCTGCCACGCAAATTGCCCCGGCTGCTCCAAAATCGCCGCCCCATATTGCGCATAGGTATAGTTGCGGAAATTCGCGCCCTCATCGACAAATCTTTTGCCTTCCGCATTGAGCATCACCCCAAGGAAATAGGAGATCTTGCGGTAATTCTTGCGCTCGCCGGGCGGCAAATGCAGCCCGCCATAATCGGCCATATGCATATCCATCGGCGTGGCATGACAGCCCTTGAACAGCCCGTATTCCGCCGCTCCTGCGGCCACAGCCATGTTCAGCCCGTCGCCGGTGTTATGCGGCGTGCCGCGCACTTTGGCGGCTTTCCAATTTGGCCCCATATGTTTGACGCGCATCTCTTCGCTGGCCTCGAACCCGCCGGACGCCAGCACAACCGCATCGGCAAAAAGCTCTTCTTCGCCCACGCGCACACCAATCACCCGGCCCGCTTTCTGGATCAGCCCGGTCACGCCCGCATTATACCGCACCGTGCCGCCCAAACGTGTCACGGCGGCCAATTCCATATCAAACAGCCCCACCCCTTCGTTCTGCGCCGACAGGGTCAAACCGCCCCAAAACACATGCCGCCCGCCTTTTTCAAAGCTTTGGCGGCTGTAGATCGGCTCGAATGTCACCTCATGGGTCGCCAGCCATTGCATCGTCTCGCCCGACTTGCTCACCAGCGCGCGCTGCTCATCCGACAGGGGCCGCCCATCGTTAAACCCCAGCAAATCTTGCGAAAACTTCTCCACCGTGTAGCTGCCAAAATCGGTACTGCTCAGGCGCGGATCATCGCCATCACGCAGCAGCGGCAGCAGATCATCCTTGCCTTCATAGGCAAATCGCATCGCGCCTGCGGTGTATTTTGTGTTGCCCCCCGCCAATGCTTCATCTGCTTTTTCCAGCAGCAAAACCTGCGCGCCTTTCTCCAGCGCTGCAATCGCGGCGCATAGCGCGGCATTTCCGGTTCCGACAACAATTACAGATTTTGACATTGGCATTCCCTCTCATGTGCAATATTGTATCCCAGCGGATACAATACGAAAGCCTCTAGAATGCCCAAAGCAGAAACGCAAGACATCTCTGACGGTCTGTCTCAGGGCGAAGCCGCCTATCAAAAGCTGCACGCGGCCATCCGCAGCGGCATTTTCAAACCCGGCGACCGCCTGCGCGAGGTCGATGTGGCGGCGCGGCTTTCCCTGTCACGCACCCCGGTGCGCGAGGCGCTGCGCAAACTCGAAAGCGACGGCATCGTCGAACACCGCGCCCGCATCGGCGCAGTGATCCGCAGCCTGTCGCAAACCGAGGTCGTCGAGCTTTATGAGATGCGCCTTGTGCTCGAACGCACCGCCGCGCAAATGGCCGCCAAACACATCAGCGCCGCCGAACTTGACGTGCTTGAACACCTCAACACCGAGATCCGCGCCGCAGGCAGCGACGCCGCCCGCGCCGCCGCGATTAACCAAGATTTCCACCGCTGTATCTACGAGGCGACCCGCAACCGCTTCTTGCTCGATTCCGCGCGCGGGCTGAACAATGCGCTGATGTTGCTTGGCCCCACCACCCTCGCAGATGAGGCCCGCATCGACACCGTCTGCACCCAGCACGCCCAGATCATCGCGGCAATTCGCAAGGGCGATGCCGCCGCCGCAGGGGACGCTGCCGAAAGCCATTTGCAAACCTCCCTGCGCCACAGATTAAAGGTGATGAACGCATGATGCCCCAAATCTACGCCCTCATCGTGGCCGCCGCCGGGGTTGCGGTATTCCATCTGGCGGGGCTGCCCCTGCCATGGCTGCTCGGGCCGATCACCGCCTGTCTGATCGCGGCGCTGGCCGGGGTGCCCATGCGCAGCCACAAACACATCGCCGATGCCATGCGCACGATTTTGGGCGTGGCGGTGGGGGCCACTTTCACCGCCAGCCTGCTGGTCTCCATGGCCGCGCTCTGGCCGACATTGCTGATGATCCCGGTGATGGTTCTGGCGATTGGCGCGCTTGGCGTGCCTTATTTTCAACGGCTCTGGGGTTATGATTTTGCCACCAGCTATTACGGCTCCATGCCCGGCGGGCTGCAAGACATGGTGCTTTTTGGCGAAGAAGCAGGCGCAGATGTGCGCGTGCTCTCGCTGATCCACGCCACCCGCGTGATGGTCATCGTGACCGCCCTGCCGTTTTTGCTGCAATGGGCGTGGGGGGCCAATCTGGCCGCGCCCCCCGGCGCGCCTGCCGCCTCCATCGCGCCCGCGCAATTGGCGCTGATGGTGTTTTGCGGGCTGGCGGGTTGGCAGATCGCCCGGCGGCTTGGCATGTTCGGAGCCTCGATCCTCGGGCCGCTGATCCTCGCCGCAGGTTTTGCCCTCGCGGGCGTGCTTGAACACCGCCCCCCCGCCGAAGCCATCTGGGCCGCGCAGTTCTTCATCGGCATCGGTGTGGGCAGCAAATACGCAGGCGTCACAGGCGCCGAGGTCCGAAGCACCGTGATCGCCGCGCTTGGGTTTTGCGTGATCTTGCTGGTGCTGACCATTCTCTTTGCGGAAACCATTCACCTGCTTGATCTGGCCCCCGCCATGGAAACCATCCTCGCTTTCGCCCCCGGCGGACAGGCGGAATTAACCGTGCTGGCGCTGATCGTGGGGGCGGATATGGGCTTTGTCGTCGCCCACCATGTGCTGCGCATCTTTGTGGTGATCTTGGGCGCGCCGCTCTTTGCGCGGCTGTTTCGCAGCCGCGCCTGAGCCGTGTGTTATCCCCAAACCTCGGGGTTGATCATGTGGATCGGCTTGCCGCTGGCATAGGCATTCACCTGATCAAAAATATCCGCGAATTGCAGATCGAACTCATCCTCGGTGACAAAACCAATATGCGGCGTGGCCAGCACATTGGGATGGGTAAGCAGCGGATGATCCACATCCGTCACCGGCTCGCCCTCAAACACATCCACAGCGGCAAAGATGCGCCCCTTGGCGATCTCATCCTCCAAGGCCCCCGGCACCACCAGCCCCGCCCGCGAGGTGTTCACAAACAAGGCGCGCGGCTGCATCGCGGCCAAATCCGCGCCCGTAATAATGCCCCGCGTTTCCGGTTTGAGCCGCACATGCAGGCTGACAATATCCGCGCTGGCGAAAAACGCCTCGCGGCTTGGCGCAACGGTTTCCCCATCGGCCAGCGCCCGCGCGCGGCCCGCCTCCGAGGACCACCAAATCACCTTCAGCCCCAGCGCCCGCGCATAGCCCGCCACCGCCTGTGCAATCCGCCCATAGCCATAAAGCCCCAAGGTCCGCCCGCGCAGGCTGCGGCCCACACCCGCCTGCCATTGCCCGGCCTTGAGCGAGGCGGCTTGCTGCGGAATTTGCCGAAAACTCGCGAGGATCAACGCGAGCGTATGTTCCGCCGCTGCATAAGACGGCGCGCCGCCATGCATGTTGGAACACAGCAGCACAGCATTATCGCTGCACGCCGCCACATCCACATGCGGATAAACGCTGCGCTGGGAAATCAGCTTCAGATTGGGCAACCGCCCCAGCAATTGCGCGCCGATCTGGGTGCGCTCGCGAAACAGCACCAAGGCCTCGGCCTCCTGCACCCGCGCAGCCAAAGCCGCCGGGTCCGGCTGGTGATCGTTCCAAACCGTCACCTCATGCCCGGCCAGCTTGGCAAAACAGGGCAAACCGCGCAGCGTGTCGAACCAATCATCCAGAATGTGAACCTTCATCAGCCAAGATCCCCATCCCAAACGGCGCGGGGTACAAAGACTTCGCCCGCCGCCAGCTTGCGCGCCGTGCGCACCAGCCCCGCGGATTTGAGCGCAAACCCTGCCGCGCTGCTTTCGTAATCCACGAGCACATCAATGGTGCCCGATGCATGTTCCAGCGTGATCGCCGCCGGGCTTTGCTCTGGCACTTGCGCCAAACCCGCCGCCACCGTGCCGGGGGTCAGCACACAAGACGCAAGGCATTGCGCCCCTGTCACCGCCATGGTCGGATGGCATTTCCACGGCATGAAATAACGCGTGGCAATGGTGCCGCCCTGCTGCGCCGGGGCCAACAGCCCGAATTTCGGCGTCACGGATTTGGACACATCGCCCATCCCCATCAACACGCCCGCCTGCAAGCGGATCGCCTCCATCCGCGCATAAAACGCGGTATTCTCATCCAGCTCGGCTGCGCTTTCATACCCCGTCAGGCCAAAATCAGCGGCCCGCGCGATCACCATGGGCATGGCCACATCCATGCAGGTCACCTCAATGCCGTCGATCACATCAATCAGATTCCCGCTGGGCAAAAACGCCCCCGTAACCCCGCCAACCGTCTCCATGAATTGCAGCGCCACCGGGGCCGATGTGCCCGGCACCCCGTCGATCTGCGCCGCGCCCTCATAGCTGACCTTGCCGCCCGGCGTCTGCACCACAGCGGCCACTTTGGCCCCGGTGTTCACCGCCAAGATGTTCACCGGGGTCTCGCCGTCTTGGGCCTCGATCAGGCCCATTTCAATCGCCGCCGGGCCCACGCCCGACAAGATATTGCCGCAGGTGGGTTTGAAATCCACCAACCCGTCCTCAACGCTGACCTGCGCAAAGAAATAATCCACATCCGCCCATTCATCGCTTGAGCGTGACAGCATCGCGACCTTGGTGGTCACCGCCGCGCCGCCGCCGATCCCGTCAATATTGAGCGCATGGCCAGAGCCGATCATCGCCACCAGAACCCGCGCCAGATCATCCAAATCCTGCGGCAGGTCTGCCCGGTTCAAATATGGCCCGCGCGAGGTGCCGCCGCGCATAAAAACATAGGGAATTGCTGTTTGTGTCATGAATGTTTCCTCAGTTCAGCGGCCATGGGAAGTCGCTATATTCTTGCAACAGGCCGGGCGGGAAATCGCGGTTGAGCAGCCACGCCATGGCGCACATGAACCCCACGCCTGCGGCGGTATAGATCGCCGCAAACCCGGTGCTGACCGCTGCGCGAAACCGCATAAAGCTGAACAGGAACAGGCCCAGCGCGATGATGAAACCAAACATCGCCGTCAGCGCCAGCAGCCCGGCAAACCACGCCAAAGTCGGCCACAAACCATGCTCTGCCATGGCGTCATCGCCATTGCGCTCGCGGTCGGCAAAGATCGTATCGCCCTCGGGTTTGCGGATCATCTGAACAATCAGCGCGGTACAGCCCAGCAGACAAATCGCGCCCACAAACATCGGGAACACCCGGTCCCGGCTATAGCTGGGGATCGACGCTGCATCATAAAACGCATAGGCGATATAGCCCGTGATGATCAGCAAAAACACCAGCGGCGCGCGTTTGGAGCCGGATTGAACATCGCCCTCGGCCATGATGTTCTTGGCCTGACGCAGCCCCAGAACCACCGACAGAACCGTGATGATCAACAAGATTATCACGATGGGCGAGAAGATATAATCAAGCCCCTCGCCAAAGCTCTTGCGGAACTGGCTCTGCGCGATTTGCACCGCTTGGTTGGCATAGGTCTCCGCCGGGGTCGACAGCACAAAGCCGATCAAAAACGCCGGGCGCGACCAATCAAAACGGCGCATCATGATGCCCAGAAAACCAATCCCCAGCAGGGCTGCCAAATCCATCAGGTTCTGACCCGACTGGAAGGCGGCAAAGCTGATGATCATGAACAAAAACGGCGCAAGCAGCGCAAAACGAATGGTCGTCAGCTTGGCAATCCCGCCCGAAGCCGCGATGCAAATGATCGTGCCCACCACATTGGCCAGCGCAAGCAACCAGACAATCGCATAGGTCACATCAAGGTTATTCTTGAGCATCGCAGGCCCGACCTCGATCTGCCCCGACCCCAGCAGCGCAATCGCGCCAATGAAAATCGCCATGGAGCCAGAGCCCGGAATACCAAACAGCAAAGTAGGCACCAGACCGCCGCCCTCTTTGGCGTTGTTGGAGCTTTCCGGCCCGATCACGCCGCGCACTTCGCCCTTGCCAAATTGCGACTTGTCTTTGGTGGTTTGCACCGCGTGGCCATAGGCGATCCAATCCACAACAGAGCCGCCAAGCCCCGGAATAACTCCCACAATCACCCCAATGATGGAACAGCGCACCGAGAGCCAAATATTGGCCCACCAATCCTTGATCCCCTCAAGCCAGCCACCGCCAAGCTGCGAGCGCTCAGAAATCGCGCGGTCTTGGCGCAGCAGCGAGATAATCTCCGGCACGGCAAAAATGCCCAGCCCCACAATCACCAGCTTGAGCCCATCTGTCAGATAGGGGAAATCATATGACGACATGCGCAAATCACCCGAAGAAGCGCCCTCGCCAATCGTGCCGATCAACATGCCAAGCCCTGCCGCCACGATCCCCTTGATCGCCACGCGCCCGGCCAAAATCCCCACCATGGAGAGGCCAAAAATCGTGATCATCAACAGCTCCGGCGTGCGGAACTCCAGCACAATAGGCCGGGCAATCAAGATGAACACCGTCAGGAAACTCGCCCCAACCAGCCCGCCAAACAGCGAGGACGCAAATGCCGCAGACAGCGCCCGCGCCGCTTGGCCCTTCTTGGCCATGGGGAACCCGTCCAGCACCGTGGCCTGACTGGCCGATGATCCGGGGATGCCCATCAAAACAGATGCAAAAGTGTCAGAGGTCGGCACAACCGCGACCATCCCCACCATCAAGGCCAGACCCAAAATCGGGTCCATGCCGAACATAAACGGCAGCAGCAAGGACAGGCCCGCAATGCCGCCCAGCCCCGGAAATACCCCGATACACAGGCCCATCACGACGCCCATCACCAGATATCCCAAAACAACGGGCTGTAAAATCAATCCCCACGCGCTGCCCAGCGCGGGCAATGCTTCCATGATAACATCCATGCGTACTCTCCCTGTCCTGCTTAGAAAAACGCCCCGCGGTTTCCCCGCGAGGCGTTCACAAAACAGGCCGTTACTTCAGAGAAACGCCGTATTTTTCCTGCAACCAGTTCACAACAAAGCTCTTGGCTTCAGGCGTGACCTTGGTGCCGCTGTCCAGCGCGCGTTTCGCGGCTGGGCCCGTCATCTGGGGGTATTTGCCCAAACGCGACCCAGAGATTTCCGCAAAGTCAGGGCGCGCTTTGATTGCTTCAAACGCCGCTGTGTAGGTCGCGATCGCGGCCTCAGATGCGCCATTGGGCAAGAACACCATCTTTTGCGCAGGGAAACCCGCGATAAAGAACGCTTTCCATGCATCCCATGCTTCGCCTTCTGTGGCGCAGCCCTCGGTGGCTTCGCACACTTCCTTGAAGGTCGGGATCTCTGGGAATGTCGGATCGCGCACAATGTTGCCATCGTCGTCCAGCGCGCCCCATGTCATCATCGGCACCGCTGTGCCCGCCTCAACCAAAGGCGTGACGCCCGACAGGTAAGAAGACGAGGTCTGGTAATCGATGTTGGCTTCGCCGCGCTCAAACATCAAACGCCCGTCGCCGCGCCCCTTGATGCCCATCACGCTTTCCACGTTCAGCCCCAGCATTTCCCACGCCAGCGTGGGCACCAGATCCAGACGGGTTGCGCCTTGGTTGCCATAGATGAAATCAACATCCTTGAGCGCCGAGGCATCCATGCCATCCATCTTTTCAGCCAGCTCTGGCGGCAAATACGCCACGCCGCCTGTGCCGGATGCCAGAACCACGTTCCAATCGGCATAGTCGAATTTCACCCGTGGATCACCCAGCAAGAATGGAAATTGCGTCGATCCGCTTGACCCGAAAATGGTCGTGCCATCTTCAAAGCTTTGGCTTTGGAAAAAGTTCGCGCCCTTGGTAGAGCCTGCACCGGGCATGAATTTAACCACAACCGTTGGTTCACCCGGCAGGGCCTGCGACAAAAGCGGCGCATAGAAATTCGCCCATTTGGCCGATCCGCCAGTTTCGGAAAATGGAATGATCCATTCCACGGTTTTGCCAGACATATCCAATGTCTCGCCTTCGGCATGGGCCTGAATGGCAAAGCTTGCGGCAACTGCGACCACAAGGCTACCGGCCACGCGGCGCGTGTTCTTGAAAATGGACATATTTTCCTCCCTTATAAGTAACGATCCGCGTCTTGCGCCGATCAAAAACAGAATCACGAGGGGTGTCCGCCCCCTGCTGATGTGGGGGTCATGCCTCGCGAACCTTGCGTGAAACTTTCATGAGTGAGATAAACCGCCATGCGCATCACTCTGGTCGAAGACAATGCAAGCCTTGCCAAAGGCATCAGCTACCGGCTGGAGGACGCGGGCCATTCCGTTGACCTGCTCTGCGATGGCGGGGCGGCGGAACATCACCTGCTGCATGACGGGGCCGATCTGATCATCCTCGACATCAATCTGCCGGGGGTGGACGGGCTGACCTTGCTCAAACAAATGCGCGCCCGCGCCGACACGCGCCCGGTGATCTTGCTCACTGCCCGCGCCCATACCGAAGACCGGGTGCTTGGCCTTGATGCAGGGGCCGATGACTATCTGATCAAACCCTTCGAGATGGCCGAGCTTGAAGCCCGCGTGCGCGCCCTGCTGCGCCGCCGCGCCATCCCGCAACAACAGTTTCAGGAAATCGGCACGCTGCGCTATGACGCCGCCGCCCGCGCGCTTTTCTCTGGCGAAGCCGCGATTGATCTGCCGCGCCGCGAAATGTCGATGTTTGAATGTCTGCTGGGGGCCAACGGGCGCTTGGTGCCCAAAAACACCCTTCTCGATCACGCCTATGGCGTGGGCGCGGATGTGGCCGAAACCGTGGTCGAGGTCTATGTGTCGCGCCTGCGCCGCAGGCTCTCTCCCTACGGTATCCAGATCAAATCACAGCGCGGGCTTGGCTATCAACTCAGCGCCAACAGCGCCGCATGAACGCCCCTTCCCTGCGGGCCCGGCTGATCTTTATCATCCTCACGCCGCTGCTGATCATCTCGCTGGGCGCTGGCCTCTGGCAGTTCCGCAACACCGCCCATACCGCGCAGGATATCTTTGACCGCGGGCTGCTCTCTGCCGCGCTGGCGATCTCGCGCGATATCGCCGTGTCAGACGGCGACGCCCTCAGCCCGCAAACCCGCCGCCTGATCAATGACACCTCCGGCGGCGAGCTGTTCTACCATGTCTTCGCCCCCGACGGTGTGTTTGTGACGGGCTATTCCACCCCGCCCGTGGCACCGCAACCGGGCGCGGGTGATCTGCCCGAACCCTATTATTACAACGCCCGCTATCAAGGCGACGAAGTCCGCGTGCTGCGCTTCACCGATGGGGCCACCGTCAGCGGCATCACCGGCAATTACAGCATCACCGTGTGGCAAAACGCCGATGTGCGCAGCAGTTTTGTGCGCCAAGTTGTCTCGCGCTCCATTGCGGTGATTGTGCTGCTGGTGATCTCCGTGGCGCTGGTGGTCTGGTTCGGCGTCGCCGTGGGCCTGCGCCCGTTGCTCGACCTCGAAGCCGCCATCGCCAAACGCACCCCGACCGAGCTGGAACCGATCCAGCGCCCCGTCCCCATAGAAGCCTCAGGGCTGGTGAAAACCCTCAACACATTGCTCGACCGCGTCTCGCGGCGCATCAGCTCCAAGGACGAGTTTATCGCCAATGCCGCCCACCAATTGCGCAACCCGGTTGCGGGGGTGCTGGCGCTGGCCGAGGCGGTGCAAAACGCCCCCAGCCCCGCCGCCATGAAATCGCGCAGCAATGATCTGGTCAAAGCCGCCCGCGAAGCCAGCCGCCTGACCAATCAACTGCTGTCTTTTGAACGCGCCGCAGGCACGGATATCGCCAAAGGCGGCACGCAAATAAACCTGTGCGATCTGCTGCGCCAAGCCGCCGATGCCTATAAAACCCCGGAAGCTGGCCGCGAGATCGCCGTGACCCTGCACCTGCCGGACAGGCCCGCGCTGGTGATGGGCGATCCGGTGATGCTGCAAGAAGCGGTGCTGAACCTGATCTCAAACGCCGCCATTCACGGCGGCCCCGCCGTCAGCCGCATTGATCTGAGCCTCAGCGTGAAAGGCACGGCCTGCCAAATCGCGTTTGAGGATAATGGCAGCGGCATCGCGCCCGAACACCGCTTGGCCGCAATCAGCCGCTTTGGCCAAACCAATGGCGGCGAAGGCAGCGGGCTTGGCCTCGCCATTGCCGCGCGGGTGATGAAAAACCACGGCGGCGCGCTGGAAATCGCAGATTGCAGCGCAGGCGCGCTGATCCTTGCGCGCCTGCCCTTGGCGCCTGAGCCTGCCGCCTAAAAGCCGCTTACTCCGCCCCCCGCGCCGGGGCCAAATCGCCGCTGGGCAATTTGAACGTCGCCGTGCCCGTCGCCAACAGCTGCCCCTGCGCATCATGCAACTGCGCCTCGGCAAACTTCAACTTGCGCCCGCCCCCGGTACAGCGCCCGGTGGCCACCACACGCCCCGGCCCGGTGCCTTGGATGAAATTCACCGTCAACGACACGGTGACCGCCCCCACATCGGGGCGGCCCACCGCCGTGCGGATCGCCAGCGCACAGGCATTATCCAGCAACAGCGACATAAGCCCGCCATGCAACACGCCCAAACGGTTCAGATGTTCGGCGCCCACCTCCATTTCGCAGGCGCCGCCCTCTTCCAGAAACGACCGATAGCCCAGATGCGTGCTGATGCCAGAGACATCCACCTGCGTGCGCGGTGCGGTTTGGGCCGCATCACTCACGCGGGCGCACCTTCCAGCGTGCCTGAACACAGCCGCGCAATATGATCGTGATGATCGCCCAACTGATGGTCGATCATGATCAACCGCTTGGCATAATGCGCGCCGGGATATTCCCATGTCATGCCGATGCCGCCATGCAGCTGGATGGATTCCTCTGCAATCTTGCTCGCCATGCGCCCAATCAGGTTCTTCGCCATGGCCGCATGTTTCGCCCGCAAGGGCGATGCAAAATGCGCCACCGCCGAAATGGTGATCGAGCGGCATTGCTCCAGCTCAACCAGCATATCAACAACCCGGTGCTGCAACGCCTGAAAGCTCGAAATCGGGCGGCCAAATTGCTGGCGCTGCGTCAGATAATCGCGGGTGATCTCCACCAGATGATCCGCCGCGCCCACGGCCTCGGCACACAGTGCAATGCGCCCCAGATCAAGCGTTTCCTCAATCAGCGCCGCGCAATCAGTGCCAAGACATTGCGCCTTGGTGCCTTCCAGCACCAGATCGGCAATGCCGCCGCCATCCACCATGCCCGCCGCAATCAGATCAGGCGCCTGCACCAGATACAGCCCAAGCCCCGCGCCGCTCTGCGCCGCCACCAGCACAAAATCCGCCCCCGGCGCGCCGTACACGGCTGATTTGCGCCCGGTAAGCCGCCAGACATCGCCGCTTTTCTCGGCTTTGGCGGTGATGCACGACAGATCCGCCGACACGTCAGGCTCGGCAAATGCAAAGGCACCGCGCATCTCGCCCGCGATCATCTGCTCGGCCAATGCGCTCTGCCCCGTGGCCGCAAGCAACCGCAAGCTCAGCAGCGATCCCAGCACAGGCTCCACACAAAGCGCGCGGCCAAGCTCTTCAAAAATGACCGAAACATCTTCGGCGCTGCCGCCAAATCCGCCCTGCTCTTCGCTGACAAACGCGCCAATCACGCCCAGCTCGGCCAATTGCGCATAAAGCGCGGGCGCATGAAACGGCGCGCTATAGGCTGTCTTGTTGCGGCTCTCCACCGGGCTGGCCTCGGCCAGAAAACGGCGCAGAGAATCGGACAGCATTTGGTGATCTTCAGAAAGGTTAAAATCCATGATGATCAGCTCCGGAAAAGTTCTTTGGCAACAATGTTGCGCTGGATTTCATTCGAGCCGCCATAGATCGACAGCTTGCGATGGTTGAAATAGACAGGTGCCGCCCGCGCCGCTTCCACCGGCACAGTCAGCTCGTTTTCAGACAGATCATCTGCCACAGGCGCGGCCATCGGCCCCAAAGCCGAGCGGTAAAGCGCCTGAATACCTTGGCGAATTTGCGTGCCCTTCAGCTTGAGCAGCGAACTTTGCGTGCCTTGCGCCGCGCCGTCCCCTGCGCCTGCCAACATCCGCAGATTGGTGATCCGCAGCGCCTCCAGCTCGGCCTCCAACTCGGCGGCGCGGGCGGCAAATGCCGGGTTGCGCGCAAGTGGCACACCATCGCGCGTCAGACTGCCCGTCAGCGCCCGGAACCGCGCCAAATCCTTGGTGGAATAGCCGACGCCCGCAATATTTGTGCGCTCATGGGTCAGCAGATATTTCGCAATCGTCCAGCCTTGGTTTTCCTCGCCCACGAGGTTTTCCACCGGCACGCGCACATCGGTGAGGAACACTTCGTTCACCTCATGCCCCCCATCAATCAACTTAATCGGGCGCATTTCAACGCCGGGCATGTCCAGATCGACCAGCAAGAAAGAAATCCCCTCTTGCGGTTTGCCTTCGGCTTTGGTGCGCACCAGACAGAAAATCTTATTCGCGTGCTGGCCCAGCGTGGTCCATGTCTTTTGACCGTTCACAATGTAATGGTCGCCGTCGCGCACCGCGCGGGTTTTCAAACTGGCCAGATCAGACCCCGCCCCCGGCTCGGAATAACCCTGACACCACCAATCACTGCCATCCAGAATGCGCGGCAACAGCGCCTTTTGCTGCGCCTGCGAGCCAAATTTAATCACCACCGGCCCCATCATATGCAGCCCAAAAGGCGGCAGGCGCGGCGCGGAATGAAGCGCGCATTCCTCATTGAAAATATGCCGCTCCACCGCGCCCCATCCGGTGCCGCCATGCTCTTTTGGCCATGTGGTCGCGGCCCAGCCCTTGGCGTGCAAAATCGCCTGCCAGCTCAGAACATCATCCCGGCTCAGCTCTTTGCCCGCCGCCACTTTGCCTGAGATTTCCGAGGGCAATTCTTCGCTCAAAAAGCGGCGCACCTCATCGCGAAACTCTTGTTCCGCCTGCGTAAAATCAAGATCCATATCGTTACTCCTTGTTCGCTTTTACCTGAGGCTCAGTCCAGCCGCTCAATCACCATGGCAATACCCTGCCCGACACCAATGCACATCGACAAACACGCATACCGCCCGCCGCTGCGCTCCAATTGGCGCAGCGCGGTCAGAATGATCCGCCCGCCCGACGCGCCCAGCGGATGCCCCACGGCAATCGCGCCGCCATTGGGGTTCAACCTGCTGTCAGCAGGGTCCAGCCCCAGCTCTTTGCAACAGGCCAGAACTTGGCTGGCAAAGGCTTCGTTAATCTCGATCAGGTCCATATCGGCCAAGCTCAGCCCCGCCCGCTCCAGCGCCTTTGGCACGGCAAAACCGGGGCCAATGCCCATGATGCGCGGCGGCACACCCGCGATGGCCCCCGACACGATGCGCGCCCGCGGCGCTGGTCCCAGATCACGCGCGCCAATCAACAGCGCCGCCGCCCCGTCATTGATCCCCGAGGCATTGGCCGCCGTTACCACACCGCCCTCATACAGCGGGCGCAACGAGGCCATTTTCTCAAGGCTGGTGTCCGGGCGCGGATGCTCATCCGTGTCCACAACCGTCACCGCGCCCTTGCGCCCGGCAATCTCGATCGGGTGGATTTCATCCTTGAAAAACCCCTCCGCCCGCGCCGCTTCAAAACGTTGCTGGCTGGTGAATGCATAGGCGTCACAGGCCTCGCGGCTGATCTCGTAATCGCTGGCCAGATTGTCAGCGGTCTGCGGCATGGCAAAATCGCCAAAGGCTTTGGCAAAGGCTGCGTTGGGGAATCGCGTGCCGATGGTGCTGTCGTAAACCGCCGCCTGCCGCCCCCATGCGCTGGCCGATTTCGCCATCACAAACGGCGCGCGGGTCATGCTCTCGGTGCCGCCCGCCACATAAAGCCCCGCCTCGCCAACCGTGACCGAGCGCGCCGCATCCAGCGCCGCCGCCATGCCCGATCCGCACAGACGGTTCACGGTCAAACCGCCCGCCGCCTCCGGCACCCCGGCCAAAAGCCCGGCAAACCGCGCCACATTGCGGCTGTCCTCGCCCGATTGGCACACATTGCCCATGATCACATCCTCGATGCGGTCGCGCGGCAACTCGGAACGCTCAACCAATGCTTTGATCACAAAGGCTGCCAGATCATCGGCCCGCACCCCGGCCAAAGCCCCCGCATGGCGGCCAAAGGGGCTGCGCAGCCCATCATAGATAAACCCTTGAAGCATAACGTATTTTCCTTTTAGTCCAGCGCAGCGCGGAAATGATCCAACAACTTGGCTTTGAGAATTTTACCGGTCGCCGCTTGGGGCAATTCATCGGCAATGATGATGCGCGCAGGCACTTTATACCCGGCAATCCGCCCCTGCACATAGGCGCGCAGCTCGGCTTCGGTGACGGGCATATGGGTGGTTACAAACCCCAGCACCTCTTCGTTGCCGTCCCGCGCCCGGCCCACCACCGCGCTCAGGGTCACGGCGGGATGTTCGGCCAAAACCGCCTCAACCTCGGGCGGATAGACGTTGAAACCCGAATGCACGATCAGCTCCTTGAGCCGCCCCACAATATGCAGCGCCCCATCAGGGTCTTGCCGCGCCAAATCCGACGTGCGCAAAAACCCCTCGGGCGTGATGGTCTCGGCGGTGGCTTTTAGGTTGCGATAATACCCTTTCATCACATTGCGCCCGCGCACCCACAGCTCGCCAATGCCATTGGCATCGGGGGCGTGGATGACCACCTCGACACCGGGGATCGGCAAGCCAACCGAGGCATCTTGGCGCGGCAGATCCAGCCGCGTGTTGGCAATGCCCGGCGCGGCTTCGGTCTGGCCATAGCCATTGTGCAGCACAATCCCAAACGCCTCTTCGGTGTTTTTCTTGAGCGTCATATCCAGCGGTGCACCGCCTGCATAAATGAACCGCAGCTTATGGGCGGGCCGCGCCACGCCTGTCTCGCGCAACCGCTTGAGCAACGCCGCAAAAATCTGCGGCACGGCAGGCATCACTGTCGCCTCTTCGCGGATATGTTCCAGCACCTGATCGGGGTCAAAACGCGGCATCAAAATAAGCCGCGCATCCCGGCTCAGCGGCGCAAGGAAAACCGATGTCAGCCCAAAAATATGCGTCCCCGGCAGCACGGCCAGCATCACATCCTCGGGCGTGATCTTGCGCAGATCGGCCGCCGCCTGCGCCATAAACAAAAGGTTATCATGGGTCAGCATCACACCTTTGGGCTCGCCCACCGTGCCGCTGGTATAGATCAGCGCGGCCACATGATCCGCCCCGTCTTCGGGCGGCTCTGCCTCGGCGCAGTGGGTCGGCGTCGCAAGCAGCGCGCCGCATTCAAGCGGCGCGAGTTCCACCGCATCCATCCGCGCCGCATGGGCCGCCGCCGCGGGCGACGCCTCGGGCGTGAACACCGCCGCGCGAATATCCGCAACTTGGGCCAAACGGTCCACCTCGCCCTCGGTCAGCCGCGCATTCACAAGCAGTGCCCATGCGCCAATCCGGCTCAACCCCATCACCAGCGCCACAAAGGAAACGCTGTTCTCGCTCAGAACCATCACCCGGTCGCCGGGGCGCACCCCATGACGGGCCAGCGCCTCCGCCACCTGCTGGCTTAGCGCCTGCATCTGGGCATAGCTATATTTGCGCCCGTCATAATCGGTAAATGCCGTGGCCTCGGGCGTCGCTGTCTCCAGCAATTGGTGAATTCGCGTCAAGGCGCGCGGCTCTTGCATGCTTGTGCTCATTCGCCCTGCCCCGCCAAAACCGGTGTTACTTGATGGCCGCGCTGATAGGCCGCCAGCAACGGCAACGCCGCCAAAACCAGCCCAAGCGCCGCAGAACTGCCCGCCGACACATTGGCAAATGGCATCGCTGGCATCGCCAGGAAAAACCCGCCAACCGTCAGCATCAGCCGAAGCGGCATTTCAAACCGCCCCTGCAACGTGCCCAGAAACGCAACATACCCCTGCATCCCCATACTGATCAGCGCCACCCCGGCAAAACAACAGGTGATCGCCACAAACACCTCCATCGGCGGGGCCAAGCCAATCAGCGCCGGGTTCAGCACAAACAAGAACGGCACCACATAGATGATCCCGCCAAGGCGCATCGCCTCCACCCCGGCGCGGATCGGGCTGGTGCCTGCAATCGACGCGGCGGCAAAGGCACCCAAAGCCACGGGCGGCGTGATATAGCTCACCATGCCCCAATACAGAATGAACAAATGCACCGCGATCCGGTTCAACCCGCCCGCCTCAAGCGCCGGGGCCAAAACGATCGCAAGAAAGATGTAACAGGCCGTCGCCGTCATCCCCATGCCAAACACAAACGCGGTGGCCGCGCCCATGACCAACAACAAAAACACATTGTCGCCCGCGATAAACAACAGCTCATTCACCAATGTGCCCGCCAGCCCCGTGGCCGAAAACGCGCCCACAATAAGCCCCACCCCAAGGATCACCGCCGTCAGCGACGCAAGGGCGGTGCCAATCGCCATCAACATATCGCGCAGCTTGCGCAGGGTCATGCGCTGGCCGGGGAAAAACTGGTTGATGAACAGCAAAAGCAACGTGGAATAAAACGGCGCGGCGGTCTCTTGGCGCAGCACGATCATCATCATGATCAACAAGATAAACACCAGCGCATAGGGCCAACCCTTGCGCAGCGTATCGCGCAGACGCGGCACATCGGCCCGCTCCATCCCCTTCAGACCCCGGCGCGCCGAATAGCTGTCGATCTGCGCAAAAAGCGCGAAGTAAAACAACGCCGACGGGATCGCCGCCGCCATCGCGATCTCGGCGTAAGGCACCGAGAGGAACGAGGCCATCACAAAGGCCGTGGCCCCCATCACCGGCGGCATCAACACCCCGCCCGTCGAGGCACAAGCCTCGGTGGCGGCTGCGGTTTTGCGCGAAAACCCGGTGCGGCGCATGGCCGGAATGGAGATCGCCCCGGTGGTCAACACGTTGGAAATCACACTGCCCGACATGGAGCCCATGAACCCGCTGGCAAAGATCGACACTTTCGCCGCCCCGCCGCGATAGCGCCCCACCAGCCCCAGCGCCAGATCGTTGAAAAACGCCCCGCCCCCGGTTTGCTGCAACACCACGCCAAAGATGATAAAGCCAATCACCACCCCGCCAAAGGCTTTCATCGGGATGCCAAAAATGCTCTCCGATGAAAACGCGTGATAGGAAAACGTATCGGGCAACGAGCTTTGGAACCCTGAAAACGGCGCAGGCACATAGCCCGCGAAACTGGGGTAAAACGCCAATAGCGTCACGATGATCGCCAGCACCAACCCGCCCGCACGGCGCGTCGCCTCCAGCACCAGCGCCACAAAGACAAAACTCACCCATTGTGCCTCTTGCGGCGCGGCAAATTCCCAGCCCTCAGAGACATTGCGCATGGCCGTGGCCACCAAATACCCCCCCGAGGCCAGCGCCGCCGCCGCAAAAAACCAATCCAGCTTGGTCGTCCCCTCATGGCTGCCACCCCGGCGGCCAAAAATCAAAAATGTCGCTGCCAAAAACAGCGTGGCCAATATGTTCAGATACCGCCCTTCCATCATGGTCGCCCCAAAGACGCGCAGATTGAACAGTTGGTTGATCACCAAAAGCAGCGCCGAGACCGTGAGCACCAAAATCACCGACATGCGCAGATCCAGCCGCCCCAGCTCGGGCAGTTTATCAGGATCTTTCAACGCAGAACGCGGCGCGGAATTCACAGCGGAGGCAGACGCAGCAGGATCGGTTTTGGAAGGTTTGGAATGTGACACCAGCAACTCCTTACAAGGATAAACAGGCAGCCGGGCGTGATTACCCGGCCCAAACAAGCCCTGCTCAAACCGGCAGGGCTTGCTCTATGCTTCAGGCTTCAGCAGCAATCGCGCGGTTTAGAAAACCACCTGCATGCCTGCATCCGCCAGCGCCTTGCGGCGTGCATCGCCCCATGCGGCTTCCCAATCGTCGGGGTTCTCCGCCATCAATGCATCCCATGTGGCCTTGAGCAGTTTCTGCCGCTCGATCAGCTGGTCATTATGGGCCTGCGCCGCATCACTCCACACGCCGATCTCGGTGTAATAGGCAATCGCCCCCTCGTGGTAAGGCACCACCCATTCGAAATTCTGCTCACCCACGGCCCAGCCCGCAATGCCCGGCGCTTTGCCGTCATAGCTGGAGAACAATTCAACCATCGCTTTGGTCATGTTCTTGGCCAGATCCGCATCGCTGTCTGACATGGCGATCAACACCGGATAGGCATAGGTCGCGCCATTCAGTCCCTCGCCCTCGTCAATCTCCGCGCCCACGGTCACGCGGCTGCGTGTGTAAAACGGCGCAACTTTGGTCATCCGCGCAAAGGCTTCGTCATCCTCGGGGGAAATCTCGGGCCAATGCAGCCCGCGCGGCGAAGATGCCGCCTCATAGGCAGAGCCCGTGTTGGTCGAGCCAAATACCGCGTCCACTTGGCCCTCGATCAGACCCTTCCAAGACGCGCCATAGCCGCCGAAATCCACCCGCTCCACGTCATCCCATGTCAAACCGCCATAGGCCAAATAGGCCTCGGTGTTCACGTTCAAACCGGGCGCGCCCGCAATCCACGCCACGCGTTTGCCGCGCATATCGGCATAGGTCTCGATGCCCGCATCGCCCGCAACCGCAACCGTCAACCCAACCGAGCCGCCAGAGTTTGCGATCAAAACCCGCACATCCTGCGGACCCCAGTTCTTCGCGCCAAATTCAAACGCGCCCTCTTGCGCCATGAAACTGCCGCCCACGCCTGTGGCCGAAAACTGCACCCGGCCCTGCCGCAATGGCTCGGTGCGCGAGACGTCATTCTTGCCCGGCAAAACCCGCAGGCTGGTACCCGTGGCTTCTTGGATCGCGCCGCCAATGGCCACCGCTTGGTTAAACCCGGCTGAGCCGGTGTTGTAGGCGGTCCAAGACATCTGCTTGGGCAGGTTAATCTCTTCGGCTGCCGCAGGGGCCGCAACGGCCAGCGCCGCGCATAGCAAACTGTGTTTGATAAATTTCATAGGGTCTCCTCCCATCGGCGCCTCCTCTGACCCCGACCTGTTGTTTCTGCGGACGCCTTGTCCGCATAGCGGAATTGATAACTCTCTGCCCGCCGCCCTGTCAAGCAAGCGCTGCCTTGGATTTCAGTGCAATTTCCCTCCCTACGGGCAAAGCACTGGCGATACCCCCTATGAACGGGCAGAAAACACAGGTAAAATCCCTGCAAACAGGCGGCAGCAAGGCAATTGATCTTGTTTTGCAGATGGCAACAATTGCCCGCAGAGCGAACGCCGCCCAACTTAAAACGCCCCGGACGGGCTGCATAGAATCAGGAAACATCCCATGAATGACGCAGCCCTCCCCCCCAGCCCGGATGACGAAACCGACCGCCAATTTGTGAATGCTTTGGCGCGGGGGCTGGATATTCTGAGCTGCTTTGGCAATGACGAACGCTATCTGAGCAACAATGAAATCTCTGCGCGCACCGGTTTGGCCCGTCCAACCGTGTCGCGCCTGACCTATACGTTGATGAAAACCGGCCACTTGCTGCGCCACGAAGACAGCGGCACCTACCGGCTCAGCGCCAAAGTGCTGCACCTCGGCTTCAGCGCGCTTTCCGCCATGAACATCGGCGATCGCTGCGCCGATATTCTGGCCGAACTGGTGCATGGCCCCAACCAATATGTCACCGCCGCACTGGCCGAACGCGCCGGATCGCGCGCGGTCTATCTGGCCCGGCGGCGCAGCAAACAGGCGGTCTCGCTCTCGCTCGAAGTCGGCGCACGCCTGCCGCTGTTCTACTCCGGCGTGGGCCGCGCCATTCTGGCCGGCATGGCCGACAAAGACCGCCAAGAAGCCTTTCGTCTGGCCGTGGCAGAATTCCCCGAACAGAAACAACAAATGGCCGACAGCCTTGTGCAGGGCCTGCAAGATTTCGAAACCTACGGCTATTGCACCAGCTTTGGCACTTGGAAACCCGAGATCAACGCCATCGCGGTCCCGGTGCGCTCGCTCGACGGCGAAACTATCTATGGGCTGAACGTAGGCGGGCCGTCATTCCTGATCTCGCCCGAGGAATTGCACGCCAAATACGGCGAACGCCTGCTGGACGCGGCGCGGGCCTTAACGGGCCGCGCCTAACCGCGCGCCTCCCCGCCAACACCCCCCTTCCAAACATAGAAAACGCCCCGAGTGTTATTCACACTTGGGGCGTTTTTTATTTAGGTTACATCGAGAGATACTCGGAGGTTTTACTA
>JBPOFD010000008.1:0-96559 GCA_051252055.1 Sulfitobacter sp.
CCACCATCCATGGCGTGCGGTCGTGGCGGAATGGTAGACGCGCAGCGTTGAGGTCGCTGTGGGGTAACACCCGTGAGAGTTCGAGTCTCTCCGACCGCACCAATTATCCTGAAAAAATGAACGCCCGTGTTGATCGCCGCCAAGCGAATTTTTTGGCGTTGATTTGCTTCTGTCCAGCAAGATGCCGCAGCGCAGCCGATTTCAGCGGAAAAACGCCATATATTGTGATCAATTTTACGATATGGCGCACAGTTGGTTTGCAGTCCGGGCAAAAACACCGCTAAATGCAGCAAAGAGTGGTGCGTCGCATGCGGCCTCAAAAACAATAATAACTGGGCGCGGCGACTTTTTAACAGGGAAGCTTTGCGTGCTGTATTACCCTTCAAAACGAATTTTTCTGAACTTGGCGATGGGCGGATCTTTGCTGTTGGCGGCGCCAGTGGCTGCGGCGACGCTCACTGTGACCGGCACCGAGGATGGCGATATTTTGGATGCGCTGCGGGGCGGATCGTTGTTGGCAGAGCAGACCGCAGAGGATGCAGACCCCACCGAGCAGGAAGTGCTGGCGGCGGCGCAGGCCGATTATGGGCGGCTGTTGGCGGTGATGTATGACCGCGGCTATTACGGCGCAGTGATCACCATCACGCTGGACGGGGTGGATGTGGCCAATATCGCGCCTGTCAGCCCGCCCTCGCAGATCAATCAGGCGGTGATCAAGGTGGAGCCGGGCAAGCAGTTCCGATTTGGTCGGGTAGGCGTTGGCCCCGTGGCACCGCAGACCGAAGTGCCCGAGGGCTTTGCCAGCGGCGAAGTGGCGGGGCTGAGTGTGATGAAATCAACCGTCAGCGCGGGCGTTGATGGGTGGCGCGCGCAGGGCCATGCTAAGGCCGCGCTGGCCAATCAAGAGTTGGTGGCGCGCCATGCGGCGGCGGAGCTGGACGCGAATTTGCGGCTGGCGCCCGGTCCGTTGCTGCGTTTTGGCAAGCTTTCGGTGCAGGGCAATACGGCTGTGCGAACCGAGCGGATTGCGGAGATCGCAAGCCTGCCGGAGGGCGAGATTTATGACCCAGAAGAGTTGAAACTGGCGACAGAGCGGCTGCGCCGGACGGGGGCGTTCAATTCTATTGCGTTGATCGAAGCGGAGAATGTGGGGCCGAATGACACCCTTCCCATCACGTTGCAGATTGGTGAGGAAAAACCGCGCCGCTTTGGGTTTGGCGCGGAGCTGAGCTCGACCGAAGGGTTCGGCCTGTCAGCGTTCTGGCTGCACCGCAATCTTTGGGGCGGGGCCGAGCGGTTGCGTATTGAGGGCGAGATCGAAGGCATTGGCGGCGGCTCTGGCGGGGAGGATTACAGCATTTCCGCGCGGTTTGATCGTCCGGCGACCTTTAATGCCGATACGGATTTTTACACATTTGCCACGCTGGAGCAGCTTGACGAAGTGTCCTATTTCTCGCGGCAACTGGATGTGGAGGCGGGGATCAAACGCTATGCCACCACCAAACGCACCTATGAATTGGGGCTGGGGCTGCGCACGGCGGAGACGCGTGATGCGTTCGGGACCAACCGCTATACGCTGCTGACCCTGCCGCTGGCTGCGACGTTTGATTACCGCGACAAGCCGCTGGATGCGAAAGACGGGTTTTATGCCAAAGCGTCGTTCATGCCGTTTCTGGCGCTGGACGGGGCGGATAATGGCGCGCGGACCTATGTGGATCTGCGCGGCTACAAGACATTTGGCACGGCGCGCCCGGTTACTTTGGCGCTGCGCGGGCAGTTTGGCTCGGTCTACGGCCCTGAGCTGAGCGAAGCGCCAGCAGATTATCTGTTTTATTCCGGCGGTGGCGGCACGGTGCGGGGGCAACCCTATCAATCGCTGGGGGTGGATTTGGCCAGCGGCGACACCACGGGCGGGCGGTCTTTCTTGGGCGTCTCGGCGGAGCTGCGGTTGTTGGTGACAGATTCCATTGGCGTCGTGGCTTTTGCCGATGGCGGTTATATCGGCGAGGAAGAGTTCTTTGACGGGGATGGCACCTGGCAATCGGGCGCGGGGCTTGGGCTGCGCTATGTGACAGGGATCGGGCCTATTCGGCTTGACGTGGCGGTGCCCACATCGGGGCCGGAAACCGATGAGAATGTTCAGGTTTATATTGGTATTGGGCAGTCGTTCTGATGGGTATCATGCGTCATTTATTTGTATTTTTCATGTGCTTGGTCGCGGGGGGCGCTGCGGCGCAGGATGACGACAAGGATTGGTTGACGCGCACCATTCAAGACGCGCTGTCGGGCAAGGGGCGCTCGGTTGAAATCGAAGGGTTTCAGGGGGCGTTGACCTCGGCTGCGTCGTTTGAGCGGATGACCATCGCGGATGAGGGCGGCACGTGGCTGACGCTGGAGGGGGCCGAGTTGGTTTGGAACCGCTCGGCGCTGCTGCGCGGGCGGCTTGAAGTGGAGAACCTGACGGCAGATATGCTCGAAATTGCGCGTTTGCCCGAAGGCGAGGCGGCAGCGCCAAGCGCGGAGGCGGAACCTTTTAGCCTGCCGAACCTGCCGGTTTCCATTCAGGTGTCCAATTTTGAAGTCAGTGAAATTCGCCTTGGTGCGCCGATTTTGGGCGAGCCTGCGGTGCTCAAAGTGACCGCCAATGCACAGTTGACGGACAGCGTGGGCCTCGTGGATTTTGACGCGACGCGGATTGACGGCAAGCGCGGGCATTTCAAGATCAAGGCAGATATGAACCGCGACGATCAGAGTCTTGTGCTTGATATGACGCTAAGCGAGGAAGCCAAGGGCATTGTTGGCCGCATGTTGGATCTGCCGGGGCAACCTAGTGTGGATATGACCGTGGCGGGTAATGGGCCGCTCACGGATTTTGCCAGCGATGTGGAGCTGTCCACCGATGGCAAAGAGCGTCTGACGGGGAAAATCACCATTGGGGCGCAGACACCGCGCCGGGGCGGCGCTGTGCCGGATCGGCGTTTACAGGTGGATATTGGCGGTGACATCACAGCCGTGATCGCGCCGGAATACCGCGAGTTTTTTGGCACGCAAGTGGGCCTGAAAATGGACGCGCTGATGGAATCCACCGGCGCGATGGAGCTGAGCGAGTTTTCCATCGATTCGGCGGCGGCGCAATTGCAGGGCAAAGTCACGCTGAACGCGGAGAAATGGCCAAGCTTTATTGATATTGAGGGCAGCATCACCGACCCCGATGGCGGGCGGATTGCCTTGCCGGGGGGCGGCGGCAAAACCTTTGTTGAGCGGATGGCGCTTGAGGTGGAATACGACGCCTCGAACGGCGAAGCCTACCGCGCAGCGTTTGATATTGCGGGATTGGCGAATGACGCCATGGCTATCACGCACACAACCTTATCTTCGGAAGGCACGTTGCAGGGCAATGCGGGATCGGTGGGGCAATTGCTTGGCACCGTCCTGTTTGATGCGCGCGGAATTACGGTGACCGACACCAGCGCGGCAGAGGCGCTCGGGGATGCGGTTAAGGGCAATGCCACGCTCAATTACATCGAAGGCCAACCGATGCGGATTGAGGATCTGACCTTGCAAGGCGATGATTACGGGCTGACCGGGCGGATCATCATCAACGGGTTGGAGCAGGGGTTTTTGACCCGTTTGCAAACCCAGTTGCAGGCGGAAGACCTTTCGCGGTTCTCGGCGCTGATTGGCCGCGAGCTTGACGGTAAAGCGGCGCTGGCGCTCAAGGGGATGATCACCCCGCTGAGCGGAGAATTTGATCTGAACATTGAGGGCAGCACCGATGATCTGGCATTTGGGATCGAGCAGGCGGATGCGGTTCTGGCGGGGCGCACGGAACTTAGCCTAAGTGCTAAGCGTGACGCGGCAGGCACATTTGTGCGCGATTTGATCCTGCGCAATGACGCGGTGGATGTGAGCGCCAATGCCGAGCTGAGCAGCGAAAACAGCGCCGTGACGGGGCAGGCGAAACTGGCCGATATCGCGCTGGTGCTGCCGCAATATAGCGGGCCGGTGACATTGACAGGTAAGGCCAATCAAGACAGCCGGGGGTGGAGCGTTGATCTGGGCGCGGAGGCCCCATATGGCGCCACGGCAACGGTTGAAGGTTTGGCCACAGGCGAAAATGCCGCGTTGAATTTTGCCGCCAATGTGCCGCAAATTCGCGATTACGTGGCGGATGCGCCGCTCTCTGGTACGGTGAGCGCGGCGGGCGTGCTGCGCCAATCCAGTAAGGGCTGGCAAATCGTCACGGATGCCACAGCGCCGCAGAGCATTGCCGCCCATGTGGAGGGGCTGGTCTCGCCAAATCTGGATATTGCATTTGATCTTTCTGTGCCGCAGCTGCGCGCTTTGGTGCCGCAGGTTGATGGGCCGCTCAAAGCCACCGGGCAGCTGCGCCAGACCGATGACGGGTTCTATATCGACACAAATGCCACCGGGCCCTATGGCGCGCGGGCGGCGGTCGAGGGGCTGGCGACGGGGCCGAATATGGCGCTGGATTTTGATGTGGCCATTGCCAGCGTATCGGCGTTTGCGCCGGGCATTCGCGGCGGGGCCACGGCCAAGGGCAACCTGCGCCAAACGCCGCAAGGGATTGTGGTGGATACAAATGCCACGGGCCCCTATGCCGCGCGCGCGGCGGTTCAGGGGCTGGTGACAGGCCCTGATGCCGCGGTGCAGTTCAGCGCCTCCTTGCCCAATATAGGCGCATTGGTCGAGCAGATTTCCGGGCCGCTGGACACGGCAGGCACGGCGCAGAAAACGCCGCAGGGCTGGCAAGTGGCGGTGAATGCCGACGGGCCTTCGGGCACCAATGCAGTTGTTGCCGGGCTGGTGGGCAATGATGGCAATCTGAACCTGACAATGACGGGCGCTGCGCCGCTGGGGCTGTCGGCGCCGTTTATCGCGCCGCGCAACTTGCAAGGCCAAGCGCAGTTTGATTTGGCGTTAAATGGTCCGGCAGCAGTGGAATCGCTCAGCGGGACAATTCGCACCAGCAATGCCACCCTATCGGCGCCGGCGTTGCGGCTGGCGTTGCAGGATATTTCGGCGGCGATTACCCTGTCGGGGGGGCGTGCGCAGCTTGATGTTTCGGGCGCGCCGATCAATGGCGGGCGTGTGGCGATCAATGGATCGGTTGCCACGACGGGCAATTTGGCGGCAGATATTGGCCTGCAATTGCAAGATGTCGTGTTGATTGATCCACGGCTTTACCGCACCTCGGTGAGTGGCGCGTTGCGGGTGGCAGGCCCGTTGACGGGCGGCGCGCAAATCTCAGGGCGCATTGATGTGGGCGAGACGCAGGTCAACGTGCCATCGACGGGCCTGACCAGCATTGGCGACATTCCACAAATCGCCCATGTGGGCGCAACAAATGCGGTGCAACAGACCCGGGCCAAGGCCGGATTAGTGGGTAATGAGGCGGGCACAGATGTGGCGGCAACCTCTTCTGGCGCTGTGTTCGGGCTCAATATTCTGGTCTCTGCGCCCAACCGTATTTTTGTGCGAGGGCGGGGGCTTGATGCGGAGCTTGGCGGTGCGTTGACCCTCACCGGCACCACCGGGCGGGTGATTTCTGCGGGCGAGTTTGAGCTGCTGCGCGGGCGTTTGGACATTCTGGGCAAGCGGTTTGATCTGCGCGAAGGGGCGATCCAATTCGAGGGGGATCTGATCCCCTATCTGTATTTTGTTTCGGCCACGGATACCGACACAGGCGAGGTGCGGGTGATTGTCAAAGGCCCGGCCAATGAACCTGAGGTGGTGTTTGAATCCAGTCCCGATGGGCCGCAGGACGAGGTGCTTTCGCAACTGCTGTTTGGGCGGAACATCTCTGAGATTTCGGCCTTCCAAGCGCTGCAACTGGCCAATGCCGTAGCGGTTCTGGCGGGCAAATCAGGCGGCGGCGTGGTGTCAAAACTGCGCGACGGGTTTGGTTTGGATGATCTGGACGTGGCCACAACCGATGACGGCACAACGGCGCTGCGGGCAGGGAAATATCTGACCGACAATATCTATACCGATGTAACCACCACCACCGAAGGCGAGGCGGATGTTTCGCTCAACCTTGATCTGACCGACCATTTGAAGGCCAAGATTTCAGTGGGCTCGAATGGCGACAGCGGTTTGGGTGTCTATTTCGAAAAAGACTATTGAGCGAGCAAGCGGCGGACCTAGGAGTTAGGGTCTGCCGCTGCGTTTAGCGCGTGAAAATCTCGGCGGTGATGCGCCGGGCAAAAGCTGCATCCAGCGGTTTGCCATTGAGCAGCGCATACCAAAACGCCCCATGCACAAAACCCGACACCATGTCGAGATCACGCTGAGGTGCGATCTCGCCCCGGGTTTGCGCGCGGCGGAGAAGATCGGTGACCATCGCCTCGCGGGGCTGAACAAAGCGGTCGCGGAACACTTGGCGGAATTCTGGGTCTTCTTGGGCGGCGGCGATGAGCGCGCGCAGCGGACCTGCGTCTTGGGTCAGATGCTCAAAGACCTGCGCCAAGAACATTTCAAGCTGGGCTGCGCAGCTTTGCGCCGGATCATCGCCGGGGGCGGCGGCATAGCGCCCGGTTTCCTCAAACAGCGCATCAAGCACCAGATCGGCCTTTGTGTTCCAGCGGTTATAGAGCGTTTGCCGCGCCACCCCGGCGGCGCTGGCGATGGCAGAGATTGAGACACGGCCATAACCGTTTTCGCGCACCAGCCGCAAAGTGGCGGCGCGGATTGCATCTGCGGCCCCGGCATCGCGGGGGCGGCCAGCGGGTTTGGGAAGCTGTTGATCTTGCACGCATAGCTCCTGTGCATTTTTGCAAATGGACTTGCGTCCAGTATTTAGTTAGACACCAGTCTAGTAATATTTGTGCCCCATGGAAGGGGCCATTCCATATGCGCAGGAACCAAGCGATGTCACAAGAACCACAAAGCGCCGCACGGGCTGCGCCCATTATGATCGTGCTGGGGCTGCTGTCGATCTTTCCGCCCCTTGCCACGGATATGTATCTGTCGGCCATGGGGGTGATGGCCGAGGCATTGCAGGCCAGCCACGCGGCGGCGGAACTTTCGCTCTCGCTGTTTTTTCTGGGGCTCTGTGCCGGGCAGTTTATCATGGGGCCGTTGATTGATGCGCATGGTCGCAAACTGCCGCTGCTTTTTGGCACGGCGCTGTTTGTTGTGACCTCGATTTTGTTAACGGTGACAGATGATATTGTGCTGTTTAACGGGCTGCGGTTTTTGCAGGCTTTGGGTGCATGTGCCGGGATGGTCGTGGGGCGCGCCATGGTGAATGACCTTTATGAGGGGCGCCAAGCGGCCAAGATGATGACGCTGCTGGTGATGTTGTTGACCATTGGGCCGATTGTGTCACCCACCTTGGGCAGCTTGCTGCTCGAGGCATTTAACTGGCGCGCCATTTTTGCAGTGATGGTGCTGGTAGGGATTGTGGCCTTTGTGTTGTCATTGCTGGTGCTGCCTGAAACCTTGCCCAAAGAGAGGCGTTTGGCTTCGCCATTTCGGGCGGGGGCTGCCAGTGCGAAGGTGCTGCTGGGCCAGCGGGATTTCATGGTGCCGGTGCTGATTGCTGGCTTGGTGCAGGGGGGGATGTTTGCCTTTATCACCGGGTCTTCGGGCGTGTTTCAGGGGGTGTTCGGGCTGAGCGCATTTGCCTATGGGATGCTGTTTGCGGGGATTGCCACTTCGCTTTTGATCTTTGGGCAGGTCAATCAATGGCTGTTGAACCGCTATGATCCGCAGCAGATTTTGCCCGTTGGCTTGCCGGTCTATGTCGCGCTGGGGGCGGCGGTGACGATGCTTTCGGGCACCCAGACGTTGTGGGTGTTGGCCGTGCCGATGTGGTTTGCCATTGGCATGGTAGCGCTGATTTCTGCCAATGCCATGTCGCGCGCAATGGCCGTTACACGCGAGCGGGCCGGGATTGGCTCGGCGTTGCTTGGGGCGGTGCAGTTTGGCATCGCGTTTACCGTATCATCGAGCGTGGCGCTGGGGGGAACGGGAACGCCTTTGCCCATGGCGCTGGGGCTGCTGGTGCCGGGGGCCGGGGCGCTGTGCCTGTTGCTTTGGGCGCGGCGCGCGGGCCGAGAGGTGCATGTTTCGCTCGCGGATCAAGGATCGGGAGCGAATTGACCAAAGCGTCCCCGGTCGAACATCAAACCGGGCGCGTCGCTGTCTGCGACGGCGGCGTGGCGCACATGGCCTAAGATCAGCGAGTGATCCCCAGCCGGGTGCACCGCATGTGTGTCGCAGTGGAAAGTGGCCAAGCAGCCCGCAAATGTAGGCGCGCCATTTGGCCCTTTGCTCCAATCAAAGAGGCTGAAATCATGGGCTTGCCCGGCGAAATGCTGGGCCAGTTCCAGTTGATCCGCGCCAAGCACATGCACACAGAAACTCGGTGCCGTTGCAAATGCGTCATGCCGGCTTGAGCTGCGCGCGGGCGACCAAAGGATCAACGGCGGATCAAGCGAGACAGAGGAAAAGGAATTGGCGGTAAAGCCAAGCGGCCCTTGCGGCGCTTGCACGGTGATCACGGTCACGCCGGTGCCAAAGCGCCCAAAGGCGCGGCGCAGCTCGGTTGTGGCCGTCGGGTGGGGAATGAAATTTTGCATCACCATGCTCATAACAAAAGCGGTGCCACGGGACAGCGCTTTTGTCCAGTTTTGGCAAATTTGGGTTTCCGGGGCGGGGGTAAAATGCCCCGCTACCGGGTTTTGTTGCCAAAAATGCCGCGTATGGCGGCTGTTCCTAGCGGTTCATGCGGTTGTCGATCAAATCTTCAACCACCGAAGGGTCGGCTAAAGTAGAGATGTCGCCAAGCGCGTCAAAATCATCTTCGGCAATTTTACGCAGGATGCGGCGCATGATCTTGCCCGAGCGGGTTTTGGGCAGACCTGGGGCCCATTGGATGAGATCGGGCGAGGCGATGGGGCCGATTTCACTGCGCACCCAGTCGCGCAATTCCTTGCGCAACGCCTCGCTTGGTGCTTCGCCGCCCATCAGCGTGACATAGCAATAGATGCCTTGGCCTTTGATGTCGTGGGGATAGCCAACCACGGCGGCCTCGGCGACTTTGGGATGGGCGACAAGCGCGCTCTCGACCTCGGCAGTGCCCATGCGGTGGCCGGAGACATTGATCACGTCATCTACGCGGCCAGTAATCCAGTAATCGCCATCCGCGTCGCGTTTGGCACCGTCGCCGGTGAAGTAATAGCCCGGATAGTCAGAGAAATAGGTTTTCTCAAAACGCTCATGATCGCCCCAGACGGTGCGCATCTGGCCCGGCCAGCTGCCTGCAGTGCACAGCACGCCTTCGGCAGGATTGGTCTCGATGACTTCGGCGGTGGTCGGCTCTAGGATCACGGGCTGGATACCAAAGAAGGGTTTCATGGCCGAGCCGGGTTTCATCGCGTGGGCGCCGGGCAGGGGGGTCATCAAATGACCGCCGGTTTCGGTTTGCCACCATGTGTCCACGATGGGGCAACGCCCGCCGCCGACGACTTCATTATACCAATTCCACGCTTCGGGATTGATCGGCTCGCCCACGGTGCCAAGGATGCGCAAGGCGCTGAGATCACAGCGTTTCACAAATTCCTCGCCTTGCCCCATCAGGGCGCGGATCGCGGTGGGAGCGGTGTAGAACTGGTTTACCTTGTGCTTTTCGCACACCTGCCAGAAGCGGCTGGCGTCGGGATAGGTGGGCACGCCTTCGAACATCAAGGTGGTCGCGCCATTGGCGAGCGGGCCATAGACGATATAGCTGTGCCCGGTGACCCAGCCCACATCGGCGGTGCACCAATAGATGTCGCCTTCGTGGTAATCAAACGTCACCTCATGGGTCAGCGCGGCATAGACCAGATAGCCGCCCGTTGTGTGCACCACGCCTTTTGGCAGCCCGGTGGAGCCAGAGGTGTAGAGGATAAACAACGGGTCTTCGGCGTCCATCACTTCGGCGGGGCAATCATCCGAGGCAGTGGCGGAGAGAGCTGTGTAATCCACGTCGCGGTCCGGATTCCATGCCACGTCGCCGCCGGTGCGGCGCACCACCAGACATTTCACGCTGGCGTCGCATTTGGCCAGCGCGGTATCTGCATTGGCTTTGAGCGGGGTGTTGCGCCCGCCGCGGGGGGCCTCGTCGGCGGTGATCACCACCTTCGCCTCTGAACCGCTGACCCGTGCGGCCAGCGCATCGGGCGAGAAGCCTGCAAAAACAATGGAGTGGATCGCGCCAATGCGGGCGCAGGCCAACATGGCATAGGCCGCTTCGGGGATCATCGGCAGATAGATAATGACCCGGTCGCCTTTGCCAACGCCAAGATCGCGCAGGATATTCGCCATGCGGCAGGTGCCTGCGTGCAGTTCTTTATAGGTGATGTGGCGCGCGTCTTCGTCCGGGCTGTCGGGCTCCCAGATGATCGCGGTTTGATCGCCCCGTGTGGCCAGATGGCGGTCAATGCAATTGGCGGCGACGTTCAACTGCCCGTCCGCGTACCAGTTGATTTTCACATTGCCCAATGTGAAATCCACATCCTTGATCTGGGTGGGCTTTTTGATCCAATCAAGCCGTGCTGCCTCGGCCTCCCAGAAGCTGTCCGGGTCTTTTAGGGAGGCGGCATAGCGCGCCTCATAGGCTGCGGCATCCACATGGGCGTGGGCCACGGTTTCCGGTGAGGGTGGATAGGATGTATCAGCTGACATTGGTGTTCCTCCGGTATTTTGCCGCGCTCCCCCGCGTGGCTCTTTGGGCGGATCATAACGCGGAATAAACGGAAGTGAACATCGCGCAGCGGCACAGACGTGTCGGTGTAAAGAATTTTCCGAAATTCTTGGTGGTTTGTAAAATTTGGTGGGGGTGGCGCGGGATTCTTGCGCAGAATCATAAGGGTAGATAGGTGGCTGCTGTGAAGATCGCGGTTTTATGGCGTAAAGCTGTGAAATACAGGCAGGCACGGCGAAGGGGCGTATTTGACCACGAAAAAGAGCGGTTTTGCAGCGAAAGGCGGGAAAAACGAACCGGGGAGGAAAAAAGCCAAGCAGATGTGTCTTGCCGCAAAGCACCGCATTTTTGGCATTTGGCGCGTTTTTCTAGCCGTTTTTCACGCTATACGTGTGCTCTCTACGTAGTTTTGGGCAGGCCGGGCGGGGTTGGCAGCGGAACTCTGCCGAGATAAGATTTGCGCAAGCGCGCCTAAATGGCCGCAAACTAGGGAGAGCCTCAATGAAAAATCTGATGAGCGGCGCAGCTGTCTGCGCCATTAGCTTTGCATTTGTCACCGAAGCCGCAGCAACCGAATGGAATGTATCCGTTTGGGGCAAGCGCCGGGCCTTTACAGAGCATGTGGAAAAAATCGCCGAGCTGGTTTCTGAAAAGACCAACGGCGAATTCACCATGAACGTGAGCTATGGTGGCCTGTCCAAAAACCGCGAGAACCTTGATGGGATCTCTATTGGTGCGTTCGAGATGGCGCAGTTTTGCGCAGGCTATCACGCGGATAAAAACCGTGTTGTGACCGTGTTGGAACTGCCTTTCCTTGGCGTGGAAAACCTCGAGCAAGAAGTGGCCGTTTCGCGCGCCGTTTATGCGCACCCTGCCGCCGCCGAGGAAATGGCGCAGTGGAATGCAAAGCTGCTGATGACCTCGCCCATGCCGCAATATAACCTTGTGGGCAAAGGCGATGTGCGCAGCACTTTGGCCGATTTCGAAGGCATGCGTGTACGTGCCACAGGCGGGATTGGCGAAGCATTTGAAGCCGTTGGCGCTGTGCCAACATCTGTGACCTCCTCTGAGGCCTATCAGGCGATGGAAGCGGGCGTTGTGGATACGGTGGCCTTTGCCCAGCACGCGCATTTGTCCTTTGGTACGATCAACCAAGCCGATTGGTGGACCGCGAACCTGAACCCCGGCACTGTGAACTGCCCTGTTGTGGTGAACATCGACGCCTATGAAGCCCTGAGCGACGCCGAGCGTGAAGCGCTGGATGGTTCCGTGGACGAAGCGCTCGATCACTACATCGCCACCTATGGCGAGTTGCTGCAAGAATGGGACCGGGTTCTGGAAGAGAAAGGCGTTGAAAAAGTCATGTTCTCGCCAGAAGTCATCGCCGAGTTCAAAACCAAAGCAGCCGACCCAATCCGCGACCAGTGGATCAAAGACATGGAAGCCCAAGGCATTCCAGGCCAAGAGCTTTACGATCTGGTCGTGAAGACGCTGGAAGAAGCCAAGGCCAACGGCAGCTAATCTAAAATCTCTGCTCTGCATCCTTGTAGGGCTTCATCAACCACAGTTGCGCCCCGGGCTAAGTCCCGGGGCCTCTGACCTTTTTAGGGGAGTGGATATATGGCCGGATCGGCGGCAGTGCTGGAAGACTCCAGCTTACTAAGTAAACTGGACCGCATGTTATTGCCGGTGGAGCGTTTTTGCGCGTTGCTGAGCGGACTTGCGATTTTTTCCCTTATGTTTTTGGCCGCCTATTCGGTGACCGCGCGGAAATTCTTTGGCGCGCCGATGGCCGGGTACATCGACTATATCGAAGCGGCGATGCCGATCATTGCGATCATGGGCGTGGCCTATGTGCAGCGCGACGGCACGCATATCCGCATGGATATGTTGGTGGGCAAGCTCAAGGGCCGCACTTTGTGGCTGTTTGAGATGATTTCCGTTGTGCTGATGCTGGTGCTGATGGTGGCGCTGACGTGGGGCGCATGGGAGCATTTTGACCGCTCGTTTGATTGCGCCCGCCCGCTGTGTAGCCGCGACAGTTCCATCGATGTGGGGCTGCCGATCTGGCCCAGCAAATTGGTGGTGCCTTTGGCGTTTGGCGTCTTGGTGCTGCGGCTGATTTTGCAGCTTTGGGGCTATGGCCGTGCCTTTGTGTTGAACCTAGAAAATCCTGCCGGGGTGCCACTTGCCCTGACAATCGAAGAACAAGCGATGGCCGAAGCCGCCGCCCTTGAGGAGACCCGCTGATGGAACCGATTGAAATTGGCATTTGGGTCTCGGCAGGGCTGCTGCTTATGGTCTTGCTGGGCATGCGGGTGGCGTTTGCTGCCGCGCTGTCCGGGTTTATCGGGCTGGTCTGGCTGCGCTGGAACGGGTTTGATTACCGCCCTGAGATGTTTGGCAAAGCCGTGCAAATCAGCACTAAAATTGCCGGGCTGACACCGCATTCCAAGGTCTCTTCGCAGGTCTTGTCGCTGATCCCGGTGTTTATCATGATCGGCTATCTGGCCTATTATGCCAAGCTGACCACGGCGCTTTTTGAGGCGGCTAAACGCTGGGTGGCATGGGTGCCGGGCGGTTTGGCTGTGGCGACTGTTTTCGCCACTGCAGGGTTTGCCGCCGTCTCGGGCGCCTCTGTGGCGACCTCTGCGGTGTTTGCGCGGATCGCGATCCCCGAGATGCTAAAAGTGGGCTATAACAAGCAGTTCGCAGCCGGGGTTGTGGCCGCGGGCGGCACGTTGGCCTCCCTGATCCCGCCTTCTGCGATTTTGGTGATCTATGCGATCATCGTTGAGCAGGACGTGGGCAAGCTGCTCTTGGCGGGCTTTATTCCGGGTGCGTTTTCCGCGCTGGTGTATGCGCTGCTGATAATCGGGATTGCAGTGGTTTTCAAGAAAGTCGGGCCTCCGGTCACGGGCTTTACATGGCGCGAGCGCTTCGAATCTCTGCCGCCGGCTCTGCCGATTGTGGCGGTGGTCGTGATCATCATCTTCTTTGTCTACAACCCCTTTGGCGATGCTTGGGGTACGCCAACCGAGGGCGGGGCAATCGGGGCATTTATCGTGTTCTTGATGGCTTTGTGGAAAGGCATGCGCTGGGCGCAGCTAAAAGAAGCGCTGCTTGAGACGGCCAAGCTGACGGTGATGATCTTTACTATCATCTGGGGCGTGCTGATCTATGTGCGGTTCTTGGGCTTTGCTGAATTGCCCGACGCTTTTGCGAGCTGGATTACCTCGCTGGAGATGTCGCCACTGCTGATCTTGATCTGCATTTTGCTGGGCTACGCAGTGCTGGGCATGTTCATGGATGCAATCGGGATGCTGCTGCTGACACTGCCGGTTGTCTACCCGGCGGTCATGGCACTTAACGGCGGTGAAGCGGTTGCGGCGGCAGACAGTGCCTTTGGCATGTCAGGGCCGATGTGTGCGATCTGGTTCGGTATCTTGGTGGTGAAAATGGCCGAGTTCTGTCTGATCACGCCGCCCATCGGGCTCAACTGCTTTGTGGTGGCCGGTGTGCGTGACGATCTGAGCGTTCAGGACGTGTTCAAAGGCGTGACGCCGTTTTTCATAGCTGATGCAATCACCATCGCGCTGCTGGTGGCGTTCCCCGGCATCGTGCTGTGGCTGCCGTCCCTCGTGGGGTAAAACCCTAAGCCTCTTCGGCCTGCGGCTCGCCCTCATCAGGGCGGGTCGTATCAAGAAAGTTGCCGACCACAGCGAGGTCGGTGACATTTTCGCAGATCACCTTGAGCACGACCAGAAATGGCACAGCGATCAGCGCCCCCGCAATTCCCCAGAGCCATGCCCAGAACACCACGGTTAGAAACACGGCCACCGTGTTGATCTCCAGCCGCCGACCAATCAGATAGGGGGTGACGATCTGGCCTTCGAAACTGGTGAGTATCAGATAGCCAATCGGCGCCATCAGCGCAAAACCCACGCTGTCGAAGGTGACAAGCGCATAGGCCCCGGCCAAAAATGCCCCCATGATCCCGCCGATATAGGGCAAAAAGTTCAGCAAAAACGCAACCACGCCCCAGACATATGGCGCAGGCAGGCCCAGAGCGGCCAGATAGGTCGCAACCGCCACGCCCAGCCCTGCATTGATCAGCGTGATTGTGAGCAAATAGCGCGAGACCCGCCGCTCTACATCATGCACCGCGCGCAAGGCACGTTTTTTACCTGTCAGCGTTTGAAACGATTGCACGAGTTTGAGGTAAAACAAATCGCCCGAGCCCAGAAGGAACAGCGCAAGCAGCAAGCTAACAGCGATGGTGCCAGTGATTTTGGTGCCCGCGCTAAGCGCATTGTCTAAAAAGCCGGGTTGTTTCACCACCACTTCGCTGGCCTTGGCGTCATCGCTGCCAATCTCGCTTACCTCTTCGCTGGCTTTGCGCATGGTTTCGACAGTATCGGCCATGCCGCTGAGCTTGCGCTGGATCTCGGCGCTCATGCTGGGGAATTCATCAGACCACAGGGCGATGGTGCTGGCAGAGCCGCCCACGACAAGCAAAACCGCAAGCCCGGCAATGCCGATCAGAACCGAGGCCGAGATCGGCTCCGCGATGCCCAGTCGCCGGGCGCTGCGCACTAGAGGGCTTAAGGTGAGGGCCAAAAGAAAGCCGAGCAGGATCGGCAGCAACAGATCCTTGGCAAAATAGGCGGTGACAAAAAGGGAGATGAGGACCAACAGCTGTAAGCTGCGTTTGATGGCGGTAAGATCGTCCATGTGGTCCGGTATCCCCTGTGCAAGCCCTTAGCTAGCTCAACACATTGGCAGGCAGATGGTTCCGCTTGGTGGGAGGAGCGAGCAGGGCATGTGATGCCGCGCATCGCGCAAAGATGTTGCAATTCACCCCAAAACAAGGGCAAACCGCGCCAAAGCGGCCGGAAGGCGGCGCAGATGGCAAGGCTTGTAACCACAATGATACCGCGTAAATCCGAGATCGCCCGCGCTGCTCGCCTATCCGTGGCACCCATGATGGATTGGACAGACCGCCATTGCCGCTATCTGCATCGGCAGCTGTCAAAGAACACGTTGCTTTATACTGAAATGGTGACCGCGCCTGCCTTGGTGCGCGGCGGGGCGCTGCATTTGCTCGATCATGATGTCTCTGAGCAGCCTGTGGCGTTGCAATTGGGCGGCTCGGACCCGGCTGAGCTGGCAGAGGCGGCGCGGCTGGGCGAGGCGGCGGGCTATGGCGAGATTAACCTCAATGTTGGTTGCCCCTCTGACCGGGTGCAATCGGGGTTCTTTGGCGCGGTGCTGATGGAGAAACCCGCGTTGGTGGCGCGCTGTGTCGGGGCGATGATCGCCGCCACGCAAGCCGAGGTTACCGTGAAATGCCGGATTGGCGTGGATGACCAGACGCCCGAAGAGATCCTGCCCGAGTTTTTGGCGCAGATCGTCGGGGCAGGGGTGACGCGTGTGACCATTCATGCGCGCAAGGCTTGGCTGAAAGGTCTGTCGCCAAAGGAAAACCGCGACATCCCGCCGCTTGATTATGCCTTGGTTCAGCGGATGAAAGAGCTGTTTCCCAATCTGCACATTAGCATCAATGGCGGCATTGATACGCTGGATCAGGTGGAGAAGTTTCTGGACTCTGGGCTAGACGGCGTCATGGTTGGCCGCGCGGCTTACCATCAGCCTGCGGATATCCTGAGCCAAGCCGATAGGCGTATTTTTGGCAGCGGTGAAGACTGCACGCCCGAGCAGGCCGTGCGGGCGATGATCCCCTATATTGATACGCATATTGATGGGGGCGGGCGGCTTAATCAGGTCACGCGCCACATGCTGGGGCTGTTTGCCGGGCGGCCTGGTGCCCGGGGCTGGCGGCGTGCGCTCTCCGAAGGGGCGGCCAAGCCGGGGGCAAATTCCGCGCTGGTGCTCGAGGCGCTGGCCCGCATTGAAGAACTGGCAGCGGCGCAAGAAGCGGTGTAGCTAGGCGCTATTGCCAAGAGGAATTTACAAAATGCCCGATACGATGTTGCTGATCCAGATGGCCGCCATGTTGATGGTGATCGGGGGCTTTGCCGGGGTGCTCGCTGGATTGCTGGGCGTGGGCGGCGGCATCGTTTTGGTGCCTGCGTTTTTCTATGCGTTCCAGACGCTTGGCTATGACGGGCCGCAATTGATGCAGATCTGTCTGGCAACGTCGCTGGCGACAATCATTGTGACCTCTGTGCGTTCGGTTCTGTCGCATCACAAAAAGGGCGCGGTGGATTGGGAAATCCTGCGCAGCTGGGCACCGGGGATTGTGATCGGTGCCGTGATTGGCGTGGCCGTTGTGGCGCAGTTGCGGTCGTCGACTTTGCAGGCCATTTTTGGCGGGCTGGCACTAATTGTCGGGCTTTATATGGGGTTTGGCCGCAGCACTTGGCGGCTGGGCGAAGAGATGCCACGCGGCGCGCCGCGGGCGGCTTTATCGCCGATGGTGGGGTTTTTATCGGTGCTGATGGGCATTGGCGGGGGTAGCTTTGGTGTGCCGTTGATGAGCCTTTACGGCAGGCCGATCCACCGCGCCGTGGCCACGGCGGCGGGATTTGGCGTGTTGATCGCCGTGCCTGCCGTTGTGGGGTTCTTGCTGGTGGATATTGACGCGGCGCGTCCGCCCTTCACGCTGGGGGCGGTGAATGGCGTGGCCTTTGGGCTGGTCATTGCCATGACCTTGATCACCGCGCCATGGGGCGCAAAGTTGGCCCATGCGATGAACCCTGCGCCGCTGAAACGGGTGTTTGCTGTGTTTTTGGTGCTGGTGGCGCTGAACATGCTGCGCAAAGCGTGGCTGGGATGAGCGGGCGGCTGGAGACGGACGGGTTTCAGACCTATCCGTTTGATCCAGCCACAGCCGCTTGGGCGGCGGCCGCAAAGGCGCGGATGCAAAAGATTACCGAAGACCCCGGCATCATGGCGCAGAACCTGCGCCATGGGGATACGTGGTTTGTGGGGGTGGATGTGCTGCCCAATGGCCCGGATGGGGCAGTGGACGGCGTGCCGCTTGCCGGGACTTGGCAAGAAGATGTGCCGGATTTGCCGCAGCATCGCGCGCAGGTGTCGATCATCTATCCCGGCTATCCGCAGCAAGATGCGGAGCAAAGCGATGCCAATCACCGTTACCGCGTTCGCCGCTTGGCGGCCCATGTGGATGGGCTGTTGCCGGAGGGGCCATCGCGGCGGCGGTTTGCGCGGGAATACCATGCGTATATTTTGGCCCTGCCGCTGAACCACTGCGCCGCATCACCCACTGTGGTTTGGCGCGGCAGCTACAAAATCATGCAGGCGGCGATTGTTTCCGCAATTGGCGATTCGCCTGTGGGGCAGGTGGATGTGACCGATGCCTATCACGCAGCGCGCCGCGATGTGTTCGATCGCTGCACCCCCGTGCCACTGCATTTGGGGCCGGGCGAGGCTGGGCTTATTCACCGTTTCGCTCTGCATGGTACTGAAATATGGGGGAAATCATCCGGCACTGGCGACAGCGAGGGGCGCATGATCGCGTTCTTTCGGCCTGAGTTTCCGGATCCTCAAACCTGGCTGAGGGGTTAACCAAGAGGCGCCCATCGTTTCCAATCTGCATACAATAACCCCGTGTCTGCCCCATTCTTGCCACATGCCGAGGCGATAAATATCTCAACAAGCCCGCAAAACGGGCAGAGACGGAGACGAGGCAGATGACACATATTCAGGCAATCACAGCAACGGGGCAATGCGGCACGCTGGGCTATTGGCGCCAAGGGGCGAGCCGCGATGTCTTTGATCCATCCATGCACCCGCGCGGCGATTTCAAAGGCCGGATGGCCCGTACCAAGCTGCATGATCAGGCAAATGCGAATGAAATGCCGATGCATGGCGGCATGCAGCGGTATGGCGGCAAAGTGGTGCCGTTGCGCCGTGCCTAATCCTTGCCGCGTGCCAGCCTTGCGGCCCGGCCGCCGCGCCTGATCTTTGGGGCGGCTTCGCGGGTTGGTATCTGGGCCAGAACGGCGCGCCGTTCGTCAGCGCTCATCCGTGACCAGCTGGAAATCTCATCGATGGAGCGCAGGCAACCTGTGCACAGCCGCGACGCCGGGTGAATCACACATATCTTGATACAGGGGCTTTCGACCTCGTCGCGGCGCCAAATCTCGTCGCTCATGACGTGCCCCCCTGCATGCGCAGCACGCGCAGTCGGTCAAGCATACCCTGCAAAATATAGCTGGCAGCCACGTGATCAATCACTTCGGCGCGGCGTTTGCGCGATGTGTCGGCCTCCAGCAGCGCCCGTTCAGCGGCCACAGTCGAGAGACGTTCATCCCAATAACTAATGGGCAAATCGGGGTGTAGTTTATCAAAATTGCGCGCAAAGGCGCGGGTGGATTGGCAGCGCGGCCCTTCGGAGCCATCCATGTTGCGCGGCAGCCCCAGCACCAGCCCGCCAATGGCGCGCCCTGCGATGATTTCCGTCAGGCGCGCAGCATCGAGACCAAATTTTTTGCGCCGGACTGTCTCCAGCGGCGTGGCCACCGAGAGCATGCCATCGCTGACCGCAACGCCGATGGTTTTATCACCCAGATCGAGCCCGATCAGGGCGGCGCGGGGCAGGGCGTGGGCAAATTCGATTGTGTCTTCGATGATCATCCTGCGACCCCTGCTTGTTCGCCTGCGCGGTTGATGATGTCGAGCGCGCCGGGATCGCCGCTGAAAACCTCTAGCGCGTTGTGATAGATCGCTGCGGCGCGGTCGCTTTGGCCCAAAACACCCAGCGAGGTGATCAGCCGCGCCCAGTCGCGCGGCGGGCCGCCTTCGCGGGCCAAGCGGTCTGAGAGGCCAGAAACCATACCGCCGATCATCTCCATCCGCTCAGCGGGGCTTAGCGCGCCTGCGGCGTCGATGTCATCGGCGCTGGGGCCTGCGCCGCCTGTGCCGATGGCGGGTAATTCATAATCGACCCCGGCCAAGGGGGCGACGGTCATGATTTGGCTGCTGATCGCAGCGATCCACGGCGCATCGGGCGGGCCTTCGCGCAATTGACGGTCCCAGATGCGGAAACCCAGATCGGGCCGCCCGGTTTGGATCAACATGGTCGCGAGGTAATAGAGCGCGGTGCCGTCGCTTTCGTCCCGCGCCAGCGCGGTGCGCAGCGCCATTTCTGCCTCGGGCGAGACATAGCCGCCAGCGGCAAGCACATAAAACTCGCCCAATTGGGTCAGGTCTTCGACGCTGGCTGCGTCGCCTTTAAGGGCAATAACCGCGGCTTGCGCTTTGGCGGCGGCGGAAAAATTGCCAATCCGTGCCTCGTTGCTGGCCAGCAGCATTTGGCCGTTCAAATCATCCGGACGCGAGGCCACGGCGCTGCGCAATTTGTCCAGCAATGCGCGGTATTCATCATTGAGGCTGGGGGGCGACACGAAGGGCGGCATGCCAGCTTCGGTGCTGGCCTGATCTGGGCGCGAGATGCGGGTCTGTTCGGCAAAGTCAATCCGGTCCGCCAGCGCCAAATCGCCATAGCCGGGCGCGCCCAGACCGTAAAACAGCGGGGTGATCAGCTTGTCGATGCCGCCAAAGCTGAGCGGAAGGGATGTGACACCAAGCGGCAAAGTGTAATCCCAAGCGGCCATTTTGACCGGGATTTGGGTTTGCGCGCGCCAGCGTTCGACGGTTTCAGGCGCAGCGCCCGCAAGGCGCAGCAAATTGGCAGGCCCTGCATAGAGCAGCACAGGCACGGCAAAAACCAGCGCCAGCAGCGTGGCCATTGGGGCGCGGCCCGAAGGGGCGGGGGCAGGGGCATCTGCCGCGTCTTTATCCGCGGCCAAAATGCGCCGGGCGATTTCGGTGCGCAGCCGCGCCGCTTCGCCTTCTGCGATCATGCCGCGTGCGGCTTCGCGGTCTACCTCGGCCAACTGCGCGCGGTAGACGTCAATTTCCTTGGGCGCGGCGGCGGGCGCGGATTTACTGCGCGCAAGCACCAGCAGGACCAGCAAGGTCATGGCGAGGGCGGTGATCCAAAAGCTCAGCATAGGGGGGCCTGTTTATTCATGCCTTAGATGTATGCGTCCGCGCGCCAATGCAAAAGGGAGAAATCGCCGCAGGCCGGGGTGCATCGCAGGCAATTGCGGGGCATGTCGTAAAACTGGTAAAGGGTGTCGCAGCGGGTATCCTCTTTTTTGGCCCCTGCGCCCATTAAAAACAAAACTGATCCAAAGCTGCCGAATCCACTTGTGGCGGCTTGTCCCCGGGGAGCCGAATGATGAAGAAATACTCTGCCTTTGCTGTCGCCCGCGAAGCGCTGCGCCATCATACCGGCTGGACCCGCGCTTGGCGCGATGCGCAGCCCAAGAAACGGTATGATGTGATCATCATTGGCGCGGGCGGGCATGGGTTGGCCACGGCTTATTATCTGGGCAAGAATTTCGGCATTACCAATGTAGCGATCTTGGAAAAGGGTTGGCTGGGCGGGGGCAACACCGGGCGCAACACCACGATTATTCGCTCGAACTATCTGCAAGATCCGTCGGCTGCGATCTATGAAAAGGCGCGCAGCCTATACGAGACGATGAGCCAAGATCTGAACTATAACGTCATGTTTTCCCCGCGCGGGGTGATCATGCTTGCACAAACCGAACATGAGGTGCGCGGCTATCAGCGCACGGCCCATGCCAATGCCTTGCAAGGTGTGACCACCGAATTCATCAGCCCGGCGCGGGTCAAAGAACTGGTGCCGATCATAAATTTGGATGGTCCGCGCTATCCGGTTTTGGGCGGGCTGTGGCAGGCACGCGGCGGCACGGCACGCCATGATGCAGTGGCGTGGGGCTATGCGCGGGCGTGCTCTGATATGGGCATGGATGTGATCCAGAGATGCGAAGTGACCGGTATTCGCCAGACGGGCGGCAAGGTCACAGGGGTTTCCACCACCCGCGGTGATATTGATTGCGACAAGCTGGGCATGGTGGTGGCAGGTCATTCAGGGCATCTGGCCGATATGGCAGGTTTCCGGCTGCCGATTGAAAGCGTCGCTTTGCAGGCGCTGGTGTCAGAGCCGATCAAACCCTGCATGGATGTGGTGGTGATGGCCAACACGGTGCATGGCTATATGAGCCAGTCCGATAAGGGCGAGATGGTGATTGGTGGCGGCACGGATGGCTATAACAACTTTACCCAGCGCGGGGCGTTTCATCATGTGGAAGAAACCGTGCGCGCCTTGGTTGAGACTTTCCCTATGGTGAGCCGCCTGAAGATGCTGCGCCAATGGGGCGGGATCGTGGATGTAACCGGCGACCGCTCGCCCATCTTGTCAAAAACCCCGGTTGAGAATGTGTTTATCAACTGTGGTTGGGGCACGGGCGGGTTCAAGGCGATCCCCGGCTCTGGCTGGGGGTTTGCAGAGTTGATGGCCAAAGGGCAATCACCGTTGACCGATGATTTTGGCCTGAACCGCTTTGCCGAAGGCCGTTTTATCGATGAAAGCGTGGCTGCCGGGGTGGCGCATTGATCCGGGCCGCAGCAGATCGGCGGATTGCCGCGCGAATTAAAACCAGATGGAACAAGGGCGGGCTTGGCCGCGTTGGGAAGGCAGAAACGCCAACCCAAGGAGGTTTATCATGGCACATCCTGATCCATCCGTCACGGAACGCAACACAACCACCACAACCACCACAAACGGCGGTGGTATGGGCGTCATCATCGGCGCGCTTGTCGTCGTGGTCGCGATCATCGCGTTCTTCATGTTTGCAGGCGCTGACGATGCGGGCGAAGCCCGTGATGTTAATGTCAACGTCGAAGGCGCAGCCGAAGATGCTGGCAATGCTGCCGAAGGCGCTGCTGACGCAATCGAAGGCGCGACTACCGGCGCAACCGAGTAAAACTAGCGCAATCGCTGGATTTTTGGCTGGTGCCTGCAAGGGCGCCGGCCATTTTTGCGTGGCGTTGCCAGCGGCCTTTTCCTGCCCCCGAAACGGAGCTTTCTCATGCTGACCATTCATTGCCCCTGTTGCGGGATCACCGCCGAGGAAACCGAATTTCACGCCCATGGCGAAGCGCATATGAAACGCTTTGGCCCCGGATCGTCGGATGCCGAGTTCGAGAGCTATCTTTTCACCCGCCAGAACCCCAAAGGGGTGCATTTTGAGCGGTGGCGGCATCAATATGGCTGTGGCAAGTGGTTCCATGTGGCCCGCGACACGGTGACACTCGAAGTCTTCGGCAGCTATGCCGCGCAGAGCTATTCCCCCCCGCAAGAGCTGCTCGATACGATCAGCGCGCGCCGTCCCGGTTGGACATGGCGCAGCTTTAGCGATGGCATGGCGCCAATCACCGCGCCTGCTGGCCCCAATAAAGAGTAACGAATATGAGCACACGTCTTGCCACAGGTGGCCGCCTGCTGAACAAATCCCGCAGCGTTGAATTTTCCTTTAACGGCACGCCGATGCGCGGGCTGGAGGGGGATACGCTGGCCTCGGCTTTGCTGGCCAATGATCAGATGTTGATGGGGCGGTCGTTTAAATACCACCGGCCACGCAGCGTGGTGGCGTCGGGCGCGGAAGAGCCCAATGCGCTGGTGAATCTTGGTGAAGAGGGCAAGTTTGAGCCAAACGCCCGCGCCACCACCACCGAGATTTTCGACGGGTTGAAAGCTGCCAGCCAGAACCATTGGCCCAGCTTGGAATTTGACGTGGGCGCAATCAACAAACACCTGAGCCGTTTTCTGCCCGCCGGGTTCTATTACAAGATGTTCATCCATCCGCGCCCTTTGTGGAAACATGTGTATGAGCCGATCATCCGCCAATCTGCGGGGCTTGGCAAAGCGCCCAAAGCGGCGGATGCGGATAGCTATGAACATTTCTATTTCTTCTGTGATGTGATGGTTGTCGGCGGCGGCGTTGCGGGGCTTGAGGCTGCGCGGGCAGCGGGCCGCGCAGGGGCCAAAGTGCTGCTGGTTGAGCAGACGGCCCATTGGGGCGGGCGCGCGCCTGTGGATGGCGGCACGGTAGACGGCAAACCCGCCGAGGATTGGATTTCTGACGTGCTGGCCGAGTTAGAGGCGATGGAAAACGTCACCCTGCGCAATCGCATGATGGGGGCAGGGGTGTATGACCACGGCTATGTGCTGGGTTATGAGCGGCTGACCGATCACGCGCCCGAGCAGCCGGGGCCGCGCCAGCGTTTGTGGCGGGTGCGCGCAGGCCATGTGATCACTGCAACCGGAGCGATTGAGCGGCCCATCAGCTTTGCGGGCAATGATGTGCCCGGCGTGATGCTGGCCTCGGCCATTCGCGATTATGCGGTGAATTATGGCGTCTCGATTGGCGATCGCACGGTGGTGGTAACCAATAATGACGATGCCTATCTGACTGCGATTGCGCTCAAAAACGCCGGGCTGGATGTGCCTGCGATCCTTGATGCGCGGGTTTTGCCCACCGACAGCGATCTGATGGCCAAGGCCAAGGCGCTGGGCATTCGCGTGTTGATGGGCCACGGGATTTCGTCGGTCAAAGGCGGCAAGCGCGTGACCGGGGTTGCCGTGTGCAGCCAAGCGGGCGAAGGGGCTGTGCTTGAGGAAATCGCTTGCGATGCGGTGGCCATGTCGGGCGGTTGGTCGCCGGTGGTGCATTTGTGGTCCCATTGCGGCGGCAAGCTGAAATGGGACTCGGCGCAGCTTTCGTTTGTGCCAGATCCCGATAATCCGCCCAAAGGCGCGGATGGGCTGGGGTTTGTCACCACGGCGGGCGCGGCCACGGGGGCGCTTAGCCTCGAGGCCGTGTTGCAAGACGCTTTTGCCGCTGCGGATGGGGTCGTGCGGGGCCTGAGCTTTAAGATGCCCAAGGGTGTGGCAGCGAGCCGCGCCGAGCCCGAAGCGCAATCGCCCATCGCGCCGGTGTGGATGATGCCGCAGGGCGCAGGGGTGAAACTGCGGGCCAAGGCGTGGCTCGATTTCCAGAATGACGTGAAAGTTTCAGACGTGCGTCTGGCGGCCCAAGAAGGGTTCATCAGCGTTGAACATGCCAAACGCTATACCACGTTGGGCATGGCAACGGATCAAGGCAAGCTGAGCAATATCAACGGTCTGGCGACGCTTGCCGGGGCGATGAATGCGGAAATTCCAGCCGTTGGCACCACCACATTCCGCCCGCCGTATCATCCAATTTCCATGGGCGCGATTGGCGGCGAGGCGCGGGGCGATGTGTTCCAGCCTGTGCGGCGCACGCCGATCTATGATTGGCATGACAGCAATGGCGCGGTTTGGGAGCCGGTGGGCCAGTGGCGGCGGCCCTATGCGTACCGCCAAGGCGACGAGAGCACCCATGATGCGGTGATGCGCGAAACGGCCAATGCGCGGCAGAACATGGGGCTGCTGGATGCCTCGACCCTTGGCAAGATCATTGTCAAAGGCCCCGATGCGGGCAGGTTCCTCGACATGCTCTATACCAATATGATGAGCAATCTTAAGCCGGGCAAATGCCGCTATGGGTTGATGTGTAATGAAAACGGCTTCCTGATCGACGATGGCGTTGTGGCCCGGATCGACGAGGACACATGGCTGTGCCACACCACCACAGGCGGCGCAGAGAGCATTCACGGCCATATGGAAGAGTGGCTGCAAACCGAATGGTGGGACATGAAAGTCTATACCGCCAATGTCACCGAGCAATATGCGCAGGTGGCTGTGGTTGGCCCCAATGCGCGTAAATGTCTGGAAAAGCTGGGCGGCATGGATGTAAGCCGCGAGGCGCTTGGGTTTATGGAATGGGCAGAAGGCACGCTTGGCGGGTTCAAATGCCGGGTGTTCCGGATCTCTTTCTCGGGCGAGCTTTCTTATGAGATTGCCGTGGATGCCAGCCATGGGCAGGCGTTCTGGGATGCGCTTATGGTGGCGGGGCATGATCTGGGGGTGATGCCCTATGGCACCGAGGCGTTGCATATTTTGCGCGCCGAGAAGGGCTTTATCATGATCGGGGATGAAACCGATGGCACGGTGATCCCGCAGGATCTGGGGCTGCATTGGGCACTGAGCAAGAAGAAAGACGACTACCTTGGCAAGCGCGCGCATGAGCGCAGCCATATGGCAGACCCCAAGCGCTGGAAGCTGGTGGGGCTGGAGACCGTGGATGGCAGCACCTTGCCCGACGGGGCCTATGCGGTGGCCGAGGGCGAGAATGCCAATGGGCAGCGTAACACCCAAGGGCGCGTGACCTCTAGCTATCATTCCCCCAATCTGGACCGGGGCATTGCCATGGGGCTGGTGCTGGATGGGCCGGACCGTATGGGCGAGGTGATTGATTTCCCCGGCACTGACGGCAAGACCTATTCGGCCAAGATCGTCGACCCGGTATTTTATGACAAGGAAGGCGAGAAGCAGAATGTCTGAGCCTGTGACAGCCGTGAAAAACGCCAGCTACGATGCTGGTATCGCTGAGGTAAAAGAGATCGGGCCGCAGGGGATGATCACCCTGCGCGGCGATCTGGATGCGCCTTATCTGCATAAGGTGGCAATGGGGGCGACGGGGCTGGATTTTCCCAGCCAGCGCATGTGCAATTGTGTGGGCGAGAACGCCTTGGCGTGGATGTCGCCTGATGAGCTTTTGGTGATGTTGCCCTATGGGCTGGTGCATCAGAACCTTGAAAAGATGCATAAGGCGCTGGGCGGGAAACATGCGCTGGCGGTGAATGTGTCCGACGCGCGGGCGGTGTTTCAGGTCAAAGGGCCGCGCGCGCGCGAGGTGATGGCGAAACTGGCACCGGTTGATCTGGACCCCAAGAGCTTCACGCCCGGCATGTTCCGCCGCACGCGGCTGGCCCAAGTGGCGGCTGCGTTTTGGATGCGCGATGAGGAAACGTTCGAGATCATCTGTTTCCGCTCGGTTGGGCAATATGTTTTTGATCTGCTCAAGGTCGCGGCGCAGCCGGGCTCGGATGTGGGCATCTATGCGCCGCGCGCCTGAGGGCGCGCGGGCCTTTGAGGAGCGGGCTTTTGAGTATTTGAAGAAGGGTGAAACCGGGCGCGGGCGCGGTTTTTGATGTGGTGGCGGGATTTTGCCGCGGGCCTGATTTTATGCGGTTTGGCGCGGGCCGCGCCTGGATTAATGCGCAGGGATTTGGTGCGGCGGGCTTGACCTTCGGGGGATAAGCGCTTCTTTGTGGGTCAGGAAATTTGCACAATGAAGGAGGCCCAGAAATGGCTTTTGAACTTCCCGATCTTCCCTATGCCCATGACGCGCTGGCCGCGATAGGTATGTCGAGCGAAACGCTGGAATACCACCATGACAAGCACCACAATGCCTATGTTGTGAACGGCAACAAAGCCATTGAGGGCACCGAATGGGCGGGCAAATCCCTCGAAGAGATCATCAAAGGCACTTATGATCCCAAAGCTGTTGCGCAAAACGGCATTTTCAACAACATCAGCCAGTTGTGGAACCACAACCAGTTCTGGGAAATGATGGGCCCTGGCGAGAGCAAAATGCCGGGTGAGCTGGAAAAAGCGATCACCGAGAGCTTTGGGTCTGTCGATAAAATGAAAGACGAGTTCAAAGCCGCAGGCGCAGGCCAGTTTGGCTCTGGCTGGGCGTGGCTGGTGAAAGACAGTGATGGCGCGTTGAAAGTGACCAAGACTGAAAACGGCGTGAACCCGCTTTGCTTTGGTCAAACCGCGCTGCTGGGCTGTGATGTGTGGGAGCATTCCTATTACATCGATTTCCGCAATGCGCGCCCTGACTACCTGTCGAACTTCCTCGACAAATTGGTGAACTGGGAAAACGTGGCATCGCGCCTGTAACTTAGGTCAAGACCGCCGGGCCGCTTTTGGGCCGGCGGTTTGCCGATGTTGAGATTTGCGCCTCGCGGGCTTTTGCTTGCGGGGCGTTTTCTTTGGAACATCCGTCTTTTGCCTGCGTTGATTTAACAGAACGCAACAAGGTGAAAGGGCGAAAAAATGGCCGAACGACACCGTTCCCAAGATGGCAGCAGAGACAGCGACGCATATGTGAATAGCGATGCGCAAATCAGCCAGCAAGGCCGCTCAGGCGGCAATCTTCAACGCGATGTTGCTACCCAAGATGAGGAAAAGCGCGCAGGCGTCCGAAGCGCTGGGGAGACCCGCGTCACCGGCGCGGATAAGCGCAAGCATGGCGAAGCTGAGGAGGCGGATAAATCATGAGCAAGTTAAAGCAAGGCACATGGATATTGATCGCCGACGGCGAAAAGGCGCTTTTTCTGGAGAACCAGACAGATGGGCAAGACCCGTTTTTTGAGGTGATCCGTGAGGAAGAGCAGGATAATCCGCCAAACCGCGAACAGGCGGCAAATCGCAGAGGCCGGTTTAATGATGGCCCTTCGGTGCATCGCTCGGCGGTGGCTGATACGGATTGGCATCAATTGGCAAAGGACCGTTTCGCGGCTGATATGGCAGATATCCTGTACAAACAGGCCCATAAAGGGCGGTTTGAGCAGATTGTGATTGTGGCGGACCCCGGCACATTGGGCGAGCTTCGCAGCCAGTTGCACGAAGAGGTCAGCCAAAAAGTCGTGGGCGAGGTGCCCAAAACCCTGACCAACCATCCCCTTGACGAGATCGAGAAGATCGTCGGCAAGGAAATGGCGGACTAAGGTTCGGGGCGCTTTTTTATGAGTTGAAATGATCCCGCAGCGCATCGAGCGCTGCGGCGGCGTCTGGCACCGCTTGCACGAATCCCAACAAGCTCTCATCTGCAAAACCATTATCGACCACATGGTTCAGGATCTGCATCAGCGGGTCCCAATAGCCGTTTGTATTCACGACAAAAATCGGTTTGTTATGCAGGCCAAGCTGCCGCCATGTGAGCACTTCGAAAAGCTCGTCGAGTGATCCTGCGCCGCCGGGCAGCACAACCACCGCTTCGGCGTTCATGATCATGACCTTTTTGCGCTCATGCATGGTTTCGGTCACCACATAGCGGGTGAGATCGGTTTTGCCGACTTCCCATGCCACAAGATGCTGGGGGATTACGCCAAACGTATCGCCGCCGGCAAGTTGGGCCGCGCGGGCCACGGTGCCCATCAACCCCACGTCGCCTGCGCCGTAGACCAACCGCCAGCCAGCGCCCGCCAGACCCGCGCCCAGCGTTTCGGCATCGGCACTGTAAGCTGGGTCGAGGCCGGGGCGAGAGCCGCAATAGACACAGACAGAAGGTTTAGGGTTTGGCATGTCACACCTTTTATTCAACTGGAGGGGAACGCGCATGGCGTTTTGACCTGTCTTAGCGCGGCTGGTAGAAAGGCTCAACTAAACGCGGTGAAATCCGCAGGCGCAGTGGGACATGTGATGAGCAAATTGGCAGCCTGGGCACAGGGGCGGGGCCGCAGCACAGTTGTGGCGGCAGGGGTTTGCACTCTTGTTTTGGTTGCGCTGGGGCTGTGGTATGGGGAGCAGCAAAAAACGCCAGCGCCGCAATCTGCCGCGCTGAAATTGCCGCCTGAGGCGCCGCAAACGCAGGCTGAGACAGCGACAGAGGCGGAGACGGAGACGGAGACCGAGCAAGCGCCCGCGGCTTTGCCGCAATCCCCCAGCTTTGATGCGGTGCGCCGCGAGCGCGATGGCACGACGGTGATCGCCGGGCGGGCCGCACCGGGCAGCGATGTGGCTGTTGTGGTGAATGGCGCCGAGGTTGCGCGCGCCACGGCGGATGGCTCGGGCGCTGTGGCGGCTGTGACCTCCATGCCTGATTTTGCGCAGGCGCAAGTGATTGAGCTGGTGCAAAGCGGCCCCGACGGGACAGAGACGCGTTCGCAAGACAGCGTGATCTTGGCGCCGCTTGGTGATGCTGCCGCGCCAGCCGCCCCGAGCGAGGCGCAGGTTGAGGCACAAGAACAAGTTGAGACACCAGAGGTGGCGGTTCTTAAATCAACCGAGCAAGGGGTGGAATTGCTCAACACCCCCGCGCCCGAAGCCATTGATAACTTGGAACTGGACACGATCAGCTATTCCGAAGAAGGTGCGCCGCGCCTTGCGGGCCGCGCCCAGCCTCAGACGGCACATGTACAGGTCTACCTAGATAACAGGGCTGTCGCGACGCTGGAAGTTGATGCCAGCGGCCGCTGGCGCGGCGATTTGCCAGAGGTGGATGCCGGGGTCTATACGCTCCGTGTTGATCAACTCAATGCAGCGGGCAAAGTGACCAGCCGCGTGGAAACCCCGTTCAAGCGCGAAAGCCAAGAGGTGTTGGCCGCAGCCGCAGAAGGGGCGGATGCGCCGATCAAAGCTGTGACTGTGCAAAAGGGCGCGACGCTTTGGGCTATTGCGCGGGCACGCTATGGCGACGGGTTGCTATATGTGCGGGTGTTCGAAGCCAATGCCGCCGCAATCCGCGACCCAGATTTGATTTATCCGGGGCAGGTTTTCGAATTGCCCGACTAACGCGCCGCATTGGCGGGTTAAATTTCTCGGGCATCTGGCAAACCCCGCGGGAGCGGCCTAGATAGGCCGCATGACATCGCAAAAAGCCACGCCCGCCGCAGCCAATGATCCGCAACAGCAAACCGCCCCAGAACTGGCGGCGCGCGATAATGCCACCCGCCAATCCGGGATGTTGGTGCTGCGCAAAGTGGCCCCTTATCTTTGGCCCGATGACATGCCTTGGGTGAAAAAACGTGTGGTCTTTGCCATGATCGCGCTGATCCTGTCCAAGCTGATCGCGGTGGTCACTCCGTTTTTCTACAAATGGGCGGTTGATGCGCTTTCGGGCGAAGGCGCGCCTGTGCTTGCTTTGGGGGCCGTAGGGCTCACCGTGGCTTACGGCATGGCGCGGCTGTTCAACGTGGGCTTTCAACAGCTGCGCGACGCGATTTTTGCGCGGGTCGGGCAGCGGGCACTGCGGATGCTGGCGCTGGAAACCTTCCAGCACATCCACCGCCTGTCGCTGCGCTATCATATCACGCGCAAAACCGGCGGGCTGAGCCGGATTATTGAACGCGGCGTGAAAGGCGTGGATTTTCTGCTGCGTTTCTTACTGTTCTCGATTGGGCCGCTGATCCTCGAATTGCTCTTAGTGGGGATCATCCTGAGCATCTATTTTGACATCTGGTATCTGGCCATCGTGGCAGCCTCGATCACGCTCTATATCTGGTTCACCTTTGCGGTGACCGAATGGCGGGTGAAGCTGCGCCAGCAGATGAATGACCAAGACACCGATGCCAATCAAAAGGCGATCGACAGCCTGCTGAACTATGAAACTGTCAAATATTTCAACGCCGAAAGCCGAGAGGCAGCCCGGTATGACGCTGCGATGGAAGGCTACGAGGCTGCGGCCATCAAAACCAACTACTCGCTGGCGTTTTTGAACTTTGGGCAATCATTCTTGATCACCATTGGCATGGTTGGGGTGATGGTTCTGGCCGCCTATGGCGTTCAAAACGGCAGCCTGACCGTGGGCGATTTTGTCATGGTGAACGCCTATATGATCCAAATCTCAGTGCCGCTGAACTTTCTGGGCACGGTTTACCGGGAAATCCGCCAAGCTTTGGTGGATATGGGCGAGATGTTCGGCCTGCTTGAACAGCCTGCGGAAATCACCGATGCGCCGGATGCCAAACCTTTGGTGGTCACGGGCGGTCAGGTGGAATTGCGCGATGTCCAATTTGGTTATGACCCGGATCGCCAGATCCTCAAAGGCGTGTCGCTCATGGCGAATCCCGGCGACATGGTGGCCATTGTCGGCTCCACGGGATCAGGCAAATCCACCATCGGGCGGCTGCTCTTCCGCTTTTACGATGTGCAGGGCGGGCAATTGCTGATCGACGGCCAAGATGTGCGCGGCGTCACCCAAAACAGCCTGCACGATGCCATTGGCGTGGTGCCGCAAGACACGGTGCTGTTCAACGATACGATCCGCTATAACATCGCTTATGGCCGGGGCGGCGCCAGCGAGGCCGATGTCATTGCCGCCGCCAAATCAGCGCAGATCCATGATTTTATCGCAAGTTTGCCCGATGGCTATGACACCACGGTGGGCGAGCGCGGTTTGAAACTCTCTGGCGGTGAAAAACAACGGGTCGGCATTGCGCGCACCTTGTTGAAAAATCCGCCGATCTTGCTGCTGGATGAGGCCACCAGCGCCTTGGACAGCGAAACCGAACATGAGATCCAAGACGCGCTGCGTGCGGCGGCGCAGGGGCGCACGGTGCTGACCATCGCGCACCGCCTGTCCACCGTCGCCGAGGCCGATCTGATTGTGGTGCTTGAAAAAGGCAATGTGGTGGAACAGGGCAGCCACGAGACGCTCTTGGCTGCTGAAGGGCGCTATGCGCAGCTTTGGCATCGCCAGCAATCCGAAGAATAACCGCCCGCTTCACCCTTCTTCAAATACTCAAATTCCCGCCCGGAACTGCATGCGCAGCGCCGGGCGGGGACGCGCTTATTCGCTGGCCACGGCCTTGCCGGTCAGTTTATCCAGCGCGCCGGTCATTTTGGCCAGATACTCCGCGTCGCTGGGCAGGCCGTGGTCTGTGCCAAGGCTCTCGGGGCTGTGGTAGGTCACATGTACCGCACCTTCGCCGTCTTCATAGGCCAGCACCCGCAGCGGCAGGTCCAGACCCGCGGTTTGCCCGTCCAGCATCGCAGGCGTGCCAAGGGTGGGGTTGCCGAAAATCAGCAATTGCGTCGGGCGCAGCTCCATCTCGACCTTTTGAGCGCCCGCTGCGTGATCCACGCGGGCGAACACCGTGGCGCCTGCGCTTGTGACGGCAGCCTCCAGCCGGTCCATGGTATCGGAAACGCTGTGGGGGCTGGTCTTGTGGATCAGCTCGGCGGCGGCGGTTTGGGTCATGGCAAAAACTCCGAAGGCGGCGGCAAGGCTCAGGCGAGCAAAGGACATAGGTAAACTCCTGTGAATGTTACGCTAGCGTGGAGCATAGGGCAGGGGCGCAGGCCGCCCAATCAAACTTATGTCATTGCGCAGGTTTCGGCGGCAAGGTGCCGGGCGGGGCGGCAAAACGGGCCGCCTGTGCGGGCACCGTGTCATCCCACAAGATTTCCGGCGTGCCCACCCGGCGGGCATCACGCTGCAAGGCCCAATCCTGCGCGGCGCGGCTGGCGCGGCCCAGCGAGAGCTTGGCCAAAAGCTGTGCAACCCAGCGGATATAGGTGGTGGCCCAGACCCGGATCGCCAGCAGCGAGGGGGTGACCACAAGTGTTAGCACCGTTGCCACGCCAAGGCCGAACACCACCGCTGTGGCCAGCTGTTTCCACCAAAGCGCGGTGGGGCTGTCCACGGTATAGCCGCCATTGGCAAAATCAATCGACAGGCCAAACATCATCGGGGCAAGGCCCGCCATGGTGGTGACTGTGGTCAACAGCACGGGGCGTATCCGCGCCTGCGCGGTGCGGATGATCGCCTCGATCCGGGGCATATATTGCGAATATTCCTGATAGGTATCGATCAAGATGATGTTGTTATTCACCACAATGCCCGCAAGTGCGACGATCCCTGTGCCTGTCATGATGATGGAAAAGGTCTGATCCATCACAAGCATGCCAATCAGCACCCCGGTGGTCGACAGCACCACGGCCACAAGAACCAGCAGCGCGTTATAGACTGAGTTGAACTGTGCCAGCAGGATGATGAACATCAACCCCAGCGCCGCCGTAAAGGCCGAGCTGAGGAAGGCTTGGCTTTCGGCTTCATCCTCTTGGTCGCCGGTCCATTCATAGCTGATATTGTCGGGCAGGGGCCGGGTTTCTAGCCAACTTGTCAAAGCTGCGATCCGCTCATTTGCGGTGATGGGCACCAGCCGTGCGTCGCCTGTGTTTATCAGCTTTTGCAGGTCCAGGCCTTCTGCTTCGGCGCGGCGCTCGGTGAGCTTATAGCCTGCGGTGCCATCTGGCGCAGTCAGCTCGGCGTCACTGACCGCAGGGCGCAGAGCGGCAAGGGTCACTTCCGTTTCTTGGCCCTCAAGCGTTTGGGTTTGCACCAGTTTCATCAACCCCGGCGCAACGCCAGCTTTAACATCGAGATAGCGTTTTTGGTCCACGCGGTTAATCTCGGCCAGTTTTGGCACGGGGGTGCGCGTGATGAAATTGGCCAGCGGCACCAACCCTTCTGGGGTGCGCAGCTTGAGCGTATCGAGCGTCGCCAGCACACGGTCTTTGGCGGGCAGGCGGACCCTGATTTCGATTTCTTCATCCGAGCTGTCCACGCGCATCGTATCGAGCAGCAGCCCGCGGGTCACCAGTTGCACCATCGCGCCCACAGTGGCCACATCTGCGCCGTAACGCCCGGCTTGTTCCACATCCACGTCGATGCGCCAATCAATGCCGGGCAGGGGGCGGGTGTCTTCGACCAAGGTCAGCCCGGTGGTGGTTTCAAACTTTTGCCGTGCGATGTTTGTGGCAGAGATTAGATCGGCAAAATTATCGCCCTTGAGCCGCAAATGCACAGGTTTGGCCGAGGCGGGGCCGCGCGCTTGTGCCAAAATCTCGATCCGGATGCCGGGGATTTCTTCGAGCAATTCAGTCAGTTCGGCCAAGACCAGATCGCCGTCAAGCTCGGGTCGGTCGGCGCGGTCTTCCCATGGGATTGTCTCAAACTGAATTTGGCCAATGGTGTCTTTTGGCGCCTGCGCGCCGCCTGTGTTGGAGTTCAGCCCGCCTTCGCCCGCAAAGGAAAATGCGTTATCGACGCCGGGATGGGCCAGCACAATTTTTTCGGCCTGTTTGAGGATCTCGTCCTTTTCATTGAGCGACAGGTTGCCCCGTGCCAGCACATAGACGATGCCCTGTTCCGGTTCGCTTTCGACAAAGAACTCAACGCCATTGTTGTTTTTGGTGAAGTAAATCAACGTGGTGCCGACAAAGATGAACACGGCCCCTGCCGTGATCAGCGGCATGAGCGGATTGCCTGCGATAAATTCAATCGCCCGGCCAAAGGCTGAGCGGCGATAGCCTGCGGAAATCTGGCGGGTCTCGCGGCGCAGCAGCCGCGCAGCAACCCAGCGCCCGCCGCGCCCCATGCGCGTGAACAGCGCAAAGACCGCCAGCAATGCCATCATTGCGCCCGACAGCGCCAAAGCCAGCAGCGCGCAGAGCAGCAAGATACAGACAAACACCACGGCAAAGGTTGGCACCACAGAGCCGATGATGTTCAGCCCGTCCATTTGCGCAAACCGCGCGGCAATCACGCCGTTTAGCGGGCCCGAGAGCCCAGCCCCCAGCGCAATCATCACCGCCGCCAGCACAAAAAGCACCAGATGCAGATAGAATTTCAGCCCCGCAATGGCGGTCATATATTCGGCCATCCAGCGTTCGAGCCGCCCGGTCACGCCGCCCATCACCGGCAGATAGACCAGCGCCACCACCAGCGAAGCCGAGAGCACAAAGATCAGCGTGACAGGCAGCATGCCCATGAATTGCCCCGGCACACCGGGCCAGAAAAGCATCGGCAGAAACGCGCAAAGCGTGGTCGCCGTAGAAGAAATAATCGGCCAAAACATGCGTTTGGCCGCGTCGACATAGGCATGCATCGGCCCCACGCCTTCGCGTTGGCGCGCATCGGCATATTCAACGACAACAATGGCCCCATCCACCAACATGCCCACGGCCAAGATCAGCCCGAACATCACGATGTTGGAAATGGTGATCCCCATCAGCGCCAGTAGGCCAAAACACAGCAAAAACGAGGTGGGAATGGCAAAACCCACCAGCAGCGAGGCACGGATGCCAAGCGCGGCCAGCACCACGATCATCACCAGCGCCACAGCGGTGAAAACCGAGCCGAGCAGCTGTTGCACCATGCTGTCGACGATGCGGCTTTGATCGTTTGAGGTGCCAACGGTGACTGCGGCTTGCAGCCCTTCGGGCCATTCCGCGCTGCGGGCGGCGACGATTTCTTTGACCGCTTGGGCGGTGTCGATCAGGTTGAAGCCTTTGCGTTTCACCACTTGCAGCGCCACGGTGGATTCGCCGTTGAACCGCGCGGTGCCGAGCCTGTCTTCGAAGGTCAGGTTGATGGTGGCCAGATCGCCCAAGGTGACCACCCGGTCGCCATTGGTTTTCACCGGCAGCGCATAGACATCGGCAGGTTCGTCAAAAGACGAGGGAATGGTGACGGAAAACGTGCCTTGCGCGCTTTCGATCTCGCCTGCGGCGATCAATTGGTTGTTGTTTTGCACGGTCTGGATCAGCTCGCCCGCCGTGACGTTATAGGCCTCAAGGCGCAGTGGGTCGATCAGCACCTCGAGCATTTCGTCGCGGTTGCCTGCGATGCCTGCCTCGAGGACCGCATCAAGCGCTTCGATGTCGTCTTGCAGGTCTTTGGCCACCCGCGCCATGGTGCGTTCGGGCACCGGGCCGCCCAAATTCACGATGATGATGGGAAATTCGGAGAAGTTGATCTCGGAGATGGAGTAGGTTTCAAACCCTGAGGGGAATTTTGATTCCGCTGTGGACATGGCGTCGCGCACATCGGCCATGATCTTGGTTTTATCCCAGCCAAATTCGAATTCCATGATCAGCGCGGCATAGTTTTCCGAGGCGATGCCCTGCATCGTGTCCAGCCCGTCCATATCGGCCAGCTCGGTTTCCATGGGTTTGATCAGCAAGGTTTCCGCATCTGCCGCCGAAATGCCGGGGAAGGGTACGGAGACGATGAGCATGGGGATTTCAATGTCAGGCTCGCCCTCTTTGGGCAGGGTTGTGTAGGAATACCCCCCCACAACGAGGCTAAGCAGAATGAAGGCCAGAACCATGCGGGCGCGGCCAGCGGCCCAATCGACGATACCGCTCATGGGCGGGCGCTCCTCATTGTGAGACTTCTTGCAAGGTTGGGGCCACCTTGACCCCGGCCACGACATATTCTTGGCCGCGCACGATCACATCGGCGGCTTGCGGCAGGCCCGTGACCCACATGCCTTGCGGCGTGTCGCGCAGCAGGGCGATGGGGGCAAAAACCACCAAATCGTTTTCATCCACGATGCGCAGGCCAAGCACGCCTTCGTCGTTGAGGGTGAGCGAGGATTGCGGCACCAGATGCGCCTGCGCGCCATCGGCGGCGATGAGGATTTCCGCCGTTTGCCCGTCGCCAATGGTCAGATCGGGGTTGGGCACGTCGATTTCCACCCGAAAGGTGCGGGTTGCCAGATCGGCGGAGCGCGACAGAAAGCTGACGCGGCCATGCAGCGCGTCGCCGCCAGCGGCCAATCGGGCCTCGGCCATCGCGCCAACCGCCACGTGGTTTACTTCGGTTTCGGGCACAAAACCGACCAGTTTCACCGGATCAAGCTGCATGATTGTGGCGCAGAGCCCGCCGGGCTGCAAAAAGCTGCCAAGCTCGGCTGTGTCGGTTTCGAGCAATCCGCTGAAGGGGGCGGTGATGGTCAGGTGGTCAATCTCCATCCGGGTGCTGGCCACGGCGGCTTGGGCGGCTTCGATCCCGGCGCGGGCGGCGCGCAATCCGGCGCGGGCCGACGAGACGCCCGCCTGCGCGGAGGCCACGGTGGCATCGGCATTTGCCACGCGGGTGGTGGAGGCAAAACCGCCCTCGCTGAGGCGGGCAGAGGCGTTTTGGTTAATCTCGGCTTCTTCCAGCAGCGCTTGGGCCTCTGCCACGCGGGCTTGGGCCTCGGGCACGCGGCTTTGGGCTTCGGTGAGGCGGGCTTCGGCTTCGGTGAGGGCTGCGCCGCGGGTGCCGGGATCAAGCTGGCAAAGGGTTTCTCCCGCTTCGACAAAAGCGCCTTTGCGCAGCGGTTCGGATTTCACAGTGGCCGAGGTTTCGGCGCGCATGTCGACTTGCCGGGCAGCGGCGGTTTGGCCGCGCAGGACCACGGCGCTGTCGACTTGCTGGGCGCGGCTGTGCATCACGACAACTTTGACCAGTTTGCCGCCCGTTTGATCGGGGGTAGGCGCGGCTGGGGCCTCGGGCAAGGCCGCTTGGGAGCCGCCTGCGCCGCGCAGGGCGTCGCGGTCAATGATCACAAAATAGAGCAGCACCAGCACCAGAGCGGCTGCCAAAATCGAAAAAATGCGCATAAAATACATGCCTTTACTTTGTCATGACCGAACCGGCAGGGCCCGATATGCCCCTTATGGGGGTTCGCTTGGGGCCAGATTTACCGGATAAATGGTAAACTGGCCAGTTCAGATTGCGGGGCCTGATGCCAATAGCTGGCAGCAGGATATGGCGATTTCGCGGCGCGGGCTTGTTGCGCCTTGGGCCTTGTTTTGCCAATGTCGCGGCGGGGCCCCGCGCCCGGGGTCTTGGCTTGTCGCGGCCCGCACGGTAAGAGGGGCCAAATAGGTGGTAAATGCCGGGCTGAAAAAGCCAGCGGCAACAAGGGGTAGGCATGAGCGATACCGATAGTTTCATTGACGAAGTCAGCGATGAGCTGCGCCGGGATCAACTGTTCCGGGCCTTCAAGAAATACGGCTGGATCGCCGGTGTTGTGGTGGTTTTGATTGTGGGCGGTGCGGCCTATTCGGAATATCGCAAATCCCAAGCAAGCGCGCAGGCGCAGGCGCTTGGCGATGCGTTGCTGGCAGCTTTGTCCACGCAAGAGACCGAAAAACGCGCCAGCGCCCTTGCGGCGATCGAGACGCAAACCGCCGAATCCGCTGCTTTGGTCGGGTTTCTGACCGCCGCAGAGCATCTGGAGCTGGGCGAGAACGCGCAGGCGGCTGCCGCGCTGGATGCGGTGGCGGTGAACCCTGATGTACCCGCGATTTACCGCCAGATGGCCGGGTTCAAATCCATTACATTGCAATCGGGCAGCATGCCGGTTGCGGATCGGCGCATTGCGCTTGAGAATATCGCGCGCCCCGGCAACCCGATGCGGTTGCTGGCCGAAGAGCAATTGGCCCTGATCGAGATCGAAGAGGGGCAGGCCGAAGCCGCCATTGCGCGCTACCGGGCGATTCTGGACGATGCGGAGCTGACCGAGGGCTTGCAACAACGCGGGCTTCAGGTGATTGTGGCGCTTGGGGGCGATCTGGCAACAGGCACACCCGCAAATGACACCTCGGCGACCAGCGGCAATTGAGCGCAGGGGCCGGAACGAATTGCGGCAAGACATCTCTTGCCTGAAGCCTAAGACGAGACGGAGCGGCGCCATGACGCAAATGCTTTTCAAGACCCCGCGCGGATTGGTGGTTGGTGCCATTGGCGCGGCGATGATCCTTGGCGCCTGTAGCAAGCCGGACCCGATTTTGCCGGGAAAACGCGAAGATATTCGCTCGGTTTTGCAAAACCCCGGTGCGGGGTTAATCGAGGCCGAAGCGCCAGCCGCTGGCAACACGGCGCGGCCCATTGCCTTGGGCGCGGCGCAGGCCAACAGCGCATGGACCCACACCACAGGCAGCCCGCGCAGCCGGGTGAGCCATGCCGCGCTGAGCGGCGCGCCGCAACTGGCGTGGTCGGCGGATATCGGGCAGGGCGACAGCCGCAAACACCGCATCACCGCCGATCCTGTGGTGGCGGGCGGACGGATTTATACACTCGATGCAGGCTCCACCGTGGTGGCCACATCAGCCGCAGGCGAGACCTTGTGGCGCCGCGATATCAAGCCTGCACGCGACGCGGCAGGGGACGCGACGGGCGGCGGTTTGGCCGTGGAGGGCAACAGCGTTTATGTCTCGCTTGGCTTTGGTGTTCTGGCAGCATTGGACGTGGCAACCGGCACGCCGCGCTGGACCCAGCAATTGGAGGCGTCAGGCTCTGGCACCCCAACGGTTTATGGCGATTTGGTCTATTTGACTGCGGGCGATGACACGGGCTGGGCGGTGAATAAAGCCGATGGCCGGGTCGAATGGCAGATCGCCTCGACCCCTTCGATGAACAATATTCTGGGCGCGCCTGCGCCTGCGCTGACGGATGATCTGGCGATCTTTGCCTTTGGCTCTGGCGATGTTCAGACGGTGTTCCGCAAGGGCGGTTTGGGCCGTTGGAGCGCCACGGTGCGCGGCAAGCGCGCAGGGCGCGCATTGTCCAACATCTCGGATGTGACAAGCCCGCCTGTGGTGTCGGGCGATACCGTCTATATCGGCAACCAGTCGGGGCGCATTGCCGCGCTTGATCTGGGCAGCGGCGAGCGCAAATGGACCGCCCGCGAAGGCGCGATTGGCCCGGTTTGGCCCGCTGGCGGCAGTGTTTTTGCCCTGACGGATTTGAACGAGCTGGTGCGGCTTGATGCGGGGAATGGCGGCCGGATCTGGTCTGTGCCTTTGCCCAATTTCACCAAATCGAAACCCAAAAAACAAAGTGCCGTTGTGGCGCATTACGGCCCGATTATTGCCGGGGGCCGTGTCATTGTTGCCTCGGGTGATGGGCTGCTGCGCAGCTTTGATCCGGTGAGCGGCGCCTTGGTAAATACGGCGGAAATCCCCAGCGGAGCGACCACGGCACCTGTTGTTGTGCAGGGCACGCTTTACGTTGTGGGCAAGAACGGTCAATTGCACGCTTTCCGTTGACCGCAAAACGGGCTATAGCGCCTGTCTGAGTTTTGCTGCGGAGCTGACATGTCTTTCACGCTGGCCATTGTTGGCCGTCCCAATGTGGGTAAATCCACGCTGTTCAACCGACTTGTCGGAAAACGCCTTGCTTTGGTCGATGACCAACCGGGTGTCACACGCGATTTGCGCGAAGGCGCGGCGCGGCTGGCGGATTTGCGCTTTACCGTGATCGACACGGCGGGTTTGGAGGATGTCACCGATGACAGCCTGCAAGGCCGGATGCGCCGCCTGACGGAGCGCGCTGTGGATATGGCAGATGTCTGTCTGTTCATGATCGATGCGCGCACCGGGCTGACGCCGACGGATCTGGTTTTCGCAGATATTTTGCGCAAACGCTCGGCCAATGTGATCCTTGCGGCCAACAAAGCCGAAGGCAACGCCGCCGAGGCGGGTGTGCTTGAGGCTTATTCGCTGGGGCTTGGCGATCCTGTGCGGCTTTCGGCTGAGCATGGCGAGGGGCTGGCGGATCTTTATTCCGTGCTGATGCCGCTGGCCGATCAATTTGCCGAGCGCGCCGATACGGACACGCCCGAGACCGATGTAGACGTGGATGTGGACGCCGAGGATAATCCCGACGCGGTGCCGGTGCCCACGGATAAAAAACCCTTGCAGGTGGCCGTTGTGGGCCGCCCCAATGCGGGTAAATCCACGCTGATCAACCAGATCCTCGGGGAAGATAAGCTGCTGACCGGGCCAGAGGCCGGGATCACCCGCGATGCGATTTCGACCCAGACCACCTGGGACGGTGTGCCGATGCGGATTTTTGATACCGCAGGCATGCGCAAACGCGCCAAAGTGCAGGAAAAGCTGGAAAAACTCAGCGTTTCGGACGGGTTGCGCGCGGTCAAGTTTGCCGAGGTTGTTGTGGTTTTGCTGGACGCGGAAATTCCGTTCGAGCAGCAAGATTTGCGCATTGCCGATTTGGCAGAGCGCGAAGGCCGGGCCGTTGTGGTTGCGGTCAATAAATGGGACATTGAGGAAGACCGTCAGGCCAAGCTCAAGGAGCTCAAAGAGAGCTTTGAGCGCTTGTTGCCCCAGCTGCGCGGCGCGCCTTTGGTGACGGTTTCGGCCAAGACAGGGCGCGGCATGGACCGGCTTCAGCAGGCGATCATGCGCGCCTATGAAGTGTGGAACCGCCGGGTGACCACGGCGCAGTTGAACCGCTGGCTTGCGGGCATGATGGAGGCGCATCCGCCCCCCGCGCCGCAGGGCAAACGCATCAAGCTGCGCTATATGACACAGGCAAAAACCCGTCCGCCGGGCTTTGTGGTGATGTGTAGCCACCCAGATAAAGTGCCAGAAAGCTATAACCGCTATTTGGTGAACGGGCTGCGGCTTGATTTCGACATGCCGGGCTCTCCGATCCGGTTGTGGATGCGCGGGCAGAACGACGACAACCCCTATAAGGGCCGCAAAAAAGCGCCGCCCTCGAAGCTGCGTAAACACACAGACGGGCGGCGCAAAAACTAGGCTGCGCGCCCAAAAGCAGGGCGCGCCGGGCGGGTTACCGTTCGGCCTGCCACGACTGCCATGTGGGGTGGATCAGCGCGATGGCGCCCCCGGCAGCAAGCCCCCAAACCAAGGGGTTTTCCCCCAGATTTTGCACAATCACCGCGATCAGCGCCCAGATCACGCCCAGACCATAGGTCGGGCTGCGCAGCAGGCTGTATTGCACCGAGGTCGCGATCAGCAGCGCCAGCAAGATTGCGCCATAAGCGGCAGTCAGCGGCCCCACCCAGCCATAGCCAGCGGCCAGCAGGCCCAGCGATACGCAAGAGGCGGCGCTGAGCCAGCCTGCGTAGAGGCCAACGGGCCATGCGGCGGCGTATTTTTCGCGCTGGGGCGCGCGAAACAGAGCGGCGAGGGCGGCGGCGAGCATGGCCCAGATCAGCACAGAGGCCCAAATCGGGCTGTAGAGCGCCACGGCGAGCCAGAAGCAGCCCATGGCAAGCGAAAGCGCCAGAGGGGAGCGTAGCGCGTGCCAGCCCGCGTCTGAGCGGCGGTTGAGATAGCCCCAGCCCATGCCAAGCACCAGCCAGATGTAGATCAGCCCCCAGATGGCAAAGGCATAGCCAGCGGGTTGCACGGGGGGATTGACCTGCGGGACGGGGAATTGATCGGGGTCAAAACCACCAAAGCCGGGGGTCAAAAACGGCGAGAGCGCAAAGCAAATTGCGAGAATGGCGGTGAGGGCGGCGAGGGTTGGTCGGGACATGGCGTGCTTTCGAAACAAGCGCCGCCAGAAGTGGCAGGGCGCGGGTGATCCATGATCTAGCGCCGGGTTTCGTTTTGCCAAGTTTTGGGGTTTTTGGTCATAAAACCAAGGGGATGCCCCGCCGCAGATGGGCGGGGCAGGATCGTGGTATCAGACCAGTTTGCCGTCCGCCGAGAGGGTGGTTTTGCCGCCCAGATAGGGGGTAAGCGCGGCGGGCAGGGTGACGGAGCCGTCAGATTGCTGGCCGTTTTCCAGCACCGCAATCAGGCAGCGGCCCACGGCAAGGCCGGAGCCGTTGAGCGTGTGCACGAACTGCGGTTTGCCGCCCTCGGCGGGTTTGAAACGGGCGTTCATGCGGCGGGCCTGAAAATCGCCTGTGGTGGAGACCGAGGAGATTTCGCGGTAGGTGTTTTGCCCCGGCACCCATGCTTCGATGTCGAAGGTGCGGCGCGCGCCAAAGCCCATGTCGCCCGTGCAGAGGATCACGGTTCTGTAAGGGATTTCAAGGCGTTCGAGGATGCCTTCGGCGCAAGACAACATGCGCTTTTGTTCGTCATCGGAGGCGTCGGGCAGGGTGACGGAGACCATCTCGACTTTCTCGAACTGGTGCTGGCGCAGCATGCCGGAAGTGTCGCGGCCTGCGCTGCCTGCTTCGGAGCGGAAACATAGGGTATGCGCGGTGTAGCGGTGCGGCAGGCTGGCGGCGTCGAGCACCATGTCGGCGGCGATATAGGTCAGCGGCACTTCGGAGGTGGGGACAAGCCACATTCCTTCGGAAGTTTGATAGCTGTCTTCGCCAAATTTGGGAAGCTTATCAGTGCCATACATGGCGTCGTCTTTGACCAGCACCGGGGGGTTCACCTCGGTCAGCCCGTTTTCATCCACATGGGTGTCGATCATAAATTGCGCCAAGGCGCGGTGCACGCGGGCCACAGCGCCAGAGAGGATCACAAAGCGGCTGCCGGAGATTTTCGCAGCGGTTTCAAAATCCATTGAGGCGGATACGCCTTTGATTTCAAAGTGTTCCTTTGGCGTGAAGTCAAAGGCGCGGATGTCGCCCCAGCGTTTGACCTCGACGTTGTCATTTTCATCTGCGCCTGCGGGCACATCGTCGGCGGGCAGGTTGGGGATGCGGGCCAGCATGTCTGTGAGCTGGCTGTCCAGATCCTTGGCTTGCGCCTGCATATCGGCAACTTGTGTTTTCTTTTCAGAGACTTCGGCGCGCAGGCGTTCAAATTCTGCCTCGTCGCCTTTGGCCTTGGCGGCGCCCACTTGTTTGGCGGCGGCGTTCTGTTCGGCTTGGGCGGTTTCAGCCGCTGCGATCATGGCGCGGCGGGCGCTGTCGAGATCGAGCACAGAGCCGGACATGGGCGCATCGCCGCGGCGGGCGAGGGCGGCGTCAAAGCCTTGGGGGTTTTCGCGAATGGCGCGGATGTCATGCATGGGTGTGGTCCTTCAAGCGGCCAGAGATTGGGGCAGATATGCCCGATCAGGGGCCGCAGGAAAAGGGTGGATTTTGGGGATGCACAGGGCGTGCACCGTCTGTGCACCATCTGTACACCGCAAAACGCGCCTTAGAGGCGGTAGCCACCCGAGACGGTGAGCACTTCGCCGGTGATGAAACTGGCGGCATCGGAGGCAAGGAAACGCACCGCATTGGCGATGTCTTGCGGCCTGCCCACGCGGCCAAGCGCGGTGAGATCGGTGAAGGCCTGTACCAGCGCCGGATCGCGGGGATTTTCGGGCCGTTCAATCGCGCCGGGGGCCACCGCGTTGAGGCGGATGCCAGCGGGGCCGTGGGTTTTGGCCATGAGCCGGGTCCATGTGTTCACGGCGGCTTTGCTGGCGGAATAATGCGCAGCCCCCATGGCGGGCAGCACGGCATTGACTGAGGAGATCGTAACGACGCAAGCGCCGGGCAGCAGATGCGGCAGGGCGGCGTCAAACAGGGCCGAGGGGGCCAGCGCGTTCACCGCGTAATTGAGGCTAAAATCGCCATCATCGGTTTCGATGGCGCCCGCATTGTTTACCAACACGTCGAGCCGTCCGAAATGCGCTATGACAGATGCGATCACCGCCGGGGCGGCGGCGGGGTCTGCGAGGTCTGATTTTATGGGGAGGATGTTGGGGTGATCCGCCAGCAGCGCCGCCGGATCAGAAGTGTTATAGGTGATGGCGACCAGATGGTCTGCGGCCAGATCACGGGCGATGCCGAGGCCTATGCCCCGAGCACCGCCAGTGACCAGCGCGCATTTCATCACGACTTAGCGAGGTTGCGCAGCACGTAGTGCAGCACGCCGCCATGTTCGATGTATTCGATCTCGATCGCGGTATCGATCCGGCATTTCAGATCGATTTCTTTGACGGTGCCATCGGCCATTGTGATGGTGCAGGGCACCACTTCGAGCGGCTTGATCGTGTCGAGACCCGAGATGGAGACGGTTTCTTCGCCTGTCAGGCCCAGCGTTTTGCGGGTGTCGCCGTTGGTGAATTCAAACGGGATAACGCCCATGCCCACCAAGTTGGACCGGTGGATACGCTCGAAGCTTTCGGCAACCACGGCTTTGACGCCCAGAAGCGCGGTGCCTTTTGCCGCCCAGTCACGCGAGGAGCCTGCGCCATATTGCTCGCCGCCGAAGATCACCAGCGGTGTGCCGGCTTCTTGGTAGGCCATGGCCGCGTCGAAGATCGAGGTTTGTTTGCCGTCCGGGCCATTGGTGTAGCCGCCTTCGACCCCGTCCAGCATCTCGTTCTTGATGCGGATGTTGGCGAATGTGCCGCGCATCATGACTTCGTGGTTGCCGCGGCGCGAGCCGTAGGAGTTGAATTCGCGCACAGGCACCTGCCGTTCGGTCAGATACTGACCTGCGGGTGTGGTGTCTTTGAACGAGCCAGCGGGGGAGATGTGATCGGTTGTGATCATATCGCCCAGCAGGGCCAGAACGCGGGCACCTTCGAGGTTGGTGATGGTGCCGGGTTCTTGCGACATGCCTTGGAAGTAAGGCGGGTTCTGGATGTAGGTCGAGGTGGCAGGCCAGTCGTAGGTTTCCTGTTGGGGCACTTCGACGCCCTGCCATTTTTCGTCGCCTTTGAACACGTCGGCATATTTCGACTGGAAGGCTTCGCGGGTGACGGTTTGTTGCACCAGATCGGACACTTCTTTCGAAGTGGGCCAGATGTCTTTGAGGTACACGTCATTGCCATCGCGGTCTTTGCCGAGGCTGTCGCGGGTGATGTCGACGTTCATGTCGCCCACCAGCGCATAGGCCACAACCAGTGGCGGCGATGCGAGGTAGTTGGCGCGCACATCGGGGCTGATACGGCCTTCGAAGTTACGGTTGCCGGACAGGATCGAGGTGCCGATCAGGTCATATTGGTTGATCGCCTTGGAGATCGGGGCATCCAGCGGGCCGGAGTTGCCGATACAGGTGGTGCAGCCATAGCCAACAAGGTTGAAGCCGATTTTATCGAGATCTTCTTGCAGGCCTGCGGCCTCCAGATAGGCGGAAACCACCTGAGAGCCGGGAGCCAGCGAGGTTTTCACCCAAGGTTTGCGGTTCAGGCCAAGCGCCGCCGCTTTGCGTGCCACAAGACCCGCGCCAATCATCACGTAAGGGTTGGATGTGTTGGTGCAAGACGTGATGGAGGCGATGACAATCGAGCCATCATGCAGTTGGTAGTTGCCATCGTCGGTTTCCACATAGCCGCGCTGGTGGTGGCCTTCGTCGCCGGGGATGTCGCCGGGCTCGGGCTGTCCGCCTTCACCTTCCCAGCGGATTTCTTCTTTTGCAGAGGCGTCTTTGCCTTCGCGGATGCCTTTGACATATTGGCCAAAGGCGCTCGCTGCTTGGTCAAGCGCGATGTAGTCTTGGGGGCGTTTGGGACCGGAGATCGCAGGCACGATGGTGCCCATGTCCAGCTCAAGCGTGTCGGTGTAGACCGGGTTGTAATCCGCGCCGCGCCAGAAGCCGTTTTCCTTGGCATAGGCTTCGACCAGTTCGATCCGGGATTCTTCGCGGCCCGTGTTGCGCAGGTAGCGCAGGGTCTCGTCGTCGATCGGGAAGAAGCCGCAGGTGGCGCCGTATTCAGGTGCCATGTTGGCGATTGTCGCACGGTCGGCCAGCGGCAGGCTGTCGAGGCCTTCGCCGTAGAATTCGACAAATTTGCTCACCACGCCTTTGGCGCGCAGCAATTCGACAACTTTCAGCACGAGGTCGGTGCCGGTCGTGCCTTCCATCATTTTGCCGGTCAGTTTGAAGCCGATGACTTCGGGGATCAGCATGGAGATCGGCTGGCCGAGCATGGCCGCTTCGGCTTCGATGCCGCCAACGCCCCAGCCCAGAACCGCCGCGCCATTCACCATGGTGGTGTGGCTGTCGGTGCCGACCAATGTGTCAGGATAGGCGACTTCGGTGCCGTTCTGGTCTTTGTCGGTCCAGACGGTTTGCGACAGGTATTCGAGGTTCACCTGGTGGCAGATGCCGGTGCCGGGCGGTACAACGCGGAAGTTGTTAAAGGCGTTTTGGCCCCATTTGAGGAACGTATAGCGTTCCATGTTCCGCTCGTATTCGCGGTCGACGTTCATCTGGAACGCGCGCGGGTTGCCAAATTCATCGATCATGACCGAGTGGTCGATGACCAGGTCAACAGGGTTCAGCGGGTTAATCTTTTGCGCGTCGCCGCCCAAAGCTTTGATGCCGTCGCGCATGGCGGCAAGGTCAACCACGGCGGGAACGCCGGTGAAATCCTGCATCAGCACGCGGGCCGGGCGGTAGGCGATTTCGCGGGGGTTCTTGCCGCCTTTTTGCGCCCATTCGGCGAAGGCTTTGATGTCGTCTACGGTGACGGTCTTGCCGTCTTCGAAGCGCAACATGTTTTCCAGCACCACTTTGAGCGCGGCGGGAAGTTTGGAGAAATCACCCAGACCGGCGGCTTCGGCGGCGGGGATGGAGTAGTAATCCACCGATTGGCTACCGGAGGTCAGGGTTTTACGGGTCTTGCTGCTATCGTGGCCGACTGTAATCGTCATGGCGGGCTCCCAAATTCAAAGGTTTGCTGGCAGGGTTGGCACCTCAATGCAGCAAGCGGGGCGCGGTTTCAATGGGTTTGAGGGGGATAATCCGCAAAATGTATACCATTGTATGCCGAAATAAGGCTTTTGATGCCTGTCACGGCGCTCTCTCGAATCCTTGATTGGTTATTTCAGGGCTGCAACGATAGGGAGGAGGGGCAAGACCCCGGTATTTTTGGAATCACATGAAACGTCTTTTGATCACCGCCGCCGCGATGGCTAGCCTTTGGATGATGCCGCTCGCCGCGCAAGAACGCCCCGTGGTGGTGGAGCTGTTCACCTCGCAGGGCTGTATGAGCTGTCCGCCGGTGGATGCGATTTTTGGTCAGTTGGCGGGGCGCAAGGATGTGATCGCCATCGCGCTGCATGTGGATTATTGGGATTACATCGGCTGGAAAGACACGTTTGGGGTGCCTGCCCATGCGGATCGCCAGCGCGCCTATGCGGCGCAGGCGGGGCGGCGCACGATCTTTACGCCGCAGATCATTGTGCAGGGCCAGAGCGATATTGTTGGCGCGGCGCAGGCCACGCAAGAGTTGCAAGAAACCATTGCCAGCTATGGCGAGATGCCCAGCCCGGTGCAGATCAGCGCCGCGCGCAGCGGCGCGCAGGTGGTGATCAAGGCCCAAGCGGCGCAGGGCCAAGCCTTGCCTGCAAAAATGAGCGTTTACATGTTGCGGCTTATCCCGCGCGCCAGTCAGAAGATTGAGCGCGGCGAGAACCGGGGCGAGACGTTTGACTATACCAACATCGCCTTTGACATGGAAAAGCTGGGCGATTGGGATGGGCGGCAAGCGCTGGCTTTGCAGGCGGATGCGGCGGGGGAAGCCCCTGTTGTGGTGCTGATCCAGCAGGGCGCGGCGGGGCCGATTTTGGGCGCGGCGCGGCTCGATTAACCTTGCCAGTGGCTACGCGGATTATTCTTTGAAATCTTAGTCTTGTGGGCGCCAACGGCGGTGCACCCAGAACCATTGGCCCGGATCAAAGGTGATGCGGTTTTCGAGGCTACGGGTGAGCGCGCGGGTCATTTCGAGCGCGTCGCTATGCGCAATGGGCGCTTCGATGCGGGCGGTGAAGCTGAGCCCGTCCGGGTTGCGGATGCCGTAAAACGGGATCAGCAGCGCGTCATAGCGCAGCGCCAGTTCCGCCGCCGAGATCGCGGTATTGGCCGGGTGGCCCATAAAATCCACCTGCGGCGCGCCCATCACATGTTGATCATGCAGCAAGACCAGATGGCCGCCGTTTTTCAGATGGCGCACAAACCCGGCTGTGCCCGCGCGGCCCTGCGGGAAAACCGGGCCGCCAAAAGCCTGCATGGTTTTCACGTAATGCGCGTTGAAATAGGGGTTTTTCATGTTCCGGTAGAGGCCGCCAATGTCGTAGCCGCGTGCCACAAGCGCGGCGCGGGCGGCTTCGTAATTGCCGTAATGTCCGGTCGCGAGGATCACCGGGCGGCCCGCAGCGGCGGCCTGTTCCAGCGCGGCGAGGCCGGGGCCTTCGGGGGTGAGCGACGCCATGCGCGCCGGGAAATCGCGGGCGGAATAGTTTTCGATCAGGCTGCGGCCCATGTTGTTGAGGCAGGCAGCGGCGATGCGGTTTGTGTCAGCGGGGCTGAGGGCGGGCCAGACATAGGCGATATGGGCGCGGGCGCGTTTGCGGTAGCCCGCCAGCGGCCCCAAGACATGTTGCATCAGCCAGCCAAAGAGCCGCACGCGAAACCCGTAAGGCAAGGCGCGGGCCAGCCCGACGATGCCGACAAACACCAGATTGGTCAGGTAATGCCCGGCGCGGCGGGAGAACCTGTCGCGGGGGGCGGGGGTGGGTGCGGCGCTGTTGCGGTCTGTCATGAAACCCGGCGGTGTTGGTTATTGCGGCTTTACACATAGGCGGGCGGGGGCGGGGCAACAAGCTTCGGTTTGGGTTGGGGGTGTTTTGGCGGGATGTGTTGCGGAGTGCGTTGTGGGGGTTGTTGCGGGGGATGAACGTGGGGTTTGGGTGGGGGCGAGAGGGGGGATGAGTATTTTTGGAAGGGTGAAGGTGGGGGGGAAGACGGGGGGATGCGTGTTTTGGGGAGGGTGAAGGCGGGGGCGGGGGCGGTTATTCGGGGGTGTCGGGGTCTTCGGGGATGATCAGCACCAGATCGCCGGAGGCCTGCATGGCGCGGATGGTGGTGACAAAGCTGGCCATGGCTTCTTCGCAATCGGCGGGTTTGACGGCGCCAAGATCGGTGATTTCTTCGCGCAGTTGGTCGGCCATGCGGCTGGACATGTTTTCGAGGATGAAATCGCGGGCCTCGGGGAAGCCTGCGTCGGCGGCGCCAGCGAGGGCGATGACAAGTTGCGATTGATCCACATCGCGCAGAATGCGCGGGATGTCGCGGGGGGCGATGCGGCTGGGGATATTGGCGAAGGTGAAGATGGCTTTGCGCACGGCTTTGGCAAAGTCTTGATCGGTTTCATCCAGCCCTTCGAGCACCCCGTCGCGGGTGAGGGTGTTGGAGGAATTGAGGATGTCGCCCACGCGTTTCACCGGGTCTTCGTCAAAGGCGCGCAGGGGCTGGGCGGCCAGTTGCGCGGCGAGGGAGAGGCCGATGCGGTCCACCGCTTTTGGGGTGACGGCGGCGGTTTGAGACACGGCATAGGTGATGCGCCGGGCCTGCGGGCCGGGCAGGCGGCCCAGCAGCTCGGCGGCGAGGGCCACGTCGAGTTTCGAGAGCATCACGGCGGCGATTTCCACGCTTTCAGTTTGCAGCACGGGCAGGAGTGTTTCGGGCGGCATGGCGCGCAGCCGCGCCCATGGATCGCCAAGGGCGCGCACGCCCGCCTCTTTGCGCAGGCGTTCGGCGGTTTCGGGGCTGATCGAGCCGTCGAGCGCCTGAAGCGCGCCGGCGATGCCGCCGGGGAAGGAGAGGCCGATTTTTTCAAGCTCGGCGGTGAATTCATCCACCACGGCGGCCAATGTGTCGCGGTCAACCATGCGCATGGCGCCCATTTGCTGGGTCAGGCTGGTTTGTAGGGAATCGGGCAGGTCTTCGAGGGGGATTTGCATGCCGCCATTGATCAGCAGGCGCACCACGATGGCGGCCTTGGCGCGGCGGCTCAGCGGGGGGGCGGGGCGCGGGGCGGGCGGTTTTGCGGCGGCAAGCGCGCCGCCTTTGGCCGGGGCAGAGAGGGCGGGCAGGATGGAAGAGGATTGGTTGGGCATTGACAGATAAACACTCGCCTATGGGGTTGGGGCGCGCCGGGGGGCGGTGCTTATCTGTATGGTGGGGAAAGGTTGAAGAGTGCTTGAAAAGGAAAATTGTCGGTAAAAACTAGTAGCTGCTGGTTTGGCCTGTGGCGATGGCGCGGCGCAGGGAGCTTTCGGCCCATGTGCCGGTGCCGCCATGGCTGCGGATGGCTTTGAGTTGGGCGATGGCGGCGGTGACATTGCCGTCTTCGACCAGACCTTGGCCCATGTAGGAGCGCGCGAGGATGTTGCCGGGGTTGCGCGCGAGGGCCTTTGTGTAGAAATCCATCGCGGCGGCGCGGTGGCCTTGTTTGCGGTGGATGAAGCCTTGGTAGGTCAGGGTGCGGTCATCAAGCGGGTCCATATGCGCCAGCACGTTTTGCGCGGCGGTGTAATCGCCCGCATAGGCCAATTCGCGCAGGGTTTCATAGCGGCTGTCGTCGGAGAGGCCTGAGGCGGAGGGCTCGACGCATTTTTTGGTTTCCTCGTCGAAGACCTTGCCATTGGTGCAGGTGATTTTGGTGGGTTTGTCGCCGGAGCCTGCGGCGAGGGCGGGCAGGGCAAGCAGGGAGGCGGCGAGGCTGGCGGTCAGGAGAGTGAGGCGGCGGGGCATGGGTAGTCTCCTATTGGGGCGGTGTGAAGGTGGGGCGGTTTGAAGGTAGAGCGGTGAGGTTGGGGCGGTGAAGTTGGGGCAGTGAAGGTGAGTATTTTTTGAAGGGTGAAACGTGGGGGGAGTATAGGGGGAAGTGGGGCTGGGCCCAAATGAAAAGCGCCGCAGCTTGGGGGCTGCGGCGCTTTTGCTTGGATAGGTTGTGGGCGGCGGGGGTTATTCGCCAAACACGCGTTTAAAAATCGTGTCCACATGTTTGGTGTGGTAGCCCATGTCGAATTTTTCGTTGATTTCAGCGGGGGAGAGCGCGGCGCAGACTTCGGCGTCGGCGAGCAGTTCTTCGCGGAAATCGGTGCGGTGTTCCCAGACTTTGAGGGCGTTGCGCTGGACCATGGAATAGGCGTCTTCGCGGCTGACGCCGGCTTGGGTCAGGGCGAGAAGCACCCGTTGGCTCATCACCAGACCGGGGAATTTATTCATGTTGTCGAGCATGTTATCTGGGAAGATCAACATTTTGTCGATCACCGAGGTCAGCCGCGCCAGTGCAAAATCGAGGGTGATGGTGGTGTCGGGGCCGATGTTGCGTTCAACCGAGGAATGCGAGATGTCGCGCTCGTGCCACAGGGCCACGTTTTCCATCGCGGGCACAACGGCCATGCGCACGAGGCGGGCAAGGCCTGTGAGGTTTTCCGTCAGCACCGGGTTTTTCTTATGCGGCATGGCGGAGGAGCCTTTTTGGCCCATGGAGAAGAATTCCGCGCCTTCGAGCACTTCGGTGCGCTGCATGTGGCGGATTTCGGTGGCGACGTTTTCGATGGAACTGCCGACAACGCCCAAGGCGGCGAAGAACGCGGCGTGGCGGTCGCGGGGGATGACTTGGGTCGAGATCGGTTCGGCCTCTAGGCCGAGTTTGGCGCAGACATGTTCTTCGACGCGCGGGTCGATGTTGGCGAATGTGCCAACCGCGCCGGAGATGGCGCCGGTGGCGATTTCGGCGCGGGCGGTTTTGAGGCGCGTCAGGTTGCGGTCCATTTCGGCGTAGAAACGCGCGAAGGTCAGGCCCATGGTGGTGGGTTCGGCGTGGATGCCGTGGCTGCGGCCCACACGCAGGGTGTTTTTATGCTCCATCGCGCGGCGTTTCAGCGCGGCGAGTAGGCCTTCGACATCGGCAATCAGGATGTCGGCGGCGCGCACCAGTTGCACGTTGAAACAAGTGTCGAGCACGTCAGAGGAGGTCATGCCTTGGTGCACGAAGCGGGCTTCGTCGCTGCCGACATGTTCGGCCAGATGGGTCAGGAAGGCGATGACGTCATGTTTGGTGACCGCTTCGATTTCGTCAATGCGGGCCACGTCAAATTCCACGCCTTTGGCTTTCCACACCGCATCGGCGTTTTCGCGCGGGATCACGCCCAGATCGGCCATGGCATCGCAGGCATGGGCTTCGATTTCGAACCAGATGCGGAATTTGGTCTCGGGCGACCAGATGTCGACCATTTCGGGGCGGGAATAGCGGGGGATCATGCGGGCACACCTTTTTGTGACGGATCAGGGGACAGGCGCGGCATAAACGGGCGGGGCCCTAAGAACAAGAGCGGGCACGGTTGCGGGGGGCGGTTTTGCCGCGTTATGACGCGAGGAAGCGGTGGGAAGGGCAAGGCATGGCGGCACGGGCGCGTGAATTGGCGGATTTTGAGGGCGCGTGGCAGTTTGCGCGGGCCGTGTGCCATGCGGATGGGCTGCGGGTGCGGGTGCGCGGCACGGCGGCGTTTACATGGGACGGCGCGGCATTGCGCTATGAGGAGCGCGGGCAGATGCGCATGGCGGGGCGGCCTGCGATGCAGGTGGTGCAGCGCTATGTGTGGCAGGCCGATTTGGCGGTGCATTTTGCCGATGGGCGGTATTTCCATCATGTGCCCGTGCGCGGCGGGCCAGCGGCGCATTTTTGCGCGCCCGATGCCTATCAGGTCGACTATGGTTTCAGCCGCTGGCCGCGGTGGCGCACCTTGTGGAGGGTGCGCGGTCCGGCGAAGGATTATACCATGTTAACGGGGTATTGGCGGGTTAATCCACCAATTCCGTGACCACATGGGAGGCGCGTTCCAGCGTGCGGTGCACCGGGCATTTATCCGCGATTTCCAGCAGGCGTTGGCGTTGCTCGGCGTCGAGCTCTCCGCAAAGGGTGATGCGGCGGCGCCATGTGTCGATCTTGTCGCCCGAGCTGGTTTGCGCGTCTTGGGCGTGGACTTTGTCGTGGCAGATGTCGACGCTTACATGGGTCAGCGGCCAGCCTTTGCGCCGCGCATACATGCGGATGGTCATGGAGGTACATGCGCCCAGCCCGGCGGAGAGGAAGCCATAAGGCGTCATGCCGCGGTTGGTGCCGCCATAGGCCAGCGGCTCGTCCGCCAATGTGTGGTGCTGCGGGCCTGCGTTCACGTCTTGCAAGAACCCCGCTGGGTCCGCTTCGGAGACGCGGATGATGCCTTCGGGCGCGCCGGGGGGCGGGGCGGGGGCGCGCAGCGGGATGTAGCGCCCGACCCAAGCCGAGATCACATCGGCGGCATATTCTGCGTCGCGGGGATTGGTGATCAGGTGGTCGGAATCGTCGAGGGTGACAAAGCTTTTGGGGTGTTTGGCGGCTGTGTAGATCTCGCTGGCGTTGTCGACGCTGACGATGGCGTCAAGCGGGGCGTGCATCACCAAAAGCGCCGCGTTCAGATTGGCGACGGCAGGGGCGAGCGCGCCTTTTGCCACGTCTTCGATGAAGCTGCGCCCGATGGAGAAGGGGCGCCCGCCAAGGGAGACTTCGGCCACGCCTTTTTCCATGATCTCGGGCAGGGCGTCAGCGAAATTATGGGTCACATGTTCGGGATCAAACGGCGCGCCAAGCGTGACCACGGCGCGGATATTATCCATTTGGCTGGCGGCTTTGAGCACCGCTGCGCCGCCGAGGCTGTGGCCGATCAGCAGGCTGGGGGTCATGTCCTGGGCGCTGAGATAGGCGCAGGCGGCGTGCAGGTCATCGACGTTGGAGGTGAAAGACGTATTGGCAAACTCGCCCTCGGAATGGCCAAGCCCGGTGAAATCAAAGCGCAGCACGGCGATGCCCATCCCGGCAAGGCGCGCGGCGATGCGGCGCGCGGCGGGGATGTCTTTGCCGCAGGTGAAACAATGGGCAAAAAGCGCGGTGGCCAGATGCGGGCCTTCGGGCAGATCGAGCCGAGCGGCGAGGGTGCCGCCGTCATGGCCGGGGAAGGTGATGCGCTGTGTAGGCATGGGGGCACTCCGATTACAAAGGTACAGGGGGGCGGTGAAACGTGGCTTGGGTTCTAGGGTGGGGCGCGGGCGGGCTGCGCGCAAGCCTTGTGTCAGTGATTTCACGCGAGCGTGACGCGATGTTTGCGCAGGGGCGCGCGGCACGCTACGAAACGAAAAACAAAATAAGGAATGGCCCGATGAGTCCCACATGGAAACCCGCAACTTTGACTGCGCAGGCAAATGGCGCTGTGGATGGCGCAACGGGGGGCGTGGTGCCGCCGATCCATCCGGCAACCACATTCCAGCGCGATGCGGATTATGCGCCTGTGGCGGGCAACACCTATCTGCGCTCGCATCAGGCCAATGGGCGCATGGTGGAAGAGTTGTTGATGCAGTTGGAAGGCGCGGCGGATGCGCGGATTTTTCCCTCGGGCATGGCGGCGGTGGCGGCGGTGTTTCGCAGCCTGCCCAATGGCGCGACGGTTTTGGTGCAAAGCCAGATCTACTGGGGCACAACCGCGTGGATCAGAGGGTTTTGCGAACGCCGGGGGCTGACGCTGGTTGAGGTTGAGGCCGCCGATAGCGCGGCATTTGCGGCGGCCTGCGCGCAGCATCGCCCCGATATGGCGTGGGTTGAGACGCCGTCGAACCCGTGGCTGCGCATTGTTGATCTGCGCGCCGCTGCGGCAGCGGTACAGGGCGTTGGCGGGATTTTGGTGGCGGATATGACCACCGCGACGCCCGTAATCAGCCGGGGGTTGGATTTTGGCGCGGATATTGTGATGCATTCGGCCACCAAGGGGCTCAATGGTCATTCGGATGTGCTGGCGGGCGCGCTGGCGTGCAAAGATGCCAGCAGCGCCACTTGGGCCGCGATCTGTGCCGACCGCGACGAGGCGGGCGCGGTGCTGGGGCCGTTTGAAGCGTGGTTGTTGCTGCGCGGCATGCGGACCTTGCCGCTGCGGGTGGAGCGGATGTCGGCCAATGCCCAAGCGCTGGCGGAATATCTGGAGGATCATCCGCAGGTGGAGAAAGTGATGTATCCGGGGCTGGCGGGCCATGAGGGCCATGAATTGGCCAAGGCGCAGATGACGGGCGGTTTTGGCTGTTTGATGTCCTTTGTGGTGAAAGGCGGCGCGGCTGCGGCGCTGAGCGCGGCGGGGCGGATGAAGATTTTCCACCGGGCCACATCGCTGGGCGGGGTGGAGAGCCTTGTGGAGCATCGCCACACGATTGAGCCGCATACGGGCATCCCTGAGGGGTTGTTGCGGGTGTCGGTGGGCATCGAAGCGGTGGAGGATCTGCGCGAGGATCTGGCGCAAGCGCTGGGCCAGTAACGCAGGGTTAAACGGCTGGGGAAGGGCGCGGCGCGGGAAGGTGCGGCGCCCTTTTTTAGCGGGCGCGGGGCTGCGCCCGAATGCCGCTGGCGCATTGCCGCCGGGGTTGATTGACACATATGCCCGGGCGGCTATGGTTGATTTATGATTATGCATGAGAATCATTTCCGGTTTCTATTGCTAAACCGCCCTGATCCCCGGGCGGTCAGCGCGTAATTGCGTCTGAGACCACTCGGGGCCCTCTCTTTCGATTGAACTGAGATTGCAGCGAAACGCTGCTGGGGAACATCATCATGACATTTGCCAAATTTACCCGCCCTGCGGGGGACAAAACACGCGCGCCCATGTTCGATGGGGCGTTTGACTGTGCCTATGACAAAAGCGGTTTTGCGCTGACGGTGCAGGACCGGTTGGGGATTGAGCGGTTGGTGGCGCAAGACGCGCCGCGCCATTTGCCGCATCCGGCGCTGTCGGCGGGGTTGCTGCGCCATAAGCTGCGGATTTCGCGCGGTGCGATGGAGCCGCCGGAGCCGAGCCTTGTCGTGTCGGGGGCGCGGGTGACCTATATGATGAGCGGCGGCGGCGCGCAGAGCGGTGTGCTGCGCATGGGGCATGAGGCCGCGCCGGGGGAGATCCCGGTGGCCTCGCTTTTGGGGGCGACCCTGATCGGGATGCGGGCGCTGCAAAAGCTGCCGATGCTGCGCGATGATGGGGAAATTGTCGCGCTGGTGGTGCTGGATGTGGCACCGCGAAGCCTGCGCTGCGCCTATTAGGGGCGCGGATTTCCCTAGCGATTTCAACAAGATCAAACGCCCGCGCGAAAAGGTCGCCGGGCAGAAGGAGACGTTTCGAGAATGGACCAAGCACAAGAAAAAATGCCGTCAAATACCCCGGCAAAGCGGCGGCCACGGCTGGTGATCAGCGCCGAGGATATGGCGGTGCTGGAGCCGCTCGCCGAGGGGGCGATGCAGCGCAATCGCGCGCTGGCCGAGCGGCTGCTGGAGGAATTGCTGCGGGCCAAGATCGTGCCGCAGGCCAAGTTGGCGCCGGGTGTTGTGGCGCTGGGGCGGCGGCTGCGCTACCGTGATGACAGCACGGGGCAGGAGAAAACCGTGACGCTGGTGCGCCCGCAGGATGCCGATATTGGCGCAGGCGCTGTGTCGGTGATGACGCCGATTGGTGTGGCGCTGATCGGGCTTGCGGCGGGGGCGACGATCCATTGGGAGACCCGCGAAGGGCAGCGGCGGTTGTTGACCGTGTTGCAGGTGGGCGAGGAATGAAATGCGGTTTTTGACGGGGAACAGGGCGGCGGCGCGGGCTGGCCATGACCTGCCCGGAGGAGGCGTTTTGCGCGCCGGCTAGGCCGGGGGCGGGGCGTTTTTTCCGGGGGGATTTTTCGCACGCCAAACCGCTTCTGATTGTCCAAAGGACATGCCTCATGAGACCTGAAATTCACCCAAAACCCCCTGTTACCTGTCCGTTTTGCTCCGCGCCTTTGCCGCGTGCGGCGGCGTTTCGGTGCCCGCATTGCCGCTGTGCGCTGGCTGGGGTGGCGGCGCGCATTAAGGTCAATTGCCGCCGCTGCGGGGCGGCAATTGTGCAGATCGCGGGCAAGGGGCTGGGCTGTGGGGATTGCAAAAAGCGGCGGCCCTCGATGTTTTAGCCTGTGCCCATCAGAGCGGGGTCAAACGGGTATTGCGTGAGGTTTTCATAACCATCCTCGGTGACCAGCACTTGATCTTCGAGTTTGATGGAGAAATCGCCCCCCTCGGGCGAGGCGAGCACCTCGACGCAGAGCACCATGCCCGGTTCCAGCGGGTAATCGCAGGCGCCGGGCACCGCTTTGTCCGGGTAGGGCACCAGCGGCCATTCATCGCACAGGCCAACCCCGTGCATGGCGCAGCCGTATTTTTGTTTTTGCAGATTGTCATTCAGGCGGTGCAGATTGGCGGTAAGCTCGGGGATCATCACGCCGGGTTTGATCAATTCCATGTTGCGGGTGATGTGTTCATGCGCGTGCTGCATTGTGGCGACCATATCGGGGCGCGGGGGCGCATCGCCGATCCACCATGTGCGCGAGATGTCGATGCAAATGCCGTAGCTGCCGATGAGGTCGGTATCAAAGGCAATGATTTCATTGTTTTGCGTGATGCGCGGGCCGCATTCCTGGAACCACGGGTTGGTGCGCGGGCCGGAGGCGAGCAGGCGGGTTTCGATCCATTCGCCGCCCCGGCGGATGTTTTCGGCATGCAGAACCGCCCAGATGTCATCCTCGCTGGTGGTGCCATTTGGCACGGCGGCGCGGGCGAAATCTTCCATGGCGCGCACGGCGGTTTCGCAGGCATGCGAGGCGCAGCGCATGGCGTGGATTTCATCGGGGCCTTTGACAGAGCGGGATTTTTCGGTGAGCTCTTCGCCATCCATGATGGTGAAGCCCTGCGCCTCAAGGGCGCGCAGCCCGTGCAGCATGATTTTATCCACGGCGAGGCGTTTATTGCCATCGCCATGCTGGGCGATCAGGTCAGCGATTTCGAGCGAGAGCGCATCGGCGGCGGGGGCGATTTTGTCACCTCGGCCAAAGTAGAACAGATCAGCGCCGGAGCGTTGCTCGCGCACCAAGGGGTTGAATTCGCTCAAGAATGGCGAGTTTTTATAATCCCACATCACCATGTAACCATCGGCGCAGAGCAGCACGGCGCGGAACGGGTTATGGGTGTTCCAAAGCTGCATGTTGGTGCTGTCGGTGGCGTAGCGGATGTTGAGCGGGTCGAACATGAGTAGCCCGCCATAGCCGCGTTGGTTGATATGGGCGGTCAGCCGCGCCCAGCGAAAGGCGCGCATCGCCTCAAGATCGGGGAGGGTCAGTCCGGCGGCGGCCCATTCGGCAAAAGCCAGTTGGGTGGGGCCGATCTCGATGCGGTTATTGTCGTTGGGCGAGCCATCGGGCAGCAGGGGGCCTTTGTCCGGGTCGATCTTGCGGGTGTCGCGAAAATGTGGGGTCATGGGGCGTCTCCTCCTCGCCAGCTTTGGCGCGATTGGCAGGGCCCGCTTGCCCGTTTCCGACCGCCGGGGTCGTTTTTCTGGCGCGGTTTTGGGGCGGCGTTTCAATCTTGGGGGACGCGGCGAAAGCCCAGAAGTTTGCCCGTGGAGCAGCCCGGATCATAGGTCAGCCCGCTTTGAGACATGCAATCGACGATGTTTTTGATCGCGCTGGCGGGGTATTTTTTGGGGTGGATTTCCATGATCACATGGCGCACGTGGCTCGGCCATGGGCGGGCAAACAGATCGGCCTCGGCGCCTTCGATGTCGATGATCACCACATGGGGTCGGTGCGCGCTCAGCAGATCCCAGATGCACAGGGCGGGCACGGTGATGCGGCCCGCTTGGGGGGCGTCTTTGGCGGCGATGGCCGAGCCGCAGAACACTTTGCCGACGCTAAATTGCAGCGGCGGCTGGGCGGTGCCAGTGACCGCGCCGTGCAGGAGTGTGGCGGATTTTGCGCCGTTCAGATCAAGGTTGTGGCGGATGACGGGCAGGGTGTTTGGGTTGGCCTCGACGGTGGTGACATTGGCCGGATCGGTGATTTGGGCGCAGATCGAGCTGATGTAGCCAACGCCGCCGCCCAGTTCCAGCACCCGGTGATTGGGGCGCAGGCGCATGCGGGCGGCGCGGGCCTCGCTCGCCTCATAGGCGCGGGCGGTGATTTTCTGTGAAAGCCGCGGGTTCAGCAGGCTGGGCGGGATTTCGAGCGTCACATCGCCCATGTCAAAGCGCTTGTTCACCGGGGGATGTCCTAACCAAGATACGCGTTAAACCTGCCCAAATACACGGGCAGAGCGGCAGAGGGGCAGCCTAGCGCGGGTTTGGGGCCGCTGGCCAGCGCGCAATGCGGCAGATATGTCCGGTAGTTTTGGAAATTTTGCGGGGTTTTGGCGGCGCGGGTGCGGCGCGCAGGAAGGCAAGGGAAAAGGGCCGCCCGTGGGGGGGGGGCGGCCCTAGAGTTTAGGCCTGGTCAAGCACCATATGGGGCTGGCCGTCGGAGGTTTTCTGCGGGCTGGTGCCATCGCGGTTCACGGTGGTGTTCACCTGCCGGCGCAGGGAGCTGAAATGCACCGAGGTCACCACGTCAATCGCGGTGTCAAAGCGCAGGGTCAGCGACCAAAACCCCGAGGATGATTGCCGGGCCGCTTTGATCACGCCTTGGAACGCGTGGCCCAGATAGCGGCCCGAGACACGTTGGCCGACGCGCCAATCGGGCGGCATGTTGCCCGCCTGCGCGATGATCGTGTTCCAATCGCGCGCGCCCCATTGATGGGCGACCATTTCCAGCGATTGGGAATGGGTGATCGGGTGGCCGGTGGCGCCAAGATCGGCGCGAAGGCGTTTTGCCTGTGATTTCAAGATCATGGGCGTGGGGGTGGTGTGGGTATTCATCTGTAACACTCCTGCGCGTGCAAAAGATGCTGGGGGGTCCGCGTTGCCGGGCAATCGACGCGATTGACGGTGTGTTGTGAGGTTAACAGGGCTTCACCGGGATGCGGACGGCAGGGGCCTGACCCTTTCGTGCGCCTCAGATAGGGGCGCGGGAGGCAGCGCGCAAGGGGCGGGGGGGGGGCCTATGCGCGCTGCTGTGGCTTTTGAGTATTTCAAGAAGGGTGAAGGGCGGCGGTTAGCCGTCGATCTTGGCCCCCATGATGGCGATGGCCTGTTGGTAGACCGTGGCCGCGTTCCATTGTTTGATCACGGCGAAATTGGGTTGGCCTTCTTGGTAGCCTTGGCCGGGTTTCCAGCCTTTTTGGCGCAGGAAATTGGCGGTGGAGGCCATAGCGTCGGCTTGGTTGTAGAGGTCAACGCGCCCGTCGCCCGAGGCGTCTACACCGTAGCGCAGGGCGTTGCCGGGCAGGAATTGCGTGTGGCCAAGCTCGCCGTGTTTGGCGCCTTTGGTGCCCGCGGTGATGGTGCCTTGGTCAACCAGTTTCAGCGCGCCGATGGCGTGGGGGGTGAAGAAATCGGAGCGGCGGCAATCATAGGCGAGGGTGGTGATGGCCGAGACCACGGCGCTGTCGCCCATAAAGCCGCCAAAGCCGGTTTCCATGCCATGGATCGCCAGCAGCACGCCGGAGGGCACGCCGTAGCGGTTTTCAAGAGATTGGTAGAAGCTGGCGTTTTGCGCTTTGCGTTTGCGGCCTTGGCTGACGATTGTGTCGGCGCCGCGCACCTGCATGAATTTTGCCAGCGTGTATTTGAAGGATTTCTGGTTGCGGTCCGCTTGGATTGTGCCGCTGGCGTATTTGGCGGAAGCGAGGGCATCGAGGCCGCGCTGGCCCACGCCTGCGGCTTTGGCTTCGCCTGCGAAAGCGGATTTCCAAGAGTTGAAGCCGCCTGCGTTATTGCCGCAGGTGGCGGCGAGGGCGGGCAGGGACAGACCAAGAATGGCGGCCGCGGTGAGGGCCGAGAGGCGGGTGTGGTGCATGGGAATATGACCTTTACTAATGACGTTTGGCATCAATCTATCGCTCGGGCGCTTAAAGGCAAAGGGGAATGGCGGCGCGGCGCGCGCAGCGGTGCAAAAACCCCATAGAAAAAGGGCGCAGCCTGCGCCGCGCCCTTTTAAAATTTTTACAGATCTGAAGATCAGACGCTGTAATACATGCTGAACTCAACCGGGTGGGGCGTGTGCTCGTATTTGTGCACTTCTTCCATTTTCAGCCCGATGTAGCCTGCGATCTGGTCGGCGGTGAACACATCGCCAGCCAGCAAGAAGTCCATGTCTTTTTCCAGCTCTTCCATGGCTTCGCGCAGCGAGCCGCAGACAGTTGGGATGCCAGCCAGTTCTTCGGCAGGCAGGTCATAGAGGTTTTTATCCATGGCTTCGCCGGGATCGATTTTGTTTTTGATGCCGTCAAGGCCAGCCATCAGCAGGGCTGCGAAGCACAGGTAGGGGTTTGCTGCCGGATCGGGGAAGCGGGCCTCTACGCGTTTTGCTTTGGGGCTTTCTGTCCATGGGATCCGAACGCAGCCCGAGCGGTTGCGGGCGGAATAGGCGCGCAGCACGGGGGCTTCAAAGCCGGGGATCAGGCGTTTGTAGCTGTTGGTGGTTGGGTTGGTGAAGGCGTTCAGCGCTTTTGCGTGGCTGAGGATGCCGCCAATGAACCACAGAGCTTCTTGGCTCAGGTCGGCGTATTTGTCACCTGCGAACAGGGGTTTGCCGTCTTTCCAGATGGACATGTTCACATGCATGCCGGAGCCGTTGTCGCCATAGATCGGCTTTGGCATGAAGGTTGCCGATTTGCCGTAGGCATGGGCCACGTTGTGGATCACGTATTTGTATTTTTGCAGCTCATCGGCCTGTTTGGTCAATGTGCCGAAGATCAGGCCAAGCTCGTGCTGGCAGGAGGCAACCTCGTGGTGGTGCTTGTCGACCTTCATGCCCAGACGTTTCATGGTGGAGAGCATTTCGGCGCGCAGGTCTTGGGCTTCGTCCACGGGGTTGACCGGGAAGTAGCCGCCTTTGAGGCCAGGGCGGTGGCCCATGTTGCCCATTTCGAATTCCGCATCGGAATTCCAAGACGCGTCTGTTGCATCAACTTCGTAGGATACTTTGTTGATTTCGTTGGAGAAGCGCACGTTGTCGAAGAGGAAGAATTCTGCCTCTGGGCCCATGTAGGCCACATCGCCAATGCCGCTGGATTTCAGATAGGCTTCGGCTTTTTCGGCGGTGCCGCGCGGGTCACGGTCGTAGGCTTCGCCTGTGTCAGGCTCCACGATCGAGCAATGTACGCAGATGGTTTTTTCCGCATAGAAAGGGTCGATATAGGCGGTGGAGGCGTCTGGCATCAGCTTCATGTCGGAGGCTTCGATGGATTTCCAGCCTGCGATGGAGGAGCCGTCGAACATGAAACCTTCTTCGAGGAAGTCTTCATCTACCAGGTCGCTAACCACGGTGACGTGTTGCAAAGCGCCGCGTGTATCGGTGAAACGGATATCGACATATTCGATATTTTCGTCCTTGATCTGCTTGAGCAGGTCGCTGTTAGTCATCTGTTTTTCCTTCCTGAAAGAATATTACAGTGCGTCCGAGCCGGTTTCACCGGTGCGGATGCGAATGGTTTGTTCAACGGGGGAGACAAAGATTTTGCCGTCGCCGATTTTTTCCGTTTTGGCCGCGTCTACGATGGCTTCGATGGCCGCGTCGACTTGATCATCGTCCAGAACCACCTCGACTTTGACCTTGGGCAGGAAATCCACCACATATTCAGCGCCGCGGTAAAGTTCGGTATGGCCTTTTTGCCGCCCGAAGCCTTTGACCTCGATCACGGAAAGCCCCTGAACGCCGACATCCTGAAGCGCCTCTTTCACCTCGTCGAGTTTGAAAGGCTTGATGATGGCTTCGATCTTTTTCATGGACGGCGCTCCCCTAGCTGTTCGTAGGTGTCATCCCATCTTTGGGGGCGGGGGTCTATGATTGGCGCGGCGCGGGGGGCGCGCTGCGCGGGAAATTGCGGGGGCTTGGTGAAAAAATGAGCGGCGTGCCTAAAATTGAGGCGGAAATGAATCGGGTTTTGGGGCGGGTGATTGGATGGGGCCAAGCGCAGCCCTAGGCTGCGCCGGGCGCGGGGGTGCGCCCGGTGTGCAAGATGGTCCCTCTGCGGGAGGGCTTTAGGCGGCGTGCAGCACGGACCCGCGGGCGCGCATCGCATCAGCGGTGCCCAGTTCCAACCCATCGGCATAGAGAATATGCGGGCTGTCGCAGAAGATCTGGAAAATTGTCTGCTCTTTCACGCCCAAATCTGTGATAAATTCGCCATCCACAAGGCTGCGGGCGGCCACAAGAGCGCGGTCTACGTTGAACAGCGCCTGTGCGCGCCAGTCGCGGATCAGGCACATTTGATCCGCCGCCAGCTGCGCGTCGCGTTCGGGCCGTGTGTGGCCAAGCGAGCCTGCGGCAAGGGCGATCGTATGCACAGAGCGCACGGCGCGCTGGATATGTTCGACCTTGGCAACGCCAGTGTCTCTTGTGATGATTTTATCGCCAACACTCAGAAATTCCACAGGAATTTCGCCGTCCAGCGTTAACATGACAGCGCCTGTCAGCAGCCCGGAATCGAGCGTTGCATAAGGCGCGTATCGGCCCGTTTGCGGTTCTTCCCCGCCAACGCGCCCGACCGTTTTCGGTTTCATGGGCGTCTCTTTCTTATCTAAACCTGCCTCAGGTTGTGGATAAACTACCCCAAGAAAGGATTAATGTCGCGTGTTTTTTTGCTCTCGCCATGGGCCGCAGGGTTTGCTAGTGAGCGCATTATGCGGGTGTGGCGGAATTGGTAGACGCACCAGATTTAGGTTCTGGCGCCTATGGCGTGGGGGTTCGAGTCCCTTCACCCGCACCATTTTTTCCCTTTGAAAATTGTGATGACGGTTTGAGGCAAATTCCCGTCATTTGCTGATCTCAGCTTAGGTTAAGCTGTGTCGCTGGTTTCCAGTGGGCTGTCTATTGTGCCCTCGGTGCTGTCGTCGCTGTCGTCGCTGTCCTCATCCACGCGGGTGGGGCGGGCGGTTTCGAGGCTGGAGGCGAAGAAGCCTGCGGCGGCGAGGGTGGGGACGACGTAGACCATTTTATCGGTCAGGTAAGCTGCCGCGTATGAGGGCAGTAGGACGATGAGCGCTTTGGTGAGCGCGGATTTTATATTCGGATTGTCGAGAAGATGCCGGGCAATGAGGTTTTTCATGATGATCCGTAAATGGGTTGAGCGTGAATAAATTTTGGACCGGCCCGCTGTTAATAAATGCGGGTGGGATTGGGACGCGCGCAGGGCGGCGCGCGGAATTTTCAGCATAGATACTATAGCCGTGCAAGCGGGCGCGGGGCATGTTTGTGCGCGGGCGCTTTGCCGCGATGGCGGGCGTTGGGGCGGCGGGCTGGAAAACACCTGGCGAGGGGCGTGTTGAGTGGTTGCGCTCTGGGCTTGATCAACACATGGTTGCGGCTATGTGTTGGTGCGTTTGGTGAGGCCGGGCGGGGCTGTTTGGGCAAGTTTGTTGCGATATGGCTCGAATCGGTTATTAACTGACGGATCAATAAAAACCAAAACAAGACGGGGAACCTGAATATGACACGTTTTTTGACAACTTCCGCCCTTGCGTTTGCAGCGATGGCCGGGGCTGCCGCTGCGGAATGTGAGAAAGTCACTTTTTCCGATGTGGGCTGGACCGATATCACGGCAACCACGGCGACGGCTTCGGTGGTGCTTGACGCGCTTGGGTATGACACAGAGACCAAGATCCTGTCCGTGCCCGTGACCTATCAATCGCTCGCCAAGGGCGACATTGATGTGTTCTTGGGCAATTGGATGCCCACGATGGAAGCGGATATTGCGAAATATCGCGATGAGGGCAGTGTGGACACGCTGCGGGCCAATCTGACCGGCGCGAAATACACGCTGGCGGTGAACAAAGCGGCGGCAGATCTGGGGATCACCAGTTTTGACGCGATTGCGGCCAATGCGGATGCGCTGGATGGCAAGATTTACGGGATCGAAGCGGGCAATGACGGCAACCGGTTGATCCAGTCGATGATCGACGATGATGCGTTTGGTCTCAAGGATTTCGAAGTGGTCGAGTCCTCGGAGCAGGGCATGTTGGCGCAGGTGGCGCGCAATTCCAAGCGCGACGAGCCGATTGTGTTCCTTGGTTGGGAGCCGCATCCGATGAACGCCAATTTCGAGCTGACCTATCTGGAAGGCGGGGATGATTTCTTTGGTCCCGATCTGGGCGGCGCGACGGTTCATACCAACACATCCGCAGGCTATGCCGCGAAATGCGAGAATGTGGGCGCGTTGCTGAATAATCTGGAATTCTCGCTGGCCATGGAAAACGAGATCATGGGCGCGATTTTGGATGACGGCCAAGACCCCGAAGAAGCCGCCAAAGCTTGGCTGGCGGGCAACACCGATGTGCTGGCCGGGTGGCTTGAGGGTGTGACCACGCTTGAGGGCGGCGACGCCAATGAAGCGGTGATGAGCGCGCTGAAGTAAGCAAAGGGCGCGCGCCCTTGCGGCCCCTTTGGCGGGGCTTTGGGGGCGCGCGGTCCGGTTTGGGGCGCGCCGAGGTTTTGAGCGCGCCCTTTGTTGATTGCCAGATGGGGTAGGGCGCGCATGGAATGGCTGACGGAAAATAAGATCCGCGTAGATGATGCGGCTGAGACGGTTTTTAACTGGTTGCAAGACAATGGCGCGTGGTTCTTTGATGGGCTGGCGCTGGCGATGGAGTGGCTGATTGATGCGATCCTATGGGTGCTGCAAACGCCGCACCCCTTTGTGATCATTGCCGTTTTTGTGGCGCTGACCTATTTGATCCAGCGCAATTGGAAGACGCCGATTTTTGTCGTGGTGGGGTTCTTGTTCATCCTGAACCAAGGCTATTGGGAAGAAACCACCGAGAGCCTGACCTTGGTTTTATCGGCCTGTGTGGTCTGTATGGGGGTGGGCGTGCCGATTGGCATTGCGGCGGCGCATCGCCCGCGGCTCTATCGGTTTATGCGTCCGGTGCTTGACCTGATGCAGACCTTGCCGACCTTTGTGTATCTGATCCCGGCGATTGTTTTCTTTGGCATCGGCATGGTGCCGGGGTTGATTGCTACGGTGATTTTTGTGCTGCCTGCGCCCATTCGGTTGACGCAGCTGGGGATTGCCTCGACGCCCAAGGCGCTGCTTGAGGCGGCGCAGGCGTTTGGCGCGAAGCCGAGCCAGACTTTGTGGAAAATCGAGCTGCCTTATGCGTTGCCGCAGATCATGACCGGGCTGAACCAGACGATCATGTTGTCGCTGTCCATGGTGGTGATTGCCGCTCTGGTGGGGGCGGATGGTCTTGGGGTGCCTGTGGTGCGGGCGCTGAACCAAGTGAACACGGGGCTTGGGTTTGAAAGCGGGCTGATCATTGTGGTGGTTGCCATCATGCTGGACCGGATGTTGCGGGTGGGTGGCAAATGACCAATCAAAAAGATGCAGTGGTTTTCGAGAATGTCTCGATTGTGTTCGGGGATCGCCCGCAAGCGGCGTTGCCCTTGATGGATGAGGGGCAGACCCGCCCCGAGATACAAGAGGCCACGGGGCAGGTTTTGGGCGTGCATGATTGCTCGCTCAGCGTGGCCAAGGGCGAGATTTTGGTGCTGATGGGCCTGTCCGGTTCGGGCAAGTCGACGTTGCTGCGGGCGGTGAACGGGCTCAACCCGATGGCGCGGGGCACGGTGCATATCAACGACGAGGGTTGGTCGTGTGATGTGCAGGGCGCGGGCGCACCCGATTTGCGCCGGGTGCGGCGTGAATGTGTGTCGATGGTGTTTCAGCAATTTGGTTTGCTGCCGTGGCGCAGTGTGCGCGACAATGTGGCGATGCCGCTGGAGCTGTCGGGTGTGGGCAAAGCCGAGCGGCTGGCGCGGGCCGATGCGCAGCTGGAGCTGGTGGGGCTGTCGGATTGGGCGACGCGCAAAGTGGGCGATCTGTCGGGCGGGATGCAGCAGCGGGTCGGGCTGGCGCGGGCCTTTGTGACCGAAGCGCCGATCCTGCTGATGGATGAGCCGTTTTCAGCGCTGGACCCGCTGATCCGTACGCGGTTGCAAGATGAGCTGCTGGAGCTGCAAGCGCGGCTCAAGCGGACGATCATTTTTGTAAGTCACGATCTGGATGAGGCATTCAAGCTGGGCGGGCGGATTGCGATCATGGAAGGCGGGCGGATTGTGCAAATCGGCACGCCGCGTGAGATTTTCAGCAATCCGGCCTCGGAATATGTGGCGGATTTTGTGGCCAATATGAACCCGCTGGGCGTGTTGACCGCGCGCGATGTGATGGGCCCGGTGAGCGCCGAGCCGGGGCAGGGCGTGCCTGCGGAAACCCCGGTGAAGGATTTGATTGACCGGCTGAGCGGCGGCGATGCGGTGCTTGATGTGATGGAGCAAGGCGCGCGCGTGGGCACGGTGACGGCGCAGAGCCTGCTGGCGCGGCTTAGCAGCGATTAAGCTCTTCGAGCAGGTCGAGCAGCTTTTCCATCTTGGCGCGGCCAAATTGGGTTTCGAGCGCGGTGAAGATTGCGGCGCTTTCGGCCGCGTGATCGAGCAGGATTTGCCGCCCGGCATCGGTAAGCGAGACAATGGATTTGCGCCCGTCATTGGCATCGGCCACGCGGGCGCAAAGCCCGTCGGCTTCCATCACCCGCAAGATGCGGGTCAGGCTGGGCAGCAGCAGGCAAGCCGCGCCTGCGAGGGCGGTTTGTTCCTGCGCGCCGCGTTCATCGAGCACCCGCAGCACCCGCCATTTTTGCTCGGTCAGCCCGCTGGCTTGCAGCATGTCGCGGATCGGGGCCATCACGGTTTCGCGGGCGCGCAGCAGCGCGATGGGCAAAGATCGGTCCGTTGGGCGGAATGCGGGGTTAGACATGTTGACAGGTGTCCCGTTATTACTTAACATGATAAGTAGTTTCGGGGAGGAAACCACCATGCCGCATTTCCATATAGACTATTCCAGCAATCTTGAAGCGCGGATGGACATGGCAGCGTTTTGCGCAGTGATCCGCGATGCGGCGGCGCAGACGGGGGTGTTTCCGCTGGCGGGCATTCGTGTGCGGGCCTTGCGGGCCGATCACGTGGTGATGGCCGATGGCAACCCCGATCACGCCTATTTAGATCTGTCCATCCGGCTGCGGGCCGGGCGGGAGCAAGCGGCAAAGGAAGCTGCCTGCGCCCATATTTTTGCCGCCGCCGAAGCGTTTTGCGCCGAGGTGATGGCCACGTCTTCTTTTATGCTGTCGATGGAGATGCGCGATATTGATCCCGCGCTGTCGCCCAAAGCCAGTTCCATTCGTGCGTATCTGACGGGAGAGACCACATGAGCGATCTTGAGAGCCACCGCGCCGCATTGGCGCCCTTGCTGGCCGGGCGGGGCCAGATTGATAACCTGATTGGCGGGCAAAGCGTGCCTGCGCAGGAAGGGGCGCGGTTTGCCACCACATCGCCCGTAGATGGCAGCCATATTGCCGATGTGGCGCGGGGCGGGGCGGCGGATATTGATGCAGCCGCCAAAGCCGCCAAAGCCGCGTTCCCCGCATGGGCCGCGATGGGCGGCGCGGCGCGCAAGGCGGTGCTGCATAAGATTGCGGACGGGATTGTGGCGCGGGCCGAGGAAATTGCGCTGTGCGAATGTTGGGATACGGGCCAAGCGTTTCGGTTTATGTCCAAGGCGGCGCTGCGCGGGGCTGAGAATTTCCGCTTTTTCGCCGATATGGCGCCGGGGGCGCGCGATGGGCAATCGCTGCCCACGCCGAGCCATATGAATGTGACAAGCCGCCATCCGATTGGCCCTGTGGGGGTGATTACCCCGTGGAACACGCCGTTTATGCTCTCGACGTGGAAGATTGCCCCTGCTTTGGCGGCGGGCTGTACCGTGGTGCATAAACCGGCGGAGTTTTCGCCGCTGACGGCGCGGATATTGGCCGAGATTTGCCATGAGGCGGGATTGCCAGATGGGGTGCTTAACCTTGTGAATGGCATGGGCGAGGAAGCCGGGCGCGCATTGACAGAGCATCCTGACATCAAGGCGATTGCCTTTGTTGGCGAGAGCAAAACCGGAACAGCGATCATGCGGCAGGGGGCCGAGACGCTCAAGCGGGTGCATTTTGAGCTGGGCGGCAAGAACCCTGTGGTGGTGTTTGAGGATGCCGATCTGGAGCGGGCGCTGGATGCGGCGGTGTTTATGATTTACTCGCTCAACGGAGAGCGCTGTACATCGTCCTCGCGGCTTTTGGTGCAGGCGAGCATTGCCGATGAGTTCGAGGCCAAGCTGGCCGAGCGGGTACGCAATTTGCGGGTGGGTGATCCGCTGGACCCGGCGACGGAAATCGGGCCGCTGATCCATCCGGTACATGTGAAAAAAGTGGCGTCCTATTTCGAGGTGGCCCGCCAAGACGGGGCGCGCATTGCAGCGGGCGGCACGGTGATGGAGGGGCCGGGATGTTATGTGCAGCCGACCCTGTTCACGGGGGCGGCGGGCGATATGCGCATTGCGCAGGAAGAGATTTTTGGCCCCGTGCTCACTGTGATCCGCTTCGAGGATGAGGCAGAGGCGCTGCGGGTGGCCAATGATGTGGCTTACGGGCTGGCCGGGTATCTGTGGACCAATGACATCACCCGTGCGCTGCGGTTCTCGGGCGCGCTGGAGGCGGGAATGATTTGGGTCAATTCCGAGAATGTGCGCCATTTGCCCACGCCTTTTGGCGGGGTCAAAGCATCGGGCATTGGCCGCGATGGCGGGCAATGGTCGTTCGATTTCTATATGGAACAGAAAAACGTGGCGATCGCGCTGGGGCTGCATAAAATCACGCAATTGGGGATGGGATCATGAGCATTGCAAAGGCAAACCTAAACCCGCCGTTCAACATTGTGCGCCTGTCGCATTTGGAACTGCGGGTCACCGATTTGGCATGGGCGCGGGGGTTCTATGTGGACACGCTTGGGCTTCAGGTCACCCATGAGGACGCGGGGCATATTTACCTGCGGGCCATGGAAGAGCGCGGGCATCATTGTGTGATCTTGAAACAAGCCGATGCGCCCTCGGTGGGCAGGCTTGGGTTCAAGCTTTGGTCGGAGGAAGATCTGGACAAGGCCGAGGCGTGGTTTGCGGCGCAAGATCTGCCTGTGTCCTATATCGAGCGGCCTTTCATGGGGCGGGTGCTGCAAACCCGCGATCCTTGGGGGATACCGCTGGAGTTTTATGTGCAGATGGAGCGGCTGGCGCCGATCCACCAGCAATATGCGCTGTATCGCGGGGTGAAGCCGCTGCGGATTGACCATTTCAACATGTTCAGCCCCGATGTGGACGGGGCGGTGGATTTCTATGGCAAGATGGGGTTCCGGGTGACGGAATACACCGCCGATGAGGAAAGCGGGCGCACCTGGGCTGCGTGGATGCACCGCAAGGGCGGGGTGCATGATGTGGCCTTTACCAATGGGCGCGGGCCGCGCCTGCACCATATGGCGTTCTGGGTGCCGACGCCGCTCAATATCATTGATCTGCTCGATCTGATGTCGACCACGGGATATGTGGGCAACATCGAGCGCGGGCCGGGGCGGCATGGGATTTCCAACGCGTTTTTCCTTTATATCCGCGACAAGGACGGGCACCGCACCGAGATATATTGTTCGGATTATCAGACGGTTGACCCCGATCTGGAGCCGATCAAATGGGATTTGAAAGACCCGCAGCGACAAACGCTTTGGGGGGCGGCTGCGCCGAAGTCGTGGTTTGAGGAAGGGTCGGCGTTTGAGGGGGCGGAGCTGCAAGACAGCGCGCTGAAAGCTCAGCCGATTGTCGCGCCATGAGCCTGAGTTTGGACGCGTTCGAGGAATGGGGCAAAAAGATCGCCACATGGTCGGCGGACTATCACCGCAACGTGCATGAGCGCCCGGTGCGGGCCCAGACCAAACCCGGCGAGATTGCCGCGCAATTGCCTGTGAGCCCGCCAGAGGGCGGCACGGATATGGCGGCGATCATGGCGGATTTTGAGAAAATCGTGATGCCGGGCATGACCCATTGGCAGCATCCGAGGTTCTTTGCCTATTTCACCTCCAATGCTTCGCCTGCGTCGATCTTGGCGGATCAGATCGTCAACACGATGGCGGCGCAATGTATGCTGTGGCAGACCTCGCCCGCCGCCACCGAGATGGAAGGCGTGATGATCGACTGGCTGCGCCAAGCGATGGGGCTGCCGGAGGGGTTTTCCGGGGTGATCCAAGACAGCGCGTCTTCGGCCACTTTGTCGGCGGTCTTGACCATGCGCGAGCGGGCGACCGGGTGGCGCGGCAACCGGGAGGGGCTCAGCGGGCAGGGGAATTTGCGGATTTACTGTTCTGAGCAGGTGCATTCCTCGATTGACCGGGCGTGCTGGGTTGCGGGGATCGGGCAGGATAATCTGGTGAAGATCGGGGCAGGGCCAAGCGGGCATGCCTATGAGATGGACACAGGCGCGCTGAGGGCGGCGATAGCGGCAGACCGGGCGGCGGGGCATATCCCGGCGGGGGTGATTGCCTGCACCGGGGGCACGGGCGTGGGCGCGTGGGATTTCCTGCCCGATGTGCTGGAAGTGGCCAAGGCCGAGGGGCTTTATACGCATTTGGACGCCGCATGGGCGGGGTCTGCGATGATCTGTCCTGAGTTCCGCGAGATCTATTGGCAGGGCGCGGAAGGGTTCGACAGCATTGTGTTCAATCCGCATAAATGGCTTGGGGTGCATTTTGACTGTTCGGTGCAGTTTTTGGCCGACCCCACGCAGCAGCTCAACACGCTGAAGATCGAGCCGGAATACCTCAAGACCTCGGGCGCGGCGGTGGTGAATTATTCGGAATGGACCATCCCGCTGGGGCGCAGGTTCCGGGCGTTGAAGCTTTGGTTTTTGATGCGGGCCTATGGGCTTGAGGATTTGCGCGGGCGTATTCGCAACCATGTGGCATGGGCGCAGGAGCTATGCGAGGAAATCCGCGCGATGGCGGGGTTCGAGATTGTGACAGAGCCGATCCTGAGCCTGTTTACCTTTCGCGCCCCCGGCGACGATGCGGCGCAGCAGCGGTTGGTGGATGCGGTGAATGACGATGGGCGGATTTACATCACCCAAGGCATGCATGGTGGCCGCCGGGTGATCCGGTTTCAGGTGGGGCAGTTCGAGACCACCCGCGCCGATGTGATGATGGCAGGCGATGTGATCGCCCAGATTTGGAAGGGTTTGACATGAAGTTTGCAACTTATACTGTTGAAGATACACAGTTTTACGGGGCCGTAGCCGAGGCGGGGATGATCGCGCTTTCGCCTGATTTTCCGCAATGGCCGAGCCTGCGCGAGGTGATCGCGGCGGAAGGTTTGCCGGCGCTGGGCGCGGCGGCGCAGGGGCGCGATGTGACCCATGCGGCGGGCACATTCCGCTGGGATATTCCGGTGCCGAACCCCGAGAAGATCATCTGTGTGGGGGTGAATTTCCCCGACCGTAACGCGGAATATAAAGACGGGCAGGACGCGCCGCCGAACATGTCGCTGTTTCCGCGTTTTGCGCGGTCGTTTGTCGGGCATGGTGTGCCGCTGACCCGGCCACCAGAGAGCCCGCAGCTTGATTACGAGGGCGAGATTGCCGTGGTGATTGGCAAGGGCGGGCGGCGCATCGCGCAAGAAGATGCGCTGGGCCATATTGCGGCGCTGACCCTGTGCAACGAGGGCACCATTCGCGATTGGGTGCGCCATGCCAAGTTCAACGTAACGCAGGGCAAAAACTGGGACGGGTCGGGGTCCATGGGGCCGTGGCTGGTGCCGTATGAGGGGCCGCATCAGATCGAGGATGTGGCGCTGAGCACGCGGGTCAATGGCGAGATCCGCCAAGAGGACCGCACCGGGCGCATGTTGTTCCCGGTGGCGCGGCAGATCGCCTATATCTCGACCTTTACCACGCTTGTGCCGGGGGATGTGATTGTGACCGGCACGCCGACAGGGGCGGGGGCGCGGTTTGATCCGCCGAAGTTTCTGGTGCCGGGCGACGAGATCGAGGTGCGCGCCGAGGGCATTGGCAGCCTGATCAATGGCGTGGTGGACGCATGACTCCGCAGGCCATTGAGAGCGCCGCCCGCGCCATTGTCGAGGCAGAGCGCAGCGGTGTGCAATGCGGGCTGATCAGTATCGCCAACCCCGGCATGACGCTGGATGAGGCCTATGCCATTCAAGACGCGGTGGTGGCGGCGAAGCTAGCCTCCGGGCGGGTGCGGCAGATCGGTTGGAAGATCGGGCTAACCAGCCGCGCCATGCAACAAGCGCTAAACATCACCACGCCGGATAGCGGGGTGCTGCTGTCGGATATGCTGTTTGACGACGGGGCACAGGTGCCGGCGGGGCGGTTCATTCAGCCGCGCATCGAGGCGGAGATTGCCTTTGTCATGGGGCGCGATCTGGCGGGCGAGGATGTGAGCCGCGCGGATGTTGTGGGGGCCACGGAATATGTCGCGCCCGCGCTGGAGATTTTGGACACGCGGATTTTGCGCGCCGATCCGGCAAGTGGCACGGCGCGGGTGATTTTTGACACGGTGGCCGATAATGCCGCCAATGCGGGGATTGTGCTGGGGGCGGCGCGGCACCGTCTGAGCGATGTGGATTTGCGCTGGACCGGCGTGATTGTGAAACGCGGCGGCACGGTGGAGGAAACCGGGCTTGGGGCCGGGGTGCTTGATGATCCGGTGCAGGGCATTGTGTGGCTGGTGCAGCGGCTGGCGCGCTATGGTGCGGGGCTGCGGACGGGGGATGTTGTGCTCTCTGGCTCGTTCATTCGCCCGCTGGAGGCCCCGGCAGGCGCGGAATTTGACGCCGATTTTGGCGGGTTTGGCCGGGTTCGGATTGGGTTTTCCTGAGCCCTAAGCCTGCGCCCGTGGAAGTGCGGGCGCAGGTGAGTATTTAAGGAAGGGTGAAGCGGGGCCTAGGGCTCGATCAGGGTGATGCCGGGGATATGCGAGATGGCTTCGACGTCATCATCGTAGATTTCCGAGAGTTCCTCGACCAATTCATCGCTCCAGCCGGGCATGTTCAGCTCTTCTTCGATTTCATCGTCTAGGGCGAATTTATCGAGGAAGGCGGCGATGACCCGGCGCTTTTGCGTTTCGTTCATGTTGGGGTGTTTTTTGAGGTAGTCGCGGAAGCGCTGCATGCCGTCCTGCGACATGATCGAGGAGAGAAGATCAAAGCCGCCGATGATCTTTTCGTTTTGGGGGATGCCCGCCATGTCGCGCAGCAGATAGGCCCAGAGCAGGGGAGCGTCTTCGCTGCACCAGATTTTGATTTTCGCCTCTGGTACCGCTTCGCGCAGTTTCACCACGGTTTCGGACCAGCGCACGTCTTGGGGGCGGCGCGCGCCCCATAAGGTGCCAGCGGCGTGGCTGTTGGCGCGGGAGTGGATTTTGGGCAGGAAGCTGGCCGGGTTCCGGATCGAGAGGTAAATCTCGAGTTCATCCTCGGGGAAAAGCTGGGCCATGCGCATCATGCGGATGGGCGCGGCGGTGTAGAGTTGGCCCTGTTGCAGCGCCACGGCGGCGGGGCGCATGAAGTTGGGATCGCATAGGATCACGCGTTCGGCCGGGGCGTCTTCGAGAATCGCATCCATCAGCACGTCGCGCGCATCGTCGGAGGCGGCGGTTTTGCCCATGGCGTTCAAGGTTTCGCGCAGCAAGCCGCGGTATTTACTGGGGCCGGGGACATAAACGCCCCGTTTGGCAAAATCGCCTTGGTTGCGCAGCAGGCATTTGGCAATGCGTTCTTCTTCGGTAAAATGTGCACCAATATGTAATACAAGCTTCATAATAGGCCTTTACTGGTAAAACGGGCGTTGTTTCGCCTGTGGATGAGTATAGCCTCTGCGTGCGGATGAAAAAACCTCAAAGCGAAGTGCATTTGCCCTCTTGCATCCGCTTTTGTGAAACACTAAACACCGCCTCGTGCCCCTATAGCTCAGCTGGTAGAGCAACTGATTTGTAATCAGTAGGTCCGCGGTTCGAGTCCGTGTGGGGGCACCATTTTACATCCGCTTTATCGTTTAGTTACAAACACTTAGTGGTCTTGTGGTCGCCCTAAAGGTGACACAAAAGGTCGCTCTTATGTCTGTAATTGTCTTTGAAGTCGGTGCATACATAGTCATGTCGAAATATACGTTCCGTAAGCCGGGGAGTGATCTTTGGTATTTTCGCAGACGCATTCCTGACGATTTGCGCAAACATTACCCTAGCCGAAAAAACGGTTTCATCGTTTGTTCTTTGAAGACGAGGGATGTGGCGCAAGCTGCGAAGCTTGCCCATCAGATTGCCTTAGAACAGGATGCTCTGTGGCAGGGCTTGCGTTCTGGGCGGGTGGCCCATGGTCCGCAAGTCGTCGCAGGCGCTAAGGCTCTTTTGGCGTCACATGGGCTGAAACCCGGTCAATACAAAGAATATGAAGAAGTTGGCGAGGAGCCTGAGCGGTTTCTTGATGAGTTGAGGCTCGAGGCCAACGCATTTGAGCCCAATGGCAACCAAGCTGACTGGGGCCAGAACCTTCCGCCGATACAACGGGTCGCAGCGGAAATGTTCTATGGTGCAGACGAGCCTATTTTTCTTTCATCTGCGTTAGAGATTTTCCAAAGTTTGAAAGGAGAAGACCCGTCTTCAAGGTCTGGTGTGGACCGCAAGCGTGTCGTTGCCGATTTAATCGGGCAGTTTGGTGATCTTCCGATTGATAAATATGACCGGAACCAAGCCAATGCTTTTGTCAAACATCTACTGGACCGTGGAAACCGGACCACAACAGTTCAGCGCCGAATGAACTCAATCAGGCCGGTGTTTAGTGTTGTGAGTAAAGAAAAAGGTTTTGTCGATAAGGGGATTTTTGAAGGGCTGATCATTCCCAAGATGGGGGAGGATAAGGTGGACCGGCTGCCCTATAGCCTAGCAGAGATTAGGCTCATCCAGAGGGCGTGTTTGGAGGCTGATGACGACATCCGGTGGGTTATCGCCCTGCTGTCGGATACTGGGCTCAGGCTGGGCGAGGCAACGGGCCTTATGGTGAGGGATGTTGATCTCAAGGGCCCTGTTCCGCATGTTAAAGTTCGGAAAAATGCTGTCAGGCGTTTGAAAACAAAGGATTCTCAGAGAGATGTCCCGCTTGTTGGTGCATCATTATGGGCAATCGGGCGAGCTTTGGAGCATACGAACTCTGATTTTGTATTTCCGAGGTACATTGATACCGCCAAAACACCCCCCGAGCATAAGGGCACGCATGCCTCAAATACGATGACCAAATGGCTCAGGGCACTGCCGATAGAAGCTCAAGACCAAAAGGGCACACATTCATTTCGCCATAGCATTCAGGATCGCCTCAGAGAGTGCCAAGTGCCCCAAGAGATCAGAAATGTGCTTTGTGGCTGGACCAATAAGGGCATCGGTGAGGGGTATGGCGCAGGGTACAGCTTGGGCCTCTTGCGAGAGCATTTAGAGAAGGTGGTTCTAGCTGACCTGTCTTGGTGAGATTGTTCCGACATAGATATTTTGAGCGATTGAATTTGGAGGCTATGCCGAATGGGGCCATTGATTACCGTTAAGGTAGATAAAGACGTCTTGAACAACGCGAAGATGGCTTCATTCAACCGATTGCCAACTACGCAAAGGGCCATGCACTGGCTCGGGGCATTGGTTCAAGAAACACTAGATCATGAGAATTTGAATGCGCCACGGAAACGACAGCGCAGAGCCAAAGATTTGCAGGCCTTTTCGGAGGCTGTAAGCGCATTTGCCGCTGATCTTCTGCTTCATAGTGGGAACGCGCTATCGGAAGGGTTTATGTACCGACCCTTTGACCGGGCGAAGCTTGCAGAAACCTTCGTTAGCGGCACAAATTTCGAGAGCCTTGTGACCTATTGGAACGCGATGGGTTTGCTTGAAATCACGCCATTTATCATCACGAAAACTGACTTCTTGGCCGCAGAGGTTAAGGGGTATGCCAAGGTAAGACGATTTAGAGCAACGGAGCGTTTCCTTGAGCAGGCTCAGGAATGGAGCCTCAGCTCGGATTCGGTGGTGAGCAACTTCACGACAAGCCTAAGGCGCACGGAGCTGGTGCAACTGGCCGGAACAAAGAAGACTGAGAATGGTCAGGCTAAGAAGGCTGATTTGGTGCAGGGTGGCGGGCCGAAGTTCCAAGCAGAGGTTTCACGGGTTCGGATGCTCAACGGGTTGATGAGAGGCTATCGGTATAGTTTATCTGATATTCCGATGGTCAGGCGTCTGTTCCATTGTGCTGAAAGGCCGGATTTCGACTACAATCTAGGTGGCCGTTTATACTGTGCCTCTCAGGATGATTGGATGACCATGTCCAAGCAGGAACGCAGCCACATCACAATTGAAGGGCAGCCGACTTGTGAGGTGGATGTCAGCGCCAGTCATCTTTCAATTCTATATGCGCTGTTGGATGAGAAAGTCCCCAATGGCGACCTTTATGCAGGTTTGGCCTATCCTAGGCATGTGGTTAAGGGCGTGCTTGTGAGTGCGCTGGGCAGTGGCAAGCTTCCGACCCGGTGGCCAAGAGGGTTTTCTCAGAAATATTATGAAGACACCGGGCATAAGCCGGGGAGAGATTATAAGCTCAAAACCCTTGTGCAGGATTTAACAGCCCTTCATCCAGTCTTAAACAAGCTGGAACCGGGCAAGCTGGATTGGGCAAATTTGCAATTCGAGGAAGCCGAGTGTTTTCTGTCTGCTATGTTTGAGTTGCACCAGACCCACAAAGTGCCATCTTTACCAGTTCATGACAGTCTAATTGTGCAGCGACAGCACCGGGAGATCGCCAAGAAGGTTCTTTCCCGATCTTATCTGGATAGGCTGGGGTTTGTTCCTAGAATCTCTGACAAAACAACACCTAGGCTTGATAAGGCTGCATAGGGTCAGGTTCGTCCTTGTTGGGTGTTGTTTAGATAACAATCACATCTTGGATGGGCTTGAGTGGCCTTAAGGAAGTCCTAAAGCATTACTATGAAGCGTAAGGCCAAATCAGCGGCTTTAAGGCGGGGTTTCGCTGTTTCTGGGCTCAAACGAGGGGCTGACGCGATTAAATGGGTTTTGAAACGTAATAACAATAACAGTAATAACCCCCTTTTTTTGAAGTTCCGTTTTTTGACCCCGCACCCCTTATAGCTCTCATTAGATTTTTCAGAACAAAGCTGGACCTGATGCTTTGGATGCCTTTGGGGCTGCCAATAGGCCTTGCCCTTGTGTCGTAGTCGAGATGGTGGCGCGTTGTCTGCCATATGAATGGGTATCTGCTTTTGGCAGGTCCATTGCCACAACATCTTAGACATCAATGACATGAAGGAGGGCAGACCAATGCTGGTAGGCTATGCACGAACATCGACACTTGAACAGGTAGCGGGCTTAGAGGCGCAGAGAGGGGCCTTACAGCGCGAAGGTTGCGAACGGATATACGAGGAGCAAGTAAGCTCAGTTGCCACCAGAGAGGCGCTTAGAGAGGCCCTGAGCTTCTGCCGGGAAGGGGATGCGCTGGTGGTCTTCAAATTGGACCGTTTGGCCCGCTCTGTGCGCCATTTGGGTGAAATACTTGAAGGCTTGGACCAAAAAGGGGTCAGTCTTCGGATTCTGGACCTTGGATTGGATTCTTCCAATGCAACAGGGAAGCTTATGCTGAATGTTCTGGGCTCTGTCGCTCAGTTCGAGCGGGAAATGATGCTTGAGCGGCAACGTGAGGGCATTGCTAAAGCAAAGGCAGATGGGAAGTATAAGGGCAGAAAACCAACGGCACAGATGAAGCGACAAGAGGCTTTGGAACTATTGGCTGCTGGACTTAGCAAGAAGGCCGTTGCTGAGCGTCTTGGGCTGTCTGAGAGGTCAGTATATCGATTTATTGCAGGTGGTTAGGGGGTGAGTGTTGGAAGCAGTGCGCTGGGCAAGGGCGGGAGGGAGGCTTTGGTTGGGGTTTTGGAGTGATAGGTGGGGGGCTTGAGTGGAAAAGAAATGGGAACCAGACCATTGCTGCCGTTCGTTTGAGACGCGTTTAACGACTGTGATTGGCCAAAATCATCATATATAATCAGTCACTTATAGGTGTCGTGCAGAGTCTACAGTGGAATATAAGAATAAATAAAGTTGGCTGACAGGCTACACCCGATCTGGAGAAGTAGACCAAGCGAAAAATAAATTGACCTTCTAACCGATGCAGCGTTTCCAGTATCTAGTTTTCGATTTCTATTTTCATCGCCCTTAGTTAACGTAATCATACTTTTCGGCCGATAGTTGTCGATTTGTCGCTCCAAGAACGATGCGAGCATAAAGCTTAAGCAGTAGGAGCAATAGACAAACAACGCTGAGTACCCAAGAAATAGGCCAAGTTCTCTGACTGTAGAAACGTTTTCAGGGAAAATAGATAGACAGCCCAATATCGCAGATATGGCAGCAATTGTTTTCCCCAAGGTGGGGAGTTTCCCAGAGTGTTTCTGAAGGAACTTAATTGGTTTTCCACTTTCCACATCTAAGGATCTCACCCAAGCATCTACGGTACCAGTCAGGTTCTTTCCTCTTATATAGTTGGAGTAACTCACAGACGCATGAATCGGAACTGGCGGAAGGCCAGCATCTTCGACGCGACTGATTGTGATCGGGCCAAAATAAAAATTTATTCTATTGTTGATGTTTTGGCAGGAAACCTGAACCTTGTACCGCTCCAGCGTTCCGTCGGAGCCTTCAAATGCTCTCGAGTATTCGAAGGAAAGAGACTTTGTTCGCTCGGCTTGAGATGTATCGAAGTTTTCGAACTCAAGCCAGCTAGTAAAGTCGAACCTTTGATTGCTACTAAGGTGCAGGCTAACCGACAAAGTTTCCGACAGAGGGTTATTATCATGAAACTCCTGACGGAGCTTTTCAATTAGATTTCTAACATCACCGATGGATACAGTGTAGTTCTCCCGGTACACTTGAGTTGATCTCTGCGTCTTTTCCGATAGTTTTTGCAAGATTGCGCTAAGAGCGTTTCGAGGCAAATTGTTTACGTCAACTAGGTGACGATCTGGCTCATCATCGGACTGCACTACGGTCTGATTCACTTCCCATTCCCTAAATAATGCACCAGTAGAAACAAGTGCCATTTTCCAATAAATAATCCGGCGTCACTCCCGGCGTGAAATAAAGATGCATAATTGCAAATGTTTGGCAATCGTAGATTGCACGCCCCTCCGATCGAATGGGGCATCAACCCCATACTATGATGCTTGATCGCCTCGTTATCAGGCGAAGGCGGGGCGGAACTATTGACCGCTTGATCCATGTTGCCAACTGAGTTGTAAAAGCGGGATCGAAAACTTACTGCCCAAGCTGCCATTTTTTTTTGGGGGGGGAACGCAGCGAAGGTCCGCTTTCCGCCCATCTCACGTCTATGAACATAGTGCCAATTTCAAACTAGGTGCTTGATATGTCGGCCAGTGTCACAGTCGCTACCCCCAAACTCAAAATCCAATAGGTAGCACAAATTGGGGCACTGAAATTATTCATTTGTTGAATTGTGTATGTTAATCAGTTAGTTATGGTCGTATGTTTTTAACCCACTCACCGTGTGGGGGCACCATTTATCCGGCATTTCTAACGCTTTAGCGCGCCGCGGCGCTTTGCGGAAAATGCTGTGATTTTTCCGGAAGCTTATCGGAAGCCGATTCCAGCCGTGTTGCGTGGGCAATGCTTCGAGGTTTTGCGTTTTGGGGGCTGAATTTTGGTTTTTTGTGGTGGGTCGGGGCGCGCAAGGGGAGAGTGAGCTTGGGGCTGTTTGCGGGACAAAGCTGCCCTTTGGTACTTAATTGCGATGCTATGATAGTGGGCCGCCCTGCCGCACTTCAATAGGGGGCAAAATTTCACTTCACGGAAGCTGACGCTTTTTGGGGTGAATAGGACAACTTTGTTGGTCAGCCGTTAGAACGCTTGGCATTGACCCAAAATGAGGTGGTCAGAAAGCAACTCTCTGCCTTCTTCTCTAGAAGTCGCCTCGCCTAGCCAACCGCCGGGCCCGACAAGGCTGAACACAAACTTTTCATTTTCAGTCGAGAAGTTGAACACCATGGTTCCGACCAGAGAGTTTATGCAGGTTATCATGTCTGGTGCCTTGTTCGGAAAGTATCTGCCACAGTTATAGACGGTATCTCCGCCTTGCACCCCGGACATTTCGGTCATGCCATTTCTAAAACGGATGGCATAACGACGACCGCCTTTTTCGCCGCCGTAAGTGGGAGACCATTTGCTATCTTCAAGCTGCAAGCCAACTAGGTGTTGCTCGGTGCAATACAGGACAGTCTCTTCTGCATCTGCTGGGCGTGCGACAACCGTTAACGCCAATACCAACACTGACCATTTCAATTCTATACGGCGGAACATTTGGTTTTTCCTCCTCGATTGAAGAACTGTAAGGTCGGGATCACGGTTTAGTCCAGCGTGCATGCGGGGAAAGTGGTCTTCGGGTCACCCCCTTTGTAGTGCTCCGCCCCTATAGTTAGGAAAGCGGAGGACCACGTCAAAAGAGGTGACACAGTGGCCAATCAAGAGAAAATGGAGCGGATGTTCGCAGCGATCCCGTGGAGACGCGCAATTTTTGCCGACACGGGCGAGAAGCTGGATGGCGGCGGTGTTAGAAGCCATATTTTTTTGAGCAAGGGGAAAACGGATTCTTTGGTGATCCGGTCGAGTTAAGGGCTCAAATGGCGTTGCGGTTTCTGAGCTGGGATTGCAACAGCGGTCAGGCTGCGCGGGCGAAGCCTTGGGGGCGGAAGCGCACCATAGCTTCGGGGCCGCGCGGGTCTAGGTCGTAGAGCAAAGGGCGGGCGGCTAGGTAGGCGCGCCAACTCCGCTCGGGGTATGAGCTGATCTGAGTGCCATGCTGCTTGTGCATTTCTCCGCCAAGCGCCGCGATTGGAATGCCTGCGGATTTGATGCTTTCTTTTGCAATCAGCGCGCGGATTTTCATGTCTAGATCGGTGATGATCACCTCTGGTTTGGGCACCAGACGGACCGGGTGGGGGCTGCCGAGTTCGACGAAGTCGGTGCAGCAGGCGCGGAAGGCGCTTGGGGCTTTGGCCTCGCCAATTCCGATTACTTTTGCGCCATATTCACGCAGATTGGTGGCCAGATGGGTGAAATCGCCGTCAGAGCTGGCGATGGCAAAAAGCCGGGTGTTTTTGGTGAACAGCAACTCCATCGCGTCCAATGCCAGCAGGATATCGGCAGCGTTTTTGCCGGTTCCAGCATGCACCATTCGGTAGCCGGGCGCATCATGCCAGTCAGAACCGCGCTGAGCGTCGGTATAAACGCGCAGGACATTTGGCGTACCGTGCTGGGCGGCGGTGGACTGAATTTGATCCGCGTGTTTCGCGCTGATGTTATCGCCATCCACAAGTACCGACACAAATTGCGCCATTTGATCCTCCAGGCCAATGCTGCTTAGGACAACTGTGCCGGGAAAATGCGCCGGAAATTTGGCATTATTTGGGGGATAACCTGTGGTGCGCTGGGTTTTTGGAGGCGGGGGCGCTGTGTGGCAATTTCCTGAGAAACCCTAATTCCTCCTATCATCGGCGCTGTTTTAGCTTATGGGGGGAGGAACATTTGGAAGGACAGATAATGACAGCTTCGCAGACCCTACCGGAATTGGTTCACGCCGCGCAGAGCACCGCGCAGGCGGCGCGGAAGCGGTTGGCCGAGATGTCGGCCAATGCGGAGGGGCAGGCCGATGACATGGCATCTGAGGTGGCGGCGATTGAAGCGGCTGCGGTGGATATTTTCACGCTGTTCGAGGCGCGGATGCAGCGCCATTTCAAACGCGGGCCGCTGTCGCGGAAAGTGAAAGCGGCGCTGTTGGCGGCGGGGGAGCCTGATCTGGCGGATCGGCTTCATCAATATTATCTGGCGATCAATGTTTTGAAACATGGCGCTGGCGCGAGCCACCGTGAGTTGCTCAATAACACGTCCACGATGTTGGTTGTGAAGCAGGCTGCGGATGTGGAGGGCACGCCTTCGGGGTTGATTGATGTCACGCCGCCGGAGTTCTTTGCCGGGCTGACACAGACCATTCTTGATGCTTTTGAGTTTCTTGAGAACCGGTAAAGGCAGGCGGCAATGATGCCTTCGGGGCGGGCCTCCTGCAAACCGTGCAAGAGGCCCGATTGGGTTAGGACGCTGCGCGCGCCGCTGCTGTTTGGGCCACTGTGAGGGGCTGATCGGGGGCTTGCGTTACCTGCGGGTCGTAGGGTTTGCGGGCGAAGACTTCGCGTACCATTGGCGCGAAGAAGGACAGGGGCAGCGTGTCATAGGCGGGGTCGAAGCTGGCTTGGTCCCACCGCTCGCAGAACTCTGCGCAATCGTCGAAATATTTTGCGCCGCGGTGACGTTCGCGTTTGTTTTGATCGAAGCCTTCGAGATGTTGGCCGTAATAGAGCATTTGAAAATCGCCGTGGGTTTCGACGCACCAGCGGCATTGCTCGCGCACAAATGGTTTCAGGATCGTCGCGGCATATTCATCATGATTATAGGGCGCGAAGATATCGCCAATATCGTGCAGGAGGGGCGACACAACCCAATCGATATCCGCCCCATCGCGCCACGCGCGGGTGGCGGATTGGGTTGAATGGCCCAAGCGGGTGATTTGATACCCAGAGAGGCCTTCATCGAGATGCTCAAGCGCATGCAGCAGTCTGTCGGCTGTGCCTTTGGTGTAGTCGATCTCGTGGGCGGTCAGGAATTCATACTCTTCCTTTGTGCCATCTTTCATTTGGGTGAAATTTACGCGATCCATGTTGTGCCTCCTAAGTAGGGGTCTGGATAGGGAAACCTATCAACCCAGCACCAGCAGCCAGAGCCAGACGGTGATGATGGAGCTGCCTGTGGCGATGAGCACCGATGAGGCGGCGACGCGTTTGGCGCGGCCATACATATTGGCGAAGATATAGGCGTTGAAACCGGGGGCCATGGCGGCGGTGAGCACGCCTGAGCGGAAGTAATCGGGTTGGACTTTGAGCGCTGTGCCGAACATCCAGACCAGCGCCGGGTGCAGCATGAGGCCGATGCAGCAGACCATGGCGATGGCCATTTTATCGCCCTCGGGTTTGTATTGGAACAGCACGCCGCCAAGGGCAAAAAGCGCAGCAGGCAGGCCCGCGCGTACGATCAGCGACAGGGCGTCATCGACCACGCCGGGCATGGGCAGGCCGGAGAGGTTCACGGCAAAGCCGCAGACAATGCCGATCACCAGCGCGTTGCTGAACATCGAGCGGATCACGTTGCGTGCCAGTTGCAGCCCCGAGCCGCCCCGGTTGCGCGCGATCTCCATCACGAGGATGCCCAGCCCGTAGCAAAACGGCGAGTGGAAGGCCAAGATGGCGAAATTCCCGCTCAGCGCGTCAGGGCCGTAAGCGCGTTCGGTGATGGGCAGGCCCAGCAGGATGGAATTGGAGAAGAGGCAGCAAAAGCCGATGGCGATGCTGTCTTCCCAATCGCGGCGCAGCAGCAGGCGCGCGCCCATGATGCCAACGGCAAAACAGATCGCCGCGCCGGAATAGAAGCTGGTGAGCAGGGCAGGGTCGAACGTGGAGGAAAGATCCAGTTTCGCAATCGCTTGGAACAGCAGGCAGGGGATGGCGATGTTTTGCGCAAAGCGCATCACCCCGTCGATGCCCGAGAGCGGGAAAATGCCGCGCCAGACGGTGACATAGCCAAACCCGATCACAAGAAACACGGGGAGGATGACTTCGAAGAGGGCCTGCATGTTATGTCCTTGGAGCGGGAGGGCCGGGTTATGCCGGCAGGTCGAAATTCAAGACAAGCCCGTCATGGGCGACCTGCACATGATCGGGGGTTTCAGCGCATAATGTGCGGTAGTCCAGATCGGTGTGCATATTGGTGAGCACGGCGGTTTGCGGTGCGACTTTGGTGATCCAGTCGAGTGTTTGCGACAGGTGGCTGTGGGTCGGGTGCGGTGTGCGGCGCAGCGCATCGACGATCCAGCAGCGCAGCCCCTCAAGCTGGGGCCAGACCGCATCGGGAATGCCGGAGACATCGGGCAGGTAGGCCACATCATTCATGCGAAAGCCAAGCGCGTCGATATTGCCATGCGCCACTTCGAAGGGCGCAAAGCTGAGGCGGCCACCGGGCCCGTCGATGTGGATGTCGCCCTCAATGGGGTTCAGGTCCAGGATCGGCGGGTAGGAGGAGCCTTCGGGTTGCACAAACACATAGTCAAAGCGTTGCATCAGCGCGGCGCGGGTCGGGGCATCGGCCCAGACGGGCAGGCGCGCGCGCATGTTGATCACGATCATGCGCAGATCGTCGATGCCATGCACATGGTCGGCGTGGCTGTGGGTGTAGATCACCCCGTCGAGCCGTCCGATGCCTGCGTCGAGCAATTGGCTGCGCAGATCGGGCGAGGTGTCGATGAGCACGGAGGTGGTGCCCGCGTCTGAGACACGCTGCACCAGCAGCGAGCAGCGGCGGCGGTGGTTGCGCGGCTCGGCCGGGTCGCAATCGCCCCAATCGCCGCCAAGGCGCGGCACACCGCCAGAGGAGCCGCAGCCCAATATGGTCAGCCGCATCTGGTCCATTAGGGGGCAGCCCTGTAGGCGGCGGCTTTGGCAAAGAGCCGGTCGAAGTTTTCTTGGGTGCGGGCGGCAAATTCGGGGTAGTCCAGCCCGAAGGTTTCTGCCGCGCGCCGCGCTGTGTGGGCCGCAAAAGCGGGCTCGTTGCGTTTGCCCCGGTGCGGCGGCGGCGCAAGATAGGGCGCGTCGGTTTCCACCAAGATCCGGTCAAGCGGGCTGTTGGCGAAGATATCGCGCAGATCGGCGGATTTGGGGAAAGCGGTGATGCCGGACATAGAAAGGTAGAAGCCCAGATCAAGCGCGGCACGCCCCAGCGCGGCGCTGGAGGAGAAGCAATGCATCACGCAAGAATAGGCGCCGTTGCGGTGTTCTTCGGCCAAGATCGCGGCCATGTCATCATCTGCGTCGCGGGCGTGAATGATCAGTGGCAGCCCGCTCTCGCGGGCGGCGGCGATGTGCAGGCGCAGGGAGGTTTTCTGGGCTTCGGCGCTTTCGGCGGTATAGTGGTAATCCAGCCCGGTTTCGCCAATGCCCACCATTTTGGGATGAGCCGTCAGGGCCATCAATTCGTCGAATGTGGCCATGGGTTCGGTTGCAACAGACATGGGGTGGGTGCCTGCGGCATAGAACACCGGGGCGTGGGCCTCGGCGATGGCGCGCACGGCGCGCTCGTTTTTAAGCTTGGTGCAGATGGTGACCATGCGCGTCACCCCGGCGGCGGCGGCATCGGCGATCACTTGGTCCAGCCGCCCTTCGAAATCGGGGAAATCAAGGTGGCAATGGCTGTCGGTGATATGCGGCGTGTCGGACATAGGGGCCTGAGTTCTTCGTAGAGGTTTAAGCGTAGGTGCTGTTGTTTAAGGGCCAAGTGCCAAAGGGTTAGGGCGCGGCAGGCGGCTCTAGGTTCTGGCGGTTTGGCTGATCTTGATCAGGGTATCTAGGACCAGCGCGGCAGGGTCAAGGTTGACAGCGCGCCCATGGCGGGCCCGCGCGCCAACAAGCTGGGCCAGATCGGCCCAAGCGCGACCTTTTGCGGCATCTGGCGAGAGGCGCTGCAAGATTGCGGCCTCATTCGGGGCGGTCTCGATGGCGGGGGGCGCGCCGATGGCCCCGGTGCGCGCCAGCCGCGCCAGCATCAGGTCAATCAGGTGGAACAATAGGTCAAGTTTGGTCTCCGCGCCGCGCAGGGCGGCGGCTTCGGCCAGTTTCACAGCGCGGGCGCGGTCAAAGCGGGGCAGGCTGTCGAGTAAGGAGACAAGCTCGGCGTAGATTTGCAGCCCGCCCAAGGTTTGCAGCCGCAGCGCGCCGCCCACCGAGCCCCCTGACAGATCGGCCAGCGCGGCGGCATTGCCGGACATGGCAACGCCTGATTGGGTGAGCGCCTGTTCCATTTGCGCAGGGTCCAGCGTGCCCAGATTGAGCGTGCGGCAGCGCGAGCGGATCGTGGGCAGCAGGCCCGAGGGTTGGTGGCTGATCAGCAAAAGCGTGGCGCGGGCGGGCGGCTCTTCGAGCATTTTGAGCAGGGCGTTGGCAGCGCTGGTGTTCATTTGGTCGGCGTCGTCGATGATGACCACGCGGCGGCCCCCATCGGTGGCGGACATCTGGAAAAACCCGTTCAGGGCGCGGATGTCATCCACCACGATGTCATTGCGCAGCTTTTTGGTTTTCTCGTTGACCGAGCGGGTCACGGGTTTGAGCCCCGGCTCTGCGCCCGCGCCAATGCGCCGGGCAATCGGGTGATCGGCGGGAACAGCGAGGCTGGTGGCGGGTTCGGGGGCGAACATGCCAGTCGCGTCCGGGTCTGGCGTGGCCAGCAAGAACCGCGCGATGCGCCAAGCCAGCGTGGCTTTGCCCACGCCGCGCGGGCCGGTGATCATCCATGCGTGATGCAGCCGCCCGGTGTTGAACGCGTGCAAAAACGCGTCCTCGGCTGCGGATTGGCCGATGAGGTTTGGCGTGTCACGCGGGTGCAGGGCACCGTCAATTCGGTCGGGCTGTGGGGTGTCGTCGCTCATGATCTGGGGTTTAGCATGATTGGCGGCAAAGTGTAGGGGGCCATGGCGCGCAATCAGCCAAGGCGCGCGGCAACGGCGCGGCGGATGTCGGCGGCCACGGCCTCGATGGTTTGGTTGCCGTCGATGATGGCAAAGCGGGCGGCAAATTCTTTGGCCAAGGCCAAGAACCCGGCGCGCATGTCTTGTTGCAGGGTCTCGCCAAAATCCTCAAAGCGTTCTTCGGCGGTTTGGCGCGATTTGGCGCGGCTGAGCCCTCGGGCGGGGTCCATGTCGATCAAGATGGTGAGGTCGGGTTCAACGCCGATCATCCGGTCGTGCAGCGCGTCGACATCGGCGCGCAGATCGCCGCGCGAGAGGCCCTGATACATGCGGGTGGAATCGGCAAACCGGTCGCAGAGCACGGTTTTGCCCGCCGCCAGTGCCGGGCGGATTGTGCGCTCCAGATGGTCGCGGCGCGCAGCGGTAAAGAGCAAGATCTCGGTCTGCGCAGACCAGCGATCCGGCTCGCCTTGCAGCACCAAGGCGCGGATTTCCTCGGCGCCGGGGCTGCCGCCGGGTTCGCGGGTTTGCACCACGTCGCGGCCTTGGCGCTCGAGTTCCTCGCGCAGCAGTTTGATCTGTGTGGTCTTGCCGGAGCCGTCAATGCCTTCGAAGCTGATGAAATGCCCCGGCATCAGGCGGGGTCTGCGGCGGGGGTAGTTTCGGGCGCGGGGCCTTGGTTGATGCGCGCCAGCAGATGCAGGGCGGCAGCGCCAAGCCGATCGGCAAAGCCGTAGGGCGCGATGGAGCGGTCGGCATAAAGCGGCACGGTCACTTCGGGCAGGTCTTCGCGGGTGATGACCAGTTTTGCCAGCTCGTCCCCGGCGGTGATTGGTGCAGGGATCGGGCCGTTATAGACCACATTGGCCTGCACCGCTTGGGGGTTGATGGCGGGCACCAGCAAGGAGACATCCTCGCCCGTCACAAGACCCACGGTTTTTTCCGCGCCTAAAGTGACCTCGGCTTCGGCGATTTTCTGGCCTTCGGTGGCCATGGTTTTCTGGGCGAATTGGCGGAAGGCCCAGTTGACGATGGCTTCGGATTCCTGTGCGCGGGCTTGGGCGGTTTCGAGGCCCGAGATCACAAAGATCACCCGGCGGTCGCCTTGTTTGGCAGAGCCCACAAGCCCGTAGCCTGCTTCACTGGTGTGGCCGGTTTTGAGCCCATCCGCGCCGATGCCAAGGGTCAGCAGCGGGTTGCGGTTATAGCGGTTTTGGGATTCGGTTTCATCAAATAGAAACTCTTTTTCCGCAAACATCGGGTAGAATTGCGGGTAGTCGGCGATCAGCCGATGCGCCAGCAGGCCCAGATCGCGCATCGACATGCGATGCCCGGCCTTGGGCCAGCCGTTGGAATTGGTGAAGGTGGAGTTGCTCATGCCCATTTGCACGGCGCGTGTGGTCATATCGCGCGCAAATTTAGCCTCGGTGCCGGAGAGCGCCTCGGCGATGACCACGCAGGCGTCATTGCCCGAGAGCACGATGATGCCGCGCAGCAGGTCTTCGACGCTGACACGCTCGCCTGCTTTGAGAAACAAGGTAGAGCCGCCATAGCTCATGGCATGTTGCGAGACGGGCAGTTCCTGATCGAGGTCAAGGCGGCCTGAATCCACCGCTTCAAACGCCATATACAGGGTCATCAGCTTGGACATGGAGGCGGGGGGCAAAGGCTCGTCCGCGTTTTTCGCCAGCAACACAGTGCCTGTGGTTTGGTCAATCACATAGGCCGCCGTGGCGCGGGTTTCGAAGGCGAAGGCCCCCATGGGCAGGGCGATGAGACAGAGGACGGCTGCAAAGATACGTGTCATGGCGCGCTCATATGCTCCTTTGGTCGGGGTCAATTTGTGACGGCGTAGGCATCAGAGAAGCCCTCGCCTTTGATGGAACTGAGGATTTTATTCAGCTCGGAGGCGGTGGCGGCGGGGCCAACAACCACGCGCCAGAAAGATTTGCCGTTGGTCTCTAGGCGTTTGACCGTGGGCGACAGGCCCGCGCCGCGCATTTGTTTGGCGGCGCGCTCGGCATTTGCTTCGACGCTGAAAATGCCGATTTGAACATAGGGCTTTTTCAGGTTTGAGGCCTGCGCGGCAGGTTTTGGCGCAGGGGCGGGGGCCGCTGCGGCGGCGGGAGCCGTTTCAATGGCCGCGCCCGCGGCTGCGATGGGATCAAGCGATGTGGCGCTGACCTCGGCGGGGGCGTCGATTGTGGCGGCTGCTGTATCTGCGGCTTCGGCGGGGGGCGCGTCTTGGGCTACTTCTTGGCGGCGCAGGGCGGTGACATTGAGCGGCGCAGGTGCCCCGGCCAGAATGCCAAGCGCGGCAGCGGCATCAGAGGAGATTTGCAGTTTCGGGCCGGGAATGTCGCGTTCCTTGCGGAACAGCGCGCCGACAACAAATTTGCTGTTGGAGGTGTTGCGGATGATCACCCGCTCGGGCTCGGTCACGTCGGGATGTGCGACCCAGACACCGCCAAGCGAGGGCCGTCCGTCCCAAAGCCCCTGATCGGTGACAGAGAAAACTTCGGGCGCTTCGATGTCGCGTTCGACCGTGGCGCCGCCTGCGCTTGTGGCACCTGCAGAGGTCTCGGCACCTGCGCCGGCGCCGAATTTGGGCAGTTTCAAACCGCCGCCCTCTTCGCCGCAGCCCGCCAGAAGCAGCCCGCAAAGCGCCGCGCCAGACAGGAGTTTGCCGGATGATTTAAATGCAGATTTTGCCCGCGCGGCAGTATCTGCCGAGGGGTGAAATGGGGGGTGGTTGAAAATTTCTACGCTGCTCATTGTCTCTCGTCCTTGCCTGTCAGCCGGGCTAGCGGCATGCATAAACGCCCCCTTGGCCGGGGTTCTTTGGAGGCACATTAGCTTGGCTTGGCCAAGCTGGAAAGTGTTGAAGCCTTTGATCGGCAAATTTCCCCCTTGGGCGCGGGATTGAGAGGGAAGGGGCGGCGCGGGTGCAAATGCGTTTGCAGAATCGAATTGCCCGCACTAGGAGGATGCGCAGCGGAGGTTTGGCAGAGTGGTCGAATGCACCGGTCTTGAAAACCGACGGGCGTGAGAGCGTCCCCAGGGTTCGAATCCCTGAGCCTCCGCCAGCTTACCATGAAATATTGATCTAAATCTGCCGCTTGCGGTGGGTGGCGGGCGTGTGATGTGCTGCAAATTGAACGATCAACGGTACGGTACCCCAAGCTATTTCGGGACTAGCAGTTCTGGTTATGGGTGCTCTTGGTGCAAAAGCAGGGGTACCAGTCATTTCGCGCGGTCAAACCTTCGAATGTATACCTTCCCATGTTTGGGATTGAGGCGCGCTGGTTAGTCGAGGGGGCGGTTTTAATGGTTGCCAAATTTGCGGAGGCACCAACCCCGCACTGTGCTGAAAAGCCCGGTCGCATTTGAACATAAGGTAGCTTAAAGGAGCTTTTGGGGCGGCGCTGCAGCGCAACAACTCCAAAATGTATAACTGAGGGAAGCCAAAAAATGAACGAGGTCGTCAACCTCATTACGCTCGCGTTTGCCCACAGTGCCACGAACCTCGACAACCTCGCGCTGCTGCTTGTCATGGCACCAAAGATAGGCGCTGTTCGGGCCAGCCTTGCTTATGGCGCATCACAGATATTAGTGTTTTCTGCGGCGATGCTTTTTTCGTGGGGGTCCTCGGCCACAATTGGGGCGTGGGCCGGTTACCTTGGATTTATTCCGATCATGATCGGTTTTTCCGCGATATTTTCTGGCGGCAAGCCGGCCCAAAAAACGGATATCGCAAGCGGCGCGTCATTCCTTTTGGCGACAATGACCTTCTCGGGGTTGAGTGTAGACACGCTGTTGATTTTCGCGCCACTGCTGGCTGATGGTACCGCTGTTCGCGATTATACAGCACTTGGCGGCGGGGTGCTTTCGGTGGCGACCCTTTTGATGGCTTTGATGGTGCTTAACCGCAGTACCAGAAACTGGGTTAACCTGACTTTGAAACTTGAGAAAGTAGCGCCTTACGTGATGATTGCCGCAGGCCTGTTTGTGCTTCTCGATACACCCGATGACCTGAATTAAAGCAATCCTCGAAAGGGGGCTGTCAAACGGCGCATTAAGCGGCAAACGAACCATTCAAGTGGCCAGCAGATTCCCAAAAATTGTGTCGTTTTGAAAAATATTTAAACCGCTGTGGATTAATCTTCGCCACAGCAACGTTCTTATCATATGCGACACCCAACTCTGCCACAGGCAATCACAGAATTAATGAGCGATCTGCGCCGGTATGCGATGATGCTGACGCGCGACCATGCGTTGCGTGATGACCTCGTGCAGGAAACCGTACTGCGGGCATTGGAGAAACGCGAACTTCTCAAAGATCAGGTGGGGCTGCGCAGTTGGTTGTTCCAGATCATGAGGCGTCGATTTATCGATCTGCAAAGAGCAAATACTGCACGAGAGCACCGTGAAGGCGCTTTGCAATGGATCGAATCTGATCACCAGCCTGCGCAACAGGACACACAGGTTCGGTTGTCCCAATTGCGTTCTGCATTTACCCAGTTACCCCCCGATCAAAGGCGCGCATTGCAATTGGTGGCAATTGACGGACTGACCTGTCGGGATGCTGCAGATCATGAAGGCATCGCCGTTGGGACACTCCTGTCCCGGCTTGCCAGGGCACGGCAGCGTTTGCGCAGCTTCGAAGATCCGTCAGCGATCCAGAACACTAAGGGAGTCCAGATATGAAGAATAGCAAAGAAAACCCGGAAAGGGCCCCATTGAACGATGAGGCGTTGATTGACTTCGCAAACAATGCGCTCGAGGTCGAAGACCGGATAACAATGGCGCGTGTGCTGTCAGAAATGCCTATTGAAGCGGCTCAGACCTTTGGATTCATGGCTGATCGCGATGAATTACTTCTGGCTTTGGGCCTGCTTAACAAACCCGATGGCTACCCGAAGGCCCCCGCGCCATTGCCGGAAATTGGAGGTGCTGAACCCAAAGGACGAAACAGACTCCCTTTTGGTTCGCCATTGATGGCTCTCTTGTTGGTTTTAGGGATTTCGGTGTTCGCTTTCCAAGGGTCGAGAAACACATCAGACAGCTTGATGAGCGATGCCTTACAGGCAAACTCTCTGGCGCATATGCGGCTCAATATGAAATCGATGGATGAAGACACCGCCGTCGATCCCTACGAAATCCAGAGATTGGCAGGCATAACGTTACCACAACACCCCGCGACATGGGTCGTTCGCGATACTCAGGTTATTCCTTCCGGTGTGGGTGTCTCTCTTCTGCGTACCTATGAAATAGGCGCGGATGGCGTGGTTACCCTTTACATCGCGCGCGGCGATAATACGGCCCCCCAGACGCCCAGCCGGCTTGACCTGAAAGAAGGGCAAGCTGCGTGGTTTCGTCATGAGGGCGCTGAATATGTCCTCATTGGCCGTCAGGCTCGTGCACCACTCGATGATGAGGCGGCCTTGTTGCTGGCGTCCTTTATCCCCGCCTGAAAACCGCCTCAGAGCGTCTACAACAGTCATAACAGGAGCCCACGATGACAAACTGGAAGCCAAAGCCATGGGATAAACCCCCGAAGGATAAAGACAAATGCCCGGATAAGGGTGATCCCAAGCCTGTGCCGTGTTTCACTCCGGGGACGCAGTTGTTGACCGTTCGAGGGCCGGTTCTGGTAGAGAATGTGAAAGTCGGTGACCGCATATTGACCCGCGACAACGGTATGCAGCCGGTGATTTGGGTCGGGCGTAGGGTGCTCTCTGTGCAGGAGCTTGTCGAAAATGCCGCGTTGCGTCCCATCCGTATCGCGCGCGGCAGTTTAGGGAATGACCTGCCAAGTCGCGATATGTTGGTTTCGCCTCAGCACCGCTTTTTGGCGCGGGGCCCCGACCTTTCGCTACAATTCTACGAACAAGAGATGCTTGTGCCAGCCAAAGCACTCCGTGACTTCGAAGGGGTCAGCACAGCAACAAAACCGGTAACTTACATCCATCTGCTGTTTGAGCGACATGAATTGGTCCTTTCGGATGAGGTCTGGACCGAAAGTTTTCAGCCTTCCGCCAGAATGGTGGAGAGGATGGATATCAAGGCTAGAGCAGAACTTCAGACGCTCTTTCCTGATCTTTGTGGTGGCAAGCAGGTGGCATTTGAAGGTGCCCGGCCAACGCTCAGCCCGAGGGAGGTCCAAAAGACCTTCGAAATTGGCTAATCATTCAACTAAGGAATATAAAATTGCGACTTATCTTGTTAACTGCAGCACTCTTTACGGCTGCCCAGACTGCACAGGCCGGAAATGATCGGTACACGCGCAACGAAGCTCGGCCAATCTATGTAAATTGTTATCGCGGTCCGTTGGAAGCGGTGATCTGGGACCGCCCGCAGGGTACATTTGTGCAGGATCTTGTAGATTATGGTTATGACCACGCAAACGCTAACGCGATCGCAACATTGATTTGCACTGACAAAGAACTCATTGGCAATTCAGAGCGCATCAAACAAGCGCTTTTGCGAGAAATACGCAAAAACCCTCCGGCGCGCCAAAGAAGAAATTGAAACGTTTCCGGTGGAGTGGCCTAACGGGGCTAATCCACCGGTTTTTCGTTCTCCGTGCAGCATCGGTCACTAATGGGATGGACGGGCTGCTTCAATCGGCAGGTTAGGCTTGGCCTATGAGAAGATTGAAGACATCGAAGAATGTGAGGCCGCTGGTTTGACGCCTTATGTGAAGGGAGCCTGCTTTTTAGGACAGGTCTTCGGCTCGGTAATCCCCCTAAAATGACGGGTGTTCTAGCGCAGAATTTTCCAGGCAAGATATCTGAGGAGATTTACGTAAAAGGTCGGACGATTTAGCGATGAGCAGATCAAGGCTGTGTTGAAGCCGGCGGAAAGCCGGCTTTCGCTGCACATAGGCCCAGCTATTCATCAACAAACGTCGACAGTTTTGCCGGGATTCATGATGTTTTCTGGATCAACCGCGCGTTTCAGGACGGCCATAAGCGCGTAAGCCGCACCGTGCTCCTTGGCCATGTAACTTTTCTTACCCGTCCCTACGCCGTGTTCACCCGTGACTGTGCCGCCATATGACAGCGCGACATGGTTCACCTTTGCGGCCAGTGATTTAGCCGTAGCAAGGTCATCGGGATTATTCGGATCGAACAGGATCATAAGGTGAAAATTGCCATCCCCGACATGGCCTACAATCGGGGCAATCAGGCCAGATTCTGCGACCAACTCCTTGGACCTTGCAATACAGCCCGCTAAGGCTGAAATCGGCACGCAGCAATCGGTAATGAGACCTTCGCAGCCCTTTTTAAGGGATTTTCCAGCATAATAAGCGTTGTGACGTGCGGTCCACAGCCGATTGCGATCTTCGGCTTTGGTTGCCCACTCAAAGCCGCCCACGTCGAATTCTTCAGCAACGCTTTCAAACAGTTCAACCTGTTCCTTTACGCCGGCTTGCGACCCATGAAACTCAAGGAACAGATGTGGTTTTTCTGGCAGGTTCAGATCGGGATTGAATATGTTCATCCCTTCCATCTGGACTTCGTCTAGCAATTCTATCCTCGCCATCGGGATGCCCATCTGGATGGCCATAATCACGGAATTCACTGCGTTATCGACAGTCTCGAACGAACAGGTTGCCGCGAGAATAGTGTCGGGCTGTCCGAACAGTCGGACCGTCAACTGCGTGATGATACCGAGCGTGCCTTCGGAGCCGACAAACAGATGCGTCAGGTCATATCCCGCCGAGGATTTGCGGGCGCGCGAGCCGGTTTGGATGATTGTGCCATCCGGTAGCACAACTTCAAGTGCCAGAACATTCTCGCGCATGGTGCCATAGCGAACTGTATTGGTGCCGGACGCCCGCGTGGCGGCCATGCCACCGAGTGTTGCGTCCGCGCCAGGGTCTACAGTGAACATGAGCCCGGTCGCGCGCAATTCCTCGTTAAGCTTTGATCGCGACACACCAGGCTGAACCACCGCATCCAGATCGCTTTCGTTAATTTCCAGAACCTTGTTCATGCGGCTGGTATCCACACTAATTCCTCCGTGAATTGGAATCACGTGACCTTCAAGCGAGGTGCCAATACCGAAAGGTACGACCGGAACTCTGAAGCGGGAACAGATCTTCATGATCTCGCTCACCTCTTGGGTGGTCTCAGGATAGGCCACAGCATCCGGTAGGGCAGGTTCAGAATACGCCTCATCCTGACTATGAAGTTCGAGAATTGAAGCGCCAGTTGAAAGCCGCTCGCCCAACATTTCCTTCAAGGCAGAAACTGCAAGATCGGTGTGGTCCGTCGTCATATTGGTGTCCTTGATTTCCATCAGTTTTGGACGCGTTGAACGCGCATATTTGTCTTTCTGTCCGTGCAGGCTTAGTCCAGTTGTGTTGTGGCAGACTCTGCTGTTTCATCACCAGCCCATCTGGCGAACAGGTGGAGCAAGATGATGATCATGGAGATCGGCACGGCCACGGAAATCCATA
>JBPOFD010000009.1:0-64957 GCA_051252055.1 Sulfitobacter sp.
TTAAATCATACCTTAGCACAGAGAAAACCAATCAAGCACGGCCTTTAGTCCTCTGAACTTGCAATCTCATCGCGCTGGAAATCTCCTTTTGGTGCAGAGACGGCAGCCAGACCGCCGAAGCGGTCTGGCTTGTTTGTTAAGCGGCCTCTTTGGGACCCCAGGGGATGATGGCCTGCAGGGACATATCATCCTGGCTCGCGGCTTTGCCAAGGTTGGCGTTGAAGGCGTGATCGCGGACCGTCAGGGTGAAATAGTCAGAACCTGTGTCTTTGTTCTGCTTCTTCCAGATACCACCGCATTCGACCAGTTTGCCGCGAGGGGAGCGGCCGAGGACGCGGTGCGTTGGTGCCATGGGGTTGCTGCTGGCAATAGGTTCAACCGTGATGTCGAGGTCGAAGGTCAGGGTTGAAATTGAGCCTATACCTTTTGCAGTTTCGATGTCGTCGCTGGTGAATTTGATGCAGTTCGTGGTCATTGCTTTTCTCCTTGTTTGCGTTGCAATGATGGTCACTTTGCAGCTGGCTTAGGCCCGGACACACCGAAGGCGAAGCGTCAGCGGAGAGGGGCAGGCCCCGCTCTTTTTGTCCCGCGAGGAATGGCCCACCTCTTGTCTTTGGTGGGACAGGGGAAAAAGATCGGGGACAACCTTTGTGGACGGGGCGACAGCTGCGACCAGCATTATCGAGCAACTCAACACATCAGGAGAAAGCCTATGGCCACGTGGCTGAATGTGAACGCTGACAAAAGAAACTGCGTGACGGCATCTTCACTTCCAATTTGACTGTCAACGCACCAATTAGGCGACCCTGCCCTGCCGGACCTGAGAATGACACATCTCTCTCTTTGATCTCCCGCCAAACTCTGGTGAGGCCGGATAGCTGGAATGGATGCGCCAAAGACCAGTTTCGTTCATTTATATGTACATAAGCATTGTTACGTTCAGAATACTGGACAGCAACTTGACTCGACAATCGATTAGCAGTATTTGTTCAATATATTGGACGTAAGACATCTCACGTTCATCTAATCAGACAATGGCAGCGCAACATGAAACGCAAGAGAAGCTACTCCCGGGTCACAAAGCAGGCTTTGTCTATCTTCGGCAAGCTGATCAGGGTCGCCCGTACGACGCGCGGCATGACGGCCCAAAACCTTGCAGACCGTGCAAACATTAGCCGCACAACACTTTACAACATCGAAAAAGGTGCGCCCGGCCCTGAAATCGGCACAGTCTTCGAGGTCGCAGCGCTTGTTGGCGTGCGTCTGTTTGATGTCGATGAAAGTGTTCTGGCCATGCACAATGCCCGCCTTGATGAAAAACTAACACTCCTGCCAAAGAGCGTCCGGGCATCCAAGCAGGAGGTCAACGATGACTTCTAAACTTGCGCAAGCCTCGGAGGCCTTCGTCTGGATTTGGCTCCCGGAAAACGCCGCCCCCGTCGTTGCAGGGCGCATCACGCAAGATGCGGACCGGTTCACCTTCAACTACGGCGCAAGCTACCTCGAGCGTAGGGATGCCATACCGATATATGCGCCCGAACTGCCGCTGCGTCGCGGTATTATTGAGCCTGAGGCAGGACTTTCGATGGCCAGCTGCATTCGCGACGGCTCTCCGGATGCTTGGGGGCGGCGTGTCATCATCAATCGTTTGGTGGGCGCAAAGGCGAGTGAAGCCGAAGCCGGCGACATCACAGAAATATCCTACCTGCTTGCATCCGGTTCTGACCGCATTGGTGCCCTCGATTTCCAAGCATCTGCGACGGAGTATGTGCCGCGTCAGAAATCCGAAGCGACATGTGAGGAACTCATTGAGGCCGCCAGTCTTATTGAAAAAGGCGTGCCGTTGACACCCGGCCTTGATCAAGCGCTCAACCATGGGACGTCCATCGGAGGAGCGCGGCCCAAAGCGCTTATCGATCGCAGTGATCGCAAATTGATCGCCAAGTTCTCGGCCAGCGGCGACCTCTATAGCGTTGTGAAAGCGGAATTCATCGCAATGAAGTTGGCTGCTGCATGCGGTCTAGACGTCGCTCCTGTCTCGATGGTCAAGGCGGGCGGTAAAGACGTGCTCTTGATTGAGCGCTTTGACCGAACCCGCAGAGGTAAGGATTGGCATCGCAAGGCTATGGTGTCCGCGCTGACGATCCTTGGGCTGGATGAGATGATGGCGCGCTACGCTTCCTATGAGGATCTGGCCGAGATCATTCGTCACCGCTTTGCCAAGCCTAAAGAGACGCTGCGAGAACTGTTTGGCCGGATCTGCTTTAACGTTCTCTGCGGCAATACGGACGATCATGCCCGCAATCATGCGGCCTTTTGGGATGGTAAGATGCTCACGCTCTCCCCTGCTTACGACATTTGCCCCCAAGGCCGCACTGGGAATGAAGCGACGCAGGCGATGCTGATCAAAGGCGACAACCGGATGAGCACTTTGGCCGGTTGCCTTACCGCAGCCCCTGACTTCTTGCTCACGGACTACGAAGCCGTCGACATCATCGCAAAGCAGATTATTACAATCGCTGGCGAATGGGATGCTGTCTGTGACTTGGCAAACCTCAGCGCGACCGACAAAGCTCTGTTTGGCGGCCGACAATTTCTAAATCCCTACTGCATTGACGGGCTGGGTTCAGACCTTCATGCGTTAAGCGATCTATTTGAAGGATCGCGAACGCACGTACTGAGCTAAATGGGTGGTGGATGTTCGGAAGTGATAAAGGGATCTCATCCGGTTCAGTCACACCCCAAAATCAGCCTGACAGTCCGCTTGCAAAAGTGTTAACTGGCGACATGTTCAAGCTTCGCGACATTGCTGATGACGATCCCGTCCTCGATCACTCCCGCCTTCTGAAGGCGATGGAGCACGCATTTGACTATGCCGTAGCTCATAGCGGGATCGGGCTTACGCAAACCAAAGCCTTTAACCGCAAGTTTGCACATTGGATGGCAGATCATTCGCCTTGGCCACAATATCACACCGATGAACTTATGAGGCTCAACAAGGTTTTGAACGAATGGGACGTGCCGCATGCCATGGTTGTCCATGATCTGATGGTTGTCGCCAAGTTCGGGCGTCATACAAAGGGCAAGTTCCAGGTTTCAAAAACTGCAAAGGATCTCAGCTCAAAACGCGGCAAATTCTTCGCCAAGATCGCCGAAACGTACCTGTTCGAATATAATCACGCGCGCAACGCACGGTCAGAATTCACAGCTCCCGGAAACTGGGACATTTTCCTGAACATCATCAATATCGAGGCAGAACAAGGCCTTACAGAAGCACACCTTGTGAAAACCCTCTATGGCCTGGATAAACGCGATCACGTGATTGATCGGGAATACTATGACCACGCCGGGTTTCTCTTCACGCATGTTCTGCAGCCACTAAGCTGGATTGGGTTTATCAAGGAAACATCCGACGGTGGCAGATTGTCAGACCGATCCTATTGGAAAACACCATTATGGCGGTCATGTCTGCAACTTGAAACCGACGACATGGTGGACGTGCCTAAGCGGCATTGATGCTTCTCTACGGAGTGTTGTCACCAAAGTTGGAGCCCCTGCCCTACTAGCTTTTCAGAGGCACTTTTCCTTATCGTCGATCTTTATTGCTGCTCAGTGGCAAATCGGGATTTTGAAAGCACAAAGACAACATATCAAGCTGGGGACGAAGCTAACTGCAATGCAATCAAATATGGATCGCGCTCCAAAGAGCGCTCACTGGGAGGGCAAAATTTCTGTCGCCAAAGGTGAGCTTGTCTTGTCCTAAGTAGAACACGATCCCCGTGCATATTCTGCTGCGGCCCGGTCCGTCTTTCGAAAACCATTTAAGGTGTTTGAAATCATCCCCATTGACCGAGGCAGACGCTTTGACCTCAACACAAACCAAGTGGCTCTCTCCATCGATCAGGATATCGATTTCCCTCTGATCTGCACTGCGCCAGTGATAAAGGCGGTAATCGGCATCTTGCATTGGGACAGCGCGTTGAATCTCGTTCAGAACAAAGCTTTCAAGCAGGCCGCCTAGCGCTTGCGGATTATTATCGATTGCAAAGGTCTCTTGGGTAAAGCGACGCAAGGCACAAGCTATACCTGAGTCAGCGAAATGATATTTCGGGTTCTTGATCTCCCGCTTGCCCTCCCCTGATGTCCAGGCACCCAGCTTGGTAAGCATCGACAGCCGCAACAGTATATCAAGGTATTGATCAACGGTGACCCGTTGGAGTTTGGTCAGCTTGGAAAGCTCGGACGTGTTGATTTCCTGAGCGGACCGTGCTGCCATCTGATCTATAAGGATACGCAAGGCATCTGGTTTTCGAACCGGTATGATATCAGCAACATCGCGTTCAACCACTGCATCGATATAGTCCCGATATTGCCGCTGACGTGATCTGATTGGCAGCTCTCTGGTTTCTGGAAAACCACCTTCCAGAATGAGTTCAATGTAGTCACTCCGACTAACCTGCTCTGGATTGGCAATCTGCCCTAGTTTTGGGTCGCTTTGCATCGCCCAATCCATGATGAGATTGACAGGGGTTCGTTTGATTTCCGCCACTGATAAGGGCCAAAGTTTAAGTGTGCGCATCCTACCCGCAAGCGAGTCAGCCACGTCAGCGGTGGTAAATACGTTAGAGGAGCCGGTCAGCACAAATTGGCCCTTACGCCTATTGGTGTCGACCACCCTCTTGATTGCGAGAGCCAGCTTTTTGGATCGCTGGGCCTCATCAATAATAAGCGGTGCATCGTTCAAGTTTTCCATGAGGCTGGTCAGCTGCCCTTCTGGGTCCGCTTCTATAGCTGCCAAGACGGCAGCGTCATCCAGGGTGATGAACCGACCACTGCCAAACATGTCTCTTACAAGTGTTGTCTTACCAACTTGCCTCGGGCCAATGAGGTTAACCACGCGTGCTGACGCAATGGCATCTTCAAGCTCTGGAATGAGGTGTCTTGGCAGATATTCATCTGTATCAGTCATGGACCGTCCGCTCCTCGCTCGCCGGTAGAGTGCAAGTCGAAAGTCTGGCCTGCTTTCTTGCGACTTAGTGTCTATTAGATGCTCCACCATTTGTCCATTAGGCAGCCCACCATTTGTTTATTAGGAAATCCACGATTTGCTCACTACACGGATCTTCATATGAGAACCCATAAAGTTATTTTTCACTCGCCTTCGAGATCGGGTGACTAACAGAGCTTTCAATCGCGTATATCAAAAGAATTTTGATGACCTTACGGATAGGCCAAATGCCCCTACTCCGCGTGAAATAGATCATCTTGCAAAAACGCTGGTCGTCGCACTCTGGCTCCAAATTTGGAACTAACAAGTTCCTGAAAGTGAAGCGCCCTGCCCTTTTTGTATCGATCATTCTGATTACTTGTTCTCGGTTTGGCTTGCACGATCCTCATCTTGGTTTTGGAATTGATTGTTAGAAACAGCTTATCATAGCTTATGTTTCCGTGGGCAGATTCATGTATACGCACGGCTGAGGCTGTGTACCGTTGCAGATAAGTAGGCTGCAATGGGTACGGCGCCGAGAAAATTGTCCGCGGACAATTGTCGATTCAAGCTGCATAGTTTTGAGCCGTAGCAAGACGCCGTATCAATTTCTCAGGACTAAAGCCTTCACTTTTTGAGCCAGTAGTGATTGAGCGAAAGTATGCGCCGACCGCTTTGATTTTGTCATGGAATTGCATGATAGCCCATATTGTTGCGGCGGCTCTTAGAGGACCAAGACGCTCGTGTGCTGCTTCATAGCTTTGGCTCGAGATCCCAATCATGGGTGCAAGCGTTCGTGCATGAGTTACTACATCATGAATTGTCTCGATCTTTTTCATCGAAAATTGAGCTGCTTCAGGACAAGCTGATAGCAATTCTGTGATGGTGATCGGAGCCTCCGAATTGGAATGAAGGGTTTCTTCTTTTAGAGCAATTCTTTCTTTATCAATATATTCTTTATTTGACTTATGATGGTGCCGGACAAATTGACCGTCACTGGCGGTCATAGTTGTCGTTAGATCAGCACTTCGGTCATCCGTTGCCTCGGCTTCAACTTCAGTGACAGGGAGGTCTGAGAGGATCTGTTCGCAGTCTCGGAGCGACAATTTACGGCGAAGGATACGGAAGATGTTGAGTGCCTTGTCGTCGTTTGGGTTGGTTGTGAGGCTCGCATTGGCGGCAGCTCGGATTTTGGCGCGCAGGTAGTCAATCTGCTCTCGTTCCCTTAGGACTTCTGCAGCTATCGCAGCAATTTCATGTAAACGGGCGAAAAGTGGTGAAAGATCGAAGCCAAACCGAAGGGCCTTGCCCTCGTGGCTGTTGTGCTTTGTGAAGCGCTTCCGATTTGGGCTGTCACGGCGTACTAGTAGACCAATCTCTTGCAACGTTGCTGCGTGACGTCTGATTGTTCTGTCCGAAATGCCGTTGCGTCGAAATGTGAGTGTTGCGTTGGATGCAAACACTGTGTGGTGGTTGCGCTTTGGCGCTAGGCACGAAAGCATCGCGTCTAAGGTCGAAATTACTGATGCGCTGAGACCGAGACGTGGAGCCGCGTTGCGGAGCGTTCCTACGACGATGTGACGCTCTGGAATGGAATTGTCCGCGGACAATATTTCACTGGTCCGCAGCCCAGTGAGTGCAGTTGCTTGTATAAACGCCATGATTTTTCACGACAACCTGATGTGAAAGGCTCCTATATCTCTGAAAATCAGAAAAAAGGTCGCAAATCTCCAGCAACCGAATCGGTTGTTGTTGACTGGCGCGGAGAAGCTGGTAAATCTGAAAGTGCAAAGAACAGATTGGGCTCTCCTAGGGAAACCTTGGGGGGCTCTTTCTTTTTTGGGTTGTTGGTCGCGCTCCTTTTTTAAGTATTACTGCTCGGTCGACAGCAGTCAGAGCTTTTGCTCTGACTGCCACGCCTCATAGAGGCGCGTAAGCTCTGCTTCTGCGTTTTTACGCATCCACTGGGCAAATTCTGGGGCATCAGACTTCGACAGCTTGAATGTCAAAGCACGGGCCGTTTCTTTTACTTCAGCCAAAGCCGTCCCATCACTAAGTTTGATGGAGAGGGTAGGGGGTGCAGCTGGTTTGTCAGTGGCCTTAGATTTTAGCGCCTGAGTAACGGCGTCACTGACCATGCCAAAGCGGTCGTCGGAGCTCTTGGCTGCATTAAACTGAAGCGTTGCGGTGACCTGTTCGAGATCGACGCTATCGCTGCGTGACTGGTCAGCCAGTTCTTCCCAACGCCTCCGTCCAATGCCATGAGCGGATCCGATTTGCTCAATGACTGACTTTGGAATAGACCGTGCAACTTTGGTCATGCGGGATAGCATTGGCTTATCTACAGCAAGGGCATCCAGAATGATGGCCTGCTCGTAGCCACTTGTGGCCAACTCGGTAGCAAAAAGGGCTTTTTCAATGAAGCTCGGGTCCAGACGCTGGGTGTTCTCTTGCCCCTGAGCGAGAATGGCCTCTTCGTCAGAAAGAGACCTGACAAGAGCCTTCGCGGGGATGCCGAGCGATCGTAAGGCCCGCAGTCTGCGGCGACCATAAACGATCTTGTAGTATCCGGGTTTGTCCGCGATGGGGCGCACCATAATAGGTACTTGTTGGCCGTGTGCCTTAATGCTCTCCGCGAGCGTCACAACATCAGCATCGGTGAAAGAGAGGCGATCTTTGGGGCCGTTCTCTTCAATGACATCAACGGAGATTTCTCTAACCGCGTTGCTCGCGACATCCTTCAAAGTGGATTTAACGCCGCTCATTGCGCCGGTATTCGGGAAACGTGCCTTTTGTTCTGGTGCCGCAGTGCTGGCCGCATCGGGTGGGGGAGGGGGCTGGAACAGGTTTCTACGGGCCATTAGTCAGTTTCCCTTCCCCAAGCTTGCTGGATCGTCTTTTCGAACTCATCCGCGACGCCATTAACAGACTCTAATATACGCGTTAGTGTCTTCTTTACGACTTGCGAAGGATCCAGCTCATAGATGGTTTGCTGTGTCATCCCAGCGTCGGAGATCGCTGTGGATTTGAGCATTGGTGTGGTCAAAACCTGATCGAGAAGAATAGACCGCAAGAAACCCGCCATTTGTGACTGTGGTACGTCGGTTGGCTCATATCGAGCGATCAAGAACTTAAGAAAATTCCAGTCAATGGGCCCTGCCGCTTCCTCGAGAGTTTGAACAGTTTCTCCAGCCATTTCAAGGAATTGCGCCATTGAAGCGACATCCAACATGCTGGGAACAACTGTAATCAGAAGGCCGCTAGATGCTAGCAACGCGGTCATCGTTGTGAAGCCAAGTTGTGGTGGACAATCGATGATGACAAGATCGTAATCGGCGTCGATTTCGTCGAGTGCGATCGCAAGGCGCTGTGTGAATGGCGGGTCGATCTTGTGCTGAAGCGCATAGGCCGTTTCGGTCTCATACTCGGACAGCAAGAGGCCCGCTGGAGCGAGGTCAAGGTTGTGAAAATAGGTCTTTCGGATGACTTGGCTTAACGGCACGGGGTCTTCGTATTTTAGTGCGTCATAGACCGTACCGCCTTCAGCGAACTCGATCTCAGGGCGGTATCCGAACATTGTGGTCAAGCTGGCTTGCGGATCCATGTCGATCGCAAGAACTCGATAGCCCCGCAAGGCGTAGCGTTGGGCCAAGTGGATGGCACTTGTCGTTTTGCTGGACCCGCCTTTGAAGTTGACGATGGAAATAACTTGAAGGGCGTCGCTCTCTCGGCGTCCGGGAAGATAAGTCTCTCCATTTCGTCCAGTTTTCGCCATCACATGGCGGATTTGGTCAATCTCTTGCGCTGTGTAGAGCCTGCGACCTCTCGAATCCGTCTCTACGTCAGGAAAATCACCTTCCTGATGCCGGGTCCGGAGGTTTGACATACTGATGCCGGTGAGCTCTGAAACTTCCGCAGGATGAAATTTACGCAGCGCTTTTCGACTATCGGGCTGGAAGCTATTGCGCATATGGTTATTAAGCGCTTCTGACAGGCGAGCAGCGTTCGACGCAATAGATGCGGCGATAGAGCTGGTTTGCGCGATATCTGCGTTTGAATTCATGCTGCCCTCACGACCTCTTAGTTGGTCATCTGTGTTTCGTCGCTAAAAGGCGTGATTTGCGTCAGTTTGCGACAACTGAACTCATGACACGCAACTTGTCCCCAGGCAACATTTTTTTCCGTTATGTTTCTTCGCGAGCGATCGAAGTATTAAGGCACTAGGTCAGATTTTGATGCTAACAGTCTGATAATATGAAAAATATTACTCTGTAAGTGGTTTTCCACAAGATGTTGTGGAGTTTGTACTCTTAAGCCCAAGCGACAGTAAGTACACCAATATGTCGAATCGGGCGGCTGTTCTGTGGTCACGCGCTCCAAATTTTACAGTTATCTTTCGACTGGATGGATATGAGCTGCCGAAGTAATGTCGGCGCACATTGAACTAGGCCCCAATCCGTTTTACTCGAATACCGAGCTTCCGCGCTTTATCAACGATATTCTCGGTGATCCCTGACCCTGGCGTTGCGATCAAACCCTGAGGCAGGATCTCCAACATCTTGTCGTTGCGCTTGAAGGGGGCTGCTTTGCCGTGGCTTTTCCAGTCAGGCTTGAACACCACCTGCGTCACGCCACGCGCATCTGCCCACCGTGCTGCGATCATCTCTGCACCTTTGGGAGTCCCCCCGTGCAGCAGAACCATATCGGGGTATTTTTGATGCGTGGCATCGAGGACTGACCAGATGAGATCGTAGGCTTGGTAATCCCCACCTGAGAAAGCGATACGGGTGCCTTCAGGGCAATGCACTTCGATCTCTTTGCGCCGCTTGGCTGACAAAAAGGCCCGACTGTCCACCACGGCAGATGTCAGACCTCTGTGCGAGACTTTCGATCCGGTGCGGGGCATCCAGGGCGATCCAGTCGCAGCTGAGAAATGGTCACAAGCCAGATCGCGCATCTGCTCGAAGGCGTCGCGATGGTCCCAGAGTTTCAATCCGATCATCTGCAAACGCTCCAGCTCGACCGAGGCAACCTCTGACCCGTCCTGTGCGCTCATACTGTCGCGGATCTCGTATTCATTGTCATCAAGACGCCTTTGCAGATGTGTGAGGCGGCGATGAAACAAGGAGGTGAGGGACCAGAGCATTTCTTCGAGGTTGTCTTCCAACTGGCTGTCGTCGAGCAGGCTGATGGTGGTGTCAAAGAGCGTCGCCATGGCGAGTTCGACCTGATCTGGCTGGGGCAGGGGGCGATGATCGGTTTCATCTGCTCCTGGCTTTGCGCCATGAAGAGCGAGGTGGTCTAGGATTGCGGACGTGAGGCCGCTATCTTCGGGGTTGGTTTTGTCTTGAAGGGGCATGGTCTTGTTCCTCTGTTTGATCTGACCCGATTTGGATGGGGCGATAACAGGGGCGGCGGCGACCGGACCGCATCCTTTTGGGATCGCAGCGCAGCGGAGAATGCGGCCACGGCAGAAAATTGACCCGCGAGGAATGTCCCACTTGAGGGCAGGGGAATTTTCTGATGGGGGCGCATTGCGGTTTGGGCGAGGAGCACTCAGCTCCGACCCGTTGGCCCATCGTTCCCCTTATCCAAACGGATCAGATTGAACCTCTTGGAACGCCTGCCACTGGAAGCGCTCGAACCTGATGTTCAGGTTGTCATCTCAATCCGAAAAACCTTGCTTTTCCATGGCCAAGTGCAAAGCGCGGCGAAGCGTGTCCTTGCCAAATACAACCAGATCTTCGTTGAAATCACCAAGTTTTGGCACAAGGCACCGACACTCAACGCCGACTGTGCCCAGTTTGGCCGACAGATTGTGCGCGGCGCGTTCCCCTGCCGCATCGTTGTCGCGCGCAATCCAGATGCGCTTGATACCTGACGGTGGAATGAAGAGGCCAAGATGCGTGGCTGTCAGACAGGACGCTAGGTTGAACTCTGGAAGGGCTGTGCCAACTGACAGTGTGTTCTCCAGACCTTCGCCGACGATCAGATCAACGGGATCTGACGCGGACCAAAACCGAACGGCGTTGCCATGGAGCTGGCCCAGTATCCGTTTGGGGCTACTCAGGTCAGCAATGCGACCAGTGTTCGGGTCGAGATACGTCCGGGCGCATCCCGTGATGTTGCCCTGATTGTCCGTGATTTTTGCCAGAAGGGCAGGGGCGTATCTTGGCAGATCTCGGCCAGTGTCCGCGCCACGAAAGTAGACCCGAGGATGATAGCGCAAGGCCGGCCCGAAGCGTGCGATGCCGCGCTGGTGCAGATAAGCGGCAGCCAAGGTGCCCAAGACAGGCCCGCCAGCGGCAAAGAGTTTCCGTGCAGACACCATTCGCGACGTGTTGGATACTACAACGCCTTTCAAGGTTCGCATTGGCGCGGGGTTGGCAGAGATGGGTGCATTGCCCAAAAAGCATTGTGCCTCGGTGATGGTTTCCTTGAGAGAGGTTGATCCCAGTTTGGCATGCAAAAGATCAATAAGATCGCCAAATTCACCTGTGGCATAATCTATCCAGCCACCTGCTTTTCGTCCGTCTTGAGCCTGCAAGCGGATGACGAGGCTGCGGCCCGCTGCACCAGACGTGTTGCCAACCTGCCAATAATCGCCCTGACGACAGCCTTCTGAGAAGTAGGCGCAGCAGAAATTCTCTGCACGCGCCCCAAGGTCTGCTGAAATCTCAGCAACTGAAACATCCCGCGTCATTGTACCGTACCCTCCACAGCCGTGCCAACGGGGAAGCGCGACAGAAGTGACGCCAACACATCAAGTGCCTCTGAGGGCAGAAACACACGCGTTCTCCATTGGATCACTTCAGTAAAGCAGCCCATGGTTTTCAACTCGGCGAGTATCGCACCCGTCGCACCGACTAATTCAAGCCGTGGTTGCCCCATGACCAGTGATCGACGGAGTTGGAACCCGTTTACAAGGCTGAGGGTGGCACGGGTCTCCATAACGGCGCGTAGGACTTCGTCTGGTTCCATCTGGATGTTCGTATCGAGTCCAAGTCTCGCATAAACGTTGATCAGCTGTTCTTGAGAGACCAACCGCCCGATAGCGCGTTCCCCATCTTCCGTCTGCAAACGATAAATCCGCATATTATCGGCGGGCAGGCGATCCCAGATCGGTAAGAGAAGGCCGCAGATTAGCGTAATTTTTGATGCCGTGAACTCCGGCACGGCGTCAACCTCAGCCTGCCAAAGTTGCTCAAAGTTAGCATCATCGACTTCCTGCCAGTTTGATTTGATAAACTCACCCTGCTCGAACAAATCATAGGTCATTGGGCGCAGCAATTTAATCCGCCGGATCGGGACACCGTGCTCGTCCATGTAGGCGGGCGCATTCGTCATCAGACCCGCACGCTTCGACGTGGCGTTCCAATAGAGCTTCGCATCGGACATAGCGGCGCAAATAGATTTGACCTTGGTGAGCGTCAGCGGCGCGTTGCGATCAGTCCGTTCCACCGTCAGCGCTGTGGCCGTTGCCCCCGTCGCTTCATGTTCGAAAATGACTTTCCGGTCGATGATGCCAAAGCGCTCGGCCCGTAGGGTCTCAAGACCAACATCAAGAGTTCCCGCCTGCCGCGCATCCTCGATGATCGCAACTAGATATTCACCAAAGGCATCAAAGATTGCGTCTTGCATGCTGATCTTTAGGGCAAGACACCGATTGAGGAATTGCTGGATCGGCGGCAGGACCTCTTTCATCGAACCATCCGCATCATCAAGCGTCAGGCCCGTCATCTCTTGGAACCGCGCATAGGAGCAGGCATCAATCTTGCCTGCACGCAGCTTGTAGAAAAACTGACGCAGCGCCGCCCGTGCGTAGGGGCTCTCTAGGTTGTCCTCCGCGCGAAACATGTTCTGACCACCGGTCTCACGTTGACCCTTGGTGATGGCCCCAAGGGTGTCGAGGCGACGTGCGATCGTGGAGAGAAACCGTTTCTCCCCTTTGACGTTTGTAGCAACGGGTCGAAACAGCGGAGGCTGTGCTTGGTTGGTCCGGTTTGTGCGTCCAAGACCTTGAATGGCGTTGTCGGCCTTCCAGCCCGGTTCAAGCAGGTAGTGCACGCGCAAGCGCTGGTTCTTGGCTCCAAGATCCGCGTGGTAGGAACGCCCCGTGCCACCCGCGTCTGAAAAGACCAAAATGCGCTTGGTATCATTCATGAAGGCTTGGGTTTCGGCGAGGTTGGAGGAGGCGGGCCGGTTCTCGACCTTCAAGCCCCCCTCAGACGTCCGCACTATTCGGCGCTTGCGGCCCGTGACTTCTGCAACAACATCCCCGCTGAACTGCCATAGGATTTGATCCAGCGCGCCCTGGACGGGTGCCAATGACCCAAGGTGTTCGATGAGGGCATCGCGCCGCTGCTCGGCCTCGCGACAGATGATCGGCGTGCCACCCGCATCAACCGCGGGACGGGATCGCAGATCACCGTTTTCATCGGTATAGGGCTCAAACAGCTGTGTCGGGAAGGAATGCGCTAAATAATCCATCACATATTCCCTGGGCGTAATGTCGACTTGCAGATCGTGCCACTCAGTAGAGGGGATTTCATCAAGGCGACGTTCCATCAGCGCTTCGCTGGTTGAGACGACTTGCACGACAGCGGCATGACCTGCTGCGAGGTCAGCCTCAATGGCTTTAATCAGTGATGGACATTTCATGGCGGTGATTAAGTGATTGAAAAAGCGCTGTTTATTACTCTCGAAGGCGGATCGCGCTGCGGATTTCGCTTGCGGGTTCAATGTGCCGCTATCAGACGAGATGCCTGATGCTTCAAGCGCGGCTTCGAGATTGTTGTGAATGATCTGAAACGCGTCCGCATAGCTATCATAGATTGCGACCTGTGCTGGCGTCAGATCATGAACCAGCATGTCGTATTCCACACCGGCATAGGACAGCGACCGCGCGAGATAGAGCCCGAGGGCTTTAAGGTCGCGCGAAATCATTTCCATGGCCGCAATGCCGCCTGCTTCCATTGAGGAGACAAATTCGGCTTGGGTCACGAAGGGGAAGTCACCCGTGCCCCAAAGGCCAAGACGGGACGCATAGGCAAGATTGCCCACGACGGTTGCGCCGGTGGCCGAGACGTAGAGGATGCGTGCATCGGGAACGGCGTTTTGCAATGCGAGCCCAGCAAGACCTTGCTGCGACGCCTTCTTGTCGCCACGCGCAGATTTCTCACCTGCGGCGTTCGCCATCGCGTGGCTTTCATCGAATGCGATGACACCGTCAAAGCCTTCACCAAGCCATGCGACCACCTGATCAAGTCGTGCGGCTTTACCTTCACGCTCAGCCGAGCGCAGCGTGGCATAGGTGACAAACAAGATGCCCTCAGTCAGTCGAATGTCGCTGCCTTGGCGAAATTTCGAGAGCGGCACGATGTCACTCTCCCGCCCGCCCAATGCCATCCAGTCGCGTCGGGCGTCCTCAATGAGCTTGTCGCTCTTAGAGACCCAGACAGCACGTTTACGGCCACACAGCCAATTGTCGACGATAATGCCCGCGACTTGCCGTCCTTTGCCGCAACCAGTCCCATCACCGAGGAACCAGCCCTTGCGCAAACGAAAGGCGCATTCATCAGCCTCAGACGCTGCAACAAGCTGACCCGCGATCTCGCTTGGCTTGAACCAGCCCTTAAGATGACAGGCGTGGGCGTGCCCGGCGTAAATGACACTTTCAAGCTGCGGCGCAGACAGAACGCCATCACGTGTTAGCGCCGTAGTTAGGAGAGGCTGATAGGTTGGCAGCGGCGGCGGGACAGACGCCATGGCGGCTGACTGCACAAGTGACGTTGGATGGGTGGCAGCGCCCTCAATCTGGAAGGCCTGTAGCGCGTAATCCTCGTAAACCGCGTCTTGCAAAGTGCCTTGGGGATCAGTCCAGATCTTTGGCTGATATGCGAGCGGAATTGCGTCAATGCTGTCAAAGGGATGTTTGGCGCGCTCTGCAGCAAGGTCACGGATTTCTTGGCGGGCGGCATCGCGCAGTGCATGCAGATTGAGCCGCGGCGCAGATTTGGGTGCGATCTGACGCGCGCCACTAGGGCAGGGGGGCGTTTCATCGAACCGTTCTGGGCAATGGGCCAGAACAGCGGCCAGTAGTTCGCCGGTGGTTTCGCACAGCGGATGGTAGATGTCTTCGGCGTCAGTCGTTGCCACGTCCTCGCCAGCGGGTCGTTTGTCGATGACCGTCAGGCGCGTATCGATGCTCGTGCCGTGCCGCGCGAACACCTTTCCAGCAATGGCTGCCGAAAAGACGACGTTCGCGACTTCGCCGATGCTTCTGAAGGTCGACTGATGGCTCTTGGTTTTTGGGGCGAAGCTTTCGCCCGTGATTACGACGAGCCGTCCAGCGGGCGCAAGCCGTGCCAAGGCTGATAGAACGTGCTGACTGGTTGCTTTGCGAAACTTGCCGTCCACATGTTGGGCGGCGGAGAAGGGCGGGTTCATAACAATAACACTGGGTTTGATCGCACGATCAAGCCTGTCGTCGATGGACGCCGCATCGTGTCCAGATACCGGTACATTTAAAAACATAGCGCGCAAGACATCGCGACGGGTCTCAGCGAGTTCGTTGAGGGCGATGTCTGCACCAGAAATCTGGCCGAATACGGCAAGCATGCCTGTGCCTGCAGACGGCTCAAGAACGAGGTCAGTTGCGCAAAACCCTGCCGCCTCAGCAACAATCGCCGCGAGGGGCAGGGGGGTTGAGAATTGCTGCAGACGGACGCTGTCTTCCGAGCGTCGCGTGTGGGAGGGCGCAAGCGAGGACAAGCGTTCGATCATGCTAAGAAACTGCGCCGGTGATGCGGCCTGCTTTCGCATCAATGTGCCATAGCGCGTGATCATCATGATTTGCGCGATCTCGACAGCATCGTAGGCGTCTTTCCAGACCCAAGCACCGCTTGTGTCGCTTGCGCCAAAGGCGGCTTCCATCGCTGCTCGCAAGCTCTTTGCATCGATGGCTTGCCCCGCCTCAAAATGCGGCAGAAGGTTATTTGCCGCATGAATGAGACGCTGCGCAGTCTCAGAGGTGGGCGGGTTCGCGTGAATAGTGTCGATAAGCGCAGCCGTTTTTGGATGAGCATTCATGTTGTGTCTCCAATGTCTCAAAATAGGAAAAGGAGGCGATCCAGCACATCCGGATCGCCAGATACTTGTGGTTTCGGGAATGTCAGGCGACGGAGCGGCTGAACTTCTCAGCGGTGCGATCCTCGAGGTTGAAGTAGAGGTCCTCGGTCGCCTTCTTGAAGCCTGGTGGCTTTCTGGCAGCGAGACATCGCACCGAAGCTCGGCAGCCCTCGCCATGCTCCATCGCAAAATGGGTGACCTGCGCGATGAGGTCGTCCATTCCCGCAGCTTGCAGCCGTTTTTCGGGGTAGCTGTCCATCATCGTGAACTTGGTCACGACAAACGCGCCTTCGCGATGCGCTGGATAAAGAGTGATCTGATAGTCGCGTGTTTGTGCCATTTTTGTGGCCTCCTATGACGGTTGCTGAGACAATCTCGAGCGTTGAAATCCGCCAGTAGGAAAAGGCCGCCCTCAATCAGAGAGCGGCCTAAAAATCGAACAAACAGGAGGGGAGGGGGATCAGTATTCCGACGGCAAAAGCAACGTCAGAACGCGGCGCGTCTGTTCCGGATCAGTGGGTTCATCTGAGCCCATTTCATAATTGACGTCATACAGGTCCACTTTGAACCAGATCGTTGTGCCAAAGACCTCGACCGCGCCGAACTCATGCCACCCATAAGGGTCATTGTCGGGTGTGAAGGCCTCAAACGCAGCGACTTGGCGCGTGGCTGAAAGACGTGCATCCGATCCCATGGCGGATACGCCTGAGGTCATCACGAACTGCCCTTTTGGCGTTTCTTCTGTGTCGTTGAAGAACATGATCGATTTGCGAAATGCATCGTTTTGAGCAGCGATGGTAGCAGCTTCAGTTGTCGGATTGGTTTGCAATACAGTTGTCATGGGTCGTCTCCGTTGCGAGCGAGCTGAACCAATTTCAGCCTGAGGCACTCGCCAGTCGGAAAGGGCCGCCCTTTTCACAAGGACGGCCCAAATGGACGCTGTTGACTTCAATGTGGAAGCCTAGGCAGCAGTTTCGCTCAAGAACGCGGGCAAGGCGTCCGGCGCGGCATCTTCAGCACTTGAGGTTGTTTGATCTGCACCTCCAGCCGACGTAACGACAGCATTGTCTGGCGCGTTGAACGTCTCTGAAGCATCTCCGATGCCTTGGAACGCCATGCCTTCAGGAAGCCAGCGTGCCGTCTTAAAGGCCACCGCCGCGTCGAACCCTTCCGTTGCAGCCGCCTGTTCAGCGAATGCGCGTTCCATTGCGGCCGCAATATCGCCTTTGCGTTCTCTGCTGCGCTCTTCGGCATAGTCGTCGCCAACAAGTTTACGGGCCATTGAGACTGCATGTCCTTTGTTGACCCGGCCCCAGTATGTCGAAGCTGTTGGGCGCCAACAGGCAGCGACATCGACGTCCAAACGCGCACCAATTTCCTCGATGATCGGGGTAGGGTGGTTATCTGACAGAAGCTGGGGTTTGATGGTGGAACCCACGGCCCAAGCGAACAAGGATTGCTTCTGGGTCATTGGAAGCGCCGACATCGCCCGAAAATCATCAGGCTTCTCAAGGGTCATCCACTCGATCGCAAGATCCTGTTCCAGTGCATCAAGCATCTTTTGCGCGACGGAATCGGGATGAATCGTTTCGCGATTTTGAGCGAGGAACGGGCTGATTGAGATGTTGAGCGCCTCCGTGCCGTATGAATGCGACAATGCTTGCTCGCAGAGCGCATAAAGCATTGCATCGAACGCCACATCGTAATCCGCGGCCAAGTGGGCGCGCAAAATATGCTGTCGCGTGGCACGTAGGTCATCTGCGAGACTTGCTGAAATCCCATCCGCTTTGCGCAGTGTTGTCGCGGGATCTGACACCGGAACGGGCGCTGACGACGTCGGTAGTGTGACGTTCGGTCGGGTGATAGAAGCCTGATTGCCATCATCTACCGCATCTTTGGCTTCTTCTTGAACCACGGGAATATCGTCAGGGCGCACCAACCCTTTTTCAACCCGCAACGTGCCATCGTGACCAATCGTCACGACACACCCTGCGATCGCTTGATCCGCAGCAGCGTAGGGTTGGCGCGCCTTTTGCAGTGCTTCAATTTCGCGAAGCCGTGGCTCAATGGCGTGATATTCATCTGCTTCAGCGTCAGTCCAGTTCGCACCATCATTGGCCAGCGCCAATTCTTCTTCACGAGCCATCAGGTGGTTCTCTTCCGCGAGCAGATCAGCATCCGGTTCGATGTCTTGCGGATAAACGCGTCCAAAACTGCGAAATGCGCCATAGTCGACGGCAAGATGCACTTCGACCCATTTCCAATCGGCATCATAAGTCTTGGCCGCATCTTGCAGTTTTTCGACGGCAAGACGTTCCAGAAGCTCAGGGTTCTCCATATGTGCTGCGGCATTGTCATCGAAAAGGTCGCGCAACAGAACACCATCTGCTGCCTCATAGGCCTTGATGCCGACGAAGCGCCCGATGCTGGAACTGGCAGAATGTGCGGTCTCAGTCAGCTGACGTTTGATGGACTGCGGGTGAATGTGATAGCTGTCCTTCACCGCGTTCCAAACAGTCATCTGGCGATCATGATCATCCGTCAATGTGAACGCCATAACGCATTCAAGTGTCATCTCCCCGCCGCGGAACTGCTCAATCAGCTCAGGCGCAATGCGGGCCAGCTTGAGGCGGCGGCGCACGAGATCAACACTGACACCAAATTTCAGAGCAATGTCGTCTTCCTTGCGGCCCTCGGCAATCATCTGGGCAAAAGCCTCAAACTGATCTGCTGGATGCATCGCCGCGCGCTGGAGGTTTTCCGTTGTCGAAGTGACAATCGCGTCTTGCTCATCTTCGACCAAACACGAAACAGGATGATCGTTCGGGATGATACCATCATTTGCCAGCTGCTTGAGCGCCTTCAAGCGACGACCACCTGCATCCACTGCGAATTTCCCGTCAGGCAACACATGAACGACAAGGTTTTGCTTGATACCGTTTTCGCGAATACTTGCGAGGAGTTCTGTATCATCGGCGGCACTTGCGGCGACTTTGCGCACATTGAGCGGGCTAAGTTCCAGCTGATCGAGCGGGATCAGGCGGAGGTCCTGGGTCATTGTAGTCGCGGTCGTGGCGGCGTCAGCAGTTTTCGCGGCCACCGGCGGCTTCGTAATCTTCGCTTTGGTTTGGGATTTTGCCATGGGTTTCGTCCTTTTGGACGGGCCCGGATGAGACTCTCTCTATCCTTTCAAGCCCGGCAATCGGGCTTCCCTTCCTCTAACTCTCATGGTTCTACGTAATGAAGCGCTACACTATTCCTCTTGTGATTGTGCCAACGTATCGCCAAAGTTGAAAAAGGTTTAATAGGTCCGGCCAAGTTCTGGACCAAAAATATATTGTGAGGCGACGTGTCGAAGCGAGTTTTGGTTTATAAAGCCCTTGGAGATGTCGACGTATCAGACAAATTCTTCGACAGCCTACGGGATGGATATGTGGGTTTCGATAAGTGGTTTGCTTCGAAAGCGGCCGAAAAAGCCTATATATTGGAAGATTCCATCACTAATGCTGTACAGGGCATGCTCTACATCAAGATCGAAGAAGGCCCAATCCAAGATATTGAACCAAATCTTGGGCCCGGAAAATGGCTAAAAGTCGGAACGCTCAAGATAAACGCAGCCGGAACAAAAGCAGGTGAACGAGTTATAAAAAAAGCCTTCGATCACGCCGTCGCGGAAGAGTGCGTAGGCGTATACGTGACCGTTTTCGCCAAACACAAAGAGCTTATAAAGCTGCTAGAGAGATATGGCTTTGTTTTACGGGGGCAAAAGGACTCTGTCAGCGGAGTGGAGTGCGTTTTCGTAAAGGACCTTCAGACCGATCATGCAGACATCCGTTTAAATTATCCTCGGCTTAGTTTAGGAGGACGCAAGTGTTGGCTTCTTGCAATCTACCCAGAGTACCATACTCGATTGCTTCCCGATTCAAAGCTAGTGACGGATCCCGTCGACACTGTCAGTGACGTATCTCATACCAACACGATCGAAAAAATCTATGTTGGGAAAGTGGCCTTGTCTCGAGTCAATGCGGGAGACATCGTAGTCATGTACCGTACTTGTGACAAGAAAGGCCCCGCATATTTTAGGTCTGTCGCCACATCTGTCTGTGTGGCCGTCGAAAGCAAAAGAAAAAAAGACTTCGGAAATGAAGCGGAATTTATTGCTTATTGCAAAAAACACAGCGTTTTTGAAAAAAGTGAACTGAAGACTGCCTACCGGACCAGCGCTCGAACTTCTACGCTAAGAATGCTGTACAACGCAGCATTCGAACGACGTATTATCCGAAAATTCCTCCTAGAAGACGTTCTAATATCGGAACAGCCCCGCTGGGATCTTAAGGAGTTATCAGAAGGACAAGCCCGTCGGCTGCTCGAGCTCGCGGAAGTACCGGACGGCATCATAATCGACTAGGAAATGCTGCCTGCCGCATTGAAATATTCCTTGCAAGGAATGTCGACCTAGCATACGACGAAACGAAAATGGGGAACAAGTATGGGCAAACTGTCGGGAAAAATCGTCGAGGCTTTTGCAGCCACCACACAGGGTCGAGCAGAGGACGTTGGACCGTCTTTGAGGCGTTTGCGGTTGTTATCAAACTTAACCCAGAAGGAGATGGCTCTTCGTCTTGAGGTGCAGCAAGCGGCCATATCCAAGATCGAAAAGGGTGGTGACGTACATCTTTCGACTGTAAGAAAATATGTTGAGGCTTTAGGCGCATCCCTGCGAATTGACGCCAGCTTTCCGGCTGATGCGCCACTGGCACTCAGTATAAGAGACGCCTTTGACGTGGAGTTTGGTAACGATGATCAAATGGTCCTACCACTTTTGGGTGATGAACCGTTCAGAGCACAGCGTGACGTAGTTCTTTCCATTCGGCCAAAGTACACGGACAAGATACTTCAAGGCAGCAAAACCGTGGAGTTACGCCGCCGGTTTCCGATCTCTGCACCAAGTGGCACAATTGCGTACATTTATTCTACTTCACCGGTTCGCGCTATGGTGGGAGTAGCAGAAATCAAAGACGTTTTGAAGCTTCCGATAGATCAGATATGGAGCGAGTTTGAAGATACAGCATTTATCGATAAACCCGATTTTGACAAGTATTTTGAAGGGCTGGATTTTGGTTTTGCGTTGCTGTTTGACGATGTTCGGACCTTTTCAGATCCGATACCGTTATCAAAGCTGAGAGAGCAGTTTGGTTTCGAGCCTCCTCAGTCTTACCTATATGCAAAACGTGACCTAAGAAGGGCTCTCAAGGATGAATCTTCAGTCGTATCTCATTGATACGAACATCCTTATAGGTCTTGAGGACGACCATGCCGTAAATCCAGCTTATGCTAGGTTCCTCAGCCTTTCGACCAAGCATAAGATCGATGTTTTTGTGCATGCAGCGGCAATGGATGACATCGCACGAGACAAAGATTTGCGTCGTCGCCAAATATCGGTGAGCAAACTAAATAAGTATAGGGTTCTTTCGAAGCGACGAGGACTAACGGAAACGGAGCTGGAACAGGACTTTGGCACGCTAAAAAAGCCAAACGATGTGGTCGATGCTACACTGCTCAACGCATTAAAAATCGGGGCGGTCGATTTTCTCGTAACTCAAGATAAGGGTTTGCACCAACGTGCCCTTAGGCATTCGACAGATATGGCACGCCGTGTCTTGTTCATTAGTGACGCCGCAGATCTTCTAGTTCAAACCTACGAGCCAAAAGAGGTTCCGATCAGGCATGTTTCTGAAGTCGCGGCTCACACGATCGATCATGAAGATGGTTTTTTTGACAGCTTGAGGGACGGATATCGGGGCTTTGACAATTGGTGGAATGACAAGTGCATTAAACAACGGCGTCCATGTTGGGTTGTCTATGAAGATGAGAACCTCGCTGGCCTAATTGTTAGAAAAGACGAGACCGGAGACGATACCGACGCGGTAACAAAATCCACTCGGATACTCAAAGTATGCACATTCAAGGTTCACCCAGAAATGCGAGGGGTGAAGCTCGGTGAACTACTTCTGAAGCAGGTTCTTTGGTTTGCACAGTCAAATGCCTACGACTTGGCTTATCTCACCACTTTTGAAGATCAAACATCTCTGATCGAACTATTAGAATACTATGGCTTTGAGCGGGCCGGCAGCAAAGCAGACGGCGAGTTGATATATGAGCGTTCTTTTGGGTCATCGAAGCTTGCACCAAAACATTCTGAAACAGTGTTCCAAACAACGCGCCGGAACTATCCACGGTTCCTTGTCACAGATCAGGTACGCTGCTTTGGAATTCCAATCCAAGAAGAGTATCACGATACACTGTATCCTGATCTATGGGAGCCGAGGCAGGCGGACCTTTTTGTAGGTGCCTCGCGCGCAGAGTCACCTACTAGACCAGGGAACACTATCCGGAAGGTGTACCTTTGCCGAGCGCCCTCAAAGCTCGCAGAACCAGGATCGATACTATTCTTCTATAAGAGTACTTCAAAAGAGCTACCCTCTCGAGCAATCACGGCAATAGGCGTTCTGGAAGAAGTCACATTGGCAACATCGACAAAAGACCTGATGCTAAAGACTGGTGGGCGATCTGTTTATGGCGAAAAAGAACTAGATGCCTGGCAGGCTAGTCCGGCAAAGCCAGTAAAGGTCATAAATTATTTACTCGTTGGCTACGTGGACCCACCAATAGGATACGATGAACTGAAAAAAATGCAGGTAATCCGAGGCTTCCCACAATCGATCTTTGAGATAAAGGGCAAGCCCTTTGAGGACATATTATTTAGGGCAAATTTGGGGTTTGACGTATGAAGCAGAAGATAGTCGCATTGGTTGGGATTTCTGGTGTCGGCAAGACGACCTTTGCACGACAGTTGGCCGAAGATCTGCCAATACAACACTTAACAGCAGGCACGCTCATCAAAATGGGCGGTGCGATTAAATCATCTGATCGTGATCGACTTCGACTAGCCGACATCGATGAAAATCAGCAATTCCTGATTGACGGATTTCATCAATCGCGAGATCTCAATAAACGATATATTATCATGGACGGTCACGTCGTGATTCATGGCCCGTTGGGACTAGAAGAACTAAGTGCCGACGTATTTGAGGCTTTAAACATAGACGGTATGGTGCATCTGTCGACCGACCCAACAAGAATTCTGGAGCACAGGATTAGTGATGATAAAAGAGATCGCCCAATCTTGTGCGAACAGGAAATTTTTGAACATCAGTCACGCTCCATAGCAGTAGCAAAGACTATATGTCGGTCACTGAATGTACCGTTGATTGAGGCAACCAATATGGACGTAAAGCCCGTGAGTTCATTCATCCTTGGGTTGCAATGACATGACGATATTTATAGCAATCTGGAAGGACGTCGACGCTTACTGTGGGGAGAGCATTCAGAAAAAATGATAACCCCTATTTCAACCTCGCATATCGACTTTTCGGACCCTCTTTTCGAAAGCTTGTATCAAGACTACCCGACATTCAAAGAGTGGTGCTCGAAGGTATCCCGAGAACCTGAAACCAGAAAAGCTTGGGTCGCTAATGCTCCTGATGCCGGGCTGGTCGCTATTGCGATCATTAAACTAGGTGAGGGGGTTCACGGCGATGCCTCACTAAGCGCTAAGCTTTCTACTTTCAAAATTTCTGAAGGAGCAAGCGCCCAGGGTATCGCTGATCAGCTCTTGTCGAGTGTTCTTCTTTTTCTTGTGGAAAAAGGCGTCGAAACACTTTTTGTGACGGTTTTTCCGAAATACGAGCCGCTACTTTCTTATCTAACAGACAGAGGATTTCGAGTGACGGAGGCCCGGACACCGTTAGGAGAGATCATTCTTACACTTTCGTTGCATACCAAGGGAAAGATCACGTCTGTTATCAACAAAATTGCATACGAAGTCCTTGCAAAAGAGTACATTGATCGGGCTGAAACGCCCGGGAAAAGTCAAGAACCACCGCAAGATCTAGCGTCCCACTTAACCGGTGGCTTACGCGATCGTCCAAAACGGCTCCTTGAATTGGGTCCCGGATCTGGAAGCGTATTGGCCCACCTTGGCTCAGTTGGCGATCAAGTGATTGCAGTCGAGCTATCACCAAAAATGGCCTCAATCGCCCAAAAAGCGGCACCCAACGCGACAGTCGTCATAGCCGACGTACAGGATGTTGATTTTCCAGATTGCCACTTTGATGGTGTCTATATGGGAGCATTCATCCATTTGTTTCCAAAGGAAATTGCTTTGAAACAACTACTACGAGTGCGGCGCTGGTTGGTCAGAAGTGGCCGGATATTCATCAATACCACATCCGAATTGGAATGCTCAGAAGGATTTTTTGTCAAACAAGACTACGATAAAAAGATGCTTCGGTTTAGGTCTAGTTGGACAGAGGATGCTTTCTCGCAACTCTTGTCTGATGCCGGCTTCGAAGTCCTGAACCGTTTCAGGACAAAAGAGGTAGAGCGCCAAAAAAACTGGATAGGGTATCTTTGTGTCGCAAAGGATGAGGCCGATGAATGATATACTCAAGTATTCTGGAAAGCACCTGTCAGTCCACGAGACAAGTCGCAAAATCCAAAATCTAGACGTTCGATTGGAGTACATCGGTCGGCCAAACATAGTAATTTGCATAGCTCTGACGGAAAAAAATGAAATCGCATTTGTTCGCCAGCATCGTGTGGCTACGGGCTTACAAATACTTGAATTGCCGGCGGGCAAGCTTGAGGTCGATGAGGATCCAAAAACCGCTGCTTTGCGAGAACTTCGTGAAGAAACAGGATTGAAAGGGAAATGCGCGTGTCTCCTTCAGAAGTTCTATACTGCGCCTCATTTTTCGAACGAATTTGCTCATTTGTATGAAACGGAGATTATAGGCGAAGGATCACCGGTGCCAACTACTGAGGAAGAAATTACTGAAACTTGCCTCCTTTCACCCGGCCAAATTCGATCCGCCATTGATAGCGGCGAGCTTACTGACCCGAAGTCGATAACCAGTCTGCTTATCTACGATCGCATCTCAGGGAAGAGTATCTTGAATGAAAAATGAAACAGTTACGCACAAATTTCGTAATTTTATAGTATTTTTACTTAGGGATAGCCCTCCGGTTCTGACGTTGTTTGCTTGCATAGGTTTGACGACGGCGGCCAGCTTTTACCAACTGACATCAGAGACCATTTTGCAGGGTCTTTTGGCAGTCAATGTACTTATCGCCGCGACGCTGCTTTCTGAACGTTGGTTCGTGAACCGTGAAAACAGAGATATGATAGAAAAAATCGGCGACGACGTTGCGGTTTTGGGCGATCGGATAAGCCTGCCAACAAATGTGGGACTTGATTCACTGGTTGGATCAAGGAAGGTCTTACCACCTCTAGAGGGTAGGCTGGCTGGTTCGACCAGCCTCAAGATCTCCGGTGGCTCGCTTTTTCGGTTAGCAAATGAATACCGTAGCTTGTTCGAAGAACTTGCCGAGCAGGGATGTTCGATTCAACTAGTCATGTGCCACCCAGACAGTGAAGCGGTAGAAAGGCTTTGCAACGAAGTTGTCTATGAAAGCGATGATATAGAAGCGTACCGTCACCAATGCCGTTCTGCTCTCCGAATATTTGAGGCCTTAGCAGAAAAGTATGATCATGTCGAAGTTAGAACATGTGATATTGCGATGTCATTCAGTATCTTGGCTATCGAGAAGCTAGCCGGTGAACTTAGTGCGTCCATAGAACTCTATGCCTACAAAGTTCCGGCCCGAAATCGTCCGATGCTTCATGCGACAAAAGCGAGTTCGCCCGATTTTCACGCAATGGCGGTCTCCCAGTTCGATTCAGTATGGTCGAAAAGCATGAAGGCGCTGGAGGTTAGTCACCCCAACACGTCTGTTGAAGAAGTAAGCGGTTCGAAGTGAGGTCGGCATGTCATTAGGAATAGACAATTCTGATACAAGTGGATCAATTCTGACCGATGACTTAGGCGGCTTGATCCGGCAGGCCAGAGTGGCCAAGGGCTGGACTCAAGCACGACTTTCGCTCGAAGCATTCGGCAACGATCAGAACAAGGGTATGATTTCTCAGTACGAGCGCGGGCAAACAAGACCTCAACTTCGCACGCTGACACGGCTCGTTGAGGCGTTAGGAGACAAACTCGCTGATGACTTGCGGAACTACACGGCGGTGGAACCCAAATCCGACCATTCGGCGAATGGCCTTAGATCAACTCAGAACGGGACCCCTGACCGGCCGGCGAAAGAAAGCTTCGCTGAAATAATACGCCAAAGGCTTCGTGAGAAGGCCGTCACTCAAAGAGCACTTGCCCGTCAATTGGGTGTTTCATACATGACTGTAAATCGATGGCTAAGCAGTTACGCTTTCCCATCCGAGAAGAACCTTTCAGCTATTGCGAAATTTCTTGAGTTGGATATCCAAGATCTCAAAAAATCCAGGTTTCAGAAAGATGTAAAGACAAAGAAATTACAGACGGAATGGCTCGCTAAGCAAGGAATGAGAACAGTAGGATTGAGGGAAACTGCAATTTCGATTCCAGATCAAAATCCTCTCGTCCGCTTTGGCTTATCAGATAACGCTAAGCTCAACCTGCTTCCGACACTTGCTGACGAAAACGACTACGATACCATCCATGCATTGAGATCGGAACTATTGGCCGCGCAAGGCCCCATCGAACTTCTAAAGGCAAGGTACGAAAAAAACCCGAATGTGCCACAAGCAGGTATGTTCGGTCCATTGACAGCAAAGTACGCCGAAGAGCTCTCCAAGGATCTGAGCGACATCAACTACACAATCCTCTACGCAAGAGGTTCGCGTTTTTATTCTGCACGGCGACGTGCTTCCGAACAAATCGGGTCAGGTGAATGGCCAGAGCTAGACGCCGATGAAAACGAAGCTATCGACGCGATATGTGACCTTCACGGTCCAATGATCATGGCGTCCGGTGCCGGACGCAAACTCGTCGAGAGTGCACATCAATATGAAGTTCCGCCTGATCTATATGAGAAAGACCAAGAAACTATTGAAGAATTCGGTGAGCTCATCGCTGCCGAAACTGAGCTCATGGAAGCTGAAACGGCGGATGTCTACCGCGAACTCACCGCGAAAGTAGAGGGCGATCCTCAACTCACACGAAGCAGGGGCTTGGGCATAGCAGCGACGGGATCCGCTCTAACAGTGATCGTCGGTGGTGCCGCCTGGTTTGGTGCAGGAGGAACGGTGGCAACGCTCATCGTGCCAGCCGTGGCAATTGGCGCGACGGGCTTAGTTGGTGGCTTTTTCTGGGAAGCCGTCAAGACGATGCCAAGCTTCAAGAAAGCTACAGGGGTAGTTGGTGATCATTTTGAGAGGGTAATCGACAAAGCAGAGAAACACGCCGATGACAAAGAACGTGCGTTGCTGAAGCGCATGGCCGATCTCGTAGATCACAACCGGCCACTCTTTGAGAAGGTGTCGAATCTTCGTCCCGAATTTGGATGGGCCAAGAAGTACTTAACGACAGAACCTAAGTTCAAAAGGGTTCATATCATCGACGACAGCATAGAGTTCACCGAATACTTATCAAAAGAACTATCTAGAAAAAGCATTATAGCGAGTTCAAGCAACAGCACTGATATTGCATTAGAATATCTTTCGAAAAACCACGACGCCACTCATGCCATCATATTAGAACTTTCTGTTGTGTCTGCTCCGCCAACAGGATCAATTGATGCTGCGTCAAGCATGTCCGCATTAGAAAAACTCTTTGATGACATCAACCGCATTGACAATCGACTTCTTGAGAGAACTATCATTGTCACCGGAGCTTCAAGCGTAAGTATAGTGAAATTGGCCTTCGATGCAGGAGTAACTACAATTATAGAAAAGGGCGACCGGTCTAGTCTTGCCAAAATCATGAGCGCTATCAAGAAAATAGATTAGCATTGTTGCCATATCGCACATTCCGTTTTGGCAACATCGTTGCGGGCAACAACAACGCCTTCGTGAATAAAATTAACATAAACCTTATTATACGTATACGATTTGTGTAGCCGGCACATTCTAAACTGGGTTGCGACAAATCCCCTATCTTGCTGGAAAGCAAGGAGAATGGAAGATGGCCCACACGGAGTTAGGTTTGCGTGAAAGACGCACAATCGAAGATATGTTGAACGCGAAGATGTCAGTCGACAAGATTGCTGCTGAGATTGGCAGGCATCGCTCGACCGTGTTTCGTGAGATTAAGCGCAACAAGTTTGTCGACGATGAGCTGCCAAAGCTGAATGGCTACTACGGAATGACCGCGCAACGGTCTGCGATGAACCGACGCGGTCGACGTCGCAAACTGGTGCGCTTTGTCGATCTCAGAAATCACGTGATCACGCAGTTGGAGGCCGGATGGTCGCCGGAACAGATCGCCGGTCGCCTACAGTATGATGGCCAACCTTTGCGTGTGAGCCATGAGACGATCTATGCCTATGTTTACGGCCCAGATGGCCAGTCGGAAGAGCTTGCTCGTCACCTCCCGCATCGACGTAAGAAGCGCCAGCCACGACGCCGTCGCACACCGCGTGGCCTTGTTTTTCCGCCTGATCGGTCAATCCATGAACGACCAGATTACGTTAAAACCCGTGAGACATTCGGCGAATGGGAAGGCGATCTGATGATCTTTGAACGCGCACAGGGCAAGACAAACGTTGCCTCACTGGTCGAGCGCAAGACGCGCTTTGCCGTGTTGTTCCGCAACAACGATCGCAGCACGACGCATCTGATGAACCGGCTGGTGACCGTGATGGAACCCCTGCCCCAACCGGCGCGCAAATCGATCACGTTTGACCGTGGGATCGAGTTTAGGAACTGGCGTAAACTCAAGCCTGGGATTGGAACAGAGGCGTGGTTCTGTGATCCGCAGGCGCCATGGCAAAAGGGTTCAGTCGAGAACCTGAACAAGCGCGCGCGTCGCTATCTGCCGAGAGATGCGCCCGTGGCCGCGCTCTCAAATCGAGATATGAAGTCGATTTGCGACCGCTTGAACGACACACCCAGAAAGTGCCTCGGATGGCGGACACCAACGGAAGCATTCAGGGAAGAGCTGATGAAATTGAGATAGTGGGACCAGTCGCAACGTGCCTTGAGGTTCCAGCCGCAAAGCGATAATGTCACCCCTGTGCAATTCAGAAATGTCACTCTCTTGTTCAATCGAGCTTAGGGAGATTGGACATGGGATGGGTGATGATGAGCGAACGCGAGTTAAATCGCATTGAGGTGTTGGCGCAGGTCGATGACGGGCGTTTGAGCGTTCAGAACGGCGCCAACATGTTGGACATCACAAAACGTCAGATGTTTCGATTGCTGAAGACGTATCGAACCGAAGGCGCAGCGGCAATCCGGCATAAGGCGCGCGGCAAAACTCCGAACAATAAGATCCACAGGGCAAAGCGCGACTATGTCATGGCTCTGGTCAAAGAGAACTACGCAGATTTTGGGCCCACGCTGGCGGCCGAGATGCTGGCGCAACATCACGGATTCAAGGTCTCGCGGGAGACGCTGCGCAAATGGATGGTCCATGACGGCATCTGGCTGTCGCGCAAACAGCGGCGCGCAATTCATCAGCCTAGATCGCGCCGGGAATGCTTTGGCGAGCTAATCCAAATCGACGGGTCAGATCATCGCTGGTTCGAGGACCGAGCTGGTCCCTGCACCCTCCTCGTCTTCATTGATGACGCGACCAGCATGCTGATGGAGCTGCGATTTGTTCAATCGGAAAGCACGTTCAGCTATTTCAGCGCGCTGGAGAGCTATTTACTCAAACACGGTCGCCCCGTTGCATTCTACAGTGACAAGCACACGGTCTTTCGCGTGGCAAAACCCAATGAACATATGACCGGCATGACCCAGTTTGGTCGTGCTTTAGCTGAACTAAACGTAGAGATTCTGTGCGCAAACAGCTCTCAGGCCAAAGGACGTGTTGAACGCGCCAATCGCACATTGCAAGATCGTCTCGTCAAAGAACTGCGTCTTGCAGGCGTATCCTCGATGGAGGACGGGAACGCATTTCTCGAGGGTTTCATAGAGCGCTTCAACGCTAAATTTGCAAAGGCCCCTGCCAAGGCAAACAACCTGCATCGCACACTCAACATCGAGTCGGATCGATTGAGTGAGGTGTTCTGTTTGCGTGACCAACGTCATGTCACCAAAGATCTGATGCTGAAGTACGATCGCAAACGGATCAAGCTTGAGATCAACGATCTGACGCGCAGCCTCGTGGGCAAGTACGTCGATGTCTACGAGTACGGTTGCGGCCGCATCCAAGTCCGCGCCAACGGCGTTGTCCTGCCCCATTCGATCCTCAACCCCGAGCGCAAGATCACCCACGCGGCGATCACCGAGAACAAGCGGCTCAGCGCTGTTCTGGAACATATCAAAACCGAACAGGAAAAGGCGCCGCCAAAGGTGAAGGTCAAACCAATCAGCGCCAAAAATGGTTACGTGAAGACGGGACGACGTCCACCTGGGGGACCGTCCAAGATGGAGCCTTACTACGCCCGTAAGCGCGCAGAACGAGAGGCCCGCGCAGCCAGCCAGAGCTCCGATATTTGAAGTCTACGCCCTGTCAGGCTGCGCTACCATCAGCGCCCATGGTGACACTTCTGCTTTGCGCAACCGGTGACATTTCTGAATGGCGTTTACACGATTTTCACCTAAAATTTTTCCTCTGCACCTTTTCTTTCAGGGCGTCACTTCTAACCAAACGCTGTCAGCGGAAAGCCAACTGAGCCACTGAAATGGCAGCCCACATTCTCTACGGATGGACTTTCTCACAGGTTTCTGTAATTTTGTTGGGCGATGGGAGGCTAGATCGTGCTGTTTGCACCCCATGCAATTCTCATAGTCTAACTCTATGGGAATGGGTTTGGAGTTCGTAGGACATGAGACAAGAAAGCTCGAGCATTCAAAGTTCAACGTATTTTGGCGCTCCTATAGACGTTTTGGATACTCAACGTGTCTTGCGCTCCGAACTTCTTGATGATCAGGCAATCCGGTACAAACCAGCGCGCGACTTAGCTGCGCACATGCTTTTGAATCTCGACTCCCTCTCGGGGTGTTGGGCGATTGGAACACTTTGGTTGCGCTCGGAGCTCGATTGCCAGCGTGTCGACACTGGCTTCGGACAGTTCAGGGCTAAACACTATTACCCTGGCTTTGCGGAAGCTAAGAACAATGACTTCGATGTTCCTTCATTTGGACACACTGCCGTCGACAACAATGATCCTATCATGAAAGCAATGTGGTTGGGCGCAAAACCAGTGATTTTTGCCGATATGAAACAAGATCGTCGGGTGACACCCCGGCTGCGCAGAAGATTGAGCGGCGCAAAAACAAAATCAAAGTTCGGAGCGGCTTTGAAGACGAGAGATGGAAGCTTTGGTCTCATCTGTGCTGACTGGACAGAACATCACGTGCCAAACCGGTCTGAGCTCTTTGATTGTTTTGAGCAGACGGTAGCTGATGTTTTTAGTCCAATTATCTCTGCAGCAAAACGTATCTCTGATAGCCAGATTCATGCCGAGGAACCAGCTTGTAGAGAACGCCAGACATACGTTTTCGCATCAGGCCTTGACGTTAAACTTGATGCATTAACAGCATCAGAAATTGAAGTGGCAAAGCTCGTTGCTACGGGCATGAGCTATAAGGAAATAGCGCAAATCCGTGGTCGCGCGCTGTCGACCATTGATCATCAACTTCGCAGCATTCGCGAAAAGATGGGCGTCACCAGCACCTCTAATCTTGTTAGCCTGCTTTCCAGGCTGGACGGTTTTTCGAGCTAGAATTACTTGGCTCAATTTCTTTCAAAATAGAACGACAGTGGCATAGCGAATGTTCGCTATAGATCGTGATCTGCCTCTACAACTACCCTCATCCCACAAGTCGAGTCGAAACCGAGAGTGCACGCAATCACGTAGCACAAAATTACTCGGGATTCTCGCAACGCCTCGGGAGGGCGTTTCACCTTGGGAGGAGAATACTATGATTAGGAAAACTATTTGTGCCGCAGTTATATCCATGATTGCGCCGACAATGAGCATGTCCGACGAATTGTCGAGCAGACTGATTCTGTCGAATGCTTTGGCTCAATCAATGGTCGCTGCCTGCTTCGCGGATCAAGCAGAAAATGGCTATTCGAATGTAAACGTATTCGTCGTGGACGACGGCGGGCACTTGCTTGCAGCGTCTCGCCAAGATGGTGCCTGCAAAGCATGCGCTAGCATTGCCGAAAACAAAGCAATCACATCGGCGCTCTATGGCGCTCCTACGCGGGTTTTTGCGGACTTGTCCTTTGGTGAAAACCGGGATGGCGTTGATGCAGGGCTACCAGGTGCCGCCTTTGTGCCAGGTCTTGTTGCTTTTGCCGGCGGCCTACCAATTTCGACCGCCGACGGCGCTGTTATCGGTGGTATCGGTGTAAGCGGTGCAAGCAGTGATGAAGATGAACAATGTGCCCAAGCAGGTCTTGACGCCATCTCTGCCTCTTTGAACTGAGGTTTAGCCATGATTGCAAATGACTTCTATGAAGCGCACACGCAGGGTGACTTCAAAATACATGATCTTGGTGACTTGGCTCTGGAATCTGGTGAGACTTTGCGAAATGCAAAGCTCGCTTACCGGACCTTCGGCGAACTGAACACAGACAAGTCCAACGCTATACTAGTGACCACGTGGTTCTCTGGCACCGGTAAGGTCATGGAGGATGTCTATGTGGGCGCAGACCATGCGCTGGACCCGTCCAAATACTTTATCATCATTGCCGACCAGCTGGGAAGTGGAGTTTCAACGTCACCTCAAAACAACCCTGCCCCGCAAACTATGGGCAAGTTTCCAAAGCTCACTATCGGCGATGATGTCGCGGCGCAGCACAAAATGCTCACAGAGCATTTAGGCATCGAGAAGTTGGCACTTGTTGTTGGCGGCTCAATGGGGGGGCAACAAGTCTATGAATGGGCGGTTGCACACCCCGAGATGGTCGAGCGTGCCGCACCCATTGCGGCAACCGCACGAATATCGCTGCATCAGAAGGTCTTTGTGCAAGCGCTTGAAGAAGCAATCACGTCTGATCCCAATTGGAATGGCGGTTGGTATGCATCTGGCCTTGATGTGCGCGATGGTATGGATCGCATGTCTAAGATTGTCAGCGCACTTGGTTGGTCACGTGAATTCTATCAGGAAGAACGCTGGTCGACAATATTGGGAATGTCATCGCTAGACGACTTTATCAATGGCTTCATGAAGGCCTATTTTGAACCGATGGATCCCAATGTCTTACTGAGTGAAATGCACAAATGGCAACGCGCGGACGTTGGCCGGCATGCGGACGATGATCTGCCCAAGGCGTTGGGTCGTATCACTGCAAAGATGTGCATCATGCCTATTGATCACGATCTCTTCTTCCCACCGAACGAATGTGAAGCGGATTGTCGGTACATCTCAGGCGCAACCGTGAAGGTCATTCAATCAAAAGACGGTCACATGGGCCTTAATGGATTGGAACCAGACTACATGGCTCAAGTGGACGGCGCTTTGAACGTTCTGCTGCAAAGCTGACCAAGCAAAAATAGAGATGAATTTGGCGTTCCAATTTTTTGGAACGCCCCAGAAGGAGTGCGCCTTTCGCGAGGCCACGGGAGGATACTATGAACACGTTGGCCAATCGCCCGCTTACGATCAGTGGCGCTACAAAAACATACGGCACGGGATCCGGCGCGATCCATGCCTTGCAAGATGTCGACCTGACAGTCTCACAGGGGGAGTTCGTCTCTCTTGTCGGACCTTCAGGATGCGGAAAATCCACACTTTTGTGGGCTCTTGCTGGGCTTCATGACCTGAGCAGCGGATCCATCAAGTTTGGTGAGGAAGTCATCACGAAGCCACATCCCAGCATTGGCATGATGTTTCAGGATGCCAATCTGCTGCCATGGCGCACGGTTCAAAAGAACATCGAGTTTCCTTTCGAAATCCGCGGTCAGAAACCCGACTTCGCCAAGATCGAGGGTTTACTCAATCGGGTTGGTCTAGGCGGGTTTGGGCCGAAAATGCCGCGCGAATTGTCCGGTGGTATGCAACAGCGCGCTTCCATCGTGAGGGCACTATCATCCGACCCTGAAGTTCTTTTGATGGACGAACCGTTTGGCGCATTGGATGCATTTACGCGCGATGAAATGAACATGCTGATGGAAGAGATTTGGGAAGAGACCCAAAAGACGATCATCCTGGTCACGCATTCCATCCAAGAAGCCGTGTTTCTGTCCAACAAAGTCTACGTCATGAGCGCCCGCCCCGGACGTATGCACAAAGTCTTTGATGTGCCATTTGAGCGACCACGCGATCTGAAACTTATGGAAAGCCGTGAGTTCTTCGATTTGGTCAACAAAATCAAAGCAGAAATCCAACATCAACCAACCTCGGCAGCTGCTGCCGTAGCTGCGGAGTAGTAAGGAAATGAGCGATAGCACAAATTCGAATAACGACAGTCCGGCTGGCATGACAGGCGGTCTGGGAAGCGGGCCGAAAATTCAAAACATGTCGGAGGTTCTTGCGATCATTGCTGTCGCGGTAGTGATCATTGGCGGTGCAGAATTCTTGTTGCGGTTTTTTGAAGTCAAAGAATTCGTCATGCCTACCCCTTCCGCAATCGTAACGGCCCTATTTGTCCACTTCGATGAAATCGTGCCGCACTTGGGCTATACATTGGTCGAGTTGTCAGTGGGTTACACAATAGGCGCATCCATCGGGATGCTCCTCGCCGCGGTGATTACGCAATTTCCATTCGTCGAAAAGATCATCACGCCCTACATTCTCTTGCTGGTCACAACACCAATGCTGGCGCTTGTGCCGCTGCTGATCCTGAACTTCGGCTTTGGCTATGCACCACGCATAATAGCCGTTGCTTTGGCCGCGGGTCCGATGGTTATGATTAATTCTGCTACGGGCTTCAGGCGCGTGGACCATGGCAAAATCGCACTTGCTAAATCCTATGGCGCCTCAACGTTCCAGATATTCACGAAAATTAGGGTCCCAATGGCCATGCCAATGATCATCGTCGGCTTGATGATGGGGGCCATTTTCTCGGTCATCACCGCTATTGGTGCCGAAATGTCCGGGGGTGGTTTTGGCTTGGGCAGCAAGCTGACTTCTTTTTCATCGACATTGCGAACCGCAGAGTTCTTCGCCGTCATCTTGATCCTCGCGATCATGGGGATCGGTATCTACGTCTTCTTTTCTTGGTTGGCTAAAAAGCTCGCTGGTTGGGAAAGCTAAGTCTCAGCGGCCTGCGTATCCGCTCAGCGGGCCGTTTTCCATCAATTGAGCGGGAACAGTGGAGGAGAAGGTCATGAAAAACCTTATCAATAATACAGGCGTTTCCCGACGGAAATTTCTGCAAGTCAGTGGCGCAGGCGTGGTTTCAGTAACCGCACTGGGAGGTGGGCTGATCACACCAACATCTGCGTTGGCTGAAGCATATTCCGGGACCCATACTTGGATTTCACCGCGCGGCACCATCGAAGTGATGGATGACTACGCGATCTGGGTTGCGCAAGAGATGGGATATTTCGGCGATCTGGGTGTTGAGCTTGATATGCAGGCGGGCCCCCCTGGCGGTACCGCCGTTGTTCAGTTTGTCTCGGTTGGTCAGGCTGATATGGGCTTTCCCGCGCCGGGCATCTTGGGTAACTCAATTGAGAACGAGATGGGCCTCGTGTCGATCTTCGGTACTGGCTATCTGGACTTGTTCAACATCGCCTTCCGCAAGGGCGAAGGGATGACTGACCTTAAGGGGTTGGAAGGTAAAACTGTTCTTCTGGGGTCCGCAGCATGGCAATCCATTGCTGATCCAATGTTGCGCGCTGTCGGTGTTGACGTGTCCAAAGTGAACTACGTAGAGGCTGGCTTCCCGAATTGGACCGCCGCTCTGGCGTCTGGCGAAGGGGACGCGTGTCTCACGTGGGAAGGCTTGCGCGCGCTTCTGGATAAGAACAACCAGAACTTTGACTACTGGATGGGGATGCGCGGATCGCCCTTGCCGTCCAACAGCCAAGTGGTTCGCCGTGCAGACGTCGAAGACCCCGACCGCAAGGTTTTCCTTCAGGCCTACGTCAAAGGTCTGGCGATGGCGCATGAATTTGCAGAGCAAAACCCGCGTGCCGCAGCCGACATCGTGTTCAAAGCGCTTCCCGCGACCAAACAGGGTTTTGGCGCGCGCGCAGGCACGGAGAGCCTGATGCAAATCCACCGGACGTTCAAAGGCGACATGTCGCAACGCGCCGGTTGGGGAGAACACGACATCGCAGGGTTCCAGAAATTCTTCGATGTTCAAAAAGAAATCGGGCTGCTGTCCACGGACATAGATGCGTCAAATTTCGTCCTCAACGACTTTATCGCTGATGGCAATGACTTCGACAAAGACAAGGTCAAAGCTGATGCCATGAACTACGCATTGCCCGAAGATTTGGCAGCCGTGGACATGGATGACATTGAAGCGAATTTCTACAACAGCGCCATCAATTAAAACATCAAGAGAGGGCCGGGCAATCCACTTGGCCCTCGTCAAAGTACTTGCAGGCATTCTTAGGCATCTGTCGTTACCTCCCGGTCGGCTGATACGGCCAATGCGCCTGCAAAACCTCGGCGGGCTTTGTGCTTCCTGCGATGCCCGCCGGGACAGACATACAAAATTTGACCACCCCATAGAAAGCAAGTGCCATGGCCCAGTTCATCAACAAAAAAGAACATATCGTGCAAGACACCATAAACGGGATCGTCGCTGCGTCTGGCGGTAAGCTAAGCCGCCTTGACGGCTATCCCTTCATTCGCGTCGTGGTGCGAAGCGATTGGGACAAAAGCAAAGTTGCGCTCGTTTCTGGTGGTGGATCGGGTCATGAACCGGCGCATGCAGGATTTGTAGGCGAAGGCATGCTAACAGCCGCAGTATGCGGTGATGTTTTCGCTTCGCCTTCCGTTGATGCGGTTTTGGCTGGCATTCTAGCGGTCACGGGCAAAGCCGGATGTGTTCTCATCGTCAAAAACTACACGGGCGATCGATTGAATTTCGGTTTAGCCGCCGCGCGGGCCCGCGAAATGGGATTGCGTGTAAATATGGTCGTCGTCGAAGACGACATCGCGATCCCGGATCTGCCAAAACCGCGTAGCGTGGCTGGTACTTTATTCGTCCACAAGATTGCTGGCGCAAGGGCCGAGGCCGGTGGCGATTTAGGTGAAGTTACGCAAGCGGCCCAGCGGGCAGCAATAAATGCCTTTAGCATTGGGATGTCGCTCACCAGTTGCACAATTCCAGGTACAAAGCGCGAAGAGCGCATTCCGGATGGCCAAATAGAACTTGGCCTTGGCATCCATGGTGAATCTGGTGCACAACAAGTCCCGTTCCTAGGTGCGAAGCAAGCCATCTCAGATGCAGTTGCAAAGCTAGAGCCTCATTTAACGGCGCAGCCCTATGTTGCACTAATCAATAATCTTGGAACTACAACATCGCTTGAGATGTCGGTATTGACGACCGAGCTTCTCAACTCTCGGATTGGTTCGAAAATTTCGCATGTAGTAGGGCCAGCTGCAATGATGACCGCGCTGGATATGCATGGGTTTTCGCTATCGCTCTATCCTTTGTCGGACGAAGATACGGCGCTTCTTACCGCCTATACGCCTCTTCCAGCATGGCCAAAGATACGTAGATTCTTGGAGCCAAAACTTCTGAGCTTGCCCGACATTTCTGCCGGGTCTCAGCCTTTGCCGTCTCCACACCCGAAGAATTCGGCACTAATCAGGGCATGCTGCGAAGCCTTGATCTTTGCTGAAGAAGATCTGAACGCGCTGGATGCCAAGACGGGCGACGGAGATACTGGAGCAACAGTTGCGACAGCCGCGCGTGAAGTCATCAATCGCCTTGACCATTTGCCCCTTGCCGATTTGACACAACTCTTCCCTGCCATCAGCCGCGAGCTGACCCAAACAATGGGTGGCTCTTCTGGTGTACTACTTGCCATTTTCTTTTCCGCCGCAGGCGAAGCATCGGCAAGTGGACACGCGTTTTCATCGGCTTTGAAGTTTGGCTTGAACCGCATCAAAGAAGTAGGCGGCGCAAAATTGGGGGATCGCACAATGATTGATGCGCTTGAGCCCGCCTTGGGTGCGCTGGATGCTGGCCTGCAATCAGCAGCAACTGCCGCGCGAAACGGGGCCTCGAAAACTGCTACCATGGCAAGAGCCAATGCTGGCCGTTCAACATATATCAATGCGACCCAACTAAAAGGGCACGTTGATCCAGGTGCAGAGGCCGTCGCTAGAGTGTTCGAACATCTGCAACGCCAATTCTCTTGAAGAGTATTGTTCGAATGTGTCGCTTATTCAATAGTGTAGCGTTGCTTCAACCGCCCGTTTCCATGCTGCGTACTTCGTCTTCCTAATGACCTTGGGCATTTTGGGAACAAACTGATGCTCAAGTGACCAAGAGGCGGCGAATTCCGTTTGTTTAGGGTAAATGCCCGCCTTCATGCCTGCCAACCACGCAACGCCAAGCGCGGTGGTCTCTAATACCTGCGGGCGATCGACGGGTGCATCCAGAATATCGGATAGAAATTGCATTGCCCAACAAGAAGCGCTCATCCCGCCATCAACCCGAAGAACGCCACGTTGATCAGCCGGCCAATCCTCTAGCATAGCATCCATCAGATCGCGTGTTTGGTAACCCACGCTTTCTAACGCAGCACGCGCCAATTCGGCGGGCCCCGAATTGCGCGAAAGCCCAAATATCGCACCTCGACAGTCGGGATTCCAATATGGTGCGCCCAAGCCTGTGAAAGCAGGTACGAGGATTACAGGCTGATCCAGATCGGATGTCTGGGCCAGCGGTTGTGTTTCGCTGGCATCGCGAATGATCTTCAGACCGTCTCGCAGCCATTGAACCACAGCACCAGCAACAAAGATCGATCCCTCAAGCGCATAGGTCGGCTTACCATCCAGCTGATATGCAATTGTTGTCAGCAACTTATTGCTGGACACGACAGCGGTATCGCCCGTGTTCAACAGCGCAAAACAGCCTGTTCCATAGGTCGATTTCATCATCCCCGGTTCAAAACAAGCTTGCCCGACAGTCGCAGCTTGCTGATCGCCCGCTACACCACAAATCGGAATTTCCACACCAAAAAGATCGCTGCGCGTCTTGCCAAAGTCATCGGCACAGTTCTTGACCTGCGGCAACATGCACAACGGAATGTCGAACAGGTCAGCGATCGTCTTGCTCCAACAGCCTTTGTGAATATCATACAGCATAGTGCGGGCAGCATTGGTAGCGTCTGTTGCATGCACCTTGCCCCCTGTCAGTTTCCAGATCAGGAAACTGTCCACGGTCCCGAATAACAACTCGCCACGTCTGGCGCGATCTCTGGCACCTTCGACATGATCCAGTATCCACTTGAGTTTAGTTGCAGAGAAGTATGGGTCTAACAAAAGGCCTGTTCTTTTAGCGAACATCTCTGAGTGTCCCGCACTGCGCAGTTCTTCGCAAAAAGTGGCCGTGCGGCGGTCCTGCCAAACAATCGCGTTGTGAACCGGAACGCCTGTGCTTTTGTCCCAGACTATAGTGGTTTCGCGCTGATTGGTGATGCCAATTGCGGTGATGTCGTTGGCATGTAAATTGGCGCTCTCAATCGCCCCACGTGCGGTCGCGGCCACGGTTGACCAAATCTCGAGTGGGTCATGCTCTACCAAGCCCGATGCAGGAAAAAACTGTTCAATTTCTTCTTGGGCTTTCGCGGCAATTTTCATCTGGGGATCAAAAATAATGGCACGGCTGGATGTTGTTCCTTGGTCGATCGCGAGGATGTGGGTCATTTGGCAAGTCCTTTCGCTTGCAGTCCCTGCTTTAAAGCGGCATCGGAATTACGCTGCATGAACGCTTCGAGCAACTGAATGCCTGTTCGATCAAATCGCAAACCTAATTTGCTGCGACGCCAAAGCACGTCTTCTGCGGTTTGCGCGTATTCTCGCATCATCAACCATTCGACCTCGCGTTCGGTAAGCGTATGACCAAACTCCTGTCCAAGGTCTGAGATAGATACCGCCGTGCCCAGCAGCTCATAGGTCTGGGTTCCATAAGCACGCACAAGCCGTTTGATCCAAGGTTCCGTCAAAAATGGAAACTTACTCGCGATACCGCTGCAAAGCGCATCAACACCGTTCACTGGAAAATCACCACCCGCAAGAGGCGCACCGGCCGTCCATGACGGGGCTATTTCGGGATTGGCCCTGCGCAGTTTTTCCATCGCGTGCTCTGCCAGCTTGCGGTAGGTTGTGATCTTGCCGCCAAAGATGTTGAGGATCGGCGCTGCTGTCGAATCAAGGGACAAGACATAGTCGCGTGTGGCTTGCGTAGCAGTGCTGGCCCCATCATCATATAGCGGGCGCACGCCAGAAAAAGACCAAACAATATCAGCCACGGAAGTCGGCTTTTTGAAATACGCATTCGCAAACGCACACAGATACTCTTGCTCCTCGAGCGAACACACGGGTTTGGTATTAGCGTCCAAGTGATCTGCGTCTGTCGTACCAATCAGTGTAAAATCGGTTTCGTAAGGGATGGCAAAGATAATGCGGCCGTCTTCGCCTTGCAGAAAATAGCATTTCTCGTGTTCGCATACTTTGGGCACGACAATATGGCTGCCTTTCACAAGGCGAACCCTTTCAGTCGTGTTTTGTTGTACTTTGGTACGAATGATGTCTTCTACCCAAGGACCACCCGCATTCACCAGCACCTTGGTTGTGATTGTTCGATTAACGCTACCCTCCAAAACGACCTCCCAATGGGCCTTGTGACGCTGAACCGAAACAACTTTTGTGCGGGTGTGAATGGAAGCGCCGCGATCTTCCGCATCACGGGCATTCAGAACAACCAGTCGAGAATCCTCGATCCAACAATCGGAATACTCAAACGCTGTTTGAAACTTGTCTTGCAGGGGCAGGCCCTCAGGTGCAATCGTCAGGTCCAGCTTCGCCGTTTTGGGTAATAGAACACTGCGTCCAAGACTGTCGTACAAGTACAAACCCAATCGTATTAGCCACGCTGGCCGACTCCCTTTCATCCACGGCATCACAATCGACAACAGCCGCGATGTAGGCGTTGTCACCTCGAACCGCATGTCCTTGTGATAGGGTAGGACAAACCGCATTGGCCACGCGATATGCGGCATCGCACGTAGAAGGGTTTCACGCTCAGCAAGGGCTTCTTTGACAAGGCGGAATTCAAAGAACTCCAAATAGCGCAAGCCTCCATGGAACAGCTTGGTGGAGGCCGAAGACGTGGCCGAAGCAAGATCGTTCATCTCGGCCAAGCCCACCTTAAGACCCCTGCCTGCCGCATCCCGCGCGATCCCACATCCATTGATGCCACCGCCAATTACGAAAATGTCAAAGTCCGTTTGTGACACAAAATGCCCTCACTCAATATTCTAAGTATGTGAAAGGTAATGCCCCCAAGAAAAGCCATTGCGCGTTGCAGTGCTGCTTCCTGAGGGCGAAGGTCCGATATCAGGAGAGGATTTTGCGGACCTTTTCAGCGAGTGCTTTTCCAAGCGTCTCATTGTTCTCTTCAGTAAAGTGGATGCCGTCACAGCCGCCCGTGCGGATCACATCACCAGCGTTGAAAAAGTCTACCTTCATGAAGTCGGCCAAATCGCGATATTGCTTGGCGAACTCAGCTGACTTTTCATGCCCACCGCCGAACATGGATTGAAGAAATGGATGGGGCATTTCGGTCAACGGCGGTGGGGCTACGACAAGGGCTTTTGGCGCAGGATATGTCGTGCCGATACCTCCCGCACTACCCCCAATTTGGCCCAGTAATTTGCCCAAACCATTGGTGATCTCAAAAGGGGTGCGGTGGAAAAACGCCTTTGTATCATTGGTCCCGAGCATCACAATAACAAGGTCCAGCGGCAGATGACTTGCTAAGGCGGATGGAAGATAAGCGCTCCCGTTAAGACGCGGATCATTTGGGTCATCCACGCTTGTGGTGCGCGCGCTCAGGCCCTCTTCGATGATGTTGTAACCCGTGCCCAACTCAGCAGACATAACCCCTGTCCATCGCTTAGCGTAAGGGTATCGCAGTGTCGGTGCGCCCTCGATCACTGGGATCCACCCCCAAGTCAAAGAGTCCCCAAAGCACATGATTGATTTGCTGTCTGTCATTCCACTTCCTCCACTGTGCGCACCCAAGTTACGAGAACGCTAAATTTTTACCGACGCTTTGTGTCGGCACGTTATTTTGTGAGAGAACCACGCTGCACAAGACCTCCTCCAAAGAGATGCGCAGCATGACATTTGATCCTCCCGTGAAAGCGTAGGCTTTTCGCCAGTGGCGCTTCCATAAGGATAGAAACCATCACAGATTCGCATGCGCGTCAACACTTATTCATATTGAATGAATAATTAAAAATAGTAGTTATTCATTGTGATGGAGAATCTTTAGGGCTTGCTCCTCATAGATTTGACTGCCACTCTGTTACGAAATCTGCAGCGCTGCAAAAAAGGGTGATACGATATGCGGACTGTTCTTTGCTTTGGCGATTCAAATACTTACGGACAGGTACCTGGCGGCCAACCCCTAGAGCGGTTCGATTGGCCACTGCGCTGGCCCGGCATCTTACAAGAGCAATTGGGCCCTGACTGGCGAGTGATCGAAGAAGGGCAATGTGGCCGCACCACGATCCGCGATGACCCTGTTGAGGGAGAAGCCAAGAACGGTCGGCGCTACCTGACACCCTGCATGCAAAGCCATGCACCGCTGGATTTAATCATCGTGATGCTGGGCACAAACGACCTCAAGCGCCGATTTTTTCAACCGCCTTCCGAGGTAGCGATGGGCATCGGATGCCTGATCTACGACATCAAAGAGCATTGCCCAGGCCCCAACGGAAAAGTCCCCGAAATCATGATCATCGCGCCTCCGCCCATGCATGACGACCTCAAGGAGTGGGGGCCCATTTTTGACGGCGCCCCCGAAAAATCGCGGGCATTGTCGCTAGAATTTGAAATCATGGCCGATTCTCAAGAAGTGCATTTCTTTGACGCACATTCTGTCTGCGAATGTGACCCAGCAGATGGGTTCCATATGGGTGCGGAGGCTAATGCAGCACTTGGCCAAGCGCTCGCACAAGAGATCGAAGCCATTGGCTGGACAAAAGAAGAATGATCCCAAGTCCAGCACCCCCGAATGGAGCCAAACATGCCTGATATGAGGTTCGCCCCCCCTAATCCCATTCGCATCGCGGACAGGGTCAATGGCCTTAATGCCGTGAGCGTGCGCAGCCATAACGAGCGGCTCGTCCTTGCTTTGTTGCTCCAACACGGCGGCACATCCCGCATGGCTATCGGCGAGAAAACAGGACTGTCAGCGCAGACTGTGTCTGTCATAGTCCGCTCATTGGAGAAAGAGGGCCTGGTTGCAAAAGGCAAGGCGCAAAAGGGGCGTGTCGGACCGCCGACAATCCCTATGTCGCTGAACCCGGAAGGCGCCTATTCCGTTGGTATAAGCATCGGCTTTCGCAAAACTGAAGTAGTCTTGATCAATTTCGTTGGCACTGTCGTGTCACACAAAACCTTGCAGCACGAGACCGCGGGCGATCATCACGTCCACCCCGATATCTTTACCACGACCGAGGCCATTCTCGCCGATCTGCCAGCAAAAAAGCGTTTGCGCGTGGCAGGCATCGGCTTGGCCTTGCCAGACCAGTTTGAGGATTCAGAACCACTTGAACAGATGCGCCAGCGACTGGAAGAGGCGTTTGCACTCGAAGTCTTTGTCCAAAATGACGTCACAGCCGCAGCCGGCGGTGAAAGCCTGTTTGGCGTGGCGCGTGATTTGGACAACTATTTGTTCTTCTACATCGGCGCAAAAATCCACTCACGCCTGATCCTGAACCACCAGATTTATAATGGCGCATCAACGAAACCCTATGACGTCGGGCTTTTGGAACTCGAACGAGGCCTAGGTTCGAATGCCGTTTATGCCGATGAGTTATGGGAGCGTTCACGACATCTAGAGAACTTTGACGCAGCTTTGGCCGATTGGCAAAAGAAATGCGTCGAGCTGATCAAGTCGAAACTAGACGAGCTTGGCCAGTTTGTTGATGTGAAAACCGTGGTCTTGTCATCCTATATCCCGCCTGAAATCTGCCGGACTATTTGTGATCACCTCGCGCTTGAAAACGACGCAGTGGCGGCAATCGTCGGTAGTCTCGACAGGGCACCAAAGGCTGTAGGGGCTGCATCACTGCCCTTCGCCTCCCGTTTTATGGTTTAGTCTCTCGAAATTGCTTTTTAACACCCGATCACTATTAGCGGCCTCGGTGCCAATATGAATGGATTCGACAAAGTACAGGGCAGAAAACCCTCTAAATTCAAATTCTGAAAACCTGCGTAGTAATCAAAAACGAGCATTTCTAATGTTCGCAACAGGAAGATGTTGTTCCGATAGTCCACACCGTGCGTTCATATGGCTTTAGCAAACCGGACTCAAACCAGAGAATTTGCCGATTAAAACAAACAGCCTTTGAATGTAACATATATCGCGTGGCTAAATATCACGCATCGTGGCCGGTTCACGGTCATGAATCTACGAGACCGTGTAGCGTTAAATATCCAAGATCTGAGGCGTGCTCGCGATCTCAGCCAAGAGGAGCTTGCGCTACGGGCAGAAGTAAGCCGTGGTCATATGGGCAAAGTCGAGAATGCCAAGTTTGCGGCATCATTGGATCTATTGGAACGCATCGCAAAAGCGCTGAACGTAGACCCCGAAAAGTTATTCGCTCAACGATAGTTTGTAATGTCGACATAACACCATTCATTGCTGTCGTGAGATCCGCGCCGTTTCAAATGGCGGGCAGTTAGGATGCTGAAACAAAAAACTGGAGTGCCTTTCCAAGAAGGATATTTGATTGAAAATGCAACGGAAACACATATTTTCACCGATTATCTTTGGAACAATGGAGAAATGACGCGCCTTTGGCTTGTTGATCCCGAAAGTTTAACTGTCGAAGATATCGTTACACGTCCTTTCTCAGTTCTCACGCCCACGAAAGAAGACTAGTAGGAAAACCAGTCTGAATGGCCCATGCTGCCTTCGTAGTCGCCGTATTCGACCATGATATCGCGCGAGTAGAAGCTTCCGTATCCACGTCCAACAGGAAGTAGAATGGTCTGACCGCTCTCGGAGACAAACGAGCTCGGCCAACGGGTGTGGACTCCATAGACCCGCGCAATGTAGCGGCATGTTCTGTTCTCGCGGTCGCAGGATCGGATGCTCCAATCCCATTGCCGGGATTCGTCTCGGGGTTTGTAGGAACGCCCTGTGAACCAAATCACATGGGTATTCGATATATCAAAGAGGTCCCTCCCGCCGAACAGCGCGTCGTCCGTAAATTGCGGGCAACAAGCAAAGCAAACGCGCGTTTCCGCGTCGTTGCGACGGTTCAGTTTTAAGGTTCAGGTGGCGCGCAAGATTTGGGCTTTCTGTCGCGCAATTTTTAGCTTTACCTGTTGAGTAGCTTCCCGCCTGAGCTGGAAAAATCGCCACTTAGGATCGGATCGGCATGTCCGAAAAGTACGGCATACTTCCGACATCAGCGGCAGTTTCTGCAGGCGGCTGGCCTCAATCACTGACCTGCCATCGGGCTGATTTACATCTCGCCAGAAGTATCCTTAGGGTAACGCCCGCAAGGCAGGGGCAAAACAGCCCCTCTTTTCTGATACTGGACACTCATTAAGGCGGAAGCGAATAGACACAATGCGTACTTTGTTAGCTTTCGCTGCGGCTGCTCCAATGTCCGCTTCAAGGAGCGGCTCAGTACGCCATTTGCTTTATAGGCTGTCGCCGTCCTAAAAGCTCAGACAAGCTAAGACGAATTAGCCTTTCGCGAGAGAATACCTTGAGACACATAACTTTGAAAGTCCGCTCGATATGGGAAGGGCTTAGTACAACCAACGCCATCATCTTTGGCCTCGCTCTAGGTGTATTGCTCGGCATCATTCCGCATGCCGCGTTTGGTTGGCCAGTCATGATTCCAGGTTTTTTAGTCTATTTCCCGTTTCACGCGTGGCTCTGCTTTTTACTGTTCAGCGTATTGCTATCTAGAAGTCGGCGATCAAGCATTATGGGCGAAGGATATTCCCCTTTGAGTGCCTTCTTTGGGTTTTTACTAACCACAAAATACGGCCTGTTTTGCCTCTCATGGTTTCTCACGATGTGGCTGTATTGGGTGTCTATCATCGGCCTCTAAGCGCCCGCAGAGTTTATGTTGTTTTCGAAAGACGCCATTCGAGCGCTTTGCAGCATTCGGAACTAAGGGCTCTGACCCGCCATTAGCTGCGCTTTGCACGAATGTCCGCTGCTACGTTTATGGTCCAAATGGGCGGTGTTCCAAGTCTTCGAGAGACTAAACTCAAGGCACATGATTTTGTTGCCAACGCAGTTTCATCAATTCAGTGATCCGAAAGCCATACGACTTTGCTACCACCTAGTGGTCAGATGGCATCTAAGGTAAGCAAAAAAATGAATGTTAATTAGATACATAGAAGCCAAGGATATAATGGATAGTATTACCCGACTGACGCAAATCGAGGCGTCATTGCTTGGCGTCATCTCAGCGATCACGCAAACCCCCAGTAAGAATGTCCAACGCGCCCGTTTGGCTTCTTCCATCGCAACGGCCAAGGTGACGGGCGTTGCGACAACGGCAGGCATATTTGGGCTTGTATCAACCCTTGGGACGGCAGGAACTGGGACTGCCATAGGAACGTTGAGTGGTGCCGCATCGACAAGCGCGACGCTTGCTTGGATCGGCGGTCTTGTTGGTGGCGGTATGGGAGCTTGAACCGCGCCGGGTTTGCCGGAGGCTCCAACTCATGAGTAGGATGGAGCATCATGAACAAGACAACGAACAAATATACACCTGAAGTGCGCGAGCGTTCCGTGCGGATGGTTTTGGAGAACCAAGGGCAGCACGAGAGCCGTTGGGCAGCGATTGTGTCGATTGCGTCGAGGATTGGCTGCGCGCCGCAGACGCTGAATGAATGGGTCAAGAAGGTCGAGGTCGATACTGGCCAGCGCGGCGGCATCACGACAGAGATGGCGGAGAAGATGAAGGCGCTTGAACGTGAGAACCGTGAACTCAAACAAGCAAACGAGATCCTGCGTAAAGCGTCCGCATATTTTGCCCAGGCGGAGCTCGACCGCCCATTCAAACGATGATCCAGTTCATAGAAGATCATCGCGCGGACCACGGGGTCGAGCCGATTTGCAGGGTTCTGCCGATTGCCCCAGCGACGTTTTATGACCACTTGGCCAAGCGGGCGGACCCATCGCTTCTATCGGATCGCGCTAAACGTGACGACGAACTCAAGCCTGAGATCGAGCGGGTCTTTGAGGAAAACCTCAGCGCCTATGGCGTGCGGAAGGTCTGGCACCAGATGAACAGGGAAGGTTTTGACATTGCGCGCTGCACAGTCGCACGTCTGATGAAAGACATTGGTATCGAAGGCGTCATTCGGGGTAAAAAGCCAAGAACGACGATCCCTGACAAAGCGTTACCTTGTCCGTTGGACAGGGTGAACCGCCAGTTCCACGCACCTGCGCCAAACGTCCTATGGGTCAGTGACTTCACCTATGTCGCCACGTGGCAAGGTTTTGTCTATGTGGCCTTCGTCATTGATGTGTTCGCGCGGCGCATCGTCGGTTGGCGCGCAAGCCGCACAGCCAATGCAGGCTTCGTTCTCGACGCTTTGGAGCAGGCCATTCATCAACGCAGGCCAGCACAAGATCAACTGGTGCATCACTCAGATCGCGGATCGCAATACCTGTCGATCAAATACACAGAACGACTGGCAGAGGCGAAGATTGCACCGTCAGTCGGCAGCGTCGGGGATTCCTTTGACAATGCCTTGGCCGAAACGATCAACGGTTTATTCAAGGCCGAAGTCATCCACAGGCGTGGGCCATGGCGGAGCTTTGAGGCCGTTGAATACGCTACCCTGGAATGGGTCGATTGGTTCAACAATCGCCGCCTGCTTGAACCCATCGGGAATATCCCGCCAGCTGAAGCAGAGGCAAACTTCTATGCAGCTCTGGAAAGGACAGACGTGGCCGCGTAACTAAGGTAAATCAGCCTCCGGCAAACAGGGGGCGGTTCACTGGCGCTATTGTTCTACCTTTAACGGGGATCGCTGCTGGAGCCACGGCAACGATGTATTTGCGCCGTAAATTGCATGGGCGGCCAAGGTTGCTGAATGAGCTTCATCCATTTGAAGATGAAATACTGTTCGGCGCGGACAACCTTATCCGCCCCATCGACACACTGTCGAAAGAAGGCGTTTCGGAGCCAACTTCAGATGAGCTTCGTCTTTACGCACATGATGGTCTTAAGCCGCTGATTGCCGGCATCGAGCGCTACCTTACTGAAGCAACACAAGCATCTGACCAAGAGGACGATATAGCCAAGTTCACGACAACCTTAAAACCAAAGTACCAAAAGCAACTTCGACAGCACTGCCGGGTTCTAAAAAAACATGCAGACGTCTTATCGCGACCAAGGCGCATATCTCGCTCAGAACGATTTGGATCTTGGTTGGCGAAGCTGGTAGGCCCGTTTCAGCGCAGAAAGCCACGGCCCAAGCCGCACCTTGCCTCAGTTGCCCTCGCAGTTACGTTTCAGCGCCTGCTCGACGGCCAAATTTCTTCACTTGGATCTGAAAGCGACCTGGTCTTGGATGCTCTACGGCGCTCTACGAACCGCCTCGAGGACGCATCGATCGAAGAGCTGTCGACCTATGTCAGCAGTCTATCCCCTGAGCAGCTGGCGGGTGTGGTTTCCAATACCAAGGGCATTTATCACGAGCTGCTCTTTGTTGATATTTATAATGCCAGCGGCGAAGCCGGCAGCGCGCAAGTCATGGAAGAGACGAATTTCCCAGGGGCAGACGTTCAGTTCTTTTTGGACGGTGAGGTCGTGCGAGAGGTTCAGTTGAAGGCGATCAATTCACCCACGTTGGTTTATGAACATTTGGAGCGCTATCCGGATATCGAAATTCTTGTCACCGAAGAAACCGCAGCAATTCTTGATGGGATTGGCAGTTCTGGCTTGAGCAATGCTGTTTTGTCGCGCGATGTAACCAACCGTTTGCAGGATCTTCAAGCGGAGGGCCTATTTGAAGAGATCACTGACGGGATCCTGACGTCAGCGTTTGTCACGTCTGGATTCGTCGTCTGGAACATTCTGAAAACGCGCGATGCCAAATTGGTAGATTTCAAGCAGTACTTAAGCAACGCAGGCATAGCGGTTGGAACGGCCACAGCGATCGAAGGGGCAATTGCACTGGCCAGCGGTTAGAGAGCCAATCAAGTTTGAGCTCGCTGTTTGTCAGACACCTTATTCCTAACACAAGTGACCGAACCCATCGAATCTGCAGTATACTCCGTCGCACTATCCACAAATATCAAGCCATTGATCTCGCATGGATTTACGAGATCGCATCGGTGCAAATATTAGAAAACTAAGGCAACATCGTTCCCTTAGCCAAGAGGCACTTTCTTTGGCCGCGGGGCTTGAAAGGGGCTACGTTGGCCGACTTGAACGCTCAGAATACTCTACGTCGCTGGCAACCTTACAAAAGTTAGCCCTAGCGCTTGATATCGACCCATCTGAATTGACCGAGCCCGTTCCGATCGGCCCTAGAAAGAAGCCGAAAAAGTCTCGCACCGAGATTTCTGAACAGTTGGCAGATTACATAGGTCAACAACTCGTCGCTACGCCTTTTCGAGAAGGGTTTGAGCGTCAGAACAGCAACCTCGTTCTCATACTGATCGACTATCGCTGGAATGACGGGTCAACCGTGCGCCGATGGCTCGTCGATCCCATGAAGATCAAAATTTCGACTATTGTTTTCAAACCTTGCCAGATCCCCTGATCAAAGGTGCGGCCACAAAAATGCCAAACGGTGATGTTTCTTTCGACGCAAACGAAACACCGGAGGCCAGACACATGGAAGATGATATTTGGGCAGACCGTGCCTTCTATGATGACGGCGAATGGGTGCATTGGTCTGAGATCGAGGAGCAAGTCCGCTTTAAGGAATGGGGCGCCAAGTATCCAAATGCCCGTAAATCTTTGATCCCCTATTTCGAAGAGCTGTTGTCGCTTGCAGAAGGGTATCACATGGAGACTGGCCTGCATCTGAACGTCTACGGCGATATTGGCGAGCTTTATGGGGCCATTACCCATGGGCTAAAGCTCCATAAGACGTACGCGCAGGGATCTGATGGCAGGCTTGGGAACGACTTCATCGAAGTGAAGACTATAACGCCATTCAAGCAAACCGATGAGGTTACGGTAAAGCTATCAGGGAATTTCAACAAATTGTTGGTTGTGCGCATCAATGAGAATTTCGAAGTGTCGTCTAAGCTGGTCGATCGGAAGTCGCTGCCCAAGACCAAACGTGATTTCGTACGTGTCAAATGGGGCGATCTTGAGCCAGTTCTTGTGCCCGCTCAGTAGGAAAACCAGTCTGAATGGCCCATGCTGCCTTCGTAGTCGCCGTATTCGACCATGATATCGCGCGAGTAGAAGCTTCCGTATCCACGTCCAACAGGAAGTAGAATGGTCTGACCGCTCTCGGAGACAAACGAGCTCGGCCAACGGGTGTGGACTCCATAGACCCGCGCAATGTAGCGGCATGTTCTGTTCTCGCGGTCGCAGGATCGGATGCTCCAATCCCATTGCCGGGATTCGTCTCGGGGTTTGTAGGAACGCCCTGTGAACCAAATCACATGGGTACGGTTGAGCCATTCATACTCTGGCAAGGCTGTATCAACCTCGCCTTCCCCACCCGGGCCACCAAGTTCGACGGGCACTGCGGCGAAGGTACAAATCCCAAACGGCGGTCTACTGGGCCACGGCGTAATGCGGCGGATCATCGTTCGATATGCCCTCGCGCAGACTGCACTTGGAGGAAATCCACCCGCCATGCAGAGCATAATCGCACAGTCGATATCGTAGGCCTGCGCTTTCTGAGGTGTACTAAACATGGCCAAAATGCCAAAGAATACTGACAAAATGAGTTGTTTCATAAGAGTTTCCTTTACTGGATTTCACCCATGTTTCAGCATTTTGTATTTTTCTGCAATATATCATATTGACTCAATGTGTCTTTCCGCTTGTACTGGGGCGGACTAGAAGGGCTCTCAGGGGGAGAGTCCAAATGCCGATAGCGCGCAATCAAATCTTGATCACACTCGATGGGGTCAAAGACCTTCAAAAGAGGGAAGTTGCGTTCCGCTGCCGGTATGAACTCGTGGGGTTCACGGACGATGGCAAGCCGCGCTACCAGTGCATCTACCTCCGAGAAGGTGAACCGGAAGCTATTCTTGTGTCCACTCGTATCACACCGCTCGGTCCAGAAGCGCGATACTTCAACATCTGGCCGGGGCTCTTCAAACACCACCTTGAGTTTGGCGACGGGCGCGATCTGCGTTTTGATGCTGACTACGGCATTGCCTTTGAGGGCGACAGCTGACGTCCTAGCGTTTCGCGCTGACGGATCGGCTACAGCTTCGGGGTGGACGTTTCACGGAACACGGCCGAACTGGGCCAGTGCCGATGACGCCGTCGAGGTTCAGCCCGCAGTAGTGGCACGCGTTGTGCCACCCGCCGGAGCCACCACTCAAATATTCGCCCTCATTCGTCAAACCGCCGCCCGCCACCAAGACAACAGGGCCATTGCCAGAGCAGGCCTTTCGACACGAGACTGGCACGTTCTGTTTCAAGCGATGATTGAAGCTGAGAGCAGCTACAATCCAACCGCTATCAGCCCAAAGGGTGCGTATGGATTAGGCCAGTTGATGCCAGCCACTGCACGCGAACTTGGGGTGGAACCCCGCGACATCTCCCAGAATCTCGACGGCGCGGCACGTTATCTGCTCGCACAGCTTGCAGAGTTTAGCAGCGTTGATCTCGCTTTGGCTGCGTACAACGCAGGCCCGCACCGTGTCGTGCAATATGCAGGCGTCCCGCCATTTGCAGAAACGCGAGGCTACATCGCGCGTATCCAAGGCATTCGTGAACGGCTGTCGGGCGGAATTTCGCAGCCAGCCCCTGTCCGCGTCGCCAACACGGCGCCGACACGCGCCCCAGTCATTATCGACCTGAACTGATCAAGGACAATTTCATGCCAAGACACCACTCACGATACTTGCCACTGATGACCGCAACCCTAGCGCTTGTTGCTTCCCCTGCCTTCGCGCAAGACTTGTCGCCCATCGTTACAATGCTTGAATCTGTTGAGGCGGCCATGACGGGCCCGATTGGCGTTGCCGTGTCCACGCTCGCGGTCATCGGCACCGGCTTTATGTGTATGATGGGGCGGCTGAACTGGGGATGGTTCGCTTCAGTTATCATTGGCATCGTGCTGATCTTCTCGGCAGGTACCATCGTAGATGGGTTCACCTGATGAGCTGGAGAGCACTGCCCCTTTCCCACAAACCGGAATCCTGCGGTCAACTCGAACGCGTTGTGCTTCGCAAACGCTGCCTCGAGTTGCCCTCCGGACGCCCATTTTTTTCTGAGCGGGAAAGGTACTAGATGGCGGAACGATCTCCCCTTTTCCTCGGCCTCGCCCGTCCACCGAAGTACCTAGGACTCCCTGTGGGATACTTGGTGATGTTGGCCATGGGGGTCGTTCTGCCATTTATCTGGACGAAATCACTGATCTTTTTCCTGATCGGGATCATCGCCTACCCCGTTCTTTGGTTTGTCGCGGACAAGGAACCTCATTTCTTTGAGGTGCTGCGCATCTCTTTCGGCACTGTTCGTTCCACCAAAAACCGCGCGCATCATGGGGGTGACAGCTTTGGCGCTTGATGGTGAAACTTTGAGCGGCATCGGCCCGGCCGTGCATGAAGCTGGCGGAACAGAATTTGCCCGTGAAAGCTATCTGGCTGAGCACCTGCCCTATTTTGCCTTGGCGACTGACGATGTGATGGTTCTGCGCGAAGGCGATCTTCTCGCAACCCTTCGCCTTGATGGCCTAAATCCGATGACCACCGAGGATGATCGCCTTGATGCGCTCAAGCGCGCAGTTGCTGCGATCGTGGCCCAAACCGGAAATGCGTTCGGTTTCTACATCCACCGTGTGTCTGTTCCGCAAGACTTGGATCTGAAGCCGGTTGAGGGCGATACCTTCGCATCCCATGTTGATGCCCGATGGGCCGCCCATATCAAAGGGCTGCGCCCTTCAAAGCGGCAGATGTACCTGAGCGTCATACGCCGACCCAATCTCGCGGCACGCATCCCGTTTTTGCGCGCACTCGCCCGCAAAGCATGGATCAAAGACCGAACAGCGCGTGTCCAAGAACTCAATGAAGTCATGGGCTTCTTTGCGGTGGCCCTGTCCTCGGCAAACCCTATCCGTTTAACAAACACGGGTGGTGAATGGCTGGGGTATTTAAACACACTCAACGCGGGCAGCTTTTCTCCTATCGCATTTGGTCAAAGCCCCCTGCCCCTGTCTCATACCATCAGTGATTGCCGCGCGACATTTGATGGCGATGTGGTGACAATTACTTGCGCGACGACGGGTACCGTCAAATATGGGGCGCTCTTTAGCATTAAGAGTTATCCCGCGCTGACAGACGTTACACTATTGGACGCATTGGATCTGCCCCTCGATATCGTGCTGACCAATTCCTTCAGCCCGATCCCGAACAACATCATGGCCGAGCGCATCCAGCGGATCATCAGACAAATGCATGCATCCGATGATGCCGCGGTATCTCTGCGCGACCAGCTGGCCTTGGCGGCAGACGATCAAGAAGCTGGGCGCATCGCCTTTGGTGACCATCACCTTTCCATCGCCGTCTATGCGCCTGACCGCGACACGCTTGAACGCGCCGCCGCACAGATCAAACGTGTTGGACAAGAAATCATGGCGGTGATCGTGCGCGAGAATATGGCTCTCAAAGCCACCTATTTTGCACAGAGCCCGGGCAACTTTGGTTACCGCGCTCGCAAGACGCCAATCTCTTCAACCAACTTTGCCGACTTCGCAGCTCTCCATGGCAGCGTTGAAGGGCGCAGCAATGACGAAAGCCCATGGGGCCAAAGTATTGCCGTCCTGCCAACAGTTGGCACATCAGGCTATCGTTTCAATTTCCACGAGGCAGGTGGTGCAGGCAAAGAACCGACGGTCGGCCACACGCTTGTTTTAGGCCGCACAGGGACTGGCAAAACACTCACCACAGCGTTTCTCACCGCCCAAGCGCAACGTGTCGGAGCAAGGCTATTCTTCTTTGACAAAGATCGCGGCTTGGAAATGGCTGTCCGAGCCTTGGGTGGCCGCTACAATGAAATCCGCGCGGGCGTGCCCACGGGCCTCAACCCACTCGCTTCCGAGACTGATGAGCGTGGACGTGCTTGGCTATCCGATTGGTTGGCGACCTTGCTGACGCGCAGTGGTGCCTTATCGGGAGAACAATCGCGCCATATCCAGGGCGCAGTGACCCAGAATGCCGGTGCAGGCGCAGCCCTACAGCGCTTTGCCAGCTTTGAAACCTTGTTCCAGTCCTTGGACGATGATGGTGAGTTGCAGTCCCGCGTCGCAGAATGGGCACCTGGTGGTCGGTTTGGCTGGGTGTTCGATGAGCCTGATCGTGGGCAAAGTCTCGATCTCTCAGGCGACATCGTCGGGTTTGACATGACAGAAATCCTCGACATGACAACCGAGCGTATGGCGGTTCTCTCCTACATTTTCCGCCAAATCGAACGCGTGGTAGAAGACCGTCGCCCCACCATCATCGTCTTGGATGAGGCGTGGAAACTACTGGATGATCCCTATTTCGGCGCACGCTTGGAAAACTGGCTCGTGACCCTGCGCAAAATGAACTGCGTCGTGATCATGATGACGCAGTATCCCAGCCAGTTGCGCGACAGCCGCGTTGGCAAAACCATTGTTGAAACTGTCCCGACGCAGATCCTGTTCCCCAACGACCGTGCCACAGTGGCCGACTACGATTTCCTGCGCGTCAACGCCAAAGAAGCGGCGTTGCTCGTCCAACCCACCATTGGCCAACGTATCGCGCTGGTGCGCTCCGCAGGCGACAGCGTTTTTGTCGATGCAGATTTATCTGCTCTTGGCGACTTGCTGCCAATCTTAGGCGGCGGTGCCACTGGTGAGGCCCGCGTGCCAGCCGACTGGCGCTCAAACCCAGATTTTTGGAGACCCCAATGAGATTTTTCACAGCCCTCCTCATGGTATCGGCGGTGCCGCTGCTGTCGGCATGCGAGCAATACACCGAGAAAACGTCGCCTTGTCTTGGTCGCAATGGTGAGCCTCTGGTGACACGCGCAACGTTATCCTTCGCGGCGACAGCAATCGTTTCAGACGAGAGCGGCAAAGACTGCACTTTCAAAGCCCTGCCGCGACCAGAATGATCCGCCCCGTCATCATATCTGCCGGGCTTTGGCTTTGCTTGCCCGCCGCCGCAGGCTTCGCCCAAGGTGTACCAACGCAAGACAACGCTGCAATCGGGCAAACCATCGCGCGCGTGACCGCATTGGTTCAGGACTTGGGAACCCAAGTAGAGAAAGAAGCCGAGCGGTCTTCCATCGCCGACGTGCAAGCAGACCAGCTGCGCACACTTGAGGCAATTTCTGCCGCGATGACCGGGCCGGGCTTTGATATCAGGGCCTTTGAAGGTAACGCTGATTTTGGCGTCGCCTCAGTCTATCCCAACACCGATACAAGCCCGATGAACAGCCGTCTTTTTGGCGAGGGGCGCGAAACGGTCGAGATGATGATTGTGCGGGTGGCAGGCGAATATGCTGGTGCGCCGGGCGTTGCACGGGCTGGTCTTTCCGCCACGCAATGGCGTTGCCTGTTTCAGGCACTGATCAAACAGGAAAGCCGGTTTAACATCACCGCCGAAAGTCATGTTGGTGCTTATGGTCTAACCCAACTTATGCCTGGCACGGCGTCAGACTTGGGCGTAAATCCATATGATCCAATGGACAACCTGCGTGGCGGTGCGCGCTACATCACGACCCAGCTCAACCGCTTTGGCAACATCCCGCATGCGCTCGCAGCCTATAACGCTGGCCCCGGACGCGTGATTGAGTATGGCGGCGTGCCGCCGTTTACCGAGACCCAAGGCTACGTGCGCAATATCTCCAAATTCTATAACGAATACCTCGCGGTTGTCGGTGGTGCGGAGGCGCTTGGCACATTGTCATCCTCAGATTTTGCCCTCGCTGAATACACCAACATCTCGGATGCAGGCGTTTACTACGCTGCAAGCAGCCACGCCACGACGATGCAGGTTATCAACCGCCTGCGCGCGATCATTCTGCAGATTGATGCCCAACCCAATGCGAAAGCCGCGTGGGAGCTTAACACCTACGCCAAAGCTGAAATCGCCCGCATTCTAAATCTGCGCGTCAGGCTGATGGCAGCCAACCAACTGCGCGAAGCGGCTCATGCCCAGCATCTGGTCGCGGACCGCCTATCAGAGCGCGAATTCATGCAAATGGGAGTGCCAAATTGAAACAACTTCTTCTTTCGGTCGCGGCGATAACCGCCCTCGGCCTGTCGACCCCGGCGCGCGCGCAGGGCGTGCCAACATTTGATGGCTCACAACTTGGCCAACTCGTTGCACAGCTTGAGCACATGGCCGAAGACCTCAACGTGCAGCTGCAACAACTCGCCACCATGCGCTTGGAACTTGAGACACAACTTTCCCAGCTTCTGAATTTGGACGCCCAGTTGATATCACTTATCGAAGGCAGCGGGCTGAGTGGTCTCTTTGCATCAGTTGAAGAATTCCGCGCCTTGCGGGGCAAACTTGTTGGCCCGCTAAATACAGCGCGCTCACTGGCGAGTGGAGATTTCCTGAGTGGCTTCAATCCCGGTGCGGAACTGGAGGCTTCGGTAGAACGCGTGCTGTCTGGCAGTGGGTTCACACCTGAGACCTTGAGCACTCTTTCGTCATCGCCACAACCAGCTGACAACCGCATTGCGACGTCCGCAGGGGCCAGCGCCATGTTGTCGGTGGCAGCCCAAGAAAGCCATGCCGAGGCAGGTCAAAGCCTGGAACGCCTTGAAACAATGGTTGGCTTGATCGACGACCAAGACGGATTGAAAGCGGCCGTTGATCTGAACACGCGGGTCACTGTCGAGCTTGGAATCATCCTGACCCAAATTTGGCGCTTGGAAGCGGCACAGGGTGTCAGCGCAGGACAGCTTGGTGTTGTTGATGCAGCGACATTGGCTGATGAGCGGCGGTTCAGGTCGATGGCGGTAGACCCATGATGGTCTATACTCCAAATGCGCTCCGGTCGGTCTTTGCTATGCTGGCCTTTGCGCTCCCACTATCCGCTTCTGCTGAAACACCTGATTCAACGTCCGGTGGGCCAAAGCCATTCGGCTCCATGGCCATTGCCCCTGATGCTGAAGAGGCTTGCCGCGTTCCACGTGCTCCAGCAGATCTTGCCGAAACGGCTTATCTACGCAACGGATATCGCGCGATATTGCGTATCCTTATCGCTGAACGGCAGATAGAAACCGAAACCTGTGACTGCCTCTTGGGAGAATTCACATGGGACATGGCTCTCGCAGAACTGTCGCGCTTTCAAACGTCTGACAATCCGCGCCTGCCATTCAAAGTCCTCGACCTCTATGCCATGGCCGATGCGCTCGAGGCTGAGCACGCCGAGGGTTGTTCAGAATAGATGGGGATTATCAGCGATATCCTCGACCAGGTCGATGCAGCTGTCGACAGCGTCGCACAAGATGGCTTCATTTCGTCGGCTGCGGCAGTGGGCAATGTCATCACATCAGGTGCAGTCCTGTTGCTAATATTGCTGGGCATCAATGTTGTGATGCAACTCAGACCCATGACCTTTGGCAGCGCTTTCGCGTTTGGGATCAAAATCTCACTGGTCGCCATCTTTGCGCAGAGTTGGGATAATTTTAGCGTCATCTACGGCATTGTAACACAAGTGCCGGACTCCGTCGGCGCATCCATTCTCGCCCTCACAGGATCCGGCGATGAGGCCGGCGTCTATGAGAGCCTCGACAACATGGTCGCCCGCATCACGGCCTACGGCGACACCATCGGTGATCAAGCAGGCTGGGTCTTTGGCGCAGTGCTTGGCGCGATCTTCTTTGTGCTCTCTGCACTTTTCGCAGCCGTCACCGCTGGGATCATTGCCTTCGCCAAAATTGTCTTTGCGCTGATGATCGTGATCGCCCCATTCATGATCATCACATCCCTTTTCAAACCAACTCAGTCTCTATTTGAAGCCTGGAGCCGCGCAACCATCGGCTATGCCCTGATGCCCGTCGCCGCAGCAGGGGCCGCTGGGATAATCGTTGCAATCGCCGAAGCCATTGGCGATGCCTCCGCCGATCCCGTTGATGTCGAAACGGTCAGTCTCATCTTGCCTTTCTTGGTCATTCTTCTGCTCAGCGCCGGGATCATGGCATCCGTCCCTTACATCGCCTCCAACCTAACCGGCGTGATGGGCATTGCGTCCAACGCGGTTGGGCTAACGGGGCTGGCACGCCGCGGCATCGTCAACACAAGCGATTACGGCACGGGCAGTGCCACACGCCTCGCAACAGGCAAATCACCGCAAGAGCTCCAACAGGCCGTGAATAGCGGTGTCGTAAAAACCGGCGAAGCGATCCGCAGAACGCCTGCCTCAGCCCTGAACACCGTCAAATCCTTCCGCGCCTCTTGATGAAAGACCAACACCAAAAATGAAGAGTCAAACAAGCCAAAACCAAAGCGACGCTTTTGCTGTGGATTTCATCTACGGCCCGCGTAGGCGCGAACGCTTTGCCTATTTCGTCGCTGCGGCGGGCGTTTTGGTTGGGCTGGCAGGAATTGTCGCTGGGGCGAGCCTGTTTCCCCTGAAATCAATCGAAACCTTTGTGGTCGTCGTAGACAAAGAAACCGGTCAAATGGACCGCGTTGCGGCCGTCCAAGCCCTGTCGTTGTCCGAGAGTGATGCCATCATCCAAGCCAATCTTGTGGCCTATGTGGATGATCGCGAGACCTACGACCTGACGGACGGCGAACAACGGATCAACTCTGTTCTGGAACGATCAGACGGCGATGCCGCACGCACCCTGCGCGACCTTTGGACTTCGTCCAACGAAGACTACCCGATTGCAGTTTATGGCCGCGATGCCGTGATCGAAGTTGTGATCAAGTCTGTGAACCAGATCGAACCTGGCGTGGCGCAAGTGCGATTTACCCGCACCCTGCGCCGCGCCCGCGACACCCGCTCGGTGACCCGCAGCTACGTGGCCACTGTTGGCTACGCCTTTGAACCTGAAACCCGCCAGCGCCTGCAAGACGTCTGGGCCAACCCCTTGGGCTTCGTGGTCACCTCATACCGCGTCGACGCTGAGACTTTGGAGAACTGATCCCTTGAATATCGCTGCCCGTCTGATTTTTGCTGCCGCATTGCTATCGGCGTCCCCCGCCCTGTCCGAGGCCGTTCCGCGAAGCGGGTCGCTCGACAACCGCGTGCGCACTGCCACTTATGTTGAGAACCAAGTCTTCGTGATTGAAACCGACCTGCGCCATTCAACGACCATCCACTTTGGACAAGGCGAACGGTTTGACGCCGTCATCGTTGGCGACACCGAGAGTTTCCAAGTCGATCCGATCCCTGAGCTTGGAAACGTGCTGACCATCAAACCGCACGTGCAAGGTGCCTCAACCAATATGACAGTGATCACCAATCGCAGGACCTATTCCTTCCATTTGCGTGAAGGGGCCATTCCGGGTCGCTCAGGCATGTTTTTCGAGGTGCGGTTTCGCTATCCAGAAGATGAGCGTCGCGCGGCAGCGGCCAATACCCAACCCAAGGGTTTTGAGGCCCCGCGCAACTACAGCTACCGCGTCGCGGGGGAAAGTGATTTTCGCCCTACCCATATCTATGACGACGGGCGATACACATATTTCTCATTCCCGGAAAATGGACGCCAACCCGCCGTCTTCAAGGCCGACGATCAAGGCCGCGAACGCACTGTGAACTGGACCCAACAAGGCAACATCGTGCGCGTGCTCGGGGTGAACAAATTCTGGACCCTTCGCATTGGCGATGAAGCCATCTGCGCTTTGCGCGATGACAGCGCAATTTATGTGAGCAACTGATCATGGCTGATGAGAACACACCCGACCTGCAGGACCGCCTCAGCACGTTCAGCCAGAAGGGCAAAGCCAAGCGCCGTGGCAGCAACATCGGGGTCGGGGCATTGGCGATCGCCCTTGCGCTTGGTGGCGGTGGTGCTGCCTACTTTCTGGCAACAAATCTGCAAGAAGGAACAGAAGGCTTAGAAACCTCTGACGTTGAGACCTTTCAGGACCAACGCACCGGCAATGGTGGCAGGTTAGAATTCCCGCCGGATGAAGCGGAACAGCGGGTTAATGATGCGCTGATCGCGGTTGAAGAGGCACTCGATGTGCCGGCCCCTGCCCCAACGGCAGAACCGAGTGCAGTGGTGTTAGAAGAAATCGCAAAGCTACGGGAAGCCCTTGCTGCAAGCCAATCTGCCCGCAACGCTGAAATCCAAGAAGCCGTGTCAGACCTGCGAGAAGCGTTTCAAGTTCAGACCGATGCGCTTGAAGCGTCGATTGCGGCCAAAGACACCGAGTTGCAAAACGCGCAGCGGCAGAACGAAGCACGTTTGGCCGGCCTGCAGGCGATGTTGGACGCCGAACGCGCCCAACGCGAAGGGCTTGAGGCCGAAATGGCCCGCGACGGTTTGATTGCAGATCAGAGGCTGCTCGAAGAGCGCCAGCGGCAGGAGGAAGAACAACGGCTGCGTGAAGCGGAACGAGTGGCTCAAGAATTACTTACCGCGCAGATTGTTTCGCCATCGGTTGTCTATGCCGATGGCCCACGCGCTGCATCAGCTGGAACGACGAACCCAAATGCAACCACCGGAGCAGACGGGCCAACCCTTTCTGAAAATGAACAATATCTCCGGCAAGGCGCAAGGCCATTGGAAATTCAAGAAGCGTCCCAGATGGCCTTCCCAGAGAGAACGCTCTCACAGGGTTCTGTTATTCAAGCCGCCTTGCAAACGGCAATTAACAGCGACCTGCCGGGTTCTGTTGTGGCGGTTGTGTCTGAACCGGTGCCTGCGTTTTCTGGCGATCAAATCCTGATCCCGCGCGGCTCGCGCCTTTTTGGCCAGTATCGTTCTGGGATTGAGCTGAACCAAAAACGCATCCTGATCCTTTGGACACGCGTTCTGACCCCTGATGGGACGTCGATAGAAATTGCCTCCGTTGGCGGCGACCAGCTTGGGCGCTCTGGATTGACAGGGATCGTCGATACAAAGTTCGCTGAACGCTTTGGCGGCGCGGCGCTGATCTCGCTCATTGGCGCAGCACCCGCTGTCGCCGCAAACAGTACCGACAATGAGACAGCCAGCGAAGTACTTCAGGGGGTTTCAGGTGACCTCGAAGATGCGGTTGGGTCAGTCATCGCCGAACAGGTTACGATTTCACCTACGATTTACATTGATCAAGGTGCATCCGTGACAGTTCTCGTCGACCGTGATGTGGTGATCTATTGAGCCAGCCGCCCCTGCCTGCGTCATACTTAGAGCGATACCTTGAGCCGTTTCGCGACCTATTGCTGCGGGACGACGTCGTTGAAATCGCAATCAATCCTGATGGAAAAGTCTGGATCGAAGCCGCAGGTGACGCAACAATGCGGCATGAAGGTCAAACCGTTGACCGCACCACCGCATTCAATATGGCACAGACAATCGTCGGTGATGCCAATGCCCGCGTATCAGAGAAGAACCCTCTGGTGTCTGGCAAAGTTGAATACGCTGGCCGCCCTCTGAGAGTTCAGGTCGCGGTTCCTCCCGCCATTGAACAGGGTGCTTCAATTACGATCCGTCTGTTCGCCACGGCGGGCGTGCAGGGGTACAAACCGTCCTATCTTTTTGGCAAAGCTGTCTCTCTCGACCAACTGCGGGCTGAAAAGATGAAGGACATTGCCAGCCAAGCTGAAGAAAACCTCAATGCCGCGTTAGAGGCCTTAGTACATCAAAGGCTCAATATATTGATCAGTGGTGGCACGTCGACAGGCAAGACCACCTTTGCCCGACATCTTCTAACTCATGTCGATGATGGCGAACGGCTGATCACGATTGAAGATGCGTTTGAACTGTTCCCTAGCCAACCCAATACGGTGGCTCTGCTGGCAAGTCGCAGCACTGAATCACAGAGAAGCTCTCACGCGCTCCTGCAAGCGTCGCTACGCATGCGTCCAGACCGTATCATCGTCGGGGAGCTGCGCGGAGACGAAGCCTTGACCTATCTCGAAGCTATCAACACCGGACATGGTGGGTCAGTCTCAACCATCCATGCGGAAACAGCTGAGTTGGCAATCGATCGGTTGGCCATAATGGCCTTACAAGCGGGCACGCCGCTGACCTTCGCTGAGGTGCGGAAGTACATTCAGAAGTCGATCGATGTTATCGTCCAATTGGGTCGAATGGACGGGAAACGTGGAATCGCTGAGTTCTATTTGCCCAACTAGACTCAATAAAGCGCGACGATTGCGGCCATTCACTGCGCACCGTATCAACTTACACAACGCGGACCAAGCGGACCTTCGATGCGATCGCGCCAGAGGCTGCTTTTTTCGGTCGGTTGCTTTTTGCGCCGCCTACACGATGGTCGCACCATCTAGGCAGCGTAGGGAGCCGCCCACTGTGGTGATATGACTGTCAATTGCCTGCCTGATCCTCTCTAGCGCAACCTGTGACGACGCGGTCATGCTGTCGTAGGCCTGAAAATCATGCGGCATGTCGGGCCATAGATCGAGCCTCACCTCGGCTCCATTCGCTTTCTGCTCGTGCGCGAAGTCGATGATCATATCACGCAAAACTTCCCGCCCTCCCGCTTGCAAATAGAGTGGCGCAAGTCCGCTATAGTCATACGAAATCGGAGACAAGGTTTCCCGCCCATACGCCTGATCGGGATCAAGCCAACGGCCGAACTGGAGTGCCATCCAACCCTGAACCAAATCGGTGGGATCGTTATCGCGCAAGCTGGCGCCACGATCCCCGATATCCGTCCAGGGGCACAGACCGATACAAAGCGCGGGCTGGGGCTTTCCTTGTGCCTTGAGCGCCTGAAGCAGCATCAACGCCATATGCCCGCCTGCGCTGTCGCCAATCACGACGATCTTTTCCGCAGGCACTTGCGCTGCAAGGTCGTCCCACGCTGCCATGGCATCTTCGGCCTGTGCTGGGTGGGGGTGCTCAGGCGTCAGGCGGTACTCGGGTGCGAACACCCTCATAGCGGTATGATGCGCCAACATTTGCGCAAAACGTCCACTCACCCCGCCGTGAAAAGCATATCCCCCGCCGTGAAAATAGAGGAGAACCGCATCGGTTTCGCGGTCTTCGGGGTCGTACCAATGCCCTTTGATCCCCTCGGCGTCCGTCCTTGTGATGGCATAAGTATCGTCCGTCTGTAGCTGCACGCTGTCAAACAGTTTGCGCCCTTCCTTGATGTCGGAATGACGCATGGCCGCGGTAAACTGGTGACGCACAAACCGTATGCCTGTTTCCATATTGGCGTCCCAATCCTTGGCCATGCGGCGACCGAAACGATGCCGGAGCGACGTTAGAATTGCGATCTGACTGAGCTTCGCAAGGCTGCGCAGACGTAGCGACAGCGGGCCTGAATAGACTATTTTACCCATGTTGATATCCATTTCCCTGTTTTGGCCATTGTTGGCTCAACGGGGGCCGTGACATATAGAATGATTGCGTCACGAGGAGTTCTTTATGCCGCCGATCTCGAAACTGTTTCTACCACCGCCTGACTTGGCGGGCTGCCTCATGGCGGGGATCTATCGGGATACGCGCGGGGCAAATCTGTCCGATGCTGATCGGATGAACCATTTTCCTGCGTCACCGCTGGTTGCGATCACACTCGTGCAGCATGGGGCACTTCACCTGTTGCCCTCAGGCACAGGCTGGCAGGAGGCCGCACAAACGCTGCCTCTTCCCCGAATATCCGTGACCTCACCTCAAGATGTACCCGTCACCAGTTGGGCGCAGGGCGATGTTGTAGCTCTGACAGTTGGGATCTACCCAGATGCGTGGCGCGCACTCGGCGGCGATGGAGCATGCTCAACTCTACCACCCGTGTTGGTTGAGGCGATGGAGCACTTCGATGCAGCAGGCACCGTGGCCGAAGGCTGGACCGCGCTTTGCGAGAGGCTTGAAACCGCTTGGCGCGCCGCAAGAACGGATAGCTGGCGTCCTGTCGCCCGCATGTCGGACTGGTCGACGGCTCTGGCGACCCGCGCCGCACTTTCAGGGGCCGGGCGCAGCCTTCGTAGCATAGAGCGGAAGATCAAACGGTATTCGGGCCACACGCAACGCAGTCTGACGTTCTATTCAAACCTCGAGCAACTCCATGAGCATTCGAAGCGCGCGGCGGGACAGCCCTTGGCAGAAATCGCTATCGAAGCCGGGTATTCGGACCAGTCCCACATGGGGCGTGCAGTGCGCCGCGCGACGGGGTTCTCGCCGGCAAGGCTCAACAAGGCGATCGAAACTGAAGAGGCTTTCTGGTGCTATCGATTGCTCGGTGAGCGGTTTTGAGCCTCGTGAATTTGCGGACAACCGCGCACCTTGCAGCGTCAGTAATTTTGGGCTCGAAGTGTGAATTCGCTGCAGCTTACACGAACGACCGATTATGGTCGCGACAGCAGACTTTACAATCCCAA